>CAVXFO010000004.1:0-639293 GCA_963761055.1 uncultured Actinomycetes bacterium | reverse complement strand
CGAATGTAAACGCGACATCGTCGGCGAGAGCGACAACGGTGCCCGGCTCGATCATGGTGGACTGCTCGGGGCGAAGCCGTTCCTGGGGACGCCCCGGCTGTGTAACGAGCGTGCCATTGGTCGAGTTGAGGTCGGTTAGCAGGACGTGCCATCCGTCCAGGCGCACTTCCAGGTGGTTGCGGGATATGTCGTGCTCAGGACTCGGGAGTTTCACGACGTGGGGTCGCTCACCGCCTACCAATTGTCCCGCTGTCGGGGCCCGGCCCATCAGCACGCCTCGGTCGAGAGTCACCTCGTCGCCGGTTGACAGCCGCAAACGGCCGAGCACCGGGCGGCGGGATCGTCACGGGCGCCTGCTCGTCGACGGAGGCGCCGCACACCCGGCAGGTGTCGGCGTAGACAGGGTTCGGGTGCTGAGCCGGGCACCGGACGGCGTGCACCCCCGGGCCCGAGGAGCTGGATGCGTCGGCCGTCACCTGCTCGAGCAGGGCCTTTTGGGCCGCCCGGTTGACGGTAAGCCCGAACGCCTCGTCATCTTCATCGGACGCATCCTCGGCGCGCAACGCGGCGAGAGGAGGCGACGGCAGCTCGGCGTCCGACGACCAGGGAACAGCGTCGATCATTCCGGAGGTAGCGGCGCGCTGTACCGGGGTCGGGGCTGGAGGCGAATTTCCGATTGACGGAAGTTCCGCGGAGTGGGGCAGTGGCCGTGATGGAGCATCGACTGGCGGCAACGACTCTGGTGGGCAGCTCGCTTCCGCGTCCTCTTGGCGCACCGCGGCTCCTTCAACCGTCCGCGACACCGTGTGCCCAAAGAGATGGTCGTAGCCCTCGTCGGACGATCCCGTTTCCGGCGCGGGTGGCGCGTCGTCGATGGTTGTCAGATCAAGGGGCGAGAGCGAAGAAAGCGTGGCCCCGGCGTCAAACGCGTATGGCGCGGATTGAACGTGGCTGGTCTCGGGGAGAGCTGAAGCTCCCTGAGCCTCGGCCGACAGCGAAATTTCGCGATCGGTCCACTCGAGCCGGACGACTCCTGCCGGCACGATTCCGGAGTCGAGCGGAAGCCCGGTGTGGTCCCGGACCGTTCCGCCGCGAATGGACAGGTGCGGAGGGAGTTCCGCCAACCGATATTCGGCGACAGAGACTCCCCCGGGGCAACGCATCTCGCCACGAGCGCCCGCCTCCGCGACAGCTTCGCCGGCGAGTAGCACAACCAGCCCAGTCCCCGAGAGCACAACGAGGGCAAAGCTCGTCGTGGCTTTGGCGGGTTCCCCGCGCAGTAGTTGCTCCACCGCCGCAGGACCATCCGCACCGCGAGCGGCGTCCCACGCCTCCCGGAGGAGCGAATCGCCGGCGCTACCAGCAACGAGCAACCACACTCCGGGCACGACGACGGCCACCCAGTCACCCGGCCGGTAGGAGGTGGTCACGCCAACGTCAGCCGGCACGTTCACCTCGCGGGGTGGTGTCGTCGTCAACTTCGAAGAGTCCGTCGTCGGGCGTACCGTCGACCACCACCGCAGTCACATTGTCCCGAGCACCCGATGCCAGCGCTAGTTGGAGGAGGCTCTCGGCGGCCGCCTGTGGGTCGAGGTTGTCCAGTAGACACCGCTCGATCTCCTCGTCGCGCACCTCGTTCGTCAATCCGTCGGAGCAGATGAGGAAGCGTTCGTCCACAGCACGAGGGAACACCCATGAGTCGGCAACGGGTTCGGGATCCGTCCCGAGCGACCTCGTCACGACGTTGCGCCGCCCGTAGCCGCGTGCCTGCTCGCGGGTCAGGCGCCCCGCCGTCACCATCTCCTCCACCTCGGAATGATCCACGGTCAGCTGCTGCAGATGCCCACCCGCCAGCCGGTACACCCGAGAATCGCCGACGTTGAAGACCATCCAGTGCTCGGAGCCGCCGGCGATCACCGACACGAGGCCGCTCAACGTGGTTCCCATACCGGTCTTGTCCGGATTCGCCGAGGCCCCATGCAGGATCGCCGTGTTCGCCGCCGATATTGCGTCCATGGCTTCCTGAACGCTGATCGGGCCGCGACCGGTGAGTTCCGCGAACGATTCGACTGCCAGCTGACTCGCGACGTCCCCGGCGGCGTGACCGCCCATTCCGTCCGCAACAAGAAAGAGTGGTGGCGCCGCGAGCATGGCATCCTCGTTTGCGACTCTGACCAGTCCCCTATCGGTTACAGCCCCCCAGCCACTTACAGCCATGTTCGCTTTACAGTCATCATCTGCCGCTCCCTCGGCTCGGAGTCCCCCACGCTCGATTCGGGTCCTATCCCTCGCGCATCTCGTCGTCGGTAAGTGTGGCATCGACCGCTGGCTTACTCCGAGCCTTCCCATCGCCGCTCACTTCCTTCACGGAGTGAGCCGAGCTGTCGGCATTCCCCAACCTCGGCTGCTTACCATTCTCATGCTTCGCGTGCAGTTGCGACGCGTTGGACGCACCCTGCGACGATGCGGTACCGGTGGCCGTCGGCTGGCGTCCGCCGTCGTGGTGGGCGGACACAGTGGCTGCCGGTCCTGATGGGCCCCCGGCGGCCGACATATGGGGGGCGGCGGCGTCATGCTTGGGCGCTACCGATTCCACACCCGTCGTGCTGGATGTGACAGCTCCCGTCGTGACCGTGGACCGTACGGCTACGTGCGCCATCTCCTCAACGTCGGTCGTTGCCGATGCAGCCTCGGTTGATACGACTGGGGGTTTCGAGTCGAGCACCATTGCCGCCGTCGGATCCTTGGCCGCGACCGCCTCGACTTGCACCTGCTCGGCTTGTTCAGCGTTGATCAATCCGGATGTGGCGGCGACTCCGGCGGCCACGCTGCTCCCAAGGCCCGCGGCCGACAGCAGCGCCACATGAGGAGCCCCCGAGGCGTGCTGCTTCGACGCGATCGCCGCAGCCTGCTCGTTGAGGTCGTCGAGCGCCCTCTTATAGTCCTCCAGAAGCGCCACGAAATGCTTGACGATCTCCTGAATCAACGTTCTCAGAGCAGCCAGCAGGTCGCTCTTGACGGTGTCAACCACGCCCTTGAGAACCATCCTCATTTTGGGCGACAACCCAGATACGTAGGGAGCGTTGGGGGCCGGACGCGAGAAGAGCTCATCAATCGCTCCTTTAAGCTTCCGCTCCGCAACGTCGAGGTGCTCGGAACTCCGATATATCCGCTCAATGCATGCTTCAAGCTCGGATGCGGACAGGTGCAGTCTGCCGGCAACCTGCCCCTCCGCCGCCACGACCGACCGCTCGGCGCTGAACGCTTGCTGGAGGAGAAGCTGGGGCGCGTACGAGTCGACCGCGCCTTCAAGCCCCCGAACAGCGTTATTGATGAAGGGATTGATCAGCGAACTGACGAAGTTATCGAGATGGCTGTTCGCCGCCGACAAAATGGCGGAAGCGATCTCGTTCTCGGCAATCGCTATAGCTCGCGAGATCGCCTCTTTGACCGCTACAGCCTCGGCAGCTGCGAGGGCCGAATCCGCACCCGCAGTCAGGATGGCCGACAACGTCGACGACATCGTTGCCGATCTCAGCGGAAAGCAGTCCGATGAGGCCCGCCTTCGCGGTCACGATCCCATCGAATGCCAGGTCACAGGGCGTCCCCGCCAGGTTTTCGCACACGTGCCGGACGGGCCTCAAATAGTCCCTGCGGATCGCCTCGACGTAGATCACAATGGCATTGAGGGTCTGAGACGAGTTCCCGGACTCAAGCATTCGAAGGGCGGAATCGATCGCCTCGCCGACGGCATCCAGATCCTGACCGAAATCGCGAAGAGGTTGCTTGATGTGGTGAAAGGCGTCCTCGTCGACGTCAGGCCAGGGAATGTCATAGAACTCGAAGATCGGCCCGGCCCAGGGAGGGATTTCAAAAGCCATCAGAACCTCCGGTTTGAAGAGGTGAATCGATCAGTCCTATCGGTAACGCCTACACGACCAAGAGACACCACCCGAGCGATTCGACGGTGGTGCCCCTCTGCGCGTGAGAGCTTCCGTCTGTCGACCGCGAGATCTTGGAAGCAATGGACTGGTCCATGTCCTGATACGACGCCGCCACACTGTTGAGAAAGCCGCTCATTTCCGTCAGTCCCGCGATGACACTGCGAACGCCAGCAGTGAACTCCTGGTACGCGGATTGGAAGACGCCGCTCGCCGTGTCAGTGGTGAAGCCGTTGGTGATCAGGTTCTCGATCACCGTCTGGAGGGACATGAGGGTCTCGTTGATCTGGGACTCACCAGTGGTGAGCTGTGTCGCTGCCGTCTGGATCTCGGCGTAGGAAATGTTGGTGTCTGCCATTTGCTGATCTCCTGTTATTGGGTTGATGCTTGCTGCTGACCGCAGAGTCCTGTCGAACAAGACCCATTGTTGAGAGAGGTGCCGCGAAACTCAATGGGGAGCGCTCCCCGCGTAGGCGACCTGGACGACGACTGGCTGCTCCCCCCTGCCGATGTACAGCCCTCTGCCCGGAGGAAAGTCCGCCTTCCGGACCCGCGGGAACTGGACACGAAACAACGCTCCATCGGTCTGCTCCGGCTGCAGCACAAGACCCACCCGGCTGGAACGGGCCGCCTGGATCAGAGGGTGCAGCCCACTCAGCGGAACAGGTTCTCCGTCGGAGACGACGAGGCAACCGTTGGCCGTCACCCGTTTGATCATCTCTTGCATTGCGCCGTCGGCTGGGCTTTGGACGTAATCGGTGAGACTCTCGATGAGCACCACCCCGGGAGCGCCGTTCTCGTCTACTTCTCCGAGAAAGTCAGCGACCTCTGGAGCCAACGCGGCGGCTTCCGCCATATCCAGCGCCAGTCGATCCCATTCGATCGCGCTCGCCAAGGGACTGCGTTTGGACCCGAAGTAGATCAACCGGGTGTCTGGTCGCCAGCGGCGAAAACCTCGGGCGATAGTCATGAGCGCAGTCGTGCGGCCGCTGCCCGGCGGACCCGCGACAGTGAACGTCCCTTCGGTCGCAAGGTTCTTTGCCGTCAGCGTGTCGCCGGCCACCGCGAACGTCGGCTTCGCGTCCACTGCGGCTTCGAGGTCCTCCAGGCTGATCTCGGCTTGGAGTGTTCGAACCGGGGGCGCGGAACTGACCCCGGCGTTCCGCATCGCCGAGGCGAATGACCGCACCGCCATGTCTTGGGCGAGCACATCAGGACTGTTGCCCAAGATGGCGACCTGGATCTCGAGTCCGTCACACATTCCGCGCCCCGGCGGGGATTTCGGATCGAGCACGTCGTTCGGCTGACCGAGTGTCGCGTAGTCGTTCTCGCCCGCCAGGCGAAGGACTACCCGCCTCTGGATCGACCGCGCTGAGTGCGGACGGCACCGCTCCGGCTCTGTCGGCCGCGATGATGGCGTGCACTCCGACTTGGCGGCCATCGGCTGCGATACGCAGAAAGCTCTCGAAGAGACGATGGTGCTCTGTGCCTTCATACGCGGTGCGCATGCCGCCCATGCCGTCGACCAACAAGAGGATGCGCGGTTCCTCGGAGTGTCCGCTGATCTTGCGGTACTCGGTGATCGAACCCGCGGCAACCTGCGCATACTCCGTAGCCCTTTCGTCGATCAGCCCCCTGATCATGGAAAGGAGCCTTGACAAACGCTCGAAGTCGTTGCCGGAGATGATGCTCCCGACATGAGGCAGTTGCTCCAGCATCTGAAGGCCTCGGGAGGCGAAGTCCAGCCCGTACACATGGCAGGGACCCCCACGGACGGTAAAGCCCGCAGCAATACAGAAGGTCCTGAGCAAGGTGCTCTTTCCGGAGTTGCCGGTCCCGAAGATCGCCAGGTTGCCGTCGTCGTCCGGTCGGAACGAGATGGTTGGCTGCTCCTGCCGGGCGGGATCGTCGGCAACTGCGAAGACGAGACTGTCATCTCGTCGGTCGGAAGGAACTTTTGCCAGGTCGTACACGGGGGCCAATTCGGCGAGCCACGGCTTCCGGGGGCTCGCGATCTCGGCGATTCGGTTTGCGTTGCCAACGCTCGACACCAGTCGTTGGATGTCGGTAGGACCCTCCGCCGGCAGCTCTTTGGTCTCGTCCGGCGGCGGCTCCCAGGTCAACTTCGCAGAGAAACCGAACGTCGCGACCACGATGTCCGGAGCTTCGGGTGCCGACGACGTCCAACCACCCACGTATCCCGTCTGGAAGGGGATCAGCGCGGTGGGCCCGGTCCGCGACGCGGCCCTACCCGGGATGGTGGGATCGAAGGATGCAGCCGCCTTGGTTCCGATCACATCGGAACTATCCGCTGCGTCAGCCACCCTGAGCGCGACGCGGAGGTTCGTGTTCGCTCGAAGGTTGTCCCGGATAACGCCCGACGGCCTTTGGGTGGCAAGTATCAGGTGAAGCCCGAGGCTGCGTCCTCGTTGCGCCACGTTCACCACGCCATCGACGAACTCCGGCACCTCTTTCACCAAGGCGGCGAACTCGTCGACCACGATGACCAAGCTGGGAGGAGCTTCAGGGTCGGCATCGCGCTCCAGCGAAGCGAGGTCCTTGGCCCGCTTACGTTGCAGTATGTGCTCTCGGTACCTCAGTTCGGCCGATAGTGAGGTCAACGCCCGGCGGACCAGGTGCGGACTCAGGTCGGTGACAAGACCGACAGTGTGGGGGAGATTTACGCAGTCGCTGAACGCCGAGCCGCCCTTGTAGTCGACGAGAAGAAACGTCAGCCGCTCGGGGCTGTTGGAGAGCGCCATCCCGATGATCCACGACTGGAGCATCTCGCTCTTGCCCGCTCCGGTCGTTCCTCCGACGAGCGCATGTGGGCCATGTTCCCGGAGATCCAATACGTGCGGGCCGGTCGCACTCTCTCCGATCAACGCCCGGAGATTGCCGGGGCGTCCGCGACCTTTGTTGGCGGCGGCATGCGGGCCAGTCAGAACGGAGCGGTTCTCGACCCAACGCTCCAACACACGCTCGGGCGATGTCGCGAGCTCTCGACCGACCAGTGTCAGCAGCGAGACCGATCGGGGGATGTCGCTCTGAGACTCGTCTCGAATCGACGCATCAACAATCGGCGACATCGCCCGCGCCAGCTCCTCGGCCGGTAGCGACTCCAGCAGCTCGACGTCCAACGGATCCACCGATTCCGAAGACTCGACGAAGTTGGCGATCCCGTGGTCCTCGACGGCCGGCAGTTGCACGAACGTCTTGCAACATGCCGGCAGTTCAGACGGATCGTCGGCGACCCATATGAACCACACGCCGCACGAGGTTCCACGCTCGGCCAGGTCGATGAGCCGGCTGCGTTCAACCTCGAGCGCATTGTCGAGCAAGAGCGCCAGCCGCGGCAGAGGACCATCTTCCGATGTGCGTCCAGCTTCCTCACGGGTCCGGATCAATGCTTCCAACTGCCCGAGGAGCGCCGCGCAGCCGGCGCGGGCAGACGTCAGGGGCTCGCAATCGAGAGGGGACTGCGTGCCGCCGCAATGGGGTAGCCATTTGAGCCATTCCCACTCGGCGGCTCGCTCGGGGCTGCAGACGGAATAGATGGATAGTTCCGCAGGCGAGTGCAGCGTGGCCAGCTGCACCATGTAGGCCCGCGCAAGTCCGCGCGCCCGCTCCGGGGGGCCGGCGACGCCCAGTGCTCCACCACCATCGAGGTCAACGACGACGGGAACACGGTCGACCGTCGCGAAGGAGTCGAACGCCTCGTGGAGCTCTCCGGTTCGCTCGAGATCATCCTGGCGGCCGAACGGGAACTCGACCTTCGACCTCGACGGCTGCCGACCGAGACCGAGTCTCGAGCGCGCCAAACCCGGGCAGGTCCGGCCGACGAGACCAGAGGATTGCGCTATATGTCCTGACCCCGATTGAGCACTCGTGTACCGATGGATGTTCGGCGCACCTGCTACGCACCTCCGCGGCGGTCGCCTCGATGAGCTCGGCGCGCCGGCTCGCGATGGCCGCGCGGAACTTGTCCAAATCCCGGAGGTAGTTCCGCTTGCCGGCGAGCTGACCCTCGAGCACGTTGCCCCCCATCATCACGGGGCTCATGGCCATGAAGATCAACGACGTAGGCGACCGCGTAGTCAGATAGAGCGCAGCCCCCATGAGCAGCGGAGCAAAGAGGGGGATGATCGGGAAACGCTGTCCCCGCTGACTCGTCGGCGGATCGGGCAGTGAAAAGGTTCGCCCCTCGTACGTCGTCAGGATCTGCGGAGGGCGGTTGAAACTGACGCGGCTGCCGGTTCCGCCGGTGTGGTCCGCTCCTCCTTTCGACCTCGCGGAGATGACGGTGTCGCCCAGACGCGCGGACTCGCCGGGCCGGAGAATCGCTGACTCGACCGACGCATCGCCGATGAGCACGCCATTGACGGAGCCGAGGTCGGAGATCTCGACAGCTTCGCCAACGTGGATCTTGGCGTGCCTTCGCGATGTCATCGGATCACTGAGACGAACCTCGCAGTCGCGCCCTCGTCCGATCACGCTCGTCCCGACCGGAAGTGAGAACTCCTTACCGGCGTCGGGGCCGGACACGACGAAAATCGCTGCTGCAGCTGCTTGAACCGGCTCCGGAGCATCGGCAAGTTGTCGGACCAGGGCCACCGTCCCTCCGGAGTGCACTCCGGCGTCGGCTATCGACGACTCACGACGAATTTCGCGGGGCGGGGCGCCAGAGAATGCGAGGGTGTAGGTGCCGGAGTGGTCGGCCGTCGCGTCCGGGTCCGACAAGGCGAGATAATCGGCCAGCGCACCGACTGGGGTTGCGGGATCGACACTGATCAACAGGTCGGTATTCGGCCGGCCGTGAGTGCGCTCCACGGTGACTTTGAGTTTCACGCCGACCCCGGCCCAAATTCGGCCAGTCGTAGCGACCGCAGGCTGCATGCCGCCCGCCAGCGCCGCCATCGGCCGAGACCCGACCGTAGACTGCCGGCGAAGCGCTCGACCTCGACCCAGTACTCAGCCGCCTGGTGTTCGGTGGCGTCGCTCGGAGCGAATACGGCTGCATCGGCGCGCGACGCGAGAACGGTGGCCTCGGGTGCGGCGAGCAGCACGGCCTGTTCCCGACGGGTGCGACCACCGGGCAAGGCGTGGCCGAGGTCCCGGGCCTGGTCGATGAGTTCGGCCCAAGCGCCCGAGATCTGCGACGTTGTCGTGGCGGCCCGCCGACGCCGCCGGCGGCGGCGCCGCTTGAGTCCGACGATCGCCCCGGACACCGACGCGACTACGAGCGCCGGGACGAGCACGGCCAAGGCCAGCGTGCGCAGCCACGCAGGGATCGTGAAGCCCGCGGATCGGTGTGCATCAGCGGATCGGGAGACCGCGTCTGTCGAGTTCCCGGGAAGCTGCTCGCCGATGGGTGCGTGCAGTGCCGATACCACCGGTGGCTCGACCGGCGCGGAGGACGAGGCCTGGGGCTGCTTGGTGGGCGGCGTCTCGTGCGCGGGCTGGGTCGGGACGAACTGATCCCACCTGATCGGCACCCAGCCGAGCCCACTGAGCGAGACCTCGACCCATGCGTGGACGTCACTGCCGCGCACTGCGCCACTCTGTTCGACGACCTGGGCGCCCAACACGACGCGGGCGGGAACCCCTACTGAGTTCGCCATAAGAGCGAGGGCGGCCGCGTACTGCTCGTCGTTTCCCACGATGTCCGTTCCGACCAGGCCACCGCCCTTCAGGAAAGTGGTCAGCCGACCCGACCCGTGCCCGGCAGTGGACAACATGGGGTTATCGGGGTTGCTGGGATCGAGTCCGTCGCTGCGGTAGCCGTATTTCCGAAGATGCAACGCGATCGCCATAACCTTGCCCCAGGCGCTGGAGGAGCCGCCGGCCCACTGGTTCGCATCGGTCTGAAGGATCGTCGGGACTCCGCTGAGGGGGAGCTTCACATCACCGGCGGCCGCTTTCTTTACCTGACCGGGGCTTGGGGGCCGCGGGGCTATCGCGGTGAGCGTGTACGTGTCACCGGCGCTGATGCCGCCGGGTTCTGCCGCCGTCTGCGTGGCGGTGTCATAGCGGAAGCCCGCGGTCAGGCCATCGGTTCTCGCACTCGGGCCTGTGAACGAGACTCGCGTGGCTTGTCCGATCTCGGGCACCCACACGCCGGACAGCGAACCGATGCGCACGCTGATTCGCGCGGTCGGACCGGTAACCGACGCAGGTATGGACGAGCCGAACCGCTGGAACGCACCCGAGACGTCGGACGTCCCGGACTGCGACCCTGCCCCGAAGCCCCAGACGATGCCGTCGTACGCGTCCATCGTGGCGATCCGGACGAGTGACAGCGGGTCGAGGCCCTTCACGGTGAAGAGAACCTTCCCGTTGAGGGGCCCGCCCTTTGCGAATTGGCGAAAGCCTGCCAGGGGGCTAGGTTGCGAGTTGGCCTCGAACGGAGGAACGACATAGCGGGAGAGCACGACTCGGCTTCTCCCAGAACCGGGCAGGTGCGGGCCCACGACCCCGGCTCCCAGCCCGGCCAAGGCGAGCAGTGCCACTGAGAGTACGAGACGGTTGCGCCCGACCCGCCTCTCGGTGACGATCGGCCGGTAACGATGGTGACGGACCACGATCCAGGCCAGTGCCACCGCGACGAATACGGAACCCTGAAGCGCCAATGACGCCGGATGACGCGCGCCGAACAGGATGCCGAGGGCGAGGATCAGAACCGGGCCGGCCAGGGGCAGCGCGGCCAGCCGGGTACGCCGCGCCACGCTCTGGCCCGCGACACCGCAGACCAGTCCGGCGATATACGGAAGGGCGAGCAGGTCCGAGCTGTTGCCGACCGGAGGCGGGGTGGTCAGCAGCTCCTTCCATCCGTAGATGCCGACGTGGCCGAGTGCACGAAGGGTGCTGGCTGTCGGGAGTATGCCGCCCAGGGTGCTCTTGGGGGCGGCCACTGCTCCACCGAGCAAAACGAAAGCGACGAGGGCGACGAAGGCCTCGGCCAAGACCGGCTGGCCCCATTTCCGCGCCAATTCGGTCACCGCGATGCCCAGGGCAATTCCGAGAAGGCCGACGAACAGGTACGCCACCCCCCCGTAAAGGGACCGGAAACCGACGAGCCCCAACGCGCCCAACACGATGACGAACGCTGCGTCGACCGCGCCCGGTGGGACTCGCAGCGAGCGCTTCGCCTCGGCGTTGGGGGCGGCGAACGCGACGGAGGTCATGCCGAGACCTCGATCCGCATCAGCCCCGGGAGGTCGGAGAGTTTCTCCAGCTGAACCATGGACACCCGGCCGGCGGACCGCACCGCGGCCGGCTCACCGGGCACTATCCGTACGGCGATCACCCGCACCTCTGCGGGGAACCGGGACGCGCTCCGTTGGAGTTCCTCATTGGTGCGCGACGACCCGCTCAACAGCACACCGAAGCTGACATCGAGTCCTTGCGAGACTGCCCGGCCGACCTGGCCTGCCATTTCGGCCTCCGACGCGCCCGAGCCGCGCCCGCGCCAGCGCGTCGAGCAGCATGTGGGCAACGGAGCCGGCAGCCGCTTGGTCCGCGGCTACGAGTGTGGAGGAGAGCTCGTCGCGACAGGCCCTGACGGCGAGAGATCCGGCCACCTCGAGCGCGGTCTCGAACTCTTGCGGGTCGCCGTAGCCGAGAGGGTCGCCGTCGACGACGACGCAGAGCGTGGAGCGACGGGTGTCCTGGAACTGGCGGACCAGTAGGCGGCCGGCCTTGGCGCTGCTTCGCCAATGGACATGACGCCGGTCGTCGCCGGGGGCATAGTCCCGCAGGGCATGAAACGCGAGATCGCTGACGGAGAGGTCCTTCGTCGTGAGCCCCTCCAGGTCGCGGAGGAGCCCGCTGCCAAAAGGCTCCAGCGCGATCGTGTGGGGATGGACGATGAGCTCGTATGCCTTTCCGCTCCTCGCCTCCCGGTGAAAAAGCCCGAGCGGATCACCGCGTACCGACCGGGCAGGCCCCACCGCGATGACCCCGCGCTTCTCTGTGGGAATGACGAGAAGCTCCTCGTCAGATGCCCCCGCGGCGAGCGACGGTATGTCGAACACCGCAACGCCGGCGCCGACCGGCAACTCGATCTGAGCGGGAAGTGTCCGCCGCGAGGAGCGGTTGGTCGCCGTGATCTGACCGGCCGACGGGGTGCCCACCTCGACCCGGCTCGGGTCGAGCATCACGTCGGTTCTGAGGGCGGGCGGCCGGACGACGAAGAGCGCGGCCAGCACGACCAGAACCAGGCATCCTCCGGCCACCACCATCAGCTCCCGCCAACCCAGCCACCAGCCCGCGGCCCACGCGAGCACGCCGAGCGCTGCGACCGAGGCGCCGAGCGGCGTGACGACGCTGCTCCACTGCTGTTTGGCCTGCCGGGTCATGGCCGGCGCGCGCTCGACGGCGTCCAGCGCGCGTCCAGCCAACGCACTGGTTGACGAGCGGAGCCTGCCGATGCGATCGGCGACGGTGGGCATGGTCGCTACGCCGCCCGCTCCGCCGGGGGCTTGACCGCGGCGAAGATGTCACCGATCACGTCCTCGATGACCACTCCGTTGAACTCGGCCTCGGCGTCGAGCAGGAGCCGGTGCGACAACACAGGGACTGCCAGCTCCTTGATGTCGTCCGGGACGACGTAGTGGCGACCGTCGGCGGCCGCCCACGTCTTGGCGACCCGCACGTAGGCCAGGCAGCCGCGCACCGACATGCCCAGGCGGACGTGGCGGGCCCGTCGCGACTCCTCGGCGATGCTGGCTCACGTAAGCGAGGACCGACGGCTCGACGTGCACCCGGTCGGCCAGCTCGGACATGTCCGCAGCGGCTTTCGCGGTGATGAGTGGGGTCACCGCCGCCGTTCGGTCGCGGTTCGCCGCGTCGGCGAGCAATGTCACTGTCGACTCGTGGTCCGGGTAGCCCAGACTGGTCTTCATCAGGAACCGGTCCAGCTGGGCCTCCGGCAGCCGGTAGGTGCCGGCCTGCTCGATCGGGTTCTGGGTCGCGATGACCATGAACGGCTTACCCACCGTGTGGCTGACGCCGTCGACGGTGACCCGGCCCTCCTCCATCACCTCGAGCAGCGCCGACTGCGTCTTCGGCGAGGCCCGGTTGATCTCGTCGGCCAGCACGATGGTGGCGAAGATCGGGCCCGGATGGAAGTCGAAGCTTTCCGATCCGCTGGTCGTAGATCGTCACGCCGGTGACGTCGCTGGGGAGCAGGTCGGGGGTGAACTGGATGCGGCTGCTGTTGCCCTGCACGGTGTTGGCCAGCGCCTTCGCCAGCGAGGTCTTGCCCGTACCCGGGTAGTCCTCGAGCAGCAGGTGCCCCTCGGACAGAAGGCAGGTGAGCGCCAGCCGGATGACGTGCGTCTTGCCGACGACCGCCTGCTCCACATTCCCAACGAGTCGAGCGAAGCTGTCGGCGAACCAGCCGGCCTGCTCCGGTGTCATGTCAGTCATAGCTCTCTTTGCTCTCTTTCCCAATGAGGAGGAATCAGCAGCTGTGTTGGTTCGTGTTGATCGTGTTTGAGCGCGTTGAGTCGACGGTCGCTCCTACTGAGTGACTTTGATGGCAATAACCCGCCCACATGTGGCCGTTGTAACTTCCTGAGCTTCCCGAGACGGTGAACGGCCCGGCACCCCAGTTGCCGCCGTCGAAATACGCTAGTGAGTTGGTGGGTTCCGCCGCTGAGGCCCGACCACGAAACGAGGAGATACGTGCAACTCGTGTCACCACCACAACCCGTGTAAGAGACGGGGTTCCAGCAGGGGCCTTCCCGCCCCACGAGACAATGACCGATTGAGCCGGAGGAGGTGGAGGACACGCAGCGGTAGTCGCCGAGGCGGTGTTCGAGTTGCCGCTTCGCTGGCCGACGGAGTCGACGACATACGCGTACGCGGAGTGGGTCTGTCCACAGCCGTATCCGCGCGTCGTCGACGAGGCGCCGGCTCCCACATTGGAACACCCGCCGTCCACACAGAGCATGTAAGACGCAATCGGAAGCCCACTCCCGTCGCCGCCACTCCACGACCAGGTGATGTTGTTACCGCTCGCGGCCCCACCCGCCGACGGCACGCCCGGCGGCGACTTCGACGTACTCGATGGATTCGGAGGCATCGACGTCGTCGCACGAACCACGACCGAGGATTGTGTTCCGGCGTGCTGATTGCTCGGCGAGCTCGACTTCGAGCTCGAGCACGCCGCACCACCGACGGTCGCAGCAAGGAAGAGCAGTCCACACGCCATGAGGTGCGTTCTTCCGACGATAATGGCCTGCTCAACCTGGCCGACGAGTCGGGCGAAGCTGTCGGCGAACCAGCCGGCCTGCTCAGGTGTCATGTCAGTCATAGCTGGATTCCCGCGTTGGCGCATCAGCAGTTGTGTTGGTTCGTGTTGATCGTGTTTGAGCCCGTCGAGTCGCCGTCGATATTCACTTGACCGTGTGCGACTGCCTGCAGTAACCCGCGTAATATGACATTGCTGAACTGCCAGACGCTCCGGAAACCGTTCTGGTCGGGTACGACGGATCACAGTCTCCGCCGTCGAAATATGCCCAGTCAGTGTGTGGCTTCCGCCACTAAATCCGGACCATGTAATCAACATTGACGTAGCAACATCGTGTCACCGCCACAACCCGTGTAAGGACCGGTCCAGCAGGAGCCTTGCCGCCCCACGAGATACTGACCGATTGGCCGGGGGGTGGAGGACAAGCAGCGGTAGTCGCCGAGGCGGTGGTCGAGTTGCCGCTTCGCTGGCCGACGGATCCACGACATACACGTACGCGGAGTGGGTCTGTCCACAGCCGTATCCGCGCGTCGTCGACGAGGCGCCGGCTCCCACATTGGAACACCCGCCGTCCACACAGAGCATGTAAGACGCAATCGGAAGCCCACTCCCGCCGCCGCCACTCCACGACCAGGTGATGTTGTTGCCGCTCGCGGCCCCACCCGCCGACGGCGCGCCGGGCGGCGCGCAGGTCTGCGTGGAAGCGGTCGCGGTCGTCGAGTTGCCGCTCTTTTGTCCCACCGTGTCCGCGACGTACGCATAGATCGAATGGCTCGTGCTGCACCCATAACCGATCGTGGTTGCACCCGCAGCCGCACCCTTACTCGTGCAACTCCCGTCGATACACACTCCGTAGTCGGCAACCGGCCGCCCGTTGTTCCCACCCCCCGACCAGTTGTACACAATCGAGTTACCACTCTGAGACGCGGAAACCGACGGGGCGTCCGGCAAGCCGTAGGGGTCGGTATTCGCGCCACTCACGGCATTGGAGTCCGGGCCGCACTTGCCCGCCTCGTTGCACGCACTCACCGTGACGGTGTACGTCGTGCCATTCACGAGGCCGTTGATGGTCTCCGACACCGCCTGGCCACTGGACCCCGGGCTACTCCACGCGCCCGCGACCGAACCCGAACCACCCGTCGCCGTGTACTTGACCTCAGTGATCGCAGACGCATGCGACGCCGGCAACGTGAACGTCACAGTGACCTTCGCGTTACCCGGCGCAGCACTCAAATCCGTCACCGCACTGGGCGCCCCAACCGCCAGCACCGCCGGCGCCGACGCACCGCTGGCGGCGGATGGATCGCCTTCGCGGTTGACCGCCGCGAGCGTGTACGAATACGAGAAACCGTCGTTGGTAATCGGCCCGAAGGTGGCGGTCAGAGTGCCGGACCCGGACGACGTACCGCTCGTCGTGCTCTTCGTGACCGTGGCGCCGTTCTTCAGTTCGGCGATGACGTAGTCGGCGCACGGCTGGGCGTCGTTGCAGTTGCCGATCTCCGGCCAGGAGACCACGACGGATGTGGTGGATTGATCGGGCGACACTTGCCCGACGGCAGTCGGAGTGTTCGGCGTGGCCGGCTTACCGTGTGCGTACACGGAGTTTGACGGTGCCGATATCGGGCTGTCGCCGTTGCTGTTGTGGGCGATGACCGTGAACGTGTATGGCCCGACCGAGTCGTTCAGCCCGGACCATGTGAGCGAGGTCGGATTGGCTCCGACCTGCTTGCTGCTCGCGCCGCCCGAGTTGGGCGAGACCCGCACCGTGTACCCGGTGATCGGCGATCCCTCGTCGTTGGCGGCGTTCCAGGTCACCGTGGCGGTGCTGTCACGTTTCCCGACGGAAGTGGCCGTCACCCCCGTCGGCGCATCCGGACGGGACCGCGGTGAAACGGTCGTCGTTGCGGACGACGTGCCCGGACCCACCTGATTCACCGCCGTAACGGTGAAGGTGTACTGCAGGCCGTTGGTGAGCCCCGTCCACGTGTAGGCCGTACCGGACGTCGTTCGGTTGCTGCCGCCCATGGTGACGACGTAGTGATCGACCGGAGCACCCCTATCCGGCGCGGCGTTCCAGCTCAGGGCAACCTGACGGTTGCCAGGCACGCCCTGGACTCCTGTCGGCGCTCCGGGCACGTCGAGCACCTGCAGGGTGATGGTGTCGTTGACGACGCGGTCGGGACCGTTCGGGCCCTGATCGCTCACCGCGACCGCGTAGGTCAGCGTGCCGTACGTTCCGGTGCGGGGGCTGATGGTCACCTTGCTGCCCGAGCGAGTGGCCGGCACAGATAGCCCCGCCGTCTGCGAGATCTTGACAACGTAGATGTTCGGCTGGGCGAGCGGACTGCTGACGTACTGGGCCATGTCGACCGTGGCCGTCTGCCCGGTCTTGACCGGCGCAGCGTTGACCGGCGTGGCGGAGGGCGGCGCTGCTTCCACGACGGCGATGTTGAGGGTGGACCCGGCAGAGGGCGCCCCGCCCGCCACTCCAATCGTGATCGTTCCAGCAGTCCCGCCCCGGGCACCCGACTCGGCGACCAGCGAGAGAACGTGGCCGGACTGCCCCGACTTCCAACCCAGGTTGATGCCCGGCGCGGGCTGCTTCCAGCGCTCGGTGAACTTCACCGTGTCCGGCGACGATCCGTCTGGGGTCCAGACCTGGCAGAAGCTGGCGATCGGCACATCAACGGACTTCCTCCCCCCTTGCACCAGGTTCAGCGGCGCGTCCGGGCAGCGGACCACGGGCGTCGGGTGTCCCACCAATACGGGGATGGAGAAGGTGGCGGTGCGAGCGCCCGGCGTCGACAGACTCGGCGAGTTGATCACCTGGACCGTGAGCGACCCGGGCCCGATGTACCCGGCGAGGCCGGTCAACGTGATGCTGGTGTTGCTGGTGACCCGCTCGCCAAGACCGCCGGACGGCGACGCCGAGGACTGGTCCGTGGTCGTCAGCCGGATGGAGTGGCCGGGCTGGGTGATGTAGTCGCCGATGTTGACGCTCGTTCTGCCGTTCTCGGGCACGTGAATGAGCTGGTGGGGCTTGAGTTGCGGTCCCATATCGGTGCCGAGCACGTGGACAACTCCGACAGCGGTCCCGCCCGTCGCGCTGCTCCGGATGATGTAAGGGACACCGCGGGGGTTCGGCCCGACCGGAATGAGGAGCTTGCCCCCAGTCACTTGCACGCCGGACACGGGTGAACCGAGAACGACGAGGTCACCCGAGTGACCTCCGGGATCGCTGGCGCCGGCGAGCACGTTCACGGTGATCGACGTCGCGTTGGCAGCGGGAGCAGGCGGGTAGTAGTCGGTAGCGACGGGTGGCGTGACGTAGCCGCGCTGCGAGCGGATGAGCACGTGAGCAACGGACGGCACACCCGTGCCATCGCTGATTCCGTACGCGACGATGACGGTGGGATTGGCCCCGGATGGCGGCGCAGTGGCTTGGAGAATGTTGCCGTCGCTCCCGACGAGAGTCGTTCCGGCCGGGACCGGCCTGTTGGTCGAACTCAGACTCTGGACGCTGACGTGATCCCCCGGGCTGATGAAGTCGCCACTCAAGAGGTTCACAGACACCTGGTCGCCGGGTGCGGCGGTGACGAAGTGGTCCACCGCGACTGGAGGCTGCGCTTGAGCGGGTGGGGTCACACTTACGCGGACGGCGGCCTGGGCCTTCAGGCCCGACGGCCCGACGACGTCATACGTGAAATCGTCCGTGCCACCGGAGAACGCGCCGGATCCCGGGCTGAACGGGAACGCTTGGTACGTGATGCTTCTGGCGTTAGAGGACAGCACTTGGCCGAGATGAGGTCCGCTGCCGATACCCGAGACTGTGACGGTGTCCCCGTCGGGATCGACGCCGGTCGTCGGTATCGGGATGGTGATCGTTCCGCCGGCGGTGACGCGAGCGTCGACCTCGGTCGGCTGCGGCGGGCTCGCGCTGACTGGGTTAGCAGGTACGACCGTGATGTAGGTCTGCCCCGTGGTGCGCTGTCCCTCCTGCGACTCGACGACGTAGGAAGCCGTGATGGACTCCAGCGAGGTCACGCCGGCGCCGGGTGGCGCTGAGTAGCGCAGGTATCCAGCGGACACCGAGCCCGATCCGAGGCCGCTGTGATAGGGCGCTCCGGGGTCGGTCTGACTCACCGTCACTGTTTGGGGGGAACCGCCGGCGAGCAGGTGCACGGACTCGCCGTCGGGGTCGCTGGCCGATGCGAGCACCGGAACATCGACTTCGTCCCCCGCGCGTACGGTGGCGAAGGTCGCCGGGGCCACGGGTGGCCGTGGCGTCAGCACCTCCCTTCGCAGCACTGTCACCTGACCGGTCACTGGGTCCGTGCGGCCGTTACTGACCTGGTAGGTGACCACCTGGGGAACGGCTGATACGGCGGACGAGGTGGCGGCGATCCGTAAGAACTCGCCTTCGACGACCGTCGCCTGCAGCGCGGCCGGCGCGGTCACACCTACGACGGTGAGGAGACCCCCGGCCGGGTCATAGTCACTCGCAAGAACATCCACGGTGGCCGGGTACTGGCCGTGCAGCAACACGGACTGGGGGCTGGTTACCGGTGGCTGCACCGTCCCGGCCGGAGCGACGACCTGGACGAGTATCTGCGTCGAGGTCGAGATGGCAGATCCGTACGAGGCCTCGTACTTCAGTGTGTAGGTACCGGGCCTGGACGCGGTGAAAGTCAACTGACCGGTCCGCACGTTGGTCTGCACGGTGAGTCCGGTGGTCGACGCGACCGGGCCGGCCAAGATCAGCTTGGCGCCGAGGTCGGTCGGGTCCGCACCGAAGATGTCGTTGTCCAGAGGCGAGAACACCGTCGGTCGGTCGACCAGGATCCGCAGCGCGTCGGGAACCCCGGTCGGGGGGTAGGCGGTGACGTCCCCCCGGCCGAGAATATCGACCGCGATCTTGCCCGACGCGGGAGTGCTGCGACCGTCAGTGATCCGGTACGTCAGCGTCGTCGTCGTGTCCGATACGACGCTCGGGGCACTGAACGTGACGAGCCCGTCGCTGGTCCACGAGACCTGACCCATCCCGGGCTGCACCGAGACGTCCGCCAGTGAGAGCGGGTCGCTTTCCGGGTCCCGCCAGTCGCCGAGCACCTGTAGCTGAACCGTGCCGAGCGACACCACGTGTCGGAGCGGTGGCGAGGTATCGGGAGGGGTTGGAGGCTTCTCCTCGGAGGTGGGTACGACGGTCACGGGTCCCGAGGCGGTGAGCCCGAAGCCGTCAACCACCTGGTAGTTGAACGTGACCGGTCCGGACACGTTGGCGCGCAGCGAGAGCACAAGTGTCTGGGTGTCGGGCGCGATTCGAACGGAGAAGCCCGGACCACTCGACGGTGTCACGCCGACGATCGAGAGGATGCTGCCGCCCGGGTCGGTGTCGTGATCGAGAACATGCAGTATCGAGTCCGTGCCAGCGCGGGCGTGGAGCGGCGGGTTGTTGAGTTTCGGCCGCCGCTTCGCCTGATCGGGGTTCGCGGTGGTCGAGAGCTTGTGGTTGTTCGTGTTGGGCTTGCTACCGACCAGGACGCGGATCCAGTCCTCGTTGTTCAAGACCTGCGCCGGTCGGCCCGCGATAGTCCAGGCGCCACCGTTGGCCGCGTCGTTGAGCACGATCTCGTTGTGATTGACCCGGAAGACCGGCCGCTCGAGCGCGGCGCTCTGCCCCGACTTGCTCGGCAGCGGACCCTGCACGTGGGTGCCGGATTCGCAAACCTGGGCCGCCTGCGCGGCGGCACCGGCCCACGCCCCAAAGGCGCAGCCGTCGAGGCGCACCCGTACCGGGTTGGCCGGCTTGCCGGAGGGCACTGTGGCCAGCACCGACGGCTTCTGGCCCGATATCGGCACCGACACCAACGTCGTGTCGGTGGCCACCACGACGGACGGATCGGCGGGCCCGGACTGCTGCAGCAGAACATCATGACGGGACCCGAGCGCGGGCGGCAGTGTGGTCGTCAGCCCCGACATCGGGAAGTGAACGACTCTTTCGGTCGCGTCGACGATTACCGGGACCGTACCGACGGTGGTGAGCGCGACGGACCTCAGCGGCCGGGCGAACTTGGTCGTCGCCGGGGGCCGGAAGGCCCCCTTGGCGTATGCGAGGGTGATGAGCTCGGTGCGCGAAGCGACGTACACGTCGCCCGCCTCGTCGACAGCCAAGGCCTCGCCCCCGGCCAGCTCGAGCGTGGGCTTCACCGCGGTCGTGTTCAGCCCCGAGATCGAGGGCGTCGCGTCGGAGCCGACGTTCGTAGCCCAGAGCCGGGACTTCGCCGAGCCAGTGGCCGGTTGGAAAATGGCGGCGACCCCGCCGTTCAACGCCACTTGGCTTCCTACCGGGAACGTAACGCCCGATGCGCCGTCGGCGGTCCCGGAGCGGCTGTCCACGGCATAGAGCGAACCCTGGGTCCGGTCGACGGCCAGGACGGTCGTGTTCTGCTGAAGGACGTCGAGTACGTAGGAGACTTCAGGCTTGGGGCCCGGAGCTCCGAAGGTATAGCCGAGCTGCTTCACCGGCACGTTGAACTCGGCGAACGTACCGCGGAATCCGCTGCCGGGATTGTCGTTCGTTAGCCAGACACCACCGTCATTCGCCAATTCGTGATTGACGGGGACACCGGTTGCCGTCACGGCCATGATCACCACAACAGTTGTGGCAACCGCGAGCAACGCGGTCGAGACCGCCCTACTGCGAAGGGGCAATCGCAGCCGCCTCACTGAGGACTATCACCCGCCCCGCGCTCCACGTACTCCCCCTTCAAGGCTGCAACCAGCGTCCCGCCGCCGAACACCTCGGCGACAGTGTTTTCGGCACGACGAGTCGCGTCAAGGGGGAGAACTCCCCACCGAGATTGCCTCGCTGTTCCCCGCAACGCTGTATGTCTGTGATCATGCCGCGCGCGCGGTCTCGTAGTCGAGGCGGTCGACCACGAGGCAGCGCCGGTGACCAACGAATCTCGTTTGAGAAGTCGAGCGGGTTCGTCCGTACAGTTCCGTCGAAGTCGTTTCGTCGCAACATCGCAACCGACAGCGCGTCGACGACGAACTCCGATCTGCCTCGACCGGCAGCCCCCGCGACAAATGTGCGGACATCCCGCAACGCACGCCGGTCGAGTTTCGACACAGGCCGACGACAGCGCATTGAAACCAACCGACATCGTCATCCGTTTGTTTGCTCGTGCAAGTGACGCTTGAACGGACGACACGACCGGCGGCGGCTTACCCGAAGAAGCCAACACAGATCGTCTGGTGCTCAGACCACCGTTTGTTCGCCGCCGACGTCGCGCACTGCCGGCAACCATCGCGGCTAGCAGCATTTGGCGTACGCCGCCTGCGTATGGAAACGTACGCAGGTTGGCCTTCATGATTCGGAGGATCACGTGTGGAGACCGCGGGGGCATCACCACATATCGTCGACACGCGTAACGGCGGTGCTTCTCTTCATCGCCGCATGCGTACCGGCGCCAGTAGCGGCCGCAACGTCAGCGGCCTCGTCGACAGCGCACAGCGGCTACTGGACGTTGGGGCATTCCGGGACCGTCTATTCCTTTGGTGACGCGCCGCATTACGGTAACGCCTCCGCCAAGAACGCAACCCATCTCGAGCCGACGCCGACGGGGAAGGGGTATTGGATCGTTGACGCGGAGGGACGCGTCTGGGCCTTTGGTGACGCAGTCTGGCGAGGCAATGCCGCGGCGATGCGGCCTGGTGAGCGTGTGAGCAGCCTCTCGCGCACGCCTTCCGGCAAGGGCTATTGGTTGTTCACAAGTGCCGGCCGCGTCCTCCCGTTTGGTGACGCAAAGCTTTACGGCGACATGCGCGGAACCGCGTTAAATGGTTCGATCGTTGGATCGGCGGTAACGCCAACCGGGCACGGCTACTACATGGTGGGGACAGACGGCGGGATCTTCGCCTTTGGCGACGCGCGCTTTTACGGCTCGACGGGCGCCGCACACCTCAACCGCCCCGTGAACGGTCTTGTCCCCACTCCAGACAACGGTGGTTACTGGCTTGTTGCATCGGACGGAGGCATCTTTGCTTTCGGCAATGCGCCCTTCCGCGGTTCCATGGGCAGCGTCCGCCTCAATCAACCGGTCATCGGAATGGTTCGGTACGGCAATGGTTACCTCATGGTCGCCAGTGATGGGGGCATCTTCGACTTCTCGAACCAACCATTTCTCGGAAGTCTCGGCGGAAAGCCGCTTGGAGCGCCCATCATCGGAGTTGCGTCGGCGCCGGCGGTGCCGGCGGTTGGTGCGCCCAGTGCGGTGACGGATTTGAGTGCTGCGCCAGGCAACGCGAAGGTCACTGTGACCTTCACGCTGCCGGCCTCGCATGCTTCTGCGATCAGTGAGGTCAAGTACACGGCGACGGGCGGTTCGGGTTCGGTCGCGGGCGCGTGGAGTAGCCCGGGGTCCAGTGGCCAGCCGGTGTCGAAGACGATCAACGGCCTCGTGAACGGCACCACCTACTCCGTCACGGTGAGTGCGTGCAACGAGGCGGGCAAGTGCGGCCCGGACTCTAACGCCGTGAGTGGCGCGAATACCGATCCCTACGGGCCTCCGAACCCTCCGTCGGTTTCCGCGTCTCAGAGTGGTAACTCGATTGTGTACAACTGGTCGGGGGGTGGGAACAACGGGCGGCCGGTTGCCGACTATGGAGTGTGTATCGACGGGAGTTGCACGAGTAAGGGTGCGGCTGCGGGTGCAACCACGATCGGTTATGGGTGCAGCACGAACCATTCGATCTACGCGTACGTCACCGACACGGTGGGACAAAAGAGTGGCAACTCGACGACCGCGACCGCTTCCACGCAGACCTCCGCGCCGCCCGGCGCGGTCACTGTCTCGTGGGGAAGTGCGGCCCCTGCTTCTGGCTGCGGTGGCGACGCGAGTTGCACCTACCTGAATGTTTCGTGGTCGGGGCTCAGCGGCGGAAGCCACACGCTCACTGCCTATTTCGACGGTGGGAACTGGGGTGCCGGGCCGTTCACCGTTTCGGGAACTTCAGGAAGTTACAACGGCCACTTCTGGGCGGGATACTGCAATCAAAGCCACTCAGTAAGAGCGACAATCGACTCGACCAGCTCAAACACGATCAACACGAACCAACACAGCTGCCCGCCGTCCGGCGCTGCGACTGTCTCGTGGGGCGGCCAGGCTCCTGCTTCTGGCTGTAGTGGCGATCCGAGCTGCACCTACCTGAATGTTTCGTGGTCGGGGCTCAGCGCTGGAAGCCACACGCTCACTGCCTATTTCGACGGTGGGAACTGGGGTGCCGGGCCGTTCACCGTCTCGGGAACTTCGGGAAGTTACAACGGCCACTTCTGGGCGGGATACTGCAATCAAAGTCACACAGCAAGAGTGACCGTCGGCTCGACCGGATCAAACACGATCAACACGAACCAACACAGCTGCTGATTCGTATTGTTGAGATGACTGCCCGCGTCGGTTGACGGGCATCCCGGGATAGTGCGATCGATCCTTGGCCCTCTGACCTGCACGTTCGTAGTGGGCGCTGGCGGGCTCGAACCGCCGACCCCCTGCTTGTAAGGCAGGTGCTCTACCGACTGAGCTAAACGCCCTGGTCCAGCAATCTACCGTCGCATCACAAAGTGCCCTCCGGCCTGCGCCTCAGTCGCGGCGAAGCAGGAGACCGCGCCGGAAGGCTCAGTCCGGATCGACCGCGGTCGATCGGGAAGAATGACCCTTTCCGACGCCGGGCTGTCGGCCCGACTCGCCACCGGGACCGAAGTCGAAGTCCTGACCCGGTTCGAACGCCACTGGACGACCGGCTTCGAGATCGTTGCGTTCGCCGGCGACGGATTCATCCTCCGCCGTCGTTCGGACGGAGCGGTGCTGCCCGCCTCGTTCTCGGCCGACGAGGTCCGGCCCCGCGGGTAGGCATTTCGGCTGTCGCGCTCCCGAGCGACCGGCAAGAATGCGGCGTGGCGTTCAAGACCGAATACGTGCCCGCGGAGACCGACGTCCGCGACCTCGACTTCTGCCCCGCGCATGCTGGTCACGCGTGCACGTTGTCGCCGACCGACATCGATCGGTTCAACCGTGACGGATTCGTCAGCCCGCTGGCCGCCTTCGACCCGGACGAGGCGCGCGACCTCCGCGCGTACTTCGACGACCTGATCGAACAGGTGGTGTCCGCGCCCGACCGCCGCAACTCGTATTCGATCAGCAGTTACCACCTCGTGTGCGAACGGCTCTACGACCTCGTCCGTACGCCGCGGCTCCTCGACTATGCCGAGGATCTCATCGGTCCGGACATCGTCTGCTGGGGTATGCACGTGTTCGCGAAGATGCCCGGCGACGGCATGGAGGTGCCGCTGCACCAGGACGCGACCTATTGGCCGTTGACGCCCGCGAAGTCGGTCAGCGTGTGGGTGGCAATCGACGACGTCGACGAGGAGAACGCGGCGATGGAGTTCGCGCCGGGCAGTCACGTGCTCGGTGCACTCCCTCACCAGGTCAGACCGCTGGACGGTTCGCGCGTGTTGAAGCGCCAGGTCGTCGACCCCGTCCGGTACGGTCCGCGCGTCGTGAACCGGCTGCGGGCGGGGGAGATCTCGCTGCACTCCGATCTGCTGCTCCACGGCTCGCGCGCCAATTCGTCGGATCGGCGCCGCGCCGGCATCACCATCCGCTACTCCGCAGCCGAGGTCGCGCCCGTCGCGGGCGAAGAGTGGTATGTGAGCCCGGCGGTGCACTGTCGCGGCACCATCCCGAGCCACTGGCCGGACTGCCCCCGACCGGTCGGCGAGCACCCCGAGTACATGGCCGAGATCACCGGCGACTTCGACGGGAACCCGGCCGTCGAGCCTTGAACCGGGCCGGCAGGCGCCCGGTCACTCCGACGGGAGATCCTCCTCGGAGACCACAGCGACGCCGGCAGTTCGCAACGCGGCTGCGGTGACGCCTTCGCCCTCGCGGCGCGTTCGCGAGAACGACCCGTCGTAGATCTCGGCGCTCCCACACGAGGGGCTCCGCGCCTTCAACACCGCGCGCGCGGGCGCCCGTCGACTGCGCCAACTCGACCGCGGCGTGTGCGCCCCGTTCGTACGCGGCGGTGACGTCGGCGCCATCGACATTGACGATGCGGTCGCCGACACGTTCCGCGGCGGGGCGGGGCGTCGACAGACCGCCGCACGCTTCGGGACACACCGGGACGACCCGGTAGTCCGCGGCCAGCGCCTCGACTGCCGGGTGGCGGGAGTGGCCGCCTTCGTGATCGCACTTCACCCCGAGCAGGCAGGCCGACACGAGGAGAGCGGGCCGACCCGGCGAATTCGCCGTTCCAGCGATTCGTTCGAAGAATCGCTGCGACGGCACCGGGCGACGGTACCCGGGGACGGCCGTCGGCCGCTCGCAGGCCGGGACTCGCATCGGTGGGCGCCGGGGGGATTGCGCCCACACTTCGTTGTCCCGGCCCGCGCTTGCGACCATTCGGCCGGTGCCGAGGCTCCCTAGGCGATCGGCTTCACGCCGATTGCGCCTCGGGAACCTCGACCTCGGGCCGAACCTTGGGCGGGCGTCCCCGCTTGCGCTTCTGGGCGACGATCTTGCCGTTCACGAACAGCTGACCTCCCCAGACGCCCCACGGCTCGCGCCGCTCCCGGGCCCCTTCCAGGCAGTGCTCCTTCACGGGGCACTCGAGGCAGAAGGCCTTGGCCGCGGCGATGTCGTCGAGTTGCTCGGAGAAGAACAGCTCGGTCATCGAGCCCGTCCCGTCATTGCAACGCGCGAGCTCCTGCCAGTCGGGCTCTCGATTTGTCTCGTCGGTCTCGATGAACTGGATGGCGAACATCGCCGATCACTCCCCGTTTTCTCGTTTTTCGTTCGTTCTCGTACGTCGTGCGCTCGGTAGGCGGTGGTCGGATTCACGTCGATCGGGGCCAGACAAAGAGAAAGGCCGCCGGGTTGCCCCGACGGCCTCGTGGTTGCTCCCTGGTAGCGACTGCTACGGATGGGACACCTCAGGGCGTCGGGACCGGCCATGCTTGAGTGCCGTCGTACCGAGCGAATTCGGCGACCACGGCGCAAAGACCGGCGAGACCGAGCACGACTGGAAGGCACGCACGCGCGCAATTCCGGCCGGTGCATCGGCTCGGGTTGCGTACATGCGGGTGCTCATGTGTTCGCCTTCTCGTGCTTCCAACATTCGAGCTTCCATCCGACCATGATCGGAATGGCCCGTCAAATGATTTTTGCCGACCCGATCTCTGATCGTAAGGAGAGGGTCCCTGATCGGCGGGCTGGCCCGGTTCAGGAGGTCTCGGTCCGGCTCGCCGCGGCGATCCGGAGCAGCTCGGAGTGGACCGCGGGCGGCCCGGCCAAGATATTGCCCGAGTGCAGCCAAGCCCGGTCATTCCCGGCCCAGTCGGTCACGACTCCCCCCGCTTCGCGCACGATGATGCCGCCCGCGGCGACGTCCCAGGGCCCGAGGCGGAGCTCGAAGTAGCCGTCGAACACGCCCTCGGCCGTCCAGCACAGGTCGAGACTCGCGGCGCCGACCCGGCGGACGTCCTCGAACCCTCGCAGCGCGGACCCAAGCGCGTGCTCGTACTGGCCGAGCAGATCCTTGTGCCGGAACGGGAAACCCGTTGCCACGATCGCCTGCTCCCCCGGACGCGTGCTGACGCGCAGCGGCCTCGAGTCGCGAAATGCCCCGACACCCTGGGCCGCGGAGAAGGTCCGGTCGAGCAGCGGCGCGTGCACGACCCCGACCACCGGCTCGCCGTCGGCGATCATTCCGACGGAGACGCCCACGGCGTCGAAGCCGTGGAGGAAGTTGGAGGTGCCGTCGAGCGGATCGACGAGCCAGCCGGTATCGAACTCGTCGCCACCGGCCTCCTCGCCGTAGACCGGCAATCCCGACTCGCGCGTCAACACCTCGCGGATCGCCTTCTCGCTCGCAAGATCAGCTTCGCTCACCCAGTCGCCCGGCGCCTTTTCGCGGACGTCCTCGAGCCGGCCGAAGTACCGGCGCACGATGTCGCCGCCTGCGCGTGCGGCGCGATCGGCGACGCTCAGCAACGCGCTGTAGTCGAGGAACGTCATAACAGCGCTCCCGCCAGCGCGTCGGCGAGCCCGCCGGTGCCGGCCGCGATCAACTGGCGGCGCGCGTCGAAATCGGCAGTGACGAGATCCCGGCCGTGGGCGTCGCGCACGACCGCACCGGCCTCGATGCACGCGAGGTACCCGGCCAGGTAGTCCCACGGTGCGTGGAAACCTCCCGCGTCGAGCATGCCATCGAGGCTCCCGGTCGCGACCTCGCACAGCCCGAGCGCGGCCGACCCGAGCGAACGAAACTGCTTCCACGGCAGCCATTGCTTCGGCGCTCCGGTGAGATAGATCATCGACTCCTCGATCGTGTCGGCCGACGACGCCCGGATCGGGACTCCGTCTCGGAACGCGCCCTTGCCGCGCACCGCGGTGACCGCGACGCCACTCACCTGGTTCACGACCAGACCCGCGAGCGTGCCATCCGCGTCGAGGGCGCATATCGACGTGGCCCAGTAAGGAATACGGCGTGAGCAGTTCGTGGAACCGTCGACCGGATCGAGCACCACCGTGATCGAGGCACCCGCGCGTTCGTGCACGCCCGACTCCTCACTCACGATCCGCACGCCCGCGCGTTCGAGGACGCGGCACGCTTCGGCATCGGCCACGAGGTCGAGCGCGTACTGACCGGCGCGGCGCGTCCGCGCGCGCAATTCGGCGGGATCGATCGCCTCGACGGCGCGCCGCACCGCGGCCGCCACGTCGGCGAAGAGGTCGAGCAGAGCATCGGGCGATGTCATCCGACGGGAATCACCTCAACGACGGCGTTGTAGTCGGGGACTCCCGAGATCGGATCGCGGCGCGCCGGCGCGAGCAGCGGGTTCGATTCCGGGAAGAAGGCCTGCACGTTCCCCGGTCGGATCGCGGCAAGGTGCACCCGCGCCTGCATCTCGCCGTGCGGGGAGCGGACCACGACGGCCGCGCCGTCGCGCACGCCGAGCGCGGCGGCGTCGGCGGGCGCGAGGAAGACCGCGTCGCGCCCGGCGCCGGTGAGGGGATCCGTGTCCTTCCAGACCATGGAATTGAATTGCTTACCGCGTCGCGTCGACAACATGAAATGCCCTGCCGGAATCTCCGGGCGCGAAGGCGCAACCACCACGAAATGCCCACGCTGGTCGGGCGTCGGGAACGCCCCGCCTTCGCACAGACGGGGGCCACCCACCTGGATGGCGTCGCCGGTCTCGCGCAACTTCTCGATACCGGCGTAGGCGGGCACGATGCGGGCGATCTCCTCGCGGATGGCCTGGGCCGATTCCATTCCGAGCCGATCGGCCCGCTCCGGCCGCACCCGGCGGGCGATGTCGGCGAAGATCTGCCATTCGCTGCGCGCCTCGCCGACGCGCGGGCCCGGGATCTCGGGGCTGAACGCGACCCGTCGCTCGGTCGTGGTCGATGTGCCACCGCCAACCTGTTCGTAGCGCGTCGCCGCGGGGAGGAGCACCACGACTTCGCCCGGATCGACCAGCATCTGGTGCGTGAGGACGATGTCTTGGTGGATGCGCAGTGAGGCTCGCCTGAGTGCGATCTCGGTGACGTCGGGCGCGGGCAGGACGTCGAGGAAATTGCCGCCGCTCGACCACAGCACGTCGAGATCACCGTGGCGCGCCGCGTCGACCATCTCGGCCGCGGTGAGGCCCGGGGTCGGGGGGACGTCGAAACCCCACTGCGCGCTCAGCGCAGCCGCCGCCTCGGCGTTCACCGGGCCGCCACCCGGCAAAGAGGTCGCGTAACAGCCCATCTCGGCGCCACCCTGCACCCCGGAGTGTCCGCGGATCGGCATGAGACCCGCGCCCGGGCGGCCGATGTTGCCGCGTGCGAGGCCGAGATTGACGATCGCGTGCACGTTGTCGACACCGGAGACGTGCTGGGTCACTCCCATCGACCACACGAGCACCGCGGATCCTGCCGCCGCGTACATCCGTGCGAAGCGGGCCATGTCGGCGCGCGTCGCGCCGGACGACTCTTCGAGCGCGTCGTACGGCTCCTCCTCGAGCTCGGCGAGCAACGCGTCGAAGCCGGCCGTGTGATCGGTCACGAACCCGCGGTCGATCCCGCCGCTCGCGAGCAACTCCTTGAGCACACCGTTGACGAACGCGACATCGCCACCGGTGTGGATCGGGAAGAACTCGTCGGCGATCTTCGTGCCGAACAGGGCACTCTCGGCATTGGACGGCACCCAGTACCGCTCGAGCCCCGGCTCGCGAAACGGGTTCACCACCGCGACCCGCGCCCCTCGCTGCTTGGCGAGATACAGGTACTTCATGAAGACGGGTTGGGCGTTGGCAACGTCGGCGCCGAACAACACGATGAGATCGCTCTCGATCACGTCGAGGTACGAGCACGTGGTCGCGGCGACGCCGATCGACTCCTTGAGCGCCGACGTCGAAGGCGCGTGACACACACGCGCCGCGTTGTCGACGTTGTTGGTACCGATGAACCGCGCCGACTTCTGCGCCGCGTAGTAGACCTCGTTGGTGATGCCACGCGCCGTCATGTAGAGGCCGACCCGCTCGGGCGTGGTCGCCCGCATCCGCGCTGCGATCTCGTCGAGGGCAGCATCCCACGAGACCCGCGTGAAGCCCGGCTCACCCTTGCGCCGCACCATCGGGTGCGCGAGCCGGCCGAGCTCACGCAGCTCGCGCCCGTTCCGGCGCCCGAGCGCGCCGACATCGGCGAAGTGCTGTTCGTCGATCGTGTGGGCGGTGTTGACCTGCAACAGGTCGAGCCTGGTCGTGCACAGGTGCACGCCGCTGATGGTCCAGTCGTGGAACCCGGCCACCCCGAGCGCGCAACCGTCGCACACCCCTTTGCGCAGGATCCTCAGCGTGTACGGCAGTTCTCGGCGGTTGTCCCAGATCGTGCTCAGCATGGAGCCGTAGTGGTTCGGCTTCTGCTCACCGATGCCGTTCGGTCGCCAGCCGACCCACTGTTCCCGCCGGAGTCCCGGCTTGCTGTGGATCAGGTTCGTACCGCGCCGACGGCGCTTCCACGGCACCTTCACGCGTTCAACCGTCGCCGTCGATGCGGTCCGGGCGGCTGTACACGTTGAAGCGGCCGTCGCGCACGAACCCGACGATCGTCTGGCTGAACTGTTCGGCCGCGGCGACCGCGAGGCTCGAAGGGGCGGACACGGCGCACAGCACCGCGATGCCGGCGAGGGCCGCCTTCTGCACGAGCTCGAACGACAGGCGACCCGAAACGAGCAGCACATCGTCCATCAGGGGGAGGTCGTGCTCCAGCACCGCGTTGCCGATCAACTTGTCGAGCGCGTTGTGACGGCCGACATCTTCACGAGTTGCGTGCAACGTGCCGTCGGCACCGAACCGCGCGGCCGCGTGCAACCCACCGGTCTGGTCGAACACCCGTTGATGACTCGCCAACTGCTCGGGCAGTGACCGGACGACGCTCGCCGCGATCGTGGGGCCCGTGCCGACCGGCGCGCACCGCACCTCGACCTCGTCGAGCGCGGCCTTGCCGCAGATCCCGCACGACGAGTTCGCCACATAGCGCCGCTCACGCACATCGTTCGCCACCGGCGCCAGCAGCCGAACGGTCACGACGTTGAACATCTGCTCGCGTTCGGGCCCGAGGCAGTACGCGAGGCCGGCGAGATCGTCGGGACCGGAGATGAGACCCTCGGTGAAACAGAGTCCCGCCGCGAGCTCGAAGTCGTTGCCGGGTGTGCGCATCGCCACCGCGAACGGGACCGGCTCCTGGCCCGGACCCCCGACTCGCACCTCCATCGGCTCCTCGGTGGCGAGCCTGTCGGGGCGGCGGTGGGCACCGGTAGCGTCGAACGCGAGCACCTGCACGTCGCGCACCGGCCGCCGGACCGCCGCATCGGACAACCTCATGGGCGAATGTCGTTCACGGGCGAATGTCCTCCACGAGCGAATGCTACGAGAGGCCGAGTCGACGGAGGTCCTCGGGCGTGTCGACGTCGGCGAAGCTGTGGGCGGGTCCGACGAGGGCCCACTCGTCCTCGGCGACGACGACGCAGTTCTCCTCGACGACTGCCCGCAAGGATCGTTCGCCGGCGCGGAGCGCGAGTTCCGCCCGTTCGATCGCATCGGGCCCGTAGCGCGCGCACACGAACTGGAAGTGGCCGTCGACCCGCGGGACCGCGGTGGCCGCACCCGGACGCTCGGCGAGCAGGCGCAGGACCGGCGGCTCGACGAACGGGAGGTCGCAGGCCAAGAGCAGGATCGGGCCGCTCGATCCGATCGCGTGCGCGCCCGCGACCAGGGCCGCGAGTGGACCCGAGCCCGGCGGATCCTCGCGCACGTACCGAAGCCCACTCACACCGGAACCGACCTCGAGTACGGGTGCGCACACCTCGCCGAGGACACGCGGCGGCACGCGCCGCGAGCGTTTCCCCCCCCACACGATCGATGCCTTGTCGGTGTGCATCCGGCGGCTCGCGCCGCCCGTCAGCAGCACGCCCGCGATCGTCACGTCGATGGGTTCACGCCGATCGGGTCACGCCGACGCGGGCGGGGCGCGGTCTCGTTCTCGGGTCGCAACGAGTAGCCGATCACGACCCATCCATTCGCGGTGCGGTCGAGCATCACGTTGTTGCGGACCGCGCCTCCGTCGGCCGAGACGTTGGTGACGACGAGCGCCGTCTGGTTGCCGGCCACGGACGTCTCGACCGTGATGCTCGCACCGATGCGCGCGCTCTTACCCGAGTTCGCGTACGCGTTGCGCTTGTTCGCAACGAACTGGTCGCGGCGCAAGCCGTCGCGCAGCTCCGCGCCGGAGAGGTCGTAGAGCAGATCGAAATCGAGCTCGTCCCACCCGCGTTCGTACGCGATCGCGACATCCGACGGACCCGGGCCCGGTTCGAGCCCGACCGCGATCCACATGAACAAGAGGAGCAGGACGATGATGACGAGCGCGATGACGAGGGGCACGGTTACGCGACTCCTTCGATACGCCGAGCGAGGTCGGTGTCCTTGTCGGTGAGTCCGCCGGCGTCGTGGGACGTGAGCGCGACACGCACCTTCCGCCACCGCACGTCGAGATCGGGATGATGGTCGGCCGCTTCGGCGAGGAACCCGATCCGCACCACGAAGGCGATCGCATCCGGGAACGACGCGAGCTCGTACGTCTTGTCGATCTCGTCGCCGGTCCGGGACCAGCCCGGCAGCGATCCCAGCGCGGCGGTGATCTCGGCGTCGGAGAGCAGCGGCATCGGCCCCATTCAACCCCAGGCCGCGGGTTGGGCCACACTCGCGCGGTGCCTTTCGACCTTCCCGACTCCGAGGCCCCGACCCGGGTCGAGCTCGACCGCGCCTCGGGACTCACCCTGCACTGGGCCGATGGGAGCACGTCGCACTTCGGGCTCGAGGAGCTCCGCCGCAACTGCCCGTGCGCGGAATGCCGCGGACTGCGGGAGCAGGGTCAGGCCGTCGGCCCGAAACCCAGGTCGCTGCTGCCCTTCACGGCCGTCGGCGCCGAGCTCGTGGGCGGCTGGGGCCTCACCATCAATTGGAGCGACGGCCATGGCACCGGGATCTTCGCGTGGAGCATCCTGCGGGCCTGGCAGACCCCGACCCCGGCCGAAAACCCCTGATCGTTCCCCTCCGAAGAGGTTGGCGGTTTCAGGCGCTGATGCGCTCGCTCCACCGGAACCGGTGGTGCACCAGCGCCCGCACGATCTGTCCGGGCTGCGGGCGGGCGAAGTAGTAGCCCTGCCCGAGGTCGCAACCGAGCATGCGCAGGGTGTGCAACTGCATGTCGGTTTCGATGCCCTCGGCCGTGACGGTGAAGTCGAGCGCGTGCCCGAGCCCCACGATGGCCGCGACGATGGCGGAGTCGTCCCGGCTGGTGCCGAGGCGCGCGATCAGCGACCGGTCGACCTTCAGGGTGTCGACGGGCAGGACGTTCAGGTGCGCGAGCGACGACTGTCCGGTCCCGAAGTCGTCGATGCCGATGCGCACACCGCGGGCGGACAATTGCTCCAGGACGTCCGTCACGGTCTCGCGGTTCTCGACGAGCACGGCCTCGTTGACCTCGAGGGTCAACAACGCGGGATCGAGGCGAGTTGCCGCGAGCACCGAGTCGACGATCGGGACCAACTCGGGATCGTTGAGCTGACGGGCGGAGAGGTTGACCGCCACCGTCAACGGTGCGTCCGCCTGACGCTCGGCACACCAGCGCGCCGTTTGCGAGCAGGCTTCGTGCAGGACCCATGCGCCGATGGGCACGATGAGGCCCGTCTCTTCGGCGACCTGGAGGAAGTCGGCCGGCTCCAGGAGCCCGAGATCCGGGTGCTCCCAGCGGAGGAGGGCCTCGATGCCGATCATCTCCGAGCGGGCGAACGCGACGACCGGTTGGTAGTGCACGCGGAACTCGCCGCGGACGAGCGCCCGCCGCAGACCGCTCTCGATCTCCAAGCGCCGCACCGCGCGCGTCCGCATCGTCTCGTCGAACAACTCGACGCGCCCGCGTCCGAGCTCCTTCGCGGCGAAGACGGCGACGTCGGCGTCGCGGAAGAGCCGGGTCGGCGTGTCGTTCGTGGCCTCGGAAACGATGACGCCGACGCTCGCGCCGAGCGCGACCTCGTCGTCGCCCAACGCGAACGGCTGGTCGAACACGGCCCGCAGCCGGCGGGCGAGCGTGAGCACGTCGTCGACGTGCGTGACCTTGTGGCATACGACCGCGAGCTCGTCGCCGCCGAGACGAGCGAGCCGATCGCCCGCCCGGAGCACACGCGACAGGCGGCTCGCCGCGGTCGCCAGCAGCTCGTCACCGGCTTCGTGGCCGAGGCTGTCGTTCACGACCTTGAAGTGGTCGATGTCGAGGAGGACGAGTCCGACGCGGGCGTCGTCGGTGCACGAGACAAGGCCGTGCTGCAGCCACTCGACGAGCATCACACGATTGGGGAGCTCGGTCAGCGGATCGTGCCGGGTGCGGTGCGCGAGCTCGGCCTCGATACGCCGGTGCTCACTGACGTCGTAGGCGGCACCGACGAGTTGCTCGCACACTCCGTCGGCACCGACGAGCGGGGTCACGTCGACGGCGACCTTGCGGGTCGGGACGGTCGCGCCCCATTCCGTCTCGAAGGAGATGGTCCGGCACTCACGCGCGGCCCGGGCGAACGCGCGCGACGTGGGCGACCAGCGCGTTGGCAGGGACGATGCTCCGCAGGTCGCCGGCAAGGGGCCCGGGCCCAACGTGCATGTCGTCGCCTCGCATCTCCCCGACTCGCATGTCGTCGCCGCGCAGAGCGCGATAGGCGTCGTTCGTGTAGATGAAGCGGAACACGTCGTCGCCGTCGACCGCGATCGCGAACGCAGGGTGCGGGAGCAGGTCGAGCAGGATCGTGTCGGCCGGCTCCGGGGCCGGACCCGCGAGATCCGCGCCGGGCCTGTTCTCCGCTCCCGGCAGCATCGTCACCAACGCCCGAGCCGGAACGCGCTCGCGCGCTCTCACCGTCCGTACCGCCCGCCTGCCAACCATCCATGTCGCTTGCTCCCCGCAGCTCAATTCGCCCGAAGCTCAATTCGCCCGAAGCTCAATTCGATTGTCGGCACCGCAGCGGTCGACCTGAACGCGAAACAGCCGAATCCGGGCGCCGTCATCAACTGCGCTACGGATATCGTGAGCAGATGACCTGCCCGGCGTGCGGCGCGCCCGCGCCCGAAGGCGCCCGCTTCTGCCCCGAGTGCGGCCAGCGACTCGTCGCCACCGCCGACGAACGCCGAGTCGCCACGGTGCTGATGGCCGATCTCGTCGGGTTCACGGCACTGTCGGCCGGCAGCGACCCCGAGCAAGTCAAGCGCCTGGTCGACGCGTGCTTCGAGGCGTTGGTGAACGACATCGTCGACTTCGGCGGACATCTCGACAAGATCGTCGGCGACGAGATCGTCGCCCTGTTCGGCGCGCCCGTCGCGCACGAGGACGACGCCGAGCGGGCAGTGCGGGCGGCCCTGCGGATGCACGAGACCCTCGCCGCGCTGGCTCCCGACCTCGGGATCCGCGTCCAGATGCGCGTCGGCGTCAACACCGGCGAGGTGCTCGTCGGCGCGATGCGGGCCGGTGGCGACCCCACGGTCATGGGTGACGTCGTGAACACGACCCAGCGCCTCGAGAAGCTGGCGGACCCGGGCCAGGTGGTCGTCGGCCCGGCGACGTTCGCGGCGACCCGTTCGTCGATCCGGTACGAATCCCTCGGTCCGCAGGGGCTCCGGGGTCGGGAGGAACCCGTCGAGGCGTACCGAGCGATCGACGCACCCGAACCACCCGGCCGGCGCCGGACCCGAGAGCAGGCGCCGTTGCTCGGCCGCGACGCCGAGCTCGCCGCTCTCGAGCACGTGATCGCGATGGCCGCCCGGCGCGGGCGCGCCCATCTGCTGCTGCTCTCAGGAGAGGCCGGAGTCGGCAAGAGCCGGCTCGCGAGCGAGCTCGGTCTGAGTCGCGGCGCGCGACTTCGACGCCGAAGTGCTGAACGGGCAGTGCGTCCCCTACGGCGACGCCAACGTGTTCGTGGCCGTTGCCGAGGCGCTGCGCCGGGCGTGCGCCGCGGACGCCGAATCCGGCACCGATGCCGAGCCGACTCGCGCTGGCGGTCGTTCGGCGAGTCAGCGGCGCGCTCGAGCTGCCGCGCCGACGCGCCGAGACCGAACGCATGGTCGAGGGCCTCCTCCACCTGATGGACGGCGTCACCCGCCCCGGGGTCGACCCCACCGCGCGCCCGCGACGAGGCGCTGCGCTCGACGATCGTGTTCCTCGAGGCACTCGCGGCACGGGCGCCGCTCGTGCTCGATCCTCTCCGATCTGCACTGGGCGAGCGACGAAGCGCTCGAGCTCTGCAATCGCATGCTCGCACGGCTGCACGACCGGCCGTTCGTGCTCGTCGCGACCGCCCGCCCCGGGCTCGACGAGCGCTGGGCGCCCGCGCCGGGCAAACACAACGGCTCGCGCTCCATCTCGATCCGCTCGACCAGGACTCCACCGCCGAGCTCGTGCGGCGCATTGTTCTGCGGCGACGCCGACGACGCCCACCGTCGACTTCCTGCTCGAACGCAGCGGCGGTAACCCGTTCTTCGTCGAGGAGCTCGTCGCATTCATGCAGGAGTCCCGCGACAGCGATCGGCTCCACGAGCTACCGGCGACCTTCACGGACTCGTCGCGGCCCGGCTCGACGCATTCGATCCGGCGCAACGTTCGGTGCTCGAGGACTGCGCGATCATCGGCGCGCGGTGGCCCATCGCCGCGGTCGTCTCGCTCGCCGACCGCCCCGACGCACGCAGCTGCTCGACGATCTCGCCGAACGCGACTTCCTCGACCTCGACGACGACGATTTCCACTTCAAGTCGGAGCTGATCCACGAGATCGCCTACGGCACGCTCACCAAGGCCGAACGCGCCCGCCGGCACGCCCTGGTTGCGCCGATGCTCGAGGCGACGCGGCGAACAGGGACCGACCAGGCCGCGCATCATCTCGCGACCGCCGCCGAGCTCGTGGGCGAGCTCGGGCGCGGTCGACGGCGTGTCCCGCGACGTCAACGCCAGGCAATCGCCGCGCTGACTGCGCGCCGCCGACCGCGACGAGCTGTCGAGTCGTGGTCCTCCGGCCGAACGCCATCATGACCGCGCGCTGAGCCTGCTCGGGCGTGAGAACACCGGCCGAGCGGCGCACCGCGCTCCTCGGCCGCGGCCAGCCCGCGTGCACCGGCGCGATCTCGACGCCGCCCGCGACGACCCCCTCGACGCGCTGTGCCGAGGCGCGCGAGGCCGGCGACCGCATCCACGAGGCCGAGGCGCTACGCTGCTCGGCGAAGGCGAAGCCGCCATCGGCGCGTACGAGGCCGCCGAAGCGACATTCGGGCAGGCTCTGCAGCTCTGGCGCGAGATCGACGACGAGTCGGGGGCAGCCAACGTGCTGCGCGGACTCGGGATGTCCCACCTCTTCCGCGGCGAGCTCGGCCGAAGCGGAACGGTTCGTGTCCGAGGCGCTCGGGTCGTTCCGATCGTCGGGCAACCAGCGCGGCGCGGCGTGGGCGCTCCAGAACCTGGCCTGGATCTCGTTCTCGCACGGCCACATCGCGCCGCGCCGAGAGCCGGCTCGAGGAGTCGGCCGATCTCTTCGGCGAGCTCGGCGACTGGGGCGGGCTCAGCTGGGCGTACGGGCTCCTCGCGTTCGTTCGCTACAACCAGGGTCGGCTCGAAGAAGCCGCCGCGATCGCCGAGCACATCTCGATCGAGGGCCGGGAGACCGGCAACCGTTGGGCCGTCGGCATGATGAATGTGCTGCTCGCCAACGTCGCGCTGTGGAGCGGGCGGACGCGCGAGTGCGCCGAACGCGGCGGCGAAGCCGATCGAGCTGTTCCAGGAGATCGGCGACCGCTGGGGCGAGGTGATGGCGACCGCGTCGGTGATCCGGGCCCGGGCCGAGCTCGGCCAGGACGACGTCTACGCGGCGTCGCTCGCCCGGTACTACGAGGTTGCCCGGGCCCTTCCCGACGAAGGGATGCACACGATCCCGGTCATCGTCGAGGCGTCGGTTCAGCTGCAACGCGGCGACGCGGCCGGCGCCGCCACGACCCTCGAAGCGATCGAGTCGCCGACGCGAACGATCTCGGCGCCACCGACGCGCTCGCGGCCGTCGGGCTCGCGCGGCTCCAACTCGGCGACGTCACCGGCGCGATCGACGCTACTCGAAGGTCCGTACGCAGCCGCGACCGACGACGGCCCGGCGCTGGCGGTCGGCTGCCGGCTCGCGCTCGCCTACGCAATCGCGCACCGGTGCGACGACGCCCGCGACGTCCTCGAAGCCATGAACGACCGCAGCGGCGGGACGTACTCCGACCGGATGATCGCGCTGTGGGCCGAAGCGCTCGTGCACGTGCAGACCGGGAGCGGCGACGGGCGCGGCAGCGTCGACGCCGCCCACGCGATCGCGACCGCGACCGACGCCCGGCTCGAGCACGCGATCGCCGCGTTGGCCCGAGCCAGTGTGCTCGAGACCCTCGACGAGGACGGAGCGGACCGCGGCGCGCGTCGACGCCGAACGGCAGCTCAGCTCCCTCGCCATTTCCGCCGACGGGTGGCGGCGGGTGTTCGATCTCGCACTTGCCGGGGTACAGCCCCACGAGCACCACAGCTAGCCCCGGAGGGACCGATGACCGAGATATCCGACCGTTACGAGCGCCTCGCCGACGCGTTCGCGGCGAAGGTCGCCGCGGTGCCCGACGACCGCTGGTCGGCGCCGACTCCCTGCGAGAACTGGACTGCCCGCGAACTGGTCGAGCACGTCGTCAGCACGCAAGGCCTGTTCCTCGGTTTCGTCGGCCGGTCGGTCGACGATGTCCCGTCGGTCGAGAACGACCTGCTCGGAGCGTGGAACGCGCACGCGTGCAGTCGTGCACGGCGGCCTCGAGGACCCCGTCCTGGCGGCCGCGGAGTTCGAGGGCGGAATGGGCAAGCAGACCTTCGAAGGCGCCGTCGACCGCTTCTTGGTGTTCGACCTCGTCGTGCACGGATGGGATCTCGCCGCACGCGACCGGTCTCGACGAGCGCATCGCGCCGGACGACGTCGAACGGACGCAAGCTCAGGCCGACGCGTTCGGCGACGCGATGCGGGGCCCGCGCGCGTTCGGGGCGCCGGTCGACCCGCCGCCCGGCGCCGATGCGCAGGCACGCCTGTTGGCTTTCCTCGGCCGCCGCCCGTAGGCGCCTACGACGACGGGTTCGAGCAGGACGAGCGGGATCTCCCGCGTCGTCTTCGTCTGGTATTGCGCGTAGTTCTTGAAGTCGGCGGTGATGAGCGGCCACATCCGCGCCCGTTCCTCGGACGACGCGATCCGCGCGCGCATCGGCTTCTTCGCGGCGCCCTCGTACGCGACCTCGACGTCGGGCTGGTCCCGGAGATTGAGAAACCATGCGGGATGGGCGTCGTCGCCACCGCGCGACGCGACGACAACGATGGTCGAACCGTCTTGGTAGGGCGAGGTGAGCAGAACCGACCGCGGCCGGCCCGACTTGCGACCCGTCGTCGTCAACTCGAGCACCGGCATCCTCGCGAGGCGCCAGCCGAAGTTTCCGCCCGTGACCTTCAGCGCCGCCCGATGCACCCCGTTCATGGTCTTCAGCACGAAATCACTGGGCATGGCCCGACGCTACCGGACCGCAGGGAGAAACGGCGCGGCGCGCAGGAGGTCGAGGACGGCGTCGCACGCCCGACCATCGGCGAACGTCGGCGCGGACTCGGGGATCTCACCCGTCGTGACCGCGTCGCAGACGACCTTGGCGAAGGTTCGCATCGGCGCGAGATGACCGTCGACGTCGGTCTCGGCGCCGAGCTCGATCGTCTCCCGCGTCCCGTCGGCCCGCCGGATCGAGATCCGGCTCTCCCCCACCACCTCGACGACCGCGGACGACCCGAACAGCACGAACCGGGGGGCCACGTTCGCCACCGCCGCGAACCCGCTGTCGATCGCCACCGACGCGCCGCTCGACAGCGTCAGCGTCGCGCTGAAGCCGTCTTCGGCGGTGCAGCGATGCATCCTGCCTGCCTCGTCGGGACGCTCGCCCACGTCGATCCGCAGGAGCGCCTGCACGTCGGTCACTTCCGAGTCGCAGACGAACCGCAATGTGTCGACCGCGTGCGACCCCCACGCGCCGACCCAGCCGCCGCCGAGCGCACGGTCGAAGAGCCAGCCCCACGGTCGCAACGGAATCCGCGTCCCGGCCGAGAGCCGGGTCATCTGCACATGCTCGAGAGTCCCGATCGATCCGTCGCGCAGCATCTCGCGGAGCAACGAACGGGCGGGGTCGTAGCGGAACTCGAAGTTGCACAGCGCGACGACACCCGCGGCACCGGCTTCGGCTTCGAGATCGGCGGCCTCGTCACCGTCGAGCGCGAACGGTTTGTCGCACAACACCGACTTGCCGGCCGCGAGCGCGAGGCGCACGTGGGGCGCGTGCAAGAAGGGCGGCGAATGCACGCTGACCAGATCGACGTCGGGGCGCGTGACCAACTGGCGAACGCCGTCGTCGTCGCGCGCCGACACGATGCCGGCGACCTCACAGCCGTCGGTTTCCGCGAACACGGGCGCGACGACGTGCCGCCCGAAGCCACCACCGATCACTGCGACCTTCATTCGCCGAGTACCTCGGGCGTGTCGTCGCGCACTGGAAGGTGGAAACGGCGCAACCCGACATGGGTGACGGGCCCAATGGTGAACGCGAGCAGCACGGTTCCGACGCCGACGTGCCCGCCCAGCAGGAAGCCCACAACGAGCGCGCTGCATTCGAGGAATGTTCGCACCGCCCAGACCGGATGCCCTCGACTCGCGATGGCGGTCATCAACCCGTCGCGCGGCCCCGGACCGAGGCCGGAACCGATGTAGAGACCACCGCCGACGCCGAACATCACGATCGCGGCGAGCAGCATCGGGATGCGCACGGTCAGGCGATGCTGCACGGGGATGAGGTAGATGCCCAGGTTGGCGATCAACCCGACCGACAGCGTGTTCAGCACCGTGCCGAAGCCGAGGCGTTGGTGCAGCGGGATCCAGGCCAGGAGCACGACGAGGCCGACCAGTACCACGACGAGACCGAACGACACGTGCGTGACGTGCGCGAGCCCCTGATGCAGGACGTCCCACGGAGACACGCCGAGGCGGGCGCGCACCGAGACGGAGATCGCGAGGCCGAGCACGAACAGGCCGGCAACGAGCGGTAGCAGGCGGCGGCGCAGCTCCGCCGAGCTCGGGAACGACAACACCTGCGCGTAGCGTGCGTCACCGCCGTCGATAGTGCCGTCGGAGGTCGCGGTCACGACTCGACCCCGGTCACGACTCGAGGAGCGCGGAGGACTCGAGGTCGAGGAAGAGCGTGGCGTTCTCGCGGCGGCGGAGGATCGACGCCGGGCAGGCCGTGGAGATCGGCCCGTACAGCGCGTCGTGCACGGCCCGGGCCTTGCGCGCTTCGGGCACGATCACGAGCACACGGCCGGCGACCAGGAGCGCGGGAATCGTCACCGTGATGGCGTGGGTCGGCACGTCGTCGATCGTCGCGAAGTGCCCTTCGCCTACCTGTTGGCGCCGGGAAGCTTCGTCGAGCGCCACGATCTTCACATCGCGAGGATCGTCGAAGTCGGCCACGGGCGGATCGTTGAACGCGAGGTGACCGTTCTCACCGATCCCGGCGCAGCACAGGTCGAGCGGGTAGGCGCGGAGCAACGCCGCGTAACGATCCGCCTCCGCTTCGGCATCGGGCGCGCCGCCGTTCAGATAGTGGAACTCCATCACCGGCAGGTGCGCCGCGACCCGCTCGCGCATGTAGCGCTGGAAGCTCGCCGAATGTGTCGGGGCGAGGCCGACGTACTCGTCCATGTGAAAGACGCGGACGCGCTCCCATGCGATGTCGGGCATCTTGATCAGCTCGACCAGGAACGCGAGTTGCGAGTTCCCCGTGGCGAGCATGACGTTCGCCTCGTCCTGCGCCGCGATCGCGGCCCGGATGGCGCCCGCGGCCTCGACCGCCGCGTCCCGCGCCAGCTCGTCGACGTCGTCGACGTGCACCGTCAGTGCCTCGAATTCGAGAACCCGACTCATGCGAATTGCGGCAGCCACTGCGCAGTGGCGGCGATCATCTCGTCGGTCATCTGCTCGACGTGATCGAAGTCGATCCGGCCTGCGAGCGGATCCAGGAACATCGCCTCGACGACCTGATCGCGATCGCCCGACAGCGCGGCCGCGACGGTTGCCTCTTGGGCCGCCGACACCCGGCGGACGGATTCCGCGAGCACGTAAGGCAACCGGGCCTGGTCGCGCGGCCGCAGACCCTTGCCGTCGGCGATGCACATCGCCTCGACGACAACGTCGGGCGGCAGGTCGGGAGCCTGGCCGGTATTGGGGAGGTTGAGTGGGAATGCGTGTGCCCGGTCGCGGAGGAACGCGTCGATCATCGGCGCGACCATCTCGCCCGACGGCGCGGTCGACACCTCGTTCGAGGCCCGCATCTTCGCGAGCTCCGCTTTGTAGCGACCGGCGTCGCCTTCGCGATCCGCGATCGTCGTGAGCACGACACCCCAACGCTCGCCCCAGCCCGATTCCTCGGTGAGGAAGCCCGGGAAGAACTCGACGAGATGACGGTCACCCGCACCCGGGAGCACACCGAACCGTTCGAACAGCGCGAGCTTGACCTTGTGGTGCTCGAGGATGTCGCGCTTGCGGAAGCCACCGGCGATCTTGGCCGCCTCCTCGCCGAACGACCGCGGAAGCTCGACCGGCTCGTCGCCGAGACCGTCGGGATCGGCCATCAGCGACCGCAGCTTGTCGAATCCGTCTTCGCCCTTCACTTGCAACGACGTGAAGATCGGGAGGTGGTTGACGCCGACGATCTCGAACTCGAGATCGCGGAAGTCGGCGTCGAGCAGCAGCGAGAGCGCGAACTGCGCGCCCGCGATCTCGTGACACATCCCGACCGTCTTGATGCGCGTCTCGTGCGTCATCGCCCGGCAGAGAGTCGTCATCGGGTTCGTGATGTTGAGCATCCACGCGTCGGGACAGAGCTCCTCCATGTCGCGCGCGATGCCGACGAGCACCGGTATGTTGCGTAATGCGCGCATGATCCCCCCCGGCCCGACTGAGTCGCCGACCGACTGCTTGATCCCGTGTCGCGCCGGGATCTCGAGGTCGTGGCGCATGCTCGTGAATCCTCCGGTGGAGATCGTGACCACGACATAGTCGGCGCCTGCGAGCGCGGCCCGCTGGTCGGTGGCGGTCTCGACCGTCATGCCAACGCCCTTCAGGCCGACCACGTGCTGCACGAAGTCGGCCATGGGCGGGAGCGGGTCCGGGTCGATGTCTTGGAGGACGATCTCGGCGTCGGCGAGCGACGGCGTGTTGACGAGGTCGACGAGCAGCTTCGGTACCCACTGGTAGCTGCCGCCGCCGATGACGACGATCCGCGGTGCCATTGCCGGATCCTACGCGTCGGGCCTACGTGTCGAACTCAGGGAGCCAGCGGGCCGTCGCCGTCATCATCTCGTCGGTCATGGAGATGATCTGTTCGTACGGAAGCTGCGCGGCGATCGGGTCGGCGAGCATCGCCTCCAACACGAGCTCACGATCGCCGGCCACGGCGGCGTCGACCGTCCACTCCTGCACGACGTTGACGCGGCGTAGGAACTCACCCATGATCCCGGGCACCGTCGTCTTGTCGCGACCCCGGATCCCGGTGTCGTCGGCGACGCCCATGATCTCGACGATGGCGTCGTCGTCGAGGTTGGTGACGTTCCCGTCGTTGGGCAGGTTCACCGGGAGGCTCTGGGCCTTGCCGCTCACCATGCCGTCGAGCAGCTGCGCGACGAGCTCCCCCGACGGCATGCGCGTGACCTCGGTGGAGTCGCGCATCTCCTCGTAGTACTCGACGTCCTGCGCCGCGTCGCGACGGTGGCCCGGCATGCCGTAGTGGTGCACACGCCACTCGCGCCCGTAATCGTTACCGGGCAGCACGAAGCCGGGCATGAACTCGACCGAATGGTGGTCACCCGAACCGACGAGCACCCCGAACCGGCGGAACAACTCGAAGCGGACCCGGTTGTTCTCGATCACGTCGAGCTTCGTCCAGTAGCCGGCGGGCGAGACCTTGACCCAGCCGGCCTGGTCGGGTGGATCCATCCAGATCGGTTCGGTCGCGGCGTGTTCGGGATCGTTGAGCAGCGCGTGCAGGCGCACGAACGCGTCGTCGTCGCCCTTGACCCTCAGCGCGGTCGCGAGTGGGTAGTGATTGACGCCGCCGAGGATCGGGTCGACCTCGTTCATCCCGCAGTCGAACAACAGGCTGAGGATCCACGAGCAGCCGACCCACTCGTTGCACAGCCCGACCGTCTTCACGTTGGTCTCGCGTGCCACCGACCGGCACAGCGCGGTGAGCGGGTTGGTGACGTTGACGAGCCACGCGTCGGGCGCGACCGCCTCGATGTCGCGGGCGATGTCGAGGAGCACCGGAACGCTGCGCAACGCCCGCAGGATTCCTCCGGGACCGACGCTGTCGCCGATCGGCTGGCGGATGCCGTAGCGCTGCGGGATCTCGATGTCGTGCTGCATCGAGTCGAATCCGCCCACCGAGAACGCGGTGATGACGAAGTCGGCACCCTCGAGGGCTTTGCGCCGGTCGCCTTCCGAGTCGACCACGAGGTCGATGCCCCGCCGACTGGCGATCTGCTCGCCGAGGTCCTGCATGAGCAGCATGCGTTGCGCATCCAGATCGTGCAGCACCACGTGCGCGTCGTTCAGCGACGGGGTGTTGGCGAAATCGGCGAGCAACCGGGGCGCCCAGTGATAGCTCCCGCCGCCGACGACTGTGATGTTCGCGCCCATGCGCGGAGCCTACGAGCGATCCGCGGCCCGAGGCGAGAGCCCCGAGCGAGTCGCCGGAGTTACGCGAGAGTGACCTCGACCTCGATCTCGACGGCGCCGCCGCGCGGAAGGGCGGCCACGCCGATCGCGGAGCGGGTGTGGCGGCCGCTGTCGCCGAACACGTCGAACAAGAGCGTGCTGGCACCGTCGACCACCGCCGGCTGCTGCTCGAAGCCGGGCGCCGACGCGACGAACCCGAGCACCATGAGCACCCGGCCGATCCGGTCAAGTGAGCCGAGGCCCGCGCGCAGCACCGAGAGCGCGTTGAGTGCACACCACCGTGCGGCCTCCGCACCGTCTTCGACCGAAACGCCCGCGCCCAACACGCCGGGGTGAACGAGCTTGCCGTCGTGGTCGCGCGGCAGCTGGCCCGACGTGCGGGCCCGATCGCCGTGCACGACGATCGCGTCGAGCGGATCGTGCGGCGGGTACGGGCCGGGCAGCGTCAACCCCAGTGCGCGCAGGCGCTCGTCGATGATGCTCACAGCCACCTCTCCAAGAAGGCCGGCGCGGCGGTGCCGTACCAGCGATGGTCCCCTTCGCCCACGTCATGCACCAGCGCGTCGGGCGAGGCGCCGAGCCGCGCGGTACAGCGGGCGGAGCTGTTCGACGGTTTCGCGCGCGGTCGCGGCCGGGAAGATCGCGTCATCGGCCCCCGACTCCACCAACATCGGCCGGGGTGCCACGAGCGCGGCGATGTCGAGATGCTCTATCGCCCCGAGTTGCCCGGGCATGACCTGGGAGCCGCACATGTTCCACGGCACCGTGTGCGCAGCCCGCCACGACGACAGATACCCGGACACGATCGCCACCTTGACCCGTTCGTCGAGCGCGGCGAGGAAGAGCGTGCACGTACCGCCGTAGGAGAGCCCGGCCGCGGCGACACGCTCCGGGTCGACGAGCGGGTGCGCGCCCAGCACGTCGAGCGCGTGGCCGAGATCCCAGAGGTTGCGCTCCAACGGGACGACCCCGGCCATGGTGGCGCAGACGAGGTCCCAGTCGCAGTGGTACTTGCCTTCGGGCATCCAGTCACCCCGCTCGCCGAAGCCGCGCAGGTCGGGCGCCAGCACGACGTAGCCCAGCGACGCCAGAACGTGCGCGTAGTCGTCGCCGGGGCCGCCCTCGTCGAGCCCGCACACCAGCGACTTCCCCGCGCCGTGACCATGGATCGCCAGGACCGCGGGCCCGGGGCCGGCGCCGAGCCGCGTGTGAGGCACGAGGAGATACGCGGGCACCGACATCGTCTTCTCGGTGTCGAACACGACCCGCGACCGCGTGTAGTCACCACAGTCGACCTCCTCGGTCGTCTCCAGATCGAGCGGGACCGCGTCGGGCGACGGCCCGAGGCGGGAGTCGAGCTCGGCGCGCGTCCGCGCCCGCCAATGGTCGTCGTCGGTCGGCGGCGCGTGCTCGGCGGCGGCGCGCTCCAGGTGCAGGCGCCAGTACGCCCAGTTGGAGAAGTTCCGGGTCCGACTCACGCGGGCACGCCGAGCGCCCAGCCGAGGCCACCGGCGAGATGGCGCAGGTAGGGCGGCGACTCCCAGGCCGCGGGAAAGTGGCCGAGGCTCGTGGAGAACACCCGCCCCGCGCCTTCGGTGAAACACCACGCGAGCGGAAACCCGAATTCGGGTGCAACGGCTCCGCTCGCGCTCAGGTCGAGGTCGCCGTCGTGCACCCGCAACAGCACCTGCGCGTCGGGTCGCAGATCGCGGAACTGGTACACCTCGTCGTGCCAGCGCCACTGGGGTCCGAGGTGCGCGCGACGCGGGATGCGCCTGGTCGACGACGTCGGCAATGAACGTTTGCGTCCACGGATGGCCGTTGAACCGGGCGCCGACGAGCTCGCCGTACTCGTCCCACGCGTAGCAGGAGTCCGTGGCGGAATGGATCGCACAGATCGAGAGCTGCCCGGCGCGCACCCGCTCCAGGATCAGCGCTCGCTGCGCCTCGCTCCACGGCGTCTCGCCGATCGTGAACAGGGCGAGTGCGCGCGCCTCGGCGAGGTCCTCGACCGAGAGATCGCGCACGTCGTCGACGCGCCGCCCGCGCAGCCCGTGCATCTCGGCGACCTCTTGCACCCCGACTGCGGCCTGATCGAGCACCCCGTGGACACCGGCCGGACCGTCGTGGTACGGCGCGACCTGGGTGACGAACAGCAGCGGGCCGACCATGCCGCGGCAAAGTAGTCGCACTCGCGGGCCGCGCGCGCAGCCGAGCTCCCCCGCGTCGAACGGGTGGGAGCCGGGCGTCATGACCGCGCTGACGGCCGAGGACGTCGACCTCGTCGTGAGGGAATCAGGCCGCCCCAGACCGGACATTCTCGGCCGTCGTGGACCATAATGGCCCTGGTGGATGCCGTTCTCGACGACCCGATCACGTTCGAACGCGCTCCCAGCGGGTGGCCGAGAGGTACCACGGTCGCGCTGGGCGCGGCGGGCGCGATCGGAATGGTGCTGATCACCGTCTCGGGAGTCGCAGTCGGGCCGACCGGCCCGACGGGGTCGTCGGTCGAACGCGCGATCCTCACGCTCGTGCCCAAGGGCACCGCGGCGACGGTGCTCGGCGCGACCACGATGACGCTCGGCCTCGCGCTCGTCCTCGGCTCCTGGATCGTCCTCGGGCTCCTGTTGAAGCGCGGCGCGGAGCTCCGACCGCTCTACCGCATCACGTGCGCGTGGGCGGCGCCGCTGATCATCGGGCCGCCGATCTTCAGTCGCGACCTCTACAGCTACGCCGCCGACGGAATGATGGTCACCCGGCACATCAATCCGTACGCGCACGGACCGGCCGCTCTCGGCGCTTCGAACTTCCTCACGCCGGTGAGTCACACCTGGCTCACCACACCGTCACCGTACGGGCCGCTGTTCCTTCGCCTCGCCGGTGCCGCGGTCCGGCTCTCGGGTGGGAGCGTCGTCACCTCGATCATGATCCTGCGCCTGTTCGAGGTCGCGGGCGTCGTGCTCATCGCGGCTTCGCTCCCCCACCTCGCGCGTGCCGCGGGCAAGGATCCGGCCCGGGCGATCTGGCTCGGTGTGTGCAACCCGCTCATCTTGTTCCACTTCATCAGCGGCGGTCACAACGACGCGCTCATGATCGGGCTGATCGTCGCCGGTCTCGCGGTGGGCATCGTCGGGCGCCGGCCGCTGCTCGGAGTCCTCATCTGCATGGTCGCGGCAACGATCAAGGCGCCCGCGGTCATCCCGGCCGCGTTCATTCTTTTCGACGCAGTTCGTCAGGCTCCGCCGGAACGACGGCTGCCGCTCTTCGCGCAGCTCGCGGGGGCGGGTGGCATTGCTTTCATCGGGGTCACGTGGGCGTGCAACCTCGGTTGGGGTTGGATCGGCGCGCTCGGGATCCCGGGAACGAACCGCTTGCTGCTCACGCCGACCACCTTCCTCGCGCACTGGGTCTCGAGCGTCGTCGGTCACGAGTCGCTCGTGCTCAACCTGATTCGCACCGCCGCTGCGGGCGCGACGGTGATCGGTGTCGTCTATCTCCTCTGGCGGGCGCCCAAGATCGGCACTGTGCGCGCGTGCGGGCTCGCGCTCGCGCTCGTCGTCGCGCTCGGGCCCGTCGTGCTGCCGTGGTACGCGCTGTGGGGCCTGGTGGTGTTGGCCGCGGTCGGACGCCGGATCGAACGAGGCTTTGCGATCTTCGCGTCGCTCGTGCTTTCGCTCATGGTGCAGCCGTCGGGGTCGTCGATGCCCGACGTCATCTTGATGTTGGCCGTCGCGGTCCTCACAGTCACCGCGATCGCGATCGCCTGGCGTCCGGTTCGGTCGTGGATCCGTACCGATCTGGCCGTCGCGATCGAGGAATACCGGCGGCGTGGAACGATCACCCAGAGCACCGACGTGTTGCGGATCGCGGTGCCGAGCGCATGGTCGACCCGTTCCGACGACCCTCCTGCCGACTGATCGGCGCGCCCTCGTCGCTCGTCGGTCGCGGTAGCGTCGACTGATGGCCGTCGCGACCGTGGTGCGCCGCATCGGCATCGGTATCGTCGCCGTGGCGCTGGTGTCAGCCGGAGTGGCCGTCACAGTGGCTCTGCGCCGGCACGGCGCGATCAGTCCCTCGTGCGAAGCGAGCGCGGGTGGATCCAGTTACACCCTCGACGTCGACCAGGCCGCCAACTCCACGACCATCGCCGCCGTCGGCAAGCGACTCGGACTCCCCGATCACGCGGTCACCATCGCGCTCGCGGCCGCATTGCAGGAGTCGAAGCTGCGCAACCTGCCCTACGGCGACCGGGACTCGCTCGGCTTGTTCCAACAGCGGCCGTCGCAGGGTTGGGGCACGTCCACCGAGATCCTCACGCCCAGCTATGCAGCCGCCGCGTTCTTCGCGGCGCTGCAACGCGTGCCGTCGTGGGAGACGCTGCCGATCACCGACGCCGCGCAGAAGGTCCAGCTCAGTGGCGCGCCGACCGCGTATGCGAAGTGGGAGTCGGAGGCGCGGACGCTCGCGGTGGCGGTCACGGGTGAAATTGCGGCCGGGCTCACGTGCCACTTCGCGCTGGACCGGGTGCGCGTTCCGGCACCGATCGTCACATCGAGCATGAACAACGAGTTGGGTGTGGCGACCCTCGACGGCTCCTTCTCGGAACCACGGGGTTGGATGATCGCGAGCTGGCTCGTCGGTCACGCGCAGCAATTCCGGGTCACGACGGTGTCGTTCCGAGGTCAGGAATGGCTTGCGAAGACCGGGCGCTGGCGCCCGACGACCCCGTCGGACGCGCGCGTCCGGTTCGAGCAGCAGGCCGTCACGTCGTGAGCGCCGCGCTGCGGCCGGGGACAGGTCAGTGCACGTGCGGCCGCATGAACTCTGCCTGGCCGACGGGCGGGTGGTTCTCGTCCATCCAGCGCATCGAGGCCTTGTACGCGCGGTCGATCAACTCGTCGGAGTGCGAGAAGTCGATCGGCGAGATCGTGAGCGGGCACAGCGGGGGCAACACGTGGAGCTCCACCTGCGCCTCGAACCGCTCGACGTCGACCACGAGTTGTTTGTGCAGCAGCAAATCGAGCGCGTGCAGGGCCATCGCGAGGGCGCTGGCGGGAGGTTCGGTGAGCGCGCACGCGTAGCCCGCGCAGAGCACCCAGATGTGGTCGACGTCGGGCAGCGCGAACGTGTGCGAGATCGGCGTGTTGTTGCCCACACCGCCATCCATGTACGGGACGCACGCGATCTCGACGGGGTCGAACAGCGCGGGGAGGGCCGCGCTCGCGAGTACCGAATCGACGGCAGGCCCCGACGACAACAGCACGTCTCGCCCCGTGAGCACCTCGACGGCCACGACGTGGAACGGGATGGGCGTGTGCTCGAGCCGGTCGAAGGTGACGTGGGTCGCGATCAACTCGCGCAACGGATGATCGTCGAACAGGCTGCGGCGCCGGCCCGCGAACGCGAGCAGCCCGCGCCGCGCGTCGGCGGGAAAGACGTCGGCGCGGTGCAAACCCTTCCACACACCGGCGAGATCATCGATCGGCGCGTCGGGATGGCCGGCCAACCAGGCCCCGTTGAGCGCGCCCACCGACGTCCCGACGACGACATCGGGGTGGATCCCGCGCTCGCGCAGCGCCCGGAGCATCCCGACCTCGACCGCGCCGAGGCTCGCACCACCGGACAGAACGAACGCGACGCCCACGTGCGAGACGCTACCGGTGGAGTGCGGCCACGGGCCGTGGCGGCCTCGGACATATGGGCGACAAGCACCGGAAATGCGCTCATCCGGCGCGGCCGCGGGCCGATGTGAAGCGAGGCTCCGGTCCACGGCGACGACGGCAAGTCGGGTATGCGCAACGCCTCACATCACCACTCAACTCGACGTACCTCCACGCGCCTCAGGTCCACGCGCCTCAGGTCCACGCGCCTCGGTGCCGGGTGGCACCGGATCGTCATCGTCGTGGTCGGTGTCGTCGCAGTGACATTGGCCGTAGCCACAGCCGCGCCCGCCGCACCACCCCAGTTCGACGTCGGTAGCGGCGTCCCCGTCGTCGGCAACTTCAGCCCCGTCACCCTCAACGGAACGACCCAGCTGACCTCCGCGACGATCGCGCCGTTCGTGATCACCGACGACTCGGGCGCGCTCGCCGGCTGGCACGTCACGCTCCTCGTTCCCGACTTCCGCGACGGGACCGGCGCGGGTTGCGCGACCGCCGCCACCGCGTCGATCGCGGGTTCGAATGTCTCGATGAACGCGCCGATCGTGACCCCGGCCGACGGGGGAACCGCCATGACGGGCGTCACCTCGGAAGGTTTCAGCGACTTCACGACGGCGCGCACGATCATCACAGCGGCCGCGGGTGACGGGGCCGGAAATTACGACGTCGCGCCCGAGATCATGCGCCTCACCGTGCCGGCCAACGTGATGGCGGGTACGTACTGCACCCAAGCCACGATTGCGATCACGTCCGGCCCCTGACGGGCGCGACAACCCGCGGCAGACTACGACTCGCTGTCGGGGATCATCGCGTAGGTCGAGAAACACATCTCGTCTTCGGTGCCCTCGGCGAACACGATGTACTTGGGTGCGCGGTTCGCGTCGAGGGAGCGGTCCCAGGAGCACGTCATCTGGATCGTCTGACCCGCGTTCACATGGATCGGTTTCGCGAGTCCGTAGTTCATCTGCCAGTCGAAGTTCCACGTCGGGATGTCGAGCAGGACGGTCGGATGCGCGGCCGTGGGATTCAACGTGAGCCTGAACGTCTTGCCCAACGTGTGCTCGTGCCCGAATACGGTCACGATCGTGCCCGACTCGGGAACGGAGTAGTTGCACGTGGTCGTGGCGACTCCGTTCTTGTACGCCGCCGCGAGCTGGTCGGACGATGTGCCGCACAACCCGAGCAGCGCCGACTCCGCGCCCGCGCCGATGCCTCCGTAGAGACGGACGTCCTCGGCGAGCGCCGCGTCGCGTTTGCAGAGCGGGGCGGAGGCCTGGTTGGCCAGGCACGGCATCTCGACGGGCGCGATGGGGTTGATGATGTCGATCGTCTTGTACTTGTCGGTGCCGGGCGCGATCTGGATCGCGACGGTCGAACGATCGGGCACGGGCGTCGTGTCGTAGTGATAGTGCACCTGGAAGACGAGTGCGTCGCCCGGCTGCATCAGGATCCCGCTGTGTGCGGGATACGTGACCGGATCCTGGCCGGGCACCCACCCGGCAACGAGTCCGGCCTGCCCGGTGAACCCTCGCACGCGGTGCTGCGAGGGATCGAAGGGCTTCGAAGAGGGGAGGTCGACGGTGCCGTAACAGCTGAAGCCGGCCTTGCCGTCGGTTCCCGAGATCTTCGCTGCGGCGGCTACCTGGGTCGAGTCGATATGGAAGATCTGGACGTGGTGGATCTCGGCGCGCTTGTCCGGCGTCACCTGGTAGCCCGTCACGAACGTGGGCTTGGTGAAGTGCGGATCGAGCACGAAGCACCGGTAGTCGTTCGGCACGCTCAACGAACCGGCGTACGCCTGCGGCATGCGCATCACGACGTCGCGCCGGGGCGCGGGAACCTTCGGCCCACCCTTGGGTGTGATCTTCATGGTGGCAGGCACGTCGAGCGGACCGCCGGCCTTCGACCACTGCACGAGGGCATCGATCGTCGCCTGGTCGAGGCGCTTGGAGTTGAGCAACGCGACGCCGTGAGATGACGCCGGCCACGGCGGCATGTACCCGGCGCCGACGACCGAACCGATGCCGTCGGACACCTCGGCCGCGTCGGCCGCGGTGTCGAGCTTCCAGTGCGCGGCACCTACCTGGCCGGGGTTGTGACACGAAGCGCAGTTCGCCTCGAGCGCGGGCATGATCACGCTCGCGAACGACGGGCTGTCCTTCGGACGCGGCGCCGACGCGGGCGCGGCGATCGTGGTGGCGATCGGGAACTTGGACGGGTCGAGTGCCGTCAGCTTCAGCGTGAGCGTCACGTCGTCGGAAGTGCTGACCAGTCCGGCGATGCTGATCGGGCCGATGCCGAAGGTCGACATCTTGACCTTCGTGGTCGCGGTGGCGGTCAGCTTGCCGCCCGCCACGCTCGCGTCGACGGCCCATGTCGCCGCAGCCGGCGTCTTCTTCACGGTCAACTGGGTCGCCATCGTGAAGTGGTACGACGTGCCCTCGGTGATCGACGACGGCATGCCGGTCAGTCCCGCGACCGTGAGATTCGCGAGCGGGTTGTCGTGCGATTCGAGGTAGTCGGCGCGGATCTTCGCGTCGCGCAGATTGTTGTCGGAGTGCAATTGCTCGACGTTGACGACGACCTGACCCACGCGGCTGGCACTCGGGTGCGACGCGTTCAGCGCGATGTCGCCGGCGATGCCGTTCGTCGTGCCGACAGCCCTGTGCGCCGTGTGGCCGAACAGCTTCTCGTTGACGGCGTAGCTCAGGGCCGACGAGGCCGCATCGATCCGGTACACCTTCTCGCCGGTTCCGGCCACCAGGTGCGGTGCGCTCGGAACCGTGTAGCCGACAACGCTGTACTTCGCCGACGTGAGCGTGTGGTACTGCCGCCAGGCGTAGACGCCCGCGGCGGACGCGCCCGCCGCGACGACGGCCAGCGACCACAGTACCCAGTGCTTCGGGAGCAGCCCGCGCAACCCGCGCCGTCGTGCGTCGGCGTCGTCGCCGGATCGAGCGGTGATGGAAGTCATCGTCGCACCGTGCTTGCGAATCGCGCTTCGACCGTCATCCGAGCGCGCGTCCCCCCGTGCTGCATCGATTGATCGCGCCATCATATGCTCACGGTGCAGGCACGCGAAGTCGGCGCGTTCGCGCTCGGATACCTCGTCGTGCGCCGGCAACTCACGCCGATTCGAATTTCAGGAGAGTTTCTTCGCGATGTCTCGCGCTTCGGATGCGCTGAATGCGCCGGCGATCGTGATGTCGGTGCCCGTGATCCCGGGATTGACGGTCGGTGCCGATTCGACCACGCCATCCAGGATGATCGCGACCTGCCGACCCACCTCCGGGCCGGCGACCTTGGTGACGAAGTCGTCGTTCGCGAAATGGAGGTTGATTTCCCATTGGGCGGTCTGGTCGTTCACGATCGCCCGGGCACCCGCGACGTTGCGACCTGTCAGGAGTACCGGACCCATCACGTAGCAGGAAGTCCGGGCTCGGTCGGGAAGCACGACGAGGTCCGTCGTGGCGATACGCGTCTCGGGTGTGATGAGCTTGCCTCCCTCACACGTGGCCGGGAGAGACCCCGTCGCCGTCGTCGGTGTCGTAGGGCCCGCGTAAGGAACGATCCCTTCGACCTCGCGGAACTGCAACGCCTCGCGCTCGGGGTTCGGGACCGTGCGCACGGTCGAGGCCGGCGGCACCGGGGGGACGACCACTCGGTCGCCGGGCGACGAGCACCCTGCGAGCGCGCCGGCCGCGACGAGCAGGATCCATCCCGCTGCCTCCGCTCGACGCGCTACGAGTCCCAATCGGGATCCTTGCGCACGGCCGCGCCGTCGCCCTCGTCCATCAACTTCGTCACGACTTCGAGACAATCACGACAGATCGTCGCGCCCTCGGCGCCGGCGACCAACCGCCCGGCCGGAAATCCCTTGCCGCCGGCGCGCCCGCAGAACGAGCACGAGGCGGCAGATGCACGTTCGCTCACGTCACGAGGTTAGGTCGCTGTGCATGCGTGTGCATACGGTGCCGCCAAGCGATTGTGGCCGCGCGTAAACAACCGCACGACCCCGGTCACGTCACCGTGGCGGGGTTCGTGGGAGTATCTCGGCATGACGCATTTCAAGGTGGGCGACAAAGTGATCATCACCGAGGGCGACTTCAAGGGCGAGCGCGGGGCGATCACCGACAAGCACGTGATCGGCGACGGGCTCACCGTTGCACTCGAGAAGCACGGCCGGGAGATCAAGACCCACGAGGCGCACGTGAACAAGATCGACGACTGACCGGCCGGCATGCCGACATAACCTCGCGCCATGGAGGATCCGGTACTCGAAACCGCACCGCTCGGCTTCCAATGGGCGACCATCGACCCGTTCCTGTTCTGCGTACACCACGTCGACGACTACCCCGCCGGCAACGAGGCGATGGGCCCCGACGCTCCGTTCGCCGGACGCGACCTCGGCATGGACCTCGCAGGCGCCGACGGCTGGCGCATGTACCACGGCACGAGGGTTCCCGGATTCCCGCAACATCCGCATCGGGGCTTCGAAACGGTCACGTTCGTACGGCGTGGCCTGATCGACCACTTCGACTCGCTCGGCGCGACCGCACGGTTCGGGCGCGGCGACGTGCAATGGCTCACCGCGGGCCGCGGTGTCGTCCACTCCGAGATGTTCCCACTCGTCGAACGCGAGCGGCCGAACCCACTGGAGCTGTTCCAGATCTGGTTGAACCTGCCGGCCGCCGACAAGATGGTCGAGCCGTATTTCACGATGCTCTGGGACGAGGATCTCCCTCGTCATGTCGTGACCGACGGTAACGGCCGAACGACGACGGTCACCGTCGTCGCCGGTGCGCTCGCCGGGCTTCGACCTCCCGCGCCGCCGCCCGATTCGTGGGCGTCGCGTCCGGAAGCCGACCTCGCGATCTGGCACCTCGACATCGAGCCGGGCGCGCTCTTCGAGCTCCCGCCCGCGGCCGGACCCGAGACGGTCCGCGTGCTCTACATCTTCGACGGCACGGCCCGAGTGGGCGAGCACGATCTCGAAGCGCCCGTCGGCGCGCGGGTACGCGTCGACGAGCGTGTCGTCGTCGCCGGCGGACCGGACGGCTGCGAGGTGCTCGTACTGCAGGGACGACCGATCGGAGAACCGGTTGCGCAAGAGGGCCCGTTCGTGATGACCGACCGGGCCGGGATCGTGCAGGCCTTCGCCGACTATCGCGAGACCGGCTTCGGCGGATGGCCGTGGCCTGCCGATGACCCTGTCCACGCTCGCGACGAAGGACGCTTCGCGCGCCGGCCCGACGGCGAGGTGGATCGTCCCCCCGCCGTCGACGCGACGCACGGTTCCTCGCAGGAGTCCTGACCGCCTCCGGATCGCGGCCGGACCGTCCCCCGCCGCTGGCAACACCGCGGCCTGCTTGGCATACTCGCCTGATGTCCCGCCTCCGCCGGTACGCGTGCGGCGCACTCCTCATCGGGTTCGTCACGGCCGGGTGCACACCGTTTGGCCCGAGCCTGGCTCGAACCACCCGTCCGGTCGGACATTCGCACCCGATGGCGACGCTGCGACACGACGGCCGGTGGTTCACCGACCCGTCCGGTCGCGTCGTCATGCTGCGGGGCATGAACTTCGTCGAGAAGTTCGCGCCGTTCACTCCCGAGGCGGACGGTTTCGACGACGACGATGCCGCGCTCCTGGTCGCCAACGGGTTCAACGCGCTGCGTCTCGGCGTGCCCTTCGAATTCCTCATGCCGACGCCCGGCCGCATCGATCGCGCGTACGTGGATTCGATCGCGCGTACCGTCCGTATTCTCGCACGACACCGCATCTACGTGTTGTTCGACTTCCACCAGGACGGCTGGGGACCGGTCACGCACGGGAACGGGATGCCGTCGTGGATGACCTTCACGGACGGCCTGCCCAACCCGTCAAATCCGTTCCCCGGTTACTACGTCACGAACCCGGCACTCCAGCGTGCGTTCGAGAACTTCTGGGCGAACCGGCCCGGACCGAACGGCATCCCGCTACAGGCGTACTACGCATCCGGGATGCGAGCGGTGGCACAGCGTTTCGCCTCAGCCGACAACGTGTTGGGATACGAGGCGATGAACGAGCCGTGGCCAGGGGCGAACTGGACGTCGTGCGTAACGGGCTGCGCCGATCTCGAAGCGCAGTTGCTCACGCCGTTCTACGCGCGCGTCACCGCGGCGGTACGCACGGTCGATCGCCGTCATCCCGTATTCGTCGAGCCGTTCGTGTTGTTCAACTTCGGGAAGGCCGACACCTCCCTTCCGGGCATCACGTCGAAGAACGCGCTCTCGACCCACGTCTATGCCGGCGACGCGGCCGGCAACGCCTCGGTGATGGATCGAAGCGTCATGGCCGCGACCCGCGACCAGGCGCCGCTGCTCGTCACCGAGTGGGGCGCAGTCTCCGACCCGTCGTCAATCGTGGCGACAGCGAACCAGTTCGACGGCCGGCTCGTTTCCTGGATGTACTGGTCGTACAACGGTCTCGTCGTCTCCGACAGCAAGAAGCCGCTCGTCGCGCCGAACGTGAACATCCCCGTGCTCGATGCGCTGACGCGGCCGTATCCGTCGGTGGTCAACGGGACCCCGACTCACCTCGAGTACGACACCGCGACCTCCACCCTGACGTTCGAGTACTCGACGACGCGTCCGGATGGTCGCCGGGCACCGCCCGGCCTCACGACGGCGGTGCCTCTCCCCCTACGCGACTACCCGCACGGCTACTCCGTCGTCGCGCGGGGCGCCGACGTCACGTCACGTCGATGTGCACCCGTGTTGACCCTGCGCAATCACCGTGGGGCCACGACGGTGTATCTCCGTGTCACACCGTCGACCCGGCACTGTTGAAGCGCGGACTTCACGACTGTCGGCTGCTCCTGCCCCAAGCAAGCGCGAGATACGCGATCATCAAAAGCGCGATGACGAAGATCGTCCACTGTGCGAGACTCATGCATCGCGCGTACCCTGGCCCTGCGTCGCGCCAATCCTCCGGACGGTGGCGCGCCACCCCGCCCGAGCGCGCGCTACTTGACGGTGATGTCGAGCCGCATCCCGGCTTTGTAGTGGTCGGGCGGAAGGTTGCACACGAGGACGTAGTGGCCCGCGTCGAGGTTCGCGGTCAGGAGACGGGTTTCGCCGGGCGCGAGCGCGCTACCGGAATCGACGACGGCCTCCAACAGGTCTGAGTCCTCGTCAGCAGTTCCGGCGGGCTTCAGCGGCAGGTTGTCGGCCGGGCGGTCCGTCTTGAAGAGCACGAAATTCGTGCGGGATCGTGGCGGTGTTCTTGTCGACGAACACGATGTTGCCCGCGGGCAGCGTCGTGCTCGCGAGCCGGAACCCATAGCTGTATTCCGACACATGTACGACGTCGTAGCCCGGCGGCAGGCTGAGACCGCCGCTCGGTCGCCGCGCGAGACCGATGATCAGAATGACCGCGACGATCAGCATCACGACCGCGACGCCCAAGAACGTCGGCATGAGATTCGCGCTCGATGATTTCGACCCTTCGGCCACCGGTACCCCCTCCGTCTCTTGGAGACGAGCGTCACCCTAGTGGCGGCACCCAATCCGCGAATCGCTTCGACGCGCGCGACGAGCCGGAGCTCACGAACATCGGGCGCGGCGTCCACCGGAGGTCGATAGCTTCGCGTCATGTCCCTGAGCCGACGCGTCACCGATCCGCAAACCAACGACGGGAGTCGCGACATCGCACGGGCCGTCGACCGGCTCGCCCGAAGACTTCCCGAACCGCTCGAGCCGCTGGCCTCCATCGCCTACAACTACCTGTGGTCGTGGATGCCGGGGGGTCGCGACCTGTTCCGGTCGCTGGGCGAGCACCGGTTCTCGCAGGCCCACGAAAATCCTGTCGTCTTCTTGCGGAACCTGCCGGAACTCGCGCTGCTGAGGGCGGCGACCGATACCGAATACCTCACGCGCCTCGACGACCTCGCCCGCCGGATCCGGGCCGATCTCGCGCGGCCGACGCGTCGGTTGTTCCCCGAGGGCCCGCTCGCGTTCATGTGCGCGGAGTTCGGTGTGCACGCGTCGTTGCCGGTCTACTCGGGTGGGCTCGGCGTCCTCGCCGGCGACCTGTTGAAGGAGGCGTCCGACCAGGCGCTCGACGAGGTCGGTGTGGGGCTGCTCTACCGCCGCGGCTACTTCCACCAGCGGGTCGACCTGACCGGCTGGCAGCACGAGTACTGGATAGAGGCCGACCCCGAAGCGCTGCCCGCGGTCCGCGTGACGAACTCCGACGGCACTCCTTTGGCGATCAGTGTCCCGGTCTGGGACGGCGACCTCACCGCGCACGTGTGGCGCGTCGACGTCGGCCGGGTGCCGCTCTACCTGCTCGACGCGGAGATCCCGGAGAACTCGCCGCTCGAACGGTGGGTCAGCGCCCGTCTCTACGAGGGCACGCGGGCCATCCGACTCGCGCAGTACGCGCTGCTCGGCGTCGGCGGTGTGCGGGCGCTCGACGCGATGGGCATCGATCCTGCGCTCTACCACCTCAACGAAGGGCACCCCGCGCTCGCCGCGGTCGCGGTCGCGGCGCGTATTGCAGGCGAGAGCCCCGGCCCGCGCCCCGATCTCGCCGGCGCGCTCGCCGCGGGTCGCGACCGGTTCGTGTTCACCACCCACACGCCCGTCCCGGCCGGAAACGAGACGTACAGCCGCGACGAGCTGTTCGCCGTGCTCGGACGTGTCGTCGACGATCTCGGCTTCGACCACGAGCAGTTGGCCGGCATGTGCCGTGTCCATCCCCACGACCACGACGAGCTCCTCGGCCTGACCCCGCTCGCCATCCGGGCCACGCGCTCGACGAACGGCGTCAGCGAGCGACACGGTCAGGTCGCCGCGCGGCATGTGGAACGACATGTTCCCGCACGCGACGGCCGATGAGGTCCCGATTCGTCACGTCACCAACGCGGTGCACCTGCCGACCTGGATGGCGCCGGCGATGCGCGCGTTGCTCACCCGTCATTTCGCCGCGGGCTGGGAACAGAACGCCGCCGACCCCGCGTTCTGGGCGCACGTCGACTTCATCCCGGACGACGAGCTGTGGGCGCTGCGCCGGAAGCTGCGCCGCGACCTCGTGACGTTGGTGCGCCGCAAAGTCGTCGTCGACCGGCTCGCGCGCGGCGAGGACATCGCGTTCGTGCAGGCGGCCGCGACCGCGTTCGACCCCGACTATCTCACGATCGGCTTCGCGCGGCGCCTCGCGACGTACAAGCGGCTCAACCTGCTCGTGCACGACACCGAACGGGCGCTCGCACTCCTCGGTAATGACCAACCCGTGCAGCTCGTCTTCGCGGGCAAGGCGCATCCGCTCGACAACGACGCCAAGGCAATCGCGCAACACATGTTCGAGATGAAGCGCGAGCCCGCGGTGGCGAGTCGAGTCGTGTTCGTCGAGGACTACGACCTCAGTGTCGCGTCGACGTTGATTGCAGGCTGCGACGTGTGGCTGAACCTCCCGCGCCCACCGCTGGAGGCAAGCGGCACGAGCGGGATGAAGGCGGTGCTGAACGGCGGCCTCAATCTCAGCGTTCTCGACGGTTGGTGGGCGGAAGGTTTCGACGGCACGAACGGCTGGGGTATCGATGGCACGGCCGACCCCGACGACGCGGCGAAGGACGCGCGTGACGCCGACGCGATCTACACGCTGCTCGAGCACGAGGTGAAGCCGATGTTCTTCGACCGCGACGAGGCCGGCATCCCGCACGCGTGGATCGAACGCATCCGGTCGTCGCTGCGGACCCTCGGTCCACGCTTCTCGGCGAGCCGGATGCTCGCCGACTACGAATCGCAGGTCTACCGCGCACCCGACGCGTTGCGGTAGCACGTCGTCCTCACGCGGCCGGCGGCACCCCCGAGCGACCGAGGGATCTTGCGTCCGGGCGCAACCGTCGACGCGGTCCACGCGGTGCCATCAGTCCAGGTCATGACGTCCATCGCGTCCATGCCGTCCATCGAGCACATCCCGTGCGACACGTCTTGATGGGCAAGTGATGGGCAGGCGTGCGGTCACGACCGCGATCGCGGGACAACGACGTCGACACCCTGATTGGTAAGGCCATCACCGGGATCGCTCCCACTCTCCCGAGGCGTATCTCATGGTCACCGCCGACGACGTAGTGTTCAATTTCGACGGAGGACTCCTCTTCGCCAGCGAGCAACTGCTCCGGGTACGGAGTGCAGTTACGAGGTGCCTTCGGCGCTCTCGAACATTGTGAGCAGCTGCATCTGCTGTGCCGGATCGAGCGCCTGGAACCGCGCAATCGCCTCGTCCGGTGTCGTGACATCGGCGAAGGCGGAGAGCGGAGTCTCCGACCGCGCCAACCGGGCACGATCGTCAGGCGTCAACTGCTGGAGGAATGAAATCGCATCCTCGACGCTGTCGAGCCGGCCGATGCGCACGATCAGATCGTCGTCGGAGTGGTCGACGCGCGCCGCCAGGACCGTGGTCGGGATGGACGCGACGACGGCTAGCACCTCGTCGATCCGGTGGAGCATCTCGTCGACCGAGCCGAACGGATCCTGGCCCACACAGATGAACTGATTGCGCGCCACGCGAAAGATCCAGTCGTCGTGGACCATGATCAGTCGCTGCATGTCGGGGGTGACGATTGTCGCGGGTAGACCCGGCTCGCAGTTCACGATGAAACGCGCGTCGAAGACTGGGTTCCCGGTTTCGTGCTCTGGTATGTGTCTGACCACGCGATGCCGGTAGTGACGCGGCTGCACACACGCCAGCGCGAGCATCGACGGCAACTCGACGACGCACAACCCGACCGATTGTGTACCGAGGCTCGTTCCGACGAGGCGGGTTCCGAGGAGACCGCTATTCATGAGAACGACGCCGTTGGCCACGACGATCGCGCGCCCGTCGCGCGTGGTACCGAAGGCATCGTGGAAGTTCATGGCGTAGTTGTGGAGCGGGGTGCCGGTCGGCACCGGTTGGGGCAAGAGCCCGTGCAGGACGCGCCCAGCCTCGCGGACCGCGTCCGCGATCGGCTGATCGAGCACGGCGCCGGTGACGGGTTCGAGACCCCGCGCGGTCGCGGCATCGGCGAACCCTGATGCGTCGGCGGGACCGGCTCCTGTCGCATCGTGGCGACGTCCGAACAACGGCATGTGTCCTCCTCGGGACCCAGACTGGCCCGACACTACGACAGTCTTCTCCGCGCGGCCGCGGACGACCCACCTTTGCTCAGGCCGATTGATCGTTGGCGCGGGCGAGGTCACGCGCCAGCTCCGTGCGCGATCGGACGCCGAGCTTGCGGTACACGCGCGTGAGGTTGGCCTCGACCGCCTTCACTGTGAGGAACTCCCGCTGCGCGATCTCGCGGTTCGACAGCCCGGCCGCCGCCAGTTCCGCGAGTCGCGCCTCCGTCGGCGAGAGCGCGTCGACCCGCGCCGCCCGTACGCCGAGGCGGTCGAGCGCATCGCGCGCCTGCGCGACCCACAGCGGCGCACCGACTCCCTCGAAGATCGCCAGTGCCTCGGCCAACGCGCGCCGCGCCTGCGCCCGGCGCCCGGCGCGGCGCAGGACCCGCCCGAGCACGAGCAGGGTGCGCGCCCGTTCGAACGGGAGGTCGAGCCCGTCGTACTCCGCCCGCGCCCGCTCGAGCGCGGCGACGGCGGCGTCGGTATCGCGGACCGCTCCGTGGATCAGGCCGCGGGAGCGGCACGCGGCGGCGCGTGCCCACGGCCGGTCGAGATCGTCGGCGTGTTGTTCGAGCCAGCTCGTGAAGGCCTCGGCCCGTTCGATGTCTCCGAGCTGCACCAACGCTTCGATCTCGTCGGGCACGAAGACGGCGAGGCTCACGTCCCCCGGCATGGCGGTGATGGCGCCGGCCAACGGCCCGAGCACCGCGTCGACCGCGGCGGGGTTCCCGCACGACAGCTCCACGAACCCGACGGCCCACAGCGGCCAGATGGTGCCCGGTAGCCACTGCAGCCGTTCGAAGATGTCGAGCGCGGCCCGCGCCTCCTGCCGTGCCTGCTCCGCGGATCCGTCGTACGTGTGGACGAGCGCCTGTGCGGCGAGTGCGATCGCGGCGGCCGCGGCGTCACCGAGCAGCGCGGCCGTGTCGGTCGCCTCGTCCGCGAGCTGGGCCGCGCCCGCCAGGTCGCCGAGCCACACGCACGACCAGATCAGGTAGAGCGTGAGCATCGGCACTGCGGCCTCCTCGCCGCGCTCGCGGTACGAGTGAGCAACGCATCGTGGACCGCGCGCGCTCCGGCCGGGTCACCCGACCAGAGGAGGAGGCACCCCTGCAGGTAGCTCGGCCGCAGCACGAAGGTGCCCGGCCGGGAGGGGTCGTCGAGAGCCAGCGCCGCGTCGAGACGCTCCTGATCGAGCCCGTTGCCGCCCATGAACCGGGCGATGGTGAGCGCGCCGAGCGCGTCGGCTGACACCTGCGTGTTCCCGACCGACTCCCCCGCCCGCACCGCCTCTCGCGCGTGGGCCTGGGCGCCGTCGAAGTCGCCGAGGCTGGCCGAGCAGTACGCAATGTCGAGCTCGATCCCCGCGCGGAGCTCAATGTCGTCACCCGCCGACTCCAGCGCCTGGAGCGCACACCCGAACGCTTCGCCGAACGAGCTCCGGCGACCGTGGATCTGGCCGAGGAGCTGCAGGGCCCGCGCCGCCGTCGGCCTGCTCGTCGTCGCGAGCGGCATCGCTTCGATCATCGCCTGCGCCGCGGCCGAGGTCTCCCGCGTCGAACCAGTAGCCCGCGGCGAGGACGAGCCGCGCATCGCGCGCCGCGACACACCGCGCCGGCGTTGCGTCGAGGGCCAGCTCGACCAAGCGGGCGGCGGCGTCGGGCGCGCCCCGCGCCGCCGCGAGCCCGCCCGCGACGGCGATCGCGCTCGCGATCTCCTCGTCGGGCCGGGCCGACGACAACGCGAGGTGCCGCGCCCGTTCCTCCGGATCGGGCACCTGCGCCGCGAGTCGCCGGTGGAGCCGGCGACGCGTCGACGTGTCTGCGTGCTCGTACACGGCGGACGCGAAGAGCGAGTGGACGAATCGAATACGACCGCGGTCGATCGAGACGATGCCTTCGTCCTCGGCCCGTTCGATGGCGGCACGGTCGACGAGCTCGACTGTCGGCTGCGACAGCGCGGCCGCCACGAGCAACGCGCGACGCGTCGACGCCGGCAATCGTTCGAGCCGGGCTTCCACGATGCCGGTCACGCTCGCCGGGACCGGCATCCGTCCCGCGCGCGGCACCTCATCATCGAGCCCGGCGGCAATCTCGAGCGCGTAGAAGGGATTGCCCGCGCACACCTTGGCGACCTGCACCAGCGTCGGGCGGGGCAGCGCACGACCGGTGTGCTGCTTGATGATCTCGTGCAGCGCGGCGAGCGTCGGCGCTCCGATCTCGACGACCTGCGTCCGGTCGTCGGTCGCGCGTACGAACGGCGGTAGTGCGGCCGCCCCGGAGCGGACTGTCACGAGGAAGCGGATCCGCTCGTGCTCGAGCCGGCGCGCCGCGAAGCTCAAGGCGCGCACCGTCGGCCGATCGAGCCACTGGAGATCGTCGACGCCCACGACCACTTGACGCTCGTCGGCGAGCACGCCCAGGAGCGAGAGCACTGCCGCGAACAATGCCGCTTCGTCGATGCCGCGGGCCGGGACCGGCGCCTGCAACAGCGCGGCCTCGAGCGCCACTTTCTGGGGTTCGGGGAGCCGCGCCCGAACGTCGTTCCCGATCGCGCCGAACAAGTCGGCGAGGCCCGTGTACAAGAGTCGGGTCTCGGTCTCGGCCGGGCGGGCGACGAGCACCCGCGCGCCGAGCGCCCGGGCCCGCCGCACCCCTTCGGCCCAGATGGTGGTCTTGCCGATGCCGGGCTCGCCCTGGAGCGCAAGGACACCGAACCCGCCGCCCGCGCCGAGGAAATCGTCGACCGCCGCGAGCTCGGTGCGCCGCCCGATCACCCCGCCCGCTACCACCCCGTCCTGCGCGATGGCGCGGATCGTACCAACGGTGGCGACACATAGGGTTTTCCCGATACCGACCCCCCGCGTCGCTCCGTACCGTCGGCGGGGTGGACCACGGAGCGCCGCGGCGCTACCTCGCCGAATGTTTCTGGCCGGGAGTCACCAGCGTCGCGCTGCACGCGCTCGATGAGCGGGCGGCGGCCGCCGCGGACGAGCTCGCGCGGCGGGGCGAGGACGTCCGGTATCTCGGCTCGGTCCTCATCGTCGACGACGAGGCCGTCCTGTGCCGCTTCGAGGGCGTCGAGGCCGCGGTCCGCCGGGCCGCCGAGGACGCCCGCATCCCGTTCGAACGGATCCTCGAATCTGCGTCCTCACCGTGGCCGGCGGAACCGGCCCCAAGCAAGGGATCATCATGCGCCGACCCGTCCGCTCACTCCTGACCGCGTCGATCACGACGTTCGTCGCCCTTTCGGCGCTGGCCGCGTGCGGCAGCTCGAAGTCGGCAACGCCGGGATCGGGCACCACCTCGACGACCGCGTCCGCGCCCGGCACGACGGGGGGCGGGTCGGACGTCACGACCGCACCGACGGCTGCCACCACCGCCACAACCGCGGTCACGGCCACAGCGGTGGCGCTGCCGGCCGACGCGTGCAAGCTGTTCAGTGACCAGGAGGCGTCGACACTCGCCGGCCTCACCGAGCGCAACGTCGGGCACAACTCGTTCGACGGTGAGCGCCTCTGCACGTGGAACGCCACGCAAGGCACCGGTGACCACCACGTGACGCTGACGGTTCAGGCCTTCGCCGACGCGGCGGCCGCGCACCGGTCGCTGGCCGCGAAGAAACAGCTCGCGAGCGTGACGAACGCGCCGGCCAAGGCGCTGGATCTCGGCGACGAAGGCATCGTTGCCCAGCTGGGACCCGGAGTGCTGGCGACGGTCCGCACGGGCAAGATCATCCTGGGAATCGACGTCAGTGACTTTCACGACCTGAACGCCGTGGGCACTGCGATCACGACCGTGTTTGGCCGGCTCTGACGGAATTCACCCACCCGTTCATATCCGTACGGTCGTCGCGGTCGCCCTCGGCGTCGCGCTGGTCGCCGGCGTGCAGTGGCTCGAAGAACTCGGCCAAGCCGGTCACGACGACCACGATCGGGTCGACGACCGCGCCGGACGCGAGGAGGACCGATTCCGACCTTCGCCGCGACATCCGCACCAAGGGTTTGACGCCCGAGCGGGCCGAGCAGCTGTTCGTTCTCGACGGGACCCAAGCGGTGATGGATCTGTACGCGGAGTGGGACCACCTCACCGCGGCGCAGCGGCAGGCCGCGACGCGGCTCACGACGTCGTCGAACACCGAATCGGGCTCGTGGCATCGGAGGATGCAACTCACGGACGCAGCACCTCGATCGGACACATCACGCCCGGTGCGTTGGCCACATGGGTGTCGGCGGTGAGCAGGACACTCTCGAGCGCCTCAGCCAACGCGACATAGGCAGCGTCGTACGCGGTCAGGCTGTCGCGCAGTTCCCAACAGCGAGACAACAGCGGTCGAGGCGATGTCCGCTGCAGAGGCAGATCGCGCAAGTCGTCAACAACGAACTGTGCGCGTCGAGCGCTCCGGCAGAAAGCTGCCGACGCAACACCGAGACGACCTCGAGATCGGTCAACTCGGGCGCGGCCAGTTCCTCGTCGCGCAACCGCACCCGCGCGCCATCTCCGTCGGCGGAGCGTCCGCGATCGATCGGTGACCAAACGGTGACCACTCGGCCCCTTTCGCCGCCGACGAGGACCGCCGAAATCACGTTTGCCCTGGCAGTTCTTGCGTGGGCCCGGCTGGGATCGAACCAGCGACCGAGGGGATTATGAGAGGCCCAAGTGGCGCGCGCCGATGCAGTCGAGAGAAGGCATAGAGCCTGCTCAGACGGCATTTTCGCGTTGTGCGCCGTGCGCCGATGTTCGCCGTTTTCCGACGAGATTCGTGGTCGCCGTGACCAAACGGTGACCAATCCGCTCGGGGCAGACGACCGTGCAGACGCGCGTCAAGGCCTCCATCGTCCTTCGTGCAGACGTTCGTTGAGGGGACGAGGGCATCCTCCCGACACGCGCCGCGGAGGAAGCCCGAGTGAGCAAGACCGGAAGCATCAAGAAGACCGGGAGCACGTGGGGATTCGTGCTGGATGTCGGTCGATCGAACGGACGCAGGCAACAGGTTCGTAAACGCGGGTTCCGAACGAGGAAGGATGCGCAGTCCGCCCTCAACGACGCCCTCGCCGATCTGCAACACGGTTCCTACGTGCGGCCGCGGCGGATCACGTTCGGGGAGTATCTCGACGACTGGCTCGCGGCCGCAGTGGTAGCCGGACGCCGCCCGTCGACGATCGCCGGATATCGCAACGAGATCCGGCTGTACATCAAGCCCGCGCTCGGAGACTTCGAGCTGCAACAGATCACGGCGGTCGATCTCGATCGGCTCTACGCGCAGCTCGCGGCGACGGGCAGTGCCGGCGGTCGAGGGCGCGCTCTCGAAGAACACGATCCGCAAGGTGCACGCGCTGATCGGCAAGGCGTTGGGCGATGCCGAGCGCAAGGGCCTCGTGCAGCGCAACGTCGCGCGCGTCGCCTCTCCCCCGTCGGCGAGATCAGCCAAGGCACCGGAGATGCAGTGTTGGACGCCCGAACAACTACGGACGTTCCTGGACTTCGTCGCGATCGACTCGCATCACGCACCGTTGTTGCGCCTGGCCGCGATGACCGGTCTCCTACGAGCCGAGCTCTGCGGCCTGCGGTGGCAAGACGTCGATCTCGACAACGCGCGACTCGTCGTGCGCCAGGCGATCACGACCGTCGACCACGAACCGTCGCTCGGCGACGTGAAGTCGACGCGCTCGCGCCACGTCATTGACATTGACGCGACAACGGTCGCCGTCCTCCGGGCGCAGCGCGCGCACCAACTCGAGGAGCGGTTGCGCGGCGGACCCGCGTGGATCGACACGGGTCTGGTCTTCACGATGCCCGACGGCCGCGGCTGGCATCCCGACGTGATGACGCGTGCGTTCGCACGGTTGGTGAAACGGTCGGGTCTGCCGCGTATCCGTCTGCACGATCTGAGGCACACGCATGCGACCCACCTCCTCGCCGCCGGCACCAATGTCCGCGTGACGTCGGAACGCCTCGGCCACGCCTCGGTGGCTTTCACCCTCGATGTCTACGGCCACGTACTCCCCGGCCAACAAGCCGACGCGGCAGCCGCGGTCTCGGCTCTCGTCGACCTGTAGCGGTCGCCGTCGACCGCGGCTCGATCGGCACGCATGATCGAGACAGATTCGGGCGAGCCGGCGCGCGCACTGCGATCGCGCCGGATATTCGGACGCGGGCCGCGGGAATTGTCTGCAACAGTCCCAGACCGTGCCTCACAACATCTTCGTCGGGCGGATCGCTGAGAGCTACGACGCAGACTCACCTGAGATGTACCTGCCAGCTGTCCTCGAACCAGCCGTCGACTTTCTCGCTGACGCCGCGCGCGATGGCGCTGCGCTGGAGTTCGGCATCGGTACGGGAAGGCTCGCGTTGCCGTTGAGTCAACGCGGCCTCGAGGTCCACGGAGTCGACATCTCGGCCGACATGCTCCGCCGAATTGCGCGCGAAGCCCGGCTCGGAGGTCATCGCGACGACGCTCGGTGACTTCGCCGCAACCACGGTTCCGGGCGAATTCTCACTGGTCTACCTCGTCTACAACGTGATTTCGAACCTGACCAGCCAAGCGGAGCAGGTCGCATGCTTCCGCAATGCAGCCGCGCATCTCGCGCTGGGTGGTCGCTTAGTGATCGAGTTGTGGATACCGGACCTCCGACGCTTTCCACCCGGGGCGGCTGCCGTGCCGTTCGAGGTCAGCACATCTCGGCTTGGGTTCGACACGATCGACACCGCGACACAGCAACTCGTCTCCCACCACTACTTCATCACGGGCAACCGTGTCGCGCTCTTTGAGTCTTCGCATCGATTCGCGTGGCCGTCCGAGTTGGATCTCATGGCAGAGATCGCAGGTCTCCAACTCGTGGAGCGTTGGGGCGATTGGGATCGTTCGGCGTTCACCAGCGCGAGCATGAAACACGTATCGGTCTGGCAACGGCAGTCGTAACTCGCTTGGCTCCCGCGCCGGATCTGCCGATCGGGAACTTCGCCCGGCAGCCGCGTGATCTGGACTGCGCGGGCGCAAGTGCGCGACGGCGATGGCTATCGCTTTGTGGCAACAACGCGGCTAAAGCCGAGATGTTTTCCCTGATCGGCCCTGAGCATTGCCGCCGAGTTGGCGGCCGCATCCTTGCGCCATCCTTCGAGGCCGGGCGCGCTCGCTTCGTCAAAACGCAGCCAGTCCCTCCAGCCATCCTCGACGGCATCGGCGTGTTCGACATGCACCTTGCCGGTCTTCTCCCAGTGAGTACGCCACCAGTCCGGGCCGTGGAAGCAGCAGAACTCCCAATCCCAAAAGGGTGCCAGTTCGTCGGGAACGCTCGCGCCGAACTCGCGGAAAAGCGCGGGCGCGACGATCCCGATCCGACCCGCAGGACGCAGAAAGCCGGTGATGTAGCCGAGATACAGATCGGCGGTACCGAAGTACTGATACGCGTCGACGCTCACGATCACGTCGAAGAATCCCTGGGCGAAGGGAAGTTGGTGCGCCTCGGCGTGGATCGGAACGACGAGGTCTTCCGACGTTGCTTCGCGAATTCGGTCCAGGTTGGACGACGCCCCAATCCAGAGATCGGTGGCCCAGACCTGCACACCGAACTCCTTGGCGAGGAAAATCGACGTCATCGCCGTACCGCAACCGAGGTCGAGAACTCGCATGCCCGGTTCGAGCGGCAACACTTCGGTGAGCGACTCCACCAGCCAAAGCGCGTTCGGCCCCATCTGGTTATCGAAGACCCACTTGGCGTCGTAGGCGTTCGAGCGGTGATAGCGCGAGTGATGAAGCGGGTTCGTCTCGGGTGCGCCAGAGATTGGCGAGTTCCCCATCCGCCGCAGGCTAGGACGACCGTGCCGTCTCGACTCCCGAATATGCCATGGTGGGCACCTCATGGAATCGTGCGCATAACTCCGCTATGCACCGGCCGGCGGTCCGGGTATCCGGCCACCTGGTCATGAGCGTTCGAGAAAGCTGCGAATGGCTTGGCGAACGATCTCGCTGGTCGTCGTTCGCTCGCGTCGGGCACGGGCTTCGACGGCCCTCTTCAACTCCGGGTCGAGTCGCACGGGTACAACTTCTGCAGCGGCTGATCCCATCGTCGGTCGGCCCCGCCGGCGCGCCTTCAGCGAGGCGACGTCGTAGTCGCTCGCAACCTCGGTGGCCAACGCCTCGATCTCCGCGTCCGTGAGGACCTTGCCGGTGTTCGTTCGGTGCGACTTACTCGCTTCAGCGACGGTCATCTTCCGCACGCCGAATATCGTATTACATAAATCTCGCTCGAACCGGTGCAGAGAGTCCGTGCAGACATCGGTGCAGACTCAGGGAGCTCCGAACACCGTTCCGATGGATCGACGGGTACGGCACACTGGTGGGGTGACGTCCCAAGAGCTGCTCGAGCTGATCTCGATCGACCCGAACGTGTGCCACGGCCAGCCCTGCATCAAGGGCACCCGGGTGCTCGTGACGGTCGTGCTCGACGCGCTCGCCGCTGGGCTGTCTCCCGCTGACATCGTCGACGACTATCCGACGATCGACGAAGACGGCGTGCGAGCTGCCGCCGCATATGGCGCCTGGCTCGCCAAGCAAGAGGTTCACGGCCTTCCTGCCGGCTCGTGAAGGTCAAGCTCGACGAGAACATCACCACCGCCGCGAAGGCGCTCATCGCTCAACACGGCCACGAGGTCGACTCGGTCCTCGACGAAGGCCTCAGAGGCGTCACGGACTCGGTTCTCATCGAAGCCTGCAGCTCCGACGGACGAATGCTCGTGACATTCGACGTCGGCTTCGGAAACGTCCACGCATACCAGCCGGGAACGCACAACGGCATCGTGTTGCTCCGCCTCGCGGACCAGCGCCCTGAAGCCACGCTCGATGTGCTTCGCCGATTCCTGATCGGACACGTACTCGACGAGCTCGCTGGCGCCCTCATCGTCGTCTCCGATGATCGCGTTCGTATCCGTCGATCCGAGCGCTGACGACCGACACAGAAGCTCCTATGTCAAGCGGCCTCGCGTTGTTCGCTTGTTTCGTGGTGTTGGCGGCGTTGGTCGCGGATCATCTGGCGGTAGACGAGATTGCTGAGCTGGCGTTTCAGGATCCGCATGGCCTCCCTCTTCGTGTGCCCGTGTTTGCGGGCGTCGTCGTAGATCTGTCGAGCGCGCGGTTCGCAGCGAAGCTGGGTCACGGCCATGCGATGCAACACGGCGTTCACGCGGCGGTTGCCGCCGGGGTTGAGGCGATGGCGGACTGGTTCACCTTTGCCCTCAGCGGACGACGCCGGGAGTGGCGCGGTGCCGTTGAACCGTGCGAAGCCGCCCTCGCCGGTGAAGCGGCGGGGGTCGCCGACCTCGACGAGCAGTTCCGCGGCTGACCGTTCCGCGATGCCGCACAGCTCGGTGAGCGTGGTGCCGGCCCGACGGTTGAGCGCACCGAGCTCACGCGCGGCTTCGCGATCGCGGGTATCGAGGTCGGCGACCGCGGTGGCGGTCTGGTCGAGGAACCGCAAACGCAGCATCGTTGGCGCGTCATAGCCGATCGTCTGGTCGCGACGAGCGATCGCGCGCAGCCGGGACCGGACATCGGCGGTGTCAGGCAACCCGTCACGGATCGCTTCCGGGAGCTCACCGAGGAGTGCTTCGGCCTCGTTCAACAGGTGCTGACGCGACTTGTTGATCGACCGGCGAGCCTTGTGCCACAGGCTCAACAGCTCCGTCACTTCGTCAGGACCGCGGTCGTCACCCGCACGTTTGAACGCGACGGGGACGCCGGCGTCGGCCTGGGTTTCGCGGGCGATACGCACCGAGTCGAGGGCATCGGTCTTGCCCTGTTGGCGATGCCGCGCTTGTTCGGCGGTGCGGTTCGGGCACACGTCGCGGACGTCGTGGCCTTGACGGATCAGAAACGTTGCGCTGTGCCGACCGATACCCGACGCGCCCTCGATACCCCAACGTGCGATCGGTCCGAACTGCAACGCCCACCGCTCCATCTCGCGGTGACCGTCACCTGAGACTCGGAACGTCTCGGTCCCCAACACGCCGCCGCGTGCGTCGAGCACCGTCGCGGTGATGGTCCGCTTGTGGGGATCCGCACCGAACACGTTGGCGTTCCGCGCGCCGGCCTTCGTTGTGGTCCGTTTTGCCATGTGGTCCTCCCGGTCGAGACGTATCGTGAAGTGGGCCGGTCGACACATCCCCGTCGAGGGATCAACGCTCCTATCAAGTCAGGCCGGTCCCGAAGGCACGGACCGAGGGCGACACTTCTGTGAACAGACACCCGTGCGAGGGGTCTGGGTATGCCGCGAGTCAACCCTCGGTCCGGCCTTCGACCGTACGAAGCCGTCACTCCGAAACGGTGGACCCATCACAACACGGGGATATGCCGGTTGCGCTAGACGCAACCAGCTGCTTCTGCTGTTAAGCGGAAGCGGCATATCTGTGCCGATCTTGGAGACCGTTCCGCGGTGTCGGGGAGCGCGCAGGATGCACGTCGCGTTCGACGCGCGCTAGTTCGGAACGAGCTCAGGTTTCTCGACGCGTTTCGATCGTCGCGCGCGCTATTCCGATGCATGAGGACGAACGACGACGGACAACAGCTCTTGCTCACGATTTCGCAGGCGGCGCAACGGCTTGGGGTCGGGCGCACCACGGTGTACGAACTCACGAACGCCGGCAGGCTCGAGGTCGTGCACATCGGGCGCTGCGCGCGCATCCCGGCCGCATCGCTTGACGCCTTCGTCGAGCGCATCCGTGATCAATCGGTGACCAAACGGTGACCAACGAGCCGATTTCGACTCCGACGGCAACTGCCGAAATCGCGTTTCCCCAGGTAAGGTGCGTGGGCCCGGCTGGGATCGAACCAGCGACCGAGGGATTATGAGTCCCCTGCTCTGACCACTGAGCTACGGGCCCGTCGCGGGAGAGCGTACGCGGCGGCGGGCGCGCCGCGTGGAAACCGACGCCGTCAGATCGGGTGCCCACGCGCCGACCACCAAAAGGACGCCGCCGGTCAGTGCGAGCTTCGGTCCCCAGCCAAGGCGCGCCGTCCCCGCGAGGTCGCGAAACGCGATCGCAGCGACCACCGTCACGAAGAGTGCGACGATCGCGACGACCTGCGCGGCGCGGGCGCGGCCACGCACGCCGTAGACGATCCAGCTGACGGCGCCGAGCGCGGGAACGAGGTACCAGACGATCGTCACCCGGCCGGCCGACAGCGCGGGGACGTGCCGGCCCAGCCCCGACGAGCGCGTCCACCAGGGCGTGGCCGCGCAGGTTGCTCCCGGGCCCGCGCGCAATCCAGTGCACGAACGCCGACGCGACGAGCGCGGCTCCACCGAGCAGATACGAAACGTCGGCGAGCAGCAGCCGCCGGCGCTCGCCCTCACCCACCGGGAGTCGACTGCGAACTCGCGCCCGAACCGGAGACACTGACTCCGTCGCCGATCACGACGCTCGTCCCGGTGCTCACGGAACCTCCGGCCGCGAACGTCGTCGGGGTCGACGAGCAGCTCGTGCGGTCGGGAGTCGACGTGCACGTCGTGGACGGTGGGTGGACGAGGACCGGCACAGTGGAAGGGACGCCGAGCTGACCGTTGGTCGAACCGGACGACGAACACGTCGTGCCGTTCTCGGTGTACGTGCACTGCTGACCGTGGTTGTCCTTCGCCGCAGCAGGCGCGTCAGCCGCGTCCCACACGGTGACCGTCGCAACCTTTCCGAGCGAGAGGTACAGACGGGTGATGACGAACTTGTACGTGCCGTCCGCAGGGAGCGTGAATGCCTGCCCGACGAACATGCCGTCGGCTTGGTAGAGCGCGGCGCCGTCCGGACCGAAGACCCGCACGTACAACGGCGTCGAGTCGTAGGAGTCTTGGGACGGAGTCGAGAGCCCGAGCAACTGCTCGCCCTGCTTCCCGGCAAAGGAGACGACCCGCGGGCCGTTGTCCGACGCGGGCACTGTGATCGTCTTCCCCAAGGTGAGTGCACCGTCGACCGGGAGCTGAGCCGGAATGTTCAGCATCATGTACAGCGAGCGCTGATCGAGGGTCGCGATCTCGCGATCGATCGAGGCGAGCACCGTGCCGACCGGGCTCACGAACCAGCGACCGTCATGACGTACGACCGCGATCTGCGCGCTCGAGTCGAGCGCCCTGTACATCAGCGTGAACGGGCCGAGGAGGTAGCCGGAAGCGCCGACGCAAAGATCCGGTCCGATCGAAGGCGACGAGTTGGACCTCTGCGCCGCGAAGCAGCCGTCGTTGATCGACCACTTGCCGGAGTCGGTCGTGCCCGACGCGTTCAATGTCACCTGGGCGTGGTCGCCGTCGACCTCCGACGTCGTGGTCATGGAGTCGATCGTGAACTTCGGCTTCGCGGTGCCGTTCGCCGCAGTCCTGTCGGCGAGCGCCGTGAGCGCGGCCCGGTAGTCGTACACCGGGAGCTCGTCGGGCGGGGCCATCGTAATGAGCTTGGTCCAGTCGCCCTGCTGCAACGCCCGCATCGAATCCTGCACCGCCGCGTCCGGCGTCGCCGCGCCGAGCGTCGCCGCCGCACGCGCACCGGAACCGAAGTCGGCCGCCGGCAACCGGTTGTACTCACGGATGTACTCGAGCACGGTGTACGCGGCGCTCACGTACCACTTGCCGTCGGTGCGTACCGCGACGACGAACGTGGGCAATTTGATGTTCGCCGCGAGCTGGTCGAGATCGGCGCGCGTCGAGTTGTCGCCCGACGCGCGCAGTACCTTCTGCATGAGCGGCGAGAACTCGGCCTTGTGTGTGCTCGCCGTGAACGTGCCCTGGTCGACGGTCACCTTGGCGAAACCGTCGGCAAGGTTCACGGTCGAAAGCTTCAACCCGTCGACGTTGAAGTCGACGCCGGCGAGGGGCGCACCGGCCTCCTGCACGAGTCGGAGCTCGGCGGCCTTGTGCTCCGCGCTCGCAAGGGTGCCGTGGAGCGATCGCACTTCCTGGGGTGCGAGCACGTCGGCCGCCGCGAGCGGGTCTTCGTGCGCGAACGTGTCGGCGAGTTGGCGCACCGCGCCCTCCGCCGATTTCGCACCGGTGCCGCTGTTCCCGAACACCGCGCTGACCGCGAGCGTTCCGACGACCAGCAGCGCCGTGAGACCGGCAGCCGCGATGAGCGCGCCGAGGGGTCGGCGCCGCCTCGGTGCCGGTTCCGCGGTCACGAACGGGATCGAGTCGAGATCGCCCCTCTCGCCGCCTTCGCGCTCCACCATCTCCGGCGCGACCGCGTCACGCTCGGCCGCGGCGGCCGCACCCGCGAGCACCGCGTCGAAGCCGCGCGGCGTGCCGCGGCGCGCGAGCCGGTTCAGAGCGTCGTGCAATTCGGCGTCGCGCGGTTCGTCACTCACCCTGTGCCTCCATGGTCAACTCCGCCCGCAGGCGGCGACGCGCCCGCATGAGCGCGACGCGCGCCCGCTATGCGACATTCCGACGACATCGGCCGCGTCGGCGACCGGCTGGTGTTCGATCTCGACGAGATACAGGAGCGCCCGCACGCGCGGCGGCACCCGGAGCAGATCCTCGAGATCGCTCGGGTACGAATCGACGGCCGCGACCGGCGGCCCGATCCTTCGCAACGCGACGTTCGTGCGCGACGCCCGGCGGCGTTCGTCGGTGGCGAGGTTCACGACCACCTGCCGCAAGTAGGGACCGAGGTCGCGGATGTCGTCCGGGTGTCGCGCCAGCACCTTCACGAAGGTGTTCTGGACCAGATCGTCGGGATCGACGTCGAACCGGCCGATCACCGCCGCAAACCGCCGGAGCGGCTCGTATTGGTCCCGCAGTTGCCGAAGCTCGTCGGGATCCCACCGCGCTCCCAAAGCCACCCCGCCCCCGCTCCCGCCAACCCCTCGGCGCTCCATTCCCGTCACACCAGATGGACGCCCGGCCGAGGCCGGATGTGACATCACGCCCGAAAGATGGGGAAAAGGATGGCTCCGGGGGAGAGGCTCGAACTCTCAACCTACGGATTAACAGTCCGCCGCTCTGCCGATTGAGCTACCCCGGAATGGCGCTTGAGGATAGCAGCGGGCCCGGACGGCCTCAGGACTCTTCGAGGTAGTCGCGCAGTCGCTGCGACCGCGTCGGGTGACGCAACTTCGCCAGCGTCTTCGACTCGATCTGGCGGATGCGCTCGCGGGTGACGCCGAACTCCTTGCCGACCTCTTCGAGCGTACGGATCTGCCCGTCGTCGAGTCCGAAACGCAAGCGAACCACCGCCCGCTCCCGATCGTTCAGCTCCTGTAGGGCCTCTTCGATCGCTTCGTTCAGAAGCGCGCGCGCGGCCGCGGTCGCGGGCGCGATCACGTTGGGGTCTTCGACGAAATCTCCGAGGAGGCTGTCGTCCTCCTCCCCGACCGGCGTCTCGAGCGACACCGGTTCCTGCGCGATGCGTTGGATCTCTCGGACCTTGTCCGAGGTCATCTCGACCTTGGCCGCGATCTCTTCGACCGTGGGCTCGCGTCCGAGGTCCTGCAGCATCTGGCGGGAGATGCGCAGCACCTTGTTCATCGTCTCGACCATGTGCACCGGGATGCGGATCGTGCGGGCCTGGTCGGCGATGGCACGCGTGATGGCTTGGCGGATCCACCACGTCGCGTACGTCGAGAACTTGAAGCCCTTCGTGTAGTCGAACTTCTCGACAGCACGGATGAGCCCGAGGTTGCCTTCCTGGATGAGGTCGAGCAGCGCCATGCCCCGACCGACGTAGCGCTTGGCGATCGACACGACGAGGCGGAGGTTGGCCTCGGTGAGCTGGCGGCGGGCGAGTTCCCCGTCGCGCTTGACCGCGTGCAGACTCGAGCGCTGGTTCTCGCTGATCTCGACGGGTTCGCCGTCGGCATCCAGGCCGCTCAGCTTCTCACGAGCGAGCAGCCCGGCTTCGATCCGCTTCGCCAGCGTCACCTCTTGCTCGGCGGTGAGCAGCGGAACTTTGCCGATCTCCTTCAGGTACATGCGGACCGGATCGAAGCTCCCGCCACTTTCGCTGTGCGTCGGTCGCTGCGCGGCACGTACCGAGACCAGATCGGGATCCGGTTCGTCGTAGGAGACCGAACGCGAACCGGCGCCGGGACGCGGAGCCGCGGTCGGGCGGTGCTCGGTACGACGCGGCGCCGGCCGGGGCGCGGCCGGAGGCGCGGGGACGCCGCGCCGTGCGTCTTCGAGCTTGAGCTCTTCGGCGATCTCGTCGAGCACCTTCACGCCGCGCGACTCGAACATCTGCCAGAGGTCGCGCAACTCGTCGGCGTCGGGTTCGAGATCGGGGAACGCGGCGAAGATCTCACCGGTCGTGATGAACCCGCGCTCGCGCACCGACGCGAGCACGTCCTCGACGGCGGAAGACTCTTCGGTCGACGCGACATCTGCCGTGACCGGCACGCTCTTTTCGGCTTCCTCGCCGGACCCCGAGACATCGGGGGACTGCGCGGTGTCAGGCTCCGGCGTCTGCATCATCGGTGATCCACGTTACCAACTGTTCGGCGACGGCTTCCGCCGCATTCCAATGTTCGGACGCTCTCGCGTTCGCAAGCGCGTCGAGCAGCGCTTTGATCTCCGACGTGCGTGGATCGTCACGACTCAACATCGACTTGAGGAGGCGTTGACTTGACGCTTCGACGAGGTTGACCACGACGCGAGTGGCCAGTTCCTCACTGGGTTCACGGTCGTCGAGCTCCTCGACCGCGAGCCGTTGGAGCAGGGCTGAAACCTCGGGTTCCGAGCGCTCGAGGCATTCGTGCCACGGCATCTCGGTGAGCCCGGCGAACGCGGTGCGCGCGAGGGGATCGACGAACAAATGCACGTCGAGGCGTCCGCTCATCATCTCGGGCGCCTGCACCGCCCATCGCAACGCGTCGAGCTCACGACGATCGACCGGCGTCTGCGGGCGTGACGGCGCGGCGTCGACATCGGTCGCGGTCGCGGGTCGGACGTGCGGACGGGAACGAACCTGCGCGACTTCCTCGCGCATGCGGTCGGGCTCGATCTCGAGCCGGCCCGCCAACTTCATGACGTACTGGTCGCGCACGAGATCGTTCGGATGCTCGGCGATGAGCACCGCGCCGTCGTGCGCGGTACGGGCCCGGCCTTCGAGCGTCGACGTGTCGGCCGCGCGCAGCAACCGTTCGACCCGGAACTCGAGGAACGGCTGCGCGCCCTTCACCGCCGCGACCAGTTGTTGCGGGTCGTCCTTCCACACGTCGGCCGGATCGCGCCCGGCGGGAAGATCGGCGACCTGGAACTGCACCTCGAACCGCTGCTCCCACTGGTAGCAGCGCTCGGCCGCGGCCTGACCGGCGGCATCGCCGTCGTAGGCGAGTGTGACCTTGCGGGCCAGGTTCTTCAGCGTGAGGAAGTGTTCGTCGGCGAGCGCGGTACCGCACGTCGCCACCGCGGTCGGGACCCCCGCGAGCGCGAACGCCATGACGTCGGTATAACCCTCGCAGATGACGACCTCGCCCTGGGCGACGATCTCGGCCTTGGCGAAGTTGAGCCCGTAGAGCAGCCGCGACTTGTGGTAGATCGCAGTCTCGGCCGTGTTCTTGTACTTCGGTCCGTCGTCGGTGAGGGTGCGTCCGCCGAAGCCGACGGGATCGCCTTTGGTGTCCCAGATCGGGAACATCAGCCGCCCGCGGATCGTGTCCTGCAGCTTGTTCGCCCGGTTCACGAACGCGAGCCCGGCGTCGACGATGTCCTGGCGCGCGAACTTCGCCTTCTGCAGGTGCGCGCTCAACGGGTCGTACCCTTCGGGTGCCCAGCCGAGCGAGAACTTGCGCACCGCGTCGCCGTCGAATCCGCGGCTGCGGAGATAGCGACGCCCGAGTCCGCCGTCGGGCGCTTCGAGCAGGCGTTGGTGGTAAAACGCGATCGCGGCCGCCACCGCGTCGTGGAGGCGCTGCTTGCGCTTGCGCTCCTCGGAGAAGTTGGCGTCGTCGTAGCGCAGGGTGACGTTGGCCCGCGCCGCGAGTCGTTCGACCGTCTCCACGAAATCGAGGTGCTCGACCTCGCGCACGAACGTGATCGCGTCGCCGCTCTTCTGGCAGCCGAAGCAGTGCCAGACACCTTTTTCGGCACTGACCGAGAACGACGGCGTCTTCTCCTGATGGAACGGGCACAGTCCGGACCACCGGCGTCCGACCTGCTTCAAGGAGACGTGCTCGCTCACGAGCGCGACGAGATCGGTCGCCTCCCGCACTCGCGCGACGTCGTCGTCGAGAATGCCCATTGCGTTGCAGGCTATGGGCTCGCCGCGGGCGTCACACGCCCCGCGGCAGGTCTTCGGGCCGCCATCCGAGGAGCTCGACCCCGAGGCCGAGCGCGTAGCGATCGGTCATCCCGCTCACGTACCGCACTGCGATCGCGGCGGCTTCCGGGGAACCGGCCGGGACGTCGTTGTGCATGCCCGTGGCCGCGGGCGGGAGCCGAGCCGGAGCGTCGACGAAGAAGTCGACGAGGCCCCGCAGCAGCCCGACGACTTTCTCGGCCTGGCGCCGGGCCGCGGGCCGCAGGTAGATCCGATCGAAGTTGAAGCTTCGGAAGGCCGCGAGCGCGTCGGCCTCGGCCTCGGGCATGCCGACCCGGCCGGTGCTGTCGATCGCTTCCAGCACCGCGTGGACGAACGCGCCCACCTGGCGAGAGCCGCGGGTCCCGACCACCGAGACCACGGACTCCGGGAGATCGGACGGCGTCAGGATTCCCGCCCGAACGGCATCCTCGAAGTCGTGGCAGACGTAGGCGATGCGATCGGCCCAGGCAACGACCTCGCCCTCGGGGGTCGACGGCGGCGGCCGGCGCCAGGAATGGTTGCGGACGCCGTCGAGCGTCTCCGCGCAGAGGTTGAGCGGGGCCAACGTGACGTCGGCGCCGTAGACGGCGTGGTCGTAGCCACCCCGCACGTACGGTGAGAACGCCTCCTCCGATGCGTGGCCGGCGGGCCCGTGCCCGCAGTCGTGCGCGAGCGCGATCGCCTCGGTCAGCGGAACGCACAGCCCGCTGACGCGGGCAATCCCGGTGGCAACCTGCGCGACCTCGACCGCGTGGGTGAGCCGCGTGCGGAGGTGGTCGTCTTCGGGCGCGATGAACACCTGGCACTTGCCGGCGAGCCGCCGCCACGGGTGGGAGTGCTTCACCCGGTCGAGGTCACGTTCGAAGCACAACCGGAACGGGTCGGGTTCCTCGTCGCGGGCCCGGGTGCCGGCCCCGACCGGTCTCGTCGCGCCGGGCGCAAGTGCGGCGCCGAGCGCAGACTCCCGGGCTTCGCGGCGCTGCACACTGCGTCCGACGAGCGCCTCCACTCCGGAGTGCGCCCGCCAGACCAGCATCCGCTCCGCTTCCTGCTCCACCCGCATGAACGCAGGGTACCGAGGGGGTGTGACGGCTACGCCGCGACTCGGGCGCGATCCGGTCGGTGGTGCGGCGGAAATCTGCGTTACGCCAAGTCCGCGGTTGAGGAGTCCGGGGGCGGATCGAGTCGGGTCGAGGGGATTGCATAGGTCACCGACGCTCGCGCGCAGGGCATGGACTCACCCGCGGAATACATGATCACGTCGCCGACGGCGAGACGCTTCCCGATCTTGTACAGCGTGGTCTCGGCGACGACGTCGGCCGGCGCGGGCTTGCGCAAGAAGTCGATGTCGAGGTGCGAGGTGACCGACAACGGCTCCCGGCCGATCATCGCCAGGAGCGCGACCCACAGCCCGGTGTCGGCCAACGCCATCAACGACGGGCCGCTGATGGTGCCACCCGGCCGGAGTTGGAACTCGCTGAACTTCATCCGTACCCGGGCCCCCATGGGCCGGACGTCTTCGATCACGAACCGGTCCATCGCACCCGGGAACACCTCGCTCAGGAACTCGGTGATCTCGGGCGCGGTGAGCCGTATGTTCGCTTCGGTCACGCTCAGGCCGACGCGCCGGTGCTCACGGCGGCGTGGGCGGCCGCGAGCCGGGCGATCGGCACTCGGAAGGGCGAGCACGACACGTAATCGAGACCGACCTCGTGGCAGAACGCGACCGACGCGGGATCGCCACCGTGCTCGCCGCAGATACCGAGCTTGATGCCCGGTCGCGCGGCGTGGCCCTTCTCGACGCCCATGCGTACGAGCTGACCGACGCCTTCGACGTCGAGCGTCTCGAACGGGTTCGCGTTCAGCAACTTGTACTCGAGGTACTCGCTCATGAACCGGCCTTCGATGTCGTCGCGCGAGAAGCCGAACGTCATCTGGGTGAGGTCGTTGGTGCCGAAGGAGAAGAACTCCGCGACACCTGCGATCGCATCCGCGACCAGAGCGGCGCGCGGCGTCTCGATCATCGTGCCGACGAGGTAGTCGATCTGGACGCCGGACTCCTGCAGGACCTTCTCGGCCGCCTCGCGCGGTCCACACCTCGAGCAGCTTGAGCTCGGGCTCGCTCACGATCAGCGGGATCATGATCTCGACGATCGGGTTGCCGCCCTTCTTTCGGCGGGTCACCGCAGCCTGCATCAGCGCGCGTACCTGCATGCGGTAGAGACCGGGCTTGATGATGCCCAACCGGCAACCACGCGTACCGAGCATCGGGTTCGATTCCCGCCACAGCTCCGACGCGTGCAGCAGCTTCAGCTCTCGGTCGGTGATCTCACCCCGGGCCCGCTTGACGATCAGCTCCTCGTGGTCGGGGAGGAACTCGTGCAGCGGCGGGTCGAGCAGTCGGATCGTCACCGGCAGACCGTCCATCGCCTCGAGGATTCCCTCGAAGTCGGTCTCCTGTTGGGCGCGTAGCTCCTCGAGCGCCCCTGCTTCCTCGTCGGGGGTCTCGGCGAGGATCATGCGCTGCACGATCGGGAGCCGGTCGCCCAAGAACATGTGCTCGGTGCGGCACAGGCCGATGCCCTCGGCCCCGAACTCGCGCGCGAGCCGTGCGTCGTCGGGCAGGTCCGCGTTCGTGCGTACCCGCAGCGTGCGGAGCTCGTCGGCCCAGCCGAGGATGGTCCCGAACGGACCGCTCGGTTCCGGCGTGATGACGGCAACCTCGCCGAGCACGATCTCACCGGTCGTGCCGTTGATCGAGATCACCTCACCCTCGCGCACGGTGGCGCCGGCCGCGGTGAACGAGCGGGCGGCGAGGTCGATCTTCACGGCTTCCGCGCCGCAGATCGCAGGCTTGCCCATGCCGCGTGCGACCACCGCCGCGTGCGAGACCAGTCCGCCGCGCGAGGTGAGGATTCCTTCCGAGGCGATCATCCCGTGGAGGTCGTCGGGCGACGTCTCGGGACGCACGAGGATGACGTGCTCCCCCGCCTCGTGGTGCGCCTCGGCCTCGTCGGCGGTGAAGTACACCCGGCCCACGGCGGCGCCGGGCGACGCGTTCAGGCCCTTCGCCAACACGGCGAACTCGGCTTTGGGATCGAACTGCGGGTGCAGGAGCTGATCGAGTTGCGCGGGCTGGATGCGCAGCACCGCTTCGGTCCGGTCGATGATGCCTTCGTCGACCATCTCGACGGCCATGCGCAACGCCGCCGCGGCCGTGCGCTTGCCGACCGCGCGTCTGCAGCATGAAGAGGCGACCCTGCTCGATGGTGAACTCGATGTCGCACATGTCGCGATAGTGGGTCTCGAGCAGCTGCATCAACGAGAGCAGTTCCTGGTGCGGCCCGGGGAACTCGTTGCCCATCGCGTCGAGCGGCTCGGTGATCCGGATGCCCGCGACCACGTCTTCGCCCTGCGCGTTCACGAGGAAGTCGCCGTAGCCCTTGTGCTCGCCGGTGGACGGGTTCCGGGTGAAGGCGACCCCCGTTCCGGAGTCGTCACCCTTGTTTCCGAACACCATCGTCTGCACGTTGACCGCAGTGCCGAGATCGTCGGGGATCTTCTCCATGCGGCGGTAGTCCTTGGCGCGGCGGCCGTTCCACGACTTGAACACCGCGTCGATGGCGTAGCCGAGCTGCGCTTCCGGGTCGGTCGGGAAGTCGACGCCGGCTTCCTTCTTCACGATTCCCTTGAACGTCTCGACCAACCCGGCGAGGTCGGCGGCCTCGAGCTCGGTGTCGACGCTCACGCCCTTGTGCTCCACCAGGTCGAGCAGCGCCTCCTCGAACAGCTCACCAGACACATCGAGCACGATCTTGCCGAACATCTGCACGAAGCGCCGGTAGCTGTCGTACGCGAAACGCTCGTTGCCGGTCTGCTGGGCGAGGCCCTTGACCGACTCGTCGTTCAGACCGAGGTTCAAGACGGTGTCCATCATGCCCGGCATCGAGAACGGCGCCCCCGAACGCACCGACACGAGCAACGGGTCGTCGGCGTCGCCGAGCACCTTGCCCATCTTCTTCTCGAGCTCCTCGCGCGCGACCGACACCTCGGCCATCAGACCCGACGGCATCTCGTCGCCCAACGCCATGTAGGCCTTGCACGCGTCGGTGCTGATGGTGAAGCCGGGCGGAACCGGCAGACCGAGATTGGTCATCTCAGCGAGGTTCGCGCCCTTCCCCCCGAGGAGGTATTTCTGGTCGCGGCCGCCCTCTTCGAACGCGTAGACGTACTTCTCGCGACTCGAATCGTCGCGTGCTTGTTCCGGCATGGGCCGACCTTTCAGTGTTTTCAGTTTTCAGTTTCAGTCTTCAGGCTGAGGCGCGTCGCTGACGACGAGCGTGTGCGCGACGCGATCATGCAAACCCTGCATGTTCGGATTCCGCAGCCACATCGTCACGCCGAACAGGACGATCACCGCCGCGATCTGTTGCAGCAACAGATACAGCGTGAACGTGACCAACACGATGAAGCCGAAGCGCGTGAACGCCACCCGCCAACCGATGGGCGAACCGCTTTCGCCCACGACCTTCAGGTGCTGGAATCGTTTCCCGAGCGTACGCCCGGTGATCGCGGTCGGGATCGCGAGGTAGAGCAACCCCAGGAAGAATGCGATCGCGATCCCGGCGAGGAAATAGGGGTTGAGCTTCGACGACTGGTCGTCGCGCAACTTCGTGTCGGCCTTCGCCTTCGCTTTGGCATCGTCGGACTTCTTCTGATCGATGGCCTGCTGCGCGGCGTTGTTCGCCTTCTTGTCGGCACTCACGGCCTTGTCGGCGTCGCTCTTGGCCTTGTTGTCGGCGGTGATCTGTGTGTTCAGCTGGTCGATCTTGTGGACGACGTCGGGCTTTTGTGACTTGGCGACGGCCTGGGCCGCGACCTGGCTCCCGCTCACCAACACGATGAGCACCAGCAGGTCGATCACCATCGCGATCATGCGCTGCTTCGTGGTCGGGAAGTGCGTCCCCGGCGGGAGCGTCATCGTCGGCGTCTTCTGCTTCGCGAGTCGCTCGGCGCGGGCATCGCGGGTCGCCTGTTGGCGCGATTCGCGCGCGTTCCCGGCCTGCCCGCGTCGCCCCTTTGCCGGCGGCTTGGCGGCGCCGCGGCCACCTTTGGGCACCGTGGTCGCGGGCGTGTCGTCGAGATCGCCGGTCTCGGCCGCATCGGCGCGTTGCTGGTCGTAACGGCCGCGCTGGTACGGGTCGGACAACACGTTCCAGGCCTTGTTCAGCCGGAGTGCGTCGTCGCGTCCCGCCTCACTCGCGGTGTCGAGACCCTCCTTGCGCGTTCGGTACGCGCCGCGGATGTCCTCGACCGGCGCGTCCGCGTCGACTCCGAGCAACGAGTAATAGTCGTCCATCGCGTTATGCCACACCCAAGCGGTCGCGGAGCTCGCCGACCAACCGGTCCAGCGAGACCCTCTCTTGTTTCATCGAATCCCGATCGCGCACCGTGACCGCGCCATCGTCGAGCGAGTCGAAGTCGATCGTCACACACAACGGCGTACCGACCTCGTCCTGGCGGCGGTAGCGCCGCCCGATCGCGCCGGCGAAGTCGACGTCGATCTGGAAGTGCTTGCGCAACCCGTCGGCCACGTTGTTGGTCAACGGCAGCAACGTGTCCTTCTTCGACAGCGGCAGGACCGCCACCTTGATCGGCGCCAGCCGCGAATCGAGGCGGAGCACCGTTCGTTTCTCCGACTTGCCCTCGCTCGTCGGCGCCTCGTCCTCGTCGTACGCGCTGAGCAGGAACGCGAGCGTCGAGCGGTCGGCGCCGAGCGCGGGCTCGATGACGTGCGGCAGGTACCGCTCGTTGCTCTCCTGGTCGAAGTACGAGAGGTCCTCACCCGAGAACTTCGAATGCTGGGTGAGGTCGTAGTCGCCGCGGTTCGCGATGCCTTCGAGCTCGCCCCAACCCCACGGGTACGCGAACTCGAGGTCGCTCGTCTCGTTGGAGTAGTGGGAGAGCTCGTTGGTCTCGTGGGGCCTGATACGCAGCTTGTCCTCGGGGATACCGAGGTCGATGTGCCAGCGGTAACGCTCGGCGACCCAGTACTCGTACCACTTCGCGCTCTGGTCGGGCGGAACGAAGAACTCCATCTCCATCTGCTCGAACTCGCGCGTACGGAAGATGAAGTTGCCGGGCGTGATCTCGTTACGGAACGACTTGCCGATCTGCGCGATCCCGAACGGCGGCTTCTTGCGCGTCGTGGTCTGCACGTTCTTGAAGTTGACGAAGATCCCCTGCGCGGTCTCGGGCCGGAGGTACGCGACCGACGCGTCGCTCTCCACCGGGCCGACGTGGGTCTTGAACATCAAGTTGAAGTTGCGGGCCTCGGTGAAGGTGCCCTTCTGCCCGCAGTTCGGGCAGGCGCCCGACTCGGGGAGTTGGTCGGCCCGGAACCGCTCGTTGCAGTTGCGACAGTCGACGAGCGGATCGGTGAAGGTCGCGACGTGCCCGCTCGCTTCCCACACCTTCGGAGCCATGAGGATCGCGGCGTCGAGGCCGACGATGTCGTCGCGGTACTGCACCATCGCACGCCACCACGCCTCTTTGACGTTGCGCTTGAGCAGCACGCCGAGCGGGCCGAAGTCCCAGGTGGAGCGGAAGCCGCCGTAGATCTCCGACGACGGGAACACGAGTCCGCGGCGCTTGGCCAGGTTGACGACGCGCTCTATCAACTTGGGGTCGCCAACGGCTGCCATAGGCAGTCCAGGCTAGTCGTCGGACCCCCTCGTCCCCGGCCCCGGGAACCGCTCAGAGCAGGGCGGTCGAACGCAGCCGGCGTTCGACGTGGTGCTCGACCGCGCGGATTCCCAGCTGTTCGACCTCGTGAGTCTCGGGACCGGGCTCCTGCGCGAACACGCCGTTCAATCCCCCGCCGAGCATGCGCCGCAGCAGATGTAACGCCGGAGGTGACAACGGCCGACCCCCGCCGCGCGCGCACGACCGGCACAACGTGCCGCCTTCGTCGAGATCGAAGGCGATCAACGCGGCGTCGTCGGCACTCCCGTCAGGGCTGCCGGCGTTGCCGCAGCGGGCACAGTCGTCGAGCAGCGGGTGGATGCCCTCGAGCGACAGCAGCTTCCAGAAGAAGGCGGGCGTGACGAGCGGGCTCTGCAGCTCCGCGAGCGCCCGCAACGCGCCGGTGAGCATGCGGTAGAGGGCAGGGTTCGGCTCGTGCTCCTGCGCGACCTGGTCGACGGCTTCGAGCATCGGTATCGCGTGGGTGAGCAATCCGTACTCCTCTCGTAGTGCCCGGTTCGCGTCGAGCGTCTCGGCCTGGGTGACGACGTCGAGCTCACGCCCTCGGTAGCACTGGAGCGCGACCCGGCTCATCGGTTCGAGGCGGGCACCGAACCGGCTCGACGTCTTGCGCACGCCCTTGGCGACGGCGCGGACCTTGCCGTGACCCTGGGTGAGGACGGTGACGATGCGATCGGCTTCGCCGAGCTTGATCGTCCGGAGCACGACCCCCTCGTCCCGATAGAGCCCCGGCATTACACCAGTGTAATTCCCCGGAATCGTTGCAAACAGTTTGCAAGGATCGTGGCGCGGGTCCGACCGGATCCTTGCAAACTGTTTGCATGGATCGTGGCGGGGGTCCGACCGGATCCTTGCAAACTGTTTGGGGGGATCCGGGGTCAGATGGCGCCGAAGCGGCGTTCGCGACGTTGGTATTCGGCGATGGCTTCCACGAGATCGGGCGTGCGGAAGTCGGGCCACAGGACATCCGTGAAGACGAGCTCGGAGTACGCCAGCTGCCAGAGCAGATAGTTCGAGATCCGGAACTCGCCCGACGTGCGCACGAGCAGATCGGGGTCGGGCATGTCGGGGGCGTAGAGGTGGCGGGCGATCGTCCGCTCGTCGATCTTCTCGGGGCGGATCCGGCCGTCGGCCGCCTCCTGCGCAATCGTGCGCACGGCATCGACGATCTCGGCCCGGCCCCCGTAATTGAACGCGAACGTGAGCGTGAGCCGGCGATTGGCCTTGGTCAGCTCTTCGCTCTCCTCGATCCGGCGCCGGACGCGCCCGGGGACCCGTCCCCCGCGCCGGCCGATGAACCGCACGCGGACACCGCGCTCGTTGAGGTCGTCGCGGCGGGCGACGAGAAGCCGCTCGTTGAAGTTCATGAGGAAGCGGACCTCGTCGATGGGTCGGCGCCAGTTCTCGGTCGAGAACGCGTACACGGTCAGCCACTGGAGCCCGAGGTCGAGCGCGCCGTCGACCGTGTCGAACAGCGCCTCCTCTCCCGCCGCGTGACCTTCCGTGCGCTTCAGCCCGCGCTTTTGCGCCCACCGCCCGTTGCCGTCCATCACGATCGCAACGTGGGCCGGTATCCGCGTCGGGTCGAGGTCGAAAGCGGCGGGCCCGGGCACGATCCCGGACGCTACCCGCGCCGACCCGGTAGCTTCCGGCCGTGTCGTGGACGGCGATCGTCAATCCGGTGGCCGGTCGCGGCCGCACTCGGAAACTGCTGCCCGAACTCGAGCGCGCCGCACAGGCGGCTGGGATGACACTGCACGTCTCCCCGGAGCCGGGCGCGCCCGCCAAGCTCGCGCGAGCGGCGGCCGACGACGGTCACGACTTGGTCGCCTGCGGCGGCGACGGGCTCGTCACCGAGGTCGCGGGCGTCGCCGCCGACACCGGCCGGAGGCTCGCGATCGTGCCCACCGGCGCGGGCAACGACTTCGCCCGCGTGCTCGGCTACGACCCGAAGCACCCGCTGCAGGCGTTCTCGGTCATCGAGCGCGGCCGCGATCAGGTGGTCGACCTCGGGCGCGTCAATGGCCGGTGGTACACGTGCGTCACCGCGTCCGGGTTCGACGCCGAGGCGAACCGCTGGGCCAACAGCGTCCGCCGGCTGTCGGGTACGACGCTCTACATCGCCGCCGTGCTGCGCACGCTCGCCGTCTACAAACCGCATCGATTCCGCGTCACCGTCGACGGCGAGGCGATCGAGACGACGGCCTGGCTGGTCGCGGTCGGGAATGGCCCCGCGTACGCGGGTGGGATGCGCGTCACGCCGAACGCAAAGCTGCACGACGGCTTGCTCGACGTCACGATCGTCGGTGCGATGGGCCGCCCGGAGTTCCTCGTCAACTTTCCAAGGGTGTTCAAGGGTACGCACATCGGTCACCGGAAGGTCACGACGCTCCGGGGCCGGGAGGTGCAGCTCGAATCGCTCGACCCGTCGGTCCCGATGGAGGTCTATGCCGACGGCGAACGCGTCGGCCCGCTCCCCGGCACGATGGAAGCCGTGCGCGACGCGTTGAACGTGCGCGTCCCCTGAGCGTCAGCCGGCCGCGGTGGGCGGGTTGCCCGAAGCGGTCAGCGCCTCCGTCAACGTCATGGGCGGGCCCGTGACGTTGATCGTTCCCTTCATCCCGGCGGCCTCGTGGCCGGGGATGGCGCAGAAGAACGTGTACTTTCCCGGCGTCGGGAAGAACGCGACACCCGAGACGGTCGCGCCCGACTTGTCGAGCGCCAGGCCGGGGAACAGCGTCGTCGCTTCGTGGAGGTTGAACGTGTGGCCCGCCGCGGCGACGGAGACGTCGAACCTGGCCAGGCCCGTGGTGGCCTTCAGCGTGCTCGGCGCGAACCTGAGCGCGCCGCCGGGAGCAGCCGTCACCGTGATGGGCGACTGCTTCACCTTCAACGTCGCGGGGAGCGAGGTCGGGCCCGTCGCCTCGGGCTGGGCGGAGCCGAGCGTCAGCCAGCCCGCCGAGAAGATCGAGAAGATGAATGCGGCGCTGACCAGCGTGATCGCCGAGCCGCGCAGCCGATCGGCGCCCGCGGAAAGGAGCGTGGCACCGACGAGGATCATCACGGTGATGATCGACCCGACGAAGATCGGGATGTGACCGTGGCCCGACAAGAAGATGCGGGAGATGTTGATGATGTAGGCGACGAGGCCGACGACCACCGCAACCGGCAGGAGGAGCGGCGTCAGGTAGCGCTCGACGTACGGCCGCTCCCAGAAGGGGGTCTTCTCCGTTTCGGGGCTTTCCAGAGCCGGCGGGTGCTCTTCGGTCTGCGTGTCGCTCATTGCTGGTCCAACTCCATCAGTTCGCGGTCGAGGTCGCGCGAGACGTGCCGTGCCGGGGAGCGGGAGCCCTTGTCCTCGATGTTGTGCCACCGGAAGAACACGACGGTGATCGTGATCCAGAGGCTGAAGCCGACGAGGATCTTCATGATGAGCCCGGCAAAGCGCATGTCGTCCAACGCGGAGACGCCCCACAAGCGCGGGACGGTCTCGTAGAACTTGTACAACGGATGGTCGCCGAAGGTCAGGAACGACGCCGGCACGGTCGGGACAACCGACTGCAGGAACAAGAAGAGCATCCGGGCCAAGGGCTGCAGTCGGGGGACCTCCGGCAGTGGGCTCAGGACCGGCATCCACACGATCAGGGACGACACGACGACCACGACATGGATGCCGAAGTGGAGAAGGCCGTTGTGCAAGGACGCGTCGACGACCACCGGGATGTGCGTGACGATGATCACGAAGTTGAATATCAAGGTCGCCGGGATCAGCCGGGTCAGGTAGCGCGCCGTCCGCAGCAGCCAGCGCGGCGACAGCAACCATCGCGCCAGCCAGGTCGGCGTACCGATGAGCAGCAATGGCGCCGCGATGATCGCGTACGTCATGTGCTGCACCATGTGGACCCAGTAGAAGTAGTGCTCGGCGAGGTCGTGCACGGGCCAGTCGGATGCGATCCACAGCGCGAGGAGTCCGGCCGAGAACGCGCTCACCTGGAAGCGGGTCACCACGGGCGTGCCCACCGGCGCGAGGCGGGGACCGAGACGGCTGACCGCCAACGTGTACCCCGCCGCGATGACGCCGACCAGGAGCCAGACCTCAGGGTGAGGAACCCACGCGGGGAACGCGACGTCGGCGAGCACGATGACCTACGACTTCAGGACCGAGCTGGAGAAGAAGAGGATCACAATGCCGTAGACCGTCGCCGCGAGCACCATCCCGGCGAGGAACAATCGCCGGAACACACCCGAGTCCTGCTTCATGTGCATGTACCACGCCGCCACGAGGAAGAACTTCACGGCGGCCATGATCGTGAGCGCGACGATGAGCAGGTTCGCGTTGACGTGACCCTCGAGGTACGAGGTCGCGACCTCGACCGCGGTGAGGATCACCAACACGATAGCGATGAGGACGTACTGACGCGGGCCGGGGTGGGAGTGCTCCTCGGCGACCTCGACATGCCGTCCCCCCAACGGGGCCAGCTCGTCGATCGCCCCGGCCGCGGGCGTGCCCTCGTCCGAGACCGTGACCAGATCGGTGCCTTCGGTCATCGCAGCATCCTCAGTGCGTCGGGATCAGGTAAATCGCGGTGAAGATGAAGATCCACACCACGTCGACGAAGTGCCAATAGAGGCCGGCGATCTCGATCGCCTCCGACCTCCCCGTAGGCAAGCGGCCCTGGACCGAACGGCCCCAGAGCAACAGCAACCAGATGATGCCGATCGTGACGTGCGCCCCGTGCAGGCCGGTCAGCACGAAGAACGTCGTACCGAACATGTTGGTGCCGAGGTGCAGACCCTTGCGGTAGAACTCGGTGAACTCGTACACCTGCCCACCGACGAAGGTCGCGCCGAACAAGCAGGTGGCGAGCAGCCAGATCCGTAGGCGACGGTGGTCGCCGCGCTGGATCGCCGCCAACGCCAACACCATCGTGAGCGAGCTCATCAACAAGACGAACGACGTCACCGACGTGAACGGGATGTTGAGGAGCTTGTCGGGGGTCGGCCCCTTGAGGAACGACGCGTCGCGACCGCGGTACAGGAAGTACGTCGAGATGAACGCACCGAAGAACAGCGCCTCCGACGACAGGAACAGCCAGATCGCAAGCTTCGAGTTGCTGACCCCGGTGTTGGTGTCGTGCGCGTGGCCGACCTGGCCGGGCGGGGGCGCGACCGCGGACGAACCCGCCGGGACGAGGGTCTGCGACATCAGTGCACCTCCGTCCCGTGCGGTTCAGGCGTCCCGTGCAGTTCAGGCGTCCCGTGCGGTTCGGGCGTGCCGTGCGGTTCGGGCGTGCCGTGCGGTTCGGGTTCGGTCGACGGTTCGATCGCCCAGCCGTTGAGCCCGAAGAATGCGACGAGTACGCCGGCCGCCAGGAGGAACCAGTTCTTGAAGACGAATCCGTAGCCCATGATCGGCAGCGCGAGCGCGAAGATCAGCGGCCAGTACGACGGCGACGGCATGTGGATGCTGCGGGGGTCGAAGCCGGCCGGGATCAACTCCTCCTCGTCGCCGGCGCCGCCCGCGGGCAGCCTCACGAGACGGCCTTCGTCGTCCTCGGTGTACTTACGGTGCCAATAGTCGTCGAGGCTGGTGACGACGGGGACGACCGCGAAGTTGTACTCGGGCGGCGGCGACGGGATGCTCCACTCGAGGGTGCGTGCGTCCCACGGGTCGTGTCCCACGCGCTCGCCCCGGCGGGCGGTGAAGATCACGTTGACCAAGAAGACGAGCACCGACGTGGCGATGATGAACGCGCCGATGGTGGCGAGCAGGTTGAGCGTGTCCCAACCCATGCCCGACGGATACGTGTAGGTACGGCGGGGCTGGCCCTCGAAGCCGAGGAAGTGCATCGGGAAGAACGTGAGGTTGAACCCGATGACCATGAGCCAGAAGTTCAGCTTGCCCATCTTCTCGTTGAGCATCTTGCCGAAGACCTTCGGCCACCAGTAGTAGAAGCCGCCGAACACCGCGAAGACGAGACCGCCGAAGAGCACGTAGTGGAAGTGCGCAACGACGAAGTAGGTGTCGGTCTGCTGCGTGTCGCTCGGGACGATCGAGTGCATCACGCCCGAGAGGCCGCCGATCGTGAACTGCGCGATGAACCCGAGCGCGAACAGCATGGGCGTTCGTAATCGGACCGCGCCGCCCCACACCGTCGCGAGCCAGTTGAAGATCTTCACGCCCGTCGGGATCGCGATGAGCATCGTCGACAGACCGAACGCGGAGACCGCGACCGGACCGAGACCGGAGGCGAACATGTGGTGCGCCCACACGCCCCAACCCAGGAAACCGATCGCGATGCCCGAGAACACCACGATCGAGTAACCGAACAGTGGCTTGCGCGAGAACACCGGGAGGATCTCGGAGACGATGCCCATGCCCGGGAGGATCAGGATGTACACCTCGGGATGGCCGAAGATCCAGAACAGGTTCTGGTACATCAGCGGATCGCCGCCGGCGGCCGCATTGAAGAAGTTCGTGTGGAAGTTGCGGTCCATGAAGACCATGATCAGCGCCGCGGTCACGGGTGGCATCGCGAACAGCGTCAAGAACGCGATCACGAGCATCATCCACACGAACACGGGCATGCGCATCATCGTCATGCCGGGCGCGCGCATGTTGAGGATGGTCACGAGGAAGTTCACCGCGGTCGCGACCGACCCGATGCCCAACATGATGAGACCGACGGTCCAGAAGTCGGTGCCGCGGCCGGGGAGGTAGCCGTTCGCGAGCGGCGTGCTGGTGAGCGGCGCGTAGCCGAACCAACCGCCGTCGGGTGCGCCACCGAGCGCGAACGACGAGTAGATGAATGTGCCGCCGAGAGCGAAGACCCAAAAGCCGAGCATGTTGAGCCGCGGGAACGCGACGTCGCGAGTGCCGATCATCAACGGGACGAGGTAGTTACCGAACGCGGCCGCGATCGGCATCCCGAGCAGGAACACCATCGTGGTGCCGTGCATCGTGAAGAACTCGTTGTACCGGGCCGCGCTGAGGATCGTGCCGTCGGGCTGCGCGAGTTGCAGCCGGATGAACAACGCCTCGATGCCACCGACGCAGAAGAAGAAAAGTGCGAGCGTGGCGTACATGATCGCGATCTTCTTGTGGTCGACCGTGGTGATCCAGCTGAACTTGCCCGTCGTCTCCCGCGGCCGCTCCAGGATCTTCACCCGATGCTGGGGCGCATGGACGATCGCGGTGGCGTCTTCGACAGTTGTCATTTGCCTACACACTCCGACGGAGTCGAGCTCGGATTCGTGGCGGTGTTCGTCAACAAGAAACATGCGATCTTCTGCGCTTGGGCCTGGGTCATGCCCTGAGCACTGAAGTTCGGCATGTGCTGGGAGAGGTTGCCCATCGGCTTACGCGACGGCGTGTTGTAGACCCACTTCCAGAGGTTGTCGTAGTTCATGAGGTACTTGTCGCCGGCGAAGCCCGTGCGGTCGGCGAGGTGGGTGAGGTTCGGGGCGACCGCACCCTTGGTCGCCGACTTGAAGCTGTGACACGTCGCGCACCCGTAAGTGGTGTTGTTCACGCCGGTCTCGAGTGCGGCCTCCGCCGTTTTCTGCGCCAGCTGAGACTTCACCCAGGCCTGGTAGTCGGTCGGGGTCTGCGCGATCACTCGCAGCCGCATATCGGCGTGGGCGAGTCCGCAGTACTCCGCGCACTGCCCCATGTACGTGCCCGGATCGTCGGCCTCGAGCTTCAGGAACTGCGAGCGACCGGGGACGACGTCCTTCTTGCCGTTCAACTCCGGTACCCAGAACGAGTGGATGACGCCGCTCAGGTAGCACGGCGTCGGTGAGCAGACCGGTGTCTGGAGCGTGAGCGTCACTGGTTCGCCGGCCGGGATGTGCATCTCGTTGGCCGTGATGACGCCGTTGCCGGGGTCGGTGTAGGTGAACTCCCACCACCACTGGTGCGCGGTGACGGTGACATGCACCACGTTCGGGCCGGTCGGCTTCTTGGCCAGGCTGAAGATCGTCGCAACGGTCGGAACCGCCATGACCGCCAGGATCAGGGCGGGGATGACGGTCCAGCTGATCTCGAGCACCGTGTTGCCGTGCACCTGCTTCGGCGCGCGCTCCTCGCCCGGCTTCTCGCGGAAGCGCAGCGCGACGTAGAAGGTGCCGGCGATGACGCCGAGCCCGACGACGACCGCGACCCAGAAGAACGGCTCGGTCAGATGGAGGATCTGACGCGAGTACTTCCCGGCCGGGCGCAGTGCGCTCTGCTTGTTCTTGGGTCCGGTGCTGTCACCACAACTCGCCATGGCGATGGCGGCGATTGCAATGGCGGCAGCCGTGCCTGCGCGCCGGAACCGGTACGTGCGGTCCAACTTCAGCCTCTCTCGGCGACGAGTATCTGCGGGAGATCGGCCGGACTCTACAGCGGCCGATTCCCCGAAACTAACTCTGGCACGCCGACCCCGCGCAGTGGTGCCACGCCGAAGATCAAGCGCGCAAGATCACAAGCGCGGCTAGAGCCCGAGGCGGTCGAGCGAACCCGCACGTCTCTGCCAGTCGGGATCGACCTTCACCCGCGTCTCCAGGTGGACACGGGTGCCGAGCAGGGCCTCGAGCTCGAGCCGGGCCGCGGTGCCCGCAGCTTTGAGCACAGAGCCGCCCTTGCCGATCACGATCCCTTTCTGAGAATCCCGCTCCACCCGCACGATGACCCGGATCGCCAGCAACGGTCCGTCGGCCGTCTCCCGTTCCTCGACCTCGTCGGTGGTCACCGCGATCGAATGCGGCAACTCGTCCCGTGCCATGGCGAGCAACTGCTCGCGCAGCAACTCCGCGGCCAGGAACGACTCGGGCTGATCCGAGACGACGCCTTCGGGGTAGTAGTGCGGGCCGGGCGGCAGCCGAAGTTCCAGCTCACCGAGCAACGCGTCGACGCCTTCGCCTTCGCGCGCGGAGAGCGGTACGTACGCGGCGAAGTCACCGAGCTCGCCCGAAGCCTGGGCCAGGTGGTCGATGACATCGGCACGCGACGCGACGTCGGTCTTGTTCACTGCGAGCACGACCGGCGTCGAGACGTCGGCGAGGCGCGCCGCGACGAAACGGTCGCCGGGCCCGATCGGGGCGTTGGCCTCGATGAGGAAGCAGACGACGTCGACCTCGCCGAGCGTGGCGAGCGCGCGCTCGTTGGCGCGCTCACCGAGCAGCGTGCGGGGTTTGTGGACACCGGGCGTGTCGAGAAAGACGATCTGGGTCGCGGCCGTTGTGCGCACTCCCCTGACCTGGGTACGCGTCGTCTGCGGGCGGTCGGAGACGATGGAGACCTTGCGCCCGATGATCTGGTTGAGCAACGTCGACTTGCCGACGTTGGGTCTCCCGACCAACGCCACGAAGCCCGACCGGAACTCCGCGGTTTCGCCGGTCGGACCCGTCGTGAGGTCGCTCATTCGCCGCGATCGGCTGCGGCCGACGCTTCTCCGCTCACCGGCGCGGGAACGCGCTTGATGATCACCGACACGATCCTTCGGCCCTGGATGCGTTCGGCACAGAACTCCAGCCCGGCGACGTTCACGCACTCTCCCTCGGTGGGCACGTGGCCGAGCGTGTTGAACACGAGGCCGCCGACCGTGTCCCACTCCTCTTGGGGCAGGTCGACGTCGAGCAGTTCGTTGACCTCGTCGATCGGGGTGCGCCCGGGCACGCGCAACGCGCCCGTCGACATCCGCTCGACCTCGGGTTCCGGCAGGTCGTACTCGTCGTTGATCTCGCCGACGATCTCCTCGAGCAGGTCCTCCATCGTCACGAGTCCCGCGGTCCCTCCGTACTCGTCGACGACCATCGCCATGTGGAACTTCTCCGTCTGCATCTCGCGCAGCAACTCGGCCACGCGCTTGGACTCGGGCACGAAATGTGCGGGCCGGACGCTCGTGCGCACCGACTCTCCGGCCTCGCCCGCGGCGCTGCGGGCCACGAGGTCCTTCAAGAACACGAGTCCGAGGATGTCGTCGTGGGTGTCCTCGTACGCCGGCAATCGCGACTTGCCGGCCTCGATCGCCGTCGCGATCGCCTCGTCGACGGTGGCGTCCGCTTCGACCGCGACCATGTCGGTGCGCGGCAGCATGACCTCACGCACGACGGTGTCGCCGAAGTCGAAGATCGAGTGGATGAGCTCACGCTCCTCGGGCTCGATCGAGTCCTCCTGGGCGGCGACGTCGGCCATCGTCAGGATGTCGGCCTCGGTCGTGAACGGGCCCATGCGCATGCCCTTGCCGGGCAGGACGATGTTGGCGAAGCCGATAAATCCCCGCGTGAGAATGCGCAGGGGTGGGAAGTGGGTCACCGCGGCGAGGAGCGGCGAGATCGTGAGCGCGACGTTGTCGCTGTGCTGCAGCGCGAACGTCTTGGGCACGACCTCGAACAAGGTGAAGACGACGAAGATCTCGACGAAGATGCTGACTGCGATTCCGGCGGCGCCGAAGCGCGGTTCGAGCAGGGTGCCGAGCACGGTGGCACCGATCATCTGGCAGCCGAGCACGAGCAACAAGATGCTGTTGAGCGTCTGCTCGGGCTGCTCGAGCAGACGCAGGACTCTTCGGGCGCGCTTGTCGCCCTCTTCGTCGAGCGCGCGCAATCGGATGTTGTTGACGCGCGTGAACGCGGTTTCCGCCAGCGCGAGGACACCGGACAGGATCCACAGCAGCGCGACGATGACGATCGCGATCGCGCTCATGCGCTCGAAACCGTATCGGGCCGGACCGTATCTGGGGGTGCGTTGCGTCCCACGGACCTACGCCCCGAACATCTCGCGCTCGACTTCGCGAAATCGGGTCAGGAGCTCCTGCTCGCGCCGGCGCATCGCCACGGTCTCGTCGGGCTCGGCATGGTCGTAGTCGAGCAGGTGCAGCACTCCGTGGACGACGAGCAGTGCGATCTCGTCGTCGGCCGGGACGCCGTGCTCGACCGCCTGGCGGCCGGCGACGGTCGGGCACACGATCACGTCGCCGAGCAGGGTCGGTGGATCGCCGACCTCGGACGGTGCACCCGGGCCGCGGCCGCCCTGGTCGGGTTGACGCCCGGCCGGCGGCAATTCTTCGTCGAGCGGGAAGGAGAGCACGTCGGTGGGTCCCTCGCCGCCGAGGAACCGGACGTTGAGCTCGGCGATCGTCGTCTCGTCGACGAACAGCAGCGACATCTCGACGTCGCTGCCGTAGCGTTCGTTGACGCGCTCCTCGGCCAGGACGAGCCGGGCGAGCCGGACCCAGCGCGGGACGTCGACCTCGACCTCGTGTTGCTCGTCGGCACCGAACACCGACGGAGACTCCTCGATCATCGCATCGTTGTCGTTCGCGCTCACTTTTGATGCCGTTCGTAGGCGTCGACGATGTCCTGCACGATGCGGTGCCGGACGACGTCGCGGGAACCGAGCTCGACGAACATCAGACCGTCGATGCCTTCGAGCACACCGCGCACCTGCATCAGCCCGGAGCGTCCGCGCCCCTCGGGCAGGTCGATCTGGGTGACGTCACCGGTGACGACCACTTTCGAACCGAAGCCGAGCCGGGTCAGGAACATCTTCATCTGTTCGGGCGTGGTGTTCTGCGCCTCGTCGAGGATGATGAACGAGTCGTTGAGCGTGCGGCCGCGCATGTACGCGAGCGGGGCGACTTCGATGGTGCCCCGCTCCATCAGCCGGACGACGACCTCGGGTTCGACCATGTCGTACAAAGCGTCGTACAGGGGGCGCAGGTACGGATCGACCTTCTGCAACATGTCGCCGGGAAGGAAACCGAGCCGCTCCCCCGCCTCGACCGCCGGTCGGGTGAGGATGATGCGATTCACTTCCTTCGCCTGAAGCGCCTGCACCGCGAGCGCGACGGCGAGATAGCTCTTGCCCGTTCCCGCGGGACCGATCGCGAACGTCACCGTGTGGTCGCGCACGGCGTCGACGTAGCGCTTCTGACCGGCGGTCTTCGGGCGGATCGTCTTGCGCCCGCGCACGACCTCCGTCGTGAGCACGTCGGTGGGGCGCTGGTCGGCCTTCATCATCTCGATCGAACGACCGAGGTTCTCCCGGTCGAGCTCGTGGCCCTGTTCCAAGAGCACGACCATCTCCTCGAAGAGGCGCCCGACCCGGTCGACCTCGTCACCCTGACCGGTGATGTTGATCTCGTTGCCGCGCACGAGGATCTGCACCGCGAACTCGCCCTCGACGAGCCTGAGCAACTCGTCGCGCTGGCCGAGCAGTCCCACCATGAGGTGATTGCCCGGCACGAGGATCTTGACGGACGCGTCGGCTTCGGGACGGCCGACGCCACCGGTTCGGGGCGCGAGACCACCCGATGCGGGGCTGATGGCGTGAGAGCGGGCCAAGGTGCGCGCGAGGGTAGTCGAGCCGGGAGCGATTCGTTCCTCTTGCCGACGGACCCTCCGGACAGCCGTTCGAGGCGAAGCGCTCAGCCCGTGGTGACCGCGGCGCGCAGACCGAGCTGCTCGAGCCGCGACCCGAGCTCCTCGAGACTCCGGCCCATGCACGAAGCCAACACCCGCAGGTCCGAACGGCGAATGGTGAGCATCCGTCCGTTGAAGTCCTGGCGTTCCCGTTGCAGCGACGTGGCGAAACGGTCGAGGATGTGCGCGTCGGGATCGTCGATCTCGTGCAGGCGTACCAGATCGATCGTGAACTTGGCGTTTCCGTCGATCCCGCCGAGCGCGCCGGTCTCGACGAGACTGATCTCGCCGTCGAGCTCGCGCGGCAGCAACTGGTCGGCCGGAACCTCGTAGATCTCGGCCAACCGCAGGAGACGAGGCACCGAGATGGCCCGCTCGCCTCGCTCGTAGGCACCAAGCACGGACGCTTTGAATTCGAGGCTCGAGCGAGCCTCGACGTCGTGCAGGGACAGACCCTTCTGCCGCCGGATAGCTCGCAACCGCTCGCCGACCCGCGCCCCGGTGTTCGCCAACTCGATGCTCCCTTGCCTGGACCAGACGTCTGCCCGATCCGCCTGCCCGCCGACCCACTAACGGCAGAGAGTGCGGCGGACGCATGGTAACAGCACGCTCCGTGAAAGTCATGCTTCGAAACGACGCCCACACAGCCAACACCTGCCCCACGGCCAGAAAGTGATCAGGAGCGTCGCTCTGCTTCTTGGAGCAGTACGGCGACCGCGGCGATGGGGGCGTGCACTGCGCGCAGCACGTTCGGGCCCAGGCGCAGGTGGGGCGCCGGCCCGAAACCGGAGATCTCGTCGGGGCTGAAGCCGCCTTCGGGACCGACGACGACGGTCCAGCCGGTACCGACACCGCCGTCGGTCGCCGCGGCCCGGGGTGGAAGGGGCAGTTCGTACGCGGGCACACCGTCGAGACCCGCGATGACGATCCCCGGCCGGTCCCGCAACGAGCCCAGGTCGGCAACCTCGTCGATGGCCGGGATCCGCGCGCGGTGACTCTGCATCGCCGCTTCCCGCGCCACGACCCGCAGCCGGGCCACGCCCTTCGCGGCCCGAGCCGCGTCCCATCGCACAACCACACGTTCCGTGCGTAGCGGGATGACTCGTTGCACGCCCAGCGCGGTCGTCGCCGCGACGACGTCGTCGAGCCCGCCTTTCGTCAACGCAGCCGCGACCGACACGACGATGCCCGCCGCCGCCGGCTCGTGCACCGCTCCTCTCGCTTGCAGAGCGAGCATGCTCGGCCCGACGTCGGACACCGTGTACTCGCGCCACGCGCCGGAGTCGTCGGCGGCGGTCACGGTCTCGCCCGACCCGAGCCGGCGGACGCGCCGGAGGTGATGTCCATCGGCGCCGGTGATCTCGCACCGCTCGTCGAGCGCCGCCACAAAGACGTGGGCGGCGGCGTCGGCGGCGGCCGGTCCGCGCACCGGGCCGGAGCTCACGGCTTCGGAGTCACGGCTTGAACGCGGACCGAATCCGCGCGAGCAGCCCTTCGTGCACCGAGCTCACCTTTTCGCCGCGCAGCTCCGCGAACTTCGCGAGCAACTCCGCCTCTTCCTCGTTGAGGCGCATCGGGACGTCGACGCGGATCTCGACGACGAGGTCACCGCGCCGCTTCGTCCGCAACGACGGAACACCGAGACCACGCAACCGCAAACGCGCGCCCGGCTGGGTTCCCGCGGCGACGTCGACCTCGTGCGGGCCGTCGAGTGTCGCGATCTCGACCTGCGTACCGAGTGCGGCCTGCACGATCGACACCGGTAGCTGGTACCAGAGCTCGTCGCCGCGCCGTTCGAGATCAGGATGGCGCGGCGACGCGCACGGCGACGTAGAGGTCGCCTTGTTGGCCACCGCGCGGCGCGGCCGGACCGCGACCCGAGAGCCGGAGCTGCTGGCCGTCGTCGATGCCGGGCGGAACATCGACGTCGATCGACGCCGCCCCGTTCACCCGGCCCGCGCCTCCGCATTCCTCGCACGGATCCGGGATGATCTGGCCCGTCGCGCCGCATGCCGAGCACGGACCGGCCGTGACGATCTGACCCAGGAGCGAGCGGCGCACCTGGCGCACTTCACCACTGCCTTCGCAGGTGGGGCAGCGGTCGGCGTGGGTGCCCGGGGCACACCCGCTCCCGTCGCAGCGCTCGCACCCGATCATCATCTGCAGATCGAGGGTCTTGCGCACCCCGTGCACCACCTCGTCGAGCGTGAGCTGGATCACGGTCTCCGCGTCGGGCCCGCGCCCGGGGCCCGCGCCACCGGCTCCGCGCTCGCCCGCGCCACCGAAAAAGGCGTCGAAGAGGTCGTTGAGTCCGAACGCGCCGGCGTCGAACGGGCTGCTGCCGCCACCGAACGGACCCGCGTTCTGTCCCTCGGGACCGAACATGTCGTACCGGCGCCGGCGCTCGGGGTCACACAGCGTCTCGTAGGCCTGGCTGATCTCCTTGAACTGCTCCGCCGCGTTCGGGTCGTCGGGGTTCATGTCGGGGTGGTACTTGCGCGCAAGCGCGCGGAAGGCCTTCTTGATCTCGTCGTCGGACGCGCTCGACGCGACCCCGAGGACCTCGTAGTAGTTGCGTTCGCTCATGGCGAGAGCTGGCGTCCGAGCTGTTGGGAGACAGTGGCGACCGCGGCCTGCGCCTTGCGATAGTCCATGCGCGTCGGGCCGAGCACGCCGACGGTACCCGCGAGCTCTCCCTCGACAAGGTACGGCGCGAGCACCAACGAGCACTCGAGGAGGTCGAGACTCGTGTTCTCCGAACCGATGCTGACGGTGAGACCGGGGCCGAGGAGCTCCCGCATCAACGACGCGAGCACCACGTGTTGTTCGAGCAACTCGAAGAGGCGCGCGGTGTTGGTCGTGACGAACGCGTCGTGCTCGGCTGCCAGCCGGCTCGCGCCGCCGACGTAGAGCGGTTCGTTCTGATGCCCGGTGAGACGAGTCTGCAACGCGGTGCGCGCCGCATCGACGACGCGACCGACGTCGTCGGCCGCGGGCCGACCGGGTGAGGGGTCGGCGCCGACGGCCGCGACGTCGGCGAGACGGCGGCCCGAGAGCTCCCCGGCGAACCGCGCGTTCGCGTCGGCCACAACCTCGTCGGTGAGGTCGTGATCGAACACGACGACGTCCTTTTCGACCGAGCCGTTCGACAGCACGACCACTGCGAGAACGACCCGGGGCTGCAACGACACGAGACTCGCCGCACGTACCACCACGGCCTGGGCTTCGGGCCCGACGACCACGGCGGCGTGCGACGTCACCCGCGCGAGCAACTGGCTCGTCTCGGCGAGCAATTGGTCCATGGCGAGGCTGGCGCTGCTGAAGAACTCGACGATGCGGCGCCGCTCGGTCGCGGGCAGCTGCCCCGCCCCTGCGAGGTGGTCGACGTAGTAGCGATAACCCCGATCGGTCGGGACCCGCCCCGCCGACGGATGGGGCTGGGCGATGTACCCCTCGCGTTCGAGGAGCGACATCTCGTTACGCACAGTGGCGGCCGACACCCCGAGACCGGTCGTGCTCGTGACGGTCCGGGAGCCGACGGGCTGGGCGGTATCGACGTACTGCTCGACGATCGCGCGCAGCACCGCCGCTTTGCGTTCGTCGAGCTCGGTCATCCGCTACCCCTCGCCGCCGTGAGCACTCACCACACCCGCGTTAGCACTCAATGGTACCGAGTGCCAGTGAGCCCGCGCGACGCGGAGGGCCGTCCGGGACGGCGGCCCCGGCCAGCAGCAGCCGGGCCGTGAGGTCGGAAGCGAGGAGACGCCCTCGCCGGGTGAGGACGATGTGGTCGGTGTCGATGCGGGCGAGCAGGCCCTGTTCGGCCAGGTCGGCGACGAGCGCGGTCGCCCGCTCCGCCACTCGAACCCCGGCCCGCTGTCCGGAGCGCAAGCGCGAAGGCCTCCTCGGACCGAGTCTCGGGATCGAGGACCTCCGATCCGGCCACGGCCGGGACCCCCGCCTCGACGGCGGCGATGTAACGCTCGGGCGTGCGCACGTTCCACCAGCGGGCGCCCTCGGTGTGACCGTGCGCCGCGCAGCCGATCCCCGCGTATTCGCCCCCCGACCAGTACAGCTCGTTGTGCCGGCACGCCTGCCCGGGCCGCGCCCAGTTCGACACCTCGTACCAGTCGAGCCCGGCGGCGGCGAAGGTTTCGTCGGCGCGCGCGTACGCGTCGGCCTGGAGGTCGTCGTCGGGGGCGGGGGCGCCGGCCGCGACCTGCCGGCCGAGCTCGGTCGCGGGTTCGACCGTCAACGCGTACGCGCTGACGTGGTCGACGCCGAGGGCCAGCGCGCCGTCGAGTGACCGTTGCCAGTCGTCCGCCGACTCGCCCGGCGTGCCGTAGATGAGATCGACGCTGATCCGGGTGAAACCGGCATCGCGCGCCAACCCGACCGAACGCCGGACGTTGTCGGGATCGTGCGTACGTCCGAGACCGGCCAAGACATGCGGCACCATCGACTGCACCCCGAAGCTCAGTCGGTTCACCCCGGCCCGGACGTATGTTGCGAGCTTCGTTCCGTCGACGCTGTCGGGATTGCATTCGACAGTGACCTCGGCGTCGGCGGCGCGACCGATCGCGTCGAGGATGCGTGCGAGCTGGTCGCCCGGCAGCAGCGACGGGGTCCCGCCCCCGAAAAAGACACTGCTCGCGTCCGGGAGCCCGCCGGCCCGCCGACGCTCGAGGTCGGCGACACACGCGTCGACGTACCCGTCGATCAGGTGGTCACGATCGGTCCAGGTGGCGAAATCGCAGTAGTCACACCGCGACGCGCAGAACGGGATGTGGACGTATACGCCGAACCGGGCGTCGTGGGACACGTTCCATCGTCGCGCGTCCCCGCACCGGACCGATGAAATAGGTTCGGGCCCGTGACCCGCCCGAGCGCGCCTTCTCCGGCCGGGCGGTTGCGCGCCCTGGTGGCCGAGCTCGCCCCCGACGGTCGGTTCCCCCTCGACTGGAACTCCCGGATGGCCCGGGCCGGGTTCGTGACTCCCCATTGGCCGGAGCCGTGGGGCCTGGACGCGGGGCCGGCCGAGCAGCTCGAGCTCGACGAGGTCGCGCCGCGAGCTCGCCGTCCCGAGACCGATGAACCCGATCGGAATCGGTTGGGCCGGCCCGACGCTGCTGATCGCCGGTACCGAGGAGCAGCAGCAGCGCTGGCTCCCGGGCCTCCTCGACGGCTCCGAGCTGTGGTGCCAGCTCTTCAGCGAACCCGGAGCCGGGAGCGACCTGTCGTCGCTCGCGACCCGGGCCGTGCGCGACGGCGACGAGTACGTCGTGAACGGCCAGAAGATCTGGACGACGCTCGCCCACATCGCCCGCTTCGGCATTCTCCTCGCGCGCACCGACCCCGACGCCGAGGAGCACAACGGCATCACCTACCTCGTGCTCGACATGCGCACGCCGGGCGTCGAGGTCAGGCCCATCGTGCAGATGACCGGTACCCACGAGTTCAACGAAGTGTTCTTCACCGACGTACGCGTGCCCGTCGCGAACGTCGTCGGGCGCGAGAACGACGGCTGGCGGCTCGCGAAGGTCACGCTCGGCAACGAGCGCGTCTCCCTGTCGGGCGAAGGAGCGCTCTGGGGTCGCGGCCCGACCGCGAACGACGTGCTGCAGCTCGTGCGCGACCACGGAGGCACCGACGACGCACTCCTCCGCCAGCGCCTCGCGGCGCTCTACGTCGAGGCCGAAGTCCTGCGCCTCATCCGCTTGCGCACCGTGTCCGCGCGTGTGCGCGGGCTCGAACCGGGGCCCGAGGCGTCCGTCCGCAAGGCGCTCTCCGACGAACACGGGCAACACGTCATGGGGATGGCGATGGAGCTCGCGGGAACCCACGGCATGTGTTCCGACCTCGGGCCGTACGGCGAACCCGACGCGAGCGGCTGGCACTACGGATACATGTACGCGCGCGCCCTCACGATCGGAGGCGGAACGAGCGAGGTGCAGCGCAACATCCTCGGAGAGAAGGTCCTCGGTCTCCCCCGTGAACCCTGAGATCACGCCGCTCGAAGCGGAATTGTTCGTGCGCCTCGTCGCCGGCGAGTCCGAAGGTGCCGGCGGTTGGGAGCCGGAGCCGCCCTCCACCGAACTTCGATCCGCGCCCACGCTCGTCGCCCGACTCGCGCTCGTGGCCCGACCGGTGGGAAACACTCGCCGACGGTTCGTCGCCGGTTGCCCCGTGATCCATCATCCCGACGGGCAGGCGATCGCGGCCGCCGCGGGATCGTCGTGGATCGCGGTCCGCAGCAACCTTCCCGCGGGCGCGCTCGCGCGTTCCGGAGCACACGCTTTCGGGTCTTCCCAACCGGGATGGGCCGAGCTCGGCTGGGTCGAGCTCGATCCGTGGGCGCCTGACACCGCCTTTGCCCGGACCATCGACCTGCTGCGCGCGCATGTGACGCGGGCGTACGAGAACGCGGAGCCGGAGCCGTGAGTCTCGGCTGGCTGCCGTGGAATATCGCGGTCGAAGCGGGCGCAGTCGTCGGGACCGCGGGCGTCGCCGCGCACGCTTCGCGCAACCGCGCGCTGGAACGGATCGCGCCTTTCACCATCGAGCTCGCGATCGTGCTGGCGCTCTACGCGCTCTGGCGCGTCGTCGGCACGATCTCGGTCCTCAAGGTGAACCACGCGATCTCGGCCGGCCAACGCATCTGGGATCTCGAACGGACGCTGCACCTCCCGAACGAACGGGGGTTGCAGCACCTGTTCCTCCACAGCACCACGCTGGTGCAGGCGTGCAACGTCTTCTACGCGACGGTGCACATACCGTCGATGGGGATCTTCTTGGTGTGGCTCTGGTTCCGTCACCGCGACCACTACCCGCCGATCCGCAACGTGGTCGCGCTCACCACGCTGTGGTGCCTGGCGATCCAGCTCATCCCGGTCGCGCCGCCCCGGCTCGTCCCCTCGCTGCACATCATCGACACCCCCGCCCGCTTCGGACAGACGGTGTATCCCGCGCTCGGCAAGTCGGGCCCGGCCCAGCTTTCGGCGATGCCGTCAGTGCACATCGCGTGGGCGGCGATCATCGGTGTCAGCATCGTCGTCGCCTCGACGCGTCGGTGGCGCTGGATCGCGCTCGCCCACCCCGTCGTCACGATGGTCGTCGTCGTCGTGACCGGCAACCACTACTGGCTCGACGGGATCGTCGGCGCCGCGGTCGCCGCGCTCGCAGTGCTGTTCGAGCATGAGGTGCGCGCGCTCGTCACTCGCCTGCGGCGGCCTTCGGCGGCCCCACCAACTTCGCGTGCAACTGTTCCGTGAGCTCGTGGATCAGGCGGGTGAGGTCGGTGTTCTCCTTGAGCAGAGCTTCCTCTTCGAGGTAGTCGTGGTCGGCCTTGGCCTGCTGGAACGCCGCGCCGCGGTTCTGACCGATCATGACGAAGGTCGACAAGAAGATCGCTTCGAGCGACACGACGAGCGTGAGCGTCGGCCACGGGCTCGTCTCCACGACCAACATCCAGACCGCGAAAGCAATCGCGTGGATGTAGACGAAGTTCATCGATCCCGCGAACGCCGTGATCTTGTCCGCCAGACGCAACTGAAAGTCGGACGCGCGCCTTTCGAGGTGTTTGACGACGACGGGACTGTGGCGGACGTTCAGATCGTTCCTGGGCATGTCAGCGGCCTCCGATTCGCGGGTGGTTCCCGATCGGCCATTCTGACTGCGCAGTGCCCGCATCTCGCGTCCATAGCGTCAACCGCGGAGGAGCTCCTCCATGTCGACGCCGGGCGGGGTCGGGAACAATCCCTTCTCGGCGAAACTGCGGGCGATCGTCGCCCAACTCGGGCGGCGACCGACGAGATCACGCATCGCAGCGCGGCCCTCGTCGATCCGGCCGTTGAACATCAGCGCGCCGGCCCTGACGAAACCGACGTTCTCGTCGTCGGGCAACGCCATGCGAGCCTGCTCGATCTCGTGCAACGCGACGACGGCGTCGCCCGCCCCGAGCGCGCCGACGGCGCGGAAGTAACAGGCAAAAGCCTCCGCCGTGTGGACCAGGCGCGCGAGCTCGTCGAGCGGGCGGTCGTGCGCGTCGACGCGTACGTCGACGAGGACACCCGCGGTCGCGTCGTCGCGGCGCCGGCCGTCGACGACCAGGAGCGCGGCGGACATACTCCCCTCGCGTCACCACCGGCATCTTCGGCGGCGACGAGCGCCGCGAGCAGGCGATTCGGAAATGGTCCGGTGGCTGCGTCGTACGCGGCGGCCATCGCCGGCCAGACATCGGGATTCGCCATTATGTTCGCCTGGACCGCGTAGTCGGGCCCGTGCGACTCCCCGGCGTAACCGACACAGAGGTCGCCGGTGAACGACGCACTCCGGCCGGTGGCGTCGACGACACCGACCTGGCGCATCACGTCGAGCGGATCGGCCGCACGCCGCGCTCGTGAGCGCTTCGTCCGCGGAACCGCCGGCAGCCATGCCATCGAGGCACCGCGGTCCGTACGCGGGCTCGCCGAAGGCCTGGGTGGCGACCGCGCCGACTCCGGCCCGAGCCCACGGCACCACCGAGCCGACCGCGAACATGCACGTCTGCACCGCCACACCGAGTGCGCCGCTCTCCGGATCGCGTGCGACAATCGAGTACGTCACGACGCGGGTATAGCGACGGCCGCCGACTGACGCAAGGGTGCGGACGCAGCGCCGCCGTCGTGTCCTCCCTCCGCGCCACAGTCGCGCGGAACGAGGGAGCCGTGTTCGGCGCCTACTCGTCGAGACGGAGCGCGGCCACGAATGCCTCCTGCGGCACTTCGACGCGGCCGATCTGCTTCATCTTCTTCTTGCCTTCCTTTTGGCGTTCGAGCAGCTTGCGCTTGCGGGAGATGTCGCCGCCGTAGCACTTGGCGAGGACGTCCTTGCGCTTCGCCTTCACCGTTTCGCGGGCAATGATCCGGCCGCCGATCGCGGCTTGGATCGGCACGTCGAAGAGCTGGCGCGGGATGAGCTCGCGCAGTTTCGACGTCATCTTCTTGCCGTACTCGTACGCCTTGTCGCGATGCACGATCGCAGAGAACGCGTCGACCGGCGTAGCGTTCAGCAGCACGTCGACCTTGGCGAGGTCGGAGCGGCGGTAGCCGACGGGCTCGTAGTCGAGGCTCGCGTATCCCTTCGTGCGCGACTTCATCTGATCGAAGAAGTCGAGGACGATCTCGGCGAGCGGCAGGACGTAGACGAGCTCGACCCGATCCTCGGAGAGATAGTCCATCTTCTCCATCACGCCTCGCCGGTTCTGCGAGAGCTCCATCAACGTGCCGACGTACTCGCTGGGCGTCAACATCGTCGTACGGACGAACGGCTCCTCGATCGCCTCGATCTGTTGGGGCGCGGGCATTGCCGAAGGATTGTCGACGATCTCGATCGATCCGTCGGTCAGGAGCAACCGGTACTCGACGTTCGGCGAGCTCGCGACGAGTGAGAGGTTGTACTCACGTTCGAGCCGCTCCCGCACGATCTCCATGTGCAACAGCCCGAGGAAACCGCACCGGAAGCCGAACCCCAACGCGCCCGATGTTTCCGGCTCGTACGTAAACGACGAGTCGTTGAGCCGCAGCCGCTCGAGCGCCTCCCGGAGGTCGGCGTACTCGTCGCCCTCGACGGGATAGAGACCGCAGAACACCATGGGCTTGGGCTCGCGGTAGCCGGCGAGCGCTTCGGCCCGCCGCGCGGAATCCGTGACGGTCTCGCCGACCTTCGCCTCGCCGACGTCCTTGATGCCGGCGATGAGATAGCCGACCTCGCCCGGCCCGAGGGTCGCGACCGGGCTGAGTACAGGGAGACGCACGCCTATCTCCTCGGCGTCGTGATCCTGTTGCGCGTTGACGTAACGCAGGCGCGCGCCGCTGCGGAGCACGCCGTTGAACACGCGCACCGACGAGACCACTCCGCGGTACGCGTCGTAGATCGAGTCGAACATGAGCGCCTGCAACGGCGCGTCGGCGTCGCCTTTCGGGGGCGGGATACGTTCGACGACCGCGTCGAGCAGCTCGGCCACGCCCGCGCCGGTCTTGGCCGAGATCTGCAACACGTCGGCGGCCGGAATACCGAGCACCCGCTCGATCTCCTGCGCGCGCTTTTCGGGTTCGGCGGCCGGCAGGTCGATCTTGTTGAGGGCCGCGACGATCGTGAGGTCGTTCTCCATCGCGAGGTAACAGTTGGCCAGCGTCTGCGCCTCGATGCCCTGCGACGCGTCGACGAGCAGGATCACGCCTTCGCACGCGGCGAGCGACCGGCTGACCTCGTAGCCGAAGTCGACGTGTCCGGGCGTGTCGATCAGGTTGATGACGTAGCCGTTCCACGCGAGCCTCACGTTCTGGGCCTTGATCGTGATGCCGCGCTCGCGCTCGAGATCCATGGTGTCGAGGTACTGCGCCCGCATGTCGCGCGCGTCGACGGCGCCGGTCAGCTCGAGGAGCCGATCGGCGAGCGTCGACTTCCCGTGATCGATGTGGGCGATGATGCTGAGGCAGCGGATCCGGTCGAGCGCAGTCACGATGAGCCCATTGTCGCTTATCCGCATCGCTTGCCCGGTACGGACACAGCTCTTGCCCGGCCCGAGCGGAGCGCGGCCATCGGCGAAACCGAATCCCGCTACGGTCCGGGCGTGAGCCGCAGAGTGGTCGTGGTCGGGTCGGCGAACGTCGATCTGGTGTGGCACGGGGCGCGCCTCCCCGGGCCCGGGGAGACCGTCACCGACGGCGAGTTCGTCCAGGTGCTCGGGGGCAAGGGCGCGAACCAGGCCGCGGCCGCGGCTGCGCTCGGCGCCGATGTGCATTTCGTCGGCTGCGTCGGCCACGACGAGCACGGCCGCCTCGTGCGCGCCGACCTCGAGGCGCGGGGCGTCGACTGCTCGGACCTCACGATGACCGGGACGGAGCCGACCGGCGTCGCCCTGATCAGCGTCGACGCCCGGGGCGAGAACACTGTCGCAGTCGCGCCGGGCGCGAACCGATCGGTTCTCCCCGGGGCGGTGGAGGTGATCCGTTCCGGCGACGTGGTGCTGTGCTCGCTCGAGATCCCCGTCGCGACGGTCGAAGCCGCGGTCGAGCTCGCGACGGCACGCGGCGCCCTTCCGATCGTGAACCCGGCGCCGCCTCGGGCCGCGCCCGTGGGCGCGCTCCTGACCCCCAACGAGCACGAGTGCGCGCATTTCGGCGGGGTCGAACTGCTCCTGGAGCACGCTCCCGCGGTGGTGGTGACGCGTGGGGGCCGCGGGCGCGGTGCTGCACCGGCCGGGACGCGATCCGTTCCAACACGCGGCGTACTCCGTCGACGTGGTCGACACGACCGGTGCCGGTGACGCGCTGAACGGCGCGCTGGCGTGGGCCCTGAGCGACGGGATCGACATCGAGGACGCGCTCGCGCTCGCGTGCGCAGCGGGCGCGCTCGGCGACCCGAGCGGTCGGGGCGCGTGCGTCGCTCCCGACCGCGGCCGAGGTCTACGCGCTCACGACCGCCTGACGGATCAGTTCGAGGTACGTGACCGCACCGCATCCCCACACGATCTCGACCGGGGCGTTGGTGTCGCGTTGATCGATCACCCGTCATGCCCGCGTGTTGAACTCGGCTGCGGCGGCCGCGCTCCGATCCGGGGCCAGCCCTTCGGGATTGCACCGGCGCTTCGATCCCGGCGAGGTCACGCGCCACGAGCCACGGTGGGGATCGCCATGACGTCGTCGTGGCCCGGATCCCAGTCGAGGACTGCAGGTTCTCCGGTCGCGAGGCGATTCTGCTAGCTTCAACCGGTTCACGAACAGGTTCGGAGTAGCTCGGTATGGCCAACATCGCATCGCAGAAGAAGCGCAACCGTCAGAACGAGAAGCGCCGCGTCCGTAACAAGGGCGTCCGCTCCGAGCTGAAGACACGCGTGAAGGTCGCAGTGCAGGCGGTCACCGACGGCGATGCGAACGCAACCGAGGCGGTCACGGCCGCGCAGAAGCGCATCGACAAGGCCGCGTCGTCGGGCGTGATCCACAAGAACGCGGCCGCCCGCCGCACCTCGCGCCTCGATGAAGCGCGCGGCCAAGTCCGGCAGCTAGTCGGCCAACCGGTCAGCGCCGAGCGGTTCGGCGACTCAACGCCGCGAGCCGCGCCACCAGCACGTCCATCACGGTGCGGTCGTCGAGGCCGCTCGCGCCCCGGAGATCGAGCTCGGCCTGCGCGAGTAGCCGCACGGCCTCCCGGAGACCGTCACTCCCGAGCCGCTTCGCCGCCTCCAGCGGGAACCGGGCACCGCCCGCGCTCTTCATGCCGAGCGTGGCCGCCGCGTGCTCCTTGGTGACGATCGAGGGATCGTCGAGCCGGACCAGGCGCTGGTAGTTGAACACGAGCGACGCCATGATCTGCATAGGGTGCAACGGCTTGGTCTGCACCGAGCTACTCGCGCTGAGCATGCGGTGCAGGGTTTCGAGCGCCCCGCCGACGTCGCCGCGGTCGATCGCGTTCGTGAGGTCGAACCGGCCCGCAGTCCCGAGCTCGCCGAGGTACTGCTCGACCTCGTCGAGTGACAGCGATGCGTTGTCGCCGTAGGTGGAGTGCAAGAGCTCGACCAGCTCGGGCACACGACCGGCGTCGTCACCGAGGTGCGCCGCGACCTGCTTGCTCGCCGCGGGCGCGAGTTTCAGGTGCGCATCGTTGAGCTCCCGCTGGAGCACGTCGGCAGTCTGCTCGACCGCCGAACCGACGATGTGGGCGTGGGCCTTGATCGCCTTGTCGAGCGCGCTCGGCACCCGCCCGCCACCGCCCGCGACGAGCACGAGGTGCACGCCGTCGAGTGGATCGGTGATCCAGCCCGCGAGCCATTGCGCCTGTTCCGTGGTCGCGTTCGAGACGTCGCGGACGACGACCACACGCGCCGAGGTCATGAAGGGCGGGCTCTGGAGCGCGGTGACGAGCGCGGCGAACGCCGGCAGCTCGGTGGACCCTTCGGACGCGAGGCCCTCGTCGTCGGCTTGGTCGCTTGCGGCGTCGCTTCCGGCCCGCCGACGCCCGGCAAAGGTGTGGTCGTCGAGTGCGAAGGAACGGTCTTCGCCGCCGAGCAGCTGGTCGATCTGTTGTTGCACCTCGCGGTCACGGAAGACCGGGTCGGCGCCCTGGACGAACGTCGTGCTCACAACAGCGCCTCGATGGTCCGACACACGCGGGCCGTGCCCAGCACGTCGTGCACGCGGATGATGCGACAGCCGTGCATCGCGCCGTACGCGACCGTGGCCAGCGATTCGGCTCGGCGATCGTCGATGTCGCGACCGAGCAACTCACCGAGGAAGCGCTTGTTCGACGCGGACAGCAGCAACGGGTAGCCGAGCGTCGCGTGCTGCGCGCTCTCGCGCAGGAGCACCGCGCTCTGGGCCGGTGTCTTGCCGAGGTCGAGGCCGGCGTCGAGCACGATCTGTTCGGGCCTGAGGCCGACCACCTCCGCTCGCCGCGCCCGTTCGCACAAAAAGGCGGTGACGTCGGCGACGAGGTCGTCGTAGTGCGGATCGGGATCGGCGACTCTCGGGCGGAGGCGGATGTGGGTGGCGACCACGGTGACGTCGTGCTCGGCCGCGACCTTCAGGTAGTCGGGGTCACCGAAGCCGGAGATGTCGTTGCCCACGACCGCGCCCGCCGCACACGCGGCGTCGAGCACCGACGCCCGCCAAGTGTCGACCGAGAGCGGAACGTCGAAGCGCGCCTGCAGAGCCTCCACCGCGGGCACGACCCGGTCGAGCTCCTCGGCCTCGTCGACCTCCGGGCCGGGACCGGCCTTCACTCCGCCGACGTCGAGCAGGTCGGCACCGTCGGCGACGAGCTTTCCGGCCCGGCGCACGAAGGCGTCGAAATCCCACGTCGCACCGCGGTCGTAGAACGAGTCGGGCGTACGGTTCAAGACGCCCATGACCACGACGCGGCGGCCGATGTCGAGAGCCCGGTCACCCAGCCGCAGAGTCGGGAACGGCGCGACGACGGACACGCAGGCAGGCTACCGACGCCCCGGCGGCGAGGATCGAGAGCAGGCCGAGCGCGCCCCGGCCGTCGAGCGCGAAGGGAACGGTCGCCCCGACCCGGGCGACGGTGGTGATCCAGGTGACCAGCAGGCCGCTCGGCTGTTGGAGCAACGGGCCGAGCGGCGGGGCAAGGCCTCCGACCGCCGAGGCGAAGAAGCCGTAGACACCGAGGATCTCCGCCGCGGGCGCGGCGACGAGGTTCGCGACCGGCGTGATCAGCGGGAAGGTACCGAACACCCAGAGGAGCACGGGCAGGACGCCGAGTTGCGCGCCGATCGAGACCGCGAGCGGCTCCCGCAGCCAGCGGGGGCCGGGCAGGTGCGCGCCGATCGGACGCGACAACAGTGCGATACCCGCGCTGGCCCCGCACGAAAGCACGAACGCGACCGAGTGCAACAGGAACGGGTCGACGAGCAGCAGCGCGATCACCGCGTAGACGAGCACGCGCACACTCGTTGCCGGGCGCCCACTCAGGGTCGCGAGCAGCGTGATCGCCGCCATCGCCGACGCGCGCAGTACCGACGGTTCGAACCGGGTCATCGCCGCGAACACGAGCACGATCGCGAGCGCGGCTCGCGGTACGAGCGCCGAGCCGGAGCCGCCGCAGCAGCGGGGCCGCGAGCGCCATCACGAACGCGACGTTCTCACCCGACACCGCGAGCAGGTGCGAAAGGCCGCTGGCGCGGTACTGGTCGACCACCGGCGGGGGGATCCCGCGGGTGTCGCCGAGCAGGAACCCGGCTACGAGGGCACGGGTGGTCGGTGCCAGCGGACGGGTACCGCGCAGGATCACGCCCCGGATCGCGTCGGCGACGGCGAGCAGCCCGTGGGGACGACTGAGGCCGACGACCTGCGCGTGGTCGAGCACACCGACCGCGTGGCGCCAGCGGGCGCGGTCGTCGTAGGCGCCGGATCGGAGTGTGGTCAGTCGACCCTGCAGAACCACCCGATCACCGGCTTCGATCACTCGCAGCGCGGCGACGTCGTCGCCGGTCGCACGCGCGAGCACGGTGCGGTGCCCGCCGTGCCCGGTGCCGACCCGGACGAGCACGCTCGCCTGGTACTGCGGTCCTGCGGGATCCTCCGTCGCGACACCGCGGACGGTTGCCGACTCCCGGCGCACGATCGCCGGACCCAGCGGCGAATGGGACTGGCCGTCGAGGGCGCGACCCATGACCGCGCAGCCGAGCAACCCGCACGCGACCGCCACCAGCGCCGTGCGGTGGGACGAGCGGGTGAACCACGCTCCGCCCACCGCGGCCGCCCCCGCCACGAGCGCCGCGGTCGCGGGACCGGTGCCGGCGCGCTGACCCGCGAGGAGACCGACGATCACCGCACCCAGGGCCGTCACCGGTCCGAGCTCGGCCTGGCGGAACCAACCGCCCGCACCGTCCACGTCAGACCGCCACGAGCTTGCGGAGTTGCTCGAGCTTGGCGTCGCCGATGCCGCGCACGCGGCCGAGATCGTCGACCGATCGGAACGGTCCGTGCGCGCCGCGGTCACTGATGATCGCGGCCGCGGTCGCCGGTCCGACTCCGGGCAGCGCGTCGAGCTGCGCCGCGTTCGCGGTGTTGAGATTCACCGGCGCGTCCGCCGACGGCGAGCCCGCGCCCGACCCCGAAGCCTGACCGTCGCCCGAAGGCGCCGAACCGACGACGGCCGCAGGGTCGACCCCGGGAGCGGCCGCTCCCACGAGGGGAACCGCGACCCGTGCGCCGTCGGCGACGACCGCGGCCAGGTTGAGCCGGGCGAGGTCCGCGCCCGCGACCGCGCCGCCCGCGGCCGCGATCGCGTCGACGACCCGCGCGCCCGAGCGCAATCGGACGACGCCGTTTCGGTGTACGGCGCCGACCACGTCGACCACGATCACGACTGGCTTCGTCGTCGGGACGCCGACGGACGACGAACTGAACGGCACGCTCGTTGCGGCCGGCGGCGGGAGGGCCGACGACGAGGATGCCGACGTGCCCGACCGCAGCCACGCCGCCAGCGCGGCGACGGCGACGCATGCGAGCAACGCGGCCGCGATCCGCCGATCACCGCGCCAGCGGTGCCACCGCTCGGCCCAGTCGGGCCGCGGCCTCACCTCCCACGGACGCGGGACCTCGTCCCCCACCGCATCCCCCACGACGACCTCCGGGCGCGCGACTACAGCCGGGAGGAAGTGCGGGGAAGGATCCGCACGCTACCGCGCGCCTGCGCCAACCGGAAATGGTCAGGCGACGACGAAGTTGACGATCTTGCCGGGGACGACCTTCACGGTGCGCACGGTGGCGTCCTTCAGCAACTCTGCGATGCGCGGTTCCGCGCGCGCCGCGGCCTCGTGGGCCGCGGCGTCGGCCCCGACGGGCACCTCGACGCGCGCCCGGACCTTGTTGTTGATCTGCACGGGCACCTCGACGCGGTCGTCGACGAGCCATTGCGGATCGGCGGCCGGAAACGGCTCGTACGTGAGCGTGTCGTCGTGGCCCAGCCGCGCCCACAGTTCCTCGGCTACGTGCGGTGCGAGCGGTGCGACCATCAATGCCAACGGCTCCGCGACCTCGACGCGGCAACACCCCTTCGCTCTGCACCAACGCCGTGAGGTGGTTGTTCAACTCGAACAACCGCGCGATCGCGGTGTTGAAGCTCAGCTCCGCCATATCGGAGCGCACCGTGTCGATCGTGCGATGTAGCAGGCGCCGGGTCTCGCCGTCGGCGGGGTCGTCGGTGACCCGCGAAGCACCCGTTTCCTCGTCGACGAAGTTGCGCCAGAGCCGCTGCAAGAAACGGTGCACTCCGACGATGTCGGCCGTGCTCCACGGACGTTCCTTGTCGAGCGGACCCATGAACATCTCGTAGAGCCGCAGCGTGTCGGCGCCGTAGTCGCGACAGATGTCGTCGGGTGCGACCGCGTTGCGCAGACTCTTGCCCATCTTGCCGAACTCGCGCGTGACCGGCATTCCCTCGAAGAAGTAACCGCCGTCGCGTGCCTCGACCTCGGCGGCCTCGACGTACGCCCCCCGTTCGTCGACGAAGGCGGCCGCGAGGATGTATCCCTGGTTGACGAGACGCTGAAAGGGCTCGATCCCGGTGACGTGGCCGAGGTCGAAGAGCACCTTGTGCCAAAAGCGCGGCGTACAGGAGGTGCAACACCGCGTGCTCGACGCCGCCGACGTAGAGGTCGACGAGACCGGCCTTCGGCGTGCCGTCGATGCGGGTCCCGGCCGCCCAGGCCGCCTCGACGTCGGGGTCGACCATCGCGTCCTCGTTCGTGGGATCGAGGTAGCGGAGGTAGTACCAACACGACCCGGCCCAGTTGGGCATGGTGTTGGTCTCGCGCCGATAGATCTGCCTTCCCTGCCCGTAGCCCGCCCATTCGGCTCCGGGGAGCTCGAGCTCGACCTCGACCCAGTCGGCTGCGCGCGCGAGCGGTGGCTGCGGCAGCGCGTCGGGATCGTCCGATGTCGCGGGTTCGAAATCGGTGACCTCGGGCAGCACGACCGGCAACATCTCGTCCGGCAGCGCGACCGGACCCGCGTCGTCGTACACGATCGGGAACGGTTCACCCCAGTAGCGCTGGCGGCTGAAGAGCCAGTCGCGCAGCTTGTACGTGACCGTCGGGTTGCCGTAGCCGGAGCGCTCCAGCCATTCGGTGATCACGCGCTTGGCGTCGTCGACGCGCAATCCGTCGAGCGAGACCTCGTCGTTGGTGGAGCTCTGGGCAACACCGTCGCCGACGTAGGCCTCGCCCCAGCTCGAAGCGTCGGTCGAGTCGCTGGTGTCGGCCGAATGCTCGGCCATCCATTCGGCGCTCGGCTGGATCACAGGGACGATCGGCAGGTCGAACTCGCGCGCGAACTCGAAGTCGCGCTCGTCGTGGGCGGGCACCGCCATGATGGCACCGGTGCCGTAGCCCATCAGCACGTAGTCGGCGACGAAGATCGGGATCCGCTCGTCGTTCGTGGGGTTGATCGCGAACGCGCCGGTGAACACGCCCGTCTTCTCCCTCGTCTCGGTCTGGCGCTCGAGATCGGTCTTGGCCGCCGTGAAGTCGCGGTAGCGCGTGACGGCATCGGGCGGCGCGTCGGTGGCGCCGAACACCCCCTTCCAGGAGTCGAGCGCGTTGCTCGCGAAGTCGTTGCTCAACTGGTCGTCGGGCCACTGATTCGGAGTGATGACGTCGACGAGCGGATGCTCGGGCGCGAGCACCATGTACGTGGCGCCGAACAACGTGTCGGGACGCGTGGTGAACACCTCGATCGACACGTCCTCGTGGCTCTCGACCGGGAACTGCACCGACGCGCCCGTTGACCGGCCGATCCAGTTGCGCTGCATCAGCTTGATGGAGTCGGTCCAGTCGAGCCCGTCGAGATCGTCGAGCAGCCGGTCGGCGTAGGCCGTGATCCGCAGCATCCACTGCTTCAGTGGACGGCGGTAGACGGGAAAGTTGCCGCGCTCACTGCGTCCGTCGCCGGTGACCTCTTCGTTCGCGAGCACGGTGCCGAGTCCGGGGCACCAGTTCACGGGCGCGTACGTCTCGTACGCCAACCGGTACGAGTCGACGAGCGCGCGCTGTTCGAGCGCGCCCAGGTCGTCGAAGGGGATGTCGTCGGGGGTCGGGAACCGGCCGGCCCGCAACTCCTGCACCAGTGTCGAGATCGGGCGGGCGCGATCTGCTTCGTCGTCGTACCAAGAGTTGTAGATCTGGAGAAAGATCCACTGCGTCCAGCGGTAGTACTGCACGTCGGTCGTGGCCGGGCCCCGCCTCGGATCGTGCGCGAGACCGAGCGCACGCAGCTGCCGCTTCATCGTCGCGATGTTCTGCTCGGTCGTCACGCGCGGGTGCGTGCCCGTCTGCACTGCGTACTGCTCCGCCGGCAGCCCGAACGCGTCGTATCCCATCGTGTGCAGGACGTTGAAGCCGTTCATCCGCTGGAAGCGGGCATAGACGTCGGTGGCGATGAAGCCCAGCGGGTGGCCGACGTGCAGGCCGACTCCGCTCGGATAAGGGAACATGTCGAGCACGAACAGGCCCGGACGGTCGGCGATGTGCCTGGGGTCCTCTCGCAACCGCCCCGTGCGGTTGGGCGTGTAGAACACATGCTGTTCGTCCCAGCGGTCCTGCCACTTGTGCTCGATCTCGTTGGCGAGAGCGGCGGTGTAGCGCTGCGGCGGGGCTTCGTCGGCCATATGAAGTCGAGGCTACCGGTCGGCTCCGCCCGAAACGGCTGATAACTTGGCTTGCCCACGGGGGCGTAGCTCAGTTGGTAGAGCGCTTGCATGGCATGCAAGAGGTAGTGGGTTCGATCCCCATCGCCTCCACCACGGGTCGTGCGAAATCCGGCACGGAACCAGATAGCACTTCGTGGGCGGCCGACGATGGCGCTCGACAACCTCCCCCGTCGGGTCGACGACCGATCACGACCCCGAACCCATAGCCTTTCCCCATAGCCTTTCGTCGTGTCGCAGACGTTCTTGGCGGTGCTGGTCGGGGTCGCCGTCACCGCGCTCGCGACAAGGCTGATCCTCCCGGCGCTCCCGCTCCGGAGGTTCGCCGCACGTGCGTCGGCGCTCGACACGGCCCTGCTCGTGATCGGCAGCGCGGGCTTGGCCTTCCATTGCGGAGCGATGTTCTTCCGCGCCGAGGTCACCCGACTTCCGGGAACCCATGCCGCGATCCGGGCGATCAATGCCATGGGAACCTCGAGCCGAATCTGGTTCATCGTCCCCTCGATCCTGGTCGTGCTCGGGCTTCGTCGCCAGACTCCTCCTGCCATTGCCGCCGTGGCGCTGGCTCTCGTCGCCGTCGGCGTCACCATGTACGACCGCGGACCGCTCGTCACTCACCTGCACGCGATCCCTCGCGGCGGTGATCGTCCTCAGCGGCGTCGTCGCGCTGCTCGTACGCCCACCGTGGCAGGGTGTCGCTCACCGTCGTCCGCAGGCGTGACGGGCGCAACGCCTCGCCGGACGGCGGTCAGCTTGCGGAGCGGTACACCGAGGTCCTCGCCCTGCCACCGCGACGCGGCGCGGTACGCCCGCCGGACGCGGGACGGCGGGACGCCCGGAAGGTAGAGCGAGTCGACGAAACGGGTGGCGTCGGCTTCGGACGCGATCCGGTACCGGAAGCGCCGGCGCGTGTCGGCGGTGACCGCGAAGCCGGCCTCGCGAACAGGTCGTGCGCGTGGCGCCGGAGGGGACCGGCCGGAAATCGGGGAGGCGTGCGCAACGCGGCCGAGAGCCGGGCGTAGCGAGCGCGATCACCGCCCGTCAGAGGTCGCAGGGCGGGCACGAGCACCTGCAGGGAACCCCCCGGCCGCAGGACGCGGGCTATCTCGCGCGAACGTGCGGGTCGGGTGGGACGACGAGCATGAGGGCCATCGCACACACGACGACATCGAACGAAGCCCGCGGAGCGGGAGTCGATCGGCGTCCGCGACCGCGAGCAGGCCGGGCGCCGCGGGCACGGGCGGCGGCGAGCTCGGCCCCGGAACGATCGACACCGGCCCAGAGCTTTGCGCCGGAGCGGTACGTCGGCGCATTGCCGCATGCGAGATCGAGCACGCGGTCGGCCCGGCCGACTCCCTCGAGGACCCACTCGTAGGGGTTCGTTCCCTCGTCGGTGCAACGGGTGAGCACGCCCTCGGTCACGGCCGGCCTCTGGTCGTGGAAGCCGCACAAGTAGGTGTCCCAGTCGATCGGGCGGCGGAGTCGGATCATCGCTCGCGCTGCTGTTCGATCCAGTCGTCCACGTCTTGCCAGACTCCGTCGAGCCAGACCGGCCGCTTGGCGGGGTCGTCGGGTACGGCCGACCGCGGCACGCGCCACGCCACCGCGCGTACGGGCCTCGCGACGGGCACCTGCCGGGCGAGTGAGCGAAAATCGGGAAAGGCGTCGAGACCGACGTCCGCGATCACGACGACGTCGGCCGCGGGCGCGGCGTCGAGCAGCGCACTCACTCCCGCCGGTCGGGCCGGGAGCACGTGGCGCAGCCGCGCGACGCGTACGGCACGTTGTGGATCGGACTCCACGAGCTTGGCCGTGATCCGCGCCAAGACCTCGGGTCGATACAGCCGGCCTTCGGGAAAGATGACCGCCACCGTCGACGAATCGAGCGTCGCTCCGAGCCCACCGATCGCGCCGCGCTTGTGGACCGTCGTCGCGGGATGAAGATCGAGCCGAGTCGTCGGTAGAGGAGATCGAACCCCGGGTCGGCGAGGAGCTCGGCCATGATGACGCCGCGGACGTGATACGCCGCGCTTGGTAGAGCAACGACGGGAGCGACGCGTCGAGCAGGTTGACGTGACGGCACAGCACGATCGCCGGAGCCGGATCGAGCAGCGTCGTCGCGGTCGTCGATCTCGACCCGGATACCGAGAAGCCGTTCGGCGCGGCGGGCGAGCACCGCGATCGACCACGCTTGCACCCGCTCGTGGCGCCGGACCGACGCGGCACCGGTAAGCCGGGTTCCGCACCCGGCGAGCACCCAGTACCAGCCGGCGAGCAGGATCTCGACGGTGTCGTTGACGGCGTATTGCACCAGGAACAGGTAGACGCGTGGGCTCGAAAGCGCGAACCGACCGCGCGCAACATCGGCGACCACGAGCGCGGGCAGCGCGATCGGCAGCGCGATGACCGCGAGGGTGGTCAGGGCCAACATCGTGGGGATCGTGACCGCGCGCCGCTTCCAGCGCACGGAGATCGGCTCACCGTCGCTTGCCGCTGTCGTCACCTTGACCTCCGGCACCGGATCAGCACCGTATCGACTCGCGTCGACGGCGGCGGCCCGGGTCGTTACGGTTCGTCGGGTGACTGACGACGAGAACCGCCAAGCTGCCTCACTGCGTCGCCTCGTCGGCGTCTACAACGCGAAGGGCACGCTGGGCGCCGAGCTCGCGTACTTCATCGGCGCGCGGCTCGGCCGCGCGCATTGCGGCCTGTGCGATATCACGCACGGTCGGCTGCGACCGCGCCGCGCCTGGGAGGAGTGCCGTTCGGGCCTGCCGGTGCCGTTCGACACGTACCATCTTGACGACCAACCCCAACCGGTGCGCCGCCGCGTACGACGGCGTCGCGCCCGTCGTGCTGGCCGAAACCGACAACGGTTTCCTGGTCCTGCTCGGTCCGGAGGAACTGGCGGGGTGCGCCGGGTCCGTCGACGCCTTCGCGAGCGCGATCGAAGCAGCGGTCGCGCGGCTCGGCATCGACTGGCCTGGCTGACTCCCCGGCGCGTTCGCGTACTCCGGCCGTCGTGGCGGGTACTGCACCGGCACACTCATCAACGCGGCGGCGACGGCGAGTCCGAGCCCGGCGGCCAACGTACCGACGACCAGCGTTGCCACCGCGTTCCGGAAGGCGTCGGCGACCGCGCCCTCTTCCAGGAGGCGGATCGTCTCGAACGTGAAGGTCGAGAACGTCGTGTACGCCCCGCAGAAGCCCGTCCCGAGCCAGATCTTCGGCGTGCTCGGAAACGCGTGGTAGAGCGCTGCGCCGGTGATGAGGCCGAGCATGAACGAGCCGGTGACGTTGACGGCGAATGTGCCCCACGGAAAGGCGCCCGCCGTGCGATCCTGCACAACGCCGTCGAGCACGTAGCGGGTGGGGGCTGCGATCCCGCCCGCCACGACCAAACCGATTGCGATCGTCGGCGTCACGAGCGCGACCCCTTGGCCGGTCGGCCGACGTACTTGACGACGTCGACGTCGTCGATGATGACGAGGCCTTCGGTGACCAACTCGTCGAGTGTCGGCAGGAACGCCTCGATGGCCGCGGCGGAGTCGACGATGACCACGACCATGGGCAGGTCGTCGGAGAGCGACAGGATGCGCGTCGTGTGGATGTGGTTCGACGCCCCGTAGCCCTCGACACCACGAAAGACGCTGACGCCGGCCAAGGCGGCCGCGTGGGCGCGCTGCACGATCTCGGTGGCGAGCGGCGTGCGACCGAACCGGTCGGATTCGCCGATGAAGATCGTGAGCCGCTTCTGTGGTCCTTCGAGCTTCATGAGAGTCCCTTTCGCATCGGTTGCACGATGGTCATCACGTCCGCCCGCGCACGGGCACGAGCCGCGCGCACAGGATTCCGATCCATACGGCGGCGAATCCGACAACCAGGCTCGCCGTCGCATACGCGACGCCGAGAACCGCGTGGCCGTCCTTGATCAACAGGTCGGTTTCGACGGCGAACGTCGAGAAGGTGGTGTACGCACCGAGGAACCCGGTGGCGAAGAACGGGCGCAGGTAGCGCGTCGGCGGGAACCGCTCAATCACCAGGATCAGTAAGAAGCCGAGCACGAAGCTGCCGGAGATGTTCGTCCAGAACGTCGCCCAGGGGAACGTGTCCTTGGCCACGTGCAGGAGCTGCGCGACCTCGTAACGAGCCGGTGCGCCGAGTGCGCCACCCGCGGCGATCGCGGCCAGGACGTCGGGTTGGGCGCGGTGCAACGAGCGCCGTGCCGAACGGCGCACTCGACGGTGCTCGGTGGACGGCTCGCCGGGATCGGCGGGAGCGAGGTCGGGGTCGATCGGTACGACCCGGCCGTCGTTGTCGTCGTGAGGAACCTCACTCACCTCCCCGGATCGCGTGCGTCCAACCGCGCAGCGCTCAGCCTGCGTGCATGACCGTGACGGCGCCGCCGAGCCCGGCGACCGCCGTCGTGCTGAGCCCGACCGGCTGCGCGTCGATGTGTAGCGCCCAGCGGAAGAAGCCGACGCTCAATTGGTCGATCGCGGGGAACGCGAGCTCGGGACGCGGGTGGTCGCTCATGCAACCGTCGGAACCGAGCTTCAGGAGCTTCGGATCGATGCCCAGTTTCAGGGCCTTGGCAATGCCGACGATCCCGCCCGAGCTGCGTCCGATGAGGCAGATGTCGGAGAACACGAGATGCCCGGCGCGGGGAATCTGCACGAGGTACTTCGGCGCATTCATCGCCGCGTAGACCTTCCGGCTCGATGCAGGCGGGATGATGCCGTCGGTCGTCCCGAGCATCACCATGCCGGGCTTGGCCGGAGCCTTGGGGGCAGGGCCGCCCTGGCCGTCGAAGCCGACCGAGTAGGAGATCCACGCCTTCACCCGAGGATCGGCCGACGCGAACTGGTAGGCCGCGCCGGCACCCGCCGAGTGTCCGGCTGCGACGACCCGGTTCGGGTCGACGAGTCCGTGCAACCGGCCCGGACCGTTCGACGCGTCGAGCGCGAGCTTCAGCGTCGACTGCAACACCGCGAGATCGGTTGCCACCGGCACGCCGGTTGCCGCGGTACCGAGCCTTCCGTCGAGCGATCGTTCGACGTGGTCGGGCGCGGCCACGACGAAGCCCCACGACGCGAGGTGCGTAGTGAGCGTGACCGACTGCTCGGGATAGCCGGCGAAACCGTGACTGAACACGACGAGCGGAAAGCGGCCCGGGCTCGTCGCCGCCGGCGCGTCGGCGTAGGCCGCGGCCTTGTACAGCACTCGGCTCGCGGCAGGGATCTTCGCCTGTAGCGCAGGGTTCAGCATCGACGAGATATCGATCGCCTCCTGCGCGTGCCCGGCCATTGTCGCGGCGACGGCCGGGTACCACACGACGACGCGACGTCCGCCGGCAAGATGCAGCGTCGTGAAGCCGACCCCGTACGGTCCGACGGCGGCGTAGGGCGCCGGGCTCCGGGCGACGGTGGTCGTCGACGCGAGCGTCGTCGCCGGGCCTTGAGTCGAACCCGACTTCGACGACGAGCTACACGCCGCACCGACGATCAGTGTCGAAAGCAACGCCGCGGTGGCGCGCCACTTTTTCGGGTCGGACATCCGGCAAGTCTGCCAGACGTTCGTCAGGTTGCGCTGCCTAGACCGCAGCCGCGCCGTCCCACACGATGCGGGGGGCGTCGGTCCACAGCCGCTCGAGTCCGTAGAACTCGCGCGTCTCCTCGAGGAAGACGTGGACGATGAGGTCGCCGTAGTCGAGCAGCACCCACGTCATGTCGTCGAGACCCTCGACCGCGCGCGGCTTGACGCCCGCGAGCACCAAGAGTTGTTCTTTCACCTCGTCGACGATCGCGCGCACGAGGCGCGTGTTCGATCCGTGCGTGATCACGAACGCATCGACGATGACCATGATCTCCGCGACGTCGAGCACGACGATGTCCTCACCCTTCTTGTCGTCCGCGGCGTGGGCCGCGAGCAGGGCGCGCTCGGTGCTCGTCGTTGGTGCGGCTTCGGTCACGGATTCCCCTGCGGGTCGACGGACGGGACTCGGGTGGTGGACGTCGGCGTCGGGTTCTCCCACGACCGGCGCGTCCCGAGTCGCGAGGCGACGAAACCCGAGCCGGCCGCGAGCACGACGACACCGACGACCCCGAAGGCTTCACGCCGGCGCCGACGCTCGGGGTTCGTCGGTCGGGCTCGGGGCATCACTCGCCAGTGTAGAACCGTGGCTTCATTTCCCACGGTAGAGATCATGTGCGCGCAGGATCCGCGAGGCGGGCGGCGGCACGAGGAACTCGACCGACTCCCCCGCCGCGATCCGACGGCGCAGATCGGTCGACGACACGTCGAGTCGGGGCATGTGCACGCGTGCGGTGCGCCAGCCCGCGGGCGGGATCGAGGGCGCTACGTCTTCCCGGTCGACCACGGCGAGCGTCACGGCCTCCCGGAGGTCGGCGGACCGGTGCCAGGTGTGGAGCGACACGGCCACGTCGCTGCCGACCACGAGGAAGAGCTCACACCGGCGATCCGATCGAAGCGCTTCCACCGTGTCGACGGTGTACGTCGGTCCGGCGCGGTCGATCTCCAACCGGGACGCAATGAGGCCGTCCACGGATTCGATTGCCGCCGCAACCATCTCGAAGCGAACCTCGGCCGGCGCGAGCGCACGACCGCGTTTCTGCCACGGATCACCTGCGACGACGACGAGCACCCGATCGAGCCCGAGCTGGTCACGAGCGGCCGCCGCGGCCGCGAGATGCGCGACGTGGACCGGATCGAACGTGCCGCCGAGGATGCCGAGGCGCTCCACCGGGCGAGTGTACGAGAAGGTCCCGTGAACGCCGTGTTGCGGACCTCTTTCCCGCGCCGCGGGGTCGTAACCTGCCCGGGTGCCCAGTCTTGTCGTGCGCGTCTGGCTCCCCGACCGCCCCGGGGCCCTGGGTCTCGTCGCGTCCCGCATCGGCGCGATCGGTGGCGACATCGTCGGCATCGACGTGCTCGAACGCAGCGAGCACGTCGCCGTCGACGAGTTCGCGGTCATGCTCCCCGACCAGGACCTCGTCGCGCTGCTCGTCCGCGAGATCGAAGAAGTCGACGGCGCGTCGGTCGAGGAGTGGCGCGAGGTCGGAACGTTTCCCGACCCGCGCTCGACGCGCTCGAATCGGTCGAACACCTGTCGGGCGCGGCGACGCGTACCGAATTGATCCAGCGTCTCGTCGACCGCGTGTGCGAGGAGTTCTCGGCCGACTGGGCGGTGATGTTGCAGGGCGACGTCGCCCTCTCGGTCGCCGGCGTCGACATCCCCGATCCTTCGGTCCTGGAAGCGCTCGCCGCCGGTACCGCGGCATCGCCGATCGTGGCCGCCGGCGATGCCGGACCGGACGACCTCGCCGTCGCTCCTTTCCCCAACAGCGACGTCGTACTACTCGTCGGGCGCGACGGCCATCCGTTCCGCCGCCGCGAACGTCGCCAGCTCCTGGCGTTGGCCCGAATCGCGGATCGGGTCGGCGAGATCCTTCCCGCGTAGCGCCGAGGCGCGAGCGTCGACGCTTCGCGGGAACCACTTGTTGCGCGCGTTCTCGTCGAGCTCGTCGTCGAGCCGGCGGTAGTGCTCGTAACGCGCTGCGTCGAGCTCCCCGCGTTCGATGGCGGCGCGTATCGCACACCCGGGCTCGGGGCCGTGGGAGCAATTCGAGAACCGGCACTGCGCCGCGAGCGCTTCGATGTCGGAGAACACCCGACTCAGCCCGTCGTCGGCCTCCCAGAGCGCGACCGAACGCAGGCCGGGCGTGTCGACGAGCCACCCACCTCCGGGCAGCGACACCAGCTCGCGCGCTGTCGTGGTGTGACGACCGCGCTGGTCGCTGTCGCGGACGTCGCCGACCTCCTGCGTCGCGCGGCCGACGAGCGCGTTCACGAGGCGCGACTTTCCGACCCCCGACGCGCCGATCAACGCCACCGTTCGGTCGCCGGCTGCCAGCTCGCGCAGCCGGTCGAGGCCCGCGCCCGAGATCGCGCTGGTCACGACGACGTCGACATCGGCCGCCGCGGAATGGGCGGCCGTCACCGCGTCGGCCGCTTGCCCGGGCGACGCGAGATCCGCCTTCGACAGCACGACGATGGGCATCGCACCGCTCTCGAACGCGAGTACCAACTCGCGTTCCAGGCGCCGGATGTTCGGCCCGTTGTTGAGCGACTGGACGACGAACACGACATCGACGTTTGCGGCAACGACCTGGGGGCGGCGCGCCGCCCGTCGCCCGCGTCGCCGCGCACGAACGCAGACCGGCGCGGCAGCACGCCCACGACCCTGCCGTGCTGTTCGAGGATCCAGTCGCCGGTCACGACGACGAATCCGGCGAGTTGTGTCCGGACCGTCGCCGACGCGGTCATGACGGTTGCCCAGCCCTTGTCGACCCGCGCGACGCGCCCCGGTACTGCTCCGGGAACATCGAGTTCGCCCGCCGCGGCCGCGAAGGTGTCGTCCCATCCGAAGCGCGCCAAGATCGTGGCGTCGGCCTGGGGTTCTTCGATCGCGGGCACGGCGTCAGCGTACGCTCGTGCCATGGCGACACGAACGTTCGATGTCGAACGCATGCAGGCGAACGACCGCTCGGCCGTCGTCGGCGCGCTGGCGCGTGCGTTCTACGACGATCCCCTGTTCAACCATTTCGTCCCCGACCGGATCTCGCAGACGAAGGGGCTGCTCACGTTCATGGGCTCCGGTGTCACCGACGCGACTCCTTCGGAGAGGTCTGGGTCGCACGCACCGACGGCAAGGTCGCGTGCGCGGCCGTGTGGCTCCCTCCCGGCGCATACCCGCGGAGCGTCCGCCGCGACCTGTTGACGGGCGTGCGCGGGTTCCCGACCTTCGTCCGATCCGGCCGCCGCTTGTCCGGTGCGGTCAAGCTGTTGACGACGCTCGACAAGGCGCACCACGAAGTCCACGAACCGCATTACTACTTGGGCATCCTCGGCACGGACCCGTTGTTCCAGCGCGCCGGCGCGGGCAGCGCCGCGCTCGCTGCCCGTGCTCACCCGGTGTGACGCCGAAGGCCTGAGCGCCTATCTCGAGACGCAAAAGGAAGAGAACCTCGCGTATTACGCCCGCCACGCGTTCGAGCTCGTGCAGAAGGTCGACGTGAAGGGCGTGCCGCCGATCTGGACGATGCTGCGCAAGCCCCGCTGACGTCTCAGGCTTCGACGACGTCCGCGACGAACTTCTGCAACTGGCGCAGGTTGCGCACCTCGTACACGCCGTCGCAGTACGGCGCGTACTCGGACACGATCGAGTCGCCGGTGTCCCAGTAGCCGCGCGGCTCGGGGTCGAGCCAGAACACCTTGCGCGCACGCTTCTGCATCTCGGCAACGGTCCACGCCTGCGACGCGTGGTAGTTGTTGCGGGCATCGCCGAGCAGGATCACCGACGACTTCCTCGTCACCTCACGGATGTGGCGCTCGTGCCAGACCTCGAACGCGTGGCCATAGTCGCTGTGACCGTCGACCCAGACGACGTCGGCTTCGGTGTTGACGCGGTGGATCGCCTCGGTCAACTCCTGCGACTCGTCGAAGAAGCGGGTCACCTCGTCGACGCCGTCGATGAAGACCCACGAGCGGACCTTGGAGAACTCGCTCTGCATCGCGTACACGAACTGCAGCGTGAAGCGCGCGAACGAGGCCACCGATCCGGAGATGTCGGCGACGACCATGATCTCGGGCTTCGACGGGCGGGGCCGTTTGAACTTGGGCTCGACGGGAACCCCGCCGAACGACATCGAGTGCCGCACCGTCTGGCGGAAGTCGAGCTGCCCGCGCCGCCGGTGCCGGCGACGCTGCGCGAGCCGGGCCGCGAGGGCCCTCGTCAACGGGTAGATGGCCTTTTGCAGCATCTGCATCTCGTCGCGCGAGGCGTGCATGAAGTCGACATCTTCGGGTAACGGCTTGCGCAGCGTGCGCGCCATCGCCTCGACCCCGCGGTCGGCGACGAGCCGCTTGCGGATCTCGGCCTCGATCATCTCCTTCAGGACTTTGAGCCGGCCTTCGAAGTCTTCCTGCGCGAGCCGCTCGTCGAACGCACCCTCGCCGACCTGTTGGCCCTCTTGCGCTTTGGCCATCATCTTGGAGACGAGGCCGTCGGCGTCGAGTTGTCGCAGCGTGCGATACAGGTAGTACGCACCGCCGACGGGCCGGCCCGGCTCCATTCCCGCGAAGCGCGCCACCGCGGCCGCCGCGAGCATCCGCATCTCGTTCTGGTCCATCCGCATCAGGGCGTCGAGGAGCATCTGGGCGAGCTCCTCGTTCGACACCTGGCTCATGGCACCGCCCTGGTCCATCGCGGCGCGCAGCTCGTCGAAGCTCGCCTGCGACTCGGGGCTGATGTCGAGCTCGCCGTCGGCGTCGACGCCCGGCGAGAACATGGAAAAGAACACTTCGAACACAGTGTCGAAGACGCGGTAGTGGCCGGCGTTCTTGACGAGTGTCGCACCGAGCGCGGCCTTGAAGGCGGCGCGGTCGTCGAGCGGGACGTACTCGATCGCGCGCGATCGCGTCGAGATTCTCCGTCATCGACACCGGCAGGCCCGCAGTGCGCAGTTCGTGCACAAAGCCCTGCAGCACGTCGAGCATGTGCGGCTCGGCCGGCAGCGTCGTCACGTCAGTCTTCCCTCCCGCCATCGCGTCCGCGAGCTTGTTCCCGAGCATGGGCCGTGGCACCCACTACTTCTTGATGACCGCGGGCGCGTCGACGCCCAACTCCTTGCGGGCCTTGGTGATGTCGCTCTGATACTTGAGCAACACGTGCAGCGTGTCGCCGAGCACCTCGGGCGTGATCTCGTTGCGACCGAGGAACACGAGGGTGCGGGCCCAGTCGATCGTCTCGGAGATCGACGGTGACTTCTTCAGATCGATGTTGCGGATCGAGTTGACGACCTTCGCAATCTGCTGCGCGAGCGCGTCGTCGACCTCGGGCACCCGGACCCGCACGATCTCCTTCTCCCGGTCGATGTCGGGGTAGTCGATGTGGAGGAACAGGCAGCGGCGCTTCAAGGCCTCCGACAGCTCACGCGTGTTGTTCGACGTCAGGAACACGAGCGGGATCTGCTTGCCGGTGATCGTGCCGAGCTCCGGGATCGATACCTGGAAGTCGGACAGCACTTCCAAGAGCAGCGCCTCGGTCTCGATCTCGACGCGGTCGACCTCGTCGATGAGCAGCACGACGGGCTCATCGGCACGGATGGCCTCGAGCAGCGGGCGGGTGAGGAGGAACTGCTCGGAGAAGATGTCGGACTCGACCGTCTCCCAGTCGCGCTCGTGCTCACGGTCGGCCTGGATACGCAGCAGTTGCTTCTTGTAGTTCCACTCGTAGATGGCCTTCGACTCGTCGAGACCCTCGTAGCACTGCAGCCGGATCAGCCGCGCGCCGAGCGTCTCCGCGACGGCCTTGGCGAGCTCGGTCTTACCGACACCCGCGGGCCCCTCGACCAGCACGGGCTTGCCCAGGCGGTCGGCCAGGAACACCACTCCCGCGATCGACGAGTCGGACAGATAATCGACTTCCCGCAGCCGTGCGGCCGTCGCGTCGACGGATGCGAACCGTTCGCCCATTACCTCCGTACCTGCCCTTCACCCCAGATGACGTACTTGTATGTGGTCAGTTCCCGCAGGCCCATGGGGCCGCGTGCGTGCAGCTTCTGCGTCGAGATACCGATCTCGGCGCCGAAGCCGAACTCTTCCCCGTCGGTGAACCGTGTGCTCGCGTTCACGACGACGGCCGCCGCGTCGACCTCGTGCGTGAAGCGGCGCGCCGCCTCGAGGTCGCGCGTCAGGATCGCTTCGGTGTGGCCCGTGCCGTAGTGGTTCACGTCCGCGATCGCCGCGTCGAGATCGGCCGCGACCGCGACCGAAAGCTTGAGGGCGGAGTACTCCCGTCCGAAATCGTCGTCGGTGGCGGCGCCGATGTGTCGTGACCTCTGCTGCGCCGACGGGTCACCGACCAGCTCGACACCCTCCGCGTGCAGCACGTCGGCAACACGGGGGACGAACGCGTCGGCGATGTCGCCGTGCACGACCAGGGATTCCGCCGCGTTGCAGACGCTCGGTCGTTGGGTCTTGGCATTCACGACGATCTTCAGCGCTTCGTCGAGATCGGCCGCGGCGTCGACGTAGACATGACAGTTGCCGTCGCCGTCGATGATCACCGGCACCCGAGCGTTGTCGAGCACGCTCTGAATGAGCGCGGGTCCACCGCGCGGGATCAGGCAGTCGACACAGCCGGTGAGCTGCATCACTTCGGTGGCAGTCTCGTGGGCGGTGTCCTCGACGAGGATGACCGCGTCGTCGGGGAGGCCGTGCTTGGCGAGCGCGTCGCGCAGGAGCTGCGTGATGGCGATGTTCGACCGCAGCGCCGACGACGAACCCCGCAGCAGCGCGGCATTGCCAGCCTTGACACAGAGCCCGGCCGCGTCGCTCGTGACGTTGGGCCGGTTCTCGTAGATGATCGCGACAACCCCGAGCGGCACTCGGGTGCGCACGATCTCGAGCCCGTTCGGACGGGTCCAACCGTCGAGAACCTCGCCGACCGGGTCGGGCAGGGCCGCGACCGAGCGCAGGCCGTTCGCCATTCCCTCGAGGCGGGAGTCGGTGAGCCGGAGCCGGTCGAGCGGGCCCTCGCCCAGGCCCGCCGCGTGCGCGGCCTCGAGATCGGCCTCGTTCGCGGCCCGGATCTCGTTCGCCCGCTCGGCGAGCAGGTCGGCCGCCGTGAGCAGGGCGCCGTTCTTGGACGGCGTCGCCGCGCCCGCGAGCAGCCGGCTCGCGGCTTTTGCCCGGCGACCGAGCTCCACGACGGGTGTCATCCCGCCAGGCTAGCCCTTGACCGAGCGGTCAAGTCCGGCCGTTTCCTGCCGGCCGATGGTCCTGCGGGCCCGAGGAACAACGACCCTGGCGTCGCCGGCGCACCCCCTCGGCACAGTGACCTCGACAGCACCCGTATTGGGGATTCCTCAAAGGATTCCTCGATACGGAGTGACGGAGCGCGCCGGGAGCGGCGGAGGTGAGCGGACGTGGCAAGCGGGACCCGGCCGAATGGGGAGCGTGCGTTCGCGGCGGTCGTCGCGCTCTCGGCGTACGCAGGGGCGGTCGGCCTCATGACCGGAACCATCGACCTGGGCGCCGAGCTGAGTCACCGACTGCCGTTTCATTCACCGGTGCTCGGCGGGATCGCGCTCGCGCTGGTCGTGGGCGTCCCGACGACAGTCGTCGCAGTCGCGGGAGGGCGCGGCCGTGCCGCGGCCGGGCGCGGCGGAGATCGCAGCCGGCGCGCTGCTCGTCGGCTGGATCGTCGTGGAGATCGCGTTCATCCGGGAGCTCAGTTTCCTGCAGCCGTGCTTCGCCCTGGTCGGCGTCGTGTTCGTCGTCATCGGGCGACGGCTGCGGACGCCCCGGCCGGTCTGAGGCAGCCGGGCCGGGTGCGAACTCGGGGTTCGGCGCGCGCAAGACTCGACCACGTCCAAGCGGCCGCCCGCGTGCGCGGGCGGCACCGATCCGGGAGGGCTCATGCTTGCATCGATCCACGTCGCCGATCTCGGGCCTCGGCGCACATTGCCCCTGATCGCCAAGAGCCCGTCGCGCATCTCTGCGCCCGGACTGAGAAATGCCAACCTCGCACTGGCCGCGCGCCTCGGTGGTCCGCTCCCGACCAAGACCGACATCGGTCGCATCGCACTGCTCGCGATGTGGGACGACGATGCCGCACTCGACCACTTCCTCGCCGTCGCGCCGCTCGCGCACACGCTCGCCGGCGGTTGGTACGTGCGCCTGGAACCGCTGCGTGCGCACGGCTCGTGGCCGGGACTCCCCGACGACGTCTCCCAGGCCACGGCGAGTCGACGGCGACGGCCCGGTCGGCGTCTTCACGATGGGAAGGGTGAAGATCCCACGCCTGCCCGCCTTCTTGAAGTACAGCGCCAAGGCGGAGGGCGCGCGTCGTCGGCGCGCCCGGACTCATCTGGGCGACCGCTCTGGTGCGGCCGCCGTTCGTCGCGACCTGTTCTTTGTGGGAGTCGGCCGACGCGAGCACTGCGTACGCATACACGCAGGGCGACGCGCACAACGACGCGATCGCCGCCGGCCGAGCCAAGCCGTTCCACCACCAAGAGGCGTTCGTGCGCTTCCGGCCTTACGCGTCGGTCGGCTACCTCGACGGCAAGAACCCGCTCCCCGACAACTGGCTGACGCGGGTCTGAGCAAGGCGCTCGTTGTCCGGACACTTGTCGGCGATACTCCCCTCCATGCGCACGCTCGGCATCGATCTCGCGGCTCAGCCGGCCGGACGATTTCGTCTCGGCGATCTCGTGGCACCACCACGAAGCGTTTCGTCGGATCGCATCGGAGTCACGGCCTGCGTTGCGCCGACCTACAGCACCGGCTCCCTGGACGAGGAGCTGCCATCCCAAACGTCGATCAAGGCAGGACGACGAGGTCGTCGCGATGGACGACCTCCTGCGGCGACCCCGAGGGGAGATCCGAGGTGCGCTTCCCGGCCACGGCGCGCAACTGCGACGCGGCGTAGCGACACAGGCCCTTGGCGAACACCCGGCCGTCGTCGCCGACGATCTCGACCGGAGCGTCGACCTCGAACAGACCGATGACGTCGCGGACACCCGCGGCCAGCAGCGACTTCCCGCCGTCGACGAGCGCACGCCGCGCGCCGCGTCGACCGTGACGCGCCCGTCCGAGCCCTGTGCGAACACGATCCAGAGTTTGCGCGACGGCAGCCGCGTGGGCCGCGCCGCGAACGACGTCCCGACGGCCCGGCCCGCCGAGCGCGTCGGCGATCACGTTCGGTGCGCTCGCCGACGCGATCACCGCGCGAACACCCGACCACGACGCGATCTTGGCGGCGGCGAGCTTGCTCGTCATTCCCCCGCTGCCGCGTTCCGTTCCCGCGCCGCCCGCCACCCTCTCCATCGCCTCGTCGACTTCGATGATCTCCTCGATCAGAGACGCTTGCTCGTCGTACCGCGGGTCGGCGGTGAACACTCCGTCGGTGTCGGTCAGCAACACGACGGTCTCCGCCCGCACCATGTGCGCGACCAATGCGGCGAGACGGTCGTTGTCGCCGAAACGGATCTCGTCGTCGGCGACGGTGTCGTTCTCGTTGACGATGGGAAGCACACCTAGCTCACGCAGTCGGCCCAGCGTCTCCCGCGCGTGCAGGTACTGGCTGCGTTGCGCGAAATCGTACGGCGTGAGCAGCACCTGTCCGGCGATGATGCCGACGTCACCGAGCAACGAAGTCATGCGGGCCTGCAGACGCGGTTGGCCGACCGCGGCCAGGGCCTGCAACGTGCCGATGTCGGTGGGCCGGGTCCGCATCCCGAGCGCAGGCATGCCCGACGCAATCGCGCCCGACATCACCAACACGATCTCGTGACCGCCCGCGCGCGCGGCTGCGACGTCGCCCGCGAGCTTGGTCAACGCCTCGTCGTCGAACTCGCCGGATTGCAGCGCGACCGACGACGTGCCGACCTTCACGACGGCGACCGGAGTCACGAGACCGGCTCTTCGTAGACGAGCTCGTGACCTCCGATGCGCACGGTGTCTCCGTCCGTGGCGCCCGCGCGGGCAAGCGCCTTCTCGACGCCCATGCGCTGGAGCTTCTGCTGGATGTACGCCATCGCCTCGGGGTTCGTGAGGTCGGCCGAGCGCGACCGCGCGCTCGGCCGGGCGGCCATTGACGCGCCACTCCTTCGGCCCTTCGCGCACCACCGAGAACCCTTGTTCTTCGGGCCGGAACACCACGTAAGGCTCGGCTTCACCCTCGGCCGCGCGCGCGGCTTCGATCAGCTCCGCGAGCCGGCCCCGGAACTCGTCGAGCCCGAGCCGGTTCACACTCGCGATCCTCAGTCCGTCGAACTCGACGTCGGGCAGAGCCACGTCGGCCTTGCTGCCCACGACGAGACGGGGCCGATCGAGCAGTTCGGGCCGGTAGCGGCCCAGCTCCGCGAGCAGTACCCGTTCTTGTTCCGCGGGCGAGCGGCCGTCGATCGGGTTGAGGTCGCACAGGATTACGAGCACGCGTGCCCGTTCGATGTGGCGCAGGAATTGGTGACCGAGCCCCCGGCCCTCTGCGGCCCCCTCGATCAGACCGGGGATGTCCGCGAGCACGAAATCGTGGTCCTGCCAGCGCACCACTCCGAGGTGCGGCTCCAACGTGGTGAACGGGTAGTCGGCGATCTTGGGCTTGGCCGCGCTGACGACCGATATCAACGTCGATTTGCCCGCGTTCGGGAACCCGACGAGCGCGGCGTCGGCCAGCAGCTTCAGCTCGAGCTTCAGCCAGCGCTCCTCGCCGTACTCCCCCTGCTCCGCGAAGCTCGGCGCGCGCGCCGCGTTCGACAAGAAGCGCGCGTTGCCGCGCCCGCCCTGGCCCCCACGTGCCGCGAGCCACGTGTCGCCGTGGTGCAACAGATCGGCGAGCAACTCGCCGTCCATCGACCGCACGACGGTGCCCTCGGGGACGTCGACGGTGAGATCGGCGCCGCGCTTGCCGTGCAGTTTCTGACCCTTGCCGTGAGTTCCCGACCCTGCCTTACGGTGCGGGTGGTCGCGGAAGGCGAGCAGCGAGGCGACGTTGCGGTTGGCGCGCAACCAGACGGCGCCGCCGTTCCCGCCGTCACCGCCGTCGGGCCCGCCCTTGGGTACGTGCGACTCGCGCCGGAACGCGACACAGCCCGCGCCGCCGTCACCACCCTTGACGTTGCTCTGCGCGGTATCGACGAATCCCGACATACCTGCCCAGGATACGGACGCCCAGCCACGTAGCCTCCCCTTATGGGACGTTTCGGCGGCATGCGCACCTCTTTTCTCTCGGGACTGCTCGGCGCCGGGCTGCTCGTACCTGCGCTCGCGGCCTGCAGCAGCAGCAAACAGGCGACCCCACCGACCACGACGGCGACCAGCGCGACGAGTTCCACCACCGTTTCCGAGACCTCGACGTCCACGACCACTGCCGTTGTCACCACTGTCCCGACCACCGCCTCGACCGCGCCCGCCCCGTCGAGCGTGCGGATCAGCGGCTACGAGATCAGCCCGGCCACGCCGGTCTGCAACTCGCCGACGATGATCGAGCTCTCGTGGACCTCAACGGGCGCCGCGACCGTCGACCTCTCGATCGACGGCCGGAAGTTCGCGTCGTACTCGGGCGGCCACCAGAGCCACCTCGAGTATTTTGCGTGCGACGGCAAGCCGCACACCTACCTGTTGACGGCGCACGGGTCCGGGGGCGTTATCGCAACCGCTTCGAAGGTCGTGCGCTCGAACGCGGCCGGCTAGCAGGGTGTTGAAATTCGGCTGGTGAGCAGCGTTCGTCGGGCCGGTGGTATTTGGTCGGTCGGTCTTGGGACTGTCAGGAACATTGTGTGGGTGGCGTGATCTGAGGGTCCGCGACTGGGGCGACGGCTTGATCGCGGAGTGCGAGTGAGCGCAAGTGTTGCCGACCGCCAGGTCGGTCAGCTCAATGCACTCCGGGTGAGATCGACGCCGGCCTCGAAACCGCCGGAGGCCGAGATCGTCGCTCGCACCCGCTCTCGGCGACGCGTGCGAAACACGATCAGCTCCGCGAGCAACCCGAGCGACGCCAGCTGCACCCCAACCAGGATCAGGAGCACCCCGGCCAGTAACGCGGGGCGATTGCCGATGCCGATCCCCCGGACCTTGTCGACCGACATCCAGGCGAGGAGCACACCACCGAGTGCGCCGCAGGCGAGCCCCATGCCGCCGAGGATGTGAAACGGTCGCGTCTTGTAGGTCGTGAGGAACTTCACCGTGATGAGATCGAAGAAGCCCCGCCAGAACCGGGCCCGACCGAACTTCGACTCACCGTGCAACCGCGCCCGGTGCGGAACGTCGACCTCGCCAACCTTGAAGCCCTGCGAAACCGCCAGGACCGGGATGTAGCGATGCATCTCACCGTAGAGGTCGACTTCCTCGATGACGTCTCTGCGCATCGCCTTGAGCCCGCTGTTGAAGTCCTTCCCCTGCACCCCGGTAATTTTGGCGGTGAACCAGTTGTAGAACTTCGAGGTCGAACGCTTGATGAACCGGTCGTTGCGCTCGGCGCGTCGACCGGTGACCAGGTCGATCCCGCCGTCGAGCGCCTTCATCAGCACCGGTATCGCGCTCGGATCGTCTTGTCCGTCGGCGTCCATCAGTACGACGGAACGACCGGAGACGAAGTCGAACCCGGCCTGCAGTGCCTCCGACTTCCCGGAGTTGCGACGGAAGTGGATCCAGCGCACCTGGGCGTGGCGGCGCTCACACTCTTCGAGGGCCTCGACACTGCCGTCGTCACTGCCGTCGTCGACAACCAGGATCTCGAACGAGTAGGGCGTCTCCTTGAGCGTCCGCACCAGCTCGTCGACGACCTCGGGGAGGTTGGATGCCTCGTTGTAAGCCGGGAGCAGTACCGAGATATCCGGTTGTGTCACGCAAGCCAGGCTAGCCACCGGGCGCCGGTTGAACCGGGTTACAGGTCACCTGCCTCGCCGCCCACTGTTGCACGGGCGAGTCGAACGGTCCGCCGAGCTTGTATCCGAGCAGCGCGAAGTAGAGGGTCCGGGGGTCGCCCGGGGATGGCACCTGCGGCCCGTCGACGCTGAACTCGAGCTTCGACTTTCCGGGCGGAAGGACCAGGTCCCGACTCCATGAGCCCGAACCGTTCGCGAGCTGGATGTCCTCGTTGTCGCCGGGCGCAGTGACGGTGATGTGCTTCGAGGCCGGGTTCGCCAGGAACGAGGTCGAGGCCGACACGGTGATCGGTTGCTGCGAAACGTTGTTCAGCTCGATCGTCGCGGACTTGGCCGTCGCCCATCTGCGCACACCGTCGCAAGTCGGCTCCGCGGAAGAGAAGTTGGTCCAGCGCACCGTGTCGCCGAGCGCGACGTGCGTGCTTTGACTCAGCGCGTCGTCGCCGAGTTCGCTCCGGAGTCGTGCCCGAAACCCGGTCAGATCGACATAGATCAGCCGACTGTCGGTCGATCCGAGCGTCGGGACTCCGGTGTACGGCTTGATGGCTTTCAACAGAGCCGCGCCGCTGTCGGGGTAGCCCGCACGATCGATCACGACACCGACGAAGCCGACGGCAGCGACCTGGGCGAGCGTGTTCACCGGATCGCTCGCGTTGAAGCTCTGCTGCCAGTCGCCTTCGATGCGGCCGCGCATACCGCCGTAGCTCCACCGCAGCGTCTTGGTCTGGAGATAGGCGGTGAGCTGTTCGTAGACGCCCATCTTGTTGATCGGGGAGGGCTCCGGAAACACCGAGATCGGGAGCTGGAACACCATTGAGTGCGCCGGAACCTTCTTCTCGAGGGTGCGATAGAAGGTCGCATCCGAATCGAAGCGGGTCGCCGTGGCCTTGTAGTTGGGCACGCGGGGCGGAGTTATCTGATCGAGCACACCCCCGATGAGAAGCACCGCGACAACGAGGGCGACAACCACGGTTCCGAGCCTGGGCCGCTGTATCCGGCGCAGATATGAAAACAGTCGCTCCAGGCCGACCGCGACGACCAACAGGGAACAGAGCGCGATGAAGACCGAGATCCGGTTCCACGATCGGTACGTACGGAATCCGGCGAGAGCCAACAGGAACGCGAAACCGCCGATGGAACCGAGCAGGATCGAGATGACGTTGATGACACCGAGCCGCGCGACGAAATCCGCCTCCGCCGATCGTCGCGAGCGTGTCCCCAACGCCGCCGCCAATGCCGCGCCGATGCCAATGATCAACCCGATTGATCCGATGATTCCGAGCGATGTGCTTCCCGATTCACTGTTCGTCGACTTCGCCTTCGCCGATTCGGCCGCGATCGTGCTCAAGGCCTTGATTCGGTGACCCGACGCCGGAAGTACGAGATTGACCGGGCGAAGCGCGTAGTAGTCCTGGTCGTGCAACGATCGATCCAGAACAGCGTGATTCGGCCCACGTTCCAACCGCACGACCAGATAGGGGACGTTGTTGACGAACAAGAAGCCGAGCGCCGCGACCGAGATGACCCCGGCCAGCGCGATCGGGCGCCAATCGCGATCACGCGCTGCGCTCGCAATCGCGATCACGATCAGGATCGAGGCCATGAACGCGGTGTACTGATCGTCGGTGCAGCCAACGAGCAGGGCAACACCGATTGCGAAACCCAATCGTCCGCGCCGCACGCGCCACTCATCGCCGTCGGCTCGCAGGAACTCGCCGCGGTACCGACTGAGCCAAACAATGACGAGCACCGCGAGCGGCAGCTGGTAGTACGCCCCACGCGTGAGGTGCGAGATACCTCGGTACGCGTGATATGGCAGGAACGCGTACAAGGTGCCGACGACACAGGCGGTAGCGACACCGAAACCCAGGTGGCGCACGACGAAGTACGTGACAAGCGCGATCGCGAAGAAGCTCAACACGAAATAGAGGTTCATCGCGATCCCGTAGTTCCCGGTGGCGAGACCGAGGATCTTCAGGCCGAGCCAGTGCGCGTTTTCGCCACCGAGCGGGAAGTCGCGATAGTCAGCCGTGAACGGGGCGGCGAGCCGCGGGTTCGAGAAGTACCAGGAATTCTCGATCATGCTCTTCGCATAAACCGAGCCGGTGATCGCGTCGCCGGAATAGTCGAACGGCACCCGCCAGTGGGCGTCCCACAATCGGTAGACGCACGTCAGGAGCGGCGCGACCACAACGACAACGAGAGCGGACTCCCGAAGCGGATGCATGTCCTCGGGGAAGCCCCAGCGCACGAGTCGCGATTGTGGATCGGTTGCGCTCACGAGCCTCCCCGGCCTCCTGGATCGCGAAAAAGCTACACGCCTCGTCTTCCGTCGACGGTGCATGTATGTCGCGCGGCGCGCGCCAATCAGTTCGACGCCTGCCCGTCTCGCTTGGCGCTCGCAACTGCAAGCGCCTCGATCACGACCTCACCCATCGATTCGAGACCGTTGAGCTCCGCGGCCCGGCACCGGAATCGTTCACCCAACTCGACCAATGCTGCCGGATCGCCGAGCAGCCGGCGGAGCAAGTCCCGCCACGCGACAGCATCCTCTGGCGGGCATAGCATCCCGGTCTCGCCGTCGACCACCGCATCCGTGAGACCTTCCAAGGCGCTCGCGACGACTGGCGTTGCCCGCAGCGCCGCCTCGACGACGACCAGGCCGAAGCCCTCCATGTCTCCGCTCACCGGAATGTTGGGCTGCACGAAGAGATCGGCCCCGAGCAACAGCAGCTCGCGGTCGTCGTCGTCGACGCGCCCGAGCACATGCACGCGATCGCGCAAGCCGGCCACGTCGATCGCCGCTTCGAGCGCATCCTGATCGGGTCCGGAGCCGGCGACCACGTAGTGCACCGAGTCAGGCATCTGCGGCATTACCTCGGCGACGAACCAGCGGACGCCTTTGCGTGCGACAAGACGGCCGAGCGTGAACAGGAGCGTCGTGTCGGGGGCAACCCCGCAACGGGCGCGAGCGGCGCGACCGGCAGCCACCTTGTCCGCCGCCGTCGGAGCGGGAGGAACTACCACACCGATCGGGAGCACGGCACAACGTTCGTCGGGCACGCCGATTTCGCGTGCGACCTCCGCGGTCGCGGCACTGATCGCGAGCACCCGCTTGGCCCGGGGCGCGATGAATCTCACGGCCGCCTGGTAGCCGATGTTCGGAAATGTGAGATCCAGGCCGTTCGCGATCGCCACGGAAGGCAGGCGCAGCACGGCGAGAAGTGGCCACATCATCAGATACGTCGTCGCGTCGTACGTGACGACGACGTCGCACCGCTTGCGCGCCCGCAAAGTCTGCCACCACGCACGGACGATGAACTGCAACAAGCCGCGGTTGCTGCTCCGATGCGCAACGAGTATCGCTCCCGGACACCGGCGCTCGAGTACCTCCCACACGTCGGCTGCGAGGGTCTCCATGCCCCCGATCGACGGCGGGAAGCGCCGGGTCACGAACAGCGGTCTCGGAGCAGCCACGGCTTTCTCGGTCGGCACGAGCGGCGATCGTAATCGCATCCCGTACTGTCGAACGCACGCAGTCTGATAGGAAATGAGCGTGAGCAACAGTGCGGTCGGCCGGGGTTTCTACGAGACCGACTACCACTTCGACAACGACGTGCGCTCCGCGATGGAGCCCCGCGTGCGGCGCGCCCTCGATCTGCTCGCACCTCTCGCCGGGAAGGTGTTCCTCGACCTTGGTTCCGGCGTCGGCTGGGCGGCCCATTTTGCATCGGGCGACGGCGCGGGCCCGGCGGTCGGCTACGACTTCGCCTTCCGAGCCCTCGACCTGGGCCGACAGAACATCAGCGGGGTCGAGCGAGTCCAGGGCGACGGCGGCGCGCTCCCGTTCCGCGACGAGTCGTTCGACTGCGCGTTGTCGTTCGGATCGCTCGAGCACTTTCCCGACGTCGACAAGGGTCTGCGCGAGCTCGCCCGCGTCCTGCGGCCACACGGCGTCGCGGTGGTCGTGGTGCCGAACTTCTTCGTGCGCACCGAGCAGCCGCAGGAGTTACGACTCTCCTACCGCGGCTGGCAACGACGGTTCGATGCCGCCGGCTTTCAGATCGCGCGCACGCGTGCCGACCCGGGACCACCGGTCTTTCGCGACTCGCGCCCCGCGCGCATGGTCGTTCGAGCGATCGCGAAAGCGCTCGCCTACGTACCCCGCCTGCCGTACCAATTCATCTTCCAACTCGAGCACGCCGATCACACCGCTCGCGCCGATCACGCGTCGTCCTGAGCGAGCGAAACTTCGTCATCGGTGGGGTCGCCGAGCACCTCGTCAGCGCTCTCTTCTTGGACCGGGCCGGCATCCGCGTCAGCCATCGCCGTTCGCACCGCGGCGAGACGCGACGGCCGAACCCGGCGTGACACCGCAAGTGCCCCCAGGCCTTCGGTGGCGGCGAGAACCAACCGGAGATACACGCTCGCAGCCACGATCACGGACGCCGGGAACAGCCCATGCAGCATGGCCGCCAGAAGCGCTTCTCGGATGCCGAGGCCGGCGGGGATGGGGATTGCGATGTAGCCGACCGTCCATGCCGCACCGAACGCAGCCATCACGAACAGTGGATTGCCCACGGCGCCAAAGCTGCCGAGGAGAACGAGATATGCGCCGCTCGCGGCCCCGAGCGTGACCGTGCACGCGATCGATGCGATCGCGATCGAGCCCTGATTCGGCACGAGGTCCTGGGCCGCTTCCCGGGTCCGGGGGATCCGCCGGAGTGCCCACACCATCCAGCGTCGATCGATGAGCGCGAGCGATACCAGTGCTCCCACTGCGAGAACGACACGCAGCACGACCTGTGCGTTGCTCCAGGTCAGCGCGAGGACCAACACCCAGACGAAGCCGCCGATCGCCTGGGTCATCGCGAGCACCCAAGCCGCGGTAGCGGCTCGCTTGACGCGGACACCAGCCGAGCGCGCCAGCCCGATCTGCCCGGTCACCTGGACGATGCCGCCCGGGACGTACTTTCCGAGCTGGGACACGACGAAAGCGGCGCGGTGGTGACCTTTCGCTCCCCCGAGCAGCTCCGACCACGCAAACGCTCCGGCGACCAGTCCGACCGCCCACAACGCACCCGCTCCGATCAACCGGGAGGCGGACGGCAGCTCACCGTTCGTGTCCTTCCAGGCATCGACGAGCGTGTAGACGAAAAAGCCGAGCGACGCGATTACGAAGACGGACACCGCGATCCGCATGAGCACCTGCCGGCGGGCCTTCACAGCAGACGCAACGCCCGTCAGCAAGGATGCTCAGCTGCGTGCGAGCACCGCGTGTCGATCATCGGGGTACACCGTAGATCACAATGATTGGTCGGCCGGCTTCTCCGCCTCTTTCGCCGCAGCCTTCATCGCCCGCTTCTGCTCCCGGATCTCGAGGACGCGCTCGAACGAATCGACGTCGGCGATCGAGGGCCAGTCGGCCGCGACCGTCTCCCAACCGGGCGGGCGGACCCCGAGCCGCTTGCCCAGGAGCCCGATGAAGATCCGGGCCTTGGCCTGGCCGAAGCCGGGCAGCGCCAGCACCCGGGCGAACAACTCGTCGCCCGTCAGCACGCCTTTCCACACACCGTCGGCCTTGCCGCCGTAGTGCTCCACCAGGTGCGCGGACACGGCCTGGGTGCGCTTCGCCATCGAGCCGGGGTAGCGGTGCAGGGCGGGCTTCTCGCGAAAGACCGCTTCGAGAGCAGCCGGGTCCATCTTGGCGATCGCGGTGGCGTCGAGCTTGGCGCCCCCGAGCCGCTCTTTGAGCAGCAACGGCGCGGTGAACGCCCACTCCATCGGGACCTGCTGGTCGAGAAGCATGCCGAGCATCGCCGCCAGCGGCTCCGACGCGAGCAGCTTGTTCGCGCGCGGGTCGGTGGTGAAATAGAGAGCCGTCGCCATCTCTATGGCTCCCTCGGCTGCGCCGGGGGGCTTGCTCGTCCGCACGTTGGCACGGCCAGCAGCCTAGGTCCCCGACGGGAGCAGGTCCCCGAGCGACTAGGCTGACTGATCCTGAAATCTCGTTCCACCGACGCATGGGGAGCGATTTGCAAGACCAAATGGACCCGGAGCTGGCCGCCGAACAGGCCTACGTCACGGCGGCATACGCGTGGCTCGAGGCGATGCGAGCCGCCGCCGAACGGGTCCGGACCGCGTACGCCGACGTGCGTGCGGGTGGCACTCATCAGGCCCGCCTCGAGCGCGATATCGCTTGGGATGTCACCCAGCGCCGGCTGGCCGATCTCGACATCGGCGAATCGCCGCTCGTGTTCGGCCGGCTCGACCTCGAACGGGGAGTGCGCTGGTACGTCGGGCGGCTGGCGGTCGAGGACGAGAGCCATACGCCGCTGGTCGTCGACTGGCGCGCGCCGGTCGCCGAGCCCTTCTACCGGGCCACCGCAGTCGAGCCGATGTCGGTCGTACGCCGTCGCCACCTGATCACGCGCAAGGGCCGCGAGGTCACCGGCCTCGACGACGAGGTCTTCGACCAGGATGCAGTCGAGGACGAAGGGCTCGGGGTCGCGGGCGAAGGCGCGCTCCTCGCCGCGCTCGAGCGGAACCGCACCGGCCGCATGGGCGACATCGTCGCCACGATCCAGCACGAACAGGACGAAGCGATCCGGGCCGATGTGCACGGCGTGCTCGTCGTGGGCGGTGGGCCGGGCACCGGCAAGACCGCGGTCGCGCTCCACCGCGCCGCGTGTACCTCCTCTACACGCACCGACGCCGGCTCGCGAGCCAGGGCGTGTTGTTGATCGGGCCGAGCCCGGTCTTCTTGCGCTACATCGAGCAGGTGCTGCCGTCGCTGGGCGAGCAGGACGTCCAGCTCTCGACCATCTCCGGGCTCAAGCCCCGGATGAAGGTCGTCGCCTCCGACGCCCGCGCGCTCGCCGACCTGAAGGGCGACGTCCGCATGGCCCGCGTCATCGAGCGCGCGGTCTCGGACCGCGAACGCCCGCTGGCGCGCGACCTCATCGTGCTGATCGACGGGCTGCGCGTGCGGCTTTCGCGGTCCGACACCGCGCGCATCATCGAGGGCACCCGCCGACGGCGCAACCCGCACAACGAGAACCGTCAATACGTCACGCGCCGGCTCTACGACCTGCTCGTCGCGCGTTACAAGAACGCCGCCATCCGCTCCTTCCGCGAGCGCGGCATCGGGTCCGACTCGGCGGCCGACAACGTCACAAGCCTGTTCGACCGCGACGCCGGGTTCGACGCGAGCATCGCGAGCACCCTCGCGCGTGGCGAGCCGACGCCCGAAGGTTGGGAGCAGGAGCTACGGGCGCGATTCCGCAGCCGGGCGGAGGTGAAAGAAGCACTCGAACGCATGTGGCCGGTGCTCTCCGGCGCCGAACTCGTCAACGACCTGTTCGGCTTCCGCGCACTGGTGCGCTCCGCGTCGGGCACTGCGCTGAGCGACGACGAACACGAGCTCCTCCATCGCCGTCGCGACCCCGATGTCTCCAAGGCGCCCTGGACCGAGGGCGACCTCGCGCTCGTCGACGAGGCCGATTCGCTCCTCGGTCCGGTGGAAGCCGCCCGGCCCGTCCGCCGCCGGCGCAACGGCAGCGGGGGCGACACTTACGACACCGCGGAGCGTGTGATCAACGACCTCGGGCTGCGCGGCTTCGCCGACGCTGCGACCCTCGCCGATCGGTTCGGCGACAACACCGCGAGCAACGGCCACGGCCACGACGTGTCGTTCGAGCCGCGCACCTTCGGCCACGTCCTCGTCGACGAAGCGCAAGACCTCACGGCCATGCAGTGGCGGATGCTCGCACGACGGTGCCCGTCGGGTTCGATGACGCTCGTCGGCGATCCCGGTCAGGCGAGCAAGCCCGGCGCGGTCACCTCGTGGGACGACGTGCTTTCACACCTCCCGACGCACAACGCGACCCGCCACGTCTCGCTGAGCATCAACTACCGCACGCCCGCGGAGGTGATGGACGTCGCGTCGCAGCTGCTCGCCGTCGCGGCGCCCTCCGTGGAGCCCTCACGCTCGGTCCGCAGCACAGGCGAGTACCCATATTTCGTCTCCGTCGACAAGCACGAACTCATCTCGACGACCGCGGCGCGGCTCGGGCCGCGCTGGCGCGCACAGGCGCGGTCGCGGTCATCGCACCGCCGGCGCTCCACCCCGCAATCGTCGCCGCGCTCGCCGACGTCGGCGCGGTTTCGACCGCATCCGAGGCGCTCGACGCGCCCGTCGCCGTCATCGACCCGACCAGCGCCAAAGGCCTCGAGTTCGACCATGTCATCGTCGTCGAGCCCGCGCAGCTGGTGAACGCCGACCGAGCCGGGCTGCGGTTGCTCTATGTCACCATCACCCGCACGACCAAGACCCTCACCGTCGTGCACGCCGAGGCCCTCCCCGAAGGCCTCACCCCCCGCCGCGACTGACGTCCTCGTGGAGGACGATGTCGACGAGCTTGCGGCCGCGTCGGGTACCGAACTTCACCACGCCGTTCGCCTTGGCGAACAGCGTGTCGTCCTTGCCCAGGCCGCAGTTGTAGCCGGGGTGAAAGCGCGTGCCCCGCTGGCGCACGATGATCGTGCCCGCGGTGACGACCTCACCGCTGTAGCGCTTCACGCCGAGACGCTGGGCGTTGGAGTCGCGGCCGTTGCGAGAGGAGGCTGCACCCTTCTTCTTCGACATGGTCTGCTCCCCTAGCCCTTCGTGATCCCGGTGATCTCGATCGTCGAGTACTTCTGGCGGTGGCCCCAGTGCTTGCGCTCGTTCGACTTGTTCTTGTACGTGAAGCCCTTGATCTTGGGGCCCTTGGACTCGCCGACGATACGGGCGGTCACGGACGCGGCGCCGAGCTGCGACGGCGTGGCCAGCACGCTGTCACCGTCGACCAGCATCACGGGGCGCAACGTGACCTCGTCGCCGGCGAGGCGTTCGACCTCGAGTCGGTCGCCCTCGGCCACGCGGTACTGCTTCCCGCCGGTGTGGATGACTGCGTACATGCGCGATGCCTCTTCAGAATGCTTCTCGGAACCGGGAGAGGATAGCCGACCTGCTATTCGAGCAGGGATTCGTCGACGACGAAGCCGCGACCGTTGCAGTGCGGACAGGTCGACGAGAACGCCTCGACGAGACCCTCGGAGACCCGCTTTCGGGTCATCTCGACCAGGCCGAGCTCGGAGATCGGGAAGATCTGGGTCCGGGTCTTGTCCCGGGCCAGGGCCTGGCGGAACGACTCTTCCACGGCCTCACGATTGTGGCGGATCTCCATGTCGATGAAGTCGATGACGATGATCCCGCCGATGTCGCGCAGCCGCAGCTCCCGAGCCACGGCGTCGGCCGCCTCGAGGTTGTTGCGGTAGACGGTCTCCTCCAGGTTCGACGTACCGACGTTCTTGCCGGTGTTGACGTCGATGACGGTCAGGGCCTCGGTGCGCTCGATGATGAGCGAGCCACCCGACGGCAGCCAGACCTTGCGGTCGAGCGCCTTGTGCAATTGCTCGTGGACGTGGAACTTCTCGAAGACGGGGAGGTTCTCGGCCTCGGCGTCGTAGAATTCGACCCGTTCCGCGAGCTCGGGGGCGATGGCCTCGATGTACGAGCTCACCTCGTCGTACATCTCACGATTGTCGATGACGACGCCGCGGAACTCCTTGGTGAACTCCTCGCGGATGAGGCGGATCGCGAGCTGCGGCTCCTTGTAGAGCAGGCTGCCGGCCTTGGCCTTCTTGGCGATCGCGGAGATCTGCTGCCACTGCGCGATCAGGCGCATCATGTCGCGCTCGAGCTCCTCCTCGGTCGCACCTTCGGCCGCGGTGCGGACGATGAGGCCCGCGTCGGCCGGGCGCAGGTGGTCGAGCACGCGGCGCAGACGCTTGCGCTCGTCGTCGGGGAGACGCTTCGAGATGCCGTACGTCTGCGGTTGGCCGGGGACCATGACGACGAAGCGGCCGGCCAGGCTCACCTCCTGGGTGAGCCGGGCGCCCTTGTGCGCGATCGGGTTCTTCGTGACCTGCACGACGATCGCCTGGCCGTTGTGCAGCGCGCGTTCGATGCGGGGTTTCTCACCTTTGTCGCCCCCTTCGACATCCTTCGGGTCGTAGGCCACGTCGCCCCGGTACAGCACGCCGTTCTTGGGCGTGCCGATGTCGATGAACGCGGCTTCCATACCGGGCAGTACGTTCTGGACGCGGCCGAGATAGATATTGCCGTCGATCGACGTGTTCTCGTCGGTCGGGGTCGAGACGTAGTGCTCGATCAGCTGGCGGCCCTCGAGCACGCCGATGTGGGCGAAGCCGTCGGCGCGCACGTGCACGACCATGAGGTACCGGCCCGCCGGGCGGCCCTTACGGCTCGAGCCGCGCCGCCGTTGCAGGGTTTCCTCGTCGAGAGAGTCGAGCAGCGCGGTGCCGTCGACGTCGACGTCACCCAGTTCACCCGCGTCGACGTACTGGACGGGACCTCGACCGGATCCCCGACCCGTTCCACCGTTCGAGCCTGCACCCGATCCCCGGGGGGCCTGATTTCCCGAGCCGCCGTTCGTCGCGCCGGCCGTCGCGGCCTGGCCGCCGTTCTTGTTGCGGCCCCGACCACCGCGGCGCCGGCGCCGCTTCTTCGGTTCGCCGTCGGGGCCGACCTCGTGGGCCCGATTTCCCGCGGGGTCGCCGTTCGGCGTGGCCGCGGCGGGAGCGGGCCGGCTGTCACCGATCTTGGGGCGGTTGGCCGGCGCGGGCCGGGTCAGCCCGGCGTCTTCGCGCGCCTGCTCGGCGATGTCGTCGTCGGTGAGGCCACGATCGGCGCTCTCCGCCGTCCAGTCCTCGCTGCCCTCCATCGACCCGGCGTCGCCACCGGTGACGATGTCGTTCCCGAACTCGTCCACCGCCGCGGGATCGCGGTCGTCGGAGCCGAGATCGTCGTCGGCACTCGAGCCGGAGGCTGACACGACGGGCCGACGCGTCGTACCGGCCGCGTCCGCACGCCCGGTTCCCGCGCCGCCGGGGTTTCCATCGCCGGTGCCCGCCGGCTTCTTGCGGCCCTGGCCCCCGCGGGTGCCACGGCGACGCTTCTTCTTGGGCGCCTCGCCGCCGGCGCCCGGCGCGCGCGCCGTGGTCGCGGACGAACCCGACCCGGTCGGATCAACGCTGTCGTTCCCCGCCTTTGCCTCGTCCACCACCTCGGGCTCGTGCGCAGAATCCACCGTCCGGTCGATCGGGTCCGTGATCGCAACGGCGGGTTTCTCTCTCGGCGTCTCGTCCTCGAGACGGTTCAGGTCTGTCATCGGTGCCTTCTCTCATGACGCGCATGCCTCCGGCACACGCGGGCGCGTGTCGGCGTCGAGCGGCTCCTGCCGCGCGCCGTCGCGCTCGATCCATTGGTGGGTGCGCCGCGCGCGAACGTCGATGAAGTCGCCGATGGCAGCGAGTACTTCACCCGGCTTCGCGCCGCGCGGTTGGGTTGACATTTCCATCTCGACACTTGTTGGTCGTTCGCCTGTCTGAGGTTCGTTGCACACGGTGATGCGACGGATGACGGGACGCACGTCCTCTTCGACGTCGCGACCCTTCCGTCGTTTCATCGCCGGAAGCACCGGGAGCGCGAGGGCAGTGTCGACCTGGCCCCGCAACTCGGCCGGATCGACGTCGGTGAAGTCGGTGTGGGCGACGTCGACGCGCCACTGCACACACGTCACGGCTTCCTGGAGCGCGGGGACACGGTCGGCAAGTGTGACGGCACCGACCACTGCGATGCCGGCCGGCAGCGCTGCGGTCAACTGCCGCGGAAGATCGTCGAGGTCGACCGGCTCGGCGAGTACGAGATCGACGTACTCGGCATCGCTCTCGTGGCCGGTCGACAACGCCAGGCCGAAGCTGACCTTCGGTCGAGGCGAGAAACCCTCGCTGAACGCGAGTGGCAACTGCACCACACGGAACGCGCGCTCGAGCGCACGGGCGACGTCACGGTGGCTGATCCAGCGCACCTTGCCGAGCTTCGTGTACTGGAGCCGGACCGGGTTCGCGGCCCCGCCCCTCACGACGGAACCGCCGCGGGCTTGGTACCGAGGAACCGCACGGGGACGCCCGCGCCCGAACCGCTGAGGTCCTGGCCCGTGCCCTGCGAGCCGCCCGCGGGCGTCACCGGCGACGCCACGACGTGCTCGAGCGCGTAGTCGGTGCACACCCCGCAGTCATAACACGGAGTCCAGCGGCAGTCGGGGAGGCCGTGCTCGGCCAGGGCTTCCTGCCACTCGCCCCACAGGAAATCGGCGTGCAGGCCCGCGGCGATGTGCGCCCACGGCAGCACTTCGTCGCGGGTGCGGTGGCGGGTGACGAACCAGTCGGGGTCGAGGCCCTCGGCATGCATCGCGTCGAGCCAGCGGTCGAGCGAGAAACCCTCGCTCCACTCCTGGAAGGTGCCGCCCGCCCGCCAGACCCGCTCGATGACCCGGCCGACCCGGCGATCGCCACGCGACGCGATGCCTTCGGCGTAGGTGGCCTTCGGGTCGTGCCACTTCACCTGGGCGCGGGTTCCGCGTACTTCGTTGCGCAACAGCGTGATCTTGCGCTGCAACTCGTCGACACCGTTCTGACCGAACCACTGGAACGGCGTGTGGGGCTTGGGGACGAAACCGCCGACCGACACCGTGCAGCTCGCCTGCTTCGTGTACTTGCGACCGATCTCGGTCACGTTCTTGGCGAGCTCGGCGATCCCGAGCGTGTCGTCGTCCATCTCGGTGGGCAAGCCCGTCAGGAAGTAGAGCTTCACCCGTCGCCAACCCTGCGAGTACGCGGCGTCGACCGCGGCATAGAGGTCGTCTTCGATGATCAGCTTGTTGATCACCTGGCGCAGCCGCCACGAACCGGCCTCGGGCGCGAAGGTGAGACCGCTGCGTCGCACCTTCTGGAGCTGGCTCGCGATGCCGACGGTGAACGCGTCGACGCGCAGGCTCGGCAGCGACACGCTGACACCGCCGGTGCCTTCCTGGTCGGTGGTGAGGTCGGCGACGACGTTCTCGATCCCGGAAAAGTCGGCACTCGACAGGGAGGTGAGCGCGACCTCGTCGTAGCCGGTGCGGCGCAGCCCGTCCTTGACCATCGTGCGGACCTGCTCCTCGGGCCGCTCGCGCACGGGGCGCGTGATCATGCCGGCTTGGCAGAACCGGCACCCCCGGGTGCACCCCCGGAAGATCTCGACGTTCAAGCGGTCGTGCACGACCTCGACGAGCGGGACGAGCTGATTCTTGGGATACGGCCACTCCGCGAGGTCGGCGACGGTGCGCTTGTCGACCACCGCGGGGACATCGGGGAATCGGGGCGTGACCGAGCGCACGACCGGCCCGTCGTAGGTGACTTCGTACAGGGAGGGCACGTACACGCCCGGGATCGTGGCGAGCTCACGGAGCACCATCTCCCGGTTCGCGCGGCCGCCGCGCTTCCACGCGCCGACGACCTCGGCGATCTCGGAGATGACCTCTTCACCGTCGCCGATGACGAACGCGTCGACGTACTCGGCCAGCGGTTCGGGGTTGTAGGTGCAGTGGCCGCCCGCGATCACGATCGGGTGCGACGGCGCCCGGTCCTCGTTGCGGACCGGCACCCCCGCGAGATCGACCAGGTTCAGCAGGTTCGTGTACACGAGCTCGGCCGACAGGTTGAAGGCCAGCACGTCGAAATCACCCGCGGGCCGGTGGGTGTCGACGCTGAACAGCGGCACCTTCGCCGCCCGCATCGACGACTCCATGTCGGTCCAGGGCGCGTACGCACGCTCCGCCACCGAGTCCTCGCGCTCGTTGAGCAACTCGTAGAGGATTTGCAACCCCTGGTTGGGGAGCCCGATCTCGTAGGTGTCGGGATAGATCAGGAGAAAGGCCGCCCGGCCGCTCCCATGGCGGGGCGCCAGGTTGTCCGGCTCCGTCCCCATCTCCATACCGATGTAGCGAGCGGGCTTCTCAACCCGGGCCAGCAGCGGTTCTATCCGCGGCCACAGGTCTGACATCTCCGGGCAGTGTAGCCCTTGCGCGGCACGGGGTCAGGTTGCCACTGTGGGCGTTCCCGCCGAATGGGCTAGCTGAACCGCCGCATGTGGATATTGAGCACGAGGCCGACGGCGATGAACGAGGCGATGATTGCGGATCCCCCGTAGGACATGAACGGGAGGGGAATCCCGGTGATCGGCATGATCCCCATGGTCATGCCCACGTTCTCGAAGATCTGGATCGCGAACATGGCGAGAACGCCGATCGCCACGAGCGTCCCGAAGAAGTCGGACGAGAGGAGCGCGATCCGCCACAGCCGCCACGCGAGGAGGGCGTAGAGGAGCAAGAGGGTGGCGCCGCCGATGAAGCCGAGATCCTCCCCGACCGCGGTGAAGATGAAGTCGGTGTGCTGCTCGGGTACGAACCCGTTCTTGGTCTGCAGGCCCCGGCCGAAGCCCGCACCCTCGATCCCGCCCGAGGCGATTGCCCGCTTGGACGCGCCCAGGTTGAACTGGGCGGCGGTCTGGTGCTGGCTCGAGCGCCCGGCCGTCGACTGGTCGGTGAAGCTGGTCAGCCGGTCGAGTTGATAGGCCTGCACCTTGCCGGTGACGACGGCCGCCCCGACGAGTGACGCCGCGAGCAGCAAGAGCACGACGATGTGTACCGGCTTGAGCCCGGCGATCACCAGCACCGCGGCCGCGCACACCATGATCACGAGCATCGTGCCGAGGTCGTGCTGGGCATAGACGATCGCCATGACGACGCCCGCGAGCCCGATCGCGACCGCGACACGCCACGCGTCGAGGTCCCCGCGGTGTTGATGGCAGTACCCGGCGATCGCGACCACCGAGCGCGACCTTCGCGATCTCCGACGGCTGGAACTGGAACGGCCCGACCTGGAACCACGCCTGGGCGCCGCCGTGGTTGCGCCCGAGCACGACCACACCCGCGAGCAGCGGCAGGACGCCGAGGTAGACGAGCGGCCACGCGTCGCGGATGCGGCGGTAGTCGATCGCCATGACGAGGGCCATCGCGACGAGGCCGAGCACGATGGCCGCGCCCTGGCGCTCGACGTAGTAGAGGCGCGAGAGGCCGGCGCCGCGGTCTCGGCGTGCGACGCGTCGAAGATCATCAGCAGCCCGAGGCCGCTGATCGCGATCGGCAGCGAGAGCAGCGCGAGGTCGAGGTGGGCGAAGAGGCTCGAATCGGCGGTCACGCGGCGGCGACCGACTGCGGTGATGCCGGCCATCAGTCCTTGCCCGTCGAGTGCGTGGGGACGGGAGTGATCGGCAGACCCTGGATCGACTCGATGACCTGGCGGACGATCGGCGCCGCGATCTGGGAGCCGTGACCACCTTGCTCGACCATCGCCACGACCGCGTACTGCGGGTTGCTCGCCGGGAAGTACGACGCAAACACCGACGTCGACCCGATCGGAGTCGCGCCCTGATTCGCGATCTCGGCAGTTCCGGTCTTCCCCGCGACGACGGGACCGGCCAAGCTGAGCCCGCGGAACGCGTCGTACGCGGTACCGGACGGGTCGGAGACCACGCCCTCGAACCCGGCTGCCATCGGCGCGTACGCGTCGCCGAAGTCGACGGTGCCACGCGCCTTTCGGCGTGAACCGGCTGACGGGCTTGTTCGTGACGGGATCGGTGACGCGCTCGTCGACGTGCGGCGTCCAAACAGTGCCGATGTGGCTGGTATGGGCGTTCGCGAACGTCGCGTAGGCGTTGGCGAGCTGGAGGGGCGTGACGAGGTCGTCGCCCTGACCCACCGCCATGTTCATGTTGTCGCCCGGGTACCAGGTCGAATACTGGTTGATGAGGTCCTTCGTCTTGTAGTTCGCCTTCGCGTACGCTTCGCGCCACGCCGGGTCGGGGATGCGCCCGGCCGCGTCGCCGAGCTCGATGCCCGTCGAGTGACCGAAGCCGAGCTCACTCGCAACGGTCTGGATGCCCAAGCCGGTCTTGGTGTCCCCGGCCTTCCAGCGGTTCCAGAACTCGTCGCCGGCTCGGTAGAAGTAGATGTCGCTCGAGACCGTCAGCGCCTTCGAAAGGTCGACCGGGCCGTTGCGGGCGCCGTTGTCGTTGTGGAAGGTCGTCGTCCCGACTTGGAACGAACCGTCGTCGTTGATGAACTGCGACGGCGCCAGCACGCCATAACGAGTCAGCGCGGCCGCAGGGACGAGCTTGAACGTCGAGCCGGGGGCGTACTGACCCTGCGTGACGCGGTTCAGCAGAGGATTGTGCGCGCCCGGCGCGCTCAGCACTGCGAAGTTGTTGGCGGAGATGCCACCGATCCAGTCCGAGAGCGGGTACGTCGGGTTGCTCGCCATCGCGAGCACCGACCCGTCGTGCACGTTGAGCACGACCACCGCCCCACCCGTCGGCTTCAAGTAGAGGAAACCGTGGGCGGTGTGCGCCTGGTCCTGCAGTCCGCGCGCGCGCGCCGATGCCTTCGACGAGCGCCTTCTCCGCCTGCACCTGCACCTTGATGTCGATGGTGAGCTTGACGTTGTCGCCGACGGTCCCGGGATCGACGCTGATCGGCGCGCCGATCTGCTTGCCCGTGGGATCGACCTGCACCGTCTCGCGCCGCGGCTTGCCCCGCAGCTCCGACTCGTACGCGGACTCCACGCCGTCGCGCCCGATGAGGTCGCCGGCCTGGTAGCCCTTCGACTGCAGCTGCTTGAACTGGTCCTTGCTCACTGCGTCGACCTCGCCGAGGTACCCGAGGAGTTGCGACGCGTAGCCGTCGTAGGGGTACTTGCGCACCGTCAGCTCGGCGACGTTCACCCCCGGGTAGTCCTCGCTGTGCTCGCGGATGGCGAGCTGCGCGGGGAGGGGGACGTCGAGCTTCACGATCGCGGGTTTGAGCGGCGACTGGCGGACGCTGGTGTAGTTCGCGCGCAGGGTCTTCTCGTCGACCTTCAGCACCTCCGCGAGTTGACCGAGCACGCGGTCGAGCGTGGTCTTCGACAGATTGCGGTCGACCGTGACCGCCCACGCGGCGACATCCTGGGCGAGCACCTTGCCGTTGCGGTCGAGGATCTCACCGCGCGGCGATTCGGTCTGGATCACGCGCGTCGCAAGCGTGCTCACGACCTGGCCGAGCTTCTGCTCCGGCCCCATCTGCAAGAACCAGAGGCGCACGAAGAGCGACGCAAAGAGGGCGACGATGACGACGCCGACGATGCTCACGCGAACGCGGCTGTTGTCGCTCATGCGGTCGGAAGATCCATCGAACACTCGACGCTAGTGGGAAGGCCCCCGAGGTTTCCGGTCGGTTCCCTACCAGGCGTCGCGGACCGCGGCTCTCGCTCCCGAGGATGCTCCTGACCAGGAAGAAGACGAACGGGGCGAGAATCGCGTCGTACGCCGCCGCCTTCGAGACGACCTCGATGCCGTGCTGGCCCTTGACCGCGTCGACTCCGGCGAGAACACCGATGCCGATGAACAAGCAGGCCGCCGGCGAGTCCTCCGAGCGCGCCGAGGAACGAGGGCAGCCAGCGCGGCGAACGGAAGAGCCCCGACTCGAACACGCCGATGCCGTACCCGACGATCGAGTACGCGAGCGCGTCGAGACCGAGCGGGGTCGACAAGAAGAGGTCGAACCCGAGGCCTCCGGCGAAGCCGACGATCGCACCGGCCTCGGGCCCTTCGTGGTAACCGACCGCGAGCGCGACGAGCAGGCCGAGATCGGGCACCACGTCGAACAGCCGCAGATGCGGGAAGACCGCCACCTGGACGATCACGATGACGAACACGAGCGCGGCGAGGCGCGAGGTGCGCGTCATGCGGCCCGACGTCGGGGTCGTTCCCGGCGCGGTCGTCGTCGGGCCGGCAACGGTCGTCGTCGTAGTGGTCGTGGTCGAGGTCGTGGTGGTGGGCAGCACCGGTCCCGGCGTTCCCGGCGCCCACAACAACACGGTGAGATGCTGCAGCGCGCCGATGTCGACGTACGGCTGCGATCGTCACGCTCCACGCCCGTGTTGCCGGGCTGGTTCGTCACGCGTCGTGACGATACCTACCGGCAGTCCGGACGGGAACAATGTCGACTGCGCCGAGGTGACGATGCGATCACCGACGAGCACCTTCGTCCCCGCGTCGAAGTCAACCTTGAGATCATGCGTGCCCTGCCTGCCCGACGCCATGCCGGTGGCCGCGGGTGAGCCCTTGTGTCCGGGCGTCTGCACGCCGACCGTGAACTCGGGATCGGTCAGCACCTGGACCTTGCGCCCCGGTCGACCAGACGGTGACCACCTTGCCGACGATGCCGGCCGGTGAGATGACGGGCATGTCGAGCGCGATGCCCGCGCCCGAACCCTTGTCGATCGTCAGTGTGGGATCGAAGTTGCCGGCGCCGCTGCCGACGATCGACGCGGTCACGTGCTTGACGAGCAGCGCGTTGCTCAGCCGCAGCAACGCCTTGAGGTCGTTGTTCTCCGTGATCGCCTGCGCGGCCGCGGCCTGCTGCCCCCGCAGGGCTGCCACCTGTTGCTCCAGATCGCGGTTCTTCTTCTTCAGGTCACCGGAGTTCGTGACGCCGTCCCACCAGTCGCCGACCGGCCGGGCCACGTCGTTGACGGCGCCCTGGAACGGCGAGACGACCCGGTGGGCGAGCCCGCCGACTGAGCCCAGCGCCCCGGACCGGCCGCTACGGCTGTCGAGGGTGATCAGCGTCAGGCACGTGAGCACGATCACGACGAGGACGTACCGTCGTCGGCTCGCGCGTCGAGCACCGGGCATCGTGGCGACCGGGCCCCGTCTATTGCTGGGCGGAGGAGATCAGGACGTGCTTGAGGACGTCGAAGTTCTCGAGACACTGCCCGGAGCCGTGCACGACCGACAGCAACGGATCGTCGGCGATGACGATCGGCATCCCGGTCTCCGCTGTCAGACGCTCGCTTCAACCCGAGCAGCAACGCGCCGCCGCCCGTCACGACGATGCCGTTCGACATGATGTCGGCCGCCAGCTCGGGGGGCGTCTTGTCGAGCGTGACCTTCACCGCGTCGACGACCGCGGCGACCGGCTCCTCGATCGCGTCGCGGATCTCCTCGGTCGACACGACGATCGTCTTGGGCAATCCGGTGACGAGATCGCGCCCGCGCACCTCGGCGTACAGCTCCGTCTCGAGCGGGTACGCGGAGCCGAGCGCGATCTTGATCTCCTCCGACGTCCGTTCGCCGAGCGCGAGCGAGTATTCCTTCTTCACGAAGTTGATGATCGACTCGTCGAGCTCGTCGCCCGCGATGCGGATGGACTCGCTCGCGACGATGCCGCCGAGCGAGATGACCGCGACCTCGGTGGTGCCGCCGCCGATGTCGACGATCATGTTGCCCGCGGGTTCGTGCACGGGGAGACCGGCGCCGATCGCGGCCGCCATGGGCTCCTCGATGATGTAGGCCTCTTTGCGCGCACCGGCCTGCTCCGCGGCCTCTTGCACCGCACGCTGCTCGACACCCGTGATTCCCGACGGCACGCAGATGACCATGCGCGGCTTCGCCCACTTGCGCGGGTGCACCTTCTGGATGAAGTAGCGCAGCATCTTCTCGCAGATGTCGAAGTCGGCGATCACGCCGTCCTTCAAGCGGCCGGATCGCGAGGATGTGGTCGGGGGTGCGCCCGATCATCTTCTTCGCTTCGATACCGACTGCGAGCGGGCGACCATCGCGAGCGTTGACCGCGACGACCGACGGCTCGTCGAGCACCACACCGCGACCGCGCACGTAGACGAGCGTGTTCGCGGTTCCGAGATCGACCGCCATGTCGCGGCCGAGCAATCCTGCGTAGAACGGTTCGTTCACCGGGGTCATCTTCCGACGACGGGACGATCCGCCCAGGCTAGGAGCCCCGCGTTTCGATTGCCACCCGCCGCGGCCCGAGATGCCACCTCGATCCGACCCCCGGCTCGACTCCCAGCCGCGCCGATCCGTCACCCGGAAAGACCGGGGAAGAACAGAGCGATCTCGCGCGCGGCCGACTCCGGACCGTCGCTCCCGTGCACGAGGTTCTCTGTGAGCTCGATGGCGAGATCGCCCCGAATCGTGCCCGGCGCCGCCTCTCTCGGGTTCGTAGTACCCATCAGGGTGCGGACCACCTTGTACGCGTCGGGACCCTCGGCCACGATGGCGACCAGCGGCGAGCGAGTGATGAAGGCGACGAGGTCGGCAAAGAACGGCTTGCCGTCGTGTTCGGCGTAGTGCTGCTTGGACGTGGCCTCGTCGAGGAGCCTCAGCTCCAGGGCGACGATCTTCAGCTGCTTGCGTTCGAGACGGGCGATGACCTCGCCGACGAGGCCGCGCTCCACACAATCCGGCTTACAGAGAACGAGGGTCCGATCGGTCATAAGAGGGGAAGCCTAGGACGACGCCCCCCGATCGGGACAAACGCGACCACATAGCTCCCTCGGCTGCGGCCGGGGCCTTGCTCGTCCGCACGCAACACGGCTCCCTCGGCTGCGGCCGGGGCCTTGCTCGTCCGCACGAACTCAGGGGACCAGGACGGAGCGGGCGGCGCCCACGACATAGAGCGATCCGGTGATGACGATCTGACCGTCGTTCGGGGTCGAGACCAATGCCGAGCTGACCGCGTCCGCGACCTTGTCGATCACCTCGATGCGTTCCTCGGGCACGCCGAGATCGATGGCGGCCTTGACGATGAACGACGTCTCCAGTGCCCGGGGTGTGGGAGGCCGGCAGCAGATCAGAATGCCCCCGCGCTCGTCGTCGGCGAGGTCGCCGACTCCCAGCGCCGCGAGCATCTCGTGCGGCTCCTTCTCGCGCAGCATCCCGACGATCAGCGTGCGCGGGCCCTCGCTGAACTCCTCGTCGAGCGCGCGCCGCAGTGCCTCCGCGCCCGCGACGTTGTGCGCGCCGTCGAGCAGCACCAGCGGCTGACGGCGCACGACCTCGAGCCGCCCCGGCGACTCCACGCGCGCGAATGCCTCCGCGACGACGTCGAACGGCAGCGGACCCCGCACGAAGCTCTCGGCCGCCGCGAGCGCGATGGCCGCGTTGTCGGCCTGGTGCGCGCCGTGCAGGGGCAGGAACACGTCGGGATACTCGGCGCCGGGGCTGCGGAGATCGACGAGGCGACCGCCGATCGCGAGCACGTTGCGGGAGACGCCGAAGTCGACGTCGCGTCTGAACACACGCGGCCGCGTCGCGAGCCTCGAAGATCGCCTGGATGTCCGGGTCGGTCTCGCCGAGTACGAGCGTGGCGCCGGGCTTGACGATCCCGGCCTTCTCCTGCGCGATCTGCTCGCGGGTCGGGCCGAGATACTCCACGTGGTCGACCGACACGTTGGTGACCACGGCGACCACACCGTCGACGATGTTCGTCGCGTCCCACGTGCCGCCCATGCCGACCTCGACGACGGCAACGTCGACGGCTTCATCGGCGAACCAGCGGAACGCGGCCGCGGTGACGACATCGAAGAACGACGGGTCGATGCCGACCGACTGCTCGACGAGCGACACCGCGTACAACATCTCCTCGAAGGCGTCGTCGTCGATGGGCTGACCGTCGATCGACATGCGCTCGTTGACCTTCTCGAGGTTCGGGCTGGTGTAGGCGCCGACCTTGAGACCGAGCGCGGTGAGCAGCTCGGTGACGACGCGAACCGTCGTGGTCTTGCCGTTCGTCCCGGTGATGTGGATCGACGGAAACTCGACCTCGGGCGACCCGAGGTACTGCATGAGCGTCGAGATCCGTTCCAGCGTGGGCGGGCCCCGGCGGCTCCCCGCGGGAACGTTGAGACTCTCGAGGTTGACATGCGAGCTCAGCCAGCGGGGCCCGTCGAAGCCCTTCGGCGCGCTCACTCCGTCGGCCCGGGGAGCTCGACGTCCACCGACGATTCGGCGCCGATCTCAGTCTCGAGCTGCTCGATCTTGCCCGCGTCGCACACGTCGGCCCGCGCCGCGTCGAGGGCCGCGAGCCGCTCCGCGGTGTCGACCACACGGACCCGCGTGGCCGGCGAGGCGAGGGAGACCTTGGCCGTCGACTTGGCCTTGCGCACCGCCGCGAGCACCTCGGCCGCGACCTCGTACACGAGCCGGTCGCCGCCCGCCCCCGGAGCGCCGCCGTCGACACTGAGCGACGCCGCGCTCGGCCACTCCGCGCTATGGATCGATCCGTCGCGCCACCACGACCAGACCTCTTCGCTGACGTACGGCATCATCGGCGCGAACATGCGCAGCAGTGCCGACAGCGCAACGCGCAGCGTCACCGCGGCCGACCGCACGGCCGGGTCGCTCTTGTCACCGTAGGCCCGGCTCTTCACGAGCTCGAGGTAGTCGTCGCAGAACGACCAGAAGAAACGTTCCGTACGTTCGAGCGAGCGCGCGTAGTCGAACTCGTCGAACGCGCCGGTGGCATCGGCGACGAGGCCGGCGAGACCGACGAGCAGCGAACGGTCGAGCGCGGTGATGATCTCGCCGACGTCCTCGCCCGCGTCGCCCGACACACCGAGCACGAACTTCGACGCGTTGAGCATCTTGGTCGCGAGCTTGCGCCCGACCTTCATGATCCCGAAGTCGACCGCGGTGTCGACACCGGGCCGGCCGTTGCACGCCCAGTAGCGCAGCGCGTCGGCGCCGTACTCCTCGACGAGTGGCATCGGTGTGACGACGTTGCCGCGCGACTTCGACATCTTCTTGCGATCAGGGTCGAGCACCCAGCCGTTGATCGCGGTGTCGGTCCAGGGAAGAGCATCGTGCTCGAGCCGGGCCCGAACCACCGTGTCGAAGAGCCACGTACGGATGATCTCCGGACCCTGAGGGCGCAGGTCCATCGGGAACGTGCGGGCGAAGAGGTCGGGGTCGTCGACCCAGCCGGTCACGATCTGGGGGGTCAGCGACGATGTCGCCCACGTGTCCATGACGTCGGGATCGGCGGTGAAACCGCCCGGCTGGTCGCGCTGCGCGGGTTCGTACCCCGCCGGGCAGTCGGTGGAGGGATCGACGGGGAGGTCGGCTTCGTCCGGGAGCAGCGGTTCGTCGTAGACGGAGCTCCCGTCGGCGTCGACGCGGTACCAGACGGGGAAGGGCACGCCGAAGTAGCGCTGGCGGCTCACGAGCCAGTCGGCATTCAGCCCGTCGAGCCAGCTGTCGTAGCGGACTCGCATGTTCGCCGGGTGCCAGCGCAGTGCCTTGCCGAGCGCGAGCAACTCCGCGCGCAGGTCGAGGTCACGGCCGCCGTTACGTAGGTACCACTGCCGCGACGTGACGATCTCGAGCGGGCGCTCACCCTTCTCGAAGAACTTCACCGGATGCGTGATCGGGCGGGCCTCGCCTTCGAGCTCCCCGGACTCCGCCAATTGCCCCACCACGATCTTCTGGGCCTGCTTGGCGTTGCGCCCGGCGATCTGCTCGTACGCGGTCTCGCCGTCGGCCGTGAGGCCCGCGGGCGGATCCGACTTGAAGCGGCCGTCGGTGCCGAGCACGGGGCGCATCGGGAGCTGCAGCTCCCGCCACCAGACGACGTCGGTGGTGTCGCCGAACGTGCAGGTCATCGCGATGCCGGTCCCCTTCTCGGGATCGGCGAGATGGTGCGCGACGACGGGGACGCGCGCGCCGTAGAGCGGCGTGACCACCTCGGAACCGAACAGGGGCTGGAACCGGGCATCGTCCGGGTGCGCGACGACCGCGACGCACGCGGCGAGCAGCTCGGGCCGGGTCGTGTCGACGAGCAGGTCGCCGGAGCCGTCGGCCTTGTGAAACCGAAGCCCGTGGTAGGCGCCGGGCATCTCGCGGTCTTCGAGCTCCGCTTGCGCGACCGCGGTGCGGAAGTCGACGTCCCAGAGCGTCGGCGCGTCGGCCTGGTACGCCTCGCCGCGCGCGAGGTTGCGCAGGAACGCGCGCTGACTCGTACGCCGCGCCGCGTGGCCGATCGTCGTGTAGGTCAGGCTCCAGTCGACCGAGAGGCCCAATCGACGCCATAGATCCTCGAACGCGGCTTCGTCCTCGGCCACCAGTTGCTCGCACAGCTCGAGGAAGTTCGGGCGCGAGATCGACACGACGTCCTTGCCCGGTTTCTCGGGCGGAACGAACGTGGGGTCGTACGGGAGGTGCGGCTCACAGCGCACGCCGAAGTAGTTCTGCACGCGCCGCTCGGTCGGCAGGCCGTTGTCGTCCCAGCCCATCGGATAGAAGACGTGCCGGCCCCGCATGCGCTGGTAGCGGGCGATCGAGTCGGTCTGCACGTAGCCGAACGCCGAACCCATGTGCAACGAGCCGCTCACCGTCGGTGGTGGCGTGTCGATCGAAAAGATCTCGGCGCGCTCGTGACTGCGGTCGAAGCGGTAGGTGCCGTGGTCCTCCCAGACCGCCGCCCAGCGCGCTTCGAGCCCGTCCAGCGTCGGCTTCTCGGGGATTCGGGACATGAGTCGATTGTAGGAGGAGGCCTCCGGCGCGACTCTGCTCACCGGAGTCCCGTTACAGTCCCTTGCTCGTGAGGATCAGGCCGCCGACCGCGTGGACCGTGGTCGCCGTCGCGGTCATCGCGTATCTCCTGCCGCTGCGCGCGCTGCTGCACGCGTCCGGGCGCGTCGATGGAAGAGGGCTTCATGCTCGTCTTCCCCGACCGGGTGCTGCACGGGGCGGTACCGAACAGGGACTTCCTCTACCTCTACGGACCGGGCAGCCTCTGGTCGCTCGCCGCCGTCTACAAGGTCTTCGGCACCCACCTCCTCGTCGAACGACTCGCGGGACTCGTGCAACTGATCGGGCTCGCAGTCGGGGCCGGACTCCTGGTGCGCTGGTGGGGACGCGCGGTCGCCGTGTCCGCGGTGCTGCTCAACGTGTTGTTCGTGATGCCGGCCGTGCAACTCATCGCACTCCCGTGGACGGGCGGCGCCGCGCTCGCGCTCGGTGGGCTCGTCGCCCTGCTGCAGGCCCGCAGGAATGACAATCCGCGGTGGGCACTCATAGGCGGGATCCTCGCGGGCTTCGCCATGTTGTTCCGGATCGATCTCGGTCTCGCGATCGTGCTCGGCGGCGGCGCCGCGATCTGGGGCTCGCCCGCCCGGTCGTGAAACAGGCGCTGCTCGGCGCCGCGATCGGGCTCGCGCCCTACGTCGTGCACCTCGCGACCGCCGGACCGGGCACCGTCGTGCGGGGGATGATCATCGATCCAATCGTGCATCTCCGCGCCGGCCGTCGGCTTCCGCTCCCGCCCAGCCCGGATCATCTCGTCGGCGTCGCACGCGTCATCACGGTGTTCGACCGCTCGTGGCCGTTTCCCCGGCTCACGCCCGCGCAGCAGATCTTCGCCTGGTTCGTGCTCCTCGCCGTGCTCACGATCGGGCTCGTCGTGTTCGCGATCTGGCGCGTGCGCCGCGAACCCCGGGCGTTCCGGCCGCGCGTCCTCCTCGCCGGAGCGCTCTTCGGTCTCGGGATGTTCCCGCAGGCGTTGCAACGCGCCGACTCCGCACACCTCGGGTGGGTAGGCGGCACGGTCGTGGTGCTGTTGCCCGCCGCGCTCGCCGAATGGGTCGGCTCGACCCGGCCGGCGTGGAGGTCCCGGTGGATCGGGCTCGGCGCGGGCGTGGCCGTCATCGCCGCGGTGTCACTGCTCCTGCCGACATACACGACCCGCCGATATGTCGGCGCGCTCCAGGATTCGGTCCATCTCCCGACGACGATCGCGATCACCAACGACGGGCGCAGGTGGTACGTCGGCAACGACCCCGCACTCGCGCACAGCGTCGAGTCGCTGCTCCGGGCCGTGGAGCACGAGGTGAAACCGGGCGGGCGCGTCATCGTCGGCAACACCGACATGCGCCGCGTCCCGTACAACGACACGTTCCTCTACTACCTGCTCCCCCACTACGTCCCGGGCACGGCGTCGATGGAGTTCGAGCCGGGTCTCACGAACCGCACGGGCACCACGCTGACCGGGGAGATGCAGCGCGCCGACGCGTTCATCGCGTCTGACCGCTGGCTCAACTGGGACGAGCCCAACGACGCGATGGTGCCGGGCGACCCCGGCCCGGCCGAGGTGCTGCACCACCGCTTCTGCCTGCAGCGCGACTACGGCCAGGGTTTCAAGCTGTTCCTGCCGTGCCCCGGTCAGTGACCGCTCGGCCCGGAGAGATCGATCACCTGGAAGCGCGCGTCGCCACCGAGCGACCGGTGCTCTTCCAACACCGGTAGCGCTCGGTCGACCCGCGCACACCCCGGCCCGAGCTTCGACCGGTCGACGACGACGAAGCGCACGCCGAAGTCGCGGTGTAGTGCGGCGATGTCGGCCGCGTCGAAGGGTGTGAGTGCCGGCGACGCGGCTACGGGCGGCGTCGTCGTGATGCGGCCGTATGCCGTCAGGTCACAACGGAGTTTCGTGAACGGGGTCGACTCGGTGACAACTCGGAGCTTCGACCACGGGTTCGCGGCGAAGGAACCCGCGCATCCGACGACCGCCGTGTGGTGGAACACCTGCAGGCTTGCGAACGCGGGATCACAGTCGGCCGGCACGCTCAGCACGGTGTCGCCGGGCCGGGCATCCCTCGCGATCTCGCGCAGTGCTCCGGCACTCGCCGGCGTCGTGTTGAAACCCGTCGTCGGCACGGGAACGAGCAGGTTCGTCGCGAGCAGCACGCCCGCGCCGACCGCGACTGCGAGCCTCCGTTCGGGTGCGCGCGTGAGGATCGCCTGCAGCGCGAGCACCGTCGCCGCGACGAGGACTGCGGCAAGGACATACTCGACCCGAACCGGCGCGCGCAGCGCTCCGAGGCCGGGAATCGCGAGTAACACGCGGTACGGCAGCCACGACACCGGCGTGCCCGCGTGCTTCCACACGAAGTTGCCCGCCACCTTCAACGACGGTCCCAGACCGAACACGAACAAGGCCGCGGCCGCGACCCCCAGCGGCAGACGTCTGCGCTCACGCACGAACAAGAACGCGACGAACCCTGCGAGAAGAAGGAACCCGGGGAAGATCGTCGCCTCGATCGCGTAGCGAACGTCGGGCAGGCGCACGATGCTCTTCTCCACGAACGCCGGCCGCGGGAGCAAGAAGGTCGATCGGGTCGGCTGGGCCACGATCGACACCGCGTCGGCGGAGAAGAAGTTGCTGTCGGAGAGCAACTCGGTGTCGACCCCACGCGCGGACTCGTGCCGATCGAATTGGATGCGGGGCACGATGAACGGCAGCAGCACCACGACGGCGATCAGGGCGGCACCCGCCATTGCGGCGACGATGCGCCAGTCGCGTCGGCGAAGTGCCGTAACACTCACGATCACCGCGTACGCGAGGCCACCGAACACCAGGAAATACACACTGCACAGGTACGCGAGCACGAGCAGGACCGCGAGCCGGACGGGTCGGACGGGCCGCATCCCCGACACGACGTCGAGCGCTTCGGCGACGAGGAGCGGGGCCGTGAACGCCCAGAAGAGAGGCAGGAGGCCCAATTGAACATTGAGCGCGATCGGAGGCGCAGTGAGGAATGCAATCGCGGCGATCACGTGCACGAGCCGGAGGGTCGTGAGTCGGCGTGCCAGCACCCGCGCCGCGTACACATCGAGGATCGCGCCGACGACGAACGTGAGATTGAACGCGAGCACGGGCCCCGTGACGAGATTGAACAGACCCGACACATACGACGGCAGATAGCCGTCGAGCAGACGGAGATCGAGGCCGAACGGCCGGATGACGGTACCGACGTGGAACGGCACGACATGCCCGTGGGCGATCAGGCGGCCCATGCTCCACCCGAGCCAGGTGTAGTAGCGCGCGTCGTCGCCCGCGCCGACAATCTGCGTGCGGGCATGCAGGATCCCGGGCCACAAGACGAGCACGATCGCGACGGCGTAGACGAGGACCTCGACGCGTGATTCGCGACGCCACACGCGCGACCCGACCACCGAACACGGCTGCGGCGCCCACGACCTGTTTCGGTTGTCGAGGCCGGATTGGTCAAGGTTCAGTCTACGCCTCGTGGAGCGCGTGCGGGTCACGCGCGTTCGGTACCGGCGGGCGATGACTCGCGGGGGCGAAGCGGTGCGCGGCGCGCAGTGTCGGCCGCTCCAGCCCGAACCAACTCACGCTCGCCGCGAACACGACGACAGGCAACGCCACCGCGAGGACGACGAGCCAATTCCCGTGATACAGAGGCCAGTCGAACCAGTCGGCGACGATACGCAGGATGTACCAGTGCCAGAGATAGATCCCGTAGCTCACAAGGCCCAGATACACGGCGGGGCGCGAACGCAGGAGTCGCCGGATCGGGCCGCGGTCCTGGGGGCCGAGCACCACCGGCACCACCACGCAGATGCCGACCACCATCTGCAGCACGTTCAGCCCGACCGCCTGGGCCGCGTTCGGCGCCGCGAGCGGATCGAGCCGTAGGGCCACCGGGATCGCGACGAGGGCTGCGACCGCGACCGACCACCAGAGCCAGGCGTCGCGCCCCATCCTCTGGATGCGCGCGCCGGTGCCCGCGTCCCAGGGCTGTGAGCTCAGCACGGCCAACAGCATGCCGAGCGCGAACGCGCCGAGGTGCTGGGGCAGGACCGTGACCCACGGAGCGTCGAGCCCGTTCGCGAGCGCGACGATCGCGAACATCCCGATCGCGAAGAGCACGGCCAGCCCGCTGAGCTCGACCGTGAGTGGGTTCCCCCGGCGCGCCACGCCCGCGATCACGAGCGCGTAGAGCGGAAGAAAGAGATAGAAGGAGATCTCGACCACGAGGCTCCACGCGGGCGGGAGGCCGTCGACGAACGGGTTGACGTGCGTGTACGTCTGCGTCAACGACGTGTGCAACAGGAATCCGTGGAGACCGTAAATGTTGATCCGAGGCACTGCGAACGTGAAGAACGCCAGAACCAACCAATACGCGGGATACACGCACGCGACTCGCCGGATCGCGTAGCCGCGCGGATCGACGACCGGGGTGTTGCCCAGGTGCGCCGCCGCGAAGGGCAGATACAGGAGACAACCCGAGGTCACGAAGAAGATCCATACGCCCGCGTTCAGGGTCCCGAAGAACGAACCGCCCGGCGTGAGAAAGTCGCGGTTGAAGAACACCGCGTGGTAGACGACCACCATGATCGCCGCGAGCACGCGTACCCCGTCGAAGCACGGGAACCGGGCGTGCGAACTCGCCGGTCGGGTGACCGCGGCGTCGGGGGACATCGATCGACCTTGACACGAAGCGGCTCCCGCGGCAAGCAATGTCCGAGCCCCTAGGCTCTCGCCGGTGAGCGAGCTCCCCGTCCTGTGCTGCGCGGGCGTGAGCCTCGTCATCGACGACACGACGATCCTCACCGACGTCGACTGGACGGTTCGGGACGACGAGCGTTGGGTCGTGCTCGGCGCGAACGGCGCGGGCAAGACGAGCCTCTTGCGCATCGTGTCGCTCTACCTGTATCCCTCGTCGGGCACCGTCGACGTGCTCGGTCAGCGATTCGGACGGACCGACGTACGGACTCTCCGCGAACGCATCGCGTTCTCGTCGCCCGCGCTCGCCGCCCGGCTCGAGCCGACAATGACCGCGGCCGAGGTCGTCATGACCGCGCGGTACGCCGCGCTGGCGCCCTGGTGGCACCGCTACACGGACGCCGATCGGGCCCGCGCGCTCGAGCTGCTCACGGAATGGCACTGCGCGGCTCTGGCCGCGCACCCCTTCCCCACCCTGTCCGCGGGCGAGCGCCAGCGGGTGTTGCTGGCCCGGATGCTGATGAACGAGCCCGGCGTGGCGTTGCTCGACGAGCCGACCGCCGGCCTCGACATCGGCGGCCGGGAGGAGCTGGTGGCCGATCTCGCCCGGTGGGCCCGCGATCCCGCCCGGCCCACGACGGTCCTCGTCACGCATCACCTCGAGGAGATCCCGCCCGCGTTCACGCACGCACTCGTGCTGAAGCAGGGGCGCACGCTCGCGTCGGGACCGATCGCCGAGATCGTCAACAGCGAGACGCTGAGCGAGGCCTACGGCCTCACCCTCACAGTCGACGAGCGGCAGGGTCGGTACACGGCCCGGTTGAGCTAGCCCGGCGGCCGGTAGGCGAGGTCGTACGCGAAGCTCGCGTCCTCGCGAAAGACCCCCGCGTCGTCAACGGCCGCCAGCCGTTCACGCATCTCAGCTTCGAAGGCGCCGGCTCGATCTCCGAGGATGGCGAGCGGCAGCAGCGAGGTCGAGTAGACGAGGCCGATCAGCGCGTCGACCGTCCAGTCGTGAACTTCGGTGAACTCGTGCCGCTCCACGCCGACGAAGCCCGCATCCTCCAACACGGTCGCGTGGGGAAGCTGCGCGAGGTGCCCGGCCAGCTCGGCCGGAAGCCGGTCGTCGGCTCCGGCCCTGTGCATCCAGTCGACGACGATCTCGGCGATCACCTGCTGCCAGGGTGCAGAACCGTTGAGCGCGGTATCGCTCCACAGCAGCGCGAGATGCCCACCCGAACGCAGCCAGCCCGCGGCGAGCTCGGCGACCCGCCGGCGGTCGAGCCGATGGAACGCGGTCCCGACGGTGACGAGATCGAAACCCTCGCCGTCATCGACGTCCTCGGCCCGCCCGGCGATCCACCGAACGTTCTGCACACCCAGGCCCGCGGCCTTGCGGGCGGCGAAATCGATCGTCTCTCGTTCCTGATCCACCGCCCGCACCTCGGTGAAACGATCCTGGAGTGCGAACGTGACGGTTCCGGGTCCGCACGCGAGGTCGAGCAAGCGTCCGCGGCCGGACACCGACGTGCGCGAACACAGATCGTCGATGAGGCCGGCCGGATAGGGCAATCGGAACTGGTCGTAGAACCGCGCGGTCCCGCGGTACAGATCCCGACGAAAGGTGGGTGAGTCGTTCACCGCTTCCCGGCGGGAGACGTTACGCGCTGCGGCGCGACTCGTCCTCGGTTACCAGTGTGGGCGTCACCTTACGGAGCACGACCTCTTTGTCGACCACACAGCGGACGACGTCGGTCCACGATGGCAGGTCGTACATCACCTCGAGGAGCACCTCTTCGAGGATGGCCCGCAAACCACGGGCACCGGTGTTGCGCTTCAACGCCTCGTCGGCGATCGCGTCGAGCGCGTCGTCTCCGAACACGAGGTCGACGTCATCGAAGTGGAAGAACTTCTGGTACTGCTTCACCAGCGCGTTCTTGGGCTCGATGAGGATGCGCATCAGCGCGTCCTTGTCGAGGTTGTGCACGACACCGACGACGGGCAGACGACCGACGAACTCCGGGATGAGCCCGAACTTCAAGAGGTCCTCGGGGAGCACGTCGGCGAGGAAGCGGCCGGTCTCTTCGAGGTCGTTCTTCTTGCGGACGTCGGCGCCGAAGCCGATGCCGCGGTTGCCGACGCGCGCTTCGATGATCCGGTCGAGGCCGGCGAACGCACCACCGCAGATGAACAAGATGTTGGTGGTGTCGATCTGGATGAACTCTTGGTGCGGGTGCTTGCGGCCCCCCTGCGGCGGGACCGACGCGGTCGTGCCCTCGAGGATCTTGAGCAGCGCCTGCTGGACACCTTCGCCCGACACGTCGCGCGTGATCGACGGGTTCTCGGCCTTGCGCGCGATCTTGTCGATCTCGTCGATGTAGATGATCCCGGTCTCGGCCTTCTTGACGTCGTAGTCGGCCGCCTGGATCAGCTTCAACAAGATGTTCTCGACGTCTTCGCCGACGTAGCCCGCTTCGGTGAGCGCGGTGGCGTCTGCGATCGCGAACGGCACCTTCAACATGCGCGCCAACGTCTGCGCGAGCAGCGTCTTGCCGCAGCCCGTCGGGCCGACGAGCATGATGTTCGACTTCTGCAACTCGACGTCGGGGTCGCCGTACGCGCCCACCTGCACGCGCTTGTAGTGGTTGTAGACCGCAACGGACAGGATCTTCTTGGCCTGCTCCTGCCCGATGATGTAGTCGTTCAGGTACTCGTAGATCTCACGAGGCTTGGGCAGCTCGTCGAAGCGGACCTCCGTGGTCTGCGACAGCTCTTCCTCGATGATCTCGTTGCAGAGATCGATGCACTCGTCGCAGATGTAAACACCCGGGCCCGCGATGAGCTTCTTGACCTGCTTTTGGCTCTTCCCGCAAAAGGAACACTTGAGCAGGTCGCCACCGTCACCGAACTTTGCCACCGGAAAGGCCCCTTTCCCCCGTGGGTCCCGACGTACCTAGCTCGTGCCTTCAGCTGACGGTACCGCGGCGAGCTCCCGATTGGTGAGGATCTCGTCGACGATGCCGTACTCCTTGGCCTCGATCCCGCTCATGATGAAGTCGCGGTCGGTGTCCTTCGAGACCCGGTCGAGGGCTTGGCCCGTGTGGAACGCGAGGATCTCGTCGAGGAGCTCGCGCATGCGCACGATCTCCTTGGCCTGGATCTCGATGTCGACGGCCTGCCCGGACGCACCACCGTGCGGCTGGTGGATCAGGACACGAGCGTGCGGCAGGATGAAACGCTTGCCGGGCGCACCCGAGGCGAGCAACACTGCGGCCGCCGACGCGGCTTGGCCGATGCAGCAGGTCTGCACGTCGGGCTTGATGTACTGCATCGTGTCGTAAATCGCGAACAGACCCGTGATCTCGCCGCCGGGCGAGTTGATGTACATGATGATGTCTTTTTCCGGGTCCTCGGACTCGAGGATCAGCAGTTGCGCGATCAACAGGTTCGCGACGCTGTCGTCGACCGGCGTCCCCAGGAAGATGATGCGGTCGTTCGCCAGACGCGAGTACGGGTCCCATTCCATGCGACCCCGCGGGGTGTCCTGGATGAATCGCGGGACCGGGACGTATTCGTTGCGGATACTCACGCCTCGGACTCCTTCACTTCTTCTGTTTCGGGCTGGTGATCGTGATCGTGGTCATGATCGTGGTCGTGCGGGTGATCATGGTCGTGCGGGTGATCATGGTCGTGCGGGTGATCATGGTCGTGGTCTTGTGGTTCGACGGTCAGGTCGATCTCGTTCCCGTTCTCGTCGACCACTGTCGCGTGATCGACCAGGAACTCGAGCGCTTTTCCGCGTGTGACATCAGAGCGTACCGCCTCCAGCGCGCCACTCCGTTCGAGCTCACGTCGCACCTTTGCGGGTTTTTGTTCGGACCGCTCGGCCAGTTGCGCGATCTCGGCATCGACCTCTTCGTCGGTCGCGCTCACACCCTCCTGCGTGACCACCGCGCGGAGCGCGAGGTCGGCCAGTACCGCTCGTCCGGCACCGACCCGGATCTCGTCGATGAAGGCCTGGGGTTCCTGGCCCGTCATCTCGAGGTACTGCTCGAGACTCGCTCCCTGATGTGAGAGCCGGTGGGCGAGATCTTCCACCCGACGGCGCGCCTCGCCGTCGACGAGCGTCACGGGTGGTTCGATCGGCACGAGATCGGCGGCCGCTTCGAGCACCTTGTCGCGCACCGCCATCTGGGCCTGCAGGCGCTGCATCGTGTCGACGCGCTTTCGGATGTCGGCGCGAAGCTCGTCGACGGTCTCGAATTCGCTGGCCTCCGCGGCCCACTCGTCGGTGAGCTCGGGAAGCACCTTCTGCTTGGCTTCCTTCACGATGACGCGGAATTTCGCGTCGTTGCCGGCGAGCTCGCCGAAACGCTCGGGGAGCTTCGCATCGAACTCGAGGATCGCACCGGGCTTGGTCCCGCGCAGTTGGTCGTCGAGCTCATCGACCACCATCGCCGAACCCACTCGGTACAAGAAGTCCGTGGCCGTGAGGCCTTCTACGGCCTCGCCGTCGATGGTGCCGGCCACGTCGATCGTGGCGTAGGCGTCGTCGATGAGCGGGAACTCCGAGTCGGCGAGATCGGCGAAGCGATCGCGCAACGCGTCGACCTGCTTGTCGACGTCCTCGTCGGAGACCGGCGCGAACGGGATCTCGACGCGCAACTCGTCGTAACCGAGGAGCTTCACCTGCGGTCGAATCTCGACGACCGCGTCGAACTCGACATCACCGTCTTGTTGACCCGCGGTGATCTCGATCTCGGGCGGCGCGATGACGTCGACGTCGTGTTCGTTCACGGCGTCGACGTAGTACTCGGGAAGCGCGTCCTGCAATGCCTGCTCGCGCGCCATCTCGCCGCCGAGACGCGCTTCGAGGAGACGCCGCGGCGCCTTGCCCGGCCGGAAACCGGGCACGCGGACTTCACGGGCGAGCTTGCGGAAGGCCGCGTCGATCGCGCGCTCGAACTCGGGCGCGGGGACCACGACGTGCAACTTCACCCGGTTCGCGACGCCGGCGGGACTGTCGTCCGGCTGGTCGTTTTCCTCGCGGTCACCAGCGGGGTTACCAACGGGGCTCTCGACGGGTTCGACGGTGCTCTGCATAAGGAGCAAGAAGTGTACCGGTGGTCGCGCTCTGGCTCCGGCCTACGATCGCCGCGGCTACGACCCGGAGTGCTCGCGGCGTGCTCACGTGCTCCGGTACGGAGATGGCCCGGATCGAGCCGGGTGGGGGTGCTACCCGAGCGGCGACGAATGCGACGACGTGCTCGGGCAGTCGGGTCCCGGACGGGCCGGGGCTCCGCACGGTTCCCGGGAGCGGCCGGTCGGACTCTTACTTCTCGGACTTCTTGGAGTCATCCTCGTCGGAGTGACCCTCTTCGAGACCCTTTTTGAATTCCCTCTGCGCGGAGCCGAGGCCCCGGGCGAGCTTCGGCAGCTGCGAGCCGCCGAAGAGCACGAGGATGACGACCAGCACGATCAGGATGTCGGGCCCGATGATCTCGGAAAGCATGCCGCGAGTGTAACGGCGAAGCGGCCCCGATCCGACAGCGGGGGTCGTCGTACCGATCCGCGCCTTGCCTCACCGGGCCCGGCTGGTGAGGCGCTGCCAGGTGGCGAGATCGCGCCGCGTCGGCCGGACGACCGGCCCGGGTGACCGGATCGACGTCGGGGGCCTCCGCCCGCAGCGCGGCCGCGGTGCAGCGCTCGGGCGGTCGGTGGGCGAACGGATCGAACTGGTAGTGCCGCATCGCGTTGCGATGGGTGATGCCGGCAACCACTTCGGGATCCAGACCGCCGAACAGCTCGGCGCACCGTTCGGGTGCGTTCGGCCATGAACTGTCGGAGTGCGGGTAGTCACTCTCCCAACAGACGTTGTCGATGTTGAACTCGTCGAGCAGCTTCACCCCGATCCGATCGGTGATGAAGCAACAGAGGATCCGCTCCTTGAACAGCTCGGTCGGCGACAGACCCTGCGGCATCTCGTGACCCATCCAGCCGTTGTGACGCTCGAGGGTGTGCTCGGCCCGCCACAAGAAGTACGGGATCCATCCGATGTCGCCCTCGGTGAGCGCGAAGCGCAGTTTCGGGAACCGGTGCCAGAACGTGGCCCACAAGAGGTCGCCGAGCGTGTAGACCGCCATGACCGACGAGAGGTTCATCGGCACCGGCGGCGGTGCGTCGGGAGAGGTCGACGCGCTCTTCGACGACGAACCGACGTGGCAACACAACACGGTGCCGGTCTCGGAACACGCGCCGAACAACGGGTCCCAGGCGTCGGTGTGGATGCTCGGCATTCCGAGCCCGGCCGGGTTTTCCGAGAAGGTGACGGCGTGACAGCCCTTGGCTGCGAGCCGGTGGACCTCCTTCGCCGCCTCCTCCACGTCGAAGAGCGGCAGGATGCCGCACGGGATGAAGCGGTCGGGATACGCACCGCACCACTCGTCGACATGCCAGTCGTTGTACGCCTTGATCATCACGAGGTTCGTGTCGCGGTCGGGGCCCTGGTTGAGTACCTGACCCGAGAAACCGGTCCAGTTCGGGAAGTTGAGCCCGGCGAGTTGGCCGCCCGCCGACATGTCGCGTACCCGCTCGTGGACGTCGTAGCAGCCTGGACGCATGTGGTCGTAGCGCAGCGGGTCGACGTTGAAGAACTCGGGCGACTTGCCTGCGACGGCGTTCAGCCCGAGGTTCCGGCCCCGGATGTCGCCGTAGAACCACTGTTGAGATCCGTCGGCCTCGTCGACGACGCGAGGTGCGGCGTCGCGGTACCGCGCGGGGACGTGCGCGTCGAACATGCCGGCGGGTTCGCAGATGTGATCGTCGACCGAGACGAGGACGAGATCGTCCGCCTCGACGGGTGCAGACTCCGTCACCGAACCACGTCCCCGTCGATCTGCGGGGTCGGTACGACGACGAGCGGCATCTCCTCCGGTGCACCGAACGCGACCGAGGCCTTGGAGAACGCGATCGCGGTCGCGATCGTCGCGGTGAGCTCCACGATCTCGGCATCGGTGAACTCGGCGAGCAACGCGACCCGCAGGTCGGGGTCGACCCGCGCGTCGGCGATGAGCGCGTCGGCGAGCCGGGCCGCGAGTTTCCAGCGGGCCGGGAGCTCGCTGTCGGCGTAGCCGTCGACGATGAGGTCGACGTGATCCTCCTCGAGGCCCTGCTCGCGCGCAGTGGCGAACCGCAGGTTCTTGCAAATCCCGCATCCGGTGACGCGTGCGTTGCGCAGCCGACCCACCTCCTTGGTGGGGTCGTCGACCACCCCGTCGGACCAGAGCGTGCCGTAATAGGCGTTGAACGCCTCCCACAACGGGGGAACGTGGTCGAAGGGTGTGAGGCCCCCTTTGGGAGACCGGACTCTGGCCATCAGACCTCCAGGGCGACAGTGAATCGGGCGAGCGCGTCGTACATCGCCACCGCGAGCGTCAGCGTGGCGAGCTGCGCGTCGGTGAAGTGCTCGTGCAGCGCGTCGAAGTCGGAGTCGCGCAGACCGTGCGGGTCGAGGGCGTACTGCTCGGCGTAGCCCACGGCCGCGTGTTGGGCGTCGTCGAGGTCGAGGCGCGTGGTCGGATCGGGCTCGAACCGCAGCAGTGCCTCGATGCGCGCCCGGCACGCGGCGAGTGTCACTTCGTCGACGCCGCCAGCTCGGCAACATGTCGAGCAGGTCGGAGAAGCGCGTGTACGCGTGGGGACGTAGGCCGAAGACGCGGTCGAGCGGCGTGACGCCCGGCGCACCTTCTCGAAGCCAGGTCATGCTTTCGCCGCCGGCGCGACCAGGGGCGCGAGCGCGGCGACCAGCTCGGCACGTTCGTCGGCGTCGAGGACCGCCAGGTTCCTCCCGAACATGCGGTCGGTGCGGGCCTCGGCCAGCCCCCAACGGTCGTGCAACGGTTTCGGGTCGGGATGGGGCTCGGGCCAGCCGAACGCCGATGCCATCTTCGGCGTGTGGACCACGATCGCCTCGATCGGCGTGAGCCCGACGGTGAGGACCGCGGCCCCGTGCAATGCTCCCCGCAACTCGCGCAGCGCGTTCAAGCGGTGCATCGCCAGCGCCTTCGTCTCCTCGGGTTCGGCCAGCGCGCGCCAGCCCGCGAAGAGCGGAGCTCCGGCGACCGGGCGCAGACTGCACCGACCCGTCCGAGCAGCGCGGCCACCGTCGGCCAGTCGATCTCGCCGGGGAGGTTCTCGATCGCCCACGCGTGCCCGGCCGCGGCCCATTCCGCGGCTGCGACGAGCGCGGCATCACCGACGCGGTGCGGTCCCACGCCGCGTGCACGGCGTCGCGAGCGAAGAACACGAGCGCGGCTACCACGATGTCGGCGTGCACGTCACCGAGTGCCGCACGCGCGACCGCAGAGGTAGAAGTCGGCGCCGGCGAAACCGAGTCTCGGCGCCGCGGCGCGTACGTGGACGCGTCGGTCATGTATCCACCGGGAATCCGCACGATTGCTTCGCGGAGCTCGTGCGAGGCCTGCTCGGGAGTCATCCGCGGAAGTATGGGTTCCGGGGCCACCCGCGTCGAGCACGGTCCGGATCGAGGGCAGCTCGTCGCGTCCGGCGGTGAGCGCGGCGAGGTCGCGGCCGCGTTGTTCTCGTACACGGCTTCCTCGTCGTCGGCCGCCGGGTTCACCCACACGGCCGTGATGAGCACGAGGTCGTGGGCGTCGTCGGCGAGGACCACGCCCTTGCGCAGCGCTGCCATCACGCCGGCCGCGACGCCAGCCTGGGCGGCACCCCATGTCAGACGGCCGTGGCGCTCGTCGGCGGGATCGACGGTCGCCTTGTTCACGAACAGGGTCATCGGTTTGACCGGCACGTTCGGTGCGGCCACGACGACGAAGGGGGCATGACCCGCACTCGGGGTCGCCGAGCGCGGTCGCCCACGCGGTGCCGACCGGCCCGCTCCTCGCGCCGAGCACCGTGTTCACGTGCGCCGCGTCGACACCCTCACCGGCGAAGCCCTCACCGATCTTTGCATCGACGCGCCTTCTCAACCGATGGCCCGTAGCGAACTTCTTTGAGCAGCTCGCTGCTCATCGTCCCCGGTTTCGTGTCGTAGCCGAACAGGCCGACGAGGCGCGGCGTCGGGCCGTGGATCGGCGACACCCGGTGCAAGGAGTTGCGGCCCGCGAAGACGAGCAAGGTTCCCGGCGTCATCGGTTGCACCGTGAGTGCGCGGCGATCGCCGCCGAGCACGCCGCGACGTCGTCGTAGCGTTCGTCGTCACCGCTGCGGATACGGGGCGCCACCTCGAAGTCGCCGCCCTCGTCGGCATCCTGGAGCGCGAGCGAGACGACGAAGTCGGTCTGGTCGAAGTGCCATTGCAGTTCGTCGCCGTCGCCCATCACCGCGAGGTTCGAGCGCGCCGAGCGGGTCGGCATACGGGTACACCACGTCGAGACCGAGAATCGCGGCGACGAACGAGCGCAGTTGCTCCCACTCGAAGAGGCGGCGGATGGGTGAGTCGCCGGGAAGAGGTCGTAGGCGACCGCGCCCACCCCGTAGTTCCCGAGCCATTGCGCGGGTGGTCGAGCGGGAACGATTCGTCGGGAAATCCCAGATAGACGGTTCCGAGGCCGCCGCTGCGGTGCGCAGCGGGGCCAGGCGGCGGGCGTCGGCCACGAAGGCGGGCAGGGCATCGGCCCGCACGAACTCAGGGATTTCGCACACGCCCGTTCGCGCATGTGGCGGCGGTACCGCTCGACCGGGGACCAGTCGAGGTCGACGAGCCCTCGAGGCCGTGCGGTCGAGCGAGCCCTCGGGCGAAGCCGAGGCGCTGTGTGCAGGTCGACAGTCGCCACGGCCGAGTGTACGCGCAGACACGGCGGTAAGCTTGGGTCGTGAGCGACCTTCCCTATGCCGCGTTCGACGCCGACAACCACTACTACGAGGCGCTCGATGCCTTCACCCGGTACGTCGACCCGAAGATGCAGCCGCGCTGCGTCCAGTGGTGCGAGGTCAACGGGCGCAAGTACCACGTCGTCGGCGGGATCGTCAGTCACGCGGTCGTCAACCCCACGTTCGACCCGGTCGCCAAGGCCGGCGCGATGCACGACTACTTCCGCGGCAACCCGAACAAGCTGCAGCCGTACGAGTTCCTGCGCGAACGCGAGCCGATCCCGGCCGAGTACCGCGACCGCGATGCACGCCTCGCCAAGCTCGACGAGTTCGGCCTCGAGGGCGTGTGGCTGTTCCCCACGCTCGGAATCCTCTACGAGGAGCTGATCAAGCACGACATCGAAGCTGTGACGCACACTGTTCACTGCGTTCAACCGGTGGCTCGACGACGACTGGGGCCTCGACTACCAGGGCCGCATCTTCGCGTCGCCGTACATCACGCTCGCCGATCTCGACTGGGCGATCAGCGAGCTCGAATGGGCGATCGACAACGGCGCCCGTCACGTCGTGATGCGCCCGGCCGCGCCGCACACCGCTTCGGGCCAGATCCCGGTGAGCGATCCGCGCAACGACCCGTTCTGGGCGCGTGCGAACGAGGCCGGCATCACCGTCGTGGTGCACGCGGGCGACAGCGGCTACTCGAGCAACGGCTACGCGGTGGACGGCTTCGCGGCCGGCTTCAGCGGCAACGGCCGTTGGGCACCGTCGGTGAAGGCGTTCCACATCGAGCGCGCCGCGTACGACTTCCTGATCACGCTCGTGTTCGACAAGCTGTTCGAGCGGTTCCCGAACGTGCGGGTCGCGTCGGTCGAGAACGGCGCCGAGTTCCTCGGCGACCTGTTCAACAAGCTGCGCTCCACCGATCACAAGATGCCCGGCTACTTCACCGAGGACCCGGTCGAGTCGTTCAAGCGCAACGTGTGGATCAACCCGTTCTGGGAGGACGATGTCAACGTCGTCGTCGACCACATGGGCGCCGACCGCGTGATCTTCGGCTCCGACTGGCCCCACATCGAGGGCATGCCCCGCCCGCTCGACTACGCCGTCGAGGTCAAGCAGTTCGACGACGCCGACCAACAGCGGATCATGCGCGACAACGCGCGTGAACTCGACGGCGCGCCGGCCCGCCTGAGGTTCTATTCCGCTCGCAGGACCTCGGCGATGGGCCGGTTCGCGGCTCGCCGCGCCGGCCACCAGGCGATCGCCTTCGCGAGCAGCGGAGTTCCGACCAGCACCAACGCGATCGCGGGCCAGGGCCATGCGGCGTCATGTGCGATCCCGTACGCGTCGGCAAGACGTCGCCACACGAGCCGGCCCGACAACAGCCCGGCGGGTGCGCCGATGACGGCGCCGGCGAGGGTGAGCATCGTCGCCTGCCACGCCACGATCCGCTTCGTCTGCCGCGGCGTGCAACCGAGCGTGCGCAGCACGGCCAGATCGCGCGCCCGACGTCTCACCGCTTGCATGATCAGATGACCGACCGCGAGCAGCGCGACGATCACGAGGAACGCCGCGAGCACAACGGGGAGTCGATCGAGTTGGCGAAGTTGCTCGATCTCGGCGTGTGCCACCGGGCCATCCGGTAGATCCCCGTTGTTCAGCAGGCTCAGCCGCTGCGACGCGGCGGTTCGGTCTGCGCCCGGCCGCAACGTCACCGCGTACTGCGATTCAGTCACCGGTCGAGACGACGTGGAGGGCACGCCGTCCGTCGTCGTGAACAGCGCGCCGTCCGCGAGCGCATAGTTGTTCGTCGTCGCCGGGAACAGTGCCGTGCCCACCACCCGGAACCGCTTACCGTCGACGTCGACCTCACCGCCCATCGCGGCGTCGGCGTGTCGCAGTGTCTTGGCGCCGAGCGCGACCTCGTCGGCCGCTTCGGCGCGCGGCCTTCGACGATCACGAAACCGCGGTCGCCCTTCAGGAATTGCTCGCGCGAACCCGTCGGTGACGTGTCCCTTCGACGCGCAGCTGAGCGCCCGCCCAGATTCTGGTGACCGAACGTACGTCGGGATCGGCTTCGAGACGCGGGTCGCGCGCGATCGGATCCAGCGTGAGCGAGTCGGTCGTCTTCAAACCTCCGACCAGCGCGTCCCATCCCCAACCCTGCCGCGCGGGCTCGGACGTGAGCCGTGAGAGCGACCCGGAGAAGACGGCGACGCCAATCACTCCCGCCATCGCGAGCGCGGTTCCGGCGACAGCCGAGCGCAGCGGGAATCGCGCGACGTCCGCGTCCGACCTGCGTGCACCATTCTCACCGCAGTCGTTGCAGTCACTCCTGCCTGCCGAGATCCGGCCGACGAGCCCGGGTGCCGTGCATCTCGCGTCGGGCGCGGCGCGCTTGCGCTCGACGCGGAACGCGGCGGCCGCGGCGGAAAGGAGCACGACCGCGACCACTACGAACGCGCCACCGAGAGGACCGTCACATCGAAATCGAGCCCACGCGTGAACTCGGCGCGGCGCGCGATCCCGATCGGCATCCATACGGGACGCGATCCAGGCACCGAGGACGCGCGAGCGTCGCTCCAACGACCGCGACCGGTACCAGCGGCGCGCAGGCGTCGACGACGCATCCGATCCGGTCGTGCCGAACACGCCTAAGACGTCGCGTTCCTCCGTCCCTCGCTCGGCATTGCGCGCGAGTACCAGCGACATCAGGACTAATCCGACGACGCCGCGACCGCGGCGAAGACGAGCAGACCGTTGGCCAGAACCCCTGCGGTCGAAAGGAGAGCATCATTGACCGACGTGAAGGTCCCCAAGTCGCTGATGGCCGCTCTCGGCACCGCCCGGGCGAGCGCGGCCTCGAACTGCGGTGTCCGTGACACCGGGTCGGTACCGGACCATCACCGCCGGGCCCCAATGCATCGTCTGCCCGGTACTTGCGGAAGAACGCCGGCGTCAGGAAGTTGAAGAACACGACGTGCGACGCCGCCCCGACCTCGAACAAGCTGCGCGTGATGCCGACGACCCGCAGGTGGACGTGCGGCCCCGCAGCATCGAGAGATCGATCGGCTGCGATTCAGTGCCTGCACCGTCGCGCGGCAGAGCGGACTCGATTGGCGGATGGCTCGCGCGTCGAGGCAGACCCATTGCGCCGCGCTCGGCGACGCGAGCTCGAAGGTGTCGCCCGACGTCGAGTCCGAACGCCTTCGCACTCGTCTCGGCGACATCGCGATCTCGTCGGCCGCGTTCGGGTTCGGCGGCCGGCCGCGATGATCCGCGAGCCCGGGAGCTCGGTACCGAACCCGGGGTCGACGGGAGATCCGGCCACCGTGTAACCGCTTGGTGGAGAACAGCCCCATGAAGGCCATGCGCCTGCCGACGGCGACCTCGGGCAGCGTGCGTGATCTTCGCCGGCGACCACGGCGTGGACATCGTCGTTCAGGACCACGTACGCGTCGGGCACCCGGTTCGTCAGCCGGTCGGCGCGGTCGACGCTGCTGCGGGTGCGACGCGCGCCCGCGGCTCGCAGTCATCACGACCGCGCCGGTCAGGGCGACGAGCAATGTCAGCGCGGAAAGGGAGATCCACCGCCCCCGCCACTCCGATCGTGCCGCAGCCAGATCACGCCTGAATCCCACCACGCTGCATCAGGCCACGGATCGGAGGTCACCCGGCAAGGGGGCAGCCCGCCGCCGTCGGCGGGTGCTAACCCCCTTGGCGCGGAGTACCTCAGGGAATCAGCACGACCCGGCCCACCGCCTGGCGGCTCTCGATATAGGCGTGCGCGTCGGCGGCCTCGCTCAGCGGGAAGAGCCGGTCGACGAGCACTTCGAGGCGACCGGCGGCGACGTCGTCGACGAGACCGGCGATCATCGCGTAGGTGCGCGGGTTGAGGATCTCGGCGCCGAGGAACACACCGGTGATCGACAGATTGTTCATCCCGAGCACCGAGATGTCGAAGGGCTGCGGGTCGCGGCCGGCGCTCCCCACCGTGATCGCGCGCCCGCGGTACGCGAGACAGGCCACGCTTCCCGCGAGCACCTTGCCGCCCACGGAATCGACGACGAGATCGACTCCGCGCCCGCCCGTGAGGTCGCGCACGGCGTCGACCCACCCCGGCTGCGAGTAGTCGACCGCATGGTCGAGCCCGAGCGCCTTCAACGGTTCGAGCCGATCAAGTGTCGACGCGGTCGCGATCACCGTCGCGCCCGCACGCTTCGCGAGTTGGATCGCAGCGACGCCCACGCCACCCGCGCCCGCTTGCACGAGCACCGTCTCCCCCGACTGCAAGCGGCCGAACTCGAACAAGCAGTCGTGCGCGGTACCGAACGCGACCGGGACGCACGCGCACTTCACGAGATCCGCACCCTCGGGGATCTCCCAGGTGATCACCGACGGGGCTGCGATCATCGCCGCGTGCGAACCCCAGAGGCCGGTCGCGACGACGCGCTGGCCCACGAACCGGTCGGTGACGCCCTCGCCCACCTCGATGATCGTCCCCGCGGACTGGTAGCCGACGATGTGCGGATTCGTTGCCATCTCGCCGCCGGCGCGGTTCAACGTGTCGCCGCCTTCGATGCTGATCGCGCCGATCTCGATCAGCACGCTGCCCGGGCTCGCGACGGGGTCGGGGACATCCTCGTACCGCAGCACTTCCGGCGCTCCGGTCTCGTAGTAGACGGCTGCCTTCATCGCGCCCACGCTCCTCTCAAAGTGATGCGAAATACTCGTCGGCGACGCGCTCGCGCTGCCAGCCCTGCGCGCCCATCAATAGATCATCCACCTTGGCCCGCCGGAGATACAGGTGCGAGTCGTTCTCCCACGTGTAGCCGACGCCGCCGTGGATCTGGATGCATTCTGCGGTGACGTAGTTGGCGGCCGTCGCCGCCTGCGCCTTTGCCATCGATGCCGCGATCTCTCGGTCGGGTGCGTCGACCTCGGATGCCCACGCCGCGTAGTGCACCGAGACACGCGCGATCTCGATCTCGCGCAGCATGTCGACGGCCTTGTGCCGCGTGACCTGGAACTTCGAGAGCGGCTTGCCGAACACCTCGCGGGCCTGCGCGTAGTCGAGCGCGAGCGCGTTCGCGGCCTCGCTCACACCGATCAACTCGGCCGCGAGGAGGACGGCGGCATCGTCGGCGATTCTGCGCCAGAGGTGCGCGTGATCGCCGGGCGGCCCGACGAGTTGCGCGCGGGTCTGCTCGAATTCGATGCGGGCGAACTTGCGGGTGACGTCGAGCGAGGGCGTCGGCTGCGCGAGCGAGTGCGGGTCTTCGACGAGAAACGTCTGCAACCCGTCGCGGGTGCGGGCGGGCACGAGCACCCAGTCCGCCGACTGCCCGTCCATGACGATCGGCTTGATCCCGTCGAGCTTGTGTCGCGCGGCGCGACCCGTCGCGCGCACACGCACACGCTCGACGGGATCGCCGTGGCCGGCCTCATCGAGCGCGATCGTGCCCCGCTCGGTGCCGGCCGCGAGCGCCGCGAGCCGATCGTCGAGACCGAAGATGCGCGCGGCCAACGTCGCGGTGATCGCCGACGAGAAGAAGGGGCCCGGGAAGATCGCACGACCCATCTCCTCTTGCACCGCGACGGCGTCGATCAGCCCGAGCCCGAGGCCACCGTGCGCTTCGGGCACGAGCAGGCCGGTCCAACCGAGATCGACGATCCGGCGCCACATCCCGGTCGTGATCCCCGCGTCGTCGTGCTCGCTCATGCGCCGGACGTACGCGCGCGGAGCCTCGGCCGCAAGGAACGCGCGCACCGCTTCGCGCAACGCGATCTGGTCGTGCGAGAACGTGAAATCCACGCCCGCACGGTACTTCGACCCTGACAGTAATGTCAGGTGCACATATGGACTTCGCGTGGGCCCCCGAAGACGTCGCGTTCAGAGAGGAACTGGAGGCGTTCCTCGACAAGGAGATGCCGCCTTTCATCGAGCAGTGGTCCGACAACGACGACGTCTCGGCCGACGACAACGCGTCGCGCGGCGTGATGGGCGTGATGGACAAGCGCAAGGCGTGGCAGCACAAGCTCAACGAAGGCCGGTGGGCGGCGATCCTCTGGCCCGAAGAGTGGGGCGGGCGCGCCGCGACCACCGCGCAGCAGGTCGTCTACACACAGGTGATGGCGAAGTACCGCTCCCCCGGCATCTTCAACGCGAACGGCATCGTGCAGATCGGCCCGTCGATCATCACGTGGGGCACCGACGCCCAAAAGGCGCGGTGGCTGCCCGGCATCCTCGACGCGACCGAACATTGGTGCCAGGGCTTCTCCGAACCGCACGCCGGCTCCGACCTCGCGAACCTCCGCACCACCGCGATCCTCTCCGCCGACGCGACGCACTACGTCGTCAACGGGCAAAAGACATGGATCAGCTCGGCCCAGATCGCGAAGTGGGGATTGTTCCTCTTGCGGACCGATCCCACCGCGATCGCGCGCGGCGTGAAGCACGAAGGCATCACGACCTTCATTGTCGACATGGAACTGCCCGGCATCGAGATCCGGCCCATCCGCGAGATCACGGGCGACTCGCTCTTCTGCGAGGTGTTCTTCACCGACGCCGAGATCCCGGTCGGTGATCGTCTCGGCGACGAGGGCAACGGCTGGCTCGTGTCGATGGGCGCGCTGGGCCAAGAGCGCGTCGGCAGCGCGGGTCAGGCGATCTCGATGGCGCAGGACCTCCGCGCACTGCTGCAGACCGCGAAGGCGGAGAATCCCGACGCGTTGCGCGACCCCGCGATCCGCGAGCGCGTCGCCAGGCTGCACATCCAGATCGAGGCCACGCGGTTGTTGATCGCGCGGGCGCTGTCGAAGGTGCTGAAGGGCGAGAAGGGTTGGCCCGAGGTGCCGCTGGCGAAGTTGCAATGGGGCTACATCTCGCTGTGGCTCGCGGAGCTCGCGCTCGACGTGCTGGGTCCGACGGGCGCGCTCTTGAAGGGCGCGCCCGGCGCCATCGACGGCGGAATGTGGGCCCGGAACTACGTGTGGCAGCGCTACACGACGATCGGTGCGGGCCCGACCGAGGTCCAGAAGAACATCATCGCCGACCGCGCGCTGAAGCTCGAACGCTGATCACCCGCTCCAACCGGCGAAGCGGGCGGCCGAGAAGGGTGTGAGGTCGAGGGCGGGTTCGTTTCCGCAGATCACGTCGGCGACCAGTGCGCCCGAAACGGGGCCGAGCAGTAGGCCGTTCGCGCCGTGGCCGGTCGCGACGAACACGTCGGGACCGCCGCGTGACGCCGGCAGCGCGCCGAGGATCGGGGTGTCGTCGACGCTGACCGGTCGGAGGCCGACCCGCACCTCGCGCATGGTCGCATTCGCGAGGCCGGGCATGACCCGCAGGGTTTCGCGCAGCACGTCGTGCACGCCCCCGCGGTCACGTCGGCGGCGAAGCCGGCGTCTTCGACGGTCGCGCCGACCGCCACGCGCGCGTCGGCCCACGGCACCATGTAGTAGCCGTATACCGGTTGCACGATCGGCCACGCGCCGGTGTCGTGACCGTCGACGCCGAGATGGATGATCTGGCCCCGCAACGGCCCGACCGGGAGCTGCACGCCCAACTGGCGCGCGACTTCGCCCGTCCACGCGCCGCCCACGATCACGACCGCGCCGGCCGGGAGGGCGCGTACGTCGTCGACGGACTCGTCCCGCACGACCACGCCGAATTCCTCGACCGCGGTCCGCCGGAGCGCGGCGCACATCAGGCGGCCGTCGACGCGGGCGGCCGCGGGATGATGCAACGCACGCACGACGTCGCCGAGCACCGGCACCATCGCCCGCGCCTCTTCCGCCTCGATCTCGGTGGCACCCGGAGCCCTTTCCGCGACCCACTCCCACGCGGGCACGTCTCCGGCACGCGTTGCCAGTTGCAGGATCCCGCACCGGGCCCAGCCCGTCGCACCGGTCAGCTTCGGGACCAGCTCGTCGTAGTCCGCGCCCGCGGCGCGCACGAGCGCCACCCAGTCGGGGTCGTCGCGTTTGGTGGTCTCGGGCGAGAGGATCCCCGCGCCGGCGTCGGTCGCCCGCCCCGCGTCGGCCCGGTCGACGAGCAGCGTCCGCACGCCCCGGGCACCCAGCTCGTAGGCCGTCGCCGCGCCGACCAGCCCTCCCCCGACCACCGCGACCTCGTACTGCGCCACCGGACCATTCTCCCGTCTCGACGGACGACAGGAAATATCACAAGTACACACTTGCGTTATTCAGGGAGGTGGAGCACACTCACGAAAAGGCTCTTGGAAACAGAACGAGGAGGATCACCATGCCCGTCGGAATCATCACCGGCGCATCCCGGGGCCTCGGGCTCGCGCTGGCCCGCGCACTCGCCTCCGACGGCTGGAACCTCGTGGTCGACGCCCGCGACGCGGACGCCCTCGCCGGGGCCACCCCGCGCTCGGACCGGGCCGCGTGTCCACGATCCCCGGCGACGTCGCCGACCAGGAGCACCGCGCCGCTCTCGTCGCCGCCGCGGCCGAGCTCGGCGGGATCGACCTGCTGGTCAACAACGCGAGCGTGCTCGGCCCGTCGCCACAGCCGCGGCTCGCGGACTACCCGCTCGACGTCCTCACGCACGTCTTCGCGGTCAACACCGTGGCGCCGATCGCGCTGGTCCAGCTCGCACTCCCCCACCTGCGCGAGCGCTTCGGAACCATCGTCAACATCACGTCGGATGCCGCGGTCGAGCCGTACGAGGGCTGGGGCGGGTACGGGTCGTCGAAAGCGGCGCTGGAGCAGGCCGGCAAGGTGTTGGCCGCGGAGGAGCCGACCGTCCACGTCTACACGTTCGATCCCGGCGACATGCGCACCCGGATGCACCAAGAAGCGTTCCCGGGTGAGGACATCTCCGACCGTCCGGAGCCGGAGACCGTGGTACCCGCGCTGCGGCGTCTGTTGTCCGACCGGCCCGACAGCGGCCGCTACCGCGCGTCCGATTTCGCGCCCGCCGCGACCACGACAACGACGACCGCCGTGACGGCAACGCCATGACCGCCGTCGTCGTCCGGGAAGCGACCGAACCCCCCGAAGCGCGCGGCATCACCCGTGACGCGGTGCGCATGCTGGTCGCGCGCCGGTCTGATCTGAGCATCGTGCACACGCACGCGCACGACCTGCCCCAGTTCCTCGACGAGGGCGACCTGGTGGTCGTCAACACCTCGGGAACGCTCGCCGCCGCGCTCGACGCGCTCGGCGAGGACGGCACGCCCCTCGTCGTGCACCTGTCGCAACGGCTCCCCGCGAACCTGTGGCTCGTCGAGTTGCGCCGCCCCAACGGTCACGCGACCGAGCCGTGGTTCGAAGACCCGCCCGGCACGACCTTGCGCCTCGTCGGTGGCGGTCTCGTCCGTCTGGCGACACGCTTCGAGACCTCGACACGACTCTGGGTCGCGACCCTCGAGCTCCCCGCGCCGGTCCTCACCTACCTCACGATGCACGGCCGCCCGATCCGCTACAGCTACGTCACCCGCGACTGGCCGCTCGACACGTATCAGAACGTGTACGCACGCGAGCCCGGGAGCGCGGAGATGCCGAGCGCGGGCCGCCCGTTCACGCCCGAACTGATCACCCGGCTCGTAGCCAAAGGGGTCGGCGTCTCGCCCCTCGTGTTGCACACCGGCGTGTCGTCGCTCGAGGCCAACGAACACCCGTACCCGGAGTGGTACCGAGTCGCGCCTGCGACGGCGGAGCGCATCAACAGCACGCGCGCCAACGGCGGCAAGGTGATCGCGATCGGCACGACGGTGGTGCGCGCGCTGGAGTCGGTCGTCGGCCCCCGTCGCGTCGTGCACGCGGGCGAGGGTTGGACGGATGTCGTGGTCACGCCCGAGCGGGGTGCGAGCGCGGTCGACGGGCTGCTCACCGGCTGGCACGAGCCCGAAGCGTCACATCTCCAGATGCTGGAAGCGGTCGCCGGCCCCGACGTGCTCGACGTGTCGTACGCGGCCGCGTCGGCCGAGGGCTACCTCTGGCACGAGTTCGGCGACGTCAACCTGCTGCTCCCATGAGCGGCGTTCTCCACCAACAGTTGTCGGAGATATCCGCGCCTAGCGCGGAAAAGTCCGACAACTGTTGGTTGGGTTTTCGGCGGTTAGACGTACTGCCAGCTCTTTGCGGGTTCGGCGCCGGGCGCGTGCTCGATGACCTGGACGTCGAACTGGATCGGCAGCAAGTAACGCACATAGAACGCGTGGACCGTCGTCGGCCCCTGCACGAGGTCCTGCTCGAACTCCAGGATCTTCACCCGGTCGTCCTTGTCGCGCCAGCGCTTGGCCCGTTCCAGGAGCTCGTCGACCTCTTCACGCGTGTCGCACAACACGCCGAGGTGGTCGTAGCCGGGCGACTGCATGTACTTCTTCGACTCCGCGAGCAGGATGAAGTGCTGCGACCCGTCCTCGCCCATCAGCAGGAAGTTGCGCTTGTCGAAGAGCTCGACGTCACGCCCGGTCCAGTTGAACATCTCGCCGTAGAACGCGGCGATGTCGCGGCGAGCGGCGTCGTCGAGCGTACCCGGCGCCAAGGTGAGCTCCATGTGGTTGAAGCGGTGCGGCATGAGGTCGACTTTCCTTCAGAGACGGGCGGGGATGATCGCGTCGATGAGATGCGGCCCGGGCTCGCCGAGCGCGCGCTCCAACGCCTGCACGAGCGCGTCGGCGGTCTCGGCCCGGGTCGCGTCGACACCCATTCCGTTCGCCAGCGCGACGAAGTCGAGCGGCGGGCGCGAGAGGTCGAACTGGTCGGCCGCGTTGCCGTCGGTGCGGGCGCCGACACGCTCGAGCTCCAGATTCAAGATCGCGTAGGAACGGTTGTCGAAGATGATCGTGGTGACGTCGAGGTGCTCGCGCGCCTGCGTCCACAGCGACTGCAGCGTGTACATCGCGCTGCCGTCGGCCTGCAGGTTGAGCACCTTGCGGTCGGGGCACGCGACGGCGGCGCCCGTGGCGACGGGCATGCCCTGACCGATCGCACCGCCGGTGAGCGTCAACCAGTCGTGGCGGGGCGCACCCGCGGTCGCACCCGAGACGAAGAGCCCACCCGTGTTCGCCTCGTCGCTCACGATGGCACCCTCGGGCAGCAGCGCACCGATCGCCCGCGCGATCGTCTCGGGATTGAGCGGCCCACTCGGACGGTCGGGCCGGCTCGCGGCGACACGAACCGCGCCCTCGAGGGGCGCGTCGACCGAACGGGCGAGCAGCTCGAGCACGACATCGGCGGTGGGTACGCCCGCGGGGACGACCTCGTGTACGACACAGTCCGCCGGCGTCAGTTCGCTCGGGAGGTTGGGGTACGCGAAGAACGACACCGGCTGTTTGGCGTCGACGAGCACCAGGTGCGCGAGGCCCTGCAGCTGCGCGATCGCGAACTCCGCGAGGTAGCCGAGCCGCTCGACCGCGGGGAGACCGGCACCTCGGACGAGTCGGGCCGGGAACGTCTCGCACAACAGCTTCGCGCCGGTGGCCGCCGCGATCGCCGACGCCGCGACGAGACACTCCTCGGTGAGGGCGCGTCCGCCGAGCAGCAGCGCGGTCGGCTCCCCGCTGCGCAGCGCGACGATCGCACTCTCGATGGCGTCGCCCGTGTCGGCAGTCGTCTCGTGGAAGAGGAAGTCGTGCGGCCCCGGTTCGGCACCCTCCGACCACGACGCGTCGGCGGGCAGGATCAGCGTGGCGACACCGCCGCGGCGGGCTTCCATGATCGCCTCGGCCGTATCGGCCCCGACCGTCTCCGTACCCTTCGACTCGTGCACCCACCGCGAGACGTTGTTCGCAACGGAGACGATGTCGGACTGCAGAGGCGCGTCGAGCGCCTGGTGATACGTCGCGTGGTCGCCGACGATGTTGACGATCGGGGTGCGCGCCCGGCGCGCGTTGTGCAGATTTGCGAGGCCGTTGCCGAGCCCGGGCCCGAGGTGCAACAGCGTCGCGGCGGGCTTGCCCGCCATGCGCCCGTACCCGTCCGCGGCACCGGTGGCGACGCCTTCGAACAACGCGAGCACCGCGCGCATCTCGGGAACGTCGTCGAGCGCGGCGACGAAGTGCATCTCCGACGTACCCGGATTCGTGAAGCAGGTGTGGACACCGTTCGCGACGAGCGTCCGGAGTACCGCGTGCGCGCCATTCATGGGTTGAGACTCCTACCCTCAGTCGAAGAGGGTTCCGGGATTGAGGATGCCGTTGGGATCGAAGGCCGCCTTGATCCGCTGCATCAGCGCGATCTTGTTGGGGTCCTCCAACTCGAGAAAGTACTGCTTCTTCGCCTTGCCGATCCCGTGCTCGGCCGAGATCGCGCCGCCCATCCCGACACCGGCCGCGATGATCGCGTGCATCACCCGGTGCCGGATCTCGTCGTCGGGCTGGAACACCGAGAGGTGGATGTTGCCGTCGCCGGCGTGGCCGGCCGCGCTGACGAACGACGCGTGCTCGGTCGCGATCGCGGTGACCGCCTGGAGATACTGCGGCACCGAGGCGCGGGACCACGACGTCGATGATGTCGTTGGCGCCGAGCGCCTTCACGACCCAAAACGCCTTCTCCCGCGCCTCGAGGAGCAGCGCGCCCGAGTGGGGCGGCAGCACGAAGACGTCGATGGCGCCGAGCTCGCCGACCAACTCCGCGAGCGCGGCGACGTCCTCGTCGAGACGCGTCTCGATGTGCTGTTCGATGACGACGATCAGGTACGCGCTCGCGGCCGCCTGCACATCGGCGCCGATGCCGAGATCGAGGCCGACGTTGGCGGTGAGAGTGGCGAGACCACCGCCGTCGACGTACTCCAGCACGAGCGGGCTGACGCCGCTGCGCACGATGACGGGAACCGCGGACGCGATCTCGTCGACCGTCGCGAACGGCACGAGCAGCGTGGCGTTGTGCTGCGGGCGCGGGTAGACCTTCAACACGGCTTCGGTGACGATCGCGAGCGTGCCTTCCGACCCGATGATCAGCTGGGTGAGGTCGTAGCCGGTCGTCGCCTTCACGAACTTGCCGCCGGTCCGGATGACGTCGCCGTTCGCGAGCACCGCCTCGAGGCCCAGCACCTGGTTGCGGGTGACGCCGTATTTCACGGCCCGCATGCCGCCGGCGTTGGTGGCGACGTTGCCGCCGAGCGACGCGCTGTTCTCACCGGGATACACGGGATAGACGAGCCCCAGGGGCGCGAGCGCGGCGTCGAGTTGGTCGAGGCTCACGCCGGGACCCACGACGGCGACGTAGTTTTCCGTGTCGATCTCGATGATCCGATTCATGCGCTCGAGGGAGAGCACGATCCCGTCGGGGAGCGGCGTGCAGGCGCCCGAGAGGCCGGTTCCCGCGCCCCGGGCCGTGATCGGCACCCGCAACTCGTCGCAGATGCGCACGACGGCCGCGACCTCGTCGGTCGAACCCGGCCGCACGACGGCCAGCGGCCGTACGGGGGCGGTCGTCAGCGCTTCGTCGTGGGTGTAATCGTCGCCGATCGCGTCGCCGAACGCGAGGTGCGTCGGAGCGAGCGCGTCGAGCAGGCGTGCTTCCAGATCGGCCATCCGGTCTGTGTAGGCGGCCGGGTGCACCGGGTCAAGCCCGGGCCGCCGGCGTCCGGCGCGATATCCGGCGTAGTCGTGCGGGCCTGCGGGATGGCCGTAGGATCAGGCCGTACCGGTCGAGCAGGCGGCCGGGCGTGAGATATCCAACGGCTTCACGTACGCGCATAGAGCGGGGGCACGTCGATGAGCGGAGAGAATCTCGACATGGACGACGCGACAGCCGATCCGGTCGTCGATGCGATCCTGCGCGCGAGCCGAGCGCTCGTCGCGATCACGGCGCGATCGCTCGCGGCGGTGAACGAGGACGTCACCCTGCCGCAATTCCGGTCCCTCGTCGTCCTCGCGACGGCAGGGCCCCAGACGGTCAGCGCACTCGCCGACCGTCTGGCCGTACACGCGTCGACCATGACGCGCATGTGCAACCGCCTCGTCACCCGCGGCCTCGTGGTCCGTGCTCCGTCGGCGGTCGACCGCCGTGAAGTGGTTATCGCGCTCACTACGATGGGTACGTCAGTCGTAGAGAACGTCATGACGGCTCGGCGCCGCGAGCTCGACGAGATCGTGCGCCGCATGGGTGACAGCGACCGGAATGCGGTCGTCACTGCTCTCAACAAGTTCTCGCATGCCTCGGGTGAGACACCGGGTTCATCCGACACACAGCTCCTCGCAACCCGGTCCGCAGGTCAACTCTTGGAGGAATGAATGAAGGCTTACGAGCTCCCCCCGCTCGACTACGACTTCGCGGCCCTCGAGCCGCACTACTCGGCCCGCGTCCTCGAGCTCCACCACGACAAGCATCACAAGGCCTACGTCGACGGAGTGAACACCACGCTCGAGAAGCTCGCCGGCGCCCGGGCCTCCGGCGATCTGAGCGCCATCGTCGGTCTCGAGAAGACCCTCGCGTTCAACCTCTCCGGTCACGTCCTGCACACGTTGTTCTGGAAGAACCTCTCGCCCGACGGCGGCGACCGTCCCGAAGGTGAGCTCGCGGCCGCGATCGACGAGCATTTCGGGTCCTTCGACGCGTTCAAGAACCAGCTCACGCAATCGGCCGCCACGGTGCAGGGCTCCGGATGGGGCGCGCTGTCGTGGGAGCCGCTCGGTGAGCGCTTGTTCATCGAGCAGATCTACGACCACCAGGGAAACGTGGGCCAGGGCGGCGTCCCGCTGCTCGTGATCGACGCTTGGGAGCACGCGTACTACCTGCAGTACGAGAACCGGCGGCCCGACTACGTGAAGGCGATCTGGAACGTCCTCGACTTCCGGGACGTGGCTCGGCGCTTCGAGAACGCGACGCACGGAGCGTTGGTCAAGCCATAACCAGCTCGGCCATCGTCCGCAGGGTCTCGAGATCGCCGTTGAGCATGATGGTGGTAATGGGGCTCTCTTTCCACGCTTCGAGGCGATCCCGTATCCGCTCCTTGGGACCGACGAGTGAGATCTCGTCGGCGAACTGGGTCGGGACCAGCGGGATCGCCTCGTCGCGCCGGCCTTCGAAAAAGAGATCCTGGATCTTGTGGGCCTCGGCCTCGAATCCCATCCGGCTCATGAGCTCCATGTGGAAGTTGCGGTCGCGGGCGCCCATGCCCCCGATGTAGAACGCGAGCGCGGCCTTCGTGGGCATCAACGCCTCCTCCACGTCGTCGTGGACGCGGCACCCCATGACGTTCACGCTGATCTCGAAGCCGGGCTTGCTCGCCGCAGCCTTCAGCGAGTCGGTGTACACGTCCTGGCGGAACGGCGAGTAGTAGAGCGGCAGCCAGCCGTCGGCGACCTCGGCCGCGAGCTCGATGTTCTTCGGGCCCTCGGCGCCGAGCAGGATCGGCAGGTCGGCGCGCAGCGGGTGCGTGATCGAGCGCAGCGGCTTGCCGAGCCCCCACGAGCCGGGGCCGTCGTACGGCAGCTGGTAGTGCTCGCCCGCGGAACGCGACCGGCTCCTCGCGCCGCAGGATGCGCCGCACGATCTCGATGTACTCCCGTGTGCGCGCGAGGGGCTTGCCGAACGGCTGGCCGTACCAGCCCTCGACCACCTGCGGCCCGGAGACTCCGAGCCCGAGCGTGAACCGGCCGTTCGACAGATGATCCAGGGTGAGCGCATGCATCGCGGCACGACGCAGGGGTGCGCGCGGATATCTGGACTATGCCGGTGCACAAGCGGATGCGCGACGTGTGCGCGCCGATCCACGCCGCGGGCGTGAATGCATCGGAGCCCCACGACTCCGCGGTCCACACCGAGTCGTACTCGAGTCGCTCCGCTTCTTGGGCAAGTGCGATCGAGAAGGGGTTGGGTTGCGCGCCCCAATACCCCAGCTGAAGTCCCAGTTTCATGCGCACGGTCTAGCGCGCTTGGCAGACTCACGGCATGGACCAACATCTGAGCGGCGACGACGGCAGACATTTCGGGGGCGTGATCGGCCGCGACTTCCGCACATCGACGCCGTGGTGGCCACCGGATCCCGAGCCGCCCGCAGGTGCGCCGAACGTGCTGATGCTCGTCCTCGACGACGTCGGGTTCGCCCAGCTGGGCTGCTACGGCTCCGACATCTCGACCCCGGCCTTCGACGGCCTCGCCGCCACCGGGGTTCGCATGACGAACTTCCACACGACCGCGCTCTGTTCACCCACTCGATCGTGCCTCCTCACCGGGCGCAACCACCACCGCAACGGCATGGGCCGGGTCGCCGACCTCGCCGTCGGCTATCCGGGGTACTGGGGCCGGACGCCGCGGGAGAACGGCTTCCTCTCCGAGATCCTGCGCGCCAACGGGTACGCGACCTACGCGGTCGGCAAATGGCACCTCACGCCCGACGACGAGACGCACATGGCGTCGTCGCGGGCGTCGTGGCCGATCGCCCGCGGCTTCGACCGTTGGTACGGGTTCCACGGCGGTGAGACGCACCAGTTCGTCCCGTCGCTGTTCCACGACAACCACTCGGTGCTGGCGCCCAAGAGTCCCGAAGAGGGCTACCACCTGAGCGCCGACCTCGCGGATCGCGCCATCGAGTTCCTCGGCGATCTGCGCGCCGTCGACGCCGACCGCCCGTTCTTCTGTTACTTCGCCACCGGCGCGTGCCATTCGCCGCACCACGCGCCGACGGACTGGATCGATCGTTACCGCGGCCAGTTCGACGCGGGATGGGACGCGTGGCGCGAAGCAACGTTCGCGCGCCAGATCGAGACGGGCGTGCTGCCCGCGCACACGAAGCTCACAGCCCGCCCACACTGGGTGCCGGAGTGGGACTCGCTCAAGGCCGAGGACCGCGCGGTCGCGGCGCGCTTCATGGAGTGCTTCGCCGCGTACCTGTCGTACACCGACGAGCAGATCGGTCGGCTGCTCGCGTTCCTCGAACGACTCGGCGACCTCGACAACACGCTCGTCGTCGCGGTGTCCGACAACGGCGCGAGCGCGGAGGGCGGCCCGAAGGGCTCGATCAACGACGGACGCCTGATGAACGGTGCGCCCGCGGGCCGGCGCGAGCTACGCGCGCGGATCGACGAGATCGGTGGACCGACCGCGCACAACAACTACCCGTGGGGCTGGACGATGGCGGGCAACACGCCATTCAAGCGGTGGAAGCGCGAAGTACACGAAGGCGGTGTCGCCGACCCATGCATCGTGTCGTTGCCGAGATCGATGGCGGCGACGGTGCCCGACGCCGGCACGACCCGACGACAGTTCGCGCACGCGATCGACGTGATGCCCACGGTGCTCGACCTCGTCGGCATCGCCCTCCCCGACGCGATCGAAGGCGTCGGACAGTCGCGCGTCGACGGCCAGAGCTTCGCGTCCGCGCTGAGGGACCCGGCGGCGGCGGAGGCGCACGAGACCCAGCATTTCGAGATGCTCGGGTCGCGCGGGATCTACGACCGTGGGTGGAAGGCGGTGACCTTCCACCCGATGGCCAAGATGTACGACGACGGGCTCGACCCGGACGCGCCCTTCGACGACGACATCTGGGAGCTGTACGACGTGGTCGCCGACCCGTCGGAATCCAACGACCTCGCCGGATCCGAGCCGGAGCGGCTGGCCGAGCTCGTCGAGCTGTGGTGGAAGGAGGCGGCCGACAACGACGTGCTGCCGCTCGACAATCGTCCGCTGTTCGCGATCTTGAACCCGCGGCCGACGAGTCGCCAGGTGCGCTCGTCGTACGAGTACTTCCCGAACGGTGCGCCGGTCCCGGAGCCGGTCGCGGTGAACGTCCGCAACCGCACGCACTCGATCACCGTCTCGTTCGCGGCGGCCGACGGGGTCGCGGTCGAGGGCACGCTGCTCGCACTCGGTTCGGTGCTCGGCGGTTTCACGCTGCAGCTGCTCGGCGGCAAGCTCCGCTACGTACACAACCTCTACGGCGCGCACCGCGACGTCATCGAGACCGACGTCACCGTGACGCCGGGACCGCACGTGGCCGGGTTCGTCTTCACCAAGACGGCCGAGTACACGGGCCGGGGCGAGATCACTCTCGATGGGACAGTCGTCGGTGCGGCCGACATCCCACACTTCACCCCCATGACCTTCTCGTACACAGGCGGCGGGCTGACCGTCGGCTACGAGGTTGGTCCCGCCATCGGCGACGGCTACTCGGCACCGTTCCGAGCGAACGTCGAGATCACGCGCGCGGTCGTCGAGGTCGACGGCGACGTGCACCGCGACCCGGAGGCCGAGTTCGACCGCATCATGTCCGAACAGTGAGGCGCCTCCTGCGCGCCGCGACGGCTATGGGTGTCGTCGGCGCGGTCGCGGCGACTGCGTTCGTCGCGTTCGGTTCGGGTGCGGGTGCGCAGTCGGTCGGCGAGCACATCGGCAACTACACAGTCGCGATGCACCTGCAAGCCAACGGCGATCTGAACGTGGCCGAGCTGATCGTCTACGACTTCGGTTCGGCGTCGCACCACGGCATTTTCCGCGACATCCCGGTCAGTGAGGTCGTCGACTCGCACCACGATCGCACGTACCGGATCAGTGACGTAACCGTCCAGGCCGACGGACGCGCAACCCCGATGCAGACGAGTGAGACCGGACGATTCCTGCATGTGCGCATCGGCGATCCGAACGCGACCGTTTCGGGCGTCCACGCGTTCTCGGTCAGCTATCGCGTCCGCGACGCGGCCCGCACGTTCGCCGATCACCAGGAGCTGTACTGGGACGGCATCGGCGACCAGTGGCCCGTACCGATTGACCGGGCCACCGTCACCGTCTCGACTCCCGCCCCGATCACGCAGGTCACGTGCTACTCCGGGCCGCCCGGCAGCAGGCTTGCGTGCGAGTCGGCCACCAAGCAGGGCAACGCCGCGAGCTTCACGGAGTCCGGGCTCGGCCGAGAGCAGGGCCTCACGGTCGTGGTCGGTGTCCCGCCGCACACGATCGTTCCCGACCCGCACGCAGTCATCGTGCGCCGCCGGACGCTCGCCGACGCGTTCGCGGTGCGATTGAACACCGTCCTCCCGGCGATCGTCGTGGCGATCGCTGCGATCGGTGGTGTCATCGCGCTCGCGTGGAGACGAGGGCGCGACCGCAGGTTCACGGGATCCGCCGTCGACGCCGCGTTCGGGAACGACACCGGCACCGAGGAACGGATGGGCCTGGGTCGTGAGGACGCGGGGCCGGTCGAGTTCGTGCCGCCCGACCACGTCCTGCCCGGGCAGGTGGGCACGTTGATCGACGAGCACGCCAACCTCGTCGACGTCACCGCCACGATCGTCGACCTCGCGGTGCGGGGCTGGCTCACGATCACCGACCTCGGCGACAAGGACTACGAGCTGACCGCGACCCAGGTCGCGGGCAAGGGCACTCTGCTTCCGTACGAGACCAAGCTGATGGACGAGTTGTTCGGTGCGGGTCCCGACGTGAAGCTCTCCGCCCTCAAGTACAAGTTCCGCAGCCAGCTCGCGGCGATCCAGAGCGCGATGTACGAAGACGTCGTCACCCAGGGTTGGTTCCGGATCCGGCCCGACCGCATTCGCCAACTGTTCGCGGCCCTCGCGGTCGTCGCCCTCGTCGTCGCGCTGGGGATCACCGCCGTCGTCGGGGTGCTCACATCGTTCGCGCTCGTTCCACTCGGCCTAGTGCTCGGCGCGGTCACGCTGCTTGCGGCGGCGGGCCGCATGCCCGCGCGGACCGGCAAGGGCAGCGCGATGTTCTCGCGCGTGCGCGGGTTCCGGCGCCTGTTCGACGAAGGCGACCAGGGCCTGCGGGAAAAGTTCGCGGAACAGCACGAGATCTTCTCGCAGTACCTGCCGTACGCGATCGTGTTCGGCTGCACCGACAAGTGGGCACGCGTGTTCTCCGACCTCGACGCCGAGCAGTTGCAGACCGGCTGGTACCGCGGCAACGCACCGTTCAACGCGCTGTTGCTGGCGAGCTCCATCAACCACTTCGGCACGGTCGCGACCGGAACGCTCTACGCGAGCCAGCCGTCGTCGTCGAGCGGTAGCGGGTTCGGCGGCGGCTTCTCCGGCGGAGGTGGTGGCGGCGGCGGAGGCGGCAGCTGGTAGTGCCTGCGCCGCGGTCGCCGTCGCCGTCGCCGTCGAGAGGATCAGCGCCTACGGCGGGCGTGCAGCCACATCCGGTCGAGTACCGCGCCGACGGCGGCAGTCACGACCAGCACGTAGATGAGCCGAGTGCGGTGATCGGCGAACACGAACCCGACCTTGACGAACCGGGTGTTGCCCACTACGAACGCGATCAGGAGGCACGCCAGAACCACGGCCGCGACGATCCGGGCCGCGTCGCGTTTGCTGTGGGCATTGGGCGCGCTCGGCTTGGCGTCGTCAGCCATTGTGCGAGCCGTTGGCCGTGAGGTAGCCGTCGATCACTCGGTGCATATGCAAGATGTTCCCTTCTTGGCGCGGGTTCAACCGGGCGCCCGACCAGCCGGCCGAACGCATCCCCTGTTGCACGTGGGCGAGGTTCTCGTAGTCCTGCTCGGTGATCTCGCCCCAGTTGCGGTCACGCCAGTTCTCGAAGAACTTCGGCTTCACCGTGCGATCGTCGGTCGAGTCGGGCGCGCGCCACTCGAGGACCCAGGTGTCTTTGAGCGCACGATCGGGATCGTCGCCGAGGGGACGCACCCGGAAGAGGATCGCGCTGCCGGGATAGATCGGGCCGACGACGTTGGGGAAGCAGAACACGTCGTCGGCGCTCGTCATCAACTCGCTCGACAGACCCGAGACGTCGAAGCCGCGCTGTTGCAACAGTTGCATGCGCCGGGCCTGGTACGCCTCCAACAACGAGGAGCCGGGCGGCGGGCCGGTCGCGCGTAATGCTGCGATCGCCGCCCGCTCCTCGCCGAGGAACGCGCCACCGAGGCCGCCGACGAGACTCGCAAGGATCTCGCCCTCGTCGTAGTCGTCGGGGCCGAGACCGAGACGCGGGCTCGGCCGCAACTCGCGCCGCGCGCCCGGCAGGCGCCCGTAGTCCGCGTGCTTGCCCAACTGCTCGTACTCGATGCTCACGTCGTCGGTCCACGGCAGGATCTGCCGGTGCAGTCCCTGCACGTGGTAGCCCTCGTTGAAGGCATCGACGACCGCTTTCCAGTTCGCGTCGATGATCGTCGTGAGCGACGCCCGCAGCCGCATCTGCTCGAGGTGGTACGGCGCGAGCAACACGGGCAACGGGTCGAGGAAATCGAGCAACGGTTCCGCGCCGGGGTCGAGGTTCACGAACACGAACCCACCCCACGTGTCGACGCCGACCGGCGCGAGGTGGAGGTCGTCGGGCAAGTCCGCGAACTCCGCGCGGTCGGGGACGTCGACCAATCGCCCGTCGAGCGCGTAACACCAGCCGTGATAGGCGCACCGGATCTCACCGTTCGCGAACGACCCGCAGCCGTCGGCGAGGCGACGGCCCCGGTGCAGGCACGTGTTGTAGAACGCGTGGAGGACGCCCGCGGCCGCCCGGACGATCACGATCGTCTCGGAACCGATGGTGTACTCGAAGAAGTCGCCGGTTGCCGCGACCTGCTCCTCCCGACCGGCGATCTGCCAGACCCGCGGCCAGAGTCGCGCCTGCTCCAACTGGCCGAAGCTCGCGCGTCGTGTAGCGCTCCTTGGGCACGAAGCCGTCGGGCCGCACCAACAAAGCGTCGAGGTCGATCATGTCAGAATCGGACTGTAGCGGCGAGCAGGGGGAGTCGTTGCCGTTCAATCTCGCAGATCTGTTCGAACTCGTGGCCGATGCCGTTCCCGACCGCGTCGCCGCGGTGTGCGGCGCCGACCGCCGCACCTTCACCGAGCTCGACGATCGATCGACCCGGTTCGCACACATACTGCAGGCACGGGGCGCGGGAGCCGGCGACCACGTAGCCCTCTACCTGCGCAATTCGATCGAGCACCTGGAAGCGATGTTCGGTTGTTTCAAGCTGCGCGCGGTCCCGATCAACGTGAACTACCGCTACGTCGACGACGAGCTCGCGTACATCCTCACCGATGCCGACGCGGTCGGCATCGTCCACGACTCCGACAGCCGTCGACGCGCCGCTCGCGTGGCACGCCGTTGCCCGCAGGTCGGGTTCCTGATCGACGTCGACGACGCCACCTGTGAACGTGACCTCGCGGCGGCATCAACCGCGCGCGATCTCGGTCCCCGCTCCCCCGACGACCACTACGTCCTGTACACGGGCGGGACCACCGGCATGCCCAAGGGCGTGGTCTGGCGCAACGAGGACATCTTCTTCGCGGCCATGGGCGGCGGTAACCCGGGAGGACCGCCGATCGAGCACCCCGCCGACATCGCCGCGTCGGTGACCGACAATCCTGCACAGCGCCTGCGCGCGTTCCTGCCCGCCGACGACCCCGGTCCGCCACAGTTCGTCGCGCTCGCACTCGGCCCGCTCATGCACGCGAGCGGTCAATGGTCGGCGATCGGAACCCTCCTCGGCGGCGGCAAGATCGTCCTGTACGACCGCCCGAGCGTCGACATGGAGCACGTCCTCGACCTCGTGCAGCAGGAGCAGGTGAACTCGGTGAACCTCGTCGGCGACGCCAGCGCGCGACCTCTGCTCGACACGCTCACCTCGGCGCGTGGCCGCTGGGACACGTCGTCGCTGCGGCTGATCGGTTCGGGCGGAAGCATCTTCTCGGCCGACGCCAAGGACGCGCTGATGACCGAGCTTCCTTCGGTGGTCGCGATGGTCGACGGCATCGGGTCGTCGGAGTCACCCGCCCAGGCCGTGGCGGTCACGACCCGGGCCGGGATCGCGAAGCCGGGCGTCTCGCTGACCTTCGCGGCCAAAACCGACACGATGGTCGTCGACGACGACCTCCGGCCGGTGGCGCGCGGCACCGGGATCGTCGGGCGCCTCGCCACCCGCGGGCGGGTGCCGCTCGGCTACTACAAGGACCCCGATCGCAGCCTGCGGACGTTCGTCGAGATCGAGGGCGACCGTTGGTCGCTACCCGGCGACATGGCGACCATCGACGCCGACGGCACAGTGCACCTCCTCGGCCGAGGCTCGCTGTGCATCAACACCGGCGGCGAGAAGGTGTATCCCGAGGAGGTCGAAGCGGTGCTGAAGACACATCCCGCCGTCGCCGACGCGGTGGTCGTCGGCGCGCCCGACCCGAAGCTCGGTCAGCGGGTCGTGGCCGTCGTGGCCGTCGTGGAGACGATCACGGGCGCGCCCGCGCCCGATCTCGAATCGCTGCAACAACACTGCCGCGCCCACCTCGCGGGCTACAAGATCCCCCGCGCCGCGCGCATCGTCAGTCAGGTGCAGCGCAGCGCAGCGGGCAAACCCGACTACGCGTGGGCACGCGAGATCGCGACGGACTGAGGCGTTGGTCGCGTCGCGCTCGGGATCGGTCACGCCGCGGTTCAATCGCCGTCGAACCAGTCCCACTTCCAGGGAGTGATCGCCTCCAGCGGACCCGCGAACAGCGTGCGGGTGGGCGACGCGTCGCGTCGCCGGCTGACGATCGGGTCGAGGTGAGCGCACACTTCCAGCGGCGGCGCGTCGAGCCAGCTCACCGTCATCCGGTGCGTCCCGTCCGAGAACGACCACGCGCCCACCACGCCCGGCGCTCTACACAGGTCCGCGAGGTGTGTCGTGTCGGCCGCCGGATCGACGCCCTCGGGAACCTCGTCGACCTCGACGTAGATGCCGAGGTTCGGCCGGTACGGCACCGCGTCCCGCGAGATGAGCACGCGGGGAGCGACCGCCGACCCCCGGCACGGGAACGGCCCCGACAACTGTGCGCGCCGGTGCAAGTGGAAACGCCCGACCTTGCGGAGTTCCTTGCCGAGTTGCATGAACTCTCGCAAGGTGCGCTCGACCGGGTCGGTCATGAGGTAGAGCGTCATGTAATGGATCGGATCGAGGGGAACTTCGCTGACGAGCCGTGCCGCTCGGCACGCGGGCGTCGACACCCAACGCTGCCCGTATGCGATCCCGTCGAGCGGGTACTGCTCGGGCATGTGGTCGAGCATGTGCCACTCGTTGTACGAGTGGTGCTCGCCGGGATCGGTGATCTCGGTGAACGAGAAGAAGCCGACCTCGATCTTGTTCCGCTCGCTCATTTCGGGCCGTGATCGCGTACCGCGATCGTGACCCGCGAGGTTGCGCACAACCGGCCCTCGTCGTCGCGCATCTCGACGTCCCACACCCAGGTCGTGCGCCCACGATGGATCGCGGTGCCGACACCGTGCACCGCCCCTTCGCTCACCGGTCGGAGGAAGCTCGTGTTGTTCGACATCCCGAGCGGTACCCGTCCCTCTGCCAGCACGCCCCGGGCCGTACCCATCGAAGCGAGCGTCTCCGCGATCGCGGCGTATACACCGCCGTGGACGATGCCCATCGGCTGACACACGCCCGGGCGGACCGGCAGGTGGCCCGCGCACCGGCCGATCTCGTCGGTCTCGTCGACGACGAAGCCGACGGTTGCGTCGAACGCGTCCTCGACGGGCACTCTCAACTCATACGGGGCGGGCTCGGCCACGAGTACCGAAGCTAGTGTGATCCGATGAGCGCGGGCACGTGGGAGAGCCATCACGCGATCACGACGCTCATGTTCCGCTACGCAGAATGCGTCGACGCCGCCGACTTCGACGGGATCGGTGAGCTGTTCGCCGATGCGGTGATCACCAACGAAGGCGTCGCGGGCGAGATCGCCGGCGCCGGCGCGGTCAAGCAGCTCTATCTCGACACCAATCGTGTCCACGACGACGGGACCCTGCGGACCCGCCACCTCACCGCCAACGTACAAGTCGACATCGAAGAAGCGGCCGGTACCGCGACGGCCCGCTCGGTGTTCGTCGTGTTCCAGCAGACGCCGACGCTGCCATTGCAGCCGATCGTCAGCGGCCGGTACCGCGACCGCTTCCACCGCTCGAATCGGGGCTGGAGGTTCGCCGAGCGTCACATCGGCGTGGACCACGTCGGCGACGTCCGCGAGCACCTCGCGTTCGATCTGGCTGCATTTCAGCAAGAGCAGTCCCAGGAGAAGCGCAACCAGTAGTGAGCGCGGCCGACGCCCGTCATCTCCTCATCGTCTCCCACTCGCGCACAGGTGGCACGCAGACACTGACCGACGCGGTGCTGGCGGGCGCGTCGAGCGACGAGATCGACGAGGTCGAGGTGAGGGCGACGCGGGCGTTCGACGCCGATGCCGACGACGTGCGCTGGTGCGACGGCATCGTCCTCGGGACGCCGGAGAACTTCGGCTACATGAGCGGGGCGCTGAAGGACTTCCTCGAGCGGATCTACTACGAGCTGCTCGAGGAGACCCGGGGCCTCGCGTACGCCTTGTTCGTGAAAGGCGGGCACGACGGAGAGGGCGCGATCCGCAGTGTCGAACGCATCGTCACCGGACTCAACTGGAAGGCGGTGCTCGCTCCGGTGCTCGTCGTGGGCGACGTCGACGCCGACGCGATCGAGCGGTGCCGCGAGCTCGGCATCACGTTTGCCGCCGGCCTCGAAGCCGGCGTGTTCTGATGTCGCGCGTCGGCGAAGGTCGGGCCGGCCGCGTATGAGCTACGGCACCCTCTCCCTGGTGGTCGCGCTGGGACTCGCCGGGCCGCTCCTCGCGCTCCTGCCGAGCCGGATCGCGCCGCCGGTGGTCATCGGCGAGATCGCGGCCGGCGCCGCGTTCGGGCGTACCGGCACTCGCACGATCGTCGCGACCCAACCGACGCTCGCTTTCCTCGCCGACATCGGGTTCGCGCTGCTCATGTTCATCGTGGCCACAAACATCCCGTTGCGCGACACGCGCCTGCGGGGCGCGCTCAAGCGTGGGTTGCTCGCCGCCGCGGTCACCGTCGGGCTCGCGATCGCGGTGGCGCCGGTCGTCGCCGCGCTCTCCGGCCTGCACCGACCCGCGATCCTCGCCGTGTTGATCGCGTCGAGCTCGGCCGCGATCGTGCTCCCGATCCTCGGGACCCACGACCGCGACCGACGCGCTTCTCGTCACAGTGGCCTGGGTGTCGCTCGCCGACATGGCGACGGTGCTCGCCGTCCCCTTCGTGATGTCGACTACCGGATTCGGCCGCTCGGTCGAGGGCGCGGCACTCGTCGTCGCGGGCGCGGTCGCCGCCGGGCTCGCGCTCGCCTACCTGATCGGTCGCCAACGCGTCGAGACGCTGCGCGACGCGTCGCACCACCTCGCGTGGGCGCTCGATCTCCGGGTCTCGCTCCTCGTGCTCTTCGCGCTCGCCTGGATCGCCGAGCGATTCGACACGAGCGCGCTGCTGGCCGGGTTCGCGGTCGGAGTGACCGTGTCGGTAGTGGGTGAGCCGCGCCGGGTCGCCGAGCAGCTCATCGGACTCGGCGAAGGCTTCTTCGTTCCGTTGTTCTTCGTCGTGCTCGGCGCCCGCATCGACCTCCGCGCCCTCGTCCACTCCCGCGACGACCTCTTCCTCTTCGGTCTGCTCGCGGTCGCGACCACACTCGTCCCCGTGGTCGCGGCGAAGGTTGTCCGGCTTCCGTTCACGAGCGGTCTGCTCGCCGCGGCCAAGATGGGCGTGCCGTCGGCGGTCGCGTCGTTGGGCCTCGCGTCGAACGCGCTGCGCCCGGGGCAGGCCGCGGCGATCGTGGGCGCGGCGGCGTTGTCGCTCTCGGCTACCACGGTGGGTGCAGTCCGCCTCGGCGTGAACCCTCGGCTCAACCGACGCGCACCGGACGCCGGGGCGTGAACACGAATGCCGCGCCGCCGCTGATCTTGGCGAGCGCGATCTCGGGCGCTTCCTTCGCCGGCGTCGCCTCGGGATCGATCACGACGTCGTAGGCGAAGCGCTCGTCGGCCCGCGTCGCCGTGGGCCGGCACGCGGCGCGCGGGTTGACTGCCTGCACGATCGCGTCGAGACCGCGGTCGGAAGCACCACCCAGCTGGGAGAACCATGTGAACCCGTCCGCTTCCTCGAATACCGGCGAGTCGCCCAGCGCGAAGCGCATGTGCCGGTCGTCGGCGACCTCGAGGCGCAGGTCGACGTAGGTGCGAGGCCAGAACATCGGATGCAGCGACAGCAGCCGCGCGATATCGGCCGCGTCGCGCTTGTCGAGCTCGAGCACCGGCACGAGGCGCTGGGCCGTCATCCCGCCGAGCCCCGTGAAGATCTGCGGCAACAGGTCGAGCGCGACCTCCTCGCCGTAACGCTCGGCCACCGAGATCGCGAAGCCGCGCAGCAGCAGGTGACTCTGCACCGCGACCTCCTGGAGCACGGTCACGAGGGCGCGGTGTGAAAGATCCTCGAGCTCGAAGTCAGGATCGAACTCGCCGGAATAGTCGTCCCAACCCCCGGGCTCGGTGCCGCCGGCCGCCGGCTCCTCGGTCGGGATGCCCGCGATCTTCGACTGCTCGACGATCGAGCGGTAGGGATGCGCTTCGACCGGCGGGTACTCCGGATCGATGATGATCGTCCAGTGGCAGTGCGGCTCCCGGCCCGCGGGCACGCGCGGCGGGCGGTGCAGGGGCCGGACCTGCGCGCGCGGGTTCGTCGCGCCCGCAGTCGCGTCGAACGTGGGATCTTCGATCGCGTGGCACATGCCGTGGACGTATTCCTCGCCCATCGGCTCGACGTCGAGCAGTGCGCCGCAGTGCGCGAGCCAGAACTCACCGTGGTTCGCGTCGTCGACCTTGCAGCGGAAGTCCATGAAGTGCGGCGGGGCGCCGATGTCGAGCTGGATGTTCTTCAGGATCGTCGGCACGTCGCCCGCGCCGGGACCAGCGCCGAAGTGCAGCGCGCGCTGGGTCCGCAGCGAATACACCGGGCTCGCCGCCATCCACTCCTCGATCGCGATCGCCTCCATCTCCTCGCGGGCCCGCCCGGTGTGCACGAGGGGCATACCCACCCGGTCCTGGAGATGACCGTGCAGAAGCCACTCGCGGCCGAGCACGGCGAGTTGCGCGCGCGTGAGCCCTTCGAGCTCCATGTTCAGTTCCGCTTGGCCGCAGCGATCACGGCGTCGATCTCGGCCATGTCGTCGTCGGTGAGGAGCAAGCCGCCTGCGGCCGCGTTCGCGACGGCCTGCTCCGGCTTCGTCGCGCCGGCGATGACGCTCGCGACGACCGGCTTGGCGAGCAGCCACGCGAAGGCGAGCTCGAGCAACGTGCGGCCCTGAGCACGCGCCCAACCGTCGAGCGCCTCGACCCGGTCCATCGTGGAGGGTGAGAGCGCCTGCTCCTGCCGTTCGGCGGGCATCCCCGCGAGTCGGGTGCCCGCGGGCGGCGCGGCGCCCCGCTTGTACTTGCCCGACAGCACGCCGCTCGCAAGCGGAAAGTACGGGATGAAGGCGACGTCGTGCTTCTCGCACGCCTCGAGCACCCCCTGCTTCTCCGGGCCCCGGCGCAGAAGGCTGTACTCGTTCTGGACACTGACGAAGCGGGCCCAGCCCCGATCTGCGCTGATGCCGGCCGCTTCCGCGATCATCTCCGCGGAAAAATTGCTGCACCCGATCTCGCGCACCTTGCCCGCGCGGACGAGCGCGTCGAGCGCGCCCAGCGTCTCTTCGAGCGGCGTCTTCTCGTCGGGGAAGTGAACCTGGTACAGGTCGATGCGGTCGGTACCGAGCCGGCGGAGCGAGTCGTCGCACGCACGTGCGACGTAGGCCGCGCTCGCGCCGCCTTTGCGATCGTCGTCGATGGCCACACCGAACTTCGTCGCAATCAATGCCCCGTCGCGCCGACCGGCGAGCGCGCGGCCGAGGTACTCCTCGCTGTGTGTCCCGCCGTAGATGTCGGCCGTGTCGAAGAGTGTGATGCCGGCGTCGAGGGCGGCGCCGACGACTTCGCCGGACGCGGCCTCGTCGATGCGACCGCCGAAGTTGTTACAGCCGAGACCGACGACCGACGCGTCGAGCGAACCGATGGGGCGAATCTGCATGGGTCCAGCATGGCCCAGATCAGCCGAGACAGGCGAGTGCGACCTTTTCATCCCGGCCCGCGATCTTCGTGCGGCGATCTTCGTGCGGCCGGACCGGTTGAACGCCGGGACCGTCCCGGCGTACCGACTCGCGGTCAGCTCGCGGCGACGGCCGCTTCGCGCTGACGCGTGGTGCGGTGCACGGGGTCGGTGTCGAACGTGGGCAACACGTGCTTGCCGAACGTCTCGATCGTCTCGTTGGCGAGATCGCGTTCCATCGACGACGACAGCAAGCCGAACACGACCTGATCGACACCGGCGTCTGCATATTTGCGGATCGCGACCTCGACCTCGTCGGGCGTGCCGTACGGGGTGTCGCCGGCCGCGATCGAGGCGTCGATCGCCGCGGGAGTGGGGTCGGGCAGGAGCGCGGGCCACTCCGGGATGCCGGCCGGACGCGGGAACGTGTCGAGGTACCGCAACAACAGTGACCGGTGATAGCCCATGCCCAGGTCGGCGCCCAGGTTGCGGGCGCGCTGGCCGTCTTCGAGGCACAGCAACTGGGTGGTGACCATGATGTTGTCGTTGACGAAGCCACCGACAGGCTCGGCGTTCGCGATTTCGTTCTTGTAGATCTCGACGAGCGGCTTCACCGTCTCCGGACCGCCGATCGTGAAGCACAACACACCGAGACCCATGCGGGCCGCCTTCGTGAACGTGGACGGGTTCCCCGCTGCGACCCACATCGGCGGGTGCGGCGACGAGTAGGGCTTGGGCAAGACGTTGCGAGCCGGCATCGAGAAGAACCTGCCGTCGAAGCCCGGGTACTCGCCGACCTTCCACATCTCGGCGAACTGACCGACGACTTCGTCGAACATGTCGCGCGTGAGGTCGGGATCGGTGATCCCGAACCCCTTCTGCTCGGTCGTCGACGAGCCCCGGCCCATGCCGAATTCGAAGCGACCCTCAGTGAGATGGTCGAGCATCGCGACCCGCTCGGCTACGCGCGCCGGGTGGTTCACGGGCGGGGTGACGTTGAAGATGCCGGACCCGATGTGGATCGACGACGTCGCGGCCGCGAGGTAACCGAGGAAGACCTCGTTCGCCGAGAGGTGCGAGTACTCCGTGAGGAAGTGGTGCTCGGTCGCCCACGTGTACTTGAAGCCGACCCTCTCGGCCGTCTTCACAATCGCGGCCTCGTCCATGATGCGCCGGTGCTCGTCGCCGTTGAACTGGGGTAGAACGCATCCGCTGTTGAAGAGCCCGAACTCCACGCTGACACCGACCTTTTGCTCGACACCGCCGTGGCGGCTCATCGCGTCCGCGAGCACACGCCCACGTTGATTGGCCGCCGACGTTACCTGGTACAACGGTGGCCAACGCACGCCCCGATGCATGCCCCAATGAATGCTGTGGATGGGAGCCCGAAGTGGACGACCGCGACCTGATCGACCGGATAACACACCTCGTCGCCGAGGAGCAGAAGCTGCAGGCCTCCGAGCACGATCCGGCCAAGCTGCGCGAGCTCGAGGTCACCCTCGACCAGCTCTGGGATCTGTTACGACAGCGCCGGAGCCACGAAGAGTTCGCGCACGATCCCGACGCGGCACACGAGCGCGACCCGAAGACGGTCGAGGGCTATCTCCAGTAACTCCTGCTACCCGACGGCTTGCGCCGCGACCGCGTCGAGGCGCGGCTCACGCTCGCTGCGGATGCGGGCGAACGACAGCCACGCGACGAATCCCGAGACCAGCGCCGCGATGCCGCCGATCGCGAAGCCCGCCCGGGGGCCCCACACCGCGCAGATCCACCCCACGATCGGGCTGCCTACCGGTGTGCTCCCGAGGAACGCGATCGCGTAGAGCGCCATCACCCGGCCCCGCATCTCGGGCCGGGCGGTGAGCTGCAGCGTGGTATTCGCAGTCGCGATGAACGCGAACGACACCGCGCCCATCGCGACCAGCGCGATGACTTCGGTCAGGAGCGTGGGGGCCGCGGCCGCGATCAGGATCGAGATCCCCATCGCGTACGTCAGGGTCAGGAGCCGGCGGTACGACACGCCCCGGCGGGACGCGGCCGCGAGCCCACCCAGCACTGCGCCGGCGCCCATCGCGGAGGTCAGCCCACCGAAGCCGCCGGCGCCGAGCCCGAAGGTCTTCGTCGAGATCAGCGGGATGACCACCTGGAAGTTGAATGCGAGCGTCCCGATGGCGGCCATCATCACGAGAGGGGTTCGCAGCATGCGATCCGACCACACGTACTGGAAACCTTCGCGCAGCTGACCCCTGGCCTTCGGGACGATCGCGACCGGGTGGAGCTGCGCGGCGCTCATCATCGAGAGCGCCAGCAAGACCGCGAGGTACGACGCGGCATTGAAGAAGAAGCACGGGGCCAGCCCCACGATCTCGATGACGACCCCGCCGATCGCGGGGCCGACGACGCGCGAGCTGTTCATCACGACGCTGTTCAGCCCGACCGCGTTCGGCAACTCGTCGCGGCCGACCATCTCCATCACGAAGGTCTGGCGGGCCGGGTTGTCGATGACGTTGACGAAGCCGAGCAGCACCGAGAACAGGTAGTCGAGGAGGATGGTCGCCGCGCCGACGGCGACGATCAGCCCGAGACCCAGCGCGAGCACGCCCGCGGCGATCTGGGTCAGGTACAGAAGCTTGCGCTTCTCGTAGCGATCGGCGATCACACCGCCCCACGCGCCAAAGAGCAGCATCGGCAGGAACTGCAGGCCCGACTCGACACCGAGCGCGAAACCGTTGTTGTGGGTGAGCCGCAGGATCAGCCAGGCCTGCGCGAGCCGCTGCATCCAGGTACCGCTCACCGAGATGATCTGGCCGATGAAATACAGGCGGTAGTTGCGGTTCGAAAGCGAGGAGAAGGTGTCGCGCCCCAGGCGCCGCGCTCGGGTCATCCCGGGTCCTCGATGAGGCGTTCGAGGAGCTTGGCCGCGCGCTCGAGCAGTTCACGTTCTGCGGCAGTGAAGGTGCGGAGGCGACGCGCGAGGTACGCGTCGCGCCGGCGGCGGATCGTCTCGACCAGGGCGCGCCCGGCGGGAGTGGGCTCGACGAAGGCGACGCGGCGGTCTTCCTCGGACGGCACCCGGACTGCGAGGCCTTTGTGCTCCAGTATGTCTACGACGCGGGTCACCGTGGGCGGTTGCACCCGCTCGGCTTCCGCGAGCTCGCGCAACGTGAGGCGCTGGTTCGCGTGATGACCGAGAGCGCCGACAACTGCGAGGGCGTGATGTCCTCGGGTGCGTGCTGGCGCAGCCGGCGGCCGAGCCGCATGACCGCGAGCCGGAGTTCCGAGGCCAGCTCGGAGCTGCGGATGCGCTGATGGGTGGTGCTCGCCATACCCTTAGCATAACTAACTAGCTAGGCGAACCATTCCCCTTTTCAGCGGCGGCGGTAGGTGAAGTCGTCGCCGCCGCTGGCCGCGAGGGACGTGAACGCGGCGAGCGCGGTGCGCCGGTTGTCGGCGACCGGCGTCGGCGGCTCCGGCTCGGCCCCGGGCTCGATCGGCTCCGGGGCGACCTCTGCCACGGGCAGCGGTTCCGGCGGCGGCTCACGCCGGGCCAATGCGGCCAAGGCCGGGGCCGACGACGCCGGCGTCGAACGGGCCGACTCGGAGCGAGGACGGCGCTTGGCCAGCGGCGGTGCCGGCGCGTGCCGTCCCGCGATCCGCAGCGGGAGCGGTGGCGGGCCCTCGACAGCCGGCTCCGCAACAACCGGCTCCGCAACAACCGGCTCGGTGATGGCCTCGACCGGTGGCGCCGTGGCTTCGGTCAGGAGCCTCGACGACAGGTCGCGGGCCTCGGCCCGCGGCGCGGTGCGGGCCGCGGCGAGCTCGTCGCCGAGGACGGCGGCGTGGGCGCGCAGCTGCTCGCTGTCGGAGCGCAGCCGGTCACATTCGCCGGCGAGCTCGTTCGCGCGCTCGCGCAGGGCGTCGCGCTCCCCGACGACCCGTGCCAGCTCACCCTCGGCGGCCCGGCACGCATTCGACGCTTCCCGCGCTTCCTTGCGCAGGTTGCCGAGGGTCCGGTCGAGCTCCCGGGCGCGCACGCCGGTGGCGTCGACGTGCTCGGCCAGCGCTGCTTCCAACTCCGCGACCCGGGCTGTCGCCATGTCGGCCAGGAGCGCCGAGTCGTCGCGGGCTCGAAGCGCGTCGTCACGGGCTCGAAGCGCGTCTCGTCGCGTTCGGCAAGCGCGCGGTGCGCGGCTTCCTCGGACGCGTTGATGCGGGCACCGAGGTCGGCGATCCGCACCTCCAGCCGGCCGATCTGGTCGCCGCGCGCGTCGAGCTGCGCGGTCATACGGCCGAGCGGACCGTCGCCGGCAGTCAGCTCCGCGAGCTGGTTCGCGAGTCGGTCGCGGTCGGAGCAGGCGTCGGCGAGCTGCTGCTCCGCCGTGGCGAGCCGGATCACCTCGTCTTCGGCGCCGTGCCGAGCGTTGTCGGTGGCGCGCAACAAGCTGCGCTCGGCCAAAGATCGGGCTGCCTCGGCCCGGTCGAGCTCGGCGTGAAGCTCGGCCCGCAGCTCCTGCTCTTCGCGCAACCGGTTGACGTACTCGTCGAGCAGGCCGTCGTGCTCCGACAGCGAGCTCCGCAACACGCTCACCTCGTGCACGACGCGGTCGTGCTCTTCGTGGAACCGCTTCAACTCGTCGGCGATCTCGGCTCGGGCGGCACGCTCGGCCTGGCTCCGCTCCCGGGCGCCGCGCTTGGCCTCCTCCTGACTCAGCCGTTCGACCTCGCGCCGCAGCGCGGCCGCGTCGTGCTGAGCCTGCGTCCGCGCGTTGTGCTCCTGCTCGAGACGCTGGTGTTCGTCGGCCAGGACCCGGCGGGCCTCCTCGGCCGACCGGTAGTTGCGCCGAGCCGCGTTCTCGAGCTCGGCCAGCCGCTGGCGCACGGCCCGGCGGCTGGTGTCGGCCGACTGCGGCACTGCGACCGGGTCGACGCTCAGCGCCGGCGGCGCCGTCGGGGGCACCTGGGCGCGCTCCCGTTCGGCGAGAAGCTCGTCCAAGAGCAATCGCGATCCCCCCGTGCGGTTCGCCGTCTCGGAGACGGCGTCCGCCGGCCAGTGAACACCTGACCCACGCATGCCAACTGTTATTTCGACCACAGTCCGCGTTTTCTTGATCAAGCTGAACTGTTTTTGCGCGCGCTGCGTGCGATCAGACCAGCACGTCAGAACACGGCTCCCACGGCCCGGGTTTCGCTCGTCCGCGCCGCCGACGGGTCAGGCTCGCCGACGATCGCGGGCCAGCGCCTCCTGGGCGACGGTCGCCACGTGCCAGCCGTCGGAGTCGAAGACGCGGGCCGTCCCGAGCCCCCGAGCGTCGGCAACGCCGCCGCCCCGCAACTCGAACAGCAGCCACTCATCGGCCGGGAAGGGCCGGTGGAACCAGATCGCGTGGTCGAGGCTCGCGGTGAACACGTGTTCCCACACCGGGATGACCGGGTGCGCACCGAGCGCGGCGCCGAGCGGGAACTCGTCGGAGAGGTACGCGAACGCGCACACGTGCAGCGCGGGGTCGTCGCCGAGCTCGCCGCGCGCCCGCATCCACGCGAGCTCGTACGGCTCGGGATCGGCACGGCGCATGACGCTGTGGCGCTCGAACATCAGGTTCGTCGGCTCGTCGGGAAGGGTCTCGGGCCGGGGCACGTCTTCGGGCGCGACGACAGCCTCGATCTCCTCTCCCCCTTCGGGCGCGTGGAAGCTCGCGATCAGGTTCAAGATCGCGCCGCCCGCCTGGTACGCGACGACCTGGCGGGTCGCGAACGACCGGCTGTCACGCACGCGTTCGACCTCGTAGAGCACGGGTTGGTTCTCGTCGCCCGCGCGCACGAAGTAGGCGTGCAACGACTGCGGCCGGTGCGGCGGGTCGACGGTCAGGCTCGCGGCGCGCAGCGCTTGGGCGACGACCTGACCGCCGTACAACCGGCCCCACCCAAGGGGCGGACCGCCCCCGAGGTAGGCGTCGGGCTTCACCTTCTCGAGCGCGAGCAGCGACGGGAGATCCGAGACGGGATGGATCGAGACCACGGCTCAGACTCGCGCATTCCATGCGAGCAGGGCGCGTTCGCCGTGTTCGGAACCGACGGTACTGATCGTCGCCGGGTCGAGGACGAAGCGCGCGCCCGCGTGCGGATCGAGGTCGAGCGCGACCGCCACGAGGACCCGCGACGCGTGACCGTGACCGAAGCACAGCACGTCGCCCCCGGCGCCCGCGACCCGCTCGAGCACGCGCCGGGCCCGGGCCTCGACCTGGTCGATGCTCTCGCCGCCCGGCACCGGACCCCGCCAGATCGTCCAGTCGGCGAAGGGCCCGCCCCGGGCCCGGATCGCTGACGTCGTGATCCCCTCGAGCTCGCCGTAGTCCCACTCGTGCAAATCGTGGTCGACCACGGCGTCGGCGAATCCGGCCTCGGCCGCGGTGTCGCGGGCCCGGACCTTCGGGCTGGTCAGGACGAGGGCAAAACGATGGCCCGCGAGCACCGGCGCCAGCGCACGCGCGGCCACCCGGCCGTCGTCGGTGAGGTCCACGTCGGTGCGGCTCGTGTGGCGTCCCGACGTGCTCCACTCCGTGGCGCCGTGGCGGACGATCCAGATCTCGTGCGTGGAACTTCCCGTCATGACGTGATCTGCGCGGCTGCCGCCCGCAGCTCGTCTCGGAAGTCGGGATGCGCGATCTCGACGAGGGCGAGGGCGCGCTCGCGCACCGTCCGTCCGCGCAGCTCGGCCACGCCGTGCTCGGTGATCACGAGATCGATCTGGTGGCGCGGTGTGGTCACGGTGGTCCCCGGCGTCAGCGTCGACGCGATCCGCGACACCCGAGTGCCGGTAACCATCGCGGTCGACGGCAGGCAGATGAGCGACCGATCGCTCAACTCGAGACCGGACTGCTCGACGAAGTCCTCGTGCCCACCGATGCCGGAGAACTGCGTGCCGCCGAGACGGTCGGCCACGACCTGCCCGTACAGGTCGACCGCCAGCGCACCGTTGATCGAGACCATGTGGTGGTTGCGCGCGATCACGTGGGGTGCGTTCACGACGTCGACGGGCAGGAAGCGAACATCGTGGTTCCCGTCGAGCCAGGCGTACAGCTCGGGAGTCCCGAGCGCGAACGTCGACACCGAGAAGCCGTGGAACTCGCCCTTGTGCGAGTTCGTGACCTTGCCAGCCTGGTGCAAGCGCATCAGCCCGGTCGTGAACATCTCGGAGTGGACGCCGTATTCACCGCCCGCGCCTTCCGCCAGCAGCCCGACGATCGAAGACGGCACCGCGCCGATCCCCGTCTGCAAGGTGCACCCGTCGGCGATGAACCCGCTCGCGTACTCGGCGATCGCCCGGGCGACGGGGCCGGGCGGATCGTCGGCGAGCACGTACGGCGCCCGGTCGTCGTGCACGATCACGTCGACCTCGTCGACGTGCAGAGCGTGCGGGAACTGGGGCGGGATCCCGATCGTGCGAGGGAAGCTGGGATTCACCTCGACGATCACCAGCCGGTCGGGATCGTTCGACGCGCGGCGCAGCTCTCCGACAGTCGCCCCCGCATGGAGCGAGAGGCTCATGAACCCGCGCCCGTCGGGCGGGGCCGCGATCGTGGTCATGACCCGCGGCGCGAACTCCTCCGCGATCGTCACGAAGCGGCGAAAGTCGGCGGGGATGTAGTGGACATTCGCGCCGGTATCGCGGAGCACTCGTTCGGCCGGGCCGAAGAAACCGCTCCGCAACTCGACGCCCGGTTTGGTGAACACCGCGTAGAAGTCGAGGAGAAGGGCACCGAAGACTTCGAGTCGTTCCCAGTCGTCCCGGCCGCCGAGCGCGTGCAGGAAACCCGTCGGCGCTCCGGGACCGAGTGGTACGGCGAGAGTGTCGACCGGACGTACCAGCGCGGCCGCGTCGGCCGCACTCAACTCGCGTGCAGTCATGAATCCGAGTCGGGCAGTATCACGCTGTTCACCGCGCGGCTCGCGCTGTTGACCCGTTCCAGCACCGACGTCAGCAAACCGAGCGCCTTCGCGGTCGCCTCCAGGTTTTGGCGGATCGCCTTGGCCTGGACCTCGCCCTGCTCGGCGGTGCTCGTCAGCAACTCGATCGGGCCGCGCACGATCCGATCGAGCTCGCGGCGCACCGGGGACCTTGCGCACCACGTCGAACGCGACGTTCGCGAGCGAAGTGGCGTGCCCGACGACCTCCCCGAGCACCGTCGTCTCGCGGTCGGCGATCTGCAAGACGTGCGCGACCTCGCGCTGAGCTTGGTCGGCGATGCTTACCGCGTCGCGCACGAGACCCGACACTGTCGGGTCCTCCGCCGCTTTGACGAGTGCTCGCATCTGGCGCAGAGCGTCGCGCACGACCTCTTGCTCGTCGGTGTAGGTGCCGTTGCGCACCTGGGCGCGGACGAACCGCTCGAGTTGCGGCGGGAGCGAGACTTCCACGAGCCGATCTTCCATGGGACGGCGCCTACACCGTCAAGACGGTGCGCAGGCCGACGCCGGCCGTCATGTCGGCGAAGGCCTCGTTGATCTCGTCGAGCGGGCGGCGAGCCGTGATCATCCCTTCCAGATCGATGCGCCCGGCTCGCCAGAGGGCGAGCAGGAGGGGGATGTCGCGGCGGCCGTTGCAACTCCCGAGGAGGCAGCCCATGAGCTTGCGTTCCGTCATCGTGAACATCACGGGCGGCGCGAGCGTGACCGTCTGGTCGATCCCACCGGCGCCGACCATCACAGTGGTGCCGCCGTTCCGCGTGGCCCAGATGCACGACTCAATCACCGGTCCGGCGCCGACCGCGTCGAAGGCGTAGTCGACCCCGATCCCGCTCGTGAGTTGCTGCACGACACCGACGACATTGTCGGCGATCGGGTCGACGACGTCGGTGGCGCCGAAACGCTTCGCCATCTCCCGCCGCTCGGCGACCGGATCGGAGACGATGATCCGGGTCGCGCCGGCCACCACCGCGCCCTGCACGATCGACACCCCGATACCACCCGCGCCCGCCACCAGCACCGTCGCGCCCTCGGGGACGCGTGCCGTGTTGAGTACCGCGCCGACGCCCGTCTGCACCGCGCACCCGATCACGCACGCGATGTCGAGCGGCGTGTCGGGATCGACCTTGATCGCTCCCGTCTCGGTGGTGATCACGTATTCGGCGAAACCGCCGAGACCGACACCGCGCAGCACGGGCACACCCTGGCGCGAGAGCGGTGTGCTCCCGTCGACGAGCGTTCCCGAGCTGATCGACACCGCGTTGACGCAACAGCCGTACTCACCGCGGCACACCAGTAACACGCGTTGCACACGGGAATCGGGGTGAGCACGACCTTGTCGCCGGGCGCGACCGAAGTGACACCGGGACCGACCGCGTCGACGACGCCCGCCGCCTCGTGGCCGAGCACCGTCGCCGAGACGAACGGGAACGTGCCGTTCACGAGCGAAAGGTCCGAATGGCACACGCCGCAATGCGACACCCGCACGCGTACCTCGCCAGTGCGGGGATCTTCGATGTCGATGTCGTCGACGATCGTGAGCGGCTTTTCGGACGCTTCGAGCAGGGCTGCGCGCATGCGCGAAACCGTAGCCCCTACGCCCGATACTCGACCCCAAACGTTCGGCTTGGCTAGCGTCGGCCCGCCATGGACATCTTCGACATCTGGGTCAACGTCGTCACCGAACGCTCCGCGCAGGAGTTCGTGACGCAGGAGGGGTACGAGAACATTCCCGGCTACCTCGGGAGTAACGAGGGCCCGACGGGCGTCGACACGCTGCTCGGGACCATGGACGAGCTCGGGGTCGCGACGGGGGTCTTCACCGGCGGCTTCGACCGCAACACGGACAAGCTGCTCGACATCTGCGACGCGCATCCGGGCCGGTTCCTGGTGGCGGGCGGGGTCGGCGACCCCTCCCGGCCCAGCCGGCAGGTGAGGCGCCTGCGCGAGCTCGCGCAGCACCCGGCGTTCTCGATGGTGCGGGTCATGCCGCTCGCATCGCAGGTGCCGACGAACGACGCCCGGCACTACCCGATCTACCAGGTGTGCGAGGAGCTCGGGATCCCCGTCGCGATCAACGCCGGCATCCCCGGACCGCGCGTGCGTTCACGCGTGCAACACCCCGAGCTGCTCGAAGACGTGCTCATCGACTTCCCCGACCTCACGGTCATCGTCGCGGACATGGGCCACCCGTACGAGGAGCTGCTCATGAACTACGTGCGCAAGTGGTCGAACTTCTACCTCTCGTGCACCGCGTACGTGCCCCGATACATGGACCCGAACCTGGTTTCGTTCATGAACACCAAGACGTACCGCGGTCGAGTGCTCTGGGGCAGCGACGAGCCGTGGTTCCCTATGCGTCGCTCTTTGGCCGAAGCCAAGGAGCTCCCCCTCGACGACGAGGCAATGGCGTTGTTCCTCGGCGGGACCGCACGACGCCTGCTCGATCCCTCGAAGCGATAGCCAGTTCCTGCATCGGCGTCGCGCCGAATGTCAGTGCCGCGGCGGCTTGAGCGAGTTGCGCGCCCGGCCCCGGTCGTTCTGTGACAGCGACACCTTGCGCAACCGCACGTTCTTCGGCGTCACCTCGACGCACTCGTCGTCGGTGATGAACTCCAGCGCCTGTTCGAGCGACATCGCCCGCGGCGGCACCAGCCGGACGAGATCGTCCGAACCCGAGGCACGGTGGTTCGTGAGCTGCTTTTCCTTGGTGGGGTTGACGTCCATCTCGTCCGCGCGCGCGTTCTCGCCCACGATCATGCCTTCGTAGACCTCGACGCCCGGACCGATGAGCATGGCACCGCGCTCTTGCAGGTTCATCAGCGCGTACGCGGTGGTCATGCCCCGGCGGTCGGCAACGAGGCTCCCCGTCGGGCGGGTGCGCAGTTCACCGAACCACGGCGCCCAACCGTCGAAGACGTGGTGCAGCATGCCCGTCCCGCGCGTCTCGGTCATGAACTCGGTGCGGAACCCGATGAGCCCGCGAGCAGGCACGCGGAAGTCGAGTCGGACCCAGCCGGTGCCGTGGTTGACCATCTGCTCCATGCGGCCCTTGCGGAGTGCGAGGAGTTGCGTGACGACACCGAGGTAGTCCTCGGGAACGTCGACCGTGAGCAACTCGACCGGCTCGTGTCTCTTGCCGTCGACCTCGCGGATCACGACCTGCGGCTTGCCGACCGTGAGCTCGAAGCCTTCGCGGCGCATGGTCTCGACGAGCACCGCGAGTTGCAACTCGCCGCGTCCCTGCACCTCCCACGCGTCGGGACGCTCGGTCGGGAGCACGCGCAACGAGACGTTGCCGACGAGCTCTTGTTGCAGCCGATTCTCGACCTGGCGCGCGGTGAGCTTCTTGCCGTCCTGGCCCGCGAGCACGGACGTGTTGATGCCGACGGTCATCGAGAGGCTCGGCTCGTCGATGATCAGCGGCGGCAGCGGCCGGGGATCGTCGATGTCGGCGAGGGTCTCGCCGATCGTGATGTCGGGGATGCCGGCGACCGCGATGATGTCGCCGGGGCCGGCGCCTTCGGCGGGGACGCGGTCGAGCGCGTCGGTGAGGAACAGCTCGACGATCTTGGCCCGTTCGATCGTGCCGTCGATGCGGCACCACGCGACCTGCTGGCCCTTGCGCACCTGTCCGTTGCGTACTCGGCACAGCGCGAGGCGACCGAGGTACGGCGACGCGTCGAGGTTCGTGACGATGGCCTGGAACGGAACCCCTTCGTCGTACTCGGGCGCGGGGATGCGCTCGAGGATCAGCTCGCACAGCGGCTTGAGATCGCTGCCCTCGACGTCGGGGTCGAGCGACGCCCAACCGACCCGCGCGATTCGCGTAGACGATCGGGAACTCGATCTGGTGCTCGTCGGCGCCGAGGTCGATGAACAGTTCGTAGACCTCGTCGACGACCTCGGCGATCCGGGCGTCGGGCCGGTCGACCTTGTTGACAACGAGGATCACCGGAAGGTGCGCCTCGAGAGTCTTGCGGAGCACGAAACGGGTCTGCGGGAGCGGGCCTTCGCTCGCGTCGACGAGGAGGAGCACACCGTCGACCATGGCGAGCGCGCGCTCGACCTCACCGCCGAAGTCGGCGTGGCCGGGAGTGTCGACGATGTTGAGGGTCACGTCGCCGTACTTCACCGCGGTGTTCTTCGCGAGGATCGTGATGCCCTTCTCGCGCTCGAGGTCGTTCGAGTCCATCACCCGCTCGTTGATGTCCTGGTTGGCGCGGAACGCTCCGGACTGCCAGAGAAGCGCGTCGACGAGGGTGGTCTTGCCGTGGTCGACGTGGGCGATGATCGCCACGTTGCGCAGGTCGTCGCGCGCGCTCATGAGGACTCCAAATTCGGGGGGACCTCACAGTGTAGGGGCGGGTGGGGGTGGATCCCGTCACCGAGATCCACCCCCATCCCTGGTGCGACGCCTGCTACGAGGCCCGGTGCCGGATGACGAAGGGGTCGTGCTTGGGGTGGAACGCAGTTGCGCCCACCGAGATCCGGGATACCGGCACCAGGTGCCCGTCAGTCCGGAATCCGAACGCGAGCCACGGCGCGCAGTGCGTCGCGAAGTCGAATCCGTCGACACCGCCGTAATTGTTGAACCGGAAGTACAGCTTGTGCCCGCCGGGGCCGGCCTTCAGGTAGTCGTTCTTCTCGAGGCGCACCGGGTGCACGTCGATCAACGTGCCGGTCGTCACGATCTCACCGGTGAACACCCGGTCGTGAAGCGTGTCGTGTCGCACGCGCACGTGCCAACCTGCGGCGTCGGCCCACACGCGTACTCCCGGGTCGTGCGCGGGCACGCCGTTGACCACGGCGGGCCACGCACCGCTGGGATCCGCGGACGAGCACGCCGCGGCCTTCGGGCTCGCGCTCGTGGTGCCCGTCGACGCGAACGCGCTGGTCGCGCTCGCCCCGACGAGCGCGGCGCTCATGAGACCCGCTACTGCCAACTTCTTCATGTTCATGCCGTCCTCCTGAGATCGGTGAATCCGTCACGTGGAGGATCGCCCCGGATTGTGAGGGGAACGCGAGGACGCGGTGCGGAGCGTGCGAACGGCCGGTGCCGGATCTACAGATGTGGTGGCCGACCGACCGAGGCTTTTGCTAGACCCGTGCCCATGGCTGTGACCGACGGGACCAAGAGCAACGGCACCACCACGCCCCGCTTCGAGCGTGTGCGAGACGCGTTCGACGCGAACTTCGCCAAGGGACTCGAGATCGGCGCGGCGTTCAGCGTGTACCACCGCGGCGAGAAGGTGGTCGATCTGTGGGGCGGCACCGCCGACATCGCCACCGACCGTCCCTGGGACGAGCGCACGCTCGCGCTCGTGTTCTCGACGACGAAGGGAGCCACCGCGATCTGCGCCAACAAGCTCGCGCAAGAGGGTGCACTCGACGTCGACGCTCCGGTCGCGAAGTACTGGCCCGAGTTCGCGGCGGGCGGCAAGCGCGACCTCCCGGTGAAGTTTCTACTCTCACACCAGGCGGGTCTGGCGTGGGTCGACCGCGATATGACGCTCGACGAGGCGCTGTCGTGGGACCCGGTCGTCGACGCGCTCGCGCAGCAGGTCCCGCACTACGAGCCCGGTTCGCAGCACGGCTACCACGCGACGACCTACGGCTGGTTGGTCGGCGAGGTGGTCCGCCGCGTCTCCGGGAAGAGTGTCGGCACCTACTTCCACGACGAGATCGCCGCGCCGCTCGGTCTCGACTTCTGGATAGGGCTCCCGGAATCGGAAGAGGCGCGAGTCGTGCCGCTCGTCGGCGGACTGGTCGATCCCGCGCTCAACGCCGACCCGGAGGTCCGCAAGCTCATCAACGACGTCATGGGCCCCGACACCATGCTCGGCAAGGCCCTGTTCGCGCCCGGCGGGTCGCTCTCCGATCCCGACGTCTGGAACTCGCGCGCGCTCCACGTGGCCGAGATCCCCGCCGCGGGCGGCATCGGCGACGCTCGGTCCCTCGCGCGTATGTACGCCGCATGCATCGGCGCCGTCGACGGTGTGCGGTTGCTGACCGAATCGCAGCTGCAGGTCGCGACGACCCAACTGACCACCGGCCCGAACACCGTATTGCTCGACATGGACATCCAGTTCGGCCTGGGATTCATGTTGCGGTCGAGCCTCATCGAACTGGGCGGCCCGCGTTCGTTCGGCCACTTCGGTGCGGGCGGATCGGTCGGCTGGGCCGACCCCGACGCCGAGATGTCGTTCGGCTACGTGATGAACCGCATGGACATGGGTCTCGCCGGCGACGGGCGCAGCTACGACCTGATCAACGCTTGCTACGCCGCGATCGCCTGACCCGAAGGTTCGCCGAGGTGATTCCGGGAGTCCCTCGGTACGCTTCGGCGTGATGGCCGGCACACCCACGATCGATGCAAGCACCGCGTTCGAGCGGCTGCAGCTCGACGAGCACTCCTGGGTCGACATCGCCCGCGGCTGGCTCACCGACTCGAACGAGGTCTACGACCATCTCGTCGCCGACGTCCCGTTCCGCCAAGGCCGCGTCTGGCGCTACGAACGCTGGATCGAAGAGCCCCGTCTCGGCGCGGGCGGCTCACTCGTCAATCCCGGCCACCCGGTGCTCGCCGACGCCCAACTCGCGATCGCCGCGAAGTACAAGGTTCGCTTCGACGGATTCGGTTTCGCGTACTACCGCGACTCGCGCGACAGCGTGGCCATGCACCGCGACCGCGAGATGCGCTGGCTCGAAGACACCGTCGTCGCCATCCTGACCCTCGGCGCGCAGCGGCCGTTCCTCGTGCAGCGCCGGAACACGCGCGACCGGTCGACGGCCCGTGATCTTTCGCCGGCCGGTGGCGATCTCATGGTGTTCGGTGGTCGGTTCCAGGCCGACTGGCTCCACGGCGTTCCCAAGACCCGTCACGCGGTGCGGGGGCGTATCTCCGCGCAATGGCGATACACATCCAAGCGGGGGCGGCCCGACACCCAACCGGGCTACTACGCCCCCCGGGAATTCTCCAGGAAGGCGAATCGATGAGCATCAAGGTCGAGTTGAGCGATCTGCGGGAGATCGCCGCCCAACAGACACCGTTCGCATACCTCCTCACCGTCTCCGACGACGACAGCGCGCACGCGGTCGCGATCACGCCCTACATCGGCGAGACGACGATCACGCTCGACGCGGGCCGGCGCAGCTGCGCGAACGCGATGTCGCGCCCGAAGGTCTCGCTCCTCTGGCCGCCCACGAGCGCCGACGACTACTCACTCATCGTCGACGGCACCGCGGCGGTCGACGGGTCGACACTGATGATTACGCCGGAGCGGGCGGTACGTCACCGCCCCGCACCCGGCGGCGGATCCGACTGCGCCCCGGTCACCATCTAGCCGAGGTCGCCCGTCATCGGCCGGGTGCCGCGCTGCTCGCTGTCGCGGTACGCGGTCTCGGCCATCCGCGCGCCGAATACCACCTCGCCCGGGCTCTTGCCGTCGACGTGGCCCATGATCCCCTTGTAGAGGCGGTAGCCGAGCAGCTCCAGCAGCCGGTCGGGGAAGCTCGCGGCCACGGCGGGCGTGATGCCGAGGTACGGGTTCTGCTGCTGGCGCACGAAGCCAGGGCAGTACTGGACGTTCACACCGCAACGCCATTCGCCGCTCGTCGTGTTCGCTCCGCCGCCGTGCCAGAGCGACCCGTGGAAGATCATCACCGAACCGGCCGGCATCGCCAGCGTGCGCACCTCGACACCGCGCGCTTCGAGGCCGGCGAGCACGCCCGGCTCGTCGGGCGTCCCGGCGAACACGTGAGAGCCCGCGACGAACCGCGTCCCGCCGTTCTCGGTCGTGAAGTCGTCGAGCGCCCACATGCTCGTCAGCATCATCGCCGCGTGCGGGCGCTGCAGATGCCGCGACATCACGATGTCGTCGCCATGCATCGGCTGCTCGTGCTCGCCCGGGCCGATGTCGATTGCGGTCATGCCCGACAACAGGCACCCGCGGTCGAGCACGCGTTCCACGATCGGCAGCACGCTGTCGTGCAACGGCATCGCCTGGAACACAGGATCCTTGGCGAGCAGGTTGTACATGCGCCGGGTCGCGTGCCCTTCGGCTGCCGTTCCCTTCGGCTCGATGTTCAGGTCGCGCTCGAGGCGCCGGATCGTTTCGCGCAGGGCCACCACGAGATCGGGCTCGACGGCGCGCTCCACGATCGTGAACCCGTCGACGTCGATGCGCGCCACGTGGTCGGAAATCGCGAGGTCGGCGAGCGTCACCATGACACCATCTCCTACATGGAGCCCCTCGACAACCCCGTTTGGCACTCGTTGACCGGCCCGCACGCACGATTCGCGGAGGGTTCCGGCCCCGCCCGGCGCTACCAGACGGATGTCGCGGTGTTCGCCGCACTCCCGGACGCTCCCGACGCCGCCGCCTGGGCCGCGCTGGCCGACCTCGCAGGACCGGGTGGGGTCGCGGTCTTGTTCCGCCCGTCCGCGGTCACCCCTCCCGCGGGCTGGGAGATCACGGTCCGCATGGATTCGTTGCAGATGGTCGCCACGACGGCGCTCGGCGAGCCCGACGAGTCCGGCGAACTGCTCCACCTCGGCGGCGCCGATATCGACGAGATGCTCGCGCTCGTCGACCGGACGAAGCCCGGCCCGTTCCGGACCCGCACCGTCGAGCTGGGCACCTATCTCGGCTACCGCGGCGCCGGGCGGACCGGCCCGCTCGTCGCCATGACCGGCGAGCGTCTGCACCTGACGGGCTACACCGAACTGAGCGCCGTATGCACCGATCCCACAGCCCGCAAACACGGCTTGGCGACCCGCCTCGTGCGCGCGGTCGCGGACCAGATCGAGGCGCGCGGGGAGACACCGGTGCTGCACGTGCTCGCGGAGAACCACTCCGCCATCCGCGTCTACGAGGCGTTGGGCTTCGAGACACGTGCCGCGTTCGAGACGATCATGGTGCGAGCACCCGCCTGACCCCGTTGACGATCTCGTCGAGCACCGCATCCCGTTCGCCCCGACTCACGTCGACGGTCATGGTCGCGAGAGCCGCGTAAGCGTCGTCTCGCTCGGCGAACTGGGCGTCTAGGACCGACCGCGCGTCCGAGTCGACGAAGGGACGATGGTCGTCGAGGACCGGAACTCTCGAGAGCCGGGACGCGAGCACCTCCGGCCGGGCCCGCAGGTACACCACGACGTGCACCCGCATCGCCGCCGCGGCGACGGGTTGGAGCGGCGCGGCGGCCGCCGCGGCCACGACCGACGGCGTCGGGCTCGCGAGCGCGTCGACCAGAGCCTCCGCTTCTCGGCGGTGGAGCGCCTCCGCGCCGCACTCGGCCGCGATCTCCCGAGCGGTCCGACCGGTTCGCGCCTCGAGTTGCTCGTCGTTGTCGACGAAGGGGCGGTCGATGCGCCCGGCCAGGGGCCGACCGAGCGTGGTCTTGCCCGACGCCATCAGACCGATGAGCACGACGTGCATGCGTCGAACGTAGGCCGGAGCCGGGGAAGACCGAGGTCAAGCCCAGGTAAGAGGCCCGAGAAGTGCACGTATGAATCAACCTGGCGACGCCTTCCTTCGCTAGATTCAGCCGCCTATGCGCGTGCCCCCTGCTCGGGTTTCCTTCCCACCGGAAGACCGCGCCGAGATCCTCGCCCGCATCGATGCGTCACTGACGAGCGGCCAGCTGACGCTCGGACCGATCGGCCGCGAGCTCGAGGCCGCCTTCGCCAAGCGCCACTCGACCGAGCACGCGGTCGCGGTGAGCTCGGGGACGAGCGCCCTCGAGATCATCCTGCGGTCGCTCGACGTGGAGGGCCGGGAGGTCATCGTCCCCGCGAACACCTTCTTCGCCACGGCCGCGGCCGCGGTCCACGCGGGCGCGCGGGTGGTGTTCGTCGACTGCGATCCCGCGACGATGGCGTTCGATCTCGCCGACGTCGAATCGCGACTCACCACTGCAACCGCGGCCGTCGTCGCGGTGCACATCGGCGGCCTGATCAGCCCCGCGCTGCCCGCCCTCGAGCAGCTGTGCCGGGAGCGCGGTGTCCACCTCGTCGAGGATGCCGCCCACGCCCACGGCAGCGCGCTCGGCGGACGCAGCGCGGGAACATTCGGCGTTGCCGGCGCGTTCTCGTTCTACCCGACCAAGGTCATCGCCGGCGGCGAGGGTGGGATCATCGTCACGAACGACGAGGCGATCGTCGAAGCCGCGCACACGTACCGCGACCAGGGCAAGGGATCGTTCCTCGCCAACTTCCACACGCGCCTCGGCGCGAACTGGCGCATGAGCGAGCCCCACGCCGCGATCGTGCTGTCGCAGCTCGGCCGGCTCGACGAGTTCATCGCGGCCCGACAGGCCATCGCCAAGCGGTACGACGCCGCGATCGACGATCTCGGCCTGCGGGCGCTCCACATTCCCGCCGACGCGCACTGCAACTACTACAAGTACATCGCGTTCCTGCCCGACGGCATCGACCGCGCTCCGCTCAAGCAGATCATGCGCGAGAAGTTCGACGTCGGGCTCTCGGGCGAGGTCTACGACACACCGCTGCACCGACAGCCCGTGTTCGAAGCGTTCGCCGACCGCGCGTTGCCGGGAGCCGAGTTCATCGGCGACCGCCACATCTGTCTGCCGTTGTACCCGTCGCTCAGCGAGAGCGACGCCGACTACGTCATCGAGTCCCTCGGCACCGCACTCACGGAGATGGGCCTTTCATGAGCAAGGGATTGATTGCGATCACGGGCGGCTCCGGCTTCGTGGGCTCCCATGTCGTCGACGCGCTGCTCGGCGCGGGCTACGAGGTACGCGTCATCGACCCGAAACCGCCGCTCCAGCCGAACGCGGAGTGGGCCGACGTCGACATGCTCGACCAGGACTCCGTCACCGACGCGGTCAAGAACGCGCAGGCGGTGTTCCACCTCGCAGCAATGGCCGACGTGAACGACATCGTCGCCGATCCTGCCGAGAGCGTGGCGCTCAACACCCTGGGCGTCGCCCGCGTCTTGGAAGCGGCCCGGCGCGCCGACGCAGGCCGGGTCATCGTCTCGAGCACGGTCTGGGTCTACGCGGCGACGCACGGCGACGTCGTCGACGAGACCACACCGTTCGATCTCGAGACCGATCGCCACCTGTACGTGTCGGAGAAGATCGCGGCCGAGATGTTCTGTCGCGACTACGCGACCCTCTTCGGCCGTCCGTACACGGTGCTCCGCTACGGCATCCCGTTCGGGCCGCGTATGCGCAGTGATCTCGTCGTCGCCGCGTTCCTGCTGCGCGCCATGCGCGGCGAGGCGCTGCGGATCGACGGTGACGGCTCCCAGGAACGGCGCTTCGTCTACGTCGAAGACCTCGCGGCCGCCCACGTGCTCGCGCTCGCGCCCGCCGCCAAGGACCGCACCTACAACCTCGAGTCGTCGGAGACCACGTCGATCCGCGACTTGGCGGAAACGGTGCGCGATCTCGTCGGCAACGTCGAGGTGACCTTCGGACCTTCGCGGCCCGGCGACTACCGCGCCCGCATCGTGCAGAGCGAGCGGGCCCGCGACGAGCTCGGATGGATTCCGCAGCACACGTTCGCGGAGGGTCTACGCAAGACGCTCGCCTGGTACCGGGAACAGCAAGCAGGATCATGAGCGCATCCACGGCGAGTCCCGTCGCGCCCGTGCCGTGCCGGATCGCCGTGGTTCCCGCGTACAACGAAGAGCCGATGGTGGCGACCGTGCTCGAAGAGCTCTACCAGCTCGTCGACGAGCTCGTGGTGGTCGACGACGGCTCGACCGACAACACCCGCGCCGAAATCGAAGGCTTCCTCGCACGGGGCCGCCCGAAGTGCCACCTCCTCGTGCACGACGTGAACCGTGGGATGTCGGAGGCGTACGTCACCGCCCTGACCGAGCTGCGGGAGCGGCTGGCGCGCGGTGAGCTCGATGCGAACGACCTCGTGTTCACGGTCGACGCCGACGGGCAGCACGACCTCCAGGTGCTCAACGAGCTCGTCGAGATGACCTGTACCGAGGAGCTCGACGCCAACATCGCGCCGGCGCGACCTCTCGTACCACGGGCCGTTCAAGCGCACCGGCAACTGGGTCTTGTCGAAGTGGGCGAGCAGCTGGGCCGGCGCCCCGCTCCACGATGTCGAGTCGGGGTACCGGATCTTCCGACTCGGCGCGCTCGCGCACGCGCTCGAGTTCTACTCGGGGTACCAGTACAGCGAGACGGTCGAGGTGGCCGTCGTGCTGTGCCAGCTCGGCTACCGGGTGCGCAACGACCATGTCGTCCCCGTGCCCGTGGCCCGGTCGCGCACGCGTCTGCGCGACGCCGTGATCGACCTCGCGGTCATCCCCGTCGCGGCCGCGGCGCGTGTGGCGCCGCGACCACGCGCGTGAGGCATTCCGGACCGATGCGATCGCGCATCTCTCGATCGCCGGCGTGCTCGGCGTGCTGATCGCGCTCACGTACCAACGTTCGACGAACACCGCCTTCACGCTGACGCTGGCGACGCTGGCTGCGTTCGGTCTCGGCGCGCTGTTGCGGCGCTCGGTGCCCCGCCCGTCGCTCGCGCTGCTCGGCTCGTTCGTCGCCCTCGTCGCGGCGTGGCTCGTCCCACAGCGACCCGACCCGTGGAGCGCGATCGTGCTCTCGGGCGTCTTCGGGGTCGGCGCCGCGCTGGCCGCACCCGTCGTCCGCCGGCCCCGCCCGTCCGTGATCCTCCCGGCGATCATCGCCCTCGTCGTCGTCGGCGCAGCCGTGTCGCGCAATGCCGTGCTCGCCGTGGCCGTTGGCTCGGTGTTCGTCGCCGCGGTCGTCTCCCGTTTCGGGCGCTTCGGTCTGCCGCGCACCCACCGGGCCCGCACGCTGGCGCTCGGCAGCACGCTCGTCGTCGCAGTCAGCGGTCTCACGGGCTACTTCGGTGCCACCACGGCCACCGCCACCTGGTTCGGTGGTGGCGTCGTGCACGGGTCGCGGGCGTCGAGCGAGGTCGCGATCACCTTCGACGACGGTCCCGATCCGAGCGACACGCCGGCGATCATGAGGATCCTCGACCGCGCCGGAGTGAAGGCCTCGTTCTTCGTCGTGGGCAAGACGCTCGACCAGTCACCACAGGTGGTACGCGCGCTGGTCGCCGACGGGCAGTTGGTCGGCAACCACTCGTACCACCACGACGACTGGCGCTGGCTCGACCCGAGCTATCCCGAGCTCGAACGCACTCAGCAGGCGTTCGCCCGCGAGATCGGGACCTGCCCGGTCTGGTTCCGCCCGCCCAACGGCCAGCGCACGCCGTTGATGGCCCGCGTCGTGAAGTCGCACGACATGCGCATGGCGATGTGGGATGTCTCGGTGAGCAAAAAGAGCAAGAACGACCCGAAGGCGATAGCCGCGAAGGTGCTGGCGTCGGTGAAGGGCGGCTCGATCATCGACCTACACGCCGGGATCGACGGTACAGCCGCTCACCGCGCCGCGGTGATCGCCGCGCTGCCCCTCATCCTCGACGGCCTCCGTGCCCGGCAGCTCGATCCGGTACGCCTCGACACGCTCGTCGGCGGACCCGCGTACCAGTCCTGCGCCGACTCGCAACGCTGACGCGCGTGCGGGCACGTCCGGTACTCGTGCTCCTCGGCGTGGGTTGGATCGTCGTGCTCGTTTTCTACCTCGCGCACTCGATCGTGTTGTCGTCCGACAGCGTGAACAACTACGTCCACGTCTGGTACGCCGCACGCGACCTCTGGCATCACGGCCGGCTGCCGTGGCGCATGCCCGTTCTCGCCCACGGCGAGGCGTACGCGTACCCGTACGGCTTCGTGAACTGGACGACCGCCGCCCTCCTCTGGCCGCTGTTCGGCAACTGGATCGTCACACTCTGGACCGCGGTCGGCGCGGTCGGCTGTATCGCGGCAACGTTCACCGCCTTTCCCGAGCTCCGCCGGGGCTGGTGGGCCGCGGCGGTCCTCGCCAACTCCGCGATCCTCGAAGGGCTGCTCTTCGGTCAGCAGTCGTTCCTCTGGGGCGCGATGTTGCTGCTCTTCGGCGTCGCCGCGTGGCGGTACGGGCATCGGGGCGGAGCGGCGATTCTCGTCGGCCTCGGCCAAGCCAACCACGCGGCCATCGTCCTGCCCATCGGGGTGCTGCTCGTCGCGTACTGGCTGATCTTCGAGCCCGACCGGCGCGCGCTCGTGCGCTGGTACGCGGTGTCGTGCGTGATCGCACTGCCCGCGGTCTGGCTCGTGCTGGCATCGCCCACGACCCGACAGACCGCGACCGGCGTCGAGATCTCGAACTTCTTCATCACGTTGGGACCGCGCATCCTCATCGTCGGCCTGCCGGTGATCTGTGTGCTGTTGCAGCGCACCGGACGACGCGGCGCTCGCACCGCTGGGCGTCGGCCTGGCGCTGATCGCGAATCTCGGCTTCGAGATCCCCCTGAACGTCGGTCAGCAGTGGAGCGCGCTCGTGCACTACGGGACCGACACCACCACGCTCGACGCCTACATCCGCAGCCCTACCTTCGTACGCGGCGCGACCTACCGGGTCCTGCGCGGCGGCGACGGCAAGCTGGGTCTGTATCTCGTGTTGCAAGCCGGTGGTCGTCTGGATTCCGAGATGTTTCCCGAGAGCATGGCGATCCAGAGCTTCGACGACGCGACTGCGTACGCGGGCGCACTCTGCGAACGCCACGTCGACCAGATCCTGTTCTTCGACACCTACACGACCGCCCGCCACACGAACGAGGCGGCCATGATCGCCGCCCTGACACGCGCACGCGTCGGTGGGGTGCGGCTGCGACGGCTCGCGGGCGGCGCGGGATGGAGTGTCGAAGGCGTCGACCGCGGCGGCTGTCGCGCCACGTAGCGTTCCCGGCCATGGGCGAACCACACTGGATCGATCTCTGCGATGCCGACGAGAAGACCTTGCAGTCGGTGCTCCCGCCGGGGATCCACGAGACCGCGATGGCGCGCATCCTCGCGCCGGCCACGGAGGAACCGCGGCCCCGGCTGGAGGCCCAGGGCGACTACGTGTTCGGCGTGCTCGCGTTCCCGTCGGTGCGCAGCGATGGCGAGGTCGTGTTCCAAGAAGTGGTGCTCGTGGCCAACCTGCAGGTGCTGATCACCATCCGCAAGACGCCGCCGGGTCACATCGCCTGCGAGCTCGACGACGCCCGCGACACGGCGCTGCGCAACGGCTCCCCGCCCGGTCTCTGCCTCCACGTGGTCATCGACGAGATCGCGGAGCGTTTCCTCACGATGATCGACGGCTTCGACGACAGCATCGACGACCTCGAGGACCACGTTCGCGAGTGGGAGTCGACCGAGATCCGCGAGCGCATCTCGAGCATCCGTCACGACATCCTCCATGTTCGCCGCGTGCTTGCACCGACGCGTGACGCGGCCCGGGCCGTGCTCGACGACCGCGTCGAGATCGACGGCGACGCGTCGCTGTTCCCGCGTGACATCGAGCTTCGCTTCGCCGACGTGTACGACAAGCTGCTGCGCGCGACCGACGGGCTCGACCTGTCGCGCGATCTCCTCGCCGGTGTCCGCGACTACCACCAGGCCGAGATCGCCAACGATCAGAACGAGGTGATGAAGCGGCTCACGGTCGTCGCGTCGGTGCTGTTGCTCCCCACCTTCATCGTCGGGATGTACGGGCAGAACTTCAGGCACATCCCGGAGCTGAGTTGGGCGCAGGGGTACGGATTCTCGTGGGCGCTCATCGTCGTGACCACCGCGCTGCAGCTCTGGTATTTCCGGCGCAAGCGCTGGATCTGACAAGCTCCCCGGGTGATCGCCGGCGACTCACAGTTGATGCCCGCCGCCGTCTACGTGGGCGACGGCGACATCGAGGTTCAGCACCTCCCCGTTCCCGATCTCGGCCCCGGCGACGCACTCGTCGAGGTCTCCCATTGCGGGATCTGCGGCACGGATCTCCATCTCGTGCTCGAACGGTTCGCGCGCCCGGGCTCCGTGCTCGGTCACGAGTGGGCGGGCACGATCGCCGCGCTCGGTTCCGGAGTCGACGGCTGGGAGCTCGGCGCCCGGGTGGTGCTCGACCCGACGCCCGGCTGCGGGGAGTGCCGGGCGTGCCTGCGGGGTCGGCCCGCCGTGTGCCTGCGCCGCGAACCCCCCGACCTGCTCGACTTCTCCCGCGGTGCATTCTGCCGCTACAAGCTCGTGCCCGCGGCGAGGCTCGTCCGGGTGCCCGAGACGCTCTCGACGCGCGCCGCCGCGCTCACCGAACCGACCGCCATCGCGATCCACACCGTGAACCTCGCCGACGCCGGCGCCGACGACCGGGTGCTCGTGACCGGCGGCGGTCCGGTCGGCCTCCTCACGACCGCCGTGCTCCGGAGCCGGGGCGTCCACGACATCGTCGTCTCCGAACCCGCGCCGGCCCGGAGAGAGCGCGCGTGGCGGTCGGTGCGACCGCGGTCGTGACTCCCGACGATTTGCCGCGCGCGCCGATGGGCCGCCCGGTCGAATCTCCCTTTACCGTCGTGTTCGAGTGCTCGGGCCACGGCTCCGCCGCGGAGTCGGCGCTCGATCAGCTCGACTACGCGGGAACCTTCGTCTTCGTCGGCACGGGCAGTCCCCCACCGCGCGTCAACCACAATCGGGTGATCGTGATGGAGCAGACGATCATCGGCTCGTACAACTACGACGCGGCCGGCTTCGAGCCCGCGCTCGAACTGCTCGCGTCGGGCGCGCTGCCCCTCGACCTGCTGATCGAACCATTCGACGTCACGCTCGACCAGGTGCTGCCGACGATGCACCGCCTTGCCGCGGGCGAGCTTCCGGGCAAGGTCATGGTCACCCCGACGGTATTCGGAACGCCGGTCTCGCAGTGAATGGTCGGCCCACCTTCAACCATGTCGCGATCACCATGGATCCCGCGGTGCTCGACGAACGCGGCCGGGCCGACGTGCTCGGGTTCTACGGCAACGTGTTCGGGTGGACAGAGGGCGACAACACCGGCGAGGCCGGCAATCCGCTGATCCTCTACACGGGTGCGTTCGGACAGTTCGTCTATCTCCTCCCGGCCGACCCGCCGCTGACCGCTCCGCCACTCGACCACTTCGGTCTGCAGGTCGGGACGCTCGCCGATCTCCACGCGATCGTCGATCGGGCCAAGGCCGTCGGCGAGCACGACGACCGCGTGCGCGTCGTCGACGTCCACGAGCGAACCACACACGGCCCGACCCACGACTACACGCTCACCAGCGCGTACATCGGCTTCATCCTGCCGCTGATGATCGAGCTCCAACACCTCGAGCGCGTCGAACGCACCGGCTGACGTCTGCGCGCGTCAGCGAGTGACAGCGGCGCGGCGGATCTCGTAGACGTGCTGCAGCAGCGTGATCAGTGCGACCTTCACCGACTCACGGCTGCGCGCATCGCAGTCGACGACCGGGATCGCGTCGCCGACGCCGAGCGCTTCGCGCACTTCGGGAACCGGGTAGTGGTACGACCCGACGAAGTGGTTGACCCCGACGACGAACGGCGTGTTACGCGCTTCGAAGTAGTCGAGCGCCACGAAGCTGTCGGCGAGACGACGGGTGTCGGCGAGCACCACCGCGCCGAGCGCGCCGTCGCACAGGTCGTCCCACATGAACGCGAACCGCTCCTGGCCGGGCGTACCGAACAGGTACATGACGAGCGACTCGTCGACGGTGATGCGCCCGAAGTCCATCGCCACGGTCGTCGTCACCTTCTTGTTGACGAGCGTTGCGTCGTCGACACCCTCGGACTCCGTCGTCATCGCCGCTTCGGTGGTCAGCGGAGGTATCTCGGAGACCGCGGAGACGAAGGTCGTCTTCCCCACCCCGAAGCCGCCGGCCACCACGAGCTTGACCGACGTGACCTTGCGCGCTCGCGGCGCGGACGCGGTTCCGGCGCCGCCGGACGATTCAAAGGGCCCGGACACGTTCGATCATCCTCGTGAGGGCCGAGAGCTCGATCTCGACCGGGTCGCTGTAGGTGGTCTCGAGGCAGCCTTCGTCGACGAGATCGCCGACGAGCACCATGGCCACGCCGAGGGGTACACCGAGCTCGGCCGCGATCTCCGCGATCGAGATCGGCTCGTAGGAGTAATCCACGATGCGCGCCTTCTCGAAGCTCAGGTCGTCACGCGGTCGGCCGACCGTCTGCACCATCGTCTCCATACGGAGCGACGAATCGGTCGCGCGCGTGCGTCCGCCCGTGATGACGAACGGTCGGACGAAGTCATGAGCCGTCGGTCGCGGCGGGAGCTCGTCGGTCATCGTGCGCCTTTCACTGGAGGACGCTCTCCTTGAGCTCGGCGACGAGTGCGGGGCTGAGGGCAACCCCGACCCGCTCGACGAGCAAGGTCATCTGGTAGCCCACCGAACCGACATCGCAGCGCCGATCGGCGACCACGCCGAGCGAGCTGCCGTCGGACACCGACGACACGAAGAGGTACCCCTCCTCCATCGCGATGATCACCTGCTCGAGGCCTCCGAGCGCGAAGCACCGCGCGGTGCTCTCTGCGAGGCTCGTCATGCCCGCGATGATCGCGGACAGTTGCTCCGCGCCCGCGCGCTCGAGCGAGCTCGACATCGCCATGAGAAGACCGTCGGACGACACGGCAACCGCGTCGGTCACGCCGGGAGTCGCGTCGACGAAGCTCGACAGCAACCAGTTGAAGTTGCGAACCTCGGCGCTGGCGCTCGCGGCGCTCAGTCCGTCAGATTGCACCGTCAATGCCCTCTCCCATCTTCGATACCGGCTTCCTCACGGGCCTGTTCGGCCGCGGCGCGGAAGGCGGCGAAGAACGCGAACCGTTCACCGCCACCGGCCGAGGCGGCCGCCGCGGGGCCGGGTTCCGGAACGCTCGCACCGTTCACGTGAGTGCTCGGTGCGGGAGCGATCTGAGTGTCGGCGCCGTGAGCCTGTGCCCCCGGCGCTTCGGAACCGTTGCGAGACGGCAGCGGGGCCGGACCCGCGGCGCCGTTGCCGTTGGTCGCGGGCATCGCTGCGTCAGGTGGTGTCGCGCGAGGGACGGGACCCGCGGGTGCCGCCGGCACGGCGGTCATGCTCTCCGCCGGGCGCTGACGAACCCATGGCGTCTCCAGCTTGGAGGCGCGCCGGCCGCGCTTGGGCAGCCGCTGCGGGATGAGGTCCTCGGAGAACGGCGACGCCGGCTCCGTGACGCGGGCGGTCGCGCTGTCGACGGCCTCGGCGACCTCGGCGAACGAAGCCCGGCGATCGGGTGCGAGGACCGCGGGCCGGTCGGGATCGGCGACGACCGGGGCCGGGACGGCGGCGGCGGCGACAGGCGCGGGAGCCGGGTCGGCCTCGGCGGGCGCGGCGGCCGGGGTGGCGGCGGGCCGCACCGCGCCGCGCAGGTCGGCGAACGAACCGAGACCGAGGCGGGGTCGCGCCGCCGGTGCGGGTGGCGCCGCTTCGACCGGCTCGGGCGCCGGCATCGGTTCGGGTTCGGGTTCGGGGGCAGGTTCGGATTCGGGCCCGCTCACGATCTCGTCGACTTCCGCGTCGACGGCGTCGAACTCGTGTTGCCAGTCGACACCGGCGAAGCCCTCGACGCCGCGCTCGGCCGGCGCGGCGAGCGACCCGTCGGGCCGAGGATCCGGGAGTTGCAGGTCCACCGGAGCGCTGGAGGCATCCCGGAACGAGATCGGCGCGGCGAGAGCCTGGGCCTCCGGAACGTGGACGTCGAGATCCGGAGGGGCGGGAACCGCGTCCGAAGGTGATCCCCGACGGGGCAGCGCCAGCGGTGGGCGCTCGCTCGGGTCGGGCATCGTCTCGAACAACGCGGCCGCGTTGTCGGGCGCTTGCACCGCGGGTTCGGCTTTCATCCCGATCAGTTCCGCGGGCAGCGCGATCATCGCGGTGAGGCCGCCCGCGGGCGACGCCGCGAGATGCACGGCGAGACCGTGACGCGCGGCGAGCTGGGCCACCACGTAGTGCCCGAGAAAGCGGGACGGCGCAAGCGTCAGCGCGCTCGCAGACGAGATCAGCGCGTTCGCACGGTCGAGCTCTTCGTCGTGCATGCCGATGCCGTAGTCGACGATCGTGATGACGTACCCGTGCTCGTCACGACGCCCGTACACCTCGACGTCGGCGTCGGGCGGTGAGAACGACAGGGCGTTTTCGACGAGCTCCGCGATCACGTGACTGACGTCGGCGGCGGCCGAACCGTCCACCCGCGCGTCGTCGACGTGACGGAGCCGCACGCGTCGGTAGCCCTCGACCTCGCCGAGCGCACCTCGCACCACGTCACCCATCGCCACGGCCGCGCTCCACGTACGGGGCGGGGCCAGGCCTGCGAGCACGAGCAGCGACTCCGCGTTGCGGCGCATGCGGGTTGCGAGGTGGTCGAGCCGGAACAAGTGCTCGAGCGTCTCGGGGTCCGACTCGTCGTTCTCCAACTGGGTGATGAACTCGAGTTGACGCGAGAGCAGGTTCTGGTTGCGACGCCCGAGGTTGACGTACGCATCCGCGACGTTGCGCCGCAAGGTCGCCTGTTCGACCGCAAGCGACACCGCGCTGTCCTGCACCTTGTTGAGTGCGACCTCGACGTCGTGCACCTCGCCGCCGGCCTTCACCCGTACGGGCTCGACCTCGGGCTGGACCACACTGTCCTTGACCGGCGTCTCGAGGATCTCCTGCACCGCCCGGGGCAAGCGGGTGCCCGCCATCTCCGCGGCCTGGTCGGCCAGCGCCCGAAGCGGGCGGGTGATCCAGCGGTTCGTCAGCCAGAGCAGGGCGATCGCGAGCATGACCGAACCGATGGTGATGGCGAGCCAGTCACCCTGGTCGTTCTGCGCGGCCGACTTCAGGTTGCGTGCCCGCACGGTGACGACCGACGCGGTGTTCGTCTGCGCGACCCGAAGGAGGTTGATCGAGTCCGGGCGGAGCTTGAGCAGCGTCACCAGGTTCGCCTTGAGCGGGTTGTGCGCGGCCAGCTGGAGCTCGGCGACGGCCTTCTTGCGAGCCGACGCATCGAGGGCACCGACGATGGCCCGCTCGAACGGTCCGTCGGCGCGCACCCGCAGGTCCGCGTCACCCTGGGCCTGGCGGTCGGCCTGCTGCTGCGCGTTGACGAACGCGACCTGGTCCTTGGTGATCGCCGCGAGCCCGACGGTGATTCCGAGCCCCGATTCGGTCTCGCTCTGGCGAGCAAGTGCGTTGAGCAATTCAGCACCGCTGCGCAGCTGCGAGTCGTCGATCGTGGCGCCCGAACGCTGATCGGCGTCGAGCAGCTGCCTGATCAAGCTCGTGTAACGGTCGAAGATCTTCGCCGCTTGCCTCGCGTTCGCCGACGAGGCGACCTTCGTCGCGTCGTCCTCGGCCAGCTGACGCAGTGACACGAGGCCGGTGCTCACCTGGGTCAGCGTCGAGCGGTAATTGCCGGCGACGCCGCCGCCGATGTTGGTGAGCAGCGACCGGAACTTGCCGAGCGCGATGTCGGTACTCGCAGTGACCTGCGCCGAGAACTTCGCGTCCTTCGGTGCGACGAGGTTCTGCTCGCCGATGGCCCGCAGCGCCTCGTAGTCACGTTCGTTCTCGAGTGCCGTGAGCGCACCCGCGGGCCCGGTGGCCGATGTCGCGAGGCCGGCCTGCAGCTTGACCTGGTCGGCGCGGTTGTACGCGTCGCGCACCTGCAGCGCCGCGAAGCTCGCGAGCGCGACCAGCGGCACCGCCAACGTCGCTGCCAACTTCGTCCTGATCGTCAGCTTGCGTTTCACCAGCGATCCTTCGCCCCGCGTCTCGATGTGGCGTGTTGTGGGGCGTCGTCGGGAACTGCCCACGGGATCCGTTGTCGGCAGCCGTGGCCTCGGGCCTAAGCCCGATGTCACGGTCCGTGGCGGGAATGCGGTCAACTCTGGGTTGTGGGCGACGATTCGCGTGGGTTCGCCGGGTTCGAGAGGGCTGCCGGAGATTCCGTGATTCCCGTTGTCATCTCGACCGTCTGTTCTCCGCCGCTCGCAGCGAGGGGGCCCGTAACCTGAGTCCGACGAGCAAGGTGCGCTGCGTCGTAGGGCGGCGTCGAGGCAGTGAGAGCGGAGACCCATGGCCGGGAAGCCGAGCGAGGGGCGCCGAATAGGTCGGTTTCGTAGTCCGGCCGCCGAGAGCCGGTTTCTGGCCGCCTACGACCGCGCGCTCGGGTCGTGGCCCACCGCACCCGAACAACTCGACGTCGACACTCGGTACGGCCCCACCCATGTGCTGTCTTGCGGTGGGTCGACCGGCGTTCCCATCGTCCTCTTGCCTGCAATAGCAGTCTCGGCTGCATCGTGGTTTGGCAATGTCGCCGCGTTGGGCGCACATCATCCGGTGTTGGCCATCGACACGATCGGCGACGTCGGACGAAGCAAACAGACGACACCCATTCGTGATGCGAGCGAACTCGCAAGTTGGCTCGACGAGCTCCTTCGCGAACTCGGAGCACGTCGAGTTCATCTGGTCGGTCTGTCCTACGGCGGTTGGGTCGCGCTGAATCAAGCGGTCCGTGTGCCCGATCGGATCGCGAGCGTCACTTCGGTCGATCCGCCGGGAGCCATTCTGAGACCGAGAGCCAAACTGATGATCCAGATCGCGCCCGACGCGATCCTCGCGACAGTTGGCAAATCTGATCGAGCGCTGATCCGCATGCTCCGACTGCTCAATAACGGCTCGGTTCCTACGCAACCGCTGTTGGACCTTTCCGTCGCCGGACTTCGGACATTCCGCGGGAAGCAGCCGCCACCACGGCGACTCACCGATGCCCAGCTGAGTTCGATTCGTATTCCCACGCTCGTCCTCTTCGGATCGCACAGCCCGCTCACGAACTCGGCGCGAGCCGCAGAACGGCTTCGACACCTCGTCGCCGACGTGGAGGTCGAGGTCGTCCCCGAGGGGGGACACATGCTCCCGGTCGAGAAGTCAGATCTCTTCAACCATCGTGTTCTTCAGTTCATCGACGCGGTTGACGGCGTCCGAGACGCGGATACGTAACGCGACGACGGCACCGTGAGCGTGAGGTACGCGAGCAACTCGTGCGCACGCGCCGACGACACGGCGCGTTGAACTCCAACTCCGTATGCCACGACAGAACCTCGTCGTGGTTCATAGCGTCGTTCATCGCGCGATCGGTGCTCCACCAAGTCGGGCCGAGCCCTCGGTGTCCGTCTAACGTGCGCAACGTGATCTTGCACGATCTGAGTGTCGACGAGCACGATTTCGCACACCGCACCGGCTGGGCGATCAAAGCCGAGGGCGCGTGCAAGGCCGAAGTCTGCGTCGCGCTGCCGTCCGAGGTCCGCGGCGCCGACCGTCGCCTCGACGTGGCGGTCCTGGCCCGACGCCTCGGCATGCCCCTGGTCGCGGACCAGGCCGCAGGAGTCTGGGCCCTCGGACCGGAGACGGCCGTCACCGGCAAGGTCCTGACGACTGCGGTCGCGCCGGAGCTCGAGCTTCCCGACGCGGACGGCAACCCGTTCACGCTCTCGAGCCTTCGGGGCAAGAAGGTCGTGCTCGTGTCGTGGGCGTCGTGGTGCGGTTGCCGCTTCGATCTCCCGCTCTGGCAGAACCTGCGCGACCGCTGGAAGGCGCACGGCGTCGAGGTGGTCACCGTCGCGCTCGACGTCGAGGCCGGCGAAGCCAAGCCCTTCATCGAAAAGGCGAAACCCGAACACCCGTCGTTGATCGACTCAGCTCACGTCTCCGACGAGCTGTTCGGTTTCGTAAATGTGCCCAACGGCGTGTGGATCGACGAAGAGGGCATGATCGTGCGCCCGGCCGAACCCGCGCACCCCGGTCGGAATCCCGCCAACGAATCGTTCCGCACAGTCGACGTGTCGACGGTACCGCCCGACATCGCCGAGATGCTCGTGGAGGCGCGCAAGATCAAGAGTGACCCGGAGATCTACGTCGAGATGGTCGACGACTGGATCACCAACGGGAGCGACAGCCGTTACGCGCTCGCCCCCGACGAGGTGGTGCGGCGCGCGGAGCCCCGCACCGACGCCGAGGCCACCGCCGCGGCCGAGTTCGAGCTCGGTCAGTACCTGCACCACGCCGGCGACCACGACGGCGCGATCCCCCACTGGCGTGAGGCCCACCGCCTGTATCCCGCGAACTGGACGTACAAGCGTCAGGCGTGGCAGTTCGAAGATCCGTTCCGCCAGGGTCACACCGACAAGTACGAGAGCAGCTGGTTCGAGGACCTCAAGAAGATCGGCGCCGAGAACTACTACCCGCAGATCGTTCCCTGACCGCCCGCCGGATATCGGAACGGCGCAGCGCTCGTCAGGCGTCGTAGAAGAACGGGTCGTGCAGTCCGATCACCGTGCGCTCGCGCTCGGTCGTCGCCCGGGCGGCGGCCTCGGTCGACACCTGGTTGGCGTCGACCGTCGGCCGCACACGTTGCGCGATGTCGCGCCGGGCGTAGTGCACCTGCAAGAAGTCGCGCCCCTTCCCACCCGGCCGCGCCGGAAACCCACGGTGCCACGCGTCCGAGACGAACAGCACGACGTCGCCGGCTTCGGTCTCGAACCGGGCCGGCGGGCGACCGTCGTAGCTGAGGTCATCGTCGGTCATCCGGTCGAACGGCGCGAGCCGTCCGGAGCGATGGCTGCCGGGCACGACCGCGGTGGGCCCGTCGGCGAGGGTGCAGTCCTGGAGGTAGATGTGCGCGGCGACGGCGAACACCGGGTACGGGATGCGGTCGTCCCACGGGATGCCTTCGACGCGAGGAACGTGCGGGCCCGCGTCGCAGTGCCACGGTCCGCCGGCGAACCCGGGAGGATTGCGCCACGCGGTGTTCGCGATCACGTGGCAGTCGTCTCCCAGCAGTGGTTCGATCACGCGCAGGACAGCCGCGTTCGTGAGTACCGCCTGACACGCGGCACCGCGGTTGTACATCTCGTAGCGGAACTCTTCCTTGTCGTCGCGCAGCCGTTCGGGCGGGATGGTCGCGAACACGGCGTCGACCTCGTTTCGCAGCTGCGCGACCTCCGCCGCGGACACCACACCGCGCAGGTGCACGTATCCGTCGCGTTCGAGCTGCGCGGATTCGGCGGGAGCACCAGCCGGGTCGAGCACTCCGAGATTCTTGAACAAGCGACGGATCACGACGGCAAAGGTAGACGCGATTACGGCTGTAGGAGCAGTCCGATCCGTCTCGACGCGACCCGCAGACCCAGCAGGCCCATCGCAATGAGATACGCGGCCTGGACCAGCAGCGTCCAGTGCAGGTCACCGAGCACGAGCGAGCGTTCGAGCACCACGCCCTGGTAGAGGGGCGTGAACCGGATGACCGCCTGGAGACCCGCCGGGTAGCGCGAGAGCGGGAAGAACGTCGCCGAGAACAAGAAGAGCGGGATCATCGCCATGTTCACATAGTCGAAGTCGACGAACGAACGCATGTAGGTGGTCGCGGCGAGTCCGACGCCTGCGAAGCCGAACCCGATCAACACGGCGCCCGGGAGCGCGACGATCGACCACGCCGACCGCAGGTCACCGAACGCGAGCATCGTCAAGAGGAACGCACCCGAATACGTCGCGCCCCGGATGAGTGCCCACGTGATCTCGCCGATCGCGACATCGCGCGGCGAGAGCGGCGAGGCAAGCACCGCGTCGTAGGTGTGCGAGTACTTCATCTTCACGAAGAAGTTGAACGTGGTGTCGAGCAGCGATCCGGTCATCGCGGCGATCGCGAGCAGCCCGGGAGCGACGAACGAGCGGTAGGGCACGAGATGGCCGCCGACGTTCAGGTCGCCGACGAGTGCGCCGACGCCGACGCCGATCGACAAGAGGAAGAGCAGCGGTTCCAGGAACCCGCTCAAGAAGATGTACCAGATGCGCCGGTACGCGAGGACGTTGCGTTCGACCAGCCGCCACGGCCGGCGCCGCCAGCTGAAGAACGGGAGCGCGAGCACGGGTCGAGGCGCGGTACGCACCGGCGCGCTCACGAGCTCAACCGCCACGCGAAGTTGCGAACCCCGAAGTACGCGCCGACCGTGACGCAGCCGACGAGCACCGCGATGTGCGCGGCGATCGCGCCCGCGTGGAACTGTCCGGTGGTGGCCGCACGCGCGAGCTCCACCCCGTGCCAGAGCGGTGAGAGCGCCGCGAACGGCCGCAGGCCGCCCGGCAGCTCGTTGATCGGGAAGAACGTGCCCGAGAACAAGAAGAGCGGGAGGATCCCGAGCCGCATGATCATCGGGAACGAGAGATCCGAGTCGAGCCGGATCGAATACGCCGCGAGCACGGCACAGAACGCGGCCGCGCAGAGTCCTGCGGCCGGGATCGCGAGGATGCCCCACGCCGACGGCACCGCGCCGAGGATCGCGGCGACGGCGAGAAAGGCGATCGCACCGAGCATCGACCGGATCGCGGTCCACAGGACGAAGCCGCCGTACAGCTCACCCGGTCCGATCGGCGTCGCGACGACACCGTGGAACTGGCGCATCCACTTCGCCCCACCGAGCACCGGCCACAGCGACTCGCCCGCCGCGAGCTGCGTCGCGCTCGCGCAGAGAAGCCCGGGAGCAATGAAGTCGAGGTAGCTCAGACCGTCGACGGATCCGGAGTGGGCTTTGACGAGGCCACCCAGACCGAGCCCCATGGCGGCGAGATACAACGCGGGCTGCACGAATGTCGAAAACGCGAGCCCGCGCCACAAGCGCGCGTACACAAGTGCTTCGCGCTCGACGACACGCATGACGGGCGGAGTCGACACGCCGCGCTCAGTCCTCGAGCGTACGGCCGGTGAGGATCAGGAACACGTCCTCGAGGCTCGCGCGCCGCACGAACATGGACTCGGGATCGAAGCCTTCTTCGCTCGCCGCGTGCATCGTGGCGTCGCCGTCGTCGGTATAGACGATCACCCGATCGGCGAGCGGCTCGATGCGATCGCCGAACTGCTTGAGCCGGCCCGCTTCGAACGCGGTGTCGGCGTCGAGGGGGAGGCGCACCTCGACGACTTCGCGGGTGACGCTGTCGGCGATGAGCTTCCGGGGGGCGCCCTCGGCGACGATCTTGGCGTTGTCCATGATCACGAGCCGGTCGCACAACTGCTCGGCCTCGTCCATGTAATGCGTGGTGAGCACGAGCGTCACGCCCGTGCGCTTCAGCTGGTACAACCGGTCCCAGAGGAGATGACGGGCCTGCGGGTCGAGGCCGGTGGTCGGCTCGTCGAGGAGCAGGGCCTCGGGCCGGTTGATCAGCGAGCGAGCGATGGTGAGCCGGCGTTTCATCCCGCCCGAGAGCGGGTCGACCTTGGAGTCGCGGCGGTCGCTCAACTGCACGAATTCGAGCAGTTCGGCCGCCCGCTCCCTGATCTCGGCGCGGGGGAGGTCGAAATATCGGCCGTAGATCATGAGGTTGTCCCACACCGTCAGCTCGGTATCGAGATTGTCCTCCTGGGGGACGACGCCGATCCGGGCCCGGATCTCGGGCCCGCGTTCGGCCGGGTCGAGCCCGAGCACCTGCAGCGTCCCGCTCGTACGCGGGGAGACACACCCGATCATCCGCATCGTTGAGGTCTTGCCGGCGCCGTTCGGACCCAAGAAGCCGAAGGCCTCACCGGGAGCGATCTCGAACTCGATGCCGTCGACCGCGACGAAGGAGCCGAACCGCTTCGTGAGCGCGCGCGCAGCTACAACCGGCATCCCCATGGACGTCGACGCTAGTTCTCTGCCGGCAGGCCCCTCTCGGTATTTGTGCGGACGCAGGGACTACCGTCGGCGGGAATGTGCCCGCGAGTGAGTAGCCGATACTTCAACCCGTACGTCGCGGCCGGTCACCGACCGTGAACAGCGCGTTCGTCGTCTCCACGCCTCGGTCGCGACCGCGGTGGTTCGACGACTGGCCCACCATGACCGCGGTCGTCGGTGTCGCCGCTGTGCTCGCTCTCCTCGCGATCACATTGGGTTGGCGTGGCTCCGACCTCCCGGCCCAGGTGTTCCGCGCCGAGCTGTTCCGCAAGGACGGCTTCCTCCTCTGGAACAGTCAATGGTTCGGAGGGCACGCGCTCCTCGGGTACAGCGTCATCGCGCCCGCCATCAGCGCGCCGATCGGGCCGCTCGCGCTCGGCGCGGTGAGCGGGATCGCGTCGGCATTCCTGTTCGAGCGGATCCTGCGGTTCTCGTTCGGTTCGGTCGCGTGGCTCGGCGGCCTGTGGTTCGCGCTCGGTACGGTGATCAACCTCATCGTCGGCCGCACCACGTACGCGTTCGGCGTCGCGCTCGGGCTCGGCGCGATCTACGCCCTCCAACACCGCAGGGTCGTCGTCGCGGTGGTCGCGGCGATGCTGTGCGCGCTCGCGAGCCCGCTCGCCGGAGGCTTCCTCGCGATCATCGTGTTCGCGTGGGCCGCAACCGTTCGGCCACAACGCACTCACGCCCTGCTCGTACTCGCGGGCGCGCTCGCACCCGTCGCGATCATCGCGCTGCTGTTCCCCACCGCGGGGTCCGAGCCCTATGAACCCTGGGCACTGATCTGGGATCTCTCTCTCTGCGCGGTCCTCGCGGTCGCCTTGCGCCGCTACCCGACGGCGCGCATCGGAGCGGCGTGCTTCGCGCTCGTCGCCATCGGCTCGTACCTGGTCCCGTCCGCACTCGGTGGCAATGTGAGCCGGCTCGGCCAATATGTCGCCGGACCGTTGCTGGCGTGCGTGCTCCTTCCCCGCCGTCGCCTCGTGCTCGCGGTGCTCGCGATCCCGTTGCTCATCTGGCAATGGGTGCCCGCCGTCGACGGCATCGCGTTCGCGCACACCGACCCGTCGACGCGCGCGTCGTACTACGCGCCGCTCGTGAGCTTCCTGGGCGAACACAACGCAACGATCGGCCGCGTCGAGATCCCTTCCACGTACCGGCACTGGGAGGCGGCGTACGTCGCTCCGCATGCCGCGCTCGCGCGGGGTTGGGAACGCCAACTCGACATCGCGTACAACCCGATCTTCTACTCGCAGCCGCTCACCGTCGGCAGTTACCACGTGTGGCTGCACTCCAACGGGGTCAAGTTCGTCGCGCTGCCCGACGCCCGCCTCGACGACTCGTCACTCGCGGAGCGGGCGCTCATCACGAGCGGCCTGCCGTACCTGCACCAGGTCTGGCACGACGCGCACTGGCGAGTCTGGAGCGTCAACGACTTCGGCGGCCTCGTCGACGGCCCCGCCACCCTCCAGGCGATCTCGCCCGATCGTGTCACCCTCGATGTCACGGGCACCGGTGCGATCGTGGTGCGGGTGCGCGCCACGAGCCACTGGGCAGTGCATCCGGGCGGCTGCGCGGCCGCAACCGACGACGGCTGGACGGTGCTGCGCAACCTCCCGTTGGGAGAGGCGACCCTCACCCAGTCGTTGGCGGGCACGCCGTGCCCCGACGAAAGCTAACTCTCCGTTCAGTGTGAGGTGTAGTCGATCTCGGGTGCGTCCTTGACCGCGACTGCGAAGCAGAAGCAGTGGATCGCACCGCCACCGGTCGGGCGCAGGCTGTGGATCAGGTCCGGCGGGATGTAGACGAGATCGCCGGGCGAAACGTCGCGGTCCTCGCCGTCGATCGTCATGACACCTCGCCCCGACATCACGAAATAGAACTCGTGGGTCGGGTGGGCGTGCGGGTAGACGCGCCCACCGTTCGCGACCTCGAACTCGTTGACCAGCTCGAGGCTGCCGCCGTCGGTGATGGCTTTCATCTCCCGAGGGTGCACCAGATACCAGACGGGCACCGTCCCGTTGTGCTCGACCTCGGGCTCGACGTCGACGATCGATCGGACATCCATTCTCGGTGCTCCTCGCCCCTCGGGAATCGCCAGCATCGCGCGCTGCGGGACCGACGCGTCAATCCGTCAGCCGCCCGCAATACTCTGCGGGCGTGCATCGGACCCGGATCGGCGCAGCGGTCGCGCTCGCCGTCGCGCTCGTCGTCGCGCTCGTCGTCGTCATCTCCCGTCACGACTCGTCGAGCGGAACCGCCGACCAGTCGCTCGTCGACGTACGACCGGCCACTTCGGTTCACGCGACACCGACGACGGTCCGGGTGCCCACCACCACCACCACCACCGCGACGACCACCACGTCGACCACGACTCCCCACAACCCGGCCGACGACTTCACGCTCACACACGTCACCACCATCACCGGCCGCATCTCTCCCAAGTCGGTCGACGCTACGGACACGGGCCTCGTGTTCGCGCAGAACATGATGTACCAGCACACGATGACGGTCTACGACGCCGCGACGGGCGCCCTCGTGAAGACGATTCCCGACGGCGTCGACCTCACGCACTTCGGGATCTCCGGGCACCCGGGCACGTCTCGGGGCGCGCCGGTCGAGGCGGCCGTCGACGCCGCGCACAAGTACATGTTCGCGAGCAACTACTCGATGTACGGCGCGAACTTCGGGCCCGAGGGCTCCGACAACTGCGGCGGGCCCGGGGGTCTGAGCCCGAGCTACGTCTACCGCGTGAACCTGAAGACACTCGTCATCGACAAGGTCGGTCAGGTCGGCATGGTGCCGAAGTACGTGGCCGTCACTCCCGACGACAAGTACGTGCTCGTGAGTAACTGGTGCAGCTACGACCTGAGCGTCCTCGACTACAACACACTCCACGAGGTGAAACGCATCCACCTCGGCGCGTACCCGCGCGGCATCGCGGTCGACGGCGCCAGGCACGTCGCGTACGTCGCGGTCATGGGGTCGTTCGACGTGGCGCGCATCGACCTGCGCACGTTCGCGCTCTCCTACTTCCGCGGCGTCGGGAACTCACCCCGCCACCTCGTGCTCTCGAAGGACGGCAGCCGGCTGTTCGTCACCCTGAACGGCGACAACCGGGTCGTGTCCGTCGACACCGCGAGCGGCCAGGTGGTCGTCCGCACCCAGACCGGGACGCAGCCCCGCAGCATGGCCATCTCTTCCGACGGCCAGGCGCTGTACGTCGTGAACTACGGGTCGAACACCGTCTCGGTGCTGAAGGCGTCCGACCTGAGCATCGTTCATTCGTTCCCAGTGCCCGATCACCCGATCGGGATCGCGTACGAACCGGTGCATCACCGGGTCTGGGTCGCGTGTTACAGCGGCGAGATCCTTGTCTACGACGCCTGACTCTCGAGATACGCCGCACCGCGCGGCGAGAGTCGGTAACCGACCTCCAGACTCAGGGTGAGACCGAGGTTCTTCAGCTTCCGGACGTCGAGCTTGAACGGCGCCTTCTCTCTGCCGAACGACGCCGCGAGGTCCGCCGCGCGCACACCGGGTCGGGCCTCGATCGCGCGCAGCGTCGCCATGGTCCAGCAGCCGTAACCGCTGGCCCGGTCGAGTCGGTCCAGGCGGCGCGTGAGGTGTGCGACCTCGTCGGCGGTGAGTGCCGCGCTCGATGCCAGCCGCGATCGCGGATCGGGGTCGGAAGCGAGCCGGAAACAGATGCGATAGGTCGGCAGATCGGCGGCACCGCGGAATTCGCGCACGAGATCGGCGGGCGACCCGAATCCGGCCCGTTTCGCGTCGGTCCCGGTGATCGACCCGGGATCCACGACGTCGACCGATTCGACCACGAGCCGCCCCACGCCTGTGCGATACGTGTTTCCGACCACGACCTGTAGGCGCTTCCAGCGCCGGAAGGTGAGCGTGATCTCCCCTCGCTCGATCCCCGGACCGAACCGCATCGGCATCAGCATTGAACCAATCCTTACTCACTCCGAATCTCGGCCTTACCTCATCGCCAGGACCCTCACACAGCCCGGGCCGAGGATGCAGGTCATGAGCACCCCTCCCCGACGGCTCCGCACCAGGCATGACCGTGACGCCGGCCTGCGCCGGATACGAAGCATCACCCAGTGGACCCTCGCGAGCGCCCTCGCCGGTACCGGCGTGTTCACCGGACTCGCGGCCCAGGCCAGTGGTGCCACCGTGAGCGCGAAGAAGATCGCAACGACCGCGACCACCGCGACCACCGCAACCACCGCAACCACCGCAACCACCGCAACCACCGCAACGACTGCGACCACCGCAACCATCCCAACCACCGCAACCATCCCCTCGTCGTCGACTCCGCCAACCGCGCCCAGCACGACGACACCGAGCACCGCCGCGCCCACCACGACGACCACGGCTCCGATCGTGTCGTACTCGAACAACCAGGCGACGGTCACCTCGGGCGCGTCGTGATGGGCGCGCTGATCCCCAACTCGACGCTCTGGTACATCGCGCGCGGCACGGGCTTCGTTGCCGTCGTCATGTTGACCATCAGCGTCACGCTCGGCATCGTGACGACGCTGCGGTGGAGCGCTCCCCGCTGGCCCCGGTTCGTCACCGCGACGCTGCACAAGAACATCTCGTTGCTCTCGGTCGTCTTCCTCACAATCCACGTGGCGTCGACACTCTTCGATCCCGTGTCGCCGGTGCACCTGCTGAACGCGATCATTCCGTTCACGGGCCGCTACCGGCCGTTCGGCATCGGACTCGGCGTGGTCGCCATCGACCTGCTCGCGGCCCTGATCGTCACGAGCCTGCTGCGGGGGCGCATCGGATATCGCGTCTGGCGCGCCGTGCACTGGAGCGCGTACGCGTGCTGGCCCGTCGCGATGCTCCACGGCTTCCAGTCCGGAACCGACGCCGCGACCATGTGGGCCCGCGTCGTGTACCTCTCCTGCGCGGCTCTCGTCACCGCCGCGGTTGCGTGGCGAGTGACCGCCGCGCTGCAGCAACCCACCCCGGCCTCGCCCCCGGCCCGCACCCGGAACCGGAACCGCGAGGTTGCCTACCCGAGAGTGGCCCGATGACCGTGACCGCCGAATCCCGACACGCCGATGGCGACCCGCGCCTCACCCCGGCGCCGAGGCTCCTGCCGCCGGTCCCGACCACGACGCTCGTCGACCATCTCGGCCGCTTCGGCCCGGCAACCCGCCGCGGTCGCGCCCTGATCGCACAAGTCGAACGGGCGGGGCTGCGCGGACGCGGCGGCGCGGGGTTCCCTACTGCAGTCAAGATGGAGGCCGTCCGCGCCCAGGGCGCGCGTCGTCTGCAGGGCCGGACCCCGATTGTCGTGGCCAACGGAACCGAAGGCGAGCCCCTCAGCGCCAAGGACAAGACGCTGCTCGTCCACGCGCCGCACCTCGTGCTCGACGGGATGGTCGCCGCGGCCCGAGCGGTCGGCGCCGACGAGGCGGTCGTCTGTGTCGAACGCGCCGCGCCCCGTGTGGCCGGGGCCCTGCAGCGGGCGATCGTCGAGCGCGGCCGGCTCGGCGACGGCATCGCTCTGCGGGTCGCGACCACGCCCGCGCGCTACGTCGTCGGTGAAGAGACGGCGCTGGTGAACTGGCTGAACGGCGGCGAGGCCAAGCCGACCTTCACCCCGCCCCGGCCCTTCGAACGCGGCGTCGGTCGCCGTCCGACGCTCGTCGACAACGTCGAGACGCTCGCGCACGTTGCCCTCATCGAACGATTCGGCGCGAAGTGGTGGCGCACCGCCGGCACCGAGGCCGATCCCGGCACGATGCTCGTGACGCTCACCGGTGTGGATCGTCCCGGGGTGTACGAGATCGCGCTCGGCTCGCCGTTGAAGTCGGTGCTCCGCAACGCGGGCGTGCACGACGCCACCGGCGTGCTCGTCGGCGGTTACTTCGGCACCTGGCTGACTCCGCGTCAAGCCGCGATGGCGACGCTCTCGGCCGCCGACCTGAAAGCAATGGGCGCCGGCCTCGGCTGTGGCGCGATCGCGGTGCTGCGCTCCGACTCCTGCCCGCTCACCGAGATCGCCCGGGTGACGCGCTGGCTCGCGGCCCAGTCTGCGGGTCAGTGCGGCGTGTGCGTACACGGGCTCCCCGCGATTGCGGGCGGGGTCGAGCACATTGCCGAGGGACGCGACCGCGACGGCAGCGCCGAGCTCGCGGTTCGCCGCTGGGTCGACATGGTCGCGGGCCGGGGTGCATGCAAACTCCCCGACGGCGCGCTCCGCTTCGTGTCGAGCGGCCTCGCGGTGTTCGCGGAACACGTCGCCGAGCACGCGGCGCGCGGCCCGTGCGCCGCGTTCGAACGGCCGGGTGTCCTGCCCGTCCCCCGCCCGGACGGATCGTGGCGATGAGCCGCTCACGGATTCAGCTGCGACTCAACCCGATCATGTGCGTCGCGCACGGCCTGTGCGCGGAGCTGTTCCCGGAACGGATCACGCTCGACGACTGGGGTTATCCGATCATCGACCCCACATCGATCCCGCCCGAGCTCGAAGCCCACGCCCGCCGCGCCGCGGAAGCGTGCCCGACGCTCGCGCTGCTCGTCGAACGCGAGCGTGAACGCGTGCGCTGAGCACCGTGAGCGTCGCGAGTGCCAGACTCCGCGCGTGCGACGGGGAAAACTACAGAAGGCGATGATCGTCGGCGCAGTCGTCGGCGTCGTCTTCGCCACGGCCGGTTCCGCGGCCGGTTCCGCGATGCAAGCCCCGGCGACGAATCACCCGCCGGGCCCGCCGACCGGGCTCACGGTCGACGACGATCCGGCTCCGCTCGCGGTGACCGGCACGCCCGCGTTCGGTTGGATTGTCCACGATCCCGATCGCGGCGAGACTCAGAAAGCGTACGAGCTCGTCGTCAGCGACGCGCCGACCGGACAAGAGCACACGGTCGTGTTCGACAGCGGCACGGTGACCGGCACTCAGCAGTCGTACGTCGAGGCCCCGGCTCTCCGCCTCGCGCCGGACCGCATGTACTGGTGGACGGTCCGTACCCAGGACTCCTCCGGCCGGTTCGGTCCGTACGCGGCCGACGCACACTTCGACACCGGCCTCGGCGACGCCGACTGGAACGCGGCCTGGATCCGGCGATCGGGAACCGTGCCCAAAGTGGTGCAGGTTGATGGAACCGACGTGGCGACGGACGACTTCGCGCTGATCCGCAAGGAGATCACCGTCTCCACGAGTCCCGTCGTGCGGGCGCGCGTGTACGCCGCAGCCGGGCAGCAGTACGAGTTGCGCGTGAACGGGAGCCGGGCCGCGCTGGGGCCGTCGTACTCGTATCCCAGCGAGCAGTACTACGAGACCACCGACGTGACGAACCTCGTGCGTCCCGGCGCGCCCAACGCGTTCGCGTTCGTCACGCACTGGGCGACTGCGAGCCAGGGCCGGCCCGACTCGCCGGAGGCGTTCATCGCGCATATCAGCATCGACCACGCCGACGGCACGCGCGAGGTACTCACGACCGACGGATCGTGGCACACCCACACCGCGATGTGGATTCCCGACGAGCCCCGCAACGACGAGGGCGACCTGACCGAGCACGTCGACGAACGACTCGTGCCCACCGGCTGGGACGAGCCCGGCTTCGACGACCACGCCTGGCCCGCCGCGGTCGTCTTGGGCCGCCACCCGTGGCAGGCGTACTCGCATCTCGTCGCCGCCCGCACCCACATCGTGTTCCGACCGATGAAACCCGTGACCCTGCAGCACCTCGCCGACGGCAGCTACGTCGCCGACTTCGGGGCTGTGACCTCGGCCACGCCCGTCATCGACATCCGCGCCGGCAAGGCCGGGCGGGCGGTGAAGCTCGTTTCGGGCGACGCCCTCGACGCGAACGGTCACGTTTCGACGACGGTCGGGCATCAAGAGACCGACATGCACTGGGACTTCACCGAGCGCGCCGGCGCGCAGGAGCTGCGGCCGTTCGGTTATCTCGCGTTCCGCTATCTGGAGGTCGACGGCGCGGCCGAGACGCTCGACGCGGCTGCCGTCACGATCGCGGCCCGGCACACCGATTTCCCCGCCGAGCAAGCGGCGAGCTTCGCGACGGCAAACCCGGGAATCAACGCGATCTGGAACCTCGCCCGCCATTCCGCGTTGTACGACGCGCAGGAGCAGTTCCTCGACACACCGACCCGGGAGAAGGGTCCCTTCCTCACCGACTCGTACGACGTGTCGCAAGCCGCGATGGCTGCCTTCGGCGAACGGATGATGACGTCGCAGATGCTCACCGACTTCGCCCGGTCGCAAACGCGGTACTGGCCCGACGGACGGGTGAACGCGGTGTACCCGAACGGAGACGGCAAGCGGGACATCCCCGACTACACCGAGGACTACGTGCAGTGGGTGTGGAAGTACTGGATGGCGAGCGGCGATCGCGACCAGCTCGCGGCGCTCTATCCCGTCGTGCGCAACATCACCGGCTACCTGGCAAGAGCCATCGACCCGAAGACCGGGCTCGTCACGAACCTACCCGGGGGCGGCGGCGACTACCAGGGTGGCATGGTCGACTGGCCGCCCCAGATGCGATACGGCTACGACATGAGCACGACCGCGCGCACGACGCTCAACGTCCTCGCAGTCGACGACTTCCGGCGCGTCGCCGCGATCGCGAGGGCGCTGCGACGACCGGCCCGCGAGAGCACGGCGCTGATGGTGCACGCCGATGCGTTGACGAGCGCGATCCGCAAACTGCTCGAACGACCCGACGGCGTGTTCGTCGACGGGCTCCGCAGTGACGGCACCGCAAGCCCGCACGTCTCCCAACAGGCGAACGCGTTCGCTCTCGGGTTCGGCATCGTGCCCGCCGCGCACGCACGCCAGGTGGCCGCGCAGGTCGCGGGCGCGAAGTCGGCGATGGGCGTCATCAACTACAGCGTCCTGCTCGAGGCCTTGCACGCCGGCGGTCGCGACGACGCATTCGTCCGTGACCTCACGGATGCGAGCCAGCCGGGGTACGCCCAGATCCTGAAGGAGGGCGCGACGTTCACGTGGGAGAGCTGGGACGCCCGCCAGGTCGGCGACAGCGAGTCGCACGGCTGGGGCGCGGCGGTGCTCGCGGTCCTGCAGGACGACGTGCTCGGCGCGCGCGTGACCGCTCCGGGAGCCGCCGAGATCACGGTCGATGCACCCGAGTCGTCGATCACGAACGCGTCCGGAGTCGTCACCACCCAACGGGGCCCGGTCAAGATCGCGTGGACCCGCACACCGGCCCGAGCCGAGACGATCGACCTGACCGTTCCCGCGAACGTGACCGCGACCGTGCATCTCTCGGGCTCCGCCGTCGCGAGCGTGAGCGAGAGCTCGCGGCCGGTCACCGGTGATCCGGGCGTCAGCGACGCGCACGTGACTCACGGCGAAGTGGTCATGACCGTCGGCTCCGGGCACTACTCGTTCGCCAACACTCCGCCGACCGTGTTCCCGGCCGTGGCCGCGACCACCAAGGCAACGTCGCACACGGGTGTCCTCGTCGGAGTGGGTATCGCGGTTGTCGCGGCGGGCGCGCTCCTCTTCGCTCTCCGGCGCCGTCGCCGTCGCCGTGCTGCGTAGCGCGTTCGCCGCGGGTGCCGCACTGCTCGCGCTCACCGCGTGCAGTAGCAGCGCAGGCCACTCCGCTTCGTCGTCCTCGTCATCGTCCTCGTCGACACTCCCCCGCGTGTCCGCCATTGCCTGGTCGGCGCTGCACAATCCCGTGTACGGGCTTCCCGACCACGCAGTCAAGGACCCCGCGCTCGTCGCCGTGAACGGCGGGTGGGTGTTGTTGTTCTCGGAGGTCAACACGCACGGCGCATGGCGCATCGGGATCGCGCGCAGCCCCGACCTCACGAAGTGGACGCCTGTGCCGAGCCTGCCCCGCGACCCCGAGACCGAGGGCGAAGCGTCGCCCGACGTGGTCCGCGAACCGGACGGGAAGTTCGTCGTCACCTATCAGTCGTTCGTGCACGACCGCGACGGTGCCCAGCCGAAGCTGTATGCACGCACGACAGCCGACTTCACCACGTTCTCGCCTCCGACCCGGCTCCTCGCGAACGTCCTGGCCGCGCGCCGCGGACCGGCTCATCGATCCCGCGCTCGTGTACTCGCCCGCGGGCCTGCTGCTCGGCTTCAAGGTGGGCACGACGGATGCCGGCTCGGCGCAGCACTTCGAGCTCGCCCGGTCGACGACCGGGGCCCTCGCGGGACCTTGGACGGTGATCGGCCGGCCCGACATCTCGGTCTACGGGGACACCGTCGAGAACTACGAGTTCCTCGACCTCGGTGGCAAACACGCACTCCTGGCGACGAGCAACCTGCTCGACCGTCCTCAGCTCTTCCAGCTCGCGGGCGCGCCCCGGTCGCGCCGCGGGTTGGCTGCACTGGTCGCCGGCACGCGAGCTCGTCGTCCCCCAGGAGCCCTGGAATCCAGGGAACGGCGTCACCGGCTCGGACTTCGAGCACGCGAACTGTGCGTTCCTGGTCGGGGGCGGTGCACGGATCGGCGGCTATTCGTACATGGTCTACGGCGACTCCGCGTCACTCGCCACCTTCAGTGGTGCCGGCCCCGCGCAGTTCGGACTGGCCCGCAGCACCGACCTGATCCACTGGTCGGTGCCACCCGGCTGACGTACATCGGCAAAGATCACGCCCATGCGCTTCAGCTACGCCGAGACCTTCTGCGACCCGACCTACCTCGCGCCTCTGGCGCAGGCGGCCGAGGACGCCGGCTACGACTCCTTCGTCGTCCCCGACAGCCTCATCTTCCCCGCCGAGTCGGACACCCTGTATCCGTACACCGCCGACGGTGACCGCGCCTTCCTCGAGGACAAGCCGATCATCGAACCCTTCACCCTCATCCCCTACCTCGCAGCGCAGACGCAGCACATCCTCTTCACCACCTTCGTGCTGAAGCTCGCGGTGCGGCCGGTGGTGCTGGTCGCGAAGCAGGCCGCGAGCATCGCGGTGCTGTGCGACGACCGGCTCCGACTCGGAGTCGGCATCAGCCCGTGGCCCGAGGACTTCGCGGCAATGGGCCTCCCATGGGAGCGACGCGGTCCGCGCATGAACGAGATGGTCGACGTGCTGCGCGGGCTCATGGCCGGCGACTGGTTCGAATATCACGGCGAGATCCTCGATCTCGACCGGTGCAAGATCTGCCCGACGCCCGACAAGGCGGTCCCGATACTCGTCGGCGGCCACGCCGATGTCGCGCTCCGACGAGCGGCGCGCCAGGGCGATGGTTGGATTCATGCCGGCGGCGATCCGGCCGACCTCGGAAAGATGGTGCAGCGCGTGCACGATCTCCGCGCCGAGTACGGACGCTCGTCGGAACCGTTCGAGGTGCACGCGATCTCGCTCGACGCGTTTTCGATCGACGGTGTGCACAAGCTCGAGGACCTCGGTGTCACCGACGTGATCGTCGGCTTCCGCTACCCGTACACCGTCGAACCCGACACCCAGACGCTGCAGGACAAGATCGACCTGCTCCGCCGCTTCGGCGACTCGGTGGTCACCAAGGTCTGAGAACCGGGTCCTCGCTTCTCAGATATTCGAGTCCGCCGGTCCGAGATGGCTGTAAGACAAGAGTATGAATGCCCGGATGAGTTCCGAGTTCGTTCCGGCGCTCGAACTGAACGCCGGCTTCTACCGAGAAGTCGTCGAACCGCTCGTACCGCGCGTGGCCCCACAGTGGCGCGCTGCTCGGGTACGGCGCCGAGTTGCTCGGCTTCGACACCGAACGGTCGACCGACCACGGCTGGGGACCCCGCCTGCAGGTCTTCGTCGAGCCGGCCGATGTCGCCGCGGTCCGCGCCGCTGTCGACGACGGCCTCCCTCCCGAATACCGCGGCTGGCCGGTCGTGTTCGGCTGGGACGACGTGCCCGGCACCCATCACGTGTCGGTGATTCCGCTCGCGGACTGGCTCCGCGCCCAACTCGGTTGCGATCCCCTCGACCACCTGTCGATCGCGGACTGGCTGACCACGCCGCAGCAGCGTCTGCTGGGTGTGACACGAGGCGCGGTGTACCACGACGGCACCGGCGAACTGACAAGGGTTCGCGAACAACTGCACTACTTCCCGCACGAGATCCGGATCTGGATGCTCGCGTGCCAGTGGCGTCGCATCTGGCAGGAGGAGGCGTTGGTCGGTCGCGCCGCGGAGGTCGGCGACGAAGCGGGATCGCGCCTCGTCGCGAGCAAGATCGTCCGCGACCTCATGCGCCTGCACTTCCTCCTCTCCGCCGAATACTGGCCCTACACGAAGTGGCTCGGTTCCGCGTACCGGGTGCTACCGCACTCCGACAAGATCCTGCCGGCGCTCGAAGCCGCGCTCGACGCGACGGACTACGCGCGGCGAGAGGACGCGCTGGTCGCCGCGTACGAAGCGCTCGCGGCATGCACAACGCGACGGCGCTCACAGAACCGGTCGACCCGACCGTCAGCCTCTTCCACAGCCGACCGTTCCGGGTATTGCGGAGCGACCGCTTCGTCGACGCGTGCCTCCGACGCGTCGACGACCCGGAGCTTCGATCACTCCCGCTCGTCGGTGCGATCGACCAGGTCGTCGACTCGACCGACGTGCTGGAGCAGCCCCACCTCGCCCGCGCCCTTCGTGCGATCTATGAGGTCGCGTCGTAGACGTCCTTGCCGAAGCACGCGAGGCCGGGAGCGCCGGCGAAGCCTAGGTGTGCGAGCCCGAAGACGTCCTCGATGCTGCACAACAACGCGTAGTGGTTGTACGGCGTGGCGTCAGTCGTTCCGGCCTGCACGCGCGACGAGATGACGAGTGTGCCGACGCGACCACCGCCGGGCCCACTGAGCCCGGGCGTCGCAGTGTTCGGGTCGGCGGGCGTGTGACAACACGCCGATCCGTCGGAGATCCCGGCCTCGTCGAAAGTGATGATCAACATGCCGTCGGCCTTGAACGCGGGCGACGCGAGGATCTTGGGCACCTCGGTCGAGAGCCACAGATCGGCCGAGACGAGCCCACCGGGCTTGCCGTCGACACACGGCTTGTCGTGGCCGTCGTGACACGCGTTCGGGGTGATGAACGCGAGGTTCGGCGTCGTTTCGGCTGACTGGAGGTCGGTCGCGAGCCGCGAGTAATCGACGACGTTCGCCGCGCACGCAGGTGAGTCGGTGATCGAGTGGAAGTACACGAACGGGTTGTGGCGGGTCGCGTACATGTCGCCCGGTTTGGGTGCGATCGTCGTGTCGTTCGCGCCGATGACCGGGTGCCGACACGGCGTGCCCATGTCCTCCATGTAGCCCCGCCACGTCTTTCCGGCCGCCGTGAGCTGATCGGCAATCGTCTTCACCGACTTCGGATACACGCAGCCCGTGCCCAGCGCCTGCCCGTACTTCCCCGTGCCGTTCCCCGACGCCGACGACGCGAACTCGAGATACTTCGTGCAGTCGGCCTGCGTCTCCGGGTTCGGTGACTGACCGCTGACCTCGGCGATGTAGTTGTCGAGGCTCAAATGCCCGATCCCGTGGTACTGCGTGAGCAACTTGCCCTTCGGGACCAGCGTGCCGTTCAGATAGCGCGCGGGCGAAGCCGTCCCGAAGCTTGTGTCGTAGTCCTCGTTCTCGAGATTGACGACGAAGACGTGCCCGATCGAGCGCGGCCCGCTCGGAGCCGTCGTCGACGTGGTGGGTGTCACGGTGGATGCGGCGGTCGTGGGCGCGGCCGAGGTGGGTGGAGACGCTTGTTTCGACGAGGACGAGCAGGCGCCGAGGACGAGGGCACAGCTCACGATGGCAACGAGAGGTCTCATCCCCGGAGCTTGACCGCCCGAGTCGCATCCCGCAAAGAAGGGGTAGCGTCGCCGTGGATCGTCCGAACCGCATCCACGGAGGACTCGTTATGGAATACCGACGTCTCGGCCGAACCGCGCTGCGCGTGAGCCCCCTCTGCCTCGGCACCATGAACTTCGGCCCGCTCACGACCGAACCCGACTCCTTCGCGATCATGGACCGCGCCCTCGAGCTCGGCATCAACTTCTTCGACACAGCCAATCGCTACGGCGGGCCCAAGGGCCCGGGCACGACCGAGACGATCATCGGCAACTGGTTCGCTCAGGGCGGCGGTCGCCGCGAGAAGGTCGTGCTCGCCACGAAGCTCTTCGGCCCGATGACCGAGTGGCCGAACGACGGCGGCCTCTCCGCGCTGCACATCCGCGCCGCGTGCGACGCGAGCCTGCGCCGCCTGCAAACGGACCACATCGATCTCTACCAGATGCACCACATCGATCGCGAGCGCGCCGTGGGACGAAGTGTGGCAGGCGATGGAGACGCTCGTCGCCCAGGGCAAGATCCTCTACGTCGGCAGCAGCAACTTCGCCGGCTGGCACATCGCCCAGGCGAACGAGGCCGCCAAGGCACGCCACTTCGTCGGCCTCGTGAGCGAACAGAGTCTGTACAACCTCGCGTCGCGCACGGTCGAGCTCGAAGTCCTGCCCGCGGCGCGTTACTACGGTCTCGGATTCATCCCGTGGAGTCCGCTCGCAGGTGGCATGCTCGGCGGCAGTCTCACCTCGGCCGACACCGCCCGCCGCAAGAGTGTGCAACCGCGCTACGAGAAGATGCGGCCCGCCCTCGAACGCTGGGAGAAATTCTGCGCCGATCTCGGCGAGGAGCCCGCGGCCGTCGCGCTCGCGTGGCTGTTGCAGCGCAAGGGCGTCACCGGACCGATCATCGGACCGCGCACGATGGCCCAGCTCGAAGGCGCCTCGTTGCGCGCCCTCGACCTCACCCTCGACGGGTCGTCGCTCGCCATTCTCGACGAGATCTTTCCCGGCCCGGGCGGTCCCGCGCCCGAGGCCTACGCCTGGTAACAGGAGTACCGACGATGGACATCTACGAAGCGCTCTACACGACGCGCGCGATGCGACGCTGCAAACCCGACCCGATTCCCGTCGACGTGCAGAAGCGCATCCTCGACGCGGCGATACGCGCACCGAGCGGCGGCAACACCCAGAACTGGCGCTTCATGCTCGTCGACGACGCCGACGTGAAAGGTCGGCTCGGCCCGATCTACCGCGACTGCATGCAGCAACTGTGGGCGACGATCTACAAGGAACGGCTCGAGGCTGCGAACGCCGACCCCGAAGAACCCGAGAACGCGTCGATGCTGCGTACGCAACGCTCCGCGCAACACCTCGCCGACCACTTCGAGGGCTACCCGCTCCTGCTGTTCAGCTTCGTGCAGTTCGACCCGACTGGCGGGTCGATCTTCCCCGCTACCTGGTCGGCGATGCTCGCGGCCCGCGCCGAGGGAATCGGTGCGTCGCTCACGAGCGTCTTCTTCTTCCGCCTCGACGACGTGCTCGAGATCCTCGGCGTACCGAAGGAAGAAGGCTGGCTGTTCTCGTCGTGCGTCACGTTCGGCTACCCGACCGGCCGTTGGGGCGTCGCGCCGCGCCGGCCCGTGCACGAGGTGTCGTTCCGCAACGCCTGGGGCGAACCGCTCGGATTCGAGATACCCGCCCCGCTGTGGCCCTGACTCACCCGGGGCGCCCGCTTCGGGCCAAGAGTTAGCGAACCCCGTGGCCGGCGACCGGGCCGCGCCGATGAGCCCCTAGCCTTACCGGCCTTGCGCGCCTTCGTGGACTTGCGGAATTGCGAGAGATCGTCCAGCAATCTCACAGCCCGCTCCCATGCTCGCTGGCCAAGATCAAGGCACGCCGCGCCACCCCCGGGCGCGAATCACGAACTCGAGGCACGCACCGATGAGTGAATCGGACCAGACCTGGAACGCCGGCGAGCCCGAGGGTCAGGATCCGGCGACGCCCGACGCGAGTCCCGGTGACCTGCATCCCGACTTCACCTGGCCTCAGTACACGTGGCCGCCGGCGGCGTCGAGCACCGCCGACCCCGGCGTTCCCAACTCGACACCACCCGCGCCGCATGCAGCCGACACCGGTTCGGTGTCGTGGCCGCCGACCCAGCCCACACCCACCGCCGAGCCGACCACTCAGTACCGCGACCGGCCCTTACGGCACCGGCCCCTACAACAGTGGCCCCTATAACAGTGGCCCGTACGACGACGGGACCTTCAGCACGTGGGGCGCCCCACCCCCCGGCTGGACAGCCGCGGCTGCGCCCACCACCTGGCCGCCCGCGGGGCCAGCACCCGCGCCGCCCCGCCAAGCCCGGCGCGGCCTCGCGATCATCGCCGCGCTCGCGCTCGTCCTCGCGTCCGCAGGCGTGGGCGCGGGCGTCGCGATCGCGGTGCACAACAACAACGCCACCCAGACGTTCGCCGACGGGAACAACGGCAGCGCCAACGGCGGGTTCAACGGCAACGGCGGGTTCAGTGGAACCCTCCCGGGGAGAAACAACACCGGGACGCTGCCCTCGGGCTCGGGCGCGCTGAACACCACCGCGATCTCCGCCAAGGTGAGTCCGGCCCTCGTCGACATCAACACCACGCTCGCCCAGGGACGCGCCGCGGGAACCGGGATGTTGATCTCCTCCGACGGTGAGATCCTGACGAACAACCACGTCATCGCCGACGCCACGAGCATCAAGGTCACCGTCGGCGGTACCGGATCCACCTACGACGCGAAGGTCGTCGGGTACGACGTCACCGAAGACGTCGCGCTCATCAAGATCACCGACAAGGTCTCCAACCTGCCGACCGTCACCTTCGGTGACACGTCGAAGCTGCAGATCGGCGACCCGGTCGTCGCGATCGGCAACGCACTCGGACGAGGCGGCGCCTTCGCGGTCTCCCAGGGCCAGGTGACGAAGCTCGGCCAGCAGGTCACCGCCGGCGACGAGGGCGGTAACCAGGAAACCCTCGAGGACATGATCCAGATCAACGCGCCCATCCAGCCCGGCGACTCGGGCGGTGCGCTGGTCGACTCGACCGGAGCGGTGATCGGCATGAACACCGCGGCCGCCGGCGGCGGGAACTTCAACTCGCAGATCGGCTCCAACATCGGCTTCGCGATCCCGATCGATCACGCGGTCGGCATCGTCAGCCAGATCCACACCGGCAAGGAGACCGACAAGGTCCACATCGGCGACCGCGCGCTGCTCGGCGTGCAGGTGCAGGACCTTGCCGGACAGAATGCGCCGGTCGACGCCGGGGCGCTGGTGGTCGGCGTCCAGGACAAGACCGGGGCCCAGGACGCAGGAATCAAGACGAACGACGTCGTGGTCGCCCTCGACGGCAAGCCCGTCACCGATTCGGCGTCGCTGCGGTCGCTCCTCGTGAAATTCCACCCGGGCGACTCGGTACACGTCGGCTGGGTCGACTCCTCGGGCACGCGGCACGACGCCAGCGTCAAGTTGGTCGTCGGCCCCCCTCTCTAGGGGAAGAACGGCCGCGTTCGACAGTCTGGAGAGACTCCTGTGAGCGCGAAGGGTGACGGGCGCTCCAAGTACGCGATCCTGTCGGGGTGAGACGGGCCCGCACCACTTCGAACCCCCGGGTCGCGCACGGTCCGCTCGGACCGGGCGAGCTGGCCGAAGCGGTCGTGCTCGCCGACGTCTCGCTCGCGCTGACCGTCGTCGGCCAGGTCGTGCCCTTCGGCGGCGCGCTGCTCGCCGCCGCCGTCGTCCCGCTCGCGGTAGTCGCGGCGCGGCACCGTCTGCGGGCGGTGATAGCCGGCGCGATCGCGGCATCGGCGGTCGGGTTCCTCGTCATCGGCAGTGCGGCCTTCACGTCGATGGGCGTCTGCGCGGCGATCGGCGCGCTCGTCGGCGCGGCCGACCGGCGGGGATGGAGCCGCCGCCGCACGATGTCCACCGGGCTCGTGACCCTCGGCCCGGCCGCAGCCCTGATCGCCGACGGTGCTCTGCTCGTGTTCTCGAACCTGCGCCGGCTGACGCTCGATCAGGTCCGCAACGGCTGGAACGGACTGTTCCATCTGCTGCGCAACCTCGGGCTCGCGCGTCTCGCGGCGCCGGGCGACCGCTTCGTGGCCTGGGTCGTACGCGACTGGTGGATCAGCGTGCCCATCACGTTGTTCTTGTTGTTGTGGTTCGCGATCTGGCTCGCGCTCGGGCTCTCGACGCCCGCACTGCGGCGGGTGCGGGGCGCGTTCGGCGACGCGGTGCTCGACGACCCGGGGGTCACGACCACCGAGGACGCGTCGGTCGCACCCGACCCGCTCCCCGTCGCCCTGCGCGACGTCCGCTACCGGTACCCCAACGCGACGACCGACGCGCTCGGCGGTATCACCCTCGACGTGTGCGCCGAAGAGCTGCTCGCGATCGTCGGCGCCAACGGTTCCGGCAAGTCGACCCTCACCCGCTTGCTCGCGGGGCGGCGCCGGCCGACCGCAGGCGAGATCGAACGCCCCGGCACCGTCGGGCTCGGCCGCGTCGGCGGGACCGCGATCGTCGCCCAGCGACCCGAGGCCCAGGTGCTCGGCGTGCGTGTACGCGACGACGTGGTGTGGGGAATGCCCGCGCCCGAACGGGTCGACGTGGACACGCTGCTCGAGCGGGTCGGCCTGCTCCCGCTGGCCGATCGGGAAACCTCGACGCTGTCGGGAGGCGAGCTCCAACGGCTCGCGATCGCCGCTGCGCTCGCCCGTACCCCCCGGCTCCTCATCTCCGACGAGTCGACCGCGATGGTGGACGCCGACGGCCGGGCGCTGCTCGTCGACCTCTTCGGCGACCTCGCGCACGACGACGGCCTCGGTGTCGTGCACGTCACTCACCGCGCCGCCGAGGCTGCGGCCGCCGATCGTTCGATCACGCTCGCGGGAGGGCGCGTCGTCGACGCCGAAGCACGCCTGCGTTCGGACGACGCGCTCGAGCGCGTCGAGGCGCGCACGCCGATCGAACCCGGCGCGCCTGTCATCACGCTCGATCGCGTCGGGCACGTCTATTCGCGCAGCACGCCCTGGTCGAACCGCGCGCTCACCGACGTCGACCTGACCATCCGAGCGGGCGAGGCGATCGTCGTCGTCGGGCACAACGGATCGGGCAAGTCGACGCTGGCGTGGATCCTTGCGGGCCTGTTCGCGCCGAGCGAAGGCACGGCACTGCTCGACGGCGAACCGATCGTCGGGCAAGTCGGGCGGATCGGCTTGTCGTTCCAGCACGCCCGGCTCCAGCTGCTGCGCCCGACGGTGCTCGACGAGGTCCGGGCCGCGGGCGGCGTGGACGACGTCGACGCCCGGGCCGCGCTCGCGTCGGTCGGTCTCGACGCGCACGAGTTCGGGAACCGGCGCGTCGACGAGTTGAGCGGCGGCCAGATGCGTCGGGTCGTGCTCGCGGGCGTGCTCGCCGCGCAACCGCGCGCCATCGTGCTCGACGAGCCGTTCGCCGGGCTCGATGCCGACGGGCGCGCGGAGCTCGACACCCTGTTGTCCGCGTTGCGCCGGCGCCGCGATCTCGCGCTCGTGATCGTCTCCCACGACCGCGACCTGCCGGTCGGGCTGGTCGACCGCGTCATCGAGCTCGATTCCGGCCGCATCACCCGCGACGAAGCCGCCGACCACGCGCTCCCGGGAGCCCAGCCGTGAACTGGTCGGGGAGTAGCACGGCGACGCGTCCGGCCAAGCTGCCGAAAGCGCGGCGCGACACCGAGCTCACCTTCTTGCGGCTCGTGCCCGGCAACTCGGCGATGCACAGCTTGTGGGCGGGAACGAAACTCGTCGTCGCGGCCGAGCTCGCGCTGATCGTGTCGATCTCGCCGACGTGGCCCATGCTCGCGGTCGCGGGCGCGGTTGTCGTGCTGGAGCTCCTCGTCGCGCGGATTCCTCTCGGCGCATTCCCCCGCCTACCCAACTGGTTCTTCGTCGCGTTCCTCATCAGCGCGCTCTTGAACCTCTGGTCGTCGACGAAACCGCTCGTGCAGGTCGGGGGCATCAACCTGAGCATGGGCGCGCTCGAACAATGGGCACGGTTCACCGTGCTGGCGGTGACGCTCGTCACCTCGGGCGCGATCATCGGTTGGACGACCCCGCTCGGGGAAGTCGCGCCCGCGCTGTCGCGACTCGCCCGGCCGCTGCGCTGGCTGCGACTCCCCGTCGACGAGTGGGTCATCGCGATCGCGCTCGCCATACGGTGCCTGCCGCTGCTCATCGACGAGATCCGGATCCTCGGCGCGGCCCGGCGGCTGCGGGCCCACGACCAGGTGAAGCCCGAGAGCCCACGCGCCGCGATCCGCGAAGCGCTCGTCGAGACCCACGATCTCATGTCGACCGCGATCGTCGCGTCGGTCCGCCGGGCACGCGACCTCGCCGACGCGATCGTCGCCCGCGGCGGCATCGGTACGGGCGGCAACCTGCCGGGCGCGCGCTTTCGGATCGCCGACGGGATCGTGCTGTTCGCGAGCACCGCGCTGTGCGTTGTGGCGCTCGTGGTGCTACATCTCTGAGGATGCAACACGTTCGCTTCGGCGCCACCGGCCTGCAGGTCTCCCGGATCTGTCTCGGCACCATGACCTTCGGCCTCCAGATCGACGAGGAGACGTCGCGCGCGATCCTCGATCACGCGGCCGAGCTCGGCGTGACCTTCCTCGACACTGCCGACGTGTATCCGCTCGGCGGCGACCTCACCACGGCCGGGCGGACCGAGGAGATCGTCGGGAACTGGCTGAAGGGGAAGCGGTCCGACTACGTCGTCGCCACCAAGTGTTTCGGTCCCATGGGCCCCAACCGATGGGACATGGGCAACAGTCGCCGCCACATCATGGACGCGATCGACGCGTCACTCCGCCGGCTGCAGACCGACTTCGTCGACCTCTACCAGTTGCACTTCGACGACCCCGGCGTCCCGCTCGACGAGACGCTCGGCGCGCTCGACGACCTCGTGCGCGTGGGCAAGGTTCGCTACGTCGGTTGCTCGAACTTCCTCGCCTACCGGCTCGCGCGCGCACTCGGCCGCAGCGAAGTGAACGGGCTGGCGCGCTTCGTGTCGGTGCAACCCCGCTACAACCTGTTGTTCCGCGAGTTCGAGCGCGAGCTCTTCCCGCTGTGCATCGACGAGGGCATCGCGGTGATCCCGTACAACCCGATCGCGGGCGGGATGCTGTCGGGCAAGCACGACCGCACCAAGGCACCCGACGAGGGAACCCGTTTCGCGCTCGGGAACGCGGCCCAGACCTACCAGGATCGGTACTGGCACGACAACGTGTTCGACACCGTCGACGAGCTCGTGAAGATCGCCGACGATGCCGGTATCCCGTTACCGACCCTCGCGGTCGCGTGGACGCTTCGCCATCCCGGCGATCACGGCACCGATCGTCGGCGCGAGCCGCCCCGAGCAGCTCGACGCGACGATCGCCGCGGTCGACACGCATCTCGACGACGACCTCGTCGAGCGGCTGAACGCGGTCACCGCCGCGTACCGGCGCGGTGACGTGCCGCGTTAGCGTGCGCGGATGACCGACATCGCCGTCCCCTATTTCTGTGCACTTCCCGCGTCGCCGCCGCCGTGGCCGGGCGTCGTCGTCGTGATGGAAGGCGACGGCATGAAGCCGCAGCTCCTGCGCGTGTGCGAGCGCCTCGCGGCCGAGGGCTACGCGGTTGGCGCACCCGATCTCTACTGGCGTTTCGGCGGCAGCAATCCCGAAGGCGGCGGCGCCGAGATGTTCGGTCAGCTCCGCCACGACGACGGCCGCGCCGACATCGTCGAGGTCGTCGGCCGCCTCCGTGGCCTCGGCGCGTCGACCGTCGGCATCACCGGTTTCTGCATGGGCGGCGGCTATGCGTACCTCGCCGCCATCTCCGGCGTCGACGTCGATGCCGCGGCAACCTTCTACGGCGCCGGCATCGCCCAGCACCTGGGCGACACCGTACTGCCCCCTCCTGTGCTTCTTCGGCGGCCACGACGAATGGATCTCCCGCGCCGACATCGCAACCGTCGAGGCGAGCCACCCCGGCCAGGTCGTCGTGTACGAAGACGCCGAACACGGCTTCATGCGCGACGGCTCGCCCAACTACAACGAGGCCGCCGCCGCCGACGCCTGGGCCCGCCTCCTCGCCTTCTTCGACATCAACCTCAAGTCGCCCGCGAGTTGATCTCATGCCGCGCGTGCGGGCGGCGGCCGGAGTTTTCGTTTGCGGGTTGCGGGGTCGGGTGGTCCGAGGAGCCAGCCGCCGGACTTGAGGCGGTGGTGCCGGTAACACAGCCAGCACATGTTGTCGTACGACGCGGGGCCGCCCTTGGCGTGGTCGTGGACGTGATCACGTTCGAGATACCCGCGGTGGTTGCAGCCTTCGGCGTCGCATTCACGGCCGCCGACGAGTAACGCAGTCATGAGCTCGGCGGGGATACGCCGACCGAAATGCGCGACGGTGCGGATGTCCTTGCCGTGCTTGATGATCGCAGTCACGAACGCGGCGCCGAGCTCCTCGCGCACCCAGTCGACGTCGACGGGCCCGACGCCGGGGATCTCGCACACCTCACCCGGCACGAGCTCACCGCTGCGCAAGGTTTCGTGCCCGACCACGACGTGCACGGTCACCTTCGTCGCCGGCTTGGAGGCAGCGTCGGGTTCGTTGCGTTCGAGGATGAAGCCCGCGACGGCGTCGGCGGCATAGGCGTCGTGCGATTCGTGGTCGGTGCCGGCCTTGTGGTCGCGGAAGATCCGCTGCGCTTCCTTTTCGATCACCGCTTTCAGTTGTCCGCCGATCTCGGGCGAGTACCGAAACGATCCGGCCCACATGCCGTCACGGTCGGTCCAGAACCGAAACGCCCGATCGCGGTGCTGACGCGCACGCCGCCGCTTCGGATCCTCGACCGCAGCCCGGGCCGCGACACACGCGTCCCGTAACGGCACCAACCCCTGCTTCGCGACCGCGAGGAGATGTTCTTCTTCGGCAGGGTTGATCGTCGCCGCGTCCGCGATCAACGTCGCTTCCTTCGCCGACAACCGCCCCGCCCGTACCGCCGCGTCGGTCGCCGGCAACGCCTCGAGCTTCTTCGCAGTCGAAACCGCAGACCGCACCTCACCGGTCCCGACCCCGAGCAGACGACCAACCTCGGCCGAGCCGTTCTCCGCGCTCGTCTCCGCGACCCGCCGCGCCGCCTTGCCCAACATCCCGTCGACGACCCTCCGGATTGCGCCCAGTTGATCGACTACACGCGTCGCGGCCTCGGCGAGAAGCGTGCCCGCGTCGAACTCCAGCGCAACCGAGTTCAACGTGCTGCGAGCGCGTATCGAGCGAGGCGAACATGTGTATTGCGTATCCGCTTAAGTGAAGTGACTCCACTCGTCGTCGAGGGTCCAGTCCCAGTCGCCGACGAGGGTGTCCCACGGATGCGGGTCCGTTGCGACGGCTTGTTGCAGGAGCCGGTAGAAGAGCAGGCCGCGGCTGCGTGAGTTGCGACGGTTGAACCGGAAGGTGAACTCGTCGAGGTAGTAGTCGAGGTGCTTCGTCGAGATGCCTTGGTGCAGCGTGCCGGCGATCCAACGTTTCAGCAGTGACGCGACGCGATGCACGCCGGGCATGTGGACATGCGCCGGGTCGTCTTCATGCACGAGGTTGACGGCCATGTGCGAGTAGCCGCGATTGGCGATGTCTCGATAGGCAGGGAGGCCGTCGGTTCGGATCGTTGAACCGGGTTCCACGACCGTGGTGATGAAGTTGCAGAGGTTCGCGGTGGTCGCTTCGGGGATCAACGCGAGCCGAACCCGGCCGAGCTTGCGAGGCGCTGTCTGCGACTCGATGCCAATGATGACCAGGTCTTTTGTGCTGCCGCGACCGTCGACGCCTTCTTGGCGGCCCCCGACGTGGGTTTCGTCGACTTCCACGCTTCCCGACAGCATCTCGCGATCCCGCCGGACCATCGCACGTCGAAGTTTGTGCATCCACGCCCACGCCGTTTCGTACGAGCCGAAACCGAGCACACGCTGCAGACCGAGCGCGGAGACGCCGTTCTTCTGCGAGGTCACGAACCACACCGCTGCGAACCAGGTCGACAACGGCATCTTCGAACGATGGAAGATCGTTCCCGCCGTCACCGACGTCCGCCGCTGACACGACGTGCACATCCACAAGCCCGTCGCAGTGCGCCACGGTCTCGAGCTCCGCACGCCGGGCACACGAACCCGTCCGGCCAGCGCAACCGGGCGAGATACTCGACGCAGGCGGACTCGTCCGCGAACCAGGATTGCAACTGCTGGAACGTCGCCGGGTAATCCTCACCCGAAACGGGCCGCTCGACGCTCACACAACCAGGCTACTTCAGTCATCCAGATACGCAGTACATGTGTTCGCATCGTGGCAGAGAGAAGCACGCCAAACAACGAAAAGAGCCTATTTCCAAAGAAGTTTTTGCCCTTCGAGCCGCCGCACGAAGCAGTGCCACAGCACCCGACAACCCAAGCCCGCACACCCCCGTCGTAAAGGCCGCCCTGTCCCTGACCTATCCCTCGCGCGCCCGCAGTCACGGCGAGACCCCGATCACGACGGAGACGCTCGCGCTCGACGGTCTCGGCCCGCACACGTCGCCGGAGGCCGTGAACTTCGCTTCGTAGGTTCCCGCCTTCGCATACGCGTGATCGATGCTGATCACGAGGTTGCCGGGGTGCGGCGCGGGCGGATCCCACGTTCCGAAGCCGAGGCTCACGCAGGAGGCAGCGCACCCCGTCGACTCGCCGTCGCCGAACGTGTAACCGCCGTCGTTGCACCAGATGCCGGCTCGATCGATCCGGCTGTCGGGATCGGTCGACCGCAAGGTGACCGTGACCTTCTCTCCGGCTTTGGGCACAGTCGGCGAGACGCTCACCACCGTGAGATGAGCCGGTTCGTTGGTGATCGCAGGCACGTAGTGCAGCGGACCGCACGCAGGGTTCTCGCTGTTGTGGCACGCGAGCGCAGTCGTCGAAGTGGACGATACGGGACCGGTCAGAGGCGTTTCGACGGTGGTCGGCAGCGGCGCGGACGAGGTCGTCACGGCAGCCGACGTCGAAGGCGTTGTCGGAGTGGGGACGGTCGTGGACGACGTCGTCGTCGCCGACGCGACCACGCGCGGCCCGCTCCCCTTCGACGAGTTCACCGCAACGGCCGCAACTGGTATCGCGACGACCGCGGCGACCACCGTCACCAGCGCGAAAGCGCGACGCCGACGCCGAGTCCGCCCCGCCCGCGTCACCTTCTCGTAGATGCCGTCTCTCCGCGCTTGCACGTCGGGCGGGATCTCGTCCATCACCACTCCTCGAGTCGAACGTCGAAGGTCGGTCCGAGCGCGCTCCGCAGACGCGCGACGGCACGATGCAGATGCGATTTCACCGTTCCGGGGGCGACGCCGAGCGCGAGCGCCACATCGGCTTCACTCATGTCGACGACGTACCGCAACACGACGGCATCGCGCTGACGGGCCGGCAACGCGCGCAACGCTTCTGCCAACGTGAGCCGCAGCACCACCGCATCCTCGGGCGCGAGCGAGTCCGAGTACGCCAACCGCGCCGGCCGCTTGGTCAGCGCGTCGATGGCAAGGTTGGTCACGACCCGCAGGACCCACGCGTCGAGATACTCGATACGAGCGCACCTTGGGCCAGCGGACGTAGGTACGGGTCAAAGCCTCCGCCGCGATCTCCTCGGCCAGGCCCGCGTCACCCACCAGACCGCGCGCGTGGCGGTACGACAGGCCGAGCAGCCGGTCGAACGCCGCCTCGAACTCCCCGGATCCCCGCATCAACCCTCATAACCCCGCCGGAGCCGACCTGGTTTACACGTTCACAGGATTCTCTCGGCGCCGCTGGGATCTCTTCCTCGGTTCTTGCACTGCTCCCACCGTCCGTGCAGGCGGGGCGGGCTTACTGGTCGTAGTCAACCGACCAGCCCAGACCCGAGAGGGGGTGAGCATCTTGACTCCGTTTCGAAAAGCAGCGGCAGTTCTCGCGGTCTCCGGCGCACTCGTCACCGGCGGCGCGGTAGCTGCCAATGCGGCGACGACAGGTACGACCACGAAACCGGCGACCACCACGCCGGCGACGGGTTCGGCCCCGTCCGGCCCGTCGAACGCCAACTGTCCCAACATGGGGACGGGTTCGAGTTCGTCGAACTCGGCGAGCACCTAGCCGCCGGAACGACAACCGATAAATCACGTCACACGCGCTTCGTGGCTCCCGATTTTCCCCGGTCGGGAGTCACGTCGCGTGTCCACGAGGACGCCCACGTCATGAAGCTCCGCCGCACGCTGCTCACCATCGTCGCCGCCGCGACACTCGGCGCGGGCTGCGGCGCGCGCGACACCCTGTCGTCGACGAAGCTCGTCGACGTCGGCGCCGGGATCAAGGGACCGTCGGGTTTGCACGCCACCGTCTACGCGGGTGGTCTCACGCACGCGGCTGCGTTCGCGCTCGACGCGCAACAACGGCTGTGGGTCGCGACCGCCGACTACACCGACGACGGCAAAGACGGCGTGTACCTCGTCGCGTCGACGGGCGCGACGCCGGTCGCGGTGATCAGCGGGTTGCACACACCACTCGGACTGCTCTGGCACGACGGCACGCTCTACGTCGCGTCGAAGGCGCGCATCGACGCATACTCAGGTCTGCAGGGTTCGAAATTCACGAAGCACCGCACCGTGCTCACGCTGCCCGCCCAGGTCGGCGAGGTGAACAACATCGTGCTCGCGCCGAGCGGACGCCTGCTCGTCGGCATCTCGGCTCCGTGCGACCACTGCACGCCGACGTCGAAGTACTCGGGCGCGATCATCTCGGTCGCCACCGACGGCACCGGTCTCGCGGTGTACGCGAGCGGGATCCGCGCGCCCGTCGGCCTGACCTTCTTCCCCGGTACGAGCGATCTCTTCGTGACGATGGACTACCGCGACGACCTCGGTACCAAGACCCCGGGCGACGCGCTCGCGGTGGTGCGCGCGGGCACCGCGTGGGGCAATCCCGCGTGCTATGGGCAGGGTGGAACCGCGTGCACCGGCGTCCCCGCCACCATCGCAACGCTCGACGAACACGCGGCGGTCGGCGGAGTCGCGATCGTCAACGGCCAACTCGGCGCCACGATCGGGACTTCGGCCCTCGTCGCGGAGTGGGCCGCCGGCAAAGTGCAGCGCGTCGCACTCGTGACGGAGGCGACGACGTATACGGCCACCGTCTCGCCGTTCCTCACCGGCGTCAAGAACCCCGTTGCGGTCGCCGTCGCCGGTGATCATGCGATTTTCGTCGGCGACTGGACGACCGGGACCGTCTACCGGATCGCAGCTACCTGACCATCGTCAACGCGTCGAAGACCTCGCCGATGCGGTCGACGATCGCAAGGTGGCCGGCGCCGTCCCACCGCGTCAACCGCGCGCCCGGGATCCGGCGCTCGAGCTCTTCGGAGTGATGCAGCGGGACGATCGGGTCGTCGGTCGCATGCCAACAGTGCACCGGAATCGTGATGTCCTCGACCGCGAAGCCCCAGCCCCGGCCGAGCGCGGCGTAGTCGTCGACGACACCGCCCGCGCCGCGGCGGCACGACTGCGTGAACATCGCGAGCGCAGCCCGGGCTGACGGGAACTGCGCCATCACCGCCCGATCGGGCGCCGACATCTCGATCTGGCCGAAGCGCAGCGAGGTCCGAGGTGCGACGCGCGACGCGCGCGCGCCGACGTCGAGCATCAGCCGGGCGGCCACCGGAACGCGGAGCGCGAAGCGGGTGAGGATGCGATCGGTCGTCTCGAAGTCGTCGATCGACGCCCACTCCCCGACGTGACCCGACCCCGACACGACCGCAGTCGCATCGACACGACCAGGATGAGCGTGCGCGGCCGCCGAGCGCGTAGGGCCCGCCGCCGGAGTAGCCGATCACGCAGACCGACGCGAGGTCGAGCGCGTCCGCGAACGCCAGCAGTTCATCCGGGTAATCGTTGACGATCGATCCGCTGCCCGACGGCCACGGATCGGAGAGGCCGACACCGGGGCGGTCGGGTGCGAGCAACCGGATCCCGCGGGTGCGCGCCCGCTCGTGGGCCCACGCGAAACCCGCGCCGCACGCGGGAGTGCCGTGCAGTGCGACGATCGGCACGCCTTCGGGATCGCCGAACTCGTAGAAGCCGACCGCGCGATCGCGGCTCGTCCGTACGACGGTGGGTTCCGGCGTATCGGCGACGTCGAGCATGTGTGCGGCGCGCGCTACCGGGCGAAGTGCTTGCTGAGCGTCTCCAACTGGCCCTGGTAGTTCGAGCCGATTCCCTGGCCGTACAACCGCGCCGGCGCTTCGAGCATGTGCTCGAACGTGAGCTTGCAGACGCGCTGGCCGTGCTCGATCATGAACGGAACGTCGTGCGCGCGAACCTCGAGTGCGGCGCGCGAACCGGCCGAGTTCCCGCCGGGATCGAATCCGAATCCGGGGTCGAAGAAGCCCGCGTAGTGCGTCCGCAGCTCGCCGCTCGTGGGGTCGTACGCCGTCATCTCCGACGCGAGCGTGGGCGGGATGCACACCGCCTCGTTGCTCATCAGGAGGTAGAACCGCTGCGGCGTGAGCACGACGCGGTCGCCCTCCTCGTGCTTCACCGGCTCCCAGAAGGGTTCGGGGTCGACGGCGACCGCCGCGCTCTTGGCCACGTCGAGCAGCGGCGCGTTGTCGCGGGCACGGTGACCGACGTAGCCGTTGGAGTCGCCGTGCAGATCGAGCCCGAGGAAGAGGCCACCGCCGAAGGCCAGCTTGTCGTCGGCGACCGGCGTGCCCGCGTCGAACAACGTGCTTGCGTCGTAGAGCAGCGGCTGTTCACGGTGGAACGCGCGCACCTCGTCGTCGGAGAGCACCGCGGAGCCGACCGAGAGCCGGAGCTGGTTGAGGGAGAGGTCTTCGCGCACCCGCACCGGGAAGGAGAGCGGGACGACCTCGAGGAAGAGCGGCCCGTCGTAGCCGCTGGCGATCTCGTCGAAACGGTAGCTCTCGTCGGTGATGACGCGCGTGAACACGTCGATCCGGCCGGTCGAGCTCTTGGGATTGGCCTTGCCCCGCACGCTCGACGGCAGCGACAGCCTTTCCTTCAACGGGATCAGGTACGGCCGCTTCGTCTCGAGCACGGCCCCGTCCTTGCGCAGGTCGAGCTCGTCGATCACGTAGTCCTTGACCCGGCGCTCGACCGACTCCCGACCGGGCAGGAAGCTGCACCGGATCCGGTAGGCGACCTCGCCGAGGCGCAGGTCGAGGCTCGCGGGTTGCACGTTCGCCCACGGGATCGTGAACCGGCCCGCCTCGATGACCCGCGCCTCGATCGCGCGTTCGAGGTACTGGCACGGCAGCACGCCGGTACGGCCGGTAGGAAGGTCCATCTCCACGACCGCTCAGCCTACGCGCGGGCGGCTCGGCGAATGCCGGGACCCTGACGGCAACATTGCGTACAGTTCGCCGATGCGCTCATCCAGGTTCCACACGACGGTGATCGTCGGCGCGATCGTCGGCGCCCTCACGCTCGCCGCCTGCTCGTCGTCGTCGAAGTCCTCGTCGCCCGGCCCCGACGGGTCGACCGCCACCACTGCACCGGTGGCGACGACGACGACGTCGATCGTGCCCGCACCGAAGGGCCTCCCGTCGTTCTATTCGTTCTCCCTGCCGATCCCGACGAAGCCGGGAACGCTGATCAAGTCGGCCCAGGTCGCGGCGCCGAACATCAAGGGCAAGGTGTACCGGGTCCTGTACACGTCGACGACGGTCGACGACAAGCCGACCCCCGTTACCGGCCTGGTGTTCGTGCCGAAGACGCCCGCCCCCGCGGGCGGATACCCGGTCGTGTCGTGGGGGCACGGCACCAACGGCATGGCCGATACGTGTGCGCCGTCGCTCACACCCGACGACGCGGTGCCGCTCATCAACATGCTGCTCGACAAGGGCTGGGAGGTCACCGCCAGCGACTACCAGGGCGAGGGCACGCCCGGCCTCCTCCCCTACATCGCAGGCGACAGCGCGGCGCGCAACACGATCGACATCGTCCGCGCGGCGCGCAACATGAAGGGCGCCGACGCGAGCGACAACTACCTCGTCTGGGGCCACAGCGAGGGCGGTCAGACGGCCATGTTCACGCTCCACATCGGTCCCACGTACGCGCCGGAGCTGCACATGAAGGGCGTGGTGGCGGGCGCGCCCCCGTCGCAGTTCTTCGCGATCTACTCGTTCCTGCAGACGAGCCCCTTCAAGTACTACCTGCTGATGGCGGCAGGCGGTCTGAACGAGGCGTACGGCAACCGCGCCGCACCCCTCGACGCGATACTCACGGCCAAGGGGCTCGCGCTGGTCCCCGAGCTCGACAAGGGTTGCTCCGGGTACGTGTCGGACCAGCTCAAGAACATCCCGATCACCGACGTGACGAAGACCGATCCGTTCAAGCTCCCGCAGTGGAAGAAGCTGCTCGAGGCCAACGACCCGGGCACGTTCACCGCCAAGAGCACCGTGCCGCTACTCATCATCCAGGGCGCCAACGACGAGCAGATCCCGGTCGCGTCGACGCTGCTGCTCGCGAACCACCTCTGCTCCTTGCACCAGGATCTCGAACGCTGGGTGTACCCGGGGCAGAGTCACGCGGGCGTGATCGGGCCCTCGGCCGCCGACATGGTCCACTGGATCACCGACCGCTTCGCGGGTGGCGCGAACCCCGATCCGTACACACCTACGGGCCTTGCGAACATCGATCGGAAGACCTGCGCATAGCGGTGGCGGACGGGCGGCGGCGCCAACCTGACGCTAACGTCAGGGAACGAACCCGCCGACGGCCGCAGGAGCGCTTCGATGGAGTTACCCAAGATCATCAGCGTCGACGACCATGTCGTCGAGCCCGCGCACGTGTGGCAGACGTGGCTACCGCAGAGGTACCGAGCCAAGGGCCCGCACATCGAGCGCAAGCGTTGGGGTCCGTTCTCGCACAAGCCCGGGGCCAAGTACGTCAACACCGAAGACCCCGACGGCCTGTGGGGCGACGCGTGGTACTTCGAGGACCGGCTCATCTACGTCCACAAGCGCTTCGTCGCGATCCCGCTCGAAGCCACCCCGAACGGCGACCTCTCGAAGTTCGACCGCTCGAAGATGGTCATGGAGGCGCTCACCTACGACGAGATGCGTCCCGGCTGTTACGAGCGCGAGGCGCGCATGCACGACATGGAGCACAACTGGGTCGACGGCTCCCTGCCGTTCCCGACGTTCCCCCGCTTCTGCGGCCAGACGTTCTACGAAGCCGAGGACAAAGAGCTCGGCCTCGCGTGCGTCAAGGCGTACAACGACTGGATGGTCGAGGAGTGGTGCGAGCCGTCGAACGGGATCAACATCCCGATGTGCCTCATGCCGTTGTGGGACGTCGATCTCGCAGTGCAGGAGATCCAACGCAATGCCGATCGCGGCGTGCGCGCATTTTGTTTCAGTGAGCTTCCCCACCACCTGAAGCTGCCGACGATCCACAGCGGCGGGTGGGACCCGGTCTTCCAGGTCTGCAACGACACCGGTGTGACGTTGTGCATGCACATCGGGTCGTCGTCGACGAACCCGGCCGCGTCGCCCGACGCGCCCGGCGGTGTGGGCGGCACGCTCGCGTTCAACAACTCGATGGCATCGCTCGCCGACTGGTTGTTCTCGGGCAAGCTCATCGAGTTCCCGAAGCTCAAGCTCGCGTACTCGGAAGGCCAGATCGGCTGGATCCCGTACGTGCTCGAACGGGCCGACACCGTGTGGGAACAGCACGACAGCTGGCAGCACTCGAAAGAGCGCATCCCCGAGCCGCCGTCGAGCTATTACTACGGCCGCGTCTTCGGGTGCTTCACCGCCGATTACCACGGGCTGCACTCCCTCGCCGAGGTCGGCGAGGACAACATCTGCTTCGAGACCGACTACCCGCACACCGACACCACGTGGCCGACCTCGAAGGAATACGCGGAGAAGATGCTCGCGGACTTCGACGACAAGGTCACCTACAAGGTGTTGCGCGGCAACGCGATCAAGATGCTGGAGCTCGACCGCACCTAGTCGAAGTGGGCGACGACCGGTCGGCCTTCGAGGGCGAGGCCGTCGCCCGGAGGCGCCTCAGTCGGCGAGGACGACGGGGGTCTTCGCGACCTGATGCAGGTGGACTCAGCGTCGAGCGCGCCAGGAACCGTTGGGCGAACTGCTCGACAGTGACGCGTCCGCCCGGGGGCCAACCGCAGACGAGGTACTCGAACCCGGCTCTCTCCCAGGCGTCGACGGAGGTCGCGATCGTGTCGAGGTCGTCTTCGAGCGACAGCGACGACGCGCGCAGGATCTCGCCGGGATCGCGCCCGGCTGCCTCGGCCATCGCGCTCAGGCGCTGCGACTTGGGCGTCATCGACTCGGGCGAGCCCCACGAGTGCCAGGCGTCGGCGTAACGCGCCGCGATCGGCATCATGCGCTTCTCGCCGGAGGCGCCGATCCATATCGGCGGGTGCGGAGCCTGCACCGGGCGCGGCAACAGCGTGGCGTCGCGTACCTGGAAGTGCTCGCCGTCGAAGGTGAAGCCGTCGGTGGTGAGCAGGCCGCGCACGATCTGCACGGCTTCCTCGAACGCGTCGATGCGCTGCTTCAACGGCGGGAACGGGATGCCGAGCTCGGTGTGCTCCTTGTCGAACCACGCCGCACCGTACGCGAGCTCGAGCCGACCTCCCGACGCGTGGTCGATGGTGATCGCCTCCGCCGCATACACCGCCGGGTGGCGGTAGGTCATGCCGGTGATGAGGATCCCGAGCCGAACCTGTTCGGTGACCCCGCTCCACGCCGCGAGCGTGGTGTTGGCCTCGAAGCACTCGCCCGGCCCCTCGCCGTACATCGGCTGGAAGTGGTCGAATCCCCAGATGCCGTCGAAGCCGAGCTCGTCGGCGAAGCGGGCGCGCCCGGCGACCTCACTCCACGGCATCCGTTGCTGGGCAAGGTCCAAACCGAATCTCACGGGCACTCCTCAGCTGAATTTCGTTCTCGGTCGTTCCTCACGCACGCCGTCGACGAACGTGTCGACATGCTCGTTGTAGAACGCAACGTACCCGGCGATGCGCTCGCTCTCCGGCAACGGTGTGGGGTACGACCACGCGATGTTCTCGGCGAGAGTGTCACCCGTCCGCGCCGACCAATACTCGCCCCGGCCCTTGTACGGACAGTGACTCACCTGGTCGGTGTGCTCGAGAAGGTCCATGCGCACGTCGACCTTGGGCACGTACCAACGGGGAGGAAGGCCGGTCTCGAACAACGCCATAGCTCGCGGCGTGTCGGCCAGGACGACTCCGTTCACCTCGATCCGCACGTGACGCGATGTCGGCAGGATGTCGACGCGCGTGTACGGGTCTGCGCGGGTGCGTGTATACCTGCTCGTTCTCCTCGAACCACGCATCCATCGCGTCCCACTCGAACCGGATGTGGCCGCGCAGCTCCTCGATCGGCGACTCCGCGTAGCGCCACGCAGCGTCGACCCGCTCCGCGTCGCCGACGCGGATGGTGAGGTGCTGCGCATCTCCCCGGCTCGGTGAATGCGTGACCGTCGTCGTGGGTGCCAGGAGATCTGCGCGCACGTCGGCGACCGGGATGTAGTACGCCGGGTAGTACGGGATCTCCCACACGTAGAGAGGATGCACGGTGTCGGCGATCGCGACGCCGGCGACGAAGATGCGCACACGCTTGGTGCCCGGTTCGACCCGGACCCGACCCCGGGCGCCCGACTTCGGGTCTGTCGACATGCGACGACCAACCGGCCGGCTCGACGGCGCATTCCCCCTCCCGCGAAACTGACGGGATGGCTGCCCAGAGTGACCCCGTCGAACGCGTCCGGAAGTTGTGCCTGGGGATGCCCGAAGTGAGTGAACGGCTGAGTCATGGGGCGCCGACGTGGTTCATCCGCGTCAAGTCGACGCTGGCGACCGTGTGGGACGACCATCACGGCGACGGGATCCTCGGGCTCGTGTGCGCGGCGCCGCCGGGGGTGCAGCAGGAGCTCGTCGACGAGGAGCCCGACCGCTTCTACGTCCCCGCGTACGTCGGGCACCGTGGCTGGATCGGGGTGCGCCTCGACCGCAAGGTCGACTGGGGCGAGATCGAGCAGATCCTCGTCGACGCGTACACATGCGTCGGGCCCGCCAAGCTCGTGGCCGAGTTGCAGGCTCGCGATTAGGCCGGCGAGGGCTCCGCAAGCGTCACCGCTCGCTGCAGTTCGACGGCTGCGTTCGCCGCCCAGGAGCCGTCGACGCGCGGCCCCGCGCTCACGCCGTACAACCTCTGCGCGTTGGTGCTGAGGATGCGCTCCTTGGTCTCGGCCGTGAGCGCGGGATAGCCGTGGCGCTCCTGCATCGACTCGGGGATGACGAAGGCGCGGAAGGCGTCGATGAGCGGCTGGGGCGACCCGTACCACGCGCAGTCGGTGCCCCACACGATGCGTTCGGGACCGAGCGCCACGAGCAACTTGCCGAGCACGTGCGCGGCCTCGACCGGCCGCCGCAAGACGAGGAACCACGTGCTCCCGAGCTCGGCGTAGACGTTGCCACCCGGCCCGATGCCGGCGGCCGCCAGGCTCTCGATGAGACGGTCGACCCCGCGGGCGGGCTCCGTCGAGCTCGGATCGTACGGCCCTTCCCGGCCCACCGGATCACGCTCGTAGCCGGAGTGGTACACGACGAACGTCACGTCGGGGAATGCCTTGGCCGCAGGCCCGATGTCGCGCGGCGACGCGGCCGGCACCGACGCGTCGGGGATCGGGCCGCCGAGGCCCTTGTGGGTGGCGACCACGCGCGGTCCGAGCGCCCGCACGCGTTCGAGGAACGGGAAACCGACCTCTTCGTCGTCGAGGAACCATCCGCCGGTGGGCGACGCCCGCGTCGGCGGCCCCCAGAGTGTGTAGACCTTCCAGCCCGCGGGCCGCAGCGCTGCCTTCCAGTCGGTCATCGCGTCGAGCTCGGACTCACCCAGGTTCGGGTGCACGATCGTGTGAGTGAGCACGCGCCCCGTGCCCGCGTAGCGCTCGGCGACGTCGCGCGTGGCCGCGATCTGACGGTTGGTGAGCACGTTCACGTCGGCCCGACCCGGGTGGAGGTGAGCAGCGCGACCGAGGTCTCCGACGCGCCGAAGACGAGAGCCGCCCACGCGGCGCCGTCGATGGTGTGGGGATCGACCGCGCCCGGCCAGCGTTCGGGGTCGGCCATCCTGAGGAACCCGGCGAGCGCGTCGGCGCTCGAACCCGTCCAGCGCGGGATCGACCAGATGGGTCTGCACGTCGACGACCGGATTCACGCCCCGGAAGGCGGCCTCGGCGCGCTCGAGGTCGCGGGTGGCGTCCTCGGGCACCGTGTAGAAGCCGCCGCCGTGCGCAGCATCGATCGCCCGGAGTGACGCAGCCGTTCCCCGCCGGTCGAGTGCGTACTCGTGCTCGGCCCGGGCGACACGGCGCGGCGTCACGCGCCGCGACCTCCTGGTAGCGCGCGATCGCCTCGAGATCGGCGGCCGTGTGCGGCATGGGCGCGGTACTCGTCGCTGGACCGCGGCCGGAGCAACGACGGCACGATCGACATCAGATGTCGATCGCGTCGGCGTCGGCACGGTCGTCGGGGGCGGCGAGGCTCTCGAAGATCACCGGAGGTTCGCGCCACGGCGACGGCAGCCGGCCCGCCTCGGCTGAGCGGATCGCGTTCCAGACCCGTTCCGACGTGCACGGGATGTCGATGTGGCGCACCCCGAGATGCGCGAGCGTGTCGACGACGGCACTCTGCACGGCCGGTGTGGAGCCAATCGTGCCCGACTCGCCGATGCCCTTCGCGCCCAGCTCGTTGCGCGGCGATCGGCGTCTCGGTGTTCGATGCCTCGAACGACGGCAGCTCCGCCGCGCTCGGCATGGCGTAGTCGGTGAGCGTCGAGGTGAGCGGGTTACCGTCGTCGTCGTACACGTACCGCTCCCACAGCGCCTGCGCGATCCCTTGCGCGATCCCACCGTGCTGTTGACCGGCCACGATCATCGGGTTGAGGATCCGGCCGCAGTCGTCGACCGCGACGTGACGGATCGGCGTGACACGCCCGGTGTCGAGGTCGACCTCGACCACGGCAACGTGCGCGCCGAACGGGAACGTCGCGCCGACCTGTTCGAAATCGGAGACGGCGGAGATCGGTTCCTGTTCCGCGAGCCGGGCCCAGCTGAGCGCACTCGTGGGGACACCCGCCACGCCGACACCGCCTTCCATCACGACGATGTCGTCGGGATTCGCCTCCAGCATCGTCGCCGCGACCTCGACACGCCCGGGCGACGACGCCGTCGGCCGCGTTGGCGACCGCGGAGCCGCCGAGCTGCAGCGACCGGGAACCACCGGTACCGCCGCCCGCGGCACCTCGGCCGTGTCGGAGTCGATGAAGTGCACGTGATCGAGGGGAATTTGCAGGCGGTCGGCCACGATCATCGCGAACGAGGTGGCGTGACCCTGACCGTGCGCCGAGGTGCCGACGCGGATCGTCGCGGTGCCGTCGTCGTTCACCGTCACCGAGCCGAACTCGGCACCGCCCCCGCCCGCGGTGATCTCGACGTACGCGCTCACACCGATGCCCAGCGCGACGCGGTCTCCACGCGCCCGGCGCTCCGCCTGCTCGCGGCGCAGCTCGTCGTAGCCGGCGACGCGCAGCGCCTCGGTGAGCGCGGTGTCGTAATCGCCGCTGTCGTACTCGGTGCGCATGACCGTGGTGTACGGGAATTCGTCGGGGCGCAGGAAGTTGCGGCGGCGCATCTCGGCCGGGTCGATGCCGAGCTCGGCTGCGGCGATGTCGATGATGCGTTCGAGCATGGCCGCGGCCTCCGGACGGCCGGCACCGCGGAACGCGCCCATCGGCGTGGTGTTCGTGAGCGCGATCGCGCGACTCGTAGGAGATCTTCGGGATGCGATACACGCCTTGCGCCATCATGCGCGTCGGTCCCATCGCGGCAGCGCGCCGCCGAACCCTGCGTACGCGCCCGCGTCGCCGACGATCCGGCAGCGCATGCCGACGATCGTGCCGTCTCGTTTGCAGCCGAGCTCGACGTACTGCACCTGGCCTCGACCGTGCGGCATCGAGATCAGGTTCTCGGAGCGGGTCTCGACCCACTTCACCGGCCGTTGCAGCCGCAGAGCCACACCGACCGCGACGCTGTGCTCGGGCGCGAATCCGGGCTTGCCGCCGAACGCGCCGCCGACGTGCGGGGCGACCACGCGGAGCTTGGCGGGATCGAGATCGAATCCCGACGCGACTCGGCCGGCGAAACCGTGGGGCATCTGCGTCGAGACGTACACGGTGAGGTCGTGCCCGGCACCGTCGTCGCCGGGGATGACCGCCACGGCGCTGCCTTCCATCGGCATGACCGCGATGCGCTGGTTCTCGATCACGCGCCTTGACCACGACGTCGGCGCCCTCGAGCACGTCGCCCTGCTCGCGGGGCGCGATGGCGGCTGCGAGGTTCGAACCCAACTCCTCGAACTGCTGCGGTGCGTCGGGTGCGAGCGCGGCCTCGGGATCGATGACCGCGGGCAGCGGGTCGTACTCCACGACGACGGCCTCGGCCGCGTCGGCAGCGGCGGTTCGTGTCGCCGCGACGACCACCGCGACCGCGTCGCCGACGAAGCGGACCTTGTCGGTCGCGAGCGGCGGCCGCAGGACCTTGGCGTTGAGTTGCATCAGCCCTTCGTAGAGCGGCAGGCCGAGATCCGCGGCCGAGAAGACGGCCACGACACCCGGCATCGCCCGGGCCTCGTCGGCGTCAATCGACACGATGCGCGCGTGCGCGTACGACGAGCGCACGAAGTGCAGATGCAGGACCCCGTCGATCGGCAGGTCGTCGACGAACTGGGCGCGTCCGACGAGGAGGTCAGGGTCTTCGACGCGCCGTACAGCGGTTCCGAGAATCGATCCGGGCATGTTTCCGACCCTAGCGAGGCACACGGCCGGTTCCGGTCGACACGGCGGTCATCCGTGGCCGGGTAAAGCGCCTCGTCCGATCCGCCGACACGGACAGCGCATGAAGACGTCGGCGAAGGTCCAGCCCGGGAGTGGTCTCGCCGGAGGGCTCGTGAGAGGCGAAAGTCATTGTTCCGCCTGCAGTGGCGGACGATTCTCCTGCCTGCAGTGCTGGGCTTAGCCCTGATCTTTCAGTAGGCGCAGGTGGCGCGGCGGTTGGGTCGCGGCGGTGGGCCGCGAAGTGACTCGCGTGCACTCCTTCAGATCACAGACGGCTTCACCAGCGTGGAGTGTGTGCTCGAAACAGCACTGCTAGCACGGGCGCTAGCACGGGCGCTATCGCCGCGCGAGCGCGGGTGCTAGCGACGAGAAAGCGGCGGCACGTGCGTGGTACTACCGTGGTATCACGGGTGGTATCACTGCGGTATCGCCGGCAGTATCACTCCGTTTTCACGGGTCCGTGATGCGCGTCTCCTGGACCGTCCCCACGGTGTGTGCTGGGCACCGCTACTGCCTCCTTCACGCGGCCAGGCGGCCGCGACCGCGATGCAACGCTTCGAGATACGCGATGTCGGGATCGTCGAGATCGGTGACGAACACTTGGTAGCGGCGACCCTCGTAGTCAGTGAACGTCAACTGCGCGCCAGGATGCGGTTCCTCGCGCCGGACGATCGCGCGAGTCCCGGCGGGCCAGCGGGAGAAGTCGATCAGGTCGGTGATCTTGGCGACTTTGGCGTCGTCGCGTTCATCGACACCGTTCGCGGTGATCGCCGGCACCCACCAGCTGTTCGGCACCGTGACCACGGCAGCGTCGCTTCGTCGGCGCCATCGCCGAAGAAAGACCTGCCGTCAAATCGAGCGCGTCAGCCAGATCACCCAAGACGCGAGCACCGGCGTGGCCGACCACGTACTTGCCGTCACCGGTCACCACCAGACGCGGACGCGTCGGATGACGCTGCATCTCGGAAGTGCCCTCCTGCCTCGGGACCTGCTGGCTTCGCAACCGCAGTATCTCTTGACGGGAGGGCGTTTTTCGCGGACGCGACCCGCGATCAACCCATCGCTACTAAAAGATCAGGGTTAGGCAGCGGTCTCGCGGCGCAAGTGGTGCTTCACGGTTGGCTCGGCGGCGTCCTCTTCGGCGGAGCCGCAGTAGGGGGCGTCGCAGCGTCTCTGCACGTCGTCGTTCACGTCTCGGGAAGTGTGAACCTGCACATGGGCTCGCGGGCCGAACGGTGGACGGCTTCACTATTTCGACCTTTGGAGCGATCCGGGGCCCGAATCTTCCACAACCTGCACTTCTACGACGGGGACGTCGACCACGTCGTCGTGGTGGACGGCGTAGTACTCGCAGTCGAAACCAAATGGAGCGGCGAGGGCTGGAACCTCCAACATCGGAAGGACCGAAGAGTCTCGACGGCGGCCGAGGCTGCCCAGCGGCACGCGGACCGCCTGACCAGTTTCATCGGAACGATCCGCCGAGACGAGCAAGTGGCGGTGCTTCCGGTTCTCATCCTCTGGGGAGATTGCAACTCCGGTCCGAGGATGCTCGGCAGCGTCCATGCTATGGGTGGAAACGATTTCGGCGTCTGGTTCCAGGACGCCCGTGCCATGCTCGGTGGCGGCGACGATCTTGGTGCAATCGCGGACGCGATCCACGAATTCGCGAAGCGACAACGGATGACACCACTGCGAAGCGGCAAACACCCTAGGCGATTTCGTCGCCGCTATCCGGCCACGCGGAACTCCTCGTAGCGCTCTTCAAGATGAACGGAACTGGGTTTTTGATCGAGTCGGCGCGGAACGTGGAGCCGCGTGCCATGAGCCTCCTGCAATCCGTGGCGCAGCATCGGGCCATCACGCTCGAGCAGAACATCGGACCGCACTTCGACCGTGTAGTCCGGCCGGATACCCACGATGTTGGCATCGAACGCCGAGTGATGAATCTTACAAAGGGCGAGTCCGTTCGAAACGATCGGCCGACCTTGTGGATGGCTGTCGACGAGAATGTGTGCTGCATCGAGAAGTTCCCGGTGGCGTAGTCGACATATCGAGCAGCGGGATGTGTACGCAGTCAGCACGCGCTCTCGAAAGAGCGCTTGGTGGACGCGCTTGCGCGCCAGTTGAGTCGTGTATTGACGATGAAGCTCGTCGACGACGGCGGGCGTCAGGTCCGGTCGCAGGACTTGCGGCTCGTCAATGGCCAAGCGGAAGGTGAGGGTCTCGGGATCGTCGTGTTGAACGAAAGCCGGCCAGAACACTTGATACAAACCGCTGGCAACTGCATGGAAGTAGATGAGCGGGACCCCGGCTCTGCCCGCTTCTCGCACTGCAACGTTGTCGTACCGCAGCGGATCGGAGCCTTGATAGTGGTAAACGATGAAGCCGTCGCCGTCGACCTCGTCCGCGTAAGGGTTGTCCGGCGAGGTAGTGAGGGAGAGCGCAAGGTCCATACCTCGGGGCTTAACGATCCCTTGCTGCGAGACGAAATGGAAATGCTTGCCCTGGAAGTCGAAGCCCTTTTTCAGCTCACTCCACGGAACGATGTCGCCGCAGCTGCGCTTGAGCGCATCCAGTCTGCCGGCGGCCGCAACTCTGATGAGTCGGTCGATTTCTAGGCTGACGCCGGCGTTGGCCATCCAGCAACGATCGTACGCACCGATTGACGCTCGCGGGCGGGTCTGTCGACACGGGGTGGACCGAAAGCTGGCGATCCACGCGCGACGATAGAAGGACTGTGAGCGCCGAAGACCCCGTCACCCATGTCGAACTCATCGCCAAGAATCGGCGCACGTCGCTGCTGATGCTGGCGATCGAGTTCCTGCTGATCGGAATACTCGGGGCCGCGATCGGAATTCTCGTGTCGCGGAACGTCCCGGCCGGCATCGCCATCGGGGCGACGGTCGGGATCCTCGTCGATGTCATTGGCTGGGCGTTCGCGGTGCGGGCGACCATCGCCCTGACCCACGCGGTCGAGGTGACGCCCGACCAGGCCAAGGTGCTGCACAACGTCGTCGAGGGGCTGTGCCTGCGCACCGGCTTGCCCAAGCCGCGCGTCTACATCGTCGACGACCCGGCGCCGAACGCGTTCGCCTTCGGGCGCTCGCCGAGCAACTCGGGCGTCGCCGTCACCAGCGGGCTGCTCAATCTGATGTCGCGCCGCGAGCTGGAAGGAGTGCTCGCGCACGAGCTGTCGCACATCCGCAACCGCGACGTGCAGGTGACGACCCTTGCCGTCACGACCGTCGGCATCCTGGTCGCGGTCGCCGAGATCGCGGCCCGCATGAGCTGGTTCGCCGACTGGGGTGGCGGTGACGACGACAACGGTGGCAGCGCACTGGCGCTCATCGCCGTCGCCGCGCTCGCCGGCATCCTTGCCTTCGGCGCCCGCATCCTCTCGCTCGCGATCTCGCGCCACCGCGAGGAGCTGGCCGACGTCAGCGCAGCCGAGCTCGTCTCTCCCGACGGTTTGCGCAAGGCGCTCGAAAAGCTGGAGTCCGACCACACCGTCGTCCACCACGTGTCGCGTGCGACCGCGCACCTGTGGCTCGAGGCACCGCTCGAGCGGGCCGGCGACGACAAGCGCGCCAAGCTCAACCGGATGTTCGACTCCCACCCGCCGATCGACGAGCGCATCGCAATCCTGCGCAAGCTGGAGGGCCTCGATCCCGACCAGCGGGGCCCGGTCGACGACACCATCACCGGCGTGCCCGTCGATCTCGACGCACTCGCGCACGCCGCCGACCGCCGCACCTCGGCCGCACCCGTGATGGCCGGCGGGCTCGCGGTGAACACGCCGACCCAGCCCGAGACGAGCACCGCCGCCGGCGCACCCGTCACCATCCCGAAGCCGGGCGCGAGCCCGCCCGGATGGTTCCGCCGCGACGCAACCACCCTGCGTTACTGGAACGGCAACGTCTTCACCGACTGGACCGCGACCTGGAACGGCACCAGTGGGTCCAGTCCCGCACGAAGTAACGAACCTGCGTGAGTTACCGGCGGCGCATTGTGCGGTCAACTCGCGCTGGTTCGAGGGGGGCGCCACATCGTGGTGACGGCCGGACGGCCGTCGGGGACCTCGATCTCGCCGATCGGCTCGAAGCCGAGCCGCATGTAGCGATACAGGTTCGCGGGGTTGCTCGACTCGAGGTACCACGGGCATGTGCTCGGCGTCGACTCCCCGTAGGTATTCGGCGAGCAGCGCCTCCGCGTGGCCGTGCCCGCGGGAGTCGTCATGCGTGGCGACGATGCTGAGGTAGTGGTGCGGGACGTCGTGGGGGTGCGCAGCCTCGAACCCGGCGAGCACCGTCAGCACCTTGACCGCGTGTTCACCCTCGATGTACTCGCCGACGAGGCGTACGAGCTCGGCTTCGTCGTCGGGCATCATCTCCACGCCGCCGGGCGCGGTCCACAGCGCAACGGAACCGCAGCCTTCGGTCACCCAGGTGGGATTCCCGTTGCGGAACGCGGCGTCGACGAACACCCGCCACCAGACCCGGAACTGCTCCGCCCGCAAGGCCTCGTCGGCGAAGACCCAGCTCCAGAACGGGTCGTGGAAGAACGCGGTCGCGATCGTCTCCGTGATCGCGTCGGCGTCGGACGGCTGGGCGAGTCGAGCGGTCACGGATCGGTTCCTAGCGGTCGAGCACGCTGCTCGCGACCATCTCTTCCAGGACCCGGTCGTCCCACCACGAGATCTGCAGCTGCTTGGCCCGCCGGAAGTAGAGCTGGACGTCGTACTCGACCGTGAAGCCGACGCCGCCGAACACCTGTTGCGACATCGCGGTGACGTCGCGGAAGGTCGTGCACGCGAAGAGCTTGGCCATCGGGGCGAGCCGGTCGACCGGGCGCCCGTTCGCCCGCGCCCACGCGGCTTCGTACATGAGCGTCTCGGCGCCGTCGACCGCGGTCGCCGCGTCGGCGAGATAGTGGGAGATGGCCTGGAACGCGCCCAGCGGCTTGTCGAACTGCTCGCGGTCCTTGGCGTACTGCACGGTGATGTCGAGTGTGTACTGCGCGCCCCCGACCGCCTGCGCGGCCAGCATGATCACCCCGTCGAGCATCACGTCGTTCCACGTCGCCCAGCCCGTCGCCGCGGCGCCGATGCGAGCCGACGCCGGCACACGAACCCCCGCCAGGCCGACCTGGTACTGCGTGTCCGAGCCGAGGGTCAGCTGCTGTTGCAGGGTCACGCCCGCGACGGCCGGATCGACGAGGAACAGATCGACGTCGGTGTCGGCGTCGCCCGTGCGTGCGAGCACGACCATCGCGGTCGCGGCCTTGGCGAAGGGAACATGCCACTTCGTCCCGTCCAGCACGAAGCCGTCACCATCGACCGTTGCCCGCGTTTCGACGCCCCTCGCACCGAACGCGTTGCCCGGCTCCAGCCAGGCGACCGTGACAATGGCCTCACCCGAGACGATGCGAGGCAACCAGGCCTGCTTCTGCTCGTCGGTACCCGCGCGTAGCAGCACGCCCGCCGCCATGACCGCGCTCACGAAGTGGGGCGAGGGCGCGAGCGCACGCCCGAGCTCGGTGTAGACGACCGCGCCCTCGAGCGTGCTCATCTCCGAGCCCCCGTACTCGGCCGGGATCATGAGACCGATCAGGTCGAGCGCAGCCATCTGCTTCCAGAGCTCGGCCGGGAACCCAGTGGGGTCGTCTTCGAGGTCGCGCACCGTCTCGAGGTTCGCGTAGGACGCGCAGACGCCGCGCACCATTTCCCGGAGCATCTCCTGCTCGTCGTTCAGATCCAGGTCCATCGTGTGACTCCTCTACGGTTTCCACTGGTCGCCGCGGCGCGTCCACGGATTGTCGTCGGCGTCGACGGGCAGCGCGATCCGAGCCGTGCAATCGGTCTTCAGGTCGCCCTCGACGCAGAGCCGGACGAGCACCGTCGCCCAGCCGCACTCTGTCTCGTCGGTCTCGACCTTCTCGACGGTGCCCGAGAGCACCATCGTGTCGCCCGGGAACACCGAGCCCAACATGCGGAACTTCATGCGCCCGAGCCGACCGGTCGGGCCCGACCAGTCGGTGAGGAACCGCTCGAACCACGCGGCCTGGTTCGGCGTGTTCATGAAGATGTCCTGAGTGCCGTTCCGATGCACCGCGAAGTCGTGGTCGTGATGCATCGGGCGCCAGTCGCGCGCCGCGAGCGCGCCGAGGACGATCGTCGTGGCCGTCACCGGGTAGGTCAACTCCGCGAGGTTGTCGCCGACGTGCACGTCGGCGACCGTGAGCTTGGTGGTCGTCGCGGTCATTTTCCACCCCGGCGGTATCCGAAGCCGGTGTACGACTCGACACCGACCAACTCGTCCTTTTGGTTCAGGTACTCGACCTCGATCACCCAGAACCGACCGGTACCGAGCTTCGTGGTCTTCGGTTCGCTCACCGACCGCAGGATCTGCCGGGTGCGCAGCCGGTCGCCCGGGCGGACCGGCTCGTGAAAGACGATGGTGTTGTCGGAGATCACGGCTTCCGGCAGCTCGAAGATCCGCTTGAGGTCGAAGTGGGTCTGGAGCGGGACGGCCGGCTCCGTCCGTCCCGGCGACCACTGATGCGGGCGGAACCACACCGAGATCATCGTGGGCGGTGCGATCGGCCCACCGGTGACTGCTTCGGCGACGGCGGCGTCCCAGAACAACGGGTTGCCGTTCTCGACGGACGAGCACGACGTGTAGACGTATCCCTGCTCGACGGGGAACTCCCCCGCCTCTTCGTACTGCACCTGGTCGATGAGTTTCTCTATCTCGTGCGGCAGGTCGCTCACACCGCAGCTCCTTGTTCACGCAGGACCGCGATCTCCGCGGCCGAATAGCCGACCTCACCGAGCAGCGCGTCGGTGTCGGTGACGGTCGCGTCGCGCACCAGCGGACCGGGTTGGTCGCGGTCCATGCCCGCGAACATCCAGCCGACCTGCTCGAACGTCTGGTGTTCGGCCGTGGCCTCCACGAAGGTGCTCCTCGAACGCAAATGTGCGTCGCGGACCAACTCCGGCACCGACGCGACCTCCGACACACATGTGTCGATCGGGCCGAGCTGTTCGACCCACTCGGCGCGCGTCTTCGTCGCGAACGCCGCTTGGAAATCGGCGCGGATCGCGTCCTGCACGGCGTCGTCGGTCTGGAACGCGAGCCACTGCTCGCAGTCGATAGCGCGGCAGAGGTTGGCATAGAAGTGCTGTTCGATCGCGCCGACCGCGATCCAGCGATCGTCACTGCAACGGTAGACGTCGTAACACGCGTACCGGCCCGTGAGGATGTTGTGCCGCGGACCGGGAATCTCTCCCGTCGCGAGATACTCGTCGATGTAGAGCGACATGAGTGCAACCACGCCGTCGGCGACCGAGACGTCGAGGTACGCACCTTCTCCCGTCGCGGCCCGCTGCACGAGCGCGGCGAGGATCGCGATGACCGCCTGCATCCCGCCGCCCGCCGCGTCACCGATAGTCGCGCCGGGAAGAGCAGGACCGCCGTCGCCGGAACGGCCGGTGCAGTCGAGGTAGCCGCCGACCGCGAGATAGTTCAGATCGTGGCCGGCCCACTGCGAGCGGGGACCGCTCTGGCCGTAACCGCTCGTGGAGCAGTAGACGATCGCGGGATTCACCGCTCGCACCGCGGCGTCACCGAGGCCGAGCCGGTCCATGACCCCGGGCCGGAAGCTCTCGATCACGACGTCGGCCCGGGCCGCGAGCCGAAGGAACGCGTCGCGGCCGGCTTCGGACTTGAGATCGAGGAGCACGCGTTCCATGCCCCGGTGGCCGCTGTACGCGTAGAACGGAGGCACGATCTGCACGCCGGACTGTTTCGGCGGCGGACCGACCTTCACGACGCGCGCGCCGTAGTCGGCCAGCCAGCGCGAGGTGCGCGCCGCCGGGCCGACCGACGCGAGATCGAGAACCGTCACCCCGTCGAGCACGCTCAGAAGTTCTTCGGGAGACCGAGGCTGCGGCGGGCGATGATGTTCTTCTGGATCTCCGACGCGCCGCCGCCGATCGTGTCGATGACGGTGTAGCGATACGTCGACTCCGCGCGACCTTCCATCGGCGCCTCGGGATTCACTCGAACCCGCAGCTGGGTTCCCGGCCCACCGATGTCCATCGACGCGTTCGCGAGCCGCACGGAGAATTCCGTCGCGAACAACTTGTACTTCGACGATTCGACGGTCGGCGGCGGGGTACCCGGCACCTTCTCCCCCTTCATCGACGCCGCGACCACTTTCAACCCGAGCACGCGCGCGACCTCGGCGTCGGTCACCAACTGGGCGATGCGTTGCCGCACGACCGGGTCGTCGCGCAACGGCACACCGTCGCGCGACTTCGTCTTCACGTAGTCGACCAGGAGATCGAGGCGCTGGTTGATCGGCGAGATGGTGAACATCGTGAACCGCTCGAGGTCGAGCGCCTGGGAGATGTACTGGAACCCGTGGTTCACCTCGCCGACGACGTACTCGTCGGGGACGAAGACGTCTTCGATGAAGACCTCGTTCGTGCGCTCGTCGCCCATCGTCCAGATGCCCTTGATGGTCACGCCGGGCTGATCGAGCGGCACGAGCATCAGGGTGATGCCGCGGTGCTTGTTGTCGGGATCGGTCCGGGTGCCGAGCCAGTACCACTCGGCGAAGTGCGCGGACGTCGTCCACGTCTTCTGGCCGTTGAGGATCCAGCCCGGCTTCCCGTCGCGCTCGCCGCGCTCGGCTTTGAGCCGCATCGACGCCGCGTCGGAACCCGCGTTGGGCTCGCTGTAACCAACTGCGAACTCCACGTCGTTGCGCAGGATCTTGGGCAGGAACTCCTGTTTCAGGAACTCGCTCGCCTCTTTGATGAGCGTCTTGCCGATGATGCCGACGCCCTTGCCGATCTGCGGGCCGCCGCGCGCCGCGAGTTGCTCGTTGAGGAGGTATTCGTAGATCCCTTCACCCTCGGAGCCGCCGTATTCCTTCGGCCAGGTCAGTCCGAGCCAGCCCCGCTCGCCGACCTCGCGCATGAATGCCCGCCGCTTCGGGGTGTCGACGATCTGCGCCATGTTCTCGCGGGTCACGTCGAAGACGTCGGGGTCGTCGTGCGCGTCGAGGAAGCGCACGACCTCCTCTTCGAACGCGAGTTGCTCGGGCGAGAAGTCGAAGTCCATGGGGCGGATTGTACGGACGTGCCGCGATCACAGTCATGCTGCGGGAACATCCCGCCGTTCGGGAGGGGCCCGGGAACAGGACGAGTCGGGTCAGGAGATGACGCCTCGCTCGCGGAGATCCGCGATCTCGGCGTCACTGAGGCCGAGCTCGGTGGTCAGAACCTCGGCGGTGTGCTCACCGACCCACGGCACGCGGGTCTCCGGGCCCTCGGTCACGTTCGACAGCTTCACGGGGTTGCCGGGAACGAGCACGGGCTCGGCAACGCCGTCGGTTCGGGGCATCTCGACGAGCATGTGCCGGGCGGCGACGTGCGGGTCGGCGATGACGTCGGACGCGTGGTTGCTCGGGCCCGCGACCACGCCGGCCTCGGTGAGCAGTTCCGCGGCCTCGAGCTTCGTGTACTTCGACGCCCAGGCGTCGACGGCGGGCCGGATCTCCTCTTCGAAGGCGCCGGCCCAGCCCGTCCGAGTCGCGAACCGAGGATCATCTCTCCACTCCGGGTGACCGACGAGGTCGCCGAGGTTCCAGAACTGGTGCTCGCGCACGATCTGGGCCACGACGAACCCGTCGGACGCGCGGAAACCCTTCGCAGATCACCTCGAGTCCCTTGCCCGGCACGGGCCGGACACCGAGCGACCAGAAGTTCGTGACGATGTCGGTCATCGCGACCATCGCGTCGAACATGGCGATGTCGACGTACTGGCCCAGGCCGGTGTGATCGCGGTGGCGGAGCGCAGCGAGGATCCCGACCACACCGAAGAGCGCGCTACTGATGTCGCCGAGCGCGCCGACCGGGATCGTGACCGGCGGTTGCCCGGGATGGCGATAGTCGTAGATGCCCGACATCGCCTCGACGATCGACGCGTACGCCGGCCAGTCGCGATACGGCGTCTCGACCGTGTTGCCGAAGCCGGAGATCGAGACGTACACCGCGCGGGGATCGACCGCCGAGATCGCGTCGTAGCCGAGCCCCATGCGATCCATGGTTCCGGGCTTGAAGTTCTCGGCTACCACGTCGAACTTGGGAACGAGGTCGAGGAAGAGCGCGCGGCCCGCGGGGACCTTCAGGTCGATGCCGACACTGCGCTTGTTGAAGTTGTTCCGCAGGTAGGTGGCACCGACCGACCGACCCTCGGGATCGATCATCGTCGGCGACGACGCGCGCCCCGATTCGCCGTGGACCGGATGCTCGACCTTGACCACGTCGGCGCCGAGCCGGGCGAGCAACTGTGTCGCGTACGGCAAGGCCTGCATCTGCTCGGCGGCGAGAATACGCACCCCGTCGAGCGGCTTGCCGTACTGCCGCGCCTCTTCGTTCGCCACATCGCCCAGCCGCATGCCGTCAGACTAGGGAGCCCGGGCTCCCGACTACGGAGCCGGCGAGATTGCGACAGTCCCGAAGTTCACGTCGGCGCGATGGGCCGCGAGAACGATCGACCCTCGACTCAACTCACCGTTGGCCTGCAGCAACCAGGAACCCGGCTCGGCAGTACCCGTCTTCCAGATCTTGAACTTGTACAGGCTGCCGCCGATCGCGTTGTCGGTCACGCTGAACTTGAACGTGTACACGACCCCGACCGTCAGCTTCAGACCACTCACATCCTTGATCAACGTCTGTTCCTGGTGCGCGTCGGTGTTCTCGTAGATCTCGGCCTTCGGCGCCGCACCCCGGTCGTTGTCGTAGAGGAACGCAGCCGGGAACGGATGACCGATCCGCGGCTGATCAGGCTGTTGCACACCGTGCAGGTCGGAAGTCGCCCCCTTGAACCCGGCGATAATGCCGATCGCAGCACCATCGACGTCCATCGAGTTGATCTTCACCTGCGCAGTGCCCTGATACTGCGACCACGAACTGGCCTGACCAAGAGTGACCAGACGGTCGTAGCCGATATCGACGTTGCGGATCGAGCCGTCAGCCTGCACCGTCCAACGACCATCGGCAACCTGCGCGACATTGTTGACACTGCCACCCGCCTGCGACCAATCAGCCGTATACGGCAGCGCCCACGGACCCCCATTCACCTTGTTCACCGTCACGTCCACCGTCGACTGATTACCAAAGATGTCGACCGCACGCAGATGCACCGTGTTCGCGCCGGTCTGCAACGACGCAGAGTCGAGCTCGACATTGAACTCACCCGGCGCCACCAACCGCACCTGGTTCTCACCCAACGAAAGTGCGTTCGTCGCCCCACCGTTCAACGTGTACGTCAGACTCGCCAGACCGCTCGGATCCGACACATCGCCCAACACATTCACCCACTGCTGCGGTTGCCCACGAGCGCCGAAAGTCTGGTTCGACCCGTACCACACATCGATGACCGGCGACACCGGAGCAACAGGCCACGCCACACCGTCGTCAGTCGCCGGCGGCGAAGTCGAGTTCACGAAATAATCGACGCTCGCCGAAAACCCCGGCGGCGACGACACCCCGAAGTTACCGGCGAATACACCCGCCCGCGCGACTGTCAGCACCTGCGCCGTGACGGCCGCCGCGGTCCAGCGCAGCCCGTCGTACGAATAACCGAACGCCCAACTGTCCCCGGTACGCGCGACCCGCAGCACGATCGACGGCTCGTTGTAGATCTGCATGTCAGCGTTCGTCGTCACCGTCGCGCCTGCGACCGTCTTCACGACGAAGTCGGTCTCGAACCAGTTCTGGACGATCGCGGCGTAGAGGTAGTGCGTCGAGTCCTGCTCGACGACCACGCCCTGTTCCTGGAACTGCTGCGACACCGACGAGTCGAACTTCGCATCGAGACTGAGGTCCGTGTTCTGGATCGTCTGCACGATCCGGGGGGCACCGTCACCGGACGCCGCCGGGTCGTGCGGCGATCCCCCGGGCACGTTGATCACCACGTGCTGGCCGTCCATCGATTGCGAACTGTCAGCGGCCGGGTCCTCGAAGCTCCACGTGTTGGCATTGAGGGTTCCCGCGCTGAAGTCGTCGTTCGTCAGAGTGGTCGTGGTCCCCGATCCGCCGTCTTCGGGCACGACCGGATACGCCGTGTTGAAGAAATAGTCGACCGTCGCCGACCACGCCGGCGGCGGCGAACCCGAATTCCCCGCGTACGGTCCCACCTTCGCGACCGTCATCACGAACGAGAACGACACACCGGGCAACCACGTCTCCCCATCCAACGAATAGGTGAACAACCACGACGAACCCGTCCGCTTCACCCGCATCCAAATCGGAGCGGACGGCGTCGGAGACAGCGTCGATGCCAATTCCACCGACGTGGTGCCCCCGGAGATCGAGGCTGCGAACAAGATGATCTGCCCACCACCGGCATTGAACACATCGAACCGCAACACCGTCGACGCGTCCTGCTCCACCAGGATCCCCTCATCCTGATACTGCGCCGCCCCCAACGACTCGAACTTCGTCTCCACCTCGAAGTCGGTGTCCCACACCGACTGCACGACGCGCAGACCGTTCACACCGTTCGACCAGGTGTCGTGCTCGGACCCCACCGGCACCGACAACACCAACGCATGACCGTTCATCGACACCGACCCGTCGCCGACCGGGTCCTCCACCGACCACAGCGACGAATTCAACGACGACGTGTGAAAATCGTCCGACAGCGGGACGCACGCCGTGGCGGCCAAGAGCGCCACTGCGACGCCGAGCAACCGCAATCCCACGCGTCGACCGGCCATGTCTGCCCTTTGTTCCCGCCGGACGCCGAGGCTACCGGCCTCCCAGCCGTGCGTCGAAAATCCGAGGGAGCCTGCGCTCGTTTCCCGACCCGACCCGATCTGACGGCGGCGTCATAGACTCACGACCATGCGTGGCATCATCAGCGCCGGTGGCTACGTGCCGTTCCGGCGCCTTCAACGAGCCGAGATCGCCAAGACCTTCGGGAGCGGCGGCGGCAAGGGAACCCGTTCGGTCGCGTCGTACGACGAGGACACCACCACGATGGGCGTCGAGGCGGCGCGGCTCGCCCTGCGCAGCAACCCGAGCGGGGTCGCACCCGACGCGTTGTGGTTCTCGACTGCGTCGCCGGCGTATCTCGACAAGAACAACGCGTCGACGTTGCACGCCGCGTTGCGACTCGACACCGACATCGCCGCCTTCGACTTCGGCGGTGCCCTCCGATCGGCTACCGGCGCATTGCGCGGCGCGCTCGAGAGCGCGGGAAACACGGTGCTCGTCGTCACCTCCGACCAGCGCGGCGGTCTCCCGACGAGCGGCGACGAGTCGTCCGGCGGCGACGGCGCGGGCGCTCTGCTCGTCGGCGACGACTCCGAGGGCCCCGTCATCGCCGAGCACCTCGGCGGCGCCAGCACGACCGAAGAGTTCATCGAGCGGTGGCGCACCCCGGGATCGACCCGGTCGCGAGCGTGGGAAGAGCGCTTCGGTGAAGTGAAGTACGGGCCGCTCGTCGAACAGGCGTGGAACGCGGCGCTGAAGTCGGCGGAGCTCTCGCCCGATCAGGTGTCGAAGGTGATCGTCACGGGCATGCACGCCCGGGCCGCACGAGCGGTCGGCGCCCGGCTCGGTACCGCGAAGGAAGCGCTCGTCAACGACCGCGCCGCCACGGTCGGCAATACGGGAAGTGCACACGCAGCGCTGCTGCTCGCCGACACGTTGGAGTCCACCGGGCCCGGCCAGGTGATCGCGCTCGTCGTCCTCGCCGACGGCGCCGACGTGTTGTTGTTCCGCACCACGGACGCGATCGTGTCGTACTCACCGGCTCGTACGGTTGCCGCTCAGATCGAGTTCGCGTCCGACCTCCCGTACGGCAAGTTCCTCGGCTGGCGCGGCGAAGTCAAGCTCGAGCCGCCGCGCCGGCCCGAGCCCGATCGCATCTCCGCGTCGGTGTCGGGACGCACCGAAGACTGGAAGTACGGGTTCGTCGGCTCCCGCGATCGAGGGAGCGGCGAGCTGCACATGCCGCCCGCGCGCGTCTCGCGTGTCGGCGACGCCGTCGACGACATGGCGCCCGCGCCCATGTCCGACGTGCAGGGGACCATCGCGCTGCTCACGATCGACCGCATCGCGTACTCCCCCAGCCCGCCCGTCGCGTTCGCGGTCGTCGACTGGGACGGTGGCGGCCGGCTGCCCGTCGAGCTCACCGACGTCGACGCCGCGACCCTGAAGATGGGCGACCGCGTCGAGATGACGTTCCGCAAGCTGTTCACCTCGGACGAGATCCACAACTACTTCTGGAAAGCCCGCCCGGTTCGGGGCTAAGGAGACACCATGGGTTCGCACGGCATCAAGGACCGCGTCGCGATCGTCGGCATGGGCTGTACGCCCTTCGGCGAACACTGGAACAAGGGCACCGACGACCTGCTCGTCGACGCCAACGAAGCCACGCTCGCCGCGGCCGGCCTCGGGAAGGAAGACATCGACGCCTACTGGCTCGGTACCGCGATGTCGGGAATGAGCGGCATGGCGCTCGCCCGCCCGCTGCAGTTGCACGACAAGCCGGTCACCCACGTCGAGAACTTCTGCGCAACGGCGTCGGAAGCCTTGCGGAACGCCGCGTACTCCGTTGCGAGCGGCGCGTACGACGTCGCGATGGCGATCGGCGTGGAGAAGGTCAAGGACAGCGGTTACCAGGGACTCGTCGGCGCGGCCAAGACGCCGACCGACGGCACCGGCCGCACCCTGACCGCGGCGGCGATGTTCGCGATGTGCTCACCCGGCTACGGCAAGAAGTACGGCCTCGACGACGACCAGATGCGGGAGGTCCTCGGGCACATCGCGGAGAAGAACCACTACAACGGCGCCCGTAACCCGCGGGCGCAGTTCCGCAAAGAGATCTCGATGGAAACGATCTGCAACGCTCCGCTGATGGCCGGTGGCCTCGGCGTATACGACTGCGCGGGCGTCGCCGACGGTTCCGCCGCCGCGATCATCGTCCGGGCAGAGGACGCGCTCGAAGTACACCGACAAGCCCATCTACATCAAGGCTTTGTCGCTCGTCGCCGGCAACTGCTCGGGCAACGCCGACCCCGAGTACGACTACACCACCTTCCCCGAGATCGCCGCGACCGGCCGCGATGCGTACGCGCAGGCCGGGATCACGAACCCGCGCGAGCAGCTCGCGATGGCCGAGGTCCACGACTGCTTCACCACTGCGGAGCTCCTCATCTACGAGGACCTGCAGTTCGCCGAGCGTGGCACCGCCTGGAAGGAAGTGCTCGACGGCACCTTCGACCTCCAGGGCGCGCTGCCGGTCAACCCCGACGGCGGCCTCAAGAGCTTCGGCCACCCGGTCGGCGCGTCGGGCCTCCGCATGGTGTTCGAGGCGTGGCTCCAGCTGCGAGGCGAGGCGCCGCCCGAGCGCACGATCGCGCACGCGGATCGCGGGCTCGCACTCACGCACAACCTCGGCGGCTACCCGGGCGAGATGGTCTCGTTCGTGTCGATCGTCGGCAACGAGCTCGGCTAGCCCTCGAACCCCTCACGCCCCTTGCGGTCTCACCGCTCGGGCATGATGCGGGCCGTGGTCGATCTGCCCGACGGGGAAGTCGTCACCCGCCTCGGGCGGGGTGTGATCGTCGGTCCGGGCGCGCCGGCGCCCTCGCTCTGGGCGGGCGCCGATCGGGTCGTCGTCGACGACGCCGTGCTGGCGGATCCGGCCGATGCCATCGAGGTGCTGCATCGCCACTGGTCCCGGCGGATCCCGGTCGTGGTCGAGTTGCGGTGCACGGCCGACGAGCTACGCGCGCCGGAGACGGAGCCGATCCGGCCGCCGTACGCGCTCTCCCCCCGCTTCGAGTTCGGGCGGGAGCGCCTCTACTTCCTCACCCGCGCGAACAACTACGACGACCGGGTCGGGCGCATGGTCTGGGGTCCGAGCGTCGAGGCACAACGGCTCGGCGCGGTTGCCGAGGGCGGCGCCGACGTGCTGCTCGCCGACGCCACGCCGGCGTGGTGCGACGGTGGGCCGCGCGCCGGCACCACGGCCGTACCCGACGGTCACGTGCTGATCCACCGCCACAATCTCGAACAGCGCGTGCTCGGGGCCGACCGGTCGGTCACGAGCACGGCGGAGCTCGCCGCCGACCAGCTCGCGGCCGTGGTCCACGACGCGGGTGCTGCGCGTGTCATCGCACCGGCGGGCTCGGGCAAGACGCGAGTACTGACCGAGCGGTTCCGGCTGCTCGTCGACCGGGGCTGGAACCCCGGGTCGATCACCGCGGTCGCGTACAACGTCCGCGCCAAGGACACGATGCGCGACCGCCTCGCCGACATGCCCGAAGGCGCGCGCCGCCGGGTCCGGACTCTGCACGCGCTCGGCAACGACGTCCTCGGCCGCGGCTCCGGGCCGAGCTCGCTCATCGACGAATGGGAGATGCGTCGCCGCATCGAAGCGCTCGTCCCGGTGAAGCCGCGGGCGAACACCGACATGTACGCGCCGTACCTCGAAGCGTTGAGCGAGGTCCGACTCGGGCTCGTCGACCCGAACGTGGTCGAAGCCCAACGCGACGACGTCGCCGGGTTCGGCGCGATGTTCGACGAGTACCGAGACAAGCTGCAGGCCGATCGCGCGATCGACCACGACGAGCAGATCTACGGCGCGATCGAGGTCCTCCTGCGCGTTCCCGACGTGCGCCGTTCCTTCCAGCGCGAGGCGCGGCACCTGCTCGTCGACGAGTTCCAGGACCTCACGCCCGCGCAACTGCTCCTGCTCCGGCTCGTCGCCGCGCCCGCCTACGACGTCTTCGGCGTCGGCGACGACGACCAGGTGATCTACGGCTACGCAGGCGCCGACCCCGAGTTCCTCATCAACTACGACCGCTACTTCCCGGGCGGCACCCATCACGCGCTTGCCACGAACTACCGGTGCCCGGAGCCGGTCGTCACCGCCACCCGCAATCTCCTGTCGTACAACCGTCGGCGGATCGACAAGGAGATCGTTCCGGCCAAGAGTGGCGACGACCCCGGTGCCCGAACCGATGCTCTGTCGATCGTGACCGCCGAACCGGAACGGGTCGCAGGCGCAGCCGTGGCACGGGTCACCTCATGGCTCGAGGCCGGAGCGCGACCGCACGAGATCGCAGTGCTGAGCCGCGTGAATGCCGTGCTCCTGCCCGCGCAACTGCTGCTCGGCGAAGCCGGCGTGCCGTCGTGGACGCCGGTCAGTGTCGCGGTCCTCAACCGGACCGGGACGCGCACCGCGCTCGCGTACCTGCGCCTCGCGCTCGCGGCCGGGAACAACACGGGATTCCACGGAGGAGATCTCGCGCTCGCGGCGCGCCGGCCGAGTCGTTCCTTGCGGCGGGAGCTGTTGCAGCGACTCGAGCGCAAGCGAGCATGGACGATGGGGCAACTGCGCCGCGAGCCCGATGCACTCACCGGCGCGGCCGCGGCGAAGTTCGACGCGTTCTGCGACGACCTCGATGCGCTCGGGCGCGCCTTCGACGGGGGCGCCACCACCACCCGGCTCCTCACCCTCATCCGCGACGACGTCGGGCTCGGCGCGGCACTCGCGACCCTCGATCTCTCGGGCAAGGCGCCCGACGCGAGTCACCGCGACGACCTGAACGCGCTCATCTCCGTGGCCACCTTCGAACCGGATCCGGCCGCTTTCGAGCCCTGGCTCCGCGATCGTCTGCGCGCGCCCAGCGAACGGGCGGGCAGCGACGGCGTCGCGCTCTCCACGGTGCACCGTGTCAAAGGGATGGAGTGGCCCTACGTCGTCGTGCTCGGTGCGCACGACGGGTTGATGCCGCACGCGCTCGCGGACGACGTCGAGGAGGAACGCCGCATCTTCCACGTCGCGATCACCCGGGGCGACACGGCCGTCCAGGTGATCGCCGACGTCAGTGCGCGGCGCCCGTTCCTCGACGAGCTCCTCGCGCCCGCGCCGGCGCGGCCCGTGCGGACCCGGCCCGCGGCCGTCGAGACCGAGCGGTCGGAGGCCCCGTCGAGCCGGTCCCGCACTTCCATCGAGGCGGAACTCGGTCTCCAAATCGCGTTCGCGGGATCGACCGGTGCGATCGTCGAGCTCCGGGCGGACGCGGCCGTGCTCGAAGAATCGAGCGGCACCCGCGTCGTGATCCCCTACGGCGAGCGGGTCGAGATCGATGGCCGCCGCGCCCAACTCGTGCGGGGCCGTTCGACCCCGAGCAGATCCGATGTCACGCACGCGTCGCCGGCGCTCGTGGAAGCGCTGAAGGCCTGGCGCAGGCAACGGGCCACCAGCGACCGCGTCCCCGCGTACATCGTGCTCAGCGATGCCCACCTCGAAGGCATCGCCGACCGCCGCCCGGAGTCGCTGGGCGACCTCGCCCAGTGCACCGGCATCGGCCCGACCAAGCTCGAGCGCTACGGCGACGAGATCATCGCCGTCATTGCGGACTCCCCCGCCGAGTAGGTACGACGCCGAGGCGCGCTTGCGTCGACCCGCTCGCCCGGATCATCGTCTGGCACACCGTTGTTCTCACGCCACCGTCCGAGAGGCTCGCCATGCCGTACCCCCGCCCCGAGATCGAGGCCACCGTCGAGCGCTACGTCGAGGTCCGCAAGCTGATCGACTCCGGCGGCGCCACGTGGAGTGCCCTGGCCCAGTTCTTCACCGACGACGCGGTGTTCATCGATCCCGCGTGGGGCCGAGTCGAGGGCATCGCCGAGATGAAGGCGACCGTGTTCGGCGACGCGATGGTCGGACTCGAGGAGTGGAGTTTCCCGGTCGAGTTCTACGCGATCGAGGGCGACAACGTGCTCATCAAGTGGAAGCAGTTGCTCCCCGGCGGTCGACCCGACGGGCGCCCGTGGGAGCAGTCGGGTGTATCGACGTTGATCTACGCGGGCGACGGCAAGTTCCGCTACGAGGAGGACCTGCTCAACATGGTGCACGTCTTGGAGGACATGCGCGGAGCAAGTGCAAGGTTCCCGCCGTCGCGATGCCACCTGAGCATCCGAATCGCGACTTCTCCCGCCCGACCGCCTGAACCATGGACGCCCAGCTTCAGGAGACCGTCGACTACATCGCGATCACGCGCCTGCAGAACGTGTACGCCGACGCAGTGACCCGCCGGGCGTGGGCAGAGTTCCACGACATGTTCCTCGCGGACGCGCCCGTGACCGTCGACACGGTCACCAACCCGGTCATCGCACTGACAGGACCGCACGAGATCGGAGACTTCATCGGTACCGCGGTCGAACGCTTCGAGTTCTTCGAGTTCGTCCCGCTCAGCACCCGCGTCTTCGTGAACCCGGGCGGCGACGCCGACCGGGCGACGGCCCGGCTCTACATCTGCGAGCTTCGCCAGGACGCCGATTCCGGGCGCTCCACCCAAGCCTTCGGCGTCTACCAGGACGACTATCGCCGGGTCGACGGCCACTGGTGGTTCGCCGCCCGCGCGTACCAGTCGCTCGCGTGGAGCGGCCGCGGCGAGGTGTTCGCGTTCCCGCCTACGAATATCGCAGCACGCTGAGCGTCCGTTTCGCCACCCCTCCCTCTCGCACGTGGGTTGTTACCCGCCCGCAACACAGAGCGGGCATGATCATGCTTTGCAGTGTGCACCCGAACGTGCGAGGTTGCACACGTACTCGGCGAACGGTTCGGCAGGAGACCGGAGTGACGGATCCGGAAAAACCCGTAGAGGTGGGCCTCTACGCCGTGACCAAGCGATTCGGCACGATGGTCGCGGTCGACGACGTGACGATCACCGTCGGCCAGGGCGAGTTCTTCTCGATGCTCGGGCCGTCCGGGTGCGGCAAGACGACGTCGCTGCGGATGATCGCGGGCTTCGAAGAGCCCGACGCGGGGCGGGTCGAGTTGACCGGGCGCGAGATCGTCGGCGTGCCGCCGTTCAAGCGCAACGTCAACACGGTGTTCCAGTCGTACGCGTTGTTCCCGCACCTGACCGTCGCCGACAACGTCGCGTTCGGCCTGCGGCGCAAGAAGGTGTCCAAGACCGACATCCGCGACCGCGTGAAGCGCTACCTCGACCTGGTGCAACTCCACGGATACGACGACCGCCGCCCTTCGCAGCTGTCCGGCGGCCAGCAGCAGCGCGTCGCGCTGGCACGGGCCCTGGTGAACGAACCGGCCGTCTTGTTGCTCGACGAGCCTCTCGGTGCGCTCGACCTCAAGCTGCGCAAACAGATGCAGCTGGAGCTCATGCGTATCCAGCGCGAGGTCGGCGTCACCTTCGTGTACGTCACGCACGACCAGGAAGAAGCGCTCGTGATGAGCGACCGGATTGCAGTCATGTCTCAGGGCAAGGTCGAACAGATCGGGTACCCGGAAGACATCTACGAGCGACCCGCGACGCGGTTCGTCGCCGGTTTCATAGGGACGTCGAACATCGTCGAGGCTCCCGTCGTGGGCCGGGTGGGAGACCTGCTCCAGGTCGAAGCCGCGCCCGGCGACCGCCTCCTCGTGCCCGCGCCCGCCGAACGCACCCTCAGTCCGGGCGACATGCTCGCCTTCACCGTGCGGCCGGAGAAATTGCAGGTGGTCGCCGAAGACGATCCCGTCGCCGACCGCATGTGCACGATCGCGGGCACCGTGATCGACGTCGTCTATCAAGGCGTGTCGACCCAGCTGGTCGTGCAGTCCGACGCGGGCACGACGCTCGTCGTGTTCCGCCAGAACAACGAGCGGGTGAGCGACGCCGGCGTTCCCGGCAGGCGCGCCCGCCTCGTCTGGCTACCCGATTTCAATGTGGTGCTCGAAAATGAGCCCGCCCTCGACAAGGAGCTTCTGTCATGAGCGATCCGGACCGCGTCTCGCTGGCGTTCATCTGGGACACCGAGTCACCGCACTTCAGCCGGCGCACGTTCATGCGGACGATGGCGTTCGCGTCGGCCGCGGGCTTCATGGCCGCGTGCGGAAGCAGCAGCAAGAGCGGCGCAGGCGGCAGCACCTCGCCCACGACCGTCAAGGCCGAGGCCAAGACGCTCAACTTCTACAACTGGACCGACTACATCGCCGACGACACGATCCCGAACTTCCAAAAGGAGACCGGGATCAAGGTCACCTACGACAACTACAGCTCGAACGACGAGCTCTTCGCCAAGATGCGCACGGGCGGATCGGGCTTCGACATCATCGTCCCGACCGACGCGACGCTCGTGAAGATGAAGCACGCCAATCTGGTGCAGCCACTGGATCTCTCGCGGATCCCGAACGTGAAGAACCTCGATCCGCGGTTTCGGACCGCGGCATACGACCCCGGCAACAAGTACTCCATTCCGTGGCAGTGGGGCACGACGGGTATCGGCTACGACAAGACCAAGGTCGGAGGCGCGGTCACCGACTGGGACGCGTTCCAACTCCCGGCGGTCGCGGGCAAATGCTCGTTCCTCGACGAAGCCCGCGACGCGTTCGCGATGGCATTGTTCGCGTTGAAGAAGGATCCGAACACGCTCGACACCGGAGACCTCGACGCGGCCGAGCAGTACCTGATCGATCTGAAGAAGAAGATCCAAAAGATCACCTCCGACTACCAGGATCCGCTCAAGGGCGGCCAGCTCCTGTTGGCGCAGGCGTATTCGGGCGATGTCTTCACGATCCAGGCCGACAACGCGAACATCGAGTACGTGATCCCGACGTCGGGAGCACTGTCGTGGGTCGACTCGATGGCGATCCCGAAGGGCGCGGCGCATCCCCACAACGCCGAGGCGTTCATGAACTACATCCTCGAGCCGAAAGTCGGCGCCGCGCTCACGAACTACGTGAACTACGGCAGCCCCAACAAGGCCGCGGAGCCGTTCATCAACAAGGACATCCTCGACAATCCGCTGATCTACCCGTCGGCGGCCGATCTGGCCAAGCTCCCGTTCCAAAAGGACCTCGGTGAGGCCGAGCTCGCCTACTCGGATCGCTGGGACAAGGTGAAGACGGCTTGAGCGTCGCCGCCCCGCCGGAGCCGCCGGGTCCCGCGGAGCCGGCGCCGGTCGACGAACCACAACACCGGCGCCGCGCGCCCGACTGGCTGAAGGGCAACCTGCTCCTGTTGCCCGCCAGCGTCTGGTTCGCGTTCTTGTTGGTGATCCCGTTGCTGATCATCATCGAGTACAGCCTGGGCAAGCGGGGGGTCATCGATCCCGTCCACTTCACCTGGAGTCATCTCCGGTACGCGAACTACAAGGACGCGCTCGACCCGCACCGGCTGCCGATCTTCATCCGCTCGATCGAGTACGCCGCGATCTCCACGTTCGCGTGCGTGTTGTTCGGGTTCCCGCTCGCGTACTGGATCGCGCGGTTCGGGGGCCGGCTCCGCAACGTCTACCTCGTGCTCGTCGTCATCCCGTTCCTCACGAGCTACCTCATCCGCATCTACGCGTGGCAGGTCATCCTCCAGGACAACGGCCTGCTCAACCGCCTCTTGGGGGATCTCGGTCTCGGCCGCCACCACGTCTTCATCAACCACCCGTTCGCCGTCATCGTCGGGCTGACGTACGGCTTCCTGCCGTTCATGATCCTGCCGCTGTACGCGTCGATCGAGCGCATGGACGTCGCCCTCGTCGAAGCCAGCTACGACCTCGGGCACGGCAAGGTGTCGACGTTCTTCCGCGTCATCATGCCGACGGTCTCGCCCGGACTCGTCGCCGGCGTGCTCCTCGTGTTCATCCCGGCCGTCGGCGACTTCGTCACGCCGAAGCTGCTCGGCGGCGTGCGCACCGAGATGATCGGCAGCACGATCGCGGATCAGTTCGGCGGGAGCCAGAACTGGCCCCTCGGCTCCGCGATGTCGGTGTTGCTGATGGCGTTCATCCTTGCCGGCGTCTTCGTGTATCTCCGACGCGTCGGAGAGGACGCACTGTGAGCGCGAAGAGCGCGCTGCGCCCGCGCTATCTGAAGCTGCACGCGGTGCTCGTCTTCGCCTTCTTGTTCCTTCCGATCGGCGTTCTCGTCTTCTTCAGCTTCAACCACGCAAAGAGCGGCACCGACTTCACCGGCTTCTCGACCAAGTGGTACTCCGAGCTCTTCCACAATCACGGAGCGCTGCAGGCGTTCCGGAACACCCTGAAGGTCGCGGTCTCGGCGACCATCGTGGCGACAGTCATCGGGACCTTGGCATCGTTCGCGTTGACCCGCTTCCGCTTCCGGGGCCGCGCCGGCTACTCGACGCTCATCTTCGTGTCGCTCGTCATGCCCGAAGTCGTCATGGGCGTGTCGTTGCTGGCGTTCTACGCCAACATCGCGCACATGAAGCTCGGGCTGACGACGGTCATCCTCGCCCACGTCACGTTCTGTATCGCGTTCGTCGTGGTCGTGGTCAATGCTCGGCTCGCGTCGTTCGACAATCGCCTCGTCGAAGCAGCCGCCGACCTGGGTGCGACGCCGCTGCAGTCGTTCTTGCGCGTCGTCCTTCCGCTCGCCGCGCCCGGTATCGCGGCGGGCGCGATGCTGGCGTTCACGATCTCCCTCGACGACGTCGTGATCACGTTCTTCACCTCCGGCCCCGGATCCACGACGCTGCCGTTGTACATCTTCAGTTCGCTGAAGTTCGGCGTCTCACCGTCGATCAACGCGCTCTCGACATTCGTGCTCGCGTTCTCGTTGATCCTGCTCGCGATCGGCGGGCTGTTCAGCTCCCGCTCCGCGAAACGGGGCGCGACCGCCATCGACGTGAACGCGCTCGGGTAGGTACCGATGCAACAGGCTCGCAAGCTCGTCACCGAGATCCCGGGGCCGCGCTCGCGGGAACTGTGGGAACGGCGGGAGCGCGCGGTTCCCGGGGGTGTCGGCACCACGCTGCCGGTGTTCGTGGAGCGGGCGTACGGTGGCATCGTCGAAGATGTCGACGGCAACCGCCTCATCGACCTGGGCGCAGGTATCGCGGTCGTGAACGTCGGGCACGCGCACCCGAAGGTGACGGCCGCGATCACGGCACAAGCCGAGGCGTTCATCCACACGTGCTTCCAGGTCACCCCGTACGAGGGCTACGTCGCCGTCTGCGAGCAGCTCAATGCGCGGACGCCGGGGACGCACGAGAAGCGCTCGATGCTCGTGAACTCCGGCGCGGAGGCGATCGAGAACGCGGTGAAGATCGCGCGGGCGGCCACCGGCCGCCCCGCGGTGATCGCGTTCGACCAGGCCTTCCACGGGCGCACGCTGCTCGCGATGTCGCTCACCGCCAAGGTCAACCCGTACAAGAAGTCGTTCGGCCCCTACGCACCCGAGGTGTACCGCGCCCCGTTCTCGTACCCATACCGACGGACCGGCGCCCTCGCGGAGACGATCGCGTGGATGGAAGCGAGCGTCGACGCGGGCCAGGTCGCGTGCGTCGTCGCCGAGCCCATCGCGGGCGAAGGTGGCTTCGTCGTTCCCGAGCCCGGGTGGTTCGCGGGGATCGCACAGTGGTGCCGCACGAACGGGATCGTGTTCGTGGCCGACGAGGTGCAGACCGGCTTCGGACGTACCGGCGCCTGGTTCGCGAGCGAGCACGAAGGCGTCGTCCCCGATCTCGTCACGACGGCCAAGGGTCTCGGCGGCGGCATGCCGATCGCGGGCGTCACCGGTCGGGCGGAGATCATGGATGCCGTGCACGTGGGCGGCCTCGGCAGCACGTTCGGCGGCAACCCGGTGTCGTGCGCGGCCGCGCTCGCCGCGATCGACGTGATCGAATCCGAAGGACTGGTCGAACGTGCGCGGGCGATCGGCGACCGCATGCTCCGACGACTCAGCGAGGTGCAACAACAGACGACGGGAGTCGGCGACGTGCGGGGCCGGGGCGCGATGGTTGCGATCGAGCTCGTCCACGACGACGGCTCCCCCGACGCCAACCGGGCCAAGCAGATCTGCGCGGCAAGTCACGCCCAGGGCGTGATCGTGCTCACGGCCGGGACCCTCGGCAATGTGGTCCGCCTGCTGCCGCCACTCGTGCTGGCCGACGCGCTCCTCGACGAGGGCCTCGACGCGCTCTGCGACGCCGTTCGAGGCTGATCGCCGGGAACGGAGCTACTCGATCGAGCTCATGACGTGCTTGACGCGGGTGTAGTCGTCGAGCGCGTACATCGAGAGATCTTTGCCGTAGCCCGAGTGCTTGAAGCCGCCGTGGGGCATCTCGGCCACGAGCGGGATGTGCGTGTTGATCCAGACGCACCCGAAGTCGAGCGCGGCCGACAGGCGCATCGCGTTGGCGTGATCACGGGTCCACACGCTCGCCGACAACCCGTAGTCGGTGCCGTTCGCGTCGCGCACCGCCGATGCCGCGTCGGTCGAACGCTGCACCGTGATCACGGGACCGAAGACCTCTTGCTGCACGATCTCGTCGTCCTGCTTCAGCCCGGCCACGACGGTCGGCTCGAAGAAGTAGCCGACGTCGCCGATGCGCTTGCCGCCCGTGAGCACCTGCGCGTGGGAAGGCAACCGGTTGATGAATCCCTGCACCCGCTCCAACTGCTGCGCGTTGTTGAGCGGACCGAGGTCGGCGTCGGCGACGTCGAGGCCACCGACCTTCTTGGCCTTCGCCTCGGCCACGAGCATGTCGACGAACCGGTCGTGAATCGACGCCGCCGCGATCACGCGGGTCGCGGCCGTGCAGTCCTGACCGCCGTTGAAGTAACCGGCGACGGCGATTCCCGCCGCGGCCGCTTCGAGATCGGCGTCGTCGCAGACGATGACCGGCGCGTTCCCGCCGAGCTCGAGGTGCACGCGCTTCAGGTCGATGGCGGCCGACGCCGCGACCTCCATGCCGGCACGCACGCTGCCGGTGATCGACACCAGACCTGGCCCAGGGTGCTCGACGAGTGCGCGGCCGCCGTCGCGGTCACCGCACACGACGTTGAAGACGCCGGCGGGCAGGAACTCCGCCGCGAGCTCGGCGAGCATCACCGTGGTCTCCGGCGTCGATTCCGCCGGCTTCAAGACGACAGTGTTCCCGGCCGCGAGCGCGGGCGCGATCTTCCAGATCGCCATCATCAACGGGTAGTTCCACGGTGAGACCTGGGCCACGACGCCGATCGGTTCCCGGCGGATGAACGAGGTCAGACCCGACATGTATTCGGCCGCGGCACGGCCCTCGAGCATGCGGGCCGCGCCCGCGAAGAAGCGGATCTGGTCGACCGCGGGCGGGATCTCCTCGGAAGCCATCAAGGCCTTGGGCTTACCCGTACTGCGGCACTCGGCCTCGATGAAGCGATCGGCGTCCTTCTCCAGCGCGTCGGCGATGCGCAACAGAGCGAGGCTCCGCTCGGACGGTGTGGCCGAGCGCCAGCCGTCGAAGGCGGCGCTCGCGGCCGCGACCGCGTCGTCGACGTCGGCCGCTCCCGAACGGGGCGCCGAGCCGTAGGTCTCGCCCGTGCACGGGTCGACGAGCGGGGTCGTGGCGCGGTCCCGGGCATCCACCGGCTTGCCGTTCACCAGGTTCTGCACGACTTCCATCGGGACCTCTCCTCTGCGTCGTTGCTACCTGTTGCAGCTAGTATTCGCAGATCAGACCCTATCGAAGCAAGTAGATCGTCGTGACACAACTTTCTGACGACGATATTCGCAGTTCTGACGGGCATACGTCAGAGCCGCGCACCGGTCCGCTGCTCGACGAAGTGTCGATGCAGATCATCCGCGAGCTCCAGCGCGACGGCCGCCGTCCGTACACGTCGATCGCGAAGACGATCGGCTTGTCCGAAGCCGCCGTGCGCCAGCGCGTGCAGCGCCTCCTCGACGCGGGCGTCATGCAGATCGTCGCCGTCACCGATCCGCTGCGCGTCGGCCTGCACCGCCAAGCGATGGTCGGTGTGCGCGTCGACGGCGACGTCCGCGAGCTGGCGGCGAAGCTCAGTGCCAACGAGGAGATCGACTACGTCGTCATCTGCTCCGGCTCCTACGACCTCCTCGTCGAGCTCACCGCACGCGACGACGAGCACCTCCTCGAGGTGATCAACACGCATATCCGCTCGATACCCGGCATCAGGTCGACGGAGATGTTCGTGTACCTGCGGCTCGAGAAGCAGACCTATTCCTGGGGAACGTGATGACAGCGACAACGTCCGAATCTCTCACCGCGGCCGCGCAGCGCTATCTGTGGATGCACTTCACGCCGATGACCGACGACCCCGCGGCCGAGGTGCCCGTGATCGTCCGGGGCGAAGGTGCGTGGGTCTACGACCAGCACGGCAAGCGATACCTCGACGGTCTCGCGGGGCTGTTCGTATCGCAGGTCGGTCACGGCCGCACCGAGCTCGCCGACGCCGCCGCCGAGCAGGCGCGCAAGCTCGCCTACTTCCCGGTGTGGAGCTACGCGCACCCGGGCGCGATCGAGCTCGCCGAACGGCTCGCATCGCTCGCGCCCGGCGACCTCGAGCGTGTGTTCTTCACGACGGGTGGGAGCGAGGCAGTCGAGTCCGCGTGGAAGCTCGCCCGCCAATACTTCCAGGCCATCGGCCAACCGCACCGCTACAAGGTGATCGGCCGCCACATCGCCTACCACGGCACCACCATGGGGGCGCTCTCGATCACGGGTGTTCCCGCGATCAAAGCTCCGTTCGAGCCGCTCGTGCCCGGCGCGGTCCGCGTCGTGAACACCAACCCGTACCGGCCTGCGATGATCGACCCGGCCGAGGCGATCGCACTCGCGATCGAGATGGAAGGACCCGAAAGCGTCGCGGCGGTATTCCTCGAGCCCGTTCAGAACTCGGGCGGGTGCTTCCCTCCCACCGACGGATACTTCCAGCGTGTGCGCGAGATCTGTGACGACACCGGCGTGCTCCTCGTCAGCGACGAGGTCATCTGTGCGTTCGGCCGGCTCGGGCACTGGTTCGGTTCGCAGCGTTACGAGTACCAGCCCGACATCATCACGATGGCGAAGGGCATGACGTCGGGGTACTCCCCCATCGGCGGCATGATCGTGCGCCCGCACCTCGTCGAGCCTTTCCTGCGCGACCGCAAGACGTTCCTGCACGGCATCACGTTCGCCGGCCATCCCGTCAGCTGCGCAGTCGCGCTCGCGAACCTCGACCTCATGGAGCGTGACGGCCTGCTCGAGAACGTCCGCGCGAACGAAGGCGCGTTCCGCGCGACCCTGGAGAAGTTGCTCGATCTCCCGATCGTCGGCGACGTGCGCGGCGCCGGCTACTTCTACGGGATCGAGCTCGTAAAGGACAAGGCCACCAAGACGACGTTCAACTCCGACGAGAGCGAGCGCCTGCTGCGCGGCTACCTCTCCAAAGCACTCTACGACGCCGGTCTCATCTGCCGGGCCGACGACCGCGGCGACCCCGTGATCCAGCTCGCGCCGCCCCTCATCGTCGGCCAGCCCGAGTTCGACTACATCGAGCAGGTGCTCCGCAAGGTGCTGACCGAAGCCTGGACGCGCATCTAGGCGTCCGTCTCCAAAATGCTGCGGCGGCGCGGCGGCGCGTGCAATTCGTGTGCTACTACCGGTGGTATCACGGGTGGTACCACCTGCGGTATCGCCGGCAGTATCACTCCGTTTTCAAGGGTCCGTGATGCGCGTCTCCTAAACCGTCCCCACGGTGTGCTGTGCGGGTGATGATCGAGTACGAGTACACCGAGCAGGGACGCGGCGGGAACTGGAAGCTCGGGCTCAGCGCTCGTCGACGTGCCATTCCTCGCCGCGGTCGCGCAGACGGTCGAGGAACGGAACCGCGTCGAACGCCTCCGGACCCACCACTCCGGCGCCGGTCCATACGCCTTCGGCGAGCAACTCGAGCGCGACGACCGGGTTGATCGCGGTCTGCCACACCACAGCCTGCGCGTGATGCTTCGCCATCGTCTCCGCGTTGTCGGACACGTGGTAGAGGTACACCTCGCGTGGAGCGCCGTCGGGACCGGTGCCCGTGACCCACGTCCCGGCACACGTACACCCGTGCATGCGATCACCGAGTGTCGCCGGATCCGGCAGAGCCGCGGCGACGACGTCGCGCGGTGACACGTCGACGCCGCGCACGTGTATCGGCGCGGTCGAGGCCAGGCCCGTCTCCGAGAGCACCTTCAACACCTCGATGAACTTGTCGCCGAGGCCGTACTTGAACGTCACTCGCCGGCACTGCACCTCGCGCGGGATCAGTACGACCTCTTCGTGCTCGACGTTCACGCACTCGATCGGGCCGATGCCCTCTGGGAACACGAACATCTCCGGCTCCGAGAACGGCGGCGTGGTGAACCAGCCGCGGTCGCGCTCCCAGATCAACGGCGGATTGAGGCATTCTTCGATCGTGGTCCAGATCGAGAACGTCGGCGCGAAGTCGTAGCCGTCGATCACGAGGTTGGCGCCGTCGCGCACACCGATCTCGTCGACCGCCGAGAACAGATGGTCGACGGCGTAGCGGGCGAAGATGTCGGAGAGTCCGGGCTCGACGCCCATCCCGACCAGGGCCAACAGCCCTCTCTCCTGCCAGCGATCCGAGGCCGCGAACTGCTCGGCGCCCAGCATGACGCCCGGCACCTCGTACGGTCGCGTGGCGTCGGGCTCCGACAAAGTCATCGCCATATCGACGTAGTGACAGCCGGCGTCGAAAGCGGCTGCGAATATCGAAGGATTGAGTCGGGGATCGCATGCGTTCATCACGACGTCGATGCGCTCGTGGCCGGCGAGTTCGGTGATCGCACCGGCGTCGGACGCGTCGAGCGCATGGGCTACGAATCTCGTATCCGCGCACTCCTGCACCGTTGCCGAAGCCCGATCACCGTCGACATCGGCGACGACGACATGCTCGAGCACTTCGGATTCCGCAGCCGCGTGGGCGATCGCGGAACCTACGCCTCCGGCTCCGACGACGAGAACACGCATGCGCTCACGTTACGTTCGCCGGGTCGCGCGTGTGGGATCCACGCCCCGACGACGACGACGACGACGATACCGCCGCCCGGCGCAGGTGCACGTCGATCACGACACTGACGATTGCGGCCCAGAAGCACCACAAGGAAATGAAGCCGCTGACGGTCATCCACATGAGCACGGGAACCGCGATCAGATTGAGAATCCCGAGCAGAGCGATGTCGCGATAGCTGCACAAGATGAGCGCGCCACACGCGGCGACGACATAGAGCGCAGTCAGATCACGGCCCTGATGGAGCGCGCTCACGTCGTACGCGATGTGGCGCCCGTCGATCACCGCGTTGACCGATCCGCGGAACAACGCGACGGCGAGCGACACACCGACCGCGATCCCGAGCGCGGCCATGGGCGCGATCAGCCGCCGGCGGGTCGCCGAGCGCTCGACCGCGAGGACGGCAACGGGTACGAGTGCGGGCAACGCCGCGAGCGCGAACAGGAGATAGACCCAGACGCCGACCCGCTCGATCGATTCCGACACATGGCCCTCGAGCCCGAGCCACACGAAGGCTTCGTCGATCTGATGCAACCCGAACAGCAGGGGCAACGAGGCGAACAGGATCTGCCTCGGCTCGTGGACACGCCGCAGCGCATCGACACCCATCGCGACGACGATTCCCCCGACGACGAGGTCAGCCTCGGGGGAAAAGCACATAGGCCTAGGTCGACCCGCAGACTGCCAGTTGGGCTTCGGTCGGCCAGTGCACATCGGTGGCCCAACCGGCGCGCTCGAACAAGCGGATCAACGCGGCGCCGGGGTCGACCTGATGCGGAAGCGCACCGTGGCGCGCGGAGCGCGGGAACGTGTGATGGAAATTGTGCCACGCCTCGCCGAACGAGATGACTCCGAGCGGCGCGAAGTTGGTGCTCTCGTCCTTCTGCGTCGTGGGCTTGCTCCCGAACATGTGACAGATCGAGTTGACGCTCCACGTCACGTGGTGCAGCAGCATCATGCGCGCGAGGCCGGCCCAGAGGAAGGCGGTGAACGCGCCGCTGAGTGCACCCGTGATCGTCCAACCGAGGATGAACGGCGCCACGAGCGACGCGACCGCGAAGAGCGGGAACAATCGGCTGATGATCATCGTGTCGGAGTCGGCGAGGATGTCGGGGGCGTAGCGCTCGGCCGATGTCGGGTCGACCTTGAACAGCCAACCGACGTGCGCGTGCGCGAAGCCGCGGAGCTGCTGAGCCGGACCGGGTCCGAACTCGTGCGGCGAGTGCGGGTCGCCGGGCTTGTCGCTGAACACGTGGTGGCGGCGGTGGATCGCGACCCAGCCGACGACCGACCCCTCGACGGCCATGGAGCCGGTCGACGCGAGCAGGATCTTCAACCAACGCACGGCGCGGAAGCTGCGATGCGTGAAGAGGCGGTGATAGCCGACCGCGATCCCGAATCCGGTGACGACGTAGAACACCGCCGCGAGGATGACGTCGAGCAGGGTCACCGCGTGACCCCAGAGCAGCGGGATCGCGATCGCGAGGGCGATGGGTGGGCTGATCATCAGCACGCCGGTGACCAGCCGGCCGGCACGCACACTCGCTCGACTCGGCCTCTCGGGCGCGGGCTGTGAGGAAACGGGCGATTCCAGCAACGAAGTCATTGGCGTCTCTGTTCTCGTGGTGCGGTGGTGAGCAGCCGTGCTCCCACCAGCCCCGGTGGAGGTCGCCAGACAGCGCTCGGAACATCGTCCGGGCGGTGTCCGGATTGTACGTCACTGCCGCTATCCACCACGGCACGCCGACGAACCGGGGCCGGTGACGGGAGCGGTTCGGCCGGGTCGCCCGGAGGCCCGGTCGATGGTTGCGCGAGCAACCAGATGTGCGACAACGCAACCACGCCGGCGAATCGGCCTGTCGGCTCGTCTACACGGGCGGGACGCCGATCGTGTTCGGATACGGAACCACGCCCACCGACTCGAGCGCACGCACGACCGGTCCGACCGCGCCAGAAACCGCGGAAGCCCACCGCTTCGAACGCGGCGCGCGCTTCCGGCGTGAAGTAGGTCGTCGTGTGATACGGCTCGACGCACTTCCAGAGATCGCGGGCGGTGCTCTGCATTTGAGGAATGATCGCCCGTCAGCCGTTGACGACGGACGCCGGCAGCCTGGCCAGGCGAGCCTCGAACACCCCGACGATTCCGGCGACGGTGGTCTTGCCCGCGACCGGCACCTGAGCGCCGTCGGGCTGGGCGAAGTAGACGCCCATGAGCGCTCGGCCCCGGTGGAGGTACACCGCGATCGAATGCGATGTCGCGCCGGTCGCAACGTCGGTCGTGTCGAAGTCGTACGCGACGCGCTCGACCGCCGGCGTCCGCGCCCACGAACCGTCGGGCGCGGCCCGGAACCGGGTGATGGCGGTGCCTTCACCGACCGGGCTGGTGACCGCAGTGGCCGGGCAGTGCGCCGCGACCGACCGCAACTCGTTGAACGCCTGGGCGCCGTTCGCAGGCGCGCGGTACAGCACCGCCTCGGTGCTGATCTGCACAGCGCCCTGGTCGTCGATGAGCTCGACTTGGCGGCGCGCCGTGCGCTCGGCCTCGCTCACGAACGTGCCGTTGCACAGATCGAGCGTGGCGATGGTCAGGTCGGCGCCGTGGTCGAGCAGTTGCACGGTGTCGGCCGCGGGCACGTCGCTCTGGCGCAGGATCAACGAGCCGAGCGAGCTCTCGTTGCGATCGGGGGCCGTCGCGGGCCCGGGCGTGGTCGTCGGCGTCGTCGTTCCCGGCACGACGGTCGCGGGGACCGTGGGACTCGGCGCCCCGGAGGCTGACTGCGAAGCGTCGTCGCGGGCGTTCAGCACCAGCGTCGCGACCGAGAACCCGATGATCAGCGACACCACGACCAGCGTGGCACCAAACGCGAACAGCGGACCACGACCGTTGCCCGCGGGCGGCCATTGCGGATCGATCGGCGGCGGGCCGGACGGAACGGGCGGGAGTGGCGCCACGATTTCGAGGTCGGGATCGCCGTAGTCGCTCACCGAGATCAGAGTAGGCCTCTGGACCGAGCCTTCCGGGCGCGGTGTGGAGGGTTGGGCTCCCGGATCTAGGCGACCCGGCGAATCGTCACCCGCACGTTGCTCGAGTGCGCGGGTGGGCCGTTGTAGACACCACGAAGGGGCGACACGTCGCTGTAGTCGCGGCCCCGGGCGACGAAGACGTGGCGCTCGGCCACATCGGCGCCGCTGGTGGGATCGATGCGCTGCCAGGACCCCGTCCACGCCTCGAGCCACGCATGGCTCTGACCGGTGACGACATTGTCGATGGTCGCATCGACGTCGGGATGCAGGTAGCCGGATGCATACCGGGCCGGTATACCGGCTGCCCGCAACAACGCCAGCGCGACATGGACGAAGTCCTGGCAGACGCCTCGCCCTAACTCGAGGGCGGCCCGCGCGTTCGTCGAGACGTCGGTCGCGCCGGCCTCGTACGCGAGGCTCGTCGCGGACCCATTCGCCGACCGCCTCGACCGTCTCTCGCGGCGTCTTCCCCGAGGCAATGGAGGCCGAGATCTCGCGAAACGAAGCGTCGATAGGGACATGGACGGATGGGTGTAGGTATTCGTAGAAGCGGTCGCGAACGTCTTCATCGAACAAGACCTCCCAGTCGGTGTCGGTGACATCGGGAACGGTTGCGATGGTCTCGACCAGCGAGCGTGCGGAGACGATGAGCCGATCGTGTGGCTCGTGCACGTCGAATGCGCTCACTTCTGTACCCCAGTAGTCGACGTAGCGCATGACGGGAACACCCGGTCGCACATCGACGCGATGGTCGAGCACCATCTGGGTCGTGTCGCGGGCCGGGCTCATGCGTGCTTCGTTGTAAGACGCGAGGACCTCCCCTTCGTACTCGTAGCTGGTGACATGCTCGATCGAGAGCCGCCAGGTCATGAATACGGCTCCGTCGGGCTCACGCAGACCACCTGATCGCGACCGCGTTGTTGAAGAATCGCTTGGCGATCACATCGTGCGCGTATCCGCCGGCGCGTTCGATCCGGGCAAGATGCTCGGGCAGTGACTTCTCGAGCTCGGCCACCCGGATGAACTCCAGATCGGCGCACGCCCGACCGACGACTCGGCGCGGTTCACTCCCGGCGCCGTGGCGGTCGGAGCTCGGGTCGAGGTCGAACAACACCGTCTCGGCCGCGCCGAGGGCGTGGAACACCGAACGGGGGAAGAGGCGGTCGAGCAAGAGGAACTCGAGCGCCTTCGAACCCTCGACGCCCTTGCGATAGGTGCGGAGGTACGACTCGTACGCGGCGCAGCATCGCAGGGTCGCGACCCAGCCCGCACTCCCCCACGCCTCGCCCAGCCTCGTCGACAGCAGCCGGACCGTGAGATCGACGCGCTCGAGCGAGCGTCCGAGCACGATGAAGCGCCAGGTGTCGTCGTGGCTCATGGTCGCGTCGGCGAGACCCGAGACGATCGCGGCGCGGTCGCGCACCCACCCGAGGAAGCCGTGCTGCGCGTACATCGAACGTCCACGCCCGACATCGAGCGCGCTGTGGGTCGCGTTGATGCTGCCCCACATCTCCGACGACATCGCTTCCCGAGCGCCGCGTGCGTTTTCCCACATCGCCTCCAGCGAGCGCACGACGGATCCGGCGAAGCGCGGGTCGTCGACGAAGAACCCGACGAGTGACTCGACGTTCGTCTCGACCTCCACGGCCGCGGCCTCCTCGGACGCGCCCATCGCCTCGACGAGGCGGCGGCACGCCGACTCCTCGCCGCCGACCCGGTCTTCGAGCAGCGCGTGCGAGTACACGTCGAGGATGCGCGCGGTCGCTTCCGCGCGCTCGGCGTAGCGACCCAACCAGTAGAGCGATGCCGCGATTCGGCTCAGCACGGGATCGTCACTGCTGCTGGGCCGCCTGCTCGGGCGCGTCGGCGAGCGTGTCGAAAGGCTGGCGGGCCAGCGGTTCGCAGCCGATCCCGTCGGCGACGGTCGTCGCCTCGCCTTCGATCTCGGCGCCGTCGGGTGCGAGCACCCATGTGTCCTTCGATCCGCCGCCTTGGCTCGAGTTGACGACCAGGCTGCCCTCCGTCAGCGCGACGCGTGTGAGACCGCCGGGAACGACCCAGATGTTCTCACCGTCGTTGAGCGCGAACGGCCGCAGGTCGAGATGGCGGGGTCGCATGCCCGTGTCGACGTACGTCGGCGCGGTCGAGAGCGCGACCGGCTGCTGCGCGATCCACGAACGGGGCTCGGCCAGGACCGCGGCCCGCACCGCTTCGAGCGCCTCGGGCTCCGCGTGCGGACCGATGACGATCCCCTTCCCGCCCGAGCCGTCGGCCGGCTTCCATACCAGCTGATCGACCCGATCGAGAGCCCACGCGCGCACTTCGAGGTCATCGAGCATGTACGTCTCGACATTCGCCAGGATCGGGCACTCGCCGAGGTAGAAGTCGATCATCGCGGGAACGTACGGGTACACGGCTTTGTCGTCGGCGACGCCGTTACCGATGAAGTTCGCAATGGTGACGTTGCCGGCCCGCGCGGCGTTCACGATGCCCGCACACCCGAGCATCGACGTCGGCAGGAAATGGAGCGGGTCGAGGGATTCGTCGTCGACGCGCCGGTAGACGACATCGATTCGTTCCTCGCCGCTGGTCGTGAGCATGTAGAGCACGTTGTCGCGGCACACGAGGTCGCGACCCTCGACGAGCTCGACGCCCATCTGCCGCGCGAGGAACGAGTGCTCGAAGTACGCGGCGTTGTGCACGCCCGGCGTCAACAGGACGACGCGGGGCTCGTCGATGCCGCGGGGCGCCGCGGCCGACAGCGTCTGCAACAGCCGCGTCGGATAGTCGGAGACGGGTTGCACGCGGTGCGCGGCGAACAACTCGGGAAACACGTGTGTCATCGCCCGGCGGTTCTCGACGACGTACGAGATGCCGGAAGGGATCCGGATGTTGTCCTCGAGCACGCAGATCCGACCGTCGGCGTCGCGCACGAGGTCGATGCCGGCGACGTGGATGCGCACGCCGCGAGGTGGCGCGCTCCCGCCGACCGTGGCGCGGTGGAAATGCGACGAGGTGACGACGATGTGGCGGGGCACGACACCGGCGCGCATGATCTCACCGGGCCCGTACACGTCGTCGAGGAAGCGTTCGAGCGCGCGCACACGCTGGGCCACGCCCGCCTCGATGGTCCCCCACTCCGATGCCGAGATGACGCGAGGCACGAGATCGAGCGGGAACGGCCGTTCCTCGCCCGAATGGGCGAACGTGATGCCCTGGTCGCGGAACACGCGGTCGCGGGTCGCGCACCGCTCGTCGAAGTCCTGCTTCGACAAGGTCTGCACGTGTTCGTAGAGCGCTCGGTAGTCCAGGCGGGTGTCGCCCGCGGCGTCGAACATCTCGTCCCACGCGTCGACCGGTTCGTAAGCGTCGAGCAGATCACCCACCGGTCTCACCTTCTCGCAGGTGAGGATCGCGGAGGTGTCTCGCCGATGAAACAGCGATATCGAGCTCCTGGCGCGTATCTGACTGGGTTCATCCGCCCCGTTCACGACACCGCGCGTGCGTCACACGACCTTTGCCCACACCGCGTACAACGGATCGCCGCCGGGCAGTGTCGCACATTGCCGGCTCTGCGCAGGTTCGTAGGCGCCGCTCGCCGAGAAATAGCGCGCGACGATCTCGACATGGGTCGCGCTCGGCGTGTGGAGCCAACCTCGTACGGCCTTCGTGGGAAACAGGCGATTCGAGAACGTGCACACGAAGAATCCGCCGGGCTTCACGACGCGGGCGACCTCGGCGAAGACGGCGACCGGCCGGGTCAAGTAGTCGACGGAGACGCAGCACGTCGCGTGGTCGAACAAGTCTGCCGCGAAGGGCAGTACCGGATCGGCGTTGAGATCGTGCACGATCCACGTCGCCGACTGCCGGTTGGCGGCAAGCTCGTCGGCGTTCAGCCCGAGGACCGTCAGGGCGGACGGCGCCTCGTCGAAATGGGACACCCACGAGCTCATGAGGTCGAGGACCGAGCCCCGGATCGACAGTTCCGTGTACAGCGCGCCGACTGCCGCGGATCGCGCCGTCGTCGATATGGGTCACGTAACGCGGGTGCGAATAGAAGTTGCGGTCGTCACCCTCGTCGGTCCGGCCGAAGAAGCCGTCGGGAAATGGCGCGTCGGCCGGTTTCGGAGCCATGTGCCCAGCTTGCCGCCCCGGGGCTAGCGTCGCGCCCGATGCGCCGGTCCCTGCATCCGTGGAACCACGACTTCGTCTGGAGGGACCATCCCGGTCCGTTCACCACGATCACCGCGGACCAGGCCCGTCAGTTCGACGATCTGGGGTACTTCGTCGTCGAGGACGCCATCGACGCCGCCACCCTTTCCCGCCTCGATGCCGAGCTGACATCGGGCGACGAACGGGCCAAGGAGTTCCTCGCCGAACTCCCCGGCGGCCGCCTCGGTGTCACCGGGCTCGACTCGCAGATCGTCGCGCCGCACGCGGTGACGAGGAGCGCCCACGTGCGCCGGTTCGTCGCCCAGCCGGTGCTGGCCGGGCTCGCGCGTGATCTGGTCGGGCCCGACGTGCGCCTCTACTGGGACCAGTCGGTGTTCAAGCAGCCGCACGGAACCGAGCCGGTGCTCTGGCACCAGGACAACGGCTACACCTACGTCGAGCCGCAGGCGTACCTCACATGTTGGATCGCCATCACCGACGCGACGCCCGACAACGGCTGCATCGCGGTGATGCCCGGCGTTCACCGCGAGGGCACACTCGAACACCGGTCGACACCGGTCGGCGAAGAGTGCTGGGGCGACTGGTCGGGCGCCGTCGAGGTTCCGGTGCGCGCCGGCAGCATCGTCGTGTTCACGTCGCTGACGCCGCACGCCACGAGACGCAACGTCACCAACGAAGTGCGCAAGGCGTACATCGTCCAGTACGCGCCCGACGGCGCCGTCGCACATCTGGGCGATCCCACAGCCGGTCCCCCGGCCCGGATCGACGCGCTCGGCGATGATCAGCAGCGGTACCTGATCGTCCGCGACGGCGAAGCGGTCGAACCCGCACCCTGGTCCTCGGCCCGGTAGCCGACGTCGCGGCCGGGTACAGCTAGGCCCTCGTCGCCACCGGTGGACGCTTGCGGCGAGACGACGCCGGCGAGATCGCCTGATGTTCCGCGGGCTCGCAGAAGTCGACGGTCCGGATCGGTCGAGCATCGGGGCGCGGCGCCGGCACCGCCGGCGCGCGACTGATCTCGGCCCAGACGGTCCGGCCGTCGCGACCCGACATCGTCGACCAGTTCGACGTGTGCTCCTCCAACACGCGTCGTCGGCGTTCGCCGAGCCCGTCGGTCTCGGGGCGGGTGTCGCGGACGATGAGCATCGTCTCGTCGGACTGCACGGTGACGATCACGAACACGTCGCCCAACGTCCGCAGCCGCCGACCCCGCCGGCCGCGCGCTTCGGGCGCGCCGACCAGTTGCTCGACGACGAGGATGACCCTCCCCGCATGCTCGCCACCCGCGCGCGTTCGTTCGCATTCGCGCTCGATCGCGTCACGCATCGCCGCGACCCGCTTGACGTCGGCGCTGAGTCGAAGTTCGAGCATCGGCGATCAGTCCGGCCCGTATCGTCGAGTTCGAGCTCGTCCGGCGAACTGATCCATGCGACAAGACTCCATGTGCACATGCTCAGGACGCGGGTTTCGCCATTCGCTCGCCACTGCCGAGGCGACCAGGTTCCAGGCAGAGGGTCGACACGTCGTCCGTCACCGGGAACTGGTGACGGTCATCTATCGGAGCCGCCGTCGGAGGACTCAAGCGCTTCGGGAGGAAATGTGGCCCCTGTCATACTTCTCGTCGGGCTTCTCGTCGGCGCCGGTTAGCCCATTTCCGGGATGCAGCGTCATCCGACGCGTCCGCGTCTGGTGGTGACCGGTGACGGCAAGTACATGGTCGGCCACGCCGGGGCTGCGAGATCAGCCGAACCTGTTCGGTCAGGTCGCGTCGGTCCCGACCGCGTGGCGGATCCTCGAAGCGATCGACGACGCGGCACTCGCCCGGATCGCGGCGGCGCGGGCCGAGGCCCGGGGTGTGCGGTTCGCGGTCGGTCATGACCTCACCGCACCGATCAGAATGGCCTGTGTTTCCGTGCCGAACAGCTGGTGGGTGACCTGATCGACTTGTCCCGCTGGCCCGCCGGGACTCGCGGATCGTCCGGCGCGAGGAACCGTATCCTGGCAGGCGCATCATGGACCCGTGAAAACGGAGTGATACTGCCGGTGGTACCACCCGTGATACCACCGGTAGTAGCACACGAATTGGACGCGCCGCCGCGCCGCCGCTTTCTCGTCGCTAGCACCCGCGCTCGCGGGGCGATAGCGCCCGAGCTAGCGCCCGAGCTAACGCCCGTGCTAGCTGTAGTTCCTAGTGACGTTGTTCAGGCCGGGTCTCCTTGGAGACTGAGGGTGTTGACGCCTTCAGATCCAAGGAGACCCAGTGAAACTGCACGGTAACGCGAGGCTCACGCCGGTTCAGCGGCGGTTGTTGTGCGAACGAATCGACGAGGACGGTTGGACGGTCAGCGACGCTGCTGAAGCGGCGGGGATCAGCGAACGGCGCGGGTACATCTGGTTGGCCCGGTGGCGGGCGGGGGACCGCGTCCTGGCCGATCGGTCGTCAGCTCCGAAGCGGATCCCGAACCGCACCCCGGCCCGGCGGGTGGCCACGATCGAGCGGTTACGTCGGTTACGGATGACCAGCACCGAGATCGCCGCGCAGCTCGACATGGCGGTATCGACCGTGGGTGCGGTGTTGCAGCGGATCGGGCTGCATCGTTTGTCGCGGCTCGAGCCGCCTGAACCTCCGAACCGGTATTGCCGTCGCCATCCCGGCGAGCTCATCCACATCGACATCAAGCGCCTCAGCCGCTTCGACCGGCCCGGCCACCGCATGACCGGCCGTGACCGGGCCGGCACACGCGCCTCCGTCAGCCTGGGTTTCGAGTACTGCCACGTAGCCGTCGATGACACCAGCCGCGCTGCCTACGTCGAGTTGCTCCCGAACCAGACCGCGAAAACATGCATCGGGTTCTTGGAACGGGCGATCGCATGGTTCGCAACGATGGGAGTGACCGTGCAGCGGATCATGACCGACAACGGTCCCGGCTACCGCTCCAAGCTCCACGCCCGCACCATCAAACGGCTCAACATCAAGCATCTGTTCACCCGGCCGTACCGGCCACGCACGAACGGAAAAGCAGAACGGTTCATCCAAACGCTGCTCCGCAAGTGGGCGTACGTCGTCGTCTACCGAACCAGCGACCACCGAGCTCGAGCCCTCGGACCGTGGCTGCAGTTCTACAATCACCAACGACCACACGGCTCCCTCGGAAAACAAGCGCCCGCAACCCGCCTACCCGCGGCAGCCTGAACAACGCTCCTGGGAACTACAGCTAGCAGTGCTGTTTCGAGCACACACTCCGCCGCGGGTGAAGCCGTCCTTGATCTGAAGGAGTGCACGCGAGTCGCTTGGCGGCCCACCGCAGCGACCCAACCGCCGCGGCACCTGCGCCTACTGAAAGATCAGGTTTAGCGCTTCTTGGCGACTCGCTTGGTCGCTTTGCTCGCGGTCTTGGTCGCGGCACCGGCACGCTTCGTGGCACGCGCCTTCGCGGCGCGGGCGGCGCGAGCCTTCACGAGGTTCTGCGCGAGCTTCGCCCGTGCTTCCGGCGAGAGCGGCCGGCGCTTCTTCGCGACCTTCTTCGCCGCTTTGGGCGCATTCGCGGGACGGCCCCCGCCGTTGCCGGACGGTCGACCGACGGCCGGCGTGACGTTGGCGACCTCGACACTGTCGCCGAACAGATCGCGTGCGACGATCGCAGCCTGGTACTGGTTGCTCGCTTCGACGATTTCGACAGAAGCACGTCTCAAAGTGACTCGATAGCGCGGCATTGAATATCCCCTTCGGATCGGTCGACTGACGACACCGTAAACGACAAATGGCGCATCTGCAGAACCCTCGACACGTGTATGAGGCAGGAGACATGCCGACGCGCGACGACGGTATCGAGGTACATCGCCGTTGAAATCAGGAGAAACCCGTTTTCAGCCGCGAATTCACGCTTCGCGAAAACTCCGAACGATTCTTTGACGGGTGCAGGCGCCTGCGCTCAGCTGTTCCTCAGTCGACCCGAGTCAGTCCGGCGCGTCGATCTGGACCATCGGCAACGGGTCGGCAAAGAGCGCCACCGGCCCGTGGCGGCGCGCCGCGAGCAGCTTGTCGCGGTCGGGCTCGCGCACCCGGCCGGTCCACGCGCCGTGTCGCTCCCATACCGCGGTACACGCGACACAGGTCAACAGGAGCGAACCGCCGGCGGAGACCTCGACGGCGATCCGGGCACCGTCGTACGGGCACTGGGTGAGATTCACCCGGTCATCGTCGGCGCCCACCGCCCAAACATGAAGGCGAGGGACCGAATCCGTGCTTCAGGAAGTCAGGGCCGGCGCCGACAATATTCACGGCGGCCGCTACCCCCTCTACGCGCGGACGTCTCGCACGACGCCTCCGGTTCACGCATTGCCATAGCCGCCGGAGGCGTCGTCGCGCTCGGCCATATCACCCCGCGACCTCGAGCTCATTCGTCGAGGGCCTGCTCCGAGCGGTGTTCACCGAGCCGCTCGGCCGGCGACTTGCCCGAATCGAAGGCGTCGTAGGTCCAGTCGGGATGTTTGGCTGCGTGACGCTCGTCGATGTGGGCGACGCCCGAGTCGATGCCGACGAGCTCGGCGACCGTGAGCGGGGTGTCGGAATGCACGCGCTTGTCGATGTGCGCGGCGATGTCGTCACCGAAGAGATCGAGCAGGCTCGCGGTGAGCACCTGCTGCTGGGTGGCCAGCGAACAGCGAGCGCCGTCGGCCACCGACAGCGACCCGGCGACGCAGCTCATCGAGATCGTGCTCGTCGGCATCGCCGCGTGTCGTGGCGGCCAAGAGCTCCGCGATGCGCAGACCGTCGAGCTTGCACGGCGTGCACTGCCCGCAGGACTCGACCGCGAGGAAGCGGGACGCGCCGGCGGCGGCTGCGACGAGATCGTCGGCGTCGTCGAACACGGTGAAACCGGCCGATCCGAGTCCGCTGCCTATCGCGGCGAGCGCCTCGTAGCTCACGGGGGTGTCGAGCGCGTCACCCATGATGAAACCGCTCGACACACCGGGAAGAACCGCCCGGATGGTGCGGCCGGGACGGGCGCCGCCCCCGATCAGCTCGATCACTTCCCGCAGCGGCGTGCCCATGATGACCTCGCCGACACCGCTGTGCACGGTAGAGCCGGTGACGGTGCACACCATCGTTCCCGGTGACCGGTCGGTGCCCTCGGTGCGGAACCACTCGGCTCCCCGCGCCATGATCCGGGCGACGTTCGCCAGCGTCTCCACGTTGTCGACGAGCGCGGGCGGCGCGTCGTTGTCGGCGCCCGGGCCGGCCATTTCGACGTGCGCCGAGAGACCGCTCTGCGTGTGCAAGTCGGCGCTCGACTCCACGACCTCACGCACGCCCCGTCGGTACGGCGGCGCGATGCGCGGCAGCGGGTAACGACCGTCGATGGTCTCGAGGAGTGCGGTCTCCTCGCCGTACAGATACTCGTTGGGCCCCTCGAAGACGGAGATCTCGATCCCGTCGACCCAACCGGCTTCCTTGATCTCGTCGATCGCCCGCCTCAGCCGCTCCACCTCGGGCCCGAAGGAGTGCTTGGTGGCGACGATGAGCTGATCGGCAGCCACCGCGAGGGCGGCGATGAGCGCGCCTTCGAGGACCTGGTACGGGTCATTCAGGATGATCGTGCGGTCCTTGAAGGTACCGGGCTCGCCTTCGGCCGCGTTGACCACCACCGAGGTGCGTTCGAAGCTGGAGCAGTAGTCGCGGACGGTGCGCCACTTGCGCCCGGTCGGAAAGCCCGCGCCACCGCGCCCCCGCAGCCCGGAGGACTCGAGCTCGGTGATGATCTCTTCGCCGGAAAGGCGGCGGGCAGCCTCGAGCCCGAGCCCGCCGCGCGCCTCGAGGTAGTCGCTGATCGAAGCGATCGGCGTCGGATACAGCACCCGGTGCACAAGTGTCATGCGCGGCAGTCTGCCAAATCGACGGTGGGTACGAAATTCCACGTGCCGAGCGCGCGCAACTCCCCCGCTGGGCGTTACCCGTAAATGTGCACCGCGGAAAACCCGGAAGGCACGGCGAGGTCGATCTCGGTACGTTCCTTGCGATGCCACGATTTCGTACCGTCGCCGAACTGCTCGACCGCGCCCGGCAATCACTGCACCGCGTGACGCCCACAGCTGCCCAACACGCGGTCGGCGGCGGTGCACTGCTCGTCGACATCAGGCCGTCCGAGCAGCGCGGCCGCGACGGCACGATCCCGAACGCGCTGTTGATCGATCGCAACGTGCTCGAGTGGCGACTCGACCCGACCGGCGCTCATCGCATACGGGAGATCACGTCGCACGACCAGGTGGTGATCGTGTTCTGTGACGAGGGCTACGCGTCGAGCCTCGCGGCCGCCTCGCTGCAACAGCTGGGGCTACGCAACGCGACCGACATCGCGGGTGGGATCCAGGCGTGGATCCGTGCCGGCCTCCCGGTCGAGTCACCCGCGGCGACCGTGGTTGACTCGGGTCCATGAAGAAGCTCGCCGACTACGGCACCGACGACCACCCTGCGGATGATCCAGAGCGCGTGCAGATCTCGTGGATAGTCGCCGTGCTCGACGATTGCGAGGAGTGCGAGGACCCGCGTATCGAGTTGACCGTCGAGGAAGTGGGCCAACCCGGCACCGGGCTCGTCGGTCACCTCACACCGGAGACGACCCGCAAGCTGCGAGCCGCGCTCGCCACCGCGTTGCGAGAGATCGGCGAACCGGTCGACAGCTGAAATCGTCCGTCGGCGTGTCGTAGCGTGCGCCGCATGCGCTTCGGGATCAAGACTGCCCCGCAACACACGACGTGGCCAGCAATGCTCGAAGTCTGGCGCGTGGCCGACGACATCGACGTGTTCACGTCGGCGTGGAACTTCGACCACTTCTATCCAATCTTCTCCGACGCGAACGGTCCGTGCTTCGAGGCGTGGACGATGCTCGCGGCGATGGCGCAGGCGACGCGGCGCGTCCGGATCGGCTGCCAGGTCACCGGCATGATCTACCGTCACCCGGCGGTGCTCGCGAACATGGCCGCGACTCTCGACATCATCTCCGGCGGCCGGCTCGACATCGGCGTCGGCGCCGGTTGGAACCAGCAGGAGTGCGACGTGTACGGCATCTCGTTGCCGCCGCTCAAAGAACGCTTCGACCGCTTCGACGAAGGCGTCGCCGCCCTCGTGCTGCTGTTGTCGCAGGAGACCAGCACTCTCGACGGCCGCTACGTACAACTGCGCGACGCGCGCTGCGAGCCCAAGCCCTTGCAACAGCCGCACCCGCCGATCGTCATCGGAGGCAACGGGCCGACGCGCACCCTGCGCACGGTTGCGCGGTTCGCTCAGCACTGGAACTCGACCGCCGGCATCGACCTCTGGCCGCAAGATCAACGCCACGCTCGTGGAGCGGTGTGCCGAAATCGACCGCGACCCGGCGACGATCGAGCGTTCGGTGAACCTGCGCTACGACCCGGCCGGCGGCGCAGGTGCAATCGCGGAGGCGGCCGCCGCGTTCGCGGATGCCGGAGCCGATATCGGCGTCGTCTCTCTGCCGGTCCCGCACACCGCGAGCGTGCTCGAACCGATTGCCGACGCGCTCCGCCCACTGCTGTAGGCACTGTGATACTGGACGACGGGACGATCGACGACCGGACGATCGATCGCCGTAGGTTGCTGCGTTGGTTGGCCGTCGGAACGGGCACGGCCGTGCTCGCCGGGTGTTCGTCGGGCACGAGCCGGGGCACGGGCCCGACGACGACCCGGTTGGCGCCGCCGCCGGCACCAACGTCGTCATCGACGGTCCCGGTCGGCCCGCCACCGTGGAGCCGGCTGCGGCAACAACTACACGGGCGGCTCGTACTCCCCGCCGCGTCGACGTACCTGACCGACGTCCGCCTCTACGACCCTCGATTCGACGGCGTTCGCCCGGCCGCGATCGTGTTCTGCGCCGATCCCACCGACGTGCAGCGCAGCATCGCCTTCGCCCGCGCGCACGGGATCCCGTTCACGGCGCGCGCGGGCGGGCACAGCTACGCCGGGTACTCGACCACCTCGGGGCTCGTGATCGACGTGACGATGATGAACAAGGTGTCGTCGACCGCGAGCGCGGCGACAATCGGCGCCGGGGCGCGTCTGATCGACGTGTACTCGCGCCTCAACGGGCGGGGAGTGTCCATACCCGGGGGCTCGTGTCCCACCGTGGGAATCGCGGGCCTCGCACTCGGTGGGGGCATCGGTGTGGTCGGGCGCAAGCACGGACTCACGTGCGATGCCGTCGCCGACATGACCGTGGTGACCGCCGACAGCCGCGTCGTCGCGCGCCGACGCGACCGAGAACGGAGACCTGTTCTGGGCGTGCCGGGGCGGGGGCGGCGGGAACTTCGGCGTCGTGACGAACTTCGGCTTCGAGACGTTCCCCGTCGCCGACGTTGCGCTGTTCACCCTGCGCTTTGCGTGGACTGCCGCGGCCGACGTACTTCCCGCGTGGATGCACTGGATCGACGACGCGCCCGACGAGTTGTGGTCGAACTCCATTCTGGCGACCGCCGGGCGCGGGAAGTCGCCGACGATCTCCATCGGTGGCATCTGGACCGGTCCGCAGTCCGGGGTCGCTCCGCTCCTCGCTCGCCTCGTCTCGCAGACGGGCGCGACGCCGACGACGAACTTCCTGGAGACGGTCCCGCTCGCGCACGCGACGTACGTCGAGGCGGGGTGCGCGCAGTTGAGCGAGTCGGCGTGTCATCTGCCGAGCCAGAACCCGCAAGGCCAACTCCCGCGCAGTCCTTCGGTCGCGGCATCCAGCTTCGTCGACCGGCCGCTCACCGACGCCGGCGTCGGCGCGGTGCTCGGGGGTATCGAGCAACGTGCCGCCGCGAACCGGTCGGGAGCCATCGCCTTCGACTCGTACGGCGGCGCGATCAACCGGGTCCCCGCGTCGGCCACCGCGTTCGTCCACCGCGGCTCCTTGTGCTGCGCGCAGTACAGCGTGAGCTTCGCCGCCGGCGAGTCGACGGCCGAGATCGCCGAGCACCGGGCCTGGCTGCAGCAGTACGGACAGGCGCTGAAGCCGTTCGTCAGTGCGGCCGCGTACCAGAATTACATCGACCCGACCTTGACCGACTGGTCGCACGCGTATTACGGAGCCAACCTCGCGCGGCTCCAAGAGGTCAAGCAGCACTGGGACCCCGACGACGCGTTCCACTTCGCGCAGAGCATCCCGCCGGCATGACAGGATGCGGGCATGACGGCTGATTCGACGGAACATGATTCGACGGAACGGTTCGAGGTCCAGCGCATCATCAAGGCGGACCCGGCCGAGATCTTCCGGGTGGTGAGCGATCCGCACGGTCACGTCACCATCGACGCCTCGGGGATGTTGATGGACGCGACCGGCCGGCCAGTCGAGGCGGTCGGCGACACGTTCGTGGTGCACATGGACCGCGAAGCGCTCAACGACTACCCGATGGGCCTGTACGACGTCACGGTCGAGATCACCAAGTTCGAGCCCGACCGCGAGATCGCGTGGACGATCCTCGGCCAGATCAAGCCCCCGATCGGCCACGTGTACGGCTACCGGCTCGAACCGGCCGACGAGGGCACGCTCGTCACGTCGTACTACGACTGGTCGGGGATCGATCCGGTCTGGCGAGAGGCCGACATCTTCCCGATCATCCCCGAAGCCTCGCTGCGCGCGACGCTCGGGATCCTCGCCCGCACAGTCGCCCGTTCGAACCCGTAGCCCCGGACTCGAGCCCCGGACTCGGACGGGCTCAGAACCGATCGAGGAGCTCGGAGAAGCGCTCGACCTGCACGAGCCGCGGCGCGGTCTCGTCCAACAGGTCGTGTTCGAGCGCCCACGTGTTGACGTTGGGGATGAACACCGCGCCCAGCCCGACCGCGAGCGCGGGCTTGATGTCGGACTTGATCGAGTTGCCGATCATCCACGTCTGGCCCGGGTCGAGCCCTTCGGCATCGACGACGGCGGCATAGACGTCGGGAGTCTTCTCGGGCACGATCAGGATGCTGCGGAAGAAGCCGGCGAGTCCCGACACGTCGATCTTTCCGCGCTGCTCGTCCTCGTCGCCTTTGGTCAGCAGCAGGAGGTCGTGACGATCGCGTAGCGCATCCAACGTTGCCTCGACGTCGGCGATCGGTTCGATCGCGTGCGCGAGGAGCGGGCCCGCCAGTTGAACGATCCGCGCCGAGTCGTCGGCGGTCGGCGATCGCTCGAGGAGGTGTTCGAAACAGTCGTGCAGGCTGCGGAGGAACACCCGCGTGCCGTATCCGTGCGCGACAGAGTTGGCGCGTTCGATGTCGTGCAGCGTCGCGGTAATCGCGCCGGCGTCGAGGGTCGGATGGTCGATCCACTCGATGAAGTCGGCGATGGCGCGGTCGAACAGGACGTTGTTCTCCCAGAGGGTGTCGTCGGCATCGAAGATCAGGTGCACCGGCGGCACCTTAGGAAATCCCGCCGCCCGGTCGAGTCTTTCGCCCCTCGCACCGGACCAGGGCCTCAGTCGGGGTACCCGACCCGGCGGAGCAACGACGTCGCGAGCGACCCCGTGGGTTCGGTCGCGTCGAGGGTGAGGGCGTCGGGCCACGCTTCGAATCGCGACCTCAGCTCACCGGTCACCGCCGTCGTCGCGTCCGACGCGTCCGACGCGTTCGACGCGTCACGGTGACCACCAGCACGGGCACGCGCCCGTTCGTCGGCGAGTGCCGCCGGCGCGGAGAGAGCGAAACTCGTCAAGGTGCTCGACGTGAGGGCCGCGAGCCGCTCGACGTCTTCGCGACGGCGGGCGTCGCTCCACGATGCGTCCAAGAGCACGCTCTCCCCGCGGAGCAGCCGCGGGTTCGCGGCGTCGAGCAGCGCATCGTAGGTGCGCGACGTCCACTCGGGCGTGTAGAGCCCGGCGTCGAGATCGGCGCGCGCCGACTGCCCGGGCTCGATCCCGGCCAGATGCTTGCGAACCTCGTCGGAATGCAGGACGCTCCAGCCCGTTCGCTGCGCCACCTCGCGCGCCAACGTGGTCTTCCCGGTCGCGGGTGGTCCGCCGATCAACACCAGCCGCACGCGGCCACGGGCGAGATGACCGCCGGCCAGCGCGAGCAGGCTCCGAGCGCGGCCCGGCGCCGTGGAGTCGGCGTCGACCGCGAGGCACGCGACCTTCGAGCGCACGATCGCGCGGTAGGCCACATAGAAATCGGCGAGAGACGGCGGCCACGCGTCGCCACTCGCGTTCCGGTACTCCTCGAGCAGTACCGCCGCAAGCGTCCGGTGACCGAGCCGCTCCAGATCCATCGCAAGGAACGCGACGTCCGCGACGACGTCGCCGTACCTCAGTTGGTCGTCGAACTCGAGGCAGTCGAGGAAGCGCGGACCGTCGTCGAGGCAGAACACGTCGTCGGCGAGCAGATCACCGTGGCCGTCACGGATGCGGCCGTCGGCGATCCGCTCCCGGAACAAGAGCTCGCGCCCGGCGGCATACCGGCGGGCGTCGCGGGCGACCGCATCGAGCTCGGCAGTATCGAGCACCGCGGGCACGAACGGTTGCATTTCGGCAAGACTCCGCTCCCACAACGCGAGCACCGCGTCGCGGGAGCCGACCGCGTCGATGTCGGGGCCCGAACGGGCGCGGCCATGAATCCGGGCGAGCTCCACGGCGATCCGTTCGATCTCGTGACGCGCGCGCGCTGTCGACCGCACGACGCTCGAGAGACGGCGATCGTCGGGCATCCGGCGCATCTCGACGACGACGTCCGCGTCCGGGCCGGCGTCCGGGCCGTCGATGGAAACGACGCCGAGGTAGACGTCGGGCGCGAAACGACGGTTGAGCTCGACCTCGCGCTCGGCGTTCATCCGCCGCCGGGCCCCGGTCGAGAGGTCGACGAACGGGAAGCGCACCGCCTTCTTGAGCTTCCAGACGCGGTTGGGGCTCAGGGCGAGTATCGACACATGGGTCTCGACGAACGTTGCCGACGCCTCCGGATGGGTTCGCCGGAGCCACGAGTGAAGGCGCTCTCGTTGTTCGGCGATCGAGACGTCGCATTCGTCGTGGTCGTTCATCGATCGCATCCTCCCGACCGTCGTGTACCCAGCGTCCGGGCGCCGCTCGCCATGGGCGTCGGCATCGTCATCTGCGTCGGAGTCTGGGTCGGCATCGTGGCGCTGGCGACCGTGGGCAACGGGAACCCGATGCTGCCGATGCTCGGCGTGGCCGCAGCGTGCCGTGCGCTCGCCGGCGCGGCCGCGCTCGAGAAAGTCGAGCACGAGCGCATGCACGGGCACAACGCCGAGCCCGGGTCGGCGCAGTCAGGATCGAACCGGTCACTCCGCCGGGGCGCGGGTGAGGATCCGACCGGTGACGAGCTCGCATCCGAGTCGGACGTAGTGGTTGAGGCGGGTTTCGCCGCCGGTCCCGTCGAGAGTCGGCAGGCCCTCGTCCTCGTGCTCGGTGGTCAACACCGACGCGCGCCCGAGGACGAGCACACTCCAGCCCTCGCCGGTCTCGGTGTCGTACGCGTCGACCTGAAACGCCAGGACGTCGCCGTTCTGAGCGGCGCGGAGCTTGGTTCCCTTCCCCGTCCGGAACGTGATGGTGTCGCCTTCGAAGTAGTAGCGGACCGGCAAGATCACCGGCAGGCCGCCGCTCGTCACGCCGACGCGACCGAACGTACGCGTGCCGAGGAGCCGCCGGCACTCGGCCTCGGTCAACGAGTCGACCAGTTCGATATCGACCGGAGAATCCGGTTGCTGGGGCATGGTGTCTATTCTCGGCGGGTACCGGGGCAGGTGGGCAGGGCCAAAAGGCCAATGTGACCAGGCCGTTCCCGGATCCCCGAACCACCGAGGAGCAATGCGACCCGATTCCGGCTTCCCGGTCGAGATCCTGCGCCACGCGCTCGACGCCGCGCCCGACGGGATCGTCGTCGTCGACGAGCACGGGTGCATCGTGGCCGTCAACCGCATGGTCGGGCAGTTGTTCGGCTACGACCACGACGAGCTGGTCGGCATGTCGGTCGACGAGCTCCTGCCCGGCGACACCCGCGGCGCCCATGCCGGACACCGGGCCGAGTACGCCGCCCATTCCCGGACCCGTCCGATGGGCAGCGGACTCAAGCTCAGGGCCCGCCGACGCTCCGGTTCCGAGTTCCCGGTCGAGATCAGCCTCAGTCCCCTCCCCACCGACGGCCGCCCGTTCGTCGTCGCGATCATTCGCGACGTCACCGAGCGCCGGAGCGCCGACGAGGAGCTCCACCGCGTGCACGAAGAGCTCGCGCTCGTCGACGACCGCGAGCGGATCGCACGCGACCTCCACGACACCGTCATCCAGCGGCTGTTCGCGGTCGGGCTCTCGCTGCAAGGTGCGCTCACCCACGCCGGGAGCGATCCCGTGGCCGAGCGCATCCAACTCGCGGTCGACGAGATCGACCTCACGATCCGGGAAATCCGGTCGTCGATCTTCGCTCTGCACCGCGCGGCGCCATACCGCCGCGAGCGCCGCGCGACGAGATCACCGCCGTCGCCCGCGAAGCGGCCCGGGTGCTCGGATTCGATCCGACGGTGACGTTCGACGGCCCCGTCGACACCGTGCTCACCACCGACATCCGAGAGCACCTGCTCGCGACGCTGCGAGAGGCGCTCAGCAACGTCACGAAGCACGCGCACGCGTCGGGCCTCGCCATCGAGGTCGGCGTCGACGGGCCCGAGGTCTATCTCCTCGTCAGCGACGACGGGATCGGTATCACGATCGACGCCGCGGGCACCGGCAACGGTCTCCCCAACATTCAGGGCCACGCGCTCGCCCTCGGCGGCCGCTGCACCATCGAGTCTCCCGAAGGTGGAGGCACTCAGGTCGAGTGGCGCGTCTCCGTCGGAGCCACGCGGGACTGACTCCCGACGACAACGTCGAGACCGCGCGCGTACGGGTCGTAGGCACGCAGCTTGGCCGTCATCCGCACGATCGCGGCGTCCCGTTGTTCCGTCGGGACCGGCTCGAGACCCGTCACCGTCGCGAGGAGGTAGCCGCGCCGTCGGGTCACCGACGCGCGGGCGCCGGCGAAAGCTTCGTTCGGGCCCCGCGTGGCGCGCAACGCCTCGGTCGCGATCCGGCTGTGCCGGGGCAGTTCGCTCTCGGCCACTTCCTCGCAGACACCCACAACGTCGTCGGTCCGGTCGAGAACGCGCATCTCGAACTGCGCGTAGGGATCGAGTACCGCGTCCCCGGCCACGACGAGGGGTACGCGATGCATCAACGCGCAGCGGACACCGTCCTCTCGGGCGGTGGGCTGCGACCGGTGTCCGGAGCGCACGGTCAACGCGACGTCGACGACGTGCGACTGCAACGGGCACCGCGACTGCTCTTCGATGCCATTGCACGGGAACACTGTCGACCCGGCATCGTGGCACCGCAGCACCACGTGGCCGGCGTCCGTCAGTTCTTGGACGGCGACATCGGCGACGCCGTGATCACTCTCCAGCACCATGACGTTGAGCGTCATCACTCGACCTCCGCGATCGTCGTCGTGCTCGCCACCGGTTCGACATCTTCGATCTCGACGTTTCCGCCTGCGTGCGGCGGTATCCGGCGCCCGGTGATCGACTGCGGCCTCAGCCGCAACCACACCGATTTCGTCCCCTCACACCAGGGCGCGAGCGGCAGCCGTTCCAGGCGGGCCGTCTCGGTGGGGTCGGTAATCTCTTCCGCCTGGGCGAGCACCAGCACACTCCAACCGGTGTGATAGCGACCGTCGACACCGTCGCATTCGAACGCGACCGGACCGTTCGCGCGCGCCGTGCAGCTTCGTTCCCCGCTCGGTACGGAACACGACGGCGTCGCCATCGAGCGTGAAGTTCACCGGGAACACGAGCGGCTGGCCGGCCAACACGACGGCGAGACGCCCGATCGGCGAACGGTCGAGCAGGTGCAGACACTCGTCGCGGCCGAGCTCTTCGAGACCCGTGCGGACATTGGTTCCGGTCGTCATAGCCGGGTCCCGGTGGTCATAGCCGCATCGTGACCGAGCCCGGTGGCACCGACCAGGGACCATCGTCCCAATCCCGCGTCCCAATCCCGCGTCCCGGCCCGGAATCACCGGTTCGCGGGATCTACTCCGAACCGGAATCGTTGCGCCGTTTGGACTCCAGCTTGGTCGCGAACACGGCCGCCTCGGTCCGGCGTTCCATGCCCAACTTGGAAAGCAGGTTGGAGACGTAGTTCTTCACCGTCTTCTCGGCCAGGAAGAGGCGCTCACCGATCTGACGGTTGGTGAGCCCCTCGGCGATGAGATCGAGGATCTTGCGTTCCTGATCGGTGAGCCGGGCGAGGCGCGGATCCTCCTCGGGACCGGTGCGGAGCCGCTCGAGGACGCGCGCGGTCACGCTGGGATCGAGCAACGACTGGCCCGACGAAACCCGGCGGACGGCGTCGACGAGATCCGTGCCCTTGATCTGCTTCAGCAGGTAGCCCGCGGCGCCGGCCATGATCGAATCGAATAGGGCCTCGTCGTCGGAGAACGATGTGAGGATCACGCACTGGATCGAGCCGTCGATCGAGCGCACCTCCCGGCAGACCTCCACGCCGTTGCCGTCGGGGAGCCGCATGTCGACGATCGCGACGTCGGGCTTCGTCGCCGGGATCCGGGCCAACCCCTCGGTCGCGGTCCCGGCCTCGCCGACGATCTCGATGTCGTCTTGGGCCTCGAGGAGCTCACGCACCCCGCGCCGAACTATCTCGTGGTCGTCCAACAGGAACACCCGGATCGCCATGAGCCCCCTCGCTGCAAGGAGGGTACCCGGATTTGGCCGTCCAGCAGGTAGCTCTCTAGCCGTCCGCCGCCCGGTCCGACGGACCCCGCCCCACGTCCGAGATACACGTACCGGCCGCTCCGGCGACGAGCGCAGCGGCGTCGGCGAGCGCGCCGATCATCGCCCGTTTCCCGGTCGAGCGGGCGAACGACGTCGCGGCCTCGACCTTGGGCCCCATCGACCCGGCTGCGAAGGAGTACTCCGCGATCTCCTCCGTGGTGGCCGTCCGCAGCGGCCGGGCGTCTCGAGTTCCCCAGTCGAGCTCCACTGACGGAACATCGGTGAGCAACAAGAGGAGGTCGGCGCCGAGCTGACCGCGCGAGGAGCGCACTGGCGAGGTCCTTGTCGACCACCGCCTCGACGCCGTGCCGGGCACCGGCGGAATCGACGATGACCGGGATTCCGCCGCCGCCCGCGCACACGACGACGATCCCGTTCTCGAGGAGCAGCCGTATCGTCGGGAGCTCGACGATCGACCGCGGACTCGGCGAAGCCACGACCCGGCGCCAGCCGTCACCATCCTTCGCGATCGACCAGCCTCGTTCCCGCGCGAGCGCGCGCGCCCGATCAGCCGCGTACAGCGGGCCGATCGGCTTGGACGGCTTCCGGAAGGCGGGGTCGAGCACGTCGACGACCGTCTGCGTGATCAACGACGCGACGGGAACATCACCGAGAACGTTGCCGAGCTCACGCTCGAGCAAGTAGCCCATCATGCCCTCGCTCTCGGCGCCCAACACATCGAGCGGGTAGGTGCGCACGTCGCGAAACGCCTCGCTTTGCAGGCGCGAGCAGTCCGATCTGCGGGCCGTTGCCGTGGGTGACGACGAGCTGATGGTCGCGTGCAATCTCGGCCAGCGCCCCGACGGCCACCTTCATGTTGCGCGGCGCGGCCTCCGCGTCGACGGACTCGTGCCGGCGGAGCACAGCATTGCCCCCGAGGGCGGCGACGATCAGCATCGATGGTCCTCTCCTCGCAGAACAACGCGAGTAGCCCCGAATATGAAGCAGTCGCGGGATCGACCCCAGGGCCGAACGTCCCGCGCCGGCGAGGCCCACGGCCCCCGATATCGCGGCGCATCGCCCCTGCCCGTAGCGCTCGCGTTCATCGACGATCAACGGGAACGGGCCGCACCTCACGCGGCACACGACGAACGGGGATGCTCGTGCGAGTCAAGAACTGGTTGAAAACGGTGCCGACGCTGGTGATCATCGGGTCGGTCCTGTTCCTGGTCCTTTCCGTAGGGAGCGGCCTCCTCCTCTGGGGCGCCGGCTTCTCTCACAACATGGTGCACAACCAGCTGAAGGACCAGAAGATCTCGTTCCCACCGAAGGGCAGCCCCGGGCTCGACCCGAAGGAGTTCCCCGGCCTCCAGCGCTACGCCGGCGAGGCGGTCGACAACGGCCCGAAGGCGAAGGCCTACGCGGACCAGTTCATCAAGGTCCACCTCGAGGGCATCGCCGGGGGGCAGACCTACTCGGAGGTGAGCGCGCAGGCACAGGCCAAGCCGGACGACGCCGCGCTGGCGGGCAAGGTCCAGACGCTCTTCCGGGGCGAAACGCTCCGCGGGCTGCTGCTCTACGCGTGGGGTTGGTCGGTCGTGGGTGAGATCGCGTACTTCGCGGGCATCGCCGCTGCGCTCGGCGCCGTCGTCGTCCTGTTCGCGCTGGCCCTCGGGTTCGTCGCGCACGAGCGTGAACTCAAGCGGCACGAGTCGGGTTCCTCGGTCACCGCCTGATCCTTTCGGGCCCGGATATCACGAAAGCGAGGGTCGCCGCGTCGACGCGGGGCCCTCGCTCTCGTCGCGCGCGCCGGCGCTGGGCAGCCGCGCGCTCAGGGGACGATGACGAGCGGCCGGTCCAAGTGATGCGACAGCTGGTGGCTGGTGCTGCCGAGGAGTAGCTCGGTGAATCCACCGCGGCCGCGGCGACCGGTGACCACGAGGTCGGCGCCTTCTCGTTCGGCCATGGCGATGATCGCCGACGCGGGGGCGCCGTCGGTGACGACCACACGGAACCTCACGCCGGCGTTCGTCATCGCCGCGCACCACTCGCGCACGATGACCTCGTGCAGGTTCGCCCGCTCGGTAGCAGTCGGCATCGGGACGGGAATCGGGATCGGCGCGAAACCGAATCCGGCCTCGGTCGTGACCGGGAAGTCGTACGCGTAGAGCGCGACGACCTCCGCATCCAGTTTCCCGGCGTAGGTGGCACACCATTCGACGGCCCGGCGCGAGGGCTCGGAACCGTCGACTCCCACGATGATCCTCATCGCGACAGTCTGGCCCAGGGGCCAGGCCCATCGCCTCGAACCGAAGATCAGCCGAAGGCGGCAGCCAGGAACCCATCGAGCGCGGACGTGTCGACGGCGATGTCCAAACCACCCTCGTCGTTGCGCACCCGCAAGGACGGGCAGAACCAGCTGCGGTCGCCCATGAAGAACTGCGGTGACCCCTGGACATTCCGGGACCGCCCGCGCTCCCAGTCGGCGCGTACCAGAGCAATCGCCAGTCCGGGTGCCGGGACGTCGACACCGAACTCGCGCGCGATCGCCCGCAGCTCCCGCGGATCGTCGATGGGCCGGCCGTGCTCGAACACCGCGTCGCGGAGATACAGGCTCATGCCCTCGCCGACGTCGTTGCCCTCGAGGTACGCCACCGAAACGAGCGCCAGCGCGTTGACCGTCGAGCGTGGGTACGTCGCGGGATCGAAGCCCGTGAAGAGGTCGGGGCAACCGACGTCCGCAACGCGTCGACCACGAGCGACGCGTGCTCAGGATCGTGCGCGCCGTTGTTGATCCATTCGAGGGGCCACGCCCGGACCCGGAGCGCGACCGCAGCCGTCCGGGCGTCGCGTTCGGCGGTCAGGCGTCGTAGCCCGAGGTGCGCGAACGGGCACGCGATATCGGCGTAGACCTCGATCGACGAGCACGAGGGCACAGGCGCCGACTGCGTCCGCTCGCCGTGGAGCTGAACGACGTCACCCACGGTCCGGACCCGGTCCGAGGCGGACGACGTGAGCGTCGGGGCCCGGGTAGAAGAGCCCGTCCTCACCGTCGTCCCACCGAACGCGGTAGTGCTCGACTCCGCCGAGGTTGCGCACCTCGAGTATCTCGCCCTTGCGGGACAGGTCGCCGAGGCGGGAGCCGTCGACAACGATCTCGTCACCGATATGTGCGTTCACGACAACCTCCCTTCGAGCCTCGTGGCGGCCTCGGCCGCATCCGCGTCGGCAGCCTGCGTTCAGCCGGGCCGCCGGAGACGCCGACCGGTGATCCGTTCGATCTCGATCCGGACGATCCGCTCACGGTTGCCCTCGGGCCAGAACTCGTCGAGGCGTTCCAGCGCTTCCGTCGAATCGGGCGACTCGGCCCGGATCTCGTGCGCGCGCCCGACCACGAGCACGCTCCAGCCGTCGTCGCGGTCGTCGACCTCGAACCCGACCCGGGTGTCGAGGACCGCCGCGATCAACTTCGTGCCGGGATCGGTCCGGAACACGATCTCTTCGCCCGCGGATGCGTAATAGACCGGCAGGATCGCGAGATCCTCGGCGATCTTCAACCCGATCCGACCGAAGGAGTGACGGCGGAGGAGGTCGAAGCACTCCTCGGTCGTGAGCACGTCGAGGCCTCGGCTCGTCATCTCGTCTCCGATCCAACCGGCCAATGTTCGGGCACGGCGGGCCGCGCCTGCTCGTCGTCGCCGATCTCGCGGCCACTGATCGCCCAGGGGTCGATCAACAGCCAGGAGTCACGTCCCGAGAGCCACGGCTCCGGGTCGTACGCGCCCCGGAACGCGGCGGAGTTCGGGCAGGCATGCACCAGGTCGCCTCGGACGAGCACCGACCAACCCCGGTGGCGAACGAGGTCGACACCGTCGGTCTCGAACGCGACCGCCGGCCGGGACTCCTCGACGATGCCTTCGGGCCGGGTTCGCAGCACGATCAGCGGGCCCGAATGCGGTTCGACGAGCCGGAAATTCACCGGGATGATGACCGGCCCGTCGTCGAGGACGAGCGCGATACCACCGGCCGTACCGCCGCGGAGCAGCGTCAGGCATTCCTCCGGGGTCAGAGACTTCAGCTGCGCGTTCATCGGAGGGTCACCGCCTCGTATACGTCGGTCATGGTGTGTCGTGTGTCACGAGGACCGGGCAGGTGGCGAGATGCAGCACGCCCATCGTCACGCTTCCGAGCGCGACCCGCGCGAGACCGGTGCGACCTTCCGTGTTCATCGCGATCAGCGCGGCGGGTAACGCGTCGGCGTGATCGACCAGGGCACCGGCGATGTAGGTGCTGCTCAAGAGGCTCGCCCGAACGGTGCCCGCGCCGCCGAACTCCTCGACGATCGGGTCGAGCAAGGGTTCGGGCCGCTCGTGGCTCTCGACGTCGAGAGGGTGCACGACGACGGCGGCATCCAGCTGCAGACCGAGGCGCGCCGCCCACTCCAGGGCGATCGGCGCGAGCCCGGTCGCGTTCTCGGCGGTGTCGATCGCGGCCAGCATGTGCGTGCCGCGTGCCAGGAAATCGTCCCGGCAGTGCCGTCCGACGAGCAGTACCGGCCGTTCCGAACGACGCACCACCTCCTCGGCGGTGCTGCCCAGCATCGACCAACGCAACCCGCCGCGTCCGTGACTCGTCATGCAGACGATCCGGTCGTCGGACTCCCCGACGACCGTCGCGATCGCGTCGGCCGGTAAATCCGCAACGTTCGAGATCGTGTCGACGGGCACGGCCGTGTACCGCGCCGCAACCTCGGCGAGGTAGTCGCGCGGCCCGAGCGGTCCATTGTGTGGCGCCGACACGAGCAGCAACCGTCCTCCGACCCGCTCGGCGAGCGCGGACGCGACCGGGATCGCCCGCTCGGCGAAGGGTGAGCCGTCGAGCGGGACCACGTAGGTGTTCGGGATCATGGCGAGATCAGCTCCTTGTCGGACTCACAGGAAAGCCGCCCCGATTCGGGGTCGCGACTGCTGCCACGATCCCAACCTACGGGTCACCGGCACCCGGAACGAGAGGCCGACGCCACGTCGCACCCGGGACGTTGGACCCTGGTGAGGGTGGCACGCACGTGGCGGCGCGCGAAGATCGCCGCCCATGACTGCTTCGAGCATGCGCGCGTGGGTCGTCGACCGGCCGGGACCGATCGACGAGCATCCGCTGGTCCTGGTCGAGCGGGTGATTCCCGTTCCCGCTCCCGGTCAGGTCCGGGTCCGGGTGGTGACGAGCGGCGTCTGCCGTACCGATCTCCACCTGGCCGAGGGTGACCTCGCACCCCGGCGAGCGCAGGTGACACCGGGCCACGAGGTGGTCGGGATCGTCGACGGTCGCGGCCCGGGATCGGACCGCTTCACCGACGGCGAACGCGTCGGAGTGCCCTGGCTCGCGCACACGTGCGGAGCGTGCCGGTTCTGCGCTGCCGGCCGCGAGAACCTGTGCGTCGACCCCCGGTTCACGGGCTGGGACGTCGACGGCGGTTACGCGGAGTACCTCGTCGCCGACGAGAACTACGTGTACCCGTTGCCACCGGTGTTCGACGACGAACACGCCGCGCCACTCCTGTGCGCCGGAATCATCGGCTACCGGGCGCTGCGACAGTCGGCGTGCCCGCCGCGCGGGCGCCTCGGCATCTACGGCTTCGGCGGTTCGGCGCACCTCGTCGCGCAGGTCGCGATCGCCGAGGGACTGCGCGTCCACGTGATGACGAGATCTCAGGACGCGCAACGGCTCGCGCTCGAGCTCGGCGCCGCGAGCGCGACCGGCGCGGCGGATCCGCCCCCCGAACCGCTCGACGCCGCGCTGTTGTTCGCGCCCGTCGGTACGCTCGTGCCACCGGCGCTGGAGGCGCTCGACCGGGGTGGAACTCTTGCCGTCGCCGGCATCCACCTCAGCGCCATCCCGCCGCTCGACTACGAACGCCACCTCTTCCAGGAGCGGACGCTGCGCAGCGTGACCGCGAACACCCGTGCCGACGGCCGATCGCTCCTGGAGACCGCGGCCCGCATCGACATGCACGTCACGACGACGCCCTACTCGTTCGAGCACGCGAACGAGGCTCTGCGCGATCTCGCCCACGACCGCGTGACCGGCGCCGCTGTCCTCGTCATGTGACCCGAACCGCATGCGAACCGGGTTACCTACGCATGCGGCGAAGGCCGGGCGGGACCCGGGCCGGGGTCGGCGCGACCCTGATCTTGACGTCGATCGGGAGCACACTCGCGGCCGACGCGACGACGGGGTTGAGGTCCATCTCCGCGATCTCCGGGATCTCGTCGGCGAGCACACCCACCCGCAGGATCAGTTCCTCGAGCGCCGCGACATCGCTCGGAGGCGATCCGCGGTAGCCGAACAGCAACTGCGAACCCCGGAGCGACCGGACCAGCTCGTGCGCGTCCTCGTCGGTCACGGGAACGAGGCGCAGGGCCCGGTCGCCGAGGAGCTCGGCCGTCACCCCACCGAGACCGAAGAGCACCAAGGGCCCGAACGACGGGTCGTGCGTGATCCCGACGATGACCTCGACGCCGGGAGCCACCATCGGTTGAACGATCGCACCGGTCATCGCCGTACCGACCGAGCGTGCCATGGCGTCCCACGCGTGTGCGACCCCTGCTTCGTCGCGCAGGTCGAGGGCGACGCCGCCGACATCGCTCTTGTGCACGAGGCCCGGGGCGAGCGCCTTCAACGCGACCGGGAAGCCGGTCTCGGTGGCGGCCGCGATCGCGGTGGCCGCGTCGCCGGCTTCGCGGAACGCGACGGTAGGGATCCCGAAGCAGGTGAGCAGCGCGGACGCCTCGGACTGTTCCAGCCACACCCCGTCCGCATCGCGTGCGAGTGCGGTCGCGACGATCGCACGAGCGCGCGGCAGGTCGATCCCCTCAAGCGCCGGCACCACGCCTGGTGGCCGGCGCCGCCAGTCGGCGAGCTCGGCCACGCGACCGAGTGCGTGCGCGGCCGACTCCGGGAACGCGAACGACGGGATCGTGCGCTTTCCCTCGGCGCCCCGGAGCAACTCGGGCACGCCGACATGACCGAGGAAGCACGCGAGCACGGGCTTCGTCTGTTCCGACTCCGCCGCCGTCGCGATCGCGCGGGCGACGTCCTCGGCCCGGGTGACGAGGGGCGGGACGAAGATCGCGAGCACCGCGTCGATCGACACGTCGGCGAGCGCGATGCGCAACGCGCCTTCGAACTGGTCGGCGGTCGCGCCCGCGACCAGATCGACGGGGTTCCGCACGGCGGCGCCGGGTGTAAGGATGCTCTGCAGCGCCTCCTGGGTCGCCGGGGCGAGCTCCACGACCTCGAGCCCGGCACCCGCACACGCATCGGCCGCGAGAATCCCCGGACCGCCCGCGTTGCTGACGATCGCGACTCGCCGCCCGACCGGGAGCGGCTGGTGCGCCAGCACCATTGCGGTCGAGAGCAGCTCGTCGAGCGAGTCGACTCGAATCACTCCGGCCTGGCGGAACAACGCATCGACGGCCACATCCGACGATGCGAGCGCGGCAGTGTGTGACGAGGCGGCGCGACTCCCCGCCGTGGTGCGCCCGCTCTTCACCGCGACAATCGGTTTCGAGCGCGCCAGGTTGCGCGCGAGCCGCACGAACTTGGTCGGGTTGCCGAAAGACTCGAGGTAGAGGAGCACGACTTCGGTCTGGGAGTCGTCGGCCCAGAACTGCAGGAGGTCGTTACCGCTGACGTCGGCCTTGTTCCCGACCGACACGAACTGGGAGATACCGATCCCGAGCTCGCCCGCACGGCTCATCAACTCGATGCCGAGCCCACCCGACTGCGACAGGAACGCGACGTTGCCCGCGACCGGTCGCGCGGGCGCAAACGTGGCGTCCATGCTCACCGCGGGCGAAGTGTTCACGACGCCCAGGCAATTGGGCCCGATGATCCGCATCCCGTTGCTGCGGGCCAGGGACACGAGCTCGCGCTCGGCCGCCTTGCCGTCGTCGCCCGTCTCCGCGAAGCCGGCCGAGACGATGATGAGCCCGAGCACTCCCTTCTCCGCGGACTGGCGCACGACATCGAGGACATCGGCAGCGGGAACGACGACAACCGCGAGATCGACGGCGTCGGGGACGTCGAGGATGCCGGGGTACGCGCGCACACCGGCCACCGAGCCGGCCTCCGGGTGCACGGGATAGACGGGTCCGCAGAAGCCGTAGCGCAACAGGTTGCGGAAGAGCTCGTGGCCGATCTTCCCGGGCGTGCGACCCGCGCCGATCACCGCTATCGAACGCGGTGCGAGCAGCCGGGCGATCGACGCCGACTCGGCCCGGCTTTCGCGCGCCTCCACCACGCCGACCGACGCGACCGTTGGCGCGATCGCGAACCGCACGCGCACCGTGCCTTCCTCGAAATGACTTTCGGCCACCCAGCCCGCGTCGGCAAAGACGCGCAGCATCTTCGAATTGCCCGGCAGGGTGTCGGCCCAGAAGGTCGCGATCCCGTTCGCGCGCGCGATCACTGCGAGGTGTTCGAGCAACAGCGTGGCGAGGCCACGGCGCTGCTGATCGTCGGCGACCGCGAACGCGACCTCCGCCTCCGCGGGCTGGATCCGGTCGTACCGCGCGACGGCGACGAGGTCGGATCCCGCCTGTGCCACCATCACCATGTGGTCGACATAGTCGACCGACGTGAGCCGTTCGAGCTGGACAGCTGTGGGCCTCGGGACCGGTGAGAAGAAGCGGAGATAGATCGAGTCGTCGCTCAGGCGTTCGTAGAGCGCGAGGAGCGCGGGTTCGTCGTCGGGCCGGCTCGGACGGATCCGGGCCGTTCCGCCGTCGGCGAGCACGACGTCGCTCTCCCACTCGCGCGGATAGTCGACCACGTCGGTCAAACTAAACCCTCGGCGGCTCGAGCGGCTCCGCCCACGTAAAGCGGTCGGCCCGACGGTGCAGCCGCCGGACGCGCTTCGGGCGCGGCTCCGACACCGGCTCGCCGACCGGATGTGAGCGGTAGAAGTACGTCTTCGCCTGCTCGACGAGCACGAGATACGCCACGACCAGCACGACGAGGATCGGATAGAACGACAACTGCAGGTGCGTGAATCCGAAATCGCGGCCGAACGGCAGGTACGGCACCGCGATGGCGACCGCCGGTACCGTGAACGACGCCAACAGCATCGGCCGGCTCGGACGGCTTCGCCAGAACGGATGGCGGCGGGTCCGGATCACGAAGATCACGAGCGTCTGCGTGGCGAGCGACTCGACGAACCATCCCGTGCGGAACTCGGCTGCGTGCGCGTGCAGCACACCGATCAGGATCCCGAACGTAGCGAAGTCGAAGATCGAGCTGAGCGGCCCGAAGAAGACCATGAAGCTCTTGATGAAACCGAGGTCCCACGCCGACGGCCGCGCCAGCATCTCGTCGTCGACGGAGTCGGTCGGGATCGTCATCTGGCTCGTGTCGTAGAGCAGGTTGTTGAGGAGAATCTGCGTCGGCAGCATCGGCAGGAACTTCAGGAACGCCGACGCCGCGGCCGCGCTGAACATGTTGCCGAAGTTCGATGACGTCGCCATCAACACGTACTTGATCGTGTTCGCGAAGATGCGACGACCTTCGACGACGCCGTCGGCGAGCACGCCGAGGTCTTTGTCGAGCAGGATGATGTCGGCGGCATCCTTGGCGACATCCGTGCCGGTGTCGACGGAGATCCCGACGTCAGCGTGATGCAACGCGACCGCGTCGTTCACGCCGTCGCCGAGGAACGCGATATCTGCGCCCAACGCGCGTCGGGCGCGCACGATACGGGCCTTCGTCTCGGGCCCGACGCGGGCGAAGATCGTGGTCTCGGCGATCGCGGCGACGAGGGCGTCGTCGCCGAGCGCGTCGATCTGGGCACCCGTCAGGAACGCGAGATCGGCAAATCCCAGATCGCGGCATACCTTCACCGCAACCTGCGGGCTGTCACCGGTGATCACCTTGACCGTGATGCCGAGGCGACCGAGCCGCGCCAGCGAATCGGTCGCGCCCGCTTTGAGCTGGTCGACGAACACGAGGAAGCCGACCAACGCGAGGTGTTGCTCGTCGGCGTCGGTGACCGTCGTCAGGCCCGGCGCCGGTCGTTCCCCGATCGCGATGACGCGCGCGACCGGCGTCGTTGAGCTCCGTCAGCGTCGCCGTGGTGTGGGCGGGAACGTTGTCGCAGCAGGAGAGTATGTGCTCGGGTTCGCCTTTCACCACGATGTGGCGGCGTCCGTCGGGCTCGTCGGCGATCGCAGCGGAGATTCGACGTTCGTGGTCGAACGGGCGGAGCGCGATCCGCTTCCACGTACGCGCCGCGCCGGTCGTGGCGGGATCTGCACCGTCCCAGAGCGCGACGTCGAGCGCGTTGCCGCTGACCGCATGGCCTCGGTCGACCAACGCTTCGTTGCAGACGAGCCCGAGCAATTGCGCACGCGGCGCGGCCGCGCCGTCTCCGTCGACCGCGTGGTCGAAGGTGATGTGGCCGTCGGTCAGGGTGCCGGTCTTGTCGGTGAACAAGAGGCTGATGTTGCCGAGATCCTCGATGCTGACCAGTCGCTTCACGAGCACCTTGCGCCGGGCCAGCCGCCGCGACCCGGTCGAGAGGCTCACCGTCACGATCGCCGGGAGCAGCTGTGGGGTCAGGCCGATCGCGATCGCGAGCGAGAACAGGAGCGCGTCGATGAACGGTCGGTGCAGGACGAGGTTGATGACGAAGATCGATGCGGTCAGCCCTCCGGCGACCCGCACGAGCAGAAACGAGAACTTGCGCAACCCGACCTGGAATGCGGTCTCCGTGGGTCGTTCGCCGAGTCCGGCGGCGATGCGCCCGAACCCGGTCTGCATTCCGGTGCGCACCACGACGCCGCGGCGAGCCCTCCCGCACGATCGTGCCCATCAGCGCGCACGACCGATCGCCGTCGAGAACCGCGTCGGAGCACTTCCCGACGGGGAGTGACTCTCCCGTGAGCACGCCCTCGTCGCACTCGAACTCGGTCACGTCGAGCAGCCTGATGTCGGCGGGCACGATGTCGCCGAGGGCCAGCTCGAGCACGTCACCGGGCACGAGCGCGGTCACGTCGACGAGCGAGGGCGCTCCCGCGCGCACGACGAGCGCGGTGTGGCGGATCTGGGAGTGGAGCGCCTCCACCGCCTGTTCGGAACGGAACTCGTTCACGAAGCCGAGCCCGACCGAGAGCCCGACGATCACCCCGATGATCACCGCGTCGCTGGGATCACCCGTGACCCCCGACACTGCCGCGGCCGCGAGGAGCAACAGCAGCAGCGGATTCCTCAACTGCCGGGCGAGCACCCTCCCGGCCCGCGCGCCGTGGCTGCGCAAAGCGTTCGGTCCATAGACGTGCAGCCGGCGCTCGGCTTCCATGTTCGACAGCCCGTCCGGACCGGACTCGAGTTGGACCAGCACCTCACCGCCGGGCGTCCGAGCCGCGACATCGAGGTCTTGGAGCACTGAGGAACAACGTTACCGGCGTCTCGCGCAAGCCGAACCAGCGTGAGTTGTCAGCGCATACGCCGTTAACCCTGATCTTGCAGTAACGGTCGGTTGATCTCGGGCCGCGTCCGCGAAAAGGCCCTTCTGGTACGGGAAACTGCGGTTGCGAAGCCAGCAGGTCCCGACCCAGAAGGGCACTTCGGAGATGAAGCGTAACTCGACCCGTCCGCGCGTGTTGGTGATCGGCGACGGCCGGAACGTGGTGGCGCACGCGGGCACTCGCGTGTTGTGTGACCTGGCCGACGCGCTCGGTCTGACCGATGGTTTGTCGACCGCGATGGCGCCGACGAAACTGCGGCGGCGGGGTCATGATCGCGGTCAGGTGTTGGTCGATCTGGCCGTGATGCTCGCCGATGGCGGCGAAGCCATTTCCGACCTCGCGGTCTTGGCCGATCAGCCGGCACTGTTCGGAGAAGTCGCGTCGAGTGCGACCGTGTGGCGGACACTCGACGCGATCGACGACGAGGTGCTCGTCCGGATCGCGACCGCACGTGCTGACGCTCGGGCGCAGGCATGGGCAGCCGGCGCAGATCCGGGCTTCTACGTGATCGACTTCGACGGCACACTCGTGAACTCCCATTCCGAAAAGGAACAGGCTGCACCGACGTATAAACGCGGGTTCGGGTTCCATCCGTTGATGGCGTATCTGGACGCGACGGGCGAAGCACTCGCCGCGAAACTCCGACCCGGCAACGCCGGTTCGAACACCGCGGCCGATCATGTCGAGGTCCTCGACCTGGCGTTGGCGCAACTGCCGATCGATCCACACGAACACGAGGTCATCGCCCGCACCGACTCGGCCGCGTTGACCCACGGGTTCATCGACGTGTGCCGGGCTCGGGGGGTGCGGTTCGCGGTCGGTCACGACCTGACCGCACCGATTCGAACTGCCTGTATTTCCGTGCCAAATGGCTGGTGGGTGCCGGCGATCACCGCCAACGGCACGGACGAACGCGACGACGCCGAAGTCGCCGAGATCACCGATCTGATCGATCTGTCGCGCTGGCCGGTTGGCACCCGAGCGATCACACGGCGCGAAGACCCGCACCCGGGCGCGGAGTTGACGTTCACCGACTACGAGGGCCGCCGCTACCAAGTGTTCATCACCGATCTCGATGATCCCGACATCGCGTATCTCGAAGCGTTGCATCGTGGCCGTGGCCGCGCCGAGAAACGAATCTGCGACGCCAAAGACACCGGCCTCGCGAACCTGCCATCCAAAGACTTCGCGATCAACTCTGCGTGGGTGCAACTCGTGCTCATCGCGCAAGACCTCCTCGCGTGGATCAAACTCCTGTGCCTCGACGGCGACCTCGCCCGCGCGGAACCGAAACGGCTTCGCTACACGCTGTTCCACGCAGCCGGGCTCATCGTGCACAGCGGCCGACGAACCCGACTCCGCATCGCCACCGGCTGGCCCTGGTCCGAGAAGCTCATCAACGTGTTCACACGCGTCAACGCCCTCGCGCCGACCTGAACACGCGTCGCCCTCAGCGAACCGGCCCGCGGCGATGCCACGCGCCCGAAAACGACCACCAAGCCCGCACGGCTCGGAGAATCCACCGACCGACACGATCGCGCTCGCGTTCAGCCGTCGCCACCAGCACGGCCCGACCAAACCGGCCCGCCCCGGCGGCCTACTGAAAGATCAGGGTTAACTCACGCTGGTCCGAGGTTGGGGGGCAGGCGCGTCGTCCTGATCATTGGCAGGCGGACCGTCGCCGCTCACCGGACGGGAGCGCGACGTGCTTGGGAGCAGCTTTGCAACCGCAATTCGCGGTGTGGTCGACTCGGGCGATGCGGAGAGGGCTCGTCGTGGTGCTCGGTGTGCTGGTGCTGGCGACGACGGCCTGCCGGCCCGCGTGGCTGCCGGGCGATCCGCAGCCCCATCCCCGGCCCGCCCTGATTCCGTGCGCGCAGGCAGACGTACGGGTGACGGTGACGACGAACAGCGTCCTCGATTCGTCGTGCACCTACCACGCCGGCTTCGAGATCACCGCGTCGAACGTAACGCTCGACTGCCGGGGTGCGCTCGTCAGCAGCACGTCGACCAACGGCGTCGGCATCGAGGTGAGCGCGCCGGTAGACGGCGACCTGTCGGGAGTCACGATCCGCAACTGCCGCGTGCCGCGGGTTCCTCAACAGCATGCGCGTGACGCGCGTCGGGTTTCGCACGCTCACGGCCGGCCACGAGTACGACCACGCGATCGCGGGTGTGGTCATCGAGAACTCGAACATCGGCGGTTCGCGGGGTGTCGGCATCTACGTCGACGCATACGTGACTCGCACCACAATCCGCCACGACACCATCGCGGGCGCGGGAAGTACCGGGATCTACCTCGAGGCCGGGTCGACCGACAACGCGGTCGAACACAACACGATCCGCGACAACGGCTTCGTCGAGAACAGCCCGGCGGGGCAGCTCTTCACGTTTCAGGGTCTGCAGTTCCGGTTCTGGGGCACCGGCCGCGAAGGCATCGCCGTCGACGGTTCGCGCCGCAACCGCATCGTCGACAACACGTTTTCCGGCAACTCGGCCGGGGGCGTGTTCCTCTACACGAACTGCGGAGAGGACGTGCACAACCATCCGACCGCGTGGATCCCGCGGCGCTACGGGGCCGACGACAACGTGATCGTGGGCAACACCTTCGACGGTGGCGTCAACGGCGTGTGGGTCGGATCGCGTATGGGCGAGAACACGCTCCCCATGGACTGCAGCGACCCTCAGTACGCGCCGGGAATCACGCTCGACCGGGCGCCGCGCACAACCGTCACCGGCAACACGTTCCACAACGTGGTGTACGGCGTGCGCGTCGAAGACGACGGCGCCGAGGTGACCGGCAACCGCTTCGCCGCGAACTCGGCCGCCTCGTACGCGGTGATCGTGGGGACGCCGTACCGCACGTCGGTGCTGCAGCGACCGGTGTCGGGCACGGTTCTCGCCGGGAATCGGGCGACGATCACGGGGAACGCGAGCCCGTACCGATGGGTTGACGGCGAAACCGGTTCGACGGTCGTCGGCAACACCGCGAACGGGACAGCGGTCGGATGGTGCAGGAGCAACGATCTGCCGCGCGGCCCGTTCGTGTTCGTCATCGCGGTGGCCTACGAGCCGGTCGGCAGCCCCGTCACCCCGACCCCCGACCTCACGTTCCCCACCGTCGGCCCGCAGTCACCCTGCGCGTGACCCGACCTCACGGTCGCGCGCCTCAGCGCAGCGTCACCGTCAGTACCCGTGGGACACCGTGGTCCGGTGCGGCGACCACCATCGTCAGGCGGACGCCGGTGCGGGCCCACGTGCAGGTCGACGAGCCGGTCACCGGCGCCCGGCAACCCTCGAACGCGAGGCCCGCGGCTACCGACGTCTTGATCGCGAACATGGCGGTCACGGCCTGGCTGCCGGCGCTGCGGCCGGCGACCACGCGATCCGCGCGCTGCCAGGCGAAGTAGAGACTCTCCGCGGCATCGGTCGGGGTGCCCGGCCCGGGGTCCGGAGCTGCGGCGGACGGAGCGAGGATCGCGACGATCGGCTCGGTGTTGGGCGTGCCCAGCGGAACGGTGGGCGCGCCGCTCAGCGCGACGATCACGATCGACACGGCCGACGCGAAGACGATCCCGATGCCCAGCGCCCGGAGAACGTGGCGAGGTTCTCGATCAGGCCACCGACTCGCCGCGGCGGCGTCGCTCCGGATACTCACTCGGCCAGCGTGCGAATCCGCCCGTCACGGCAACGTGACCGGGCGCTCGCCGTGGATCGGTCGGCGGTTCAGGGTCGCGGGGATCAGCCGGGGAAGGCGCCGGAGAAATCGAGAACCGGAATGGGTTCCCGAACGAAGATGAGGGCAAGCACCGATCGTCGCGATCCCGACAACATCGCGCTGGAGCTCTTCGCACCCCCCGCATGAGACCGAACCGGCCGGGTGCGTTCGCTCAGGCGCGGTTGCCGACGTCGTGGGCGAGGTGGTCGGCCGGGACCAGGCCGCGCGATACCCAGTTGCGCCGGTCGGCCCACACGAGCATCGGGGGCAGGACCACCAGCGCGCTCAGCAACGCGATCGTCACGTTCAGTGCCACGAGCTGGCCGAAGTCGTGCAGCAACGGCAGCGACGACGTCGCAATGACCGCGACACCCGCGATCGCTGTGAACGCGGAGACGATGAACGCGCGACCGGTACGCGACGCGGCGACGTCCATCGCCTGACGCGGGCTCATGCCACGGTCGCGCTCCTCGACGAAACGCAACAGGATCAGCGACGTGAATTCGGTACACGCGGCGACCACGAGTGGACCGCCGACCGCGGTCATCGGGCTCAGCTTCAGGTCGAGCGCGTAGGCGAACAGCGACGACGCGCCCACCGCGATCAGCACCGGCACGAGCGACAGCAACGCGCGGACGACGCTGCGCAGCCGGGCGCAGAGGAACAGGAACACGAACCCGATCGCAGCGTACGTGAGGAGCACCCGGTTCGCCTCGAGGTTGTCGAGGAGGCCGACACCGACCACGGCGAGACCCGACGGCGTGGCTTTGACGTTCGCGGGCGGGTGCACAGTGGCCCGGACCTCGCGCACGACCTTCGGCGCGCGCATCGAGAGCACTCGGACCGGTCCGGAAGATGATGTTCATCGCCCCGCCGTTCGGCGCGACCGTCGAGAGCTTGATGTCGCGCGGTGCCGTCGCGTACACGCTCCGGACCTGGGCCGACGTCGGCGTGAGATGGGTCGCGCCGGGAACATCGCTCAGCTGGCTGACCGTGGTCACGATGCCCGACGCGGTGAGCAGCGTCTCGGGATACTTCTTCAACTGCGCGCGCGTGAAGTCGTCGACGAAGGTCACGCTCGGCTGCCCGAACGCGTCGGGCGCCTGCACGTAGACACCGAGCTCGCTCGACGAGTGGACCTCACGGTCGAGCACGTTCAGGTTCTTGATGACCCGCGAGCTCTGATTGACCCACTGCGTCGGGTCGGTCTGCAGCACGAGCTTTCCTTCGACGAGGAGCCCACCCGCGAAGATGATCAGGCTCGCAACCGCGAGTGCCGGCGCGACACGGTCGGAGATCGATCCGAGGCGGACCGTCAGTCGTCCGAGGAAACCCTCGGTGAAGTCCTTGCCCTTCGTCGGCGACCGGTACTCGCGGATACCGAGGATCGCGAGCGTCCCCATGATGCTGTTGAGGCAGATCGCAGCGACACCGATGATGAGGAGCAAGCCGAACTCACGCAGCATCGGAACCTTGGCGAAGTGCAGCGCCGCGAATGCGAGGATCGCGTCGCCCGTCACGACGAGCAGGGCCGGGCCGAGGTGGCGCGCGCTTTCCTGGATCGGGTGATCGGCTCGCGAGATCACGACCTCTTCCTCGACCCGTGCGTGCATCTGGATCGCGTAGTCGATGCCGATCCCGAGCATCACCGGCAACCCGGAGATCGTCACGATCGTGAGCGGGATCCCGAGGTAGCCCGCGGCGCCGAACGCCCAGATGACGCCGATGAGCACGATGCCGAGCGGCAGGAGCCTCCAGCGCACCCGGAACAGCAACAAGAGGATCGTCGCCATGATCGCGATCGCGATCAGCGCGAGAAGCGTCATGCCGCCGGTCAGGTAGTTGTTGAGGTTCTCGAGCAGCGCGGGCGCACCCGTCGTAACTGTCTGGGCGTGGGCGAAGTGCATCTTGTTCGCCGACGCCGTGATGAGGTCGGCGGCTTTGCCTTCGTCCTTGATCGACTGGTTGCCCTGCAGCCGCACGACCATCTGCGCATGGCGTGCGTCGGGGAAGAACGGCAACAGGGGCGTGCGGATCGGTGTGGGGTTGCCGGGCTGAGGATTGTCGTAGAGCAGGAAGTCGATGTACTTCGGGTTGCTGAGTACCCGTTGCGCGAGCGGAATCGCGTTGATGCGTTGAATCGTGGTGAGTGCCGACGCGCTGCGCGCGGCTTGACCGGCCTTCGAGGGATCACGCCCGATGTCGTCGGTGAGGAGCTTGCCCGCGACGCTCTGGGTCACGTCGCCGTTCGGTCCCTTGACCAGCTCGTCGTTCCACTCCATTGCCGTGAGCGGTGTCACCGTGTTGAGCACACGGTCGGAGGCGCCGATCTCGCGCGCGGCCTGCGCCCACTGAGCATTGTCAGCGGCGGTGAACAACTCCGCGACCGTGTGGCCCGGATCCATCGTGACGAGCGTGATCATCGCTTCGCCGCCGAACAGCTTCTGATACGCGACGTTGTCCTTGTAGACCTGGTCGCTCTTGTTGAGGTAGTTGCTCTGGTCGGTCGAGAACTTCAGCTTGGTGGTCCCGAAGCCGAGTCCGACGGTGAGCAGACCACCGATGACCATCACCACAATCCAGTGCTTCCCCAGATTGAGACCGAGCCACAACCAGAACCGCTGCACACGACCTCCGTCGATCCGAAGCGTCCGGGACACTACAGACGGGAGCCCGCGCGCGCACGGGTTTCGGACCTCTTCTGGGCCATTCGCGAGACCGACACGGTGCCCGCCTCAGGCGCGCCCTCGCCCCCTCAGGCGGAGCTGTGACATCGGGGTGCTACTTGTAACGTGCAGAGCGATGTACGACCTCGTGATCCGGGGCGAGGTCGTCGTCGCCGACCACGAGGAGTCCGGCGCACGGCCCGGCCACCTCGTACGGACGTGAGCGGAGGATCCACGTGACGTTGACGGGAGCGGTCGCGCTCGTGACCGGAGGCGCCTCCGGCATCGGCGCCGCGCACGTGTCGCGGTTCTCCGAGAAGCGGGCGCGCTCCCGGTCGTCTGGGACCTCGAGAGTGCCGCCGACGTCGTGGTCGATGTCCGCGATGCCGACGCGGTCGAGCGAGCGATCGCCACGACGGTCGAACGCAGCGGCGTACCCACCGTCGTGACGGTGTGTGCCGGCATCGGCGACTCGGCGATGCTGCTCGACACGAAACCCGACGACTGGGACCGGGTGTTCGACGTCAACCTCAGGGGCGCGTGGCTCGTCATGCGCGCCGCGGCGCGGCGCGATGATCGACAGCGGACAGGGCGGCTCGATCGTCGCGCTGTCGAGCATCAGCGGTCGGGTCGCGGACCGCGGGATGGGGGCGTACTGCGCGTCGAAGGCCGCACTCGACATGCTCGTGCGGGTCGCGGCGGCGGAATGGGGACCCTCCGGCATCCGCGTCAACGCAGTCGCGCCCGGTGTTACGGAAACACCGATGCTCTCGCGCGCCGGTCAGATCCCCGGCTGGCTCGACGAGGTCGTGCACCGCACCCCGCTCGGCCGCGTCGGTTCACCCGCCGACGTCGCCCAGGTCGCGCTCGGCGTGCACGGCCTCGACTGGGTCACCGGCGAGTCGATCGCGGCCGACGGCGGACTGCGACTCTTCAGCCCCATCAATTCGTTCGAGACCGTCGAACGGCTCCGCAATCGCCCGGATGCCGGCCCCAACCCCCTCGAACCGACGTGAGTTGCCGGCACTTGTTGCCCCGGTAACTCACGCCGGTTCATTCACTCGGCGCGGTCGTCGGGAACTTGGCCACCGCGCGCTTTGATGTCGGCGTGACGTTCGCGGAAATGCCAGCGGTGGCCCTCGAGATCGGTCGCCTCGTACCGGCGTTCGCCGTAGAACGCGTCCTGCAACGCCATCGTGATGTCCGCCCCCTCGGCCACCGCGCGCGCGCAGTGCGCGTCGACGTCGTGCACGTACACCATCATCTGCACGGTCGTGTGGCCGAGGGTGCGCGGGCTGTGGATGCGATGGATTTCGGCATTCGCACGGCCGATCATCACCACCCCGTCGCCGACGCGCAGCCACGCGAGCATCGAGTCGTCGTGTTCGGTCCGGGCTTCGCGGATCTCGTCGAGTTGGAACACGCGTGTGAGATACGCGAGCGCGGCCCGTTCGTCGTCGTACGCCAAGCGGGGATAGATATCGGGCATCTGCAGCGCGGGCTCGGTGTTCTCGCCGCGCCGGATCAATCGTCGACATGAGTCGCTCCTTCTCTCGGGCGAAAACAGTGGGTTCGACGGGATCGTCGGGATGCACCCGGTCGGGTCGCAGCTCGCGGAAACGGTCGAAGTCGTCGCTCACTGTTCTCTCCCGGTCGAGGCCCGGAGTTCGCGAAGGCTGTGCCGGGCACGGTTGAGGCGCGAACGCACGGTACCGACCGGGACGTCGAGCGCGCGGGCGATCTCGTCGTAACCGAGGTCCTCCCACACGTAGAGCAGCAGCGCGTCCCGTTCACCGTCGGGAAGGAGCGCCACCGCGTCGGCTATCTGCGGCCAGAGGTCGGCTGCGTCGAGCCGGTCGACCACTCGATCGGTCGGGTCGTCAGCCGACCGTGGCGCCGCGAGGAGCCGGGCCGTCGACGCGATCCGGCGGGCCTCGCTCCGGCGGTGGTGCGAGAGCAGGTTCGTCGCGATCCCGTACAGCCACGGCCGCGCATTCGGCCGGTCGCAGTCGTACCGGGCGCGCTTCTCGAACGCGATGCGGAACACGTCGCCGAGGAGCAGCTCGGCCGCGTCGACGCCGACGCGCCGCACGAGGTAACGGAACACGATCGTGGCGTGCCGGTCGAAGAGCGCGCCGAAGCGCGCCGGATCGTCGAGCGACGCCCTGATCGCCGCCGCGTCCGAGTCGGGATCCATCTCAGAGTCTTTCCCGTTTCCGGGCTCGGGTTCGCGACCGATGAAGGTCGCGCCGGGCGGAGTCACGTCACCGTGGTTCGGTCAAGTCGAGTGGATGTCGTGGCGCCGGAAGATTGCGGTGGCGCCGCTCGCGAGCGCGAGGGCGACGGCAAGGGTGACGACGACCGTCGTCGCCGCGATCTTCTGCGCGGGTGCGAGCGCCATGTAGTGCAGGACGGAGACGCGGTCGAGCCCGCCGAGGCCCGACACGGTCGACGCCACCACGTCGACGATCAACGACCACCCGACCACCGAATAGACCGTCGCCGCCGCCGATCTCGGCGCGATCGACAGCGCCACCGCGCCGACGCCGAGGACGACGAGACCCGTCGGCACGACGTTCAGCCCGGCTCGGACCATGGTCCCGAAGCCGACGTCGACACCCTGGCTCTCGGCGCCGGCCCAGACGCCGACACCGGAAAGCAGCCCGGTCGCGAACACGCCCGCCGCAGCGAGCACCAGCCGGCCCGCAAACCACGTGGTGCGGTTCACGGGTCGGGTCAGCACCTGCGTGAGGCGGCCCGACCTCTCCTCTTCCGACGCGGATGCGATCTGACCGGCCGGCACGAGCGCGACCAGACCGGCCACGAGCAGGAAGACAACGCCGAAGTAGCGCGTCACGAAACTGCCGTGGACGCCGAACTTGTCGAGCGTGTCGTTCAGCGAGTCGGGCACGCTCGCCGTCGTCATCCTGGCGACCACACCGAACGCGAACCCCGACGCCGCGAGCCCGGCCGACCAGGCCGCGAGCACCGGTAGCTCGAGCCGGGCGGCGAGGCCGAGGACGGAGCCGAGCCCGAACGGCCGGGGGCGAACGACGTCCCGCGCCGCGAAAAGCCCGGAGCCCACGTCGCGCCGCCCGAAAGCACGATCGCGACGGCCGCCAGCACGAGCGCCGTCGCGGCGGCGGGTACCGCGGGCCACGGGTCGCTGTCGGTGAGCGGGCGCATCAACTCGGCCCAGCCGAACGGCGTCGCCCACCGCAGCCAGTGCGCGGTCGCACCGGAGTCGGCGATCATGCGCACCACCGACGCGATCGCGAGCACCGTGATGCCGAGGGCCGACGCGGCCCGGCGCGTCCGGCCCAGCTGTGACGTCACCGCGCCGATCGCTCCGAACACCGCGGCCGGCGACGCGATGCTCAAGCCGTAGAGCAACGATCCGGTCACGCCGAATGCGACATCGGGATTCCGGCCCGCCAAGAGCGTGAGCAACGACGTGCCCGCGAAGATCAGGCCGACCGCCGCGGCGAGCGCGACGAGCGACGCCGCGGTCACCCGCGACGCGCGGGTGCTCCCGCTCAGCAGGAGTTGCCAGCGACCGGCGTCCTCCTCGCCCCGCAGCAATCTGGTCGCGGCGAGCACCGCCCAGACCGCGGCAATGGTCGTGAGGAAGACGAATCCCTGGTACACCGTGTAGCCGCCGACGGTGTCGATCGCGGAGACGGGACCGAGCAGGACCGCCAGCCCGGTATCGCCCCCGGTGGTCACCGCGAGCTGGTGCCGGCTCGCGGCCGTCGGGAACGACGAGACGTACGCGAGCGCCGACGCGGCCGCGGTGCCGCCGAACGCGATCGCGCACACGAGCGCACTCGTCCGGACCTGTTGGAACGCGTGGCGGGCCACCGCCGCGTCGGCACTCGCGTGCACGCGCTCGACCCGTCGGGGCGCAGGCCGGGCTTCGGCGATGGTCGTACTCACGGCTTCGATCGAGCGGGCACGGATCCACGCGCCGGCGCGCCGCGGCCGTACTGCGACAGGAACAGTTCCTCGAGCGACGGCTCTCGCGTCGTCAGGTGCTCGATCCCGGCATCCGCCAACACCGACATGAGCGGTCCCATCGACCCGACCACGTCGCATTCGACCGACCGGTCGTGGACGACGACGTTGGTGACGCCTTCGAGACGCGTGAGGTCGGGGGCAGTCCGCGTGATCAGCGCGTGCACATGCGTGGCCGCGAGCTTGCGGAGCACGTCGAGGCGACCGGTCTCGATGATCCGGCCCGCCCGGAGCATCGCGACGCGATCGCAGACCGCCTCGACCTCGCTGAGGATGTGCGACGACAGCAACACGGTCTGTCCGCGTTCACGCGCCTCTCCGACGCACTCGCGGAACACCTTTTCCATGAGCGGGTCGAGTCCAGACGTGGGCTCGTCGAACAACAACAGATCGGCGCGGCTCGCGAGCGCGGCGATCAGGAGGACCTTCTGGCGGTTGCCGTGGCTGTACGCGCGGTTCTTCTTGTCCGGCGTCAGCTCGAACCGTTCGACCAGCTCGTCGAGGTAGGTGTGGTCTACCGAACCGTGGATCGCCCCGAGGAACCGCAACGTCTCCGCGCCGGTGAGCGACGGCCACACATTCGCCTCGCTCGGCACGTACGCGAGCCGGCGGTGCACCGCGGGCGCGTCGCGCCACGCGTCGAGATCGAAGACGCGCGCACCGCCGGAGGTGGCGCGAATGACGCCGAGCAGCAGCGCGATCGTCGTCGACTTCCCCGCCCCGTTCGGGCCCAGGTAGCCGAACACCTCGCCGGCCTGGATCTCGAGGTCGAGCCGGTCGAGGGCAACGGTGTGGCCGTAACGCTTGGACAGGTGCTGGGTACGCACCGCCGTCGCCACGCACGGACCTCCCGCCTCTGACGAATCCGTTCGCTCAGTATCGCGTCCTCGGCGTGCCGCCCTCGCCGATCGGTCGGCACATGCTGCGAGAGTTGTCGGGCGGCTACTCGTCGGGCCGGTCGGGAAGGTCGGGGGCCCAGGGCGCGCCGTTGATGTGCGAACCGCCGTCGACGTAGAGCGTGTTTCCGGTGAGGTAGCGGCTGTCGTCGCTCGCAAGGAACACGGCGACCGGGGCGATGTCGGTCTTGGGGTCGCCGAGCCGGCCCATCGGGTTCGACGCGTCGGCGACCGCTTCGAGCTCCGGGTTCTCGGCGAACACGCGGCGCGATGCCGCCGTCTTCGCACCCGGGCAGATCACGTTGGCCGTGATGCCGTAGGGCGCCCATTCGCGCGCGGCGGTGCGCGTCAACGCCCGCAAGGCCTCCTTGGCCGAGTTGTACTCGGCCGTGCCGATGTCCGCGTTGACACCGTTGAGCGAGCACATGCTGATGATCCGCCCGAAGCCTTGCGCCCGCATCGCCGGGAACGCCGCCTGCATCGCCCAGAGCGGCCCGTAGAAACCGACGTGGAACCCTGCGTCGAACCGCGACTCGCGCTTGTGCTCGAGCCGGCCCAGCGCGCCGCCCCCCCACGCGTTGTTCACGAGGATGTCGACGGTGCCCCAGGCTCCGATCGCGTTCTCGACCATGCGCTCCACGTCGGCGCGCACCGACACGTCGGTCTGTACCGCCCGAGCCTCGGTGCCGTATTCGCGCGTCAACGACGCGGCAACCTCCTCGCCCCGATCGCCGTCGAGCTCGGCCACCACCACATGCGCGCCCTCGGCCGCGAAACACTGCGCCACACCGCGGCCGATGCCGTCGCCGGCCCCCGTGACGATTGCCACCCGATCCTCCAGTCGACCGCTCATGGTGCGTCATCCTTGTCGGCCTCCCAGAACGCGCGCCACGAGGGCCACTGCTCGGGCACCGTCCCCAACCCGTCGTGGTGCTCGGGCCAATTTCGCGGGCGGCAACGTGAGAGGGTTCACGCCGATCTCGGCGCCGTACCAGAGGCGGTGGCGACGCCGGACGAACAGCCAGGCCTCGTCGCGTCGCTCATAGTCGTCGTCGTAGAGGATCGCCTGGTGGATCCAGCGCCGGCCGTCCTGGATCTCGCCCTTGCAATAGACCGACCCGGTCGCGTGGTCGGCGTCGACGAGGTCGATCACGTGCGTCCCCACGAGGAGGAAGGTGCGTTCGACGGCGCGCAGCGAAACCTCGAACTGCGAGCGCAAGGCGTCGCGTCCGGTGTCACCGCCGCCGACCGCGACGTCGGGCACGAACAACGACACGAGGTCGTCGAGGTTCCGGGAGTCGACCGCCAGCGCGTACCGCGCCGCGAGCTGGCGGATCCCCTCGTACGCGAGCAGCCGCTCGACCGCGTCCCCCTGCACCGGCCGGACGCTAACGGAACCCGGACGAGGGGGCAGACTGATTCGGCGCGGCCGCCTCCGCGGCCGGATCACCAATCGAGGAGCGACACCCCATGCGACTCACCGGGACCGGCATCTGGTCGGGACACCTTCGCTACGGCGACGCGAGCGCCGTCGCGGAGCTGGCGACCGAGCTCGACGAGCTCGGGTACCGCGCGATCTGGATCCCCGATGTCGGGGGCGACGTCCTCGGCAGTGTCGAGAACCTCCTGCGCGCACGACGACGCGCACGACCGTGGCGACCGGCATCCTGAACATCTGGATGCACGACCCGGTCGAGGTGGCGCAGCGACGCGCGTCGTGGTCGGCCGACTGGCAGCGCCGATTCCTACTCGGGCTCGGTGTGAGCCACGCGGTATTGATCGACAGTACCGAAGCGGGCCGGTACGCCAAACCGCTCTCCAAGATGGTCGAGTTCCTCGATGGGCTCGACGGCGCGCCCGAACCGTTTCCGGTCGACTCGCGCGTCCTCGCCGCGCTGCGGCCAAAGATGCTCGGCCTCGCCCACGCCCGTGCCGCCGGTGCCCACCCCTACTTCGTACCCGTCGAGCACGTCGCCCGCGCTCGCGAGATCCTCGGACCCGATGCCGTGATCTGCGTCGAGCTCGCGGTCGTGCTCGACCGCGATCCGTCGACCGCGCGCGCGACCGCCCGCCGCCACACGGCGGTGTACACGAGCCTGCCGAATTACACGAACAACCTGCTCGAGTTCGGGTTCTCCGCCGACGACTTCGCGGGCAACGGGAGCGACCGGCTCGTCGACGCGATCGTGGCCTGGGGCGATATCGACACTGTCGCCGAGCGGGTGTCGGCCATGCGCGCCGCAGGCGCCGACCACGTGTGCATCCAGGTCGTGCGGCCCGACGACGAAGTGCCCCGGGCGGAGTGGCGCGCGCTGGCGCCCGCGCTCGTCGAGACCTGACCAACGCCGCACCACAGACGGAGACAGGATGAGCAAGGTCACCAAGACACCCTCGAAGACGCCGGCACGGCGCGGTGGCGACAGCCACGATCTGATCCGCGTGCACGGCGCGCGCGTGAACAACCTGAAAGACGTCAGCGTCGAGATCCCGAAGCGCCGGCTGACGGTGTTCACCGGTGTCTCGGGCTCGGGCAAGAGCTCCCTGGTGTTCGGCACGATCGCGGCCGAGTCGCAGCGGCTGATCAACGAGACCTACAGCGCGTTCGTGCAGGGCTTCATGCCGACACTCGCCCGGCCCGAGGTCGACGTGCTCGAAGGGCTGACGACCGCGATCATCGTCGATCAGGAGCGGATGGAGCCAACGTCCGCTCCACGGTCGGCACCGCCACCGACGCCAACGCGATGCTCCGGATCCTCTTCAGCCGGCTCGGGAAGCCGCACGTCGGCTCGCCCCAGGCGTTCTCGTTCAACACCGCGACGATCAGCGGAGCCGGAGCCGTCACGTTCGAGAAGGGCGGCAAGAAGACGAGGGAGAAGCGTTCGTTCACGCGGGCCGGCGGCATGTGCCCGCGCTGCGAGGGCACGGGATCCGTGACCGACTTCGACCGGTCGCAGCTGTACGACGACACCAAGTCGCTCAACGAGGGGGCGCTCTCGATCCCCGGCTACAGCATGGACGGTTGGTACGGCCGCATCTTCCGCGGCTGCGGCTTCTTCGACCCGGACAAGCCCATCCGGAAGTACACCAAGGCCGAGTTGAACGACCTGCTCTACAAGGAACCGACCAGGATCAAGGTCGACAACGTCAACCTGACGTACGAAGGCCTGATCCCGAAGATCCAGACGTCGTTCCTGGCGAAGGACGTCGACTCGATGCAGCCGCACGTCCGGGCGTTCGTCGACCGCGCAGTCACGTTCACCGTCTGCCCCGACTGCGGCGGCACCCGGCTCAACGAAGCGGCGCGGTCGTCGAAGATCAAGAAGATCGGCATCGCCGACGCGTGCGCGATGCAGATCAACGACCTTGCCCAGTGGGTCGGCGGCCTCGACGAGCCGTCGGTCGCGCCGCTGCTGGCCGCGCTCGCGCAGACGCTCGACTCGTTCGTGGAGATCGGGCTCGGATACCTCTCGCTCGACCGGCCGTCGGGCACGCTGTCGGGCGGCGAGGCGCAGCGCGTCAAGATGATCGGTCACCTCGGCTCCGCGCTCACCGACGTGACCTACGTGTTCGACGAGCCGACGGTCGGGCTGCACCCGCACGACATCGAGCGGATGAACGATCTACTGCTGCGGCTGCGGGACAAGGGCAACACCGTGCTGGTCGTCGAGCACAAGCCGGAGACGATCGCGATCGCCGACCACGTCGTCGATCTCGGTCCCGGCGCAGGTGCAGCCGGCGGCACCGTCTGCTTCGAGGGCACGGTCGACGGTCTGCGGGCCGGCGACACCGTCACCGGCCGCCATCTCGGCGACCGGTCCGCCGTCAAGGCGGCAGTGCGGACCCCCACCGGCACGCTCGCGATCCGCGGGGCGACGACGCACAATCTGCGCGACGTCGACGTCGACATCCCGCTCGGGGTGCTCGTCGTCGTCACCGGCGTGTCCGGCTCCGGCAAGAGCTCGCTCGTGCACGGGTCGATGCCGACCGACGCCGATGTGGTGTCGATCGACCAAGGCGCGATCCGCGGTTCGCGCCGGAGCAACCCGGCGACCTACACCGGGCTGCTCGACCCGATCCGCAAGGCGTTCGCCAAGGCCAACGGCGTGAAGCCCGCGCTGTTCAGCGCCAACTCCGAGGGCGCCTGCCCCAATTGCAACGGCGCCGGCATCGTCTACACCGACCTCGCGATGATGGCCGGCGTCGCTACCACCTGCGAGGTGTGCGAAGGGAAGCGGTTCGAGGCATCGGTACTCCACCACCACCTCGGCGGACGCGACATCACCGAGGTGCTCGCGATGTCGGTGACCGAGGCCGCGGAGTTCTTCGGCGCCGGCGACGCGCACACACCGGCCGCACAGACCGTCCTCGACCGGCTCGCCGACGTCGGGCTCGGCTACCTCAGCCTCGGCCAGCCGCTCCCGACACTGTCCGGCGGCGAGCGGCAGCGACTCAAGCTCGCCACCCACCTCGGCGAGAAAGGCGGCGTCTACGTTCTCGACGAGCCGACCTCCGGGCTGCACCTCGCCGACGTCGAGCAACTGGTCGGCCTGCTCGACCGGCTCGTCGACTCCGGCAAGTCGGTCGTCGTCATCGCGCACCACCAGGCGGTCATGGCCCACGCCGACTGGATCATCGACCTCGGCCCCGGCGCCGGCCACGACGGCGGCCGGATCGTCTTCGAGGGCACACCTGCCGACCTCGTCGCCGCCCGCTCCACGCTCACGGGTGAGCACCTCGCGGCCTACGTCGGCGCCCGGCCGCGGCGTTCACGCACATCGTGACGGCCTGACACGTCTCGCGTCCTCCGATTCGGTCGTCAGCGCGCGAGACGTTCGATCGCCGCGAGCTGGTCGGCATCGAAGGATGCGAACGTCGCGAAGGCCGTGACGTTCTCGCGCAACTGCTCCGGCGATCGAGCGCCGAAGAGCACCGTCGCAAGGTGCGAGCCGCGCGAACGCATACGCGAACGCCACGTGTGCGGGTGGCACGCCCCAATCCGCGGCCAGGTCGACCACCGATCGGGCGATCTCGACGAGCTCGGAACCGACCTCCGGCCCGTCGTCGACCCGACCGCGCTCGCCGCGCAGGTACTTGCCGGTGAGGACACCGCCGGCCAGAACGTTCGCCGCGACGAGCCCGATGCCGCCGCGCCGGAACGCACGGCGCATCTCCGGATCGTCGGGACCGCGGTGGTCGGCCAGGCTCGTGGCCATCTGCGCGGCAGTCGGCATCGGCGCGCCGAGTTGTTCGCACACATCGAGCGCCTCGTGATGCTGCGCGGCCGTCCACATACCCGTGCCCCATGCACGCGCGCGTCCGGATCGGATGAGGCCCGCCACCTGCTCGACGATCTCGCCGACGGGCAGATCGACGCGCGGCGGCATCGCGTAGATCAGGTCGACGTGGTCGAGTCCCATCCGCCCGAGCGATCCGTCGAGCTCGGTCGCCGCGCTCTCGTCGGGCCAGTGTTCCCACCAGAGCTTGTTCGAGACGACGACCTCGTCGCGCGCCCAGCCCGCGGCGCGAAAGAGCTCCCCGAACACCACCTCCGAGTACCCGGTCTTCAGAGGCGCGGACCCGGTCTCGTCGTCGTAGCGCGCGTCGTCGAGGAATGTGATGCCGGCGTCGCGGGCGGCGCGCATGACGGCCTCGCCCTGCGCACGCGAGATCCGCTCGTAGGTTCGCCACGACCCGAGTGCCATCACCGACACCTCGACACCGGATGCGCCGAGCGGACGCGACGGGAGCTGGGTCACGCGCTCAGTTGAAGAGTCCGCCGCGCAGCGGCACCGACACGAATCCGTCCGGACCGACCGGGAGATCACCGACGATCGTGACGCGTTCGACCCGGCGGTCGAAGTCGCCCGACGCGAGGTCGACCGGTCCGAGGTGAGCCGTCGAGCGGTTGTCCCAGAACGCGACGCTGTCGTTCTCCCAGCGGAACCGGACCGTGAATTCGGGGCGCGGCGATCTGGTCGAACAACAGGTCGAGGATCCGGCTGTTCTCGCGGTCGGTCAGGCCGACGATGTAGCGCGTGAAGGCGGGGTTCACGAACAACGCTCGCTCGCCGCTGACCGGGTGTACGCGCACGACCGGATGCACCGCGGTCGGCGGCGGCTGATTGCGGTCGTAGCCCTCGCGCGTCTCGCCGGTGAACCCGTGCCAGCGATGGACGGCCTGCAGGTTGTCGACGAGATCACGGATCGACGGCGAGAGGTCTTCGTACGCGGCGACGAGGTTCGTCCACATCGTGTCGCCGCCGAACGGCGGGACCACCGCCCCGCGCAGCACCGACGCGAGCGCGGGGTTCGGGACGAAGGTGATGTCGGTGTGCCAACCGGTTGCGGTCATGCGCGGCGGCGCGAAGCGAGGCCGTTCCACGCTGTGCCCGAAGACCACTTTCGCCTCGCGCGAATCGACGACGTAGATCTCCGGTTTCTCCTTCAGGCCCGGTTCGATCGGATGGGCGGGCGTGAGCTCACCGAAGTTGCTCGCGAACGCGATCTGCTGGTCGTAGGTGATGGGTTGGTCCCGGAAGAACAGCACCTTCCACTGCACCAACGCATCGGCGAGGTCCGCGACCGTCGCGGGGTCCAACGGCTCCCGCAGGTCGACGCCCCCGACCTCCGCCCCGATGATGCTGGTCACCGGATTCACCTGGACCCGCCGGTTCGCCGAGTTGATCGTCATCGATTCGCGCCTTCCGCTGCGGCCGACTGCGGACACAGTATGTCGAAGGCCCGCGTCACCGCGTCCGCGTGCACGGACGTGGCAAGGTGCGAACGTGGATCTGGTCGCGGAGTTGCGAGGGAACGGAGTCGGGCGCGGCGACCTCGTCGCCGTTGTGATCGCACCCGGGACCGGGCTCGCGCTGGCGACACCGACCGGCGCGACGTTGACGATGGCGACCGACGACCCTGCGGGTGCGGTGCGCGACGTCGAGCGCGCACTTCGGCCCCGGTGGGCGATGTGGTCGAACGACACCGCGGTGCCGTTGGTCGCGGCCGGAGTCCGGGTCGCGACGAGCTGGGACATCGCGGCGGTGCACCGGCTCGCCTTCGGCGGCTGGCAGGCCGATCCGGCCCGGGTGTGGGCCCAGTTGCACGATCTCGCACTCGACCACCTTCCCGCGCCCGGCCCGCCCGACCTGTTCAGCGCGGCCACCGGCACAGAAGGCACGCCCGACGATCCGGTCCGGCCCGACGGCTATCTCCGACCCGACTGGGCCACCGGTGCGTGGTCGACAAGCCGCGAGCGGCTCGCGGCGTGGGCGGCACTCGCCGCCGAGACTGCGAAACTGCAGGCCGCGCAACTCCCGGCAGGTTCCGATCGGCGCCGGGTGACGATGACGGCCCGCACCGAGTCGGCGGCCGAGTTGTTGTGCGCGGAGTTGTCGGTCGACGGGCTGCCGGTCGACCGGAGCGTCGCCGAGTCGATCATCGCCGCACTCGTCGGCGAGCGGCCGCGTTCGGAGACCGACGCGGCCGCGCAACGGGCTCGTCGCGACGCCGACGTGCTGCGCCACGCACCACCAGGAGCGCAGTGCGATCTCCGGAGCCCCGGACAGGTCAAGGAGCTGCTCGCCCGCATCGGCTTCGACCTCCCCGACACCCGCGCGTGGCGCCTCGATGCGTTGCGCGACACCCATCCGCTCGTCGGCGCGCTCCTCGTGTGGCGCAAGGCCGAACGGGTTTCGACGACGTACGGCTACTCGTGGCTCGACGAGAACCTGGCCGCCGACGGTCGTCTGCGGGGTGTGTGGACGGGCGCGGACGGCGCCGCGGGCCGGATGACTGCGTCGGGCGGCCTGCACAACATGCCCGCCCACATGCGTGACGCCGTCGTGGCCGAGCCCGGGCATGTCTTCGTTCGCGCCGACCTCGGCCAGATCGAACCGCGCGTGCTTGCCGCCGTGTCCGGCGACACTGCACTCGGAGACGCCACGGCCGCGGCTGATCTGTACGCACCGGTTGCCGCGCAACTCGGAGTCGATCGTGCGACCGCGAAGGTGGCGGTGCTCGGCGCGATGTACGGGCAGACGACGGGGAACGGTGCGCGTGCGTTCCGCGGGCTCGAGTCGGCATATCCCGTCGCGATGAGATACCTCCGCGACGCCGACCTCGCGGGCCAGTCGCGGCAGTCGCTACGCACGTACGGCGGCCGGCTGATCTCGATGGGGTCCGTCGCCGCCGATGCGGGCGTCGACGAACGCGACGTGCGCGCCCGAGACGCGGCGCGGGGCCGCTACGGGCGCAACGCCGTCGTGCAGGGCGCGGCGGCCGAGTTCTTCAAGACCTGGGCGGTGACGGTACGGGCCGCGTTCGGCCCCACTCGACGCGCGCATCGTGCTGTGCCTGCACGACGAGCTCCTCGTGCACGCGCCGATCGAGCACGGAGCAGAGGTCGCCCGCCTCCTGCACGACAGCCTGCAAGAGGCCGCGCACCGCTGGGCGCCCGACCACTCGGTGCGCTTCGTCGCCGACATCAGCGTCATCCACCGTTGGTCCGACGCCAAGGACTGACTCAGCCCGCGCCCGCACCCGCCCCCGCGTCGTCGGCCGCGTCGGCCGCGTCGGCCGCGCTGCGTTCGAGGGCGGCGATGCGGAGCTCGAGCTGGCCGACGCGGGCGCGGAGGATGTCGAGCTGCTCGACCTCCGCCGCCGCGCCGCTGCGCGTTGCGACGGATCCGGGGTGACGCTTCGGCGCGTTCGGCGACGGTGGCCAACGGCACCAGCCGTTGCGAACCGTGCGGCCCGTCGACCAACCGAGACGGGATCTGCCCCGACCGGTACCAACTCCGCAGCGCGGCCCGCGACACGCCGGTCTCGGTCGCGGCCCGCTCGAGCGTCACCCAGTCGGAGCCCTCGAGCTGCGCGCTGAGCTCCAGCTCGACCTCCCACGCGTCGAGTCGGTCCTCCCAGTCCATCGCGCCTCTCCCATCTCGTCACACAGTGTTACTAGCATGGTATTGACACCCTTGTCGGGCAGGCAGAGTCTCGGCGGCATGTTCGAACGCTTCACCGACAAGGCCCGCCACGTCGTCGTCCTCGCCCAGGAGGAGGCCCGCGGCATGCAGCACAACTACATCGGCACCGAGCACGTGCTGCTCGGCCTGCTCGGTGAACCCGACGGGGTCGGCGCCCGGGTCCTGAACGGGTTCGGGCTCTCGCTCGCCGAGGCCCGCGAGGAGGTGCTCGCCCGCGTCGGACCGGGCAAGAAGTCGCCCGAGGGCCACATCCCCTTCACCCCGAAGTCGAAGAAGGCCCTCGAGTATGCGCTGCGCGAGGCGCTGAAGCTCGGCCACAACTACATCGGTACGGAGCACATCCTGCTCGGTCTCGTCCGCGAATCCGAAGGCATCGGCGCCCAGGTCATCGCCGCCCACACGCCCGAACCCGTCGAGGTCCGAGTCCGGCTCGCGGTGCTCGACCTCGTGCCGGCCGGGACGCCGAGCACCGGCCGCCGCTGGCTGCTCCGCCGTCCGCAACGGTTGGGCGAGGAGCGGACCCAACCCGCGGAGGTCGACACGACTCCCGCGGCCGACGCGGCGCTGAGCGAAGCGTCCCGGCTCGCGGGCACGCAGCCGGTCGGGTCGCAACACCTGATGCTCGCCGCGCTCGCCGACCCCGAAAGCGCCGCGGCGCGCACCCTCGCCGCGCTCGGCGTCGATCTCGACGAGGCGCGCGATGCGTTGGTCGCCGCGAACGTCACGGGCACCAGTGACGAGTCTCCCGAAGAAGCCGGTCGTCGGACGCTGCGCATCCGCGTCGACGCTTCCCGCGTCGCGGTTGAGATGACCGATCCCACGCTCGTCGAGCTCGCGCACGCCGCGCTCGACGCGGTCGGCGACCAGACCGACGAGCCCGGCACGATCGCCGGCCACCTCGCCGTCAGCACCAGCACCGCCAACGTCTGGCGCGTCGTGCACGAAAGCCTCGACGACATCCGTCGCCGCGCGCTGGCGAGCACGCCGGAACCGCCTCCCTCCGCAGCCTGAGACGTATCCTCTGCTCTCCGGCCGAGAGGATCGTCGTGGAGCCGTCCGAAATACGCACGCAGGCCGCGCAGATCTCGTGGTTCCATACGCTCGACCTCGGCCACGGCATCGTGACCGGGGGCGCGACAGATCCCGGGCGCAACCTCCTGCCGTCGTTGCATCTGCCGGCAACGCTGGCCGGTCTCGACGTGCTCGACATCGGCGCGTGGGACGGCTTCTACTCCTTCGAATGCGAACGACGGGGCGCGAGGCGCGTGCTCGCCACCGACTCCTACGCCTGGTCGGGAGAGGGCTGGGGAACGCGGGAAGGTTTCGACTTCGCCCACAAGGTGCTCGATTCGCGCGTCGACTCGATGGTCGCCGACGTCATGGAACTGAGTCCCGAACGGCTCGGCGGCACATTCGATCTCGTGCTCCTCCTCGGTGTCGTATACCACCTACGGGACCCGATCACCGCCATCGAACGGGTCGCCGGCGTCACCGGCTCGCGCCTCATCCTCGAGACCGAGCTGCGCTTCGACTGGCTGCCCTGGGCCGCCGGCCGCCTCTACCCGGGCAACGAATTGAACGGCGACGGCACAAATTGGTGGGCACTGAACACGCGGGCGTTGCGCGGGTTGCTGCGAGAATTCGGCTTTCGGCACGTCGACGTCGTGTGGCGCAGCCCCGCGGTGCGCAGAACCGGCCGCGTGCTCCGCGCCGGGCTACGCGAGCGCGCGTCGCTCTCGCGGCACTCCTCCCGGCGTGTCGTCGTGCACGCGTGGAAGTGATGTCGAAGCTCGATCTTCGCGACGACGCAGTGCGACCAAGACGGAGTCAACTTGTTGCGCCGGGGACGGAACCGGAACGCCGGCCCGCGACGATGCCGAAAGCAGCCGCACCGAGTGCGGCGAGCCCTCCGAGCAGGACGGGCCAGCGGGCGCCGAACGCGTCCGAGATCGCGCCGAGTATCGGACCGCCGATCGGAGTCGTGCCGATGAGGAGGACGGTCTGGACCGCGAGCACCCGCCCGATCATCTGTTGATCCGAACGGATCTGGGCGATAGCCGTCGTCGCGGTCATGTACGCGACGCTCGCGCCGCCGACCACCGCCGCGACCGCGTAGGCGAACCCGATGTCGGGCACCGCGGCCAGCACGAGCATGCTCGCACCCAGCGCGGCGGCGCCTCCGGCGACCGTCGGGATCCCGACCGTCCGGCGCCGGGCAACGACGAACGCCCCAACCAACGAACCGGCGCTGAACGACGAGTACACGAGCGTGAACGACGTGTCGCCGCCGTGCAGGCCCTTCTCCACGAACAGCGGGAACACGACGCTGAAGTTGTAGCTGATCGTCCCGACGATGAACAGCATGACGAAGGTGATCCAGATCTCGGGCACTCCGGCGATATATCGCAACCCGGCCCGGACCTGGCCCTTGCCGCCGGGAGCGGCGGCGACGCGGCGCAGTTCCGACATGCGCATCATCCCGAGCGCGACGAGCACGGTGACATAGGAGATCGCGTCGACGGTGAAGCACCAGCCGTAGCCCACGGTGACGATGAGCACCCCGGCGATGGCCGGGCCGACAATGCGGGAGATGTTCACCATCGCGCTGTAGAGCGTCACTGCATTCGGGACGTCCTCGAGGGGCACCATCTCGTTCACGAACGTGCGCCGCACCGGGTTGTCGAACGCGAGCATGCAGCCGCCCGCGGCCGCGGTCACGTAGAAGGCGGCGAGCGGCGCATGGTGCGAGAACGCGTAGCGCGGCCAGTACGAACGATTCACCCATCTCGAGCGCCTGGGTGGTCATCAGCAGCTTCCGCTTGTCGGTACGGTCGATGATCGCCCCGGCCCATGCCGACAGCAGCAGGATCGGCCCGAACTGGCACGCCGAAAGGATTCCGACCGCGACGCCGCTGTTCGTCCGGTGCAGAACGAGCAGCGTCAGGGCAACCATCGTCAGCCAGTTGCCCGAGTTGGACACCGTCTGCGAGATGAAGAAGAGCCGGAAGTTGCGCGACCGCAACGACGACACCGTTCGGAGCGCGAAGCCCGCTTCGGGAGCGAGTGCGTCCGTGTGCTCCGGCGTCACCTTTGCCATCGGACACTCGCCATCAGATGTTCTGGGCCAGTCGTTCGATCAAGGGCGCGGCGGCCATCAGTTGCTCGAGCTCGGCGCGCGTGAACCCCGTCGACAGCGCCTGCGCGAACAGGCGCACCCGTGCGTTGCGGCGGTTCTGCAATACCTGGAGCCCGGTCCGGGTGATCGTCACGAGGGCGCGGCGGCCGTCACCGGGATCGGGCCGCCGCTCGATCAGACCGCGCTCCTCCAATGCTCCGAGCGTCGCGCCCATCGACTGCGGGCTGATCTGTTCGAGCTTGGCGAGCGCGGTCGCGGTCGTGGGCCCGCCGCGGTCGAGGCGCGCGAGCGCGGAGATCTCCGGAAACGTGAGTTCCCCGTCGGCCTGCACCTGCCGGGCCCGGCGCCGCAGCAATCCGATGCTCACCTGGAGCGCGCCGGCAACCTTTTCGACGTCCGGGTCGCGAGCCATATTCTCAGCCTAGACTAATAAGTCTGGCCTTACTACATGCCTCCGCCCGGATGTACCATTCGTCCGACCGACGCACCGCACGAAGGAAACACCGTGAGCACGACACCGGACTTCTACGGTCCCGACATCTACACCGAGCCCGACGGCGACCCCGACACGCTCGCCAACCTCGGTCCGCTCACCGCGCTCGCCGGGATCTGGCAAGGGACGAGTGGTGCCGACGAGCATCCCGTCGTCGAGGGCGCGGAACGGAACTCCTTCGTCGAGCACTACGAGTTGCAGCCGATCGACCGCCAGACCAACGGCCCGCAGTTGTTCTACGGCCTTCGCTACCACACCCACATCGTGAAGCCGGGCGAGGTCGAGACCTTCCACGACCAGGTGGGCTATTGGCTCTGGGAACCCGCGGCGAACACCGTCACCCTCGCGCTCGGCATCCCCCGCGGGCAGGTGCTTCTCGCCGGCGGCGGCGCCGAGGCAGGCGCCAAAGAGTTCGAAGTCACCGCTGCGGTCGGGTCGGAGGTCTACGGCATCTTGTCGAACCCGTTTCTCGACAAGTCGTTCCGCACGCTGAGCTACCGCATGCACGTCACGGTCAACGACGACGGCACGTGGTCGTACGAGGAAGAAGGCGTGTTGCAGATCCCCGGGCGCGACGAGCCGTTCCATCACATCGACCGCAACACCCTCACCAGGATCGGTGAGCCGACGCCCAACCCGCTGGCCCGAGGCACGGACACGGGCAAAGACTCGAGCCTCGGCATCGGCTCCCTCAAGTAGTCGGGTCGACGAGATCGAGCGACTGCACATGGCCCTCCTGCACGCGCAGGATCGCGTCCGCACCACGGAACGAGGCCCGCGGAACCCCGACGGGCGAGGCGGACGGTGCAACTACCGTGGCACCGTGCGTACCGCGAGGTCGGCCGAGGCGTGATCCCACACGTCGAGCGCGACGCGCGACCCGACCCGACGCCCGCGCCGACGTCCCGCCAATGGGTCCGGTACCTGCTCGCCCTGCTGGTCGGGGGATTGCTGGTGTACGCGGCCGTCGTTGCGAGTGGTGGGCTGCGCGACGCGATCCACCAGCTGCGCCATGTGTCGCTGGTTTGGCTCGTGCCCGCGCTGGCGCTGGAGATCTCGTGCTACGTCGCCGCGGGGTGGCTGCTGTGGCTCCTGCGCGCGGACAACGATTCGCTCGGCTGGGGAACGTCGGTGCGAATCGCGCTCGTCATGTGGGGGCTCGGCAGTCTGTTGCCGGCCTCCCCGGCCGAGGGCATCGCCTTGTCGGTGTCGGAGCTCGGGCGCCGCGGCGTCGGCCGGCAGGGAGCGGTCACGATGTTGCTCGTCGCGGGGTGGTGCCAGTTCTGGGCTCTCGCGCTCACCGCCGCCGTCGCCTCCGGAGTGGTCGACCTGGTCGGGCATCCCGACCCCGACGACGCGACCCGCCTCCTCGTCATTGCCGCGGTCCTGATCGGACTCACGGCGATCGTCGTCACCCTCGTCCGGCGTCCCGTCATCGGCAAGCTCGTCGCCGACGCGATGTGGTTGCTCCCCCGCCGCCGAACTACGACGCGCGCCGAGATGCGCGCCGCCGGCATCGGCGAGCAGGCGCGCCTCGTAGCGCTCTTCGGGCGGCCGACCAAACGTGTCGCGATCGTGACGGCGTCGACGGTCTGGTGGCTCGCCGACGCGGGCGGGCTCTGGATCGCGTTGCACGCCACCCACGCCGACGCGGATTTCGGTCTCGTCGTGCTCGCCTACGTGGCCGGCACCGTCGCCTCGTGGGTACCGCTCCTGCCGGGCGGACTCGGCGCGGTGGAGATCGCGGTTCCCGCGGTGCTCCACCACTTCGGCGTGCCGCTCAATGTCGCCCTCGCGGGGACACTCCTGTGGCGCGGCCTGTCGCTCTTCCTGCCCGCCGCGGTGGGCGCGCTCGCGTATACGAGTCTGCGGGCCGCGCGGGCGTCGCCGCCGGTTACTCGCCCGCCGACTCGGTGAACCGGGGCGGCCGCTTCTCAGTGTGGCTCGCGAGCCCTTCGCGGGCTTCCGGGCCACCGAAGCCGTAGAACTCGTATGCGAGGCTCGCGTCGAAGATCGCCGATTGGGCGCGGTACCAATTGTCGAGTGTCTGCTTGGTCCAGCGGATCGCCGACTGCGCACCTTGCGCGAGTTGGGTTGCGACGTCGAGCGCACGTTGCTGCACGTCGTCGTCGTCGACACAGATCGACACCAGCCCGATGCGTTCCGCCTCTTCGCCCGTGAGCACGTCGCACGTCAGGAGGTAGTACTTCGCCTTCGCCATGCCGCACAGCAGCGGCCAGCAGATCGCGGCGTGGTCGCCCGCCGCGACACCGAGCCTCGTGTGCCCGTCGATGATCCGAGCGGTGCGACCGGCCACGGAGATGTCGGCGAGGAGACCGGCCGCCAGTCCCGCACCGACCGCGGGCCCGTGCATGGCCGACACGATCGGCTTCGAGCAATTGATCACGTTGAACACGAGATCACGTGCCTCTCGCAGGACGCGCGTTCGTGAGTCGAAGTCGCCCATCGTCTCGCCGATGAGCTCGAACGACCCGCCCGCGGAAAATGCCTTGCCGGCGCCGCGTAGCAGAGCCACGCGCACGTCGGGATCGCGGTCGACGGTCAGCCAGATGTCGGCCAACTCCCGGTGGACCTGCGGGCTCACGGCGTTGAGACCGGGCGCGTCCATCGTGATGCGCAGCACGCCGTCGGCGGGCCGGTCGGTCGCGAGTCCGGGAAACGCTTCGTAGGGATCGATCATGGGAGCTCCGATCCGGATCGTGAGCCGGTCATCGAGGGTCGTCGAACATGTCGACACAATCGGCGCTGACCCGACCGGGAAACTGTGCGGGCCGCTTCGCCAGGAACGCGGCGACCCCTTCGCGCGGATCTGCCGATCGCGCACGGCTCGCCAGGCCACGCGACTCGGCGCGATGCGCCGTCTCCGGGTCCTCGGTGGCGAGCATGCGTTGGAGCAGTTGTCGCGTCATGGCCGCGGAGACCGGCGCCGCGTTCTCGCTGATCTCCCGGGCCAGCGTGTGCGCGGCGGGGAGGAGGTCGGCGGGCGCGTGCACCGACCGCACGAGCCGGGCGTCGAGCGCGGCCTGCGCATCGACGAGGCGGCCGGTGAGCATCCACTCGCTCGCGGTACCGATCCCCACGACGCGTGGGAGAAACCAACTGCTGCACCCTTCGGGGATGATGCCGCGGCGTGTGAAGACAAAACCGAAGCGCGCGTCGGTCGACGCCAGCCGAACGTCCATCGGGAGCGTCATGGTCGCGCCCATGCCGACCGCGGCGCCGTTGACCGCGGCGATGATCGGCTTCTTCAGCGCATGGATGCGCAACGCGAGAATGCCTCCTCCGTCGCGCGGAACTGCGTCGCGGGGGACCGCGGTCCCCGGCTTCGGAGCCGCGGGTTCGAACGCCTGCGCTCCACCGGAGATGTCCGCACCCGCGCAAAACGCGCGGCCGGCGCCCGTCACGACGACCGCGCGCACCTCGTCGTCCGCGTCGACGCGATCGAGCATGGCGACGAACTCACCCATCGTCTCGGCACGGAACGCGTTGAGTCGTTCGGGACGGGCGAAGGTGATCGTGGCGACATGGTCGACCAACTCGTACTGCAGATCCTGCGGTGCGATGCTCACGAAGACCCCAACCGTGTCAACACGTTCCGGGTGATCTGTTCGATCTGCGGGTCTCGTGCCGCCAGGCCGTGCGCCCAGTCGGTCGACCCCGACGTGATCACGGTCGACCCGGCCGGGTTCGTGTAGGCACCCAGCACCGCGTGCCCGTGCCGGATCCGTTCCATCGCCTCGGGATCACGCGTCCCGAACACGCGTGACGCGATGTACTCCAATTCGCTCGGCTCCCCCGGCTTGGGCGGGCGCGGCGCGGTTTCGCGCGTGAAGTGCTGCGTCGGGCACGTGCCGAGGATCTCGAACGTCGACGGCGTGCCGTCCTCGCCCGTCGGGTACGGCAACCCGTCGCAGTAGGTGAACACGCACCCGTCGCACTCGTAGCCGACCGTGGTCGCGCCGGCGCCGAGCACGTCGCCGTAGCCGAGCCCGGTGCCGTCGAAGATCCAGTGCCCGGCGCGGTGCACCGTGTAACCACCGAGGCCGTTGGTCACGTTGCGACCGATGCGGTGGTAGCCGCCGCGGGTGAACGAGACGCCCGTCATGTGGTTCTCGGGACGAGCGACGAGCACGTCGGACCAGAACGTCGTCACCTCCGACTCGCGGCCGGTCCCGAACAGCGGGTCGTCCTTGAAGAAGCCCTTGTAGCCGACCATGACGTCGTGGTTGTCGCCCTCGATGCGCACCTGCCACAACGAGGTGTTGCCGGAGAAGAACGCGGCGTTGCCGCCGCGGGCGATGAAGCCTTCGACCGTGTCGCGCATGCCACGCGACCAGTACTCGTCGTGACCGACCGACAGGTACAGGCTCGCACCGTCTAGCACCTCGGGATGCTCCTCGAGGTCGGCGTTCGTGCACACACCGATCTCGAAACCCTCGCGTTCGGCCCATTCGATGAACGGCTGCTCCCAGTCGGGCCAACCGGCCGACCCGGCGTAGCCCGACAGATGGTTGAGCTGGACGTAGCCGACGTGCGCGGCGTTCTGGGGATCGGGCGCGCCCGTGCCCGTCACGCGCCGACCCTTCCCCGGCGGCTTGTAGAGGTAGCCCGCCGACATCGGCCGCTGCATCGCCACGTGGGTGCCGCCCGTGTAGAGATTCGGTCCCCCGAAATCGTTGTACGCGTGCCACGTGTTGGTCGCCAGCGCGAGCACGATGCGCGCGCCCGACGTACGTACGACGAAGAACGCGTAGTCGCGCCGCACCTTGTCGCCGACGTCGATCTCCATGACGACTTCGTAGTAACCCGACCGCCACGTCGGGCCGACAGTCACCATGATCGCGGCAGGCCAGCCGCACCCCTTCGCCGCCGCGTCCTTCGGTGTCTCGTGCTCATCGACCGCGACGGCATCGGAGCCGAACACGACCTCACGCCGCGCGCCGATCCGTGCCACCTCGACGCGCACCGGCCGCCCCGCCGACGACGACATGTGCAGACCGACCTGTTCGCCCGGACCGACTGATTGCGGCCAGCAGTACCCCGTCACCACCTCGCGCGCCATCGCCCGACCCTAACTGGATTGGATCCCCTGCCTCACGCTTCCGCGTTGCCTGCGGGTCGATCCACTTCTTCGCGCCCGGGAGGTTCACCCAGAGCTGTAGTCGGTGGAAGATCCCACCCGAGGCGACGAGCGCTTCCGGTGGAGTCTCGATGTGGAGCAGACCGCTGCCGGCGGTCATCCATTGGGTGTCGCCGTCGGTGATGCGTCCGCCCCGCCGGTCGAGTCGTGATGTCCGATGATGCCGTCGACCACGTACGTCGCAGACCTGTCGGGAGAGCGATGCCGGGCCGCGAACCGGCGGAGCCGAACGGGCAACAATGTCGGGGAGACGCGAGCATCAGATCCGCACGAGGAGCGACATGGCAACGACACACGAGATCCGACCCGGTCGACGGATCGACCTGGCGCGCGAGGTGGTGGGCTTCGACCGCTCGGACCGGCGGGCGCGGCTGGTGGAGCAGACGGCAGGGCCACCGCAGCGCATCGACGGGTTCACCGTCGGCGCTCCCGAGATTGTCGGCGACCCCCCGCACGGCGGCGAGATGCATCCCGACGGCGACGAACTGCTCTACCTGATCTCGGGCGCGGTCACGGTCAGCCTCGAGCTCGCCGACGGGGAGCGGCTCGTCGACCTCGGCGCGGGCGACGGAGTCGTGGTGCCGAAGGGCGTGTGGCACCAGATCACGATGCGCGAACCGGCCCGGCTCATCCACATCACCCCCGGGCCCAACGGCGACGCCCGGCCCCTTGCATGACCGACCCGACCGCGTCGACCGACCGCCGACCGCTCGTGCTCGCTCCCGGCGAAGGACGCAGCTATCCGATGGGTCGCATCTCGGCAGTCTTCAAAGCCGACGGTGCCGCGACCGCCGGCCGCTACTCGATCTCGGAGTGGTGGCTCGAGCCGCACACGCAGGGTCCGGGCGCGCACTCCCATCCCGAGGACGATGTGTTCTTCGTGCTCGAAGGCACGATGAGCTTCCTCGTGGGTGACGGGTGGATCGACGCACCGGCCGGCTCGTTCGTCCTGGCACCCGGCGGCGTCACCCACGCGTTCGAGAACCGCGGCGATACCCGCGCCGGGGCGCTCAACATCTCCGCGCCGGGCGAGTTCGAGTCGCATATGCCCGCCATCGCCGCCTGGTTCGCCGAGCATCCTCCGGGGGACGCCTCGTGGTGATCGGACCGAGCGCGCGAACGCGGCGAGAGCAGCCAATACACCGCTGGAACTGCGGGCGCCGCTACGCATCGCATCGCCGACCCGAACGGCGAGGTTCTCGTCATCGACGAGAACGCGGCTGAGGTCTTCGAGGCTCCCGACGATTGCTTGCCGGCTCGGCCCAAACCGACGCTGGCGAGGCAACTGCCCCGATGGCATTGTTTCGTCTCCTCCATGGCGTGCGAGAAGGCAGACACATGTACGAGGCAATCGACGGTGAGTTGCAATGCCCGAACTGCGGTCACACGCTGAGCATGTGGCGTGCACCGGATCCCGGGCGCGGCGAGTCGTTTGCTATGTGGGTCGCCAACTCTGTTGCGTCATGGCCGTTCGCGGGCACGGTTCTCGGGCTCATAGCCGTGTGGGTCGGGTGGAATGTGACCGCACGTCCCTTCGAGCCGTATCCGGTGATCATCTTCGCGGTCATCAGCGCGGTCCTCGCCACCGTCGCTGCGCTCCAGGAGACTGCACAATGACGAACTGGGTTCAAGCGGCGACCTGGAGCGACGTGCCCGACGGCGAGCCGTTCGGTGTTGTCGTCGAAGGGGTCGATCTCGTCGTCGTTCGGCGCGGCGACGAACATTCCGTACTTCACGGTCGCTGCCTCCATCGCGGTGCGCTGCTCGCCGACGGCCGGATCGTCGGCGACGATCTCATTTGCGGGCTACACGGGTGGGACTACCGCATCGAGTCGGGCGTCAGCGCCTACAACAACGCCGAAGTACTGGCGAAATTTCGGTCGACCGTCGAGGGCGACGGACTGTTCGTCGATCGCGACGACGTCATCAAGTGGAAGCTGCAGCACCCGCAGCCGTATTCACCGGACGTCTACCAAGGTCTCTACACGGATCCGCACGGCACGATCGAAGAGCCGTACGTCATGCGGATCCACGAGCTCGCAGCCAACGGTTTGACGAAGGTCGGTCACCACGGGTTCGTCGCCGCTATGGGCGTCGCCCGCCAACAACTCCCGAGCTGGGACGCGATCCAGTTCGTCACCGCTCAACTCGCCCGGCTGCCGTTGCTCGACGAAGTTCCGGTCGGCGACGAAGTGTGCATCGGCCCGAACGCGTCCAAGCCGTTGTGGCTCGACATGCCCCTGTTCGTCTCCGACATGTCGTTCGGCGCGTTGTCGCCGGAGGCGAAAACCGCACTCACGCGCGGCGCGCAACTTGCCGGTACCGGCATCTGTTCCGGCGAGGGTGGCATGCTGGCGGAAGAACAGCGCGAGAACTCGCGTTACTTCTACGAGCTCGCCTCGGCCCGGTTCGGTTGGAGCTGGGACGTCCTGGCCAAGGTCCAGGCGTTCCACTTCAAGCTCGGCCAGGGCGCGAAGACCGGAACGGGCGGCCATCTGCCCGGACCGAAGGTGAAGGGCCGCATCGCCGAGGTGCGCGGACTCCCGGAGGGAACGCCGGCGGTCTCGCCGTCCACGTTCCCCGACTGGCACGGTGTCGACGACTTCCGCCATTTCGCCGACGAGGTCCGCGAACGAAGCGGGGGCATCCCGATCGGTGTGAAGCTCTCCGCACAACACATCGAGAGCGACATCGACGCCGCGCTCGAGATCGGGGTCGACTACATCATCCTCGACGGCCGCGGCGGGGGGACCGGCGCGGCACCGCTGCTGTTCCGCGACAACATCTCGGTGCCGACCATTCCCGCGCTGGCTCGGGCCCGCCGCCATCTGGATCGGCGCAAACGGCGCGACGTGACACTCATCGCAACGGGTGGCCTGCGCGACGCGGCCGACTTCGCCAAAGCTCTCGCGCTCGGCGCCGACGCGGTCGCGATCGCCAACAGCGCGATCCAGGCCATCGGATGCCTGGGCATGCGCGCGTGTCACACGAACAACTGCCCGGTCGGTATCGCAACCCAGAAAGAACATCTCCGCGCACGGCTCCCGATCGACGAGGCCGCGCACCGGTTGAACAACTACCTACGCGCGTCGGTGAGAATTGATGGAGGTGCTTCCGCGCGCGTGTGGGCACGATCACCTCTCGCACTTCTCGCGCGACGACCTGACGACGTTCGATCGCGAGATGGCCGCGCTCACCGGTATCGAATACGGGGGCATCAGGTGAGTGGCGGCGAAGCGCTCGCCTGGCACCGGGTCGTCGCCGTCGACGACCTCGCCGATGGCCGCGTGATGACCGTGACCGTCGGGCGCAGGTCGCTCGCGCTCACCCGATGCAACGGCCGCTACGGAGCGCTCGACAACCACTGCCCACACCAGGGTGGTCCCCTCGGCGAGGGCTCGATCGAAAGAGGCTGGCTGCGGTGCCCGTGGCACGGATACGACTACGACCCGATCACGGGCACTCCGCCGCCCGGGTTCACCGACGCACCCGCGAGTCATCCGGTCGAGGTACGCGGCGACGGTGTGTACGTCGCGCTCCCACCCGAACAACCGCGGTCTCGTACCGTCTCCGATCTCATGGTCGAGACCATGAGCGCGTGGGGCGTCACTTACGTGTTCGGCATGGTCGGCCACTCGAACCTCGGCTTCGCCGACGCCCTGCGCGCGGCGGAGGCGCGCGGCGACCTCACCTTCATCGGCATCCGCCACGAAGGCGCGGCCGCCTTTGCGGCGAGCGTGTACGGGAAACTCACCGGACAGCTCGCGGCGTGTTTCGCGATCGCGGGTCCGGGTTCGACGAACCTGCTCACCGGTTTGTACGACGCGAAGGTCGATCGCTCACCCGTGCTCGCAATCTCGGGGCAGGTGGCGTCGAAGGTGCGGGGTCGTGGTGCGTTCCAGGATCTCGACCTCGCGGCTGCGTTCGCCGACGTCGCGGTCTCGACCCAGACAGTGCAACGAGATTCCGACCACGTCGAGCTGATGAATCTCGCCTGCAAGCACGCGCTCGTGCAGCGCGGCGTCGCGCACCTCGTGCTGCCGGACGAGGTGCAGACGCTCGCGGTAGGGACCGATGTACGCCCCGGAGGTCCGACCGGACGCATCGCCGACCTCTCGGTTCCGCCGGCCGACGCACCGTTCGAACGCGCCACGGCACTGATCGCCGGCGCGAAACGTCCCGCGATCGTGCTGGGGCACGGCGCACGCAGAGGCATCGACGACGTCGTCGCACTTGCCGAACGGCTGAACGCGCCGATCCTGACCACCTTCAAGGCGAAGGGGATCGTCGCCGACGATCACCCACTCGCGTGCGGCGTCCTGGGCCGTAGCGGCACGCCGGTCGCGTCGTGGCTCATGAACGAGTCTGATCTGCTCATCGTGCTCGGGGCGTCGTTCGCGAACCACACCGGTATCGCGTCGTACAAGCCGATCATCCAGGTCGACGCGGACGCCGAGGCGATCGGTCGGTTCCACGCCGTCACCGTGCCCTTGTTCGGCGACATCGGAGTGACGGCCGGTCGTCTGCTCGCCGCGGCGAATGCCGGAGGTGTGCAGACCGTCGACCAACGCCCCGACGTCGCCGCGCGGCGCGAGATCTGGCACGAGGAGAAGGAGCGCCGCTCCGCCGACGACCACGGTCTCGGGGTCGCGTCGGCCCCGCTCTTCGCCGCCCTGGCGCGGCACACGCCGGAGCGTGCGGTGATCGCCGTCGACGTCGGCAACAACACGTATTCGTTCGGCCGCTACTTCGAGTGCAAGACCGGTCAGCACGTACTCATGTCGGGATATCTGGGCTCGATCGGCTTCGGCTTCCCGGCGGCGATGGGTGCATGGGCCGCCGCTCCCGACCGTACGATCGTCGCTGTAACCGGCGACGGCGGCTTCGGCCAGTACCTCGGCGAGATCACGACGGCAGTGAAATACGGGATGAACATCACGCATGTCCTGCTCAACAATTCGCAGCTCGGCAAGATCACGAAAGAGCAGCGCGCGGCGGAGTGGGACGTCTGGCAGACGTCGTTGCACAATCCGGAGTTCGCGGCGTACGCACAGCTCTGCGGTGCGTTCGGAGCCCGCGTGACCGAAGTCGGTCAACTCGACGACGCGCTCACCGCGGCGTTCGCGTACGACGGCCCCGCGCTCGTCGAAGTCGTCACCGACCCCGATCTGATCTGACGCTTCGGAATCGCGACCGACCGCGATCCGGCTTCGCCCGCGGTACTGTCCGGCACAGATGGGCGACATCACCCTCGACGCACAGGAGCGCCGCGCACTCTGCGACCTCTTCGAAGAGCTCGGGCCCGACGTGCCGACGCTCCTCGACGGCTGGAACGCGCACGACCTCGCCGCCCACATCGTGCTGCGCGAGCGCGATCTCATCGCGGCCCCCTGTCTCGTCCTGCCGAGTCCCTTCCGGCGATTCGCCGAGCGACGCAGGCTGAGGCTGCTCGCGTCGAGAGACTTCGGGTGGCTCGTCGCGCGGATCCGGTCGGGCCCGCCCCCGGGATTCTTCCGCGTCGGATGGGTGCGCTCCCTTGCGAACCTCAACGAGTTCTTCGTCCACCACGAGGACCTACGCAGGGCGAACGGGCGAGCTCCCCGCGACACCCTGACCCCGGCCTTGGAAGCCGCGCTCTGGAGAAACGTCCGCCGAGGGAGCCGCTATCTGAGCCGCAGGCTGCGCGACGTCGGACTCGAGATCGGTTGGGCGGGAACCGACGAACAGGTATCGGTCCGCGCGGGCGGACCGACGGCTCGGCTCAGCGGACCGCCGGCCGAGCTTCTCCTCTACCTTTTCGGTCGCCGGGCCGCGGCGCGAGTCGAGACGACCGGACCGGCGGAAGCCGTCGCGGCGGTTCACCGTACGCACTTCGGGATGTGAGTTGGTGGCCGATTCAGTAGGGCCCGGCTGAATCGTCGCGCAGGACGAGGTGGTAGCCGACGCCCGGATCGTTGACGATGCGGACCGACGACGATTCTCCGCCCAGTTTGCGCCGGAGTTGGTTGACGTGGGTGCGGAGCAGCTCCACCCGGCCGGTTTCCGAACCCCACACCCCGGCGATCAGCACACGATGGAGGATCACCCGGCCCTCACTGCGCGCGAGCATCGCGAGGAGCGTGAACTCCTTGCGTGTGAGCGACATCCCCGTGCCGTCGAGTGTCGCTTCGTGCGCGCCGATGTCGATGCGAAGTGGGCCGACAACGATGACGGCCGGATCGGCCGCGTGTGCAAGCGCGCGGCGGTGGCGAATCGCGACGCGCACGCGGGCGAGGAACTCCGGCATCGAAAGGGGTTTCGACACGCAATCGTCAGCACCTGCGTCGAGGGCCTCGACCTTGCGGTCGTCGGCGCCGTCGATCGTGAGCACGACGATCGGCACGGACGTCCACTGCCGCAGCCGCCGGCACACCTCGACGCCGTCGAGGTCGGGAAGTCCGAGATCGACGACGATCACGTCGGGCTCGACGGCGGCGGCGAGCTGGATCCCAATCGAGCCGGTTGCGGCAATGTGGACGTCGTACCCGCGGGCGCGCAAGGCCGCGTCGAGGGCCTGCCCGATGACCGGTTCGTCGTCGATGACGAGAACTACTGCGTCAGGGACCGCAGGAGATCGTGGCTGCAATGCAGGTGCCTACTCGGTAGCGCAGTACGGCCGCGAGCTCTGCGGGCCGGCCCGGTCCGCGCTCAGGTAGTGCGCGCCGCAGCCTTGCGCAGGTTGACGTAGGCCCATACGGCCTGCGCGCCGAGTGCGATCGTCACCCCGACGAGGATGGGGTGGATCTGCGCGCTCAGGAGCAGCACGACGAAGATGCCCGGTACGAACCAGATCCAGAACAGGCGCATCCATATGCGCTGGAGCTGCCACTGCGCGTACACGGGCGCGAGACGGGCCAGATCCGGGTCGTTCTCGCTGCGCCCGATCCGGACGAGCCGGCGCAGACGTAGCCGATCCCGGCGATCGAGAGCATTCCACTCGGAGCCGAACGCGGCCGATTCGAAATTCGCAGACATCCGACGATCGTCGCACGACATCGACCTCCGTGGAAGCGTGGTCCCGAGTCGTAACACGACGTTGCGCGAAGTCAATGCGCAGCGGATGCTTTTGTTCAGTCTTACATCAGATTCCCGGTCTCTTGCCGACGCCAACCCGTCAGATGTGGAACAGATGTCTGCTCCGATGTCGAAACAGTACGGTCACCGCGTCGAAACCCATCTCTCTTACGTTCACATTGCATCAGATCAATGGGAACACGAGGGAGGGAATTGGTGCGATATCGAAGGGCATTACGCGTGATCGCGGTGGCCGGCGTCGTGGCCGCGATCATCGCGCTCTGGACGGGGGTGGCCGGCGCCAGCAGTACCGACGCCGGCGGCACCGCAACCAAAGAGCTGTCCCATACGGACATCTCGTTGAACCTGCTCTGGGTCGTCATCGGGGCCGTACTCGTCATCTTCATGCAGGCGGGGTTCGCGCTCGTCGAGACCGGCTTCTGCCGGGCCAAGCATGCCGCGCACGTCGTGTCGACGAACTTCGCGGTCTTCGGACTGGGTTTCGTCGCCTACTGGGTGGTCGGCTACGCCTTCATGTTCGGTGGCTTCACCGCGCCGATCATCGGCCTCAACAGCGCGGCCGGGAGCAACCTGATCGGTTCCGGCAACTGGGTGTTCTTGTGGAAGGGAGGGTTCTTCCTGCAAGGGCACGCGTACGACGTCTCCACGGCGGCGTTCTTCCTCTACATGGTCGCGTTCATGGACACGACCGCCACGATCCCGACCGGCGCAATGGCCGAGCGGTGGAAGTGGAAGGCGTTCGTCCAATGGGGACTGTTCTGCGGAGCGATCTACTACCCCTTGTTCGGCGCGTGGACATGGGGCGGCGGTTGGCTCTCCAAGCTCGGTGAGACATGGAGCATGGGTCACGGTTACGTCGACTTCGCCGGGTCCGGGGTCGTCCACATGATGGGAGGGGTGGCCGGTCTCGCCGGAGCACTGATCCTCGGTCCACGAATCGGGAAGTACGGGCCGGACGGAAAGCCACGAACGCTGCCCGGGCACCACATTCCCATGGCGATGCTCGGTACGTTCATCCTGCTGTTCGGCTGGTTCGGGTTCAACGCAGCGTCCACGTTCGCGGCGACCGACAACCGTTTCGCCCTGATCGCGACGAATACCGCGCTGGCCGCGGCCGTCGGTGCGGTTGTGGCGATGTTCTGGGTGCAGATGCGTTCGAAGGCACACCAGCCCGATCCCGGGATGATGGCCAACGGCATGCTCGCCGGCCTGGTGGCGATCACGGCGCCCTGCGCGTTCGTGCAACCCTGGGCCGCTGCTGTCATCGGGCTCGTCGCCGGCCTCGTCGTGGTCGAGTCGGTGTGGTTCTTCGAGAACCGCGGCATCGACGACCCGGTCGGTGCGGTCTCCGTCCACGGAGTCTGCGGTGCGTGGGGCGTACTTGCGGTCGGCATCTTCGCCGACGGTACGTACGGCGCGGGTTGGAACGGCACCGGTGCCGACTCCAAGTTCGGCATCTCGGGCATCCTCTACGGACACGACGGAGGTGGGCAGTTCCTCGCGCAACTCATGGGAGTGCTGACCATCGCCATCGTGATGTTCGGAATCGCCTACGCCTTCTTCTACATCCAGAACAAGCTGATGAAGGGTGGCATCCGGCCGAGTCGAGAGGTGGAGCTCCAGGGCATCGACATTCCCGAGATGGGAGTGGTCGCGTACCCGAGCTTCTACGGATCGAACCCGCACGTCGAAATGCCCGACCACGACGGGCTCATCGAAATACCGGAACCAGTTCCCAGCGGTCAGGATTCGTCACGCTGACGGATCCCCCGAAGGGAAATCGTGTGTCGATGCACACGAACGGTGCGATTGCTTCGGCCCCGGACCAGGACGATGTCGTCCTGGTCCGGTGGCCGGAGCAACGCGCCGACGCCGAGCGACTCTCACGGGAGCGCCGACCGCACCTGCTCCTTGTGGAACCGGATGCGACACCGCCGGTACTCGACGATTGCCTCGCGGATTGGATCAGATTGCCGGCAGAGGATGCCGACGTGCGGGCCCGGCTCACCGCGCTGGTAGCGCGAGCCCAGCAGCACCCGGCGATACCCACGCTGGACGGATTCGGCGAACTCTCGTTCCGAGGTAGGCGCGTGTACCTCTCACCCATCGACGAGCGTTTGGCAGGGCTGCTCATCGCGTCGTTCGACCGCGGTGTCCCCGATCAAGCGCTGTTCGCCCTGATCTGGGACGGTCACGGCGATACGAGCAAGGTGCGCGTGCACATCGCGCCTGCGCAAACGGATCCGCCCGCTGGGCCTCGAGATCGCGTCGATCCGCGGAGTCGGATACCGTCTGCACGTCGAGCATGCTCGAGCTTGCGACGACCGGCCCACTACCGAGTAGTACAGGGTGGACGTCAACCGAATTCTCCTCGACATCCTGATCGTCCTGCTCGCGGCCAAGGCGGCCGCGGAGCTCGCCGACCGCATTCGTCTCCCCGCCGTCGTGGGTGAGATCATCGCCGGCATCATCGTCGGCCCCTCCGTCCTCGGGTGGGTGCATTCGAGCGAGGCCCTGCAAACGCTCGCGCAGCTCGGTGTGATCCTGCTGTTGCTCGAAGTCGGGCTCGAGATGGATCTCGCGGAGTTACAGAGCGTCGGGCGAGCCGCGATTTTGGTCGCGGTCACCGGAGTCGCAGTTCCCATGGTGACCGGCGTGGGCGCGGGAATTGCGCTCGGGATGACGGGCAAGGAAGCACTCTTCGTCGGCGCCGCCCTGACGGCGACGAGCGTCGGCATCACAGCCCGCGTGTTCGGTGACCTACGCGCGCTCGCGTCGGTCGAGGCCAGAACCGTCCTCGGCGCGGCGGTAGCCGACGACGTTCTCGGTCTCGTCATCTTGACAGTTGTGACACGCGTCGTCACTGAAGGTTCCGTTTCGGTCCTCGGAGTTGCCTGGGTCGTACTGGTCGCCGTCGGCTTCGTCGTGTTGGCCACGGTCATCGGCGTGCGCATCGTGCCCCACATGTTTGCGATGGTCCGGCGCTACAGCCGTTCCCCGGGGACGCTCGTCGCAATCGCACTCGCATTCACTCTCGCCGTTGCCGAGCTTGCGCACGCGGCGCAGCTCGCGCCGATCGTCGGGGCGTTCGTTGCCGGAATCGCGCTGGCTCGAAGCTCCGCGGCCGGCCGCATCCGGTCCGAGCTTGCTCCGGTCTCGCATTTGCTCGTGCCGGTCTTCTTCTTGCAGATCGGCATCGACGCCGACGTGACGCAGTTCGCGCGCCCGGCAGTCTTCGGGACCGCCGCGGTGCTGCTCGTGCTGGCGGTGCTGGGCAAGCTCGCTTCGGTAATCGGTCTCGTCGGGTCGCCGGGCGATCGCCTCCTCGTCGGTATCGGCATGATCCCGCGTGGAGAGGTCGGCTTGATCTTCGCGACGATCGGTCTGAACCAGCACGTTTTCGGTCAGAACGTCTACGCCGCATTGCTCCTCGTCGTACTCATCACGACCGTCGGAACGCCGCCGGCGCTGCGGTGGAGGCTGCTGGCCCTCCGGGCGAAGCGGACTGGGGCAACCAGCGCGACCTCGGCCGCGGGAGCCGCGCTCGTCCGCGTCGGCCGGACGGGCTTCGTCGAGCTCTACGCCGAACCGGTATCGAGCAATGCGTTGGTCGTCGCATTGCGCGCGGCGCTTCTGTCGTCCGAGCACCCCGCTTCACCCGCGTTGTCGGAATGGCTCGACAACTTCCCGCCCGGCACCCGAAGGTGGGACGACGCGAGCCGAGCCGAGTTCTTCAAGCTGTTGCGTGACGGGCGAGCTCGTTCGTGGCGGATGCTCATCGGGACGGGCATCCTGCAACGTTCCCTCCCGGAGCTCGATGACGCGCTCGCGCGACAACGCGGCGACTCGTTCGAGCTCGATCCTCTCTCCCGCCTGCAGTTCCGGCGACTGTTGGCAGTGCACGAGCTCAGCGTCGACGGCCCCGTCGCCTGGCGATCGGTTCTCCTGGCCGCGCTCGTGCTCGACGCATGCGGAGACTCGTCACCGGACTCGGTCTCGGTCGGTCGGCAGACGGTGCAACGACTCGGGCTCGGAAGCGCGGCCGAGGAGCGTGTCGTCGGTCTCGTGTCCGACGCCGAACTCCTCCTCGCCGCGGCCCGCCGCTGGGACGCGCTCACCGAGGAGGCGGTGCAACAGATCGCCGTACATCTCGAGACCGAAGAACAGGCGCGCGCGCTCTACCTCCTCTCGCGGGCCGCGCCCGACCCACTTTCGACCGACGATGCCGAGCGACTGCGCACGCTCTACGAACTCGTCAGCGACGCACTCGCCCACCCGGACGTCGTGGGAGCGGAAGCCAGTAACGAGATCGAGCGACGCCGCGCGAGCGCGCGCGGGCTGGTGATCGCGCGAGACGGTGCGGGCCAGGATCACGACCGCGCCCCGTGCCTTCGTCCTCTCGCAGGGTCCCGAGGATCTCGCCCGGCAGGCGTCGCTCTGCGAACCACCACCCAACGGCGACGAGCTGAAGGCGGCGGTGCAGGGCAAACCCGATTGCATCGAGATCGAGATCGTGGCACGCGACCGTGTGGGTTTGCTGGCGCACACAACGTCCGTGTTCGTCGACCTCCACGTCGCGATCACCGAAGCGTCGGTCGCGACATGGGGTGACGGCGTCGCGCTGGCGACATATCGCGGCCACGCCGATCGGGTGCCGGACGAACGCGTATCGGAGCGCGTGCTCGCGGCGGCCATGCTTTCACCACTCACGGCGGCGCCGGCACCCCATCTCACGCTCCAGTTCGACGACACCGGCTCGCCGTGGCACACCCGTTGCATCGCGACCGGTCCGGACCAACCCGGTTCGCTACATGCACTCACCGTGGCGTTCGCGGTTGCGCGGGCGAATGTTCATGCAGCCCGCGTGACGACCGACGGAGTCAACGCGAGCGACCACTTCGACCTCACGGATCACCGCGGCGCCAAGCTCGACGACCGGACGAAACGCCGCATCGTCGAAGCGGTCGCAAACGGCGCGGAGCCACCCAGACGGCGTTTCCGGTTTTCGAGTTCCGCGTGGAAAGGTCGGCTGAACACGCGAGCGAGGTAGACGAGTGTCGCGGCGGCCGCGACACCGGTACCATGGAGATCGAATCGTCACGTCGTGCTCGGAAAGGAGTGGTCATGGACTTTCTCGGTGGACCCGAAGTTCTGATCATCCTGGTCGTCGTGCTCATCGTCTTCGGCCCGAACAAGTTGCCGAAGCTCGCCCGGTCCATCGGGGAAGCCGCCCACGAGTTCCGGCGAGGCGACTCGGCCGACCACCGCGACGAGGCGACGAAGGCCATCGACGCGACTCAACGTCGTCCACAGCTCCCGGGCGACTCGTTCAACTAGCCGCGGCCAACTGATCCGCCGGTTACGCACCCGGCAGGAGCGGCCCGTAGTCGTCGCGTGAGACAGATTTGTTGGTCAGGGAGCCGTCGGCGCGAGGGACATCGACGGGTTGGCCTTTTTGGGTGAAGTGCACCTGTCCGATGCCGGGCAGGCTGGTGAGGGTGCACACGATCTGTGCGATCGCGAAAGTTGGTCCGTCGGGGCGATCTCGGTGAAGGTGCTGTTGAGATCGATGTTCGCGGTGCCGTTCGTTGTGTCCTTTGCGCTCACGACGTTGGGATCGTTGAGGGCGGACCGTGTCCCGACCGGCAATGAGCCTTGGGGCGCGTCGATGAGCGCTTTCAGGGTTCCGGCGACCGACAGCGGCGTCGGGAGCTCGGGCAGGGTAGCGGTGAGGTGATGATCGGAGATGAGGCAGAGTTCGAAGTGTTGGGTGGGTGTTCCCTTCGGGAGTGAGGTCGTGGTTCCCGGCGCGGGTACGCGCACCTGGTTGTCGTCGAGTTGTGTCGGAGTGTTCTGCCCCGGAACACCGCAGCCACCGAGCGCGACGCACACGGCGACGGTGGCGATGGTCGACCTTGCGAAGGTCATGCCGGCTCCGAGGGGAGCTCGATCCGGAACCGGGCACCGCCGTCGGGGCTATCGGAGATCGTGAGTCGACCGCCATGGAGGCGGCAGTGCTCCGCGGCGATTGCCAGACCGAGACCCGTCCCGGCCGCGGTCGTCGATCGGCTCGCGTCTCCGCGGTGGAAGCGCTCGAACACCAGCCCGCGCTCGGCGGGTGCGATACCCGGACCCGCGTCGTCGACGTCGATCACCAGCGCGTCGGACGTTCCCGCGACGCCGAACGCTTGTCGCGCCGTTGGCGTAGTGGTCGGCGTTGTCGAGCAGGTTCGTGAGGACGCGGTCGATTCGCCGGCGATCGAACCGAGCTCGGGCCGGAGCCGAAGAATCGACGACGACTGGGATATCCGCGCGCCCGGTTCGTCGGAGCACGTCGCGGACGAAGTCGGACGGGTCGACGGCTTCGGCCGCGAGCGTTGTCGATCCGGCGTTGAATCGTGAGATCTCGAGCAGGTCGAGCACGAGACGCTCGAAGCGCTCGGTCTGGCGGCGGAGCGTGTCGAGTACGGGGCGGGCCGTTGTCGTCGACTCGACGGTCGAGCACGTCGATCGCGGCTCGGATCGCCGTCAGGGGGGTACGGAGCTCGTGACTGACGTCGGACGCGAACCGAGTCTCGCGGTCGATGCGTTCTTGGAGCGTGTCGACCATGTCGTTGAAGGAATGCACGAACGGTGCGAGGTCGGCGTCGGCGCTCGCCAGACGGGTGTCGCGCTCTCCGCCCGCGATACTCGACCGCGGTTTGGGCCATGTTGTTGATCGGGCGGAGGACGCGTCGGCTCGCGAAGACACCCGACGACGGCGCCGAACAAGGTGGTGATCGCGGCGGTGATCGCGAGGATGAAGGCGAGAGTTCGGAGCGTGCTCCGCAGCTCGGTCAACGGCGAAACCTCGTAGTAGACGCCGACATCAGGACCGATGGGAACGGCCACGATCACCGCCGGGTTCCCGCCGAACGTGACCCTCTGACGTTCGGTCCGGGTCCCTTTGAGCGCCTGCATCGGTGCGGGAATGATGTTCGGACCGACGTCGACCGCGGTCGCGAACCAGCGGCCCCCCACTTGGAGAACCGCACGCGAACCGGTCGCGCTCGAGAGTGTCGCGAGAATCACGGTTGGGTCCGCGGTTCGGTCCTTGAGGAAGCGCGCCGTGGCATTCGCGCTCGTAATGGCTTGTTCTGTCGCGAGCGTCTCGCGTTTCGAGAGCAGGTAGCGACGGGTGAGCTCGTAGGTCATGAGCGACAGAGTCACCGAGAGCACGAGCGCGAGCATCGCGAACGCGACGCTCGTGCGAGCCCGCAAACCCGCGCGATGCCGAGCCACGCGTTCGTCAGCCATCATCGACGAGTTTGTAGCCCAACCCGCGCGCGGTCTGGAGGAGGCGCGGCGCGGCCGGATCGTCTTCGATCTTCATCCGGAGTCGGCGTATGTGCGCGTCGACGGTCCGGCTGTCGCCGACACTCTCGTATCCCCATACTCGTTCGAGCAGTTGATCACGACTCAAGATCGCACCCACATGATCAGCAAGCTCGCACAAGAGTCGAAACTCGGTACGCGTCAACTCGACCGGCTCGCCGCCCTTGGTCACCGCCCCCTCCGCGGGACGAACCTCGAGAGCTCCGACGTGGATGACCGGGCGCTCGGACTTGCGCTCGGTCGCCCTCCGCAGGAGTGCCCGCACCCGGGCCGACAACTCCCTCGCCACGAACGGTTTCGTCACGTAGTCGTCTGCGCCGCCCTCCAACGCGGCCACGACGTCGGCGCTGTCGGTCTGCGCGGACACCACCAATATCGGGACGTTGCTCCGTTGGCGTACCAGCCGGCACACCTCGAGCCCGTGCCGGCCCGGCAGCCTCAAGTCCAACAACATCAGATCCGGCCGATCCGCCAAGGAGCGCGCGATCGCGGTCTCACCGTCGGCAGCCTCGGTCACCACGTAGCCGTCGTCTTCGAGCAGCAACCGCAACATCGCGCGTACGTCGCGGTCGTCCTCGACGATCAACACCCGGGCCGACATGCCTTCATTCTGGCCCACACACCCGCGACTCCAGCACCCACCTGCAACGACCGCCGCCGCGATCCGTACGACCTTCGACTGTCACGCAACCACAACGTTGAGATCATCCGGCCGTCGCATCTGCCGTCGACACTGCACCTATGGTCGCCACCAAGCCCCCGGCCCGGCGGCGGGAATCTCTGACGAGCCGGTTCACGGTCGCAATCGCGATCAGCGAACTGGCCGACGAGATCGGCCCGACCAAGGACCCGAGTCGTTGGAACCCGTTCGTATCCGCGCCGAGCACCGCTTCCGGTCTCGTCGCGGTCGTCGCTCCCCGCCGACTCACAGGTACGCTGCGCCTCACCGGCCGGGTCACATATGCGCCCGACGGACACGGACTCCGTCTCGAGGCAAGCCGCCGCCCGCGACACGGCGGTCTGCGCGTTACTCACGCACTCCGCCTCGTCCCGACCGGAACGTTTCGCACCAACGTCGAGGTCACGACGACCGTCGACGGCTCGACGCGGCGCACTCATCGGCCGGCGGCGGATCACGGGATGGCACCGCGCCGAGATCCAAGCGCTCGCCACACGCGCCGAACGCAAGCACGCACGCCGCCCGGCACCACGGAGCGCCAATGTTCGTTCGAGCGCGCACGAGGAACTCGTCGAACGCACACCTGCGTCCGCCTGCGCGTCGGGAAAGGACAGCCGGACATGACCATCGCTCTCGACGCCATGCTCGCCGGTCACACACCGCCGCGGGAACTCCAAGCACGGCTTGCCCCGTGGTCCTCGTCCCTCCACGAGGGCATCCTCGTCCTGCGGTCGACCGCGTCGCAGTGGCTGATCGATCTCCACCGCAGCACCTACCAACGCCTTGCCACCGGCGCCGACCCCGAGCGCCACCTCCTCACCGGCACTTGGACGCGTTTCACCGAGCTCGAGTTCTCCCCTACCAACGGGGTGCTGGTCATCACGCCGAGCGAGGGGCCTGCGCTCCGCACGCACGCGCTGCCGACCACTGCGCCGAGACCTACCAACGCGGCACGCGTTCCACCCCCGGCGGCCATCACGGCACCGGCCCCGAACGCAACCGGATCGGCGGGATAGCCGCATCGAGGTGCTCGCCTCCCGCAGATGTTGCGAAACCGTCACCCGGCGATCGCGGATCTGTCGACAGGACCGATCACCCTTGCGGCAAGCGCTCCGCTCACCGACCACGTCGCCTCACCCGACGATGCCGGCCGCAGGATCAGACGACCAGTTCACCCATTCCTCCGGATGCCCCGTATTCGGAGGTAGGAATGCCTCCCTCGAGCAACGATCATGCGAGCTCGAGGGAGGCATTCTCGCCACACGCCTATGCGCTGCGCGCCGGTTTCGAGCGGTACATCGCGTGATCAGCTCGGGCGATGAGCTGGTCGGCGGACGCGTTTTCGTCGGTCCAGACGAGTCCGACGCTCGCGCGGATCTCGATGTCGGTCTCGCCAACGCGCAGCGTGCCCTGGAGCGAAGCACGCAGCCGGTCGGAGAGCTCGAGGGCGGCGAGCTCGCCGTCCACCATCGGGCACACGATCAAGAACTCGTCGCCGCCGAGCCGGCCGACTCGGTCGTCGCGACGAAGCACGGCCTGCATTCTCTGCACCGCGGCGACGAGGACGGCGTCTCCGGCGGCGTGCCCGTAGCAATCGTTGACCTGCTTGAAGTCGTCCAAATCGACGTAGGCGACGGCGATCCCATCCTCGCGCTCGACCCGTTCTTGCAGTAGGAGATCGAGCAATTCCAAGGTCGCTTCGCGATTCAGACAGCCGGTAAGCGCGTCGAGGCTCGCGGTGGAGCTGCAACTCGCGTCGGAGTCGGACACTGTCGGTCACGTCGCTCAGGCATCCGATCGCGCCCGTGACGGCGCCAGTGTCGTCGGTCAAGGATCGCAAGCTGACGAGACACACTCGCGTTCTCGTCTCGTCACGATCTTGGGAAGCGAGGAGAAACCTCACCTCCATGTCGTCGACGGCGTGGTCCAGCAACGCCGCCGAGAGCGCGGAATCAAGCCGCTCACGGTCCTCGGCGAGTACCGACGCGAACTGGGCGTCGGCCGTCGCGGCGGGTGGCGCTTCGATGATCGCGTGCAACCGGTCGTTCGTGAAGGTGACGTGCCGGCCCGCGTCGATCTGGAACAACCCGACCGGAAGCGCGTCGGAGAGTTGGCTGAGGAGCTGCTTACGGGCGCGCAGTTCCTCTTGGATCGTGACCTCGTCGACCGTCACGCGCACGATCGTGCTCACGACCTTGGGATCGCGGGCGTCGGACAGCCGGTTGGAGTTCGTGGCCTCGATCCATTGCCACGCGCCATCTGCGGAGCGGTACCGGCCGCGCCAGGTCTTCGTGCAGCCGGGATCGCCCAGCATGTCGAACCAGGCGCCGACCGCGCTCGCCTGATCCTCGGGGTGGATGAGCGTTGTCGAAGCAAGGCCGACGAGCTCGTCGGCGTCCCACCCCAGAACCTCTCGCACCGCACCTTCTGCCGCGACGATCAGCGCCGCGTCGTTGCGGATCAAGAGGCAGCGAGGTTCGGGACTTGCGGCAGCAGGCGCGCGTTCGGGCACAAACATCAATCGGCTACCGGGACGGCGACCTGGAAGTGCTTTGGCTCCGGGCGAATTGCCCGAGTTCATCGCACTCGGCTTCACCTGGCGCCCGCGCACGGCATCGGTGTCGGTGTCGGGGCGGACGCATGTCGTCAGCCGGCGCTCCCCCACCGGTGACCCCAGTAGCTCACCGCGGTGATCTCCGTCGCGACCCAGGTGACGGGATCGACCAGGCGCCCGTCCGTTCCGTACTCCACGTCGAACCCGCCGGGCGTCCCCACATAGAACGAGAGCATGTGGTCGTTGGTATGGCGTCCGAGCGACGCCGAGATCGGGACTTCGAGGCCACGGCAGCGGTCGAGGCCCCGCCCGACCGCGTCGAGATCGTCGACCTCGACCATGAGGTGCACGATGCCACTCGGCACCGGTCCCTCGAACAGGGCGAGGCTGTGGTGCCGGGGGTTGCAGCCGAGGAACCGGATCCACGCGTCGCCGAGCGCGGGATCGCGCCCGGGGATGATCCCGCCCGGCAGGCGCATGGAGTCGCGATGCTGGAAGCCGAGGATCCCCTCGTAGAACCTCATTGCTGCGTCCATCTCCGGCTGCGGCAGGACGACGTGTCCGAGCCCGAGGTCTCCCGCCACGAAACGGGTCCCGGCTCTCGGCGCCAACGGACGGTGGTCGAGGGCCGGCCCGGCGTAGATCTCCAGGTGGGTGCCGCCGGGGTCGTCGACGTGCACCAGCGCTTCGACTCGTCGGTCCGCCAGCTCCTCGGGCGCCGCGCCGCGCACCGCGACACCTGCGCCCTCGAGCGCGGCCGTGACCCGCGCCAGCGCGCGCAGGCCGGACGCCTCCCAACCGACCGCCGCGAGCCGGTCCACCTTGGAGGCCGTGACGACGAGCCGGGCGGCACGTTCGTCGACGCGCACTCGCAACTCGGAGTCGCCGTCGCGGACGACCTCCATGTCGAGGCCGGCCCCGAGGAACCGCTCCCACGCATCGAGGTCGGTCGCCTCCAACCTCAGGTAGCCGAGTGCGTGGATGTCCATGGGTTCTCCAGTTCGGTCGTGCGGGTCACGCTTCGGACACCAGCCCGTCGCCGGGGAGCGGGCGGTCGCCGTAGAGACGGGCCTGGTAGCCGCGCATCCCCGCCAGCCACCGGTCGATGTCGCCGGCTTTCTGCACCACGTATCCGGCCACCTCGGGGTGCGGGAGCACCCAGAAGCGCTCGGCGGCGACGGCCTCGATGCACTGCCGGGCCACGTCATCGGCCTCCAGCACAGCATCCGAGGACGACACCCCGAGTGGGCCGTCGGCGGACGGGTCCGCCACGCGGGGATCGGGGCTGTTCGCGGTGATGTTCGTCCGCACCGCCTGCGGGCACAGGACCGACACCCGGACCCCGTGGTGGTAGTGGGTGATGGCGAGCCACTCGGCGAGTGCCACCGCGGCGTGCTTCGTGATCGTGTAGCCCATGGCCCCGACCTGGGTGAGCAGGCCGGCCGCCGACGCGGTGTTGAGCAGGTACCCCCGACCCCGGGCGATCATCGACGGCAGCACGGCCCGAGCCGCGTGCACGTGGGCCAGGACGTGCACCTCCCACAACGCCTGGAGGACCTCGTCCGGCTCTTCGACCCCGCCCTGGGTGACGAATCCGGCGTTCGAGCAGAACAGGTCGATCTCACCGTGGGCCGACTCCGTCGAGCGCACCAGAGCCGCCAGCGCGGCCGCGTCGCGGACGTCGAGGATTGCCGCAGTTCCGCCGACGGACCCCGCCACCGACTCGGCCGCGTCGCCGTCGCGATCGGCCACCACCACGTGGCGGGCGCCCGCCTCCGTCGCCGCCACCGCCAACGCCGCCCCGATGCCGGAGCCGCCGCCCGTGACCACGACCACCTTGTCGACCAGATCCATGACGGGACCGTACGCGCCGCGGCTACTGGGCCGCGCGACCGGCAGCCCGGATCGCCTCGACCAGATGGTGGGGGTCGTAGGGGGCCGCGGGCCCCGGACGGTACGTGACCGCGATCAACCGACCGGAGTACGGGAACGTCCCGTGCCGCTGGTACACGCTCCACACGACCGGGGAACGGCGATCGAGCCCCACGTCGATGCCCTGGAACGGGGCGAAGCCGAGCAGCATCTGCGCGCCGGGCATCGAGGCAACCGGCGACCCGTCGACTGCGACCTCGAAGTCCCAGGTGAATCCGGCGCCCGCGACGGCCCGCACGCTGACCGTGCGAGATCCGGCGGGCAGGCGCCCGGCATCGAGCAGGAACATGTCGCCGTAGTGGTTGTACGCGAACCGGAGCTCTCCGTGCTCCACGTAGATCGAGTAGCCGCCGCCCTGGTCTCCGTGGGCGACGAGGACCCCTTGGTCGTCGAGCCCGTGGTCGAGCTCGATGTCGATGGTGAAGTCCCGAAAGGCGATCAGCTGCTGCGACCGGTACCGGTCGAGCGCCGGCGTGCCCGCCAGGAGGCGGACCTCGCGGTGGAAGGCCTCGTCGTCGGGCCGGCGGAGCAGTTGGAGCAGGCCGGTGCCGTCGTCGAGGGGGAAGACCTGGTTGTCCCACGCGGCCGCCTCCCACCCGTCGGCGAGCTCGCGGACCTTGTCGGGACGGTCCGCAGCCTGGTCGACCACCTCGGTCGGGTCGGAGGTGATGTCGTACAGCTCCCACTCGTGGTCGTCGTACGCAGTGCCCCGCGGGTGGAGGGCCACCAGCTTCCATCCGTCCCGGTAGAAGCTGCGGTTCCCGAAGCACTCGGAGTACTGCTCGAGGTGGGTGCTCTCGGAGGCTCCTGCGGAGATGGCGGCGCTGAAGCTCGAACCGTCGCGACCCTCGCGGGCAGGCAGCCCGATCAGGTCGAGGATCGTGGGGTACAGGTCGGTCACGTACTGGTACTGATGACGGAGGGTGCCACGGTCGCCGGCGGGGATTCCGGAGGGCCACGACACGACCAACGGGACGCGCACCCCGCCCGCGTGGGTCGTCGACTTGTAGAGCCGGAACGGGGTATTCGAAGCCATCCCCCAGCCGCGCGGGTAGTGCACCAAGGCCTGCGGGCCGCCGATCAGCTCGGGATCCCGCTCGACGTCGAGGTTCCACCCGGTCATGCCGGTGAACCCGCCGAACTTCTTGTAGTAGCTGCGCGAGCCCGTGGCACCGCCTTCCTCGGTGGCGCCGTTGTCGGAGACGAAGACGACCACCGTGTCGTCCAGGTCGCCCAGCGTGTCGACGACGTCGAGCAGCCGGGCAAGGTTCTGGTCGACGTTGTCGACCATCGCCGCGTACACCTCCATGTACCGCGCGAAGAGGGCCCGCTCCTCGTCGGTGTGCTCCGACCAGGCCTGCACCTCGTGGCCGGCCTCGTGGTTGCGGGGCGAAAGCGGTGTCCCGGCCGGGAAGAGCCCCAGCTCGAGCTGGCGGGCGAAGCGCGCCGCGCGCACCGCGTCCCAACCGACGTCGTAGCGGCCGCGGTAGCGGGCGAGATCGGAGGCCTTGGCGTGGAGCGGACCATGAACCGCGCCGTGCGCGAGGTAGAGGAAGAACGGGCGCGTCGCGTCGTGGGCGCGCAGTTCTTTCAGGTATCTGATCGCCTGGTCGGTGATGTCGTCGGTGAAGTAGTAGCCATCGGGGTACTCGTCGACATCGACCGGCGAGTTGTCCCGGACCAGGCAGTGGGGTTGATGGAGGTTGGTCCACCCCTCCAACACCCCGTAATAGCGCTCGAACCCGCGCTGGAGGGGCCACGAATCACGCGGCGCGGCCGGGTGCAGGGCGCTGTCGCGGGTCAGGTGCCACTTGCCGACCGCGAAGGTCGCGTAGCCCGCGGCGCGCAGCGCCTCCGGGAGGGTCTCGACCGACGGGTCGATCTCCATGGTCCACCCCGGGAAGCCGGGGTCGAAGTTCGCGACCCCGGCGAACCCGGCCCGGTGCGGGTTCAGCCCGGTCTGGAGCGCCGCACGGGAGGGCGAGCACAGCGGGGTGGTGTGGTAGTTGGTGAACCTGATGCCGCCGGCCGCGAGCCGATCGAGCGTCGGCGTCGGGATCTCGGAGCCGTAGGGCCCGACGTCGCTGAAGCCCATGTCGTCGAGCAGGACCAGCACGACGTTGGGGCTCCCGACTCGGGGGCGGACCGGGGCCGGCCACCACGGGGTCGACTCCGCGACGGTCCGACCGACCACGCCGCCGAACCGCCCGTCACCGTTCGTCATCCTCGGAAATCTCCTGGTGCCGCGACCAGGCCGACCCTACGGGGGGTGCCGTCCCGGAGCGCGGAACCGGTGCCGCTCAGCGGGACCGCGGCGGTCACCTCCGCTGGAAGCGCTCGTTCCAGATCGCGGCCGCGGTGGTGCGGACGAGTGGCGCGACGCCGTGGAGATCGATGCGGGCCACCGGCCCGGTGACCGACACCGCGCCGATGGCGCGGCCGCTGCTGCGGATCGGGGCGGCGACGCACGCCAAGCCCTCGTACGACTCCTGGTGGTCGAAGGCCAGTCCGGTCTCGGCGATGCGCTCCAGCTCCATCTCGAGGTCGCGGGACTCGGTCAGGGTTCGGGACGTGCGCCCGGGGAGCTCCTGGTTCAGCACCGCGGCGGCGGCGTCGTCGTCGAAGGCGAGCATCGCCTTGCCGAGCGCAGTGCAATACGCGGGCTGGCGCCCTCCCTGACGGGTGGGGAGGCGGAAGCCCGGCATGGGGATCCGGTCGAGGTAGACGACATCGGTGCCATCGAGGATCGCCATCTGCACGGCAAGCCCGGTGGACACCGACAGCGCGTGCAGATGCGAGGAGGCGAGATCGGAGAGGCGACTGCGGCGCGAAGCGAGCCCGCCGATCTCGAACAGGCGCATCCCGATCCGGAAGCCGGAGACGTCCCGCTCGATCCACCCGATGCCGACGAGCTGGTCGACCATACGGTGCACGGTGGACTTGGGGAGCCCAGTCCGTTCGGTCAGCTCGTGCAGCGTGAGCGAGCTGTCGGCACGATCGAACGCACCGATGATGCAGTCGACCCGCCCCAGCACCGACCGGCGTGATTCGTGTTCGCGGCCCGCGGGCGACTCGGGCAGCTCGGCGGGAGACTCGGGGTGACAACGCTCCCACTGCGCATCGAGCGGTGGTTCGCGCACGATGTTCCTCTTCCTCCCGGGAGGCCTGGAACGACCGGCGACGGTACCACTCGTCCGGTTCACGCGACGATCGCGCCGGTCGTCTGCTCGAGGCTCAGCTCGAGCGCGATGTCGATGATCTGATCCTCCTGCCCTCCGACCAAACGCCGTTTGCCGCACCGCAGCAGGATCTCCGCGCCGGAGACCTCGTAGCGTTCGGCGGCGCGGTACGCGTGGCGCAAGAAGCTCGAGTACACGCCCGCATAGCCCATGATCAAGCTCATGCGGTCGAGCACGCACTCGGCGTCCATCACCGGGCGAACCACCTCCTCGGCGACGTCGAAGATCTTCAACGGGTCGATGCCCGAGCGGATCCCGAGCCGTTCGAGGACAGCCGCCAGCGCCTCGGTCGGGGTGTTGCCCGATCCCGCGCCGAACGAACGGGTGCAGCCGTCGACCTGGACGGCTCCGGCACGGATCGCGAGCACCGTGTTGGCCACCCCGAGCGAGAGGTTCTGGTGCCCGTGGAACCCGACCTGCGCGTCGGCCCCGAGCTCGGTGACGAGCGCGGAGACGCGTCGCTGACCTCGTCGAGGATCAACGCGCCGGCGGAGTCGACGACGTAGACGCACTGGCTTCCGGCGTCGGCCATCACCCGCGCCTGGGCGGCGAGGACGTCGGGCGGCTGGGTGTGGCTCATCATCAAGAATCCGACCGTTTCGAGTCCGAGCTCTCGGGCAATCGCGAAGTGCTGGCGCGCGATGTCGGCCTCCGTGCAGTGCGTCGCGATCCGGACCACCGACACCCCGATGTCCCGGCACGCCCGGATGTCGTCCATCGTCCCGACACCCGGCAGCATCAGCGCCGCGATGCGCGAGCGGCCGGCGGCGGCCTCCACTGCGCTCTGCATGAGCTCCCGCTCGTCGACCGCGGAGAACCCGTAGTTGTAGGACGAGCCCGAGAGGCCGTCGCCGTGGCTGACCTCGACGACGGGGACACCGGCGCCGGCCAGCCCGTCCACCACCCGACGCACGTCGTCAACGGTGAAACGGTGCTCCTTGGCGTGGGAGCCGTCTCGCAGGGACGAGTCGGTGACCCGCACGTCCAGTTCGTCGGAATAGGGCATCTCACCGCTCCCCGGGGATCAGCGACCGGGCGATCTCGTCACCGACGTCGTGCGGCGGCCGCCGTCATGATGTCGAGGTTGCCCGAGTAGGGCGGCAGGAAGTCGCCGGCCCCCTCGACCTCGACGAAGATGGCGACCCGCCCCCGCCCGTCCGGGGTCACGTCCCGCTCGACCTGCGGTTGCGAGAGGAGCCGGTAGCCGGGGACGTACTCCTGCACCTCCGCCACGACCGCCTCGATCGAGGCCGCGACCGCACCGGCCTCGGCGTCCGGCTCGAGCGAGCAAAAGACGGTGTCCCTCATGGTCAACGGCGGCTCGGCCGGGTTCAGGATGATGATCGCCTTGCCGCGCTCGGCGCCGCCGAGTACCTCGACCGCAGACGCGGTCGTGCGAGTGAACTCGTCGATGTTGTTCCGGGTCCCGGGCCCCGCCGACCGGGACGCGACGGTGGCCACGATCTCCGCATAGACCACCCGGGTCACCCGGGACACGGCGTGGACCATCGGGATGGTCGCCTGACCGCCGCAGGTCACCATGTTGACGTTCGGCTCGCCGACGTGGCGGTCGAGGTTCACCGGCGGGATCACATACGGGCCGAGCGCCGCCGGGGTGAGGTCGACGGCCCGGATCCCCGCTTCCGCATAGCGGGGAGCGTTGCGGTGGTGCACCTGGGCCGAGGTGGCCTCGAAGACGATGTCGGGGAGCTCGGCCCTCGACAGGAGCCAGTCCACGCCCTCGGCCGACGCCTCGAGGCCGAGGTCCTGCGCCCGGCGCAGGCCCTCGCTGTCGGGGTCGATCCCGACGACGTACCTCAGCTCGAGCGCGTCGGACCGCAGGAGCTTGTACACGAGATCGGTGCCGATGTTCCCCGATCCCACGACGGCGGCAGTCGGCAGTGCGCTCACGGCGTCGATCATCACAATCGCGTCGAGTGGACGCACCCGGCCGTGCCGGAGAGCGGGACGGCCGAGGACACCGCACACACCCCGGGCATCACCCCTCCGGGGTGAAGATCGCTCGGACCGAGCCGAGGCCGCGGAACTGTGCGTCGTAGGTCAGTCCGGGCGCGACCGGGACCAGAGGTCCGAGGCTCCCCGACAGCACGAGCTCCCCCGCCCGGAGCGGCTCCCCTCGCGCCGCGACCGCGTTCGCCAACCACACGACAGCGTTCAGGGGGTGACCGAGGCACGCCGCGCCCGTTCCCGAGCTCACCACTTCTTCACCGACGGTGAGGGTCATCTCGACCGCGGCGCAGGTCGTCGATGTCGCGCAGGGAGCGGGGCGATCCAGCGGTGACGAACAGGCCCGAGGACGCGTTGTCGGCCACGGTGTCGAAGATCGAGATGTCCCAGTCGGCGATGCGGCTGTCGACCACCTCGATGGCGGCGAGGACGAACTCGATCGACCGCATCAGCTCCGGCGCGGTCACGTCGTGGTCGGGCAGGTCGGCTCCCAGCACGAAGGCCACCTCGGCCTCGACGCGGGGCTGGAGGAGATCATCGAACGGGATCGGCTCGGAGTCGCCGTAGGCCATGTCGGCGAACAGCACCCCGAAGTCCGGTGTGTCGACCTGCATCTGTCGTTGCACCGCGGTCGAGGTGAGGCCGATCTTGCGCCCGACGCGACGACGTCCGACCGAGCCGCGCGCGTGCACGAGCTTCTGGACCTCGTAGCCGTCGTCGAGACCACCGTCGGGGAGGAGCTCTCGGACCGGTCGGCACAGACGTCGACGCCGGGCCGCGTCGAGGAGGCGCTCGGCGCAAGCCTCGTGGACGGATCGCCGGTCGGCTCCTGTCATCTACCCGTGGTCCCGGAGCAAGAAGGAGAGCACCACGCTCTCGAACTCCACCTTGCGCTCGATCATCGCCCAGTGGCCGCAGTCGGGGAACACGTGGAGCTCACAGCGCGGAATCAGGCGCATCGGCGCGATGGCGCCGTCGAGCGGTGTCACGCGGTCGTCGCGGCCCCACGTCAGCAGCGTCGGCGCCTGGATCTTGGCGAGGTTCCCGAGCGCGGCCGGGTTCCCCAGCATCAGCGGCCGGAGCACCTCGAGCATCTCTCTGCTGTAGATCGTGCGGATGGAGGCGAGGGCCTCCGGGTCGCTCGCCGCCACCCAGCGGGCCTCCACGAACTCCTCGGTGAGCACGGCCGGATCGAACACCATGGAGCGCATCCACTGCAGGAGGCGGTCGCGGGTGGGCTCCTCCACGAACTCGACGAGCCGGATGATCCCTTCGGGGGGCAGAGGGCTGAAGAACGGCACCCCTACCCCGCCCAGCGTCACGAGCCGGCTCACCCGCTCGGGGTTCGTCGCCGCGAGGCCGGCCACCACGCCACCCCCGAGCGAGTTGCCCAGCATCGCCAGCCGATCGATGCCGAGCCCGTCGAGGAACGCCAGCACCGCGCCCGGGGCGTGCAGGACCGGGCTCCCCTTCACCGGGTGGCTCTTGGCGAAGCCGGGCAGGTCGAGCACGAGGGTTCGGAAGTGCTCGGCGAAGAGCGCGAGGTTGCCGCTGAAGTTGGCCCAGCCGCTCACCCCCGGCCCGGAACCGTGGAGGAGCAGCAGCGGAGGGCCGGCGCCGGCCTCGTGGAAATGCAACTCGCCGTCGGGGGTGGCGAGGGTCCTGCTCGTTCCGTCCGCGGTGAGATCGGTGGTGGCCATTCGAGGTCCTCTCTGCCGCGCGGTCAGAAGGTGACGGCGGCGGGGCCCTTCGGATCCTCGCCCATGAGCATCCCGGCGGCGTCGTCGTACACCGGGCCGGGGACGAACACGGCATGGTTCATGCCCGTGTGCATCGAGCGCCAGAACCGCTGGACGGGGTTGCCGAGCCGGACCGCGTTGCCCCCGCAGCAGGTGAAGGCCCGGTCGGCCGCGTCCACGGCTCGCCAGGCGACCCGCACCTGGTCGCGCCGGAGAGCGACCCGCTCGGCGAGGGTCACGTCGTGCCCGGCCGCGATCGACTCATAGAGCTCACCGACGTCGTAGAGCAGCTGGACACGCGCCCCGCGCAGGTCGGCGGCCGCCTCACCGAGCGTCCGGCGCGAGTGAGGGTCGCTCACCTGCGCGACACCGATCGCGTTCACGCGGCCGGACTGGTACTCGAGGGCGTGCGCGAGGACACCCTCGGCGATCCCGAGCAGGCCGGCGGCGACCGAGCACGGGAAGATCGTCGACCACGGCATGCGGTAGAGGGGCTCGGGCCGACCGGCCTCGGCCGCCGCCCGACCGTCCATCACCTTCGCCGCGTCGATGGCGCGGTAGGAAGGGACGAAGGCGCCGCGCACGATCACGTCCTTGCTGCCGCTGCCCTCGAGCCCCATGACCTTCCACGAGTCGGGGTCGATCTCGTAGTCGGCCCGCGGCAACATCACGTGGACCATGAACGGCACACCACCGGTGCCGCCCCCGGAGACCAGGGCGCCGAGCACGACCCAGTCGCACAGGTCGGTCCCGGAGGAGAAGTTCCACCGGCCGTCTACCGTGTAGCCGCCGTCGACGGGCACCGCGGTACCCATCGGCGCGTAGGGCGAGGCCACCCACGTATCGGGATCCGCGCCCCACACCTCCGCCTGGAGCCGCTCGTCGTTGAGGGCGAGCTCCCAGGGATGGACGCCGACCACCCCGGACACCCATCCGGCCGATGGGCAGGAGTGGCCCACCTCCATCACCGCGGCCAGGAAGTCGCGGGGTCGGCCGCGTAGCCGCCGAAGTCGGTCGGCTGGAGCATCCGGACGATGCCGATGTCCTTCAGGTGCTTGGCGACGTCGTCGGGCAACCGCCCGAGCTCGTCGGCGGCCGGTGACCGATCCGCGAGCTCCTGGCCCACCGCTTCGATCCTCGTGAACACCTCGTGCGCCACGATCCTGCTCCTCCGGGGTCCGTCGGATTCGTCCCGCCTCGTCGGCGCGCGAGAGGACCCGTAGTGGAACTGTACGAACTGCACGGCGAAGAGCAGCCCAGTCGGTCCCGCGGAGTGGGACGGAACCAGCTCCTCGGCCAGGATGAGCAAGACACAATGCCCCTGCTCCCGACGGCGAGTTCGAGAAGGTGATCGGGTTGGAGAAAACGGACGCAGCCGTCGAGCACACCGCCGGCTTCGGCGGCGCCATCGGGCGCACGGTCGCGGAGTCCGAGCCGTGGTGGCCCGAGCCGGCTCATCCCGGTGAGCACGCGCCGAACGTCATCGTGATCCTCTTCGATGACCTCGGGTTCTCCCACTTCGGCTGTTACGGGTCCGATCTCCCCACCCCGAACGTCGACCGCCTGGCGACACGCGGGATCCGCTACAGCAACTTCCACGTCACGCCGCTGTGCTCGCCGACGCGCGCCGTGCTCCTCACCGGCCGAAACCACCACACCGTCGGTATGCGGGCGATTTCCAACTTCAACACCGGCTTCCCCCATATGCGGGGCCGCATCACCGACGAGGCCGCCACGATGGCCGAAGTGCTCCGCGGCGCCGGCTACGCCACCTTCATGGTGGGCAAGTGGCACCTGTGCCCGATGGACGAGGCCTCCGCGGCCGGGCCGTACGACAACTGGCCGTTGCAACGCGGCTTCGACCGCTTCTACGGCTTCCTCGACGGTGAGACCGATCAGTTCACACCCGACCTCACCTACGACAACCACGGGATCGACCCGCCCCGTACCCCGGATGAGGGCTACCACCTCACCGAGGACCTGGTCGACAAGACCCTCGAGTTCGTCAACGACTCGGTGTCGATCCGACATGATCGGCCGTTCTTCACCTACCTGGCCCTGGGCGCCACCCACGCACCCCATCAGGCGCCCGCCGAGTACGTCGCCCGCCACCGGGGCCGCTACGACGACGGTTGGGACGAGGCGCGCCGACGCTGGTTCGCCCGCCAGCAGGAGCTGGGCGTGATCCCGCCCGCGACCGACCTCGCGCCCCGAAACCCCGGGGTCGAGCCGTGGGACGAGCTCCCCGACGCGCAGCGGCGCCTGGCCGCCCGACTCCAGGAGGCGTTCGCCGCGTTCCTCGAGCACACCGACGACCAGATCGGCCGGCTCGTCGACGGCCTCGATCGGATGGACCTGCTCGACGACACCGTCATCGTCTTGCTCTCCGACAACGGCGCCAGCCGCGAAGGCGGACCGTTCGGCGTGCTGCACGAGATGAAGTTCTTCAACTTCGTGTTCGAGACGCCGGAGGCGGTGTTGGACCGTCTCGACGACATCGGTGGGCCGCGCAGCCATGCCAACTACCCGTGGGGGTGGGCCCAGGCGGGCAACACACCGTTCCGCTGGTACAAGTCGAACACCCATGAGGGTGGGGTCCACGTGCCGTGCATCGTGCATTGGCCGAACGGGATCGACGACGCCGGCGGGCTCCGCCACCAGTTCCACTACGTCACCGACATCGCCCCCACGATCTACGAGCTGGCCGGGGTCGAGGCTCCCGTGAGCTACCGGGGGGTCCCGCAGCTGCCGATCACCGGCACGTCGATGGCCTACACCTTCGATCCCGCCTCGGCGGGCGCCCCCAGCCGGCACACCGTGCAGTACTTCGAGATGATGGGCCATCGGGCGATGTACGTCGACGGCTGGAAGGCGGTCACACGTCACGAGGAGGGCACCCCGTTCGTCGACGACGTGTGGGAGCTCTACGACCTACGAAACGATCCCTCGGAGTGCCACGACCTCGCCGCCGAGCAGCCCGATCGGCTGGTGGCTCTCGTCGAACGGTGGTGGGAGGAAGCCGAGGCCTACGGCGTGCTGCCCCTGGACGACCGCATGATCGAGCTGTTCCGCTCCCGGTTCGCCGAGCACACCCCCCATCGTCCCGACCGGCGCTACACCTACCGTCCGCCGATGTCGTACCTCCCGGGTCAGACATCGGCCGCCATCGGCGGTCGCAGCTGGGACCTCGACGCCACGGTCGAGCGGGCGGTCGGTGAAGGCGGGGTGCTGTACGCGCTCGGCAACGGCAACGCCGGGCTGTCCCTGTTCGTGCAGGACGACCGCCTGGTCTTCGACTACAACGCGTTCGGCGACCACACCGTGGTCGAGTCGGACGACACACTGCCGACCGGACCCTGCGTGCTCGGGTTGCGGTTCCGTCGCATCGGCAACGGCGCCACGGCCACCCTCGTCGTCGACGACGATCCGGTGGGGTCGGCCGACATCCCCTTCGCCATGCGGGTCATCTCGAGCGTGGGCAGCAGCGTGGGCTACGACCACGGAATGCCGGTGAGCGACCGTTACGACACCGACTTCCCCTTCGAAGGGGAGCTCCGGGCCGTCGACATCCAGCTGGTGAGCACGTCCCGCCGCCAGGACCGCGACGTCGCCGCGGCCGAGGGACGATCGGCGATGGGACGGCAATAGCGAGTTGAGGTTCGCGCCGACGGCGCCCCACGACGAGCATCGGCGTACGCGCCGCCGGGAAACCACCGGGTGGTGAACTGGACCCGATGGTTCGAACGATCGTCATTGTCGCCGCTTCACTTGTCGCCCTATGGCTTGCGTTCGTCGCGTTCGTGCTCTTCGCGCGTCCGGCTGGCACCTCCCTCCGCGATGCGATGCGGCTCCTTCCGGACACATTGCGACTCGTCAAGCGGCTGGCTGTCGATCGCACGATCCCGCGACGTACTCGATGGCTGGTCTGGGTGCTGCTCGTCTACCTCGCATCTCCCCTCGATCTCGTGCCCGACTTCGTGCCGGTCATCGGCTACGCCGATGACGCGATCATCACCTCGTTCGTGCTCCGCCACGTCGTCCGCCGCGTCGGACCAGGCAAACTGCACGACCACTGGCCCGGATCGCCCGAAGGTCTCGCCGCGCTGATCCGGCTCCTCGGCACTTGACTGTCAACCCGACGTGAACGTTGACAGGCGGCGAGAACGGACGCGCGGCGCCTCTGGAAGACTGGACCCGGCGGAGTTCGGATCGATGGTGGTGACTTGCGATGGGTGCAGCAGTCGAGACGCATGAGTTGACGAAGCGGTACGGCAACGCGCGCGGCGTCGAGGCGCTCGATCTGGTGGTGAAGACGGGCGAGGTCCTCGGGTTCCTCGGTCCGAACGGGGCGGGGAAGTCGACGACGATCCGTACTCTTCTCGACTTTCAACGCCCGACGACCGGTACGGCTCAGGTCTTGGGTTTCGACAGCCGCCGCGAGAGCGTGCAGATTCGCGAGCGTGTCGGCTATCTCCCCGGTGAGCTTCGTCTGTTCGATCAGATGACCGGAGGTCAGCACCTCGAGTGGTTCGGCCGTGCGCGCGGCGGCTACGAAGCGTCTGTGACCGAGTCGCTCGTGGATCGGTTCGAGATGACGATGGATCGGCCGGTCAAGGAGCTGTCGAAAGGCAATCGCCAGAAGATCGGCCTGTTGTTGGCATTCATGTGCGAGCCGGAGTTGCTCGTGCTCGATGAACCGACTGCGGGCCTCGACCCGTTGATGCAAGCGGAGTTCGAGCGGCTCGTGCGCGACACGGTCGAGGCCGGCCGGACCGTCTTGTTGTCGTCACACTCGCTGGCCGAGGTGCAACGTGTGGCCGATCGGGTCGCGATCATCCGCGAGGGACGCCTGGTGGTGACCGACACGGTCGACTCGCTGCGCGCACGGGCCCCGCGGGTGATGTCCCTGCAGTTCGCGAACGCGGCCGACCCCGAGCCGTTCCGGAGGCTGGCGAGCGTCACCCGAGTCGAGGCCCACGGCCGCGATCTCGACCTGCACGTGCGCGGCGAGATCCGCCCCGTCCTGGAGGCGGCGATCGAACAAGATGTCGTCGACCTCACGGCGCACCACGCAGACCTCGACGAGCTCTTCCTTGCGTACTACCGCAACAGTGAGGGCGAGCCGACGTCGTGAACCTCGAGATCACGACGCTGGATGTCTCGTTCCGCCGGAAGAGCATCGTCGGGTACACGATCGGGATGGCGTTGTACACCTTTGTGATAGTCGCCCTCTATCCGGCGTTCAAGGGCTCGACCGATCTCGACAAGCTGATGGCGAACAACTCGGGCTTGTCCGCCCTGTTCGGGATCAGCGGTTCGTTGACGTCGCCAACCGGATGGATGAACGCCAACGCGTACACGAACTTCTTCCCGTTGATCGTCCTGTTGCTCACGATCGGTTACGGCGCCGCGTGCATCGCCGGTCAGGAGAAGGATGGTCACCTCGAGCTCGTTCTCTCGGCACCGTTCTCGCGCCGGCGCGTGGTCGGAGAGAAGATCGCCGCCCTGTCGGTCCAGGCGTTCGTGTTGTGCACGATCACGTTCCTCGTCGTGATGACGGCCCGCTGGTTCGACCTCCACCTCGGCACCTGGAACGCGATCACGGCAACCTTCGCGGTGATGCTGCTCGGCGTCGACTTCGGGCTGCTCGCAATGACAGTCGGAGCCGCGACCGGCAATCGCGGCCTCGCACTCGGGATCTCGTCGACAGTCGCCGCCGCGTCGTATCTCGTGAGCTCGATGGCGCCCGTCGTCTCCTGGCTCGACCCGGCAAAGTACCTGTCGCTCTTCTACTACGCCGTCGGCAACGATCAGCTCGCCAAGGGGCTTGCGCCTGCCGCACTCGCCGCGCTCGCCGGCGTCGCAGTCGTGCTCGCGGTCCTGACTTCGAAGCTGTTCGAGTCTCACGACCTCATCGCGTGAAGCCGCTCCTGTGAGCACACCCGGCCGCACTCAGGCGCCGCCGAAGCCGCCTGACCACGACGACGACGGATCTGGCGTCAAGCGCGTTGGTCTACGGCTTCGATCGCGGCGATCGGCGCCGCGAGGTGTTGGCCGGCCAAGCTCCCGCAGTTGGGGGCGTTGAAGGCGTAGACGTTGCCGTCTGCACCGGCGACGCGATAGCCGCCCGTGATGGTGTTGTGCACTCCGACCGCAGGCCCGGTGAGCCCGCGGGAACCGACGGACCCGAAGAAGCTTGCGTCCCCGAAGCCGAAGACTCCGCCGCCGCCGGCCGCGAGCCAGTACCCCTTCCCCGACGGCGTCGCGGTCATCGCGACGACCGCATGGTCGAGGTGCCTCCCCCCCATCGAGCCGTAGAAGTTCGCGTCGCCGAAGCTGAACACCCCGCCGTCACTGCCAGTGAGCCAGTACCCCTTCCCCGACGGCGTCGCGGTCATCGCGACGACCGCATGGTCGAGGTGCCTCCCGCCCATCGAGCCGTAGAACTGCGCGTCGCCGAAGCTGAACACCCCGCCGTCACTGCCAGTGAGCCAGTACCCCTTCCCCGACGGCGTCGCGGTCATCGCGACCACGGGACGGTCGAGGTGCGTGCCGCCCATCGAGCCGTAGAACGTCGCGGCCGGACCGAAGGCGAAGACGCCTCCGTCGGACGCCGCGAACCAATAGCCCGCCCCCGCCGCCGCGGATGCCATGCCGACAACCGGTTCGCGCAGATGACGGCCGCCGGTCGATCCGTAGAACTGCGCCGCGCCGAACGGGAAGAGGCCACCGTCCCGGCCCACTAGCCAATAGCCGTCATGCGCGGCGCAGGATGCGGCGACGTTCGTCGTGGTGACCGCGCGGTTGGGAAGCGGGCAGTCGAGCGGAGCCGTACCGACAGTCAGATTGGCTGTGGTCGTGAGCTCGACCGCGTGCATCGTTATCGCGGTTCCGACCGCGCCCGCGGTGACCTTCACCGTGATATCGGGCGTCACCAGCGTGCCCGGATGGATCGGGCCGGCCGTCGCGGTCTTGATCGTGTTCGACGTCAGTGTGAGCGAGCCCACGATCGGCGTGCCATCGATGGTCGCGCTTCCACTCGCGGCCGCGCTTCCGCTGGCGAACGTCGCGCCGTCGATGCGAAACGTGGTCGAGAGATTCGTGAAGCTGTTGATCGTGAAACTCCCCTGCGTCGCGGGCAGCGTCGCCGTCCTTCCCTTGATCGTCACGGTGAACTGTGACCCGGTCGCCACCAGCGACGGCGCGACCACATCGACGGTGACGTCCATCGGAGTGATGGCCGAATCAGGCAGCGGCGTGCCGTTGATTGAGCCGTGACACTGCACGCTCTTGAAGGTCGTGGCCGCCCCGGCCGGGCTCATGCTGCCGGCCGCCCCTACGAGCCCCGCGACACTCACGAGCGCCGCGAGTACCCCGACACGACGGCTGTCACGAACGCGGAATCGCATCGTGTTCTCCCCCCGGTTGCCCGTCGCCACAGAATCCGGCGGACGGGGACGACACTACGCCGCCCGCAGCGCAACGCAAGTGGCTGCCGGTTGCCGGCCGAAGGCACCGGCGTCACATCGCCGACCCGGCCCTCGCGTGAAGATGGCGAGCTCCGTACCGGGACTGATCAACGAGACACGGCTGCGCACGACCACATCACGCGGCCCGAGCGGCACGTCCGGAATCTCGAACGGCTCGACATCGCACCGCCCGACATCGGTGAACACCAGCCGCTGCGCATGCACGAACTCGAAACTATCTGGACGACACACGATCCGGCTTGGCGGTAGAGCCAATTTCTTGCAGCGCCCAAGTGTTCCCGTCGGGATCACTGAAGTACCGCGTATTTCACACCGCCCATGTCATTGATGTCACTGATCTCAACGCCGCGGCTTGCCTGAAGATCGCGTGCGGCAGAAATGTCATCCACAACAAGATGCAGATTCTTCACGGTGCCATCTTTGACATCGTGGCCCATTCCCGTACCAATGACGATCGAGCATGCCGAGCCCGGCGGCGTCAGTTGGATTATTCTCAATCCGTTGCCAGGCTGAATATCGTGATCCAGATGAAAGCCAACTCGTTCGACGTAAAACGCCTTGCTACGCTCGACGTCTGTAACGGGCAGGGGCACGACTGCGAGTTTCATCTTCATGCGAGCAATTTTCCCTTCGGCCTATTCTGAGTGTTCCAAGGAGGACTCGGTAGCGCCCACGAGAGATTCGTCGAAATCCTCGTACTCCGCGTGCTCTATTGCACGAGAAGCTCGTCGAGTTTCGCCAATTGTCCTTCGTGACCTTGTGTCATTCGCTGCGTCCACTCGTCGTCATGCATGGCCTCGAAGGTCAGCACCATGTGCACGACCGCGCCGCTGACGTTCAGTTCCACGGCGGTGTTCACCTCGTAGGGTTCAACCCCGGGAACGAAGTCGGTCAGCGACCTGTATGCGAGACGGCGTTTCGGCTCGACGTCGGTATAGGTGATGAGCACCGTGGTTGCGATCGGCATGCCCGCCTCCTCCATGAACGCCACCTGATCTGGAGCGGTTGCACGCATGACGTACTGGAGCTCGCCGTTCCGGCGAAGCTCCAGCTTGATGACGTCGACGTCGAATCCGTCCGGGCCCCACCAGGACTCGATACCGGATTTCGTGGTCCACAGATCCCAGACACTGTCGACCGTCGCCTGGTAGCGGCGTTCAAGTGTGATGGTGCGCTTGGCTGATCTCGTCCGCTCAGTCATTGCGGTCGCCTCCCGATCCGCGTTGCGTCGACTCCGCCGATTGCTCACGAAGCGCTGTCTCGAAGCGGTCGAGGCGTGCGTCCCACAGGTCGCGGTAGCCACTCACCCAGCGATCCAACTCGTGGAATCGCTCGGGGCGTAACGAGTACACGCGTCGCGTACCTACCGGACGAACCTTGACGAACCCCGCCTTCTCGAGAATGTGGAGGTGGCGCGAGACGCCCGACTGGCGAATCGCGACGCGCTTCACGATGTCGCCGACGGACTTTTCGTGGCCGAGAAGGCACTCGACAATGGTGCGCCGGGTTGGATCGGCCAACATCTGAAACACGTCCGTATCCACGGCTATAAATATACATGTTGATATATGAAGGCGTCAAGCGGCTCCGCCAGCGTCGTCCGGTCTCGAGCGCACACGCCTCCGTAGATAGCACAGATTTGTGTTATCTCTGATATTCCTGTATATTGCGCGCATGCCGACCGACGCCGAGATCACCTTCGCCGACCACATGGGTCGCTTCTATGCGCGCCGCTTCTCCTTCCCGCCCATGGTCGGGCGCCTGCTCGGCTACCTCGCGGTCTGTGACCCACCGGAGCAGAGCATCGGCGAGCTCGCGGAGGCCCTCCTCGCGAGTCGGAGCGCGATCGCGGGCGCGGTCAAAGTCTTGGAGACCATCCACGTCGTCCAACGCACCCGGGTCGCCGGCGACCGCATGGACCGCGTCCGAATCGCCATGACCTCGTCGCAGTCCCTCGGCATGGACACGTCGGAATACGAAGAGTTGAGCGAGCTGACCCGCGAGGGCCTCGAAGTCCTTCGCGGCGCGCCGGCGGCCCGTCGGGCCGTGCTCTTGGAGATGTCGGCGTTCGCCGACTTCCTCGTGGAACAGATGCCGAAGATGGAAAAGGAGTGGGAAAAACGCCGCGCCGAGCTCGTCGCGGCCGGGAAGCTCGGGCACAAGCCCGGCGCGGAATCAGCTCGACGAGGACATCGATGAACAACCCACGTCAAGGCGCCATCGTCGCCACCGGTCTGCGCAAGTCGTTCGGCCCGACGTTGGTTCTCGACGGCGTCGATCTCACCGTTGACGAGGGCACGGTCTTTGCGCTCCTCGGCCCGAACGGCTCCGGCAAGACGACGATCGTGCGGATTCTCTCGACGCTCATTCCGGCCGACTCCGGCGAGATGCGCGTAGCCGGCCACGAGGTGCGCGACGACGCGGACGGAGTACGGGCCGCGATCGGCGTGACGGGCCAGTTCGCCGCGGTTGACGAGTTGCTCACCGGCGAGGAGAACATGCGTCTGATGGCCGACCTCCATCATCTCGGCAACGTCGGCCGAAGCCGGATTTCCGAGCTGCTCGAGCGATTCGACCTGGTGGACGCGGCGCGCAAGCCGGTGTCGACCTACTCCGGCGGCATGCGTCGACGACTGGATCTCGCCATGACGCTCGTCGGCTCACCAACGGTGATCTTCCTCGACGAGCCGACAACCGGCCTCGACCCGCGCAGTCGCCGCACCGTGTGGGAGAGCATCCACGCCCTCGTCGCCAGCGGCGTGACCATCTTCCTCACGACCCAATACCTCGACGAGGCCGACCACCTCGCGGATCACATCGCGGTGCTCGATCATGGTCGGATCGTCGTCGAGGGAACTCCCGACGAGCTCAAGCGCCGGATTCCGGGCGGCCATGTCGAACTGAAGTTCACGACCGGAGATGCGCTGCACGCTGCGGCGCGCCTGTTCGATATCAGTTCGACGGTGGAGGACGCGCTCAACCTGCAGGTGCCGAGCGACGGCAGCGTCACGGAGCTCCGGCGCCTGCTCGCACGGCTCGACGACGCGCACATCGACGTCGAACATCTCTCGATACATATGCCCGACCTGGACGACGTGTTCTTCGCGGTCACCGGCCACGCCACGGGCAACAAGGAGCCGGCTTCATGAACGCGCTCGCTTTGACCATCACCGATTCACGGACGATGTTGCGCCGCAACCTCCGCCGGCTCGTGCGCTATCCGTCGATGACCGTCCTCCTCGTCGGTATGCCGATCGTCTTCCTCCTGCTCTTCGTCTACGTCTTCGGCGGACAGCTCGGCGCCGGACTCGGCTCCACGCTCGCGGGTGGTGCCGCCGGTCGGCGGGGTTACCTCAACTACGTCGCACCCGGCATCTTGCTCATGACCGTTGCTGCCGCAGTGCAAGGCACCGCGATCGTGGTCGCTATGGACATGAACGGCGGCATCATCGATCGGTTCCGAACCATGGCGATCGCGCGCTCGGCCGTCCTCACCGGCCACGTGCTCGCCGCAATGATCCAGACGCTCGTCAGCCTTGCGATCGTGCTGGCCGTCGCCATCACGCTGGGCTTGCGGCCCACGGCCAACCCGATCGAGTGGCTCGGTGCGATCGGCATCCTCGCTGCGTTCGCGTTGGCTCTGGTGTGGCTGGCGACCGCGCTCGGGCTCGCGGCCAGGAGCGTCGAGACCGCGAGCAATACTCCGATGTTCCTCACCCTGCTGCCCTTCCTCGGCAGCGGCTTCGTCCCCAGTTCCAGCATGCCGGCCGGGCTGCGGCAGTTCGCGCAGTACCAACCCTTCACGCCCGTCACCGAAACGGTGCGCGGCCTGCTGACGGGAACGCACATCGGCATGAACGCCATGGGCGCGATCGCGTGGATCGTGTTCATCGGCGTGCTCTCGTACCTCTGGGCGATGCGCCTCTACCACCGGCGCCGAGCCCACGACTGACACGAGGTGAAAGTGGCGCAGGTACGCGGCCACTGGATGATCCTGCCCCGAGTGCACGACGGCGAGCAACGAGACGAGCGGCGCTACTCGTGCACCGTGACTCACGACATCTACCCTGCGTCTGCGCCATCAACGATGTCCGCGCGGCTCCAGTATCGGCTTGATGTCCACGACGGGTGTTCCATCGATCGCCTCGAGGCTGCGGACGCGGAGTCGAGTCCCGGCGATCGCGACAATCTCGACTTCGTGCAGGCCGATCGGATTCGGTCGGTCCGGCGAACGGGTGTTGAACACTCCCTGCATCGGTCGGCGTTCGTCGCCGCGGGGATGAAGCTCGAGGACGGAGCGGTCGGCGCGATCGAGCCAGGTCAGCACGATGACACGTGTGCCGGGTTCGAGGTCGCGCAGTGCGGACTGCATCTCCGGACGGAGGACGAGGTACGCGTCGGGTGCGCCCTCGTCGCCCTGGGCCGGCGCTCCGGAAACCTCGGTGATCGGCGACTCGACCACGCCGATCGGGTGGATCTCGTACGTGGCGTCGGTCACGACAGCGCGCGCTCGGTAGGCCGGGTCCGGTTGCCGGCGCTCGCGGTCGCGCCGGGCTTGGGGTACGCGATACGAGCACCTCGCGCGGCACGCTGGCCGGCAATTGCCGCCGCGCCGGTGAGGAGGTGCATCACCACGAGACCGACCTTCGAACCGGCGTCGACGGGCAAGCGCAGGAGCGGGACCGCCGAGACGACTGCGGCGACCGCAACAACGGGTTCCCACACGCGCCATGCATCGAAACGGCGACGTTCGAGCATCGACAACAGCAGACCCGCGAGCGCCACTGCGACCGACGCGGTGATGACCACCTCGCGCAGTCGTAGATCCGCACCGCCCCGGTCCCATCCGGTGACGACCCTGATCGGTGCACCCAGGTTGCCCACCGCGAATGCCGTGATGGTGCCGCCGAGCGCGAGTCCCACTCCCAGCGCAGTTCCGCGCCCGACACTCGAGCCGGGTCGGGCTGCGGTGGCCGATGTCTTGACCTTTGTTGTCACGATGCCTCCTTATGAGTTATGACTCATGACGACACGACGTTGAAGCGGATGGCCGTGAGATGCTCACTCACGGAAGCGAGCGTCCAGCTCGGCCAAGAAGGCTTCGGCGACGCGCGTGAACTGATCCGCGTTCAGCGCGATGCGCTCACCCAGCGCGAGTCCGGTGACTGATTGGTCCGGAACCAGTTGGATTGGGCTCTTCTCGGTGAGCACGCCTTGGTGGAGCATCAGCGACTCACAGAGCACCTCGACTTCGTTCAGCGCGTTGCCGTCCTTGCCCGAGACCGCGCGCACGCGATGCACGAAGGGCCGGTCCATCGCCAGGAGCAACATGTTGAAGTACTGCGCCTCGAAGCGAGCACAAGCCTTGGCGTCCGCTGACTTCGCGACCGCGCGCCAGGCCTTCACCTGATCGTCGACGAGGGTCCGGGCATCGGCGATCTCCGCGGGCGTGTACGTCTTGCGACCGAGCATCTCAGCCTCCGGAAAGTCGGGTCTTGTCGGTAGTTGGTCGGGTGGATCCGTCGACGGAGCCGGTCAGCTCCGCCAGACGGTGCGCGGCCCGCGCCCGCTCCTGGTCGTCGTCGAGCAATTCGAGTGCCCGCCGGTACGCGGCGGCCGCCTCGTGGTCGCGTCCGACCCGTGCGAACAGCTCGCCGCGGGTCGTGTGAAAGTAGGGATAGTCATCGAGCGCGAGGCGGTCCGTGAGCTCGAGCCCGGCCGCGGCCCCCTCGGCTTCGGCGATCGCGACCGCGCGGTTCAGCTCGACGACCGGCGACCCGGTGAGCTGCGCGAGCCGTCCGTACAGCACCGCGATATGGGTCCAGTCGCGCGGTTGCCGCGCGTGGGCGAGCGCGATCGCCGCTTGCACGACGTATGGGCCGTCGCCGCCGAGCGCCTGCGCACACGCGAACGCGGCGCGCGCGTCCTCGACCTGGGCGATGTCCCAATCCGAACGGTCCTGCTCGTCGAGGAGCACGAGCCGGCCGTCACGCACGCGCGCGGCACGGCGCGAGTCGTGCACGAGCATCATGGCGTAGAGGCCGTGCACCTCGGGTTGATCAGGCAAGAGCTCGGTGAGCGCCCGCCCGAGCCAGATCGCCTCCGCGCCGAGCTCGGTCCGACGGCTGTACCCCTCGTTGAAGATCAGGTAGACGACGGCCAGGACCGCCGCGAGTCGCTCCGCCAGCGCCTCACTCGGCGGGACACGGAACGGGATGCCCGCGGCCGTGATCTTGTGCTTGGCGCGGACCAGGCGCTTGGCCATCGTCGGCTCCGGCACCAAGAACGCGCGCGCGATCTGCGCGGTGCTCAGCCCACCGAGCGTCCGCAGGGTCAGCGCCACCTGCGCGTCGAGCGCGAGGGCGGGGTGACAGCAGGTGAAGATCAGCTCGAGTCGCTCGTCGGGGATCATCGTCGATTCCACCTCCTCTCCTCCGCGGCGCGCGTCGGCCTCGAGCACGGCGACCTTCGCCTTGTACCGACGCTCGCGGCGTACCCGATCGATCGCACGGTTTCGTGCGGTCGTCACGAGCCACGCACGCGGGTTCGCCGGCACGCCGTCCGCCGGCCAGCGGACGGCCGCGGTCGCGAACGCGTCCTGCGCAGCTTCCTCGGCGAGATCGAAATCGCCGAGGAAGCTCACCAGGGACGCGACCACGGTGCCCCAGTGGTCGCGGAAGGCCTGCTCGACGACGCTCACCACTGCATGATCGGTCGGATCTCGACTGCACCGCCGAAGCGGGCGGCGGGGATCTTCGCCGCCAGCGCGATCGCAGCGTCGAGATCCTCGGCCTCGTAGATGAGATAGCCGTTGATCGACTCCTTGGTGTCGACGAACGGCCCGTCGGTCGTGACGGTTGCCCCGCCGTTGACCTTCACGGTCGTCGCCGTTTCCGGCGGTTGCAGACCCTGGCCGGGGGTGACGCCGGGCGTCTCGTTGATCTCGCGGTACGCGGCGTAGATCTCCTGCTGTTCGGCTTGGGTCAACGTCGCCCACGCCTCGGGATCGAGCGGAGTCGGCGTCGTGCCCTGGTGGATCAAGAGCATGTATTGCATCGGTGGTCTCCTCGTGTGCCGGGATGTTGCCAGCTAGACGAACCAGCGGGCCGGAGATGGACAGCCCGGCCGGAATTCTGTCGCCGGCGGGTGATCCCATAGCCGGCCGAGTCCACGGCCGACGGATAGCGCGCATTTGTGCGGTGCCGATCGACACCAGTCTCGAGATACCGGCGCGTCGCTCTCGAGACGAAACGAATCGCCCCGCCGCTCACAGCCGATATGCGAGACGTTCGTGACGTCCACTCCCGTCCTGTCCCGCCCAGTCCGGCAACGAACGGCACCATTCGCGGCACCACGCGCGATGCACACGCGCGCCGCGCTCAGTATTCGATGTCGAGCGCGTAGCGCAGTGCTCGGTCGAGTTCGGCGCGGACATGTAGGTCGAGATGGCCGACGGGCCGGTCGTCGAGTGACGCAAGCGGGATCGTGATCAAGTTGTCGCAACTGATGACACTCGGCACCGGCAAACCCTCTGCCGTGCCGACCTCGACCTCGGAGCGGATCCCGCGGATGGTTCGCGTGATCGGCGCGCAGGTGATCGCGGTGAGTACTGCTATTGCCGCGTCGCGCGTGAGCACACATACGGGGCGCCGACCGGCCGGCGGACCGAGATCGGCCCAGACAACGTCGCCGCGGGCTACCACTCGGGCACGGTGTGCGCGGCAAGGCGAGTGGCGGCAGCAACGACGGCAGGGTCTTGGGGGGTCCGCCGGTAGGACTCCTGGAGCTCGCGGTCGGCCGCAGCCAACTCGGAAGCCTCCAGCACCGCGGCCGCACCGCGCCGCAGAAGATCCGATCGGCTCGTTCCCTGCTGGTCGGCCAGCCGATCCAGGCGCTCGACCAGCTCGTCGTCGAGTTGCACGAGCACTTCTCTTCTCGCCACGGACCATATGCTAGCACATATGGTCACGTCCGCAGGATCAGTTATCGACGCGTGAAGGTCATGCGATGCAGGACGACGCGCCGCGCAGTGTGCGAGGCCGCTGGTTAGTCCGATGTTTTCCCGGGTGTCGTGCGGAGCCCACTGAGGAGTTGTGTCCACACCGGTGCAACGGCTCGGCGAGTTGCCTCTGGTTCGTCGGAGCCGGCGATGAGCGTGCCGAGCGTGTTGGAGATCGCGAGGAGAACTCGGACGACCGGTTCAACGCGCTGGACCGAAAGGGCACCGAGGCTCATCAACGACTCGATGGCGTAGGTCACCGTTTCGTGGAAGTGCGCGTCGTCTATTGCCTGCCAGTCGCGGTAGCCAATGACGGCGGGACCCTCGAGCATCAACACGCGGCCGATCCCCGCGGTCGGCGCCTCCTCGAGGAACGAAATCCAACCGGCGACGAACGCATCCCACGGGTCATCGTGCTTCTCCGCGTTGCGGTCGACGTGGTCAGCCAGCTCGTCTTGAATGTCTTCGATCACCGCCTTGAAGAGTTGCTGCTTCCCCCCGAAGTGGTGGTAGATCGCGCCCCTCGTCACACCCGCGGCGCGAGCGATCTCGTCGATCGATGTCTCCGCATAGCTCTGCGCTTCGAACAGCCTGCGCGCCGCCGAGACGAGCCTTTCCTGGGTGGCGCGCGAGCGGTCGGGATTGCTCCGTCGCTGGGTCATCGAAATCCCTTCCAACTACATACATGGTACATGTATGTTTCTGCGGGTCCGTCACGTCTGGGGGTTGCATGAGGGTCGACCTCGAGCGGGTGCGAGCGAGGGCTGACCTGCTGCGCCTGCTCGCGGTGGGCCAAGTTCACGTCTCGACTCGCCCTGGTCGTTGCGATCTCGGCGACCGCGGTCCTTCCCGCGATGTTCGCGGTCGCGACCGGCGTGTTGGTCAATCGAGTACCGGCGGCGGTCAACGAGGGCCTGGGCTCGGCGCCGGGTCGCGGGATGTTGATGGCGCTCGGCGTCGTGGCGGTGCTGCTGTTCGCCGGCCAGCTGCTGGCGCCGATCTCGGACGCGGTCCGACTGCTGGCCGGCCGGCAGATCGACGCGGCGATGCGTTTCGAGGTGCTCGAAGCGCTCGAGCTCCCGGCAGGGATTGCGCACATCGAGGACGCATCGCTGCTCGACCGGCTGAACACCATAAAAGGCAGCCTGTTCGGCTCGGCCGGCGCCGCGTCGGTCGCGGCATGGGGGATCCTCGGCCGGTACCTGCAGACGATTACCGCGCTGGCCGTCGTCGCTTGGTTCTCTTGGTGGTTGGCGATTGTCGTCGGGGCGATCATCGTCGCGATCGGCGGCGTTGGCACCGCGTGTTCGGGGAGCTGGCCAACGCGCTCGATGAGCAGCGGCGCCGACCTGCGCGAGATGACCTACACCGTCGACCTGGCGGTTCTACCCGCGGGCGCGCAAGAAGTACGCGGTGTTCGGGCTGCTCGACTGGTTGTGCGTCCGAGCCCGTCAGTTGTGGGACGGCGCGGTCGCGGCGCCATTTGCCATCCGGGCCCAACTCCGGCGCAGCGCGAACGGCGAGCTCGCGTTGCTCGGCGCCGGCTACGCGTTGACCTTCGTGCTCCTGGCCCGGTCCGCGATACACGGCGACGTCGGTCTCGGACTGGTCGCGGCAGTTCTGCAGGCCGAGTTCTCGGCGGCGCAGTTGATCGCCCCGACCGGTGACGACTTCGCGACGGCGCCCGGGCAAGCCGCGCTGCGGTCGGCCCGTGAGGTGATCGAAGCGTCGCAGGCTGCGCATCGTTCCTCCGGAGTCGCGAGCGTGTCCGCGATGCCTGCTCGAGAGATCCGATTCGAAGACGTCGCCTTCTCCTACCCCGGATCCGACATCTCGGTCCTCGACGGTCTCGACCTCGTCATCCCTGCCGGTGAGTCGCTCGCGCTGGTCGGTCTCAACGGCGCCGGCAAGACCACGCTCGTCAAGTTGCTATGCGGCCTCTACGAACCGACAAGCGGCCGGATCACCGTCGACGGAACTGATCTCGACGCGCTCGACCTGTGCGAGTGGCGGTCGCGGATCGGTGTGATCTTCCAGGACTTCGTGCACTACGAGCTGAGCGCGGCCGACAACATCTCGTTCGGAGCCGCACACGCGGATCCTGACCGAGCCGCGCTCGAGCAAGTCGCGGAGCGAGCGGGCATACGCGGTGCAATCGAAGCGCTGGCGGAAGGCTGGGACACTGTGCTCTCACGCCAATACGACCACGGCGGCGAGCTCTCCGGCGGCCAGTGGCAACGCCTCGCATTGGCACGCGCGTTGTTCGCTGTCGATGCCGGCGCCGGGGTCCTCGTGCTGGACGAGCCGACGGCGAACCTCGACGTGCGCGCCGAAGCAGAGCTGTTCGACCAGTTTCTGCAATGGACCAACCAAGTCACGTCGTTGTTGATCTCGCACCGATTCTCGACCGTGCGCCGCGCCGACCGCATCGCCGTGCTTGATGCCGGCCGCATCATCGAGTCCGGCACGCACGAACAGCTCTTGGCCGCCGACGGCCGCTACGCATCGCTGTTCCGTCTCCAAGCGACGCAATACGCCACCGGCGTTCCGAGCGAAGCAGAAGCCGGCGCTGATGGGTGAGCGACTGCGCGACGTCCGCCTGATGCTGGCCACGGGATGGCGAATCGACCGGCGACTCACGATCTCGTTGGTCACGCTGACGATCGCCACCAACGCGGCAGGGGTCCTGCGGGCGTTGTGGTTCAAGCTCCTCATCGACGCCGTCGTTCGGTCCGACATGACCACCGCCGTTACCTGGGCGCTCGTTCTCGCTCTGAGCGACGCATTCCGGTCTTGGGCACTCGTCGGGTCGCAGATGGACCGCCAAGACCTGCACGATCGCGCGCTTCTGCATTTCCAGGAACAGGCCATGCGCCTCGCCGGTCAGGTACCGGGTATCGAACATCACGAGCGCCAGGAGCATCTCGACCGCGTCTCGGTCTTCCGCAGCTCCTTCGCGACCCTCGCGAGCGCGCCCGGCGATGTCATCGACGGGATGTCCCAGTTGATCCGCACCGCGCTCACCTTCGTCTTGCTCGCCACGCTGAACCCCTGGTTGATTCTCCTACCGCTGTTCGCGCTGCCGTCACTCGTTGCCGGCCGGCACGCCGAGCGCATCAACCAACGAGCACAACTCGCAGGAGCGAGCTTTGCCCGCCGCAGCGAACACCTCTGGTCGTTGCTCACCACGCCGGCCAGCGTCAAGGAGTTCCGCGTCTTCAACCTCGGCGACGAGTTCCGCGCTCGCGAACGCGCCGCGTTCGAGGATCTGACGCGCATCCAGGTGGTCGCCAAGGCGAAGGCCGGGATCGTGACTGCGGCGGGCTGGAGCGTGTTCGCGCTCGGGTACGTGGCCGCGATCCTGCTCGTCGTGTACGAGGCCGCCAATGGACGACGCGACGCCTGGCGACGTCCTCCTCGCCGTCGTGTTGGCCGGACAGGTCAACCTCCAGGTCGCCGGCGCGATGGACTTGGTCGGCCTCCTCACCCAAGCCTTCCACGCCGTCGGCCACTACCGATGGCTGCTCGGCTACAGCAACGCGCGCGCCGGCGAACACGGCCACGAGCCCGCGCCGCAGCGCATCGACCGTGACCTCGAGCTCACCGAGGTCACCTTCACCTATCCCGGAACCGACGCGCCGGTGCTCAACAACGTCAGCTTGCGGATTCCGCCGGGCGCGGTCGTTGCCATCGTCGGAGAGAACGGCGCCGGCAAGACGACGCTCGTCAAGCTGCTCATGCGTCTGTACGCACCCACCAGCGGGACGATCACCGTCGACGACACGCTGCTCGACGAGATCGACATCAACGCGTGGCGCGGTCGCACCTCAGCCGCGTTCCCGGACTACATGCGCTACGAGTTCATCGCCCAACACACGGTCGGTGTCGGCAACCTCGATCACCTCGATGATCCCGACGCGGTGACGAAGGCGCTCGAACGGGCGGGAGGGGCGGACCTTCCGAGCCGTCTTCCGCAAGGCCTCGGAAGCCAACTCGGTAAGCAGTTTCGCAACGGCACCGAGCTCTCCGGCGGGCAATGGCAAACCCTCGGGCTCGGTCGGGCGATGATGCGCACCGAACCGCTCCTGCTGGTGCTCGACGAGCCGACCGCCGCGCTGGATGCCTCCGCCGAATACGCGCTCTTCCATCGGTACGCCGACGAGACCCGGCGCATCGCAGCGAAAACGGGTGCGATCACGTTGCTCGTCTCGCACCGCTTCTCGACCGTGCGGATGGCCGACCTGATCGTGGTCCTCCGAGACGGGCGGATCGCCGAGCTCGGCGATCACGACACGCTCATCGCCAACGGCGCGCTCTATGCGGAGCTCTACGAGATCCAAGCGCGCTCGTATCAATGAGAGCCAGATGACAAGCACGACAGCGAGGTTCCAACTGTGACCACCGACGCCGGACCGCTCATCTACAACCCGCTCGAACCCGATTTCCTCGCCGATCCCTACCCCACCTACGCACGACTGCGCGCCGAGGACCCGATCCATCGCAGCCCGTTCGGGTTCTGGGTGCTCTCGCGCCACAAGGACTGTTTCGAACTGTTGCGAGACCCGCGCTGCAGCGTCGACTACCGAAGCCTGCGCGACTCCATTGAGAGCGAACCGAACCCGGCACAAGCTCGCAGCGTGAAGGACCTCTACACGTTCTTGTTCCTCGACCCACCGGATCACACGCGCATCCGCAACCAACTTGCGCACGCGTTCACCAGCGATGCGATCGCGCCGCTCGAAGACTTCATCGTCCGACGCGTCGAGGCCGCGGCCGACCAACTGCGCGACGGCGAGACCGTCGACCTCATCGACGCGCTGGCCTATCCGCTACCCATCGATGTGATCTGCCGCATCCTCGGCCTCGACGACACCGACTGGACACAGATCCGCCGCTGGTCCAAAGCCCTTGCCCGCGGACTCGACCCCGAATTCACCCAGACCGACACGAGCCTCACCACCGGCCAGCGAGCAATGCACGAGCTCCTCGACTACTTCGCCGCCGAAATCCGCCGCCAGCGTGTCAACCCGCGCGCCGGTCTGCTCAAGCAGCTTGCAGACACCGGTGTGCTCAGCGATGGCGAGATCGCCAGGAACTCCCTCTTGCTGCTCGTCGCCGGCCACGAGACGACCGCGAACCTTCTGGGCAACGGCATCCTCGCCCTCCTTCACCCCGACCGCACTGCGCTTCGAGGGCGCATCGCCAATGAAGCCACGGCCGACCTCCTCGACCCCGTCGTCGAGGAACTCCTCCGCTACGACTCGCCGATCCAAGTCACAAAACGCATCCCCCTCGATACGACGATCGACCTCGACGGAGGAACACTCGAACCGGGTGACATGGTCGTCCTCCTCCTCGGATCAGCAAACCGTGACGCCGAAGTGTTCGCCGACCCCGATCAACTCGACATCGATCGAACCGCAAACCCGCACGTCGCCTTCGGCGGTGGAATGCACTACTGCATCGGCGCCCGCCTCGCTCGCGCCGAAGCTCGCATCGCCCTCCGCACACTCTCTTCGCTCCTGCCAAGGCTCACACTCGCCGAGCGGCCGCGGGTCAAAGAGGGCGTCATCGTGCGCGGTCGGGAATCTCTCCGGGTCCGTGTCGCGTAAAATGGTGGCGACCAGCAGGAACACCACACCGATCAGCCTTGCGGGTGGTCGCGGGCGTGGCGAAGGAGTGCCGGTCTCCGGCCCAGGCGGCACGCGGCACGAGGTCCTCGAGTCGCTCGACGTCAGCCGGACTGAGCTGCACGTCCGCCGCCGCGACGTTCACGGCAATCCGGTCGGGACGCCGAGTGCCTGGAATGGGAACGACGTCGGGGCCCTGGGCGAGCAACCATGCCAACGCAAGTTGGGCGGAGCTGATCCCGAAATCGTCGGCTACCCGGTTCAGGGCCGCAATCTGATTGAGATTGCGGTCCAGGTCGACGCCGTGGAAGCGAGGATCGTTGCGACGAAAGTCGCTCTCGTCGATGTCGACCCTGGCGAGGGTTGAGGGAAGGAGACCGCGTCCGAGCGGGCTGTAGGGCACGAGCCCGACGCCCAAGCGCCTCGCGGCCGGCACGATGTCGTCTTCGGGTTCACGCCACAGGAGGGACCATTCGAACTGCAGCGCCGTAATCGGATGCACGGCAACGGCTTGTTCGAGATCGCCGACGGTGGCTTCGGACATGCCGATGTGACGGACCTTTCCGTCGTGTACGAGCTGGGCCATCGCGCCAATCGTCTCGACGACCGGCACGTCGGGATCGACACGATGCAGGTAGAACAGATCGATGACGTCGCAACGAAGCCTCGACAGCGAAGCCTCGCAATACGCGCGGACATGGTCGGGCCGACCATCGACTCGGACGCTTTTCCCGTCACGGACGATGCCGAACTTCGTCGCGACCGTGACCCGTTCACGGCGGCCGACCAACGCGCGAGCAAGGAGCTGTTCGTTGTGTCCTTGGCCGTAGCTCATCGCGGTGTCGAGCATGGTCACGCCGAGTTCGAGCGCCCGGTGGATCGCTCGAATCGACACGTCGTCGTCCGCCGGGCCGTAGCCCTGCGAGAATCCCATGCATCCCAGTCCGACCGCGGAGGTCACGAGCCCGTCAGTGCCGAGGTGTCGTTGTTCCATGAATCGAGCATCACCCTCGCGGGTTCATAAGTCCAAGACCAAGTTGACCTGTAACTTAGAGTTGATAAGTATGAATGAGTGGAGTTGCGACAGCTCACTTACTTCGAGGCAGTCGTACGGTGGGGCGGATTCAGCCGCGCCGCCGAGCAGCTGCACATCGCGCAGCCTGCGGTATCTGCGCAGGTCAAGCGACTCGAGGCCGAGCTCGGCGTCGTGCTGCTGGAACGCACGACTCGCCGGGTCGCACTCACCCACGCCGGGGAGCTCTTCCTCGCCCGGGCGCGTGCAGTGCTCGACCAACTCGAACGCGCACGCGACGATCTCGACGCGCTCGCCGTCATACAGCGCGGCCACCTGCGCATCGGCGCGACCGAGGCGCTCGGGAGCATCGACCTGCCGCGTTCGCTCGCGCAATTCCACCGCCTCTATCCCGGTGTGACACTTACCCTTCGAACCGGACTGATCGCCGAGCTCCTCGCCGATCTGGACTCCGGCGTCCTCGACGTCGTCCTCGGCCCCATCCACCACGACTTGCCCGCCACCTACATAGGCGAGCCGTTGGTTGCCGAGAACATCGTGCTTCTCGCCCCGCCCGACCGACATCTCGCGGCCGACACCACGACGCTCGCCGCCGTTCAAGACCAGCAATTCGTGTGCCTACCGGCCGGCAGCGGCCTGCACACGATCCTCCTCGCCGCAGCTGCAGCGGAAGGCTTCACGCCACGTATCACCTTTGAGGCGCACAGTCCTGCGAACGTCCGTCAACTTGTCGCGGCCGGACTCGGCGTCGCATTGGTCGCCGAATCGACAGCAAACGCAGCGGGCCCAGCCGTACGGGTACACGCCCTCACACCCGCGCCACCGCATCCACCCATCGGTACCATCCGCGCGAGGGGCCATACCCAAAGCCCGGCCCTCGGAGCATGGCAGCAACAGCTCGGGCGGAACTACCGCGCAGGTTGATACGCACCGACCGCGCGCTGCAAGACGACGCGCCACCCATCGTGCAACACAAGGCCGACGCCGGGCGTACGCGCTCGACCAAAACGCCCCTCGGCACTATTCGTGAATATCGGCGGCGCGGTCGTTCCAGAATCGGACGAGGTGTTCCACCAGAAGGTCGCCCCGCTCGTCCGGGAAGAAGAGGCGTCCGCCCGGCACGAACTCGGGGCCGACTGAACGAGGAAACGTATGCGTCAGCCAGTGCGCCCACGATGTGTCGAAGAAGCGGTCGTCCGTTCCCCACACAACCAACGTCGGTACCGGTGAGCGACACAGATCGGGCTCTACATCCATGAGATCCGATGGCCGCAGCGACAAGAGGAGTCGCTGGAATCGGCGCGCCCGGTCGCGGTCACCGATCAAGGGCTCGAGAAAGGCGCGTACGCGCTCGAGCGGGATGTTCTCGATGTCTTCGTACCCTGTGCCGAAGACCGACCGACGCGTCTTGTGGAGATCGTTCATCGCACGGGGCGCAAAGCGCGCGAGCAACCCCAGCCGCGCGAGAAGCATGGTGGTTCGTAGTGCCTTCGGCGGCACGTTGTCGTGGGCTTCGCAGTTCGTCAAGGTCAACGTCGAGAGGCGTTCCGGCTGCAGCGTCGAAAGTATCTGGGCCACGGCACCGCCCGTGTCGTTGGCGACGAGATCGACGTCGGTGAGGTCGAGTGCATCGAAGGCGCCGGAGAGCAACTCGGCGAAGATACGCAGGCCGTAACGACCATCGCTCGGAGCCGGGCTTTGACCGTGCAACGGCAGATCGAAGGCCAGACACCGCCGCTCCGGGGCGAGTCGACCGATGACGCGTCGCCAAAGATAGGAGTTGGTGCCGACGCCGTGCAGCAGCACGACCGGCCGTCCATTGCCATGTTCGACGTAGCTGAGGGTGCCGGCGTCGGTCTCGACCGTGCCCCGCCCGCCCTCGAGCGAATCCGCGTTTTCTAGGGTTGACATACTCATATTCTGATACATACCAAAGGTATGTCAAGTGCCAGGTGGGCGTAGGATTCGCTCGATGGCGAACGCTCGGACGCTGCGCGACGAACACCGCGAGGCAACCCGCGCCGCGTTGATCGACTCGGGGCGCAAGTTGTTCGCCGAACAGGGCTTCGCCGGTGCATCGCTCGACGACATCGCCACGGACGCGCGCGTCTCGAAGGGAGCGATCTACCACCACTTCGGGAGCAAGGTCGATCTCTTCCAAGCCGTCTATCGCACGATCGAGGAAGAAGTCGAGACCGCGTCCGCGGTCGCGGCGTCGTCCGGACGATCACCGATCGATGCGATCTTGCGGGGGGTCGACGCATATCTGGACGCGGCAATGGCGCCCGACGTCCAGCGGATCACCCTGATCGACGCGCCCGCCGTGCTCGGCCCCGATGCCGACAACGATGCGGACAAGTCACGTCATCACGAGGATCTGCGCAATGCGATCCTTTTCGCGATCGACGCCGGTTCGATGAAACCGATCGATGCTGATTGCCTCGCTCATCTCATTCGGGGCGGGTGCCTGCAGGCCGCGATATTGATCGCGCGGTCGCCACGGAAGGGCCCGACTCGGGCGCGAGTCGGCGCGACACTCGCCACACTTATCCGCGGGCTCGACCCGTCGGAGTAGGCGGCGGCAAGAACGCCCACCGTTCGAGAAAAGAGATCGATCTAGGCCTCGGTGGCCCAAAGACTCTGGGCGGTGCCGTCCGCCAGTCGCCGTTCGTAGATTCCGACCTTGCGGGTGATGACTCGAAGGCACTCGGCGATTTCGACGAGTTGGTTCTGAACACACCGCTGGTGCTCGCGCAGCAGTTCGAGACGCTGCGATTCGTTTCCCTGTCCCTCGCGCACCAACTCGACGTAGCGGCGAATCTTCGCCAGCGGCATCCCACTCGCCCGCAGCTTCACGCACATCTGCAGCCACATCACATCCTGGTGGCAGTAGCGGCGACGGCCACTCGTCCCGCGGTCGATGTGCTGGGTGATCAGGAGGCCCTCGCGTTCGTAGTACCGCAGGGTGTGGACGCTCAGCCCCGTTCGCCGAGCTACTTCGCCGATGCTCAGCCCCTCATCTTCGACATTGGTCACGACTCCGAAGATAACCACTTGACCTAGAGCGAACTCAAGGTCCTAGCGTCGGACTCGTGAGAACTTCCGCGCACACGGCATCACATGCCTGAACTGCAAGGCACGCGCGTTCTGCTCACCGGCGCGACCAGTGGATTAGGTGCGGCGATGGCCGCCGCCCTCTCCGGGGCCGGGGCCCGGGTGATGGTCACGGGTCGCGACCTCGTCCGGGCCGAAGCGGTCGCCGCCGACCTTGGTCCCTCCGTGATCGCGTCTGCGCTCGACGTTCGTGATGAACATTCGGTTGCCGCTTGTGTTGATCGGGCCCGGGACGCCTGGGGAAGCATCGACATGCTCGTCAACAACGCGGGAATCGGCATGCGAACGGTCAACCCGCGATTCATGTCGGAGCCGCAACCGTTCTGGGAGGTCGCACCGGCGGGATTTCGCGATGTCGTCGACACCAAGTTGGTCGGCTGCTTCTTGGTGGCTCGCCAGGTCGTGCCATTGATGCTCCGAGAAGGTGGCGGTCGTGTCGTCAACATCTCGATGAACGAGCAGACGATGGTTCGCCGTGGCTTCGCGCCGTACGGGCCGGCGGGGGCGGGAGTCGAGGCGTTGTCGCGGGTCATGGCCGCCGATCTGGCCGGTAGCTCCGTGACCGTCAACATGCTTCTTCCCGGTGGCGCGACCCGCACGGGAATGCTCCCCGACGACGTTCGCGCGAACGCGCGCGCGGGACTCTTGGACCCAGCCGTGATGGGTCCTCCCATCGTGTGGCTTGCGTCAGACGAGGCCGCGGGTGTCCACGACCGGCGTGTCGTGGCGACCGACTTCGATCAAAGGGCGAAGTAGCAACGCAGAAGGCCGGTGCTCACGCATCGGCCCGCGTCGCAGTCTCGTTGGTTGGGGTCATCGCCACGAGCGGGATCGTTCTGCTCTGCGCCGCCGCACCGCGCCGATAGCGCGCAAACGCGGGGAACACGTTGTCGGCCAGTGCCCAGAGTCGATCGCGCTCGCCATCATCGACAACCGTTGCGCGCATGACGACGCCCCCGAAGATCACGTCGGGATTGGCCACGAGATTGTGGTACCAACCAGGGTCTCGCGGCGCGCCGCCGTTGGATGCCGCCACGATGACGCGATCGCGGTCACATTCGTCGTGGAAGTAGATGACCGCGTTGCGCCGGACTCTGCCGGTTCGAGCACCGCGCGTCTCGAGCACTGCCGTCGGGAACACAAGCGTGGACGCGACCCGCCCCCGCGTCACTCGCAGGAGCCAAGGGTCGATGTACCAGTTCAGGTGGCGCGAGACGAACAAAGCGGGCCGCGTCGCCGCGAGCCGGGCGTAGAACCGGCGGAACCAGCCCGGCGGTCGCGTCGCATCAACGGTTCGAATGGGTGTGTTCACGCGTTCTCTCCATCGGTCGTGACAGGCGTGTGCATTTCTCATTCGTACTTGACAAGCTGGACCCCGACCCCGCCGGGCTGTCTGAGAAACGATGTGTACATGTTGGCGAAATCGTTTCGATGCGGTGCTTGATCGGTCGCCATTCCCGCGGCGACGAGGCTCGCGTGTGCCGTGTCGACATCGTCAACACGAAATCCAAGATGGCGCAGGTGGACGTCGCCATCATCAGACGCGCTCAGCTCCAGCTTGAAGCCGGAACCGGGATCAACAAGCAACGCAAAGTGCTCGGAACGGAATACAGCCACCATGGCGAACGCCCCGGTCAGCCGGTCGACATGGTCATCGAAGTTCGGCACCGTCAGCGCCATGTGGTCGAACAGAGGGTTTGCTGTCACAGCGGCTCCTCCCGCAACGATTTCGGAATGCCCCGTGGCGCTCAGGTCCGTTGCGCCGTGGATTGTCCCTCGTCGGCGAGTCGGGCCAACTCGTCGTCGACGTCGGCTCCCGATTCCACGTGCAGTCGGGGAATGAGCCGGTCGAGCACGCGTGGGAACCACCAGTTACGGTCGCCGAGCAGCTCCATCGTCGCCGGGACCAGCACCATCCGCACGACCGTCGCGTCGACGAGGATTGCGGTGGCCAGTCCGACACCAAACAGTTTGATCGTGGTGGCGTCGCCGAACACGAAGCTGCCGAACACGGTCACCATGATGAGCGCGGCGGCGGTGATCACTCGCGCCGTCGACGCCAAGCCGTCGGCAACTGCGACCGAGTTGTCGCGCTTGCGGTCGTACTCCTCGCGGATTCGGGACAGCAGGAACACTTCGTAGTCCATCGACAGGCCGAAGAGGATCGCGAACATCATCATGGGAACGAACGGGGCGATGGGCCCGGTTTTGTCGACCCCGATCACGCTCCCGAACCAGCCCCACTCGAACACGGCCACGACCACGCCGTAGGCCGCGCCGATCGACAGCAGGTTCATGATCACCGCCTTCAACGGCACCAGGACGCTGCGGAAGACGACCATCAAGAGGAGAAAGCTGAGCACGAGGACCGCGCCGATGAAGATCGGCAACCGAGCCGCGAGCCGCGCCGACGCGTCGATGCTCGACGCGGTGCGCCCGCCGACATGCACCTGGACGGCGCTTCCGCGCAATGCTGCCGGGATCACGTCGCGACGCATCGTGTTCACGAGGTCGGTGGTGCGCTGTGATTGTGGTGAGCTGGCCGGGATCACCCGGATGACCGCGGCGTCTCCGGCCGCGTTGATCGTCGGCGACGTCACCGCGACGACGTCGGGCGCGTCGCGGCAGTAAAGCAGTCAACCGCTCGAGCGAAGTGGTGTCCGCGCCCTTGGGGAAATCGGCCGCCAGTACGAGCGGCCCGTTGAACCCGGCGCCGAACCCAACGGTTACGAGGTCGTAGGCGCGCCGCGTCGTGTCGGTCTTGGGGTTACCGCCGGCGTCCGGGAATGCGAGGCGCATCGAGAGCATCGGGATCGCCAGCACGACCAGGATCGCGAGGCCACCGGCGAACGCGGGCCAGGGCCGGCGCTGAATCGCGTGGCTCCACCGGAACCACATGCGCCGCTCGGGGGGGCGCGAACGCGCGCCGCTCCGCCCGACCGAGAAGCGGTCGATCGTGCGACCCGCGAATCCGAGAAGTGCGGGCAGCAGAGTGATCGAGGCCAGCATCACGACCGCCACGGTCACCGACGTGCCGACCGCGAGTCCCTTGACGAAGTCGACGCCCATCAGGAACAGGCCGAGAATCGAGATGACGACGGTGCAACCGGCGAACACCACCGCGCGGCCCGCGGTGTCGATCGCGCGTACGACGGCGCGCTCGGGATCGAGCATCTCGGTAAAGCCCTGACGGTATCGGGTGACAATGAACAGCGCGTAGTCGATGCCCACACCGATGCCAATCATCGATGCGAGCTGCGTTGCGAAGTCGGGCGTCGTGACCGCATGACTCACGAGTTCGACGAACGCGACACCGATGCCGACGCCGAAGAGCGCGACGAGGATCGGCAGCCCCATCGCGAGCAACGAGCCGAACGCGACGAGGAGGATCACGATGGCGGCGAGGATGCCGATGACCTCAGCGGGACCGGGCCCGGCGTTCTCCTGGAACATGCGCCCTCCCAACGCGATGTGCGTACCGTCGACGTGTCGCGTAGTGGCGTCGGTCAGGGTGCGGATCGCGTCGAGCGTGTCGGTCGGGATGTCGGCGACGCGCCGGTCGAACTGCACGGTCGTGTAGGCAACGGTGCCGTCCCTCGACACCTGGCGCGCCCCGGCCGCCGAGTAGGGGCTGACGACTGCGCTCACGCCGTGCACCTTGGCCACGTCGGCGAGGAGCGACTCCATCCGCGCCCGCAAGGTGAGATCGGATACCCCCGCCGCCCGGGCGAAGACGATCTGGCCTTCGTCGCCGGCACGAGAGGCGAAGCGCGATTCCAACAGATCGGCCGCGCGCTGCGACTCGGTGCCGGACTGTGAGAAGCCCTGCGAGAACGTCGATCCGACGCTCGCACCGATCGCGCTCATGGCGATCAGGCCCACGATCCACAGCACCAGCACGCGACGGCGGCGGCGATAGCTCCAGGCGGCAACGCGTTGCAGCATCCGGATGCTCCTTCTGGTCGGAGGAATCGGCCTCGCGGTCGCGCGGGTCAGCGCTCGGCGGGTTGGAAGAGCTCGACGATGTTGCCGGACGGATCCAGCACCAGGATCTGCTTCCCGCCCGGCCCTTCCACGATGTCGTTGCGGAACTGCGCGCCCGTGTCGCGCAACCGCGCGACTTCGGCGGCGATGTCGGGAACCACGAAGTGGATGCGATTCCAGCCGCCCGGTCCGGGCTTGGTGCCGTCGGCCATCGGCTGGCCGGCAGAACTCGACGGTCCCGCGAGCAGCAAACGGAGATTGCCGCGCCTGACCTCTGCGAATGGCGGACCGGCGTTGAAGACCACCTCGAATCCGAGCAACGTCGTATAGAAGGCGACGGCCGCTTCGACGTCGTCGACCATGTAGCGGACGCTCACGAACTCAGTGTTCGACATGTGATGACCCCTTCGTCGTCGTCTTCTTCTTGGCCGTCGCGGACTGGGCGAGCAGCGGGATCAGGAACCCGATGCGCGTTTCGAGATCAAGCGCAGTGCGTTCGAACGCCGGGTAGGACGCACCGGGTCCCGAGCCGGCCTGCGCAGGATCGGGCACACTCCAATGCACGAGCTCGGGATGGCTCGGGAACTCAGGGCAAACCTCCCGGACCCGATCGCACAGCGTGATCACGCGGTCGAAACGCCGCGCGACGAACTCGTCGACGTGCTTGGTGCGGTTCCCGCTGATGTCGATCCCGCGTTTGCGCATGACCTGAACGGCGTTGGGATGCAACGGCTTCGGGTGACTTCCCGCGCTTTCGGCCTTGACCGCGCCTTTCGACATGCGCTCGATGAGCGCTTCGGCCATCTGCGATCGAGCACTGTTACCCGTGCACAAGAACAGCACCCGCGCGCTCGACGCTCGCGCCCGACCGGTTCCCACAACTGTCGGGGCGAGCTGCAGTCCCGGATGCAACGACGCACCGGTCGCAGTCAGCAGATCGCCGAAGCGAGCGACGTTCACCGTGTAGTACGCGTCGCGGCCATCGGCCGAACTGCGCCGGGCCGACACGAGCCGGCCATTTCGCAACTTCCCGAGGTGGTACGAGACGAGGTTCTGGGGCTCACCCACCAGGTCGGTCAGCTCGTGCACCATCAAATCGCTCCGGGCCAGCTCGCGCAGCAGCTGCCACCGCAGCGGATGTCCCGCCAGCTGCAAGAACGCCGGCGGATCCAGCACTTCGTCAGTCTGCGACGTAACCACGCCCGGACATTACATCAATCTCGTTCGATCTATCAAGCAGCTTTGCTAGATATCGACGAAATCTTGGGCGACCTTCGGGGTTATGAGCCGGCCAGGAACATGTGGTGCGACTGCCGTTTCGCGGCGAGAGCCTCTTCGAGGACACACATGAGCGCTCCTCACCGTTCCGGCCGGACGCCGACTGCCGAGAATCGGTGAGGCGGTACCGTCGGAGTCGGCGGCCCGACCGGGCCGCGAGTACGAGTCGGGTCAACCGCGAGGTATGGGCGTGATTCTTCGGTTCGCGAATTGCGAATTGGACCTGGCCCGCATTGTTCTGCAGCGCGACGGCGAGGAGGTCAAGCTCGAGCCGAAGGCGTTCGACGTGCTCGCGTTCCTCATCCAACAACGCGGCAGCGTCGTCCGCAAGGAGCAACTGCTCGACGAGATCTGGGGCGATCGATTCGTGAGCGAGTCCGCTCTCACGACGCGCATCAAGGCAGTCCGCCAAGCCGTCGACGACGACGGCCGCCGACAGGCGATCATCCGCACCGTCCACGGCAAGGGTTACGAGTTCGTCGCCCGGGTCGAGATCGTTTCCGCGCTGCCTTCTGCCACCGAAACTGCTCAGCCGACGATCGCCGGTTTGGGAACCGCGATCCAACCGCTGATCGGTCGGGACACGCTGATGGAGGTTCTCCTGAAAGCCCTCGGGACTCACCGCCTGATCACACTCGTCGGCCCGGGCGGCGTCGGGAAGACCGCGCTCGGGCTCGAGCTCGCGCGCCGGGCCGCCGCGGACTATTCGGACGGGGTGCATCTCGTCGAGCTGGTGAGCGTCGTCGACGAGGAAGCAACCTCGGCCGCGCTCGCAACCGCGATCGACGTCAACCTCCGACGCAGTAGCTCGATCGACGATGCCATCGCGGAGATGCTCCGTCCTCGCCACAGTCTGCTCCTGCTCGACAACTGCGAACACCTCGTCGAGCCGGTTGCCGCCCTTGTGAGCAGGATCCTGCGAGAAGCGCCTTCGGTGTCGGTCGTCGCTACGAGCCGGGAACCGCTCGCGGTAGCCGGCGAACAGGTCTGGTCGGTCGAGCCGTTGTCGACCACGGCCGACAACGATCCTCGGTCCGACGATGCGTTGCCTGACGACGTCCTGGCCATCCCGGCCGTCGCGCTCTTCGCGACGCGGGCCCGGGCGGCCGATCCGACATTCGTCGTCGATGAGGCAACCGCTCCTGTGATCGTGGAGATCTGCCGCCGCCTCGACGGGATACCTCTCGCAATCGAGCTCGCGGCCGCACGGGCGCGTTCGCTCGGAGTCGCCGAGATCGCACACCGTCTCGATGAGCGCTTTGGCCTCCTGAAGGCCATGCGTCGGGGCCGCGACCCGCGCCACCGCACGATGCGCGACGCCATCAGCTGGTCGTACGACCTGCTCGAGCCGGACGAGCAGGAGCTGTTCGTCGCGCTCTCGATCTTCGCCGGGTCGTTCGATCTGAGGTCGGCGGAAGCGATGTATCCGAGCGGAGAGGCGCTCGACCTGCTGACCCGCCTCACCGAACGGTCCATGCTCTCGGTACGGCCCGAGGCCGGGGGCGCGACGCGCTACGAGCTCCTCGAGACGCTGCGGGAATACGGGCGAACCCGACTCGACGACGACCGCGCTGCGGAGCTCTTCACTGAGCACGCCGTGCACTTCGCGGCCGAGGCGGTCGTAGTTGCCGCCGACCTGGGGAGCGCCCGGGAGGCGAGCGCGATGGCACGGACGGAGTCCTCGTTCGCCGATCTGCGGTCCGCGCAGCACTTCGCGCTCGAGATCGGTGACCGCGACCACGCATTCGTGCTCATCGGATCCCTGCGCGAGTTCGCAATGCGGGCCATGCGCTACGAGGTCTTCGCGTGGGCCGACGCTGCCTGCCGCGTGTTCGGTGCGTCTGACCATCCCTTGACCCCGTTGCTCACGGGCATGCGCGCCTACGGCGCCTGGGTGCGCGGTGAGTTCGCACTCGCGTCGGCACTCGCCGAGGAGTCCCGGAGCCTCGAAGCGGTGCTGTCGGTGGCTCCCACGGGTCTGCCGGAACGCGTCCTCGCAAACGTGCTCTACATGATGAATCGGGGCGACCTCGGGAACGTGGAAGCCCAGCGTCAGCTCGAGCTGGCCGAAGCATCGGGCGACACTTCACGACTCGTGCATGCATGTTTCATGGGCTCAGTGGCCCTCAGCTCCGAAGGGGAGTACGACGCCGCGCACGTGCTCGTCGCGCGCGCTCGCGCCGAGGCGCAGAAGACGATGAGCCCGACGGATCTGGCCTCCGCGGGGGTAGCCGAGGCCTTTGCGAGTCGCGACGACTCCGACGCGCTCGATGCGTTCGTCCGGGCCGATGAAATCGCGCGCACCGCGGGAAATCGTTGGATGAGCGCATTCGCCCGCACCGAGGCGAGCGGGCTACTTATCGCGCGCGGACAGATCGATCAGGGCTGCGCGGGACTCGCCGAGATGATTGCGCTCTGGTATCGCGCGGGTGAATGGTCGCAACAGTGGCACACGCTGTCGCGCTGCGTCATCGCCCTGGACCGGATCGGGAAGCTCGAGCTCGCGACGGAGGTCTTGAGCTCGATCGACAAACACGCCTCGCTCGGAGTCGCACCGATGTCGGCGATCCTGCAAGATGTCGTCTTCGCCACGCGCGAGAGAATTGCCCACGAGCTCGGCGAGGTGCGCGCCGAGGAACTTCGTTTGATCGGCGCGACCTGCCCGATCGAAGAGATCGTCCTGCGGACGCGCCGCGCGCTCCTCGGACAGAACTAACGAACGCCTTATTCGCTCGACCGCGAGCACGACGACCTCAACCGGTCATGGTGGCCGCCGTACGGCGCTTGGCCTGCTGATCGAGATGCTTGCGCAGATGCACGAACAGATCCGCCGCGTCAGCTCCGAGGCCGCCGATCAGGTTCGAGCGACGGCGGCGCAGGAACGGCAGCCCGAGCACGTACAGGCCCGCGAGCGCGGCGACTCCCCCCTCGTGCATCACCCGGCCCTTCCGATCGAAGGTGGCCTCGGGCAACCACGAGTGCGCGGGCTGATATCCGGTCGCCCACACAACGGTCGAGAACGCCCGCAGATCCAGCTCGATGGCAGTCCTGCCCAGCGACGTCGGCTCCATTTCGGTGCGTGGACCCACGTCGTCGTCGAGCCCGTGATCCTGCACGAACTCGTCGATGCGACGGAGCAGGCGCTCCTCCTTGAGATCTGCGTTCTTGGCCAGGTTCGCGAGCGCGCCCGAGCATTGGCCCTTCGGGCCCGCGATTGCCATCAAACGGCCGACAACCTCTACCCCGGCCTCGTGGAGGGCGTTGAGATCGAGGTTGCGTTCGGCACTGTTGCCCACGAGTTGAACCGACGCGTGCCTGCGAGCCCGCTCGATGTCGTCGACCTCGTCGTAGCGCTCGTCGAGTTGGCCGATGCGGTCGAGCCAGTCGTAGATATCGAGGCCGCGATACGACCGGGGCAAGCGGACGTGTTCCCCCACTGCGATCGTCACGTTCCGACCTGCGCGACGGATCTCGTCGGCAATCTGCACACCGGAGGCGGACGCGCCGACGACCAGCACTCTCCCGTCGCCGGCGAGCTGCGCGGGTCGCCGGTACTGCAACGCAGGGAGATGGTCGATGGCTGCCGGCATCTCGTTCGCGAGCGCAGGAATCCGTGGAGTGCTCGACGCGCCGGTCGCGGCGACAACGGCGTCACACTGCCAGGTGCCCTGATCGGCCCTCACCTCGAAACCGTCACCGCTCCGGTGTATCGATCCGACCGTCACTCCTGTGATGAGCGGCGGCCCGAACTGGCGGTGATAGCCGTCGAGGAACGCCACCGTGTCGAGCGCGCTCATGAAACCGTTCGGGTCGTCCCCGTCATACCGACAACCCGGTAGCGCCGTCATCCAGTTCGGCGTGAGCAGACGAAGTGAGTCCCACCGTTCGTGCCGCCACGAGTTCCCGACCTGGCCGCGTTCGAGCACCACGTGGTCGACGCCGGCACCGGTGAGGTGGTGGCTCATGGCGAGCCCACCGGGTCCGGCGCCGACGACAACCACTGAAACGTGCATCTGCAGTTCCTCGATCGTTCCGCGAGCTGCGAAGATCGTCAGGCGAGGGCGACGTTCACCGTCGTCGGGTTGGTCACGGTGTCGAACACCGCCGACCGCTTCTGCGACTGCGCGATGATCGCCTCGAGATCGGCGCGCGACGCGTCGGCGTCGATGTCGAACGTGACGTTGACCGTGTCGAAGCCGTTGCGCACGTCGCCGTCGATGCCGAGGATTCCCTGCAGGTCCATGTCGGCCTCGACCGTTGCCGTCACTGAGCGGAGTTGCACGCCACGATGGGTCGCGACAGTCGCGACCCCCGCGGTCAGGCACGACGCCAATGCCGCGAGGACGATCTCGGGCGGGGTCGCACCATTGTCCTGCGACGCGAACACCTCCGGGTGGTCGGCGTCGATCGAAAAGGCCTCGCGGTGTACGTGCTGGGCGCCGAGTCCCGAAAAGTCAGTGATCGTCGAACGACTGTGGGTACCCAGAACCCACTCACACCGGGCGCGCCACTGGAACTTCGCCGCCTCCGGCGCGTCGGTGAGCGCCTGGCGAGCGCCGAGCAATGCTTCGACGTTCACTCCGTTGTCGACGGTCGGTGCGTCAGTCTGTGTCATCTCGATCTCCTTGTTCGCGTGCGTCGGCGGGTGCCGCGTCGGTGACCACTTTCGGCCGCACCGGCCGACAGGTCATGGCGGTGGACTGGCGATCACCTGACGAGATCGGTCAGCGATTCGCCATGTGCTCGTCAGGATTGCAATCTGGCGAGGGCGCAGGATCCCTGGATGGAGACAAACACCGACCCACCCGCCACCGGCACGCGAGAAGCATCCGTGGACCACGACTGGCGAGCAGCGGGCGAGGCATGGGGCAGCGGCGCCAACGACTGGTCGTGCCTGTACGAGCACTACGCCGTCGACGTGCTTCTCGCACTGTTCGGCCGGTGCGGTGTCGGCTCGAGCACCCGCGTGCTCGACATCGCGTGCGGTTCGGGGCTGGCAGCACGACTCGCCGATGGGACCGGCGCGACAGTCGCCGGCATCGACGCGGCCGCAAACCTCATCGCCATCGCGCGGAGCCGAACACCGAATGCCGATCTCCGCGTCGGTTCGATGTTCGCGCTGCCCTGGCCCGACGAATCGTTCGACATCGCGCTGTCGATCAACGGAATCTGGGGTGGCTGCGAAGGTGCGCTCGACGAGGCGTTCAGAGTGCTCCGCCCCGGCGGCGTGATCGGTATCAGCTTCTGGGGTACGGGCCCGCCGCTCGACATCAAGAGCTTCTTCCGGATCTTCGCGGCCCACGCTCCGCAGGATCATCGCGGCTCTATGCGCCGAATGAACAACATCGCCGCTCCGGACACCGCCGAACAGATGCTGGAAGCGAGCGGCTTCTTCGTGCTCGAACGAGGCGGCCGAACCGCGGTCGTCGAATGGCCCGATGCCGAGATCGCGTGGCGAGCCCTCTCGAGTGTCGGCCCCGCGATCCCTGCACTACGGAGCGGCGACCCCTCAGTGATCAAGCGCGAGGTACTCGAAGCACTTGACAGGTGTCGCGACGAACGCGGTATCTACCGCACGAGAAGCGACCACCAGTTCGTCATCGCGCGCAGACCGTGACTCCGATGACTTCCTGCTCTCCGACCTCGCCGCGTACGTCACCGTCCAGATCCTCGGCGTCGACGGCGGCGCGGCGGCGCGGGCGTCGTTCCTCGACGACGAGGGTCTGCCCGTGTTCGTGCAGAACGACGATCCCGCGCCGGCGAAAGTCTTCGTGGAGCTCGCAAACCTCGAAGGCACAACACTGTGCTTTGCGTCACACGATCGCATGCCTCCGGCACCCAAGCTCATGCACTCCGTCGGCTCGGCGTTGATCGAGCACGCGCAACACCTGCTCGTCCTGGTCGGACCGAACGCATCCGCGGAATCACCGGGCAGTGACGTCGTCGTCGCGGGCGTCGAAGTCTTCGAACGTCAGCCAGAGGCCGGGCGACAGCTCCGAGAGAACTGACCCGGGGGTGGCGGCTCGGCGCGGTCTCGCGGTTGCCGTTCGGAACCAGGCGTTCTATAGATGAAACATGGCAAGAGGCGACATCGCGAGGCTCGCATCGGTCAATGTCGGGCTTCCGCAACCGATCACGTGGCGGGGGCGGACCGTCGTCACGGGAATTTGGAAGACGGAGGTCGAGGGAGCGCGGCGGCGTTCGGCGTCTGAACATCGACGGTGACGGCCAAGGCGACCTCAACGGGCACGGAGGCGTGCACCGGGCTGTGTACGTGTACCAGCTCGACTCGTACCGCTACTGGCAGGAGTTCATGAAGCGCGACGACTTCAGCTTCGGCCAGTTCGGCGAGAACTTCACCGTCGACGGGCTCAGCGATGACGAAGTCTGCATCGGCGACCGGTACCGCATCGGCTCGGCGCTGTTCGAGGTCAGCCAGCCGCGAGTCACCTGCTACCGACTCGGCATCCGGATGGACGAGCCACGCATGGCCGCGCTCCTCGTGGCCCACGGCCGCCCGGGCTTCTACTTGCGCGTGCTCGAGGAGGGCGACGTGCGGGCCGGTGACGACGTGATCAAGGTCGCGACCGGGACCGAGGCGATGACGGTCGCAGACGTCAACGCTCTGCTCTACCTCGCCGGCCATCACGACGCCGCGCAGCTCCGGCGCGCGCTCCGCATCCGGGAGCTCAGTCCGGGCTGGCAGACATCTCTGCAGGCGCTCCTCGACGAGCAGGTCGGGGGTACCCGGGCCGGAGGGAACGCAGGGCTCACGGCGCAGGGTCCGCCACCGGCGTGGCCAGGCTTTCGCACTCTGCGCGTCGCGGCGAAGCGATCGGAGAGCCGCGACGTCGTGTCCCTGGAGCTGGAGTCCGGTGACGGTACGACGCTCGCTCCGCCGCGACCCGGCCAGTTCATCACGCTCAAGCTGACGCCGGGCCCGAGCGCTCCGCCACTTGTCCGCAGCTATTCACTGTCGGGATCACCGGGCGATGCCAGCTACCGAATCGCGGTCAAGGTCGAACCTCACGGCGTCGCCGGGCACTACATCCGACAGGACATCGGCATCGGCGACCGGTTGGAGGTCGGTGCCCCGCGAGGACTGTTCACCCTTGACGAGAGCGAGCGGCCGGTCGTGCTCGTCGGCGCCGGAATCGGCGTGACCCCCCTGCTCGCGATGTTGCATGCACTCCATGCTCTTCGTTCGACGCCGCGACATCTGGTGGTTCCAGGGCGCGCGCAATCGATCCGAGCACGCGTTCGCCGACGAAGTCGGATCGCTCTTGGACGACCTTGCGCGCACGCATCGTCGCATCTCGTACAGCCGGCCCGACCCGACCGACCGCATGAGCGTGGACTACGACGCGGTCGGTCGAGTCACCCCCGAGGTCCTCGAAGCGGCGGGTGCGCCGGTCGACGGCGAGTTCTACCTCTGCGGACCGAACGCCTTCATGGACGCGCTGCGATATGGGCTCGCCGCGCGCGGGGTACCGGTCGGACAGGTGCACACAGAGGTCTTCGGCGCCCAGGACTCCATCACCCCCGGAGTCGTCGCCGCTCCGACGCGGCCGCCGCATCAACCCGAGGGGGACCCGGGATCCGGACCGCTCATCTCGTTCGTGCGGACCGGCCTCAACGTACGGTGGGGTGAGCGGTGGCCCACTGTCCTCGAGCTGGCCGAGGCCTGTGACGTGCCGGTGCGGTGGTCGTGTCGCTCCGGGGTGTGCCACACGTGCGAGACCGGTCTGCTCGATGGAACGGTCGACTACTCCCCCGAGCCGCTCGAGGCTCCCGCCGCGGGCAACCTCCTCCTGTGCTGCTCGCGCCCCACCACCGATCTCGTCATCGACCTCTGATGCCCGCGCCGCAAGGCGCGGTTCGACGTGTGGGGTTAGCGTGACGACGTTCGTGTCGCGGTCGGCAGGAACATCACCAGAAGAGGCCTGAGATGCCGTGGTTTCCGGACTTCGTCGCAGCCGCGGAGCTGGCGCGCCGGGAGATTCGCACCGCGAGCCATGCGGATCCGGTCGCGGTGTACTTTGCCGCCCTCGACGAAGGCACCGTCAAGACGTTGGAGACGGTGTGGCCGGGTGAGGTCGTGGTCTTCGACCCCCGCGGCGGGGAGATTCGCGGTCACAAGCAGCTGCGGAAGTTCGTCAAGGAGAACCACGCGGTGCTGGGCCGAACGCCACGCCACGACCGAAACCGTGGCCTCGACGCACGTTCGTGGTCGGGCCGTCGTCGAGCTGCTCGCGAGACTCGACGACGATGGAGCCGCGGTGCTGTGGCCGATGGCCGTCGTCGCGGAGTCTCACGACGATCGGTCGGTGGTGTTCCGGACCTACTGCAGCCAGTGGCCCGTCGACGGACGCCACCACCTCCGGCCTCCCATCCTCGAACCTGGTCTCGCGCCGCCCGGCGATGTGGTCGGCCGCTACCTGGATGCTCTCGACGCGGGTGACGCCGACGCGATCGTGAGCACCTTTGCGGCCGACGGATACCTCCGAGAGCCCATCGGCCCGCACGCCGTGCACCGCGGCACCCCCGAGCTGCGCGCGTTCTTCACCAGGTCCTTCAGCGCAGGCGGCGGCATCGGACTCCAGCCCTGCGTGGTCACCGACGACGGCGTGCGCTGCGCCTTGGAGTACAACGACGTCCGTTGGGGCAGCCACGAGTTGTCGCCGCAGGCCGGCATCGCGGTCTTCGAGCGGGGTCCGGACGGGTTGCTGACGGCAGCTCGGATCTACGACGACGTGGAACCACCCCTCGACGCCTTCTGAAGCGCACGCGATGAGCACTACTGCGATCAGCGAATACGCGTTGCTCTCGGATCGTCGAAGAACGTCGCGCGCCGTTCGAAGTCGGTGACGTCGAAGTCCGCGATGCTCGTCGCGTCAACCTCGTTCGCTCGGTTCCCGGGTGGAAGCGCTCATCGGTCGGCGCCCATCTCGGCCCGAAGCGCCTTCAGTGCATCCGCGTAGATCTCGGAGAAGGTCGGGAACGGCTGGATCGTGTCGCGCAGCACGTCGAGCGGAACGTGCGCGCGAATCGCCAACGTGGCCTGCTGGAGCCACTCGCCGGCCTCCGGGCCGAGCGCGTACGCGCCCGTCAACCGCGCTCCGTCGCTGAGAAGAGTCAAGAAGCCGTTCGACTCCGCGTATGCGCGCGTGTACGTCGCAGTCTTCGCCACGCCGGAGACCGGCGCACTCGCAGTGAAGCGCGCATCGACCGCCCCGACGGCCGCGCACTGCGGATCGGTGAAGACGACGCGTGGGAGCGCTTCGTAGTTGGCCTCGCGGGGCTCCCCCCGGAGGTTCGCGGCCACGATGTCACCCTGGTACTTGCCGGTGGTCGTCAACGGCCAGATGCCGGTGACATCGCCGAGCGCCCAGAGCCCGTCGCGAACGCGGAGGCGGGAATCGACGGGGATGCCCTTGCGGTTGGGTTCGATGCCGACGGTCTCGAGCCCGATGCCGTTGACCCGCGGGCTGCGACCGGTCGCGACGAGCAGGCGGTCACCACGCAGCTCGGAGCCGTTGTCGATCGCCAGGACGAAGTCGTCGCGCTTCGTTCACGCTCGCGCCGAGCACCAGCTCGATACCGTCGCGACGGAGGACGTCGCCGAGCGCCTCGCCCAGCGGCGCCGGCTCGTTGGCAAGCACGTGTTCGGCCATGTCGACGAGCGCGACCTCACCGCCGAGACGGCGTACGGCTTGGGCCGTCTCGACGCCGACCGGACCGCCGCCGAGGATGAGCAGGCGACGAGGGACCGCGGTCATTGCGGTGACCTCACGGTTTGTCCACACACCCTCGAGCTCGCGGAGGCCCGAGACCGGAGGAATGATCGGTTCCGCGCCCGTGGCCACCACGACGTTGGCGGCGGTGTGGCGCACGCCGTTGACTTCGACGGCGCCCGGCCCCGCGAGCCGACCGTCGCCGCGCGAGCAGATCGATGCCGCGATCGGTCAGCCACTTCTCGGCACTGGTGTCCGTGTGGTTCGAGACCATGTAGTCGCGCCAGGCGAACGCGGCCGCGACGTCGACCTTTGCAGTCGCCGCGGCGTCATTCGCATCGTGCACGGCTTCACCCGGACGGAGCAGGGTCTTGGACGGTATGCAGGCCCAGTAGGAGCACTCGCCGCCGACGAGCTCGCGCTCGACGACGGCGACGCGCAGACCCCCTTCAGCCAGCGCGCCCGCGCAGTGCTCGCCGGGAGCCCCGGCGCCGAGGACGATGACGTCGTAGTCGGTCACGTCGGCAGCGTGCCGCCCGTCGCCTCCGCCACCATGTACGCGGCGTACCACTCGGGCCAGTTCTCATCCGCCCGGCCGGTGCGCTTCTCGTGCTCGCCGTGCGCGGCCGCGGCGCGCTCGAGCGCGCCGGCGAGGTCGCCGACCGAGCTGTAGGCCGTCGTCGACGGGTCCACGCGGCCGGGCAGGCGGTTCGTGATCTCCTGCAGCTGCCAGAGGTTGCCATCGGGATCGCTGAACTCCGCGAACGAGGCGTAAGTTCGCCGCTCCGGGTCGGGACCGCTCGCGCGCGTGTCTCGAGTCCAGCGGTCGTACCCGCCCGCGCCGTTGTGGAAGACCTCGGCGCCCTCGACCCCATCGCTGACGAGCTCGCGGTGTGCGGCATCGATGTCCGAGACGACCAGGAGGTTCTGCGCCGCGCCGGGTGCGGCATCGGTGAGGCCGGCGCCGAACTGGACCGAGCATCCGGAGCCGGGCGGCGTGAGCTGCACGATGCGGAAGTCGCCACCGCCGAGGTCCGCGTCCAGCCTCCACCCGAGGCTCTCGTAGAACGCCTTCGCGCGGTCGACGTCCGAGACCGGGATGACGACGGTCTCGAGCCTCATGTCCACTTTCCCCGCGCTCGCATCGCTCGCGGCGTCGCTCCGGGCTTCGGTGGTGCTCATCGCGTCCTCCATCTTCGTAGGCCCCGAACGACGCTCGCGCTCCGCCGACTGCCGGTCAACCCCCACGGACTTCGGAGGCAGCGGGCTCAGTGCCCGGCCGTCCACCCGCCGTCGATGTGAAGCGTCTCGCCGGTGACGAAGGCGGCGCGTTCGAGCGAGAGGATCCCGTCGACGACGTCGTCGACCGCGCCCAGCCGACCGAGCGGCACGCGCCCCGCCATCCCGTCGTAGCTCGCCGGGTCGTGCACTGGCGTCTCGATCACGCCAGGGGCAACCGCGTTGACGCGGATGCCATGGGCGGCGTACTCGGTGGCAAGCGATCGCGTCACGGCCGCGAGGCCGCCCTTCGTGAGCGATGCCAGCGCGGCCGGACTCGTGCTGTCGGCGTGATCGACGAGCGCGGCCGAGACGTTCACGACGTGGCCGCACTGCTGGGCCACCATCTGCCCGATCACGGGCTGGGTCATGTGGAAGAACCCGGCCAGGTTCACCGCGATGACAGCGGCGAAATCGTCGGCGGTGTACTCGGTGAAGGGCTTGCCGATGAAGATCCCGGCATTGTTGACGAGGCTGTCGATGCGTCCGAACCGATCGAGCGCGCACTGCACCACGCGCCCAGCAGTCTCGGCATCGGTGATGTCGCCTTCGACAGTGACGTAGTCCCGATCGTCGGACGCGGAGATCGATCGGGCGGTTCCGACGACCGAGTACCCGGCATGACGGAAACCCCTGACGATGCCGGCGCCGATACCCTGCGACGCACCGGTGACGATCGCGACCTTCGTCGACGTGCGCATCACCCGCCGTGGTCAGTGGCGGCGACCTGCTTGTTCCAACCGTGGAACTGCGGGTGCTCGCCGGGGGTGTCGGTCACCCGCATTCCGCCGGGTGCGATGTTCGAGCGCACGGGCCAGGTCCTTTCAAGGATGCCGCGTCGTCTGACCGACCTCGATCAGATGGCCGTCCGGGTCGCGCAGGTAGCAGCGGATCTCGGTCTCGCGAGGTATCGGCGCGGTGAGGAACTCGGCACCGCGAGCGGTCCACTCGGCGTAAAGCGCATGGATGTCGGCGACCCGGATGTTGAGGAAGCTACTGGTCCGCTCTGGATCGGGCGGCGTCTCGAGCGTCACCTCAGGCTTGTCGTCGGTCGGACCGCCGCCGAGGTTGATGATGATCCAACTATTCGCGAGTGCGACGTACGTAGGCTCACCGGTCCTCACCGTCTCGCCACCCAGCACGTCCGTGTAGAACCGGCGGGACCGCTCTACGTCTGCCGACACGATGAAGTGCGTGAGCACGATCCCGTGCTCCGGCGCCGGGAACTCGGCCATCTCAGAGGGGGTGGCGGTGCTGAAGCGAACCGACAAGGACTGCCATCGGCGAGACAGTAAACGACTCAAGCGACTCCCGGAAGGGCCGCCGGGGGGATGGTGATCGGAGTTGAGGATCAGATTGCCGCCAAACGGACGATCTGTGAGCGCCGCCGTCTCACGAACCACGTCGCCAGCGGGAGTGGACCACGTCAGCGCCAACATGCCGAGCGCGCCGGCATTCGAGACCGCCGCCGCGAGTTTGGGGCACCGCCGACATAGGCGCCTGCACGATCCCCATTCAGCTATGACTCATACGACGACGGGCTCGACTGAGGAGCCCGCTTGTTCCATCCGTGAAAGGCCGAGTAATCGCCTGCATCCCAGGCCTCGCGCAACCCGGACTTGCTCAGGTCCCAGTCGGGGCGAATCTCGCTCGACGCAGCGCGCAGGTCGCACCACAAGTCGTGGATCGACGGGCGTCCCCAGAACCAGTACCCGTTGTAGATGCTGTGAATCACCAATCCCGGCTTCAGCACCAGCGTGTGGGGGATCATCGGGTCGTGCGCGGGGTCGGTGTATTCCTGGATGTCGAGGTCCTTCTGAATCGTCCGAGCGGGATCGGAGAAGAACGGCCACACCGCGCCGACCGACGCACGGAACTCCTGGGTCGTGTGATGGTCGTCCGTCGAGATCGTTGCGATCTGCGTATAGGCAACGGCGATTTGTGGGTAGGCCGCGGCTAGTGCCGTGACCGGCAATGTTGGTGGGGTCGCGTCCACCACTTGGCGTGCGGGGTCGCGCAAACTCGGGGCATGGCTGAACGTGTGCAGGTTCGCGACCTGACGAACGACGAGGGCCGCAAGCTGTTGTCGATCATCAGGCGCGGTTCGGGCTCTGTGGTGCGCTGGCGGCGCGCCCAGATCGTGTTGTGGTCGGCGCAGCACATGGACGTTCCCGCGATCGCGAAGATCGCGTTCACGTCCGAGGATCGGGTCCGGGAAGTCATCCACAATTTCAACGAGGACGGGTTCGACTCGTTGGCACCGAAGTATGCAGGTGGCAGGCCGCCGAAGTTCACGTTGCCTCAGCGACGCGAGATCAAGAAGGTCGCGTTGTCACGGCCGGTGGATCATGAACTGCCGTTCTCGACATGGTCGTTGTCGAAGCTGGCTGAGTTCTTGGTGGCTGAGGGGGTGGTCGACGACATCAGCCACGAGGGCCTGCGGGTCTTGCTCCGTGAGGAAGGCGTCTCGTTTCAAGTGATCAAGACGTTCAAGGCGAGTAACGATCCCGACTTCGAAGCGAAGAAGAATCGGGTGCTCGAGCTCTACGACCTCGCGGACGGCAAGACGAAGCGGCGGCGGGGTGACCCGCACGTCGTGATCTGCGTGGATGAGTTCGGTCCGCTGAACTTGCAGCCCCATCCGGGGAAGCAGTGGGCACCGGTCGCCGCCGGCAAAGGCGATCCGGGTTCACCGCGACGGCGTCGGCGACGCGCCACATACAAACGGCCGCATGGTGTCCGTCATCTGATCGCGGGATATGACCTGTCGACCGATCGGCTCTACGGACACGTCAAGATCCGCAAGGGCCGCACCGAATTCCTCGCGTTCTTGCGGCACCTGCGGTCGTTGCATCCAGCGGAGGTGCGGATCGCGGTCGTGCTCGACAACTTCAGTCCGCACCTTTCGACCAAGAAGGACCAACGCGTTGGTGATTGGGCGGCCGCGAACAACGTCGAGCTCGCCTACGTGCCGTTCTACGCGAGTTGGTTGAACCGGATCGAGGCGCAGTTCCAAGCGCTGCGCTACTTCGCGCTCGACGGCACGGACCACGCCTCACACGCCGAGCAGGCCTCGATGATCCGCCGCTACATCGCCTGGCGGAACCGCAACGCCCACAACCGGAAACTACGTGAGCTCGTGAAACGCGCAAACGTTGCCTGACACGGCACTAGCTGCAGGTGCTGTTGATGCTCCTTCGGGCAGTAGTGGCCCCTGGCCAAGGTGAGGATCAGCGGGTCGTCGCCCTGAACCTCGCTGAGGCTCCGCGGAGTATCGGTGTGGTCGGGCAGCCTGTAGTCAGGAAATACGCCGCCCGGAACGATGTCTGCACGCATGTCTGATCCTCCCTGAGTCGGATCTCGAGCCAGCCCGGGCTCAGCCGCCGACGACGTCACGAGGCCCCAAGTTCGAACACCTGATCGTAGGCGCTTTGCACTCCCTGGAGCACTGAGATGGCGGCGGTGAACGCGACGTCGCGGCTCGGGCGCCGCGCCCAAGACGGAGAGAGCCGGCGGCACCACCCGCGATGCAGCACAACGCGCCGCGCGGCGCGGTCAAGCGACGGTCTTGCCGAGCAAAGTGGCGATTCTTGTCGATCGAGCCGGGCAGGATCACGAAGTGGACCTGCCCGTCGTCGTCGACGGCGACGCGCACGACGGCGCGGGCGGCGCGGTTCCCGGCGAGGAGCATCGCGCCGGCAACGACGCGCTCGCGTGACCGGGCTTCGGAGAAGGTTGACCGGCCGAGGCCGTCGTCGTCTTGGGCGTTGAGGTCGGCGGCGCGAGCTCATCGACGGTGGCATCGCGGAGCGCGAACACCGAGATGCCGAAGACCCCGTAGATCGTGTAGTTGCGTAACGCGTCGTCGCGCAGCAGGAACCGGTCGAGTTCTCCGCGTGCTTTCCGGACGCACGAGCGAGCGGGCGGCGATCCGTTCGCTCCTCGCCGCGGCCCGCGGCGGTACGAGCGGCACTCTCGTACTCGCCGGCGAACCCGGGATCCGCAAGTCGGCGCTCCTCCGTGACGCGATCGATTCCGCCACGGGATACGCGTTGCGCGAGCGACCGGCTCCGAACGAGAGCAGGACCTCGGTTTCGCGGGTGTCGTTCGGCACGACATCCGAACGTCGACCAGCGCACAATGGTCGCGCTCGTCGTGACATAACCGCCCGGGGGGAGGTCCCCGTTCATCGCCATGCGATCCACGTGGGCGGCGCGGCGTCCACGGCATGAGATCGAACGTGGACTAATCGCGCCGGACGCAATCGAACACCGAGCATCCCGAGCACGGGCGGTCAGGTGCGCATCGTTGACACTTTGAGACGCTCGTCCCAATAGGCCAACTCTTCCGACAGCGCCAGGGGCACGCTGCGGGCCAAGCGCTCGTGCACGTTGGGATCGATGAAGCGAAGCAGCATCTCGTCGCCGCTGACCGGTTCGCCCGTCTCGGCCCGTGCAAGTCGGTCGAGCGCGAGCACTCCGGCCGTTCCCGATCCGGGGTCGATCGTCGCGAACGCGGCCAGCAACTGAGCGGCACGGTCCGAACGCTGCTCCTCGAGCGCGAGCCAGGCGAACGCGACGATGAACTGCGACTCGTCGTAGATCTGAGATCCCAGTGGATGCCAACGAGCGAGTTCCACGATCTCCGCGGCGCGCCTTTCGATCGGGGCGTCCGCCGCGATGGCCGCGGCGACACCCACCCGGAGTTGGGAGTAGTGCGACACTCCCAGCGCACGCGCTTCCGTCAGTTCGGGGCCGTGCGGGAGCCCTCCGGTGTACTCCATCCACAGCAGATGAGCCAGCGCCGCGTCGTACGCACCCGAACCTGGTGCCGCCCACCGCAACGCAAGGCGTGCGGCTTCGTGGGCGCGCACGAAGTCCGGGACGGAGAGCAGCGCCATCGAGCGCGCCAGAGCGATGAGCGCCGCGCCGGAGTCGTGCGGCCGGTCGACGGTCTCGAGCAGCGCGGGCACCAACGTGTCGGTCTCGACAATCACGGAGACGGGATCGACCACGGCCGACCCCATCAGTCGGTACGCGTCGAAGAGCCGTCGACTCGGATCGTCGTCGGGCAGATCGGCGAGCGCGTCGATCGCCGTCTGCACCATGTCGCCCAGCTGGAACGTAAATGTCTGGAGCCACATCTGCGCGACCCACAACGCAGTTCGCCCGCTGAGGCTCAAGGCGGCGTCATGCGATCGGAGCTCGCGGACTTCGGCGAGCATCTGGTGGTGCACGCCCGGCTCGTCGGGTGAGGTCGCCGACACGTAGATGAATGCGGCGGACTCGATGCGTTCCGCCCGGTAGGCAATCGACGCCGCCGATCGTCGGGTCGTTGCCTCGAGCGCGTTGCGCTCGTTCCAATCGCAGTACGCCTCGCTGAAGGCGACGTAGTCGCGAGCGATCTCCTCGTGATCGGGGACAAGAGCCGCTTCGAGAGCCAGATGCGCGGCCTCCACTTCCCCATTGCTCGCGAGTCGCCCGCGGCCGAAGAGGCGAATCGACTCGAGCATCCCGAAACCGCGCGTCGTGCGACCACCGACGACGCCGTGGATCAACGATTTACCGAGGAGCGATTCGAGGCGGTCCGCGGCCGCAAGGGAGTCGAGTCCCAGCAGACGAGCAGCCGTTTCCAACGTGACGGGGCCTGCGCACACCGCGAGCGTTCGGAAAGCCTGTTGCTCTTCGGGACCGAGAAGGTCGTACGACCAGGCGATCGCGGCCTCGAGACTCTGCTGACGCGGGTCGCGCCGGCGCAGGCCGACGAGCAGCCGGAACCGCTCGTCGAGGTTCGACAGGATCTGTGCGGGCGTCAGGGTTCTGATGCGCGCCGCTGCGAGCTCGATCGCGAGTGGGAGGCCGTCGAGTCTGGTGACGATCGTGGTGATCGTGGCGAGTTCGGCGTCGTCGAAGTCCAACGTGTGGTCCACGGCGAGCGCGCGCTCGACGAACAACTCCACCGCCGCCGACGAACCTGAGTCGGTCCGCAACGGAGGAAGCGGCACGACGTGCTCGTCGTCGACGTCCATCACGACTCGGGACGTCGCGAGCATCGACACGTTCGGAACCTCGACCAGGAGCTGACCGATGAACGCGGCGACCTCGTCGACGACGTGCTCACAGTTGTCGACGACGACCAACACAGGCTCGCCCGTGAGCTCGGAGAACAGGTGTCGTTCCGGAGAACGCTCGGGGAGAACCGCTCGAGCCACACCGTCGACGAAGGCCGACACCACGGAGCCGGAGTCGGCCACCTTCGTCAGATCGACGAAGAAGGTGCCTCCGGGAAATCGGGCGCGTGAGCGTTCTGCTGCTTCGATTGCGACCCGGGTCTTGCCGGCGCCGCCCGGCCCGAGCAGCGTGATCAGTCGTCCCGAGTGGATCGCTTCACGAACCCGATCGACATCGTCTTCGCGCCCGATCAACCGCGTGCGTTGCTGCGGGAGCGTCGAGCGGAAATCGCCGAGCGACGCAAGCGGCTCATGATCCGTCTCGAATCCCGGCACGTCGACCTGGTGCAGCGACCACCGACCGTCCAAGTCGCGCAGTCGGTGCTCACCGAGCGATCGCATCGGGTTGGTCACTCCTCGGGCGACTTCGTCCGACACCACGATCTGACCGCCGTGGCCGACGCTCATGATGCGTGCTGCTTCGTTCAGTGTCGGCCCGTAGAAGTTCTGATTGCGCTCCTGCGCCGCCCCCATGTGGATGCCGATACGAACGGCAAGACCACCATCGACGGCCCACGGGTGCGCGCGGAGAAGCTGCTGGAGCACGACCGCGGCGTCGACCGCCGCGTGGGGTGTCGAAAAAGCCACCGCGAAGGAATCGCCGGCAGTCGAGAAGATTCGACCACCGCGGTCGGCGAAGACCGACCGACAGAAGTCGTCGTGCACCGCGAGATCCACGCGCATCCGGTCGGCCTGCTCTGCCCACAGCCCGGTAGATCCGACGATGTCGGTGAAGAGGAACACCCGCAGCCTCTGACCCGTCACGACCACAAGGTACCTAGCCAGGATCAGCGAAGCACCGGCCGAAGCCGGAACCCAACGTCGCGTAAAAAAGCCACGTGCGCGATCGACTCACGGTACACAACGACACGCGACGGAGCATCGGAGAGGCGAGGACACGAACGTGTCGCGCTGCGTGGGGGCCTCTGACCAACATCTCGTTGGTGGCGGGGGCGGGATTTGAACCTGCGACCGTCGGGTTATGAGCTCGCTTGATTCGCGGACCCAATACACGTCACCAACGTGGATGGAGAAAACACCTAGCCGGCGGTGACGAAGTCGATCAATCGCTCGACCGCACCGACGACGCTGCCCTCGAGATCCTTGTAACTCCTGACGCTCGCCAGCAGATCGTTCCAGAGGTCGCGCGGTTCGTCGTAGCCGAGCGCGGCGCACACACCTTCCTTGAACGGCTGACCCTTCGGGATCTCGGGCCAGCGTTCGAGCCCCAGAACCCGCGGCCGAACGGCCGTCCACACGTCGACGTACGGGGTGCCGGTGAACAACACGTAGGGACTCGACCAGCGCTGTGCAACCCGCGCCTCTTTGCTGCCGGAGACGAGATGGTCGACCAACACGCCGAGTCGGCGCGACGGTCCGGGTTGGAAATCGGTGAGGAACGCCTCGATGTGATCGAGGCCGTCGAGTCGTTCGACGACGACACCTTCGATCCGAAGATCGTCGCCCCAAACCCGTTCGAGGAGCTCTGCATCATGGATACCTTCCACGACGATGCGCGACCGCGAGCGGTTCGGGCTCGGGCACCGGGAACGGCCACCGAACCCGACGCGGTTCGGGGCGCCGCCGTGGTGTTCGACGGCTCCCGCCGCAGGGTGACAGGCGCGCCGTCGACGACGAACGCGCCGGGCTCGAGCGGGAAGTGCCGGACGAGTCCCGTGTTTCCGGCAATCGAAACCTCATTGGACCGAACCGACGCCACCGTGCCCGAGAATCGACTGCCCCGATGCGCCACGCGCATCCCGACGTAGGCATCGACGACCGGATACATGGTCGCCAGTCGCGCTCGAGGGCCAACCGGGCCCGCGAGAATGCCACTGGAGGTCGGGCGCGGCTTCACGACTGCGAATGTAGCGATGCGTCCGCTTCGCGGATGCCCACTACGACCGTTCCCGGCGGTCGCGCCGCGCGCTTCGTCAGGCTTCGCGGAGCCGAGCCGGGAAGCCACCCGTCGCGATCGGGCCCCATCGTTCAATCGCCAGCCGAAGCAGGCTCTTGCCCTGGCGCAGCATGGCTGCTCGGTACTCGTCCCAATCGGGATGCTCGCCCGAGATGGATCGGTAGTACTCGACAAAGGCGTCGAGCGCGTCGGGAAGTCCCAACACGTCCAAGGTCCCCCACAGCTGTACCCAGGGACCATTCCATTCGTCGGAGAGCACGACTGCCGAGCCCGCCCCGCTCCGGCGTGCGTTACGGACCTTGGCGCGTTCCGGATAGGTAGACGTCACGAGACGACCTTGAGCGTCGAGTCCCGCAGTAACCGGTGACGCCTGCGGCGAGGCGTCGCGCCGTCTCGTCAGCAGGATGACGTGATGCCGCGTGCGCACGAACTCCTCGAGTTCGGTGCGGTCGACCTGCGTGTTCGTGGCGATCGAGCGCGGCGACATTCACTCACACTAGAGAGTTCCCAGGTCGCAAGCGCTACGAAACGCATCCCGGAAACGAATGACACACTCTTGCGATCGCGCGGGCATTCTTCGAGATTGGATTGGCGCGCGCTCGTCGCAGAACGAGGCTGGACCTGGAAGCGGACCGAAGCGTGGCTGACCGAACAGCTCTGTCAAGCACTCCTCGCCAACGCGCCCTGAAACGAATGTCGCCGTCGGCCATGCTCGCCGTCCCCACAGCCACACGCGCCGGCGGCGACACCAGCCCGCCGCCGAACGCGGCCAGATAGTCGACCCCACCGCGCCAGGCGTCCGCCCAACTCGCTCAAGAGCAACCGCTGCAGCTCGATCGCCCGCTCCAGATGACCGCAAGGTACGCAGTACTCAATCTCCACCTCCTCGCCTGGCTCAGGGGATCTCGTGGGCGATCGGTCAAGCGGGGTGACGACAATTCTGATCATGGGGCCGGCTACGTCCGTCAACCTCCGACCGCTGCGCAGGCGGTCAGCGTGTGAGCGAGCGGGCATACGTCGCCGCCTCGGCGTCGGTCAACGTTTCGCCGTGACGGTGGGCGTCGTCGTAGTGGTCGGACCCGAGCCGCTCATGGCATCGTTCGATGACGCCAGCAAGGCGAGTGCGGTCGTCGCCGTAGGCCGGGCCGGCGTGCGCGGATGCAGCGTAGGCACCGAGGAGCGTCGCGGCCGACTCGTCCTCCTGGTCTCGCTCGAGGGTCTCGATGAGGAGGCGGATGGCCAGCCACTGCTGGTTCCAGATGCCGCCCCGTTCCCAGTGGTCGATCACGGTTCTCAGCCGGCGGCGAGCGCGCTGGTGCTGGTCGGTGCGCAGCTCGAGCGCGGCGAGCGACGTCTCGGCGAGGCCGGTCACGAAGTCGGCGCCGCTGCGAGATGCGAGCACCAGTGCTTTCTGGTAGCAGGCTGCAGCGGCCTGCGGGTCGACGAGTGACTCGGCGAGGATGTAGGTCGTCATCGCCTCGAGCGAACCGACGCCGAGTTCGTGCGCCTCTCGCTGGAGCGAGCGCGCAGTTTTCTGAGCGTCGGTTCGGTTGCCTTGGTACGCGAGCGCGGCAGCTTCCACGGTTCCTGCGCTGATGGCAAGGGTGCGGTCGCCGGCGAGCGCGTGCAGCTCGGATGCTGCGCCGCGCCACGCTGACGGCGGCGCCCAGGTCGCCTTGGAAGAGGAGCACTTGCGCGAGGGCTTCGGTGCTGCAGCGCGCTGCGTCGCCGGCGCGCTCGATGCCGGCCTCGGCGAACGTTCGGGCCAACCCGAGGTCACCACGTTTGGCGGCGCCGGTGGCCGCGCTGGCCCAGGCGGCATCGGCTGCCGCGTGACCACCCGGCGGGGTCGCGCGGGCAACCGCGGACTCCGCCCACCGGTACAGCTCGGACCTGGCTCGCAGCGTCGAGAACCAGTGCAGGCTCGCGGACAGCGCAACAAGACCGGCGACGTCGTTCTCCGCGGCGAACCAGGCGCGCGCCGCGCGCAGGTCGGCGATGTTCTCGTCCACGGCCGAGACGACGCGTTCCTCGTCGGCGGTGCGCAACGAGCGGTCGACGGCGGCGGCGGCGGCGAGCACGACCTGGGCGTGTGTTCGCCGCGCTCGTTCGAGGCAACCGGCAGCGCCGAGGTGAGCGCGGCCCACAGCCTGGACGGGAGGCAGCAGCTCGTAGCGCGCGTCGCTCTGTCGGAACCACACGAGCGACTTGTCGACGAGCGCGCCGATCGTCGCAGCCGCCTCGTCGCCTTCGCCTCGGTGCTCAGCGAGCGCCTCCGCGTGAGCGAGCGTGAACGGCCCGGCGAACACGGCCAGCTCGTCGAACAGGCGCCGTTCGTTCGGGGCGAGGAGCTGGTAGCTGGACTCGATGATCCCGGCCAGGCTGTCGTGGCGATCGGTCGGCCCCGGCCGGTCGATCAGCCGGGGATGGGAACCGATGCGTTCGTTCAGCGTGCGTACATCGATCCTCGTGATGCAGGCGGCGGCGAGCTCGATGGCGAGCGGCAGGCCTCCCAGCGTGTCGCACAGGTCGACGATGACGCGCTGGGTGTCGCCCTCGGGACGGAAGCCCGGCGCAACCGCGCCAGCGCGGTCGACGAAGAGCTCGACGGCCGGAGATGCATCCCCGGCCACGGGCGTCAGCGGGCCGAGTCGTAGACGGTGCTCACCGTCGACACCGAGCGGCTCACGGCTGGTAACCAGGACGTCGACCCGTCCCCCTGACCGAACAAGGGCGTCGACGACGACGCGGGCATCGACCGTCAGATGCTCGCAGTTGTCGAGCACCAGCAGGCAACGACGATCGCTGAGATAGGCAACGAGCCGGTCCAGTGAGTCCTGGCCGGCCCGATCCTGGAGACCGAGCCGGGCGGCGACCGTCGCCGCGGCGTCGCCGGGTGACGCGGACAGCAGGTCGCACCACCACACGCCATCCGGATACCGGTCGCGCAGTCGGTGTGCGGCGTGGAGGGCGAGGCGGGTCTTGCCGGCTCCACCGGGACCGACAATGGTGACGATCCGAGCCCGATCGAGCAGATCGGCGATCGCCTGGAGCTCCTCGTCGCGGCCGACGAAGGACGAGACCGGCAACGGTGGAAGCCGGTCGGTGCGCGCCTCGTGCACGAGCAGCTCGGGCTGCTGGTCGAGGATCTCGCGCTCCACGCGTCGCAACGCGGGCGACGGCTCAAGCCCGAGCTGCTCCACGAGTCGGACGCGATGGTCCTGGAAGCGCTGCAGCCCCTCGGTGCCGCGGCCGGCCGCGTGCAACGCCCGCAGCAGCAACGCCATCGCTCGCTCACGGAACGGATCCTCCACCAGCAGGGGTTCGATCGTCGCGAGGCACGCGTCGGGCCGCCCGGCCGCGAGCTCGGTCTCCGCGAGCATCTCGATCGCCTGGCCGCGCAGCTCGCTGACACGAACGGCTACTGGCTGCACGGCCGGGTGGTTGGCGGCATCGGCGAACGCCTCGCCGTCCCACCACGACAGCACCGTGCGCAGCTGATCGGCCCGACCCATCGGCGACGCCGGGTCGGCGACGGCGTCCTCGAAGCGCCACGCGTCGACCTCGCCGCGGTCGAGCGCGAGGCGGTAACCGCCGATGTCACCGACCAGCGCGCCGGCGTGTCCGCCGAGCACGTTTCGAACCCGCGTGAGCTGTGTCTGCAGTGCCTGCCGCGGATGCTGCGGCAGCGTTTCGCCCCAGGCCGCGTCGACGAGCACGTCCGCAGGAACGGGCCGGCCGCCGGCCGCGGCGAGCACCGCCAAGATCCGCCGCTGCCGGGCCGAGGGAACCGACCGCGGCTCGCCGTCGTCGTCGACCCGCGTCGTCCCAAGAACCCGCAGCACGAGGCCGGGCTCCCCTTCGAGCACTGATGTCGAGGCTAGCCCCATGAAATCACCGTGACCGCGCCGTGAAACCACCGGCACGCACACTGCAGCGAGCAGATGCCAACAGGAACGGAGCGGCCATGACCACGCTCGGGTCGGACCCAACCCAACTGGACGCAGTCTCGGCGTTGGCCACCATGAAGGCCGCCGCCCGCACGACATGGGCATTGGGGGACTTTCCCGCCATCGCCGAACGTGAGCTGTGGCCCGTGGGCGAGCGCATCGTCAAGCGGCTCGCGGTGCGGCCCGGCGAGACGGTGCTCGACATCGCCTGCGGCACCGGAAACGCGGCCATCCGCGCTGCCCTCGCCGGGGCGCACACCATCGGCGTCGACCTCACGCCGGAACTTCTCGTCACCGCCCGACAGATCGCCGCTCGCTCCGGGGTCACGATCGACTGGCGCGAAGGCGACGCCGAAACCCTTCCGGTGGACGACGCCAGCGTCGACGTCGTCGTGTCGACGTTCGGGTGCGAGCTCGCGCCCCGCCACCGCGTCGTCGCCGAACAGATCGCCCGAGTGCTCCACCCCGGCGGTCGCCTCGGTCTGTGTGTCTGGCCGCCTGACGGGACGATGGGTCGCATCATGAAGACGGTCGCCGCCTACCTCCCCGCCCCGCCGCCCAGCGCGGAGCCGCCGCTCCTGTGGGCAGACGAGAACCACATCCGTTCGCTGTTCGCCGGCACGGGCATCGAAGTCAGGTTCGAGCGCGCCACGCTGGAGCACGAGCCGTTCGAGTCACCGGAAGCCGACGTCGACTGGCATGCCGCGCGCTTCGGGCCGCTCATCGTCGCCCGCCAGCGGGCGACGGCCGCCGGCCGATGGGACGAGCTGCGCGAAGCGTTGATCCCCCTGCACCGAGACCGCACGGAGCTCGAGTACGTGGTCGTGCTCGGCGACAAGAACGGGGACGCTCGATGAGCAACAAGACCTACGACGTCATCGTCGTCGGCGCCCGCTGCGCCGGCGCACCGACCGCCATGCTCCTCGCCCGCAAGGGCTACGAGGTCCTCCTCGTCGACCGTGTCCGCTTCCCGTCCGACACCGTGTCGACTCATCTCATCCACCCGCCCGGCGTCGCCGCGCTCCGACAGTGGGGTCTGCTCGATCGCCTCGCCGCCACCGGCTGCCCGCCGGTCACCACGTACTCGTTCGACTTCGGGCCCGTCCGGCTCTCTGGCCGGCCGGCCGCCGAGGGTGAGGCCGCCTACTGCCCGAGGCGTACCGTCCTCGACGCGCTGCTCGTCGACGCCGCGGCCGACGCCGGCACCGAGGTTCGCGAGGCCTTCACCTTCGAGAGCCTGCTCGTCGAGGACGACACCGTCGTCGGCATCCGCGGCCGGACGCCAGGTGGTGCGCACGTGGAGGAGCGTGCCTGCTTCGTCGTCGGCGCCGACGGCGCGCACTCGCGCGTCGCGGCCGCGGTGCGCGCCCGCTCGTACAACGACAAGCCGATCCTGTCCGTCGGCTACTACTCGTACTGGAGCGGCCTTCCCGTGACCGAGGCGGAGTGGCTCGTCCGCCCCGGACACGGCTTCGGCGCATTCCCCACCAACGACGGCCTCACCATGCTTCTCGCCGCCTGGCCCCACGCCGCGCTCCACGACGTCAAGCAGGACATCGACGCGAGCTATCACCGCGCCCTCGACGCCGCGTTCGGCGACCGCCTCGCCGGCGCTCACCGGGAGGAGCGCATCGTCGGCGGCGGCGTAGCCAACCACTTCCGCGTTCCCTACGGGCCAGGCTGGGTGCTCGTCGGCGACGCCGGCTACCTGCGAGACCCCGTCACCGCGCAGGGCATCACCGACGCGTTCCTCGACGCCGAGCAGTGCGCGACCGCGCTCGACGCGAGCCTCCGTGGTGACCAGCCATTCGGAGACGCGATGGCCGACTACCAACGCCACCGAGACAAGCGAGTGCGCGGCGTCTACGACTTCACCGCGCAGCTCGCCACGCTCGAACCACCCTCACCCGAGCTGCAGAAGCTGCTCGCCGCGATCGACGGCAACCCCGCGGCCATGAACACCTTCGCCGGCGTCATCGCCGGCACCGTGCCGCCCGCCGACCTATTCGACCCCCAACGCATCGAGGCACTCCTGACGCGGAACGGCTGAGGTCGCACGGCCGTCACGAGTGGACGCGATAGCCGATGGGATCGTCCCCCGGTCAGGGCACCTGTCAGCACGCTCCCGCGTGGTCCGCGTCGGGACCAAAGCGGCTCTACCGCGAATCGCTCGAAAGGCCGGACCGCTCGACCTCAGTACGACCGTCGCGTCGCAGCGCCGGTCGACGCCGGCGCATGAGTCCCGCGGCAAGTCCCGCACCGCGCGCCGCTGCATCAACCTCGACCCCCGCAACCACCGACGTCCTGCACCGCTGGCGCGACCCAGCGCGCCGAGCAAGACCCAGAATTCGACCCTCGCGACCTCGAGGCGCGCGTTTTCAGCCGGCCCGACGGTGCGCCGACCCACTTGCATCTCTGTCGGACCTTGGACGGGCGGTCCGTGCCATCTCGCAACCGATCACTTCACCCCACGGCAGGGCTCGATGGGGTGAGCACGACCTTGCCGGGTATGCCACCCGCGACCTTTTTCGCCCAAAGGCGGGCTCCGTCGGACAGAGCACCGACGTTGCCCACAACTGGACGGAGGCCGTCGGTGTCGATGCGTCGAGCCAGCTCCGTCAGTTGTTCACCGTTCGGTTCGACGACGAAGAGCAGGCAGTTCATGTCGGCGCGCTCGGCATTGGGTGCCTCGACGACAGAGACAATCGAGCCGCCGGGTCGAAGCATTGGCCCGGAGCGGTGGAGGACATCTCCGCCGACTAGGTCGAACACGACGTCCACCCCTTTCACTTCGTCCAACGCGTCGTGAGCAAGGTCGAGATACTGCTCTGCTCCCAGGTGCAGGACCAGGTCGCGCGCTTCGGCCCTGCCTGTCCCGATCACCCGGGCACCCGCGCTGACGGCAAGCTGGACGGCCAACGTCCCCACGCCCCCGCCTGCACCGTGGATAGCCACCGTCTGTCCAGCTCTGAGGTCGGCGTGAACAAAGAGTGCCTGCGACGCCGTAAGCGCGGTCATGGGGAACGCCGCTGCGTCGACGTGGGATAAGGAACCGGGCTTGGTGGCGAGGTTTCTCGCCTCGACTGGCACGAACTCAGCAAGGGAACCGTCTCGGTACCAGTCGGTCAGCCCAAACACCTCGTCACCGACGCCAAATCCCGTCGTGCCATACCCGAGGGCGACTACGGTCCCTGAAACTTCGTGACCGGGTATCACCGGCCGACGGTCCCTGCCGGAGCGGTCCACCCACGTCGACGGCCACTGCAACTCGGTCGGAGTGAAGCTCGCCGCTCCAACCTGAATCAAGACGTCGCCGATCCGAGGTTCCGGCCGCGAGCGTTCTTCAACGCTCATGCGTTCAGGAGCTTGATCTTGCTCCCGAGCGAGAAGCGCAGCCATGTGGGAAGGGAGCGTCGTCGTCATGTCTTCACTCCTTGGACAACCGGATAGGGCCGAGTCAAGCGGGCTAGCGACGGTGATTCAAGGGGTTCAAGGGCCGAGGGGCGACGCCGATGGGGGCGAACGAACCGCCAAGGAAGAATCCGTCGCCGCCCCGGATCCTCTCATTTGAGAGAGGGTGCCCCAATAGCGCTCTCCCACCCGGCCGCCACGACCTGCCTCCAAACGCCGGTATGCGTCATCTTGCTGGCAACACCATCTGGGTACATCGGAACACGGCCATGCTCCGTCCGGTGGACTCGTTGGTGATGGCGGCGTCCCAAACGTGGGTCTGACGACCGAGATGAACCGGCGTGCAACGGCACATGACTCGCTCGCCGACACGAGCCGACGACAAGAAGTTTGTCTTCAGTTCGATGGTTGTGAACGACGCGCCCGTCGGAATGTTGTTGCCGCATCCGATCGCAGCACACGTGTCGGCCAAGGCGACGATCGCAGGCGCGAACAGAAAACCGGTGCCCGCTATGAGGTTCTCGGTCACATCGATGTGGCCAATTACGAGGTCGACGGCCGAGTGGTCGAAGCCGCAACCCAGTTGACCTGGCACACGCGGGCCGAAGAACTCAGTCACGCGCCGGGCCTGGTCAACCGGATCAACGGCATCCGGAGGCAAGCTCACGGCGACGAGGCTAACTGCCACCTCGGACGCCTCCAGCCTGTCCCCGACAACGACGCCCGTAATGCGTGACCGTATCCGGCTCGCAGGTGTCTCTGGTCGCCGGGTCTGCGCTGTTCTCGATCTCGCCTGATGGGAGTAACACCACGCGCCAACCCGGCGCGGGCGCGCAAGCGTCTCAGAACAAGTATCCCCGAATGCCGCCCCCAACGTCACCGAACACCGTGACTGAGGCGTTCGCGATCGTGACTTCGGTCGGTCGGTGATACCCGCCACCTGAGCGCACCCGGCGTGCCGGAAACTCCCGCCGCATGTTCGGATTCCGCGCACCGGAAGCGATGATGAGGTATGGATGCCGGTCACGAGTGGTCGGAGGCGGATCCGGTCGTAGCGATCTATGACCGCGCTTTGCCGGAGGTCTTCGGCTACCTCGTAATCCGTTGCGGCAGCGTCGCGCTTGCCGAGGACTTGACCACCGAGACGTTCATCGCCGCGGTGGAGGTCGCCCGCGAGTCGCGGCTGGACATGAATGTTGCGTGGCTGATCGGCGTCGCGCGTCACAAGCTCGTAGATCACTGGCGTCGAGTCGCGCGAGAGCAGCGCGGGCTCGCCGCGGCCACCACATCGACAGACATCGCCGATGATCCGTGGGACGAGTGGATCGACACCGCGGTCGCGCACGCTGCTCTGGCGCGCATCTCGGACCAGCATCGGATCGCGCTCACTCTGCGGTACCTCGATGACCTTCCTGTCGCGGATGTCGCCGAGCTCGTCGGGCGCAGCCTCCACGCGACCGAGACCCTCCTCGTGCGGGCTCGAGCGGCCTTGCGTCGCGTCTATCGGGAACTGGAGTCCGCTGATGGTTGATCCGCTGGAACGCCTGGCGCTACCCACCGTCGCGATCGCGCCGCGGCCCGAGTTCGCCGCCGCGCTCCTGCGCCGCATCCAAGGCCGGGACCAACCGACCACGAGCACCGCGACCGTCCGGTACTTCGTCGAGGATCTCGACGCCGCCGTCAGCTTCTACTGCGAAGCGCTCGATTTCGAGACCGAGCTGCGGCCGTCGCCCGCGTTCGCGATGCTCTACCGCAACGACCTACGCCTGTTGCTCAGCGTCCCTGGTGAAGCGCATGCGCTGGCGGGAGCGTTGCCGGAACCCGGTGGTTGGAACCGCATCTCCATCGAGGTGCGAGATCTCGAGGCGGCGGTCGGGGCGTTGCGTTCGCGCGGCGCCGAGCTGCGTAACGAGATCGTCACGAGTGTCGGTGTCCGCCAGATCGTGGTGGCCGACCCCTCAGGCAACCTCGTCGAGTTGTTCGAGCGCATCGCCGGTTATCACGAGCGGGCGCGGGACCGGACGCCATAGGCCAGACCCGGGAGCACCCAGCGCAATATCCACATCGAGGAGGAGGAGCCATCATGGCCACCGTCAGCATCCGCTACATCGTTCACGACGTGGACGCCGCGATCGACTTCTACTGCAACCGTCTCGGCTTCCACGAAGACATGCATCCCGACCCGGCATTCGCGATGTTGTCGAAGGGAGACCTGCGGCTCGTGCTCGTCTCCCCGGTCGGCGCCGACCACCGAGGCGGGGGCTCCCGTCCCATGCCCGACGGCACTGTGCAAGAACCCGGAGGCTGGAACCGGTTCATGCTCGAAGTGCCCGACCTCATGGCCACCGTCGACTCGCTGCGCGCCGAAGGCGTGCACTTCCGGAACGACATCGTTACCGGCGTGGGCGGCAAGCAGATCATGCTCGACGACCCCTCGGGCAATCCGGTCGAGCTCTTCGAGCCCATCCGCGCCGAAGCCGTCTGGGCGCCTGATCGCCGGTGATTCACCGCCGCCGGGTTCACCGCCGCAACCCCTCCCCATTTGCCCGCGTCCCCGAGCAACGCCCCGCCCTATCCCATAGCGCCGAGTAGCGGACGTTCTGATTCGACGAGGCTCCCGACGCTCGCCGCGTTCCCGTTTCGCGTGGCGGAAATCTGGCATGCGCGACACGGAGTCGAGACCATTCGGCCCAACGTTGGCGACGAGCGGATTGCGTCCCGGACTGGTGCTATTGCTGCCGGACGCGGCGCAACGCACCGGTCGCTTCGAGCCGGACGCGGAAGTCGGGGTCCTCGGTAAGTCGTGACACCGCAGCGCGGCTCGGCTCGACGCCGAGATCGACCAGGCCACGCAATGCTTTCCAACGCATCCAGGCGTCGGCGTCGGCCAGCGCAAGCTCGAGGATGGGGCGGAGCCCGGGCCGCTGGACATCCACCATTGCATCGACTACTGCGCGTCGCACACTTCGGATCGGGTCGTCGAGCAGGCGGCGCCACTCGTGCTCCGCGACGTCGGCGGCCGCGTCGGCGAGGACGCGGGCGGCCACCTGACGATCGGCGTGCTCCGGTGACGACGCGGCGGACAGGATCCGGTCGAGGTCGTCAGGGTCGTCGGGTCGCAGCGACCGAAGTTCCTTCCAAGCGCGTTCGAGTGCACTCCCCGCGCCGTGCGCGAGTTCCGAGCGCGAGCCGGCGGACTCTTCCCCCGGCTCGGCGTCGGCTGCGCTGATGCCTGCTACATCTGTGGTCGTCGAGGTGAACTCGGCCGTGACGATGTGTAGTACCGCGTCGAGCAACTGCTCCCAGCGGTCGGGACGGCGAAGCCCGACCGTCACGAAGTCGGGGCCAACGAGGACGTTGGCGACATCGTCGAACTCGGCGAACAGCCGCGCGACTCGCGGATCGTCCACGCCGACCGCCGACTCGTACCAGCGACTCGATCCTTCGTGGATCGGCGGTGTGACGAACCGAATCGTCCGCGGATTGGGTGTCGCCTCGGGAACGACGGGTCCGGCAAACGTCTCGCCGAGCATGTCCCGCGGAGCGGGCTCGATGCGGAACGCGCCATCGCGCCAGCCGAACTCGATCTCGAGGGCGTCGTCGAGCTCGTGTCGCCACCAACCGTTCCCCGCGCCGACGAGCGCTGCGAGCGCGTCGTCATCGTCCGCTCGCCACGGCCCGTCCGAGAAGAAGCGTTTGAGCAGACCTTTGACCGGAGCCAACGCGGCGAGGTCGATGGTTCCCAGCGCATCGTGCGTCAGGTGAGTTACCGCGATCGCGGTGAGCCCGCGAGCCGCGACTTCACGTCGAGCCTCATCGCGAGCGGCTTCGCGCATCACGCACGCAACCCTACGTCCGCGACTGGTTGCCGGCGAAGCACAAGACAGTCAACGCCACCACCTGGCACCGGTATCGTGGATGGCCGAGCACTACATCATCCCGGCGATCGGCATCGTGCCGTTGCGGCGGCTGCGCGCGGATCATCTGGAACGCCTCTACGAACACCTGCTCGCACTCAAGCCGGTTTGACCTGCGATGCTCGTTGGTGGCGGGGGCAGGATTTGAACCTGCGACCTTCGGGTTATGAGGGCCAAGTGTCATGACCGCTGGTCCCATCTGCGCCCGTGCAGTACCGATCACAAGGCAACACACGCGACGTTCGTGACGTCTACTCCCGTCTGGTCCCGCCCAGTACGGCGAGCGACGGCAGAATTCACGGCACCAGGAGCGATGCATATCGACGCGTCGCGCCGAGTGGTTAGGAGACGGTCTTGCCGAGGAGGTGGCGGTTCTTCTCGACGGATCCCGGCAGAATCACGAAATGCACCTGTCCGTCGTCGTCGATCGCGGTGATGCGTACGACGGCCCGGGCGGCCTGATTGCCGGCCAGAAGCATCGCGCCGTAAACGACGACTGCCGGATCGCGAGCGTCGGAGAGCGTCGACCAGCAAAGCCCGTCGTCGTCTTGGGCGTTGAGGTCTGCGGCCAGGTCGATCTCGTCGGCGTTATCCGTCATGTCAGACCTCATGATACGGGTTCAGAATCACGCGGTGCTCGCACGCGCAGAGCCGTTCGATGCCGGGCTGGAGGTCGCCGAATACCACGTCGAAATGACGCGGGTTCCGCCCCGTCGCCTCGAGCTCCAAGCCCGCACCGAGCAGTGCGCCGACGGTCACGAGGGTCAGCATCTCGAAACGCACAAGCGGCGGCTGCTGCGCTAATTCGTCGACCGTGGCGTCACGCAAAGCGAACACCGAGATTCCGTAGACCCCATAGATCGCGTGGTTCCGTTGGGCGTCTTCGCGAAGGACCGCGGCGTCCAGCACGCCGCCGCGGATGACGATGACGTCGTCGTCGCGGAGGGTGTCGCCCTCGCGTCGAAATCGCTGTTTCGCCCTGGGTCCATCGGCCTTTCCATCGTCGGATCCCATCCTCGCTGGTGGGTGCGACATCGAAAACTGCGACATTCTGATTCGACGAGTCCCCCGAAGCGGCCGCGTCGGGCGTTGTACTCCGCCGTAGGTACTCCGGCTCGAGTCGCCGCACGAACCGAAAGCGAAAGAATGCTCAACGAGCAGCGCACTTGCTGCCCCGTCGACACGCGACCTCGTCCCAAGGCGGTGCGTTGCCCCACGACTCCAGGGAGGACGGCGATTCCGAGGCGGCTGCGCTCACGGCGTTCTGTCGCGCCATTCAAACACCGTTGCTCCGATGGCTGACGCTCTACGTCAACGACCGCGATCACGCCGAGGAGCTCTGTCAGGAGACTGATCGAAGAGGTCGTGAGGAACTGGAGACGAGTCCGCCACATGAATCATCCCGAGGCGTGGCTCTATCGCGTCGCCGCGAACCGCGCTCGGTCGCGCTGGCGACGCGCCGGCGCACATAGACGGGCGATGTCTCGCACGCCTCGGGTCTCTCCGATGCCGGCCGACCCGGACGATGCGATCGTGGTTCGCGACGCATTGGCGCGGTTGCCGGAGCGCCAACGTTGCGCGCTCACCCTGCGGTACCTACTCGATCTTCCTCCGAATGACGTCGCTCGCTACATGGGCTGCACAGTCGAGACAGTAAAGACCCTTCTGAAGCGTGGGCTGGCGCATCTGCGCGAGCAGCACGTCATCGACATCAAGGACGCCGAATCATGATCACGCTCGAGTCGCGAGTCAAAGCAGCCGTCCAGGACATCAATCCTCGTACTGACGTCGACGACATCATCACCTCCGTACACCGACGAAGAGTTGTGAAGCGAACGGCTCTCGCCACGCTGAGCGTCGTCTTGGCGACTGCCGGAATAGTGACGTGGTCCGAGCGTGATAGCCGCACGCGAGTCGTCGTTTCGACCGAACCGGCACCAGCGAGTACGAGCTATCGCCGCGCCGCGTTCGGCTTTGTCATCGACGTCAAGGTGACCCCGGATTCTCCGTTGGTGCAACGAGTTCGTACGCGACTCGCTCGTGCGCAGCAAGAAGCGCTCGCGGCCGGACAGTCGACCGTCCCGGCCCGGTGCTTTCCCGATCGTGCGCTGGACGTACACGTCACACGAGCCGGGGTCCAGCAGTTCGCCGCGGAGGACTCCGCGGGCTACGCGATACAGCCGGACCGCGGCGGTCTCGCGGTCGCGGAAGCCTTGGGGCGGCGCGGCCCGGACGGCAAGCTCCTCAACCTCGTCGTCCTTCGGGTCTCGACACCGGGAGCCGTGAACGCGTCGCTCGTGGTCGAGGGTCGAACGGTCGATACCGCCCCCGTGACCCGCGGCTGGGCAGCCCTACTACTGGTTACGAACAGTCTCTCCTTCCTGTCGGACGTCGGCATCAGGGCGAGCGTGACGCTGGCCGACGAACGCGGCCATGGACTTCGCAGCACCGCCGTTCCAGCTCCCGAAGTCGCAGGCGCATATTGCTGACGAGCTTCGGGTTATCGACCCGATGCGATTTCGGCGAAGTGCATCGTCAATGCCGCTTGCAGGGTCAACTCGCGGTACAGAACGACACGCGACGGGAGCAACCGGGACAGGACGACACGAGCATGTCGCGTTCCGTGGCGAGAACGCTCGACCTTCGGGTTCTGCGGCACCACGTCGGCGACGAATCCGCCGCGTTGCGGCACCATTTTCGGCACCACACGCAGAAGGCCCGGTGCTTGCGCACCGGGCCTCACCTGCAATTTCGTTGGTGGCGGGGGCAGGATTTGAACCTGCGACCTTCGGGTTATGAGCCGGCCCAGTGTCGTGACCTCTGGTCCCGTCTGCTCCCGTGCAGTACCGACTACGAGGCGTTTCGCGGCGACGTTCGTGACGTCTGGTCCCGTCTACTCCGGTCCAGTACGGGGATGAACGGCAGAATTCACGGCTCCATTCGCGGTGCAAAACGACGCGTTGCGCACAGTGGCAATTCTACGCGATTGCATCCGGGGATACGAGACCCACAGCGGCGTGCGCGATCGCGAGCGTCCCAGAACGGCACTTCTGGGCTACCCCAGCGAGTCCGATCTCGCGGTCTTGCGAGTCACGCGGCGCCGGTGCGAGTGCCGTCTGACCCACCTGCTCACGGTCGCCGCGCCCGACAGAGGACCTGCGGCTCATGTCAGCGCGGGTTCGAGGCAGCCGCCGTCGGTCTCGAGCAAGCCGGTGAGCAGCCGGTCCGGGCGCCAATCTTCGAACCGGTCCTCGGTCCGGTCGCGGCCGAGCCAGATCTCGAGATCGCGGAGCTGGTCGAGCACCGCGGCGCCCAGGAGCAGCGCGCGACCGTGGACTGGATCCCGTTCACGAGCTGCGATGGCGAACGCGTCGGCGCCGGCGTCCTTGTCGTTGTCGGACCGCTGCCCATCCTCGGACACGAGGGCCTCGCACACCAACCGGCACAGGTCGATCTCCACCGGCCCCAGCACGGCGAACTCGAAGTCGAGGAGGGCGACCACCTCGCCGTCCCACAGCGCGTTCATCAGCGCGAGGTCGCCGTGGTTGACGACCTGCTCGACGACGGGCGCGGCTCGGTAGTAATCGCCGATGATCTCCTGGAACCGCGACCGCTGCACATCCGACAGACCCAACGCAGCACTGACGCGATCGGCTGCGGCCGTGGCGTCGTTCGCTGTTGCCGGTATGAAGCCCGCGTGCGATCCGACGAGCAGACGGAGCGAGGGCGTGGCGTCGTGCACGACCCGCACGCGTGCCCACAGCTGGCGGATCGCTCGACGCCGCTCCTCGGGTGTCAGCGTGGGCCACGCCTCGTGCAGGTTCTGGCCTCGAACCTCCTCGGTCACGATCCAGCCATGACCCTCGATCGTGCCCGCCCCGAGGATCTTCGGGTGTCCGACCTCGGGCGGCAGCGCGCGCACAAGCGCGACCTCGGCGGCCATGCCGTCGACGACTGACGTGTTCGCGATCCGCACGGCGAAGCCACCACCGACCCAGGTCGCGTTCGAGATCCCGAGAGCCCGCCGCATCCCGCGGAGATCACCGCCGTGCTGGGCGACGACTTGGGCAGCCAGAGACCAGACGACGGCAGCCTCCGTCGGGTCGCGGTGCTGGTCGAGCCAGTGCGTCTCCGCCTCGGGCTCCTTCATCGCTGGGGCGACCAGTTGTGAATACCCCAAGCCTCAGCTGCTGCTGCGCCCATGTCCGGTAGCGGAGTGTCTAAGAACGCCACGGTCTCCGACGTTACGACGCCATGCCGGTGGTCCTCTGATAACGGGTGCGGTTCCCGGCACCACTCCCGTGGTTGGGTGACCCTGATCGCCGGCACTGAGGCGTTCGCGATCGATGACCGCCTCAACGATGACTGGGCTTGGTGGTTCGTGTACGCCGAATCGATGGGAGGCCTTGACTTTTCTCGGACTCGTTATATCTTGATCTCAAGATATTTGACTCCGAGATAAGGGAGCGAGATGGCAAAGGCACTCAGCATCGTGCAACACCCCGTCAGCGACTACGCCGCCTGGCGCACCGTGTACGACCAGGTCCAGCCGCTGCGCGACAAGCACGGCGTCAGCGCCGCCGACGTCCTCCAGGACCCGGCCGACCCCAACCAGGTGACCGTGTTGCACTGGTTCCCATCGGTCGGCCAGGCCCAGGCGTTCGCCGCCGATCCCGGGCTGAAGGACGCGATGGCCACCGCGGGTGTGACCGCCCCGCCCCGCATCGAGATCGTGGTGGAGGCGTAGACCTGTCCCCTCGCCGGCCCCCTGAGGCCATCGCATTCGAACGCGAGTTCCCGGGCGCTCGTTGGCTGACCAGCCGCTGCGCCCGGGAACTCGAAGTCGTCGGCAATCTGGTCGAGACAACGGTCGGTGCGGTCTGTCGACGGTACGGCCTGTCCCACGCGGCGGTGAATGCGCTCGCGGTCATCGAAGGCGAAGGCGAGCCCATGCTGACCGGAGAGGTCGCCGCCCGCATGCACATCACGAGCGGGACGGTCACCTCGCTGCTCGACAATCTCGAACGCAAGCACTATGTCGTGCGCAGCAGCGACCGCGATGACCGGCGCCGGGTACTCGTCGACATCACCCCGGCCGCGCAATCACTCCTCGACGAAGTGCTACCCGCGATTCAACAAGTCGCCCGCCAACTCATCGATCGCATCGGCACCCAACGCCAGCAAGCGCTGCTCGACATCCTCGCCGAGATCCGCAACGCAGTCGCCGATCTGCCCGACGAGCTCCCGCCACCGCAACCTCGACAACGTCCGAACCACCACACTCGCTGAGGAGTCACTTATGGAACTCGTCGTTGTTGGTGCCGGCGTCGGCCGGACCGGCACCCACTCCCTCAAGATCGCGCTCGAGCAACTGCTCGACGCGCCGTGTCACCACATGCTCGAGATCCTCGGTGACCCAACCCAGATCCCCGCATGGACCGACGCAATCGAAGGCCGACCCGTCGACTGGTCGGCGATGCTCAGCGCCTACCGCGCGATCGTCGACTGGCCCGGCGCATCGTTCTGGCCCGAGCTGTCCGCCGCGAACCCCGACGCGCTCGTGCTGCTCTCCGTACGAGACCCCGAGAGTTGGTATCGCAGCGCGTCGAACACAATCTTCTTGACCTTCGAGAACATGCCTCCCGAAATCGCACCCTGGATGGACACCGTCCGCAAACTTCTCCATAACCGATTCAGCGACCGATTCGACGACCCCACCGCCATGATGGACGCCTTCACGCGACACAACGACACCGTCCGCGCCCAAGCACCAGCCGACCGGCTCCTCGAATGGACACCCGGCGACGGATGGGAACCCATTTGCGAACGACTCGGGCTGGGCGTACCCGGTGAGCCATTCCCCATCACCAACACGACCGACGAGTTCCGCGAAATGGTCGGCATACCACCGCTCACCTGAAGGCCACCACTCGCGGGTGTCGCATCAGCTCTCGGGCACCCTCGAACAACGTCCCAGTGCCCGCGTCCCAGAATCCCGGGCCCGGGGTATCCCATATCGCCGGGTAGGTGACGTTCGCGATCCCGAGTTCGGGCGGATCGGGCATTCTCGCCCGGGCGGTCTCGAGCTGCACGGCTGCACGAGACCGTCGTCGCGCTCGATCACGTAAACGTTGATCGGTCGGGGTCCGGTCCAGCGTCGCGACGTCAGCAGCCACCACAAAAGCGGGGGTACCGTCGGACCGCACGTGTCGGGGGTGGATGTCGACGGTGCCGGTACTGAGCACCGACACCCGCGCGATCGAGTTCACGAAGTACCGCGCGTGTCCGCAATGTGGTTGGACGCCACCGAGATCAGCACCTCGCGAAACCTGTCGGGTTCCTCGAAATGCGGTGTATGCGCGGAGTGTTCGAACCAGACTAGGTCTTTGCGCGGCGCAACGACGGAATCGTAGAAGCGCTGCGCGGCATCGCCGGGGGCCACCTCATCAAGCCGACCCTGGACCATGACGATCGGCACTTCCAGGCGGGGCAGCGTGTGTGCCAGATCGGTGCTGGCCAACTGAGGCAACAGCGCGGCCTGTGTCGCGGTGATCCCGCGCACGGTACGGACGACGTCTGCGAGCGTGTAGTCGCGCGATCGCAGCAAGCTCCCAAGCAACGAGCGCGAGAAGGTGTTGTAGGTGGCGCCGGTCGTCACGCCTCCGAAGTTGAACACCCAGCGCGCGCGGGTACTGAACGCCTTGGCGTCGAGATGCGGCGGTGGCCCGATCGATTCCAGTTGGCGGATCGCAGCGTCGATTTCTGCGCTCCCGTGCGGTGCGGAGCGCGAAGTCGTAGGCATTGATCTCCGCAGCGGGAACGTCGACGTCCATACCGACCGCGACCAGTGCGGCGATCAGGTCGGGGCGCTGCACCGCGGCCCGAGCCGCGTATGTCGCGCCGAACGAGAACCCGGCGACGGCCACCCTCGCTCCGAATCGGTCTCGTAGGAATTCCAACATTGACACCGTGTCGTCGACGATGCGCTCCGGGCTGAGGTCGTGTCGGTTCGCGCGTTCGCGCCGCGAGATGCCGGTGCCGGGTTGATCCCAGTAGACGACCGTGAACGTGTCCTCGAGCCGCAGCAGCTGCTGGAAGCGGCGCGCTTCGTTGATGATCGGCAAGCCGGGCCCGAGCTGCATCACGAGGAGCACGGGGTTCGACTCGTCGCGTCCTCGGATGCGGACCCAATGCTTCACGTTCCGGAACGACACCGCCTGCAGTTCATCGATTGTCATCGTGGCTCCTTACGTCGGCGCGGTCGTTTCGGTTCACGCGTGATCCGTCAAGGCTGCGCCCGCGGAGCGCGCGGCGGTTCGCGGCACAGCGCAGCCACGGCGGCATCCTCGATCACGCGGTCGTGCTTCGTCGCTCGGAGCAGGTCGAGCGCGCCGGGTGCACTGAGGGTCGACACGATGATCGGGCGGAGGATCGCTCGGTGACGGGAACGCGCGACCTTCGGGTTGTGCGGCACCACGCTCACGACGCGAATTCGCGATGTCGGCATCACTTTCGGCACTACACGCAGAAGGCCCGGTGCTCGCGCACCGGGCCTCACCTGCATTTTCGTTGGTGGCGGGGGCAGGATTTGAACCTGCGACCTTCGGGTTATGAGCCGACCCAGTGCCGTGACCTTTGCTCCCGTCTACTTCCGTGCAGTACGGATGACGAGGCGATTCGCGCGACCGTCGTGACGTCGACTCCCGTTCTCGGCCGCCCAGTCCGGGAACGTACGGCACCATTCACGGCACCACGCACGATGCAACACAACGCGTCGCGCGGCGCGGTCAGGCGACGGTCTTGCCGAGCAGGTGCCGGTTCTTGTCGATCGAGCCGGGCAGGATCACGAAGTGGACCTGCCCGTCGTCGTCGACGGCGACGACGCGCACGACGGCTCGGGCGGCGCGGTTCCCGGCCAGGAGCATCGCGCCGGGAACGATGCGCTCGCGTGACCGGGCTTCGGCGAGGGTTGACCAGCCGAGGCCGTCGTCGTCTTGGGCGTTGAGGTCGGCGATGAGGTCGATGTCGTCCATGGCGAGTCCCTGTTCAGATCTCATAATACGGGTTGACGACGGTGCGGTGTTCGCAGCCGCAGAGCCGTTCGACGCCGAGGTCGAGGTCGTCGAACACGACGTCGAAGTGGCGGGGGTTCCGGCCGGTCGGCTCGAGTGCCAGGCCCGCGGCCCGGAGTACTCCGACCGTGATGAGGGTGAGGGTCTCGAAGCGGACCATCGGCGTCTGCTGCGCGAGCTCATCGACGGTCGCGTCCCGCAGCGCGAACACCGAGATGCCGAAGACCCCGTAGATCGCGTGGTTGCGTAGCGCGTCGTCGCGCAGCAGTTGCCGGTCGAGTTCACCGCCGCGGATCACGACCGTTTCGTCGTCATCGAGCGTGTCACCCGGCCGTCGGTATCGTTCCTTGGGCACGGTTGGCTACCAACCTTTCACGTCGACGCGTCGCATCAGGTTCGTTTTGCGGGCATGCGTCGCGCGGATCTGCTCGACGAAGGACGCGAACGTGTCGCGGCGTTCCAGACGGATATGCAGCGATTCAAGGTGTGCCATGAGCTTCACCGCGTCACGGTATCCCCCATCGTTCTTCTTGCCGATGAGGGCTTCGACCTCGCGTTCGTAGATCGGTATCGCGTCTTCGGGATGCTCGGATTCGTGGGCGCGGACGAGTTGCATCCAGAGTCGCTGGTCGCAATCGCGTTCGGTCGCGGTCCGCCACGCATCGTCGACACGGCCTTCGAAGAGCAACACCTCGATGAGGGTCGCGCTCAGGTGCTGCACGTGCGCCTCCGAGCCGGCTGCTTCCGCGCCGACGAGCGCATGCCGCAGTGTCGCGAGCGCGTCAGTACGCCAACGCTCACCGTCGCCTGCCGCATCGGCCTCTCGGACGAGACGGCGGTACGCGTCGAGCGATGGTCGCTCTTCGAACGCGATCCAGAACACGTCCAGCGCCGCGTCGGTGTCGCCACGCTCGCGGTGCAACTGGGCGAGCAGTTCGCGCAGCGGCGCCAGCTGCCATGTTCGGTCGGCGTGGTCGGTGAGACCCTGCTCGCACCAGCGGATCGCGTCGTCGATGCGGCCGATCTCCGCGAGCAGGCCGGCGATCTCGGCGTAGTCGTCGGGGAGACGCAGGTCGTGCGCCTTGACTGCGATCAGCTCGTCGGGATCGCGAGCCGCGAGCGCGACCCCGACCCGCGCGTTGCGGACCCGGAACCGTTCGTGCGACCAATCCTCACCCGCTGTAAGCGCGGCGAATCGCCGTTCGACCAATCGGCGGTACTCGTCAATACCAGCTGGACCCAGCGCGCTTGCATAGACGAGCGCAGCCCGGTGGAACGTGTCGAGCTCGCCCGCAAGCTCCAGCTTCACCAGCCGCCGCGCGAGCGCGACCGGATCGAGCCGCGCTTCGGTGCACGCCCGCACGTGCAAGTCGCCGAGCCGAACCGAGATCGCGGTGATCCACCCGTCCGAGTCGTCGACATGTTGGATCGCCCTCTCCGCCCGGGTGTGCGCATACTCGACCAGCTCGACAACTTCGGTCGCGAAACCCGCGTCGAGGAGTTCCTCCAGCTCGTCGAGGGCCTCGTTCACACCAAACGCCCAATCCGGGGCGTGGCGATAGTCGACGAACCGGCCGCTCCCGAACGCGCGTTTCAAACGCTGCCGCCGTTCCCGAACATCGATCGTGGCACCCGCCGCAGCCGCGGCCCGAACGACAAGGCGTTCACGGAACGACTCGTCCCGGCCGGCCTGCTCGATCAGCAAGTCGACGAGCCGCGCCCGGTCGAGGGATCCCAGATAGGCGCCGACCTCGTCGATTGCGGCAGGTGCCCGACCGGACGATTCGGCAAGCTCGCCCGCCGCGACAAGTGCGACCGCGACACAGTGCTTACAAAACATTCGCTCCGCACCGACCGGACAATCACATGACCAGCGCGGCGCATCGTGCGAACCCGAGAGCGTGACACGGTATGGATGCGAACCGCGTACAACCGCGTTCAAGGAACCGTGCGCGACCTCGAGTCGCTCGACCCGGCCGTCCAACGCATACACCACACCACGCGCCAGCGAACCCTCATCGGCCAACTCGTCGGCGAGCTCACCCCACCAATCAAAACCCGCACCGTCGTCGCTGCATGCCTGATCGTTGCGCGCCACCTTCTTGGCCACGAGACGAGTGTGCCGAATACCCCCACCGCTCGCAATCTGCGACACACGATCTTCGGGTTGACGACCCCGCCGCTGCGGTTCCCCACCTGCGGTGACGCGCTGGTTCTACCGATGTCTTCCACCGGCCGTGCAGCGTGCCGGCCCGGAACGGAGGACATCATGCACGGCTACGTGGCACGCAAGGGTGAACGCTTCTACGCGGTGATCTACGAGGGCATCGACCCAATCACCGGACGCGAGCGACGGCGATGGCATCCCGCCGGCACCGATCGCGCTGCTGCCGAAGCGATCGCGAAGCAGCTGGCCGAGCGTGCATGTCGGAGCGGCCGCGACCGCGCCAGCCTGACACTCGCGGTCTACTTGACCCAGCGGTGGCTGCCGTCCAAGCAGCTTGCGCTTCGGATCAGCACCTACGACTCCTACCGGCGCATCATCGACCTCCATGTGCTGGCGCGCATCGGCCGCGTGCCGCTGCGGCTTCTGCGCCCGGACCACTTCGAACGGCTCTACGCCGAGCTGCTCGACGACGGTCGCGCTGACGGCCGCGGCGGGCTGCAGAACAAGACCGTCGTCGAGGTCCACATGGTGCTGCGTCGCGCGCTCGACGACGCGGTGCGCCGCGGGCTGCTCCTCACCAACCCACTGCAGATCGCGCACGCGCCGAAACGGCGCCCGCTGTCGAGCAACACCTCGAGCGTGTGGAACGCCTACCAGTTGCGGACGTTCTTGACATCGACGAGCGCGCACCGGTCGCACGCGGCGTTATGGGTGACGGCGAACACCGGCATGCGGCGTGGTGAGGTGCTCGGGTTGCGCTGGGGCGATGTCGACTTCGACACCGCATGCCTCTCCGTCACCCGCTCGCTCGTCTCCGTCGGCTACGAACTCCATGAGACCCGCGGCAAGTCCCGCACCGCGCGCCGCTGCATCAACCTCGACCCCGCCACCATCGACGTCCTGCATCGCTGGCGTGATCGGCGCGCCGACGAGGACCCCGAGTTCGACCCCAGTGACTCCGCGGGCCACGTGTTCAGCCGCCCCGACGGCACGCCAACTCACCCGCATCAGCTGTCGGACACCTTCAAGCGTCTCGTCGCGGGATCGAGCCTGCCGCGCATCCGCTTCCACGACCTCCGCCATACCCACGCCACACTGCTGTTGAAGGCCGGCGTCCCAGTCAAAGTCGTCAGCGAACGCCTCGGGCACTCCACCCCCGGGTTCACCATGGCGACCTACCAGCACGTCATCCCCGGCATGCAGCAAGAAGCAGCGCACACATTCGCCGGCATCCTCGAAGCCTGCGCCGATCTACCGGCACTTCTACCCGGTAGAAGTGCCGGTAGAAGACGACCGAACGCGCAGAGGCCCCGCACTCGGCGGGGCCTCTGACCAGCATTTCGTTGGTGGCGGGGGCAGGATTTGAACCTGCGACCTTCGGGTTATGAGGGCGCAGAAGGCAGCCGTGTCGACACTTCCAACCTCGGTGCCTCCCGCGAGGTCAGCGAGAACGTACAAATCCTGCGAGCATCCTTCCGACCTCTGTTGTCGCGATTCCACTCGTCACCGCAGGGTCGCTTGCTGCGAAGGCCCGCAGGTCATCCTCGTCCTCGGCTTCGACGATCCCGAGGCCCCACGATCCTGTTTCATCGAGCACCGGGCCGAAGACGACCATCTGGCCCGAGTCCAGGTACGGCTGCCAGTAAGCGGCGTGCTGTCCCATGATCTTGCGTTCCTCGTCGGTCATGTCGACTGCGAACGTCGGCCGCGGACCCTTGAGCCGGAATACGAAAGTCGTCATCGAGCCTCCGTCAGTTTCAGACACCGAGATTCGGTCATCCGTAGTGTTTCGCGTCGGGCCAGGCGCGGGCCCAGGTGATCTTCTGGTTTCGGCAGATCCAGATCGGCGCGTCGCGCTCCTCGGTCCAGACACCGTGGCCGGTGTCGACCGTCCCCGCCGGAGTCACCGTCGAGAAGATCGTCGTCAGGTATTCGCGGGAGAGGTCCACGGCGATGGTTGTCGCGCCATCGGTCGCGTCGGACGGACCCCACCACCAGTACGAGTTGTGACCGCTGACCGCGTGCGGAAGTCCATAACGCTTCCCGTACAGATCAACCGCGCCTGCTGCGCCGTAGTCGCCGGTGAAAACGACGACGTTGGCGCGTTCGGATGCGGGCAGGGCGGCGACAACGTCGCCGAGTTGGTGGGCGAAGTGGTCCCATCCGACCGTCGCACTGAGGTCTTTGTTGATCTTCGATTCCCAGTCTCCCTTGGGCAGGGTGGTGACGGGCAGGACGGGGAGCGTGAGTGGGATCGCGGCGACGGCACCGATCACGAACCACCATGCGTAGCGGCGTGGCGAGCGTCGGGTGGTGGCGAGTCGTTCCTCCAGCCAGAGACCGCCGCCGGCGAAGAGCACGAAGTACATGCCGCCGAGGTAGTAGGGCTTCGCACCAGAGGCGGCATCGACGATCAGCAGCGTGATGTACGCCAGGCCGAGCGGCCGCGCGAATTCGTGTCGGAGTAATCGTCGCAGACCTGCGAACCAGAACGGGAGAAGTATCGGCCCGACCACGACCAGCTGAGCGGGCACGAAGCTGATCGACGCGCCGATCGTGGAGTTCTCTTGATGGAGACTCCGCAACATCGCTACTGCAGCCCAATCGTGGTGCGCGTTCCACAGCAGGTTCGGCGTCCAGATCGCCACGGCTATCGCAGCTCCCGTCCACAGCCATCCACTGCGAATCATGCGTGCCCGATGTCCGACGACGAGGCCGACGCCGAGGCCGAACACCAGGAATGCGACGTTGAACTTGTTGAGCAGACCGATGCCGACGACGGTCCCGATTGCGATCCACCAGCGTTCGTCGCCGGTGCGCAGCAGCCGAACGACAAGGAAGGTGAGCGCCGACCAAAAGAACAGATCGAACGCGGCCGTCGACAGCAGATGAAACGTGCCGAGCACCTGGGGCGACGTCGCGGCCGCGAGCGCCGCGAACAGCTGCGCTCGCTTTCCACCGCCGAGCTCGCGAGCGGTCGCCGCGGTCAGCAGGATCGTCATGCCCCCGAACGCGGCCGGCAGAATCCGCAACCCAAAGGCTGAGGTCCCGAACGCGCCCACCGCGACGCGCGCGACCGTCGGGACGAACGGCGGCTGGTCGACATAGCCCCACGCGAGATGACGCGCGCAGGCGAGGAAGTACAACTCGTCGCGATGGAGGCCGTAGCGGGCCGCGACAGCCATCTCGAGCGCGACGAATGCGGCCGCGATCGCGACGAGCGGTCCGAGATACAGGCGGGACAAGCCGCGGGCGTGGACCGATCCGGAGTCGGATCCAGCTGCGGGCGCGGTCGACGTGGTCATGACGTCCCAGGGACGAACGCATCGCACAGCAGCTCGACGATCGTCGTGCGGGCGCGGTCGTCGTCGTAGACCTTTGCATCCCGGTCTTCGCGACGATGCCACGCAAACCAGGTGATCGTCTCGAGAAGCATGCGCGCGGCGACCGCGGTGTCTGCCGTCGCCCGAAGGTGTCCCGAACCGGCGCGCATGTCGAGGTAGCGCGTCAGCTGCGCGAGATAACCGGGTCGTCCGCGTTGGAAGTAGAGCACTTCGAGTTCGGGTAAATCGGCCGCCGAACGTTCAATCACCGCGAGCAATGGCCACACACTTTCGATCGTCGCGTACCACTCTTCGATAATTGCCGTCAGTTCCACCCGAACATCACTGGGCGCATCCGACTCGAGCGCAGCACGCAACCGAGGCGTCGCGGTCGCCTTGCGCAAACCCTGTCCGATCAGCTTCACGGTGTCTGCCATCGCCGGCGTGGCGAGAGGACGACCCGAGTCTTCGGGGTCGAGTCGACCGAAGCCGTGCGCGAAGACGAGATGGAACAACGCCTCTTTACTCTCGACGTAGGAGTACATCGCCCCGGCCGAGACGCCCGCCTCGACCGCAACGTTCGCCATCTGCGTGCGTCGGTAGCCGACCCGACCGAACTCTCGGGTCGCAGCCCGCGATGTCGGCGAGACGGTCGGGGCGAGACGGTCGCTTCATCGTCTCCATTATTGACTGAACCGTTCATTCAGTCAAGGAACGTGCGCGGTTCTTCAGACCATTCCTCTCCCGTGATCGTCGAAGACGGCAGCGTGTTGGTCGATTATCAGTCAGCGAGCCGTATATCGCACTGCCCCGGCCCTGTCCCATCCAGTACGCCGATCAACGGCACCATTCACGGCACCACGCGCGCTGCAAGAGGACGCACGGCGCGACGCGATCAGGCGACGGTCTTGCCGAGCAGGTGCCGGTTCTTGTCGATCGAGCCGGGCAGGATCACGAAGTGGACCTGCCCGTCGTCCTCGACGACGACGACGCGCACCACGGCTCGGGCGGCGCGGTTCCCGGCGAGGAGCATCGCGCCGGGCACGACGCGCTCGCGGGACCGGGCTTCGGCGAGGGTTGACCAGCCGAGGCCGTCGTCGTCTTGGGCGTTGAGGTCGGCGATGAGGTCGATGTCGTCCATGGCGAGTCCCTGTTCAGATCTCACAATACGGGTTGACGACGGCGACGACCGTGCGGCTTGCGATTGGTGGCGTGAGCTCGCGCGACGAGTGTGCCGGACACTCCCGTCACTGGCAATCTGCGAGGCGAGACCCTCGGGTTGTACGTACGCCCCGCCCTGTACCGTCGGACTCGGCACTCCCGCGACATGAGGACGACCGCCGTGAAGCTGATCGCAATCGAAGAACACTGGATCATGCCGGAGTTGACGTCCGTACTCGGGGCCATGCCGGTCCCCGACGAGAGCCTCGCCTTCAACGCGCTGGGCGACCATCAGCAGCGCCTCGTTGACCTCGGCGCAGGCCGTATCGCAACCATGGACGCGCAGGGCATCGACGTGTCGATCCTCGCCCTGACGCCGCCCGGAACTCAGCCGCTCCCGCCCGAGGACGCCGTGCGTTTGAGCCGCGCCGCGAACGACGTTGCTGCGGCGACCGTCACCGGCAATCCGTCGCGATTCCGCTCGTTGTCCACGCTGCCCATGTCGTCACCGCCGGACGTCGCAGACGAGCTTGAACGAGCAGCGGGCATCGGCCACGTCGGGACCATGGTCTACGGCCGTTCCGGCGACCTCTTCCTCGATGACCCTGTCTACGACGACTTCTTCGCGGCCGCGTCGGAACTGCGCCAACCGGTGTTCATCCATCCGCAACTGCCATCGGCTGCCGTTCGCGACGCTTCGTACCGCGGCTTCGACCCCATCACCGATTTGGCCCTCGCTACCTTCGGCTGGAGGTGGCACCTCGACGCCGGGCTCGCGGCGCTACGGCTGATCCTTCGCGGGACCTTCGACCGGCATCGCGACCTCCAGGTGATACTCGGCCACTGGGGCGAGATGCTGCTGTTCTTGCTCGACCGGGCCGACAGTCTTTCTCGCATCGCCGGTTTGCAACGATCAGTGGCCGACTACATGCGGTCGAACTTCTTCATCACGAGCTCCGGGATGCTCAATCCTGCGCTCCTGCACCACGCCCTGTCCGTGACCTCGGTCGACCGATTGATCTTCTCGACCGACTACCCCTTTCAGCACCCGACCCGAGACGACATCAGTTCCTTCCTGGAGCACTTCTCCTCCCGATGAGGAACGTCAGATGTTCTCATCGAGAAACGCGGCAACTCTGTACGGCCTCGACGTTTAACAAGACCTTCGGGTTATTGACCCGACGCGATTTCGGCGAGATCCATCCTCGACACCGAGCGGAACGTCGACTCGCGGGACAGAACAAAACGCGACGGGAGCAAGCGGGACAGGACGACACGAACATGTCGCGTTCCGTGGCGACAACGCGCGACCTTCGGGTTGTGCGGCACCACGCTCACGACGAGAATTCGCGATGTCGGCACCATTTTCGGCACCACACGCAGAAGGCCCGGTGCAAGAGCACCGGGCCTGACCTGCAACTTCGTTGGTGGCGGGGGCAGGATTTGAACCTGCGACCTTCGGGTTATGAGCCGGCCGAGTGCCGTGACATCGAGTCCCGTCTGCTCCCGTGCAGTACGGATGACGAGTGCTTCGCGAGGCGTTCGTGACGTCTACTCCCGTTCTGTCCCACCCAGTCCGGCAACGAAAGGCACCATTCAAGGCACCACGCGCGATGCAAGAACCCTCGTGGCCTTGAGGCGCACCCGGACGCGCGACATCGCACTTCCGCTGCTGCGATGACGACGTTCGCCGTCCCTACGTCGCGATGTCCTCGCGATCGAGAACGTCGAATGAAGCGTCGACGTCAGCGCGATCCGCGAAGATGACCAGGTTGGTTCCGTCGGCGCGCGCCGAGGGTACGAGCAGGCCGTCGCACTCGAGCCAGTGTGCGGCACCTCCAACGGCGTGGCACGGTGCGTGTCCGATATCGGTGAGCTCAGCGTCTCTGACCCCTAGATCGGCCAGCACCGGTCGGCTAGTGAGATCGATGACGCGCTCCAACGAGACGCGAATTCGATAGATCTGGGTTGGCCCCACCATGGGCGCCCCTCTTCGCCAGGGTCTTGCATGCCTAGCACTGTTGGGTAAAGTACCTGCCAGTTCTAGGTATCCCGCCGTCGACAAGGTGAGACCAAGTGAAACTTGCCAAGGACCTCGTGGCCGCCTCTGCCGCTCCACTCGCGCTCGCCGTGCTTCGCCGGGGCGACAGCTACGGCTACGCCATCCTGCAGGACATCAAGGCGGCGTCGGGAGGACGGCTCGAGTGGACCGAGGGGATGCTGTACCCGCTGTTGCACCGCCTCGAGTCCCGCAGGTACATCGAGAGCTACCAAGCAACGTCGGACGCCGGCCGGGTCAGAAAGTACTACCGCCTGCTGACCGCGGGAGGCGACCACCTAGACGCCCAGTCGCGCGACTTCGATCTGATCTTGTCAACTCTCGCTGCCTTGCGCGGCCCGAACCCAGGAGGAACTCATGCCATCGCTTGACGCACTCATCAGCCAGTGGACCGACCAGCTGCGCGCCACCCACCCCGAACTCGCCCCCCACCTTGGAGAACTCGCGGACCACGTGCGCTCCAGTGCACAGGACCGCATCGACGACGGTGCCGCCATCGACGACGCCTTCGCATCGGCGCTGGGATCCTTCGGGGCCCCCACCGACCTCAGTGCGGAGTTCGACAAGAACTCCACGGTCAGGAAGCGCAAAGAGCGCATGGCCGTGGGCACCTACCTGCTCATCACCGCGATCTTCACCGGCGCGGTGCTGCTCGTGGACAGGCGCTTCGACCTCGGCGACCAGGCACTGGCTTGGTTGCTCGTGGTGTGGGTACTCACCACCGGACTGCGTGAGGTAATGCTTCGCCGCGCGCGCCACGGCCTCGTACCCGCCTGAGCCAGACGCGCCCGTCGACACCGAGGCCGCGGTTCATCGGCTCGAGGTGGACGATCGCTTTGCCGCGCCGCACGATCGTGAAGTGCTCGCCCCGGTGTACTCAGCCGCCGAGATGATCGATCATGGCGCCGACCTGCTCAGCGAATTCGCCGGGCTCGTGCACGACAACGAACGAGGCTGGCGCGTGTTCCGTTCCCGAGTCCAGCAAATAGTTGACGCCCTGGAACCCGCAGTGATCGCCCCCGCCCTCTCGGTGTGATCCTTCATGTCAGAGCTCATGATGCGGGTTCAGAATCACGTGGTGCTCGCAAGTGCAAAAGAGCGGATCACGGAGAAGGGGAGTACGGTCGCCCTCGACACGACAAGAGCCCTGACGTGTTGAGTCGGCTGAACAAGCTGGCTGAGGGAGCGATGCTCCAGACCCTGGTAGCGCCAACAGCGACTCCGGAGGTCTGCGATGAGGCGCACGCGTACCACGGTCCCGCGACCGACGAAGACATCGCGTCGGATCTCGTGCGACACCGCGGTCGCCATCACCGGCGTCATCGGCTTCGTACTCGTCTTGGCACCGTTTGCCCAGCTGCTTCCAGGGACCATCGGCACCCACATCCACGCCTACCTGCCATCGGAAGCCGGCAGCCTCATCGTGTCGCCACATCAGGGTCCGAACGACCTCCTCTCGCCGTGGCAAGGAATGGGCGTTTTCGTGGCGTGGACAGCGATCCTCATGCTCGTCGCGATGTTTGCATTGAAGCGCCGGGACGTATGAGAGCAACCGCCGCCGAAGCAGCGGCCGAGCTGCCCGGTGACGAGCTACTGCCGCGCACTGATCGCAGCGTCACCCGGACCGTGACGATCAACGCCTCACCCCACGAGGTGTGGCCTTGGCTCGCGCAAATGGGTCAAGGGCGGGGTGGGCTCTACAGCTACGACTTCTTGGAGAACCTGATCGGCTGCGACATCCACAGCGCCGACCACGTCGTCGCGGCGTGGCAACACGTGAAGCCCGGCGATCCCTTCCGACTCCACCCGCAGGTCGCGCTCGAGGTCGTCGTCGTCGAATCGGACCGCGCCCTCGTCGTCCGGGGCGGAGTGCCGATCGGCAAGAAGGCGCCGCCCTACGACTTCACGTGGGCGTTCGTCCTCGTCGGGCTGGCTGACGGCACGACGCGACTCCTGATCCGCGAGCGGTATGCCTTCACCCGGCGTTGGGCGTCGATAATCGTCGAGCCGGTCCTGGCGGTCAGCTCCGTGATGACCCGGCGGATGCTGAAAGGCATCCGCCACCGGGCCGAACAGCGCGTCGAAGCGTCGGCGCCCGCATGAAAAGCCGCGCGGACCACGAGATCGTCCAGCCGGCATCGCCTCCTGACGATGACGTCGAGGTTCGACGAACCGCTCCGGCACGACTCGCTTCCTGGCGCGCCCGTCTTCGCAACAGCCGCGACCGTTTGACCCGCCTCCTGCAGCCACTGTGGAGGACTCGGTGGATCGGTGCCCTCGTCGCGGTCGGCACTGCTGTTGTGTGGGCGGTCGGCGCGGGTTGGTGGACTCCCCGCAGTCCGCTCACGACCGGCCAGGCGCTCTGGTCGATCGCCATCAGCTTCGTCGTCGGCCTCGTCGCCGGGCTGGTCACGCGGTCGCGGTGGGCGATCCTCGTTGCCCCGGTCGTGTTCGCGGCACTGTTCGAGCTGACGAGATTGCGCACGAGCGGACCCACCGTCGACGCGATCGCGACGAGCACCTACGGCCTGTACGCGTTCGTCGTCGGTCGTGGTTTCCACGCCTTGATCTCGCTGTTCCCCATGGCGTTCGGCGCCGTCGTCGGTGCCGGCATCGCGCGTCAGCTCGATCCGCGGTCGGAGCCATCCTCGGAACGCCGCCGCTGGCCGCGACATCTGCGCCGCGGTGTGGCGATCGTCGCCGCGGTCGGACTCGTCGGGTTCACCGCCCTCCTGGCCCGACCGGCCAGCACCGCCCCCATCCGCGACGCGAACGGCAAGACCATCCCCGGCTCGATCGCCGAGCTCACCACCGTCGACATCAACGGACACGGACTGGCGATGATGATCCGCGGTTCCAGTGTCCACAATCCGGTGCTGCTGTTTCTGGCCGGTGGGCCGGGTGGCTCCGAGATGGGCGCGATGCGCAAACACCTCCCGACACTCGAACGACATTTCACGGTCGTCACCTGGGACCAACGCGGCACCGGCAAGTCCTACGACGCGCTCGACCCCACCCACACCTACACCCTGAAGAGCACCATCGGCGACACGATCGCCGTCACCAACTACCTCCGCGACCGCTTCGGCCAAGACAAGATCTATCTCCTCGGACAATCATGGGGCTCCACCCTCGGCGTCCTCGCGGTCCAAGATCGACCCGAGCTGTACCGCGCCTTCATCGGGACCGGCCAGATGGTGAGCCAACTCGCAACCGACCGCATCTTCTACAGCGACACCCTCGCCTGGGCCCGCAAGACCGGCAACCACGGCCTCGCCGACCAACTCACCAAGATTGGCCTGCCCCCATACGACCGGATGCTCGACTACGAAACGGCACTCGCGCACGAACACGAGGTCTACCCCTATAACCACACCGGCAACTCGGAAGGCGTAGGAGGGTTCTCGGAGAACTTCTTCGTCTCCGAGTACGCCCTGATCGACCAGGTCCATCTCCTCGGCGCATTCATGGACACCTTCAGCGTCCTCTATCCCCAACTCCAGAACATCGACTTCCGCCGGACCGCGACCAGCTTCCCGATCCCGATGTTCTTCGTCGAGGGCGCCCACGAAGCCGGCGGCCGGGCCCAACCCTTCGCGCAGTGGTATCCAATGATCCACGCGCCAATCAAAGACCTCACGGTGCTCGACACCTCCGGACACCGACCTCTGTGGGAACAGCCCAACGAGTTCGTCGACTACATGGTCAACACGGTCCTCGCACAAACAGAGAAGACGCCCTGACCATCGACCTTGCGTACGTGCGCGCCGAGTGGCGGGATCCGGGATCGGTGAAGTCACCGACCCCGCGTCGTTCAACGACTGTGAGACGACAGCTTCGAATACATGCATCGGTCGCGCGCAGCCTCAGATAGCAACGCGACGCGGACCTTCGGGTTATCGACCCGACGCGATTTCGGCGAGTGACGAGGCGATACGCGCGACGTTCGTGATCTCTCGTAGCGTCGTCTACCGTGCAATGCGAGAGATCACGGCACTATTCACGGCACAACGCGCGATGCAAAACGACATACCGCGCTTCGTGATGATCGCCGGAAACGAGCGCCTCGCGCCGCACTCAGTCGGTGGTCGCGGGTGTCCCAGTACGGCACTTCGGGCCGATGCCCCCGGTCGATACGTCCGCGCGTTCGGGGGCGGTCCGGCCGTCTTCGACTGCGGTCGACACGACGTTGTGCCCGGGCTGGGTGCGGTGGCTGGGGTCAGCCAATGCTGACGGTGGCGCCGTAGAGGCCGAGGAGGAGCACGGTTAGGGCGGCGGTGTGGATGGCTCGGAACTGGGCGCGGTCGAGGTTGGTGAGTGGCGGCGTAATGGTGACGGGTGTGTAGCGGCCGATGATCGCGAAGGCGACAACGTTGGCGACGTCGATGGTGAAATGCAGACCGATTGCTACCCAGATCGAGCCGGTGACGAGGTAGGCGCAGATAAGGACTCCGCCGCCGAGCGTCCAGCTGACCACCTGGGGGGCCGTCACGTCGTTAGTCGGAAAGTGGATGACGGTGAAAAGCACGATCGACGCGACCACGACCACGACCCATCCTTCGTCGAGCAGGTTGAGGGTGAGGTAGCCGCGAAAGAGGACTTCTTCTTGCATGGCGACCGCGGCCAGAACAGCCAGCACGGCGGCGGCGCTGGTGGCATCCGGGGTTCTGGGGTTGTGTGTGGTGCGTCGCCGAATGTCGACGCGGCCGGTCTTGGTCATGATGAGGAGGAAGCCTGCGGCCAGTAGTCCGGTCAACACGGCCGCGAGGCTGATCGCGGCTGCGTCGCGATCGTCGACGCTGAGGCCGAGCGAGGTGATGGGGCGGCCGTCGAGCGTGACCAGGAGGAGGACTACGACAGCGAGCACCGCCAGGTTGGCAATCAGGCCGATGAGGACGATCGCTTTGGAGGCGCGCCCTTGCAGGTCCTTGAGATTGGCGCCGACCTTCTTCGTGGAGATGGAGGCGCCGAGCGCAGCCCCGAGATAGACGAGCACCGCCAGCAGGACTCGAGCCCAACTGGCCGCGATGCTCAAGGCTGGATCCTCGTCGCGGTTCGCGGGCGGCTTTGAGTGGGGACCTCGCCCGCCGGGTGACTCTGCCGATGGTCGGTGTTTTCGGCCAAGGCCGACTCATGACCGTGGGGCCGCATCATCCGAGCGATCCGTGACCGGTATAGGTCCGATGGCGTGGCACCGAGCTTCGGATGATCGGCCAGTAGCCGGCGCCGAGGAGCAAGAGCCCCGGCGCGACGCCGGCGACAACCGCGACCACCGGCGTCGAGGCGCCCAATGCGGCGAGGATCAGACCACTGACACCGCACACGGTGATGGCACCGCCCAGCCACGCCTGGAACGGTTGCTTCCATACCGCGGCCAAACCGAAGAAGTGCACGCCGACCACGACCGAGGTCCACGCCACTCCGGCGTCGGGAGCATCGAGCGGACCGGTGACGATGACCCACCCGGCGAGGATCGCCACCACCTCGGCGACCACGACCACCCAGTAGCCACGACTGAACCGGCCCGATGCGCGAATACCTCGCTTCTCGAGATCGACTTGGCGGAGAGCGATGACCAACCCGACGAACGCGGCGATGCCCGCGATGCGCAGCACCGGTGCAGCAGGCGAAGAGAGCGACCCGGCATTGACGGTGACATAGACCACCCCGAAGATCGACCCGATCAGCATGCGCCTCTTGAGAGCAGACATTTCGTCTCCATTTCCGCGAATGGAATGTCCGGCGCTCGCCCGTTTCCGACGAAACCGACGATCGCGATCACGCGTAGAGCTTGTGCTGCCTCCGACGGCAACAGGGTCACGTTCGCCATCACGTAGACGAAGCCGAACACGCCACCCACAATGACCGGTGTCCGCATCGAATGTCTTGCGTCGGCGTGACGCATCACTCTGACCGCGCGGGTAACACCTTCAGCAGGCGCTCCCCGGTCGCGTAGACCAGTGCGTGGTGCACGACGGACACCGCACCGAGGGTGACGGCGAACGAGCGCTGCCGAGCCGCCCACAATGCGGTCACGGCGAGGCCGGAGATGGCCAGCTCCTCGCCGAGCCGTGCCGGTTCGCCAAGGCGTCCGAGCTGACGGAAGTCGACCGCACCCCAGACACCGAACGCGACCGCCGGCACCCCAATCGCGCGTAGGGTCCGCCGCGCCGCGCCGTCGCCACTCTGGTAACCCCAGTACGCGAAGGCAGCGACGACGCCGCTCTCCATGACTCCCCGCAAGCCGATGTTCGCCGCGACCACGGGTGTGACGTCGGGCGCCCGTTGCCGGGCGCCTACCGGCTCGACCGGGGCGGGCCGCGTCATGCCGTCCTCGCGCCAGCGCCTTGGCAGAACTCGACGAGCCGTGGGTTCACGACGGCCGGGTACTCGACCTGTGGATAGTGGCCGGCGTCGGGCACCATCGCGATGTCGCCGTGCAACCGTTGCGCGATCCAGTGCGCCTCTGCTGCGAGTTCACGGAAATCAGGGTCGGCGTCCCCCATGACGACGAGCGCCGGCGCGCGCACTTCGTCGAGACGCGCCTCGGCCGGATCGTGGCTCGTGCGCGTCGTCGCCGTGAACGCCTTGCGATGTCCGGCACGCCGCATACTCGCCGCGACCGCGTCGCGGTGCTCCTCGAAGTCGGCCGGCCGGCGCCCGGGGTAGAGCTTCGGCATGTACGACGTCCACATCTTGGCGGCCCACGGCCCTGACATGAGCAACTTGAACATCCACACCATGAGGGGGTTCGTCGGCGCGTTGCGGACGAAGGGGCCGAGCAGCACCAGCCCGTTCACGGCATCAGGTTGCTGCGCGGCGGCCCACACCGCGCCGCCCGCGGCCATCGAGTTTCCGATCACGACCGCCGGCCCACCGAGCTCAGCGATCAGCGCGAGGACGTCCTCGCCGACCGCGACGTCGTCGTACCGGTCGAACGTCGCGTCGCTGGCGCCATGCCCACGCAGGTCCATTGTCGCGACGCGCAAACCCGCAGCGGTCAGCGCGGGCACCGTATATCGGTAGCTACTACGCAGCTCCCCCATACCCGGTACGCACACGACGAGTGCGCCATCCCCAACGACGTCGTAAGCGATATCGCCGCCAGGCCGGTTCAGCATCTGCGTTACAGCTTCATCTCCCTGCATTGAGCCTCCTTCGCTCGAAGCCCGCCGTCGAAACATCTCAGGTGTTCGGCGTGTCGACCGGCTTGATGAAAGTCGACGGATCCCCATAGGCGAGGCCGCCAACAATGACCGCGTCCATGGTCACGGACGAAATATGAGGGTGGCCAACTGGACCGGTGCGAGCCGTCCGGGCTGTGTGCTCATCGCGCTGCTGCTTCGTGCAATTGCGGTGACCGCTTGTCGCCGTTCGCCGTCGGATCCCTGGTCACCTCGGCGGGTTCGGCGCGTCGGAGGCCGCAGGCGAGTGCAACGCAACCCGCAAGGACGAGGAAGCCGTGGGCGACGCGTACGGCTTGGCCGGCCGAGAACTGTGGGAGGTACAAGACGAACGCGACGGCGAGCGGGACCGCACTCCAGCGAGGCAGCACGCCAGCGCGCCATACCGCCCGGGCGAGCATCACCGTCCCAATGGCGAGGAGCGCCAAGCCGACGACAATGAAGACGATGCCGACCCCGAACCGGACGGAGTCGGACATCGCGACCAGGGTGGGGTCGCCGCGTTTGAGTGCCTCCTTGCCGATGGCGTGCAACCCGAACACTTCGGCGCCGTAGAACGGCAGCGTCAGCCCGATACCTGCTCCGGCGAGCAGAAAGGCTCGGTTGGCGAGTTGACCCGACGCGGAGCGGTGGAGTCGGCCGGTGATCCCGAGGAGTCCGAAGGCCAACAACACGAACCCGACGATCGCGAACGAGTGGGCAACGAGCCACGACCTCGAGGCGAAGGCCTTCGCGCCATCGATTCCTTTCTCATCGGAGAAGGGACGAATGGCTGGGTAGAGCACGAACAAGACCCCGGCGGCAACCAGGGCGGCTTGCACAATCTTGTTCGGGGCGAAATCGGCAACAGAACTGCTCGTGGGCGATCGATCGTTGTTGTGCATGCTTCATCACCCAGTTCCGAGAAGATTCAGACGCTCCTAGGTTCTTCCCGGTCGATGTTGCGGTTCGGTTGCAGTCCGCTTCCGCTTTCGCGACAAACGCCGCGTTCGCGCAAGGCGACACACGCAGAAGGCCCGGCGCTTTCGCACCGGGCCTGACCTGCAACTTCAAATGGTGGCGGGGACAGTGTTGTGCTTCAGGACATCCCGGACGGATGTCTCAAGACATAGCGCACAGTTGATGACGCTGGCTGGGTGTCAAAAGCCCGGTTGGTCATCACTGCTGTTGTCGTGGAGGGCCGCCGCCCCGCTGAAGTCGCTGAGGCCTACGGCGTGTCCCGCTCCTGGGTCTACGAGCTCGTTGCCCGCTATCGAGTCGAAGGCGATCAGGCGTTCGAACCCCGTTCTCGGCGGCCGAGGACCTCGCCCCGCGCAACCGGCCCGGCCACGGTCGAGCTGATCGTTCGGCTTCGCACCGAGCTCGCGGCCGCAGGCCTCGACGCGGGACCGGACACGATCCGCTGGCACCTCGAGCACCACCACGGTCTGCGCGTCTCGGCGGCAACCGTGCACCGGCACCTCACGCGCGCGGGTCTGATCGTCCCCGCACCGAAGAAGCGGCCGCGGAGCTCCTGCATCCGGTTCGAGGCCGAACAACCCAACGAGTGCTGGCAGTCAGACTTCACCCACTACCCACTCGCCGACGGCACCGACACCGAGATCCTGTCCTGGCTCGATGACCACTCCCGCTACGCGTTACACATCACCGCGCACCAGCCCGTCACTGGACGCATCGTTGCCGCCGAGTTCCGCACCGCGATCGCCGAGCACGGGCCTCCCGCCTCCACCCTGACCGACAACGGCATGGTTTACACGGTCAGGTTCGCGACCGGACGCGGAGGACGCAACACGTTCGAAGCCGAACTCCACCGCCTCGGCATCACCCAAAAGAACAGTCGGCCGAACCATCCGACCACCTGCGGCAAAGTCGAACGGTTCCAACTCACAATGAAACGCTGGCTCGACCAACAACTGAGAGTCCCCCTGCTGACCGGTCACCTCGATTAGGAGGTAGCCATGTCAGTGATGGAACAAGAGCCGGTGAGGTCTCGGCGCTCGTTCACCGATGAGTTCAAGCGTGATGCCGTGGGGTTGGTGATCGACGAGGGCCGCAAGGTCATCGACGTTGCCCGCAGTCTCGGTATCGGTGAGGGCACGTTGGGGAACTGGGTGCGCCAGGCCCGAATCGATCGTGGTGAGCGAGCCGGCCTCACCACCCCGGAGAAGACCGAGATCGCCGAGCTGCGCAAAGAAAACGCTCGGCTGCGGATGGAACGAGATCTGCTCAAACGAGCGACGGCCTTTTGGGTGAAGGAGTCGGGACAGTGACCCGCTATTGGTGGGTCGCGGCCCGGAAGGCCGAGGGGTTCCCGATCACGATGGCGTGCGTCGTTGCGGGTGTGAGCCGCCAGGCGTTCCACGATTGGCGGCAACGACTCGCGGCGGGCCCAACCGCCGCGCAACAGGCGGAAGCCGAGTTGGTTGGGTTGATGCGTGAGATCCATGCCGAGTCCGACGCGACTTACGGCGAGCCGCGGATGACCGAGGAGCTCGCGCGGCGGGGACGGCCGGTGAATCACAAGCGGGTCCGCCGGTTGATGCGTTTGCACGGCATCGTCGGGGTGTTCAAGCCCGCGAAGGTGCGGACCACGATCCCCGCCGAGGAGAACCCGCCGATGCCGGATCTTGTCGGCCGGCGGTTCGCGCCCGCCGCGCCGGATGTCGTGTGGTGCGGCGATATCACCTATGTCCCGACCGGTGAAGGCTGGTTGTATGTCGCGTCGGTCCTCGATCTTGGTTCGCGTCGCTTGCTCGGCTATTCGATGGCCGACCACATGCGAACCGAGCTCGTCGCCGACGCGCTCACGATGGCTGGCGCGACTCGCGGCGGTCAGACCGGCGGGATCATCTTCCACGGTGATCGCGGCAGCCAATACCTCTCGAACGAGTACCGGCAACTGATCGCTCGTCTCGAGATGGTCCAGTCGGTCGGCCGCACCGGGGTGTGTTTCGATAACGCGGTCGCGGAGTCGTTCTGGTCATCGCTGAAACGTGAACTCGTGCACCGCTACCGGTTCGCAGATCGGGCCACCGCCCGCCGGGCGATCTTCGCCTGGATCAACCGCTACAACCACCACCGCCTCCACTCGAGCCTCGGCTACATGCCGCCCATCGAGTGGGAACAGCTATACCGTCAACACCGAGACGACCAGGCCGCGTAACCAACATGACCGGCCAACGGGGGGAACCTCAAACCAGTGCCTGCCACTGTCGCAGAGCTTCAAACACTGCTCGACGCGTTCCGCACCATCTACAACGATCACCGCCCCCATCGATCACTGCCACACCGCGCGACTCCCGCGACGATCTACAACGCCCGCCCGAAAGCCAGCCCGACCGGACGCGACGACACCCACTACCGCGTCCGCCACGACCGCGTCGACGACGCCGGCACCGTCACCCTCCGCGTCAACGGCCGCCTCCACCACATCGGCATCGGACGAACCCACGCCCGAACCCACATCATCTTGCTGGTCGACGATCTCCACGTCCGCGTCGTCCACGCCGCCACCGGCGAACTCCTCCGCCAGCTCACCATCGACCCCGCCCGCGACTACCAGCCCACCGGCAAACCCAAAGGCCCAACCCGCCCCAAAACCAAACGGTCCGAACCCCAATGAGGGTTCGGACCGTCCACGATGTCTCGCGACATCACAATGGTGGCGGGGGCAGGATTTGAACCTGCGACCTTCGGGTTATGAGCCGACCCAGTCAGGTGACCTCTGCTCCCGTCTCGTGCCGTGCAGTAAGGCTGACCAGGGGATTCTCGAGACGTTCGTGCCGTCTACTCCCGTCCACTCCCCTCCAGTCCGGCGATCAACGGCACCATTCAGGGCACCACGTGCGATGCTCGGTGACTACCACGCGGTATGGCAGCCACCGTGACTCCCGTTCCGGTACGTCACGAGACTCGCATCAGCCGAGGTCGGCGAACGTGGCCATCTCGGAGAGAAGCGCGGCCGCGCATTGTGTGAGCGGGATCGCCAGGCAGCCGCCGGTGCCTTCCCCGAGTCGCAGGTCGAGGTCGATGAGCGGATCGAGACCCAGGAACGAGAGCGCGGCAGTCGCGCCCGGCTCGACCGAGCGGTGTCCGGCGATACAACGATCGCGCACGCCGGGGAGCAGCGCTTCGGCGATCAGCAACGCGGCGCACGTGATCACTCCATCGACGATGACGGGGATCCCCGCGGCGACTCCGCCCACGATGAAACCGGCGAGGGCGGCAATCTCGAGGCCACCGACTTCAGCGAGGACCGAAACCGGATCGAGCCACTGGCGGGCCCACGCCGACACGTTGGCGACGATCTGCTGTTTGTGCGCGAGCGTCGTGTCGTCGATGCCGGTGCCGCGTCCGGTCGCGGGTCGGCGTCAACCCGCGTGAGTGAAGCGATCAGCGCGGCGGCCGCCGTCGTGTTGCCGATTCCCATCTCGCCGGTGACGAGGAGGTCGTGACCCGCGGCGACGAGCTCCGCCGCGATCCACACGCCGACATCGAGCGCGTTGCACGCATCCTCGGTGGTCATCGCCGGGCCGCCAGAGAGGTCAGCAGTGCCGGCGCGCACCTTGTGGTGCCGGACGCCGCTCAACTGCGAGATGTCGGAGGCAACCCCGACATCGACGACGTATACCGACGCACCAATATGACGGGCGAGCACGTTGATCGCGGCGCCGCCCGCCACGAAGTTCGCGACCATCTGTGCGGTGATCTCCTGAGGCCACGGGGTGACGCCGGACACGACACCGCCGCCCGAGGGCGTGGCGAACAGTCGAAGAGCCGTCTGCCGACCGCCCTCGCCGGAATACACGGCACGGCGATGATCGACTCCCTCGGAACCTGGTTGGCGAACGCATCCGCGTTCGCCGCCGACGCGAGCCCGCACTCGTCGAGCGCCGACGGATCCCGGCCTACGAGCGCACGAAGACAGGTGCGCGCCCCGGCAAGGTCGCCGATCCGCGGCCAGTGCTGGTGGCAGACGCCGGCTTCGGCTTCGAGAGCAGGCTCGCCCTCCGTCCTGGTCGGGTCAACCAACCCGGCTCACGCGCCGGTCTCGGCGATCGCGCCGATCCGCTCGAGAGTGACCTCCATCCCCTGCCGCGCATCGCGGCGAGACCGCTCGACCATCCCCGGGATCTTCCGGAGGGCGCGCACCCACATGGGCATGGAGACGACCTCATAGGACTCGGTCACCCTCGTCCCGGCGTCGGAAGGCTCGAACCGGTATCTCCAGCGGGTCGAGGGCGCGCCACGGAACAACGTCTCGAACGCCAGCTCGCGACCGGGGTCGCAGGCGGTGATGACGCACTCACGCGACCAGCGAGCGCCAGCCTGGCGGTTGTGTCCGACGAACCGGACGCCGACCTCGGGCCCCGACGCGTCGCCGATCCACTCGCATCGGGTGATCACCGGGCTCCACTCAGCCATGCGCGTCGCGTCAGCAACCAATGACCACACCGTCTCGGGCGTCGCCGCAATTTGCCTCGTCACCTCGTCGCGCACCATGTCGGCAAGCATCGCACGTCTGGTCCCACACCGCTGCGGGGTGACGTCCCACGGTCGGCACCCGGCGCTCCGAAATCAACGAGACGGTCGCGCGATTGCCGGGTCTGGGCGCGCTTCGCACGCCGGATATGGCTCCGGTCGGGGACGATGCTTCGGGCCACGTCGACGCCCTCGCCCCGGACAGAACGTTCAACGAGTTCGCAGCGCTCCTTGCACGCTCAGCAGTGACCGGGGTCTGCCCCTGGTTCGGTTGACTTCTGTCGTGTGAGGATTCGTCCTTGCAGGAAAGGAAGTCACCATGCCCAAGGCGTTCCCTTCGGAGTTCCGTCGTGATGTCGTTGCTGTGGCTCGCAAGGGTGAGAGTTCACTGCGCCAGATCGCGAAGGATTTCGGGATCTCGGAGTCGTGTCTGCATCGTTGGTTGGCCCAGGGCGAACATCGATGACGGGGTCCGGCCGGGCCTGACGTCGTCGGAGTCGGCGGAGCTCCGCGAGTTGAAGCGACGGAATCGGACGCTGGAGCAGGAGAACGAGATCCTGCGCCGCGCGGCGGCGTTCTTCGCTCGAGAGACGCTCCCAAAATGAGATACCCGCTGGTCCGTGACCTTGCCGCCGAAGGTGTTCCTGTGGCGGTGAGCAGGCAAGAACTGTTGTGCAACCAACACATCAGCAGCAAGCTTGGTGACGCTAGCTGTGATTGTGTTCGGATCCGCAGGAGGAGCCAACTCCATCGCTGTGAGATCAGCATTCACTCGGGACATGGACGGCGATGACTGCGAAATCCACAAGTTCAACTCCAGAGCGACGCTCACGCACACCTGGGCACGGATGAGTGCGGCACTGGAACCTGGTTCGCGGGTCATACCACGGCGCAACGCCCTCAATGGCAGCCGACCCGACGCTCACACACGCATCAGAAGGAGATTCCTCGTCGGAACGTCACGAACGACGGCCCTTAGGTACACAGGCTCGAGCAACCTTGCTGTTCCAATATGAATGACCCCGATTTGGGTCCCACCAGATTCGATGGCACAAGTCGAGTCCCATCGGCGCTGTCCCGTATCAACGGCGTGGGAACAAGCTCCCCGAGCCGCTTTCCATCGATCTTCGCGCCCGTAAAGGCAATGCTCGAAAACGCTGGCGAGTGCGGTCCTGCATCGATCGAACCGACAATCACGGTGTCGGGTCGGAGCGCGCCCATCACATTACTGACCGACCCGCTTGAGGTACTGATCGTCGCAACCACCTGTTGCGGATCCGTCGCGTTAAGAGTGACGGTTACCCTTTGTCCGGGCGTCGGAGTCAGTGGAAGAAATGTCGGCGTCGGCACATCATGCGTATCCGCGCTGAATGACGCAACAGCCCGAAATGTTGGCTGGTTGTCGGCGGCGTTGCAATCAATGTCCACGTATGCTCCTGCCGAGCCGCCGCCGTCGGCTTGTAGCGTCACTCCAACCGGTAGTGCTGACCCGTGAGGGAAGCACCCTGCATCAGGTACCGTGAAGTTAGCAACGACCTTCTTGGCGAACGCGTTGACCAGATAGCCAGCGTCCAACGGGTCGTGTGTGCCCAGCGGAAGCGTTCCGAATCCGCTCGGCCCGTCGAATCCTCGTATTGCGTTGCAGAGAACGCCCTTTTTCCTCGCGCTGCAAGAACCGTTTGAACCAGTCGACACGTCGTATAGCGGCACATCACCAAGCTCAGATGTACCGAGATTGTCGAATACGTCGTTGTGGCCTAGGCCGTGCAATCCGATATAGCCCACGATTGGGGCGCGGACACGCTGGTACCGCCATGCAATTCCCAATGCCGCGCCTTCCTAGTTAACGTGGCATCGTAGGCGGGGTCGGAATTGAATGTCAGCACGTATGCGTTGATAGCGGCGATATCGGGGATAAGACGTCTTCCAGCGCATCCGGGCAAGGACACGGAGGCCTGCCACGTCACACGCGGTTCCGTCTGTGAGCATCCGCTTGTATCGTTCGAAGCCCAGGCTCTTTCTGACCATGGTTCCGAACTCGGCGCGACACCACCAACCGCGAGTACGTACGGGGATGCAGCGGGAAAGGTGACGGCTCCTGGCGTGTACCGCTGATCACCTGTTGGGAATACAAACGTGGTATCACTGTGATTTCTAAAGAACCGATCGAACTTGACGCGAAACTCTAAGTGCGAACCCCATATGTGTGGATCGTTCTCGGTCCCGACAAAGAAGCTGTTCGTGACGACGAGCGCCCGCGGCTGCAGCTTTGCTTCAACCGCATATGCGGCGTACATTGCCGGTGCGGAGCGGTCGGTCGCATCGATGAGGTAGATCGAACACAACGGGCATCCCGTCGACACCATGTCGAGGTCGGAAGCAAGTTCAGCGTTGCCACGTGCCGCAACGATTCCTGCCGGATTAGCTTCGTAGAAAGAACAGTGCGTGGCCGTGGCGGCAGGAGCTCGGCTGGCGGTGCATGAGGGCAGACCGTACTGCTTGCGGTAGGTATTCATATCGCTAAGCGCATCTGCGTCGTGACCTTGACCAATGACTGCGACGACATTGCCCGCACCGCTCGTTTGTGCCAGCCCGGAGAGGCCGTACGCACGTTCGATCTCCGTCGCGCCGAAGGGTCCGCAGCCGTCTGCAACCGGAGGTGTGACGAACGGCCCGCGCGACGGCAGGCTCGTGCAAGGCGGATTCGATGGTACGGCTGCAGACGCGGCCGAGCGGGCTACAGACACTACGCCACCAGACAAACCAACAAGCCCAGCGGCAAAGACCGCGGCCATAGCTTTGCGATTCATGCCGACCGATTGATTCATGCCGACCGATTCATGCCGACCCCCGTATCCGCAAGCGTACGCCGCGTGAGGCTAGCAAACGGCGTCGTAGACCGGTTCCGCGACGACCGTCGCTGAAGCTGCGGCAACCCCGCAGAAGCTCGATAGAACCGCGTCGACACGAGTGAGCTTCACTCTCCCGTACGCTTGGCAGACACGCTCTCAATCCGTTCACAAAAGACGGATGTGCTCACGGGGGTCTGCCCCGAGTTTGGTGGCTCTACGCGACTGAGCTGGGTCGGGCTCGAAGTCTCGTGACGGGTGCAGCGTCGCGTGTGAGGCCGCCGGCGAGCAAGATCCTCAACCGGTAGTTGTCGAAGTTGCGGAACCCGCGACCGGATCGCTTGACCTGTTTGATCATCAGGTTCGCGGCTTCGACGGGCCCGTTGCTCGCGCCGGTCGTGTGGCGGGCGAGGATCTGTTCTCGCCAGCGTCGCAGCGTCTTGGCGAGCCGTCGGAGCTCGGTGCCGGACCCGGGTGCGGTGCACCAGTCGATCGCGTCGTCGAGCGCACGTTCGGCTTCGGCGGGGTCGTCGGTGAGGTAGACGTCGCGGACCGTCTCTTTGGCGAACCAGCAGTCGAACACCTCGCCGTCGGGATCGCCGTCACGCCACACGGACCGGATCTTGCGCCAGCCTGCCTGGTCGACGCGTTCGGCGCCGAGGAGGAACAGCTTGCGCGTGTTGTAGAGCGGGTCGGCGGCGCGGCCACGGTGACCGAGCGTCGCTTGTTGCACACGTTGGCGGCAACGGGTGAGTGCCTGGTTCGCGAGGCGCACGACGTGGAACGGATCGACCACCAAGGTGACGTCGGCGAGTAACGCCGTGTTCGTGACCGCGGACCGGTAGCCCTCGTGCGGGTCGACCGAGACGACCTGCACCATGGCGCGCCACGCCTCGGGCATGGCGGCGAGCCAGCTGCGCAGGTCTTTCGCGTCGCGGCCTTCGAACACGTCGAGGATCTGGCCGCTGGTGACGTCCACGACCGCGGTCACGAACCGGCGGCGGCGCCGCCGATGCGCGGGCTGCATGACTGTCTCATCGAAGCCGACCATCGCCGTCTCACCGATCCGCTCCTCGTCGCCCACGAGCGGGGCGCCATGCTCTGCCACCGCGGACCACGCCGTCGACCACGACACCCCCAATGCCCGTGCGCACGACGCGGGTGTGCCCTCGATCGCCGCGACCCGCTCGCACACCCACCGCGCCAGCGCGTTCGGTCAACACACGCCGAGCCGCCGCGACGTCGGGACGTTGCTCAGTCCAGGTCTTCGCCGAGCAGTCCGGCTCCGGGCACGACCAGATGCGCTTGTGCCACACCAGCTGCACCGGCCGGCTCCCGATCGGCGCGTCCCGCAACCGCACTCGACGGCGATCCTTCGCCCACGCTCGCGTCCCACACGCAACGCACCCCAAGAGACGGGAGACCCTGGTGGTTGACGGTACTGCCCTGTGGCTTCGCGACGCGGTTTCGTTGTGCGCGACGTGATCGAAGACGGCAACGAGCTGGTCGTCGCGATCGAGACGACCATCGACGCGCCGGTTTCTGACCGTCAGACAGTCACGAGATTCGTGGAGACCCCACCCCTCAGTGGTGGACCCTCACCGCGGCACCGATCCCAGCTTCAACGCGTAGAGCCTGTTATCCGCCACGCGTCGCCGTGATTGGTTGTCCGCGTTCTCGCAGGTAGTCGCACCCTCGGGCGCGTCGCGACCGCTCCCCCGTTATCCGCTGTCCGCAAGTGTCTGTGACCGGACTTGTGACCAGCTGTCAGTGCTGGAATTGCACCCGCGGCTGGTCGAAGCCGATCGCAGGCGGCTCATCAGTCGGCACCGGGTCTCCGAAGTAGTCGCGCGTCGGGGAATCGGGGATCGCCACGCCCGCGCCGATGGCCGGGGACCCTCGTCGCAACCGGAACGCGAGCCCCCTTAACTGCCGGCCCGAGCCGCGACGGCTCGCGTCGACGAACATCGGATCGCCCACCACCGCGTGCGCGCCCGACGGTGGCAGCCGGAAGAACAGGTTGTTCGTGCAGTCGTTCCCGCACGGCAGCGGATCGGTCTGGGAATCGGTTGCGACCACGACGTTGTTCTTGAACTGGAAGTTTCCGGGCGCGAACAGCGACGTCAGCGGGATCAGTTCCAGCGTGGCCAACGGCTTCGCGGCCACGAACGTGTTGTTGTAGAAACGGATCCCGTCGAGCGTGCCGATGTTGCCGCTCTGGATCGCGCACGGCGCGTCGTTCAACGTCGTCGCGTCGTCGACGCTGAGGTTGTAGCGCACCTCCGCGACGCGCGGCTCTGCATCTGTGCACAACAGGATGAACCCGCCCGCATTGTCGTGGCTGTAGTTGTACTGCACGACGGTTCCATCCTGGTCGTAGTCGATGTCGTAGCCGGTGCCGTCGCAGCCGTTGAACTCCATGTTCGACACTTCGTTGTATTGGATGAGCGTCGAGTTCGCGCCGAACGTCCAGATCCCGGCGTTGCAGACCGGGCTCGGCCCGCTCCACGGCGTCCCGGCCCGGTTCCCGTCGACCACCACGTTGTGCTCCAACACCGCGTGATCGGTGCCGGTCGCGACGATCCCGTCGCCAGCGAGATGCTCCAGCCGGTTGGCGCTCACCACGACGTTCGTCGACGCCGCCGGCCACGGCTCGCCGGCACGGGGCCGGCTCCCGCCCGACGCGCCCGCGATGAAGATGCCGCTACGCGACACGTTCTCGATCAGGTTGCCGACGATGCGCAAGCCGTCGAACCGTCCACCCGATGATGTATCGATCTGGATGCCGCCGCTCCCCCCGGAGTCCTTCTTCAAATCACCATCGACGTCGTGGATCGACAGGTTGCGGACGGTGACGTCCCGCACGACGGTGCCGTTGGCGACGACGTGCACGCCGCGGCGCCCTGCTGCAGTGGTGCCCGGGTCGGTGATCTCCAAGCCCTGCAGCACCGCATGACTCATGTTCTCGAGCAGCACCGCGTCCTCACCCGTACCGACGATGCGCGGCATCGGCCCGAGCCCGTACGCGCCGATCACGACCGGGTGGCCGACCGCACCCGACCCCTGCGGAGCGAGCGCGCCGGTGCAGACCGAACCGCGTCGGAACAGCAGCCGTTGGGCCGGCGCGAGTACGACCGAGTTCGCATCCCCGAGGGAGTTGAAGGGATGGAACAACGTGCCGTTGCCGTGGACCGCGGCGCCGCAGTCGACATAGAACGCGCCGATCGCCGGGTGCGACAACGGCGCAGCGTGCGCGACGCCCGCACCCACGGTCCCGGGCGAACCTCCAATGAGCGCGGCCACCGAACCCAGAGCGATCAGACGCCAGTGCACCAGTCGAAACATCCGACACTCCCTTCGTTGCCCCTTGCCCGCACTGGCAGCACCGCCTGCTCGTGGCTTCGAATCGGTCGAACCCTGCTAGCGGCCACGACCGATTCTGATATCCAGCCTGTCACCGGCCCCGGCCGAAATGCGAGTGGAGGAGGATTACGGCCGTCATCATCTCGACCTACGCCGAGTGTGGACGGAGGAGAGCGACACCGAGCGCCGAGTGCTCGTGGACGAGCTGCTCGACCGGATCATCGTCCCCCGCGAGCAGATTGTCGAGCGCGTCGAGAGATCATCAGTCACATGGCCCCCAAGCGTTCTGACGAAAGGGTGCATTGTGCCGCGCGTGCCGGAACCGTCGTCGCGAGCGCAATGCCTCTTGCCGCAGGGGGTATTGCCATCGCAGGCTGGTGTTCTGTCAGCTTGTTCCGTCAGGTATTTCTTGAGCTCGGGAATTTTGTCGTTTGGTGTGCGTTCTTCGTTGTTGTCAGCCAACATCGGAGGATTGCTATGGCCAGGCGAGGACGACCGACGGTCGAGATCAAGCTCAGCGGTCATGAGCGCAACACGCTGGAGCGGTGGGCGCGGCGGCATTCGTCGTCGCAGGTGTTGGCGTTGCGGTGCCGGATCGTGCTCGCTTGTGCCGAGGGGCGCACCAACAACGACATCGCCGCCGTGCTCGGCGTCAACGCGGCAACCGTGTCGAAGTGGCGGCACCGGTTCGCGCAGGATCGTCTCGACGGTTTGATGGACGCGCCCCGTCCGGGCGCAGCTCGCACGATCGGTGACGATGTGATCGAAGCGGTGGTGGTCGAGACACTCGAGACGACACCACCGGACGCGACGCATTGGTCGACGCGTGCGTTGGCGGCCAAGCACGGGGTCAGTCATCAGACGGTGTCGGAGATCTGGCAGGCGTTCGGCCTCAGGCCCTGGCGTCAAGGCTCCTTCAAGGTGTCCCCGGACCCGCAACTCATCGAGAAGATTCGTGACATCGTCGGGCTCTACATGAACCCGCCCGTCGCCGCGGTCGTGTTCGCGGTCGACGAGAAACCCCAGATCCAAGCGCTGAACCGGACCGCGACGACGTTGCCGATGCTGCCCACCACGCCGCAGCGCGCCACGCATGACTACGTCCGCAACGGCACCTGCGACCTGTTCGCCGCGCTCAACATCGCGACGGGCACGGTGATCACCGATATCCGCTCGCGCCACACCTCCGCGGACTTCATCGCGTTCTTGAACAAGGTCAACCGCAACGTGCCCACCGAACTCGACGTGCATGTCGTGTTGGACAACCTGTCGGCCAACAAGACACCGAAGGTGCAGCGTTGGCTCGACGACGAGAATGGTCCTCGGTCAACGAACGACGAAGGTTGAGCACGCACGTGTGCGGCCGAACCGCGTCACGCTCCGCGGTATTCGCCGCGTGACCTTCGGGTTGTACGGCACCACGCTCACGACGCGAATTCGCTATGTCGGCACCATCTTCGGCACCACTCGGCCCGAAAACGAGGTCAGCGCCGGTTCGGTGGGGACCGGGACCGGCGCTGACCAGCATTTCGTTGGTGGCGGGGGCAGGATTTGAACCTGCGACCTTCGGGTTATGAGCTGGCCCAGCGCCGTACCTTGTGGTCCCGTCCTCTCCCGTGCAGTACCGATACGAGGTGAAACGCGAGACGGTCGTGACGTCTACTCCCTTCCTGTCCCGCACAGCCCGGGAACGAACGGCACCATTCACGGCACCACGCGCGATGACAACCACATGACGCGCCGCGTGGTCAGGCGACGGTCTCGCCGAAAAAGTGGCGGTTCTCGGCGACGGAATCCGGCCGGACCACGATGACCTGACTTCGCAAGGCCACCGGCGGGACGGACGACCGCATCTGTTTCGGCACGGCCGTTCCGCTGTGTGGTCGCGCCGCGTTCGCTCGATGTCGCAACGCTGGCGATTCATGACCTCGTAGCGCAAGGGCCAAACATCGCATCGATGTCCCGGCGCGTCCAAACGTACGACCGCGCCTTCGACAGCGAACCCTTTCAGTCACCCGGTGGTGGCTCAGGGCGGGCAATGGGCAGGTTGGGATCCGCGGGGCGCGCCCGTGAGCAGATGCTTCGCCAACCTTCAGGGCTGATGGCGTAGTTCGCCACGCTTCCGCTCGAGAACCACTCCCATGCTGTGGGTTTGACGAGGGTGGCCGCGGCTGCTGCCACGCAGGGAAGCGCGGCCCACCAATCGTGGGCGATCGGGGTGAGTTCCTCGGAGCTGTCGGCGTACTCACCTGAGTGCCGGACCGCGCCGAGTAGCTCGTCGACGATTCCGCGCCGTCCGCGGTGCTGCGCTGCGCCGAGGATCGCGAGCAGGAGCTGATGGGTCTTGACATCCGGTCGCCCGGTTCCGCGCAGCGCCGCTTCCCGGCCGAACGCCGCGTCGAGCATCGCGTCGACCAGATCGACCCCGGCCCGCAAGGCGTTGCCCGGCTCGACCAAGCGCGGGTTGACGTCAATGACGACCGGGCCGTCACTCGTCAAGATGACATCGGCGGAGAGCGCACCGTGCCAGGACAGCCCGCGGCCGAGCGTCTCGACCGCCGTCCGCGCATCGGGTTGGACGACGCTTCGTTTGTGACTCGCGCCGCCCCGAGCACCTTCTCTCGTCCGAAGGTTGGCATGAAACGCGATCAGCCGGCCGCGATCAAACACTCCTTGGAGCATCGCGAGAGGGCCCTCGGCCGGCGCTTGTGCGAGCACCCCGTCCCCTCCAGCACCGAAGGCGCTGGTCATCGACCAGTCGCGGATCAGCGCGGCCAAATCGTCTCGGTCGTCGACGCGTCGAACACCGGAGGTCGCGGTGCCGATCGGCGTCTTGATGAACACCGGGAACTCGTTCCAGCTTCGCAGCTGGTCGAGGTCGCGCAACACCGTGCTCGGAGGTTGAACGATGCCCAAAGACTCGAGAGTTGAACGAGCCGCGATCTTGTCCTGCACCGCGCGCAGCGACTCGAAATGCGGAACGATCGTCCGCACGCCGTCGAGTTTCGTCGTGCCGGTCGCCCACGAGAGGACGGTTACCTGTTCTTGGGTCGGCAACAGAAGGTCGTAGCGATAGCGTCGCACGACGTCGGTGGCGGCGTCGAGCCAGGCGAAGGGGCTAAGTCCGAACGCAGGAACGCGATGCCAAGAACGGACCGCCGCGTAAATCGAGTCAGCGCGATCGGATCGGACGACAGCACGCCAACGGTATGACCGAGCGCGTGCAAGCGAGTGGCGGTCTGTCTCGACGTCAGCCCAGAACCCTCGGTGAGCAGGACCCTCATCCGCGGTTAGTATATGGTCTACACATACGATCATGTCGGGGCTGGCGAAACGACACGAGGAGAAGCGATGGCGCGTCCGCGCCTGATCGATCGCGCCGCGGTGTTGCGGGCAAGCCTCGCCATCGCCGACAAGCGCGGCATCGACGCCCTCACCATGCAGGCCGTCGCCGAGCACCTCGGTGTGACGCCGATGGCGTTGTATCGCCACGTCCGGAACAAGCAGGACCTCCTCGACGGCGTCGTCGAGAGCTTGCTCGAAGAGATTCCCCTCCCGTCTAACGATCAGCTCTGGAACGAACAGTTGTCGAGCATGGGACGGGCGATCCGCACGACTGCACGGCGCCACCCGACCATTTTTCCCTTGCTGTTGCAGCTGCCGGCGACAACGCCGGGCGCCCGACGCGTCCGAGAACGCGTGCACGGGGCCCTGCGGAAGGCAGGGGTTGCCGACGGCGACGTTGAACGGGTCGAACGACTGATCAGCACCATCGTGTTGGGCTTCGCGGCATCGGAGGTGTCCGGACGATTCCGAGCACACTCCCGCAAAGTTCTGGACGCCGACTTCGCCGCGCTCGAAGACCTCATCCAGATGGGGCTAGCCGGGTTCGTAACGGCGCCGCGCTCGTAGGCCTCCCGTCGTCTGCGCGGACAGACCCTGCAACATCTTCACGCGTGAGCTTCGGGTTATCCGCCCGAGGTTCACCTTGACGGCGCCGAGCTCGACGTCGCGCGCGCAATCGCCTCCGTATAGAAAGACACGCGATGGGAGTAGACGGGAGCCGATGGGACGAAGACCTCGCGCCGCGTGGTCGAAGCGATGACCTTCGGGTTGTGCGGCACCACGTCGGCGACGCGATCCGCTGCAAAATCGCGGACGATGTGTACGGCACCATTTTCGGCACCACTCGCGCTGCAAACACCCGAACATGCAGAAGGCCGGTGCTTGCGCACCGGCCTTGACCTGCGATTTCAGATGGTGGCGGGGGCAGGATTTGAACCTGCGACCTTCGGGTTATGAGTCGGGTGCCCTTCCGCCCCGTGTTTCCAAGGGTTTCGCCGCTCGGTGGTGCCTTCTCGTCCCCGCTCGTACCGCCCGGTCTACCGGATCTGGCAGAAGATCTGGCAGACGCTGCGATGCAGGATCAGTGCTCTCGGTTGGTACTCGAACAGGTGGGAATTGAGGCAACCGAGCCGCTGGCGCCTCGCCCGCTCGAGGCGAATTCTCGGAGAGTCCGCGACAGTCGCGACTGGGCAACGGCAAAGGTTCCTACCGCCGCAGCGATGATCCCCACGAGGACGGCACCGCTGGTCGAGTACCAGCCGGCGATGATCGTCGCGACCGATGCCACGACCCAGGCGCCATCGGCAACGCTGACAGCCGGCGCCCACCGTCGGAGATGCTGCTCGTTGGATCGAGAGAGCGCGACAACGGCGACTGCAAACGCGACGAGGCCGGCGCCGACGAGACGAACCCAGCTCGAACGGCCGGCACCGAGATCTGCTCCGCGGTGCGGGCACTGGGCGGGAGCGACGTGGACTCCCGAGTCTGTGCGCCAGAGCACGAGCTTGCGGCCGAGGCGTTGGGCGGTGGTTGGTCGCTTTCCCAGCTTGTCGCTGCGGTGGATGGCATACCAGGTTTGGTGACGAGTGATTCCATGGCAGTTCCCTTTCGACGAGGTAACGAATGGCTGATCAGTTGCGCTGCGTTCGGTAGGCCACGAAGGCGGTGAGCGCAGAGGCCGCGGCGGTGGCCGGACCGAATGCGAAGCGCTCGACGTTGCTGGTCGATGCGACGTTGCCGAGCGTGTTGAGCGCCAGGTAGCCGGCGGTGCCCCACGTGGCCGGCGTGAGCCAGTGGCCCGGCCGGTCGATGAGCCCACCGCGGCGAGCGACGACCCAGGCCGCCGACGTCAGGGCGACCGCCGCTCCCCCAGATACGAGCCCCATGGTGCTCGGGAGCTGCCTGTCCTAAGTGCCGCTCCAGACGTGCTCGCCGAGCGGTGCGCCGGCGGCGAGTGCAACCTGCAGACCGGCGAAGCCCAGGAGGATCCCGCAGGCGCCGACCGCGGCGGCCTTGGCCAAGGGCGTGTCCGTCGAGCGAACGGGCGCCCGGTCGATCGTCGCGCTCATCGTGTCGTCCCATCGGGGGTGCGGTTGCGCAAGAGGGTGATGCCGACACCGACGAACCAGATGATCGATCCGAGCCCGAAGACCATCTCGACCGCCTCGAAGTCCGGCACGACCGTCACGAGCCCTGCGACCGCGGTGATGATGCCGACGACATTCAACCAGCGCGGCAGCTTCGCGGTGATCAGCCCGGCGATCGACACGAGCAGGAGCCAGATGCCGCCGACGAGCTCGTTGCCGCCACCGAGGCCGTTGGTGACGGTGGCGAGGGTCGACCAGACGGTAGCGGCTCGGTCGGGGTCCGAAGCGGCAAGCTTCGCGACTGCTTCGATCCCGATGTTGGAGATCATCCCGGTGGCGTACATCAGCCCAGCCCAGATCGCGGCGAACACCATCGCTGCGTTCGCGAGCACCGGCGCGTCAGCGAGTCGGTGGCGCAGGGCGAGTCCGAGCGGCACGAGTGCTGCGCCGAACACGATGAAGATGCCGATGTACCAGGCGAGCAACGCCCCCTGGTGCCCGACGAGGAAGTCGACCGACTCAGCCGAGGTGGCGTCGGGGTCGGTGTAGTCGGCGAACGTCGTTGCGAACATGACGATGCCGTAGAAGAAGGTGCCCGCGGCGAGCAGCGCCGCGGCGCCACCGATGCGGGCGAGGCGACCGGGATCGCTGCTCGGCGAGGTGGCCGTGGCTGAAGGTGTGGTCATGGTTGGATGCCTTCTCTGGGTTGGTGTGCTAGTGGTGGAGACGGTGTCGGTCGGGTCCGCGGGGAGCGGGTCGATCCGTCGGAGCTCGACGACCTCGACGTTCATCGAGGTGAAGTGGGCGAGCAGTCCGTTCAGATGCGATGCGTCGCGGATCTGACCGGTCAGTCGGGTGGTGCCGACCTCGGTCGGCTCGATCCGGAAGTCGTCGACGACGGGGCGGAGCACCCGGTCGGTTGCTCGACCGTGGATCTCGATCTCGTAGCAGGTAGGTCGGGACATGTCCCCATCGTCCGGGAGACCGGGGTGAGCGGACATCACTCCCCCGCCCTTCTCACCCGGGTGATCGGCGGCGACCGATTCCGGGATCCAACCACCGGTCCGCCGCCCCGTGTCCATCTCCTACGCTCGGGCGATGGCCGACTCGAGCGCGCCGCTCACCGCCACCAAGGTCACTGCGCCGCGGCCGCCGAGCCGGTACCTGCGCCGCTCACGGTTGACCGACGCGCTGGATGCGTCGGTGGATGCCGGTCGAGGCGTCGTCCTCGTGAGCGCACCCGCCGGGTCCGGAAAGTCGACGCTCGTCAACGGGTGGCTCGACGCTCGCGACACCGGCGTGGGCTGGCTACAGGTCGATGAGGGTGATGATGACCCGTCACGTTTCTGGGCCTACGTGGCCGCCGCGCTCGCTGACACCGTGCCAGGTCTCCCCGAGGCCATACGATCATCCATCGGCGACGGTCTCGATGCGGCGGTCAGTAGCGTCGTGAACCAGATCGCCGAACGCGGCGACGACGTCGTGCTCGTGGTCGACGACTACCACCTCGTCACGAACGACGACGTGCACCGCAGCGTCGAGCAGCTCATCGCGCTCAGGCCCGCAAATCTCACAATCGTCATGTCGACACGAGTCGATCCCCCGTTCCGACTCGGCCGACTGCGTGTACGCGACCAACTCACCGAGGTCCGAGCCGATGACCTCCGCTTCGACAACGAGGAGGCGACGTGGCTCCTCGATGCAAGCACGACCGGCCTGCGGCCAGACGCGGTCAGCCTGCTCCACGAGCGCACCGAGGGATGGGCGGCGGGCCTCGTGCTCGCCGGGCTGTCGCTGCGTGACGGCGCCGACATCGATGGATTCGTCGCAGCGTTCCACGGCGACGACCAACTCGTCGCCGACTACCTGACCGATGAGTTCCTCGACTCGGTCGATGCCACTGAACGGCAACGTCTTCTCGACGTGTCCATCCTCGAACGCCTCTCCGGTCCGCTCATCAACGAGGTGTGCGATGTCGACGACGGCACCAAGTGGCTCGCCGGACTCGCAGCGTCGAACCAGTTGGTCATCTCACTCGACCGCACCGGCACCTGGTTCCGGTTCCACCACCTGCTGCGCGACCTGCTGCGAGCGGAGTCGGAGCGGACGTTTCCCGAGCGCAGCGCTGCCCTCCACGCCGCAGCCGGGAGGTGGTACGCCCAGGCAGGTGATCTCATTCCGGCGGTCGAGCACCTCCTCCGGGCCGACCGCCGCATCGAGGCGGCCGACATCGTGGCCGACAACGCAACGCAACTGCTCAACATCGGACGGACCTACACCGTCACCCGCTTCATCGAACGACTCGGCGACACGGTCGACACCCATGAAGGGTTGGCGATCGTGCATGGCTGGGTGTCGTTCGTGACGGGCCGTTTCACCGAAGCCGAGCGTGCACTCGCGACGGCGACGCGACTCGACACCGCCGGCATCGATGCCGGACTGATCCTGTCGCTGTCCGCGATGATCCACCTCGCCCAGGGCGACGTCGCCGCCGGACTCGCCGAAGTCGAACGAGAGGTGCCGACCACCGAACCGACCCACCCGATGGTGCTCGGCGGCGTGCGCGTCATGGGCGGCCGCTTCGACGAGGCCCGCCCGTTCCTCGCACAGGCGAACGAGATGGCGGCGAGTCGCCCCGACTACTTCGTCGCCGCCGTCGCGCCGATCTTCGAGGCCGTCTCCGAACTCGAGGTCGGACGCGTGGAGCCCGCACGCGATCTCGCGACCTCCTCGATCGAGTTCGCCGACCAGCACCGAATCGCCGAAGCACCACAGATGGCCCTCGCCCACAGCGTCCTTGCCCGAACCACGAACGACGCCGACACGGCACTGCCCGCCGCGCTGCGCGGCGTGCAACTCGCCCGCCGCTCGCCCGAGAACGTCATGCTCACCTACGCATTGGCGAGCGCAGCCGACGTCGCGTTCGACCAGGGACATCCCGACGCAGACGCACTGATCGCCGAAGCCCGTGCGATCGTCGATCGATGCGTCGACCCGGGGATCGCCGGGCGCTACCTCGCCAGGGTCGAGGCCCGACACGGCCGCGCCGACCGGCCGCTCGTCGACGGTCCCGTCGAACAGCTCACCGAACGCGGCTGTCGGTCCTACGGTATTTGCCGTCGCAGCTGTCCCAACGCGAGATCGCGAACGAGCTCTACGTGTCGCTCAACACGGTGAAGACGCACTGCAAGGCGATCTACCGAAAGCTCGGCGTCGAGGGCCGCAAGCCCGCCGTCCAAGCCGCCCGCGACCACGGTCTCCTCTGAACGCCTCATCGAGCGCCACGAGCGGGGCATCGCGGGTTCCTTGCGAGAGTGGACGAACGGCCGCGACGTTGTCCCCGACCCGAATGAGCTCACATCGCCCTCCACCGATCTCACCCAGGTGATCTGCCGCCCGACACGCGTCAGCGGATCGCGATGCAACCTCAAGCACCCGACCTTCGGGTTATCGACCCGATGCGATTTCGGCGAAGTGCATCGTCAATGCCGCTTGCAGGGTCAACTCGCGGTACAGAACGACACGCGACGGGAGCAACCGGGACAGGACGACACGAGCATGTCGCGTTCCGTGGCGAGAACGCTCGACCTTCGGGTTCTGCGGCACCACGTCGGCGACGAATCCGCCGCGTTGCGGCACCATTTTCGGCACCACACGCAGAAGGCCCGGCGCTTTCGCACCGGGCCTTCCCTGCAATTTCGTTGGTGGCGGGGGCAGGATTTGAACCTGCGACCTTCGGGTTATGAGCCGACCAAGTGACGTGCCTTCTGGTCCCGGTTACTCCCGCGCAGTACGGATGACAAGGTGATTCGCGCGACGTTCGTGACGTCGACTCCCGTGCTGTCCCGCCCACTCCGAGCATGAACGGCACCAATGGCGGCACCACGCGCGATGCAGAACTGTGCGTCGCCGCATCGAAAGCGAGATCACGGAGAGTCGGCATGGAACGGCATTCGCAGCGGGATTGCACAGTCGCCACCAGCTTGCACGATGATGACGGTCGTGCGATCCGCCATGTCGGGATTACACAAAGAACTGACATGCCCCCATATCGTCTGCTCCGTCCTGTCCCGGGCAGCGCGGCGATGACCGGCAGAATTCACGGCACCACACGCGATGCGTATGGATGCACCGCGCTCAGTACTCGATGTCGAGCGCGTAGATGAACATTGCGAACACGTCGGGGCGTTCGAGCCGACCTTCACGAGCTTGACCGCGTCTCGATAGCCGGCGGCGCTCTTCTTGTCGATGAGGGCTTCGACCTCGCGTTCGTGGATCCGGATCGCGTCTTCGGGATGATCAGGTTCACGAGCCCGGGCGAGTTGCATCCACAGTGGCTGGTCGCAGTCGCGCTCAGTCGCGAACAACCGCGTATGAGTCCCGCGGTGTGGTGGGTTTTGGGTGGTCCACCGTGAGGTGAGCCACCGGCGTGATCCTTGGTGTGTTTGTGGAAGAACGACCGAGGAGACACACCGATGACTCTTGATGATTCTGCCTTGCCTGAGTTGCTCGCGGCGTTTCGGACTGGTGATGGGGTCGATCTGATCCGTGACGCGGTCCGGCTCGTGTTGCAAGAACTGATCGAGCTCGAAGCGACCGAGGTGATCGGCGCCAAGCCCTACGAACGCACCGACTCCCGCGTGAACGAACGGAACGGTCACCGGCCTCGCCTGTTGGCAACCCAGGCCGGCGACATCGAGCTGAAGATCCCGAAGCTGTCGCACGGCAGTTTCTTCCCGGCGCTGCTCGAGCCGCGCCGGAGGATCGATCAGGCGTTATATGCGGTCGTGATGCAGGCGTACGTGGATGGAATCTCGACGCGTTCGGTCGATGATCTGGTTCAGGCGTTGGGGATCGATTCCGGGATCTCGAAATCGCAGGTCTCTCGGATCTGCACCCGTCTCGACGTGCAGGTCGACGCGTTCCGCAACCGACCGTTGAACCACGTCGAGTTCCCCTACGTCTACCTCGACGCGACGTACGTGAAGGCCCGCGACACCGACCTGCATCAGGTCGTGTCCCGGGCGGTGGTGATCGCGACGGGGATCACCGCGAACGGCGATCGCGAAGTGCTCGGTGTCGCGGTCGGCGATTCCGAAGACGAAGCATTTTGGACCGAGTTCTTGCGGTCGTTACGTCGTCGCGGGCTCGCCGGCGTGCGGCTCGTGATCTCCGACGCGCACGAAGGCCTCAAAGCCGCAGCCCGCAAAACATTGCAAGGCGCGTCGTGGCAGCGGTGTCGCGTGCACTTCGCCCGCAACGTCTTGGCCGGAGTCCCCAAGGGCCACCAAGACGTCGTCGCGGCCGCGTTGCGGACCGTGTTCGTGCATCCCGACCCGACGGAGATGTCAGCAGCATGGGATCGGACCGCGGACATGTTCGCCGGCCAGTTCCCCAAAGTGAAAGAGCTGATGGACTCGGCCAAGACCGACGTGCTCGCCTTCGCCGCGTTCCCGGTTGATCATTGGCGCAAGATCTGGTCGAACAACCCGCTCGAACGGCTGAACAAGGAGATCAAGCGACGCACCAACGTCGTGCAGATCTTCCCGAACGACCCCGCCATCGTCAGGCTCGTCGGCGCCATCCTCGCCGAGCAACACGATGACTGGGCCACACGGCGCCACTACCTCTCCGAAGCGTCAATGGCCAAGCTCTACCCGACGCGCGACAATGACAACGCGACAGGAACCGAGATGCTCGCCATCACCTGACGCCACCAGGAATCACACGACAATTCCCACCACTCCACGGGGCTCTGTCCGAACCGCCCTATCGGCGTGCGCCTTCGAACAACCCACTTTGATGATCGAGGTCACGCCTTCGAAGGAGCCCGGTCACATCAGGGCAACGCTCCGGTGACGCGTGTCGAGTGACACTCCCACGGCGTCGAGAATTGGTCGGCTCGGGAGCTCTCTTTCGTGCTCGCGCGCCCGAAAGCGCAGTCGAGAGGGGGGTCCAGTTCTGCCACACCGGACATGAGGAGTTGTCGTGGGTAAGCCCCGGACCACACCGCCCGAGGGCTCCGCGCCGCCTTCGGAACCGGCGCCGTCGGCGTCCGGCAGGTCGCGTCCGCTCTGGAGTGTCGTCGCGGGACTCTTGATCGTGACGGGAATCGTCGCGTCGGTAGGGATCGCAAATGCCGTGGCGCGCCGGGATGCCGCGGACTCACGTCATGTTTTCGAAAGGTCGTCGACGGCGGTCGCGTCGACGCTGCAACTCGGCATCCAGCATGAGGAGGATCTCGTCATCAACGCGAGCGCGTTCGTGCTCGCGAATCCCAACGCGTCGAATGCCGAGTTCGAGCAATGGACGACCGATGCACGAGTGTTAGGGCGCTTTCCGGAGCTGCTTGGGATAGGCGCATCGGTGATCGTCCCCGCGTCCGAGTTGCCGGCCTTCGCAGCGCGTGTCGTAGCCCAGGGGCCGGGTCTCGTGGGCCCTGACAAGTCGTTCGCCGTCACTCCGCCTGGAAATCGTCCGTTCTACTGCCTCGAAACGCTCGAGGTGTACCGGGGCGCGGCGATCGTGCTCCCGATGGACGTGGACCTTTGTGCCACCGCAGATTCCCGCGTCCCGCTCCTGACCGCTCGTGACTCCGGACAGGGGAGCTACGTGCCGTACACGTCCGGGGGTCAGACGACGCTCGGGGTGGTGACACCCATCTATGCGGGCGGTGGTGTGCCGGCGACCGTCGACGAGCGCCGGAAGGCGTTCTCGGGGTGGGTTGGCACGTTGCTCGACCCGGGCCTCGTGTTGGACCGAGCAATGCGAGACCACCCGGGCTTGTCGGTGTCGATGCGCTACCACCTCAATTCGTCGACCGCCGCGTTCACGAGGGGCGAGGCGCCACGAGGGGCCGAGACCATGTCGATCGATCTCCACAACGGGTGGACGATCGAGACGGCCGGCGCGGTGTCCGGCGCGGGGCTCGTCTCCGATCGAAACGCGCTGTCGGTGATGCTCGCGGGTCTGACCCTCACGGGTCTGATGGCTGCCCTCGTGATCGTGCTCGGGACCGGTCGCGCGCGGGCAATGCGGATGGTTGGCGAGCGCACGAACGAGTTGCAGCATCAGGCGCTGCACGACGCGTTGACCGGTCTGCCGAACCGGGCATTGATCATGGACCGTATCGACCGCCTACTGGCACGCGGTCGCCGAAACGGGACGGCGGGCGCGGCCCTCTTCATCGATCTGGACGATTTCAAGAACGTCAACGACTCCCTCGGTCATGCCGCCGGTGACCGGCTGCTCGTGGAGGTGGCAGCCCGGTTGACGAGCACGTCGCGCGAGTCGGACACCGTCGGACGGATGGGAGGCGACGAATTCGTCATGCTCATCGACGGCGGACAACTCGGCGTTGCCCCGGAACTCGTCGCACAACGACTCCTGGACGTGATGCGCGCGCCATTCGATCTCGGCGGCACGACGACGCCCTTGATTGTCACCACGAGTATCGGAATCGCCGTCGGAGACCGACCGAACGCCGGCGACTTGTTACGCGATGCAGATGTGGCGCTGTATCAGGCGAAGGCAGCCGGGAGAAATCGGTACGCAGTGTTCGAACCGGAAATGGAAACCGAGATCGTTCGCCGCATCGAACTCGAGTTCGAGCTGCGAAGCGCACTCGATCGCCGTCAGTTCCGTCTCGTCTACCAGCCGATCTACAACCTCGACGATCTCTCCGTCGTCGCGGTGGAGGCCCTGCTGCGATGGGACCACCCGAAACTCGGCGCCGTTCAACCTGACGAGTTCATCCCCGTCCTTGAAACAAGCGGGCAGATCCAAGAAGTCGGACGCTGGGTGCTCTTCCACGCATGCGAACAGATGGCCACGTGGCACGCCCGGGGCGACACCCTCGACCTCTCCGTCAACGTCTCGGGCCGTCAGCTCGACGACGAGACCATCATCGAACAGATCCGCGAAGCACTCGATACGAGCGGCCTCGCTGCCACCTCGTTGATCATCGAAGTGACCGAAACCACACTGATGCACAACGTCGAGGCCACCGCACGATGGCTCCGCAGCATCAAAGAGCTGGGCGTCCGGATCGCCGTCGACGACTTTGGAACCGGTTACTCCTCGCTCGGCTACCTCCAGCAATTCCCCGTTGATTGCCTCAAGCTCGACCGCAGCTTCACCAACGCGATCACGACCTCACCCGAATCGAACGCCTACGTCAACACCCTCGTGCGACTGGGCAAGGATCTGGGTCTCAAGATCCTCGCCGAGGGCGTTGAAACGACCGGAGAAATGGACCATCTCCGCGCCCAGCACGTCGATGAGGCCCAAGGCTTCCTGCTCTCCGTGCCGCTCGATCCGGAGACCCTCGAGGCGACGTTCCTCGAACCGCGCCGCTCGGCGATCCGTAGCGGCAACACCTCGACCTAGGTTCACCACCGTTCGCCCTGACAGACCCTCGAGCGAACTCGATCGCGCGCACAGCGCGACGAGCCTCGACCGCGCGACCGCAGCCGTTGCGAGACCGCGCTCAGGATCGGCGGAAAGCGTGTTCGCTCGAGTGACCGCTGCGCGCGCCGAGTCAAGAGCCGAACCGCCCCGCACGCACGAACCGCGCGTGACCTTCGGGTTATCGACCCGACGCGATTTCGGCGACTGTCATCGTCGGAGACGATCACACCGTCGACTCGCGGTACAGAACGACACGCGACGGGAGCAACCGGGACAGGACAACACGAACATGCCGCGCTCCGTGACCGGAACAGGCGACCTTCGGGTTGTGCGGCACCACCTCGGCGACGAAACCGGCGCGTTGCGGCACCATTTTCGGCACCACACGCAGAAGGCCCGGCGCTTACGCACCGGGCCTGACCTGCAATTTCGTTGGTGGCGGGGGCAGGATTTGAACCTGCGACCTTCGGGTTATGAGCCGGCCCAGCGCCGTACCTTCTTGTCCCGTTTACTCCCGTGCAGCCCGGCTGACGAGGCAATTCGCGAAGGGTTCGTGACCTCTACTCCCGTCCTGTCCCGCCCAGTACGGCAATAAACGGCACCATTCACGGCACCACGCGCTATGCATAACGACGCGCTGCACTCGGTGGCGAACGTCCGCTGTCGTTCGCTGGATGCCGGTTGACTTCAGGCGAGTGTGACGAGGCCGAGATGCGCCTCGACGGTTCCGTCCAAGACCTCGAGCTCGATGTTGCCGTCCGGGTCGATGTCGATGATCCGCGCAACTCTCGGGTCCGCATCGTCGTCGCCGACGATCGCGTAACCGCCAACTCTTGGCTCGAACCCGGGCCGCGCATCAGAGCGTCGGGTCCAGAGGCGACGCGCGTCGGTCATGCCCATGAAATCAACGGCGAGGTCGCACTGAGCGGCGACGTCAGATCTCGATTCCATAGCACTCCCAGGTTACTGCGAGGCTGGGCGGGCCGGGTTCAGAATTGGTTCGTCGAACCCTCGGGCGTGGCGAGCAATCGCACCGTTCCGGTGGCCACCTTTCTAGTGTGGGACCGTGCAGGCCGTGTACTACCGGGACCGCAACGGCGTCCAGCCCGTCAACGAATTCATCGACGCGTTGGCACCGGAACGCCAAGAGGAACTCGACTTCAAGATCGGGCTGCTCAACCGGCTGAGGAGCACTGACCCGCCCTTGCCGTTCCCCCACAGTTCGCAAGTCGACGGTCAGCTCCGCGAGCTGCGGTGCCATTACGGGCGCGATCTCTACCGGATCTTCTACCAGCGGTCCGGCTCCTTGTTCGTCCTCCTCCACGTGATCGAGAAGCGAACAGGGGCGCTCCCCGAGGCGGAAATCGAGCTCGCCAAGACTCGCTTCGCGGACTTCCGCGAGCGCATGGATGCCAAGCCACGGCGCCCGCCACGCGCCGCCGGCCACGACGCGCCGTAGCCCTGTTTATCAGAAGTGATAAGGTTACGGCATGGCAACCACCGCTGCTCGTGCAGGAAAACGTTCCCGCGCCAAGAGCCCCGTCGGCCAGACCGCGGACGAGACTGCGGCGAGGCGAGCGAGTCAGAGTCCGGAATACCGCGCCCAGCGAGCCGCGCTTACGGGCTTTCGCGAGATCGCCTGGCTGCTGATCAAGTTCCGGATGGACAAGGGCCTCAGCCAGCAAGAACTCGCCGATTTGGTCGGGACGAGCCACTCGCAGATCTCCCGTATCGAGAGCGGCCGTCACCGCACCAACCTCGACACCCTCACCCGGATCGCCCACGCACTCGACCTTCGTCTGGTTCTCGGCTTCGAGTCGACAACATCATCAGGCAAGCCGAAGAGAGCGCTGGTCGCGTTCTGAGCCGCGTCGGACGCTGGACACGCACGTGAGCCGGCCTGCTCGGCGGCCGCCGATCTTCGGGCCTGAACCGTGGGCGACGGTCGCCGGGGCGCCATGGTGCCACTTCGACCGATGGTTCGCGCTCGTGGCCGTCGCGAGCTTCGACGGAGATCTCGACGCGCTCGAGCACGAGCTCGTACGTCGGCTGCTCTCCTCACTCCACGGCCGCACCGACGTCGAGGCCAAGCTGAGCCACCTTGCCGACCTGCGCGACCGCATGGCCGCGGCCAGCGTCAGTCCAGCGGTGCTCGCGGGCGCCGACGAACCGGATCAGGCGACGCTTTCCAAGGCACGGCGCAAGGTCCTCGACCAGGCGCTCGAGGGCCGGGCGATGACCGAATCCATGCGCGACACGCCGCGGGTCCGGCTGGAGCGGCGGGCCCGGTACGGGCGCTGGGACAAGTTCCCGGTCAGCCCAAGCCGCTGGTACGAGAAGCTCGCCGGCCGTCGACCGCCCACTCACGTCACCAAGGGGCGCAGCTTCGCGGTAACCCGCCAGCTGCCGCGAGCGCCTCGGACGCTTCGACGGTCCTCGCCGCGCTGTCGGCGATCGACTCGCCCTGTACCACGCGTTCCACACCGTCGGTGTGGAGCTCGCGGAGCGTGGCGATGACTCCTACGGCAACATCGGCGACCTCCGCCTCGAGGCCTTCCGCACCTACCTGAGCATCGACTGGGCCGCGACGGGCATCGAGGCCGCGCACTACTGGCAAGACGTCTGCGAGCTACTGGTCTCGGAGGTCTATGCCCTCACCTACCAACACAAGACGCTGCCCTTCGAGCATGTGCCCGCCGGGCACGCAGACCTGATCGAACCGATCCTGCTCGGGCTGGCCGACGAGTGGCGCGCCGCGTACCAGGACTTCCAAGCCGAAGAAGCGCTGGAGCTCGTCGCCTGGTTGCATCTCGCCGGAAACCGCTATACCCGCTACTCACACGCCGCGCATCGACTCGGCTCGAACCATTGGCAGCCGATCGAGGCGCTCGCCGAGTCCGCGTTGGCGGCGGGTCGCCGCGACGTCGCCGTCGACGTGTTCCGAGCCGCAGACGAGCCGGGCATGCACCGCGACCATCTCCGGCTGCGCTGCCTGGCCCTGACTGGCGTGCGGCTCGACGGCGGCGCAGCCTCGCCTGCGCGTCGTCGATGACACGGCGCGATCAGAACAAGGTTGGTGACTCCTCTCCTTCCGTCGGGGTCGCGTGCGCTTCCACACCAGAGCTGGTGCGTTGGCCGGTCTCGGATGTGCTCATGAGCGACGCGGCCCACGCCCGGACGCGAGCGTTCGGGTCGTTCGCGGCCAGCTTGACGGCCGCTTCCGGGCCCTCGCGGTCGGCAACGAGTGCGAGGCCCGCCCGACGCACGGCTTGGTCTGGCCATCGCGTCGCCTCCCTGATGAGCAGCTTCTGCACCGGTGCCTCCAACGCGTCGATCGCGTCGATCAACCCGGCCATGACCGCGGCTGCGCTACGCGCATCCAGTTCCCGTGTCCGGGCAAACAACGTGGCCCACAACGTCGGCTCCCGGGACGCCGCACGTGCTGCCGCCCACCGGCGCAGTGCTGGGGCGACCTCTCGTCTCGCGACCGCCGGACCCGGCACGACAACGTCGTCGCGATCCGCGTCGGCATCGTCGTCGTCGAGTCCTTCCTCGGGCTCGGTGGTGCTGACACCGAGATCAATGATGAGTTCGTCGTCGCTGAACCAGTCGTCGGGCACCTGCCAGTACAGCGCCTCGTCGGCGACCAGAAACGCGCGGGCGAGGAGGTCGAGCTGCTCCTGGTCGAGGATCGTCGCGTCAGCAATCCGGCGAGCAAGTTGGCCGACGCCCGTGCGCCACCGTCGATCCGTCAAGAGCAGCGTCGCCGTGACCACCGAGCTCTCCGGTTCGGCTTGGTGATGCTTCTCGAGCAGCGAGAAGGGCTCGAACGCGTCGGCGCTGCTACGGATCGGCTGGTGCAACACCAACACGCGGTGCAACGCAGCCGCAGTCGGCGCCGACCAGAGCTCGACGAACTCACGCGCACCCTCGTCCGGGTCAGCCCCGCGGTGCACTCTCAGCCCCAGAAGATCCCGCTCGAATCGGCGTCGACGGCCGCGACGAGATCCTCGACCAGACCCGACGGCGGGATCAGGTCGAACCGATGAAACCGCAAGTTCCGGTCCCGCCAATACGTACTCCACTCGCGGCGCGCCTTCGCGTAGTGGAAGCGGACGATCGGGAACCGGGTCCAATCCGGTCCGTACTCCGCTCGCCACGGTGGACGACATTCGAGCAGCGTGAGGTGACGGTCGGCGACGTCGAGCTCGTAACGGATCTGGCCCCGGGCCCGCTCGGGCAAACGATCATTCCACACGTCGACCCACCGGCGGACACGAGCCACGTCCGTCTCGGGCAGCATCACCCCAGGGTAGGCCGACCGCTGTATGCCATCGGGTGGTGGTTCGGTTTCGAGGGTCAGCGGTTGACCTTGTCCAGAGTCTTGCTCACCGCATGGCCGACGCTCCGCGAGCTGCGACGCTCGTCCAGACAATGAAGATGGCTGCAAAGGGCATGCCGGCGGGGTCTGCACGATTCCGACGGCACCGCTCAGACCGATGTTCGTCCTGCCTTTGCATTGGCTGGGCCACTGTTCGACCTTCGGGTTATGTGGCACCACGCTCACGACGCGAATTCGCGATGTCGGCACCATTTTCGGCACCACACGCAGAAGGCCCGGCGCTTTCGCACCGGGCCTAACCTGCATTCTCGTTTGGTGGCGGGGGCAGGATTTGAACCTGCGACCTTCGGGTTATGAGCCGGCCCAGTGCCGTGACCTCTGGTCCCGCCTACTCCCGTGCAGTACCGATGACGAGGCGTTTCGCGCGGACGTTCGTGACGTCTGGTCCCGTCGTGTGCGGACCAGTCCGGCAATCAACGGCACCATTCACGGCACCACGCGCGATGCAAGCCGATGCACGCCCATGTGCGTGCTCAGCACGCATCGCGAACATCCTTCGAGAAACTACTCTCGCCGCCCCAAGTCGAGTGTCGGCAGAGACGGGGGAACCTCAGGTCGAAGTAGACAAGCGGTGGATGTGACGACGAGGCGGATGACCAGCTGATTGTCAGGGATCGTTTGTTTGAGATTGACGCGACGAGGCGGTCTGCGAAGATGGCTGGTATGCATGGCGAGCCCAGGGATGGCGTGTGTGTTCGCACCGCAGAGCTGATCGGCGCGCTGTGCCTCGCGACCGATCTTGGCATGGGTTTCCCGTTCGAGCATGGCTTGCACGGGACCCTGATCGCGATGCGACTTGCTGAGCGGCTCGAGGTCGACGACCACGTCGCTGCGCAGACGTACTACGCGTCGCTGCTGTCCCATGCCGGCTGCACGGCGGCGGGCCACGTTGCCGCTGAGGTGTTCGGCGGTTCGCTCACCGAGAGCTTCAATCCGTTGATGTACGGATCGGTACGCGACGTTGTGATCGGTCTTCTGCGCGCATTGCCGAGCGAAGGATCGAGCGGCCTGGCGCGCGCCACGGAAACGGCGCGGCGCTTGCCGCGCATGGCGCGAGAGATGCGCCCCGCGCTCACGGCGTCGTGCGAGATCGCCGGGATGCTCGCCGCGCAGACGGGAGCGCCGCTCGGCGTGCCTGACCTGCTGTCGTACGTGACCGATCGGTGGGACGGTCATGGTCCTCTTCAGCGTGGGAAACGCGAGGACATCCCCCTGCCGATGCGGATCGTGCACGTCGCGGCCGATGCGGCGCTGCAACGGCAGTTCGGTGGCGCCGAGTACGCGCTCGCCACGATCGAGGCCCGATCGGGGAGCGCTTTCGATCCTGAGGTCGCGGCGTGCTTGGTCGAGGGTGGCGAGGAGATTCTCACCCTGGACGGCGGTTCGTCGTGGGACGAGCTCATGGCCGCCGAACCGTCGCCGCCACGGCTGCTCGAGGACGACGCGGTCGACCGCGGACTGGCCGCCATGGGCCGCTTCGCCGACCTGACCTCGCCGTCGTTCACCGGCCACTCGACCCAGGTCGCTCACCTCGCCTCGCGCGCGGCCGAGCGTTGCCGGATGGGCGCGGACGACGTCGACACCACGAGGCGAGCGGGCCTTGTACACGATCTCGGCAAGGTCGCGATCCACGCCCGGGTGTGGCAGACGCCCGGACCGCTCAGCGCGGGTGCAGTCGAGCAGGTTCGCCTGCACCCGTATCACACGGAGCGCTGCTTGTCGCGCTCCCAATTCCTGCGGGCGTTGGCGCCGGTCGCGGCGAGCCACCACGAGCGGCTCGACCGGAGCGGTTATCACCGCGGCTCGTCCGGCGCCGACCTGACGATGCCGGCACGCGTGCTCGCCGCCGCTGATGTCTTCGCTGCGCTGTGTGAACCGCGGGCGCACCGCTCGGCTCGGGTGCCCGAACAGGCTGCGGCGGTGCTGACGGGCGAGGTGAACGCGGGAAGGCTCGACCCGGATGCGGTCACGGCGGTTATCGAGGCGGCTGGCCAGCCGGCTCCCCGGGTCGAACGGCCCGCGGGCCTCACCGACCGTGAGGCCGAGGTGCTAGGGATGTTGGCTCGGGGACTTCAAACGCGACAGGTCGCTCACCAGCTCGGCATCTCGGTGAAGACTGCTGACCGCCACGTGCAGAACACCTACGCCAAGATCGGCGTGTCGACCCGTGCGGCTGCGACTCTCTTCGCCATGGAGCACGGCATCGTCGTCTGGGGAGAATTCCCGATTGGCCGACCGTCCGCTCGTCCTTAGGTTCGGTCGTGGCGCTCGATGTGCCGTCGAGTGATCGAACCGCAACGAGGAGGACGCTATGACCACCAACACGACGCAACCCAACCGCGACTTCCATCTCGCCGTCGCCGAGCAGATCGCGCCGACCTGGGCGAAGCGTCGCGCCGAGGTGGAGAAGGCGTCGGCTCCGGTGCGCGAGTGGCTCGTCGCGGCGCTCGACCCGGCGCCGGACCAGACGCTGCTCGAGCTCGCCGCGGGAGTCGGTGACACGGGCTTCGAGGCAGCCGGCCGCATCGGACCACGCGGACGGCTGATCACGAGCGACTTCTCGCCGACAATGCTCGAAGGTGCGCGGCGTCGCGCCGCGGAGCTCAATCTTGGCAACGTCGAGTTCCGCGTGCTCGACGCGCAGCGGAACGCACTCGACGACGACTGCGTCGATGGTGTCGTCTGCCGCTACGCGTACATGCTCATGCCCGATCCGGCGGCGGCGTTCGCCGAGACGCGGCGCGTACTGCGGCCCGGCGGACGTGCCGCCTTCGCAGTGTGGGGAGAGATGGAGCGCAACCCGTGGCTCGCGATCGCCGGTATCAGACTCGGCCGGCGCGGACTCATGCCACCGCCCCCGCCGCCGCCGGCACCGGGGCCGTTCAGCCTGGCGGACCCTGAACTCGTAGAGACCATGTTGCACGCGGCCGGGTTCACCCAGGTCCGATTCGACGAGGTCGCGGTGACGTTCGCTATCGATGACACCGACCATTACCTCGGTCTCATCGGCGACACCGCTGGTCCGTTCGGGCTAGCGATCCAACGGCTTGGCCCAGCCGACCGGGCCGCCGTGGTGAGCGACATCGACGATGCGCTACGCAGCTACTCGGTCGACGGCGGCGGCTACGAGCTGCCGGGTCTGGCGCTGGGCGCCATCACAAGCTGAGGGGCCGCGCAGCCCGAACACCCCGCTCGCCGACCCTCGACCACGGGCGATCTCGGAACGCGGCCCGGTCCGCGCTGATCGCCGTCCCGTCGAATGCGTTCGCGTCTCAGGCGTGACCGTGAGTGACGCCGCCACGGCGGCGATCCGTGCTGATCTGATCACGTTGCACAACGTGATGCGCCAGTTCGAGCTGACCCATGCACACGCTCGCCCGTCCACCTCCGCAAGCGCGTGCGGACCTCGACGCCTGCCGGCTCCACAGAGGCGTTTCGTACGGTTACTGACTCAAGGTGTGCTGTCGGGGCGCTCCCGTGGCGAAGGCCGGCGAGGCGCGATGAGAAGCCGGGTCAGCTGTTGGACGAGTTGGCGCTCGGCGTCATCGAACGAAAGGTGGTGCCCGTCGATGAGCGTGTGCCACACGGCCGGACTCGTCATGACCTCGAGTGTGATGGCCGCCTCCTCGGGGGTCGTTCCTTTGACGAGTGCTCGCTTATCAGCCAGCAGCTTCGAGGTCGCCAGGCATCCCTGCCCGTGGCGTCGAAGGCCTTCGTCGTAGACCGCGACCAGGTCTGGTTCGGCCGCCACGGCTGATCGGAGAATCTCGATCACGTCCCCGCAGCGCTCGTTGAGTTGTCGCGTGATGCGGATCTGCAGCGCAAGGATGTCGGCGGGTCGTGATGCCGACGAGAGCTCCGCGATCAGCGGCGCCAGGTCAGCATCGGCCTCGATGAGATCGAGCAGCAGTTCGAGCACTCGGCGTTTGGTGCCGACGCTGGCGTAGATCGTCGGCACCGCGACACCGGCCTCAGCGGCGATCGCGTTGACGGAAGTTGCCGTGTAGCCCCTCTCGGCGAACAGCTTGCACGCGGCTTCAAGGATCAGCCGGCGCGTGTCCTCCGCCTGCTGGGCACGACGGTTGCTTGACATCGGTTCATCATAGTGCTCTTCTGATAGATAGAAGGTACTTCTAACGAATAGAGGAGTGATACATCGTGACTGCGATAGTCGCCGACCGGCCGCCCGCCACTTCCGCCCGTCTCACCCTCGACCGACTCGCCGGGATCTCCGCACTGGTGTTCGTCGCGTTGGTCGTCATCCAGAACGCCCTTGGTGCCACAGTCGTGCCCGGACCGAGTGCCTCGGTAGTCGACGTGAGTCAGTTCGCGTCGGATCATCGATGGGCGATCTACCTCATGACCGTCACGTATCTCGTCGGACTCCCCGCGTTGCTGTTGTGGAGCGCGAAGGTCGCCGAGATCGCTCGGTCCGAGGACGACCCGATCTCGGCCGTGTGGGCACAGGCAGGGCGCACCGGGGTCGCCCTTATCGCGGTGTTCTTCGCCCTGGTCAATATCACCGACATCGTCCTCGCCACTACCAACGCCGGCGACCACACAACCATCGCTTTGCTCTGGCACCTGCATTGGGCGATCTTCATCATCAACCTCGCTGCCGTCGGCGTCGCGCTCCTCGGTCTCGGACTCGCATCGGTGAGGGTGGGGATCGCCGCTCCCTGGCTTGTCCGCACGACGATCGCGGGCGCCGCGCTCCTCTTCGTCGGCGCCGCCCCGGCGGTTGCCGGACTGCACGGCTTCCCGGTCATCGCCATCGCCCTCCCCGGATACGCGGCGTGGGTCGCTCTACTTCTCGCGACGGGAATCCGGCTCGCCCGCGGCGACTGAGGCAGCGCCGCATCCACGCCACGGTCGTCGGGTCTTGCACCCGACACGTGCTCGGCAAGGGATGTTCGCCCTGCCGCTGATCGTGCAGAACGTCGCCACCACCGCGGTCCCGGACGCCGTTCGACCCGCGCCTGTCGGAAGGAGAACAAGACGATGACCCAATCCGCACCCACGACTCGGAGACGTCGACGGTATGCCACATTGCTGGCGGTGATGGCCGTTGCCTTGCTCAACGCGGCATGTTCGTCGTCCGGTGCCGCCTCGGCACCAAGCGTGACGGGAACCTCGGACGCCGCCGCGCCGCTGCTGTTCGCCGCGGCGGACTACACGATCACGCCGCCAGCCACCGTGACCGGCGGCGAGGTCACCATCAGCCTCCACAACCGTGGCACCGAAGAGCACCAACTGTCCCTGTTCCGGTTGGGCGACGGCCAGCATCCGAACGCGGTGCTCAACTCGCTCGACAAGGGCGACCTGTCGTTCCTCGCCGGCGGTGCACTCGTCGGCGGGCCCAACGCTGTCGAGCCCGGCCAGACGGCTTCGGTCACCAGCAAGCTCGACCCTGGTACATATGTCGCGTTCTCCGCGGTGCCATCGCCAACCGACCACCGGCCGCACTTCACGAAGGGAATGCGCACATCTTTCACCGTGCTGCCCGCAGCCGCGCAGGTCACCATCCCTTCCACCGCGGGCACGATCGCCATAACCGCGAGAGGCTTTCAGCCATCGCCGGGCTTCACCGGTCGCGGGACGTACGCGGTGACCAACGACGCCCCCTTTCCCGCCGAGCTGTCGATCCTGCGCATCGCGACCGGCAAGACCACCGACGACGCCGTCGCGTTCCTCGCCGGGCACGCAGCGCCCGGCCCGCCTCCGTTCAGCGCAGCCGGCGGCGTGACCGCGATGAGCCCGTCGTCCACGTCCTACGTCAACCTCTCACTCGACCCGGGGACCTACGCGTTCTTGTCGTTTGCACCGGACCCCCGGGCCGGGTTCGCGCCGCAGTACACGAACGGGATGCTCTCGACCATCCGGGTCCCGTGACCACCGACTACCCCTTCCAGCACACGACGCGACATCAACTCCTTCCTCGAGCACTTCTCGCCCGAGGAGGGAATGTCAATGTTCTCGTCGACGAACGCGGCCCGTCTGTACGGCGTCGACCTCGGAGACAAGGTCGGTGTGACACATCGCGACCGGCCGCTCGCTGCGTCGGGCCGGTCGCGACCTGCGGGTTATTGACCCGATGCGATTTCGGTGAAGTGCATCGTCGACGCCGCTTGCGCGATCGACTCGCGGTACAGAACAACACGCGACGGGAGCAACCGGGACACGACAACACGAACGTGTCGCGCTCCGTGGCGAAAACGCGCGACCTTCGGGTTGTGCGGCACCACGCTCACGACGCGGAATCGCGATGTCGGCACCATTTTCGGCACCACACGCAGAAGGCCCGGCGCTTGCGCACCGGGCCTCACCTGCAATTTCGTTGGTGGCGGGGGCAGGATTTGAACCTGCGACCTTCGGGTTATGAGCCGGCCCAGTGCCGTACCTTCTGGTCCCGTCCACTCCTGTGCAGTACGGCTGACAAGGCGCTTCGTGCGATGTTCGTGACGTCGTCTCCCGTCCTGTCCCGTCCAGTGCCGCGATGAACGGCACCATTCACGGCACCTTGCGCGACGCGGAGTGACTGAGGTCGATCACGCGGAGAGCCGGAACGGCGGGTAGCGGTCGGTGGCGAGCGCGAAGGCGTAGCCGACAACCCGGTTGTGCCAACGCATGACACCGACCACGAAGTCGAACAGGCGCCGGGGGTAGCGCCCCGTGAACAGAATCGCGATCCAGGCCACAACCGCGCCGAGCACCACCGCGATGTCGAGGACGAGCAACGCCAAGTAGTGCGGTATCGCGAGGAACCACTTCACGAGCGGCATCCAACGATTCAGGTCGGAAGGAACGTCGGGATACGGCACGTTCAGATGGACCGATTGCTCTTCGTCCGTCGACGGGAACTCGTCACGCAACAAGAGCAGGTAGCTCATCACCCGGTTGTCGAACCGCATGAACGCGAGGTTGAACTCGAACCACCAGCGCGGGTACTTCTCGCGGAACACGATCATGAGCAGCGGCGGGAACACGAGCAGGCCGCTGGCCAGGCCGACGAAGAACAGCCAGTCGCCGCCTCCCGCTCCGAATGCTGGCCCGCCCAGCGCGGCGAGCACGACGAGGATCGGCACCGCGAAGAGCAGACGGAAGAACGTCGACACTCGATTGAGTCGCCGTTCCGGGTAGTCGACGTTGAACTGGATCGGGTGGTTGGGGGTCATGGTTTGCATCGGACACCTCTCGTGGGTTGTTTCGTCGGTTGTCGATCGCGGGTGCGACCGAACCAGGACAGTGGGTTGGATCAGGCGGCGGTGAGCTCGCGCTCGGCTTCGATGCCGACGACGTCCGCGTCCTTGCGGGCACCTTCGAGGTCGAGGTGCGGAAGGATGCGGTCGAGCCACCCGGGAAGCCACCAGTTGGCCCGGCCGAGCAGGCTCATCGTTGCGGGCACGAGCACCATGCGGACGAGCGTGGCGTCGAGGAAGACGGCGACGGAGAGACCGACGCCGAACAACTTGGCATTCGGGTCGTCCGCCAGGACGAAGGCACCGAACACGCTGATCATGATGAGCGCGGCCGACGTGATCACACGGGCGGTGCTCGACAGGCCGCGCACGACGGCTTCGTGGTTGTCGCCGGTCGCCACGTACTCCTCGCGCACCCGGGACAGGAGGAAGACCTCGTAGTCCATCGAGAGCCCGAAGAGGATCGCGAACATGATCAGCGGCAGGAACGGGTTGATCGGCATCGTGCTGTGCAGCCCGATCAGGCCGGCGCCCCAACCCCACTGGAAGACCGCGACGAGCACGCCGTACGCGGCGGCGATCGAGAGCAGGTTCATCAGGGCAGCCTTGAGCGGCACGAGGACCGAACGGAACACGATCATCAACAAGATGAACGACATCGCAACAACGGCGGCGATGAAGATCGGTAGGCGGCTGGTGATGCGATCCGTGAGGTCGGTCATCATCGCCTGGCCGGTGAGCGAGACCCTCGCGCCGGAGCCCGACACCGTTGCCGGCAACACGTCGGACCGGAGGTGACGGACGAGTTGGTCGGTGCGCGCGTCCTGCGGCGCCGTGGTCGGGTTGGCGGTGAGCACCGCAGTGTCATCGCGCGGCGTTGAAGACGGGCGCGGTGACCGCGGCGACCCCGGGGTCGGCTTGCACCGCGTCGTGCACACGGTCGACGACGACCGCCTGGTCGGCACCGGCCGGGACCTCGACCACGACTTGGATCGGGCCGTTGAAACCGGGCCCGAAGCCTTCCGCCAACTGGTCGTACGCCGTGCGCTGTGTCGTGTGGGTGGGGGCGTTGCCGTCGTCGGGCGTGCCGATCCGCATGCTGAGCGCCGGGATGGCGATGATGCATAGCGCCCCGAGGCTCACGACCGCGTAACGGACCGGGTGGCTTCCGACACGGTGCGCCCAACGCCCCGAGACGGTTTCCGCGGCGGGCTTGGCGACGTGGGCCTTGCGGTGGATCGAGAGCTTGTCGATCTTCGTCCCCGCCAGGCCGAGCAAACCGGGGAGCAGCGTGACGGCGGCGACCATCGAGATGGTCACGACCAAGGCAACTGCGGCCCCCATCGAGCTGATCGCGGGGAGCCCGGCGAGGAAGAGGCCGAGGATGGCAATCACGACGGTCGAGCCGGCGAACAACACGGCCTGGCCGGCGGAGGCGACGGCCGTACCGGCGGAGTCCTCGACGCTCATGCCGTCGTGCAGATGCTGGCGGTGCCGGGTGACGATGAACAGCGCGTAGTCGATGCCGACGCCGAGGCCGATCATGGCGCAAAGGATCAGCGAGAACTCGGGAACGTCCATTACCGCGGAGAGCACGCCGACAGCGGCGGCGCCAACGAAGATGCCGAGGAGCGCCGTGACGATCGGGAGACCCATGGCGACCACCGAACCGAACGCGACCAACAACACGATGATGGCGACGGCTACGCCGATCAGCTCACTGCTCGGAGTCTTCTGCGCCAGCTGGGCCAGTGATCCCGTGAGGTCGACCTCCACGCCACCGGCGCGAGCGGCGCGGCTTACCGCCGTCGCGTCGTCGAGCTGCGCGTGGGTGAGCTTGTCGAGCGCGTAGGTGACGTCGATGTACGAAGTCCGTCCGTCGGCGCTGATCGCGGCGGAACCGGCCGCGAACGGGTTGGTGACGCCGGCGACGTCGTGCCCGGCCGCCAACTGCACGCGGGCCCGGGCGACGGTGGCGGCGTGGGTGGCGTCGTCGAGACGCCCGCTCTCGGCGCGCAGCACGATGCGGGCGGACTGACCGCCCCGACTCGGGAAGCGGTTGTTCAGGACGTCGGCCGCGTGCTGCGACTCGACCCCGGGCACCCGCGAGCTGTTGTCGAACTGGCCGCCGGCGGCGCCTTGCAGCGCAACCACGGCGAACGCGGCCAGCAGCCACACCCCGAGCACCCGGAACGGGTGGCGGGCGCTGCTGCGACCGAGGCGGAAAAGGAATGCGCTCATCGGGTCCTCCTGGGATGCGGGTCCCGCGGCGTGCGGGTACATCAGCACCATCCCGGAGCGCGCTGAACAAGCGCCGCGCTACCGCTGAAGGCCGCGATTCAAGAGCTGAGCGCCGCCTCGGCACTGGATCGGCCCCGCTCGAACGCGGCCGCGAACCCGTCCGCGCCCAGCGCGGAAATTGCGGTTCGGCGGGCCCGCTCCATGTCATCGTGCTCGAAGGCGGGTATCCCCGCGCCGGACTCGGCTAGGAGGCGCTCGGCCTGGCCCAGCAGCACCGCCGCCGGCTCGGGTCGGTCGCCTTCCGCGGCGAGGGCGGCGAGCACGACGCAGCAGGCGGCGGCCGCGACCCGAAGTTCGTTCTCGGGGTCGATCCGGTTCCGGAACCGACGCGGATCGCCGGCCCGATAGAGCTCCAAGGCTTCGGTGGCCGCAGCGGCCGCGGCGCGGTCGTCGCGGTTGACCCGGTGCAGCACGGCCATTCCGGTGAGGGCGAGGAACATCACCGGCAAACTGCGCAGCCGCGCGCGCCATCGAGGGCGCGCTGGTAGGTCGTCTCGGCGCGCGCGAAGTCTCCTTCGTGGAGCAGCGCCCAACCGAGGCGCGCGAGCAGCGACCCGGTGAACCCCCGCAGTCCGCACGCGTCGTTCGTCGCGATCGCCTCGTCCAGCACGCGCGGACCGCGGCGCGGTAGTCACCGGCGCGTTCGTCGAAGTCGGCGACCACGTCGAGCGACATCGAGAGCATCACCGGGCGGTCGATCCGGGAGAACCCTTCGGCCGCGGCGCGGTATTGCACCTCGGCGTCCGCGAGGTCCCCGTCCATGACGCGCGAGCTTGCCGAGCGAGTACGCCCGCGCCGCGATCGCGAACGGGTCATCGGGGACGTCGCCGTAGAAGTCGAGGAGGATCAGCCGGCGCCGGCGCGCCTCGTCGAGGTCGCCTCGGGCGTTGGGTAGCTCGGCGTAGAACGAGTAGGCCAACGCCGGTCGATTCGACGTCGTCGTGGCGGCGGAAGATCTCGAGCGCGGCCTCGAGGTCGTCGTCGCAGTGGTCGCGGCAGCCGGCGAGGAAGTCGAGGAGCCCGCGACCTGTCGAGCGCGAGCGCCCGCGTCCGTTCCGCTGCGCCTCGCCGCCGCACCCGAAGGCGTCGTCGAGCCAGCGCTTGCCCTCGATCACCATGCCGGCGAGCCAGTGCGGCCAGCTGGTGCCCGCCGGCGATGGTCAGTGCGGTCTCCGCGTCGTCGTTGGCGACCGCCCAATCGAGCGCCGCTCGCAGGTTGTCGTGCTCCTGGTCGATCGCCGTCAGCCATGCCCGCTGACGATCGCCCGATGTACGCCGCCGGCGCTCTGCGCGCACAGCTCGGCGTAGTGCTTCGCCATTGCATCGCGGATGCGCACGGCGTCGCCGCGTTCGGCGAGCCGCTCCCGGCCGTACTGGCAGAGCGTCTGCAGTTGGCGTGAAGCGCACCGCGTCGCCTCTCGGCACCGCGATGACGAGCGACTTCTCGACGAGGGCATGGATCAGGTCGGCGAGATCGTCGGCGGCGAGCATCGTCGTCGGCGCACACCGCCTCGGCCGTCGCGAGATCACAACCGCCCGGGAACACCGCCAACCGTTCGAAGACGCGTTGCTCGTCGTCGAAGAGCAGCTCGTAGCTCCAGTCGACCACGGCGCGCAGCGTCTGCTGGCGAGGCAGTGCAGTGCGCGACCCACCGGTGAGTAGCCGGAATCGATCGTTCGAGCCGCGACGCTGATCTGCTGGAGCGGAAACGCGCGCGTACGGGCCGCGGCGAGCTCGATCGCGAGCGGCAACCCGTCGAGCCGGCTGCAGATATCGGCGATCACCGTCCGGTTGTCATCGGAGAGCTCGAGCGGCGCGCCGGCCGCCTGAGCACGCGCGACGAACAGGCTCACCGCGTCGCCGGCCGCGAGCGGCGGCACGGGCCAGATGGTCTCGCCACCGACTCGCAGTCCCTCGCGGCTCGTGGCCAGAAGCCGCAGGGCCGGGCAGTGGCGCAGCAAGTCCTCGGCGACTTCGGCGGCCGTCGTGATGACGTGCTCGCAGTTGTCGAGCACGATGCAGCATCTCGCGATCGCCGATCACCTCGGCGAGCCGGCCCGGGTCCGGGCAGCGCGAGCGCGGACGCGATCGCGGCACGAACGCCGGCGGGATCACCCGACGGGCGCGAGTTCGACCAGGCACGCGCCGAACGCCAGCCCAGCCGACGCGGCGCGGGCGACCTCGAACGCGAGGCGCGTCTTGCCGACGCCGCCCGGGCCCACCAAGGTGACGAACCGATGCTCGGCGGCCAGTCGCGTGCAGCTCGCGAGCTCTACGTCGCGGCCGACCAGCGGGGTCAGCGCTTCCGGAATCGCAACATGTCTCCGCGTGCGAGGTCGCGTCGCTTCGAACGATCGTCGGCGCGTCGAGCGAACGATCCTGCGCGAGGATCGCCGCCTTCCAACTCGCGCAGCTCATGGCCCGGGTTCGAGGCCCAGCTCCTCGGCCAGGAGATGACGACCGTCCTGGAAGACGCGCAGCGCGTCGGCCTGCCGGCCGGCGCGGTACAGCGCGAGCATGAGCAGTCCGCGCAGCCGCTCGCGCAGCGGGTTGGGCCGCGACCAGCTCCTCCAGCTCCGCGACGGCGGCCTGATGCCGGCCGAGCTGCAGCTCGAGATCGAGTCGCTCCTCGATCGCGGCGAGGCGCAGCTCGGACAACCGCGTGATGGCGCCCGCGGCGAAGTCGTCGTAGACGAAATCCGCGAGCGGATCGCCCCGCCAGAGCGCATCGGCTTCGGTCAGCAGCGCCGCGGCCCGATTCGAGATCACCGTCGACCGCGGCCGCCCGCGCCTCGACGACCAGCTCCTCGAAGCGGTGTACATCGACAGCGTCCGCCGCCAGCTCGAGCGCATAGCCGGCGCCGCGCATGGCGACGAGGTCGGCCGAGCCCAGCGTGCGGCGCAGCTTCGATGCGAGCCCTTGGAGACCGTTGCGCACCTCGGTCGGTGGATTCTCGCCCCACAAGGCATCGATCAACTGTTCTGCAGAAACCACTCGGCCGGGTTGCAGCGCCAATACCGCGAGCAGAGCGCGGAGCTTCGGTCCGGCGACAACTACATCTCGGCCCTCGTCATCAAGGACCTTGAGTCCACCGAGCAGCCCGATGCGCATGGTTCACGGTACCGGTGACGGTCCATCTTCAGCATCGGATCAGTCTTTCGTCAGCACCTGGCCGGACCATGTCACGATGAACGCGATCGAGCACGCCCTCCTCGCCGTGATAGCAGCTAACGGCGGCGACACGACGACAGCACTCGAGGAACTCTCCCGAGCCCAGCGCCACGCCCGTACGACTGTTCGGCGCGAGCGTCAGATCGTCCAGATCGCGACGTTGTTCGTCACGGGGGGGCGAGAACGCGCGGCCGGCCTCACCCTCGAGCACGCAGCCGAGTTCCCCGACGATGCCGAACTGCTGGCCCGCGTGTCAGGAGCACCACGGTGAGCGCTCCGATACAGGGCGCGACCGTCGGGGTATCCGCCCGAGGTTCATCTTGACAACGACGGAACGCGCATCGTTCGAGTCTTCGATCATGTCCAGAACGACACGCGTCGGGAGTAGGCGGTAGCAGACGTCACCTGGCGCGATTGACGCGGTGACCTTCGGGTTGTGCGGCACCACGTCGGCGACGCGATCGGCTGCAAGATCGCAGACGCTGTGTACGGCACCATTTTCGGCACCACCCGCGAGACACATCGAAGGGACGCGTCGCGTAGTCAGGCACCGAACCTCGCTATCTATCGAAGAGAGTCACCACGCCTCCACACTCACCGGTGATGGGTTTGAGCCCGAATCCGACTTCGCTGTACGCGGGTAGGCCGACGCGGCGCTTCATCGGAATGTGTGCTGCCAATGACTCCACCCAGCTTGCCGAATGCGAGGCTGAGGAGCGGGAGCCAAATCAGGCCGAGCAGAAGAGCCGTGTCGCTGTTCTCGCTCATTGCGTACCCGGTGATCGTGGCGTAGTGGGTGCGGTAGTTCGCGTAGTGGGCGGGGTTCAGCGTGTCGCGGTAAGCGCTGACGACGGCGGGGTCGCGTGTTACCCAGGTTGTGGCCGCGAGCGTGACGGTCAAGAGTCCGGCAATCAGGACGAACCCCGCGATGATCCCGGTCCAGAGTCCGGCGTCTCGAGCGCCACGAGAATCGCGGCCGAGGCGAGCGGCCCGGTACGCGGCAGCCGTCGAGACGACCGCTATCGAGAACGCAGAGACGGCCGTCGCGACCGCAGCCTGTCGCGTTCCAAAAGCCGTGGTTGCGAGCGGCGTGCTCGCGACGAGCACGATGACGCCGACGAGCAGGCCACCGGCGATGCCGTAGCGACGGCTGGCGACCGCGCGTGGCCCGCCAGTCCGGGCGAGTCGCAGGGCGATCAGCGCGTATGCAGCCAAGAGCGTGATGCCGAGCGCGGTCGCGCAGCTCATGTAGACGACGCCGCGGCCGCCCGTCGACGGGTTCGCCGCGATTTGGTACTGCCCGTAGAGCGCGAGCGCGAGAACCGCGGATGCGCTCGTGAGAATCGCGAACTCCGATCGCTTGGAGTGCGCGTCGGGCAGCGGCGGGAGGAGCGCGACGCGCACGCAGCCGACGGCGAATCGGGCGCGGGCAACGCGGCCATCGACGTGCGCAAGTTCCGCGTTCATGGCAACACCCCAGGCGCGCCGGTCTTCCGGTAACCATCTACGAACGACCGCGAGCACGACTCGGGCCCCACCGCGATGTTCCGCCATCACCCGCGACTTCCGGCGACACTCATGAAGTACCTCGCAGCCGCATCGCACCCGATCGTTGCCGCTGAACGCGCGCCGGCTCGAGCGTCGCGGCGAACGCGCAGCCGTCGGCGGTGAGCCGGTAGAGGTGGCGGGGCGGACGCCCCGCGGGAGCGTCGGATTCCCACTCCGCCGCCAGCAGGTCACGATCCGCGAGGCGCATGAGAATCGGATACAGGGCACCGGACTGGAGGCCGGTCTCGCGCAGTAGGTCGTAGCCGTGCCGCCAGCACGACGGGTCCGCCGCGAGGGCGAGCAACACTTTCACCGTCTGCGGAGAAGGGCGTCGAGATCGCGTCACGCGGTAACTATACCTATGTAGACTTAAACTGCGCAATGGCTCAGAGCAGGATTGATTCCAGGGTCGCCGCCATGCGCACCCCGACGGCCACCGATGAAAGACCCTGCACCGTCAACAGCGAAGCCTCGCCCACGCGCTCGAGTCGCGATCCACGAGAAAGAGACCGAGAGCGCGAACAAGGAGTGCAAACACCCGCGCGGAAACCGCATAACGATACGGACGGTACGTGCGTGACACGACCACACGCCCGGGCGAAAGCAAACGAAGCGGCGAACCACTCAAGGCAAGGCAGCAGTTTGACGCGCCGACCCACGCGGAAATTCCTATTGAGGATCTCGCGCAGTGCGGAAGTGCCGCGCCGCTCGATCTGAGCTTGTGTAACAAGGTTCGCGACTGCGCGGCTCGAGTTCGGCGCCGAGATCTACGTGTGCGATTCGTCGACCACGCAACGAGCTTGTCACATCGCATCGCACGCACAGTGACAGACCGCGATGCAGCCGACGCCACCGGGAGTAGGCGGTAGCAGACGTCACGCACCGATTGCTCCCGGTGATCATTGCCGGAGCAGGTCCAGATGGTCGCGCGTGAATGCGATGAACGCCGCGGCCGCGGGGGCGAGTGTGCGCTGGGCGGACCAAATGAGCACCGATGTACGCGTGAACCTCGGCGCGCTGATGTCAAGCACGGTGACTGTGGGTCCGGGGCTGGCGAGTGATGAGCGCGGCAGGATCGTGATGCCGAGCCCGGCGGCAACGTAGGCGCGGGCGGCGCTCATCTCACCGGTTTCGAGAATGATACGGGGTCGGAACCCGGCTTCGGCGCAAGCATCGAGAACGATCTCGCGCACCGCGGAGCCGGGGAGATGGGTGATGAACGGCTCCTGTGCGAGTTCGGCGAGGCGCACGCGACGACGGCGCACGAACGTGTGCGTGGGTGCGACGGCGAGGGCGAAGGGTTCGGTGATGACGGAGGTGACCTCAAGGTCGCCCACGGCGAGGCGGGGGCGCTGCACCACCAGGGCCGCGTCAAGGGTTCCGTTGCGCACGCCGGCGACCATGTCGTCGGTCACCATCTCGGTCACGGCGACGTTGACGCCGGGGTAGCCGGCCCGAAACGCCGAGAGTAGGTCCGGCAGTCCGATGTGCATCGATTGCCAGCCGCCCAGGCGTATGCGTCCGGCGACTTGTCCCGAGGAGGAGCGGGCTTCGTCGAGTGCGACATCGACGTCGTCGAGGATTCGCTCGGCGCGTTCGAGGAGCGCCGCGCCCGCGGTCGTGAGGGTGACCGAGTGATGCGCCCGGTCCAACAGCTGCACACCGAGGTCCCGTTCGAGCTTGCGTACCTGCTGCGACACGGCTGGTTGGGCCACGAAGAGTTCGTCCGCGGCGCGGGTGAAGTGCCGGTGACGAGCGACAGCCACGAAGTAGCGCAACTGGCGCAACTCGATCATAAGAACTTCTTATCACCAAGAGAGCAGGCATGTCTTAGACATCTGGCTGATTCGGGTTGATCCTCATGACAACGAGCCGCAACCCCCCACAGGAGCTTCGATGACCGCCACCAAACTCGCCGACGACCGGACCGACATCGTCTGGTTGCTCGTCATCAACTACACAGCCCCGCTCGAACGCATCGACGCACTACTGCCGGCTCACGTCCGGTTCCTCGACCGGTACTTCGCCTCCGGCCACTTCCTCGCCTCGGGTCCCCAGCACCCGCGCCTCGGTGGCGTCATCGTCGCTCACGCTCCAGATCGCGACCACCTCGACCAGATCGTCGCCAGCGACCCCTTCGTCCAGGCCGGCGCCGCGACCTACGACGTCGTCCCGTTCACCCCGACCCGCGGACCGCTCGCGGCTGCGCTCCTCGACGGACAACCCGACCAGTTCTGACCCCGTTTTCGCGCCGCAAACCCACACCCCTGTCACCCATCAACACACCCATCCAACGCAAAGGAGCACGCGATGACCACCTCCCTCACCACAGCACCGACCACCCCCGAGACCTCAACCAAGCCCATGCCGAAGCTCTGGGCGAAACTCCCGATCCGCACCGGCAACGCCATCCAGCTCGCCGGCATCGCCGCGGGCGCCGCGCTCCTCGTGACCGCCGCTCACCTCCACGGCCTCGTCGGCATTCGGGTCGGACTCCTCGCCGGCGGCTGGCTCGCCATCTACCTGTGCAGCCACGCCATCGCGCACGTTGGCGTCGGCCGCATGGTCGGCATCCGGTTCCGCGCCTACGGCGTGCGCGGCACCGACCACCCCGAGAACTATCCGCCCGGCGTCCGCCAGTTCATGAGCGCGCTGCCGATGTGGTCCGCGCTCACTGACAAGGAGTCGATGCGCGACGCCAACCCCTGGGCCAAAGCCGCGATGTTCTCCGCCGGCGAAACGTCCACCACGATCATGTCGATCGCAGCCGCGGCGTACAGCTCCCACGCCGGAGTCCCGGGCGGGCATGCGTTGCTGACCGGCAGCATTGTGTGGGCGCTCGCCGCGACGATCACGGTCGCGGTCGTCGCCAAAGGCGACTACACCAAGGCGATGCGTGCACTCGGATGGCGCAAGCCCACCACAGCCAAGACCGCGCCGGTGACACGCAAGCGCACGAATGGACCGAACCGGCGCGGCCCTCGAGGCAACGAGCTCCGCAACGCGGTCATCGGCTGGACGCTCGTCAACCTCGCGCTCATCGTCGTGTGGGCCGCCCACGGTGCCGGATTCCCGTGGTTCGCATTCGTGACCGTCCCCTCAGTAACTGGTGTGAGCAGCTGGGCCCGCCAAGGTCGCCGCGAGGCGGTGACCCGATGACAAACCCCAACTACTCCACGTTCCTCGGCACCGCGACGCAGCTCCAACGCTGGCGCGACTTCCTCGCCCACCTCACCGCCTACGGCACCTTCAACCTTGTCTTCGTCATCATCTGGCTCGTTACGAGAGGACCGTTCTGGCCCGCGTTCCCGCTCATCGGATGGGGCCTCGGACTCACGTTCCAACACCGCGCCAACATCCTGACCGGCCCGATCACCGAAGAGCAGATCCGCGACCGGATGAGACAACACGATCTCAGGGCCGGGGATGCGTCGTCGCGCTGATCGGCGTCGCGCTCGGCGCAATCATCCGGCACACCGCGAGGCAACCAGCGCACGGCGGAACTCTCGCCGTCGAGTCCGAGCATGGTCGGCAAGACCCGTGGGCGAGCGAGCATGAGTGCCCCGGCGGCCGCGCGTGCCGACCCGACATGCCGCGCGCTCGTCCGAGCGGCATCGATCCCCTCTCGACACGCACCGCCTCCCTGATGCCCGACGCGGGCATCGCCGCGCCGCCCGCGTATCCTGTCCGATCAGCAGCGGGCGTCTTAGGCATACGAGCAGCTCCCGTGCGACAGCACTGCACGGCACACCAATCGACGATGCGGGCCTTTCCCCGAATGCCGCGACCGGGCGTTCGCGATCATGGCCCATCGTTTCGGGAGATCGTCGCCGCTGACATTCAGACGCTGCAGGAGGCATCGACGTGAAGAAGCACTCTTCGTTCATGGTTGCGGGCGCGGCGTTGACGTTCGTGACAGCCCGTGTTGTACGTCGGTATCAGCAAGACGCCAAAGCCGCCCGCCGCAGGCTCGATGCCGTCGACAAGAAGAGCGTCCCAACCAGCGTCGGCGACGTGGAGTACGCGGCATCTGGCGCTGGCGAGCCGCTACTCGTGATCCACGGCATCTTCGGTGGCCGAGATGCCGGCATCGTTTCCTTCGGCGGCATCCTCCCGAACCGGCGGGTCATCGCGCCGTCCCGGTTCGGCTACCTCGGATCAGCCATGCCTGCGGACGCGACACCCGAACTGCAGGCAGACGCGTTCGCCGAGCTCCTCGATCACCTCACCATCGACAGAATCGACGTAATCGCCTACTCGGCCGGCGCCACCTCGGCGCTGCAACTCGCGCTGCGTCACCCCGATCGGGTGGCACACTTGGTGATCATGTCCGGGAACTTGCCCGGCCCTGCCGCGGCCGCGACGCCGCCGACAATCGTCAAGCTGCTGTTCCGCAGCGACGTCCTCATGTGGCTTGCCAAGGTCACGGCCCGACCCGCCCTCATGGGCCTCGTCGGTGGCGTTCCCAAGGACTTCCCGTTCACCACCGAGCAGCGCACCACGGTCACCATGATGATCGACAGCATCTTCCCCGTCCGCGACCGAAGCACCGGCGTGCTCTTCGACGCCTTCCGCTCGAATCCCGCCGTCAACAAGTGCCCGCTCGAAACCATCCGGGTCCCGGCGTTGTTCGTCCACTCGGCGGACGACACGCTCGCGTCCTACGAGGCAGCCCAGGCCGCCGCCGACCGGATCGCCGGAGCGCGGCTTGTCACCCACGCAAGCGGCGGGCACCTCATGCTCGGCCAGGAGGCGGCGACGCGCGCCGAACTCGAAGGCTTCCTTGCTCAACCGCGCGGTCTCGAGACCATTACCACTGAGTAAGACCGAATGCCAGAATCCGATCCCTGACTCCGCGCCCCGGGTAGTACCGGAGATCCCAGCACGCCGGGACCGAGGCCTTCGCGATCGTGGCCGTGCGGCACTTAGGTCATACCCCTACGGTGCACCGACCCGTGCAACGGCTCACTCCCGAGAAGTAGTTCACCTGCTTGGAAGCGTCATCGACTGGTTCGATGCTCAGGTCGTCGCTCGGTATCGGATTTCACGATCCGCAGCATCAGTTGGCGGATCAGCGCGCTAAATGGGCCGACGAGCAACCAGTAGCGAGCAAAGCGGCGGAGGCTCGTGGGGTCCGTGGCAGCCGTCCGTGTCTCAGTCGTGATGAGTGCGCGCTCGCTGCCATAGGGCACCACCCTGATGTTGAAGGCGACCTTGACGTACCCAGGGGTGTCGAACGCGGCGAATCGATCAGCATCGAGCTGCGGCGTCGGGCTTGTCGTCGGTAACCGCTTTCCACGGCTGCACGACAGTGCCGAACGCGATCTCTTGGCCGGGCCGTTCTCCTAGGAGAACGAAGCCGGCACGGCCCATGTCGTCGAGGGTCAACGGCGGGCGCGCGGCTTCCGCTGGTTGCCCTTTCAGGAACCGTTGCATCCGATTGGGAAAGCTGCGCACCTCCAGAAGCACTCGTATGACCGCGGACCGGGACAGGTCGCTCCGCCGAATGGACTGCCAGGTGAGGTCCGTGTCTGCGTCGACGATGACGGCGTGCGTCTCCGTCACGTCGTACTGGGGAAGGTAGAGGTCCAGAACCATCGGATCCGTCTCGGATTGCACGCCAACCTCCCCACGATGGAACGTCGGGCGCCTACTCGCAGCCAGTATCCCACCGCTCGAACTCCGACGGGACGGCGGGAAGAGAGGCTCTCTTCACATTGTGCGTGTACAGCGTGATCTCATCAGAGGATGATGGACCCGCTTGCCGGTGGGGATAGCCGGGTTGGTGACGGCGCCGCGCTTGTAGCCCGCCTGTCGTCTGCGCGGACCCAGGCAACATCTTCAGGTGTGACCTTCGGGTTATCGACCCGATGCGATTCGGTCGACATTCGTCGTTGACGCCACCTACGCGATCGACTCTCGCGACAGAACCACACGCGACGGGAGCAATCGAGACAGGACGACACGAGCATGCCGCGCTGCGTGGCGAAAAGCGCGCGACCTTCGGGTTGTGCGGCACCACGCTCACGACGCGTAATTCGCGATGTCGGCACCAATTTCGGCACCACACGCAGAAGGCCCGGTGCTTTCGCACCGGGCCTCACCTGCAATTTCGTTGGTGGCGGGGGCAGGATTTGAACCTGCGACCTTCGGGTTATGAGCCCGACGAGCTACCAGACTGCTCCACCCCGCGGCGGACCAGACAGTGTATGCACCCGGGCCCAGGCGACCAAGTCGTGTCTACGCCTGCGGGGTCGCGACCCGAGTGGTCAGCTTCGACGGCGCTTTGCCGTCACCGCCGGCGTCGTCGTGATCGAAGTGTCGAGCGCGTGCGCGCTGCGCCGTCCGGCAACGAGAAGCCCACCGGTACACGTCCGAGCGCGTCGACAGGTTCCACCGAATCGGCCCGGCTCCTTGTCCCGGGGCGGCGACCGAGTTCAGGTCGCGGTCTGGAAGCTCTGCGGGCCCTCGGCGTGCACGACCCGCACGGCTTCGTACGGATCCCGGAGATCGCCGTAGTAGCCGAGCGCGTACGCACCGCGCCGGTACCCCGCCAGCCGGGCGACGTCCTCCGGCAGGTCGAGCGCGATCTCGGGCGGGCACGCGAGGTACTGGTTCTCCTCCTGGCGCAACCACGAGAGCGTGTACCCGACGTTCACGCCCCGCCGCACGCCGTCCGAACGGTTCGCGCCGCCGCCGTGGTACAGCGAGCCGAGATAGAAGAGGACGGATCCTTTGGGCATCTCTGCGGCCACGGTCTCGTTCACGCCCGGGCGCAACTTGTCGTCCCAACGATGACTTCCGGGAATGACGCGGGTCGCCCCGTTCTCCTCGGTGAAGTCGTTCATCGCCCACATCGTGTGGCACTCGACGTCGAACCCGTTGGGGAACGGGAAGAAGTCGAACGCCCATTGGTCGCGGTGTACGAACTGCGCCGGTTCGCCGGGACCGATCTCGATCACCTGCGTCAGGTGCAGCTGGTAGCTCGTCGCGTGGTCGGCGAGGACACGGTCGAGCACACCGAGCACCGTCGGGTGCGCGGCGAGGTCGCGGAACTCGCGCGACCGCGCCAGGAGCGCTCCGGTTCGGCGCGTGTTCATGCCGGTGAACTCGTCACCACCGACCGGCGTCGAGTCGAGGAACGGCTCGAGTTCGGCGCCGATGCGATCCATCTTCTCTTCGGTGACGACGCCTTCGACCACGATACAACCCGACTCGCGCAGCGCCGATTCGAGCTCATCGAGCCCGGTACCGGAATCGACCCTCGGGACGTCCATCGCCATCCACCTACCCACGTTCCGACGGTTCGCCAACGTGGGCAACGCTACCGCGCTCGTGGTCGCGGCGGACTCGTTGCTGACACCGGGAAGAACGCGCACCACAGAACCCGAGATTCCTAACTGCCGAACAAGTGCCGACTCAGGTCGCTAGGCGGCGGGCACCAGCTGGGCCTGGATCCGATTGATGAGCTCACGCGGGCTGAACGGCTTGATCATGTAGTCGTTGGCACCGAGCGCGAGACCTCGTTCGATGTCGGTCGCTTCGGCTTTGGCGGTGAGCATGATGATCGGCAACGACATCGTCGCCTCGTCCGCCCGCAACTGGGCCAACACCTCCAAGCCGGAGATACCGGGCATCATCACGTCGAGGAGCAGCAGCGCCGGTTGCGCGGCCGGGACGAGCATCAACGCCTGTTGACCATCGGCCGCCGACTGCACCTCGTAGCCCTGCTGCAACAGCTTGTATTCCACCAGTTCCCGCACGTCGGGATCGTCGTCGACGACAAGAATCAGACTCATCCGTTCCCCTTAGATCGCGACTTCGAGATCGCTCGCGCGCCGACCGGACGCGACCGGGCGGGCCGGGAGCCGCATTGTGAATGTGCTCCCCTGACCCGGAACCGAGACAACTTGCATACTGCCGCCGTGCCCTTCGACGATCTGCTGGACGATGTACAGACCGAGCCCCGCGCCGAGCTTCTGGCGCCGGCGCTCCCCGGACGCGCTGAAGAACCTCGAGAAGAGATCCGCCTGTTCGTCGATCCGGATTCCGCATCCGTTGTCGCGCACGTCGACGACCACATCACTGCCGCGGGTGCGCGCGACGACGTCGATCCGCCCGCCAGCGCGCCGTGAACTTCACTGCGTTCGACAGCAGATTCTCCAGCGCGCGCTCGATCTGGCGTTCGTCTGCGACGAGTTCGATGCCCGGTTCGATGTCCAACACGAGATCCAACGACTTCCGAGCGATGGCGTCCGCCTCCGCGTCCCCGACACGCTGGATCACAGCCAGGAGATAGACGGGTCCCAGGTTCGGTTCGAACTCGCCGGCCTCAAGGCTCGACATCGTCATCAGGTTCGAGATCAGGACGAGGAGCTTCTCCCCGTTCCGACGGACGATCTCGAGCATCCGCCGCTGCTGGTCGCCCACCGACACGGACTCCTCGGTCAGCAGCTCGATGTAGCCGAGCACGCTGGCGAGCGGACCGCGCAGTTCGCGTGAAACCTCCGAGAGAAACTCGTTCTTGGAGCGGTCGAGCACACCGAGCCGCTCGACCATGTGGTGTTGCAGGTCGAAGGCAAGGGCGTGGTCGAGCGCGCGACCGATCTCGCGGGCGAATCCCTCCATGAGCGTGATCTCACCCGCGGTCCACGATCGGGCGGTGCCCTGCTCGCTCACCACGAGCACGCCGGCGACGCGGTCGCCGACGACGATCGGATGGGTCAGGGCGGCGCGTATCGAAAGCGCACCGAACATCTCGCGCTGCGCGGTGCTGAAGCGAGCCGTATCCCGCGTGTCGTCGATCACAACGGCGCTGCCGGCGTCGCAGACGCCGATGAGATGGACGAGAAGCGCGGACTCGTCGAGGCGTGCGATCTCGGTCACTGCCGCGATGTCACTGCCGTTGCGCCACTCCGCAACGACCGGGCAGTGCCCACCCTCGAGTAGCCGGATGTACACACGGTCGGACGACATCGCGTCGCCGACCACTACCACCGCGCGCTGCACGACGCGCCCGCGGTCGAGCGAGGCGTGGACGACCTCGGCGAGCTCGCGCCGCACCCGCTGATCAGTTGCTCGCTCGAGCTCGATGACACGCAGACGCGTCAACTCGCGCACCATCGTGTGGATTGCCGTCCCGACGAATTGGATCTCCGCGGCGGCGCCTGCGAGGTTCACCCGCACGCTCAGGTCGCCGGCGGTGATCGCCGCGAGCGCGTCGTCGAGCAGCTCGAGCGGTCGTTCGACGGCGTGCGCGCTCCGGCGGCTCAGCGACAACGCGAGGGCCACCGAGCGCGAGGCCGATGCCAACGAGCACGACCGCGAACCCGACCCGGCCCGCCGACGAGCTGGGAACCAGCACGACGACGATCGCGGTGCCGACCAAGGCGAAGAGCGCCACCCCCGCGACCAGCTCGAAGCTCCGCGCGAGGGTGGTCGCGAGCAGCGGGGCGCCGGGCGACGGCGAGAGGAACGCGGCGCGACCGTCGGCGGCCGCTGCGATTCGACGCTGGGGGCGGGCCTCGGGCACGGCTCACAGCTTTCGCCCGCCGCGTCACGGCTCCGTCACACATCGCGATCGGTTGCCGGCGAAGTGCCTCGGAGCGGACTGCCTCATAGAGTCGGCCCGTGCGCCCCACCGAGTCGATCGCAGACGTCGCCGACGCGACCCGGGCGATCTTGCGCTCGGGCGTCCTGCGCCCGGAACGACCGTCCCGCGTGCTGCGGATGGCGAGAGTGGTCCGCAAATGGGGCCCGGGGCTCGCGTCCCTGTTCGGCCTGGGCGCCGCTCGCTACGGCGACCGGCCCGCGCTGATCGACGAACGGGGAACCGTCTCGTTTGCAGAGCTCGACGCGCGAATCGACGCGGTCGCCCGGGGTCTCATCGAGACGGGCGTCCGCTCGGGCGATTCCGTCGCGGTCCTGTGCCGCAACCACCGCTATTTCTTCGAGATCGCCGGCGCGCTCGCCAAACTCGGAGTCGACGCGGTCTACCTCAACACCGGCTTCGCCGCACCGCAGGTCGCCGACGTCATGCACCGCGAACGGGCCGTGCTCCTGGTCCACGACGAGGAGTTCACACCGCTCGCGATCGCCGCCGGCATCGATCACCGGCTGCAGGCCTGGACCGATGGCACGAGCACCGACGTCCCGAGCACCGACGTCCCGAGCACCGACGTCCCGAGCACCGACGTCCCGAGCACCGATCCCGACGTCCGCACCCTCGACGATCTCGCTCAACGTCATGCACACGGGCCGGAACTCGACCGCCCGGCGCGTGCGGCGCGCACGATCATCCTCACGTCGGGGACGACCGGGCCGCCCAAGGGCGCGCTCGTCGCCGGAGCACCGCACGTCGGCGCCGGGATCGCGCTGCTCGAACGCCTCCCGTACCGGGCCCACGAGAAGATGGTCATCGCGGCGCCCTGCTTCCACGCCTGGGGATGGGCCAACGCGTCGACGAGCCTCCTGGTCGGCGACACGATGGTGCTCGAACGGCACTTCGATCCCGAGCGCACGCTCGAACTGATCGCCCGGCACCGGGCCGAGGTGCTCGTCGCGATCCCGGTGATGTTGTTGCGCATCATGGAACTGCCGACCGAGGTCCGCCGCCGCCACGACACATCGTCGTTACGATTCGTGCCGCTCTCCGGCTCGGCCCTGCCCGGCGATCTCGCGACCCGCTTCATGGACGCGTTCGGCGACGTCGTGCACAACCTCTACGGCTCGACGGAAGCCGGATCGGTCTCGGTCGCCACCCCCGCCGATCTGCGCGCCGCGCCGACGACCGCCGGCCGACCACCGCGCGGCACACTCGTACGGCTACTGGACGACGACGGTCACGATGTCGCGCCCGCCGCGAGCGGGCGCATCTTCGTGAAAGGTCCACTGACGTTCTCGGGTTACACCGACGGCCGCACCAAGTCGACGGTCGACGGCTTCATCCACACCGGTGACACCGGACACTTCGACCGTGACGGTCTCCTTTTCGTCGACGGCCGCGACGACGAGATGATCGTGTCCGGCGGCGAGAACGTGTTCCCGCATGAGGTCGAAGACGTGATCGCGCGCCATCCCGACGTCGTCGAGGCCGCCGTCGTCGGCGTCCCCGATCCGGAGTTCGGCGCGCGCCTGAAAGCCTTCGTGGTCGCGCGCGCCGGCGCATCTCTCGACGCCGATTCGGTGCGCGACTACGTACGCGCCAACCTCGCCCGGTTCAAAGTCCACGCGCGACGTCGAGTTCGTCGCCGAGCTACCCCGTAACGGCACCGGCAAGGTACTGCGCCGCGAGCTCGAGCTCCGCTAGCCCTGATGTTGCAGTAGTGAGCGGCTGATCGTCGGGTCGCGTCCGCGAAAAGGCCCTTCTGGTGGGAGAAACTGCGCTTGTCGAAGGTGCAGAACCCCAACCCAGAAGGGCACTTCCGAGATGCAGCGTAATGCGACGCGTCCGCGACTGTTGGTGACCGGTGACGCCAAGAACGTGGTCGGTCATGCCGGGTCGCGATTGTTGTGTGATCTCGCCGACGCGCTCGGTCTCACCGACGCCTTGTCGGCTGCGATGGCGCCAACGAAGCGACGGTGTCGTGGCCATGACCGCGGTGACGTGCTGGTCGATCTGGCGGTGATGCTCGCCGCGGGCGGCGAAACGATCTCCGATCTGGCGGTGCTGCGCGATCAGCCAAACCTGTTCGGTGAAGTCGCGTCGTTGTCGACGGCGTGGCGGACCCTCGAAGCGATCGACGCTGCGGCGCTCGCCCGGATCGCGGCGGCGCGTGCTGCGGCCCGCAAGCAGGCCTGGAACGCGGGCGCCGATCCCGGGTTCTATGTGATCGATTTCGATGGCACCCTCGTGAACTCCCATTCCGAGAAGCAAGGAGCGGCCCCGAACTACAAGCGCGGGTTCGGGTTCCATCCGCTGATGGCGTATCTGGACGCGACCGGCGAAGCACTCGCTGGTCTGTTGCGGCCGGGTAATGCCGGGTCGAACACGACCGCGGATCATGTCGAGATCCTCGACTTGGCGTTGGAACAATTGCCGATCGATCCGCACGAACGTGAGGTCATCGCCCGCACCGATTCGGCCGCGCTCACCCACGGGTTCATCGACGCGTGCCGGGCCCGGGGTGTGCGGTTCGCGGTCGGTCACGACCTCACCGCACCCATCAGAATGGCCTGTATATACGTGCCGAACAGTTGGTGGACGCCGGCGATCACCGCGAACGGGACCGATGAACGCGACGACGCCGAAGTCGCGGAGATCACCGACCTCATCGACCTTTCGCGCTGGCCCGCCGGGACACCGCGATGATCGTCCGACGCGAAGACCCACATCCCGGAGCGCAACTCACCTTCACCGATTACGAAGGTCGCCGCTACCAAGTGTTCGTCACCGATCTCGACGATCCCGACATCGCGTATCTCGAAGCGTTACACCGCGGTCGCGGCCGCGCCGAGAAACGGATCTGCGACGCGAAAGACCTCGGCCTGGCGAACCTGCCGTCGGCGAACTTCGCGATCAACAGCGCGTGGGTGCAACTTGTTCTCGTCGCGCAAGACCTTCTCGCCTGGACGAAACTCTTGTGCCTCGACGGTGAGCTCGCTCATGCCGAACCGAAACGGCTCCGCTACACCCTCCTCCACACGGCTGGTGTCATCGTGTGCAGCGGCCGACGAACCCGGCTCCGCATCGCGTCCGGCTGGCCGTGGGCCGAACAACTCGTCAACACGTTCGTCCGCGTCCGCGTCCGCGCCCTCGCGCTACTGACCTGAAATTCGCTTCGCCCCACACGCGCCTGACCAACCCGCGATTCGACCGCGACCGAACACGGTCACCGAAGCCCGCACCGCACGCTCACCGACGCGACCACGACGCTGACACGCCTCCACGCGACGACATCACCACCCACGCGACCCAACCGCCGCGCCACGGGCGCAGGTGCCGCGGCGGTTGCGTCGCTGCGGTGGGCCGCGAAGTGACTCGCGTGCACTCCTTCAGATCGCAGACGGCTTCACCCGCGGCGGAGTGTGTGCTCGAAACAACACTGCTAGCACGGGCGCTATCGCCCACGCGAGCGCGGGTGCTAGCGACGAGAAAGCGGCGGCGCGGCGGCGCGTGCACAATTCGCGTGCTACTACCGGTGGTATCACGGGTGGTACCACCGGCAGTATCACTCCGTTTACACGGATCCGTGATGCGCGTGCCAGGATACGGTTCCTCGCGCCGGACGATCGCGCGAGTCCCGGCGGGCCAGCGGGACAAGTCGATCAGGTCGGTGATCTCGGCGACTTCGGCGTCGTCGCGTTCATCGACACCGTTCGCGGTGATCGCCGGCACCCACCAGCTGTTCGGCACGGAAACACAAGCCATTCCGATCGGTACGGTGAGGTCACCACCGGACACGGACGCGTCGAATGACGCTGCATCTCGGACGCGACCCGCGATCAACCCATCGCTACTGAAAGATCAGGGCTAGGTGTCCATCAGGAGCGTTTGCGTGTACGCGGTGAGGGTGTTGTTGTCGACGTAGACGTGCTGCGTGCCCGCGTGGATGTCGCGGAAACAGCGCTGCAAGGTTCCGCCGTTGCGCAACGCGCTCGTCCCCGCCCATGTATAGGCGAATCGAGCTGCGTCAGCCGCGACGCGCGTCGCGTAGGTCGTGGCTTGGCGCATCCGCTGCTGTTGTACGAGCGACGGAGCGCCGCCCGCGCAGGTCGCGGCCTCGGCCGACCCGAACACGTCGAACACGTAGGCACACGCCGCGCGCATGGCAGCGTCGTGCATGGCGAAGTCGTGCTGAAACAGCTGTTCGTCGGCGACTGGTGCGAACTGGCCCATGCGTTGCTTCGTCGGTACCAAAGCGAGCAACTCGTCGAGCGCACGCGCGCCGACACCCAGCGCGAAACCGGCATGACCGGAAGCGACGATGCCGAACAGCCCGAGGTTGTAGGTCGCGCCACCCCGCAGCGGTGTCGCCGTGAGCAGCGGGAAGGAGAATCCCTCGGCCACGAACTGATCCTCGACCGAGTAGTCGTAGCTCCCGGTCCCGGCCAGCCCCATGACGTCCCAGTTCCCGCGCAGCACGACCTGCTCCGGCCGCAGGAACACGACCCGAAGGGCGGGCATCCCCGACGCGTCGCTCAGGCGTTCGCCCGAGGCGTCGGTTTCCTGGGTGCCCGCTCCGAACCACGTCGCGTGCGCGCACCCCGAACCGAACTGGTAGTTGCCGTCGACGACGAAGCCCTCGTCGCCGGCCCGCGCGGTACCGACAGGCCCGAGCATGCCCGCGTGGATGCCGAGCTGCTCACCACCGAACATCGTCTTCGCGGCTTCCTCACTCGAATAGATCGCGGCAAAGCATGACGACGTGATGTTCGCCATTGCCGACCAACCCGTCGAGCCGTCGGCGTACGCGAGCTCTTCGAAAACTGCGAGCGCTTCCTCGATCCCCGCCTCGGCGCCTCCGAGCTCGCGGGGAACGAGGATCCAGAACAACTCCGACGCGGCGAGCGCGTCGACGACGGCCGTCGTGGTCGACGACTCCCGTTCGGCCGTCGCGGCGTCCTGCTCGATGAGCGGTCGCAGCGCGGCGCGCCTTGTCGACGAGCACCGAGGTGTGTGCGCTCACCCCTGCGCCATTTTGATCACGCTGAAGACCGCGCCCTGCGGATCGGTCAGCACGGCGAAGCGACCGGGCTCGATGTCCATCGGTCCGGCCATCAGCCCACCGCCGAGCGACGTTGCCTTGGCGACGGTCGCATCGGTGTCGGACACTGCGAAGTAGACACCCCAGAAGGTCGGGACGCCCGGCATCGGCGGGTTCATCCCACCGGCGATGCTCTCGCCGCCGAGCTTGAACTCGGTGTACGGCATGTCGCCGCCCGCAGTCGTCGCGTCCCAGCCGAGCACCGCCCGGTAGAACGCGGCCGCCTTGGGGATGTCGGGGGTCGTGAGCTCCGTCCAGGTGAACGAGCCGGGCTCGTTGACGAGGCCGGCGCCGACGTGCTCCTTCGCCTGCCAGAGCACGAACATCGCACCGGTCGGGTCCTGGACGACGGCCATGCGGCCCGCGTCCATCACGTCGAACGGAGGCGCGATGACCGTGCCCCCTGCCGGCGCGACCTTGGCGACCGCAACCTCGACATCATCGACGGTGATGTACGAGTTCCAGTGCGGTGGTACTCCTTGCGCCGCCTGTTCCCCGAGTCCACTGATGGCGGCGACGTCGATCCCCCGCAACTGCGCCATGGAGTACACGTTCGTCTCGTCGACGGGCTGGTCGGCGTAGGTCCAGCCGAACAGCTCTCCGTAGAACTGCTTGGCCGCGGCCTGATCGCTCGTCTGCAGGTCGACCCAGCTCGGCGTTCCCGGTGCGTAGCTCGTGCGTTCGGCCATGGCGCGCTCCCTCGTGTCGATCGTCGTGCCGGCCGCAATTTAGGCCCGGCGATCGACACACGACAGTGGCGCGCCTACGACGTCGGCGCGGAAGTCGTCGGAGTCGAGGTCGGGCTCGATCCCGAGGCGGGTCCGTTCGTTCGCATCCGCGGGCCGTGGTCGCGGCCGCGGCCGCGGCCGGCGAACCCGAGTCCACCCATCGGGCGCTTCGGGAACCCGTTGTTCACGAGGTCGGTGATCTCGGTCTTCAAGCCGGCCTTGATCTTGTCGGCCTGGGCCTGGGTGAGGTGCTTGTCGGTGACCGCCTTGTCGATCCTCGCCGTCGCGTCGGCGACGAGTTGGTCGATCACCTTGTTGATGTCGACGTTCTTCGCCTTGGCGATGTCGGCAATGCTCTGACCCTTGGCGAGGTCGGCCTTCAAGTCGGCGGTCGAGATTCCGAGAGCTTTCGCGAGCGGATCCAGCGTCACCCCGAGACCGAAGCGACCCACACCGAATCCGGGACCCGCGGGCCCGCCGATGGCCGGACCGTGGTCGCCGAACTTGGGCCACGGCTTGTTCACGATGTCGCCGATGCGGGCCTTGTCGGCATTCGTCATTGCGGCGATGACGGTGTTGATGTCGACGTTCTGCTGCTTGGCGACGTCGGCGATGGTCGTCGTGCCGTCACTCAGCTTCGTCAGCAACTGCTCGGTCGTCAGGTTGAGCGCCTTGGCGGCCGCGTCGATCAGCGGCGAGCCCCGACCGGGAAGCGTGCCCTTCGCGTTGGCGGTCGCCGGGTCGGTCGACGCGATCGGGACGGCACTCTTCGGGAACTGCGATGCACCGGAGAGACCGGGCACGCCGATCAGCGCGCCTCCGACTCCGCCGACGCCGACCGCTGCCGCGACCGCAATGCCCGCTACCAACCGACTTCGTTGCATCTGCGTCTCCTCGAAACGATCCGGAAAGATCATGTTCGGCGACCCGCCTGGGATCAGCCTGGGAGAACGCCCCGAATTCCCGGGCAAAATGCCTCGTCAGAGCCCATTGGCGCCTCTCCCCGCACCCCCGCTCAGGCCGTCCACAGCGTGCACACAAGTTCCGGTGCGACGATTCTCGTGTGACTGAGACACGGGTCCTCGTCGTCGACGACGAGGCGAACATCACCGACCTCGTCGCGACCGCGTTGCGCTACGAGGGATTCGCGGTCGAAGTCGCGAGCACGGGCTCGGACGCACTGAAGGCAGCGGCCGTGTTCCGGCCCGATCTCATGGTGCTCGACATCATGCTCCCCGACCGCGACGGCTTCGCAGTCGTGCAACGGCTCCGCGCCGACGGGCACCACGTCCCCGTCGTGTTCCTCACCGCTCGCGACTCGACGGAAGAGAAGGTCAAGGGTCTCACGGTCGGCGGCGACGACTACGTCACCAAACCCTTCAGCCTCGAAGAGCTCGTCGCGCGCGTGCGCGCCGTGTTGCGGAGAACCGGCGCGATCAACGGCGACGGCACCGCCCGCCTCGTGTTCGCCGACCTCGAGCTCGACGACGACACCCACGAGGTCTGGCGGGGCCGCACCCGCATCGAGCTCACGCCGACCGAGTACAAGCTGCTGCGCTACCTCATGCTCAACGCGCGCCGGGCACTGTCGAAATCGCAGATCCTCGACCACGTCTGGGAGTACGACTTCGAAGGCGACGCCAACGTGGTCGAAACCTACATCAGCTATCTGCGCAAGAAGATCGACAAGCTGGGTCCGCCGCTGATCCATACCATTCGGGGTGTTGGCTACACGTTGCGGACCCCGCCCGAAGGCTGAGCGCTCATGACGCTGCGCGTCCGGCTCCTGCTGGGCCTGGTCGTGCTCGCCGCGATCGGTCTCGCCGTCGCGGGCGGAGTGACGTATCGCCAGACGCGCAGCGACCTACTCGGTCGGGTCGATCACCAGCTCGCATCGGCTTCGAAGTCACCGGACCTGTTCTTCAACACGTTCGCCCGACCTGGCGACGACAACATCCCCAGCGCACTGTTGCCACCCGGAACGTGGGCCCAGCTCCGCTCCTCCGCGGGCGGCCAGGTACTCGACACGAATCCGGGTGTCATCAAGGAGAAGGCCCCCGCACTGCCAACGGACCTGGTCGCGGGGACCACGTTCACGGTCCGATCTCCGCACTACCGCGTCACGGTCGCGCCGCCGCAGTTGTTCGGCATCCTCGGAACCTTCCCGCGCCAAACCGTGCGGGCTTCATTGATCGTCGCGATCCCGCTCGACGACGTCGACCACACCTTGCACCATCTCCTGTTCGTCGAGATCGTCGTCACGCTCGGTGTGCTCCTTGCACTCGCGATCCTGGCGTGGTGGGTCGTCAAGCTCGGCCTACGCCCGCTCGAACACATGCAGGAGACGGCAGGCGCGATCGCCGCCGGTGACCTGTCGCAACGCATCGAGGTGGCCGACCCGAGCACCGAAGTCGGCAAGCTCGGGCTCGCGCTCAACGAGATGATGCAGCAGATCGAGACCGCCTTCGCGGCGCGCGCCGCGTCAGAAGGTCGTCTCCGCCGCTTCGTCGGCGACGCGTCGCACGAGCTGCGGACACCGCTCACCTCCATTCGCGGATACGCGGAGCTGTTCCGCCGGGGCGCCGCCGACCGTCCCGAGGATCTCGCCAAGGCGATGCGCCGGATCGAGGAGGAAGCGCATCGCATGGGCGCGCTCGTCGACGACATGCTGCTGCTGGCGCGGCTCGATCAGGGTCGTCCCCTCGAACGCCGGCCCGTTGACCTCGCCCGACTCACGCGCGACGCGGTCGACGACGCACGCGCGGTCGCGCCGAACCGACCCATCGACTTCTCGCCCAACGGCGCCGTCTTCGTGCGCGGTGACGAGCTGCGCCTCCGGCAGGTGCTGGGCAACCTGCTCCAAAACGCCAACCGGCACACACCGCCCGACACTCCGGTGCACGTACGCGTCTTGAACGGTGACGACGAGGCCGTGATCGAAGTCGCCGACGAAGGACCGGGCATGGCGACCGAGGACGCGAACCGCGTGTTCGAGCGGTTCTGGCGCTCCGACCCGTCGCGTACGCGCTCGAGTGGTGGAGCCGGGCTCGGCCTCGCGATCGTCTCCGCGATCGCGTCGGCGCACGGCGGCCGGGCCGAGGTGCAGAGCGCGCCCGGACAAGGTTCGGTGTTCCGCGTACACCTTCCCCACCGTGTGCCGCTGACTGCCGAGGGCTACGACGCGCCTCCCGATGCGCCAGGCCTGACCGACCCGACCGTCCCCGTCGCCGACCTCGACGACGCCTGACACCTACCAAGAGTTGTCGGAGAAAACCGTGCCACGCGCCGATATGTCCGACAACTGTTGGTGGAGAAAGCCGCGCCGGCGTCGTGGGGGCGTCAGACGCGCACGACGAGCTTGCCGAGGTGATCGCCGGAGAACAGGCGCACCAACGCTTCGGGGGCGCGCTCGATGCCTTCGAGCTCGTGGATGCGGGCCTTGATCGCGCCCGCGGCCAGCCAGCCCGCGAGCTCACTCGCGGCGTCGGCGTAGTGGTCCCAGTAGTCGAGCGTGTTGAAGCCCTCCATCCGCGCCCGCTTACCCATGAGGTAGCGGATGTTGTGGAGGGGCGGCGGCGGACCCTCGAGGTTGTAGGTCGAGATGTCGCCGCAGAGCACGACGCGCGCCTGCAGCGCGAGGCGGCGAAGCACGGTGTCGAGCAACGCTCCGCCGACGTTGTCGAAGAAGATGTCGACGCCCTTGGGCGCGAGCTCCTTGAGCCGCGCCGCGACGTCCTCGCGCTTGTAGTCGATACACGCGTCGAAGCCGAGCTCGTCGACGACCCACGCGCACTTCTCGGGCGAACCCGCGATGCCGACGACCTTCGCGCCCTTCATCTTCGCGATCTGACCTGCAACCGAACCCACGCTGCTCGCAGCCGCGGAGACGCAGAAAACCTCGCCCTCGCGCGGTTTCGCGACCTCGAGCACACCGACGTACGCGGTGATGCCGACGTGGCCGAGGATGCCGAGCACGTCGAGCAGCTCCACTCCTTCGGGCACCATCGTGATCGGCGGGAAGGGGTTCGACTGCACGACGCAGTACTGCTGCCAGCCGGTGAGGTGCATGAACGCACGACCGAGCGGATACTCGTCGGGGTTGTTCGTCTCCACGACAACACCGACCCCGTTCGATCGCACCGGCTCGCCGATGGCGACTCCGGCCATGTAGTTGCCGCGTTCGTTGATCCACCCGCGGATTGTCGGGTCGATGCCGAGATAGCGCACCTCGAGCAACGCCTCGCCCTCACCGAGCTCCGGCACGGGGACCTCGACGGTCTCGAAGCACGCCTCGGTCACCATTCCGACCGGACGCTGCACGAGCACGACCTGCCGATTGCTCCGTGTCTTGGTCACGAGCGCAGAAGCTAGTAGCAGCGCGTAGCCTCACGCCCGTGCTGCCGCTCGACGTCGCCGACCTCACCGCCGACTGGTTCACCTCCGCACTCGGGCACGAGGTGACCGCGGCGGAAGTACTCGACCAAAGCTCGGGCACGACGGGACGCGCCCGGGTCGCTCTGACCGGCGAACCCGGCGTTCCTGCGACCGTGTTCGTCAAGCTCGCGCCGTTCGACGAACGCCAACGGGAGTTCGTCACGTCGGTCGGGATGGGTGTCGCCGAAGCTCGCTTCTACCGCGACCTCGCGCCCGAGATACCGGTGCGCGTCCCGAAGGTGTGGTTCGCCGACACCGACGCCGATACCGGCGCGAGTGACCGCTACGCGATGGTCCTCGAGGATCTCGTCGCGAGCGGATGCCGGTTCCCGCACCCCAAGGACGACGACATCGCGTGGCGCGCCCGCGACATCGTCGAGAACCTGGCGGCCCTGCACGCGCACTTCTGGGAGTCGCCCCGCTTCGACGCGGGCGGCGACCTCGAATGGCTCGCGGCGAAGGGCACCGGCGCGGCCGGAGGCGGCGCCACGTTCGTGCAGATGGCCGTCGACAACGTCGGCAGCCAGCTGTCAGACGATTTCCACCGGCTCGCCGACATCTATCTCGCCCGCACCGAAGACATCGCCGCTTTGTGGAATTCGGGGCCCCGCACCTTCGTCCACGGCGACCCGCACATGGGCAACCTCTTCGTCGACCCGCCGCGGCGGCAACCGCACCGGATTCCTCGACTGGGCGATGATCGGCCGATCGCCCGGGCTGCGCGACGTCGCGTACGTGCTGTGCAACTCGATCCCCGCCGCCGTGCGCGCCGACCGCCGAACGCGGTTGGGTCGACCGCTACTGCGAGTTGCTCGCCGGACACGACCCGGCCATCACCCTCGATCCGGACGCCGCGTGGGAGCAATACCGCCTGTTCGCGGTCTACTCGTGGGTGTCGGCGACGTCGACCGCCGGAATGGGATCGAAATGGCAGCCCCTGCACATCGGTCTCGGCGGAACGAAGCGGGCGACCGCCGCGTGCGCCGAGCTCGAATGTGTGGACCTGCTCGAACGCCTGCTCGGGTGACCGGCCGGGTGACGGGCCGCCGCCGCCTGCCATAGGGTGCCTCCCAGGCATACTCGAAAGGGGCCACTCCATGTCGGTGTACGACGTTCCGCTCAACTCGATCGACGGCAAGGCCGGCGTGCTCGCCGACGAGAAGGGCAAAGTCACGCTCTTGGTGAACGTGGCGTCCTTCTGCGGCCTGACGCCGCAGTACGAAGGCCTCGAGAAGCTCCACGAGCGCTTCGGCGCGCAGGGTTTCGAAGTCGTCGGCATCCCGTGCAACCAGTTCGGAGCGCAGGAGCCGGGCACGGCCGACGAGATCAAGACGTTCTGCAGCACGAGCTACAACGTCGAGTTCCCCCTCACCGAGAAGATCGACGTGAACGGCGACACCCGCCACCCGCTCTACCAGCAGCTGACTCCTGTTGCCGACGCCGAGGGCCACACCGGCGATATCCGCTGGAACTTCGAGAAGTTCCTCATCGGGCGCGACGGTGAAGTCGTCCAGCGCTTCTCGCCGATGGTCGAGCCCGAGAACGCCGACATCGTCGGCGCCATCGAAAAAGCCCTCGCCGACTAGTACCACCCGGTGATCCTCGACGAATTCCGGCTCGACGATCGCGTCGCGATCGTCACCGGCGCGGGCAAGGGCATCGGCGCCGGTTGCGCGCGGGCGCTCGCCGAAGCCGGCGCCGACGTCGTGTGCGCGGCGCGCACCCAGTCCGACATCGACGCGGCGGCCGAGGGTGTTCGCGGTCTCGGCCGCCGAGCGCTCGCGGTCGCCACCGACGTGACGATCACCCAACAACTCGAAGCACTCGTTGCCCGCACGGTCGAGGAGTTCGGCCGGGTCGACATTCTCGTGAACAACGCGGGCGGATCGCTGCCCAAGCCGTTCATGGCGACGAGCGAGCGCTCGTTCGAGCTCGCGTTCCGCTTCAACGTCACGTCCGCGTTCCTGTTGAGCAAGCTCGTCGTCCCCCACATGGTCCACGCAGGCGCGGGTGCGATCGTCAACATCTCATCGCGTTCGGCGAGCATGGTGCAGCCGTGCTTCACCGCGTACTCCACCGCGAAGGCCGCGCTGTCGATGATGACGCGCGCGATGGCGCCCGAGCTCGCGCCGAAGATCCGCGTGAACGCGATCGAGGTCGGCGGCATCGAGACCGACGCGCTCGCCCACGTGCTGGCGGACGATTCCGTACGGGCCCAGCTCGAGGACAACACTCCGATGCATCGGGTAGGGCTGCCCGCCGACATCGCGGCCGCCGTCGTCTACCTCACGTCTCCGGCGTCGTCGTTCGTGACCGGCAAGGTGTTCGAGGTCGACGGCGGCGTCGAGGCCCCCGCCTTCACCATCCCCTTCGAACGTCTGTAGCGCCTCTCGTTCAGCGGGGCTTGGCGCGGCCGGCGAGCAACGGGAGATCGAGATACGTCTTGATGCCGGGTGCGGCCTCGCACACGTACGGGATCGCGTTGACGCAGTGCTCGGCGGGTGGGATCAGACCGATCTCCGGATGCTCGCCGACGACCGGTGGGTGCAGGCCGTGGAAGATCGTCTTCACCGGCGGCGTCGCGTCGAACTCGACCTCGAAGCGCTGTTCGCCCAGCGTCCACGGCGGATCGAGGTTCTCCGATCCCATCAGCCAGTTGACGCGCACCGTCATCACGGGCTCCCCGTTCACGGTGCCCTGCCACGTGAAACGCTGCGCGGCCACCGTGCCCTTCTCGATGACGCCGACGGGCGTGTCCATGTCGACCGTGGCGACCGCCCACTCGTGCTTCGAAGTCTTCTCCTCGTCGATCTTCCAACCCAGCTCCGCGCAGACCATGTCGATCGACTGCATGAACCCGTGGCCGAGGATGTCGATCATCGGGCTCTTGGCCGCGGTCTCCGGGTCCTTGCCGAAGAGCATGACCTCGCGCACGACCATGTCGGTCGGGTAGTTGCGGATGTCGGAGAACTCCTCCGCGCGCACGTGCGTGATGTCGCGGCACAACGCCGACAACATCAACGGGAAGCGCTCGGTGATGCCACCGGGGTTGATGCCGGTGCCGTGCAGCGTCACCTTGCCCGCGAGGCACGCGGCCTGGATCGCGGCGACGCCGGGCGTGTCGGCCGGGTAGATCCAGCCGACGGGCGTGACGACGTTCTTCTCCGACTCGAGCAGCCGGATGACGTCTCGGGTGCTCGCCATCACCGGCGCGTAGACGACGCAGTCGGCGTCGAGCGCGCAGATCTCGTCGAGGCTGTTGGTCGCCTGCACGCCGATCGTCCCGATGTTGCACAGCTCGCCGACGTCACGCCCGACCTTGTCCGGGCTGTGCACCCAGCACCCGACCAGCTCGAGCTCCGGGTGCGCGAGCACGCCCTTGATCGCCTCCTTGCCCAGCAATCCGGTTGCCCACTGAACGACGCGGTAAGTCATGCGATGATTCTGTCCGAGATGACAGCGCCGACGCACGACTGGCAGGAGTGGCACCGCGGCTACGACCAGGCCGAGAGCCCGCTCGCGCGCCGCCTGGCCGTGGTGCAGGAGTGCATCGCGGCCGCGCTCGCCGCGGCCCCGCCCGGCCCGATCCGGGTCGTGAGCATGTGCGCGGGCGAGGGGCGCGACCTCCTCGGCGTGCTCGAAGACCACCCCCGTCGGGCCGACGTGAGCGGCCGACTCGTGGAGCTGGATCCCGGCCTCGCCGCCAACGCCCGCGCCCACGCACCCGCCGCCATCGAGGTGATGGCGACGGACGCGGGGACAACCGCGGCCTACGCCCGTGCGGTGCCCGCCGATCTCGTGTTGATGTGCGGTGTCTTCGGCAACATCACCGACGCCGACATGATGCGCACGATCGACTGCGCGTCGACTCTCTGCGCGGCGGGCGCGCACGTCGTCTGGACCAGGCACCGGCGACAGCCCGACGCGACCCCGGCCGTACGGCAACGATTCGCGGAGAACGGCTTCGACGAGATCGTGTTCCACGCGCCGAAGGGGACGGCGTTCGGTGTGGGCATGCACCGTCTCACCGCGGCGCCGGCCCCGTTCCGGACGGGCGTGCGGCTGTTCGACTTCGTCGGGTACCGCGCCCTCGACCACCATGCGTGCGAGCAGTGCGGCTTCAGCTACGACGTCGGTCGCGACGCGATCCCGCCGTGGATGCGCTCGGACGCACGCGCGTTCGTCGCCAAGCTCGCGCAGTTCGACGAGGGCGCGGTGCGGCGCCGGCCCGCGCCCACCGTGTGGTCACCGCTCGAATACGCGTGCCACGTGCGCGACGTGTTGCGGGTGCAGACCGGGCGGATCGAGCTCGCGCTCCGGGAGATCGACCCTGTCTTCGTACCGATGGCTCGCGACGACCGGGCGGTCGACGAGCGGTACAACGAGCAGGACCCGGTTGCGGTCGCGGGCGAGGTCGTCGCGGTCGGCCGACGCCCTCGCCTCGTTGCTCGACGGGCTCGATGACGCCGGCTGGGCGCGCACCGGCATCTACAACGACCCGAAGCCCACCCTGCGAACGGTCGAGGGAATCGCGATCCACACGACCCACGATCTCCTGCACCACCGCGGCGATCTCTAGATCGAGATCGGCACCTTGGCGTAGCCGCGCACGGTGCTGGTGTGCACCATCTCGGCGTTGTCGCGATCGACGCTCCACGTGGGGAACCGCTTGAACGTCTCCTCGAGCGCGATCCGACCTTCGAGCCGGGCGAGGGCAGCACCCAGACAGAAGTGGATGCCGTAACCGAACGCGACGTGGCGGCTCAGGTCGCGCTCGACCTCGATCCGATCGGGATTGGCCCACATCCGTTCATCGCGGTCGGCCGCGCCCGTGAGCAGCGCGACTTCGAGCCCGCGGCGATCGCGGTGTCGTGGATGTGGACGTCGCGCGTGACCCACCGACCCTGGATCGCCGACGGCGCCTCCCAGCGCAGGATCTCCTCGACCGCGTTCGGGATCAGCTCGGGATTGGCCGCGAGTTTGCGCCGCTCTCCGTCGAACTCGTCGAGCCCGACCGCGGACCAGCCGAGGAACCGTGCAACCGTCTCGTTGCCGGCACCGGAGATCAGGCCCATGAACGTGTGGATCTCGTCGTCGGTCAGGTACCGGTTCGAGCCGTCGGCCTCTTCCAGCTCGGCGGTCATGAGCTCACTCATGATGTCGTCGCGCGGCGTCCGGCGCCGGTCGTCGATGAGGCCCTGCCAGTAGTCGTGTATGGCAGTGCGCATCTCCGTCGCGTGCAGACCCATGATCTCGCCGGGATCGATGTGCAACGTGGCGTCGGTCCACTCCCGCAGCTGCTCTTCGTCCTCCTCCGGCGCGCCGAGCAGCGCGGAGATCACCATGACGGGAAGGCGCGCACCGAAATCGGCGACGTAGTCGAACGAACCCGCGCCCGTGAACTCGTCGAGGAAGCGACCGGCGAGGGCGCGGATGCGGGGCTCGAGCACCGACATGTGCCGGGGCGTGAACGCCCGGCTGACGAGCTTGCGGTAGCGGGTGTGCAGCGGCGGGTCCATGAAGATCATCATCGACGTCATGAACGCGCTCGGCTCCGGCTCCATCATCTCGAGCACCGTCGTGTGCGCGGAGCTGAAGGTCATCGGATCGAGATGCGCGGCGAGCACGTCGTCGAACCGGCTCAGCGTGTAGAAGTCGTGCTGCTCGTTGTAATAGACGGGCGATTCGTCGCGGAGCCGCTTCCAGACCGGATGCGGATCGGCGTCGATCGCGTAGTCGTACGGGTCGTAGACGAGCGGGGTCGGGGTCGCCACCATGGCACAAACGGTACTGCTACGCGACTTCCGGTGTTCGCCTGATGCGTCGCCCAGGCCCGGTAGAGCTCGGCGTAGTGACCGTCGAGTGCAACCAACTCGTCGTGCGACCCGAGCTCGGAGAGGCGGCCGTCGTAGACCACACCGATGCGATCGGCACGCGCCGCGGTCGACAGACGATGCGCCACCACGACGACGGTCCGGCCGTGCATCAGGTGCTCGAGCGCCGCCTCGACCGCGTGCTCGGTGCCGGGATCGAGGTTGGAGGTCGCCTCGTCGAGGATCAGCACCGACGGGTCGGCGAGCGCGGCCCGGGCGAGCGACACCAGCTGGCGCTCTCCCGCCGAGAGCCGCGAACCGCGCTCGCGCACCTCGGTCTCGAGGCCTTCCGGGAATGCCGCGAACCGGTCGAGCAACCCCAGAACTCGGAGCGCGTCCTCGACCTCGGCGTCGGTCGCCTCGGGACGGCCTACGCGGACGTTGTCGCGCAGTGACCCCGCGAACAGGAATCCCTCCTGGGGGACGACGATGACCCGGCGCCGGAGCGAGACGAACTCGGCATCGCGCAGATCGACCCCGCCCACGCGCACGGTACCCTCGACCGGGTCGTAGAACCGCGCGATGAGCTTGGCGAGCGTCGACTTCCCGGCGCCGGTGGGGCCGACCAACGCGATCCGCTCGCCGTCGCCGATATGCAGCACGACATCGTGCAGGACCGGCTCGTTCGCGCCGTACGCGAACGTGACGTGATCGACGTCGACCGCGCCCGAGCGGGGCAGGTCGACGGCCGCCTGCCGCTGCCGGACGGTCGGCCGCGTGTCGAGCACGCCGAAGATCTTGGCGAGCGCCGCGGCCGACGACTGCACCGTGTTGTAGAGCTGACTCAATTGGTTGATCGGCTCGAACAGACTGTTGAGCCACAGGACGAACGCGGCGACCGTCCCTACGGTGACGACGCCGCGCGTCGTGAGCCAGCCGCCGTACCCGATGATCACCGCGGTACCGACCACGCCCGCGTACTCGATGATCGGGAAGTACTTCGCCGAGATGCGAACGGTATGCATGTTCGCGTGGTATTGGTCCTCGTTCGTACGGTGGAACTTCCGCGTCGAACGCGTCCTCCCGGCCGAATGCCTGCACGACCCGCACGCCCTCGAGGCCCTCCTGCAGCGTGCTCAGGTTCGTCGAGATCGTGTCGCGCACCTCGAGGTACGCCTTGTTCGCCACCCGCCGGAACCAGCGGCTACCGAAGTAGACGGGCGGGACGATCACGAGGATCCCGAGCGCGAGCTGCCACGACACGATGAGCACGACGGTGATCGCGCCGACGAACACGAACGTGTTCTGCACGAAGAGGACGAGCCCTTGCGATACGAGCTCCTCCATCGCGTCGATGTCGGAAGTCATGCGCGCCACTGTCTTGCCGGTCTTCTCGGTGTCGAAGTAGTCGAGCGAGAGACTCATCGTGTGGCCGAAGAGCAGGTTCCGGAGGTCGCGGAGGAAGCCTTCGCCGACCCGCGCGACGAGCACGATCGCGATCCGGCCGAGCACGAAGCCCGCGAGGGCCACGGCCACGTAGGCGAGCACCGTGTGGTCCAGCGAGCTCGCGCTCCCCGCGGGTGGCGCGCGCTCGGCAGGCCGGCATCGATGCCGTGCTTCACCAACAGCGGCCCGGCGAGGAGCATGGCGGCCTGCGCCATCAAGACGAGGACCGCGACGATGATCAGGGTGCGCCACGGCACGAGCATGCGCAGCAGCCGGCGCACGACGCGCTGTCGCCTCGTCGCGCGAGAGCGTCTCCTCGGGAACGTTGTCGCCCCTCCAGCCCATCAGTCACCCACCCCGGGCAGGTCGAGGAGCTCCTCGTCGTCGAGCACGCCCGCCGTCGGTTCGATCGCAGCGCGCGCCAACACCTCGCGGTACGCGGGTGACGTCGCGAGCAGGCGCTCGTGCGTCCCGTCGGCTACGACCTTGCCGCCGTCGAGCAGCACGACCCGGTCGGCCAGCGCGATGGTCGCGGGGCGGTGGGCGATGATGATCGTCGTCCGGCCCCGCATGACTTCGGCCAGCGCGGCTCGGATCTCGTGCTCCTTCGACGGGTCGACCGACGAGGTCGCGTCGTCGAGGATCAAGATGCGCGGGTCGGCGAGCACCGCGCGGGCGATGGCGATGCGTTGCCGCTGGCCGCCGGACAGCGAGTAACCGTGCTCGCCGATGATCGAGTCGTAGCCCTCCGGGAGGTCGCGGATGAACTCCTCCGCGCCCGCCAGGCGGGCCGCGCGCACGACGGCTTCGTTGGGCGCCTCGGGATCGGCGAACGCGATGTTGTTGCGAATGCTGTCGGAGAAGAGGAACGTGTCCTCGAAGACGAGGCCGACGGAACGGCGCACGTCGCTCAGCCGCACGTCGCGGACATCCGCGCCGTCGATCCGCACGTGACCGGCGTGCACGTCGTAGAAGCGCGGGATGAGTCGCGCGATCGTGGTCTTGCCCGAAGCGGTGGCGCCGACCAGGGCGATCGCCTCTCCGCCCTCGACGGCAAGGTCGAGATCGTCGAGCACCGCGGGCCCGCTCCCGTAGCCGAACGTCACGCGCTCGAAGCGCACCGAGCCGGGCCCGTCGGGGAGGGGCCGGGCGTTCGGCACCTCCTCGATCGCGGGATCGGTGGCGAGGATCGAGTCGATGCGCCCCGCGGCCGCGGCCGAACGAGGCAACTGACCGACGAGCATGCCGATCATCCGCAGCGGCCAGATGAGCATGACGACGAAGAGGTTGGCAGAGACGATGTCGCCGACCGTGAGGTGGTGGTGCAGTACCTGGTGGCCGCCGTACCAGAGGATGCCGACCAGCCCGAGCGCGGGCAACAGGTCGAGGAGCGGCATGAAGTTCGCGCGCAGGCGCGCCTGGTCCATGGAGCGGTCGAACACGCTGTCGGCTTCCACGGAGAGACGCGACCGTTGCAGGCGCTCGACCCCGAAACCCTTCACGACTCGCACTCCGGTGACGCTCTCCTCGACGACACCCGAAACGTCGGAGAGCTCCTTCTGCAGTTGCATGCCGACCGGGTACATGCGGTGGTTGAAGCGCGTGGCCGAGAAGTTGAGCAGCGGCAGCAGCCCGAGCGCGAACAGCGCGAGCCCGGGGCTGCGCAACAACAGGATCACGACGACCGCAGTCATCTGAATCGAGCTTGCGATCGTCAACGGGACGAGCAGGATCACGTTGTTGATCTGCTGGATGTCGGTGTTCGCGTACGCCATCAACTGGCCGGTCTGGGCTTGGTCGTGGAACGCGAAGTGCAGGCGCTGGAGATGCGCGACGAGTCGCATCCGGATGTCGGTCTCGACCCGCCACGCGAGGCCGAACGCGGCATACCGGCGCAGCCCGGTCCCGACGGCTTGCACCGCGCCGACCGCAACGATCAAACCCGTGAGCACGAGGGTGACGCCGGTACGGCCGCGTGCGATGCCGTGGTCGATCGCCCCACCTGCGAGTAGCGGCACCGTGACGCGCGCCGCGGCCCACACGAGGCCGGCGACGACGCCGAGCACCATGAGCTTGGGATGGGCGCGAACCGTTTCCTTCATCAGGCGCCAACCCTGCTTGCGGGTCTGTGCGCCTTCCGCCTTGGCAGCTTGCTTCTCCGCAGCCGTCTGCGCTCTCGTCTCGCCCTCGTCGCTCACCTCGATCGAGGCTAGCAGCGCGTCTTTGACGCCTCCCTCAGGTTTTCCGCGGCGCGGAACCTCACGACGGGAAGAGCTCCGACACCATCTCCGCGAGCACCGTGCGGGACTCGTCGTGCGCGAGATCGCCGGCGAAGATCACTATCGGCGCCCCCGTATCACCGTGGATCTCGGCGGCGACCGCGCCGAGGCGCGCGAACCCGTCGCCGACGAGGACCGCGGTCGCGCCTGCCTCGCACAAGACGCGGGCGATCGCGGCGCCGGCTTCGGTATGTGCTTGCGGGACGATCACGACCCGCCCGGCCAAGTCATCCATCGAGGCGCTTTCGCGCTTCGGCCTCGCGTAAGACGTCGACGATCTCGTCGCCGACGAGCTCGGACTTGGCGAGCAACTCGTCGCGGAGCGCGACGACGAGATGGCGATTGTCGTCGAGCATCACCTGCACGTCGGCCTTGGCCTGTTCGAGCAGCTTCTCGACCGCCGACCGCGCGTCCCCATTGCCGAGCACCTTGGCGACGATCCCCTGCGAGAGCGGTCCACCTTCGATCGCGTCGTACGAGACGAGCGAACCGGCCATGCCGAACGAACCGACCATCTGCGCGGCGAGGCGCGTGGCAACGACGAGGTCGCCGGACGGACCGGTGCCCGACTCGCCGAAGAACAGCTCTTCGGCACTCATCCCACCGAACGCGATCTTCATCATCCCGAGCAGTTCGGACCGCGTACGCGTGAAGCGCTCCTCACCGTCGCTGTGCGCGAGCAGGCCGAGCGCGTCGCGTCGTTTGATGATCGAGAGCACCTCGAGCTTGCGGTTCTGACCCACCAGGTATGCGACGGTCGCGTGGCCCGACTCATGGGTCGCGATCGTGCGGCGCTCCTCGTCGGTGTACTCGACCGGCTGTTTCAGACCGATCTCCTCGGTCATCTTCGCCTGTTGGATGTGATCCCAGGTCATCGCGATCTGGCCGTCGCGCAACGCCCATACGAGACCTTCGTCGAAGATGTGCTCGATCATGACCGGCGTGTAACCGAACGTCATCGCCGCGAGCGCGTCGCGCCGTTCCTCCTTGTCGAGTTCGGGGACGTGGGCCTTGCGGTCGAGGTAATAGTCGATGATCTCGCGGCGGCCGGTGCGGCTCGGCAGGTCGAAGTGGATCGAACGGTCGAAGCGCCCGGGGCGAAGCAGCGCGGGGTCGAGGTCGGCGGCACGGTTCGTCGCCGCGATCAGGAGCACGTTCGAGGGCTCGGGCACGCGCTTACGGATGCGCCGGTGCGTCGGGAGGAAGCGGTTGAGGCCGTCGATCCACCAACCGGAGAAACGGTGGCTCGTGGAGGGCGTGTCGAACGACTGCATCTGGATGAGCAGCTCGTTCACGACCCCCGAGATGCCCTCGCTCGTGTTGCGTTCGATCACCCGGCCGTGTGGGTCGGCCCCGAACACGCCGGCTACGGACCCGCCGTACGGGACCGCGCGCATGCCGCTGCGGGCGCCGGCGATCGCATCGATCTCCTCGATGAACCCGATCGCGCCGCCCTCTTCCGCCGCGGCTTTGCGCAACTCCTTGAAGTAGTTGCGGATCTTGCGGCCCGTCGCGCCGTAGTACTGCGACTGGAACGCGGTCGACGACACGAAGAGGAACGGCACACCGGCCTCGTGCGCCATCGCCTTCGCCATGTAGGTCTTGCCGGTGCCGGGCGGCCCTTCGAACAACACGCCCTTGCGGGGATTGCCGCCCATGACCTTGCGGAACGTCTGGTAGCCGAGGAACAGGTTGAGTGTCTTGACGACTTCCTCCTTCACCGGCCCCAGCCCGACGACGTCGTCGAGCGACGTGCTGATCTCGCTCGCGTCGTAACGAACGTGCGGCGACCTGCCCATCGCCGTCATCGGGACCACGAGCACGATGCAGAGCACGACGATCAGGCCGACCGGCAGAAGGATCTGCGTCTGCTCGGCGGTGAACTTCGGGAGGCCGGGCGAGATCAGGTTGTGACTGAGGATCCGGTAGTAGAGGTACGCGGTGATCGGGACGAGCAGGAGCACGAGCTTCCAGAGCCGACCGCGTCGGGTCGACTCCCGGATCCGGCTCACGTCGAGCGTCTGCGACAAGACGTCCGACCCACCCATGCCGGCCAGCGCGGTCGCGTGCGACGCCGTCATCGCGGCGGGGCCGCCGCCCTGCTTTTCCGGACGCCGAAGTCGCATGCCCAACCCCCCATAGCCAGCCCCTGAACACGGAGCGTAGTCGTCGCGACACGGTTCGCCTAGACCCGGCGGCCAAATGACGCCCATGATCCCGAAGTGGCCAAGTGTCGCCGGAGTTGCCGGCGTGGCGTTCGGGTTGGAGCATCGGGGGCCGGGCACGCGGTTTAGCCTGCGGCGGTGAACCAGCCGGTCGAAGCGGTCGCGGCCCGGACCGACCGGGTCGCCCAAGGTGCGATAGGTATCGCCCTGCTCGCAGGCTTCGTGTTCCGGATCCCGTGGCTCGTCCCGGCGGTCGCGCTGGTGGTCGCGGTCGGCGCCCTCGGCGGTCCCAGGGCCAACGCCCTGCACTTCGTGTTCGAACGTTGGATCGCTCCCCGCATGCCCTCCCCGGGCGGCGTCGCCCTCGAGCCCAAGGTGGCGGGCCCCACGGTCCGCGCGCAGGACGCGATGGCGACGGCGATCCTCCTGGTGGCCACGTTCGCCTTCATCCTCGGCGTCGGGTTCTTCGGCTGGTTCCTTGCCGTGGCCGAAGCCGTGATCGCGATCATGGCCGCGACCACGCGTATCCATGTCGCCGCGCGGCTCCGCCGCCGGCACCAATAACCGGCCGCGGCTCCGCCGCCGGCACCAATAACCGGCCGCGGCTCCGCCGCCGGCACCAATAACCGGCCGCGGCTCCGCCGCCGGCACCAATAACCGGCCGCGGCTCCGCCGCCGGCGCTAGACGTCGAAGCGCCCGTACCCGCCGCGGTAAAAGAGGAGGGGCTTGCCCTCCGCCGAGTAACCGAGCTCGAGCACGCGCCCGACGACGATGACATGGTCGCCGGCGTCGTGCTCCGCGACCGTCTCGCAGTCGACGAACGCGAGCGCGTCGTCGAGCACGGGCGCGCCCGTGCGGCCGGCGGTGTACTCGATGTGCGCGAACCGGTCGGCGCCCTTCTGCGCGAAGAGCCGGCACACTTCTTCGCCGTCCTCGTCGAGGATGTTCGCCGCCCACTTTCCGGCGGCTTGGATGCGCGGCCATGTCGACGACGACTTTGCCGCGCAGAACAGCACCAGTTGCGGTTCGAGCGACACCGAGGTGAACGAGTTGCATGCCATGCCGACGGGATCGTCGCCGTCGAGCGCGGTGACGAGCGCGATTCCCGTGGCGAAGTGTCCGAGCACTGTTCGCAGCGCGGCCGCGTCGGGGGCGAGGATCTGCCGGTGGGTACGGCTCACTCTGCGCCCGGCCGGACGGTCGCGAGCTCGATCTCGAGCCCCTCGTAGCTCGCCGTCACCTCGGGTCCTCCGATCCGCGCCGAGTAGTCGGCCGTGCAACGCTCGATCGCGACGAGGTCGTCGTCGCCGTGCGCGGGATCATGGTGGAAGAGCACCAACTGCCGGGCCGAGACGGCCCGGGCGACCTCGACCGCGTATTCGGTCGTGCAGTGGCCCCAGTCCCACTTGGCCGCGAACTCGGCCGGCGTGTGCTGCGCGTCGTGGATGAGGATGTCGACGCCGTCGCACAGCTCCAACACCGCGGGCGGGATGTAATCGTCGGTGTTCTTGGGCGTGGAGCCCGGGCCATGGTCGGGCAGGTAGGCGACCGCCAGACCCCCGACCTCGACCCGGAAACCGAGCGTCGCGCCGATGTGGCGCACCCACCGGGCCTTGACCCGCGCCGCGCCGATGGAGAAATCGTCGTCGTCGACGTCGTGGAACCGGACGCTGCCCGTCAACTGGTCGGGCATGATCGGAAAGAACGGCGGGCGCATCATCTCGGTGAACACCGCGCCGAGCGGGCCGCCCTCCTGGCGCGGTCCGTAGACGTCGAGAGTGGCGCCTTCGCGGTGGAGCGGCGTGAAGAAGGGCAAACCCTGGACGTGGTCCCAGTGGAGGTGCGACAGCAGCGCCGAGCCGTGGAACTCGCCCGTGCATCGGTTCGCATACGGACTGAGTCCCGTGCCGAGGTCGAACAGGATGGGCTGCTCGCCGTCCGCCTCGAGTGCGACCGATGCCGAATGCCCGCCGAAATGGGCATATTCGGGACCGGCACATGGTGTCGATCCTCTGACTCCGTTGAAGACGATCCGGATCTCCCCCGACATGCGGGGGGAGAATACCCACGCTCCGTCGCTGCTGAACAGCGCGCCTCGTCGCGGGCGGGCGTGTTCGTGACCTTCCCGGGGGACACGACCCCACTCGTCGTAGTCGTGACCAGGCACAGCCGTACACTCGCCTCCCGTGCAACTCGAAGCCGACGGCGACGTCATCGTCACCGAAGGACTGACGAAAGTCTTCGACGGCCGCGGTGGCCCACTCAAGGCCGTCGAGAATCTCAACCTCCGCGTTCACCGCGGAGAGATCTTCGGACTCCTGGGGCCGAACGGCGCCGGCAAGACCACGACTGTCGGCATGCTGACGACACGCGTGATCCCGTCCGAGGGACGGGCCCGGGTCGGCGGGATCGACGTGGTCGGGCACCCGGCCGCCGCCAAGCAGGTCATCGGCGTGGTGCCGCAGACCAACACCCTCGACCGCGCCCTCGACGTCTCCGAGAACCTCTACTTCCACGGCCGCTACTTCGGGATGAACGCCCGCCAGGCCCACACCCGCACCGCCGAGTTGCTCGAGCAGTTCCGGCTCGCCGACCGGGCAACCGCGAATGTGAACGAGATGTCGGGCGGCATGGCCCAACGACTCATGGTCGCGCGGGCGATCATGCACGACCCGCACGTGCTGTTCCTCGACGAGCCGACCTCGGGCCTCGATCCGCAAAGCCGGCTCGCGCTCTGGGATGTGATCAACGAGTTGCACGAGCGGGGCCAGACCATCGTGCTCACGACGCACTACATGGAAGAGGCCGACCAGCTGTGCGAGCGGGTCGCGATCATCGACCATGGCCGACTGCTCGCGCTCGACACGCCCGGCGCGCTGAAGAAGTCGATCAACGCCGACACCGAGGTACGCCTCCACGCGGCCGGCGACCTCGACGCGCTGGCGCGTGAGCTCGAAGCGATGCCCGGCGTCGACTCGGCCCGGGTCGTCGACGGCACGGTCTACGCGTACCTTCGGGCGGGCGGCGCCACCTTGCCCGAGATCATCACCCGTGCCGACCACACGGGATTCCCGGTGCAGGACGTCGGGGTGAAGGAGACCACGCTCGAGACGGTCTTCATCGATCTCACCGGAAGGGAGCTCCGTGAGTAGCGCACCGGTCACGACGGTCGACCCGGCTTCGGTCTCCGCGCGCGCGTCGTCGCGGCGGGCCTTCGGCGCGTTGTTGCTCCGCGATCTCGCGGTCCTCCGCAAAGAGGTCTGGATGTTCCTCGGGCGCACGGTGATGCAGCCGCTGTTGCTCATCTTCGTGTTCGCATATGTGTTCCCGAAGATCGGCGAGGCCATCGGCGGCGCGTCGGGCGCGGCGCGCTTTTCGACCCTGCTCGTGGGCGGTGTGATCGCCAGCTCGATGATCTTCCAAGGTGTGCAGTCGGTCGCGTTGCCACTCGTCCAGGACTTCGGTTACACCCGCGAGATCGAGGACCGCGTGCTCGCACCCATGCCGGTGTGGGCGGTCGCGTTCGAGAAGGTCGCGTCGGGCGCGATCCAGGCGATCGTCGCTGCGCTCGTCGTCTTCGTGCTCGCGACGTTCGTTCCGGCGACACCCGTGCACCTGAGCATTCACTGGTTCTACCTGGTCACGCTGCTGCCGCTGGGTGCGCTCATGTGCGCCGCGCTCGGCCTCACGATCGGCACCCGCGTCGAACCCCGGCAGGTTCCGCTGATCTTCAGCCTGCTCGTGATTCCGATGACGTTCCTGGGCGCGGTGTACTACCCGTGGCAGAGCCTGACGCCGTTGGCCTGGCTCAAGTGGACGGTGCTGGTGAATCCCCTCATCTATCTGAGCGAGGGGATGCGGCTCGCGTTGACGAAGGACGTGCCCCACATGGAGGTCTGGGCGATCTATGTCGCGATCGTCGCGTTCACCGGCGTGTTCTTGAAGCTGGGCATCGACGGCTTCAAGAAGCGCGTCCTCAGCTGACGCGGCGCCTAGCTGGGCTTCGGACCGGTGGCGCGGGCTTCTTCGACGGCGACGAGCGCGTCCCGGAGCTGATCGATCCATTCGCCTTCGTGCTCGCGCACGAGCCGCACGCACCAGGCGAGCGCGTCCGAGCGGGAACGGGCGACGCCCGCACCCACCAGCGTGTCGAGCGTCTGGCGCTCGCGCATCCGCAGGCGTGTCATCACCGGAACCGCGAGCGCGGTGAACGTCTTCGCCTCGTCGCCACACTGCGCGCCCCACGCGACCTTGCGACCCGTGCTCGCCTGCGCCTCGTCGGCGATGCGCATCCGCTGTTGGCGGGTCTCTTCGCGGAAGCGTTGGATCCGGGCCCGGCGGGCCGCCGCGATCGCGTCGTCGTCGGCGCCTTCGGGGTAGTCGGGCTCGGCCAATGCGCCGACGACGAGGATCTCTTCGCGATCCGAGGTGACCTTCGGCGGGCCGGTGAACCACTCGCCCGGGAGACGGCCGGCGAACCAGCCTTCGATGGACGTGGACTTCGTCTTCGATGTCATCCCATCATTACATCATTACATGATTCAGAAAACAAGTGGCCCGATTCCGGATCGGGCCCGGACGCGACGACGCCCCCAGGCCGGGGGGACGGCGGGGGCATCGTCAGTGCCTTGCAGGGACTTCGGGGGCTGGGAGGGCAATCCTTCGTCCCACGAGGACAGTACGCAGGCGGTGTCACGAAAACGTGACACATCGCTGCGTCTCCGCGGGCCCGCATGGACGCGACGATGCCCCCGTGCGGGGGCGGGGGCATCGTCGTGAGATGTCCCGTCCCTGGCGGGGATCGGGAACGCATCTCGTCCTGCCGCAGAAACGTAGTCACGTCCGGCGCACGAGGCAAGCATGCACGAAAGCGATGTGAAAGTGCAGCCGGCCGCGAGCACCGACCGCGGAGAGATCAGCCGAGCGCGTCCCGCAGTCGCGTGGCGTACTCGGTCATCTCGTCGTCGCCGGCGTACTTCTGCCGGGGCCAAAAGAACCCTCGCAAGCCATCGCCCTTCGTGCGCGGCACGACGTGCACGTGCACGTGCGGAACGGCCTGACTCACGACGTTGTTCTCCGCGACCCACGACCCCTGCGCGCCCAGCCCGCTCACGACCGCGGACGCGCACCGCTGCACCACCACGAATACCGACGTCAGCAGCGGAACCGGCAATTCGGGCAACGTCGCCACGTGCTCGCGCGGCACGACGAGTACGTGGCCCTTGAACACCGGTCGGAAGTCGAGGAACGCTACGACGTCAGGCTCGTCGACGACGACGTGGGCCGGAGCGGCTCCGGCTGCGATCGCGCAGAACGAGCAGCCGGTGTCGGCCATCTCGTCAGGCGGCGACCGGCTGCCCCGCCGCGTATCGGTAGAGGAACGCGACTGCGATATAGGCGATCGGCTCCGTCACGAAGATTCCGATGACGCACGCGATCACTCCGAGCACACCGACCACGATCGACAACAAGATCGGGAACGCGAGCCCGTTGCGTTGCACCGCCGAGCGGCTGGCGCTCAACGATTCTCCGAGGCTCATGCGGCCGTCGAGGAAGTAGAAGGGCGCGAGGCCGAAGAACGCGAGCACGAACAACCCCGGGATGATGCACAGCACCAGTCCGACTCCGACCATGAGGCCGAACACGAACGAGAACACGATCCATTCGCCCCAGCGGTCGTAGGTGAACGCCTTCCCGACGTCGGCCGGCTGTCCGGCCGTGATCATGAGCGCCATCTGGTAGATCCCGATGCCCGCAACGGCACCGACGATGATGCCGAGCACGTTGAAGAGCAAGCTCCCCACCAGCGAGTTGACCACACTCCGGCTGATGATCGACAGCAACACCTGTACCGCGACCGGGATGAGCACGACCGCGAGCAGGGGCCCGACGTTCTCCTGGAATTTCTTCCAGCCGTACGAGATCGCAGCGCCGACGTCGGGGCTACCACCGCCGGGCGGCGGCGCGCCGTAGGGCGGGGGCTGGTACGGCGGCGGCGGGGGAAGATCGGTCACTCGTCAACCTCCGGTCGGACTCCGGTCGGAATTCTTCGGACGCTAACCGCGTATCGGGCCCGGGAGATGGACCCGCCGCTATTCGGGTGACGTGTACGGGCGTTCACGCGGTTTGGCCGCGGACCGCTTCGGGATCATGACGCTGCGCCGGAAGTAACACACTTCCTCGCCCCGCTGGTTGAAACCCCGGGTCTCGACCGACACGACGCCCCGGTCGTCCTTGCTCTTCGACTCCTTCTTGCCGAGCACCTTCGTCTCGGCGTAGATGGTGTCGCCGTGGAACGTCGGCTTCTTGTGCTGCAGCGACTCGACCTCGAGGTTCGCGATGGCCACGCCGCTGACGTCCGGGACCGACATCCCCAATACCAGCGAATAGACGAGGTTGCCGACCACGACGTTCTTGCCGAACTGCGTCTGGCGTTCGGCGAAGAAGGCATCGGTGTGCAGCGGATGATGGTTCATCGTCATCATGCAAAAGAGATGGTCGTCGAACTCGGTGATGGTCTTGCCGGGCCAGTGCTTGTACACGTCGCCGGGCTCGAAGTCTTCGAAGTAGCGGCCGAAGGGGCGCTCGTAGACAGTCATGGCCGCGAGGCTACCGAGGCGTCTGGCCCGAGGCCCGAGCGAAGATCCCGCGCGCGATGACGAGGCGCTGGATCTCGTTCGTGCCCTCGCCGATGATCATCAGCGGAGCGTCGCGGTAGTAGCGCTCGACCGGGAGCTCCGTCGTGTAGCCGACGCCGCCGTGGATGCGCAGCGTCTCCGTCGCGATCTCGAAGGCCGTCTCGCTCGCGAAGAGTTTCGCCATGCCGGCTTCGACGTCGGCACGCTCCCCTGCCTGCTTGCGCTCCGCGGCGCTCTTGGTGAGCAGGCGCGCCGCTTCCAGCTTCGTGGCCATGTCGGCGATCTTCATCTGGATCGCCTGGTGCTCGGCGATCGGCTTGCCCATTGTGCGTCGCTCCTGTGCGTACGCGACCGCGGCGTCGAAGGCCGCCCGGGCAACACCACACGCCCGCGCCGCGATGTTGATCCGACCGACCTCGAGCGCACCGAGGATGTAACCGAGGCCACGGCCGGGGTCGCCGAGCAAGGCGCTCGCGGGCACGCGATGACCGTCGTAGACCATCTCGACGGTCTCGATTCCTTTGTACCCGAGCTTCCCGATGTTCCTGCTCACCGTGATGCCCTCGAACTTCGGGCCCGGGTCCTTTTCGACGATGAGGCACGAGATGCCCTCGTCGGTGCGGACCGCGAGCGCGATGACACCCGCCCGCTCGCCGTTGGTGACCCACATCTTCGTACCGGTGACGACGTACTCGTCGCCGTCGCGCACCGCCTTGCAGGAGAGGTTGCGGGTGTCGCTGCCCGCGTCGGCCTCGGAGAGCGAGAGGCAGCCCCGGATCTCGCCACTCGCCATGCGGGGCAGGAAGTGCTGCTTTTGTTCCTCGGTGCCGTGATGCACGATGAGGTGCGCGGCGATCGTGTGCGTGTTCACGATCCCCGACAGCGACATCCAGCCGTACGCGAGCTCCTCGACGACCCCGATGTAGCTGAGCAGGTCGAGCCCGAGCCCGCCGTAGGCCTCCGGGATCGTGATCCCGAACAGGCCCAGTGCCTTCATCTGCTCGACGATGGCCTCGGGATATGTGTCGCCGTGCTCCATCTCGCTCGCGACCGGGATCACTTCCCGGGCCATGAACCGCCGAACCGTCTCGATCAGCTCGCGGCGTACGTCGGGATCTGTGTGCGTCATGAGCCGGATGCTAGGAGCGAACCGGTACGGGCGACGAGGCCGGTACCCTCGAACGCCGATGATGGATCACCGCACGATCATGGGCTTCCAGCGCGACGAAGCGATCCGTCAGCGCCGGATCGACCGGGTCGTCATGCGCCGGGTGTGGACGTACATCAAGCCGTACCGGCGCCCGTTGATCGCGTTCGTCGTCGCCGTCGTCCTCGGGTCCATCGCCACCGCCGTCACACCGTTGCTCCTCAAGGTCTTGATCGACGAAGCCGTCCCGCACGGCGACCGGCGGCTCGTCATGTGGGTCGCCCTCGGCGCCGTCGGTCTCGCGCTCTTCAACGGAGTGGTCTCGCTGGCGCAGCGCTACTACTCGGCTCGCATCGGCGAAGGTTTGATCTACGACCTGCGCGTCAAGCTGTTCGACCACGTACAGGGCATGCCGATCGCCTTCTTCACGCGCACGCAGACGGGCGCGCTGCAATCGAGGTTGAACAACGACGTCGTCGGCGCACAACAAGCCGTCACGAACACACTCGGCACCGTCCTGCAGAACGTCATCCAGCTGATCGTCACGCTCGCGATCATGTTCAAGCTCAGCCCCCCGATCACACTGCTCACCTTGGTGGCGTTGCCCGCCTTCATCTATCCGGCCCGCCTGCTCGGCCCGCGCATCCAGAAACTCGCGCGGGTGGGCATGCAGGAGAACGCGGCGATGAACAACATCACCGCCGAGCGCTTCAATGTCGCGGGCGCGATGCTGGCCAAGCTGTTCGGCCGTCCCGACCGTGAAGTCGACGAGTTCGCGAGCCGCGCAGGGCGCGTGCGCGACGTCGGCGTCACCACCGCGGTGTACAGCCGGATCCTGCTGGTGGCGCTCGGCCTCGTTACCGCCCTCGGCACTGCGATCGTGTACTGGATCGGCGGGAACCTCGCGGTCTCGCACACGATCACTGTCGGCGACCTCGCTGCGTTCACGGCGTACGTCGCGCTCATCTACCAGCCCCTCGCGCAGCTCACGAACTCGCGGGTCGACGTCTTGACCGCGCTCGTCTCGTTCGAGCGGGTGTTCGAGGTCATCGACTTCCCGGCTGCCATCTCGGACCGGCCCGGCGCCGTCGACCTTGTCGACCCCAAAGGGCGGATCGAGCTCGACCACGTGTGGTTCCGTCATCCGGCGGGACGCGAGGTCTCGCTCGAATCGTTGGAAGCGCCCAACACCCCGGGCGCCGAGGAGCCCAGCGACTGGACGTTGCGGGACGTCTCGCTCGTCATCGAGCCGGGCGCGACCGTGGCCCTGGTCGGCGCGTCCGGAGCGGGCAAGACGACGATCGCGATGCTCGTGCCCCGGGTTGCCGACGTCGTGGAGGGCTCGGTGCGGATCGACGGGCACGACGTGCCGCGACCTGACGCTCGCGTCGCTGCACGCGGCCATGGGTCTCGTGCCCCAGGATCCGCACCTCTTCCACGACACGATCCGCGCCAACCTCCGCTTCGCCCGGGCGGAAGCCACCGACGAAGACCTCCGCGAGGCACTCGAGCGGGCCCGGATCTGGGACCTCGTCGAGTCGCTCCCGGACGGCCTCGACACGGTGGTCGGAGAGCGCGGGTACCGGATGTCGGGCGGCGAGAAGCAGCGCCTGGCGATCGCGCGGCTCCTGCTGAAGAACCCGGCGATCGTGATCCTCGACGAGGCGACCTCCCACCTCGACTCCGAGTCGGAGCTGGCGATCCAGCGTGCGTTCGACGAGGCCCTGCGCGGCCGCACCGCGATCGTCATTGCCCACCGGCTCTCCACGATCGTCGACGCCGACCGCATCGTCGTGGTCGATGCCGGAAGGATCGTCGAGTCGGGCACGCACACCGAGCTCCTCGCCCGCGGGGAAATCTACGCCGAGCTCTACCGCGCCCAATTGGGACGTTCCGACGGTGCGGAGAGGACCGCGTAGGGGTCGCGGGGTGCGGCCAACTACCATCGCTGCGACCCGCGATGACTCGAACGCCCCCCTCCGAGACGTCCGACCCGGACGCAAAGACGCGTCGCGCCCGGCTCGAGTCGCGCCGCCGGCGCCGTACACAGCTGATCGTCGGGGCCGTGATCGTCGCGGTCGCGGGTATCGGCGGCGCGGTCGCGTACGCGATGAACTCCGGCGGCACCGATGCCCACGCGGCGCCGCAGTCCGGACCGGACGCCTCCACGTTCGGCGCCGAGGGCACCCTCGTCCCGACGCCGGCGGCCACGGTGCCGCCGACGCGGACGCTCGACCACGCGCACCCGCTCAAGCTCTGGATCGGCGGCGACTCTCTCGCCGGCTCGTTCGGCCCCGCCCTGGGCGACCAGGTGGGAGCAACCGGCGTGGTGTCGAGCGTGCTCGACTACAAGACGTCGAGCGGGCTCTACAGCAACGACATCCGGAACTGGTACCAGCGCGCGAGCGAGCAGATGACGTCCGTCAACCCCGACGCGGTTGTGTTCATCATCGGCACCAACGACGCCTCGATCGTCAACAACGTCGACAGCAACGGCGACCTCGTTCCCGACTGGGAGGCGTCCTACCGCCTCAAGATCGACCGGATGATGGATCTGCTGGTCGGCCCGAACCACCGGACCGTCTTCTGGCTCGGGCCGCCGACGCTCGGTCCGAGTGATCTCGATCCGGGCGGCAAGGCCCTCGGTGAACTGATGCGCGAAGAGGCCCTGAAGCGGTCGCCCGACGTCACGTATCTCGACGCCTACAAGCTCTTCTCGAACCTCGACGGCGGGTACTCGCGCACCATCCTCGACGAGAACGGCGGTCAGATCACCGCCCGTATCCCCGACGGCGTGCACTTCACCGAAGCCGGCGCCCAGTACCTCGCCCGGGCCGTGTTCTCCCTCATCGATGCCCGGTGGCAGCTGACCAAGCAGGCCGACCTGCTGCACCCGATCGGCTGGACGAACGCCCCCGGTAGCGGTGAGGTCGTGCCCGGGCGCACCTCGAAGCCACGTTCGCGGTATCAGTCCGGTTCGAACGGCTCGTCGAACAACAACTCCTCGAACAACAACTCCTCGAACAACAACTCCTCGAACAACAACTCCTCGGAGACGACGGTCTCGTCCACATCCATGCCGCAGAACGTCTCCGTCACCACCGCCGCGACCACTCCGAGCTCATCGGCGCCGCCGACGACCGGCGCGAAGCCGACGACCCCTCCCACCACCACGGCGAGCAAGACGGTCACGACGGCCAAGCCGTAGCCCGCGCGGCCGGCCCACGCGCATGCGGCGGCGGGAGCTACCGGTCGGTATCGTGCGCGCATGACCACCGATCAAGATCACGACGCGGTCGCGGCCGTCGACCTGCTGGCCACCGTCGTCGACACCGCGGTCTCCAATCTCGCGCGGGCGAGCCTCGACGCCGGCAAGGTCTCGGTCGCCAAGCTCGACGAGCACCAGGTCATCGCGTACGACCTCGCGCACGCGGCCGCCGCGGTCGAGGCCGCCCGGGTCATGTGCACCTACGGCGAGAAGGGTGACGTCGAGTCGATGCTCGCACGAGCCTTCGTCGCCGACGCCGTGGCCGACGTCGTCGGTCGGCTCGTCGGCCGCGAACAGCTCTGGGGCGTCGATCCCGCGGTGCTCGCGCCCGCGCACGACTTCGTTGCCGCGCACCGTGCGCCCGAGTTCCTCGAGGCACTGGCCGACCGGTGCGCGGAGCAGGGGACGGGCCCGACCCACCTCGGCTCCGACTTCGAGCTGGTCGCCGAGACGTTCCGCCGATTCGCCGACGACAAGATCCGGCCCGCGGCCGAACACGTGCACCGCACGAACGCCGACGTTCCCGAGGAAATCATCGCGGGCCTGGCCGAGATCGGCGGGTTCGGCCTCTCGGTGCCCGAGGAGTACGACGGGTTCGCGACCGGTGGCGAATCCGACTACATCGGTATGGTCGTCGCGACCGAGGAGCTGTCGCGCGGTTCGCTCGGCATCGGCGGTTCGCTCGTCACCCGGCCCGAGATCCTGACACGCGCGCTCGTCGCCGGCGGCACCGAGGAACAGAAGCAAGCGTGGCTCCCGCGCATCGCAAGCGGCGAGTTGATGGTCGGGATCATGGTGACCGAACCCGACTACGGCTCCGACGTTGCCGGAGTGAAGGTCTCGGCCACACCGACCGACGGCGGCTGGTCGGTCAACGGCGTGAAGACGTGGGCCACGTTCGCGGGCCGCGCCGACGTCCTGATGCTCCTGGCCCGCACCGACCCCGACAAGTCGAAGTCGCACCGCGGGCTCTCGGTGATGATCGTGGAGAAGCCCCGCGCCGAGGGCCACTCCTTCGCATTCGACGACGGTCGGGGCGGGAAGATGGAAGGCCGCGCCATCGACACGATCGGCTACCGCGGCATGCATTCCTACGAGGTCGCGTTCGACAACTGGTTCGTTCCCGCCGAGAACCTCATCGGCGGCGAGGGCGGTCTCGGCCGCGGTTTCTACTTCCAGATGGCCGGCTTCGAGAACGGCCGGCTGCAGACCGCGGCGCGGGCGGTCGGTCTCATGCAAGCCGCCTTCGAAGCCGGGATGACGTACGCGCAGGATCGTAAGGTGTTCGGCCGCCCCGTGTTCGAGTACCAACTCTCGAAGGCGAAGCTCGCCCGCATGGCCACGCTCATCCAGGCCGGGCGACAGTTCTCGTACGACGTCGCGCGGAAGATGGCCGCGGGCGAGGGCACCCTCGAAGCGTCGATGGTCAAGGCCTACGTATGCCGGGCCGCGGAGTGGGTCACCCGCGAGGCCATGCAGCTGCACGGCGGCATGGGTTACGCCGAGGAGTTCCCCGTCTCACGCTTCTTCGTCGACGCCCGGGTGCTCTCCATCTTCGAAGGCGCCGACGAGACTCTGTGCCTGCGCGTCATCGCCCGCCGACTCTGCGAAAACGCTCTGGCCTCCTGATATCCCCCACCAGCTCGGGTTCTAGGAGGGGGGAACGCCGAAGCGCGCGACGAGGGGTGGGCCGGGTTGCAGCGTCGACAACCGGTGGCGCGCCCGGTCGGCGAGGTCGGGAACGAACGGCGTGAGCTCGTCGACGACGCGAGCGGTCGCCCACAGCGCGTTTTCGACGATCGGGCGCGCCGCGTCCCGCGTCGAGCGACCACGGTTGCGCGCCTTCGAGGTAGCGGTTGATCCCGCCGACGGCGTCGACGACGGCCCCGGACGCCCGGCGAAGGTCGAACCGGTCGAGTGCCTGATCGACGGCCGCACGGAGCGACGCGACACTGTCGACGAACGGCGGCGCGCCCGACTGCAATGCCGCTGGTCCGGTACCGACGAGGGCCGCCAACGCGACGACCCGCTGCACGAGGTTCCCGACCCCGTGGGCGAGGTCCCGGTCGACCGCCGCGACGAGTCGAGCCTCCGAGAAGTCGGTCTCGCCGACGCGCGGCACCTCACGGGCGAACCACCATCGCAACGCGTCGGCGCCGAATCGGCCGACCAGCGCATTCGGATCGATCGCGTTGCCGAGCGACTTACCGATCTTGCGGCCGCCCGCGGTCACGTAGTCGTGCACCAGGATCTCGTCGGGCAACGGCAGGTCGGCCGACAAGAGGATCGCGGGCCAGATCACCGCGTGGAAGCGCAGGATGCCCTTGCCGATCACGTGCCGGCGCGAGCTCACCGCGGTCCAACGCTCGAAGCCGGGCGCGCTCGACATAGTTCGCCAGCGCGTCGAACCACACGTAGATCAACTGCGCGGGGTCGCCGGGAACCCCGATCCCCCAGTCGCCGACGCGCACCCGCGGCCGCGACACACTGAGATCCCGAACCTCTCCGGCGAGGAACCCGAGGATCTCGTTGCGGCGCTCAGCCGGCTCGATCCGCAGCCGACCACTGGCGATCAGTTCCCGGATGACCGGCGCGTACCGCGAGAGGCGGAAGAACCAGTTCTCCTCGGCGACGGCTTCGAGCGGCCCGTCGTGTTCCTCGCACTGCGACTCCCGGAACTCCTCGCAACCGGCGCAGTACGAACCCTCGTATCGGGCCCGGTAGAGGTCGCCGCGCAGCTCGGATCGTCGCCAGAGCGCCTCGACGGCGGGGCGGTGCCTCTCGTCCGCGCTGGTCCGGATGAAGTCGTCGTACGAGACGACCAGGGCGTCGGCCAGCTCGCGGAAACGCAACGCGTTCGCAGCGACGAACTCCGACACCGTGTACCCCGCCGCGGCCGCGGCGCGTACGTTCTTCACCGCGTGCTCGTCGGTGCCGGTCAGCAGGTAGACGGACGCGCCGCGCGCGCGGGCGTGGCGCGCGAGCACGTCGGCCTGCACGAATTCGAGAGCATGGCCGAGGTGCGGCGGGCCGTTGACGAAGGGAATTGCGGTCGAGATGAAGAGCGTTTCCATCGGAGTCCTCCGGGTCCCGTGCGGGAACCGGTCCGATGGACGTGCGCCCGCGCGATCAGAACGTCGGGAGGCTCGACATTCGCGGTGCGGTCGGCGAGGAGGTCGTCACGATCGAGCAGTCTACCGACGTCTTACTGGGCGCCGCGCGACATTCCGGCGCGCTCGCCGCGCATGACGAACTTGTTCGCCATCTTGCGGCTCGCCTCGTCGATCATCTCGTCGCCGAACATGACCGCGCCCTTGCGATCACCTTCGGTGGTCGCCTTCTCGTACGCCTCGAGGATGTCGAACGCACGGTCGAACTGCTCCTGCGTCGGCGTGAAGACCTCGTTGATGACCTTCACCTGGTCGGGATGCAGCGCCCACTTGCCGTCGAAGCCGAGGATGCGCGGCCGCATCGCGTAGTCGCGCAGCTGCTCGAGCTCACGGATCTTGAGGAACGGACCGTCGATCACCTGCAACCCGTTGGCGCGGCCCGCCATCAGGATGCGGGAGAAGACGTAGTGGAAGTGGTCGCCCGGGTACTCGGGAATCTGCACCCCGCCGGTGAGCACGGGCATCTCCGTCGACGCGGCAAAATCGGCCGGACCGAAGATGATCGTCTCGAGCCGGTCCGAAGAGCCGCAGATCTCGTCGACGTTGATCAAACCGCGCGCGGTTTCGATCTGGGCCTCGATACCGACACGTGATCGACGTCCGGTCGATTTCTCGATCTGGGTCAACAACATGTCGAGCGCCTGCACCTGCGCCGCGTTCTCGACCTTGGGGAGCATGAGCTCGTCGAGCCGCTCGCCCGCGCCCTCGACGACCTCGATGACGTCGCGGTACGTCCACTCGGTGTCCCACGCGTTGACCCGCACGCACAACACCGTCTCGCCCCAGTCGAGGTCGTTGATCGCCTTGACGATCTTGCCGCGCGCCGCCGGCTTCTCCATCGGCGCGACCGCGTCCTCGAGGTCGAGGAAGACCATGTCGGCGCCGAGCCCGGGGGCTTTGGCCATCATCTTCTCGCTGGAACCCGGTACCGAGAGGCACGACCGGCGGGGCAGGCTGCGGGAGCGTTCTGACATGTCACCAGGCTAAATGCCCACAGCAACCCCTGCCCAACCGCGAAGCCCCCGGCGGACGCGCCGGAGCTCGCGGGGCCGCCGACGAAGTGACGGGCGTCATCGCCTGAACGGCGCGGGGAGCAGCGGCGCGGCGTTCGATCGCGCCGAGGTCGGGGCTGGGTAAGGTCGGATCGTGACCGAGATGCCGACCAACACGCTGCACGAGATCGCCGAGGGCGTGTGGGTCTGGTTGCAGCCGGGCGGCGAATCGGGCGTGAGCAACGCCGGCGTCATCGCCGACGACGACGGCTTGACGGTGATCGACACACTCATGGTCCCGTCGCAGTGGGAACCGTTCGCGGCGGCGGTCGCCAAGCTCGGCGGATCGGTGCGCCGGCTCGTCCTCACGCACGCGCACGTCGACCATGTCGGCGGCACCCGCGCCTTCCCGACGGCCTCGGTGCTGGGATCACCCCAAACGAGCGAGCTCCTCGACGGCGAGATGCCGGTCGCGGCGTACAAGTCGTTCATGCCCGCGTTCGCCGAGGAGTTCGACGAGCTGGCCGAGATCGGTACGCGGCCCGTGACCCATCTCGTCACCGACGTCGCCGAGATCACGCCCCGCATCGAAGTGCTGCCCGCGAGCGGCCATACCGAAGGCGATGTGATGGCGCTCGTCGCCGACGTCGACGTGTTGTTCGCGGGCGACCTCTGCTTCTTCGGCGTCACGCCCCTCGCGTTCCAGGGCGACTGCAAGACGTGGGCCGACGTCCTCGACGCGGTGGCGGAGCTCGCGGAGATCATCGTCCCCGGGCACGGCCCGGTCGGTGGCGAGGCGGAAGTGCGGGTGCTCCAGGAGTATCTCCGCTATTGCGTAGCGGGTTCGATCCCTCCCGGACCGTGGGACAGCTGGCCCGAGCGCGAGCCGCGCGACGCGATCAACATCGAACGCGCACAACTTCTCGCGCAGGGTCGCGACGAGATCCCGCCCTCGATGCTGCGAGCCCTCGGCGCCTGACGCAGGCGCTCAGCCGAGCGTGTCGTGGAGGAACGTGACGGTCGTCGCCCAGGTCTCGGCCGTGAGATCCTCGTCGTAGGTCCCGAAGACGTTGGCGTCGTTCGTGAACGCGTGGCCGGCACCTTCGTGCATCGCGAACACGACGTCCTTGCCCAGACCCTGCAACTCCTGTTCGAGCGCCTGTACGGCCGGGGCCGGAAAGAAATCGTCGGCGCCGCCAAAGTGTCCGCGCACGACCGCGGTCAGGTTCGACCAGTCGGGCGGATCGTCGCCGAGCGGCGCGCCGTAGTAGGGAGCGACCGCGGCGATCTTGTCGCCGCCCTTCGCCGCGAGCACGAGGGCGAGCATCCCACCCATGCAGAAACCGACGACGCCGACCTTGTCGCCCCGGACACCCGGATGCGCGAGGAGGTAGTCGACCGCGCCGAGCATGTCGCGGGCCGCGATGTCGATCGGCAGCGTCGACATGAGATGGCCGGCCTTGTCGATCTCGGTGTGCTCGGCGATGTCGCCGTGGTAGAGGTCGGGCGCCAGGGCGACGAACCCCTCCGCGGCCAGCTGATCGCACACCTGCTGGATCTGGGGGACGAGTCCCCACCACTCCTGGACGACGATCACGCCCGGACCGTCGCCCGAGTCCGGGACGGCCAGGTAACCCTCCACGCGGTCGCCGTTGCTCGCAAATCTCACCGTCGATCCCATGCGCCGGAGCCTAAGGCCTGATCGTTCCCGGGTCGGGCGCGGGAGGCGAGTAGCTTCTCGGCCAGCACGCACGAGAGAGCGAAGTCACTTGGCGAAGAACCCGGATCCGTTGCTACCCATCACGAGCTACGCGGGCAGGACCCGCACGCTCGACGATTGGGCGACGGTGTTCAACCTCGCGATCGTCGTCCTCCCGGACCGTCCCGAGGGCGCGCAGTTCGTACCCGTCATCGATCGCATCTTCGCGACTTTCGGCGACAGCGACGTCCGCACGATCGTGTGTGTGCCGACGACGCCCGCCATCGCCAAGCGGATACTCGGCGACGACATCGACCGGTGGCTCGTCTGGTGCGACCCCGATCGCGCCTTCGTCGGGAGCCTGGGCCTCGAGCGCCTGCCCGCCTTCGTGCACCTGCGCCTCGACACCTCGCTCGTGTCCGCGGCGCAGGGCTGGAGCCCGAGCGAATGGCAGAAGGTCGCCGACGAGGTGGCCAAGCACGAGCACTGGACCTCCCCGATCGTGTCCGGCCGGGGCGATCCGCGGCCGACCTCGGGCTGGCCCGTCGCCAGCTGACGCTGCGGTCAACCCGACGATCCGTACCGTCCTGACCTGCACAAACGGGGCGGATGTGACAGTTGGGACCCTCGGTTGACTAGGGTCGGCGGCTATGTCGCGGCGGAGCACGAGCCCCACCCGCGGCGGTGGGACCCCGCGGGCCCGTCGCCTCACGACGCTGGGCTTGGCGCTCGGTATGGCTCTCGGACTGACCGCAATCGCGACTCCGGCGGGCGCGACCCCGCAGAACGACCTCGCGTCCAAGACCGCGCAGGCCCGCCAACTCGCGGCGCAGATCCAGTCGAACGCCAACCGCGCCGACGTCCTCGACGAGCAATACCTCCAGGCGCAGAACGCCGTCGCCGACGCCAAGCGCCAGATCGCCTCCGCCGAGGCCGGCGTCGCTTCGGCCCGGGCCCAGGAAGCGGCGCTGCGCGCCCGCCTCGGTGGCCGCGCCGCGCCTGCTCTACATGGGCGCCGGTACCAGCGACCCCCTCGGGATCAATGCGTCGAGCGTGCAGGAGCTCGGTTCGCGGGCCAAGTACAGCGCCGCCGCGGCCGAGACCGACGACCGGATGATCAGCCAGCTGACCATCCTCGACGAACAGCTCGGGATCCAGGAAAAGGACCTGCAGAAGCAGAAGTCCGAGGCCGAAAAGCACCAGTCCGACGCCGACAACGCCCGCCGTCAGGTCGAAGCCGCGAACTCGAAGCTGCAACATCTCCTCAGCACCACGAAGTCCGATATCAAGACGCTCGCCAACCGGATCGAGCAGGACCGCCTCGTCGCCCAGGCCAAGGCCGAGAAGGCGCGCGTCGACGCGGCCGCAGCCGCGCAGGCCGCAGCCGCGCAGGCGGCGGCTGCGCAGGCGGGAAACAACAGCGGTGGCGGTCGGAGCTTCTCGTCGAACCCGTCCGACATCGGTACTGCGCCTGCAAACCTTCCGGCACCGAGCGGCGGAGCGGCGGCGGCGATCGCTTTCGCCCGGGCTCAGATCGGCAAGCCGTACAGGTACGCCGGTACCGGTCCCGGCTCGTTCGACTGTTCCGGCCTCACGATGATGGCCTGGGCACAGGGTGGCGTCGGCATGTCGCACGGTTCCCAGTCACAATGGGCCTCGTTCCCCAAGGTCCCGATCACGCAGCTCCAACCGGGTGACCTCGTGTTCTTCGGGTCGTCGGGGCCGTCGAACCACCACGACGGCTTGTACATCGGCGGCGGCACGATGATCGAGGCACCGCATACCGGAGCCTTCGTTCGCTACGCCAGCATCTACCGCCCCGACCTCGTGTCGACCGGTTCCCGCCCGTAACGCCTCTCTTTTCCCACCCTCGGGAGGACGAAATGGCAGAAGCGAAGGACAAGTGGGACGAGGTCGGCGAGCGCTTCGGTCAGCTGGGCCGGCAGCTCAAGGACCGGTTCGACGCGAACGCCGCGTTCGGTCGCGACGAAAAGGAAACCGTGACCGACGCGCTCCGACAGCTGAGCGAGGCGCTCGATGCCGGCTTCACGACGATCGGCGACACGTTCCGCGACCCCACGATCGCGCGACGACCTGAAGACCGCCGGAAACTCGATCGCCGACGCCATCGCCGCGACCCTGCGCGACGTCTCCGACGCGATCAAGCGGCATTAGCTCCCGGCCGCCGGCTCAGGGGATGACGAGCATCCCGAGCTCGGCTTCGAGCTGCGGGCGGGCTTTGAGCCCGAGCGACTTGCGTTCGAGCCGGCCGTTCCGGAAGAGGCCGATCAACGGGATGCTCTGCACGTCGTACTGCTGGGCCAGCGCGGGCTCGTCGTCGATGTTGACCTTCACGACCTTGTATGACGACGTGCGCATCGCCGCGATGGTCTCGACGATCGGCGAGACCTGCCGGCACGGCTGGCACCAGGGCGCCCAGAAGTCGACGATCACGGGAAGCTCGCTACGGAGCACCTCCCGTTCCCACTGGGCGGTCGTCACCGACGGCACCAGCTCGATCGGGTCGTCGGGCACGGGCTCGTCGGGAGCGGAGCCCGTTGTCACGTCGGCGAGCCACGCGCGCGCGTCCTGAAGCCCCTCGAGCGCGACCTGGTGCGCCATTGGGTATTCGCGGTACACGGTGGGAACGCCGAAGTCGCGGAGATCGCGGGCGAGATCGCGCGAGCGCTGCACCGGAATCATCGGGTCGTCGCTGCCGTGTTGGACGAGCACGGGCACCGACCGCGCGCCGTCGTCGATGGGGCCCGTCATGGCGGCGGGGCTCATTGCGAGCACGCCGGCCGGCCGTACGCGCGGCAATCCGTCGGGTGCGGAGAACAAGCCGAGCGCCGAGCGCGAGGCCGCCGCCCTGAGAGAAGCCGCCGAAGATCGCTTCGGAACGGGCGAGCCCGAGCGCCTCGCACTGTGTGTCGACTAGGGAGTCGAGCTCCCCGAGCGCAGTGACGAACTGGTCGGTCACGTCGGCGCCGCCGGCGGCCATGTCGTACCACATGTATCCCGGCGTGCCGGGCGCCGTGATCGGCGCCCGGGGCATGACCGCGGCGAACAGTCCCTCGGGATCGAGGTAGGGCAGGAGACCGCCGAGATCCTGCTCGTCCGCGCCGTAGCCGTGAACGAGCAACAGCAGGCGTTGCGCGGACGATCCCTTCACCGTGTTCGTGACGAGCGCCATGGGCCGCAGGTTACGTCAGCGGAATTCCGGCCCGGTCATCACATCACGGCCGGGCGATGCCGGTGCTCGAATCGCGCCGGCGGCCCTGCTGCGGCGACCGATCCGGGGCGAGCGTGTGCGCGGCCGCGACCAGCGCCAGGTGCGTGAACGCCTGCGGGTAATTGCCGAGGAAGCGCTGCGCGGCCGGGTCGTACTCCTCCGCGAACAGGCCGAGGTCGTTCGCCAGGGTCAAGAGCCGCTCGAACAGCTCCATCGCCTCGTCCCGGCGGCCGGAGAGCATGAGCGCCTCGACCATCCAGAAGCTGCACGGAAGGAAGACCCCTTCGGGCTCTCCGATGCCGTCGACGCCGGCGTCGGTCGGGAGGTAGCGCACGACGAGACCGTCGCGCGTGAGCTCGGCGTTGACCACATCGACGGTCGACCGCACGCGCGGGTCGTCGCCCGGAAGGAACCCGACGAGTGGGATCATGAGCACGGAGGCATCGAGCTCGTTCGAACCAAAGCACTGCGTGAACGCGCCGATGGTCTCGTCGTAACCCTTCTCGCACACCTCGGCGTGGATCTCGTCGCGGATCTCCCGCCACCGCTCGACCGGCCCAACGTATCCGGCCTGTTCGACCATCGCGATCGCGCGGTCGAACGCCACCCAGCACAGCACCTTCGAGTGCGTGAAGTGCCGGCGCGGGCCGCGCACCTCCCAGATGCCCTCGTCGGGCTCGCGCCAACGCCGCTCCAGTACGTCGAGCAGCAACGTCGCGAGCGACCACGAGTTCGAGCTCGGCGGTGTGCCGGCCCGCGTCGCCTGCCAGAGGACGTCGAGCAGCTCTCCGTACACGTCGAGCTGGAGTTGTGAGTGCGCGCCGTTGCCGGTACGCACCGGGCTCGAACCTTCGAAACCGGGCAGCCATTCGAGCTCGAGCTCGGTGAGGCGCCGCTCGCCGCCGACGCCGTACATCGTTTGCAACATCTCGGGATCACCGGCCGCGGCGCGCAGGAGCCACTCGCGCCAACGCAACGCCTCGTGGTCGTAGCCACCGATGAGGAAGGCCTCGAGCGTCAAGGTCGCGTCGCGCACCCAGCAGTAGCGGTAGTCCCAGTTGCGCGAGCCGTGAATGCTCTCGGGCAGCGAAGTCGTGGGCGCGGCGACGATGCCACCCGTCGCCTCGAACGTCAGCGCCTCGAGCGTGAGCAACGACCGCAACACGGGCTCGCGCCACTCGCCCGAGTACTGACACCGCGCCGACCACCGGCGCCAGTGCGCGGCGGTGTCGTCGACGAGCGCCGGCGCGTCGTCGGGAACCCGCCGCGGCTCCGACGACGGGAACCAGCCGAGCACGAACGGGACCTGCTCCCCCGCGGCGACGGTGAACTTCGCACTCGACGTGTTGCCGTGACCGTGCAACTGCAACGGCGTGAAGAGCTCGAGACCTTCCGGGCCCGCGATCGCGCGCCAACGATCATCGACGCGACGTACCCACGGGACGATCGAGCCGTAGTCGAAACGCACGATCAGCTCGACCGTCATGTCGACGGTACCGTCCAACCCTTCGACCAGCCGGACGAGCAGCGGCTGCCGGTGACCGAGGGCCAGGCAGTCGACGACTCGCACGCGCCCGGTCGGCGTCGTGTGCTCGGTCTCGAGGACCATCGTGCCCGGCAGATACCGACGGGTCGTCTGCACGGGCCCGGGCTCGTTCGGAGCGGCGTTCGCAGCGCCGCTCGGCGCGATCAGGAACCGGCCATGGTCGGACGTGCCGAGCAGACCGGCGAAGCACGCGGGCGCGTCGAACCGGGGCGTGCACCACCAGTCGACGGAACCGCCCCGGGAGACGAGCGCCGCCGTCCGCCGGTCACCCAGGAGTGCGTAGTCCTCGAGCCGCGACACTGTCGGGAAGCTAGTCGCCGAGCAGGTAGCTTCGTTGCAGATGACGACCGTGATCGGCACGCGTGCGCTCGTTGGAGTCGATGTCGGTGGCTCCGGGGTGAAGGCAGCGCTCGTCGACCTCGACACCGGTCAGGCGACGGGTCGGGTCCGGGTGGAGACGCCGCAGCCGCCGACCCCGGCCGCGATCGCCAACTCTGTGGCCGGGACTCGTGCACCACTTCCCGGGGAGGGGTGCGATCGGCTGCACGCTCCCGGCTGTGGTGAGGCACGGCGAGGTCCGTACGGCCACCAACATCGACAAGTCGTGGATCGGGGCCCACGCCGCGACGGTGTTCTCTCGGGCGACCGACCGACCGTGCGTCGTGCTCAACGACGCCGACGCGGCGGGCGTTGCGGAGTCGCGTTTCGGAGCCGCTCGGGGCCATCGCGGCGTGGTCGCCATGGTGACGATCGGTACCGGCGTCGGCACCGCGCTCATCAGCGACGGCGTGTTGGTCCCCAACAGCGAGCTCGGCCATATCTTCGTGAACAGCCACTTCGTCGACACCTGGCTTTCGGACGCGACCCGTACCACCGAAGGCCTGCTCTGGAAGCGCTGGACGCGTCGCCTCGACAAGTACCTCACCCAACTCCACGAGATCGTGTGGCCCGAGCTCATCGTCGTCGGCGGCGGCATCGTCAAGCATGCCGACAAGTTCCTCGACCGCGTCGATCCCGGGTGCGAGGTACGCATCGCCGAGCTCGGCAACCTCGCGGGCATCGTCGGCGCCGCGCTCGCCGCGAGCGAACACGTACCCGCTCTGACCGCTGACAGGAGTTGAGATGCAGCTCGGAATGATCGGACTCGGTCGCATGGGCGCGAACCTCGTCCGCCGGTCGATGGCCGCCGGGCACGAGTGCGTCGTGTACGACCACGACAAGCACGCAGTCGATGCGCTCGTAGCCGATGGCGCGATCGCCGCCGGCTCGGCCGCCGACATGGCCGCCAAGCTGACGCGCGCCGCGTGCGATCTGGCTGATGGTGCCCGCGGGCGTGACCGGTCGGGTCGTCGACGACACCGCGACGCACCTGTCGGCAGGCGACGCGATCATCGACGGCGGGAACTCGCACTACGTCGACGACATCGCTCGCTCGAAGTCACTGGCGAAGCTCGGCATCGACTTCATCGACTGCGGGACGAGTGGCGGCGTCTTCGGGCGCGAACGCGGCTTCTGTCTGATGATCGGCGGACCGGACTCGGCCGTGCAGCGGCTCGACCCGATCTTCCGCGCGCTCGCGCCGGGCACGGGCACGGTCGAACGCACGCTCGGGCGCGACGGCGATCCCGCGCCCGAAGAGCTGGGCTACCTGCACTGCGGACCCGCGGGCGCCGGCCACTTCGTGAAGATGGTGCACAACGGGATCGAGTACGCGCTCATGGCCGCGTACGCGGAGGGGCTCACGATCCTGCACCACGCCGAACATGGGCGCGGTCGACCGGCCCGCCGACGCGGAGACCGCGCCGCTCGCCCATCCCGAGCTCTACCAATACGACCTCGACATCCCCAAGGTCGCCGAGGTCTGGCGGCGCGGCAGCGTCGTGGCGTCGTGGCTGCTCGACCTGACCGCGGTCGCGCTGCACGAATCGCCCGAGCTCGCGGAGTTCGGCGGCCGGGTCAGCGACTCGGGCGAAGGCCGGTGGACGCTCATGGCCGCGATCGACGAAGGGGTCCCCGCCCCGGTGATCGCGACCGCGCTGATGGACCGCTTCATCTCCCAGGGCACCGCCGACTACACGAACAAGATGCTCTCCGCGATGCGCAAGCAGTTCGGCGGCCACGACGAGAAGAAGCCCTAGCCTCCTTACCAGTCGGGGCGCCAGGGCATGTCGCTGCGGCCGTCGTCGTCGTCCTTCACCGCGAGCACCTGGAAGATGTGGGTGCGGTCACCTTCGAAGTTGATCGCCGACGCGGCCATGTACAGGCGCCACACACGCGCCCGACCGACCCCGACGAGCTGCACCGCCTCCTCCCAGTGCTCCTCCAGGTTCGCGACCCATCGGCGCAGGGTCTGCGCGGTACTGCTCGCGGAGGCCCTCGACGTTGCGGGCCTCGAAGCCCGCCCTCTGGATGCGGGACACGACCGAGCCGACCTCGTGCAGCTCGCCGTCGGGGAACACGTAGCGGTCGATGAAGCCGCGCCGCGCGAACGCGGGCGATGACCCGGGCCGGCGGGCGATGCCGTGGTTGAGCACCCGGCCGCCGGGCCGCAAGAGGCCGTAGAGCCGGGAGAAGTACTCGTCGAGCCGGGCCGCGCCGACGTGCTCGAACATCCCGATCGAGCTGATCGCGTCGAACGGTCCGTCGGCGATGTCGCGGTAGTCCTGGACGCGGATCTCGACCCGATCCTCGAGACCGGCCTCCCGAACCGCGGCCCGTGCCCACTCCGCCTGGTGGTTCGACAACGTGACGCCGACTGCGGAGACGCCGTGCTCGCGCGCGGCGTGGATCGCCATGCCGCCCCAGCCACAGCCGACGTCGAGGAGTCGCATACCAGGCCGTAGTCCCAACTTGCGGCTGACCAGTTCGTACTTGGCGACCTGCGCGGCCTCGAGTGTCGTGTCGGGTCCGGCGAAGACCGCGCACGAATACGTCATCGAGGGGCCCAAGACGATGCGGTAGAACTCGTTCGAGACGTCGTAGTGGTGCGCGATCGCGGCCGCGTCGCGCTCCTTGCTGTGCCGGCGGCCACGTTGACGGATCTCCTCGGGCGGCGGCGGGAGTGGCCGCAGACCCTCGACCCCGGCCGCGCGCGCGAGCAGGAGCCATTCGCGTGGGGTGACCTTCACATCAGGAAGGTTGTCGCGCAAGGTCAGAGCTTCGAAGATGTCGCCTTCGACGTCGACCTCACCCGCGACGTACGCGCGTGCGAATCCGATCTCGCCCGGGCCGGTGAGCACGTACCTCAGCGCCTTCGGCGAACGCACGACGATCCGGGTGTCGCCATCGGCCGGGCCGAGCCGGCTGCCGTCGTAGCACTCGAGCGGAATGGGGATCTGCGTGCCGAGGAACCCGGCGATGGCCGCCGCGAGGCCGGAGGGCGGCGAGGGCGAAAGATCACGATCGGGGTTGACGGTACGTTCTCGGACCTGCACGGCCACCTCCTGATGGCGACGAGTTCGGTGCTCCTACCCAAGAGGGTTATCGGCGAAATCGTTCCCGATCCGGCGGACCGGTTCAAGGTCTCGCGTGCAGGCGAAGCGTCAGGAGGAGGAGTTCAGGAGGAGGGGTTCAGGAGGGGCCGCCAGTAGTGGCCGGGATCGAGGAACCGGTGCTGACCTGCCGGCCCGTCACTCCCGGCGACGTAGTCCTCGGGTGCGCCCCGGTCCCAGGACTTCATCACCGGGTCGACGATGCGCCACGACCACTCCACCTCGTCGAAACGCAAGAAGGGCGTGTGGTCGCCTTCCAGCACGTCGAGGAGCAACGACTCGTACGCGCTTGCCTCGTGATCGTCGACGGAGGCGTAGTCGGCTCGGAGTACCGACTCGCGCGACTCCAACTCGAGCCCCGGTTGTTTGGTGCGGACCACGAGCTCCGTGCACTCGGCCGGGCTCATGCGGAAGACCAGCCAGTTCGGTTGGGCGTGCTCGAGCGGCGTGTGTCGGAACAGGCGCGTCGGCGGCTCCCGGAACCGGAACACGACCTCGTGTGCCTTCGCGGCGAGTCGCTTCCCCGAGCGCAGCAGCACCGGGATGCCCTCCCACCGCCACGTGTCGACGTGGAGCCGAACCGCGGCGAACGTGTCGGTATGCGAGACCGGGTCGACGCCGGGCTCGGCGCGGTACGCGATACGCGGCTGACCATCGACGAGCCCGGCGGTGTACTGGCCGCGCACCGTGTCGACGTCGGGATCCATCCGTTGGACCGACTTCAGCACCTCGACCTTGTGGTCGCGGATCATCTCCGCGTCCCAGAGTGCTGGGGGCTCCATCGTCGCGAAGGTGAGCATCTGGATCAGATGGTTCTGCACCATGTCGCGCAGCGCCCCGATGCCGTCGTAGTAGCGCGACCGACCCTCCACGCCGAGGGTCTCGGCGACGGTTATCTGGATCTCGTCGACGTGACCCGAGTTCAGCACCGGCTCGATGAACCGGTTCGCGAACCGGAACACGAGCATGTTCTGCACCGTCTCCTTGCCGAGGAAATGGTCGATCCGGAAGATCTGGTCTTCACGCCAGTGACTGTGGAGTTGTTCGTTGAGCACGAGCGCGGTCTCGAGGTCGGTGCCGAACGGCTTCTCGATGACGAGTCGCCGGTATCCCGTCGTCTCGTCGGCGAGGCCGGCTTTTGCGATCTTCTCGGCCGCGTCGGCAAAGACTCCGGGCGGGAGCGCGAGGTAGAAGATGGCGGGACCGTCGAGCACCGTCTTGAGCCCGCGCAGCGACGCGACCGAGATGTCGCCGCCGTGGAACTCGATGCGATCGATGAACCGCTCGAAGTACTTCTTGTCGACGTCGACGACGCTCATGTCGATTGCGGCGCGCAGGTTCTCGTGGAACTCCTCGGTCGTCCACTCCTGACGCGCGTACCCGATGATCTTCAGGTCCTCGAGGCGCTCGCGGTACTCGAGCGAGAGGAGCGCCGGGAACAGCAGGCGGGCGGCGAGATCGCCCGAGGCGCCGAGCACCACGAGCGTCGGTTGGTTGCTCAAGCGTCACTCCCTTGGTTCACAGCAGATCCCGTCGGGTCAGGCTACGGAAGGCAAGGTAACCGGGAATGATCGGTATCCAGAACGTCGCGAGCCGAAAGGCGAGGACGCCCGCCACCGCCGGTCCGCTGGTGATCCCGACCCCGGTCAGCCCGGCGATGAGCGCGGCCTCCATCGCGCCGACCTTCCCCGGTGTGGGCGCGGCCGAGGCGACCGCGCTGCCCCCCAGGTACACCGCCGTCACGTCGAGCCACGAGGCGTCGGCATGGAAGGCGGTGAGCGAGAAGCCGAGCGCCAGCACGTACGACGCCAGCACCAGCAGCGCACCACCGAACATCTGGAAGGCCTTGTTCGGGCGGCGGACGACGGCGAGGAGGTCGCGCGCCGTCCGTTCGGTGGGCAGGAGGACGTGCTTGCGACCGAACGACGTCTCGAGCACGACACCCACGACCGACGACAGCACGGCCACCACGACGAGGAGCGCCCACCCGCTCGGAAGGTGCACATGCGGAAGACCCGTGTGACTCACGAGCGTGGCACTGAGCACGAGCGCGACGACATGCACTACGAACCCGACCGTGCCGTTCAGCGCGACGGCACCGACCGCGTCGCTCTTCGCCACACCGCTGCGTTCCAGATAGCGCACGTTGACACCCAACCCGCCCAGACCGGCCGGCGTGATCTTGTTGCTGAAACTGCTCGCGAGTTGCGTGACGAAGGTGCGCCCGTACGCCAGGGGAACCAGCACCGCGCCCGATAGTGAGAGTGCAGCGGCCAGGAATGTGCCCGCGCCCGTCAACAGGGCCAGGACGAGCCAGCCCGTCTCCGCGTGGCGCGTCGCGTCCAGGGTTCGATGGAACTCGCCCACCTGGGGCAGCAGCAGGTACGTGGCGACGAGCAGGCACGCGAGCGTGAGGACCGAACGCGGGCGGACACGCGTGAGCGGTTCGAGCTTGACGTGCTCCGCTCCGACCGAGTCGGCGGCACGGTTGCGGACGTCGTCGAGGAGACCTTTGTGCCGGTGCAGTGCTCGGCGGGTCTCGGTGGCCAGCGCGAGCGGCTGCAGCAGCGGGAGCGCGTCGACCACGGCGGGCTTTCCGAGCGCCGCGACCGCGGCATCGACCGACCGTTGGGCGCCCACGACGAGCGCGAACGAAGCCGTCATCTCGGCCACGTCCTGGGCCAGGGCCCGGTCGCTCGCGCCGACCTCGCCGTACCCGAAGTCGACGATCCAGGGCTGCCCGTGCTCGTCGAGCATGACGTTGTGCAGGCTGAGGTGGCGATGGGCGAGCCGGGCCGTCTGCAGGCACCACACCTCGTGCCACACCGCGGCCAGGGTCCCGTCGTCGAGGGTGGGGGCGGCGTCCTCGCCGATCGACGCGCCGTGGATACGAGCGAGCACGAGCGCACTCGCCCCCGCGTGCTCGGACACGATCGTCACGGGACGCGCCGCGCGTGCGCCGGCGTCGGCCGCGAGCGACGCAACGAGCGCCTCGCGCTCGACTCGCTGTTTGGCGGTAGCGAACGGCGCTTCGTCCTCGATGTGCCGGAATGCGAGACAGCGAGCGACGGTGACAAGTAGGTCCGCATCGCGTCGGTCGCGGTCGATGGCCTTGACGAACACTTCTGTCCCGTCGGCAGCGACCGCGACGCATGGCGTCGCGTTGCGGCCGTGCACGGTCACCGGCGTCAGCTGTTCGACGGGGAAATGCCCGTTGCGAAGCACGCGCTGCACGACCGCGATGTCGAGCGCCCGGGTCGGCGCCCCGAACGCGAGGTTGACGAGCGAACCGACGGCGGAGCCGAACGCGAAGCCACCGACCACGTCGAGTGGGAGATGGGCGCCGACGTAGATCCGCGCGATCGCGACCAGCGCCGCCAAGGTCCATACTGCACGGCGCGCGGGGCGGGGCAGGCTCGGCGCGAGCGCGGCGATGAGCGCGGTCGCGACGCTCGTGTGCCCCGAGGGAAAGCCGAAGCCGGTCATCCGCGGACCCCGCACGTTGACGCGAGTGAGGAGGTCGAGGGGGCGGCCGCGCTGCACGACATCGCGCAACACGTGCGCACCGACGGCGGCGAAGCTCCCCGCGACGAGCACCGACAGACCCGTCCACCACCGGCGGAACGCGAGAGCCACCCCCGCGACCAGGAGAACACCGGTGAAGGTGCCGATTTGCATCACCGTCTCGAACGGGATGCGGAAACCTTCGGGAAGGTCGTTGACGAACCGGAAACAGTCGACCTCGAGCTTCGTGAGCCCGTGCATGCGCGCGACCCCCGCCCCCGCGACGAACACGGCAACTCCGAGCGTCAGCCGGAGGAGGTCGGCGGGATGCCGCTCGCGGGCGTTCAAGCGCGCATGTGACCGGAGAGGTCACCAACGAGCCGGGGGTCGAAGACGCGCTCGATGAACCGCCACCGTCCGTCGATGCGGCCGAAGCGATCTCGGTACTCGCCGCCGAGGATCGGATGCAGGCCCTGGTTCGTGACCTGGAGCACCGTGAAATAGGTCCGGGCCCGGGCCCGGTCACCCTCGATCTCAACTGTCACGTTCGTGAGTTGGTGCATCGTGCGGGGCGTACCGTCGTCGTAGATGATCACCGGGTCGTAGATCGCGCGCGCTTCGACTGCGCCACGGCGCACACGTTCGGAGCGCGTCGACCGCAGCTCCGCGTTCGCGAACAGGGCGGCGACGCCGTCGAGATCGCCACCGTCGAGGAGGAACGCGTACTCGTGGACGAGCGCCACGATCTCGTCGATACCACTCACGGGGCGGCGCTCACAGCCGGGCGGGCATCCTGGAGTAGCCGCGCACGTTGCCCGAGTGCACGCGCTCGAGCCCGGCCTCGTCGATCTCGTAGCGGGGATGGCGGGTCAGGAACTCCTCGAGACTGACGCGCATCTCGAGGCGCGCGAGCGCCGCGCCCAGACACACGTGGATGCCGTGGCCGAACGCGAGATGGTGCGTGGGCCAGGAGCGATCGATGTCGTACTCGTCGGCGCGCTCCCACACCCGCTCGTCGCGGTTGCCCGAACCGAGCAGCAGCAGCACCTTGTCGCCCTCGGGCATCGTCTCACCGTGCACGGCGACGTCGCGCGTCAACGTCCGGGCCATGACCTGGGTCGAGCCTTCGTAGCGGAGAATCTCCTCGACGGCATCGGGAATGCGGCCGCGGTCGGCGAGCACCTTCGCCCGCTGCTCCGGGAACCGCTGCAGCGCGAGAAGGCAGTTGCCGAAGAGCTTCGTAGTCGTCTCGTTGCCGGCGATGATCAACAAGAAGAGGAAGCCGACGACCTGCTCGTCGGTGAGATGCTCACCATCGCTCTCGGCCGCGACGAGCGCGGCCGCGAGATCGTCGGCACCGGGATCGCGCCGGCGATCGGCGACGAACGCGGAGAAGTACTTGTAGAGCTGGTAGGCGGCATCGATGCCGACGGGGGTGACGTCCATCGCGCCCTCCTCGCGGTGCAGTAGTGCGTCGCTCCATTTGCGCAACTGCTCCTGGTCGCCGTCGGGGACGCCGAGCAGGCGGGAAATGACGTCCATCGGGAGCGTCGCCGCGTAGTCGGCGATGAGGTCCGGCGCCGGTCGCTCGCGGAACCCGTCGAGGTAGCTCGTGGACAGCGCGCGGATGTCGGGTTCCAGGTCGGCGACGCGGCGGGGTGTGAAGGCCCGGCTCACTAACCGGCGCAACGCGGTGTGATCGGGAGGGTCAGTGGTCAGCATCATCGGGAGCGGGTTGCTCGCCTCCAGCGTGATGCCGAAACGGGAGCAGTAGGTCTCGGGATCGTGCAGCGCCCGGACGACGTCGTCGTACCGGGACAATGCCCAGAAGCCGAGGTCGTCGTCGTGGTAGGCGGGAGCGTCGTCGCGCAGGGCGCGGTACACGGGGAACGGGTCGTCGTGGAACTCATAGCTGTACGGGTTGAACCGGACCACCCGCGAAGGCTAACCAGGGGCATGGCCAACGACGTCGACCTCGGTTCGCGGTTCCTGCAGTGGGAGGAGCGGGGTGCGACCGCCTGGGTGACGATCAACCGGCCCGAACGCAAGAACGCGCTGACCTCGAACATGTACTTCGGCATCCGGCGCGCCGTCGACCGGGTCAATGCCTCCCGCTCCCTGCACGCGCTGGTCGTCACCGGCACGGGCGACGTCTTCGCGCCCGGCGGCGAGCTCGGCGGTCAGCACGACGACGGCGACATCAACATCGGCGAGCTGCTCGGAACCGGCGCGGTGCCTTTCGACTCCATCCGCGACTCCCGCAAGCCGGTGATCGCGGCCGTCAACGGGCTGTGCATGGGCGGCGGATTGCTGATCACGATGCTCTCCGACATCGCCATCGCGAGCGAGCGCGCCGTCTTCGGCGCGCCGGAGTTGCGGCGCGGGGTCGCCGACGCCTACCACGCCGCGATCCTCCCCGAACACGTCGGCATCGCCCTCGCGCGCGACATGCTCTTCACCGGCCGCCGCCTCACGGCACACGAGGCCGAACGCCACGGGCTCGTCGCCCGGGTGGTGCCCCACGAACAGCTGGTCCCCACCACCGAGGAGGTGGTTCGCGAGCTGATGCACGCGGCGCCGCGGGCACGCGTCGCGCTGAAGCGACTGATGAATGCACGCTACGGCGTGGTCGACCGGATCACGTTCGACGAGTCGGTGCACGGCGACGAGGTGGTCGAGGGCTTCACCGCGTTCATCGAGAAGCGCGCGCCGTCATGGGTTCCGGAGGCGGCCCGTCCCGACGGCCGGGCGTAGTCTGACGACCATGGCCGACCGAGCGCGGCTGGCTGCTGTTTGCGCCGCAGGGCCGCGTGACGCTCGCGGTCGTGTATTCGATCGCGGCCGTGATCTCGATCGCGACCTACACGACCATGCGTAGCCCGCTCTACGGCGCCGGGCAGCTCGCGCTCACCGGCTTCGGGTTGTACTGGGCCCGCTGGTGTCTACGCCGGCCCTGATTGCGCACTCGGCGCGCCGAGCACGCGCTCTTCGGAGTTCGCGAGCTTGACGATCCCGCCGAGAATGGCGGCGATCGACACCACGACGGCGAAGATCTCGAACGGGGTGTGTGCGCCGACGCGCTCGTCGAGCAGAAACAGTCCGAACAGCGATCCCGAGATGACGCTCATCGCCTCGATCGCTCCGACAGCAGTGCCCAGAGCGCCCGTCTGAAGCGCGGCTCTGGGCGACGATGACTCCACCGATCGCCGAGACCGCGAGGGCATAGGGCTGCCAGTGCGGGATCCACGCGAAGATCCCCTCCCCGAGGTAGTGCACCAGGGCCTTGGTCAGCAACGCGGACACGCCGAACGAGATTCCGGCCGCCACGCCGAGCAGCGCGGCGCGGGGTCGTCCCCGGGTCGCGCGGCCGAGCGCCATACAGAGCACGATTGCGGCAATCGCGCTCGGCCCTGCGATCATCCACTCGCGCGTGCGCGCGATCTGGCGACCGCCCGTCGGTGAGACCTCGTACAGGAAGAGCGCAAGCCCGACCGACAACACGCCCGCCGCGATCCAGTCGCTGCGAACGACCGGCCGGTGCACAAATGCGGCCCCGATGAACAGCGACATGAGGATCCCGGTGGCGAGGATCGGTTCGACGAACACGACGGTGGCCAGCCCGAGCGCGGCCGCATGACAGATGTAGCCCCCGAAGTCGGAGGCCAGACCGAGCAGCCACCGCGGCTCTCGCAAGAGACGCAGCACGAGGCCGGGACGCATCGAGAACTCGTCGGGAACCTTCTCGGCTTCGATCAGTTCCAGGACGTTGCTGATCGCGTAGAAGAGCGCGGTCGCCAACGACAACAGCGTTGCGGCGACGACGGTGGACGACATCGTGTCAGTCTGTCACCGCGTGATGAGGCCGCCGTCGACCACGAGGGAATCTCCGTTGACATAGCCGGCATCGTCGGAACACAGCCATACGACGGCCTGTGCGATCTCGAGTGGCGTCGCCATCCGCTTCATGGGCAGCCGGCGGAGCATCCGCTCGCCCCCGTCGGGCATCGCGTCGAGGTACGCGCGCATGGGTCCGGTCTCCGTCTGCCCCGGGAGCACCGCATTCACCCGGATCCCGGCGCTCGCGTACTCCTGGGCCGCCTGCTTCGTGAGGCCGAGCACACCGTGTTTGGCCGCGGTGTACTGCGGTTGCCCGGGAGCGGGAACCACGCCCGCACCCGACGACATGTTCACGATCGCCCCGCCGCGACCCTGCTCCAACATCCGGCGCAATTCGTGCTGCATGCAGTAGAAGACGCCGCTCAGATCGACGTCGATCGTGCGTTGCCAGTCGGCGGGTGAGTGCTCGACGAACGGCTTCGGATCGGGCGCGATTCCGGCGATGTTGCAAGCCCAGTCGAGCCCGCCGAAGGTTGCGACCGCGCACGCGACCATCGCCTCCACCGACGCGTCGTCGGCGACGTCGACCGTGAATGCGACCGCGGCCGGTCCGATCTCCGACGCGGTCGCGGCGGCTGCGGCGGCATCCACGTCGGCGACGAGCACCTGGGCGCCGCGTTCGGCGAGCAGGCGCGCGGTCGCCTGACCAATGCCGCTCCCCCCGCCGGTGACGAGCGCGACCGTCACGCGCGGCCCTTCGAGCGAAGGTACGCGCCCGATCGCACGACGAGGCCGTTCCCCAGTCCGGGGTCACACGAGGCGAGCGCGACCGCCGCGCCGGCCATGACCTCGACCGGCTCGCACCATTCCGGCGGAAGATCCATCACCGCGGTCGCCCCTTCGGTCGCCACCGCTCGCTCGGGCGCGAGCGCGTTGACGGCAATGCCCGTGCCCCGCAGTTCCGTGGCGAACGAGACCGTCAACCGGTCGAGCGCGGCCTTGCTCGGCGCGTACGTTGAGGACCGAGCCTGCTGCGGGCTGTCGAGCTGGTTCGTATCGACGATCGCGCTCGTGATGTTGACGATCCAGCCCTCGCCGCGGTCGCGCATCGCGGGAACGACGGTCTTCGTCAGCAGATACGGCGTGATGACGTTGACCTCGTAGGCGACGCGCAGCCGGCGCTCCGACGTGTCGTCGATGCTCAGGTAGAAGCACGCGGCCGCGTTGTTCACGAGGATGTCGACCGGGCCGAGCGCCGCGCATGCCTGTTCGACGATCGAGGGTCGGTCGCATGCGGCGTCGGAGAGATCGGCGACGATCGGCACTGCCTCGCCACCGGCGGCGATGATGGCGTCGGCCGTCTCCCGCAGCGAGCCCGCAAGGTGGCCGCCCGACCCCGGTTCGAGGCTCCGGGCCACCATCGCGACCGCAGCACCCTCGGCCGCGAAGCGCAGGGCGATCGCCGCGCCGATACCCGCGAGGCCCCGGTGACGAGGGCAACCCGGCCGGCAAGTGCATCACCCATGGCGGCTGGACAATAGTGGTGTCCATGTTGGACCTGATCATCCGGGGTGGAACGGTCGTCGACGGCACGGGTACGCCCGGCCGCATCGCCGACATCGGCGTCAGCGGGGGTCGGATCACGACGATCGGCGCCATCGACGAGTCGGCCCCGGCCAGTCGGGTGATCGACGCGACCGGGCAAGGTCGTCGCGCCCGGCTTCGTCGACATCCACACGCACTACGACGCGCAGGTCTTCTGGGACACGACGCTCTCGCCGTCGCCGCTCCACGGCGTCACGACGGTCATCGGCGGCAACTGCGGGTTCACCATCGCGCCGCTCGGACCCGAGCACGGCGACTACCTCATGCGCATGCTCGCCCGCGTGGAGGGCATGCCCCTGGCTGCACTGGCCGAGGGCGTGCCGTGGGACTGGAAGACGTTCGGCGAGTACCTCGATCGCATCGACGGGACGCTCGCGCCCAACGCGGGCTTCCTCGTGGGCCACTCGACTATCCGCCGCGTCGCGATGGGCGACCGCGCGACCCAGGGCGAAGCCACCTCCGAAGACCTCGACGCGATGCGCGCACTGCTCGACGCGAGCCTCGCGTCGGGTGCGCTGGGCTTCTCGTCGAGTTGGGCCCGTACCCACAACGACGCCGCCGGCGACATGGTGCCATCGCGCTACGCATCGGAGGACGAGATCGTCGCACTCTGCCGCGTGGTCAGGGATCATCCCGGCACGACGCTGGAGTTCATCCCCAGTGTTGGCATGTTCGAGGAGTTCGCGCCCGATCTGCTCACGCGGATGTCGCTCGCCGCGAACCGTCCCGTCAACTGGAACGTGCTGTTCGTCGGCAAAGGCAGCGAGGCGATCACCGAGCACAACCTCGGCGCGTCGGACTACGCGAGCGAACGCGGCGCCCGGGTCATCGCGTTGACGGTGCCCTTCTCACCTTCGCCCCGCATCTGTTTCGAGAGCGGCTTCCTGCTCGACACCATCCCGGGCTGGGGCAAGCCCATGGCGCTTCCTCACGACGAGAAGAAGGCGATGCTCGCGTCGCCCGAAGGTCGCGACGTGCTGCGCCAGGCCGCGAAGGAACCGTCGACCGGGTTCAACGTCTCGAACTGGGACATCTACGTCATCAACGAGACATTCGCGCCTGAGAACAAGCACTGGGAAGGCAAGACGGTCGCGGAGATCGCCAACGCCCGCGACGTCGACGGGTTCGACGCGCTGTGCGACATCGTCGTCGCCGACGACCTCATGACCGGTTTCGGGTTTCCGATCCGGCCCGACGACGACGAGACCTGGCAGATCCGCATGAAGGTGTGGCGCGACAGCCGCGCGGTGGTCGGTGCGAGCGACGCGGGCGCCCACCTCGACTTCCTCGCGTCGTTCAACTACTCGACGGTGATGCTCGGCGGCCCGGTACGCGAGCGCGGGTTGATGGCGATCGAAGAGGCGATCAACCTCCTCACCGATGTGCCGGCCCGCTTGTACGGCCTCACCGAGCGCGGCCGCCTCGAAGAGGGCTGGCATGCCGACATCGTCGTCATCGATCCGGAGACCGTCGGGACGCAGGAGGTACGAATGCGGTTCGACCTGCCGACGGGCGCGCCGCGCCTCTACAGCGGCGCCGACGGCATCGAGCACGTGATCGTCAACGGCACCGAGATCGTGGACCACGGCGAGTTCACCGACGCGCGGCCGGGCACCCTGCTGCGGTCGGGTCGGGACACGGAGACCGTCTCCGTGCCCGGCGGCGCGTCCGCCAACTGAGCACTGGTCATGGCCTCCCGCCGGTTCTTCGATCGGCTACGGCGGCGCGGCTTGCGGGGTGCGCCGAGACGAGCGGCACTCGATGTCGCCCCGGGTCTGCCCGAACGCGACGCGGCCCGGCTCCGCGACGTGATCTCCGAGCTCCTGGGCCTGCACGACACGATGACCCAGCGCGCCGAAGCCGCTGCGGTCGCCGACGAGTACACCGCTCTTTCCGACGACGGCCGCCGCAACTTCCTGCGCATGCTCGCGGTCGACTTCTGGACCGACCGGGTCGTGGTCGACGAGGCCACCGCCGCGTTGTCGAGCCGACTCGACCGGCGCGCGGCCGAGCGCGATCTGCGTGACGCGCTCTTACCAGCAGCCGACCGCTTGCTCCGGCTCCTCAGCGGCCTCGAAGGCGGCGTGAAGTTCCTCGTCGATCTGCGCGCCGACGGGTTGCGGGTCGCAGGCGGAGATACCGACCTCGCCGACTTGGACCGGGAACTGAAGGCGCGCCTCGCGACGCTCTTCGATGTCGGGTTGCTCGAGCTGCGCCGGATCACCTGGGATGCGCCCGCCTCGCTGCTCGAGAAGCTCATCGAGTACGAAGCGGTGCACACCATCGGGTCGTGGGACGACCTGAAGAACCGCCTCGACTCCGACCGGCGCTGCTACGCCTTCTTCCATCCCGCGATGCCCGACGAACCACTCGTGTTCGTCGAGATCGCGCTGACGGTCGGGATCGCGACGTCGCTGCCGCCGTTGCTCGACGCCCGCGCACCCGAGCTCGACCTCGAACGCGCCGACACGGCCGTCTTCTATTCGATCTCCAACTGCCAGCCCGGGCTCGCGGGCGTGAACCTCGGCACCGCGCTGATCAAGCAGGTCGTAGAGGCACTGCGCCTCGATCTTCCCCAGCTGCGAACCTTCGTCACGTTGTCACCGATCCCGGGATTCCGCATGTGGGTCGAGCACGAGCTGTCCGACGACGGCGACGCGCCTGCGTCCGGCCGAACGCGAGGTCCTACCCGCGGAGCCCGCGCGCGTGCTCGCCCGCTTGTCGGATCCGGGCTGGGACGTCGACGAGGCCGTCAAGCCCGCGCTGCTCGCGCTGTCGCGCGCGCTACCTGACGATCGCCGCAGAGGGACGCTCCGCGGACCCCGTCGCGAACTTCCACCTGTCGAACGGGGCGAGCGTGGAACGCATCGACTGGATGGCCGATCCGTCACCCACCGGACGCGAGCGAGCGTTCGGCCTCATGGCGAACTACCTCTACGAGGCCGACCACATACCCGAGCGCGCCGAGGCCTACGCAACGCGCGGTGAGGTCCCGGTATCGTCCGAAGTGCGCGACCTCGTCGCCCAATAGTCCACTGCTCGAACCGCGCCGCAGGCCGGTGGCGCGGGTCTACACCGTGCGGCCGAGGAAGGCGGCGAGTGCGTCGGCGTTGGTGGCACTGGGCGGAGCAGGTTGCTCGAGGCCGAAGGGGCTCTTCGTGTCGTCGCCGCGGAACGCAGGCTGGATGAACAGACGCGCACCTTCGAGCAGGTCGGCCGCGAGGTCGGGATCGAGATCGGTCGGCTGGCCGGTAGCTCGGGCGAGATCCCAGCCGTGTACGAAGGCGTCGGTCGTGATGATCCCGAGGTACACCGCACCGGGAAGGCTGCCGAAGGGCAGCGCGATCATCTTCTCGAGCGCTCCGGGACGTCCGAACGCGTCGACGGCCCGCGCGATGCCCTCGTCGTAGGTCGCGATCCGATCACCGGCGGTGAAGTCCTGTTCCGAATGCGGAGGCGCGGTTCCGGTGTTGGTCGACTCGGCACACGAAAAGCTGCCCCCGACGACATGATTGATGACGTCGCGCACCAGCCACGACTGGCACGGCGTCGGAGCCGACAGCTGATCGTCGCTGACGTTGGCGAGGACGGCGCGGGTGCTGGCAAAGGCACGTTCGAGGTTGACGGTGCTCATGCCCCGAAATCTACGCGGTCGACGAGCTCGACACCGCAGCGGTCGACCACCATGTGGTCCCAGAGGAAGCCCGCGCTCACGAGTGTTGGGCAGCGCGCGGTAGCTTCGCCCGCCTATGGAGAAACTCGTCTACCTCGTCTGGGAGCGGCCATCGATCGATCCGGCCGCCCTTCGTTCCCGGTTCCTCGACGAGGTCGCACCCGCGCTGCTCGCACTCCGACCGCACACGCTCCAGATGGACCTCGACGACGAGCACGCGGAAATGCAGTCGATGGTGCCCGTGCCCGGTGACGAGTTGCCGGTGCGGGCCTGCGTGTCGATCTGGATCGATGCGCACGACGAGCGCGAACCCTACGAGGCGATCCTGCGCGCGGCGGGAACGCGGCTCGCCGGTTACCTCGTGACCGAATCGATGTACCGCGACTACGGCGACAACGAGCACGCGTCGAAGCGCGACTGGCCCGACGGCGCCCGGTCGCCGGGCATCATCACGCTCACGATCTTCGACAAGCCCGCGGGCGTCGACGACGACACGTTCTATGGCCACTGGTACGGCCACCAGTCGCCGATGTCGGAGGACATGCAGCCCCGCGCCCGCTACGTGCGCAACGCGGTGACGCGCTCGCTGACACCGGGCGCGCCGCGCTGACCGCGCGATCGTGGAGGAGTCGTGGCCGAGCGTCGAGCACGTGACCAATCTCCACACGTTCTTCGGAGCATCCTCGAACGAGGAGCTCGGCGAGAACATCCGGGTCATGCTCGACAGCACCAAGCTGCTGTACGACCCCGCGACGATGCGCAACTATCCGCTGAGCGAGTACATCATCAAGAGCTGAACCGTTACGAGCTGAACTCCGTGCGCTCGTATTCGAGGAGCCGCTCGTAGTTGGCGCGGAGGTCGGCGCGGCGGCCGCCGTCGAGCGCGAGGTTCACCATCTCGTGCGGGTCCTCGGCGAGGTCGTACCACTCGTGTTCCTGGTCGACGAAGTCGGCGTCGACGTCGAACAGCTTGTGACCGGGGTCTTTGCCCCACAGACCGGTCCCCGGCTTGCCTCCGCCGACGCCGTAATAGCGCGCGTACTTCGTCGTCCCGTCGAAGAATCCACGGATCGCGTACCGCGTGTGGTTGATCTCTTCGGTGTGCGCGGTGTCGTGTGCGAACAGCACGTGGTCGCGCACCGACGCCGACGGATCGGCAACTACCGGGCCGAGATCGACGCCTTTCAGCGAAGGATGGGCCGACGGGTCGATTCCTCCGAGCGCGCAGATCGTCGACGCGAGGTCGACGTGCGTCGCGAGCGCATCCGACTGCGTGCCCGCCTGGGTCACGCCCGGCACGCGCAAGTAGCAGGGGACGTGCATGATCTCCTCGTACACGAAGGGACCTTTGGAACGGAGCCCGTGCGAGCCGCACATGTCGCCGTGATCGGACGTGAAGATGACGATCGTGTCGTCGTACACGCCCGACTGCTCCAGCGCACCGAGCACGGTTCCGAGCGACTGGTCGGCCATCTGCTGCAGCTTCACGTAGTAGTCGAGGTTGCGCAGCCAAGACCTCGTGTCGCTCGGGTCGATATAGCCCCAGAGCCCGTGCTGTTGGTCCCAACGCCACTGACGCTGCGCGGCGGGCTTGTCGAGCAGGTCGTCGCCGAAATTCGCGGGGAGCTCTTCGCACACCTCGTCGTACGACGTGTCGAAGACGGGCAGGACGTCGTCGTCCTTCCATTTGGCCCACTCGAGGATGTTCCGGGCGCGCCGTACCTCCTCGGGGTTGCGTTGGTCGTAGCCGGGCTGGTCGATCGGGAACCACATCACGTCGTGCGGGTTCACCAGCGCGACAGTGAGGAACCACGGCTCCTTCGTGGTGGCCGCGTTGTCGCGCAACCACGACGCCGCGTTGGCGGCGATGATCGGATCGAAGTGCACGCCGGTACCGGCCCAACCCATGAAGTGGCGGTCGTTGCCTTCCCAGTCGGCGTACCCGTACGCGGTCATGTCGGGCGAGACCGCCTGCGACAGATGCCACTTGCCGATGTAGCTCGACCGGTAACCGCCGTCGCGCAGGATCGAGCCGATCGTGGGCACCTCGGGATCGAGCTCGGTGTGTTCCGGCATGATCACGTTGTCGACCACACCGTGCTGAGCGATGTACTGACCCGTCAGCAGCGACGCGCGCGACGGCGAGCACGGCGAGCTGTGCGTGTAGTAGTTGGTCAGCTCGAGTCCTTCGGCGCGCAGCCGGTCGCGCCAGGGCAGGTTCACGCTCGGCGGCAGCCAGCTCCGGTTGCGTTCCTGGTCGGAGACGACGAGGAGGATGTTGGGCGATCGCCCGTTCGTGGGACTCATGACGTCGCTCCGGAGTAGCCGTCGAGCAGTCCGGTGAGGCCGCTCGGGTGGTGCTCGCCGAACGCGAGCTGTTCGAGCACGCCGAGCCCGACCTTGTCGCCCCAGCGCGCCCGCATGACCTGTTGGATGTGGATGTTCCACGGTTCGACGTTGTCGAGCTCGGCGACGGGAATCGCCTCCGAGCCGACCGCGAGCTCACCGTGCCAATGGCCGTGACCCCATTCGGGATGCGTGTAGCCGAGGCCGCGCATGCGGAACGTGAGCAACGGCTCGAGCTCGATCTTCTCCTCGGCGCCGTCGTGCCGCAGCAGGCGCAGCGTCGCGCCCTGCGAACGCCGGAGCCCGGGCGCCCACCGCACGTCGTGGATCGCGCCCGCGAGGTGGTGGATGCGTTCGTCGGCGTTCCACGTGGGGTCGCCGTCGCCGATGACGTCGAGCACGGCCTGGCTGCCGACCCAGCGGTCGCCGTTGGCGCGCTCGAAGCACAAGAAGTGCGTGCAGCAGTCGTCCCAGTTGATCGGCGCCCAGAGGAAGAAGATCTGCGGAAGTACGGCCTCGGGCGCCGCAGGTGTGGACGCGCCGATCGGGCGCACGCCCCAGGAACGGTCCTTGGTGCCGTTCACCCGGTCCAACGCGATCTCGTCGCCCGCGACCTCGATGCGACCCGACCACGTTCCCCATTGGGTCATGCGGGTCGAGTCCATCACCGTCTTGGTTCCCGTGGTCAGCGTCTGGCGGGGCTCTTCCAGCGCGACCGAACGCGCGTGGAAGGTCACGTCGGCGTCGATCCCGAGGTCGGCGGCATCGCAACGCACACGCGTGATGCGCAACGGTTCGACGACCTCGATCGACAGCGGCCCGATGTGCGTCTCGCCTCGGTCGGCCGGGATGCGACCCGACGCGAACACGGAGCGCTGCACGCCGTCGTGCACGACCGAGAACGCACCGTCGATGATGCCGCGGTTCGGGTACACGGCCATGCCGGCGGCGAAGTAGTAGTCCTCGGTGTAGCCGTTGAACCAGAACCGGTCGTAATGATTCGGGTCGCCCGACGCGGGGTGCGCGAGCGGCAGCGGGGTCTGGTGGATCGGGTAGTCGTCGAACGGTGTCAGCACGCTTCCGACGCTACTTCCGTTCGATCACGAGCCGGTGCGCGATCTCCCGCGACGAAGTGCCGATGCGAAGCTCGAACTCGCCCGGCTCGGCGGTCCAGTCGTGGGTACCGACGTCCCAGAACGAGAACGCACGATCGTCGAGCGGGAGCGTGACCTCGGCCGACTCGAGGGGATCGAGCCAGACCTTCGCAAACGCCTTGAGCTCCTGGGGCGGCCGCGCGACGGCTGCCTCCACATCGCGCACGTAGCACTGCACCGTCTCCGCGCCACGAGCAGAACCAGTGTTCGTCACCTGCAAGTGCACGGCGGCGCCGTCCCATGTCGGCGTACCGAGCTCGAAGGTCGTATACGACAAGCCGTGCCCAAAGCAGAAGCGAGGCTCGATCGCACGCGTGTCGTACCAGCGGTAGCCGACGAACACGCCCTCGCCGTAGCGCACCTGCCCGCGCTCGCCGGGGTAGTTCGTGAACGCGGGCGTGTCCTCGAGCCGGACCGGAATCGTCGTCGGCAGCTTGCCCGACGGCGAGAGATCGCCCGAGACCACGTCGGCCAGCGCGTTGCCCCACTCCTCACCCGGGAACCACGCCTGCACGATCGTGGCGACATCGTCGGCCCACGGCATCTCGACCGGTGACGCGGCGTTGATGATCACGACGGAACGCGGGTTCGCCGCCGCGACCGCGCGTACGAGCTCGTCCTGGGGCGGCGGCAACGCCATCGACTCGCGGTCGTTGCCCTCGGTCTCCCAGTCGTTGTCGGTACCGACGACACAGACAACCGCGTCGGCACGTCGTGCGAGCGCGACCGCGCGATCCATGAGGTCGGGCGGCGCGGGCGGGCGGCAGCCGATCTCGAGCCCACCGAGCCCGCGGGGCGGGACGAACTCGACCTCGATGGTGTGCGACTCTCCCGCGCTCAACGCGATCGAGCCGCTCGCCTCCCCGCTGCCGAAACCCATGAACGCGTCGCTGCGACCGGTCGGCTGCCAGTTGTCGACGACGACCTCACCGTCGATCGAAAGCTTCGCCCGGCCGACCTGCACGAGCGAGAACGTCCACTCCCCCGTCTCCGGCGCGACGACCGTGCCCCGTGCGATGAGCGAGAACTCCGTGGGCACGTCGTGGCCGACGGGCCCGATGAACGTGAAGAGCCCGCGCGCGGAGTCTTCGACGAACACAGGTTCGCCTGCACGTTCGCGGTTCCCGAAGTACTGCACCGCGAGCGAACCGTGCAGCACCGGGCTTTCGAGCACCGGCGTGCGCTTGAAGCTGTAACACCCGCGCTCGTGCGCGACCTCGACGCCCGACGACTCGAACCGCGCCCGCAGACCGGCGAGCGGCGACACCGGCGGGTGGGGTGTGACCCGCGCGCTACCACCGCCTTGGATGACGAGCGCGTCCGCGTTGGGTCCGATCACGGCCAACGTCGACAGTCCGGCCACGAGCGGGAGTGCGGTCCGCCGGTTCTGCAGCAACACGAAGCTCTCGCCGGCCGCCCGACGCACGATGGCCCGGTCGACCGGGTCGTCGATGCACACCTCCTCTGCGGGTTCGTCGTCGAACCGACCGGTGCGCTCGATCAACGTCAAGACGCGGCGGGTCTTGTCGTCGAGGACGGCCTCCGAAACCTCGCGTGCGGCTATGGCGGAGACGAGCTTCTCGCCGAAGAACTGCGGCGGCCCGGGCATTTCGAGGTCGAGCCCCGCGTTCGCCGCGGGCACGGTGCTGTGCGTGCCGTACCAGTCGGACATGACGAGACCGTCGAAGCCCCACTCGTCGCGCAGCATCGCGAGCAGCTCGGCGTGCTCGCTGCAGTACGGGCCGTTGACGCGGTTGTACGCCGTCATCAGCGCCCACGTGCCCGCTTCTTTGACCGCAGCCTCGAACGGGACGAGTGAGATCTCCCGCAGCGTGCGTTCGTCGACTTCGGAGCTGATCGTCATGCGCTCGAACTCGGAGTCGTTCGCGACGAAGTGCTTGACCGTGCACCCCACACCCTGCGCCTGAACACCCGTGATGTACGCGACCGCCATGCGGGCCGAGAGGTAGGGATCCTCGGAATAGCACTCGAAGTTGCGACCCGCGAGCGGGTGGCGGTGGATGTTGACGGTCGGTGCCAGCAACGCATGGGCCTGTTTGCGCCGCGCCTCCACGCCGAGGCGGATCCCGACCTCGCGCACGAGATCGATATTCCACGTCGCGCCGAGCGCGGTCCCGCAGGGGAAGTTCACCGACGGCCGACCCGACCACTGCTCACCCCGGGCGCCGCTCGGGCCGTCGGTCACTTTGAGCGGTGGGATGCCGAGCCGTTCGCACCCCGGTCCGTGCCACAGGTCGACCGCGCCGACCAGCGCCGACTTCTCGTCGAGGGTCATCTCCCCGATCAGCCGTTCGATGCGCTCGCTCATGGCGGGCATCCTCTGCCACGATGCGCCGATGGAACAACTCGACGGCAAGGTCGCGGTGGTCACCGGCGCCGGGAGCGGCATCGGCCGGGGTCTGGTTCGCCGGTTCGTCGCCGAAGGCATGCGAGTCGTCGCAGCCGACATCGAGGCGGCCGCCCTGGCCGAGACCGTCGACGGGCTCGCGGGCACGAGCAACTTCGTCACCGACGTCGCCGACTTCGCTGCGGTCGACGCGCTCGCCGAGCATGCGTTCGAGACGTTCGGGTCGGCCGACGTGCTGTGCAACAACGCCGGTGTGTTCGCCGGTGGATACATGTGGGAACGCCCGGCCTCGGACTTCGAGTGGACGCTCGGCGTCAATCTCTGGGGCATCCTCAACGGCATCCGCGCCTTCGTGCCGCGCATGCTCGCGGCGGGAACAGAAGCGCACATCGTCAACACCTGTTCGATGGCGGGATTGTGCACCAATGCGTTCTCGGGTCCGTACACGATCTCGAAGTTCGCGGCGCTCGCGGCTACCGAGTGCCTCGCACACGACCTCCGCGCGATCGGAGCGCCGATCAAGGTGTCGGCCGTCGTGCCGGCCGCGGTCGACACGCGCATCGCGACCTCGGGCCGCAACCGCCCCGATGCGGCTCATGTGTCCCGTTCGGAGGATGCCGTGTTCGTCGAGCAGGCCTTGACCGACCTCACGACCAACCTCGGCGCGCCGCCCGACGACGTGGCCGGGATCATCGTCGACGCGATCCGCGCCGAGCAGTTCCTCGTCCCGACCAAGCCGAGCTACGCCGAACAGCTCCGGGTCCGTTTCGACGCCCTGCTCGAGAAGCAACTCCCCCCGATGCCCGACTTCGACTAGTAGGTTCGCACCGTCGACACGTCACCGGGGGGAACGATGTCTATGAAGTCGCGTTGGTTGACGGCCGCGGTCTGTACCGCGTTGCTCGCGGCCGGGTGCAGCTCCGGCTCGTCGAAGTCGACGGCTACGACGTCGAGCTCGGCACCACCACCTCTGGCGTCCGCGGCTCCGGTCAGCGCGTCGGCGCTCGGTGTGGCCGCGGCCACGGAGGCGCGCTGCGATCCCGTCGGCGCGAACTGCCTGCTCCCCCTTCCGAACGACTACTTCACGGTGGCCGACGACAGCACGCCGACGCAGCGCCGGATTCACCTCGCGGCCGCGTCGATGCCGGCCAACAACAAGGGCATCCACATCGACGTCACCGACCAGAACCGGTCCGACGGATGGAGTCCGGGATCCATGCTGATGGTGCAGTTCGCCGGCCTCGACGCCGCGAAATCGAAGCTGCCGGCGCTCACCGACACGAAGACTTCCCTCGATGCGGGTTCGCCGATCGTGGTGCTCGACGCGACCACCGGTGAACGGCATCCCTTCTGGGCGGAGCTCGACGCCAACGCGGACCCGGGCCAGATGCCCCTGCTGCTCATCCATCCTGTCGTCAACTTCGCGGACGGGCACCGGATCGTGATCGGCATGCGCGGACTCGTCGACTCGTCGGGGGGAGCGATCGCACCCACTCGTGCGTTCGCGGCTTACCGCGACGGGCAACGGACGACCGACACTGGCTTCGAGGCGCGCCGGCCCACGATGGAGAAGAACTTCGCCGACCTCGGTCGCGCCGGGTTGCGCCGGAGTGATCTCCAGATCGCGTGGGACTTCACCGTCGCGAGTACCAAGAGCCTCACCGGCCGGATGCTCTCGATCCGCGACGACGCGTTCGCGCGGCTCGGGAAGGCCGCGCCGAAGTTCACCGTCACCAAGGTCACCCAAAATCCCAACGAGTTCGTCCGCCGCCGGGTCGAGGGAACGTTCGAGACGCCGTTGTACCTCACCGACGGCGGCAAGCCCGGCGGCCGGTTCGTGCTCGACGCCAAGGGCCTCCCGACCCCGCAGGCGGGCACGTTCACGTCGCCGTTCCTCTGCAACCTCCCGGCCGCGTCCGCGACGAAGCCGGCCCGCATGGCGATCTACGGCCACGGTCTTCTCGGCGATCTCACCGAGGCGAACGGCGACCTGACCAAGAAGATGTCGGCCGACTACGACGTTGCGTACTGCGCGACCAACTGGGCGGGGATGGCCGAGGAAGACGTCGGGAATGCAGTCGCCGCGCTCGGCGACCTCTCGAAGTTCCCGTCGCTCCCCGACCGCCTGCAGCAGGGAATCCTCGCGAACCTCTTCCTCGGACGGCTCATGAAGAACCCCGCCGGGTTCGGAGCGAACCCCGCGTTCCGCTTTGGCGGGAAGTCGGCGCTCGACAACAACGAGCTCTACTACGACGGCAACAGTCAGGGCGCGATCCTCGGTGGCGCGTTCGCGGCGGTCGCGCAAGACTTCACCCGCGCGACGCTCGCCGAGGCGGGCATGAACTACTCGCTGCTCCTCGATCGGAGCGTCGACTTCGACGACTACCTCGCGGTCATGAAGCCTGCGTACCCGAAGCGCTACGACCGAGTCATCGGCATCGAGATCGCACAGCTGCTCTGGGACCGCGGCGAGACCGACGGGTACGCGAACCACGTGACCTCCGACCCGCTCCCCGGGACGCCGAAGCACGAGGTGTTGCTCCTCGGCGCGGTCGGCGACCACCAGGTGACCGAGTACAGCCTCCGGGTCGAGGCTGCCACCCTGCGCGTCCCCGTCCACGTTCCCCTCGCCGGCGCCGGCCGGGTCGTCGAGCGCAATCCCACGTGGCCCCTCCAGCCGATCACGTCGTATCCGCATCCCGGATCGGCATACGTGCTCTGGGACACGGGCTCGCCTCGTTCGCCGTTGACGAACACGCCCTCACGCGCGGGTCACGACCCCCACGACGACACGCCCGACATCCCGGCCGTGCAACGACTCAAGGATCAGTTCTGGCACCGCGACGGCGCGATCACCGACGTGTGCGCGGGCAAGCCGTGCACCGCGCCGATCCCGCCCGAGAACGCCGACTGACGCTCCGCGATCAGACCTCGGTCGCGGGCACCCACGTCCCGTGGAACCCGTACGGCACGCGCTGCGGGAGCGCGATACGAGCGAGCGGGCCTGCGCCGACGTCGCGGGCATCGAGGACGACGAGCGCCGACGTGTCCGCGGCGCGGTCGTACACGTAGGTCATCACGATGCCCTCGGCCTCCGCGGGTCCGGTCGGCACGAAGAGCCACTCCCCCGCCGAATGCTGCAGGCCGGGATCCCAACGCGTCTCGGTGCCCGAACGCGCGTCGACGTGCACGACACCCGCGAACACGACGTCGTCGACCGCGGGCCGGGTCTCGACGCGCCACCCGTGCTGGTACGCACGGCCGGCGTAGCGCTTGTCGATCGACGGAAGGTCGGCGTCGAGGTCGGAACGGATCTCGTCGCGGAACCGGAGTTGGGTGCCGCTGGTGTCGATCCGCCAGCGGTGCAGGCGGGGCGGCGGCCCGAGCGCGGAACCCTTCTCGAACACCTTCGCCATCCGACAGACGTCGAGCACCACTTCGTTGCCCTCTCGCCACGCGTTCATCCCGTGGAACACGTAGCAAGGATCGATCTCGACCCAGCGGATCGCCGACGCAGGGCCCCCGAGCGGCATGACGCCGAGCCGGGAGCCGTACTCGGGCTTCCACACGTACGGCATCACGGTCGAGTGCGGATCGCTGATCATCTTGATCGCGAGGTTCATGTCGAACAGGACCGGCATCTCCCAGAACACCACGTCGTGCTCGGTGATCGCGAAGTCGTGGATCATCGTCGATGCCTTGACCGCGACCGGCTGGCTCGACACGAGCACGCCGTTGCGGTCGGCCACGTGGTACTCGAGGTAGGGCTCGCTGAAGTTGTAGCCGAAGAAGTGCATCGCGCCCGTGGCGGGATCGATCTTCGGGTGGGCGGTCATGTTGCCCTTCAGCTTCCCGCCGTAGTCGTACGCGCCGACGGTCGAGAGATCCTTCGCTTGCAACTCGTAGGGCAGACCGATCTCGCCGAGCGTCAGGAGTTTCCCGCCATGATGCACGACGGAGACGTTGCTCAATCCGGCCGCGCCTCCCGGAGCGGCCGCCGACGCGAGGCCGCCACCGGCCGCGAGCAAGGTCGTCTGTACGTAGCGGTTGCGGTACCAGGTCGCCTTGCCGCCGTCGAGCATGACGCCGTGCACCATGCCGTCGCCGAGGAACCAGTGCGGCGACCAGCCCGGCTTGGGGTTGGAACCGTTGCGAACGTAGAGGCCCGACAACTCCCTGGGCAGGCTGCCCTCGACGTGCAGATCAAAACTCTCGGTCTGGTGCCCGACCGGCGCGAAGTCGGCGCGCAGCCACCACGGCTTCGAGCGATCGACGACGGTCGTCGGGGTCGGCGCGAGCGTGGACGGGGACGTCGACGTCGGGGACGGACTCGCGCCGCGGCCACTGCCGTTGCTTCCGCACGCGGCGAGCAGGGCTGCGCCGCCGAAGCCCGCGGTCGCCAACGCGCCCATGCGAAGCAACGTCCGCCGGTCGATCTCGCCTGTGAGGTCGTTCACCCCAGCATCGTGGTCGATAGCAACTCAGCCGAGCAAGCGCTTGACCGCGCGCAACCGGCGTTTCGGGTCGCGGCCCGCGGCCTCGGCCCGATCCACCGACTCGACGAGTTTGCGGGATGCGTTGACGCCCAACCACCGCCACGGCTCGGGTTCCCAACGTGGCGACGAGTGCCCGACCCACGGCAGCCGCACGAGATCGGAGTCGCGGCCGAGCACGAGATCGGCGATCGTGCGGCCCGCGAGGTTGGTGGTGCTCACACCGTCGCCGACGTAGCCACCGGCCCAGGCGAGACCACGCGCCCGGTCGAAGCCGACCGACGGGTACCAGTCGCGCGGTACGGCGACGGCACCGCCCCAACGATGGGTGATCGCGGCATCGCCCAGTGCCGGAAAAAGCGCGCGCAGTGTGTCGTGCAACATCTCGAACACGCGCGGATCGGTATCGAACTCCGGGCGGATCCGGGAGCCGAAGTGGTACGGCGTGCCGCGACCTCCGAACGCGAACCGGCCGTCGGCGGTGCGCTGCCCGTAGATGATCATGTGGCGAAAGTCGGCGAAGGTGGGGCGGGTTGCCAGCCCGGCCTCGGCCCAGAACTGTTCCGGGAGCGGCTCGGTTGCGATCATGAGCGAGTAGACCGGCGCGACCGACCGGCGCAGCCCCGGCATCTCCGCGCTGAACGCTTCGGTCGCACGCACGACCACGTCGGCGCGGACCGCGCCGCCACGCGTCTGCAACTGCCCGGCTTCGATCGAACGCACCGCCGTGTGCTCGTAGATGGTCACTCCGAGCCGCTCGACCGCGAGCGCCAACCCGCGCGCGAGCTTCGCGGGATGGATTGCGGCGCAGTGCGGAGTGAACAGACCGCCGAGATTCGGCTCGCAACCGATCATCGCGGTCGATCCGCTCGCGCTCAACTCGGAGAAATCGTCGGAACCGAATCCCCACGACCGGTGGTCTGCGAGCTCCTCGTGCAGCCGGTCGAGATGCGCGGGAATCGTGGCTACCTGGATGGTTCCCCCCCGCGCCCAGTCGCAGTCGATACGTTCGGCCGAGACGACCCGCTCGATCTCGTCGACGGTGGCGAACATCGCGCGTTGCATCGCCACGACCGCGTCCCGGCCGTGCCGGCGCGCGGTGGCGTCGCGACTCCCGGCGAACAACGCCGAACACCAGCCCCCGTTGCGACCCGACGCGCCGAACCCGGCGGTCTCCCGTTCGCACACGACGACCCGCAGTGCCGGGTCGGTCCGCTTGAGCGCGTATGCGGTCCACAGGCCGGTGTACCCGGCACCCACGATCGCGACGTCGGCGGTGACGTCGGCCGCAAGTGCCGGTCGAGACGCCTGGTCGGGCACGGGAAGGGTCCCGTGCCACAAACTCGCACCCCGGGCGGCGGACATGCCCGGAAGTATGCTCCGCGCATGATCCGCTCGGAAACGCGCGAGCACGTCGTCATCGTCACCATCGACAACCCACCCGTGAACGCGTTGCCGGTCGCGGGTTGGTTCCAGCTGGCCGAGGCATTGCGCGCCGCGGGCCGCGACCCCGATACACGTGTCGTGATCCTGCGGGCCGAGGGCAAGGGTTTCCAGGCCGGGGTCGACATCAAGGAGCTGGCCGCCGACCCCACGAACAAGTCCCTCATCGGAGTGAACCGGGGGTGCTACGAGGCCTTCGCCGCGGTCTACGACTGCGAGGTTCCCGTGATCGCGGCGGTCCAGGGCTTCTGCGTGGGCGGCGGAATCGGTCTCGCCGGGAACGCCGACATCGTCATCGCCTCCGACGATGCAACGTTTGGGCTTCCCGAGGTCGACCGGGGCGCGCTCGGGGTGGCGACACACCTCGCGCGCTTCGTTCCCCAGCACAAGCTGCGCGCGATGTTCCTCATGGGCACCACGGTCACCGCGGCCGACCTCCTCGCGTTCGGGACCGTCGAACGCGTCGTTCCCCGGGCCGAACTGCTCGACACCGCGCTGGAGATCGCGGCCGTCATCACCAAGAAGAGCCCGATCGTGATGCGCCGCGCGAAGGAATCGCTCAACATGATCGATCCGGTCGACGTCAAGCGCTCCTACCGGTTCGAACAGGGATTCACGTTCGAGCTGAACCTCTGGGGCGACAGCGACGAGCTCCGCCAGGCGTTCGTCGACAAACGCGACGCCGCACTCGACTGAGCGGGCATGTACCGGGCGGTGATCTTCGATCTCGGCGGCGTGGTCTTCCCGTCGCCGTTCGAGGCGTTCGACGCATACGACCACGGCAACGACCTCAAGAAGGGGACGATGCGCGCGCTGATTCGCAAGAGCAGCGAGACCGGAGCGTGGGCGCAGCTCGAACGCGGAGAGCTGGGCATGGACGAGTTCGTCGGCGCGCTCGGAGGCCGAGGCCCTCGCGGCCGGGTTCCAATTCGACGCGCGCCGGTTGATGGGACTGATCGGGTCGTCGCTCGGCCCTCGCCCGGAGATGACCTATGCCATCGAACGCATCCGGGCCGCGGGACTGCGCATCGCCGCGCTGACGAACAACTGGAACGACGAGCGGACCCGTTCCTCACCACGCGGCCTGAAGGAAACCGGCCTCTTCGACGTCATCGTCGAGTCTGCGGTGGAAGGGCTGCGCAAACCCGACCCCCGTATCTACACGCTGGCGCTGGCACGTTTGAACGTGCTCGCGTCGCAGACCGTGTTCCTCGACGACCTCGGCATGAACCTCAAGCCGGCGCGCGAGATGGGCATGGCCACCATCAAGGTCGTCGATCCCGACGACGCGTTGACCGAGCTCGAGGCCTTCCTCGGGTTCGCACTTCGATGACCGGGAGCGTGCGGTGGAGTTGCTCTGGGTACGGCACGGCGAACCCGAACGGATCGAGACCGGCACCGGCGTGCCGGCCGACCCGGCCCTGACCGACCACGGCCACGGGCAGGCCGAACGGCTCGCGTCATGGCTCGCGCACGAGCCGATCGACGCGGTGCTGTCGAGCCCGCAACGGCGCGCCCGCGAGACCGCGGCACCCATAGCCCGCGTCCACGGCCTCAGCGTCCAGATCACGCCCGGGCTGGTCGAGTACGACTCGAGATCCGACAGCTACATCCCGATGGAGGAGCTGAAGGAGCGCAACGATCCTCACCTCATGGCGATGTACGAGGGGCGCTGGGAAGAGTTCGGCGCCGAATCTGCCGACGTGTTCCGGGCGCGCGTCGGTACCGCGGTCGACGAGATCGTGAGCGCGTACGCGGGGAAGCGTGTTGTCGCGGTCTGCCACGGCGGCGTCATCAACGTCGCCTTCGCGATCGCGCTCGGCCTCGACCGTCATCTCTGGTTCGAACCGCACTACTCGTCGTTGTCGCGCATGATCGCGTCGCGTACCGGTGCACGTACCGTCGCGTCGATCAATGAACGCGCGCACCTCGACGCTCGAAGGGAGCCCGTATGAACGTCACGATCGAGCACTCCGGTCGCGTCACCGTGGTGACGATCGACCGGCCCGGCGTCCGCAACGCGGTCGACCGGGCCACCGCCGCCGAGCTCGCCGACGCTTTCCGCGCGTTCGACGCCGACCCCGGTCACGACGTGGCCGTCCTCACGGGCGCGGGCGGAACCTTCTGCGCCGGAGCCGACTTGAAGGCGGTGAGCGTGGGCGGTGGCAACACGGTGAAGCCCGAGGGCGACGGTCCGATGGGCCCGAGCCGCATGATGTTGTCGAAGCCCGTCATCGCCGCGGTCGAGGGGTACGCGGTCGCGGGTGGCCTCGAGCTTGCGCTCTGGTGCGATCTGCGCGTCGCCGCCCGCGACGCCGTGTTCGGTGTGTTCTGCCGGCGGTGGGGCGTCCCGCTCGTCGACGGCGGCACGGTGCGCCTCCCGAGGCTGATCGGCCACTCCCAAGCGCTCGACCTCATACTCACCGGCCGGGGCGTCAGCGGCGACGAAGCCCAGCGGATGGGCCTCGCGAACCGGCTCACGGAGCACGGCGATGCGCTTCGCGTCGCGGTCGAGCTCGCCCGCGAGCTCAGTGCGCTCCCGCAGACGTGCCTGCGCGAGGACCGCGCCTCCAGCTACGAGCAATGGGGCCTCCCCCTCGATGACGCGATCCAGGTCGAGCTCGGGCACGGACTCCGAGTGCTGCAATCGGGCGAATCCGTCGCCGGTGCAGCGCGGTTCGCGGCAGGGGCCGGACGCCACGGCGCCACTGCGCATCCCACGTCGTAGCGAACTCGTGATCCCGTTCACATAACGGGCCCGCGTCAACCCGGCTGCGTCAACCCAGCTGCGTAAACAGAACGTGAATCAGCGCCGCCCGGCCCGGCACGTGACTCGAAGAGCGCAGCCCCGGTCCTACTATTTGCACGTGGCCATAGAGCGAACTGTCAACGACCTGATGAGTAAGCCCGTCGTCACCGCGCAACCCGCCGAGACCGTGGCGATCGCCGCGCAACGCATGCGTGAGCGCAAAGTCGGTTCGGTCGTGGTGGTCGATCACGACGATCGCGCGATCGGCATCCTGACCGAGCGAGACATGATCCGGCTCGCCGCGGCCGGCTCCGACGCGTCGACCGCGAAGGTGTCGGAATGGATGACAGCCGATCCCTACACGGTGGGTCCGACGGTCGAGGCACGCGCCGCGTTCGCAAGCCTCGCCGAGCGCGGCTACCGGCACATCCCGGTTGTCGACGGTGGCACGAATCCCGCCGCGCAGAAACTCGTCGGCATCGTCTCGATGCGCGACCTCATGCGCGTCGCGATGATCCAACCTGCCGACGCGCAGGCGCACGAGGTGCCGAAGGGCCTCGAAGGTGTCGTCGTCGCCGACACAACCGTCGGCGACGTCCGCGGGCTCGAAGGCTTCTACCACTACCGCCAGTACAGCGCCGTCGATCTCGCCAAGACCCGGCCCATCGAAGACGTCTGGCAATTGATGTTCGAGGGCCGGCTCCCGACGACGCTCGACGAGCGCGAGGCCTTCGCCGCCGACATCCGGCCCCGGCGCGTGATCCCGGCCGCGGTCGCCGACGTTCTTCCCGCGATCGCGAGTGCGGGCGACGTCTTCGTTCCGCTCGACGCGCTGCGCACCGCGGTATCGCAGTTCGCCGCCGCGCTCGGGTTCCGGCCGTCGCTCGATATCGACGCCGAGACGCTCCGCGACAACGCAATGTCGACGTGTGCAGTCGTGCCGAGCCTGATCACTGCGCTCTGGCGCCTGCGCCGCGGGCTCGATCCGGTCGCGCCGCGTGACGACCTCGCGTACGCCGCGAACTACCTCTACATGATGCTCGGGGAGGTGCCGACCCCCGAGTACGCGGCCGCGGTCGAGAAGTACCTCATCTCGACCGTCGACCACGGGTTCAATGCCTCCACCTTCACGGCCCGGGTCATCACCTCGACCGGCGCCGACCTGGGTGCCGCGGTCGTCGGTGCGATCGGCGCGCTCTCGGGTCCGTTGCACGGAGGGGCACCGAGCCGCGCGCTGCAGATGCTCGACGAGATCGGCACTGCCGACCGGGCCGAGCCCTGGCTGCGCGCCGCCGTGGAACGGGGTGACCGCCTGATGGGCTTCGGTCACCGCGTCTACAAGACCGACGATCCCCGATCACTGATGTTGCGCGAAGTCGCCGACTCCCTCGGCGGCGAGAAGATGGAACTGGCCCGCCACATCGAGGCGACCGCAGTGCGCGTGCTCGACGAGTTGAAGCCCGGGCGCAAGCTCTACACGAATGTCGAGTTCTACGCGGGCATCGTCATGGACCGGTGCGGGATCCCGCGCGAGCTGTTCACCCCGACGTTCGCCGCAAGTCGAGTCATCGGTTGGTGCGCACACATCCTGGAGCAGGCGTCCGACAACCGCCTCATCCGCCCGAGCGCGCAGTATGTCGGCCCGCCACCGCCGCAGCCGGTCCCGTCGATCAGCTGACCGCGCGCTCGGAAGCGGACAGCGCCTCGGTTGAAGGCCTACCCATCGCGTCCATGCTCCGCCGTTCCGATGGCGCGCTGGTACATCCAACCGAAGCGAGGACGAACAAACCGACACGGAAGCGCGCGCACAAGCTCCTGACGATCGACACGGGGATGAAGTTCCCACGATGTGGTCACGCGCACAGAATGCAGAAGATCCGGAGTGACTGCGCGCGATCTATCTGCGGGTGGTGCGGAGCGGTGGGTTGGAAGGTGGCTCTTGCCGGTCTCGGCCGCGGGCTTGGGTTTTGTTGTCTTCGGTGTGGTGTTGGCGGTGGTGTTTCCAGCAGAGCAGAACCAGGTTGTCGAGGTCGGTGGGTCCGCCGCGGGTCCAGTGCCATTTGTGGTGGGCTTGACAATCGGCGGGGGGACGCCGGCAGCCGGGCGCTTGGCAGTGCTGGTCGCGGACGACGAGCGCATTCCACAACGCCGGGGTGACGGTGCGGGTGCTGCGCCCGACGTCGAGGATCTCGGATGTGCCGGCGGTGATCACGCGGCTGATGTGGGTGTCGCAGCTGATCCGTTCCAGGGTCGCGGCGCAGAGGTGGCCGTGGCGGCGGACCTCGAGGCGGAGTTCCTCGACCCGTTCGGGGGTGGAGAAGTCTTCGACATCGACCGCGATCACGAAGTGACGGTTCATCGCCCGGACGGTGCTGGTCTCGGCGCGGACCGCGCCGCGGCGGATGAGGTTCATGAACGCGTCCGCGCGCCGTTGGCAGGTGGTGCGGGCATCGCCGGCGGTCCGGTCGGCTTCCATCTCGGCTTTGACGGCACGTTCGAGGTAGTCGGTGTCGTCGGGGTCGAACAGGGCGTCGAGGGCACCCATCCCGTCGAACGTTCTCGACAGATGTGCCCGCCGCCGCTGGTGGCGGGTCTCGTCGTCGGCGGCGCCGCCGTCGCCGTCGAGCGCGTCGGTGACGCGTTGCAGGATCCCGGCGAGCTCGTGCGGGGTGTGTGCTTCGGCGATCCCGACCAGGACCGGTTCGAGGTTGGTGATCTCGTCGGCCCGTTCCGGCGTGTACACGTTCGCGACCACCGCGGCATGGGCGCGGGAGATGTCACCGCGCCCGAACGCTTCCGCCACGGCCGGTAACGATCCGAGTTTGCGGGCGAGGTCGACATGACCTTTCGCGACGCCCGGGTTCATGCGGCACACGGTCCGTACCGCGACCGCGGTGCTCGCATAGCCGTCGAGGGCGTAGTCGCCGGCACGGTCGTACTCGGCGACGCGCGCGAGCCACGCCGCGGTTGCGGCTTCGAGTTCCCGATGCTCCTTCTCGATCTGCGCCAACGCCACGAACATACGTATTGCGTATCCGCTTAAGTGAAGTGACTCCACTCGTCGTCGAGGGTCCAGTCCCAGTCGCCGACGAGGGTGTCCCACGGATGCGGGTCCGTTGCGACGGCTTGTTGCAGGAGCCGGTAGAAGAGCAGGCCGCGGCTGCGTGAGTTGCGACGGTTGAACCGGAAGGTGAACTCGTCGAGGTAGTAGTCGAGGTGCTTCGTCGAGATGCCTTGGTGCAGCGTGCCGGCGATCCAACGTTTCAGCAGTGACGCGACGCGATGCACGCCGGGCATGTGGACATGCGCCGGGTCGTCTTCATGCACAAGGTTGACGGCCATGTGCGAGTAGCCGCGATTGGCGATGTCTCGATAGGCAGGGAGGCCGTCGGTTCGGATCGTTGAACCGGGTTCCACGACCGTGGTGATGAAGTTGCAGAGGTTCGCGGTGGTCGCTTCGGGGATCAACGCGAGCCGAACCCGGCCGAGCTTGCGAGGCGCTGTCTGCGACTCGATGCCAATGATGACCAGGTCTTTTGTGCTGCCGCGACCGTCGACGCCTTCTTGGCGGCCCCCGACGTGGGTTTCGTCGACTTCCACGCTTCCCGACAGCATCTCGCGATCCCGCCGGACCATCGCACGTCGAAGTTTGTGCATCCACGCCCACGCCGTTTCGTACGAGCCGAAACCGAGCACACGCTGCAGACCGAGCGCGGAGACGCCGTTCTTCTGCGAGGTCACGAACCACACCGCTGCGAACCAGGTCGACAACGGCATCTTCGAACGATGGAAGATCGTTCCCGCCGTCACCGACGTCCGCCGCTGACACGACGTGCACATCCACAAGCCCGTCGCAGTGCGCCACGAGTCTCGAGCTCCGCACGCCGGGCACACGAACCCGTCCGGCCAGCGCAACCGGGCGAGATACTCGACGCAGGCGGACTCGTCCGCGAACCAGGATTGCAACTGCTCGAACGTCGCCGGGTAATCCTCACCCGAAACGGGCCGCTCGACGCTCACACAACCAGGCTACTTCAATCATCCAGATACGCAGTACATACGTTCGACTACAGCCGAGAAACCGTGAAAAACAAAGGTGAATCATAGATATCGTCACGGCGATCGGTTGGTCACCGCGAGATTGATCCTCACCGATACAGGAGCTCCTGCAAGAGTTCCCCGAGCTGTTCGGGGTAGACGGTCTCGTCAGTCGTGGCGAGCTCCTCGTACGTCCACCATCGGTGCTCGGCCATCGAGCGGCGCTCGACGTCGGTCCACCCGGAGTCGTCGATCGTGAAACGGTCGCAGCGTACGCAGAAGAACTGCTCGCGCTGGTTGTACCGCAGACCTTCGAAGTCGAACTGCACCGCCCGGCGGAACACGACCTCGCCGAGGGCATCGACGACGAACCCAGTCTCTTCTCGCACCTCGCGTCGCGCCGCCGTCTCGGCCGTCTCGCCCTCGTCGATGCCGCCTCCGGGCGTGAGCCACCACCATCCCGCCTCGGGACGGTTCGGGTCACGGCCCCGCAACAGCAGGACCGAACCGTCGCGGTCGACCAGGAACACGCGCGCGGCGCGGCGATCGATCTCCAACGGCGCGTCGGCTGAGTCGGCGGTCACACCCGACATCCTCGCGCGGCGGTGCGAAGTGGAAGGCTGGGCGGGATGACCGCATCCGAACCGGCCCGCGGGCCCGTACGCATCCGGCGGGAACCCCCGCAATTTCGTCGGGTCGAGGTGCACCGCGTCGAACCGTTGAGCCCGCGCATGCTTCGGGTCACCCTCGGCGGCCCCGCGCTCGCGGGCTTCACCGTCGACGACGCCGCCGCGAGCGTTCGCCTGCTGATCCCGTCCGCGCCCGGAGCACAACTCGTGATGCCGGTCTGGACAGGGAACGAGTTCCTCCTCCCCGACGGCCGCCGCCCGACCATTCGCACGTTCACGCCGCGCCGCGTCGACACCGAAGCGCTCGAGCTTGTCCTCGACGCGGTCGTGCACGGCGCCGGCGCGGCATCGCAGTGGGCGCAGGGGGCCGAACCCGGCAGTGACGCGGCGATCTCCGGACCCGGCCGTGGATACACGATCGACGAGGACGCGCACACATTCCTGCTCGCCGGTGACGAGACCGCGATCCCCGCGATCAGCCAACTCCTGGAACGGCTCCCGCACACTGCGACAGTGCAAGTGTTCGTCGAGGTCGCGCACCCCGACGCGCGCCTCGCGCTCCCCGACCATCCGCGTGTCGCCGCCACCTGGCTCGACCTCCCTGCGGAGTCAGCACCAGGGGACGCGCTCGCCGCTGCGGTCGAGACCGAAGAGATCGCGCCCGGCACGTGGGTGTGGGCCGCGGGTGAAGCCGCCGCGACGCAACGCATTCGCAAGTTCCTCTTCGAGCAACGACAGTTCCCGCGAGCGCAGACGACGATCCGCGGCTACTGGAAGCACGGCCGCGCCGGCATCGGCAACGACTGACGCGACTGCGCGCTACACCGCGGGCAGGCCGTTCCAGCGCACCAGAACCAGGGTCGCGTCGTCGGCCAGCTGGTCGGCTTTGTAATCCAGCACGGACCGGACGATCTGGCGGACGATCTCTTCGGGTTCGAGGAGATCGGAAGCGTGCCGGCCGGTGATGTCGGAGAGGCGTTCCATGCCGAACAGCTCTCCACCGGGTCGGTGCGCTTCGATCACGCCGTCGGTATAGAACAGCACGCCATCGCCCGGTTCGAGATTCTCCGTCGCAACCTCGGGGACGGCACTGCGCCCGAGGGCGGCTCCGAGCCCCCACGGCGGCGTTGGTCGGCACTCGAGCTCGCGGACCACGCGTCCGCCGCGGATCAAGATGGGAAGTGGGTGCCCGGCGTTCGTCCACGTCATGACGCCGGAGTCGACGTCGATCTCCGCGAGCTGTCCGGTGGCGAACGTGAACGGAGGGCGATGCCCCGCGATGACCGCATCGAGATTCTCGTGGATGTGCTCGAGCGAACGACTCTCGCGGCGGTCGTGACGGTACGAACCGACGGCAAGCGCCGACGTCAACGCCGAGCCGATGCCGTGTCCCATCGCGTCGATCACACCCACGCTGAGCCGGCGATCATTGAGTGCGTAGTCGAAGCAGTCACCCCCGACCTCGTAGGCAGGCTCGAGCAGCCCGGCGACGCTCACTGCCGGGGTCTTGAGCACGAGGGGTGGGAGCAGGTCCCACTGCATGCTCGCCTCGAGCGTCAACGCGTGGCGGCGTCGATGCAGGTTGTACACATCGGTCGTGCGGGCCTGCGTCGCGATCAGATAGCCCGCGAGCAGTCCGAGCTCTTCGCATGCATCGAGCAGCTCGTCCGACGATTCGGGAATGGTGAGCGCGAGCACACCCGTGCGGTCGGAGCCTTCGACGATCGGTGCCCAGACCCGCACACCGTCGGCCCGTTCCGCGACGACGTGTGTTCCCTCGGTGAAGGCACGGCCCGCCATCGAGCCGACCACCTGCTCATGCTCGGGCGCATCGGTGCGCGTGCTCCGGTCGGGGACCGGTTCGAGCGTGGCCTGCGCGAAGTCGACGAGGTAGACGACGACGTCGGTCGCGTCCAGCGGCCGCGCGACCCGCAGCAAGATGTCGGGCACCGACTCCGGAGCAGCCTGGGCTGCGCGCAAAGCCACACCAAGATCCAGACCGGTCACCCGCGCACGGTATCGCCACGTGCGGCGACCAGGTCGCCGCGTCGGACCCGGGTCAATGATCGGTGTCACCGTCTGCAGCCGGGCGGCCGGTTCGGCGAGCCTGGATTGCGAGGGCTAGGCCGATCACGAGACCACCGAAGGCGAACTCGAGCCGGCGCCGACTCGCGCCCCGGCATCCCGCGGTCTGCGAGATCAAGGGAACGCTCGTGAGCGGTGCATACCCGAACCATCCCGACGGAGCCTTGTCGGCGCGCCAGGCCCCCAGCACCGCCGCGCCACAGTCCGTACTGGAGAAGTTGAGCCGCTCGGCACTCAGCCCGCCCGAAGATCCTGCGTGCGCGCCGTTCGCGGTCAGGACCGAACCGACGGGCACCGAGATCGAGAAGGGTGCGATCGCATACACCGCGGCGCACGCGACGATCGCTACGGCCGTGACGTGTAGCAGCTGCCCGACGCTCGGGCTCCCGGACGTCGCCATGGTCATATCTTCAGCCCGACGCGGCGATGGCGACGATCAGCCGGTTGAGCTTCGCCCGGCAGCCACAGGCATACAGACGCGGTCGAAACCAGGGACATCAGAGCCATTACTCGCCGAACGCCTTCATCGACGGGCATGATCGCCCACGATTCACCTTTCGGCCAGCAGCGGTATCTGCGCACGAATCCGGGCTCAGCCGCCGGTGCCGAACGAGTCGAGCCGGGCCCGGAGATCTCGACGCACCGACGGCCAGTCCGACGCGACGATCGCGAACATCGCGGAGTCGCGGAGCAGGCCGTCCTCGCCGACCGCGTGCGACGGTTGCCAGTTCCGCAGCACCGCCTCGAACACGGCGCCCACACCTGCGATCGCAGCCCGCGACCGGGCATTGCGCGTGTCGGTCTTGAAATCGACCCGGCCGACGTTCCAGACGTCGAAGGCGTGGGTCAAGAGCAGCAACTTCGCCTCGGCATTGATGCCCGTGCGTTGCGCCGACGAGGCCAGCCAGGTGCCACCGATCTCGACGGCGTACGGGACATCCGAGCCGGACCGCCGGCGAAACGACAGGAACCGCGTGACCCCGACCGCCGTACCGTCGGCGCCGCGAACTTGTACGAACGCCATCGTGTCGCCCGCGGCGGTGGCCGCGATGATCTCGTCCACGTAGGCGCCGACACCCGCGCGCCCGTGCGGAACGGTCGTCAACGAATAGGTCTCCCGGTTCTCTCCCGCGGCCGTGACGAGCCCTTCGATGTGGTCGACCGTGAGCGGTTCGAGGCGGACGAGGTCGCCGATGAGCGTCGGAGCTTCCACGAGACGATTCTGTCGCATGAACGCCCGGCCCGCCTTAGATCCGAGACGCGACATCCTTGCCGAGCGCTTCGAGACGCAGCTTGAAGGTCGAGAAGTCGTCGAGGCTCGTGAGCCGAAGCGCGACCCAGGTCGTACCCTTACGAAAGAACAGCGCGTAGTCCTCTTCGTGCGATTCGTCGCCGAGGCCGGGTACGTCGGTGAAGGTGTGCTGAAGGACGGTGTTGTCGTCGTCGTAGAACTTCTTGGCGCCCGCGCCGACGAAGACTTCGACTTGCGCCGTCGGTCCGGTCGGGTCGCCGGGGTAGGTGCACGAATCGACGTCTGCGTTCGCCACGCTCAGTGCATCCTGCAATGGCGTCCCGATCACGGACTCCGCCTGTGTCTTGGTCACGAGCGCGCACGCGTCGAGCTTCGCCGCCGCGGCCGTCGTTGTCGTTTCGGGCGCGGCAGTCGCAGTCGTCGTCGGCGCGTCGGTCGTCGGCGTGTCCGCCGACTTCTTCGAACTGCTGCCGCAAGCGGTCAGCGCGACCACCACGAGCGGGAGACACATGCGAAATACGGTTCGACTCATGAGGTGATGCTGCTCCGCGTCATCGACTGCACAACTGGGGATGGAAAGCGTGACGTGTCATCCTGCTGCCGACCCGCCGCTGGAGCCCGATGTGCCCCCGGCGCCTTGGCAGAGCGGCACGTCGGGAACCACTTGCGTGCGATGCAAGACGTTGGCGTCGAGCAAGTCCTTGCTATCGGGAATCTCCGTGCCGGGCGGGAGCAGCTTCTTCAGCGCCTCGAGCAAGGGGGTCGAAATCGAGAGGCTCACGCCGGCGCCCACGTTCATGTCCAGCGTCGCGCCCTTGCAGCGCGCGAGCGGAGCGCCGAGTGAAGAGCCGTTCGTGACACCGAGCGCGGTCGTCACGCTGGCGAACGGCCCGGCGCTCGCTGCCGGGATCCCGAGTCCCGCCTGCACCTTCATCTTCACTGCCAACACCACGCCGCTCGGTCCGAGAGTGATGCCCGTCAGGCTGTCGATGATGCTGTGCAGCACCTTGAACTTCGGTGTCAAGACGCTCCCGCCCGACACGCCGATCGGACCCTCCAGCCCGTAACTACCGGAGGCGACGAGCGTGGAGTTCTGGCCTGTGATCGCGGTCTCGACGGAGTAGGTGAACTCGATCGTGATCTCGAGCGGAAGCCCCGCGGTCGCGGGCGACGGAGGTACGGGGATGCTCACCTTGACCGGAACCTGGATCTTGATCTTTTCGTTGTCGGCCTCGCCACCGGCCGCGCCCGCCGTCAGGCTGACGTCGATCCCCTTGATGCCCTTGATGACGAATCGCGAGCCTGCGATCAGGCCGCCTTTGATCGACGCGCCGGAGTCGACCGAAAGGTCGGACACCGGGAACGCGAAGTGGATCCCGAGCTTGAGCGCGCCCTTGCGGTCGATGTCGAGCGAGAGCGCACCCGCCTTGTAACCGGGCGTGATCGTGTACGGGCCCGCGGGGATCTCGACGCTGCCTTTGGTCGCGGGCGGCAGCTTGCCGCCGCTCGGACCGCACAAGCAGACTTCCCCGTGACGCACAACCGACGCGGAACCGCGCCGCACTGGTCGTCGCCTGGACTCCACTGAGGTCCTTGTCGTCGGGCACCGATTTCGCACCGGGCTGATCGGGCACCGCCTGATACGTCATCGCGTCGGAGTTCAGTGCCTGCTTCAGATTTATCTCGCCGTCGCGAATGACGTCGGTGAGCTCGATCGGCGCAAGGGTCACGATGCGGTTGTCGCCCTCGTCGCGCAGCGTCACGACCCGGCCCGCGGCGCGCCCGGTCGCCAGCAGGACCGAGCCAACCTTCAGATCGCCGACACCCTTGGCCGCGCGATCGAGCGTCCACACCAGCCCGTCGGTCGTCGCCGAACGGATGGCGGCCGGCCCGGCCGGCACCATCACGACATCGGGTTGGTAGGTAACTCCCGCGGCCGGCGCCGGCCCATAGCCGTAGGTCTGCACCTTCGCGTCACTTGCGCCGCCAGTGGGCCCCACACCGTCGGACGACTTGGACGTAGACGATCCGCCCCCGCTGCACGCGGCTGCGACCAACGCCAAGCTCGTCAGCGCCGCGATCGCCGACGCTCGCGCGCGAAACCCCGTTGCAGCCACTGCGGCGCTCCCATCCGTCGTAGTGCGGAACGGCCTCGTGCGAGGGCGCTCGAGTCACGGCACGGCGTAAGCATGCCGGGAACCGAGGTGCACGCGTCAAGTGCCGGGCTTCCTCGAGGCCCGCGTTGGCGGGAACCTTGCCGGGCGGCAGTCTGGAGGTTGTGCGCCGAGCGAAGCGATCGACCCTGTGGTGAGCGGCCGGGCCGAGCTCGGACCGTACGACCGTGACCGCTGAACCCGAGGCGCTGCTGCACCTGATCGGCGCAGCGCAGTGGCGCGTGGCACTCGACGCGGGTGCGGTAGTCCGACGAGTCGCTGTTGACCTACGGGTATATCCAACTGTCCCGACCGGACCGGGTCGCGCGCTCGGCGGAGCGTTCGTTCCCACTCGCGAGGACCGCAGCCCCAGCCCGAACGACACCTCGCGAGCACATCAAGCCCCGACGGCGGCGGGGGCTCGGGCGGCGCTCGGAGTTAGAGCGGTGTCCAGAGCGTGGCCGGTGACGCGAGCCATTGGAGCATCTCGCGACGAGTGGTTGGTCCGTTCGGGCGCGAGCCTGCGGGAAGGACGCCTTCGTTGCGGAGGTGCGCGGCGGTGGTACGGGCGTTGGCGATGGGGTCCGAGGCGAGCGCGCAGCGGGTGGCGTGGACGTCGAGGTCGAACAAGTGCGCGGCGTTGAGCCCGAGGATTTGCGCTTTGATCGTGTTGGTGAGGGCCGGGTATCCGTAGGTGTCTTGGAACTCGCTCGAGATCGTGAATGCTCGGAACGCTTGCAGCTGGGCTTGGGGCGAGCCGTACCAGATGGCGTCGGTACCCCACAGGACGCGACGATCTCCGACTCGTTTCAGGAGCTTGCCCAGCGTGTGCGCGGCCGTGGTGGGGTTGCGAAGCACTTCACGCCACACCGTCCCGATATCGACCCAGACGTTGTCGTTCGGCGGGACACCGTGGACGTCGAGCGCGCGGAGAAACGTGTCGATCCCGATCGACGCGTCGGGCTGGTAGGGACCTTCGGTGTGGTTCTTGTCCCAGGCACCGTGAAAGACGACGAAGTTCATGTCGGGGAACTGCCGAGAAACCGCGACGATGTCATCGGGCCGGTTGTGCGCGGCATCGAACCGCACCAATGGAAGGCCCTTGTGCGCGACCAGGATTCTCACGCCCAGGTCGTGCGCGTGTTGGATCACCGGGAGTCCAACTGCGGGATCGTTCAGCGAGAAGCCGCGGCCGTTCGGTCCCCAGGCCGTGTAGACCTTGAACGCGGCAACGTGTCCGGTCCGGGCCGTGGCTTCCATCTCGTCCAACCGAGCAGCGAGACTGCCGAAGTTCGGCGCGATCACGTTGTGGACCAAGACGCGCGGCGCGCCGCCGTGGGTGAGCTGCGCAGCCAGTTGCTGCGTGCCGAGCTGATCGGCAAACGGTACCGGTGCGTCAGCCGGACCGGAGCTCGGCACGTCGGAGAGCATCGCAACCGTGGTATCGCTCGCGAGGAACAGATCGTGGAGATACGCGGCGCGGCTCGCGCATTCGAGGCGGTTGGCCGACCCGCACGGCGGCACCATGCCGAGCACCAACTGCACCGTCTCCGGCGCGTTCTTCGTCCACGGACCGTCGGGCATCACATGATGAGTGTGTACGTCGACGATGAACTCGCCGTCACCGCCGAGCGCATGCTCGCAAGCCGCTACGTCGTGAGGTGGCGGCACCGTGAACGAACCACCGGGACCGATCGTGGTCGAAGCCCCCGGCGAGGTCGACGTCGTACCCACGGGTGGCAACGCCTGATGTGATGCGGAGCTGCATGCCGCGAGGTCGATCGTTGCCAGCACAGCCGCGACGCCGCCTGCCGTTCGCAGGAACTGACGCCGATCCATCCCCGCCGTGTGGGCCGCCTCGTCCACGCACGACAACGCGGCACCCGCGACATCACGGTCGTGTCGCGTCGGACGATCGGGCACATACTCGCCATTCGTGGCAGGAAGGACCCCCAACGGCAAGCGAGTATCGCCGTCGGGATCACGCTCATCGGGTCGCCACACCACGAACACACACGATACGCCCAGCTCGGACCCGCGTACCTGCGGGTCCAAACCCGGCAGGGGTTCAACTGTTCGTGATGCAGCTTCTCGTGCGCGGGTCGGACCGGTCTCCACAAATGAGCCAGAATCCGCCACGTTTGGCGACGACGAAGGTGTTCCGGAACGCGTGTGTGGTGGCGGCGAGGCGGCGGGGCGGGCTCGACCGGCTGAGGGTCGTCTCGCGCACGTCGCCTTCCAGTGTGAGGTCGACTTCGGGAAACACTTGACCGGTCGCACGCTTCGCGATTGTCACCGTCGCGTGATCGAAGCGATACGTCGGTACGACGAGCGGCCCGGTCGTCGCGCAGATCGTAGAGATCAGGGACTCCAGCCAGGGGGAGCGCGCGATGTCGCCGGCGACGGCCGGGTCGCGGTGCTCGATGGCATCGGCCACGATCGCGAGGTCGTCGATCGCGTCACGGACGATGCCTCTCGCTGCCGTCGCGGTGATCGTCGTCGCGACGTCGATCGTGTTGGTGACTCGCACGGTCGGAAGAGCGCCTGCCCCCGCGGCAGGCCGTGGCCGAGCGGTCGAGATCCCGCGGTTGTCCGAGCATGTTGTGGCTCCCGACGCGCCGGTAGCCGCGGTGCTCGGAGTACGTGCGGAAGCGCCCGCGCCGACAACGATCGCGGAATACGCCAGCGCGCCGGTCGCGACGACCGCGACTTGCCGCACAAGTCGCCGTCGACCGGGCCGGCGAGATGCCCGGTCGAAGGCGTGCGTTTCCGCGGCGGGCAGGAGTCGTTCCAGGATCGGACGAGCCGCGCAGACCAGAGCCAGGGCGGCGAGCAACGCGACCTTGGTCGCGAACTCGGTTCGTTGCGGGGCGGCAAGTCCCACGAACACAAGTGCGATCGCGGCCCCGTAACCGACACGGGCGTTGCGACCGCGCGGAACGGTCTTGGGGTCGGTGATCATGAAAAACAGGAACACGAGAACCTCGGGCGAGCTGACGAGCACAACCCAGAAGTACTGATTGCATACGGGTCCGACATGCCAGCGGGCCGTGATGCAGTGCCCGCGGGCGGCGAGTACGGCGAGCGCGGCCGCATACGAGAGCCAGAAGCTCGCAACAACTCCGAGCATGTGCACGCGCCAGGCGAGGACGAGACCGCCGACGATGATCACTGTCAACGCCAGCGCGAGCGCGGTGCCCGGTCGTACCCACCAGAAGTCGAGCGGTTCGGCTCTCCCGCTGCCCAACACCAAGAATGTCAGGAGCAGACCAAAGTTCGACGGGTTGAACAGTGGCCGACCGCCGACGCGGATCAGATACTTCGACAACAATGCGACTGCCGCGGTCCCGGCGAAGATCCACGCGCCGCGCAAGCTCCACCAGTCGCCGTGCCTGGTGCCGGGTACGCGCATCACGAACGCGACGCCGCTTCCGGTCAACAACGCGCTCGCCGGCCACGCCAGGATTCGTGCCGCAGCGAAGGTGATACCAATCTCCAAGACCGCGCAGGTCGCCATCGCGATCAGGATTTGCGCGATCGAGACGTCGAAGTGCAGCACGGTCTGGCCGAGAACCTGAACCGAGATCACCACGGCGGCGACGTGGAGTCGGGGGTCTCGGAGATCCGGCCCGATCAGCGGATACGTCCGACCCCGCAACCTGAGCTCACGTCGCGCCGTCGGTGAGATCATCTCCATCGTCTGAGAACCTCAAGATGAACGGCGGGAACACGGCAGGAATGGCGCGCACATCGTCCCACGCGTGGCGAACGTCAGCCCGCACGCGCGCTCCCGCACCCCGTTGTTCCGCACCCCGCCCTTCCTCCCCAGTCGAAGCCGTCAGACAGCCCCGAACCCGGGAACGAGGCGAGGTGCACGCCCCCGGGACTTACGCACAGATCAATCAGGAGAACCCGATGTCTGCCGCGCCGCGCTCGCCCAGCCGTGCAAGATCGGGCATCATGCGCACCACCGGGTAGCTGCAACGATGTCGGGCGGTTGCGTTCGGAGGTCGAGCGTGGCGAATGTCAGTCGTGTCAATCGGACGAAGGTTCAGGCGCGAGACAACTACGACCGGCGCAGTCGCGGATACGAGCGCATCGAGGGCCGCTTCGAGCGCAGCGCCCGAATCTCGGGCGAACAGCTCCTTGCCGTGAACTCCCGCGAGGATGTTCTGGAAATCGGTTCGGGCCCCGGCGAGAGTCTGCTGGCGTTCGCCCGCAGTACTGGTCGTGACGGCAACGTCATCGGAGTCGACATCTCCACCAAGATGCACCGCGTCGCGGCCAAGAGACTCCGCCGCGCCGGACTTGCGGAGTCTGTCTCCCTGGTCGTCGCGGACGGGGTGAGCATCCCACTGCGCGCAGCGTCTCTCGACGCTGCCTTCATGAGTTTCACGCTCGAGCTCTTTGATACCCCGGACTTGGCAACGGTTCTGGGGGAAGTGCGCCGTGTGCTGCGGTCCCACGGTCGAGTCGCGGTCGTCTCACTCACGATGACCGAGCCACCTGCACTGATGGAACGTGCGTATCTTCTCGCGCACCGATACATGCCCCGCTTGGCCGATTGCCGTCCGGTACCCGTGGTCGAACTTCTCAGAGAGGCTGACTTTCGCGTCACCACGGAACAACGACGTGACATCTTCGGGGTTCCGGTCGCGGTGATCGGCGCGTCGCTCGCATCGGCGAATGGCGTCACGCCGTAAAGCGAATCGGCTCACGGTCCTCACCGCCCAATACGACAACGCAACACGCCTCCAACCCGCGGCCGGAGGCGTCTTCTGCCAGCTCCGTGCGAACGGCCCGACGACCTCGGTCAGCGATGAAGCGATCTCGGACGGGCAGTTCTTGTACGTCCGCACCGGGACAAGGCTCTTGAAGGTGAGCGTGTCGGTCAACAACGCTCCGAGCTTCACCGAGTCGATCGCCCTGGCCCGGCTCGGCCTCGGGCGACTCGCAACCCGTGACGCATGTTCCTGATGGTCCCGCGCAAGTTCACGTAGTCTCGACGCCGTATGGACTGGTCTCTCTTCCACCGGATCAACACCTTCGCGGCTCGCACCGGATGGGCGCACGGATTCATGCGCGCCTACGCCAAGTACGGCGTCGTCATCTTCGCCGTCCTCCTCGTCGTTGCTGGAGTGATGAGCTTGCGGAAGGGCCCGAGGGCACTCGCTCGGACTGTCTGGGCCGGGGTCGCGGCGCTTGTCGTATTGGCGCTCAACCAGCCCATCGCGCACGCCGTCGACCGGGCTCGGCCCTATGTGGCGCACCCGAGTGTCCAGGTTCTGATCTCGAAGGGCACCGACCCGTCGTTCATGAGCGACCATTCTGTTGTCGCAGGCGCGGTCGCAGCGGGGTTGTGCTTCGTCAGCCGGCGGCTCGGTGTGCTCGCCGTGGTCGCCGCCGTAGTCATGGCGTTCGCCCGGGTGTACGTCGGCGCGCACTACCCGGGAGACGTGCTCGCGGGGCTAGCGTTCGGCGCAATCGTCGCCGGCGCGGGAGTCGCGCTCGCTGACCGGGTTCTCGTTCCGCCGCTTCAGCGAACCCTGACGACGCCGCTCGGGCGACGCCTCACCCACGTCGGATCGGACGGCACCTCTTCGAGCGCGTAACTGCTGATCCGCGCGGTCAGGCGCGTCGAGAAGGACGGGAAACGCGTCGCGGTCGGTCAGGATCGCGCGGGCGGCCCGCCGACTGCTTGGTCATTCGCGAGAGATACCGCCTTCGGAGGCTGCGAAGCCGTCACCCACGAAGACGAGCGAGCCCACGCTCGACATCGTCGACGTGATGCAGCGAGTCATGCAGGGCATGTTCGAGCAAACGCCGCACGTCGCTTCGGGTCGCTCCAATGGTTAGGCCACGCGACCATCGGTCAGGTCCCGCATCATCGGCGAGTTCCGCCAGACGCATCGCATGTTTCTCCAACGCGTCGGCTACAGCGTCGGGAGCAGCGCTGCCGTAGCTCGCCGCTGCCGAATCGACCAGATCATCTTCGATCCCGGGGAACGACGGTTCGTCGAGCGTCAGCGCCTGTTCGACTCCGAAGACATGCAACGCCGTGATGTCTCTGCTGTGCGCTGCATATTCGAGTGCGGACCACACCCCAGGTTCGGGACGCTCACGAAGTTCCCGACCGGACTCGGACAACAACACTCGCCACCGCGGGCCGAGGCTCCGCAACGCGTGCAGCAGCGAGGCGTCGTCGTAGCGGGCCCCATCGAAGCCGCACGCGTGGCAATGCTCATGCTCCATCACCGCCAAGATACGACACCGATCGAAGCTCCTATGTTTGTCAAGGGGTGTTTCGGCGTTGCTGGCAGACCAGTGATGGGCCACTCGGGTGAGGGCGAGCTCTTATGAAGCCATGCGTGCCGAACGTGGTTGGAGTGACGGGCCGGCGGTTCGTTCGAAGGACAACCGGTTGGTGTCAGGCAGTTCGTGGGCCAGGCCCGTCACTCCAGATCTTCTAGGCGTGCACGAGGTGCGGGTAGATCTCGCGCGCGACGTAGCGTTTCAGTACGCGCATGACCTCGCGGGTCGTGAGACCTTCGCTCGTGCGGCGAGCGACGTATTTGCGGGTGCGTTCGTCGCTGCTCATGCGCGTGAACACGATCCGCCACAGCGCATGGTTTGCTTGACGGTTCCCGCCGGGGTTGAGCCGGTGACGGATGATCTTGCCGGACGATGCGGGCAATGGTGCGACGCCACAGAGGTGCGCGAACGCAGCTTCGCTTTTCAGTCGGTGCGGGTTGTCGCCGGCGGCGACCAACAAGAGCGCGGCGGTGTGGGTCCCAACGCCATGCACGTCGAGGAGGCTGGGGGCGGTTCGCTGGACCAGTTCATGGATCAGTCGGTCGATCTGTTGTGCGTCGGCTTCGAGATCGAGCACTCGTCGACCGAGGGTGCGGATCGTGAGTTTCGTCGCGTGCATCACGGTCCCCGTCGCCGGCGCGGGCCGTAACGACGCGGCCGTGCGCCGCGAGCTGCTCGGCAGGCACGTCTCGCAGGCGTTCTCGCAGCTCGTCGGGGGCGGTGAACCCGAGATGGCGGATCTGATTCAGATACTTGATCCGCACATCACGTGCCGAACGGCGAGCGACCATCAACACGCGGATCGCTTCGACGGCACCATCGGCGGTCTTCGCGATCCCCGACGCTCGACCCGACAACGCGGCGCGGGCTGCTTCGATCGCGTCGATCGTGTCCGACTTCCCCGCCCGGCGCCGCAGCTGACGATTCGGACGATCAACCTCGATCACCTCGAGGTCCCGCGCCCGCAAAAAGCGGGCCAGGCCCGCCCCATACGCGCCGGTGCCTTCCACGCCCACCCGAGCGACCGCACCGAAACCGGTCAGCCAACCATGCAACTGTGCGAACCCGGCCGGCGTCGTCGCGAACGACTCCACGCCCAACACGCCACCGTTCGCGTCGACCGCGGCCGCGACATGGACATCGGCGTGCGTGTCGACTCCACCCGTCACCGGGCGCGTGCTCTCTACGATGGTCATCGCCATCCCTTCTCTCTCAAACGGTCAAGGGGTGGCACGCACGTCCCGGGAAGGAGACCGTGACGATCAACCTGTTCGTGCAGGAAGATCGATCACCCTCCGGAACGGGGCGTGCCCAATTCCAGACCCGCGCGACACACGCCACGAAAGTCCGACGGGAACGTACCGGCCACCACCAACACGATGGTGGACCCCCGAAACAACGACTTCCCCATACTCACTGGCAGATCTGGCGTTGCGAGCCCGAGGTCTTGCGCCAACGTTCCTGTCGCTCGTATTCACGCTCCCGTTCGACATCTCTCCGACGTGCGGCGAGGTACGACGACGCGATCGGGAGACTCCGAATCGCAAAGGCCACGGCGACAGCATCGAACGGAATCGGGATCGCAACCGCGAGGTTGCGGTTGGACCAAGCGACGGCGACCGCAACAAGTGTGTCGACCGTCAGGACTACGGCCAACTCAATAGCGGCTCCGCGACGCATATTGCTCGATGACGCGCCCTGTCGGCAGGTGCCGATCCGCAGATTGGGCGCGCGGACCCGTCACGGGTTGGCGGTACCGATCCGCGCCTCGAACCGGAACGTCGAGGCGCGATATCGAGCGGTGACCTCCCAACAACCCGCGGTCGAGAAGATGAGGTTGGAGGCAACCCAGTTCCCGTTCTGGTCGATCGCCTCATCCGCCGTGGCATGGAACGTACGGTCGCCGTCGACGCGGCGTGCGGTAATCAGCGGTATACCAAACGGTCGGGTGAACCATGGCATCTTGATGACCCTTGAAAACGGAGTGATACTGCAGGCGGTACCGCCCGTGATACCACCGGTAGTAGCACACGAATTGCACGCGCCGCCGCGCCGCCGCTTTCTCGTCGCAGCCGTGCTAGCAGTGCTGTTTCGAGCACACACTCCGCGCTGTTGAAGCCGTCCTTGATCTGAAGGAGTGCACGCGAGTCGCTTCGCGGCCCACCGCAGCATTTCGGAGACGGATCACTAGGTCCGACGGTGGACGGTCCTAGCCTTTCCGGAAGTAGCCGTGTGATCCGAAACCTCCGGGGATGCTGTATCCGCCATACAGGAGCGACACCTTCTCCGGCTTATCTGCCATGAATTCGTCGCATGCTCGTCGCACGCCCGGACACCCTTCAGTGGGGCCGTCGAACGTGGCCGGGTCCACATAATCGTCGATGAGCACGACCGCACCCTTGGACAGTCGCGGGTACACCTGACTCAGACTGACGAGGATCGAGTCGTACAGGTCGCCGTCGAGGTGGGCGAACGCGATCTGGTCGGGCAGTTGGGTCGGCAACGTGTCCTGGAACCAGCCTTTATGGATGAACGGCAGACCCAGACCGTTGCTCGTGAAGTTCGCGACGACCCGCTCGGTACCCGCTTTCAACTCTCCGGCCCGGAATGGCGTGTCTCCATCTTCGGCGGCAAGGTCAGGAAGTCCTTCGAAACTGTCGTACAGGTGGAGGGACCGGCTCGGATCGAAGTGGTCGACAATCTTCTGGAATAAGACGGCCGACTTCCCTTCGTTGCAACCTAACTCCACCACGTCACCGGGCACGCCATATACGAGCACCTGAGACAGTAGGTGGAACATGTCGATGCGTTGTTCGACACTCGTCATATCTCCGGTGCGGAGAGGCGGCGTGAGCACGACGCCTCTTACTCGCAGCTTGTGAATGATCTTGTTGACGATCTCCATCCATCGGGGCGGCAGATCAAGCCGCCAATCTGCGAATCCGTTCGTAATGAAAACATCATCCACGTTTACTTCTTCCCGAAGTGCGAGGCCGCCGGGACCCGCTCGAACCGTTCGCTGCGCACGCATATTGCCCGCTCTGGCGCATTTATGGAAGGCAGCGGAGGTCGCGGATCAGGTCCGGAGGTCCACCGCGGTTGCGATCTGGGTGCACACGGCAGCGACGGGTTGGCCCGTGCGTTCGGCCGCAACACGGACCAAGACGACGCACGCCCGGAATGCCCAGGCGTCGAAATCAGCTACCTGCCACCAGCCGGCGATCTCGTCGTAGTCGGGCATGATCCCACCGTGCAGCGCGACCGCGGCTTGGAGCGCGGCACGACTCTTCTGATGTGCGGTATTTCCGCTGATCGTTCGCTCGGGCAGATGGCGTTCGTACGCGTCGGCCAAGGACACAGGGTTCGCTCGGGTCGCGCCGGCGATGGCCAACGCGTCGGCCGCTAGCTCGACGAACACGTCGCTGGGGAAAGGGAACTCGAGGTCTGCATAGCGCTGTAGCCAGCGCGACGTTTCGTCGAACGGCTGGTCGTTCGCGATGCGCGTCAACGCAATCGTTGCCACCTCGGTGCGCTCAGCAGTAGTCGGTACCCGCGGTTTGCCCACGTCATCACGGTAGAGCCGGCCGTCGAGACGCGTCCTTCCGACGCGACAGATCGGCGTCTGACCGCTCGCATAAGTGCGCCAGAGCGAGGCAATCTGGGCGGTGTATGGCACGACTTGATGTTCCGACCTTGATCATTCCGGATGCGGCAGCGTTTCGGGCCTGGCTTGACGCTAATCGCGACCGTTCCGATGGCGTCTGGTTGGTCCTCGCCAAGAAAGGCACAACTGACCCGACCAGCCTGACCTATGCCCAGGCCCTGGAAGAAGCGCTATGCCAGGGATGGATCGATGGTCAGAAACGAAGCCGCGACGCCACAACATTTGCGCAGCGGTTCACTCCCAGGCGCCGCACAAGTCAGTGGTCGAAGCGCAATCTCCGCATCTCCGAGGAACTGATCGCCGAGGGCCGGATGCTGCCGGCCGGGCTTGCTGAGATCGACCAAGCCAAGGTCGATGGCCGCTGGGCGGCCGCGTATTCGGGACAGACAGAGGCATCGGTTCCGGCCGATCTCGCGGCCGCATTGTCGGCCAACCCTGCTGCGGAGAAGATGTTCGCCGACCTGAACGCCGCCAACCGATACGCGGTGTTGTACCGCATCGAAACCGCGAAGCGTGCCGAGACTCGCTCTCGTCGGATCGATCAATTCGTAGAGATGCTGGCTCGTGGCAAAACGATCCATCCTCAGCAACGCGCCCGACCGAAATGACCGGTCGTCACCTACGGATCTGAACCGCCCCGGGTTTCGTGGTGGCAGGAGAACGCGTCGTGGGCTGACGAGCAGCGGTTGCGTGACGGGGTTCTGGCACTTGTCCGTGCTGCCGAGACGGACCAGGACTTCGGAATCATCGGCGCGGCGGTCTTGGAGTATGTCGTGAGCGATGACGAGGATCGGCTGCGTTGGTTGGAAGCTCAGGCGCGCGAGTCCGAACCGTTCCGTCGGTCGCTGGCGAACATCTACGTATGGGGCATCCAACGAGACGGAGTGGCGGCACGGGTTGAGGCCGCGGCGGGAGCGCGTTTACCTCGGCCACAAGGTTGGACCGGTCCGTAGCCCGCACGCCAGAACTGGGCCGATCGGTCCTCACCGCGGAGGAGCCGGATCGGCCTGTATGTGCGCTTGGAATAGCAACTCACGATTGCGGGAGTCGGCAGAGCAGCGACTCGCTTTCCAGGGCCGCCACGACGAGATGTGCGACGCCTTCCGGCTGATCCGGCGGATCGATCAACACATGTCGTTTGTCGATGAAAGCCTCGGCGAACTCTTGGTGCATCTTGCGAGTTGCCGCCTCGTCGCGGAATCCGTGATCCTGTCGCGTCATCACGCGTTCCAAACATCGATCGACCGATGGCAATAGAACGACATAGTCAACGCCGTCGAGACCGGTTGCCTCAGCGAACGCTGGAAGCAACCACGGACCGATCACGCCGTCGTAGATCGTCTTGTATCCTCCGCCGGCGTAGCGGCCGGCAGCGGCTGCGGCCGCTTGGGTGACGATTCCGTTCTGCGCCTTCGAGGCGGGAATCCATGGTTGAATCGCACCTCGCGGAGAAAGCCGAAGAAGGCGTCGCCGTCCACGAGGACACTCGGCTCGAACCTATTCGCAATGATGCGGGCAACTGTCGACTTCCCGGCGCCCGGCGGTCCAGTGATGATGACGAGCGATGACATGCAGCGATTGTTGCCTACCGTCGGACCATCGCAGGTGAATCGACCGAATGTCTCGCACGCGCGTATCGGGCAGCCTGGACCCGTGACAACAGACGATGCTGGTGACTCGTTGGTGCAGCTCTGCGAACGGATGGACGCGTGGATGCGTGCGAACGACCCGACGCGCACACTGGGCGTGTCGACTGGGGTGTCGTGCCACGGCGCGAGGCGGCCGCGCTGTCTGACGCGTACGGAACTGCCGCTCTGCGCTCGCCGCGATGCGCCGGATCGGGCATCGTGCGTGCGGGGAAAGTCGTTGGCGGTGCGCAACTTCGGGTGGTCAGACTCTCGTCGTGACCGAGAACTACTTCGAGGAGTGGGTCGCCAAGCACTACAGCGTGTTGTGGGAGCACCTCTTCGACCCAGAGGTTGTCAACCCGGCGGTGAGTTTCCTCGCCGGCCTTGCCGGAGGCGGAAGCGCCCTCGAACTCGGAATCGGCACGGGGCGTCTCGCAATTCCGCTGAGCAGTCGCAGCGTTCGTGTGCACGGCATCGAACTGTCTCGCGCAATGGTCGAAGAGCTACGAGAGCAGCCCGGAGCAGGTGACATCAAGGTCACGATCGGCGACTTCACGACCGCAAGGGTTGCTGGGACATTCACGGTTGCGTACTTGGTACGCAACACGATCATGAACCTTACGACCCAAGACGCGCAGATCGACTGTTTTCGCAACGTCGCCGACCACCTCGAACCCGGCGGCTGCTTCGCAGTCGAGGTTGTCGTCCCCCCGTGGCAACGACTCCAACCCGGCGAGACCGTGGTTCCGTTCGACATCGGACCGACGCATCTCGGTTTCGATGAGATCGAAGTCGTCACCCAGAGCTCGTTCTCACACCACTACTGGTTCCTCGATGGAGAAACGAGGAACTTTTCCGCCCCGTTTCGGTACGTGTGGCCGTCCGAACTGGACCTCATGGCCCGCCTCGCCGGAATGCGACTCCGCGAGCGATGGAGCGACTGGAATCGGGCACCGTTCACCAGTAGCTCTCGGAGTCACGTCTCGGTATGGGAGAAGGTCGCGTAGAGGCAAACCTGCCGGTGATCGGCACGTCCGCCGCGTTGAGTCTGTCCCGTGCGCGGAGGATCGGATGGCGCTCTACGTAGGTGTGGGCGGTTGGTCGGTGTCGACGAGAAGTGTTCCGGGTCGCCAGTCCGGTAGCGGTCAATGTTGACGCCGTCGGGGGAAACGAGCGCAGCGATACCGGGCAAGTCCTCGTCGATGGTGCTTCCGGCTTGGTCGCCGTCGCCACCGACACGTTCAGCCGCTAGGCGTGGCGACGCAAGCACGCGTTGATCAGAACGGTGCCCGGGGAGGGACTCGAACCCTCACGCCCCGAAGGGCCGGCGGGTTTAAGCCGCGATCGGGGGGTCCAGGCAGGAGACCTGAATCTTTGCCATGCCGCCTGATCAGGCATTCCGCGCGCAAATCGTCCGGCCCATCGACTGGTATCCGCGGGTTTCGCCGCCGCGCGTTAGCAAGGCGTTAGCAAATCCCTCGATGATCGTGAAGGTCGCCACGCAACGTCCGCCACGAGGGACCTCCGTTCCGCTCACGCGCCCGAGTGGCGCAGGGCGCGGGGAGAAATGGAATCGGCCGCGGCGGAGACGACCCCTGACTTCGATGCCGCGGCGAATCAACTCGGCGCGTTTCGTCACGAGCACGACCGTCGTCGAAGTCGTGAACACGCTGGAGGTAAGCGGAGATTGAACCGCTTCGATGTTGCGAAGGTCTTCGAGGTCGTCTGCGGCGCGCATCTGGGTCCATTGGGCCTGGTCAGAACGTTGCGACGGTCCGCCTCCTCCGCGCAATCCAGGGCGTTCGGGCGTACTCCATTGCCAAACGGTTGCCAATCCCCTGCTCGGCCGACCGGTCTTCCGGGGTGTGATCGACTGCGCGCTCGAACTCGTGTTTGACCGGCTCGAAGCGATGGGTGTCGCGTCCGATCCGTCCGCTCGACGATCTGGGACAACGCTCACCGGTCCCTCACGGACGCTTGTTTTTCGGGAACGGGTAGCGCGCCACCCTCCTCTCACACGACTTGAACACGACTCAGCGGTTCCTGTGGAGCGCTCCGGCTAAAGAGAGCTTGCGGTGCGCAGATTGAGGAAACAGAACAGAAACAGCCAAATGACCAGCGGGAAGGTCCGGTATTACTGGCCGTACGCTCAAATCCATGCGCGATGCGCAGAGCTCGATGATCGCGACTGCCTCGCTCTTAAGGACCCTTTTTCGGATAGCGCTCCAGGATCCAAATCCGCCACCGATGCGCGGGCCCGCCCTTACGCCACATGAACCAGTTGAGTAATCCGAAGGGTATTGCGACCGCAAGCGCCAGGCGCCACGAGCCGAAGAGCAAGATGCCAATCAGGGCCATCAGACCGCCGGAGACAACACCCCACGAAACAGGATGATGAGCTACCCACTCCGGAGCGCGTTCGTTCACGGTCGATTCCCTACCGGACGCACTCTGCAGTCGAAATGGTATGCCCATTGCTCAACGAGATATCGAACGCAAGGAGCCCAACGTCAGTGAGCGCGGCGAACGCGGGAAGTTCGCCCACGCTAAACGCGCCACCGACAGCAGCTCCTCCTAGGAGCGCTAGCCCGACCGCAAGCGTCACGCGTTGAGCGCGCCCCGGGCTCGGGTCAAAGGCCTCAGCCGCGACCGCGGTACCTTGCGAAGCAAGCGCAAGTACAAACGGTAGCGCGGACACGGACGCTCCGCCCGTAAGCGGCACGGCGATGATTGCCGCCGCGGCAAGTGCCCACGACGCGCCCTTGAGAATTCCTACCTTGTGTTCGTTGAGGTAGGCCGCGACGGAACCGGTGGTTGCATCGAGCGCATCGTTCGCCGTACTTACCGCACCAGTGATTTTGTCAGCCAGTGCGTTGACGCACTCGTCCGGACTAAAGAGACCACATCCGAGGCCCGTGGGATCAACACCGTTTAGTGGAGAGTTGTCGGTGTATGCATACGCGGAGCGCGTAAGCGCGTTCGCGGGGTCTCGAGTGAGGAATTGTGCGGTGGCGGGGTCGTAGTAGCGGGCTCGTAGGTAGACGTATCCGGTTTCGGTGTCGGTGTATTGGCCGGTGTAGCCGAGGTGGCTGAGGGTCCCGGTGCTGGCGGTGAGGCTGCCGTACGGGTTGTAGGTAGCGGCGCCGGTGATGGTGCCCGTGCTGTTGGTGAGGAGGCGGATGCTGCCTTGTTGGTCGTGGTGGAGGTAGCTGGTCGTGGTCGTGTCTGAGGCGATTTGTGCGTAGGGGATGTCGTCGGGCCCGTAGAGGTAGTAGGTGGTGCTGGCGCCGATGGTTTCGGTGAGCAGCTGCGGGAGCGGGCCAGTTTGGTTCCAGACGAACTTGTTGGTGTTGACGCCGACCGTCTTGGTGGTGCGGAGACCGTCTCCGTTATAGGTGTAGGCGGCGTTGGCGGTGTCGATGGCGGTGAGCCGGTTGGTTTGGTCGTAGGAGTTGTTGGTGGTGGTGGTTCCGGCCGGGCTGACGACGGTGTTGGTGGTGCGGTTCCCGCGGTTGTCGTAGCCGTTCGTGCTGGTGGCGGCGAATGTGGTGAACGAGTCGACGATGGCAGTGAACGCGGGGATGGGGTCGCTGTCGTGTTGGCTGTTGCCGGCGAAGGGACCGATCCCGGTGACGGTCATCGCCCAGGTGAATGTCGCGCCGGTGGTCCAGGTGGCGCCGTCGGTCGAGTAACTGATTGTCCAGTTGTTGCCGACGCGGGCGACGCGCAGCCACACGGACGTGCTGACCGGGATGGCGGTGTTGAGTTCTACGGTTGGTGCGAGGTTAGACAATCCGGCAACGAACAGGACCGGGTTCGTGCCGTCGAAGAAGGTGCCGATTCGGAGGAAGTTCGAGTCGTCTTGTTGCACCACGATGCCTTGTTGCTGGTAAGCGGAGGTGACCTGCGAGTCGAACTTTGCTTCGACGGTGAAGTCGGTGTTCGTGACCGATTGCAGGAGCCTGGCGGTGTTGTCGCCCTCGATCCAGTTGTCGTGCGCGCTGCCTGCCGGGACAGTGATGTTGGCTTTGGTGCCCGTTGTCGACACGCTCGAATTCCCGACCGGGTCGCGGAGCTGCCAGACACCGGCATTGAGGCTGCCGGTGAACGGGTCGCTGTAGGGGGCGTGGGCGCCGTCTTCGGGACTGATTGGCGTCGCGGTGTTCATGAACGAGTCGACCACCGCGGTGAACGCCGGGATTGGGTCGCTGCCGCTTTGGCTGTTGCCGGCGAAGGGACCGACGCCGGTGACGGTCATGCCCCACGCGAACGTCGCGCCAACGGTCCAGGTGGTGCCGTCGGTCGAATAACTGATCGTCCAGTTGTCGCCGACGCGGGCGACGCGTAACCAGAAGGACCTGCTCGAGCTGATCGTGGTGTTCGCTTCTACGGTTGGTGACAGGTTCGTGAATCCGGCGACGAACAAGACCGGGTTGGTGCCGTCGAAGAACGTCCCTACCCGGAGGAAATTGGTGTCGTCTTGCTGCACGATGATGCCCTGTTGCTGGTAAGCCGAGCCGACCTGCGAATCAAACTTTGTTTCGACCGTGAAGTCGGTATTGGTTGCCGGTTGGAGGAGTCGGGCGGTGTTGTTGCCGTCGGTCCAGGCGTCGTGCGCGGTACCGGCCGGGACGCTGATTCGGGCGTGGGTGCCGTCGACGGTGACGCTCGAGTTGCCGACTGGGTCGCGCAGCGCCCAGAGACTGCTATTGAGGGTACTGGTGTGGAAGTCGTCAGATTCGGGCGCGGCAACGCCGGCGTCTTGGGGGCTGATGGGCGCCGCGTTGTCGAAGAAGTAGTCGACCGATGCCGTGAACGCGGGGATGGGATCAGCGTTGTGTTGAGAGTTGCTCGCGTACGGCCCGGCAGTCGTGATCGTCGCCGTCCACGTGAATGTCGCACCGGTCGTCCAAGTGGTGCCGTTGGTCGAGTAGCTGATCGTCCACGTATTGGTAGCGCGCGCAACCCGCAACCACACCGACGAGCTAGCCGCGATAGCGATGTTGGCCCTCGTGGTCGGGGTCAGACTCGCGAACGTAGCGACGAACAGGCGCGGGCTCGAACCGTCGTACATAGTCCCGATCCGCAGCAGGTTGCTGTCGTTCTGTTGGACGACAATGCCCTGCTCTTGGTACGCGGACGCGACCCGAGAATCGAACTTCGCTTGCAACGTGAAGTTGGTGTTGGTCACCGTTTGCAAGAGACGGGCACCGTGGTTGCCCGTCGACCAGATGTCGTGCGCCGTTCCAGCCGGGACCGAAATCTTGGCGTGGGTTCCGTCCACGGCGACGGTCGCGTTGCCGACCAGGTCATGCAGCGACCACAACGAAGCGTTGAGCGTGGACCCCCGGAAGTCATCGGACTTCGCCGACGAACTCGGACACGACGCTGTCGCGAACGTCAACGGGGCGCCGGTCGCCTGGTTCCCCGAGCCGTCGATCGAGATGACCCGATAGTGGTAAGTCGTCGCGCACACCAACGCACCGAAACTGACCGAATGTGCCGTGACCGGCACCGCCATCGTGCGGAACGTCCCAGTAATTGGTCGTCGTCCCGTACTCGACCCGTGACGTGGCCAGCTTGTCTGTCGTCCACGTGATCGTCGCCGTCTTGGCCGTCGGGGTCGCGACGACGGTCGTGATCGTCGGGGGTGTGGTCGGCACCGTCAGCTGGGTCGGAGTCGCGACTCCCGTCAGTTGGTTCGCCGCGTTGAACGACTGTACCGAACCGTTGAGTCCCGTGAGGTTGTCGGCGTTGTCATAGCTCCATGCCGGCGTGCTGTTCTTGATGGTGAGCCGATTGATCGGGTCGTACCCGAATGTCGAATTGGAGCCCGGTAGGCCGGTTAGGTTGTCGGCGGTTAGCTGTCCGGCGTTGTCCCGGCCGTAGCCAACGGATCCGAGTGTGGTCGCGCCCGCGGTGAACGCCGTTGCCGACATCCGGCCCGCACGGTCGAAGGTGGACATGTCGACTTGGCTGCCCGTCGCGAAACCGGTCGTGGTCTGGTTCGAGTCTTCGTCGTAACCGAACGTGGTGGTGTGGTGGTTCCAATCGGTTGACGACACCAGCCGGCCCGTGTCGTCGAAGCCGCGGGTGACGGTGAGGTTGCCGGGATAGGTCATCGTCGTGAGGTTGCCGGCCAGGTCGTAGCCGGTGTCGGTGGTCGCGCCGTCGCCGTTGGTTTGGCTCGTGAGCCGGTTGAGCGAGTCGTAGGTGGAGGTGGTGGTGCCGGTGCCGTCGTGCATGGCGACGCGTTGGCCGTCGTCGTCGTAGCTGTAGGTGACGTTGGGGGTGGTGCCGTCGGAGTAGTCGATCGCTCGGAGTTGGTTCGCCGCGTCATAGCTGTTGGTGGTGGTGCGGCTGGCCGGATCGACGAGGGAGGTTTGGTTGCCGGCCAGGTCGTAGCCGAACGTGGTGGTGTGGTTCAGGGGATCCGTAGTGCTGGTGCGGTCGTTGCGCGCGTTGTAGGTGTAGTCCGTTGATTTTCCCACGCCGTCGATCTGTGCGGTCTGGTTGCCGTTGTTGTCGAAGTGCGTTCGAACGTTGGTGCCGTCGGCCCGGTCGACCTGGATGAGTTCGTTGTCGGCGTCGTAGACGTTGGTCGTCACATGAGTGTTCGGGTCGGTGACGCTGGTCTGGTTGCCGTTGTCGTCGTAGGTGTACGTCGTGACCTGGCCGAGCGCGTCGGTTTGACTGGTGAGTTCACCGACCGGGCTGTACGCGGACGTCGTCGTGAAATGGGTCGGATCGGCGCCGGTCGCGTTGCCTCGGGGTGACACGACGGTGAGGCGACGGCCGTCCGCGTCGAAGGACGAGGTGGTCTGTTCTCCGGCCGGGTTGGTGCTTGAAACGCGGTCGCCGTTCGTGTCATAGGTGTAGAGCCAATGGTGACCGTTCGGGTCGGTTACCCCAGTGACGTCGCTCGGATGGCTGACATCGCCGTAGGTGTAGGTGACATTCCGTGCTTGGCCGGGCTGTTCGGCCAGCGGTGTCGATGTCGAGGTGAGGTTGCCGGCGGTGTCGTAGGTGTTGGTGGTCGTGACGTTCTTTGGGTCGTGATGGTGAGTGGCTCGCTCATGGCGTTATAGGTGTGCGTGGTGGTGCGGCCCAGACCATCGGCGCTGGTCAGCGTGTCGCCATGCGTGTCGTAGGTGCTTGTCGTCGTGTGACCCAACGGGTCGGTGACCGACGTGATACCAAGCGTGGCCGGGTCGTACACGTAGCTCGTTGTCGCCGCGATCGGGGTTCCGACTGCGGTTGTGACGCTCGTGAGCTCAAGGTCGGCGTAGGTGTGGAGCGTGACGTTGCCGTTCGGGTCGGTGATCGTGGTCGTCGACCCGACCGGCGATGTGGGTCACCCGCGCGCTATGCCCAGGTCGTTGTCCGGGTCATGCCATCGACCTGACTGACGATGCTTCCGAGGTGTCGTACGTGTTTGTCGTGGTATGCCCGTTCGGGTCGGTCATCACCGTCAGCAGATGATTCGCGGTCGATAGGTGAATGTCCAAGCCCTGGCCGGCCGCGTCGGTGAACCTAGTGAGGTTGCCGGCGACGTCATAGCTGTAGTGCTGCACGTGACCGAGCGGATCCGTCACCGTCGCGTAGATGCGACCCGACGTAGCCGAACGTGAGCTGACGGCCGGCCGGGTCGGTGACCGACGTGAGATTGCCGGCCGTGTACGTAAGCGTGATGGTATTGCCATTGCGGTCGACCTCGTAACAGGCGACCGGCTGACGAGAAGACATGACTGATCGAGTCCGCGAACCGTGCGAACGTGAACGTCCCGTCCCCGTTGTGCACCAACGAAGCCAGCACCCGCGTCG
>CAVXFO010000003.1:0-296583 GCA_963761055.1 uncultured Actinomycetes bacterium | reverse complement strand
TACGCCATGTTCCGGGTGAACGCCTGGAAGAGGCCCGCGGCCTTGACCATCGGGGCCTGGAATCCGCCGGCCAGCCGGGCAAGCAGCTGCTCGCGCGGTGGCACATCGGCGAGCGCTTCGACGTCTCGACTCGTGAGGAGCCGGGGGCCGAGGATCCCGCCTTTCAACACCAGGTTGGGATTGGTACGGGCGAAGTCGCGCAGCGCCTTGGCCGCGGTGACCGCGTCGCCGCCGTCGCGGCGGACGAACGCGATGGCGACGGGACCCTCGAGGCTGTCGGCCAACTCGTCGAAGCCGGCGTCGTGCGCGGCCCGGCGGGCCAGGGTGTTCTTGAAGATCTTGTAGTCGGTGGCTGCGGGGCGCAGAGCCCCACGGAGTGATGCGATATCGGCGACGGTGAGGCCTCGGTACTCGGTGAGCACTGCGGCGTCGGAAGACTCGAGCCGGGCTTTGATGTCGTCGATGACCGCGGTCTTGCGCTGCATCTGCGCGCTGTCGGCGGGTGCCTTGGTGGCCATGTGTGTGCTCCTCGGGGTGCTCGGGCGGGAGGCCTCGCGAGCGGCGCGCGGCCTGCGGCCGCACGCACCCCGGAAGTCGCCTCACCCGGCGGACCCGCCTCGTCGAGCGAGTCGGACCCATTACCTCGTGTCGAGACCGGAAGTCTTCGGCGTTCAGTTGACCCGGACAGGCTAGCCGACGCCGCCCGCCACCGACACTCGTCGGTTTCTCCTGCGATCCAGCTATCGCCTCCGCGCTCCGTCACGACGATTCGTCGAACGAATCGTCGTGAGGGCGCGGGAGCCGGGTGCCTGGGCCGGATCTGATTGGATCGTGAGCGCGTGAGCTTGACCCCGAGAATTCGCGACTTCCTGGTGCAGCTCGACGACCTGCTCGACCGCTTGGCACCGACGGGCCTGGCGCGGGATGCGATGCAGGTCACGACCGGCGACGCCGCAGCCCTCGTGCTCCTCCCCCACGTCGCCGAGAAGACCCGTGACGTCGAGATCGAGATCGATGACCGGCGGATCGTGGTCGGCTACCCGCCCGAGCGGGTGATCTTCGCCGACAACCCCGAGGACGCGCTGCGCTTCGTCGAGATGCTGTGCGACGGGCGCGTCGAACTCGAGATCACCCACGGCCTGTTGTGGACGACGATGCGCAGCTACCGGGACAGCCAGGACATCCCTTTCCACCGCACCCGTATGCCATGGCCGTCGGTCCGGCCCCGCACCGAGCGGCGCGTCGTCGGTTTCGGTCCGTAGCGGCCTCGGGGCTCAGCTGCCGGCTTCGACGCGCGCGTCGGGTGAGATCTTGACGCCCGGTCCCATCGTCGACGACGTCGCGACGCCCTTCAGGTAGCGACCCTTGGCCGACGCGGGTCGGGCCCGCGTCAGCTCGTCGAGGACGGCGCTGTAGTTGCGCACCAGGCTCTCGACCGGGAAGCTCACCTTGCCGAGCGGCACGTGCACGTTGCCGTTGCGGTCCGTGCGGTACTCGACCTTGCCACCTTTGAACTCCGACACCGCCTTGCCGACGTCGGTGGTCACGGTGCCCGTCTTCGGGTTCGGCATGAGGCCGCGCGGTCCGAGCACACGGCCGAGCCGACCGACCTGGCCCATGAGATCCGGGGTCGCGATCGCGATGTCGAAGTCCATGAAGCCTTCGTTCTGCACGCGGCTCACGAGGTCTTCGGCGCCGACGACATCCGCGCCGGCCTCACGCGCGGCTTCGGCGGCATCGCCCGCGGCGAACACCGCGACGCGCACGTCCTTGCCGGTGCCGGCCGGAAGCGAGACGGTGCCCCGCAACATCTGGTCGGCCTTGCGGGGGTCGACACCAAGTCGGAACGCGGCTTCGACCGTCTCGTCGAACTTCTTGTTCGCCAGCGACTTCACGAGCTCGAACGCTTCCGACGGCTCGTGCAGGGCCTGCTTGTCGTAGCGGGCCGATGCGTCTTTGTACTTCTTGGCCTGGGCCATGGTGTCGCTCCCTTCGAAGCTCCCTCGGTGTGTCCCGCCATTCCGCCGGCGAGGTGCTCCGGCGGCGGGAAGGAGAGGTCGACCGGCTAGCCGGCGACCTCGATACCCATGGAGCGCGCAGTGCCCGCGACCTGCGCCATCGCGCCTTCGATGTCGACGGCGTTCAGGTCGGGCATCTTGGTCTCGGCGATCTGGCGGACTTGGTCACGGCTGACCGTCGCGACCGTCTCCCGCCGCGGTGCGGTCGCGCCCTTGGCGATCCCCGCAGCCTGCCGCAGCAATACCGGCGTCGGCGGCGTCTTGGTCACGAACGTGAACGAGCGGTCCTCGTAGATCGTGATCTCGGCCGGGATGACCGTGCCCCGCTGGGCTTCCGTCGCGGCGTTGTACGCCTTACAGAAGTCCATGATGTTGATGCCGTGCGGGCCGAGTGCAGTACCGACCGGCGGCGCGGGGGTCGCCGCGCCCGCCTGGATCTGGATCTTCACGATTGCGGCAACTCGTCTTTTCGCCATGTCTCTTCCGTCGTCTCTCTCGTTGCTTCGGGTCCGCGCTCGACTTCGGGTTCGCGCTCGGAGTGGGGATCGGCGTGACTAGAGCTTGGCGACGTCGCCGAACTCGAGCTCGACCGGAGTCTCGCGACCGAAGATGTTCACGAGCACCTTCAGCTTCGAGCGGTCGACGTCGATCTCGCTGATCACGCCGTTGAAGTCGGCGAAGGGGCCCGTGACCACCCGCACCTGCTCGCTGACCTCGTACTCGAGACGCGGGCGCACCTTCTTCTCCGCCTGGGGTCCTTCTTCTTTCACGCCGGTGCCGAGGATGTTCTCGACCTCCTTGCGCGACAACGGTGTGGGCTTGGCGCCGCTCCCGACGAAGCCGGTGACACCGGGCGTGTTACGCACGACGTACCAGGCGTGGTCGTCGAGACCCATGCGGACGAGGAGGTAACCCGGGAAGACCTTCTTCTGCACGACGACCTTGCGGCCGTTCTTGAACTCGATGACGTCTTCCATCGGGATGACGACCTCAAAGATCCGGTCTTCCACGGCCATCGAACGCACGCGGCTCGCGAGGTTCGACTTCACCTTGTTCTCGTAGCCCGCGTAGGTGTGCACGACGTACCAACGGCCGGAACGATCGAACGGGCTCGGCTCGGCCGTGGAGCGGACCTCGTCGTCGTCGACCTCTTCGACCTCGAGCAGCTCCGCGCCGGCGAGGTCGGGTACCTCCACGATCGTTTCGTCGACGCGTTCCTCTGCGGCCTCCTCGGCCGCGAGGACCGCGTCGTCCGCCGTCGCCGGCGCGTCGGTCGTGGTCTCGTCGGTCGCGGTCGCGTCTTCGACCTGAGTCTCGAAAGAAGTCATCTCGTCACTATCCATTTGGGAGGAAGGGTCATCACTTGAACACGAAGTTCACGACGTGCACTGCCGCCCAGTCGAACCCGAAGATCAATGCGGTCATGACGACCACCCCGATCAGCACGATCAACGAGGAGTTCAAGAGTTCGGTGCGCGGCGGCCAGGCGACCTTCTTCATCTCGCCCCGGACCTCACCGAAGTACTGCTTCGGGCCCGTGCGTTCCACCTGCGGGCTCGGCGCCGAGCGGCGCTCGGGGGCGCGCGGACGATCAGAACCCTGACGCGCCATCTGTCGCTTGGTCTGTCGGTTCATGTCGCCTCGACGCGGGTGAGTGAGAGCGGATCGTTGACGGAGCAGGATTCTGCGCAGGGCAGGAGGGACTTGAACCCCCAACCGCCGGTTTTGGAGACCGGTGCTCTACCAGTTGAGCTACTGCCCTCCGGGCCTTGGGGGCCAGGCAGGAAAGGATAGCAGCGGCTTGTCCGGGTGCTGCAGGCGCACCGGGTGAGGTAGGGGTGCTAGCCGGCCAGGCTGAGGGCCCGCTTGCGAGAACGGGCGATGAGCACAGCCGTCGCGGCCCCGGCCGCCAGGGCACTACCGCCGATCGCGCTCGCATAGGCGATGCGGCGCCCCGACAGCAACGTCCGCCGCGCGCCGTTCTCGGCGGCGTCGGTGATCGCGGCGAGCGTCTCGCCCAGCAAGCCGGGGGTCGGCTCCGCGTACCGGCTGCGGAGCATCGACAGGGTCCGGAGCAGGCGCCGGTAGCGCGCGAGCTCGGCCTGGCATCGCAAGCAGGTGTCGACATGCCGTTCGGCCTCGAAGCCGATCGCCTCCCCGTCAACCAGTCCGGGAAGCAGCGAGGTCACCTCGTCACACCGCATTGGCCTGGGCTCCTTCGTCGTACAACACGTCCCGCAACTTGCGCCGGGCCCGGTGCAGCCGCACCTTCGCGGCCGAGACCGAGATGCCGAGCTCCTCGGCGATGGCCTCGTGGGACAGCCCGTACACGTCTTTCAGCACGACCACGCTGCGCAGCTTCGCCGGGAGCTCGTCGAGGGCGTCGGCGATCCGGTCGAGGGTCTCGGCCGACTCCGCCCCCTGCACGATCATCTGCTCGGCGCCGGTGTCGACAGGCTCGAAGTCGTCGGCGAAGGGCTCGGACCGGTGCCGGCGCCCGCGCTGCACGCTGCTCGCGGCCGCGTTGGCCGTGATCCGGTAGAGCCACGTGGAGAAGGCGGCATCACCTCGGAACTTGCCGATGCCCTTCCACGCCCGGAGGTAGGCCTCCTGCACCACGTCGCGTGCGTCCTCCTCGTTGCCGGTCAGGCGACGCGCCAAGGTAAACGTGTCGACGAAGGTGCGCCGCACCAACTCGTCGAACGCGCGGCGGTCTCCGCTGGCAGCGGAACCGACCAGCTCGGCCTCGTCCAACCGGTCCTCCTGATGGGTACGGGAGTTCGACACCCGACGGTCCCGAAAGGTTACGCAGAGCCACCCGCCGGTCGGGGGCGGGTGGCTCGGAGAACGCAGATTTTTCGGACGCTCGGGCTAGCGAGTTTCCTTGTGCACCGTGTGGCGCTTGTCCCAGCGGCAGTACTTCTTCATCTCGATGCGCTCGCGGTCGTTGACCTTGCTCTTCATCGTGATGTAGTTGCGCCGCTTGCAGTCTTCGCACGCGAGGGTGATCTTGACCCGTTTGTCGTTCTTCGCCATCTGAATGTCCTACTTCTCGATCTTCACGACGCGGCCCGAACCCACGGTCCGGCCACCCTCACGGATCGCGAACCGCAAACCCTCATCCATCGCGATCGGCTTCCCCAACTCCACACTCATCTCGGTGTTATCACCCGGCATCACCATCTCCGTACCCTCCGGCAACGCAACCGTGCCCGTCACATCCGTAGTCCGGAAATAGAACTGCGGGTGATAATTCGTGAAGAACGGCGTATGCCGGCCGCCCTCCTCCTTCGTCAAGATGTACACCTGCGCCGTGAAATTCGTGTGCGGCGTAATACTCCCCGGCTTCGCGAGCACCTGCCCGCGCTCCACATCTTCCTTCTTCGTCCCCCGCAACAGGGCACCGATGTTGTCGCCGGCCCGACCCTCATCGAGCAACTTGCGGAACATCTCCACACCCGTACACGTCGTCTTCGTCGTCGCCCGCAGACCGATGATCTCGATCTCCTCACCGACCTTCACGATCCCCCGCTCCACCCGGCCCGTCACCACAGTGCCGCGACCCGTGATCGTGAACACATCCTCGATCGGCATCAAGAACGGACGATCCACATCCCGCGTCGGCTCCGGCAAGAAACTGTCGACCGACGCCATCAACTCCAAAATCTTCGGCGTCCACTCCGGATCACCCTCCAACGCCTTCAACGCGCTGACCCGCACCACCGGCGTGTCATCACCCGGGAACTCGTACTCGTTGAGAAGCTCACGTACTTCCAACTCGACGAGCTCCAAGATCTCCTCGTCGTCGACCATGTCGCTCTTGTTCAACGCCACCACAATCGACGGCACACCCACCTGCCGGGCCAACAACACATGCTCACGCGTCTGCGGCATCGGACCATCCGTCGCCGCCACAACCAGGATCGCACCATCCATCTGCGCCGCACCCGTAATCATGTTCTTGATGTAATCCGCATGACCCGGACAATCCACATGCGCGTAATGCCGATTCTCGGTCTCGTACTCCACATGCGCGATCGAAATCGTGATCCCCCGCGCCTTCTCCTCCGGCGCCTTATCGATCTGATCAAACGCCGTAAACGAATTCTTCGGGTTCTGATCATGCAGAACCTTCGTAATCGCCGCCGTCAACGTCGTCTTCCCATGATCGATATGACCAATCGTCCCAATGTTCAAGTGCGGCTTCGTGCGCTCGAACTTCTCTTTCGCCATGCTGGATCACCTTCGGGTGTTGCGGGTGCGGGAATGCCGGGTTGGTGGCCCGGAGTGGTGGGATGTGAGTAGCGGAGGCGGGACTCGAACCCGCGACCCCACGATTATGAGCCGTGTGCTCTTACCAACTGAGCTACTCCGCCGTGCGGGGCGGGCCCACCGGACCAGCCCCAACGAGCCCCCTTACGGACTTGAACCGTAGACCCCTTCCTTACCATGGAAGTGCTCTGCCAACTGAGCTAAGGGGGCGAAGCCCGACGAGTTTAGCCGAGGCGGCGGGGAACCCCCGTTGCGCCCGACGCGCGCACGCGTTGCGTAGCGTCGTGGACGTGGCGACACCTTCCGTCTACCGGACCCGGCTGGTCGAGCGCAGGGACGCCGACGCGCTCCGCGCGATCTACAACTTGGAGGTGCTGGAGTCGACGGTGACGTTCGATCTCCGGCCGCGCACCCTGGCCGAGCAGATCGCCTGGATCGACGCCCACTCCGGCGGCCATCCGGCGATCGTCGCCGCCGGGCCTGACGACGAGGTCGTGGGTTTCGCGTCGCTCAGCGCGTACCGGTCCCGGCCCGCCTACTCGACCACGGTCGAGGACTCGATCTACGTCCGCCGTGACCTGCGCCGCGCAGGGCCTCGGCCGGCTGCTTCTCGGCGACCTCGTGACGCTCGCCCGCGACCACGGCTTCCACTCGGTGATCGCTCGTATCGTCGGCAACCACGACGCTTCGATCGCTCTGCACACCGCCTGCGGCTTCGCACAGGTGGGTCGCGAGACGGAGGTCGGCCGCAAATTCAACCGCTGGCTCGACGTCGTCCTGATGCAGCTGCTGCTGTCGCCGACGAAGGAGCGGGCTTGATCTTGCGGCGGCGCAGAGCGATGGGCGAAGCGCAAGCGACGCCGCTCGCCGGAGTCAGGCGCAGCCTCACATCGCGAGCGCAGCGAGCCCGGACAGCAAGCCTGCGACCACAACGCCATCGCGGCGGCGCAGAGCGATGGGCGAAGCGCAAGCGACGCCGCTCGCCGGAGTCAGGCGCAGCCTCACATCGCGAGCGCAGCGAGCCCGGACAGCAAGCCTGCGACCACAACGCCATCGCGGCGGCGCAGAGCGATGGGCGAAGCGCAAGCGACGCCGCTCGCCGGAGTCAGGCGCAGCCTCACATCGCGAGCGCAGCGAGCCCGGACAGCAAGCCTGCGACCACAACGCCATCGCGGCGGCGCAGAGCGATGGGCGAAGCGCAAGCGACGCCGCTCGCCGGAGTCAGGCGCAGCCTCACATCGCGAGCGCAGCGAGCCCGGACAGCAAGCCTGCGACCAAAAGAAGTAGTGGGCCGGGTTGGATTCGAACCAACGTAGCGGTAACGCAATGGGTTTACAGCCCATCCCCTTTGGCCACTCGGGTACCGACCCGGATCTAATCTAGCGACCGGAGTAAGAGTGCGGACGAGCCGAGCCCTCCGGGCGAGGCCGAGGGAGCCATCGAAAAAGCGGACGAGCCGAGCCCTCCGGGCGAGGCCGAGGGAGCTATGTGATGCCGAGCTTCGATGTGGTGTCCGAGGTCGACTTGCAAGAGGTCAAGAACGCGGTCGACCAAGCGGGCCGGGAGCTTGCGAACCGCTTCGACTTCAAGGGTACGGACAGCGTCGTGGAGTTGAAGGAGGCGGAGAACTCGATCGAGATCGAGTCCGCCTCCGAGGAACGGCTGAAGGCCGTGATCCAGGTGCTCGAGGAGAAACTCGTCAAGCGCAAGGTCTCGCTGAAGGCGGTCGACTACGGCAAAGTCGAAGAGGCCACCAAGGGCCGGGCTCGACAGAAGGCGACTCTGCAGGTCGGCATCAACTCCGACAAGGCCCGTGAGATCGGGAAGTTCATCAAGGGTCTCGGGCTGAAGGGCGTCCAGCACCAAGTGCAGGGCGAGCAACTCCGGGTCACGGGCAAGAAACGCGACGATCTGCAGGCCGCGATCCAGCAGTTGCGCGAGCACGACTTCGGCGTACCCCTCGACTTCACCAACTTCCGCGACTGACGCGCCGTCGCCGGCGCGTCGGTCGGGTTCGCTCAGCGCGAACTTGCGTCAGTGGTTGTGCACCGTCTGGTAGCGCAAGCGCGCGATGCGCTCTTCGGTCGGCGGGTGCGAGGCGAAGAGATTCGCGAAGTTCGCCTTCTTCCCGGTGAGCGGGTTGATGATGTAGGCGGTCGCGTGCGCCGGGTCGATGTTCATCGGGATCTGCTTGGCGTACGCGTCGATCTTTTCGAGCGCCCGGGCGAGCGGCTCACCGGTGCCGAGCAGGTCGGCGCCGCTGCGGTCGGCCTCGAACTCTCGCGACCGGGACAGCGACATCTGCAGGAGGGCCGCGGCGATCGGGGCGAGAATCATCATCGCGATCGCGCCCAGGAAGTTGCCGTCGCGGTCGCGACCGCCACCACCCATGCCGCCGAAGATTGCTCCCCACATGAGCATGCGGGCGCTGAACGTGATGCCGAGCGCCACCGCGGCGGCAACGGACCCGATCAGGATGTCGTGGTTGCGGACGTGCGAGATCTCGTGCGCGAGCACACCCCGCAGCTCCTCCTGGTCGACGACCTGCATGAGCCCCTGCGTGACCGCGACCGCGGCGTGATGCTCGTTGCGCCCGGTCGCGAAGGCGTTCGGCTGGGCGGCCGGGCTGATGTAGATGGCCGGCATCGGCATGTCGGAACGGGCGGTGAGATCACGCACGATCGCATAGAGCTGCGGTGCGTCGGCCTCGGACACCGGGACCGCCCCGGCGGCTCGGACTGCGATCTTGTCGGAGAACCAATAGGAGCCGCCCACGAACACGAGTCCGAGGATGAGCCCGATGACGAGACCGCCGCTTCCGAAGAGCGATCCCACACCGAGGAAGAGCGCCGCGAGTGCGGTGAGCAGCACCACGGTCTTGACGTTGTTCCGGAACATTTGTGTCACCTCGATCTCGAAGAACACCGGCACCGGGCCGGGTCTTCCCGATCTCCATGGAAGCAGATCTGCCTGAGAGCCCGCTGCGAATCTCCTGCGCCCCGGTCCTCCCGGTCAGTCGTAGTAGCCCGAGTGCACGTACAGGCACGGGATCCCCTCGGCCCGGAACATCTCCACGTTGCGGCGGTCGTCCTCGAAGGCGAGCTCCAGCTGGAAGCCCGCGGCTCGCAGCTCCCACACCGTGCCCTGCTTGAAGTCGCGAGCCATGTCGTAGTCGCCCCACGGCCGGGTGATGAGGAGGTCCCAGCGGATCTCGTAGTGCCGGAGCCAGGCCTCGGTCAGGTAGGCGATCCGGTGGGGCCGGGCGGTGAGGAGCACGATCTGCAGGTCGGGGTCGAGGAGCGCGAGCAGGGTGTGCACCTCCTCGATGACCGGGTCGTCGCCGCAAGCTTCGAAGAACGCGCGCCAGTCCTGGCGTGGCGCCTCGATGTAGTGCTGACGGCTCGACGCGTCGGAGAGCACGCCGTCGATGTCGACGACGACCGCGCGCGCCGGCACGAGCGCCCCCGCCTTCCACGTCCAGTGTTCAGGGAGATACGGCAGGGCGCGCGCTACTCCTCGGACGGCTGCGACGCGAGGTACTTGGACTTGATGCCGTCGACGACGGTGGGGTCGGCGAGGGTCGTGGTGTCGCCGAGCGATTCGTCCTCGGCCACGTTGCGCAACAACCGACGCATGATCTTGCCCGACCGTGTCTTGGGGAGCTCCTCGGTGAAGAGGATCGTCTTCGGCTTGGCGATCGGGCCGATCAGCTGAGCGACGTGGTTGCGCAGCTCCTCGACGAGGTCGTCGCCCGGCTCGACGCCACCGCGGAATGTCACGAACGCGGCGATGGACTGCCCGGTGGTGTCGTCGACGCGACCGACGACTGCTGCTTCGGCGACCGACGGATGGTCGACGAGCGCGGACTCGACCTCGGTGGTCGAGATGTTGTGACCGGCGACGAGCATGATGTCGTCGACGCGGCCGAGCAGCCAGAAATACCCGTCGTCGTCGCGCTTGGCGCCGTCGCCGGCGAAGTACTTGTCGCCGAACCGCGACCAGTAGGTGTCGCGGTAGCGCTGCTCGTCGCCCCAGATTCCCCGCAGCATCGACGGCCACGGCCGCGACAAGCACGAGGTAGCCGCCGCCGGGGACGCCGACGGCCTTCCCCGCGTCGTCGACGATGCTCGCCTCGATACCGGGCAGCGGGAACGTCGCGCTCCCGGGCTTCAAGGTCGTGGCACCGGGCAGTGCGCTGATCATGATCGCACCCGTCTCGGTCTGCCACCACGTGTCGACGACGGGACAGCGTTCTCCGCCCGATCAGGCCGTAGTACCAAACCCACGCCTCGGGATTGATCGGCTCACCGACGGTGCCGATCAGGCGCAGCGACGACAGGTCGTGCGCCGCGGGGAGGTCGTCGCCCCACTTCATGAACGTCCGGATCGCCGTGGGCGCGGTGTAGAAGATCGTGACCTTGTACTTCTCGACGATCGACCACAGCCGGTCCTTGCCGGGATGGTCGGGGGTACCTTCGTAGAGCACCGAGGTAGCCCGGTTCGCGAGCGGTCCGTAGACGATGTACGAGTGGCCGGTGACCCAGCCGACATCGGCGGTGCACCAGTAGACGTCGGTGTCGGGCTTCAGGTCGAACACGTACTTGTGCGTGTACGCGACCTGGGTCAGGTACCCGCCCGTGGTGTGCATGATGCCCTTGGGTTTCCCGGTGGTGCCCGACGTGTAGAGGATGAACAGCAGGTCTTCGGCATCCATCGACTCGGCCGCGCACTCGCTGCTCTGGCGGGCGACCTCCTCGTGCCACCACAGGTCGCGACCTTCTTGCATTGCACAGGTCGACTCGGTCCGCCGGAGCACGAGCACGTGCTCGATCGACGGTGCGCCGGCGACCGCTTCGTCGGCGATGTCCTTCAACGCGACGACCGATCCGCGTCGCCACGCACCGTCGGCGGTGATCAGGACGCGCGCCTGCGCGTCGTTGATGCGGTCCTTGAGCGACTGCGCGGTGAATCCGCCGAACACCACCGAGTGGGCGGCGCCGATGCGCGCACACGCGAGCATCGCGGCAGCCGCCTCCGGCACCATGCCCATATAGATCGCGACACGGTCGCCCTTGACGACACCGAGCTCACGCAGCAGGTTCGCAACCCGCGAGGTCTCGTCGAGCAGTTCCTGGTAGGTGACCGCGCGACTGTCGCCGGGCTCACCTTCCCAATGGAGCGCGACCTGGTCGCCGTGCCCGGCGTGCGACATGGCGGTCGAGGCAGTTCTCGGAGACGTTCAGCTTGCCGCCGACGAACCACTTCGCGAACGGCAGCTGCCAGTCGAGGATCGTGTCCCATTCCCGATGCCAGTCGAGTGCGAGCGCCTGCTTTGCCCAGAAGCCCTGCCAATCGCGCTCGGCTTCCTCGTAGACGCTGGCGTCGGTGATCAGCGCGTCCCGGGCGAACTCGGGCGGCGGCGGGAACGTGCGGCCTTCTTGCAGCAGTGCGGACAACGTTTCAGTCATGCCCGCGGAGGCTAGTCAGATGGGAGCGCCCATGAGTCCGGCGCGCGCCGCAGACCGCGTCCTCAGGAGAAGTGCCGGGTCACCAAGAGAAGTCACGGCACGTACCGCCGACGCCGAAGAGCACGACCCGGTGGGCGCCGAGGCCGGAGGGGTCGGTCAGCGCGGCGACCTCGTGGACGCGGCTGCGACCGGTCAACGCGTCGAGGCCACCGGTCGCGGCGCCCGCCTCCCACGTCCGGCGGCCGGCCTCGACCAGATCGTCGATGCCGAGCGCCGCGAGCCAGTCGGCCTGGCGGTCGATGTGCACCCGGGGAAACGGTGCCGCGGCGTCGAGTTGCTCGAGCACGACGTCGGCGGTGATGTCCTGCTCACCGGGATCGTCGAGGGGATCGGTCCCGGACGTGTGCGCGGTAGGTGCGAAGCCACGGCCGCCCGGCGAGTTCGGACATGGTCGTCGCGTAGTCGATGACGAGCACGAATCCGTCGCGGAGCACGCCTTCGCATTGCCGGAACCACTCGGCGATGCCACGCGGGATCGGCATCCGAGTCCCGGGCGCGACCGGGACGCCGAAGTCGGTGTCGGCCGGGACGAGCACCTCGACGAACCCGGACGCGGCGACCGCGACGCGGACCTCCCGCCAACCGTCGCCGTCGTACTGCGCGATCCCGAAGGGAAGGTTGTCGAGCAACTCGTTCGCGAGCACCACGGCACCGCTCGCCGACAGCGCCGGCATCTCCTCGAGAGCGGTGAACACCGGACCCGCGCCTCGCTCGGGCTCGGGTTGGTCGTCGTCGGTACGGCGCACGAAAGGACCGAGCGCCTCGTCGACCGGTTCCAGCGCCAGGCGCGCTCGTTGCTCGGCGCGCAGGTGCGCGGAGCGCTCGACGAGCACGTATCGCAGCGTGGGCAGGCACTCGGGCTGCGCGCGTAGCACTTCGCGTGCGAGGCGACCGTTCCCCGCGCCTGCTTCGATCACGACGAACGGATCGGGGTCGTCGAGCGTGTGCCAGAGCCGGTCGAGCGCACGTGCGACGCACGCACCGAAGAGGGGTCCGACCTCGGGGCTCGTGACGAAGTCGCGGCCGGCCCGGCCCGCGCCGTGGCCGGATGCGAAGAAGCCGCCCTCGCCGTAGAGCGCCGCGTCCATGAACCGGTCGAAGGTGATCGGTCCCTCGCGATGGATCACCTGCGCGAGGTGCGCCGCGACGGGATTCACCTGCGCTGGCGGCGACTCGCGTCAGAACGCGAGCTGACCGACCCTCGCGAAGATCTGCGGGTAGACGCCGACGACGACCACGACCGCGACCGTGAGTGCGATGGCGGCCATCAGCGGCTGCGGGATGACGAGCGGCGTGCGGTCGTCGGTGGCGGGCTCGTGGAAGATCATGGCCCGGATCGGGCGCGCGTAGTAGAAGAACGCGATCACCGAGTTGACCGCGGCCACGATGCCGAGCGCAATCGCCCAACCCGTGCCCGCGTCGATGATCGACCGGAACATCACGAATTTCGGCGAACCAGCCTGCGAAGAACGGCACGCCCGCGAGTGAGGCCAGGAAGATCCCCATGACAACCGCGAGCGTCGGCGCGGTCTGGAACAGTCCGTCGTACGAGGTGATCTCCGCGGTGCGGGTGCGCCGCGCGACCGCGATGACGACGGCGAACGCACCGAGGTTCATGGCGCCGTAGATCAGCAGGTAGATCACAACCGCGCTCATGGCCGAATTGGCCTTGTCGAGGTGGCCGTCGGCACCTGCGATCCCCGCGGCGGCAAAGGGCACGAGCATGAACCCGCCTTGCGCGATCGAGGAGTACGCGAGCATCCGGACGATGTTCGTCTGGCGGAGCGCGGCGAGGTTGCCGATCGTCATCGACAGCGCGGCCAGCGCCCACAGCACCGGCCACCAGGAGTCGGAGGCGTGCCCGCTCGACGTGAGGAAGCCGAAGTAGATGATGTTGATGAGAGCGACGAAACCGCCGGCCTTGGACGCGACCGACAAGAACGCGGTCACCGGGGTGGGTGCTCCCTCGTAGGTGTCGGGCGCCCAGAAGTGGAACGGCACCGCGCTCGACCTTGAACGCGAAGCCGACCAGCGACAAGAAGATCGCGACCGCGACGAGCGGGAGGGTGCCGTGCTGCGACATGTACGCCGAGATCTCGGACAGCTTCGTCGAACCCGTCACGCCGTAGATGAGCGAGAACCCGTAGAGCATCAGCGTGGAGGAGAGCACACCGATCAGGTAGTACTTCACACCCGCTTCGTTCGACGATCGATCGTGCTTGCGGAACGCGGCCAGCACGAAGGTGGGGATGGAGATGGTCTCCAGCGCCACGAACAGGGTGATCAGGTCGCGAGCGCCGGTCATGACGCTCATACCGAAGGTGGCGACGAGCAGGAGGAAGTAGAACTCGCCGTTGTAGTAGTCGCCTTCGCCGATGTAGTCGACCGACAAGAGCACGGTGACGTAGCACGCGATGATGAAGAACGCCTTCAACGCGAGCGCATAGTGACCGACGACGTAGGCGCCGTCGAACAGGACGCGCTCGTGGCCCGAGCGCGGCGAGCGTGGCGATCGGGACGAGCGCCCCCAGCAGTCCGACCGCGGTGATGCTCGACGTCCGCCACGACTCACGGTCGGGGAGGAGTAGGTCGGCGATCAGCACGACGACCATCGTCGCGACCAGCACGAGATCGGGCGCGAAGGCGTGCCAGTCGAAGGCCGGAGTCTTGATGACCTGGGTCGCGGCGGCGAGCAGCACGTCAGCCCCCGGAGACCTTCGCAGTGACCTGGGCCGTCGCCGGCGCCGCCGGGCACTTGAGCGACGGTGACACCGGCGTCGTCGTCTTCGATACGAAGGGGGCGGCGGTCTGGCAGCTCACGGCGTCGTCGGTCACGCGGAAGATCAGGTTCGGGAAGATGCCGAGCGCCACGATGAGCAGCAGGATCGGCACCCAGGCTGTCCACTCGAACGACGACACGTCGTGGATGTGAGCGCCCTCGAACTCCGGCTTCGGGACGCCGAACGCGACCTTCTGCAACATCCAGAGCAGGTATCCCGCGGCGAGGACCGTACCGATCGCCGCGACCACCATGTAGGTGCGGAACAGTGGCTGAGAGAGGTTTCCGCCGGGGTTGAAGGTGGAGAGCACGGCCGGGAACTCGCCCCAGAATCCGGCCAGACCGGGGAGACCGAGGCTCGCCATCGCGGAGAACCCCAGGATCCAGCCCATCTTCGGCGCCTGCTTCAACAGGCCGCCCAGCCGCGACAGCTCGCGTGTGCCGTAGTTGTGCTGCACCGAACCGGCGATGAAGAAGAGCATGCCGGTGATGAGACCGTGCGCGACCATGCCGAAGATCGCGGCGTTGATGCCGAACGTCGTGAGAGTCGAGATCCCGAGCATCACGAAGCCCATGTGCGCCACGGACGAGAACGCGATGAGGCGCTTCATGTCGGTTTGCGCGAGACAGCCGAGCGCGCCGTAGATGATGCCGATCACCGACAGCAGACCGATCCACGGCGCCCAACTCTTGGCGGCTTCCGGCAGGATCGGCAGTGCGATGCGGATGAAGCCGTAAGTACCGAGCTTCAGCAGGATCGCGGCGAGCAGCACGGACCCGACCGTGGGCGCCTCGGTGTGCGCATCAGGGAGCCATGTGTGGAACGGGAACATCGGGACCTTGATCGCGAACCCGATGAACAACCCGCCGAAGATCAGAAGTTGCGTGCTGTGCACGAGCCCGGCGCCCGCCGCATGCGAGAGCAGCACCATGTCGAAGGTGTGCCCGACGCCGGGGACGTCGACCTTGAAGTACAGGGCGAGGAACGACAACAGCATCAACGCCGAGCCGAACAGCGTGAAGAGGAAGAACTTGATCGAGGCGTACTCGCGGTTGGGACCGCCCCACACCCCGATCATGAAGAACATCGGGAGCAGCACGATCTCGAAGAAGATGAAGAACAGGATCAGGTCCTGGGCGACGAACGTGCCGTTCATGCCGACTTCGAGGATCAGCAGCAGCGCGAGGAACGCCTTGGGGTTGTGCGGTTCGGGGAAGTGGTTCCACGAGTAGATGACACACAGGACCGTGATGAACGACGACAGCGCGAGCATCGGGAGAGCGATGCCGTCGACGGCCACGTGGTAGTGGCTGTTGATTACGTCGATCCAGTTCTTCGTAACGCTGAACTGGAGCGTGCTCGTCTTGTCGAAGTCGAACTTGGCGACGGTGGCGATCGTGAACCCGAGGGTGGCGAGCGTGGTCAGCAGCGCCGTCCACTTGATCGCTTCTTCTTCCTCGCGCGGGATGAGCATCGTGATGATCGCGCCCACTGCGGGGATGAAGACCACGAGGGTCAGCGCCCAGGAGTCGAACCAGGAATGCATCGGAGCCGATTCCCCTTGCCTAGGTGAAGATCCAGAGCGCGCCGGCGAACACCACGACGGCGGCGACGAGTACGAGTGCGTAGAACTGCAGACGCCCGGTCTGCAGCTTGCGGACCTCGCCACCGGATTCACCGGTGAGCGTTGCGAGGCCGTTGACCAGACCGTCGACACCCTTTTGGTCGACGTAGTTGTACGTGACCCGACCGAGCGCCTGCGCGCCCTTGCCCGTGTAGTTGAGGACGTTGTCGATCACGTTCTGGTTGAACCAGTACACGCCGGCGGCGACCGGACCCTTGATGCCATCGACGACGATCTTCTCGTACAAGAAGTCGAGGTAGTACTTGTTGACGAGGAACTTCTTGCCCGCGGCGGCGAGCGCGTTGCGCTCGCTGAGTCTCTGCGGCAGCTGGCCGAGGTAGTACGCCCACACGATCCAGATGGCGCCGAGCGCGAGGGCCACGGCACCGATCGCCATGAAGATGTTGAACGCGGCTGGGTGCACGAGCGTGGGGATCTCGGCGAACGCGGCGGGGTAGCGGGGCTGGAACCACTTCTCGAACTTGCTCCAGTGCGGGAAGTTCAAGAAGCCGGCGAAGAGCGCGAAGAACGAAAGCACCCACAGTGGCGCGGTGATCAGGCGATTGCTCTCGTGCGGCGCGTGTACCTCGGCGTCGTGCTCGACCGACGCCATGGTGTCGATCGGGTCGTGTTCGGCCTCGTCGACGTGCGGGACCGCGTGGGGCGAGTGCGCGCCCCGGTACTCACCGTGGAAAGTCAAGTACACGCACCGGGCCATGTACCCCGCGGTCATGAACGCACCGATCAGCCCGACGACGAGGAAGAGCTTGTAGTCGTTGTAGCCGGCGTTGCCGATGATCTCGTCCTTCGACCAGAACCCCGCGAACGGGAAGATGCCGGAGAGCGCGAGGGTGCCGATGACGAAGGTCTTGTACGTCTGGGGCATGTACTTCTTCAGGCCGCCCATGTCGGTCTTCATGTCGAAGGAGTGGTGCGAGCCCGAGTGGCTCACCGATCCCGCGCCCAGGAAGAGATCGGCTTTGAAGAACGCGTGGGTGAAGAGATGGAACACCGCGGCCGTCCACGCACCCACTCCGAGCGCCATCACCATGTAGCCGAGCTGGCTGATCGTGGAGTAGGCGAGCACCTTCTTGATGTCGTCCTGCACGAAGGCGAGCGCGGCCCCGATGAGCACGGTGATGCCGCCGATCGCCGCCATTGGGTTGATCCCGCCGGCACCGATCGAGAAGCCGTTGAAGAAGACCGGGTAGACGCGGGCGCCGAGGTACACGCCGGCGACGACCATGGTGGCCGCGTGGATGAGCGCGGACACCGGAGTGGGACCGGCCATGGCGTCGGGGAGCCAGGTGTGCAGCGGGAACTGACCCGACTTGCCGACGATCGCGAGCATCAACGCCGCCGCGCACCACAACACCAGGGTGTGACCGACCTTCGGGTTCGACGCGGCGGAGTTGAGGGCGACGATGTTGAACGAGCCGACCCCGGTGGCGCGCTCCACGATGAAGAACGTCATGACCACGCCGGTCAGGAGACCGATGTCGCCGGTGCGGGTGGTCAGGAACGCTTTCAGGGCGGCGTCGCTGTTGGGCTTCTCCTCCCACCAGTGACCGATGAGCATGAACGAGCACACGCCGACGAGCTCCCAGCCGACGAGCAGCTGCAGCGTGTTGTCGGCGACGACGAGCAGCAGCATCGACGCGGTGAAGAGCGAGAGCGCCGCGTAGAAGTACGTGTAGCGCCGGTCGCCGCGCATGTACTCGAGCGAATAGACGTGCACCAGCAGCGAGATCAGGGTGACGACGAACATCATCACCACGGCGAGACCGTCGATCTGGATGCCCGCGGTCAACCGCACAGCTCCGTTCTGGAACCAGGTGACGTGGTGCAGTACCGGCAGGACCTGCGCCTCACCACCGCCCTCGGCGCCCAGATGGCCGATGCTGCGCCCGAGCGCGCCGAGCGCCGAACCGCCCTTGGCGTCTTGGACCCGCATGATCCAGCGGATCAGCGCGCCGACCGCGAGCAGGAACGACGACCCGACCGCGACGACCCCGACCTCCGAGCCGTGGCGGGGCATCTTCTTGCCAAAGAGCAGGATCACGACGAACGACAGCGCCGGGATCAGCGGTATCAGCCACGCCTGGTCGAGGAAGAACATGGAATACCGCCCTCAGCCCTTCATCGTGTCGACGTCGTCGAGATCGGCGCTGTGCAGATTGCGGTAGATGAGCAGGACGATCGCGAGCCCGATACCGACCTCGGCCGCGGCGATCGTCGAGCACGAACAGCGCGAAGACCTGGCCGATGTTGCTGTGGTGGAAGGCGCCGAACGCCACGAGGTTGATGTTCACGCCGGCCAGCATCAGCTCGATGCTCATCAGGACGAGCACGGCGTGCTTCCGTGCGAGGACACCGTAGACGCCCGTACAGAACAGGAACGCGGCGAGGATGAGGAACTCGTTGAGCAGCATCCCTAGTCCTTCCGCGCCAGGACGACGGCGCCGATCAGCGCGCCCAGAAGGAGCACACCGACGACTTCGAAGGGGATGATGTAGGTCGTGAAGATCGCGTTCGTGATCTGCCCGGTACGCACCGGTTCGGTCACGTTGACCTTGTCGGCGTGGAACGTGTGCACCAGCAGCCCGACCAGGATCCCCACGAGGAAGACCGCGGTGACAGCCGCCGGCCAACGCAGGTCGTTGTCGAGCGAATCCTTCGGGTGCATCGGGGCTTTCGTGAGCATGATCCCGAACAGGAACAAGACGATGACCGCGCCGATGTAGACGAGAACCTGCACCCAGGCGACGAACTCCTGGCCGAGCAGGATGAACTGCGCGGCGCCGCCGGCGAGGACGACCACGAGATAGAGCGCGGCGTGCACGACGTTCTTCGTCCGCACGACGCCGATCGCGCCGAGTGCCATCGCCGCCGCGATGATCCCGAAGGCCACGTTCTCCGCGATCATTTCTTGCCCTTCACCTCCGCACCGAGCTCCAGCGGCTCGGGTTCGGGGACGGTGTCCATCCACTCGCCGAGCTTGAACTTGTCGTGCAGGAGATCGGCGATCCGCGTTTCGGAGTACTCGAACTCGGGACTCCAGAACAGTGCGTCGAACGGGCAGACCTCGACGCAGATGCCGCAGTACATACACAGCGCATAGTCGATGTCGAAACGGTCGAGGAGGCTGACGCTGCGGGGCCGGCCTCCCTCACGACGAGGCGGACGCTGCTCCTTGTGACCCTCGATGTAGATGCACCAATCGGGGCAGGAACGCGCGCACAGCATGCAGACCGTGCAGTTCTCCTCCTTGAGCGCGATAACACCCCGGGCGCGCGGCGCCGGGTCTTCGCGCTCGTGGGGATACTGCACCGTCACCGTGGGCTTCATCATCGTGCGGAACGTGACCCCGAGTCCCGTCAGCATTCCCTTGATCTCGCGCTTCATGCCTCTCCCACCGCCGCCCGCATCAGAAGGCCACCTTCAACACGCCCGTCACGAGGATGTTGCCCAACGCGATCGGGATGAGCCACTTCCAGGCGATGGCCTGGAGCTGGTCCTCCCGAAACCGGGGGTAGGTGAAGCGCGCCCAGAACATCAAGAACGCGACGAACATCACCTTGGCGAAGAGCACGGCCGGCCCGAGCCAGTCGGCGGCGGTGCCGTGCACCCACGGGACCGACCAGCCGCCGAGGAACAGCGTGGCCGCCAGGGCCGCGAACGCGAACGCGGTACCGAACTCTCCGATGAAGAAGAACAGGAACCGAAAGCCGGTGTACTCGACCATGTAACCGGCGACCAGTTCCGACTCCGCGACGGGCATGTCGAAGGGTGGTTGGGTGAGCTCGGCCTGGGCCGCGACCATGAACAGCGCGAAGCCGACGAACTGGGTGAGGATCAGCGGGAAACCGATGCCGCTCCAGCCGAACAGCGATCCGCTCTGCTGGAAGAACACGATGCCCTGCAGGCTCATCGTGCCGGCTTGGATGACGACCCCGACGACCGCGAGCACGAGCGGCAACTCGTACGCGATCAGCTGGGCGGCGGCACGCAACGCGCCCAGCAACGCGTATTTGTTGGAACTCGCCCAACCCGCCATCAAGACGCCGATGACCGACAGCGACGAGACGGCGAGCGTGTAGAACACGCCTACGCCGTTGTATCCCGGCTTGGTGTCGAGCGACGCGACCGCGATGCGCGGACCCGCGGGAACCACGACGAACACCAAGAACGTCGACAGCACGACGATCGTGGGCGCGAGCGCGAAGACCCGGCGGTCGGCCTGCTCGGGAGTGATGTCTTCCTTCTGAAGGAACTTGATGCCGTCGCCGATCAGCTGGTACCAGCCGTGGAACCCGCCCGGGTCCATCGGTCCGAGCCGGCTCTGCATGTGGCTCATCATCTTCAACAAGAAGACATAACCGAGGACGAGCGCGGTCAGCGGCACGATGCCGAGCACGATCACGGTCTTGATCGCGAGCGTCGTCCCCCATCCGATATCGAGCGAGATCACCGGTCGATGTCTCCCAGGATGAAGTAGAGGCTCGCGAGGATGGTGACGATGTCGGGGACGTATACGCCCCGCAGCAACCAGGGCAGGATCGACACGTTGCTGAACGAGGCGCTGCGGATCTTCGTGCGGAACGGGCCGGTCGCGCCTTTCGAGATGACGTAGTAGCCCATCTCGCCGAGCGGGTTCTCGGTGTTCACGAGCACCTCACCCTCGGGCACCTTGATGATGCGCGGGACCTTGGCCATCAGCGGTCCGGCCGGCAACCGGTCGAGCATCTGCAGCACCATGCGGGCCGACTCGCGCGTCTCCTGCAGGCGCACCCAGTAACGCGAGAAGGAGTCGCCGTCGGGGTGCGTCCAGACCTTCCAGTCGAGCTCGTTGTAGACCAGGTAGTCGGGGCCGTCGCGGCGCAGGTCCCAGTCGGCGCCCGAGGCTCGCAGGTTCGAGCCCGACACGCCGTAGGCGGCGCCGAGCTCTTGCGGGATGATCCCGATGGAGCGCGTCCGTTGCTGGAAGATGGGGTTGCCGACGACGAGGTCGTCGAACTCGTCGCACGACGCGAGCACCTTGTTCATGACCGTGCGGCACTCCGAGATCCAACCCCACGGCAGGTCGTCCTTGATGCCGCCGATGCGGTTGAAGTTCGGGTGGAAGCGCCCGCCGGTGACGGCCTCGATCAGGTTGAGCACGTACTCGCGGTCGCGAAAACCGTAGAACGCGGGCGTGATCGCGCCGACCTGGAGCCCCATCTCGCCGAGGAACAACACGAACGTCGCGATGCGCGACAACTCGGTGAGGATCGCACGCAGGTACTGCGCGCGCGGCGGCGCCTGGATACCCATCAGCTGCTCGGCCGCGTCGATGAAGGGCACTTCGTTCGCGAACGACGACAGCCAGTCGATGCGGTTGATGAGCGTCGTGATCTGCGGGTACGTGCGGTACTCGGTGAGCTTCTCGTAGCCGCGGTGCATGTAGCCGATGATCGGATCGGCCGACACGACCCGTTCGCCGTCGAGGCGGACGACCAGACGCAAGGTGCCGTGCGTGGCGGGGTGCTGCGGCCCGATGTTGAGCACCATGTCGCCGGTGTCGAGCTCGACGTTCATCTGCGCGTCGGCGAGATGACGGAACGCGGCCGGGTCGACCGCGATCTCGGGGAGCTCCCCGGGCGGCGGGAGGTCGGTCGTGGTCATGCGGAATCACCACCATCACCGGTCGAGGCTTCGACTGCAGCAGCGGTCGCTTCGGGCTCGCCGGGCATGGGCTCGACGTCGACGAGACCGGGCCAGGGCTTCACTTCGCGCGCGAGCAACGGATAGTCCTTGCGCAGCGGGTGCCCCTCGAACTCCGACGGGAGGTAGAGATGGCGCAAGCTCGGGTGGCCGTCGAACACGAAGCCATACATCTCCCATGCTTCGCGCTCGTGCCAGTCGGCGCCGGGGTACACGGCGACCCACGACTCCGCGCGCAGGTCGTCGTCGGGAAGATCGGTCTTCAGCACGACCCGCCAGCTCTTGCGGCGAGTCGATTCGACGACGGCGAGCAGCTGGTAGCGCCCGTCGGAGCCGGCGGTGCCGTACGTCTGTTCCTTCGGCTGCGCAGGAGTCGAGGTGTCGCCCGAACCCTCCTCGGCGACCGCCGGAGTCGGCATCCAGTCGATGCCGGCGATGAACGAGAGATAGTCGCACCCGAGCTCGTTCTTGCAGATCTGGGCCGAGCGGCGCCACGCGTCGCGCCGTACGCGCACGACGACGTCGCCGAACGCGACGCCGTGCTCCACGATTGCGCCGTCGGGCGAAGTGCCGAGCAGGGTCTCGAGGCGCGCGAGCGCTTCGGACGCCTGCTCACGCAACGCCGGCCCCGCAACGGTTGCGGCTTCGTCAGCCAACGACGATCGGCTCCCGAGTCACCCCGCGCCAGCGCTCGGCCGGGTCCTCGCTCATGATCCGCTGCTGCAACAAGACAATTCCCTGGATGAATGCCTCGGGCCGGGGCGGACAGCCCGGCACGTAGACGTCGACGGGGATGATCTGGTCGACGCCCTTGGTCACCGAGTAGGAGTCCCAGTAGGGGCCGCCGCAGTTGGCACACGAGCCCATCGAGATCACGTACTTCGGGTCGGGCATCTGCTCGTAGAGGCGCTTGATCGCGGGCGCCATCTTGTCGGTGACGGTGCCGGAGATGACGATGAGGTCGGCCTGGCGGGGGCTGGCCGGGAACGGGATGACGCCGAGGCGCATCACGTCGTAGCGGGGTCCGGCCAGGGCCGCGCCCATCTCGATCGCGCAGCACGCCAGGCCCCACTGCAGCATCCACAGCGAGTACTTGCGGCTGTAGTTGAGCAGATGCATGAGCGGTTTGGGCGTTTTGCCGGAACTGATCAGGCCCATTTGAGTAGCCCTTTCCGCCAGACGTACGCCAGCCCGAGGAGCAGGATCGCAACGAACGCGGTCATCTCGACCAGCCCGAACCAGCCCAGCGCGTCGACGTTGACAGCCCACGGAAAGATGAACACGGCTTCGACGTCGAAGATGACGAACAACAGCGCGTAGACGTAGTAGCGCACGTTCATCTGCCCGAAGAGGGGCAGAGGGTCCGAGCCCGACTCGTACGTGATGTACTTCTCGTCCTGCGGAACCTTGGGTCGCAGGAGCCGGGCCATGCCGAGCATGGCGCCAACCATTCCGAAAGCGGCCAGAACGAAGACCGCGACGGCGAGATACTGCCTGTAGAACTCGGTCACGCGCGCTTCCGTTGCCGGGTTGGTTCGGGGTCGGGCGGAGTATATGCGGGGGTTGTTTTCGCGTGACGAACCGTGTCGGCGGTGTCCGGGCGCGGCGCGGGAGCGGCCGGGAGTCGTCCGGGATCGGACGACTCCGGCGTCTCCACGGCTGGATACCGTCGTCGGCACATGTCGACCGTGATCCCGCACAAGCCTCACCCCGAACCGGCCGAAGAACCAGCGATGGGAACGAAGCTGCCGTTTCCGGCCGCCAACCGCGCCGTACGCGCCGCGGAGCCGGCGCGACCGCGCACCGCGTTCGTCCTGTCGGGCGGCGGGAACCAGGGTGTGAGCCAGGTCGGCATGCTGCGCGCCCTCGTCGAGCGCGGCATCGTGCCCGACGTGGTGATCGGTACCTCGGCCGGAGCGCTCAACGGGGCGGCGGTGGCATACGCCCCGAACCTCACCGGGATCGCCCAGCTCGCTGCGGTCTGGGAACAGCTCCAGACCGACCACGTCTTTCCCGGCGGCCGCATCCACCGGGCCTGGAACGTCGTGCGGCGCGGCACGCACCTCTTCGGCAGCGAGGGCCTGGCTGCCCTGATCCACCATTCCACTCCGGCCCGGTCATTCTCCGACCTCGAGATACCGCTGCGGGTGATCGCCACCGACCTCGACACCGGTGAGGAGGTCGTCCTCGCCCGCGGTCCGCTCAAGCCCGCGCTACTCGCGAGCACAGCCCTTCCGGGCGTGTTCCCCATCGTCGTGCACGGCGGGCGGCGCCTCGTCGACGGCGGGGTCGTCAACAACGTGCCGCTCTGGCACGCGCTGTCGGGCCCCGTCGACCGGGTCTTCGTCTTGAACGTGTCGTCGGGCGCGGGCGAGCACGCCGTGCGCTCGCCGCTCGACGTCGTGATGACGAGCTTCATGCACGCGCGCAATCAGCGCTACGAGCTCGAGCGGCGCCAGGCCGTCGAGCACGTCGACGTCGTCGATCTCCCTCGACCCCACGACGGGCGCGAGCTCTTCGACTTCTCGGGTGCTCGTGAGCTGATCGACGCCGCGTACGCAGCCTCGGTCGTCCGGCTCGACGAGTACGACCGTGAGGTCGCCGCCGCGCAGGCGGCCGCGGCGGCGACTGCTGCCGCCGACGAGGCGCGGGTGCGCGAGCAACGGCGGCGCTTCCGCCTGCGGCGCGGGGCCTGATCACTGGGGAGCCGTAGCGCGGGCCCGGCGCGCCGCGGCGTCGATTGGGCAAAGATTGCGGCGTGCACCTCTTACGGCCGGCCGCACTCGCGGCGGTGATCGTCGCGCTCGTGCTGCCGACGTCGCTGCTCGCGGGCTGCGGCCGCGCCGAGTGCTCCGCCAGCCTGAGTGCGCCGATCGCGTACCCCAGTTCGTTCCTCGGCATCGTCACAGCTAAGGAAGGCGAGACCGTCGACTTCACCGTCGAGGCGGTGCAGACGGCGCCGGGTCACGCGCCTGATGCGCACGTCCCATCGGTGGGAGCGACCGTCTCGGTGGTGTACTCGGGCGACACCGCCGCGTTCGTCCACTCCGGGCGTCGCTACCGCGTGATCGTCGACTGGGAGGACGGGAGTTTCCGGTCGTGGGTCCACGAGGCCCAGGACTGTGACGCCGCGAGCGGCACGACTCACGTCGACGGGTCCGCGATCGACACCGCCGACTTCCCGTGGCTGCACAGTGCTGTCGTTGCGCTGGCGCTCGTACCGGTCGTCGGGCTCGCGGTGCTCGCAGCCGTCGTGGGGAACCAACGGCGACGCGCACGCCGTCGAAGGACGGTGCCGGACGACACCGACGTCGAGAGCTGAGGGGGCGGCGTGAGACGGCTCCGGGGCGGGTTCCTCCTCGTGTTGAGCGGCGCGATGCCGGCGGGCGCGGTCGCGTCCTGCGGTGCCGAAAACTGCGCCGCACCTGAGTACGAAGCCGTGAACGCGCGCCTGGTCGCCATCGACGGCGCGGTCGCAACGTACGTGGAGGTTGCCCCGCAGCTCGCCGGTTCGCTCGCCGACGTCGGACGCCGCTTCGACGTTCGCTACACCGCCGACGATGCCAAGGAGCTGCGCGCCGGGGAGACGTATCGAGTCGAGACCACCGTCGACCGCACCAATGAAGTCGTCTCGAGCATCAGTCGCACCTGCACCGCGCGGACGACGTTCACCGACGGCTCCACGGTCGTGGCACGGACCTGGTGGCAGCGCGATCACGTCGCGCTGGCGATCGGCGTCGGCATCGGCATCGCGGCGCTGCTCGCGGGGGTGTGGCTGAAGCGACGGGCGCGTCGAGCTCGCCCGGCCCGCGGCCTAATTTCGGCACCGATGGGTCATGACGATCTCGAGCCGATCGATCTGGAACCCGTCGATCCCGCCCGCGTTCGAGACGGCGCCCGGTTCGACCGCGACCGGCCCTGGTCGCGCCGGGCCCGGATCGGCTGGCTCGGCATTGTCGTAGTCGGGCTCGCCGCGTGGGCAATGATCGCGCTGACGAACCACGGCCGGAGCAACGCGGTCCCGCCACCCGCGCCGACTTCGGTGCCCGCGCCGGCACCGACGCTCGCGACCCGGGCCGACACCATCAGCACCCTGGCCCCGCGCCTGTGGGCCGGGTTGCGCGGCGTGGGTTCCGGCCGCTTCGCCGCCATCGTCGACGACCGGCTGTACCTGCTCGACAAGGCGAGTGACGAAGCCCAGGCCACGCTCGTCCGGCTACCCGAAGGCCACGTGACGATCGAAGACCAGAGCGGTTCGTCGCTGCTCGCCTCGACGTTCTCGCAGACGCTCGTGTCGACCGAACCACTCAGCACACACACGTTGTCGGTGCGCGACGGCGCGATCCGCGGGGTCGGAGCAACGCGCTGGTGGATCGGCCGCGGTGACGGCACGTTGCACGACGACCGCACCGGCGCCGTCGTCCATCTCCCCGCGGATTTCCGGGTCGTGGCGGCGATCCAGCAGGGATTCGTCGCGCTGGATTCCCAGTCGCAATGGATCGTGGCATCGCGGACCGGGATCGTCGCGCGTCTCGCACCGGTGGGAGGTCAGCTCCTCGCCGCGGGAAGGCACACGGTCGCAATCCAGTACGCGTGCGACCGGCGGTGCCCCGTCGTCATCGCGGACGCGAGCGCCGGTACCAGCACCACCCGGCAGCTGGGATTCGTTCCGCAGTCCGCCGCGTTCTCACCCGACGACAGCCGCCTCGCGATGACGTCGGGTTCGGGCGAGGTCGAACTGCTCGACGGCGCGACCGGACGCGAGATCATCCGGATCGCACGTCCGCAGCCGACCGTCACGTCGCTTCCGCTGTCGTGGAGCGTCGACGGCCGCATGCTCCTCGTCGTCCGCCGCGACGAGGTCGACGTTCTGCGCGGCTCCGACGGGCACCAGACGAATTCGATCAACGGCACCGCCGGTCTCGAGCAACTCGTCGCCCTCCCCTGACCGGAAAACCCCGCCAACAGTTGGTGGAGTTATCCGTCAGTGGGTGAGGAGTTGGGTGGCGGCGTGCGCGAAGTCGAGCATGATGCCCGGCACGACCCCGAGGAACACGATCGCACCGGCGGCGATCGTGAGCGCCACGCCCGTTCCCGCGTCGACGACGATGCGCGGCGCTCCGGCGACCTCGTCGGCGTCTTCTTCGGGGGGTGCGTACATCGCGAGCACGATGCGCAGGTACACGAACGCACTGATGACGGCGGTGACCATCCCGACCACGGCGAGCCAATACTGACCGACGTCGATGGCCGCGCTGAACACCGAGAGCTTGGCGACGAAGCCGCCCGTGAACGGGACCCCCGCCTGCGCGAGCAGGAACAGCGTGAACAGTCCGGCGAGCACCGGCCGGGCCGACGCCAGGCCGCGGTAGTCGGTCAGGGCGTGACGGTCGTCGCCCCGGCGGGCCACCAGCATCACGATTGCAAACGCGCCCGTCGCCATCACGGCGTAGGTGCAGACGTAGAACAGCGCCGCGCTCGTCCCCTTGTCGGTCGCCGCCTGCACGCCGATCAGCACGTAGCCGGCATGGGCTATCGACGAGTAGGCGAGCATCCGCTTCACGTCGGTCTGGACCACAGCCGCAACGCTGCCGACCACGAGCGACAACACCGCGAGCGCGAAGACCGCGGGGCGCCAGTCGACGTCGTAGAGCTGGAACGCCCCCACGAAGATGCGCAGGAGCGCGGCGAACGCGGCCGCCTTGGTCGCGGCGGCCATGAATGCGGTGACCGGCGTGGGCGCGCCCTGGTACACGTCGGGGGTCCACATGTGGAACGGTGCGGCGGCCACCTTGAACCCGAGACCGACGAGCAACAGCGCGAACCCGACGAACAGCACGCCGTCGTGGAGGAGCACGACGCCCGCAAGGAACTTCGCGATCCCGGTGAGGTTCGTGGTTCCGGTCGAGCCATAGACCAGCGCGATGCCATAGAGGAACACCGCGGACGAGAACGAGCCGAGCAAGAAGTACTTGAGCCCGGCCTCTTGGGACGAGAGGCGGGCCCGGTCGAATGCCGCGAGCACGTAGAGGGCGATCGACAGGATCTCGAGCGACAAGAAGATCGTGATGAGGTCGTTGGCCGACGCCATCAGGAGCATGCCCGTGGCGGAGCACAGCATCAGCGCGAAGTACTCGGGACTCTCCAAGTTCTCCCGCCGCAGATACCCGCCCGACAAGAGCAGCGCCAGCAATGTGGCACCGAGGATCACCGACTGCACGAACACCGCGAAGCCGTCGACCGCGACCAGGCCGCTCAACGCCTCGTAGGGGCCGTTGCCGTGGACGAAGCCCCATTGCACGCCCGTGAACACACCCGCGGTGGCGACACCGACGATGGCGATCAGCATCGAGATCTGCGGGACACGCGAGTCGTGCCGGACGACCGAACGCAAGATCACGATGGCGACCGCGGCGCCGAAGAGCGCGATCTCGGGCGCGACCGCGAACCAGTCGACGGGCGCGTGCGCGATCGGTGCAACTGCCGCGGCGCCGATCACTTGCCTTCTCCCTTGTGCGGCTCGGCCACAGTCGGCACGGTCGGCGATTTGTAGTTGCTATTGAGCTCGACGTGATGGACCAATGCGTTGACCGAAGGTTGCAGCCGGTCGAGAACGGGCTTCGGATAGAAGCCGAGGAACAGCGAGAGTCCGAGCAAGGGGACAACGGTGACGATCTCGCGGAACCCGATGTCCGGCGTCGCCGAGTTCTCGGCGTCGGGCTCGCCGGTGAAGGCGCGCTGCACCGCCCACAGGAGGTAGACCGCGGCGAGGATCACGCCGGTCGACGCGACCACGACGTACCAGCGGCTGGTGAGGAACGCGCCGAGCAGGGACAGGAACTCACCGACGAAGCCCGAGAAGCCCGGAAGGCCGATCGACGCGAACGTCGCCGCGACGAACAGGCCGCCGAACACCGGTGCCGCCTTCCAGAGTCCGCGGAACCGGCTCAGCTCGTACGTGTGCCGGCGGTCGTAGAGCATCCCGACAAGGAGGAAGAGCGCACCGGTCGTGAGGCCGTGCGAAAGCATGGTGAACAGGCCGCCGGAGATGCCCTGGTTGGTCAGCGCGAACACCCCGAGCACCACGAAGCCGAGGTGGGCGACCGACGAGTACGCCACGATGCGCTTCAGGTTCGGCTGCATCGCGGCGACGACAGCGCCGTAAGTGATCCCGATCACCGCCAGGATGATCAGGAGCGGCGCGAGGTCGACCGCAGCCTGAGGGAAGAACGGGATGGCGAACCGGAGGAAGCCGTACGCGCCGATCTTGAGCATCACACCGGCCAGCACGACCGAGCCTGCCGTCGGCGCGTCGGTGTGGGCGTCCGGCAGCCACGTGTGGAACGGGAACAGTGGCACCTTGACCGCGAACCCGACTGCGAACGCGCAGAACAGCAGCGTGGCCGTCCCGCCGTGGATGTGCGTCGCCGACCACGACGTGAGCGTCGCGACATCGAAGGTCAGCACGTGGGTGGAGTGCTGGTGCATGAACGCGACCGCGAGAATCCCCGCGAACAGGAACGCGGAGCCGGCAGCTGTGAACAGATAGAACTTCATCGCCGCGTAGCGGCGGTTGTCGTGGCCCCATCCCACGATGAGGAAATACATCGGGACGAGCACGAACTCGAAGAAGATGAAGAACACCAGCGCGTCGAGCGCGAGGAACACACCGATCATCGCCGACTCGAGCAGCAGCATCCAGACGATGAACTGCTTGGGTCGGGCGACCTTGGCCGACGCCAGGATCGCGATCGGGAACAACAGCGCGCTGAGCGCCACCATGAACAAGCTGATGCCGTCGACGCCGAGCGTCCATCGCACACCCAGCTGACCGATCCACGAGTGGTCCTCGAGGAGCTGGTAGCCCGACTTGAGCGGGCTCGCGTCGAACTGGGTGAGCAAGAAGAGCGCCATCCCGAAGGTCGCCATGCTCGTCACGTAGCCGACGGCGCGGGCCAGCTCGGGCCGGCGCGCGGGCATGACCATCGTCACGAGGGCGCCGGCGGCGGGCAGGAAGACAAGGAACGTCAGTAGCGGATACCCGAGCTTCGACGACGTCGACACTGTGGTGGTGAGGTCGGCCACGAGCGGCAGCATCAGAAGGTCACCCGCGTCGCCACGTAGAGGAGGAGCGCAACGGTGCCGAGGGCGATCCCGAGCGCGTAGTTACGTACGAGACCGGTCTGCAGCCGGCGGAGCCCGCCGCTTCCGCCCGCGCCGCGGTGGCGATTCCGTTGACCGCGCCGTCGATGCCCGCTCGGTCGACACCCTCACTGAGGAAGCGGGCGAACGCGGTGACCGGACCGGCGACGAGCCGGCCGAGCCCGTAGTCGAGGTACCACGCATTCTCCAGTACCGGTGCCAGGCCTCCCAGACGTTCGACTCCGGGATCCTTGCCGTCGCGGCGCAACCCGTTCCGGTACACGCTGATGGCGAGCAAGATCCCGACCACGCCGACGACGAGCGCGACGGTCGACAGGACGAACCCGCCGCCGAACGACGTCGGGCGCACTTCCGGGAGCGCGAGCCAACGGTCGAGCAGGTTGAATTTGGCGTTGGTGAAGGGCAGGTCGAGCGCGCCGCCGAACAACGAGAGCCGCGGCGAGTGCAACCAACGGCACGTACATCGTCCACGGCGATTCGTGCGGCTCGAGCCCGCCGTGCGCCTCGCCCACGTGCACTTCGTCACCCTCGTGGGCGTCGCCGGCGCCCTGCACGAGGGCGGCGTCGTCGCGGAAGCGTTCGGGACCGTAAAAGACGAGCCACACCTGGCGGGTCATGTAGAACGCCGTGACCAACGCCGCGACGGCACCGATCGCCCAGAGCCCGTAGTTGTGCGTCGACCAGGCCTTGGACAGGATCTCGTCCTTCGACCAGAAGCCCGCGAACGGGATGATGCCGGAGATCGCGAGCCAACCGAAGATGAAGGTGCCCACGGTGATGGGCATGTACTTCCTCAGGCCGCCCATGCGGCGCATGTCCTGCTCGTCGTGCATCCCGTGGATGACCGAACCCGCACCGAGGAAGAGCAACGCCTTGAAGAACGCGTGCGTGATCATGTGGAAGATCGCGGCGCTGTACGCACCGACGCCTACCGCGAGGAACATGTACCCGAGCTGGCTGATCGTCGAGTAGGCCAGCACTCGCTTGATGTCGTTCTGCGCCAGTGCGACCGAGGCCGCGTAGAGCGCGGTGATCGCACCAACCCACGCGACCACCGTGCCGGCATGGTTGGAGAAGTCGAAGTACGCGTGCGCACGCACGACGAGGAAGACGCCGGCGGTGACCATCGTCGCCGCGTGGATCAGCGCCGATACGGGGGTGGGGCCCTCCATGGCGTCGGGCAGCCAGATGTGGAGCGGGAGCTGCGCGCTCTTCCCCATCGCGCCCAGGAAGAGCAGCAGGGCGATCGCGGTGACGGCCGACTGCGGCAGGTGACCGGCCGCCCCGAGCGCGGAGTAGTCGAGCGTCCCCACCTTCTGGAAGATGAGGAACATCGCGAGCATGAAGCCGAAGTCGCCGACGCGATTCGTGACAAACGCCTTCTTGCCCGCGACCGCGGCCGAGTTGCGCTCGAACCAGAAGGAGATCAGGAGGTACGAGCACAGGCCCACGCCCTCCCACCCCATGAAGGTCATGAGGAAGCTCGAACCCAAGACGAGCACCAGCATCGAGGTCGCGAACAGGTTGAGGTAGGCGAAGAAGCGCGAGAAGCGCGAGTCGCCGTGCATGTAGCCGATCGAGTACAGGTGGATCAGCGTGCCGACGCCGGTGACGAAAAGCGTCATCGTCGACGAGAGCGGATCGACGAGAAACCGGAAGTCGACCCTGAAGGTGCCGGCTTGGATCCAGGTGAATCCCTGCGACACGTTCGATCGCGCTTCGGGGCCGAGCGACCACACGGCGAAGAACGCGACGACCGAGGCGACGAACGACAACCCGATCATCGCAGTGGCGAACCAGCCCGCCCTGGGTTCGCCGATCCGCTTGCCGAAGAGCAGCAACACGACCGCGCCGAAGGCTGGAAAGACAGGAATCAGCCAGGCAAGATCGAGAAGGTTTCGAGCGTCCATCGTTGCGGATTAACCCTTCAACAGATCGACGTCGTCGGCGTTCACGGACTGACGGCGGCGGAAGATGGCGATGATGATCGCCAACCCGACCGCGACCTCGGCCGCGGCGACGACCAGGGTGAAAAAGACGATCACCTGGCCGCTGATGTCGTTCAGTGCCTTCGCGTAGGAGACAAAGGTCAGGTTCGCCGCATTCAGCATCAGCTCGATGCACATGAACATCACCAAGGTGTTCTTGCGCACGAGGAGGCCGACCGCTCCAATCGTGAAGAGCATCGCGGCCAGTACCAGGTAATAGGTCGCCGTGATGTGATCCGGATACGACAGCGCGCTCACACCGACGTCCTCTCGGTCGCGGCGGCCGAGCCGGCATCGTCGGCGCCGTCGACCGGGCGATGCCCGCTCCGCCGGGCCAGCACGACACTGCCGACGACCGCGATCACGAGCAGGACCGCGGTTATCTCGAACGCCCACACGAAGTCGGTGAACAGGCTCTTGGCGAGCGTCTGGACGTTGCCCGACTCGACGGTGCCGAGCGCGCCCCGAGTGGAGTGCGCACCCGTCACCCAGCGGTTGCCGTGCGCGAGCACGAGGATGCCGACGAGTGCGAGCACACCGACGACGACCGCGGCAACGCGCTGGATGGGGTGTGTGGCATCGAACGGTTCGGGTTTGTCGACGCCGAGGAGCGTGATCACGAACAGGAAGAGCACGACGATCGCGCTCGCGTACACGACGATCTGTATCGCGGCCACGAGTGCGGCATGTTGCTGCAGGTACAGCACCGCGACGCTGACCAGCGTCAGCAGCAAGAAGAGGGCGGAGTGCACCGGGTTCTTGCCGGTGATGACACCGAGCACGCCGATCAGGACCGCGGCCGCGCTCACGAAGAAGACGATCGCTTCCACTAGTGCGCGTGCTCCTCGGGCGGGGCCGTCGGCTCGGCGCTCACACTCTGGCCGTGCTCGGGCGGTCGGACGCCGAAGCCGAGCTCACCCGACCAGTTGACCCGACCTTCGTACGCTGCGGATCCGCCGGGCGAGGTCGCCCGCACCCACGCGCTCGTGTGGTCGTCCTCGCCGCCCAGCCAGAGCTCCCACGGCATGCGCCGGGCCCGTCCGTTGTCGTCGACCAACAGCTGTTCCTTCGTGTAGATGGCGTCGCTGCGGTTCGTGAACGAGAACTCGAACAACTTCGTCTCGGTAATCGCCTCGGTGGGACACGCCTCGACGCACAGGTCGCAATGGATGCACCGCAGGTAGTTGATCTCGTACACGAACCCGTAGCGCTCACCGGGCGAGACCGGATCGTCGATCGGGTTGTCGGCACCGCGCACGTAGATGCAACGCGCCGGGCATACACCGGCGCAGAGCTCACACCCGATGCATTTCTCCATACCGTCCTCGTAACGATTGAGGACGTGCCGGCCGTGCAAGCGCTCGGGCTTGTCGTGTTTCACCTTCGGGTACTGCGTCGTGAGACGGGGCTTGCCCATCTGCCGCAACGTGACGAGGAATCCGGAGAAACGCCCCATCAGCGAAACTCCTCGATCTGCTCGTCGGACTTCGGCATCGACGCGTAGAGCACACCGTACGCGGCGAGGGCGACGATGACGGCAACCAGCGCGGCCACGAGCCGGTCCCAGCGCGCGACCGCCGCGACCTGCACCGTCGCGGTGATCATCACCCACAGCACCGCAATCTCGATCAGCCACTTCCAACCGAGCGACATGAGCCGGTCGTAGCGCATGCGGGGTAGCGACGCGCGCACCCACACCGTTGCGAAGAGCAACGCGAGCACCTTCAGGAGGAACCACAGCATCGGCATGAACCACACGTTGATGATGTTGGAGCTGCCGAGGAATCCGAGCGCCGGACCGGACGGCCCACCGAGGAACAGTGTCACCGCGATCGCCGACATCGTGATGACGTTCATGAACTCGGCGAGGAAGAAGATCGCGAAGCGGATTCCGGTGTACTCGGTGTTGAATCCGCCGACCAGCTCCTGCTCGGCCTCGACGAGATCGAAGGGCGGGTGATTCGTCTCCGCGGTGGCGGCTATGAGGAAGATCACGAAGGCGACGAACGTCTTCAACCAGAACCAGTGGGTTGCAAACGACCACGCATTCGTCCACTGCTGCTGGACGAAGATGTCGTGCGTCGACAGCGAACCCGCCTGGATCAGCACGCCGAGCACGGCGAGGCCGAAAGATGCTTCGTACGACAGCAGCTGCGCCGACGCCCGGACCGAACCGAGCAGCGGGTACTTCGAGCCCGACGACCAGCCCGCGAGCATCACGCCGTACACACCGAGGCCCGACATCGCGAGGATGAACAGCGCGCCCATCGGCAGGTCGACCACCTGCAAGTACGTGCGGTGGCCGAGGATCGAGACCGTGCCGCCGATCGGCACGACACAGAACATGAGGAACGCCGGCATGATCGACAGGTACGGCGCGAGCCGGAAGACCGGCCGGTCGGCCGAGTCGGGGATCGACTGCTCCTTGAAGAACAACTTGATGCCGTCGGCGAGCGTCTGCAGCACGCCGAAGGGACCGGCCCGGTTCGGCCCGATGCGGTTCTGCATGTCGGCGATGACCTTGCGCATCGCCCAGATGTAGAGCATCACCGCGACGAGCAGGATCACGAACGCGAACACGACCTTGATCACCACGACGAAGAACACCGACCAGCTGACGGAACCCCGCAGTAGCGGGTCGAGGGCGAGCAACCCACTCACCGGAGGCTCTCCACCCGGAGGTCGACGACCGGCTGCCCCGCGTCGACGAGGAGGGCCGCGCCGAGCGCGTCGGCGGAGAAGTCCATGCACGCGATGCCGGCGGGCACGCCGGAGTCGGAATGCACGGCCACGACCTGCGAGCCGCGGGTGGACGTGACCTTCACCTGGCCGCCGGAATCGACGCCGATGCGGGCCAGGTCGCTCGGGTGGACGCGCAACCCGAGCTCGGGCACGAGCCGCTGCAGCAGCGGGGTTTCCGAGACCAGGCGACCCTCGTCGTACAGCGCGCGACCAACCACGAGGCGCAGAGCGTAGGCGTCGCGACCCGGCGCCTCGGGTTGCGGTGCGAGGCGGTCCCAACGATGCAGGCCGGGCGCGTCGATCGCGGGGCTCGCGTCGACGGCGTCGTCGACGGCGACTCCTTCGACCTTGATCGGGTCCCACGAGGTTCCCGAGCCGTCGTCGGCCATGATCGACAGGTCGCGGGTCCGCCGGACGATCTCGTCGAGATGCGCAGCCATCGGGAGGACCACACCGTCGCGAGCGCCCTTGGTGAGGTCGGCTGTCAGGCCGGCGAACGCCGGTGCAACGCGTGACATCTCGTCGGTCACCTCGTCGACCGTCGCGAGGTCGAGATCGGTGCCGAGCCGCAACGCGAGCTCGGCCGCGATGCGCCAGTCGTCCATGGCCGTACCCTCGGGGGCGACCTTGCGGCCGAGGCGTTGGACGCGGCCTTCGAGATTGGTGACGGTGCCCGCCTTCTCCCCCCACAGCGTGGCGGGTAGGAACACGTCGGCCCGGTTCGTCGACTCCGAGTCGAAGCCGTCGACCACGATGATCGTGTCGACGGCGTCGAGGGCCCGACGCGCGAGCGTGACGTCGGGGAAATCACTGATCGGGTCGGCGCCGACGAGCACCAGAACGCGGACCTTGCCGTCGGCGGCAGCCCGGAGGATGCCTTCGGCGTCGAGACCCGTCTCGGCCGGCACCGATCCCCAGCGGGCGGTGAACCACTCGCGACCGGCGTCGAGCGTGACCCGGCCCGGAAGGAACCCGGGCACGAGACCGGCGTCGAGCGCGCCGTGCACGTTGCCGCGCCGCAAGGTCGAGAGGAACCGAACCTCGTGAGCGCGCGCGAGCTCCGCGGCGGCGCTGACGACCGAATGCGCCGAAGCGGCGAGGTTGCCGCGGCCGACGACGACCACCACCGGGCCGCCGCGACCCGCGCTCACCGCGGTGATCTCGTCGTGCACCGTGGCCGGCAACGGCTCACCGGGAACCGTGCGCACCACCGACGCGGCGTGCGGAGTGAGCGCGTGGGCGACGGGCGCAAGGTCGACGAGCGGGACACCGCGCTCGAGTACTGCGCGGCGCAGGCGCAGGAACAGCACCGGCACCTGATCGCGGAGATCCTGGTCGAGGACGACGATGGCCGACGCGGCGTCGAGGTCGGCGATCTCGGCGCGGTCCATGCCGAGCACGAAGTCGGCGGGCAGTCCGTCGCCGAGCTGCGCGTCGACGTGGTCGGTGCCGATCACGCCTTTGGCGAGCACCGACCACACATAGGCGTCCTCATTGGTGCCGCGCGCGCCTCCGAGCATTGCGATCGATCCGGCGCCGTGCAGATCCTTGGCCTTCTCGATCGCCTCGGCGGCGCGGCCGAGGGCATCGGGCCACGAGACCTCGCGGCGCGTGCCGCCGTCGCGGACCTGGGGCTCCAGCAGACGGTGGTCGGAATGGATCCACTCGAGGCCGTACCGACCCTTGTCGCAGAGCCAACCGTGGTTCACCGGTTCCGAGTCGACGGCGAGGAGTCGCACCAGCCGGTTCGACGACGACTGCACGGCACCCCGGCACTGCACCGAGCACGTCGTGCACGACGTCTCCGCGGTCGCGAGGTCCCAGGGCGCGCGCGGAAGCGGTACTGACTGGCGGTCAGTGCGCCGACCGGACAGATCTGCACCGTGTTGCCCGAGAAGTAGGAGTCGAACGGCTGCTCCTCGAAGTTCAACACCTGCATGCGGTCACCACGGTCGATGAAGTCGATCAGCGTGTCGCCCACGATCTCGTCCGCGAATCGGATACAGCGCGCGCACTGGATGCAACGCTCGCGGTCGAGGAGTACCAACTCGCTCAACGGGATCGGCTTGGGGAAGTGGCGCTTCTCCTCGACGAACCGCGACTCACCCGGGCCGAACGCCAGCGTCTGGTCCTGCAGCGGGCACTCGCCGCCTCGGTCGCACACCGGGCAGTCGAGGGGATGGTTGATGAGGAGGAACTCGAGGACCCCGTCTTGGATCTGTTTCACCGTGTCGTTCTGGGAGTGCACGACCATGCCGTCGGCGACCGGCGTCGTGCACGCGGGCGGGTAGCCGCGGCCGCCTTCGATCTCGACGAGGCACATGCGGCACATGCCGACCGGCTTCATCCGCTCGTGCCAACAAAACCGCGGGATGTAGATGCCGTTGTCCTGGGCGGCTTTGATGAGCAGTTCGCCGGGGTTGGCCTCGAAGGTCTTGCCGTCGACCGTCACCGTGACGGTCGTCTTGGGCTCCGGCGCGGCCGGCTCGGGCGCCTTGGGTTCTGTGGTCGTCACGCGTGCACTCCGGCCTCGCTACTACGGCTTCCTCGGGCTCCGCTGCGCTCCGCTTCGTCCGCACCGCTAAGCCGATCGAGGATCTCGTCGCGGAAGTACTTGTTCAAACTCGCGACACAGCTGACCGCCGACGGTCCGAGCGGGCAGATCGTGGTCTGCACGAACGGCGCGTTCGCCACGCCGGGCGAGATGTTGCCGCCCACCGAGATGAGCAGGTCGAGGTCTTCGGGGCGACCGAGCCCGTGCGACATTCGGTAGAGGACCTTCTCGAGCCAGCCGGTGCCTTCCCGACACGGCGTGCACTTGCCGCACGACTCGTGCGCGAAGAACTTGGAGAGACGCCACGCGACCAACACGGGATCGACGGTCTCGTCGAAGACCATCACGGCGCCCGATCCGAGCATCACGCCGTAGGTCTGCTGCACGAAGTCCATGTCGAGCGGCGCGTCGAGGTGCTCGTCGGCGCCCGTGAGCCACTGCGACGACGCGCCGCCCGGGATGAAGAACTTGATCTTGCGGCCTTCGCGAATCCCGCCCGCGAGTCCGTACAACAGGTCGCGGAACGTCATCCCGAGCTCGACCTCGTAGTTGCCGGGCTTGTTGACGTGACCCGACACCGAGAAGATACGCGTGCCGGTCGAGCGGTTCACGCCGAGCTTGGCGTACTCCGCGCCGCCCATACGCACGATGTGCGGCACGGTCGACAGCGTCTCGACGTTGTTCACCACCGTGGGCTTGGCGTAGAGGCCCGCGATCGCCGGGAACGGCGGTCGGATACGAGGCATGCCCCGTTCGCCCTCGAGCGACTCGAGCAGCGCGGTCTCCTCGCCGCAGATGTACGCGCCCGCGCCGCGGTGCACGACGATGTCGCAGTCGAATCCGGAATCGAGGATGTTCTTGCCGAGAAAGCCTCGAGCGCGCGCGTCGTCGATAGCACGGGTGAGGCGTTCGTAGCCAAGCGCGAACTCGCCGCGGACGTAGACGTACGCGACGTTGCACTGCACCGCGTACGACGCGATCGTGATCCCCTCGACCAGCTGGTGCGGATCGAGCTCGAGGAGCATCCGATCCTTGAACGTGGAGGGCTCGCCCTCGTCGGCGTTGACGACGAGATACCGCGGGAACGAGTCGGGCGGCAGGAACGACCACTTCTGCGCGGTCGGGAAGCCGGCTCCGCCCCGACCCCGCAGGCCCGAGAGCTTCACCTGCTCCTGGATGTCGGCCGCCTCACCCTTGGCGAGGACCGCGCGCAGCGACTCGTACGCGCCGCTCGCGACCGCGCCGTCGATCGTCCACGAGTCTTCGGGACGATCGCGCAACCGCTTCGTGACTATTCGCGTCTCTGTCACTCCGGGTACGACGACGTCAGGCAACGGGGGCTCCCGAAACGGTGCGCGCCCGGCGCGCACCGGACTTGTAGCTCTCGACGATCTCCTCGGCCGAGGCCGGCGAGACGTGCTCGTGGAACTCATAGTTCACCTGCAGCGCGGGCGCACCTCCGCAAGCAGCGAGGCACTCGACCTCTTCGATCGTGATGTCGTCCTCCGACGCGTACCGCTCCTCGAGGTGGTCGAGCACTTCCGGGCCGCCCGTGACGAGGCAGGTGACGTTCGTACACACCGACACGACGAGCTTTCCGCACGGGCGCCGCTTGAGCATCGTGTAGAACGAGCACGTTCCGAGGACGTCGGCCGGAGTCGTCTCGGTGAGGCTGGCGATCTGTTCCATCGCCTCGGGTGAGAGCCAGCCGTTCTGATCCTGTGCGAGATCCGCGAGCGGCAGGATCGCCGATTTCGGATGCGGGTAGCGGGCCAGGATCTCTCGCGCCGCGTCAGGTTGGTGTCGTCGAAGAAGCTCACCGGTCGACCTCACCGAGAATCGGATCGATGCTCGACACGATCGCGACCGCATCGGCCACCAGGCTGTCGGAGCCCATCGGACCGATCGACTGCAGGTTGTAGAACGAGGGCCCGCGGATGTGCATGCGGATGGGCTTGGCAGATCCGTCGCTCACCATGTAGCAACCGATCTCGCCCCGGGGCGACTCGATCGCGACGTAGGTCTCTCCCGCCGGCACCTTGAAGCCCTCCGTGAAGAGCTTGAAGTGGTGGATGAGCGCTTCCATCGACTCGTCGATCCGCGCGCGGGGCGGCGGCGTGACCTTCTTGTCCTGGACGCGATAGTCGCCGGGCGGCATCTTCTCGACGCACTGGCGCACGATCTTGATCGACTCGAGGATCTCCCAGAGGCGGATGCGGTAGCGGTCGAACACGTCGCCGTTCGTCGTGTAGACGACGTCGAAGTCGACCTGGTCGTAGGCGAGATACGGCTGGGCCTTGCGGAGGTCCCAGGCAAAGCCGGTCGAGCGCAGGATCGGTCCCGTGATGCTCAGCTCGAGGCACTGCTCGGTCGTGATCGCGCCGAGGCCGACGGTCCGCTCGAGCCAGATCGGGTTCTGGGTGAGCATGTCGTCGTAGTCGGCGACGCCTTCGGCGACGAGGTCGCAGACGTCGAGGATGCGCTGCTGCCAACCGTCGGGCAGATCGGCGACGACTCCGCCGGGTCGGATGTAGTTGCAGTTCATGCGGAGCCCGGTGACGAACTCGAAGATGCGGAGCACCTCTTCGCGTTCGCGCCACCCGTAGAGCAGCATCGACACCGCGCCCATGTCCATGCCATTCGTCGCTTGGAACAAGAGGTGCGACGCCATGCGCGAGAGCTCGCACATGAGCATGCGGATCCAGGTGGCCCGCTCGGGAACCTCGACGTCGAGCAGGCGCTCGACGGCCATCGAGTACACGAGCTCGTTGGCGAAGTTCGACGCGTAGTCCATGCGGGTCACGTTGGTCGTGCCCTGCACGTACGTGAGCTCCTCGCCGGTCTTCTCCATGCCGGTGTGGAGGTAGCCGATCACGGGCTTGATCTGCAGAACGTCCTCGCCGTCGAGCTCCATCATGAGACGGAGCACGCCGTGGGTCGACGGGTGCTGCGGACCCATGTTGATGATCATGGTGTCGCCGAGATCGTCGGTCGGCCACATGCCACCGCCCACGATCACCAGCTCGCGCGTCCTCGGCTTGAGCTCCTGCGCGCCCTCGTCGGTCTGGCGCTCGAGGCGCGCCTCTTCCCTCTCCATCTGGCGGTCGATGTCGGTGAACTCGGTCATCTCGGGCTCGGGTCTCCCTTGAACGTCACCGGCACCCGGGCGGCGGCGTCGTCCTTGCGCAGCGGATGACCGTGCCAGTCGTCGGGCATCAAGATGCCGCGTGAGATCGGGATGACCCTCGAACGTGATGCCGAAGAGGTCGTACGACTCGCGCTCGGGAAAGTTCGCGCCGGGATAGATCGGCGTGAGCGACGGCACCGTCGGGTCGCCCGGCGGCACTTCGGAGATGACGCGCAGACGACGGTTGCGCGAGTGCGACAAGAAGTTGACCACGACTTCGAAGCGCTCCGGCGTGACACCGTCCACCACAGGGCGGGAACCGTCGAGCAGGTGGTCGACGACGGCGGTGTCGACGAGCATCGTGAACTGTTCCTGTCGCGCAGCATCGTGGCGACTTCGGCCATCACCGCGCGGTCGACGTACACGACGGACTGGCCGTGGCTTTCGACGAACACCGAGCCGGGGAATCGATCGACGACGGCCGCGGCAACGTCGTCCGCGATCTGCGGAGAGTCCACGTCGCCTTCTGCCGGAGGCTCGTGATCGTCTTCACGAGCCGTTTCGTCCGCCATCCGCGTGCCTTTTTACGAGTCGTGTCAGGAGGTCGTGAGCCCGGCGGGCTCGCGACCGAGGTCGATGCCGGCGCCACCGGTCGGCGACGCCTCGCGCCGGCGTAGCAATTCACCGGTACGAATCTGTTCGTGCAGCGTCAGGATGCCGTGCATCAACGTCTCGGGGCCAGGCGGGCAACCGGGTACGTACACGTCGACCGGAACGATCTGGTCGACACCCTGCACGATCGCGTAGTTGTTGAACATGCCGCCGCTGCTCGCGCACACGCCCATCGAGATGACCCACTTGGGCTCGACCATCTGGTCGTAGACCTGGCGCAGCACCGGGGCCATCTTCTGCGAGACCCGGCCGGCGACGATCATGAGATCGGCCTGACGCGGACTCGCCCGGAACACTTCCATCCCGAAGCGCGCGAGGTCGTAGTGCGCGGCGCCGGTGGCCATCATCTCGATCGCGCAACACGCGAGCCCGAACGTGGCGGGGAACACGGAGTTGCGCCGGCCCCAACGCACGACGTCTTCCAGACCGCGCGGTTGACGAAGTTGTGCGGGATCTGGTCGAGACCCATCAGGCCGCCTCGACGCCTTCGTGTTCGACGCCGCCGTCGCTCGATGTCGCGCTCGGGTCGTAAACCGCCGAGCCCGTGCGCAGCAGACGGCCCGGGCATGCGCTGCAACACATCTTTGACCGGCCCCCAGTCGAGCGCGCCGACCGACAGCAGGTACGCGAAGGGGACGAGCAACGTGAGCACGAAGATCGCCATCGCCAACAGTCCGAACGCACCGAGCCCGCGGAACACGACAGCAAAGGGATAGAGAAACACGATCTCGACATCGAGGACGATGAACGCCATCGCGATCAAATAGAACTTGACCGGGAAATCGCTCTGCCGGCTCTTCCTCGGGAACGATGCCGCACTCGTACGGCGCCTGCTTCGCCGAGTTCGGGCGCTGCGGCGCGAGCAGCTGCGACGCGATGAACGAGAACATCACGAACGCGATGACGAGGCCCGGCCATGACGAGGATCGGGAGGTAGTCGGCCATCGCGTGCCGACGCTACCCGACGACCCGCCCGGAGAAGCGAAGCGACCGAGGTCGCGCGCGCACTGCGCCTTCGGCTAGCTTCCACCGCGATGAGCGAGGAGCCGCGTCCGGCTGCGCCTGGAACCGCCCTCCAAGTACGTCGACTTCTTCTTGTACTTCACCGCCGCGGTCGACCTACATCCCGTTGTCGATCTACAACAAGTGGTTGCTCGACTGGATCGTCGGACCGTTCTGGCTCGTCGCGTGGGTCTGGGGCCTGCCCGCCATCGTGAAGCTGATCCGGCGCCAGCCGATCAAGCCCCGCCGCGGTCCCGACCGGGACCCGACGTGAGGCCGGAACCGGTGGCCGCATGAGCTGGGCCGCCCACCAGTTCGAGGTCTACGCGGTCGAGGCACACCTCCCGAAGAAGATGAGGGGTCAGATCAGCTGGTTCGCGATCTTCTTCGGCGACTTCACCCCCGACTTCCTCGCCAAGTTCTGGGTCTACGGCTTCGACTATCAACGGCCACCACTACGGCGCCTCCAAGCCTTACCAGTGGCACCGGGGCTGGCCCGGCATGGGCATCAGCCACACCCTCTTCTTCGGGACAATGGTGTGCCTCGGGATCTGGGCCTGGAAACACAACCGGGCGTGGACCATCGGATTCCTGCTCGGGCTTCGCGGCCCATGTGCTCACCGACGTGAACGACAGCATCGGCACGATGCTGTTGTTCCCGTTCTCGACGCTGAACTGGAGCTTGCACACCTGGGCGTACGCGGCGACGGTCAAGGGCGGCAAGTACCTCGACGCGGCCGCCTACTACAGCAGCCTCGGGTTCGATGATGGACCTGTTCTGGTTCCTCGTCGTCGTGCTCGGCTCGTGGCGGGTGCTCACCAAGGAGTTCTGGCGCACCAACGTCGTCGCCGCCGACCCCCACGTCTGGTCGTGGCTCGGCCAGTGGCTCGACGAGCGGGGGCTGCTCGCGCTCTACCGGGGCGTCTTCTTCTACGGCGCCTGCCGGATGGTCGCGTGGACTACCTGGGCCCACATCGTGGCCAAGCCCGTCATCGACGGGGTCAAGCGCAACGGCTACCCGTGGGACCTGTCGTGGACCGGGCCCTGGTGGGTCCAGCACGTCACGTTGCCGCAGGTCACGCCGTGGATCGTGCTCCCCACGACGCTGTTCCTGCTCGGCGTCGTCTACTTCGTCGCGAACACGCTCTGGGAGCGAATGGAGAGCGGCAGCATCAAGGAGATCGCCTGGCGGAACGTCCGCCGGAAGACTTCTTGACGGGGGAACGCCAGCACCGCGTCGACCGCCTCGACCATGTCGTCGCCGAGGATCGGCGCGGGATCGAGATCGAGGTCGCGGAGGAAGTTGACAGTACGCACGCCCGTACGCGAGCGGGTGCGGCTCCGGGATCACGCCCATCGCGACCATCGCGTCCTCGCACGGGCCCTTGAACAAGAAGCCCGCGAACCCGATGCTGCCGATGACGACATCGACCTTGCTCACACACTGCGCGCACATGTTGATGGCTCCCTCGCTACGGCAGTTGCGCCTTCGTCGGACCGGGCCTGCGTACGCTGTTTGGCTCCCTCGCTACGGCAGTTGCGCCGTGTTTCGTCGGACCGGCCCTCGTCCCCACGTCTCGGCCCTCACGGGCTGGCGGAGATTACTCCGGCGATCCCACGCGCTGGCGGGCATCGGCGGGCCAGTCGGTGACGACGCCGGCGAGACCATTGGCCGCGACCTCGGTGAGCCGGGTCTGCTGCACCTCGAGCTGTTGGTACCAGCAGTAGACGGCCAGCCCGCGCTCGGCGGCGGCGCCGATGAACGCCGGGGTCACCACGTCCTGATGGGCCGAAACCGCGCGGCGCGCCGATCGCAGCCGCGTCGGCCAGTAGCCGGTCGTGTGCGACCGGGTCGAAGGTGTCCCGCAACAACGCCACCTCGGCCTCGGGCAGCGCCCGCACGTACGTGCGCACGACGGGCATGTGCTGCGACCACAGGAGCACGTGCTCGCTGGCGCCGGCTTCCCGGACGGCCGCCAGCACCGCGCCGGCCGCGCCCGCGTCCTTCGTATCGATCGCCAGGCTCACCCCGGCCTCCCGGGCGGTGTCGAGCGCTTCGGCCAGGCAGGGCACTCCCACCCGGGCCAGTTGCGCGGCGCGCGCAGCCATCTCACGTGGAGTGGTAGGTGCTGCACGCGGAGCAGCATCGGGTCGTGCAGGAGGACCGCCACCCCGTCGCGGCTGCGGCGGGCGTCGAGCTCGACGACATCGGCACCCAGGCCGGCCGCGGCCGTGATCCCGGCGAGGGAGTTCTCGGGTGCGTCGCGCGGACCGGTGCGGTGCGCGATCACCAGGGTTTTCATCGGGCTCGCGGATTCGGGTCGAGGACCGTCATGCTGCGGGAGCAACTCGCACCAGGGCCGCGAGCGCCCGGTAAGCGGCCTCCGCCGGGACCGATCTCGTCCGGCCGCAGCAGGTTCGCCATGATCCGCAGCACCCATTCCATGAGCGTGCGGCTCTGCATGCCGACTCGAGTGAGCTCGCGCATGACCGCGGGATTGCCAATCGCATGCACGAACAGGCGCGCCATCTTGAAGTAGAGGCCGTAGACCTCCTCCAGCCGGGCGTCGTAGCTCTGCAGCGCGAGCCCGTTTCCCGAGGTCAGAGCGAGGTCGACGGCATCGGCGGCCAGCCGGCCGGTCTCGTACGCGATCGAGATGCCCTCGCCGTTGAACGGGTTCACGAACCCGGCCGCGTCGCCCGCCACGACGAACGTGGGACCGACCCTCGGGGTCACCGATCCCCCGGTGGGCAACCGGCCCCCGGTGGGCGCGCAGGTGGCGTTCTCGGCCGAGAGACCCCAACGGGCCGGCGCGGTCTCGCAGAACGCCTCCATCAGATGCGTCGTGTTGACGTGCTTCCAGCCCTGGAACGTCGAGAGGAGCCCGACCCCGACGTTGACGGTCCCGTCGCCAACCGGGAAAATCCAGCCGTACCCGGGCAGATGGTTGCCCTCGCGGTCGCGAATGTCGAGGTGGCTCTCGATCCAAGGCTCGTCGTGCAACGGACTCGTGAAATAGCCGCGAATCGCCATTCCCAGCGGGTACGACCGGTCGCGGGCGGTGCCCAGCGCCCGGCCGAACCGGGAATTCGCCCCGTCGGCGACGACGACGTACCGGGCTCGAACGGGCTTGACGGCGCCCGAGTCCTTGTCGCGCACCATGGCGCCGGCCAGCAGCCCGCCGTCGACCACGGGTTCGACCGCCTCGGCGCCCTGCCAGATCATGGCGCCGGCCTTGACGGCCTGCTCGGCGACCATCTCGTCGAGCTCGCGCCTTCGCACGACGTATCCGTAGGGCGGGAAGTCGGGGTGCTCGGGCCACGCGAGCTCGAGCGTGACGCCGTGCGCGATCGAACGGAGTCCGTCGAACCGCTGGAACCCACAGAGCCGATCCGCGAGGCCCATGTCGTGCAATTGCCGGACGGCCCGCGGCGTGAGCCCGTCCCCGCAGGTCTTCTCGCGCGGAAAGTGCTTCTTCTCGATCGCCAGGACCGAATGACCACGCGCCGCGAGCCAATACGCCGCGGCCGAGCCCGAAGGACCCGCGCCGACCACGAGGACATCGAATTGGTCGTCCCTCGGCTCGCCTTTTCGCTCGAGGGTTTCCTTCGCCGAACGGCCCGAGGAAGCATCGGAGACACGCGCGTTCACGAGCACATGATCACATGCTCAACTGGTCCGAAACGAAGCGTGGGCACTCATGGTGCACAATGTGCCGCAGCCGCCTCTAGCGTGGTAGCAAGAGCCACACGGCCGACGTGAAAAGGAGCGCCGGGGAGCATGCGCGACATACACGTATGGCACCTCCTCGCGGTGCACATACCCAACGTGCTTCCGCGAACGTTTCTGGTGTTCCACGTTCCGTGGCTACGCAAAGCGGCGCGGTTGATCTACGCGATCGTGCTCTTCGCGATCGGCCTCGGCGCGGTCGGCGCGTTGACGCGCCGGCCGAAGCCCGTGGAACCACCGACCTGGGCCCAGTGCGTCCTCGGCGCTCTGTTCGTCTGGTTCATGTTCGCCCTCGGCTACGGCGTCATCCCGCACGAGTGGCTGACGTTCGGCAACTCGTACCTCAACTTCGACAGCGCGTCCTTCTTCTTGCACAAGAACCGGATCCTCCCTTTCGACATCACCCGCGACAAGGTGATCGACACGGGTGCCGCGGTCATCTACGTGATCATGCTCGGCTTGAACATCAAAATGTTCGCGGCGTGGCAGAAGCGCAAGGTCGCCGAGCCCGCGGTCGAGGGCGTCGAGCCCGCCGAAGGCCCGATCACCGGCGGCACGATGTTCTCGCGGTTGCGCCGATCCAAGCGCACGTCCGCGTTCGGCCGCCCCGTCACGACGAGCGAGTCATGATCACCGCGCGGTTCGAGTCACACGACGCGGTGAGCGAAGCGACCTCGCCAGCAAGCGAACGTCCGCTTCACGGACACGGCGCTCCGGTGAAGAGAGCGAGCGAATAGGTATGGCACGCAACGACGCCAACCCGCCGATGCCGGAGTTCTCGACCTCGTACGTCCTCCAAGAAGTCGACCCCAAATGGCTCACCCAAGCCGTGAAGCCCAAACAATTCCTCCACATCGACCAAGCCGAATGCATCCTCTGCGAAGGCTGCGTCGACATCTGCCCGTGGAAATGCATCCACATGCTCTCCACCAACGCCATCGACGAAGCCGTCAACGCCGACCAACCCGGCGACGACCCCAAAGACCACGTCTTCTTCGTCGTCGACGAAGACGTCTGCACCCGCTGCGCACTCTGCGTCGACCGCTGCCCCACCGGCGTCATCGTCTTGGGCAAAGTCACCGACCAATGGCGCGACGGCGACCCCAACACCCGCACCAACCGACACGGCTACGCCTACGGCGTCCGCTTCTAACGAGCGGTAACAGGAGCATCCTTCGTGGCCACAACCAACGGCAACGGTCATCGACCCAAAGTGGCGGAGCGACTCGCCGCGGTCGGCGACAAGACGCGCAGCTCGCAAGCGTGGACGTCGATTTTCCGACCCGGATCGATCTACCGCAAGGGCTACACCGACAGCCCCCGCAACCGTTCCTACGTGATCATGAACAACGTGCTGTACCACCTTCACCCGGTGAAGGTGAAGCGGCACGCGGTGAAGGTCTCGTACACGCTGTGTCTCGGCGGCCTCTCGTTCTTCTTGTTCATCTTGTTGACCGTCACCGGCATCTTCTTGATGTTCTTCTACCGGCCGACCGTCACCGAGGCCTACGCGAACGTGCAAGCGCTGGAAACGGCGGTGACGTTCGGCTCGCTCGTGCGCAACATGCACCGATGGGCGGCGCACCTCATGGTGCTGTCCGTCTTCTTGCACATGGCGCGCGTCTTCTACCACGGCGCCTACAAGTCGCCGCGCGAGTTCAACTGGGTGATCGGCATCATCTTGTTGACCCTCACGCTGCTGCTCTCCTTCACGGGCTACCTGCTCCCGTGGGACCAGCTTTCGCTCTGGGCCGTCACCGTCGGCACGAACATGATGGGCTACACGCCCGTCTTCGGACCGCAGGTGAAGTACGTGCTCCTGGGTAGCAAGGAGATCGGCAGCGAGACCCTGCTGCGATGGTACGTACTGCACGTGCTGATGCTGCCGTTTGTCATCGTCATATTCATGGCTGTCCACTTCTGGCGCGTCCGTAAGGACGGCGGAATCTCCGGGCCCCTCTAGGTCGAGGGGAGGAACACTCACATGGCCGACGTACCCGAACATCTCCTCAAGCGAAGCCAGGAGCGTCGCAAGGCGCTGGGTCTTCCCGTAGAGGGCGAAGAAGCCTCTGCCGACGCGCCCGCGTCTCCCGAAGCCGTTGAGGCTGCGCCGGTCGAAGCCGCGGCCCCGACAGGTGGCGACGCCGGCGGTGGCGACGCCATCACCGAGGACAAGGGCGGAATCCCGGCGCACCTCCTCGAGCGTTCCCGCAAGCGCAAGGCCGCATTGGCCGGCGGCGGGGGCGAAGCCGCGGCGGCAGGAGGTGGCGGCGTCGCGGCGGCGGCTACCGCGGTCGCGGCTCCCACGCCCACGAGCAGCGGTCCCGGCGGTCACACCCAGCGGCTGTTGACGGTGGTCAAGTCCGGTTCGATCCAGCAGGCCCGCGCCGAGGCGCAGGACAAGGTGCACGTCTGGCCCCACCTGCTGGCGCTCGAGCTCGCCTCGATCCTCTCGCTCACGGCGTTCGTCACCATCTTCTCGGCCCTGGTGAAAGCGCCGCTCCTCGGTCTGGCCGACGTGAACGCCACCCCGAACCCGTCGAAGGCCCCGTGGTACTTCCTCGGTCTGCAAGAGCTGCTGAAGATGTTCCACCCGATGGTCGCCGGTGTGACCATTCCCGGCGTCGCCCTCGGTGTCCTCGCAATCACGCCGTACGTCGACAAGAACCCCTCGAACAAGCCCGAGGACCGCAAGTTCGCCATCATCATGCTCACGTTCTTCTTGATGATGTGGGCGACGCTCGTGATCCTCGGTTCGTTCTTCCGGGGCGAAGGCTTCAACTTCGTCTTCCCCTGGAACAAGGGCATCTTCTTCGAGTTGTAGGAGCTCCTGATGCTCGTCCCGATCGTCATCATCATCGTCATCATCCTCGCGGGGGCCTCCGTCGTGATGTTCGCGGCCCGCGCTCGGGGGGCAACGACCGGCGGCTTGTCGCGCGAGACGCGCCAGCGCGACGCGGGAACGACCGAGATCGTCTCGACCGAGGGCGAGGCCAGCTCGTCGACCGACCTCGAGGCAACGGGACGCGCCCGCTCCGACGAGACCCGCTCGTCGGCGTTCGGCGGTCTCGTCCGCCGTCGCCGCGGCGAGGTCGTCGAGTACGAGCCGGTCGACGAGGAGGAGATCGGCGTCAGCCGGCGACAGTTCCTCAACCGGGGCATCCTCGCCGCCGTCGGCTTCGGCCTGTCGGGATTCGGTGCAGCAATGCTCGGTTTCCTCTGGCCGCTGCAAGGTCTCGGCGGATTCGGCGGCACAGTGAACCTCGGCAAGCTGCCCGACATCCTTGGCGCCATCGACGCGCAGCAGAAGCCGTTCTACGCGGCCCAGGCCCGCACCTACGTCGTGCGGTACCCGAAGGACAACGCGAACGCGCTCGCCGCCGCCAAGAAGATCTACAAGCCCGCGATCTACACCGACATGTCGACGCTCGGCATCGTCGCGCTCTACCAACGGTGCGTACACCTCGGTTGCCGCGTCCCGTTCTGCCAGACCTCGCAGTGGTTCGAGTGCCCGTGCCACGGGTCGAAGTACAGCCGGGTCGGCGAGAAAAAGGCCGGCCCGGCGCCGCGCGGTCTCGACCGGTTCTACGCGACACAGTCGAGCGACGGCAGCATCGTCGTCGACACCGGCAACATCTACCTCGGCCCCCCGATCGGCACGAACACCACGGGCCAGAACGCCGAGGGCCCCCTGTGCGTGTGAGCGCCCGTCGAATCCTCAGCCCTGTCCAGTCCGAACCACATCGAGGCCACCGTTCGTGATCGCCGCCATCTGGAAGAACGACCTTCGCCACTGGCTGATCTGGATCAACTTCGTCGTCTTCGCGGTGTTGATCGTCTACGTGGCCCGTTCGGTGCTATCACCGAAACGCGCCCGCAGCGAAGAGACCACGCCCGCGAACCGCACTCCGTTCCTCGACGACGAGGACCTCGAGAGTCGCCGGCTGGAACGCGTGCTGGGTTGGGCGCTGCTCTTCGCGGCGATCTTCGCGATCGCGTTGCCCATCTACTGGTTGCGGGAGCCCACTCGCCAACACCAGTCGGCGAACTACTTCGACAAGAACGCGGTGGCACGGGGCGCGGTGCTGTTCGCGAACTCGGCCAGCACCGACTACAACGCCGCGACCTCGCTGCAGTGCGCGAACTGCCACGGCCAAAAGGGCGTCGGCGGGGTCGCCCCCACCACCGTCAACGGCGTCAAGGTCAACTGGAAGGTCCCGCCGCTCAACACGGAGGCGCTGCGGTTCGAAGAGGACACCGACTGCCTGAGCCAGTCGCGCCGACAACCCGACACCATCTGCGATCTCACCGACATCATCACCTACGGCAGGCCGGGCACCCCGATGCAGCCGTGGGGGGTCGTCGGTGGTGGTCCCAAGAACGACCAGTCGATCGCCGACCTGGTGCAGTACATCGAGTCGATCCAGATCACACCCGAGCAGTCACAAAAGGCCGAGACCGACGCGCTCGTGCTCGCCAGGTCGAACGACGGCACGAAGTCGTGCCCGGAATACATGACGTGCCCCGGCATCGAGCTCGCGAACGCGAAGAAAGCTCTGGCCGCAGCCAAGACCGACCTCGAAGCCAAGTCGACCGCGGCGCTCAGGGCATTCGGGGTCACCGAGTCGGATACAGCGTTGGCGACGCAGTGCAGCGACGCGGTCGCCCGGGCCGACAAGAACGCGACCCCGCTGACCGGTGATCCCCTGAAACAGGCGATTGCCTGCGGCGACTATCTGGACGCGGTCAAGACCCTGAAGTCGGATCAGGCGAACGTCGACTGGTCGACGAAGTGGCAGGCCCAGCGGGCGAACGTGACCGACGGCCAGCTCCTGTTCGAGTTGAACTGCGCCCGTTGTCACACCAAGGGTTGGTCGAGCTTCGACCCGACGATCCCTCCCGGGACCGAAGGCGCCACCAACAGCGTCGACATCCTCGGCCTGTCGGGCGGTGGCGGTGGCATCGGCGGCGGTATCGGGTTCAACCTGCGCGACGGCGACCTCGCCCGACGCTTCGGGACGGATGCCTCGGGCGGATTCCAGCTCCAGGCCGACTTCGTCGGCAAGGGTTCGGCTCCGTTCAAGCCGTACGGCAACGGAGGCATCGGTTCCGGGAGGATGCCCGGGTTCAACCAGGTCCCGACCACGGCGTCTCCGATGCTGGGAGCGATGCTGACCCCGACCCAGCTCAAACAGATCATCTACTACGAGCGCTACTGCCTCGACACCACGAGCTACACGGGCGTGAGCGCGGCGTGCGACACGACCGCAGGAAACGGCGTCGGGCCGCAATCGCCGGTGACGACCACCACCACGGCTCCGAAGAAGGGCTGAGTATGGCTGTCCTACATCTGCTCCTGGCCGAAGGTGGCCCGGCCAACCTGTGGAACCCGACCATCATCGGCGTGCTCACGGTGCTGTGTGCCGTCGGGCTGTTCTGCGGTTCCACGTACTTGTTGCTCGGCACCAACCTCGGCGGCCGTCTCGGGTTCCTCGTCGCCGCCGCCGGCCTGTCCGGCTTCCTGGTGCTGCTGACGACACTCTGGGTCACCACGCCGGGCAAGGCGACCGGCAACAGCGACCTCGACCCTCCACACGGCAACTCCGCTTCGTGGAAGATGGTCGAGCTCGTCGACAAACCGGCGAATTCCAAGATCCCGGCCGTGCGTGAGCTCCCGACCAAGGGCACGTCCGGAAACGAGTCCCTGCTGACGCAAGTGAAGCCCGCCATCGACGCCGCCATCGTCGCCGCGACTCCGGTTGCCGGTGCGTCCGCTCCGAACCAGCCGTTCAACACGCTCGGCATCAGCTCGTCGACCGACTACCTGCTGACGTTCCCGGGTTCGAAGTCGTACCAGTACATCGACAAGACGAAGAACTTCTTCTGGCACCGTCACCGGTACGCGGCGCTCGAGATCTGTCTCGCCCGCATCGACGAAGTGACCAACTCTCCCGCCACCGACTCCGCGGGCAACCCCGTGTGCGACCCGTTGAAGCCGACGCACTTCGCGATCCTCAGCTACGACTACGGATCGGTGCGCAAGCCCGTCGTGTTCTACTGGCTCTTCTCGCTGATCTTCTTCGGCCTGTCGGTCCTCGGTCTCCACTGGTGGGAGAAGGACGAGCGGGCTCGCAAGCGTGCAGCCCTCGCGCCAGTTCCGGCGACGAGCGAATAGGAGACGCAAGCGATGATCCTCGCCCAGCAACTGATCGACGCGAGCAAGGACGGGGGCGCCGCCTTCATCGCGTTCTCGATCATGGTGTTCTTGTTCGCGGGCTCGTTGTTCTACATGGACCGCGTGCGCGCAGAAGCGCGAAGACCGCAACAAGTAGTTCAGAGGCCTGCGGCGACGGCTGCGATCGTCTCGTCGATGTCGGCGTCGGTGTGCGCCAGGCTCGGAAAGAGCGTCTCGTACCCGCTCGGCGCGAAGTAGACGTTCCGGTCGAGGAGTGCGTGGAACACCCGCGCGTACCGGTCGTGGTCGGCTCTGCGCGCGCCGTCGTAGTCGGTGACGGGGTCGGCCGTGAAGAAGAAACCGACCAGGGTGTGAGCCCGCGTCACCTGCGCGGCGATGCCGGCGCCCGCAAACGCATCGCGCAGGCCGGCGGCCAGACGCTCGGCGGTGTGCTCGAGTGTCGTGTACGACGCATCGTCGAGCCGCGCGAGCACGGCGAGACCGGCGGCGGTGGCGAGCGGGTTCCCCGACAGCGTCCCGGCCTGGTAGACGGGCCCGAGCGGCGCCAGCTCGTCCATCACGTCGGCTCGACCGCCGACCGCGGCGAGGGGGAGCCCGCCCCCGATGACCTTGCCGAAGATCGACAGGTCGGGCGTGATGCCGAAGCGGGCCTGGGCGCCACCGAGACCGACCCGGAAGCCGGTGATCACCTCGTCGAACACGAGCAGGGCGCCGTACCGGGTCGCGCGCCGCGCAACCCCTCGAGGAACCCGGCGGTCGGGGTGACGAGACCCATGTTCGCGGCGACGGGCTCGACGAGGATCGCCGCAGTATTTGCACCGTGCTCGGCGAGCGTGGCGTCGAGCGCCGCGAGGTCGTTGTAGGGAACGACAATCGTGTCGGCGACGGTCCCCTCGGTAACCCCCGCCGAGCCGGGGAGCCCGAGTGTCGCCACGCCGCTTCCGGCCTGGACGAGCAGCGCGTCGAGGTGGCCGTGGTAGCAGCCCGCGAACTTCACGATCTTGTCGCGGCCGGTAGCGCCGCGCGCCAGGCGCACAGCGGTCATCGCCGCCTCGGTACCCGACGACACGAGACGCGCCTTGTCCACCGACGGCACCCGCGCGCAGATCGCCTCGACCAACTCGACCTCACCGGGGGTCGGCGCGCCGTACGACGTCCCGGCCGCCGCCGCCTTCTGCACCGCGTCGACGACGGCGGGATGCGCGTGCCCGAGGATCGACGCGCCCCACGACTGTACGAAGTCGAGGTACTCGCGCCCGTCGGTGTCGACGATGTGGCTGCCGTAGGCGCGGGCGACGAAGAACGGATCGCCCCCGACGGCGCCGAACGCGCGCACGGGTGAGTTGACCCCGCCCGGGATTACGGCCCGGGCGCGCGCGAACCAGTCGGATCCGGTCACGCTAGGAATCGAGCGTCTCGGCGAACTCGCGCGCGAAGTAGGTGAGGATCATGTCGGCGCCCGCGCGCTTCATCGCGAGCAAGTGCTCCAGCGCGACCGCGTCGCCGTCTATCCAACCGAGCTGCGCGCCGGCTTTGACCATCGCGTACTCGCCGCTCACGTGGTACGCGGCGACGGGAACGTCGAACGCGGCGCGCACGTCGGCGATGACGTCGAGATAGGCGAGCGCGGGTTTGACCATCACCATGTCGGCGCCCTCGGCGATGTCGAGCGCGACCTCGACGAGCGCTTCCCGACCGTTCGCGGGGTCCATCTGGTACCCGCGCCGATCCCGAATTGCGGCGCGCACTCGGCCGCGTCGCGGAACGGCCCGTAGAGCGCGGACGCGTACTTCGCCGCGTACGCCAGGATCGGCGTGGCCTCATGGCCCGACTCGTCGAGCGCAGACCGGATCACTCCGACCTGACCGTCCATCATCCCGCTGGGTGCGATGACGTCGGCCCCCGCGTGGGCTTGGGCGACCGCGATGCTCGCGTACCGTTCGAGCGTCGCGTCGTTGTCGACCTCGCCGGCGTCGGTCACCAGACCGCAATGCCCGTGGTCGGTGTACTCGTCGAGACAGTCGTCGGCCATGATCACGAGCGCGTCGCCGATCTCGTCGCGCAGGTTGCGCAACGCGACCTGCACCACGCCGTCGGGCGAGTCGGCCTCGCTCCCGCGCACGTCCTTGTGGCTCGGCACGCCGAACAGCATCACGGCCGGGACTCCCAGATCGCAGAGTGCGCGGACCTCTTTGCGCAGGCTCTCCTGGGTGTGTTGCACAACGCCGGGCATCGACCTGATCGGTTCGGGTGCATCGATGCCGGCCTTCACGAACAACGGCGCCACGAGGTCGTCGACGGTGACCCGGTACTCCGCCACAAGTCGTCGCAACGCGGGGGTTCGGCGGAGCCGGCGCAACCGACGCTCGGGATACGTCACTGGAAAAGGCTACTGCGCGAGCTTTCGCAACAGCGCCTCGACGACGCCGTCGATCGTGTGCGGATCCGCCTCGACGTCGACCTCGAGGCCGCGAGCCCGAACGGTCTCGCTCGTCACCGGACCGATGGAGATCACCGCCGGATGCGGGGCGGACAGCGGCCCGACCGCGTCGCAGAAATTGGCGACCGTCGACGACGAGGTGAACGTGATCGCATCGACCGTGCCACCGGCGCGCACCCGGTCGAGCATGAGGCGATCGAGCGGCGCGGGCACGGTGCGGTAGACGGGGAGCACGTCGACCTCGTAGCCGATGGCCGAAAGGCCCTCGGGCAGGACGTCGCGGGCGGTCTCGGCCCGAGCCAACAACACTCGGGCCGGGCCGCCGGGACCGGGAGCGGGGAACGCCTCGAGGAGCGACTCGGCAACGAACCGCGACGGCACGAGATCGGCGCGCAGGCCGCGGCGGGCGAGGGCGGCAGCCGTGCCCGGGCCGATCACCGCGATGCCCATCGGTGAGAGCGCGCGGGCGTCGAGAGCACGCGGGGCGAGCCCCCGATCGAAGAACGCATCGACACCGTTCGCGGACGTGAACACGATCCAGCTGTACGACGCGAGTGCGGGGATTGCGAAGTCGACCGGCGCGAATTGGATCGACGGGAGCTCGAGCACGGTAGCGCCCAGCGCCGTGAGCCGAGCCACGAGCTCGCTCGCCTGTTCGCGCGCGGGGTGACGACGACCGTACGCCCGAACAACGGACGGCGCTCGAACCACCCGAAGTCGAGACCGGCGACGTCGCCGACGACGATCGCGCTCGGCGACCTCACGCCCGCGGCGGCGATCGTCCCGAGCGTCGCCCGGATCGTCTGCTGGTCCGGCCTCGTCCCGAAGCGCACCGCCGCCACGGGCGTGTGCTCGTCGCGGCCGCCGGCAACGAGCGCTTTGGCGATGTCGCTGATGCGACCGACGCCCATCAGGATCACGAGCGTGCCCCCGGCCTTGGCCAGCGCGTCCCAGTCGGTGTCGCTCCCGCCCTTGGTCGGGTCCTCGTGGCCGGTGACGACGGTGAAGCTCGTCGACACCCGCCGGTGCGTCACGGGGATACCCGCGTACGCGGCGGCCGCGATCGCGCTGGTGATGCCGGGAACGACTTCGAAGGCGATACCGGCGCCGAGACAGGCCTCGGCCTCCTCGCCGCCGCGACCGAACACGAACGGATCGCCGCCCTTGAGCCGCACGACTTCCTTGCCGGCCCGCCCGCGGTCGACGAGAACCGCGTTGATGCGGTCCTGGTTCATCGGTGCGTCGCCGGGCGCCTTGCCCACGTCGACGAGCTCGGCATCGGGACGGGCCAGCGCGAGCAGTGCCTGCGGCGCGAGGCGGTCGTAGACGACGACGTCTGCCGCGCGCAACAGCTCCTCGCCGCGCCGCGTGAGCAGACCGGGGTCACCCGGACCCGCGCCGACCAGATACACCGTCACGCCACGTCCTCCAAGAGTGCACGGCCGCCCTTGCCGTCGAGCAGGTCGCGTGCCGCGGTGCTGCCCACGTCGACTGGATCGTGGCCGGCGACGCGTGTGCGCAACACGACCTGACCGTTGAGCGAAGCCAGCAATGCCTCGAGGACGATCTGGCCATCGGCCGCAGTCCGCCCGAGCGCGCCGATGGGGAGATCGCACCCGCCGCCGAGCTCGGCAAGGAAAGCCCGCTCCGCATCGACGGCCCGGTGTGCGGCCGGCTCGTCGATGGCCTCCAGTCGAGTGATGGTGCGGATGTCGTCGGCGCGGCATTCGGCCGCGAGCGCGCCTTGCGCTACCTGCGGCAGCATTACGCGCACGTCCATCACGTCGAACTCCGTGGTCGCGGCGAGACCGAGCCGTTCGAGCGCGGCGTAGGCGACAACGATCGCGTCGTAGCCGAGCTCCTCGCGCTTTTGCAGCCGGGTCTCGATGTTGCCCCGCAGCGGACCGTACGTCAGATCGGGGCGGACGGCCGCGAGCTGGGCGCGACGGCGCACGGACCCGGTGCCGATGCGCGCCCCCGCGACCAGCTTGTCGAACGGGCAGCCGACGAGCGCGTCACGCGGATCGGCGCGTTCGGGCACCGTCGCCAGCACGAGTCCGGGCGGTGTCGCCGTGGGAAGGTCCTTGGCCGAATGCACGGCGACGTCGGCGCGCCCGTCGAGCACCGCCTGCTGCACCTCCTTGGTGAACACGCCCTGGCCGCCAATCGCGTGCAGGTCGGAGGTCTGGTCGCGGTCCCCCGTCGTGGTCACAAACACCAGCTCGACGTCGCGACCCAGGCGTGCGCCGACGCGTTCCGCCTGCCACCGCGCGAGCGCACTCGCGCGGGTTGCGACTCTGATCACTCGGATTCGACCGTCGGTTCGGTCGGGAGGTCGAAGAGAGACGCGAGGGCGTCGGCGTAGTAGTCGCCGCGAGGCGTGCCCGCCGCGTCCTTCACGCGCACGGTGGGCTCGTGCAACAGCTTGTTGACGACACCCTGGGTGATCGAGTCGACGAGGTCGCGCGCCTCCGGATCGAGCCGGGCGAGCTTGGCGCGGAAGCGGTCGAGCTCACCTCGCCGCACTGCCTCGGCAAACTCGCGCAACGACGTGACGAGCGGCCCGACTTCGCGCGCCGCGCGCTCGGCGCGGTACCGCTCGATCTCGGCCGCGAGGATTGCCCGCACCTTCCCGATCTCGCCGCGCCGGCGTTCGGCCGAGCGTTGCGCGTACTCCTTGAGATCGTCGAGGTCGAGCAAGGTGACGTCGGGAATGTCACCGACGCCGGGATCGACGTCGCGCGGCAAGGCGACATCGACGACGAGCAGGGGCTTGCCGTCGCGACACGCCATGACCATCTCGACCATCGCCCGTTCGACGAGCACTTCCGAGGATGCAGTCGAGGTGAGCAACACGTCGGTGTCGACCAACGTGTCGGCAATGTCGGGCAGCGGCACCGCGCGTGCGCCGATCGCGACCGCAAGGTCCTCGGCCCGTTCGAACGTGCGGTTCGCGACGACGACGTCGGTCACGCCGCGCGAGCGCAGCGTGGACGCGAGACCGGAGCCCATCTGGCCCGCGCCGATCACGAGCACGCGGGCGCCGTCGAGGTCGCCGAGGTACTCCGACGCGACTGCGACCGCGGCCGACGGGATCGACACCGGGTGGCGGGAGATGCCCGTCTCGGTGCGGACGCGCTTGCCCGACTCGACCGCGTGCTTGAACATCCGCGACAGGAGCTGCGGCGCCGTCTCTTCGCGCACCGCGGCCTGCCAGGCGTCGCGCACCTGGCCGAGGATCTCGCTCTCGCCGACGATCATCGAGTCGAGACCGGCGGCCACCGAGAACAGGTGCGCGACCGCGGCTTCGTCGTAATACGTGTACAGGTGATCGGCGAACTCGTCGGGATCGGCGCCGGAGTGCGCGGCGAGGAAGTCACGCACGTCGCCGACCGCGGCGTGAAAGTGCGTGCAGCGCGGTAGATCTCGGTGCGGTTGCACGTCGAGAGCAGCACGACTTCGAGCAGGTGTTCACGACCCGCGAGATCGTGCAGCGACTTCGCGAGCGAATCCTCGGGCACCGTCATGCGCTCGAGCAGCTCGACGGGAACCGTCCGGTGGTTCAGGCCGACGACGAGGAGAGACACGTCCTCAACAACTCCCTTGCCTCGTCGACCCGGCCCGTTTGCACGAGTTCCACGATGCCGCCGTCGAACGCCGATTGCCAGTCGGCGTTCTCCGAGGAACGTCCCGTGGACCGCAGGTCTTCCCGAGCTTCTGAGAGAACCTCGAGCAGGGTCTGGTACTCAGGTCCGATCTCCTGTTCCAACCGGCGGCGCAGATGCGTCGCCAGCGCCGGGCTCCGGCCGCCGGTACCGACGGAAATGACCAGGTCGCCCCGCCGGAACAACGACATCAGCGTAAACGCGCAGTTGGCCGGGTCGTCTGCACTGTTGACCCAGACCCGCCCCGCTTCCCCGGCCTCGTGTACCGCCGCATTCACCGCGGGGACGTCGGTGGCGGTCAACGCGAGCCAGGCACCGTCGAGATCAGTCGGCTCGAACGCCCGCTCGATCAGCGTCAGCCGGCCGGCCTCGGCCCACTCCCGCACCTCGGTACCCGCGACCGGCGCCACGACCTGGACGACCGCCCCGGCGTCGAGGAGCGGCTCGATCTTGCGAGCCGCAATCCGGCCCGCGCCCACCACCACGACCCGACGGCCGCGCACCAGGAGGTTGACCGGATAGCCGGCGAGCGCCGGACGACCGGCCACTCATCCCGTCCGTTCGCGTGGGGTGGCCGCGCCCGTTCCTCGGCGCAGTTGGTAAAAGGAGAGGATCTGCAGCTCGATCGCGAGGTCGACCTTGCGCATCGATACACCTTCGGGCACCGAGCACACCGCCGGCGCGAAGTTGAGGATCGAGGTCACCCCCGCGGCCACGAGCCGGTCGGCCACCTCCTGGGCCGCCGAGGCGGGTGTGGCGAGGATCCCGATCGCGATGTTGTGCTCGCGGACGACCCGGTCGAGATCGTCGATGGAGACGACCGCGAGGTCGCCGATGCAGTGACCGACCAGGGCGGGATCGGCATCGATCAACACCTCGACCCGGAACCCGCGTGCGCCGAACCCGCGGTAGTTCGCAAGCGCACGCCCCAGGTTTCCGATGCCGACGATCGCGACCGGCCAGTCGCGGGTGAGACCGAGCTCGCGGGAGATCTCGTGCAGGAGGTAATCGACGTCGTAGCCGACTCCGCGGGTGCCGTAGGAGCCGAGATACGACAGGTCCTTGCGGACCTTGGCCGCGTTGACCCCGGCCAGTTCCGCGAGCCGTTCCGACGAGATGGTCGCGACCTGGCGCTCACCGGTCTCCATGAGTGCCCGGTAATAGAGCGGCAGACGGGCGACAGTCGCCTCCGGGATCCGGCGTCGCGGCGAAGCTGTCACCCAAGTGTCCTTTCGGCGCTCCCAACTGGAGCAAGCCCTCCCGGCAGGGTACCGAGCTTGTGCACGCGTTCTCAAAGTGTGCGGGCACTTTCTCCTGATCCGCTGCGAAGCAGGTGCGGAGTACCTCTCCGGGTCCGCGGAGGTACCCTCGCAGGCGCCATGGTCGCCGGTCTCGCCTTCCTTGCCACGGCCGTCGCGACGGTGTTCGCGCAGGCCACCGGCGTGCGCTATTCCCGCTCCAGGGCGCGCCACCAGGGGGCGTGGACCTTCGCCCTCGCCCTGTTCGCCCTGGCCTCGGCCGCCCTCGCCACCGCGGCCTCGACCGGCTGGGACCGGGGGACCTTCCGGATCTTCTTCCTACTCGGTGCGGTCCTCAACGTGCCCTGGCTCGCGCTCGGCACCGTCTACCTGATCGCCGGCCGGAAGGTCGGCGACCGGGTCCGCACGGGGCTCGTGCTCTTCACCGGATTCGCGATCGGTGTCATGCTCGCGGCGCCGATCCACGGGGTGATCCTGCGTGACGGCGGGATCCCCGTGGGCAAGGACCACTTCGGCGTGCTGCCCCGTGCGCTCGCGGGCGTGGGGAGCGGCGTCGGCGCGCTGGTGGTGTTCGGCGGCGCGCTCTACTCCGCGATCAGCTTCGCCCGCCGGCGCGTCCCCGGAACCGGGCCGCTCGCAGGGGGCAACGCCTTGATCGCGCTCGGCACGCTCGTGTTGTCGAGTGGAGGGCTGCTCCAGGGTGTGATCGGTCAGGACACGGCGTTCGTGACGTCGCTCGCGCTCGGGATCGTCGTCGTCTATCTGGGCTTCGTCGTCGCATCGTCGGGAACGCGACCTGCGCCGGCCGCGACCGACGTCGACGACGAGCCGGGCGACGACGAGAGCGCCCGCCGCACGAGCTTGCCCGCGAGTGTCCGAGGCAGCGACTCGACCACTTCGACGCGCGTCGGCAGCTTGTAACGCGCAAGCTGGCGCCCCGCGTGGCGTAACAGTTCGACGGGGTCGGGCTCGTGGCCGGGGCGCGGCACCACGAACGCGACGAGCGTCTCACCCGTGCGCGGGTGTGGCTCCCCGATGACGGCCACGTCCTCGACGTCATGATGGCTCCGTATCGCGTCTTCGACCTCGCCCGGGAACACGTTGAAACCGGAGACGATCACGACGTCCTTGGCTCGGTCGACGAGGGTGAGCCAGCCGTCGGGGCCGGCGACCGCGATATCGCCCGTGTGCAGCCAGCCGTCGACGAGTACGGCATTCGTCGTTGCGGGATCGTTCCAGTAGCCGGCGAAGACATTGGGGCCCCGCACCACGATCTCGCCCGGGTCGCCGTCGAGCGCGCGGTTGCCGTCGTAGTCGAGGAGCCGGACCTCGATCCCCGGGAGCGGCGGTCCGATCGAGCCGGCACGCCGCTGCGCATCGACGGCGGTGGTCGTCACGGCGGGCGACGTCTCGGTGAGCCCGTAGCCGTCGTGCACGGTGACGCCAAAGCGTTCCTGCATGCGGTTCGCGGTTGCGGAGGGAAGCGTGGTCGCGCCCGAGACGCAGAGGCGGACACGTCGGAGGGCGTCGGCGGGGGCGTCCGACTCGTCGAGTCCGAGCCATGCGTCGAAGATCGCAGGCACGGCGGCAACGACCGTGACCCGATCGCTGCGAACGCGCGCGAGTGTCTCGACGGGATGGAAGTGGTCGACGAGTGCGACCGAGGCACCCGCGTACAACGCGAGACCGAGCACGACGTTCAGGCCGTACACGTGGAACAGGGGGAGGACGCCGAGTGCGATGTCGGCGGGCTCGATCCGCAAACCCGGATGCGACTGCATCTGCTCGATGTTGGCGAGCAGGGAACCGTGCGTGAGCATCGCCGGCTTCGGGGCGCCCGCGGTACCCGCGGTGAACAGGAGTACGGCGAGATCGCCCGGCGCTTTCGTTGCTGCCGGCGGAATCGGGGTCGGGGCGCGCAGGTCGTCGACGACGACGACGGAGATGGCGGGCGCCGCCCGGTGTGCGACGGCGCGGCGGGCGAGGTCGGCATGCGCCGCGGACGCGAGCGCGACCACGGGTTCGACGGCATCGAGCTCGCGGCCGAGCTCCTGAGCGGGCGACCCGACGTTGAGCGGGACCGCGATCGCACCGGCCGCGAGGACTCCGAGGTAGGAGGCGACGAACGCGGCCTCGTTGCCGGCGACGATCGCGACTCGGTCGCCGGGCTTCGCCGAGGCGGCAACCGACGCGGCGACGGCCGCTGACCTCGCCACGAGCTCTGCGTACGTGAGGCGCTCGGGGCCGACCAGCGCGGGACGCTCAGGATCCGACTCGGCGGTCGCGAGGAGCATCGTCGCGAGGTTCACGCTGCGGAGGCTACGCGACGAAGGCCGCGCCGGGTGCGGGCCCTCGGCGGACCACCTCCCGCGTCGCCCTCGCAACGATTCGTCAAACGAATCGCCGCGACGAAGGTCGCGCGACAACGTGCTGGGGTGGGCCGCACGGTCCGGCGCTCGTGCCCCGTGAACGAGGATCCCGGCCGCGGTTGCGGACGTTTCTGGGGCGGGCTGGGAGGCTACGTTGCGTGAACACCCGGGTTACCCCGAGGCGCTCACACGCCCACACCCGCGACCGGAACCCCGATCTCTTGCGAGGCGGCCGGTTGGCCGGGCCGCCGCGCTGTACTCAAAGTAACGACACGCACTGCGCGGGCCTTGAGGATTTCAACCACTCTCCGTGAGATACACGGAGCGGCGGACAGCCGTCAGCCCAGATGGAACACGAATTGCGACAGCGCCGCCAAGATGATCAGCACGAGCAGCAAGACGAGAACCAGGCTCGTTCCCCAACGCATCAGCGCACTCCCTCACCCAGCGCCACGAGTGTCAACGTCGTCCCGGCCCGGGCCTGGAGCTCAGCTGCGGCCGACCGTTGATCGAATGCGAGAGCGCACATTCCGTACGAATCGACCACCATCGCCAACTCCGACGGCTTGGCCTCGGCAAAGGCCGTCACCCAGTGTGCCCGCCGCTCGCGACCGCCGATCGTCACACCGACGAATCCACCCGGCGCCAGCCCGCGCAGCGCGAGCTGCTCGGGCGCGATGTTCAGCTGGCAGTTGCCGTAGCGATCGACCCAGAGAATCTCCCCCGAGATGGTTCCGTCGTCGTCTTGTTGGGGGAGGGGGACGAGACCAGGCGCGAGCCCGGTGGCATCGACGGGCGAGCCCAGCGCGTCGATCGGCACTCCCGACGCGAGATATGACGCCGCGGGCGCCATGACGTCGCGCCCGGCGAAGGTCGCACCCGGCGCGGGAAGCTGGTATTCGGGGTTGTCGAGTACGACGATCCGGGTCGGACCGCCCAGCATGGCGACCGCCGGCGCGAGCAGACCGTTGTCGGGTCCGACGAGGAAACCACCTTCGACCTCGACCGCGATGCACCGCCGATCGGTGCCGACGCCGGGATCGACGACTGCGAGCACCACACCGTCGGGGAGGTACTGCACGGCCCGCACGAGTGCGAGGCCCCCGGCGCGCACGTCGAAGGGAGCGATCTCATGTGTGATGTCCACGATCCGGAGATCGGGGGTGACGTCGAGCATCACCGCGTGACACACACCCACGAACTCGTCGACGCTCCCGTAGTCGGAGAGGAACGAGACGAACGGGGGACGATCCGGCACCCGCCGACGCTAGTAGGGGTTACCCCGCCTGGGTGTACCGAGCCGCGAGGTAGGCGTCGACGTCGGGTTCCGAGACGCGGAACGATCGACCGACCCGCACCGCGGCCAGGTCACCGGCTTTGATCAGCCGGTAGACGGTCATCGACGACACGCGCATCAGGTCCGCGACCTCTTGCACAGTGAGAAAACGCGATTTGCTCAGCCCGTTGCCCACGCGGAAACTCCCTACTCCTGCCCGCTGAATGGCCAGCGTATGCCGGTGGGCTCCGAGTTGTCGAGCGTCAACTCCCGTGGTGTGTGAGAGGTCACACGGAGGACTCGGGGAGCACCGATCTACCGGCGACGAGATCCTCGATCACGGCGTAGGCGCGGGTGGGGCGGTCCGTACGTAGGGGAACCACGATGTCGTGCCCATCGCGTTTGGCCGCGGCGGCGAGCGCGGGCCGGTCGAGGCCGGTGAGCGCGACCACGTCGATGCCGGCTTCCCAGGCCACCTCCGCGAACGGACCGTCGGCGACGACCAGCGCGGGTCTGGGCATCGCGAAGAGCCACTCCCGCGCTGCTTCCCCGTCGCCTGTGGCACAGAGGGCTTTGCCGTCGGTGACGACGGCGACGCCGCCGATCCAACGCAGCCAACGCGACGTCCGCCCGTCGGCGCGGATCGGCCCGAAGTCGGCGAGGTCGATCAGCTCGCCATCGTTGTCGCGCACGAGTGCCGTGAACGCGAGGTGCAGCATGAGCAGCGATGCGGGCCGGCTCGTCGCGATCGCGACGCGGCCTCCCATCGACGCCACCGAGCGAACCCGCGCCGACGCGGCACGAACTGCCGAAGCCGTGCGGGCCGCGTCGATGTGCGGCGCTCCCGGTGTCGCGCCGAACGTGCCGGTAACCGCCGACCAGGCGGACTCGACGGTGATGCCGGCGATCGGCGCGAGCTCCCCCAACTCGCGGCGGTCGCCGGTCGCGAGCAGCTCGATCTTGCGCCGGAGCTCGGTCGCGCCGAGACCGGCACCACCGGGTCCGGCCACCTTCGAGCGCTCGATGAGGTCGAGCAGCGTCGGCGGCGACGGCGCCGGCGCGGAACCGACGCGCAGTTCCAGCCGGGGCGGACGGCTGCGGGCGCGGCTCACGTGCAGCTCCGGCCCGCGATCAACCCGTGCCCAGCTCGCGGGACCGCTGGGTCGCCGCGCTCACCGCGTCGAGCACCGCGGCGCGCAGACCGTGCGCCTCGAGCTCCCGGAGTCCCGACGCCGTCGTACCGCCCGGCGACGTCACCGCCGCGCGCAGCGCAGCCGGCCCCGCCGGGTCCTGGGCGAGCAGCGAGGCCGATCCCAACAGCGTCTGCACCACCAGACGCCCAGCCGCATCTCGGGGCAGGCCGACCAGCACACCTGCTTCGATCATCGCCTCGGCCATCAAGAAGACGTAGGCCGGCCCGGAACCCGACAACCCGGTCACCGCGTCGAGCATCGGCTCCGCGACCCGCTCGACGATCCCCACGACTCCGAGCAGTCGCTCGGCGAGATCGAGATGCTCGGCGCCGGCGTGGGTGCCTCCTGCGATCGCCGACGCGCCGATGCCGACGAGCGCGGGCGTGTTCGGCATCGCGCGGACGACGGGTCGGCCCGGCACGAGGTGTTCGATCGTCTTGATCGTGACACCGGCGGCGATCGACAGCACGAGCGTCGCCGCTTCGAGCGCGGGCAACGCGGTATCGAGCGTCGCGGCGACGTCGCCCGGCTTCACCGCGACGATCACGACATCGGCGTCGGCGACGGCCCACGCCGCGCTCGGGACGATGCGTACCTTCGGGAACTCCTGTTCCAACGCGACGCGGCGCTCACCGTCGATCTCCGCGATCGCCACGTCGTCGGGTTCCCAACCGCCTTCGAGCAACCCGCCGACGAGCGCCGCCCCCATCTTTCCCCCACCGAGCAGCGCGACGCGAGACATCACCGCGAGGGTAATCGTCGCAACCCGAATCACCGCGTCGAATCACGCCCGGAGCACTGCTGCATCAGCGACGGTCAGGTCGTGTGCGGACGAGCTCGGGCCCGAGGAACATTCGGGTCGGCTCCGCACTTCCCCGAACGGAGCCGACCCTCCCGCACCTCGGGCCCGTCGACGAAAAGCACCGTAGCACGCCGGGTAGACGCACTACAAGACATCTTGAGACATTCTCCGATCATTCAGCGCTTCGGGTACGCAATCCGGATCGCGGGCTGGAACCACCGCTCGACGAGCTCGTAGAGCGCGCCGATGATGCGGTCGAGCTCGTCGACGTCGAGGTGCTCGAGCAGCACGCGACCGACGAGATAGACGTCGCCGTCGGGACCGATCGAGAAGTGCGCGCCGTACGTCTGGTGGTTGCGCGCGAGCAAGAAGCGATAGAGCTCGACCTGGTTCGCCTGCGGGTCGGGAAGGAAGTACAGCTCGTAGCGCAACGTCCGCTGGTGCAGGTCGAAGTAGATCGTGGCCGCGTCCGCGACCGTCGCAGCCGAAGCGCACGTACCAACGTGGGATCTCCGGGTCGTACTCGACAGTCTGGATCCAAGGCTCCGCCGCGACCGGACCTTCGAGGTGTGCGGCGATCAATTGGTGCCGCGCTCGGAGGGTTTCGGGATCGAGCGGTTCGTCGGTCAACGCCCGCGGTCTCGATCGGTACCTAGTCGCAGCGCACGAGCGCGCGGGCAACGAGATCGCCGTACAGACGGCGAAGGCGTCCAGCGGTCATGCTCCACGAATACCGCGCTGACCGCGCAACCGCGTTGGCGCCGATCTCACCGGCGAGCACCCCGTCGGCCAGCAGGCGCTCGACCGGAGCCGCGAAGTCGCCCGGGTCTCGACCCTCGATGAGGAAGCCGGAGTGCTCGTGCGCGACGAGCGAGCGCAGGCCGCCGACCGCCGCCGCGACCACCGGCGTCCCGCAGGCCGCCGCCTCCAGCGCGACGAGGCCGAACGACTCCGAACGGGACGGGACGATGCACACGTCGGCGGCGCGGTAGTAGTCGGCCAGACGTTCGTGGCGGCGCGGCTTGACCCATCGGATCTGGCCGGAAACACCGAGCTCGTCGGCCAATGCGTGGACGCGCGCCTGCTCGGCGACTCCGTCGCGACCGCTCGGACCACCGACGACGATCAGCACCGTCTTGGGATCGCCGAGCGCGGCCAGCGCGCGTATGGCGAGGTCGGTGCCCTTCAGCTCCTGAATGCGGCCGACGAACAGCAAGACGCGCGGCGAGTCGATGCCGAGCCGCTGCCGCGCCGCATTGCGGTCGCCGGGGAAGAAGACGGTGTGGTCGACGCCCGGCGGTACCACTTCGATGCGATCGGGATGCGCTTCGTAGAGCGACGCCAACTGGGACCGCTCACCTTCGGTCGACGCGAGCATCAGGTCGGCACACGCGATCACTTCGTGTTCCACGCGCGTGCGATGCTCGGCGTCGTCGTCGACACCGGCTTCGGCCTTGACGCGAGCAAGGGTATGGAAGGTCGCGACGAGCGGGAGGTCGAGCTCGTGCTTCAACCGGTGCGCGACCGCGCCCGAGAGCCAATAGTTGCCGTGGAGCACGTCGACCGGCTCGCGGTCGAGCATCCGGCGCATCGACGCGTCGACGAAGCTGTCGACGAGATCCGCCAGCGCGTGCTTCGGTACGCGCGGTGCGCGGGCCGGCCTCGACATGGAGGACCCGGAACCCGGGCTCGACCTGGACCACGGCGGGCTGGGTGCGGTACTCGGCGCGCGTGTACACGTCGCACTCGACGCCGGCGCGCGCCAGAGCCGTCGCGAGCGCCCGCACGTACACGTTCATACCGCCGCCGTCGCCGGTGCCCGGTTGGGCGAGCGGCGACGTGTGCATCGAGAACACGGCGATGCGGCGGACGGACATCGGTTCGGATCGTACCCAACCCCGACCGGGACGCCGGTCGCCGGCGACCGATCGCGGCTGGTGACGCCCGATCAACCGGCTTCGGCGTCGCGGGAGATGTTCTCGGCCTGGAACGAGCGGTAGATCTCGATCAGGGCCTGCTTCTGACGGTCGTTGATCGTCGGATCGGCGACGATCGCGCCCACGGGATCGGTGCCGGTGCGACCATCGCCGGGCGACTCGTCGAGGATCCCGGCCCGGACGTAGAGCGTTTCGGCCGAGATGCGCAGGCCCCGGGCGATCGACTGGAGGATCTCGGCCGAGGGCTTGCGCAGCCCGCGCTCGATCTGGCTCAGGTACGGGTTCGAGATGCCGGCCAACTCGCTCAGCTTGCGCAGCGAAAGCCGCGCGTTGCGACGCTGATCGCGAATGAAGCCGCCGAGATCGTGCAGCCGGGTCTCGATGGGACCTGTCGGCGAATCTGGCGATTCGGGCATCAGCCCGCGGTTCCGGCGACCTGACGTGCCGCGATCTCGCGCTCGACGGTGTCGATGACGCCGTGCATGGAGTGGCGCAACTCGGACAACTCGCGCTCGAAGTCGCGCAGCCGGTCGAGTGTCGAGCTCAGCTCCTCTGCGGAGAGCACCGGAAGCTTCGCGAGCGTTGTGTCGGCGATCAACTGCTCGCGGCCGTCGGGCCAGTGCAGGTCGAGGCCGGGGGAGTCAGGCGGCGGGACGCGCGTGTCGGTGATCGATGAGCGGCCGGATTCGGCACTCAGGATCTTCGGCAGGTTCTTGACCAGATCCTCGACCGTCCCGCCACTCTCACGGCGCGTCGTGCTCCGCTTCGAGGATCTCGATGCGCGCTTGCGCGAGGCGGCGGCGGTACGACAGCGCGTTCTCGACGGCATTGCACTCCGTCGTCATCACACGCAGGTTGTCGAGCGACTTCCCGTCGAGCCCGGCCACGTACGTGGGGTCGAGCAGTCGCTGTATCCGTTCCGTCGGAATCACCTCTTCTCGAACGCCGATCCGACCGCTCACCCTATCCGTGTCGTGAACCCCGGACGCGCGGCCAACCCCGTGTGAGTCAGCAGTGAGCGGCCAACGTAGGGTACGGATCGATCCCCCGGGCGTTGGCGCTGCCGGGCCGGATCTCGAAGTGCAACTGCGGCGGGTCGCTACGGGCGTCGCCGGTATTGCCGACGTGCCCGATGAGCTCGCCGGCCCGCACCGAGCGCCCACCGCCAACGTAGTCGTCGAGATGCGCGTAGTAATACGTGTTGCCGTCGTTGCCCTGGACGTACGCCGCGTTCCCGCCGAGCGGGTCGCCCTGGAAGAACACCGACCCGGCGGTCACCGCCACGAGTGGTGTGCCGATCGGAGCGAAGAGGTCGTTGCCCATGTGCCGGCGACCGCCGCCGCGCGGCGAGCCGTAGGTGTCGGTGAACGACATCGGACCCTGTACGGGACACACCCAGTTGCCGTGCACGATGATCTGGCCGGACGATCCCTGGCCTCCGTTCGTCGTGGACGACGAGGACCGGGCCGCCGAGCGCGCCCGGGCTGCGGTGAGGATCGTCGACAGCTCCCGCAGGCGCTTCTGCGCGGAGAGCTGCGCACGCAACTCGTTCTCGGCCCGACCCGCGGACGCGAGCGACCCCTCGGCATCGCGGGCCTGACTCTGCATCGCAGCGAGCGCCGACTGCGCGTGCTCGATCTCCGAGTGCAAGGTCGCCCGGCGATCGTGGAGCTCGCTCGTCACCGTCTCGAGTCGGGCGATCACCTCGTTGCCGCTCGCGTTCACGTCGTCGAGGAGCGTGGCGCGGCGCGCCGCGTCGAGGACGTCGGAGCCGTTGCCGAGGACGTCGCCGAGCGCGAGCGATCCACGTTTGTACGCCACCAGCGCGCGCAGCCGGCCGAGCGCGGCTAGGTGCTGCTGCTGCGCAGTCAGCGTGAGGATCGAACGCTGCGAAGCAGCCTGTTGGTCGCGCAGCTCGTAGTAGCGCGCCTGCGCGGCGTCGTAGCGGGTGGTCGCCTGGTTGTCGGCGCGCTCGGGCGGCCTCGACGCGAGCGATCGCGGACGCGAGCGGATCCGACGCTCCGGCAACTTCCGGCGGCCCCACGAGGGGCATCAGCAGCGCGACTGCGACAGCCGGGAGAGAAGCTCGCCGAATGAGCGAGGGGCCGAAGGGGATGCGCACCAGCTTCCGGACGCTAACAGAGCGCGGCCCGGGCTACTCGGAGCACCTCAGACCCCGCCCGCGCCCCCGCTGACCGGGGGCAACACCGCGATCTCGTCGTCGGGACACAGCCCGGCGGCGGTGCCTCCCGAGGGCTCGTCACCGTTGACCCAGACCCTGGCCGTGGCCAGCACCCGAGCGAAAGGCTCGCCGAAACGCGCGACGGCGTCAGCCAGCAGGCGCTCGAGTGAGGCGCCCTCATCGACTTCGAACTCGGCCTTGCCGGTCCCGGCCGCTTCACGCGCGCCCGCGAACAGCAGGAGCCGAACGATCACGTCCGGGGTTGGACGTTCGTGCGTGCCGTCGGCAGTGCTTCGAGGCGGGCCGGGTCGATGGGCTCGCCCGTGTTCTCGTCGATGCCATACGTGCCTTCGTCGAGCCGCTGGAGCGCGGCCTCGATCTCGGCGAGGTCGGACTCCAGTCCTTCGAGGATGGCGAGATCCTTCTCCCGCTCGTTCAACTCCTGCGCCTGATCCTCTTGATTGGCGTCGAAGCGCGCAATGTCGCCGGACTGCGCCGACTGCTCGACGTCGAGTCCTTCGCTACGCAGGCTCGCGATCAGCGTTCCGACCCGCGCCCGCTCGCTCTCGAGTCGGTCGCGTGCTGCCTGCTCGTCTACTTCGTCGGTCATGGCAGCAGGGTACCCATCGCGCGCCGCAGATCACGAGGCGGTCCTCGGGGTGCCAGTCACTGGTCGAACCCGAACCGCGAGCGCAGGTCGGCGGCGCATTCGGCGAGCAGTGTCTCCAGCAGTTGCAGGCGAGCCGCGGGGTCGGCGGCGGCCAACACGCGCTGCGCGTCCAGCGGACCGATGGGCGCCACGGCGGCGACTTCGTACGCGGCCCGCACGGGATCGGCGTCGAACCCGGGCGCCTCGGCCACTCGGGTGTCGATGCGACGAGCGAGCGCGGTCACCTCGTCGACCGCGGACACGACCCGGGCGCGCGCGTCGTGGTCGGAGGCCCGCGCGGGTGGATCGTCCAGCGCGACGACCTCCGCGCGGGGATAGGGGTCGTCGTCGAGCCAGCGCTCGACGCGCACCCGGCGCATCCCGACAGTTGCGAGCGCGAACCGCCCGTCGGGGAGCTCAGACGCCTGCACGACCCGCGCGACCGTCGCGACGTCGAAGCGCACGTCGCCACCGCCGACTTCGCTTCCGCGTTCGATGAGCACGACGCCGAACTCACGATCAGCGTCGAGCACGTGGCGCAACATCATCCGGTAGCGGGGCTCGAACACATGAAGCGGCAGCAACGCGTAGGGGAACAGCACGGTCCCCAGCGGAAACATCGGCATCACCCGCGCGCCGCCGAGCGACGAAGGCTGCGGAGAGTCGTCCGGAGACGCGCCTGAATTCCATCGTGACCGCAAGGTCCGTCGGGCGGCCGTCAGGCGCTCGCGCTGGTCGGGCGCGAGATCGGGCAACGCCAGATGCAGCTCGCACAGCCACGAGAGCGCGAGCGGGTCGGACGCGAGTCGTCCACCCTCGAGGTTGGCGAGCATCCGCGCCACGATCGTGTGCGGATCGGTCGGGACGAGGAGTGCACGCGAGAACCCGCGCGCGCTCCCGTGCACGTTGGCGAAGAGCCGCCGGCACCCCGCCACGTCGTAGACGCCACCGCCGTGGAACGGATCGCACCAGACGCCGTCGCGGCGGCGTCCATGACAAGGAAGTGGCCCGGCATGCCGACACCGTGGACGGGCGCGCCGATCCGGCGGCCAATCTCCATCATCACGACCGCCAGCGAGATCGGGATGCCGACCCGACGGTCCAGGACCGCATCGAGAAAGGAATTCTCGGGGTCGCCGTAGTCGCGGGTGTTCCCCCGGAAGCCGAGCGTCTGGAAGAGGTACTCGCGCAGGCCGTCGAAGGTATCCGTCGGGCACCTGCCGGCGAGGTCGTCGAGCCGGGAACAGCCGCCGTCGATGTCGAGACTCGGGTGCGCGTGGGCCGCCAGACTGAAGGCCACGACGTCGAGACGCATCTCCGAGGCCGGCGCGGCGACCGCGGCGGCGAACCGAGCGGTTGCGTCCATGGCCACTGACGGTACCCGTACACTCGCATCCAATGGCGGCCAACGCCCCGCGCGCGACCCGGCACGAGACCATCTCCGTCCTGCTGCGCGGACGCCAGCAACGGTTGACGCCGACGCGCAAGCTCATCGTCGACGTGCTCGACGCGGCCGACCGTCCGCTCACGATCCCCGAGATCCTCGACGCCCAGCCCGCGCTTGCCCAGAGCTCGGCGTACCGGAACCTGGTCGTGCTCGAGCAGGCCCAGGTGGTGCGCCGTCTCGTCACCCACGCCGACTTCGCGCGCTACGAGCTGGCCGAGGACCTCACGGGGCATCACCATCATCTGGTCTGTTCGGAGTGCGGAAGGGTCGACGACCTCCCCGCAACCGCCGCGGTCGAGCACTCGGTCGCGATCGCCATCGACGAGGCTGCACGCCGCGCCGGATTCCGGACGGAACACCATCGGCTCGACCTCGTCGGCCTGTGCGCCGACTGCAGTGCGGCCGCCGAGACCGGCTGACGCCTCCGTCGCCACCGCAACCCGTTACCGGAGCCTGCGCTCCAGGTAAGCCGAGTACCAACCCGCGTAGCGCTCACGCAGTTCCGGACGCTTCCAGTCGTCGCCGGTGACCACACCGCGACATTGCTCGGTCTCGCACGAGCACTGGAACATGTCGTAGTCGTCGGAGTCGGTCATCGCGTAGTCGAAACAGAGCTCCTCGCCCACCGCGACATCGCGCATCGTCACGACGAGGACGGATCCGACGATGCCGCAGTTGGGATCGCAGGAGTGGTTCACGTAGTCGGCCGGATCGAACGGCGGTGCGCTCGCGAGGAAGAGATCGTCGTCGATCTGCAGCGCGTGGATCCGGACGGCTTCGCCGAGCCCCGCGAGCTCCTTGCTGTCGACGACGCGGCCGCCGAAAACGGCAACGGTCGTGTTCCTCGGGATCGCGTCGAGCGCGAACACGCCGGTACCCTTGCCCCTCGTCGGGCGTGTTCCCGCGCTCGGGTGAAGCCATTGCTGCCGCACGAAACGAATGTACCGGTCGTGACCGAGACCACTGTCTTCGAGGTCGTGGGTGGTCAACCGTTCTTCGACGCGCTCGTCGACCGGTTCTACGAGCGGGTCGAGCGCGACGTCGTACTGCGTCCCCTGTATCCGGACGATCTGGGTCCCGGGATCCGGGCACTGGCCTTGTTCCTCGGCCAGTACTGGGGTGGACCGACGACGTACAGCAACGAGAAGGGCCATCCGCGCCTGCGGATGCGGCACGCGCCGTTCGTCATCACCGAGCGCGAGCGCCGCGCCTGGCTCGCGGCGATGCTCGCGTCAGTCGACGAGTCCGACGCGCCCGCCGTAGCCCTCGAGATGATGCGCGACTACTTCACGACCGCGTCGACGGCCATGATCAACGCGGTCGGGGGCTGAGCCGCGTCGCGGCCGAAGAATCTCCGGGAGCCGGCGGCCGGTCCGGACGCGGCAGACTGGTGGGGATGAACAAGCGTCAGGAGAAGGAGAAGCGGGCGCGGCGCCGGGTCGCAGCGGTGCGCCGGGTGAGCCCGGGACGGCGGTCGCCGCTCCGCGCCGGCCGGCTGTCGCCGAACCGCGAGGTCCCGGCCTCGATCCCGCGCCCGCCCTACGCGCCCGACGCGCCGCCGCTCCTGCCGGCCGTACCGCCCGACGAGTTCGCCGACCGCATGCGCGCGGCCGGGCATGCAGGGCGCGAGATCCTGCTCGAGCTGGCCGACGCGGTGAGGGTCGGGATGACTACTGACGAGCTCGACCGCATCTGTCACGAGGCCTGCATCGCCCGGGGCGGCTACCCGAGCCCGCTGCACTACAAGGGTTTCCCGAAGTCGTTGTGCACTTCCGTCAACGAGGTGATCTGCCACGGTATCCCCGACGACCGGACCCTCGTCGACGGCGACATCGTCAACTGCGACGTGACGATCTTCTTGCACGGTGTCCACGGCGACTGCAACGCGACGTTCCTCGTCGGCGACGTCGACGACGAGGGCCGGCGTCTCGTCCGGGTCACTCGAGAAGCGATGTGGAAGGGCATCGACCAGGTGCGGCCCGGCGCGCGCCTCTACGAGGTCGGCCGCGCGATCCAAGCCCACGCCGAAGCCGCCGGGTTCGGCGTCGTGCGCTCGTTCGTCGGCCACGGTGTGGGCGAGGAATTCCACACCGCGCCCGCGGTCTTGCACTACTACGACCCGTCGGCCGATCTCGTCCTCACGCCCGGGCTCACCTTCACCGTCGAGCCGATGATCAACGAGGGTTCGTGGGAACTCGGACGCATCTGGCCCGACGGATGGACGGCGCCGACGCGAGACGGCTCCCGCTCCGCGCAGTTCGAGCACAGCCTCCTCGTGACGCCGACCGGCGTCGAAGTGCTCACGCTCCTCCCCGGCGAAAGCCACGGTTCCTGAATCACGTCGTCGACGCGACAGCTGAAGTCGTGCGGACGAGCGAGCCCCCGGGCGAAGCCGAGGGAGCCATGTGATGCGGCGGACGTTCGGGTCACTCGACAGCCACAACTACCGCCTGTATTTCACGGGCGATCTCGTGTCGCACATCGGGTCGTGGATGCAGACCATGGCCGAGGCGTGGCTCGTCCTGAAGCTCACCGGCCAGGGAGTCGCGGTGGGCGCGACATTCGCCTTCCGATTCCTTCCCGTGCTGCTGTTCGGACTGTGGGGCGGAACGGTCGCCGACCGGTTCGACCGGCGCAAGGTGCTCATCGTCACCCAGTCGTTGGCCGCCGCGCTCGCGGTCGCGCTTTGGCTCATCGTGCTCACCGGGGTGGTGCAGGTATGGATGGTGTTCGGCCTCGCGATCGGGCTCGGCTTCGTCACCGTCGTCGACGAGCCCGCCCGTCACGCGTTCGCCGAAGAGATGGTCGGACCCGAGCTCCTGCCCAACGCGGTCGCGCTCACCAGTGCCGTCGGCAACTCGGCCCGCATCACCGGACCCGCCCTGGCCGGATTCCTCATCGGCACCGTCGGGACATCGTGGGTGTTCTTCGTGAACGCGGTCTCCTTCTTCGCGGTCGTCGCCGCGCTCGTCGCGATGCGTCCGGCCGACCTGCACCGTCCGCACCGGCACGCCGAGCGCCCCCGGGTACGCGAGGGCCTCGTATATGCGTGGAGCATCACCGAGATCCGGTCGACGGTCGCGCTCGTCGCCGTGGTGGGGACCCTCGTCTACAACTTCCCGACCTTCTTGACGCTGCTGGCGCAACGAACGTTCCACGGCGGCGCCGATCTCGCCGGGTTCCTCATGGCCGTCCTCGGGGTCGGGACCGTGATCGGCGGGTTGACCGCGGCCGCGCACGCCCGCCCGACAGCGAAGACCGTCATCGGCGCCGCGGCTGCCCTCGGGCTCGCGCTCGTCGCGGCCGCGGGCGCTCCCAACGAGATCGTGACCGTGGTCCTGCTGGTGCCGGTCGGCGTGACGGCGGTGTTCTTCGGGTCGACCGCGAACGCGCACATGCAGATCTGGTCGGCGCCCGAGCTCCGCGGCCGGGTCATGGCGATCTACACGCTGCTCACACTGGGCACGACCGTCGCGGGCGGTCCCTTCGTCGGTTGGGTCTGCGGGCAATGGAGCCCGCGTACGGGTCTGGCCTTCGCGGGCAGCGTCACGTCCGCGGCCGCGGGCACGCTGGCTGCGCTCCGATTCGCCGCGCCGGCGCGCAGCTGCCCTCGTCGTGCAGCCCGCCGGTGCCGCGTCCGACCTCCTGCGGGCGGAGATCTTCACGCCGGAGTACATCCCGCCGGAGTAGGTCGACCGAGCCGTGGCGCCCGCGGACTGCTCGGCGACGGGCGGATATCGTCCGGCCGTGCGCATGCAGGGCGAACGAGCGCTCGTGACGGGCTCCACGGCGGGTATCGGCCGCGCGATCGCGGTCGAGTTCGCGGCCGAGGGCGCGGCCGTCGTCGTGACGGGTCGCAACGCCGAGCGTGGCGCCGCCGTCGTCGCCGAGATCACCGACGCGGGCGGGACCGCGTCGTTCGTCGCCGCGGAACTCCACGACGAGGGCGCGTGTACCGCGCTCGTCGAAGCGGCCGCGCACCGGCTCGGCGGCCTCACGGTGCTCGTCAACAACGCCGCCGGCGGCGACGCCCGGGACGCGCCGGTCGCCGACATCGCAACGGATGCCTGGGACGCGATCCTGCGCGTCGACCTGACCGCACCGATGTGGTGCGCTCGCGCCGCGATTGCGCAGATGCGCCGGAGTGGTCGCGGAGCGATCGTCAACATCTCGTCCCGCCAGGCCGAGCGCGCAAGTCCGGGACTGTCGGCGTATGTCGCGGCCAAGGCGGGCCTGAACGGGCTGACCCGGGCGATCGCAGTCGAAGAAGCGTCGCACGGCATCCGGTGCAACACCGTGAGCCCGGGTTACGTCCTCAACGACCGGCGCGACGCAGCGCTCGCGCCCGAACGACGCACCACGCTCGAAGGCATGCACCTGACCCGTCTGGGCGAGGCCGCCGACGTCGCCCACGCGTGCGTCTACCTCGCGAGCGGCGAGTCGGGCTTCGTCACCGGTGTGAACCTGCAGCTCGACGGTGGCAGCTCCATCGCCCGCGGCCGGACCCTGGGCTGACCGAGGCCGATGGTGAGACATCCTCGGACCTGTGTGAGCGCGATCTCCACGTTTACGTTGTCGCTGGCCGAGGATCTCGCGTTCTGGGACGCGCACGGCATCGCCAACGTCGGCGTGTCGGTCGCCAAGCTCGAGGCGTTCGGGTGGGACGCGGGCACACTGCTCGTCGTCGACGCGGTCGCGCGCGGCCTGAACGTGGTCGACCTCATCGGCCTCGGCCCGTTCCTCCTCGCCGATCCGCGCCGCTGGGATCGTCGACCGCGAACGGCTGGTCCGTTCGATCGAGACGGCGGTCGCGGTCGGTGCACCCTCGATCATCTTCACGACCGGCCCTTTTGCTCCGCTCTCGTGGGAAGAGGCCGCGGACGCGCTCGAGGCCGCGCTCGCGCCCGTGCTCCACGAAGCGCGCGCCCGCGGCGTCGACTTCGCGATCGAGCACACGAACCCGCTCCGGGTCGACGTCGGATTCGTGCACACGTTGCGTGACGCCATCGATCTCGCGCGCCGCCTCGACACCGGCGTCTGCATGGAGCTCAACGCGTGCTGGGCGGAACGCGCTGCTCGCGACGACGATCCGCGCCGGCATCGACCGTATACGCCTCGTGCAGGTCAGCGACTTCAAGGTCGGAACGGTCGCTTCGTCACAACGACTGGTTCCCGGCGACGGCGACATCCCGATCGGCCGGATCCTCGGTGAGCTCGTCGACGCGGGCTACACGGGATCCTTCGAGCTCGAGCTCATCGGCGACGCGATCGTCGCCGAGGGCTACGACGTCGCGGTGCCGCGCGCCGTCGCCGCGCTCGACGAGCTGCTCGATTCGCTCGATCTTCAGTCTTAGAAGCGCGGGCCCCACGACTCCGGTGTGGACCGGGGCCGGGCAGGAAGCTCGCGGCCCTCGATGTCGGCAACGAGCTCGAAGTAGTGCGCCGGCCAGTCGACGACCGTGCCGTTCTGCAGCAGGAGCTGCACGACCCACGCTCGGGCGATCGGTCGGCCCGCACCCGCTTCGACGATGCGTTGTTCCAAGATGGCGGCCTTGCCGTCGCGGCCGACGTACTTCATCGCCCCGACGAACCGTTCGCCGGGAAGGCCCTCACTCTCGTAGAGCACGTGCAACTCGCGGGCCGCGATGACGTACCCGTTCTCCCGGATCTGCTCCGGCCACCAGGGCCCGATGCGCCCGTGCACGTACGCGATGCGCATGTCGTTGAACAGTCGCACGGTTGCCGCGTTGTTCAGGTGGCCCTGGGCGTCGAAGTCGGAGACGACAGTTTCGACCGGCGTGACGAACCGGTAGCCATCGGCGTCGAGGACGCGTTCGCCCGGCGCCGCGTCGGCGCTCACGCCCACATGAACGCACCACCGTCGGCCATGAAGGTGTGGCCGGTGAGGTACCGCGCCGCGTCGGAGCAGAGGAACCAGGCAATCGGTGCGATGTCGAGCTCGGGGTCGCCCTGGCGCTTCATCGGGCAGTTCTCGATGAAGATGCGGTAGCCCTCGCTTTCCTTGGCCGCCTCGCCGTGATGGGTCGCAGCCGCCGGTGCGATCGCGTTGACGGCGATGCCGTCGGCGCCCCACTCGCGCGCGGCCGTGCGCGTCAACGCGCGGATCGCCTCCTTCGACGCGTTGTACGCGGCGAAGCCGGTGCCGCCGGTGATGCCCATCGACGACGCGAAGTTGACGATGCGTCCCCATCCCTGCGCGCTCATGTACGGGTACACGGCCTGCATCGCCCACAACGTTCCTTTGACGCCCGACCGGTAGAAGACGTCGACGTCGTCCTCGCTCACGTCGGCGACCGGAGCCTGCGGTCGGAAGGTCTGGGCATTGTTGATGAGCGCGTCGACCCGGCCGAAGCGCTCGACGGTCCGGGCCACCATCGCGTCGATCTGGTCCTTTTCCTGGATGTCGCAGACCACTCCGAGGTTGTCGACCCCGAGCCCGGTCAGCTCGGCGCACGTATCGGTGAGGAGGTGTGGCTTCCATTCGGCGACGACGATCTTGGCTCCGCCCTTCCCCAGGTGGAGGGCCATGCCCCGCCCCACCCCGCGGCCCGATCCGGTGACGATGACGACCTTGTCCGCGACCCCGTGCATCTCGTTCGGGTCGTCCACCCCGTTCGCGTTTGCTGACATGCGCGTCAGAGTACGTGGGGCCTACCTTCGGCGGCCAAACCCCGAAGCACCGGCGAAGAGAGGCTGCAACATGCTCAGCGGAACTGTCCTCGTGACCGGAGGCGGCAGCGGAATCGGGCGGGCCACGGCCGCACGCGCCGCGCGTGAGGGCGCGGCGGTCGCCGTCGTCGACCGGGCCGCGGCGAACGCGGCCGAGACCGCCCGCATGATCGGCGACGCGGGCGGACGCGCCCTCGCGTACCCGTGCGACGTCGGCGACGACGACGCGGTTGGCGACACCGTGCAACGCGCGGGCGCGGAGCTCGGACGGATCACCGGCGTCGTCACCGCGGCCGGCATCTTCCACGGTCCCGATCTTCGCCCCGCACACCAGGTCACGGTCGACGACTTCGTGCACGTGCTGCGCGTCAATCTCGTCGGGACCTTCGCGGTGATCGAGCACGCGTTGCCGATGTTGATCGACGGTGGGGGTGCGATCGTCACGATCGCGTCGACCGCGGCGATCCGCGGTCATGGATTCGGGGCGGGCTACACCGCGAGCAAGGGTGGCGTCGACGCGCTGACGCGCCTCCTTGCGGTGCAATACGGCACGAACAATGTGCGTGCGAACTGCATCTGTCCCGGTGGAGTCGACACGCCCATGACCGGCGGAACGTTCGCGACGGAAGAGGCCATCGCGCAGGCAAAGGCCCGCGTACCCATTGGTCGTTACGCCCAGGCACCGGACATCGGTGACGTCGCAATCTTCCTGTTGAGTGACGACGCCCGCTATCTGACCGGACAGACCATTCCGGTCGAAGGTGGCGCGACGATCGCGTAAACGGTCGTTCTGCGAGAAGTTTTACCGAGAACTTTGGTTGCCCGTGATCAGCACCTTCCTGCGTCGGGTACGCCAGCCGCCACGAAGCGTGATCTGCGATTGGGCATCCGGAGACCGAGGCTTGTTAGGTTCATCGTTCATGCGCCGACCCGCTCACCTTCGGGTGAACGTCGTGCGCAGCACCGGTGTGGCGGAGCACCACTCTGACACCGTGCTGACGCGGACCAACATCACCCGGCTCGTGGCGATTGCCTGCATCAGCGCGCTCGGAGTGCTCCCGGCCATCCCGGCCCATGCGGCCACGCCGGGTGACCAGATCGCCAACACGACGAAGGCGATCGACACCGCCGCGCAACGCTGGTTCACCGCGCAGAACGAGGCCGCGAGCATCGACGCCGGCATCGCGTCGGTCGAGCACCGGATCGCCGACGCACAGACACGTATCGATCGCGTCCGCAAGATCGCGACGGCACGGGCTGTCGTCCTCTACAAGAACGCCGACCTCGGCATCACATCGATGTTCGGCAGCAACAACGCGCTCGACTCCGCCCGGCGCGCGCATCTCGCCGACGATGCCAATGCCGGCGGCGACAAGGCCATCGAACAACTCACGAACGCCATCGACGACTTGAAGGCGCAGGACCGCAGCCTGCGCGCGGAAAAGGCGCGCTACAAAATCGTGCTCGCCGAAGTGGCATCGGAGCGCGCGACGCTCGACACGCGGCTCGCCGGGGTGCGCGCGGAGGTACAGCACGAAGCACGGATTGCGCTCTCAGCTGCTCACGGGCGCGCTGCACAACGTCTCGCCGCCGCGCACGTGAAGTCGCTCGCTGCGCCACAGTCGAACGCGAACGCGAACACGAACGACGCCTTCGCCGCGCCGACCGCCCCACCGAGCGCGGCGCATGCAGTGGTGGTATCGGCGCCCGCACCCACCACCGGCCGATCGAGCGCGCACCACAACGATCCGTTCCTCGTGTGCACACGGGATCGAGAGAGCCGCGGCGAATACAACGTCGTCAGCCCGTCCGGGTATTACGGCGCGTACCAATTCCTTCCGTCGACGTGGGACACGACCGCGGTGCACGCAGGTCGCCGCGACCTCATCGGCGTCCTGCCGTCGCGCGCGTCGCAGTTCGATCAAGACGAGCTCGCGTGGTCGCTCTACCAATGGCAGGGCAACGGACCGTGGGGCGGACGCTGCTGAACGCAGCGCGCTGACCACCCGAGTCAGCGCAACGACTCAATGCAAGCGCGTGATCACTTCGCGCAACGTCGCGTCGGCGAGTGACGGCAGTCGGACATCGGCGTGCGAGAGATCGAGCTGTGCGGTGATCCCGTGCGGAACCGCGACGCACCACATCCCGGCGGCCTTGGCCGCGCTGACTCCGTGCGGGGAGTCCTCGATCGCGAGCGCGGCCGCAGGGCGGGCGCCGATCGCCGCGCACGCGGCGAGGTAGGTGTCGGGGGCGGGCTTGGCCGCGAGTGTGCCTCCGCCCACGGCGGCCGCCCCGAAGCAGGCCTTGAACGCGAACCGGTGCAAGAGCCCCAGCCGATCGAGGTGCGTCTCCACCCAGCCGCGAGGAGAGCTCGACGCGATCGCCAACGGCAGTCCGAGCGCGTCGGCTTCGTCCAGCCATGTCAACACTCCGGGCCGGACCATCTCCGCTTCGAGGAGCTCGTCCCGCCGCGCTCGGCGCTGCGCGTGCATCGCCTCCTCGTCGACCGGCCGGGTCGCACGTTCCCGGAGCAACTGAACCAGATCGAGCCCGCCGGCCGTACCGATCTCGGCCGCCCACTCCCCGATCGTCAGCGGCGGGCAACCGTGGCTCTCGAACGCCTCCTGCCACGAGGCGAAGACGGGCTGCTCGGTGTCGAGGATGAGGCCGTCGAAGTCGAAGACGACGCCTTCGACAGCCGGCGCCGCGATCACGGGCCCGGCCTCACGACTTCGGAAGGCCGATGAGCTCGACGAGGACACCGTCGGGGTCGACGACCGTCGCCATGTTCACGTCGGCGGCCGGCCCGACCGTGATCCGGCGCGGCTCGCCCCCGAGACCGAGCGCGCCGAGCCGCTCGAGGACGGCGTCGACGTCGACGTAACACGACAGGAGAAAGAACCCCGGGCCGGTGGCCGCGGGAACAACGGCGTGCACTGCGCCGCCCTGCCCGAGCGACTCGGGGTCGGCGACGAACTGCACCAACTCGACGATACCGCCGTCGGGTCGGGCCGGGTCGCCGAGGAACACCGAACGCAGGCGTTGTGACGGCGCACCGAACAGGGTGGCCCAGTCGCCGTCGAAGTGCATGTCCATCGTCTCTTCGAACCCGATGCCGTCGCGCCAAAAGCGCAGCGAGGCGTCGAAGTCGCCTACGACGATCGCGGCTGTGATGAACGCGCGCAGGGCCGGTTGCAGCTTCCGTTGCGTCTTCCGTTGCGCTGTGGGGCTCCATCGGACCACGACGCTAGCGTCCGACCCGCATGGCACTCCCCTGGTTCGGTTGCTACCTCCCGCAGCTGCGTATGAGCTTTGATCGGATGCTCGAACGAACGCTCGCCGCCGAAGCCAGCGGCTTCGACTCGGTCTGGCTCATGGACCATTTCGCAGCGCCGTTGGCGCCCGAGATCGATACGCTCGAGGGCTGGACGATCGCGACCGCGCTGGCGGCGCGGACGTCGACGATCCGCTTCGGTCACCTCGTGCTGTGCGACCCGTTCCGGCACCCGGTGCTGCTCGCCAAGACCGCGGCGTCGTTCGACGTCATCTCGAACGGCCGGCTCGAGCTCGGCATCGGTTGGGGCTCGGTCGCCGACGAGCTGCGCACGTTCGGCTTCGGGCCCGAGCCCGCGGCCGTGCGCGCCGCGAAGTTGCGCGAGACCCTCGAGATCGTCGGCCTGATGTTCTCGGGCGAGACGTTCGATTACGCGGGCGAGCACTTCTCGTTGCACGCGGCGAGCGGGCGGCCGGTCCCCGTGCAAGCGCACGTGCCCGTGCACATCGGCGGGGGCGGACCGAAGCTCACGATGCCGCTCGTCGAACGCTTCGCCGACTGGTGGAACTGCCCGGGCTACGCGCTCGACCGCCTCGACGAGCTGCGCCCGCTCGCGGGCACCGCGCGCATCTCGGCGCAGCATCCGATCGGGCTCGCCCTCAATGCCAAGGACCGCGACGATGCGATCGCGCTGGTGCACCGCCGGTTCGGTTCGTGGGGCGGGATCATCGCCGGCACCGTCGACGAGGTCGCGGCTGCGCTCGCGGCCGAGGTCGACCGGGGCGTCGAGGGCTTCGTGTGCCAGTTCTCCGATTTCGGCACGCCCGAGACCGTCGACCTGTTCATGCGCGAGGTCGTGCCCGCGGTACTACGTTGAGGCCGTGACCACTCCGCTGGTCGTCGGCGTACCGCGCGAGGTGAAGACCGACGAGCACCGCGTCGCGATCACCCCCGACGGTGTCGCCGAGATGCGACACAACGATGTGACCGTGCTCGTCGAGCGCGACGCGGGCACGGGCTCGGGGATCCGCGACGACGACTACGTGGGCGCCGGGGCCGAGATGGTCGCCACCGCCGCCGACGTGTGGGAGCGGGCCGGCCTCGTTCTCAAGGTGAAGGAGCCCCAGGCATCGGAGCTGGGCTTCCTCCGCCCGGGCCTCGTGCTGTTCACCTACCTGCACCTCGCCGCGTACCCGGACCTCGCCCGGGCTCTGATCGACTCGGGAACGACCGGAGTGGCGTACGAGACGGTGCAGCTCGCGAACGGGCAGCTACCGCTCCTCGCACCGATGAGTGAGGTGGCCGGCCGCATGGCGCCGCAGATCGGCGCGCATTTCCTCGAACGTCGCCAGGGTGGTCGGGGCGTGCTGCTCGGGGGCGCGCCCGGAGTCCGCCCGGCGCGGGTGGTTGTCCTGGGGGCGGGCAACGTCGGGTGGAACGCGGCCTGGATCGCGCAGGGGATGGAGGCCGAGGTCCTCCTGCTCGACAAGAACATCGACCGGCTCCGCTGGGTCGACCAGATCCACAAGGGTCGTATCCAGACGCTGGCGAGCAACCGCGCCGCGGTTGCGCGCGCGGTGCACGACGCCGACCTCGTGATCGGCGCGGTACTCGTCCCCGGCGGCCGTGCGCCGGTGCTCGTGAGCGACGCGATGATCGCGTCGATGCGCCCGGGCGCGGTCGTCGTCGACGCCGCGATCGACCAGGGTGGGACGATCGAGGGAATCCACGAGACGACGCACTCGGACCCCGTGTTCGTCCGGCACGAGGTGTTGCACTACGCAGTCGGCAACGTGCCCGGCGCGGTGCCCAACACGTCGACCTACGCGCTCACCAACGCCACGCTGCCGTACGCGGTCGATCTCGCGGTCGGCGGGATCGACGCCGCCGCCGCCGACCCCGCGCTCGCGGGCGGCGTGAACACGCTCCGGGGCCGCGTCACCAACGCCGCCGTTGCCGCCGCGCTCGGCGTGGAGCCGGTCGCGCTCGACGCCTAGCCCGATCAACGAGCACCGAACCGGCGTGAGCCGGCGGAGCCGGCGCCGGCACTCTGCGCCCAGAGGCAACGGCGGTTCGATCAGGGCGCGTCGGTGTCGCGGTTCTTGGCGAAGTCGGGCAACGACTCGATCGCCTGCTTCGGGACCTGGGCCGCGTCGCGGTTCGCTTGCTGGAGTTGGGCGTAGATCTCTTCGCGATGCACGTCGATCGACCTCGGGGCCTTGATTCCGAGGCGCACTTGATCACCGCGTACCTCGAGCACAGTCACGACGATCTCGTGCCCGATCATGATGCTCTGATTCGCACGTCGCGTGAGCACGAGCACGATGTTCCCCCTCCGTGGCGGCAGCCCGGTGGTGCCGGGCTGAAGCATACGCGCACAGAGCGTGTGCACGCGCGGTTCTCGGCGCGCGTACACGCGGCCAACACGTTCCGTGGCAGAGCCGCGACTACAGCGAATGCGATTCAGCTCGCGATCGCGAGCGGTGCGCGCACGCTGTAACCCGCGCTCGGCAGCACGACCTGCGCCGCCTCGTGCGAGAAACGGTTCACCACGATCGGGCCGAGAAGATTTACGGTCGACTCCTCCGGACGATCACGCAACGTCACGACGGTGAAGACGACCGCGTCCTCGGCCGCGGTGAGCCCGAGGCGCTCGGCGGTGCCGGTGTCGAGCTCGAACTCGTACTCCGGATAGAAGACCCAAGGTGGGACGACGACGAAGCCGACATCAGCGTCTTCGACCGACGACAAGAGGAGGAACGGGCTGCCGGCCGGACCCCACGGCGCCAGGTCGAAGCGGTGTGCGTGCGGGAAACCCGGTAGACCCGCGGGAAAGATGATGTCCGCAACGTCGGTCGCGGTGTGGGTCTCGAGCATGGTTTCCCTACTTCAAGAAGTCGGTCAACGAGGGCTGGATCGCCCTCGCGGTGGCCTGGAGTGCGGCCTGGTAGGCGACTTGCTGTGCTTGCAGTTGCACCATCACCTGGGCGATATCGGCGTCTTCGATACTCGACAGGTTCTGTTTCATCGTCAGCCCATCCGAAGTGTTTTGGCTCTGAGTGTTCTGGACCCGAAGAAATTGCGATCCGACCCGGGCGAGTGAGGTCTGGACCTGGGTCGTCTGGCCGTCGAGGGTGCCCTGGAGGGCAGTCAGCTTGGTCGGGTCGTTGACGACTGCGTCCGAGATCTGGGACAGGGTCGAAAAGATGTCGCTGCCGGGGCTCCCGAACACGGAGTCGCCGTTGACGTTCACCTGGATGCGCTGGCCGGGACCGATGTTGCGTTCCACCACCGCCGACGCTCCGACATAGTTGCCACTGGCGTCATACGCGACGTTTCCGCCGGCGGTCCCGGCGAAGATCGGCCGTCCGGCGTACTGGGTGTTCGCGACGCCGATGAGGCTCTTGCGGATCGAGTCGATCTGCGTCGCGATGCCGGCGCGCGCATTGGCGTCGAGCGACGAGTTCGATGCCTGCAGGACGAGGTCGTTCACCTGCTGCAACTGGGTGACCGTGGATGTGAGCGCGTTGTCGGCGTTGCCGAGCCACCCCTGCGCGTCGCTGAGGTTGCGCGTGTACTGCGTACTGCGGTCGAGCCCGGAGTGCAGCTGCATCGCGGACGAGACGTCGGCCGGTGCATCGGACGGCTTGGTGAGCCGCTTCAGCGTCGACGCCTCGTTCTGCAGGTCGCTCAACTTCGAGAACGACTGCTGCAGCGAGATCAACGAGTTGTTGACCAGCATCTGGTTCGGGATGCGGAAGTCGGAAGCAGGCATCAGCGGTCACCTCTCGTTGCCACGCTCGTCATCCCAGCCCGGTGTGGTTGATCAAGGTGTCGAGCATGGAATTGATGGTCGTCAGCAGACGGGCCGCGGCGTCGTAACCGTGCTGGAACTCGACGAGGTTCGTCATCTCTTCGTCGATACTGACGCCCGACTGTTGTGACCGGGCGTTGTCGAGGCTCTGGGTCGCCGACGCCTGGATCTGGTTGCGGTTGGTCGCGGTCTGCGTGTCGACGCCGAGCTGCACGATCGCCTGGCGGTAGATCGCGTCGGTGCCGCTCTGGCTCGAACCCATGTCGGCGAGGCCGAGCGCGATGCTGGCGTCGAGCGCACCCCCGCCCGCGGTGCCGGCCGCGACGGCCGAGGGGTTCCCCTCCAGGCCGGGTGCGACCGCGAGCGACGCCGCGTCGGTACCGCTGAAGAACGCGCGACCGCCCACTCCGTCGGAGCCCACCGGCGTGTTACCGAGCAGGGTCGCGAAGCCGGTCGACGCGCCGTTGGCGCGGACCTGCAACTGGTGAGCTCCCACGGGCGCGATCCCGATCGTGAATGGTGTACCGCCCCCGCCCGAGACGGTCGCGGTCGCGTTCCCGGCGCCGACCGCCGCGTCGACGGCGGTTTGCAGCGCCGTCTGGAGCGCAGCCGCGCCCCCTGCGCCCGACCAGTCGGCACCGGCTACCGAGACTGTCGCGAACGAACCGTTGTCGAGCGCGACGTCGAACTTCAGCGTCGCGGTGGCGCTCTGGTCCTGGGCGGCGACCGCGAGCGAGCCGGCGATGGCACCGTGGACCTGATTGACCGAGTCGCGCAGCGTGGTCGCGACCGAGTCGATCTTGGAGAGATAGCTCGGGATCGTCGCGTTGATCGCTGTGAGCTCACCGCCGGCCTTGCCCGAGGTGACCCGAGCGACGGAGTTGTCGTTCGACCACCGCAGCACCGCTCCGGTACCCGACGTGTCGACCGTCAGCGCGCTCGACGTGTCGCCCTGCACGAGCGCGGTGCCGTTGAGCATCACGTTGACCTGGTTGAAGTCTCCGGCCCGGAGCGTCGCCCCGCTCGCCTCCGAGATCTGGTTCGCGAGCAGGTCGCGCTGGTCTTGCAGGTCGTTCACGGGAAGACCGGCGATCGAGTTCGACTTGATCGCGTGGTTCAGGCGCGCGATCTGCTCCGCCTTCGCGTTGATGTCGGCAACCGTGCCGCCGAGCACGCTGATCGTGTTGGTCTTGAGCTGGGTCAACTGTTGGCTGACCGAATTGAAGCTCGCGGCGAGGGTATCGGCGCGTTCCAGCAGCTGGGTGCGCGACGCGCCGTCGGCCGGGTTGTTGGCGACGTCGTCGAAGCCGGCCCAGAGGCTGGAGAGCTGGGACTGGATCCCGGAATCCGAAGGCTCGTTGAAGAGCTGCTGGATCGCGTTCATCGTCGACGACGCTTCGCTCATGCTGGCCATCGAGCCGTGCTCGATCGCGGCCTGGATCTCCATGAACTGGTCGCGAAAGCGCGTGACCGAGTCGACCTTGACACCCTGGCCGTCGCCTTGGAACACCGCGTAGCGGGCGGGCGTCGCGGGCGCGCCGACGTTCACGAGGTTGACGGCCTCGCGCGAGTACCCGGGAGTGTTGGCGTTGGCGACATTCTGGGCCGCGACGTTGACGCTGCGCTGCTGGGCCTCCAGCGCACTGAGGGCCAAGCGGAGTCCGGAGAAGTCCGACATCTAGCCTCGCCCCCCCATCAAATCGCCTCGTCGACGATCCGCAGCGCGAGGGACCGATCGGGCAGCGTGCCGCGCGCGTCGTACGCGTCGATGTCGATCTCGCCCATCGCGGCGATGGCTTCGCGCGCCGCCTGGTGCCCGCGCTGCAGCAGATCGCGGTTCGCCTTGGTAATCGAGTCGATTTCCTGCGCAAGCGTCATCAGCGCGCGACGGTGCTCGTTGAAGATGCCGTCCCAGGGCGCGTCGGTCAGACCCGAGAGCTCGCGCAGGGTCGGCGCGCCCGAGAGTCCGAGCTCACGGCCGGCGTCGGCGACCTGGACCGCGCGGTCGAGCTCCACGCGCTTGATCTCGCCGAGCACGTTTTCGACTTCGCGGGTCGCGTACGCGAGCCACCGCGATCGACCCGCCGCGAGGACGAGCTGTTCCTCCTCGAGCTTGAAGACGAGCAGCTCGAGGAGTTGCCGCTCGCGCCACAAGATGTTGGATACGTCGCTCAGCGCCATGATCCGACCTCGGAGATCCCACACGCCGGCCCCTCGTGCCGACGTTCACGGGTCTCTCATCGACCGGTTCGCCCCTGGATATGAAGGATCCTCGAGTGGCACCCGTCACGTCAGGCAGTAGGCGTCACGTCAGCAGGCCCAGGGACACGGCCCGGGCCACCGCCTCGTTGCGATTCTTGGCCCCGAGCTTGGCGTAGACCCGCACCAGGTGGGACTTGGCCGTCGCGAGGGTGACCGACAGGGCGGCCGCGATCTCCCGGTTGTTGCGGCCCTCCGCGAGGAGCACGAGCACCTCTCGCTCGCGCGAGCTCAGGACGGCCGCGGTGCGCTCGTCGAGCGGCGGGAGGGCGAACGGGCCCGTCAGTGCCCCGTGCAGCGACGACGCGACGTGGCGGCCGCCCTTGCGAACGATGTCGACCAGATCGCCGAGCTCGTCGGGGTCGACGGACCGCAGGGCGACACCCGCCGCACCGAGCCCGACGAGATAGCGCACGACATGGTCCTGGCCCGCGGGCAGGAGGGCGACGACCGCGGGGTGGGGACGGAGCCGCACGATCCGGCGGACCACGTCGGCAACATCCAGGTCGGCCGGGATCCCGACCACGACCAGGTCGGGCCGGTCGACGGCGGCCATGCTCACGAGCTCGCGGCCGGACCGGGTATCGGCCACGACGTCGACGCCCCGGGCCGTGAGGACCGCGCCGATGCCGCAACGGATCAGCCCGAGCTCGTCCGCGACGATCGCGCAGTCGCGCCGGTTTCCTCCCGGATCGTGCGTCACACCGGCCTCCCGACGGTCGTGATCTGCTCACACTACAAGTGACGCGACGGATAACCACGCAAAGCGGTCGAGTCTTTCAACCCTCAGGCCAATCAAGCGCAGACCCCGTAAGCGCCGAAGTTTGCCTCCGACATCATCCACACCAAGTGGACACCTGCGAACAAAACACCTCTGGGGGGCACGCAGTGAAGCCAGCGATGAAGGCTGACATCGACATCGAGCGGGCAACATACGAGGACAACCTCGTGCGCCAGCATCTTCCGCTCGTGCAATACGTCGTCTCGGAGGTCGCCCACCGGGTGCCGAGTCACGTCAGCCGCAGCGACCTGGTATCGGCCGGGATGCTGGGCCTCGCCCAGGCCGCCCGCAACTACGACCCCGAACGCGGCATCGCCTTCGACCGCTTCGCCTCCACCCGGATCCGGGGCGCGCTGCTCGACGAGCTGCGGGGCCGCGACTGGGCCAGCCGTTCGGTCCGGGCCCGGGCGCGCGGACTGCAGACCGCCCACGAGGAGCTGATGAACAAGCTCGGCCGTACGCCGACTCCCGACGAAGTTGCCACGATGCTCGACGTTCCGACCGAGACCGTGCACAAGCTCGTCGACGACGTCCACCGGGCAACGGTCCTCAACTACGACTCGCTCGTAATGGAAGGCGACGCCGAGTCGTTCATCGCCGGCAACGACGCCGGGCCGGAAGAAGCCATCCTCGACCGCGAGCGCAAGGCGTACCTCGTCGACGCGGTGCACGCGCTCCCGGAGCGGCTGCAGCGGGTCGTCGCGGGCTACTTCTTCGAAGAGCGTTCGATGCAGGACCTCGCGGACGAGTTGGGAGTGAGCGAGTCACGTATCTCCCAGTTGCGTGCCGAGGCCCTGCTGCTCTTGAAGGACGGGATCAACTCGCAACTCGAGCCCGACGCGGTGCAGCCCGAAGCGCGCCCGAACGGTCGGGTCGCGCGGCGCAAGGCCGCGTACTACTCGGCGGTTGCCGAAGGCTCGTCGCCGCGCGACCGCGTGTCGGAACGCCCGATCGCAGCCAGCCAGATGGTCGGAATCTCGAACGCCTGACGGCGAGCGAGCCACGTCGCGTCCGAGCCGGCATCCGATTCCTTCTCCTGAGATCCAGAAACCCTCAGGAGAAGGATTCGGTCGCCGAGGAGGACGGGAGTCCTGTCGAAGAATCGACAGGGGTGCATTGAGGAGCCCAGGGATCTGGGCAAGCAGGTCATGGAGGAGAAGCACCGATGCGCATCAACACGAACATCATGGCGCTGGACGCCTACCGCAATCTGAACAAGACCAACGACATGCTGGCGAGCAGCCTCGAGAAGCTCTCGTCGGGATACCGGATCAACCGGGCGGCCGACGACGCGTCGGGACTGGTCATCAGCCAGAACCTCGACAAGCAGATCTCGGGTCTGAAAGTCGCCACCCAGAACGCCCAGGACGGCATCTCGGTCGTACAGACCGCAGAAGGCGCACTGACCCAGGTCAACTCGATGCTGCAACGCATCCACGACCTGATCGTCCAGTCCGCCAACACCGCGTCCTCGGACAGCACGGCCCGCACCGCGGCGCAGAACGAGATCGTCCAACTCCGCGACGAGATCGACCGCATCGGTAACACCACCTCGTTCGGCAACCAGAACCTGCTCGACGGCAGCTTCGGCGCCCAGGCAGCCCAGCTGACCTCGGGTTCCGCCGGCCACGTGGCCGGGCTGACGTTGACCGGCACCACCGCCGACGTGCAGTTCAGCTTGAACCTGGACGCGGGCAACACCGCGGGCAGCCTGGTCACGACCGTGACGGTCAGCGCCGGCACGTACACGACCGCGGCCTCGTTCCAGGCCGGGTTGCAAGCCGACGTCAACACCGCGACCGACGCCGCCGCCGGCTTCACCGGCGCCGTGCAGGTCAAGGTGACCGACCTCGGTTCGGGCGTGTGGACGGTCAACTTCGCCCGTACCAGCACCGCCACCGACACCGGTATCGCCATCAGCGGCGTCGGCTCCGACATCGCCCAGGCGATCACGACCAGCGGTGCCGCTTCGGTGGCGAACACCGCCGGCGGCGTGTTCCAGGTCGGCGCGAACGTCACGGCCGCGAACCAGATCCAGGTCGCCATCGACGACGTCCGCATCACCGGCGGCTCGAACACCACCTACACGGCCCTCGCCGCGATCGACGTGACCAACCCCAGCACGAACAGCACGTCGGCGACCCTCGTCGACGCCGCGATCGCGTCGGTGTCGGCGCTTCGTGGTCAACTCGGTGCGGACCAGAACCGGTTCCAGTCGACCATCGCCAACCTGCAGGTCACCACGGAAAACCTCTCCGCTTCGGAGAGCCGCATCCGTGACACCGACATGGCATCGGAGATGGTCAACTTCACCAAGGACCAGATCCTGCTCCAGGCCGGTACCGCCATGCTCGCCCAAGCGAACTCGGCACCGCAGACCGTCTTGAAGCTCCTCCAGTAAGCGGCTCACCTCCCGCTGACCTCCACGGAGGGGGCGCCCTTCGGGGCGCCCCTTCTCGTTGTTCCAGGGGTCATTCCAGGTGGTCGCGACGTTTCGTGACCAATGCCGCTACAGCTGCGGTTCCCCGAGGCCGAGACATCACTATCGCCAATGCCATGAGGCAGCGGGGACGTACACACCGAGCCCAAGGATTGGGCCACAACGGTTCATGGAGGAGAAGCGCACATGCGCATCAACACGAACATCATGGCGCTCGACGCCTACCGCAACCTCAACAAGACCAACGACATGCTGGCGAGCAGCCTCGAGAAGCTCTCGTCGGGATACCGGATCAACCGGGCGGCCGACGACGCGTCGGGACTGGTCATCAGCCAGAACCTCGACAAGCAGATCTCGGGTCTGAAAGTCGCCACCCAGAACGCCCAGGACGGCATCTCGGTCGTACAGACCGCAGAAGGCGCACTGACCCAGGTCAACTCGATGCTGCAACGCATCCACGACCTGATCGTCCAGTCCGCCAACACCGCGTCCTCGGACAGCACGGCCCGCACCGCGGCGCAGAACGAGATCGTCCAACTCCGCGACGAGATCGACCGCATCGGTAACACCACGGCATTCGGCAACCAGAACCTGCTCGACGGCAGCTTCGGCGCCCAGGCAGCCCAGCTCACCTCGGGTTCCGCCGGCCACGTGGCCGGGCTGACGTTGACCGGCACCACCGCCGACGTGCAGTTCAGCTTGAACCTGGACGCGGGCAACACCGCGGGCAGCCTGGTCACGACCGTGACGGTCAGCGCCGGCACGTACACGACCGCGGCCTCGTTCCAGGCCGGGTTGCAAGCCGACGTCAACACCGCGACCGACGCCGCCGCCGGCTTCACCGGCGCCGTGCAGGTCAAGGTGACCGACCTCGGTTCGGGCGTGTGGACGGTCAACTTCGCCCGTACCAGCACCGCCACCGACACCGGTATCGCCATCAGCGGCGTCGGCTCCGACATCGCCCAGGCGATCACGACCAGCGGTGCCGCTTCGGTGGCGAACACCGCCGGCGGCGTGTTCCAGGTCGGCGCGAACGTCACGGCCGCGAACCAGATCCAGGTCGCCATCGACGACGTCCGCATCACCGGCGGCTCGAACACCACCTACACGGCCCTCGCCGCGATCGACGTGACCAACACCAGCACGAACAGCACGTCGGCGACCCTCGTCGACGCCGCGATCTCGTCGGTGTCGGCGCTTCGTGGTCAACTCGGTGCGGACCAGAACCGGTTCCAGTCGACCATCGCCAACCTGCAGGTCACCACGGAAAACCTCTCCGCTTCGGAGAGCCGCATCCGTGACACCGACATGGCATCGGAGATGGTCAACTTCACCAAGGACCAGATCCTGCTCCAGGCCGGTACCGCCATGCTCGCCCAAGCGAACTCGGCACCGCAGAGCATCCTGAAGCTCCTCCAGTAGGACCGAACTTCAGGGATCTGAGCCACAGATAGTGATCAGTTCCGAGGCCAAACGGCCGAAAGAACACACGGAGGCGTGGGGGAGGCAACTCCCCCACCCCTTCGCGGAAGCGCCGTCGCGGGACAGTCGTCGGCGCTGCCGCGAGGGGCGCACGTAGCAGAAGGCGGTGACCGAAGTGACTTCGATCGGGAGCACGACGTCGACGACTCCGACAACCACGCTCACAACGACGCCGACGACCACGGACCCCACGTCGTCGCTCATCCAGACGGTGTCGGGCGCCGGGAGCCAGTCGATCGGCGGTCTCGCGACCGGTCTCGACACGAACGCGATCATCTCCGCGCTGGTCGCATCGGAACGGGCGCTCGAGAACCCGATCAAGAACCAGGGGGCGCTCGCGTCGCTCGCACTCCAGAGCTACGGCCTGATCCGCACCGGTCTGTCCGCGCTCACCACCGCGGCGCTGGCGCTGGCCCGCCCCGCCGCGTGGAACTCCCTCACGGCGACATCGTCGAACGCGAGTATCGCGTCGGTCACTGCCGGCAGCGGCAACTTCAGCGGCACACTCTCCTTCAACGTCGATGCGCTCGCCACCGCCGGCAGCGTGCGCTCGACGAACGTCATCACCGACACGACCACCACCGTCGCCGCGCACAACGCCGTGTTCGTCGCGGCCGGCGGTCGTGCCCTCGGATTCTCGACTTTCCGTTCCGACGACGCGCTCGCCACCGGCGCGCACACGATCACGGTCTCGCAGGCGTCGAGCGCAGCCACGAAGGCCGGTGACTCCCGCTCGCGGGCTCGACGGTCGTCGACGGCACCAACGACTCGCTGCAACTGAGCATCAACGGAACACCGACGACGCTCACGCTCGCCCACGGCACGTACACGTCCAGCCAGCTCGCCCAGGCAGTGCAGGCCGCGGCCACGTCGGCCGGCGCGCCCGTCACCGCGTCGCTCACCGGCGCGGGGACCTTGAAGCTCGACACCACGAGGCAAGGTTCGCAGGCGACGCTGCAGGTGACCGGCGGGACCGCGCTCGGCGCGCTCTCGCTGTCGACTGACGGCGCCGCACACACCGGGACGGACGGCGTCCTCCAGGTGGACGGGGGCGCGAACCAAACGTTCAACAGCCTCGACGCGGGCCAGAGCATCACGCTCAACGCAGCCGCGGGCACGATCACCGCGGCACTTGCGGGTGGTCTCACCACCGGAACCGTGACCGGGAACAACGTGAGCACCGGCGACGGCAGCCTCGCGACGGTCGTCGGGAACATCAATGCCGCCGGGGCCGGGGTAACCGCGTCCGCGGTGCAGGTCGGCGTCAACTCGTTCCGGCTCCAGCTCACGGCGAACCACGCGGGCGCGCTCAACGGCGAGAACATCGACTCCTCCGCGTTCAACGACAACGTCGGCGGATTCCTCGAGCTCTCGACGGCGAAGGACGCGCAGGTCACCGTCGGGAGTGGGCCCGGGTCGTACACGGTGACGTCGGACACGAACTCCGTGAGCGGTCTCCTGCCCGGGATCACGGTGAACCTCCTACAGGAGAGCACGAGCGCGGTCACCGTCACCGTCGGCCGCGACGACGCGAGCATCGCCGACAAGGTGCAGGCGCTCGTCGACGCGGCCAACGGCGTGCAGACCACGGTCGACGGGCTCACGAAGTACGACCCGACATCGAACTCGGGCTCGCCGCTCACCGGCGACGCCACCGCCAACCAGCTGATGACCGCGCTCACGAACTCTGTGATCGGGACCGTCGCCGGCGCCAACCCGAAGAGCCCCGGACTCGCCGGCGTCTCGATCGACAAGACCGGCATGTTCACCTTCGATCGCACCAAGTTCCTCGCCGCGTTCGCCGCCGACCCGAGCGGCGTGACGAAGCTGTTCGCCCAGGGCGGCTCGTCCGACAACAACAACGTGCAGTTCGTGTCGGCCGGCGACCGCGCCGTCGCCGGCAGCTACGACGTCAACGTCACGCAGGCCGCGAGCCAGGCAACATCGGTCGGCCTCACCGGTGTGTGGCCGCCCGCGTCGAACCCGACCGTCAAGGTGCGCGTCGGCACGACGGAGGTGTCGTACGCCGTGAAGGACGGCGATACCCAGGACGACGTCGTCAAGGGCCTGAACGCCGCATTCGCGAGCGCGGGGTTCCAGCTGCAGGCGACGAACACCGGTTCCGGGGTCCGGATCGCGACGACGCAGTACGGCAGCGCGGCCGGCTTCGACGTCGACTGGTCCGCGAGCGGCTACGCGAACCACACGGGCCAAGACGTGCAAGGAACCATCAACGGCGTCGTCGCCACCGGCTCCGGCCAGCAGCTCATGGTGCCGTTCGCCGACACCACCTTGAGCGGACTCGCGATCAAGGTGACCGGCACGGCCACCGGCGACCTCGGGAACTTCACGTACACACCGGGGCTCGCGCAGCGGGTGCAGACTTCGATCACGAACGCCTCCGACCCGCTGTCGGGATACATCACGTCGTCGGAGAACGACTTCAAGGCGCGGATCAAGTTCGTCAACGACCAGGTCGCGTCGATGGAGCTCCACGTGACTGCGTACGAAACGTCGCTGCGAGCGACGTACGCCGCGCTCGAGAGCACGATCGCGACGCTGAAGTCGCAGGGAACCTTCCTGACCAACCAGATCACGTCGATGACCAGTTCGAACGGCAAGTAGTGACGACGAACACTTCAGGCAACTCTCCAGCCAACTCCCCAGGGAACGGATTCCCGATGAACCAGACGCTGCTACGCGCGGCCTACGTCAGCAACACCGTCGACGTCATGTCGCCGGCCCGGATGATCGTGGCGCTGTACGACCGCCTGACAGTCGACCTCGAACGAGCGGAGCAGGCCATCACGAGCGTCGAACCCGCGACCGCACACGAGTGCCTCATCCATGCACAGTCGATCGTCTCCGAGCTGCACGACACGCTCGACGTCGACCAGTGGCCCGCGGCGCGGCAACTCAAGGACCTCTACGTGTTCCTGCTCTTCGAGCTCGTCGGCGCGAACGTCGACAAGGACGCGGCGCGGGTCGCGAGCAGCCGCGAGCTCATCCGGCCGCTGCGCGACGCATGGACGCAGGCCGCGGGAATCGTCCCGAACGCGACCGGTAGCCGCGCGTGACGTCGTCGTGGGCCGGTGTCCTCGACGAATGCGCGGCCCGGATCGACGCCGCCGCATCCGCACTCGAGCGCGGCGAGCCGGTCACGGTCGCGCCCTTCGTCCCGGCCGCTCCCGGCGGGCCCATGCCGGCCGAGCTCGCCGCCCGGGCGCAGGCGATCGTCGACCGCAGTGCCGCCCTGGAGGAACGGCTCGAGGACGAGCAGGCCCGGGTCCGCCGCGAGATCCGGCGGCTGCCCCGCATGCCGGCGGCCGAGCGTGAGATCCACTTCGAAGCGAAGGCCTGACCCGAGTACCTGACCGGAGCACCTGACCGGAGGGTCGCCGACCGGCCTCCCGACATCCGGGTCTCCTCACCCGTGGGCGATTCCGGCCGATTGGGAGGCGACGGACGGTTGGGGAGGCGGAGCTTTGAGCGGCAAGCCGAGGAGCACGCGAGCGCGGCGACCCGCGGGTCGATCTGCCGCCGTTCCGCTCGACGAGCTTCTCGCCCGCGCGGAACGCGAGTGCGAAGGCCGGGACACCGCCGCGGCCGAGACAACGCTGCGAGCGGTCCTCGACGTGCGTCCACACGACGAACGGGCGACCCAGCTGCTCGGCGCGCTCCTCGCCGACCGCAACGAGCTCGACCGCGCCGTCGACCTGTTCGACACCGCGGCGCCGCGCATCGGGCCGCCTTCGGCGGCAACCCTCGGCTTCTACAACAACTACGCCAACGTGCTGCGGCGCGTCGGGCGATTGCGGGCCGCCGAGGAGATGCTCCGCACCCTCACAACGCTCTCACCACGCTCGTGGCAGTCGTGGCACAACCTCGGCCAGACACTCAAGGATCTCGAGCGCTACGACGAGGCCGCGGCCGCGATGCGCCGGGCCGTGATGGTGGAACCCGGTTTCGGTCCCAACCACGGCGTGCTCGGCGAGATCCTGCACCACCTCGGTCGACTGCACAGTGCGGAAGTCTCACTGCGCCGCGCGATCGAGCTCGGATGCGTCGACGACCACGCGATGTGGACCGTTCTCGGTAACAACCAGCGAATGCTCGGTCAGCTCGACGAATCGCTCGCGATGATCACCCGCGCGCTGGAGCTGGCGGGCGGGAGCCCGGCCGCGCACAGCAACGTCGGTGTCGTGCTGATGCAGCTCGGCCGGTTCGACGAGTCGGTCGCGCACTTCCACGAGGCGATCGCGGGCGAGCCCGACAACAACGGGTTCCACGGATATCTCGGATACGCGCTGCTGTCCGCGGGCCGCCTCGACGAGGCGTTCGATCCGTGGGACCGCGCGATCCAAGGCGGGTTGCGTGGAATCGAACGCGACGTGAGCGTCCCGCAGTGGACGACCGCCGACACCGACGCGCGCGTGCTGGTCTACCGGGAACAGGGAGTCGGCGACGAGCTCATGCTGGCCTCGATGTATCCCGACCTCGTCGACCGCGCACGCGAGGTCATCGTGGAATGCGACACGCGCCTCGTTCCCTTGTTCGCCCGATCGTTCCCCGGCGCGGAGGTACGCGCCCAGACCCACGACGAGACGCGCCGTGAGTCGATGCACGACTTCGATCGCGCCAGCCCGGCCGGGAGCCTCATCCGGTGGCTCCGCCCGAGCATCGACGCGTTCCCGGATCGGGCGTCGTACTTGGTTGCCGATCCCGAGCGTGTCGCGGCGTGGAAAGAACGCCTGGCCGAGGTCGGGCCGGCGCCGTACGTCGGTATCAGTTGGCGTTCGAAGATCCAGACCGCGGAACGACGACTCGAATACACGCGGCTCGAGGAGTGGGGTGGCATCTTCGCGACGCCGGGTGTCACCTGGGTCAACCTCCAGTACGACAACTGCAACCGCGAGCTACGCGACGCGGAGACGCGCTTCGGCGTGTGCATCAATCGCTGGGACTGGCTCGACCTCATGAACGACTTCGACGAGGTCGTGGCGCTGATGTCCGCGCTCGATCTCGTTGTCGCCCCCTTCAACGCGGTCGCGATGCTCAGCGGGGGGTTGGGGGTTCCGACCGTGGCCATGGGCAACCGGTACGGCTGGGGCGAGCTCGGCTCGGGCCGCATGCCGTGGCAACCGTCGATCGCCGTCGCATCACGAATGCCGAACGAGGACTGGGACGCGGTCCTGAAGAGCGCGGCCCACCGCGTCTCGATGATCCACGAGGAGACAACGTGCTCGACCTGAACGGCTCCACGATCCTGCTGACCGGCGGCACCGGCTCGTTCGGGAACGCGTTCGTGCAGCGGATCACCACCTGCTGGCCCGACGCCACGGTACGGGTGTACTCGCGCGACGAGCTCAAGCAGTCGCAGATGCGCGACCGGTTCGGCGACGACCAGGTGCGCTACCTGATCGGCGACGTGCGCGACCGCTCGCGGATGACCCGCGCCGTCGACGGGGCCGACATCGTCGTGCACGCGGCCGCGATGAAGCAGGTTCCCGCGTGCGAGTACAACCCGTTCGAAGCGGTGCGCACGAACGTCTTGGGTGCGCAACACGTCGTCGACGCGGCCATCGACGGGCGCGTGCGGCGGGTCGTCGCGCTCTCCACTGACAAGGCCGTCAACCCCGTGAACCTCTACGGCGCCACGAAGCTGTGCGCCGAAAAGATCTTCGTGCAGGGCAACGCCTACGCCGCTCAGCACCAGACACGATTCGCGTGCGTGCGTTACGGCAACGTCGTCGGTTCGCGTGGCTCCGTGGTCCCGGTGTTCCAACAGCAGCTCGAACGCGACGGTCGAATCACGATCACCGACGAGCGCATGACCCGTTTCTGGATCACGCTGCCGCAGGCCGTCGACCTCGTGCTCTACGCGCTCGAGAACATGGAGGGCGGCGAGGTGTTCGTCCCCAAGATCCCGTCCATGCACGTGGTCGACCTCGCGCGGGCGATCGCGCCCGACGTGCCCCACGAACGCATCGGGATACGCCCCGGCGAGAAGTTGCACGAGATCCTGATCACCTCGGACGAGGCACGCCACGCGATCGACGCCGGTTCGGTGTTCGTCGTGCTGCCCGAGCATTCGTGGTGGGACGCCAAGGGTTCGAACATCATCGGTCGGCCCGTCGACGACGGCTTCAGCTACTCGAGCGACAACAACCCCGCGTGGATGACCGTCGACGAGCTCCGCGACCTGTTGCCGACCCCGTAGCTGTACCCGGCCAGAGTTGCCGGCAGCATGTGCCGGTAACTCACGCAGGTTTGCGCTCGGGACCTTGACATGTGACTGTTTGGTCACATATTCTGAGGGCGTGGACGAGGTGTTCAAGGCGCTGGCCGATCCGACCCGGCGGAGCTTGCTCGACGAGCTCTTCCGCGAGGACGGACAGACCCTGAGCGCGCTGGAGGCCCGGTTCGAGATCAGCCGCTTCGGCGTGATGAAGCACCTGAAGCAACTGGAGGACGCCGGCCTCGTCGTCACCCGGCGCCGGGGCCGCGAGAAGTTGCACTTCTTGAACCCGGTCCCGATCCGGCTCGTCCACGACCGATGGGTGACCAAGTTCGCCGAGCCGTGGGCCGCGCACCTGAGCGACCTGAAATCCCGATTGGAGAACCCGATGGAGCCCAAGACCCTGGAGCCCAGGACCATGGAAAAGGTCTTCGAGATCTACATCCGCACGACGCCCGAACGCCTCTGGGACGCGATCACGAACCCGAACATCCGCGCCAAGTACAACTTCGGCGCGGGCATCCACTCCGACTGGTCGCCCGGTTCGAAGTTCACGATGATGGCCGGGCCGAACGGCGAGTACCTCCTCGGCGAGGGCGAGAACCTCGAGGTCGATCCGCCCCGCCGGCTCGTGCAGAACATGGTCGCCATGTTCAGCGACGAGGCGAAGGCCGAAGGCGTATCGCGGATCACGTGGGAGATCGAACCCGTCGGCGACTCGTGCCGGCTCACGCTCACGCACGACCAGATGCGCGAAGGCGCGAACGATCAGCTGTACGGCGGTTGGCCGATGGTGCTCTCGGGCCTGAAGACCTGGCTCGAGTCGGGCGAGTTGCTCACCACACCGGGATCGCTGATGTACGGCAGCGCTCCCGCGTCGTGATCACGAACGCTCGAACAACCACCACGTGACGCGGTCCCACCCGTCCTCGGGGCTCAGGTAGCCCTCGCGGATCAGCGTGAGATCGAACGGGAACAACTCGGCGAAGAGCTTGCCGTAATCACGCCGGAACAGGGCGCCGGCGTGACCGCGGTAGGGCACCTCGACGGTTTCGGTGTCGAAGTACTCGCCGCAGAAGACGTAGCGACTCGATGCCCGCACCATCTCGCTCATCACCTTCTCGAGCGTTTCCTCGGGCTGATGGATGAGGACGCCCATGGTGAAGACGAGGTCGATCGAGCGGTCGGAGACGGGAAGGTCGCGCGCCGGGCTGTTGATGCCGCGCACACCCGGTACGCGCCGGTCGAGCAGACGCAGCGCCTTGGCGTTCACGTCGACCCCGGTCACCTGGCTCGGGTCGACCCGCTGGGTGATCCACTGCAGGTTGCCGCCCACGTTGCAGCCGACCTCGAGCACGCTCTCGGGGTTCAGCTCGTCGAGCAGGGGCAGCCAGAACTCGCCCCGGCGGTCGTAGGCCGAGAGGTTGCGGTCGACGTACTGGTTGCCGAAGTCGCCTGCCCAGAGTTCCTCGAGCCGGCCCGCTTCGCCGGTGCCCGTCTTGGTCGAAGTCATACTTCTCTATCGACAGATTTCGCCGCCGATGGAGAGTCGTGGAGTACCCCCGCGTCGCCTTGATGCAGCCACCGTTCCTGCCCTGGCAGGGATTCTTCGGGCTGGTAGCCGCGGCCGACGTCTTCGTGCTCCTCGACGACTTCCAGTTCCAGCGGCACTCGTTCCACCAGCGAAACCGCATCCGGGCCGCCGACGGCAGCCCGATGTGGATGAGCCTGCCCGTCTCCCATCCCCGCGACGGCGAGTACCCGACCCTGGCTGCGGCGGCGCCGATCGTCGGCGACAAGTGGCGCCGGGTGCTGAAGACGACGCTCGACCAGAGCTACGGCCGGGCCTCCCACCACACCGCCCTCCGACCGGAGATCGACGCCTGGATCGACACCCCCTTCGGGTCGGTCGCCGACATGAACATCGCGTTCATCCGACTCGTCGCCGGTCTGCTCGGCTTCGCGCCGGAATGGCGCCGGTCGTCCGAGATCGGCTCGTGCGGTCGGCGATCCGACCGCGTGCTCGACCTCTTGCACCGAGCGGGCGCGCGCTCGTACCTCTGCGCCCGGGGCTCGTTCGAGTACATGCACGAAGACGGCGTGTTCCCCGTCGCCGAGCTCGAGGTCGGATTCCAGGACTTCGAGCCCCAGCCGTACCCGCAACGCCGCGCGGACGAATTCGTCTCGCACCTCTCGATCGTCGACGCGCTCTTCGAGGTCGGCGCCGACGAGACGCGCCGGCTCGTGCTCACCGGTCAGCGAGCGTGGACACCGTGGCGGGACATGCCCGCGATGACCGCGGCGACGCGCGCCGCACCCTGACCGTCAACGAGGACGCGCGCGGACGTCGACAAACGGCTGCGCGCGTTGACGTCGCGCGCCAGGCGCGCCGCGACGTCGGCCGCGGAGCCGACGTCTACCGCCACCACCGCGCCGACGTGCGCGGCGCCGGCCAGCGCGCGTCCCTGGCCCGCGGCGATCGAGAACGCAACGGTCGGACGTCCGAGACAGCACGCCTCGAGCATCGTGACGCCGCCCGCGGTGACGACGACATCAGCCGCAGCCAGCTCCGGACCGAGGCCGTCGGGTGCGTGGACGATCTCGACCCGTTCGTCGTCGGTGCCGAGCCCCCACGGCCCGACGACCTGACGTACCTGTGTTCCCGGCAGCACGTCGGCGAGGCCGACCGCGACCCGGCTCCCGAGCCCTTCGGCGTCGGAGCCTCCTGTCGTCACCAACAACAACTCCACGACTTCGCGCACCGGCGCGACGGCAAAGGTCCGCAGCGTCGGATCGATCAGGGCGTACGGCGCCGCCGGCGACGACGGCGGCCGCGGTGGAATGCACCCGCGCGTCTGCACCCGGATCGGGGTCGATCACGAGGTCGACCGCGAGGTCGCGTTCGAGGTCGTCGATCGCGATGACGAGACCGGCGCGGACGCGGGTCCGGTCGTCGGCTCGGAACCGGTACGAGTCGAACAGCACGATGTCGCCGACGACGGCATCGCCGCCGAGCACGTGCATGTCGACGTCGAAGCCGAGGACGTCGAGCTCGTGGGCCAGGCCTTCGACCCGGCGGCGATGGCCCAACCCGATGCCGGGTCCCTCGTCGAATGCACAAACGATCTTCACAAGGTTGTCCTCACTCCGTGCTTCCGTCACCCGTCGGGGTGTCGCTAGACCATGTCCCAGGTCACGACGTCGTCGTCTTCGATGTCGGTGCGCGCGACCCGGCCCACGAGCAGTTCGATGAACTTCGGCTTCACGCCGTGACCCGGCCGCTTCACGGTCAACATGTCGGCGGTGATCACGGTGCCCGCCGGGATCGCGGTCGCGGCCACGACGGAACGCCGCGCCTTCGCGTACATCTCCTCGGACTCCTCGGGAGACGGACCCCGCTTGACCCCGTCGCCGAGGGCCGCTTCCGCGTCGCGGATGTGCGCGACGAGGTCGCGCAACTCCTGGGGCTCGGCCGCGAACGGATGGTCGGGACCGCGCATCGTGCGGTCGAGGGTGTAGTGCTTCTCGACGATGCACGCGCCCAGGGCTACCGCGGCGACCGCGATGTGGGTCCCGTTGGTGTGGTCCGAGAGCCCCACGGGCAATCCGAACGCGGTCTGCATCGCCGGGATCGATCGCAGGTTCATCACGTGCGCAGGCGCCGGGTACAACGACGCGCACTGGAGGAGTGCGATCTCGTCGCAGCCGGCATCGCGCGCCGCGGCGACGGCCTCCTCGATCTCGCCCAGGTTCGCCATGCCCGTCGACAGGATGAGCGGGCGGCGCCTCGCCGCCGCGTAGCGGATGAACGGGAGGTCGACCAGCTCGAACGAGGCGATCTTGAACGCCCCCACGCCGAGCGCGTCGAGCTCGTCGACCGCCTGGCGGTCGAACGGCGACGACATGAACTCGATGCCCTGCTCGCGACAGTGCTCGGCGAGGATCGGTTGCCACTCCGCGCGGGAGCGCGATCTCTTCGAGCAGCTCGTGCGCGGGCTTGGCCGCGAGCTCGTCGTCGAGGAAGTCGAAGCGCGGGGTCTTCGTCGAATAGAGCGTCCGGCCCGAGTACGTCTGGAACTTCACCGCGTCGGCACCGGCCTCGGCCGCGACGTCGATCAGCTTGCGGGCGATCCCGAGATCACGGTTGTGGTTCGAGCCCGCCTCGGCAATCACGTAGCACGGCTGCCCCGGACCCACCTCGCGACCGCTCACAGTGATCGCGGCACGGGATACCAGGCGCCGGGTTGGTCCTCACCGACTCAGATCGGCGAGAAGAACGCCGAATTGAGACGTGTGATCCCGTATGGCCACCAACTCGTCGACGACGACGACGTCGCCGCGGTCACTGCCGTACTGCGCGGCGACTGGGTGACGGGCGGACCGGCAGTCGACGAGTTCGAGCAGGCGCTGTGCGCGCAGACCGGCGCCCGCCACGCCGTGGCCTTCGCCAACGGGACCGCGGCCCTGCACGGCGCGATCGCCGCCGCCGGCATCGGGCCCGGCGACCGGGTCCTTACCTCGCCGCTGTCGTTCGTCGCGAGCGCGAACTGTGCGCGATTCGTCGGTGCCGCGCGCCGACTTCGTCGACATCGACCCGAAGACGCTGAATCTCGATCCGGCCACGGTCGGACGGTGCGACGCGCTGGTCGCCGTCCACTACGCCGGATTGCCAGTCGACCTCGCCGCACTCACCTGCCGACCCCGGGTCGTCATCGAGGACGCGGCCCACGCGCTCGGCGCGACGACACCCGACGGCCCCGTCGGCAACTGCGCCCGGTCCGATCTCTGCACGTTCTCGTTCCACCCGGTGAAGGCGATCACAACGGGTGAGGGCGGGGCGGTCACGACCAACTCCGACCACCTCGCCGCCGCGCTGCGCCACTTCCGCTCGCACGGCATGGTGCGCCGTCCCGAACATGGCGGTTGGTACTACGAGATCGAGAGCCTGGGGTACAACTACCGCCTCACCGACATGCAGGCCGCGTTGGGCACGAGTCAGCTGCGGAAGCTGGCGCGGTTCATCGAGCGCCGCAACGAGCTCGCGGCGCGCTATCGCGATCTGCTCGCGCCGCTGCCCATCGAGCTGCCGCCGACCGCGCCGCCAGGCGTGCGGCACGCGTACCACCTGTTCGCGGTACGCGTCCCCGAGCGACGCGCGGTCTACGACGCGATGCACGCGGCGGGGATCGGGGTACAGGTGCATTACGTTCCCATCTACGCGCATCCGCTGTACGGCGACACCGGGCGGACCCGCGCCGACTACCCCGAGACGGAGCGGGCGTACGCCGGGCTCCTCTCGCTGCCGCTGTTCCCCGGGCTCTCGGAGCACGACCAGGACCGCGTCGTGGAGACGTTGAGCCGATGCCTCGCCTGATCGCGGTCATCCAGGCTCGGACCGGCTCGACCGCGCCTCCCCCGCAAGGTGTTGCGCGACCTGGGCGGACGGCCCGTGCTCGCGTGGGTCGTGGGCGCGGCCCGGCGCAGCGGGGTCTGCGACGAGATCGTGGTCGCCACGACCACCGATCCCGGCGACGACGAGGTCGCGACGCTCGCGTTGCAACTCGGCGCCACGGTCGTGCGGGGTCCCGTCGACGACGTGCTCACCCGGTTCCTGCTCGCCGTCGACGCGGTCGGCGCCGACGATCGGGACGCGATCATCCGCCTGACCGCCGACTGCCCGCTGCTCGACCCGCACATCGTCGCGCGGTGCGGACATCGCTTCGTCCCCGGCCGACTCGATTACGTGACGACCGATCACGACGCGACCGTCGCGCACGGCTTCGACGTCGAAGTCGTCTCGGTGGCCGCGCTGCGCCGCATCGACCCGCTCGCGACCGGCGCGAACCGCGCCCACGTGACGTCGTACATCACGTCTCGTCCCGACGCATTCCGCCGCGCGACGGTCGCGCTCGACCCCTCGAGCGTCGACCTGCGCATCACCCTCGACGAGCCCGCCGACGCCGAACTGCTCGATGCTGTGGTCGCCGAGTTGGGCGACCGGGCGAGCGACTGGCGGGCAGTGGTGACACTGCTGCGCTCGCGTCCCGACCTCGTCGCGATCAACGCCCACGTCGACGTCAAGCCCATCGCCGCCGGCTGAACCGCCGGCGTGCGGCGACAGCTCGATCGGTGAACGGCTCGTTCGTCATCGAACAACAGGCGTACTTCAGCGTCGTCGACGGTCGCATCGCATGGTTGCGGATCATGGGCGCCTTTTCGCAACCCAGGCCCCATCGCGCCGTAGCGAGCGATCTCCATGGCCGACTTCGCGACCAGCGACAGCGTCAGTCCCGCTTGAACTCGGGCTGATCGATCAGCCGGAGCCAGCTGCCGTCGGCCTGGCGGCGCACGACCTGGGCGCGAGCGCCCGCGTCGTCTTTCGGTGGCGTCGACGTCGAGCGCGAGGTCGCCGCAGTGCACCGTAGGTAGCGGGGGTTCCGGCTCGAAGTGCGGGCGGCGTGCGACCATCTTCTCGAACAGCGCCTGGATCGCGTCGCGACCCGTTGTCGTCGAACCCGGCGGGAAGGCCATGACGGCGGCGGGTTCGTAGAGCGCGGCCATGCCTTCGGCGTCGCCGGCGTTGGCGCGGTGGACGAAGAGCCGGGTCAGGTCTTCCGGCGTCCGCGCGGTCTCACGGTCGGTCATCGTGTTCTCCTGGGTCGAGCCGTCGGGGTTGTCGCCTCCTATCTTCCCGGAGCCGATACCAGAAGTCCAACAGCTGGTTTGTATCGCTACTAGAATCTTTACTCATGGAGCTGCGCCAACTGGAGTACTTCGTGGCCGTCGCCGAGACCGCGAATTTCACCCGGGCGGCCGAGCGCGTCCACATCAGCCAGTCGGGCGTGAGTGCGCAGGTCCGCGCCCTCGAACAGGAACTCGGCCAGCCGCTCTTCGACCGATCGGGCAAGACCGTGCGCCTAACCGACGCCGGCGCGGTCGTACTCCCGCACGCACGCGCCGCACTCGCCGCCGGGACCGCCGTGCGCGAGGCCGTCGACGAACTGACCGGTCTCGTGCACGGCCACGTGTCGGTCGGAATGGTCACTGCGTGCGGGTTCCGAGGCCTGTTCGACCAACTCGCCGATTTCCACGCCACCCATCCCGGCATCGACATCACCCTGACCGAGGACACGTCCGACGTCCTTGTCGACGCGGTACGCGGCGGCCGTCTCGACTTCGCCCTGGTGGGGATGGCCGGACCGACTCCTGCCGATCTCGGCTCGAGTGTGATCGTCGACGAGGCGCTCGTCGCCGCGGTGACGCACGCCGACCCGCTCGCGTCCCGCGCGACCATCCCTCTGCGGTCTCTCGCGGAGCACGATCTCGTATGCCTGCCGCGCGGCACCGGGGTGCGCACCGCGTTCGACAACGCGTGCGCGGCCGCCCGGGTCCAACCGCGCGTCGCGTTGGAGGCGAGCGCGCCCGACGTCGTCGCCGGGCTCGCCGTCCGCGGTCTCGGCATCGCGGTGCTCAGCGAGTCGATGACGATCGGGCTCGAAGCCGATCTCCACGGCCTCGCGATCGTGGAACCCCGCCTGCGCAGCCGGCTCGAAGTGATCTGGCGAGCCGACGGACCGGCGACACCGGCTGCCGGCGCCCTCGTGACGCACGCACGCCAACGCTTCGGATGAACGAGCGCTCGGGCTGACTCGACTACACGGACGCGGAAACGATCACACGGACGCGGAAACGACGGCAACCGCTTCGAGGATGCCGGCGACGTCCGGTTCGCCCCGCGCTTCCGCTTCCGCGGCGAGGCCTTCGAGCACGGGCAGCGGCATCAACTCGACGACCGTCTCCGTCGTCAGGGCGTCGGCGGACTCGAACGACAAACCGTGCACGAGCACGGAGTAGGCCTCGCTCCGGGCGCCCCCTTCGAACAGCACCGACGCGAGCCGCAGCGAGCGGGCCGGAGTCGTGGCGCCGGCGACGACGACCGTCTCCGCGAGCATCCCCGCGAGCGCCCACACCTCCCGGAGACTCATGGGTAGCTCGGTGTCGGTCAGCGCGGGTACGGCCCGGGTCAGAGCGTCGCGGGCGCCGTTGTCGCCGAACGAAACGTGGACGAGCGCGGCGGCCAGCACCCGTTCCGGGGCGGGGACCGACGCCTCGTTCGCCCGGTCGAGCAAGGGGCACAGCCGACCCATGCCGGTCGCGCGGATGCGCGCCGACCACTCGAGGGCCCGCATGTTGTCGAGCTTGGCCGCGAACGACGGCACCAACGCGAGCACCCGCGGATCGCCTGTATGTCGCTGCCAGACGAGCTCGGCGATGCGATCGACACCCTTCGGAGCCGAGGCCCGCAACGACGCCAGGATCTCGAGCACGCGGTCGTCAGGGATCCGGTCGACGAACCCGGCCGGGTCGAAGTCGGTCTCCGCGCACAGGCGGGCGAACGCGTCCCAGACGTCGGCCGCGAACGGATCGGCCTCGAACGCGGCGAGCACTTCCGCGGTGGCGGCCGCGATGTCCCCGTCGAGATACAGCACGTGCGCCCGAGCGACGCGAGCAGCGGTGGCCGAAGCCGGGAACCAGCGGTCGGTCGGTTCGGAGGCACCCGCGAGGAGCACCCGGGCCGGCTCGACCTCACCGAGTTGCAGGTGCGCGGCCGCATCGAGGAGGTTGCCGAGATCGGGGTGCCGCGAGTTGTCGCGCACGATGCCCGCCCACACCGTGACCTCCCACGGGCGCCCGCGCGACAAGAGGATCCCGGCGACGAACGCCGCGGCTGACGCCCGGACCTCGGGGTCGTCGGCCGCGTCGGCCGCGATCTGGAACCAGTCGAGGGCTTCCTCCTCCCGGAGGTGCGCGAGATAGTCGCGCGCCCGGTCGAACGCCTCGTTGCCGGAAGGAACGATTTCGTCGGAGTGCATGCCGCCCGTCACACACTCCCGATCGGCATCGCGCTCGCCGATCGGAACCGCAACCGATCAAAAAGCACCGTTACCGGCGCGAGCCGGTACACCGATGCAACAAACCCTTCAACAAGCAGGTCCTGACTGCTCAAGTCCTCTGGGCGGACGCCGATCTCAGACTCGGTTCACCACGGGCGGAGCAGGGACGTTTCGCCTTCGCGTGCCAGGACGGTCGCACAGCAGAAGGCAAGCTCGTGCTCGACCTCACGATGCAAGCGATCCAGTCGTCACTGGACGGTCTCGCGGCGCGCCAACGCATCGAGTCCACGAACCTCGCGAACTCGGAGACTCCCGGCTACACCGCCCAGACGGTGAGCTTCGAGGACAGCCTCAGCGCCGCGATCGCGAGCGGAGATCCCCGCCAGGCTCAGATCACGACGGCCGCGACCTCCGACCCGCGAACATCAACGGCAACAACGTCTCCGTCGACAAGGAGACGATCCAGATGATCGACACGGGCCTCAAGTATCAGCTCGCAACGCAGGAGATGAACAACAAGTTCCGCATCCTGCACGACTCGACGAGACAGGACCTCTGATGAGCTCCATGTTCCCCACGTTCGAGATCGCGTCGTCCGCGCTCACGACGCACCAGATCTGGATGAACGCGATATCCGACAACATCGCGAACATCAACACGGTGAAGCCGATGAGCTCCTCCGCGTACCAGGAGAAGTTCATCGTCGCCCAGGAGATCCCGAGCACCCCGGGCCTACCGGTGGGAGTCGGCGGCGGAGTCGCGCCCGTCAAGGTCGAGTACGGCGACGCAACCGGAATGGTGACGTACGACCCGACCAACCCGCTCGCCGACAAGGACGGCCTCGTACGCCGGCCGTCGGAGAACCTCGGCGACCAGATGACGAACCTCATCATCGCCCAACGCGGCTATCAGCTGAACCTCGCCGTCATCGACCGCGCCAAGAGCTCGTACCAGCAAGCCCTCGACATCAACGGACGGTAGCGATGGCAGTGACACCGATCGCCGGAGCATTGAGCGCAGCAGGGATCGGCTCGATCGCGCCCGTCACCCAGGGCAGCGCCGCGGCCGCCGGCACCGCGAACTCGACCGGCAACGTAGGCAACGTGTTCTCGCAGGCGCTCGACGCGCTGCAGGGAACGCAGGGCGCCGCCGACTCACTCGCGCAGACGGCCGCGACCGGCAACCTCACCGACATCCACAACTACACGATTGCTGCCACGGAAGCGCAGCTCACGACCGAGATCACGGTCGCGGTGCGCGACCGCGCGGTTGAGGCGTTCAACCAGATCATGGGGATGCAGATCTGATGCCCGTCGTCGACGTGGATCGTCTCAAGCAACAGGGAAAGCGATTCGTCGACGGCTTCACCCCCGGCCAGAAGGCCATGACCATCCTCGGCGTCGTCGCCGTGGTGCTCGCGGGCATGACGTTCATGAAATGGGCGGCGAAGCCCGACTACGCGCCGCTCTACACCGGACTCTCGTCGCAGGACGCGGGCGCGGTCACCGCCGCCCTCGACGCCCAGCACGTCAAGTACCAGATCGCCGGCGGGGGCGGCACGATCATGGTGCCGCGCGCGGTGGTCGACAAGACCCGCATCGACCTCAGCGCCAAGAACATTCCGGCGGGGGGTGACTCCTTCGCGCTGCTCGACAAGCAGGGCATCACCACCGACCAGTTCACGCGCAACATCGACTACCAGCGCGCGCTGCAAGGTGAGCTGGCCAAGGCGATCGAGTCGATCAACTCCGTGTCCGCCGCGACGGTCACCCTGACGATCCCGCAACAGACCGTGTTCGTGGGCGCGTCCGAGGACAAGGCCACCGCGGCCGTACTGGTCAAGACCACCGGCGGAGATCTCTCGGGCGATGCCGTGAACGCGATCGTGCACCTCGTTGCGTCGAGCATCCCGAACATGAATCCCGACGACGTGACCGTCGCCGACGCGAACGGCACCGTGTTGCACGCGCCGGGCATGAACCTGCAGACCGGGGGCACCTCGCAGGTCGCGCTGACCCAGAACTACGACGCCGCGCTCGAGAAGAAGATCGAAGACATGGTCACCCGCACCCTCGGGCCCGGCCACGCCGCCGTCACCGTCGCGGCCGACCTCGACATGAGCAACAGCACGCAGAAATCGACGAAGTACACGCCGATCGTCGCCAACAAGAACGTCCCGATCACCCAGAACGAGACCGCCGAGGGGTACGGAGGGTCGGGTGCAGGCGGCACCAACGGCCAGCTGGGCGTCGGCGCCGGAACCGGCACGACCGTCCCGGGCTCGACGACCAATACGACGTACCAAAAGACGACCGTCAACAACACGAACGCGATCGATACGACCGAGACCGCGTCCGACATCCCGGCGGGCGCCGTCAAGCGTCTCTCGGTGTCGGTGCTGCTCGATAGTTCCGTCGTGAAGCCGACCGACGTCGCGAACATCTGGCAGCCGAACATCCTCGCCGCGGCGGGCATCAACCCGACGCGCGACGGCGCCAACGCGCTGAAGGTCACAACGGTGGCGTTCGACAAGACCGCGCAGAAGGCCCAGCAGTCGCAGCTCGCGGCCGCGTCGGGCTCGAACCCGCTCTTCGACCTCATCAAGCACTTCCTCACTCTGTTGATGATCGCGGTCGTGCTCTTCTTCGCCTGGAAAGCGATCAAGCGAGCCGAGAACAACCGGGTCCCGCTCCGGGTGCCGATCGACCTGCTCGAGCTGGAAGCGCCCGCCGCCGCCGCCCTCGAACCCGCGTTCGCGACCGCACGCGTCGCCGCGGCGCCGGTGCGCCCCCCACTCGATCCACCCGCGTCGACGATCGAGGGCGAGATCAGTGACCTCATCGAGCGTCAGCCCGACGAAGTCGCACAGACCCTGCGTTCCTGGCTCGCCGACCGGAGGACATAGCGCGTGGCGCAGAAGTTCTCCGGTACGCAGAAGGCCGCGATCCTGCTGATGCAAGCCGGCAAGGACCGCGCGTCCACGGTGCTGCGGGCCCTACGTGAGCAAGAGGTTGCCGAGATCATGTCGGAGGTCGCGCGCCTCGGACACCTCGAGGTCAACGAGATCGAAGAGGTGCTCAACGAGTTCTCCGAGATCCACACCGCGCGTGCCCATGTGGCCCAGGGCGGGTACTCGACCGCACGCGAGCTCCTCGAGGCGAGCTTCGGCGGCAGCAAGGCCGATGAGATCCTCGACAACCTCGGGGTCACGATGGTCGCCGCCCCGTTCGAATTCCTGCGGCGGGCCGACACCCGTCAGGTGCTCACGTACCTGCAGGACGAGCACCCGCAGACGATCGCGCTCGTGCTCGCGCACATGAACCCCGACGCGGGTGCGATGGTGTTGAGCTCGCTCCCCGAAGAACAGCAGCGCAACGTCGCGCTGCGCATTGCGAAGATGGACCGCACCTCCCCCGAGGTGATCGAGCAGGTCGAGGCGATCCTCGAACGGAAGCTCTCCACCGTGATCCAGCAGTCGGATTTCGCGCAAGCAGGTGGCCTGCAGACGCTCGTCGACATCCTCAACTCCTCCGACCGCGGTACCGAACGCCTCATCCTCGAAGGGCTCGAGCAGGAGGACGGTGAGCTCGCCGACGAGGTGCGCAACCGTATGTTCGTGTTCGAGGACGTCCAAGGTCTCGACGATCGCTCGATCCAGCTCGTCTTGCGCGCGGTCGACGCCAAGGAGCTCTCGGTCGCGCTCAAGGGAGTCGACCAGAAGGTGCGCAACAAGGTCATGAAGAACATGTCCGAACGCGCGGCCGCCAACCTTGCCGAGGAGATCCAACTCCTCGGACCGATCAAGCTCAAGACCGTCGAAGAGGCCCAGAACGGCATCGTGCGCGTCATCCGCACGCTCGAGGAGTCGGGTCAGATCGACATGGCGCGAGGCAACGATGAACTGGTCGTCTGAGAACCTCATCCGCGGCCGGGTGCTGCGCGACTGGGACGTCGACCTCGAGGCGACGTCGGTTCACCACGCCGACCTCGGCACCGTGTCGGCGCGTTCCACCGCGGGGCATCGTCGTGAGCCCCGAGCTCATCGAGTCCACGCGCCAAGAGGGATACACGGCCGGATTCGAGGAGGGCTACGGCGCGGGGTACACGAGCGGCATCGAGGACGCGCGCCGGCACGTGGAGCTCCTCGGCCAACTGGTCGAGCGCCTCGGGCAGGAGGCCGACACGCTCGCGGCGCGCGAGACCATCGCGCGTGCCCAACTCGAAGACCAGGTTGTCGGGGTCGCGATGCAGATCGCGGAGGTCATCGTCGGGCAAAGGCTCACCCAACCCGACGACCGGGGCCGCGACGCGATCGCACGGGCGCTCGCGCTCGCGCCCGCCCACGGCGACGTCACCGCCCGCCTGCACCCCGCCGACATCGCCGTGCTCGGCGACGCGGGCACGATCGCACCGGGACGGACACTCGCCATCGTTCCCGATCCTTCGCTGACCCCCGGTGACTGCATCGTCGACGTCGCGTCGTGCCGGGTCGACGCGCGCATCAGCGCCGCGCTCGACCGCGCTCGCGAGGTGTTGTCATGAGCCTGCTGCTCGACCACGTCCTCGAAGCCGGACTGCCCCGGGTGCAGGGTCGGGTCGCGCGCGTCGTCGGGCTGAACCTGGAGATCGACGGATTGCAGCTCCCCATCGGGGCGTCGGTCCGTATCAGCGGCGAGGTCGGCGAGGTCGTCGCCGAAGTCGTCGCCGTGCACCAGGACGGGCTCGTCTGCATGCCGCTCGGCGAGCTGCGCGGCGTACGCGCCGGAGACCCGGCCGAGGCCGCCGACGGCGCGACCGAAGTCCCGATCGGGCCCGCGCTGCTCGGACGCGTCCTCGACGGCCTGGGCCGCCCGATCGACGGCGGCCCCTCGCTCGCGCACATCCCTCACGTCGGGGTCGACCACGCCACGCCTCACCCGTTGACTCGCCGGATGATCCGGGAGTCGCTGCCGCTCGGCGTGCGCGCCCTCGATGCGCTCGTCCCGTGCGGGCGCGGGCAACGCATGGGAATCTTCGCCGGTTCCGGTGTCGGTAAGTCGACGCTGCTGTCGATGATCACCCGCGGTACCGAAGCCTCGGTCACGGTCCTTGCACTCGTGGGTGAACGTGGCCGCGAGGTCCGCGAGTTCATCGAGAACGACCTCGGACCCGAGGGGCTCGCGCGTTCCGTCGTCGTCGTCGCGACTTCGGACGAACCCGCGCTCGTGCGGCTGCGCGCCGCCTTCACCGCCACTCGTATCGCGGAGTCGTTCCGCGACGCGGGACAAGACGTGTTGCTGTTGATGGACAGCCTGACCCGCTTTGCGATGGCGCAGCGGGAAGTCGGGCTGTCGGCCGGAGAGCCGCCCGCGACCCGCGGGTACCCGCCCTCGGTATTCGCGATGTTGCCGCGCCTGTTGGAGCGCGCCGGGGCATCGGACATAGGCAGCATCACCGGTCTCTACACGGTTCTCGTCGAGGGCGACGACATGCTCGACCCGATCGGTGACGCGACGCGCGCCATTCTCGACGGTCACATCGTGTTGTCGCCGCGCGCTCGCGACATCGGGACACTTCCCGTCGATCGACGTCCTCGAATCGATCTCCCGAGTCGGTCCCGCAGTCACGACCGTCGAACAGCGCGCGGCCGCGACCGAGATGCGGCGGCTCCTCGCTGCATACCGCGAAGCAAAGGATCTCATCGAGATCGGCGCCTACGTCGCGGGTACCAACCCGCTCGTCGACCGCTCGGTCCAACTCCGTGAAGCAATGGATGGCTTCCTCCGACAAGATGTGCACGAGACGACGTCCGCACCGGATGCGTGGGCATGGCTCGAGCGGATCGTCGGGGGAGCATCCGTATGAAACGATTCCGCTTCCGGCTCGACCAGGTGTTGCGCGTACGCCGCGTGCAGGAAGATCGGGCGCGCGCCGAGCTTCTCACCGCGAACCGTCAGGCGCACCTCGCCGCCGCGCGCGTCGACGAACGGCTCGCCGACTATGCCGAACGAACTCTTCCGCTCGGGCCGCAGACGTTCGCCGCCTTCGAGCGCGCCGTGTTCTTGCTCGACGTGGGCGCGGCGAGCGTCGAAACCTCACGCGTGTCGCACCGAGACGCGCTGACCGTCGTCGACGCGCGGCGCGTCGACTGGACCGACGCCCGCCGGAAGGTCGCGGCGCTGGAACGGCTCGAAGCGCGGCGGCGAGCCGAGCACGCGGTCGAGGTGCAACGCGCGGAAGACCACCTCGTCGACGACCTCGTCGTCGCGCGCCACGCCCGGGGAGGGCAAGCATGACCGTCACCTCCGTGTCGCCGTCGAGCGCTCCGGTCGAGCCCGGGGCCCGAGACACGTCGACGCGCGACGCGGGCGCGTCCGACACCGGATTCGCGTCGATGCTCGCCGGTATCCGTGGCCACGACGGCTCTTCGTCGGGCCGACGGACTGAAGACGCCGCGGCGCGACGCGAGAAGCCGTCGGGGAACCGCCCGCACAAGGACTCGGCCGCGACGAAGCCCACCGCGACCGATGCCCCGGCGGCGACGCGAGACCGCGCGGCCGGCGACCACACCGCGACCGGCGACAAGACCTCGCCTTCGGCTTCCGCGCCCGCGACGAACGCGGCCGACGAGGCGGCCAAGCCCACAGATCCGGCCAAGCCCACAGATCCGGCCAAGCCCACAGATCCGGCCAAGCCCACAGATCCGGCCAAGCCCACAGATCCGGCCAAGCCCGCTCACCCCGTCAAGGCGACCGACGCGGTGACGGCCGCGCTGCTGGCCGCCCTCGCGGCCACGATGCCGAACGACAGCACCGACGCGGGAGCCTCGACTCCGAACGCCGACACCGCGACCGCCGCGACCGCCGCCACGAAGCCGGCGGACGCCGAGATCGCGCCGACAATCGTTCCCGTTCCCGTTCCCGCTCCCGCGCCGCTCCCCGACGCCGGGAACCCCGACGCGGTCACACCCGCCGCCGCCCCGGCCACCGCGGTCGAAGGCGCGGCCGCGACCGCGGCCACCACGACCACTGCGACCACTGCGACCGCGGCGACAGTCGCCGCCGCCGCACCGGCCCAAGCTCCCGGCGCCGGGACCACGAAGCCCGCGAGCGGAAGACCCGCGCCCACGGTCGGTGCGGACGCGATCCCGGCGTCGTCCGCCGCCTGGTCCGCGACCGCATCCGCGCCCGGCACCGCCGAGACCGCGGCCGCGGCCGCGGCCGTCGCGACCGGCGCCGCGGACGCGGCAACGGTCGCGCTGACGCCTGCAAACCGCGCCGGAACGACCTCCAAGAACGACACCGCGGGCAACGACGCGATGATCAGCGCCGCGGCCGGCGCGGCCGCCGACCGGGCGCCGTCGACCGAGGCACCCGCCGCCGCAACCGCACCCGCCGCGACCGCGCCGGCGCCGGCCCCGCCACCCGCCGAGCAGATCGCGGCGGTGATCCGTCCGCTGCAGCGCAACGCCGACGGCAACTACCAGATCCGCATCGAGTTGAGGCCGCTCGAACTCGGAAGAGTCGACATGCGCGTCGAGATCCGCGACGGCGTCCTCCATGCCTCGATTCACGCCGAGCACGCGCAGACCGCCGAGCTCGTGCGCAACGCGCTCGACGACCTGCGCGCCCGGCTCGACGCCGGCGGGCTGCGGTCCGGTCAGTTCACCGTCGACTCGCAGGGCGCAGGCACGTCCGACCGCGACGCGCCGACGACCACCCCGGACCGGGTCGACGACGCCACGCCGGTCACAACCGATCCATCGGTCGCGGCCGATCGGGTCGCGTCCATCGGCGTCGCGACCAAGACCGACTCGCTACTCGACGTGCGTATCTGAGGAGATCCGATGACCACCGTCTACCCCATCCCCACCGCGACGCAGACGAACAACAGCACCGCGCCGACCAACCCGACCGCGAATTCGTCGGGCAGCAACCAGCTGAACGAGAACACGTTCCTGACGCTGCTCGTCGCGCAGCTGAAGTATCAGGACCCGATGAACCCGGCCGACAGCACGCAGTTCCTCACGCAGACGGCACAGTTCACCGAGGTCGAGACGCTGCAGAGGATGGAAAAGTCACAGGCCGCGGCGCAGAGCGCGAGCCAGGTACTCGCCGCGTCCAGCATGATCGGCCGACCCGTTACCTATTCGCTGACCACGACCGGCGGGTCCGGCACGCCGAAGCCCACCTCGGTCTTGTCGGTCCGGGGCTCACTCCCGAAGGACGCCGACGTCGGTGCCACCGCGTCGGCGACCACCACCGTGTTCACCGAACACGGCCAGAAGGTGCCGCTCGAGCTCGACTTCACCAAGACGGCGGCGGGTTGGAACGTGCAGGCCGCGACCGGCGGAGCCAAGCTGGGCTCGCCCGTCGCGATCAAGTTCGATTCCAGTGGCGACCGGGCCACCATCGACCTGACGATCCCCGCCTCCACGCTCGACGGCATCACCGGCACCGCCGGCGACTGGCCGGCGACGGGTCTCACGCTCGCGTTCGGCTCCGCGGCGGACCCGACCCGGCTCCAGCTCGCAGCCGGACCGGCAACCGTCGGTGTCGCCGAACAGGACGGTAACGACGGTCAGACCGCGACCGGCGTCGTGACCGGCGTGCACATGACCACCGACGGCCCGCAGTTGGTCATCGGTGGTCGGCAGATTCCCTACACCGAAATCACCGACGTGCAGACATAAGTCTGAACGACGCTTTTCACGACACTCCCTCACGAATCCCGACCACAGACCCACACACCTCACTCGAACAACACTCTGAAAGTAGGCACCAATGCTTCGCTCGATGTTCGCCGCAGTCACGGGTCTGCGGTCTCACCAGGCATTCATGGACGTCGTCGGTAACAACATCGCCAACGTCAACACGACCGGTTACAAGACGAGCAGCGTGCTCTTCGAGGACCTCCTGAGCCAGCAGTTGTCGGGCGCAGGCCTGCCGACCGCGGCCACCGGCGGTACCAACCCCGCGCAGGTCGGCCTGGGCGTGCGACTCACCGGCGTCAGCATCAACTTCGCCCAGGGCGCGACGCAGCTGACGGGGCGCTCGACCGACTTCGCCATCCAGGGCGACGGCTTCTTCGCCGTCGACCAAGGCGGCCAGACCGCGTACACGCGCAACGGCAGCTTCTCGCTCGACGGGAACGGCAACCTCGTCACCGCCGACGGTGCGTTCGTCAAGGGTTGGCAGGGTGACCAGAACGGCAACGTGAGCACCAACGCCGCCGTCGGCCACCTGAAGATCCCGGTCGGTCAGATCATCAACCCGATCACGACCACTTCGATGAAGATCGGTGGCAACCTGCCCGCCGATGCCGCGGTGGGCACGGTCGTCGACGCCGGCATCAACGTGTACAACAGCCTCGGCACCTCGATCCCTCTGCGGGCCGAGTTCACGAAGATCGCCGACGCCGCGGGCGAGGTCAACTGGCAGGTGCGCATGTACGACTCGGGGAGCAACCTGGTGTCGGGCCCGGCCGCGGTCACCTTCGACCTCAACGGCGCGCTGTCGAGCGGCAACGTCACCGTGACGAAGGCGCAACTGAACGCGATCGCGGGCACGAACGGCACGTGGGCCAACGCCGGCATCACGCTCGACTTCGGGACCGCGAGCGACCCCGACCGGCTGAGCGGATCCGGCGGGCTCAACACTGCGGCCGCGCTCTCGCAGGACGGCTCGGGCGTGGGTTCGGTCATCGGCTTCAGCGTCTCCGAGCAGGGCCTCATCACCGGCACGTTCTCGAACGGCCGCAGTCAGGCCATCGGCCAGATCGCGATGGCGACCTTCGCCAACCCGAACGGTCTGGAGAAGCTGGGGTCGTCGCTCTACTCCTCGACGGTCAACTCCGGCAACGCCCAGATCGGCGTGGCGGGCCAGGGCGGCCGGGGAACCCTCTCGGGCGGCACCCTCGAGATGTCGAACGTCGACCTCGCGGCCGAGTTCACCAACCTGATCGTCGCCGAGCGCGGATTCCAGGCCAACTCCCGCGTGATCACGACGTCCGACCAGATCCTGCAGGACCTCGTCAACCTCAAGCAGTAGGCGCCGGGCGGTAGTCATCACGCGGCGTGAGGCCGGTGGAGAGCTTGCCTCTTCACCGGCCCACGCGGGGTGCCGATAGGGACGAGTAACACTCGGGTACGAGGTCCAGGGACGGACACGATGATCACCGTTACGCGGCTCAACGGGCCGGCGTTCGCGCTGAATCCAGATCTCATCGAGCGGGTCGAGGAAACCCCCGACACCGTGATCCACCTCGTCGGCGGAACGAACTATGTCGTCGTCGAGACCGTGGAGGAGATCATCACGCGCGTGCGCGAATCCCGTGCCGCCGTCATCGCCCTGTCCCACCTCATCGACCAACGCACGGACGGCGGGCCCAACCTGCCGCGTCGTTCCGCGTGATGAGCCGAAGGATTAGCGATGGCCAAGGCCAAAAAGGGCGAAGAAGAAGGCGAAGGCGGCGAGGGCGAAGGCGAGAAGAAGAAGGGCGGCGCCAAAGGCCTGATCATCAAGATCGTGCCCCTCGTGCTGATCGCACTCGTCGTCGCCAAGATGACCGTGCTGAAGCCGCCGCCGCCGACCGCGGCCCAGGTGAAGGCGAAGGCCGCCGCGACCAAGCTCGCCCTCGACACCAAGTGCGCCCTCGCGAACAGCATGAAGGCGCCCAAGGCGCCCACCTCCGCGGCTGCCGCCGAGGGCTCGACGACTCCCACAACCAAGGCGGAGCTGGCCGGACCGGTCCTCGAGCTCGACTCGAGGACGATGAACCTCGACGGCTCGCATTTCTTGAAGATCGGCGTGTCGCTGCAGCTGCCGACCGCATCGGTGCCGGACACGGTCAAGACGACCGAGAACTGGGGCAGCCTCGCCAGCCAGCTCGTGCTCGACACGTTCAGCGGACGCACCTTCGCCGAACTCTCCGACGACAGCGTCCGCCAGAAGCTCGAACATCAGATCGGCAACGAGGTCTGCCTGAAGACCGACGGCAAGGTCGTCACGACCTATTTCATCGACTTCGTCATGCAATAACCCCTTTCCCGGTTACAAGGTTCGCCGGAGCTTGACGGCCGGAGGTCGCAGCCCTCTACGGCACCTGCTACTCAGCGCGCGATGCGCTCAACTCGGGTGCTTTCGAGCCGATCGAGCCCTCGTGGCAACGACGACGACGAATCGCCGGGGCCGTGGGCAATCGAACGTCATTCCGTTCGACTTCCGGCGCCCGAACAAGTTCAGTCGCGACCACGTCCGCGCGTTCCAAATCGTGCACGAGACGTTCGCGCGCCAGCTCTCGACCGTGCTCGCGACGACGCTGCGCGCGGGCGCGAGCAGCGCGTTCGACAAGGTCGAGCAGCTCACGTACGACGAGTACGTACGGTCGCTGCCCAACCCCTCGTACATGGTCATCCTCTCGCTCAACCCGCTGCCGGGCGCGGCGCTGTTGCAGCTCCCGTTGCCGATCACCTTCGCGGCCATCGACCGCCTGCTCGGCGGTACCGGTGACGCGGGGAGCCCGAAGCGACCCCTGACCGAGATCGAACAGAACCTCATGCGCTCCGTCGTCGACCGCGCATTGCGCGAGCTCGAGTACGCGTACGAGACGCTCGTGCGGGTCGAGGCCGAGATCGTCCAGCAGGAGTTCAACCCGCAGTTCGCCCAGATCGCGGCTCCCTCCGACATGGTGCTCGTCGTCTCGTTCGAGATGCGGATCGGCGAGAAGCGCGGCAACGCGACGATCTGCGTCCCGTTCACGACGATGGCACCCGTCCTCGAGAGCCTCGCGAGCCAGGCGCTCTTCCAGGATCAGCGCGGCGAGGATCCCGAGATCTGGCAACAGAAACTCGAGTCCGCGCTCTACAACGTGCCGGTCGAGACACGCGTTCGCTTCGACGCGGTCGGTCTGACGTCGACCGAGATCGTCGCGCTGCAGGTCGGCGACATCGTTCCGCTCAACCATCCCGTCGACCGGCCCCTCGGCGTCACCGTCGACGGTGTGCTCTGTTGTGAGGGCGTTTCCGGGCGACGCGGCAAGCGGCTCGCCGCGCTCGTCGTCGACGTGAACAGGGACGGCGGATGGCGCTGATCTCGAACCTCCCCGTCGCCGACGTCGCCACGCTGGTTCGCGCGCGCGCTCGAAGACCTGCTCGGTCACGACGTCGTGTTGAGCACAGGCACACCTGAGCTCGGGGACCCCACGGACGACATCCTGCCCGACGGACCGACGCGCACGATCGTCCTCCCGTTCGCCGACGGCGTCATCGGCGAGCTCTCACTCGTCGTGGGCGAGTCGTTCGCTACCGCGATGGAAGCGGCGACCGGCGACGCGTCCTTGACCGCCGCGACGGTACCGACGCTCAATGCGGGCGCGGGCGCGATCTCCTTCGCAATCGGTGTCGGAGTGAATCTCGCCGGCGCGGGCGAGATCGCCACCGACACGCTGCTCACGAGCGTGGTCGGCGACTTCGCCGCGGTGCCCATCCTCGAGAACGACGCGCTCGTCGCGTGCGTGGTGGTGCGAGTCGTCGGCGACCAACCGGACTCGGTCCCCGTTCCGGCCGCGGCGGCAACGATTCCGCCGGCCACGCCGCCGGCGCCCGCAATGCCCGCGCCTCCGACTCTGCCCCCCGCGACCGTCGCCGCGTCGCTCACTCCCGAGACGGCGGGCGCGCACCCGGCGGGTACGGCCCTCCACGAGTTCCAGCCCCTCGGCGACGGCACCGGCGCCGCGGGCGTCGGTCCGGTCCGGCCGCTCACGCTGCTCAACGATGTCCACATGGAAGTCACCGCCGAGCTCGGGCGCCGCCGCCTGAAGGTACGCGACATCGTCGCCCTCCAACCCGGCTCCGTCATCGAGCTCGACCGAGCCGCCGGAAGCCCGGTCGACGTCCTCGTCAACGGCGCTCTGGTGTGGCACGGCGAGGTGGTCGTGGTCGACGAGGAGTTCGGCATCCGTGTGGCCGAGATCGTCGTGGACGAGAACTGATGGCCTCCGCATCGACGCTCATCCTCTTCGTGCGACTGATCCTGTCGCTCGCGGTCGTGATCGGCCTGATGTGGGTCGCGGCGAACGTGCTGCGCAAGCGCGGCTTCGCGGGCGTCGCCTCACGCAAGGGGGCGCGCGGGCCGGATCTGGAGCTCCTCGCGCGCCGACCGCTCGGGCGGAACGCGTCGATCGCAGTTGTACGCATCGGCGAGCGCGCGCTCGTCGTCGGGGTCACCGATCACCAGGTGACCAAGCTCGCCGACGTCGAGAACACCGAGATCGACTTGGACGAAGACGCCATCTGGACGGCGTCTTCGGGGCCCGGCGGCCCCGCTTCGGCATGGAAGACGATGCTCGACCAGTTGCGGAATCGCACGACTCGTCGCTGAGCATCACCGAACCCAAAGGGTTTGCGTGCCGAAGGGTTCCCAACATCCGCCGCGTGAAGCATCGCGCCGCCGCGCGTGGCTGCGTCGCGTCCTCGTCGTCGTCGGTCTCCCGATCTGCGCGCTCGCGTGCGGTTGGCTCGAGCGCGACGCTCACCGCCGAGCCCGCCGGCGCCGTGACGACACCGACGGTGACCGCTCCGGTCGTCACGACGCCCTCGACCCCCACCACGCCGACCACTGCGGGCAGCGACGCATCGATCAACGTCAACCTGGGCGGCCTCACCGGCAGTGACGGCAAGAAGCCCGACCAGAGCATCGTCATCATCCTGCTGTTGACCGTGCTCGCGGTCGCACCCGCGCTGCTCGTGATGCTCACCAGCTTCACGCGCATCGTGATCGTGCTGTCGCTGACGCGCAACGCGCTCGGCCTCCCCTCGATCCCGCCGAACCAGGTCGTGATCGGTCTCGCGATCTTCCTGAGCCTCTTCGTGATGGCGCCGACGTTGACGAAGATCAACGACGACGCGCTCCAGCCGCTGCTCAACGGCAAGCTCGACTTCTCCCACGCCTACGACAAGGCGCAGGTGCCGCTCCGAGACTTCATGTTGAACCAGACGCGCCGCGGCGAGCTGAACATGTTCGTCAACGCGTCGGGTGAGAAGCCGCCGTCGTCACGCGACAAGGTCCCGCTGTCGACGCTGATCCCCGCGTTCATCCTCTCGGAGCTGAAGACGGCGTTCATCATCGGGTTCGTGATCTTCATCCCATTCCTCATCATCGACCTCGTGATCAGTTCGACCCTGATGTCGATGGGCATGTTCATGCTCCCACCGGTACTCGTGTCGTTGCCCTTCAAGCTCTTGTTGTTCGTGATGGTCGATGGCTGGGCGCTCGTCGTCAGCTCGCTCATCACGAGCTTCCACCATTGACCGTGCACCGCAGCGGCCAGCCCTCGAAACCCCTCCGCCCCCCAGACTCCCCAGAGGAGAGCCCGTCGTGAACTCCGGATCGGTCATGGACATCGCAGTGCAGTCAGTCCTGCTCGCGACGAAGCTCGCCGCGCCGATTCTCGGCGTCTCCCTGGCCATTGGCCTCTTCGTCGGGTTGATCCAGTCGGCGACACAGATCCAGGAACAGACACTCGCCTTCGTGCCGAAGCTCGCGGGCGTGGCACTCGTGGTCGTGATCACCGGACACTGGATGCTCGCCCAGATCATCGCGTACACGCAGAGCCTGTTCGAGATGATCCCGCACCTCATCGCCTCGTGAGCCCGCGAAACGAAGAGGCGCAAAGACACCGACGTGAGCTCGTGACCTTCTCGTTCGATCCCGTCCTGCTCACCGCGTTCTGCCTCGCGCTGGTGCGCGCGGCGGCGTGGATCGCGGTGTCGCCGCCCTTCAACACCCGCATGATCCCGAACACGGTGAAAGCGGGCGTCGCCGCGTCGCTCGCATTGTGCGCAGCGCCTCACCTCGTCGGCCCCGACATCCCGCTCGACACCGCGGGCTTCCTCGGCGCGCTCGTGACGCAGGCCCTCGTGGGTATCACGCTCGGCCTGTTCACGATGATCCTCGTCAACGCCCTGCAGGCCACGGGCGCGCTGGTCGACCTCTTCGCCGGCTTCTCGCTGGCCGCGATCTACGACCCGATGAACGAGTCGAACGTGGCGATCTTCGGTCGCTTCTACGAACTGATCGCGGTGACGTTGCTGTTCACGACGAACGCCTACCTCCTATTGGTCAACGGTTGGTTCCGCTCGTTCAAGGTGGTGCCCGCGCACGGCTTGTCGTTCAGCGACCTCTCGAACGTGATGACGAAGAACCTGGGGGAATTCCTCGTGGCGGCGGTCGAGGTCGCGGGGCCGGTGCTCGGCTGTCTGTTCCTCGCCGAGATCACCCTCGGTCTGCTGTCGCGCGCCGCGCCGGCACTGAACGTCTTCTCGTTGGCGTTCCCGCTGCGCGTGATCGTGGCCCTGATCCTGGTGGCGCTCGCGCTCCCGTTGATCTCGCCCGCCGTCGGCAACCTCGTCCACGAGGCGATGGCGCCCCTCGGAACCGGGTGACCTCGCATGGCGGCCGGTGACAGCAGTGACAAGACGGAGAAGCCAACTCCAAAGCGGCTGAAGGAAGCGCGCGAGAAGGGGCAGATCGCCAAGACCCCCGACCTCTCGACGTGGATCGGGATGCTGGCAACGACGATCTTCCTGCAGATCTCGTACTCACGCGGCGCGGTCGTGCTCCCCGACATCCTGCACCAGATGGGTGCGACGATCGCCCATCCCGACGAACGGGCGGCCACGAAGTTCGCGGCCGACTCGATGACGAAGGCGATCGGCGTGGTCGCACCGACCCTGATCGGCATGATGATCGTCGGTCTGCTCGTGAACATCGCCCAGGTCGGGTTCAAGCCGACCTCGAAGAAGCTCAAGCCCGACGTCAGCCACCTCAACCCCTTCAAGGGGATCAAGAAGATGGTCGGCATGCAGGCGTGGTGGGAGTTGGGCAAAGCGGTAGCGAAGACCGCATTGCTCGTCGCGGTGGCGTGGCCGGCCTTCACCCACGCGACCCATGCGCTCACGAGCGGCAACACGTCGAACGCGTTCGCGATCGCCGGGCTCACCGCGCAGACGGCGCTGACACTCGTTCGCAACGTCTCCGCGGTCGGTCTCGTCGTCGCCGGCGCCGACTACGCGTACCAGAAGCGCCGGGTGATGAAGGAGCTGCGCATGACTCGCCAGGAACTGCGCGAGGAGATGAAGCAGCAAGAGGGAAACCCGGAGATGCGGCGCTCGATCCGTTCGCGTGCGCTCGCGATCAGCCGCAACCAGATGATCCGCTCGGTGTCGATGGCCGACGTCATCGTCGTGAACCCGACCCACTTCGCGGTCGCGTTGAAGTACGACGCCGAGAAGGGAGCGCCCGAGGTGATGGCCAAGGGCGCGGGAACGATCGCGGCGGCGATCCGCGCCCAGGGCGAGCGCCACGGGATCCCGATCGTCCACGAGCCCGTGCTCACCCGGACCCTCTACAAGGCCTGCCAGGTCGGCCAGCTCGTCCCGGCCGACCTCTACGAGGCGGTCGCCCACCTCCTGGCCTTCGTCTTCGGACTCCGGGCCAAGGGGCGGGCCGACGGCTACCACGAGCTGCCCCGGCCGGTACTCCTCTAGGCCGGTTCGCTCCGCCGCCCCCTCGCCAGTCGGGGAATCGGGCCAAACCGTCAACTCGGAGGGTCGGCCGCCGATCAGGTCGTGGACGAAGCGGCCACGGACGGCGCGCAATTGAGAAGCCCGGAGCTCCGTGAAACCCAACCGCATCGGACAGGTCGCAATCCCCGCCGCGATCGTTGGCATCGTGGTGATGATGGTCGTGCCGCTGCCGACCGCGCTCCTCGACCTGCTCCTCGTGACCAACATCGCCCTCGCTACCCTCGCGCTCCTCGCGAGCATGTTCACGACGCGCGTCCTCGACTTCTCGATCTTCCCGTCGTACCTCCTGATCGCGACACTGTTCCGGCTCGCGCTCAACGTGTCGGTCACCCGGCTCGTGCTGCTGCACGGCTACGCCGGCAAGGTCATCGAATCCTTCGGTCACTTCGTGGTCGGCGGGTCGGTGATCGTCGGTCTCGTGATCTTCTTGATCCTCATCGTGATCCAGTTCATCGTGATCACGAACGGTGCCGGACGCGTGGCCGAAGTCGCGGCGAGGTTCACCCTCGACGCGATGCCCGGCAAGCAGATGGCGATCGACGCCGACCTCAACGCCGGTCTCATCAACGACGCCGAGGCGAAGCAGCGTCGCCGGGAGGTCGCCGAGGAAGCCGACTTCTACGGCGCGATGGACGGCGCCTCGAAGTTCGTCAAGGGCGACGCGATCGCGGCGATCGTCATCGTCGCGATCAACCTCGTCGGCGGTTTCGCGGTCGGCATCCTGCAACAGCACCTGTCGTTCGGCGATGCGATCAAGACCTACAGCCTGCTCACCGTCGGCGACGGGCTCGTCGCCCAGATCCCCGCGCTCCTCATCTCGCTCTCGTCCGGCCTCATCGTGACCCGGGCCGCGACCGAGATGGACCTCGGTACCGACCTTCTGCACCAGTTCACGCGGCACAAGAAGACTCTGCAGCTCGGTGGTGGTGCGATCTGCGCGGTCGCGATCGTCCCCGGCCTGCCCAAGGTCCCGTTCTTCATCGTGGGCGGCGCGCTGTTGCTCTTGGCGACCAGGCTGCCCAGCGACGACGAGATCGCCGCTCGCGAAGCCGCGGCTCAAGAGGTCGAGGTCGCGCCCGCAGTCCTGTCGCCCGACTCGCCGGAAGCGCTCGCGGGCGAGATGCGCGTCGAGCCGCTCGAGCTCGAGATCGCGTACGACCTCATCGACCTCGTCGACGCGTCCAAAGGCGGCGACCTCCTCGACCGCGTGCGGGCCCTGCGTCGCAAACTCGCGCTCGAGCTCGGCGTCGTCATTCCCCTCGTCCGAACCCGCGACAATCTCGAACTGCCCGCGAGCACCTACGCGGTGCGCGTGAACGGCGTCGACGTCGGCCGCGGCGAAGCGCCCGCCGGTCACGTTCTCGTGCTCGGGGACGACGCCGGTTCACTTCCCGGCATCCCGACCCGCGAGCCCGTGTTCGGGCTCCCGGCCACGTGGGTGCCGGACGAGTTCCGCCACCAGGCCGAGATCACCGGCGCGACCGTCGTCGACCGGGCTTCGGTCATCACGACCCACCTCGCCGAGGTCGTGCGGCGCAACGCGGGCCGGCTGCTCAGCCGCCAGGACGTCAAGATGCTGATCGACGTCGTCAAGCAGAGCGACCCGGTCGTGATCGACGAGCTCAACGGCGCCAGCATCACCACCGGTGAGATCCAGCGCGTCCTGCAGATGCTGCTGGACGAGGCCGTCGGTATCCGCGATCTCGTGCGCATCTTCGAGGTCGTCTCGGAACGCTCACGAGTGACCAAAGATCCCGAACAACTCGTCGAAGCCGTGCGCACCACGCTCGGGCCCGCGATCTCGGCGTCGTACGCCAAGGACGGCAAGCTGCCCGTGCTCACCCTCGACCCGCTCGTGGAGCACGCGCTCGCAGAGACGCTGCGCACCGCCGACACCGGCACCTATCTCGCCCTCGATCCCCAGACCGCGGAGCAGCTCGCGCTGGCCGTGGCCCGGGAAGCCGAAGCCGCGGAGATGAAGGGGATCGAACCCGTCTTCGTGTGCGCGGCCCAACTGCGACCGTCGGTGCGCCGGCTGTTGCACGCGGCCGCACCCCGACTTCCAGTGCTTGCGTACACGGAGCTCGGCGCGCAGCTCGAGCTCGACACGATCGGAGTGGTGAACCTTGGCCAGCCAGCTGCGGTTTGAGGGCGGCGAGCTCGAGGAGCTCCTCGAGCGCGTCCGCGTCGAGGTCGGACCGGAGGCGCGCATCGTCGCGGCCAACCGGATCCGTCAAGGTGGCATCGCGGGCTTCTTCGCGCGCGAGGGCTACGAGGTGGTCGTCGACGCCGGCGGCGCGCCGAACGCTGCTCGCAACTCGCGTGGTCGCCGGCGCGTTCGCACACCGAACGCCGCCGCGGCGAAGGCGAAGGCGCCGCTCGAACAATCGGACCCGAGCGCGAACCCCTTCTCACCGCCGTCGTCGCCGGCCGCGGCATCGGTGCTGGACCTCGTCGACGAGGTCAACGAAGTCGAACGCGAACAGGTCATCGATCTCTCCGACCCGCCCGGCCCGACGCTGTCGACCGAGCGGACCGACTTCGGGACGATGCTCGCCAATCTCACCCGCGAGCTCGACGAGGAAGAGGCTTCCATGCCCAGCACGACGCTGAACGGAAACACCGTCGACGACGGTCCGATCTCCCCCAGCGCTCACTACCGGCGCGTGACCGCGGATCCGACCCCGCCCACCCCGCCGACCGCGCCGCCCGGGTTCCCCGGCGCGGGTGCCATCCCGATGGCGACACCGAGCGTCCCGGGTTCGGTGTTGGTCCCGCCCGCCGATGCCCGACTGCTCGCGCTCGGACTGCCCGAGGAGCTCGCACCGTCGACCGCTGTGACCGGCGACCTACGCACCGCGCTCTGCCAGCGGCTCGCCCAGCTGCCGCCGCCGCCGCTGCTGCCGCGTACGACCGGCGTCGTCATCGCGATCGTCGGTATCGGGACCGCGCCGATCGCGCTCGCTCGGCGCCTCGCGGACGAGCTCGACATCGATCCCGACCACGTGCTGCTCGCAACGCCCGAAGCGATGAGCGACGTCTCGCATCCCGAGGAAGCCGAAGCGTTCCGGCGTAGCTGCCGGCGCCGGGTCGAACCGACGATCGTCGCGTGCAGCATCGGTTCCGGTCGCGCGCAGCTCGGCTGGGCACACCGCATTCTCGACCGGCTGGAACCGACGATCACGTGGGCCGTCGTCGACGCGTCGATCAAAGCCGAGGACGTCGGGCACCGCATCTCGCTCTTGGGCGGAGTCGACGTGATCGCCATCACCGGCATCGCCGACACCATCAGCCCGGCCGCGATCCTCGGTCTCAACATCCCGATCGGTCGGATCGGATCGAACCCGGCGACGCCGGCAGTCTGGGCCGACCTGCTGCTCGAACGTCTTGAACGGTAGAGCGGGTCCACCATGGCGGTTCCCCCTCATGTCTAGGCCGAGCGTCGATCCTGCGTTCACCTTCGCGGTGAGCCTCGCGGTGTCGCTCGTCCTTTGGTTCCCGACCCTGCGCGAAACCATGAGCGGCGACATCGAGATCACGAATGCCGGGATCCGGTATTTCCTCGCGCTCGCGATCGCATGGTGCGGGGTCTACGGCGTGTCCACGATCGTCGCCATGTACACGGCGAAACCGCGCCCGCCGTCGTCACCGCCGCCCGATTCGAGAGTCGGCGCGGTCGGGCCCGGCCGCAGGCAGGACGAAACGCCCGCGGAACCCGCGGGCGAAGTCTCCGATTCCAACGCGGCGTGACGAGCTAGGCCGCGGGTCGCGCTTCGCGCGCCTTGCGGGCGGCCTTCTGCCGGCGACGAATGAGTCGGTGGCGTTCCGTTGCGGTCAAGCCGCCCCACACGCCGTCGCCGGGCCGGGTCTCGAGTGCGAACTCGAGACACTCCTCGCGCACCGGGCACGTCGCGCAGATCGCCTTGGCCGGTCCGGCCTGCGACTCCGACGTCGGGAAGAAGACGTCGGTGTCGGCTTCGCGGCACGCCGCATCATCGAACCAGTCGGTTTCGGTCATGTTCAGATTCACGGAAAGACGAGGCATGGCGGGCGGTACAACGATCTACCCGGTTTCCTCATTCCCGTCGCACCCCCCGGAATTCCCTCCAACAGTTGGCGGGGTATCGACGTCAGCCGCCCAGGGCCGAGGCTCGGCTGATCACGAGCGTCTGCGCGGTGTAGGAGCCGTCGGTGTTCTGGGTCCCCCGCGCGATCACGACGTCGCCGGGCGCCACGTCCTTGGTGGTCGCGGGGTCGGTCTTGGTGAGCTGCGAGCTCGGGCCGGTGGCGACTTTGACGACGTTCCCGCTGGTGTCGGTCAGGTAGACGTTGGTGCCGTCGACCAATTTGACCGTCCCGCTGATCGCCCCGCCACCGCCCGCGCCACCCGCGCCGAACCCACCGAAGCCGCGGCCCCCGGATCCGGCACCCGCGCCTGCCACCGTCGTACCGGTCGCGCCCGATCCCGCGGCCAATGCCGCGAACCGGCTCGCGGCCGCGTTCCGGCCCGCTGCGCTCGTGCTCCCCTGGTCCTCGTGCTTTTGCAACACGACGCCCCCGAGAAAACCGGCCGCGATCAGGAACGCTCCGCCGAGGACGAACGTGAGCGCGTGCGCACGCCGGCGGGGCCGGGGCCGGAACTCCGGCTCGTCGTCGCCGTCGACATCGGAGCTCCCGCCGTCGAAGGCGAATGCGGGCGCCGGTACGGGCACCTCCGGCTCGTGACCTTCCGTCATTGCGACTCCTCGGGTGAACAGGGACGTGTCATTCGTGACGCAGGGCTTCGATCGGTCGCAGCGAGGCGGCCCGGTTGGCTGGGTACAGGCCGAAGAACAGGCCCACGGCCACCGCGACGCCGAACGCGAGCGCGACCGAGTACCAGGCGACGACCGGCGTGACCCCGACGATGCGGAATCGGCTGCCGATCAGACCGCCGACCACGCCGAGCACTCCACCGAGCAGGCTGAGCAGCACCGCTTCGACGAGGAACTGCCCGAGGATGTCGGAGCGGCGCGCGCCGATGGCCTTGCGGATACCGATCTCCCGTGTCCGTTCGGTGACCGTCACCAGCATGATGTTCATCACGCCGATGCCGCCGACCAGGAGCGAGATCGCAGCCACGGCCCCGAGCAGCACCGTGAACACGCTGTTGGTGGAGTTCGCGGTCGAGAGCAGCGTCGCCTGGTTGAGCACCTGGAAGTCGGCGGCGGTCGGGTCGGTGATGTGGTGCGTCGCGAGGAGCACGGTGGTGACCTCGTCGGCGGCGTCGGTCATCGCGCCGCGCGAGCGGGCTTCGATCGTGATCTGCGACAGCGGCGCGTTGGCGCCCGCGAGGGTGTCCTGCACCGCGGTGATGGGCGTGATCACGACATCGTCTTGGTCCTGGGCGCCGTTGCTTCCCTTCGGGCTCAGCACCCCGATGACGTGGAAATCGATGCCGTTGAACTGCACGGTCGCGCCGATCGGGTCCCGCGTGCCGAACAGGTTCGTGACGACGGTCTGGCCGAGCAGCGCGACACGATTCCGCCCCGTCACGTCGTCGTTCGTGAAGGCCGCGCCCTGCGCTACCGAGTAGTCGCGGATCGCGAGATACGCCGCGTTGGTGCCGACGAACTGGCTCGGTGTGTACGTCGCGCCCGAGTAGGTGGCCGTGACCGCCGCCTCGCTGATGACCGGCGCGATCGCCTTCAGATCGGGAGCCTGAGTCGTGTCGCCGAGCGCGGTGACGTCCTTCGTGGTGAGTTGCGACACCGAGCTCTGGGTGCCGTTCGTCGCCCGACCGCCGCCGCCGCCGAAACCGCCGCCGCCGCCGCCGGCACCGCCGAAACCGCCGCGCGACCGGAACACCACGAGCGTGTTCGTGCCCAATCCCTCGATCTGCTTCTGCACCGCCACCGACGACCCGTTGCCGACCGCGACGAGAACGATCACCGAGCCGACACCGATCAGGATGCCGAGCATCGTGAGCCCGGACCGCAGGCGGTTGCCGGCCAGACCCTGCAGCGCGATGCGCGTGCTCTCGCGGAGGTTCACGCGCGGGCACCGGTCGTGAACGAGACCGCGCTCGGGATCTGGTACTCGTCGCTGACGACCCGGCCGTCGGAAAGGCGAACGACAGCGCGTCGCGCGCGAGCCACGTCGGCCTCGTGGGTGATGAGCACGATGGTGCGCCCGGTCGCGTGGAGGTTGTCGAGGAGGTCGAGCATCTCGCCGGTCGACGTCGTGTCGAGGTTGCCGGTCGGCTCGTCCGCCAGCACGATCGCGGGGTCGGTGACGATCGCGCGGGCGACGGCCACGCGCTGCTGCTGACCGCCCGAGAGCTCGGACGGCTTGTGCTGGGCCCGGTCCGCGAGCCCGACCATCTCCAGCGCGATTCGTGCGCGCTCGGCTCGTGCTCGCGGCTTGACGCCCGCGTAGACCAACGGCAGCTCGACATTGCGCAATGCGCTCGTGCGCGGGATCAGGTTGAAGCTCTGGAACACGAAGCCGATGAACCGGTTGCGCACTCCGGCGAGATCGGTGTCGTCGAGGAGCCGCACGTCGGTACCCGCGAGCATGTACTTGCCCCGCGACGGCAGGTCGAGACATCCGAGGATGTTCATGAGCGTGCTCTTGCCGCTGCCGGAGGCGCCCATCACCGCGACGTACTCTCCCCGCGCGATCGCAAGGTCGACGTCGCGCAGCGCGACGACGGAGATCGCGCTCGCGTCGTAACGCTTCTCGACGTGTTCGAGGGCGAGCAGTGGGCGCGACACGCTCAGCCGCCGGCCCGGACCCCGCCGGTGCCGGCGCGGCCTCCGCCACCGAGCCCACCGAGCCCGGCGCCGGCGCCACCGAAGCGCGCGCCCAAGCCCGTTCCGAGTTGGGTCGAGACTCCGCTCACCGCGCCCGACGACACGACGACCGTGTCACCCGCGGAGAGCCCGCTCGTGATCTCGGTCGTGGTGTCACCGCGCAGACCGACCCCGACCGCCTTCGTTGTCTGGGTCGAACCGTTGACGACCGTGACGGCGCCCGTCGTACCCGTACCCCGCACCGCCGCGCTCGGCAGGTTCAGCACTCCCTCTCGCCGATCGACGGTGATCGTCACCGACGCGGTCATGCCCGGCTTCACTCCCGCGGGCACTTTCGTGAGCGCGACCGTCGCGAAGTACGTGACGACATTGCTGACGAGCGTCGAGTTGACGTCGACGCTCGTGACGACTCCCGCGGCCTGGGCATTCGCCAACGCGCTGAACGAGACCGCGGCCGGTTGCCCCGACTGCAGCTTGGTGGCGTCCGTCTCCGCGAAACCCGCCTTGACCGACAGCGAATCGACGTTCGTGATCGTCATGAACGCGCTCGTGGAGCCGCTCGACGACGACGCGCTCGACGCATTGTTCGAGGCCGAGCTCGCGGTCGTCGAACCGGCGCTCGCCGACACGCCACTGCCCGACACGGTCTGACCCACCGTGCCGTTGACCGCGGTCACCACGCCGCTCGCGGGCGCGTGCAGGGTGGTCCAGCCGACCGTCTGCATCGCGGTCATCACCTGGATCTGTGCCTGCGCGACCGATGCCCGGGCCGAGTCGAGGTCGGCGGGCTGGAGCTGCGCGCCCGCGTCGTTCGTCGCGATCGTGGTCGCGAGCTGGTTCTCCGCGGTCGTGACCTGACGCTCCGCGCTCTCGACCGACTGCGCATCCTTGGCGTTGGTGTTCACCAACTGGTTCTGCGCCTGCGTGAGCGCGCTCTCATCTTGGGAGATCGTGTTTGCGGGTTCCTTCGCGGCTCGGTCGGTATCCAGCTTCGACTGCCGCGGTCTCGACCGCCTGTTGCAGCTGCGAGGCGTCGAGCAGAGCCTGCTGTTGCGCGGCGGCGACGGAAGCGTTGGCGGAATCGACCTGACCTTCCGCGGTGGTGACCGAAGCCTGTGCCTGCACCCTCTGCTGGGGAGTCAGCACCTGTTCGACCTGCGCGAGGTGCGCCTGCGCCGATGTCAACGAGAGCTGCGCCGACGTCAGATTCGCGTTGTCGATCGCGGGATCGACGTGTGCGAGCACCTGACCCTTGGCCACGGTGTCGCCGGGCTCGGCGTTGATGTCGACCACCTGCCCGCCGGTCTGGAACCCGACCGAATACGTCTGACCGGCCTGCACGTTCCCGCTCGCCTGCACACTCGACAACACCACGCCTTTCGCGACCGTCGTGGTACGTGTCACCGCGGTGGCGCCGCCCTTCTGCGGACCGGCGACGACGAACGCGCCGACGCCGAGCGCGACGACCGCGACCGCAAGGCCGACGTCGAGGACGCGGTTGGGGCGGGTGACGACCGCGGTTGCCATCACGCGGGCGGCGCGGTCGTCGTGGTGGTCGCTCCGGTTCCGCGTGCGGGAAGGAGTGGCCGGCACGTCTGCATGGCCGCCTGGACCTTCGGATCATTCCGGTCGAACGTTGTCGGTGTCGTTGCCGTCGCTCCGGTTGCGGTCGGCGGCGTCGTGCCTCCCGCGACCGTTGTCGGAGTGCTCGGCAGAGTGACGCCGTGGTCGAGCAGGCAGCTGACGTACGCCTTGAACGCGGAATTGTTCTGGAGCGCGCCGTTCCCATCTCCGGTCGGGAGCTTCGACTTGCAGGCGGCGTACGCGGTCGCGTACTTCGCCGTGTCGACACCCGCCGGCGCGGTCGCGAAGCGGTTCGCGAACCCGCCTCCGAACCCACCGCCTCCGGGTCCGCCACCCCCTGGCGCGGGACGGGTGTCGCCTGGAGTCGTCGACGGCGGGATGCCGGTGCGGTTCCGGCGTCCGGTCGGGAGGCTGACCGTGATGCCGTGGCTGCTCATGCAGGTGCGAAACGCGGTGAGCGCCGCACCGAGCCCGGCACCGAGGGAGTCGCCGGCCGCGGTCGTCGGCGTCGCCGCCGCCGGCACCGTCGTGTTGGCTCCCGCCGAACTGCCCGAACTACCGCCGCATGCCGCCGACGCGAGCCCGGCCGAGACAAGCCCGCCGAGCACCACGAGGCGCGCTCTTCGCACGTCATGCATTTCCTCATTCTCAATGCCTGCGCCTGGCAACGACCTGTGCTGATCCTTGGGATTCGCTGGGGAGACACCCGCCGACCCTCGTCTTACCGAGATCGCGACCGACTCTTGTTCGCCTCTTACCGAGCCGTGCCAGGCTGAGGTCATGTCGTCCGCCGGTCAGGAGAAGGGGCGCGTGCTGGTCGTCGAGGACGATCCGCACGTTCGGGAAGCGGTCGAGCGCGCGCTGAAGTTCGAGGGCTACGACGTGCATACCGCGGTCGACGGAAACGACGCGCTCCTGCGCGTCGAAGAGGTCGCGGCGGACGTGATCGTGCTCGACGTCCTCATGCCCGGGACCGACGGGTCGGCCGTCTGCCGGATCCTGCGCGATCGCGGCAATCGCACCCCGGTACTGATGCTCACCGCTCGCCACGAGGTCTCCGACCGCGTCGCCGGTCTCGACGCGGGCGCCGACGACTATCTCGTCAAGCCGTTCGCGCTCGACGAGCTCTTCGCACGCGTACGGGCCCTTCTCCGCCGCAGCAGCATCACCGATGGCGACGACACGCTGACCATCGCCGACCTCGTGCTCGACCCGAAGCGCCGCCAGGCGTGGCGCGGCCGGCGTCGAGCTCGAGCTGACGAAGACAGAGTTCGATCTCCTCGAGCTGTTGATGTTCAACTCGGGTATCGTCGTGACCCGCGATTCCATCTACGAACGCATCTGGGGCTACGACTTCGAGACGTCGTCGAAGTCGCTCGACGTCTATATCGGGTACCTGCGGCGTAAGACCGAAGTCGACGGCGCCGCCCGCCTGATCCACACGATTCGCGGGATCGGGTACTCGATCCGCACATCGTGAGACACAGGCGCAGATCCGGAGGCCCGGACACCCTCTCGCTTCGCACGGGCGATCGAGGGCCGCAGGTCGCAACCGCATGAACACCAGGAGCAGATCCGCAGGCCCGGACACCTTCTCGCTTCGCACGGGCGATCGAGGGCCGCAGGTCGCAGCCGCATGAACACCAGGAGCAGATCCGCAGGCCCGGACACCTTCTCGCTACGCACGGGCGATCGAGGGCCGCAGGTCGCAGCCGCATGAACACCAGGAGCAGATCCGCAGGCCCGGACACCTTCTCGCTACGCACGGGCGATCGAGGGCCGCAGGTCGCAGCCGCATGAACACCAGGCGCAGATCCGCAGGCCCGGACACCTTCTCGCTACGCACGGGCGATCGAGGGCCGCAGGTCGCAGCCGCATGAACACCAGGCGCAGATCCGCAGGCCCGGACACCTTCTCGCTACGCACGGGCGATCGAGGGCCGCAGGTCGCAGCCGCATGAACACCAGGAGCAGATCCGCAGGCCCGGACACCTTCTCGCTACGCACGGGCGATCGAGGGCCGCAGGTCGCAGCCGCATGAACATGGGCCTGCGAGTGCGGCTGTTGTTGGTTGTCGCGACGACGTTCGCGGTCGTCGTCGTCGGTTGCGTCTATGCCGCCCACGTGAGCACCCGCCAGGAGTTGCGGTCCGAGACAGACCGCTTCTTGATGCAGCGCGCGCAGGACCCGAACATCGCGGGCGGGTTCGGCGACCACGGGCCGCGTCCCGCTACCGGCGACATCCCCAACGAGCAGGGCGGCCCGCAGCTCGCGGTGCCCGATGCGATCGTCCAGCTGCTCGACACGAAGGGCGCCGTCGTCCGCTCGATCGCCAATCAACCCGCGATCCCGGTCGACGGCACCGACCAACAGATCGCGGCCCACGGCGGGAACGCGCGCTACCGCACCGTGACGATCAAGGGAACCGAGTACCGAGTGCTCACGACGCCGCTGCGCAGCGGCGGCGCCGCGCAGATCGCGCGGAGCATCGCCACCACGAACAAGGTCATCTCCACACTCGACCTCCGCCTCCTCCTCATCGCGTTGATCGGGACCGCGGTCGCGGCCGCGGCCGCCTGGCTCATCGCCCGCCGCATCGTGCGACCGGTCGAGCAGCTCACCCTCGCGACCGAGCAGATCGCGCGCACCCAGGAGCTCGACCAGCACATCGAGATCGGCCGCCACGACGAGCTGGGCCGCCTGGCCGGCAGCTTCAACACGATGCTCGCCGCGCTCGGGTCTTCGCGCTGCGCAACAGCGGCGCCTCGTGATGGACGCGAGCCACGAGCTGCGCACACCGCTCACGGCACTGCGCACGAACATCGAGCTGCTGCAACGGGCCGGTTCGCTCGACGACGCGCAACGGAGGGAGCTCGTCGACGCAGCCCAGATCGAGCTGGCCGAGCTCGGAGACCTCGTCGCCGAGCTCGTCGACCTGGCCACCGACGCCCGGGCCGAGGAACCGGTCCAGCCCGTCGATCTGGGAGACCTCGTCGAGCCGGTCATCGAGCAGGAACGCCGAAGGAGCGGCCGCACGATCACGCTCGTCCGCGACGCCGCAGCCGTCGTCGACGTCCGCGCCGCGGCCATCGACCGCGCGGTGCACAACCTCGTGAGCAACGCGACCAAGTTCAGTCCTGCCGGCACCGCGATCGAGGTCGAGGTCGACGGCGGGACGATCGAAGTGCGCGACCGCGGTGTCGGGATCCCGGCCGGGGAGCGGGATCGGGTGTTCGATCGGTTCTATCGGGCGACCGCGGCCCGATCCCAGCCCGGTTCGGGGCTCGGCCTCTCGATCGTGCGACAGATCGCGGAGATGCACGGCGGAACGATCGAGCTCCTCGAGCGCGACGGCGGCGGCACGGTCGCGCGGTTGCGACTCCCCCTACCGGTCGGCGGCGAGTAGCGGCAGCACCTCGTCGCCGAGGCGTGCGATCTGCTCGCGCGCGGCGTCGGCGGTGACTCCGGGTACGTGCACGCGCAGGTTCAACGCGTCGGTCCCGGCCTGCGCTCGACCATCGAGCAGTCGGCTCGCGACCGTTGCCGGATCGTCGCCGACGATCATCTCGTCAACGCCCCAGTGCGCGGGTGCGGTCGCCGGCGGCGTACCCGCGGTACACGTCGACCTGCCGGTCGACGTCGGCGCGGGGCGGATCGCCGAGCCACACCCGGCGTACCAGCACGCACGGTTTCGTGCCGCCCGCGTGGTGATACGTATCCACCAACTCGCGCACCCGAGCGGGAGTCACCAAGGAGTCGAACAACAAACCCACGCCGCCGCGCGCCGCGCGCCGCGCGGCGGTGACGCTCGCGGCGGCGCTGAGGACCGGGATCGGGTGCTCGCGGCACCGCGCGAGCGCACCGTCGGCACGAAGAGGTCCCTCGGCCTCACCGCGCAGCGCCGTTGCCACGAGCTCCAGCCCGGCCGCGAAACGGATGGTGAGGTCGTCCATGGGCACGCCCATGATCTCGAAGTCGACCGCGAGCGCGCCGGCGGCGACGCCGAGGCCGACCCGCCCCGGGAAGCGCGCCGCGAGCCACGCCGTCTCCTCGGCGACGAGCGCGGCCGGTCGGAGCGGGAGCAGCAACGGACACGGCGCGGCCCACCCCTGCGGCATCGCGTCGAGCAGAAAACCTGCGAGTTGCAACGGGTTCGGGAGGTAGCCCGCGAAGCCGCCGTGATGCTCGCTCGTCATCACACCGTCGAAGCCGCGGTCGGCCGCGAGCGCGGCCTGGGCGCGCAACTCGGCGACGGTCTCGACCGCGCCGAAGCCGTGGTGCGGGTAGCTACGGAAGGAGACCGAGCCGGGGGCGAACGGCGCCGACACCGCTCAGCTCCGCGTGTCTTCGATCCAGGTGGGCATGTCGATCGGTGGATTCGGGAGTTGGACTACACCTCGGTCCGCGAGGAAACGGTCGTGACCCTCGGGGTCGGCCTGGAACGAGCGGGGGTCGCCCATCATCACCTCGAAGAGCTCGACGCCGTCCGGGCCGGCGACGAACGGACCGAAGGTGTCGCCCTGGTCGAGCGCGATGTGCGAGCCCTTGCGGCACAGGACGTCACCACAGGTCATTTCGCCTTCGAGCACGAAGATCACGTGATTGCTGTTGTGGCCGTGCGGTTGCACGATCATGCCCGGGTCCCATTTCGCGTACAGCGAGAGGTACGCGGGCGAGAAGTCGAGCCACTTCTCGCGCACCGACATCGTCCGGTCGCCCTGGCCGATCCGTCGCACCTCTTGGTACTCGAAGTCGTCGAGATGACTGAATCGAGGGCTGTTCGGCATCGGCGTCTCCACATGGGTCCGGGTCTGCGTGGGGGTGGCGGTGGGGGTGGCGCGGCGAGAGCGTACCGAGGGCGCGCCGGTCTCGCGGGGCCGGTGCCGGGCCTACGCTGAGCGGCATGAGTGAACCCAGTGACGTCGTTTCCGTGGAACGGGTGATCGCGGCGCCGGCGGACCGCATCTTCGAGCTCCTTGCCGATCCTGGCCGTCACCACGACATCGACGGCTCCGGATCCGTCCGCGACGCCAAGAGCGACGCGGGCCGGTTGCAGATGGGTTCGAAATTCGGCATGCGCATGCATCTCGCCATCGGCTACTCGACGACCAACACGGTCGTCGAGTTCGACGATGGCAAGCGCATCGCGTGGAAGACGGGCCCCGAGGGCATCCAGGGCCGGTTCTTCGGGGGGCGCATCTGGCGCTACGAGCTCGACCCCGCCGCCGACGGCGGCACGCTCGTGCGCGAGAGCTGGGACATCTCGCAGGAGAAGGGTCCGATGAAGGCGCTCCTGCGCATGTCGAAGCCCAAGGAACACACGCGCGCATCGATGGAGAAGACACTCGCGAACATCGCGACGCTGGTCGAGGCGTAGACCGAGAGTGCGGTAGCGAGGTAACTCAGCCGAGACGGTGGCGGAGCGAGGTGCGCGACGCGGGCGCGCGCTTCGACGTCTTGCGCCAGCCGGGGTAGGACCGCCCCCAGACGTCGCGCACCCCGGCCGCGGTGTGATGGATCACATAGCCGTCCGGGGCGATCTCGAACGGCTTGCTCAGCACCTTCATGTGGTCGACCCGTGTTCCCGCGGGAACGTACGGATTGAACCACTCCGGGTACACGAAATCGGAGACGCTCACGCGCCGACCGTCGCGCAAAGCGACTTGGTACGCGCAACTCTCGACCGGGTCGCAGAGCTCTGCGGCGACGAGCGCGCCGCGGGCGTTCTCTACCCAGTGGTTCGCTCCGGGGTCGCCGACGAGCTCGCACACCTCGTGGGAGATCGTCACCGACACCGAGTTCGCGCCCCGCAGCCATGTGCCCCGGTTGTCGAGGATCGGGTCGACGAACACCCGGGCGTAGGGGCGGCCCTCCGGGTCGAGATCGTGGTACCCGAGATCACCGGCCTGGTCGGCGTCGTCGAGCAACACGATGTCGAAGCCGCGCGCGTGCGCGTCGGCCGCGATCGTGTACACGATCTCGCCCCACGCCTTGGCGACGTCGCGGAGTTGGCGATTGATCGCCTGCCGGCTCGCTTCGACCGCCGCGAGCACCCGCGCCGACCGATGCGACGACCTGTTCACGATCCGCAGAGTTCTCGTCGCCATCGTCGACCTCCTGCTGCACCCAACCGGCGGTGAGCGGCAGGCACATAGTGCCGGTAACTCATGGCGGTTCGCCGGAGCCGGGGAAATTCTTGGCGTGGGGGCGTCGGAACACCCCCACGGGGAACGATGATCAGATCGTGAACGAGCCAGCCGCCGCCGACCAGGGTCCGCGGCTGCTCGCGCTCTACGACCGCGCGCTCCCGCAGGTCTACGGCTACCTCTGTCGCCGGGTCGGCGATGCCGCCACTGCCGAGGACCTCACCGCGGAGACCTTTCTGGCGGCGGTCCGGGCCGTCCGCGACGGCAAGGTCCCCGACCTCACGATCGCCTGGCTCGTGGCCGTCGCCCGCAACAAGCTCGTCGACCACTGGCGCCGGGTCGCACGGGAGGAGCGCAACCTCCGGCTCGCGATCGATCCCGACGACGACGTGGTCGACGACGGCACGGACGCGCACTTCGACCGACGACACACGCGCGAGGTCCTCGACCGGCTCGGCGCACACCATCGCGCCGCCCTCACGCTGCGTTACCTCGACGGCCTGTCGGTACCCGAAGTCGCCGAACATCTCGACCGCACCGTGCACGCGACCGAAGCCCTGCTCACGCGGGCCAAGCACGCGTTCCGCGCGCGCTACGAGGAAGGGAGGGACGATGACTGATCCGTTCGACGTCGACCCCTTCAGTGCACTGCGCGAGCCGATTGTCCCGCTCGCACCTCGAGCTGAATTCGCCCGCGAGCTGCGGCGCCGCATCGCGGCCGAGCTCGGACCCGACCCCGAGGAGAACGCCATGCACGCGCTCGCGATCCGGGAGTACACGCCCGCACGACTGCACTCGCTCACCCCGTATCTCGCCACCAGCGATCCCGCACGCGCCATTCAGTGGTACGCCGATGCGTTCGACGCGGTGCTGATCGGTGATCCGATCGTCATGCCCGACGGCCGGATAGGTCACGCGGAGATGCGTGTCGGCGACACCGTCTTCATGCTCGCAGGTGAATTCCCCGAGGAGGGTCACCTGAGTCCCGAGACGGCCGGCGCCAGCACTGTCGGGTTGATGCTGCACGTCCCCGACTCCGATGTCACGTACGCCCGCGCGGTCGACCTGGGCGCCACCGCGCTCCGGCCGGTCGCGGAGAACTACGGCGCACGCGGCGGAACGATCCGCGATCCTTTCGGGCACCGCTGGTTCGTGCAGACTGCGACCGCGCCCGACGATCTCCCCGTCGAGGACGTCTCCGGCCGCCGCTACGGCGACGTGGGCTATCTCACGTTGCTCGTGGCCGACGGACGACGCGTGGCTCGCTTCTTCGGTGCTCTGTTCGGCTGGGATCTCGAAGCCGGATACCAGCCCGGCGCGTTCCACATCGCGTCGATCACACCACCGGCCGGCATCGACTCCCGACCCGGGAGTCCCGAGGTGCGCCTCTACTTCCGCGTCGACGACATCGAGGCGGCGATGACGCGAGTGCGCGATCTCGGCGGGAAGGTTCTGTCGGTCGGCGACTACGAGTCGGGCGGCAACGCCGAATGCGTCGACGACCAGGGCCTGAGGTTCGACCTCCTCCGACCCAAGCCCGGCTACTGAAACCGTCTACTGAAACCCGTTGCCGACCCGGCTGCGGCCGACCCGGTGACGGTACGCCTCGCGCCGAGCCACGAGACGCTCGTGGAGCTGTTCACGTCGGTGCCGCATCCGCAGGAACATCACGGCCCGCGTGACGGCCATGGCGCCGATGATCACGCCGATTACCACGTTGCCGCGAGCGATCACGAACACCGCGAGCAGCGCCGAGAGCGCGATCAGGATCCAACGGAACACCCTCATTGATTGCATGACACCCTCCTCGGTGACTCCGCCAAGTCTCCTGCGGGTTTGTCAGGGCCGATCCGGGTTGTTGTGAGCAATTCGTGAACCGGCCGCGGACCGGGTTGTTCGAGCGGGACTGACCCGACCCCGGCGAAGGTGGAACCTCTCGCCGCCGAGCGGTGTATGCAGGGTCACAACATGCATCGTGAAACCGACGCGGAGCTCGTGATCGCCGCCCGGAAGGGTGATCTCGGCGCGTTCACCACGCTGGTCGGCCGCTACCGAGAGCCCGCGCTGCGCGTCGCGTACGGGATCGCGGGAGGCGAGGCAGAGGATGCTGTGCAGAACGCGTTCGTGAAGGCCTACCGGAATCTCGACGGCTTTCGGGTCGACGCCGCCTTCCGCCCGTGGCTGTTCACGATCGTCGCCAACGAGGCCCGTAACAGTCGGCGCTCGTGGTCGCGACGCAACCGCCTCGATCTGCAGGTCCGTCGCGAGCCGGATGTCGTCGGCAACGCAGTCGACGACATCGCCGCGGCCCACGAGCAACGCCAACGAGTGCTCGACGAGGTCGCCCGGCTACCCGACCGCTACCGGGAGATCGTCGCGCTTCGCTACTTCGCCGGCCTCAGCGAGAGCGAAACCGCGTCCGTCGTGTCGTGCCCGCGCGGCACCGTGAAATCTCGATTGTCACGCGCGCTCGGCATGTTGCGCGCCGCGCTCGGCGAGGAGGTGACGCTGTGATCGACGTGGAAGCCGCGCTGTTCGACGTGGCCGAGCACCTCGACCACCCGCGCGGGGACGGGCTCGAGGCGGCCGTGCGACAGCGCCTGTCGGGGAGCAGCGTCGCGCCCACCACGCGTAGGTCGTCGCGCCGGACACGCGCGTTGCTCACCGTTGCCGCCGTGGTCGTGGTGCTCACCGCCGCGGTGCTCGCGGTCGGGCCCGCTCGTCACGCGGTCGCCGACTGGTTGGGTATCGGCGCCGTCGAGGTACGCCAATCGGGCCCGACCGTGCCCCCCGCAACGGGACCGAACACCGTTCCCGGGGCCCCCGCGCCGCGCAGCACCGTGCCCAACCCGGTCGCGGCGCGCCGACTCGGCGCCGCGAGGAAGCAGGTCGACTTCACGATCGCCACGCCGCACTCGGACGCCGTGGGCGCGCTCGCGGGCGTCGAGGTCGACACCGGGCACCGGTCGCCCCTGGTCGTGCTCCGCTACCCCCGGTTCACGCTCATCGAGGTCGCGAGCAGCGGGAACAACGGACCGGGGCTGCGCAAGATGCTCGACGGGGCGGCCGTCGACGACGTCACCGTCGCGGGGGTTCGGGGCCTGTGGATCACAGGTGCGCACGAGATCGGGTTCTTCGGGCGCGACGGCACCTTCCAGACCGACACGGTCCGCCGGTCGGGACCGGTGCTGCTGTGGGAGCGGGGGCGGGTGACGTTTCGCATCGAGGGTCTGACTCACCTCGACGAGGCACTCGTGATCGCCCGGACCTTGCGCTGAGTTCGTCCGTCCGCCGGGATTCCGGAACTCCGCGCCGCCGAGCGGTGTACCTCGGTCATGACACGACGCACCCTGGTCACGGTCGCTGCTTCGTTGCTGCTCGCGTGCGCGGCCGGTTGCGGCTCGGACGCCCGTTCGTCGACGTCCGAAGTAAAGGTCGTCGGCCCGCCGGTCGCGACGGGGGCGCTGCAGTTGGCCGCGTTCGACGACGGCGTCGGCGCGGTGGCAACCGGGCTGACCGCGACGGTGTGGCACGAGGCCGGCGCGGTCGCGGCCCTCGACGGGTCGGCGGTGTTCTCGGTCCGGCTCGGCCCCGGCGGCAGCCCACGACTCGTTCGCCTCGACCCACGCACCGGCCGCGAGTCGGCGGCCTGGTCGCTCCCACCCGGGTTCGCCGTCGACGCGGTCGCGCCCGCGGGCACCTGGATCGCGTTGACCGACCGCCGGCCGGGCTACGGAAGCCAGGGCCGCACGAACACGACGCTGGCGATCTTCGATCCCGACGCCGGCAAGGTGTCGCATCTCCTGCAGTTGACCGGCGACGTGCAACCCGAAGCGTTCTCGACCAACGGAGCGCTCGTCTTCGCGCTGCACTACTTCCCCGACCACTACCGGGTCGAGAGCATCGAGCTCGACAATGGCCTCGTCGTCGACACGTACGGACGGGACAAGACCCCGGCCGAGGACATCCACGGTCACCCCGTCCACGGAGTGCTGAATACCGACCGCACGCTGCTCGCGACCCTCTACCGCGATCCGTCCGACAAGGAAGCACCGGCGTTCGTGCACGTGCTCGACCTCAGCCACGCCTGGTCGTTCTGCACAGACCTACCCACGCCGTTCGGCACCGGCGCACCCGGGAACGATGCGATCCAGCTGACCGCGAACGACGTCGTCGAGGTCGCCGCGAACCAAGCACACCGGATCGCGGCTGTCCGGATCGACGCCGTACACGACCCGCTGACCCCGGTCCCCGTCTCGTATCGCGACGGCACGATCGCGCCACCGCCGGCGGAATTCACCGCGCTCTCCGGCTTCGAGTACGTCATCGCGCCGATCCCGGCGTGAAGTCGGCGCCTGGACACCGTCCGCTCGCCTCGTATTCACCCGCTCGTCGCGGTCGCGCCGCGCGACCGGATTCTTCCCCCGCTACCCGGCCGGCAGTCGACTGACCGCAACCGGCGCGACACCTTGCCCGCGTAGACCCTCCGTGAAAGGACACCAATCACCCTCGAACGGAGACACGAGTGGTCACACGACACATACGAACCAACAAGAGAGCCCTCGGCGCGATTGCAATCGTCGGCGCCGCGGTGACGACCATGGCCGGGGTGAGCTTCGCCTCGTCGACACCGGGCCTCACGCCGCTCGCGAACGCGCAGCCGAGGATCGCCGGCCTCTCGCAGCCGAACGCCACCTCTCCCGAGCTCGCGCTCGTCACGCGTGCGCAGGGATCGAACGCCATCGAGAACCCGGACGGACTCGTCGGCCACTACGGCTACTACTCCGATGGCCCGTTCCTGCCCGCCGCAGGCGACCTCCCGACCACGACCCACAAGGTCGAGGCCTCCAAGAGCGAGCCCGACAAGATGACCTACCTCGTGTTGCGCAACCAGCACGGTGCCGACCCGAACTACGACTACGGCACGCACTTCCTCTTCCAGGGTCACGAGCTCGGTTCGCCCGGCTACATCACCCGCATCAACCTCGACGCCGACGCCGCGCACAAGGTGACGTTGCTGGCGACGAAGGACACGCACGGCAACGACCTCCCGGACATCGACGGTTCGACCTGGGACCCGTGGGCACGGCGTCTCTTGTTCACGTCCGAGGCCGGGACGAGCGGTGGCGTGTGGCAGGCCACGACCTCCGTCCCGTCGAAGGTCGAAGACATCTCGGGCATCCTGGGCCGGGGTGGCTACGAGGGCATCCAGAACGACTCGATCGGCAACCTGATCATCGTCGAGGACGTCGGCGGCAAGGCCGGGGCGGTCAACACGCACGCGAAGCAGCCGAACAGCTTCGTGTACCGGTTCGTCCCGACCAACCCGTTCAACCTGAAGGCCGGCGGCAAGTTGCAGGCACTCGCGGTCAACTCGAAGGCGAGCCCGGGACACACGATCCAGTTCCACGACGGGCAATCCGACGCCGACATCCTGTCGCAGGACGTGAAGAACCTGCACACGTACGGCAAGACGTTCACGACCAAGTTCGTCACGATCCATGACACCGCCGTCGACGGCACCACGTCCTACGACGCCAACGCACTCGCGAAGGCGGCCGGGGCCACACCGTTCAAGCGGCCCGAGAACGGGCAGTTCCGACCGGGTTCGAGATTCCGTGAGTTCTACTTCGACGAGACGGGCGACACGAACAGCTTGACCGAGGCGGGATCGCAGTACGGCGGATTCGGCTCGATCCTGAAGCTCACCCTCGACCACCCCAGCTCCAACACCGGCACGTTGCAGATGCTGTACCGGGGCGACGTGGCGCACACGGGGCTCGACAACGTCGCGTTCTTCGACAAGGACCACGTCGCGTTCGTCGAAGACGCCGGGGACGGGCTCCACGCGCAACGCAACGCGCTCGACTCCGGGTACCTGTTCGACGTGCGGGCCAACTACAACAACCCGGCGATGACCCCGGTTCGGTTCCTTGCGGAAGGCCGCGACGCCTCGGCAACCGTCGACGCCGGGTTCTCGGGTGTCCCCAACTTCCAGAACGAGGGTGACAACGAGATCACCGGGCTGCACGTGTCGAACGGCGATCCCACACCCGCCGGCGTCCTCGGTGCCGGCAACGCGAACGCGTTCGAGCACGGCTGGCGCGTCTTCTTCACCGCCCAGCACGGCGACAACGTCACGTACGAGATCGTGCGTGACAACACCACCGGCGACGGCGTAGGGCACCACGCGCACTGACACACGACGATGACGAGGGCCCGCACCGGCCGAGGCCGGTGCGGGCCTCGTCGCGTGGCGGCCGGCATCGGGCGCGATCGAAGCACTCGCGTAGTCGACTCGATACCCTTCCCGCGTCCGGAGGGCAGCGGGATCGGAGCGCGGTGGCGATCACAGGAATGGCGAACCTCGCGATCAAGGTGGCCGATCTCGACGCCGCGTGTGTCTTCTACGAGGCAGCCGGCGCGCAGGTACGCGATCGCATGGAGTGGAACAACGGCGAGCGCGCCGACGTGTTCCTCGGCCCGGTGATGATCACGTTGTTCACGCGCGCGATCTACGAGGACGAGGTCGCACTCCCGCCGGAAGGGTTCCTGCACCCTGCGCTCTTCACCGACGACCTCGACGCCGAGCTCGCGGGTCACACCGTCGTGTGGGGCCCGGAGGTGGTCGAGGGTGCGTTCGGCAAGCGCCGGATCGCCTTCGTCGAAGCGCCGGGCGGGATCCGACTCGAGTTCATGGAACAGCTGGAGGATCCGGCATGAAGGTGACGCGATTCCACCACGTCTCGGTCAACACCAACGACACCCCCGTCGGCGAGATGGTCGCGTTCTACCGCGATGTCCTCGGCCTCGGCGACGAGCCCCGACCGGAGATCACCGGCGTTCCCGGTCACTGGCACTCGGTCGGCGATCTGCAGTTGCACCTCGTCGGTGCCCCGCCGTCGGGAAATCGGATCGACACCACCGGCCATCACTACTGCGTCGCGGTCGACGACCTCGACGCCGCCATCGCCGAGCTCGAGGCGCGCGGCATCGGGTACGTACGCGGGCTGCAGGGCGAGAGCAACGTGCAGATCTGGATCGCCGATCCGGCCGGAAACACCATTGAGTTGCAACAGGAAACCCGACCGCGATGACCTTCACCCCCTACGACCGTCCGGTACGCGCCGCGTTCATCGGTCTCGGCCGCATCTACGACCTCAACGTCCGCGCCTACGTGGACAACCCCGACGTCGAAGTCGTCGCATTCGTCGACCCGAGCGAGGAACGGCTCGCCGAGCGCCAACGCGACTGGCCGGGCGCGTGCGGCTTCACGTCGGCGAAAGAGCTCGCCGCGAGCGACCTCGAGGTCGATGCCGTCGAAGCCCTGCTGCCGATCCCACTGCATGTCGACGGCGTCATCGAACTGCTCGGCTACGGCTGGCACGTCAATCTGCAAAAGCCCATGTGCAACGACCTCGCCGACGCTCAGCGCATGCTCGACGCCGCCAAAGCCAACGACCGCGTGTTGCGCGTCATGGAGAACTACCTGTTCTACGAGCCACTGCGGAAGCTCAAGGCGATCGTCGAAGCGGGCGAGATCGGCGCCGTCAGCGGCTACCACATGAAGATGGTTGGCAGCAGCCGCGGCGGTTGGGACGTGCCGATGAGCAGCTACCACTGGCAGCTCCAGCAGATGCAGAACGGCCGCGGTGTCCTCGTGTTCGACGACGGCTGGCACAAGCTCGCGACGGCGCTGTGGCTCTTCGGTCCGATCAACGAAGTGCGCGCGTGGATCGGCGGCACCGAAGTTGTGCCCACCGTTACCGTCGACGCACCCACGACGATCCTGTGGCAGCACGAGAACGGCATCCGCGGCGTCTGGGACATCACGCTCGCGTCCGACATGTACCTGCGCTCCGACTACTACACGAACGACGAACGCTGGGAGGTCACCGGACAGCGCGGCTACGCGCTGCGTCAACCGTTGCACGGGACGCGGTATCCAACAGCCGAGTCTCGAGGTATATGCCGACGGCGAGATGCGTGCGTTCCACGCGCTCGACGACGACTGGGGCAGCAGTTTCCGCGATTCCGGGCGGCACTGGCTGCGCTGGCTTCACACCGGTGAAGGCCCCTTGCTGTGGAGCGGCGAGGAAGCCGTGAACGTGTTGCGCTTCGCGCTCGCGGCATACGCGAGCAGCGCGGCCGGCGGCACCGGCGTCGATCCCGCGTCGTTGTAGCCGTTTACCGGCGTGCACGCCGAGGCCGGGTCCCATTGGCAACGGTCTCAGCGCCTTCGTAACATCACGTGATCGAGATCACCGTCAGCGGCCGCGAACCAGCCGACCGACAGCTGCGATCAGATCGCGCGGCTCTGGCGTGGTCCGCCGCGATCGCGGGTCTCGCGACCTTCGTCGGTCTGAGCGCAATGGCGTGGCACGGCACGGGGCCGAAGCGATGGGAGCTGCCCGTCATCTCGTTGGCCCGGCGCACCCCTGCTCCGGCCGCGCTCACGTGGGAGCACGTGTTCCAGCCGAAGCCCTTCGTCGTCATCACCGTGGTGCTCGCGGTCGTCGCGCTGATCGATCGGCAACCGGTACTCGCGCTCGCGGGAACGGCCGGTTGTTTCCTGGCAACGTTCGCAGGCGAGTACCTGCTCAAGCCGGTCATCGACAGCCGTCAGGCGCCCCAGCACTACCGCTGGTATCACCCGGCGGTCGGTTTGCTGACGTTCCCGTCCGGTCACGTCACCGCGGCGGCATCCGTCGCGACGTTCGCCTGGCTGATCCTGCGCCGCCGCTCGCCGCTCGCGCTCGTGGCGTTCGTGCTTCCCGGGATCGTCGCGTGGGCGATGGTCTCCCTCGATCGCCATACTCCGCTCGACACGCTGGGCGGACTCGTCCTCGGGCCCCTCGTCGTGGCGGTTGTCGTCGCGGGTGCCTCGCGGCTGTCCGCGCGCGGACGACCGGTCGTCGCGGCTACGACGGTCGGGCACCCATCGGAACGAGGTCCTTGCGGAAGTAGCTGACGAGCTCGACGTACGCGCCCGTGTGGGGGGCGTCGATCATGAGCCCGGGGCCGACAACGATGCCCACGTGATGGTTCGTCGGGCCCGAGTCGCCGAAGAAGACGAGGTCGCCCGGTTCCAATTGGTCGATGGGAACGTGCGGGAACGACATGTACTGCGACTGCGATCCGTGTTCCATCGAGACTCCGGACTCGGCCCAGGCCATCATGGTGAGGCCCGAGCAGTCGAACACGTCGGGGCCGGCGCCCGCGTACACGTACGGCTTGCCGAGCTGGGCTCGCACGTACGCGACGGCCTGGAGCGCGCCCGGCGTCGTCGCGGGCGGCGGCCCGACGTCACCGACCGGACTGTTCGGGTCGGCGGCGACACCACCACCCGGCGCGCCCGGGTGTGCAGCCTGCTGTTGCGCGAGATGCAACAGCCATGCCTGCTCCTGCAACACTGCCGCGGCTCGTGCCTGTTGTTCCATCTGCGCGGCCAGCAGTTTGACGGTCGCGGTCGTCGTGTCGAGCAGGTGCTTCATTGCCGCGTTCGCCTTCTCGACCGCGCGCCGCGCGCTGTCGGCCGAATGCTGGCGCTTCTTCGCAGCCGCGAGCTGACGGCTCAGGTCGTCTCGCCGGGCGGTGAGGCGGGCCTCGGTCGCGTCGAGGTCGTCGAGTAGGTGTTGATCCTGCTGCGCCGCCGCGTCGCCGTACTGCGTCATCGACCCGAGCTGTTGCACGCTCTGCACGTTGACGTCGATCGGGCTCTGACTTCCCGCCCCCATGTAGAGGAGGGCGGCGCGGCCGCGCAGCTCGCTGCGGAGGCGTTCGGCCTTGGCTTCCGCGGCGCTGATGTCGCTCTCGGTCGCAGCCACGTTCCGCGCGGCGACCTTCACCTCGTGGCGCGCCTTCAGGTATCGCTCGTCGAGCACGTCCGCACGCTTGGCATTGGTCGCGATCTCGAGTGTGAGCTTGGCGGCCTGCGCGGTTTCGCCCGCGAGGCTCGTGTCCGGCGGTGTAGACGGCGCGGCGGCCGCCGCCCCGGCCAGGCCGAACGTCGCCGAGGTGATCGTGAGCGCGAGCGCGGCGACAACGGTCAGCCGCCGCGACGAGTCGAGATGAGCGTTCCGGCGAATTCCCCCCACGGAGAGTGTTGTCGACGCAAGTAGCCGCGGACTTGACCGGACAGAAGCGGCGAATCGGGCCCACGTGTAGTCCGGGCCGGCACGACGACCGCCGACCGTGCGTCCGACGCGTCACCGACTCAGCGGATTCGCGTCCACCGTTTCGCGTCGAACGTGCGCGTTCGGAGAGGACTTTCGACAAAGCCGAGTAGCTCTCGCGGAGTCCTGGGTATAGCGACGCCACCAACCCGAGGAAGGACACACGCAATGGGAATCACGACAAGTCTGATCCTGGTTGCCGCCGGAGCCATCATGCGGTTCGCAGTGACCGCGCAGGCGAGCGGTTTCAGTGTGCACACCGTCGGCGTCATCCTGATGATCGTCGGCATCGTCGGCGCGATCTTGTCGATCGCGTTCTGGGCGAGCTGGGGTGGCTTCGGTCGCCGCTCCACGATCATCGACCGCCGCGACCCGGTCGCGCGCGACGAGACCGTCGTCCGCTGACAACCCTCGATCTGCGCAGTCGTCGGGATCGCCACCGTCGGCGTCGGAGCGACCGAGCGTGAGTGCGGCACAGGTTGCCGACGACTCACGCCGGTTCGCTGCGAACGCGGATCAGCCGGCGCCGCTGGCCGAAAACGACTTGTAGATCGGCGTCTGGTCGGCGCCCTTGGCGGTGTCGAGGCACGTGAAGGGCTTATCGCTCGGCGTTTTGAACAGCACGAACTTCCCGGCCTTGATCTGCATCACCGGCATGCACTGTTCCTTCGCCCGCACTGCGACGTTCTTCTGCGGGTCGATGTGGCCTGTCGACCAGTCGATCGGCGGCACCAACCCACCCGGCGAGTACGCCTTTTGCCCGTTGAGGTAGTCGATCACCTTCTGTTGGGTGAACTCAGGCCCGGCGCCCTTCAAGCCGTCGACGAACTGGACCGCGTTGATCCAGCCGAACTCGGTCAACTCGACGGGATCGTTGGTGATCGCCTTGACACCGGCGAGGTACGCCTTGGTTTCCGGCGACTGCGGGTTGGTCTCCCACGGCGAGTAGAGCGGCTCGATGAAGGTTCCTTCGAAGAGCGCCGCGTTCTGACGGACGAAGTCGTGGTCGTACACGTTGGGAAGGTTCTGTAGGGCGTGCAGACCCTGCTTCTGCATCTCTCGTTGCAGCTTGATGACCTCGTTCGTGTCCATGCACGTGTTGACGTACTGGACACCTTTGTCTTTCATGTTCTGCACGTCGGCGGTCAGGTCTGCGGCGAACGGCAGCGAGTCGTCGTAGAACACGACCGACACGTTCGCGTTGCCGTATTGCTTGTACGCGTCGCGCGTTCCGGACGCGCAGAGCTTCGACTCGGCGGACACGCCGTAGCCGAGTATCCCGACCTTCGTGAAACCGTTCTGCTCGGCGAGCCACGGATTCAACGGCCCGGGGCAGCTGAAGCAGATCGCCGCGTTGGTCCCGAAGATGTTGCTGTGGTCCGACGTCGGCGTGCTCGCCATCTCGGGGTCGATGTTCCAGATGAACGTCGGCATGTGCGCCTTCGCGAGCATGTCGGCCGCCGTCAGCTGCTGGGTCGCTTCGAACGTCGCGAACGCGTTGTCGTTGGCGAGGCTCGACGTCGTCTGCTGCACGTTCTGTGTCCCGACCACGTCGTCACGGTCGGAGACGACGCTCAGCTTGCGGCCGTAGATGCCGCCCTTGTCGTTGACCACCTTGAAGTAGGCGCGGATGCCGTCGATGTACTCGTGGTACCTGCCGCCGATCGGGTTGGTCTTCGCGGTGATCACCGCGACCCGGATCGTCGAGTCGGTCACGCCCTTCACTCCCGGCCGGGGCACGTTCTTGGTCAGATCCGCGGGAGTCGCGGTCGTCTGCGGCGTCTTGCTCGGAGGCAGCGTCGTCGTGCTGGCGGTCTGCGACTTGGAGTTGCCGCAGGCCGCCGAGCGCGACGCTCAACAGCACCGCGCCCATGAGTACACGTCGAGTACGCATCAGGTTCCCCCCTGAGAAGGCCGTTCTCCCGGCCGACAGACCTGAACGGGAAACCTACAACTCGCGAGGAGAGAAGTCCCGTCACGATTCACAATTGGCCGAAGAATTCGCGTCGACCCCCGGTGGGCCGGCCCACGCTTACGCAATACCGTTCGCTCCATTGGCCAGCGTACGGAGCCCTTCGAGCCCTCCACCGTCGACCAGCACGTCGATGCCGGACACGAACGAGGCGACGTCGGAGGTAAGGAAAGCCACGACCGCGGCGATCTCCTCGGCCCGGCCGAGGCGCCCGGCGGGCGTGTTGTCGAGCATCACCTGCATGATGGGCTGCGCGTCGAACTCCTGGCGGCCCATGCCGGTGTCGATCAGCCCCGGCGACACCGAGTTGACCCGGCCGCCGCGCCGGCCCCATGTGACCGCGGCTCGCGCCGCGGCCCGGATCACCCCGCGCTTGGCCCAGGCGTACGCGAGCCCACTGTCGTCGAACCGGGCTGCGACGCGGTCGAGGACGTCGGGAGCGAGGGGATCCTCGACGAGCGCGTCGAGATCGGGGTCAGGCCCCATCAGCACGATCTGGTAGGCCGAGCTCGACGCAAAGCACACGGCACTCGAGCCGTCCTCCACGAGCGGCTCGAACGCGTCGAGCAGGAGTTGGGTTCCGACGAGGTCGACTTCGAACACGCGCCGGGCGTCGGCCATGGTGGGCGAGATCCCGGCCGCGTGGACCAGCGACCGGAGCGGCCCGAGCGCTCGTACCGCGTCGGCGAGGTGCTTCACTGCCGCCGGATCGGAAACGTCGCAGGCGATGCCGACTGTGCCCTCGATTCCGGGGGCTTCGAGGTCGACGGCGACGAGAGTATCGGCGTCGTTTCGCAGGCGGTCGACGCAGGCGCGTCCCATGCCGCGCGCCGCACCAGTCACGACGATCACACTCATCCGCGCACTCCGAAGCCGTTCACGCGGAAGCCGTTCACGCGGAAGCCGTTCACGAGAGTAACGATACGAGCAGGCCGACGCTGTCGAGATGCGCGCACGCGGCCGTCGTGCGTTCGGTCGCGCGGAGACCGACGCGGCGAGACTGCCATTTCGAACCCATGCCCGCCGTCGACGTCGCGGAGACCCACGAGTACACCGCGTGGAGGCGGTGCTGCTCCCACGCGAGCGCGGGGGCGAGCTCGACACCCTGACCGGCGAGAATCTCGCAATAGCGGTCGATCAACCGACGCTCGATGCGTTCGCGCACGTCGACCGGCACCGAGTTGCACAGGACGTACGAGACGTCCCGGATTCCGGGCGCACGACACAACACGGCCCAGTCGAGGAAGCCGGTCCGGTCGCCGGCCTCGACGTCGAGAACAGGTTCCCGATATGGGAGTCGCCGTGTACCAGCGTTCCCGCGCCCTGCTGCCACAACTGGACGATGTCGGGGGCGCGGCGAAAGGTAGACGTCGGCGATGCGGTGGAAGGTTTCGCCGAACTGGTCGCCAATGGTGTCGACGGCGAGCTTGATGAACTTGCGGCCACCCCCGCCGCTCCGGCGGCCGCGCTCGGCGAGCCACTCGAGATCGCCGCCCGCCTCGAAGCGGGCCGACTCCCAATACGGTCCGTGCAGGACGGCGAGCTGCTCGACGATGTCGAGCGCACGCGACTCGATGTCGGCGTCGTCCGCGCTCGGGAACCGGCATCCGGCCGCCACGAGGTCTTCGAGCACCATCACATAGTCGTGGCCATCGGTGGCCGCGAACCACACACCCGGTACCCGCACCGCGACCGAGTCGGCGAGATCGCGGTAGAACCGCGCTTCGGCCACGCCCATGCCGGTCTGGTCGACGAGGGCGCGCTGCTGCGCGTCGAACGGCGGCAGCTTCACGAACACGCTCGCGGGAAGCCCGGATCCGCCGCGCAACGCCACGCGCGCCCGCCCCGTGGTGCCGGAGCTGCGCTCGACGACGGTCGCCTCGAGCACGTCGCGACCCAACGCCGCGGAGAACCACTCGGCAGTGAGCTGAGCGACCTCGGTCGGGATCTTCGACAACACGTTCACGACCGGCACCGACCGGCATATTTGAGTTCGACGTCGATTTCCGAGAGAGTAGACGTCGTGCCCGCAGCGATCCAGCGCACACGCCCGCCGACGCGCGACGCCCGGGACGGGCCCGATCGCGGAAGGCCGCGCGCACTCGGGCCCGCCTGATCGATGCCGCCCGAACGGTGTTCGAGCGGGACGGATTCCTGGCCGCGCGCATCTCCTACATCGCGGCAACCGCCGGATTGTCGCAGGGGTTCTTGTACCACTACTTCGATTCGAAGGAGCAGATCTTCCGCGAGGTCGCCGAGGCGCAGGAGCAACGGCTGATCGGCGCGCCCGTCGCGGCCACGCAACACCACTTCGCCGACCAGCCCGAGCGGACCATCCGCCGGCTGCAGCGCGAAGGCCTGATGGACACCAAGTTGCACCCACGCATTGCCGCCGACGCGCTGTGAGCGATGATGGGGCGGTTCGCCGAGCTTTGGCTGGGGCAGGGCCACCTCGACTACGACTTCGACGAGGCCGTCGACCAGCTCACGCTCCTCTGCAGCGCAGCAGGTGCGCGGGTCTTGCTGCCGCTCGTGTCGGAGCCGTCGTGGCCCGCCCCGATCGCATAGCCGTACTGTGCTGATGACCGAGTCCGCTCGACGTCGACACTCTCGGAGGTTCCCCGCATGGTGAAGGCAACGGACGACCACTACACGATCATCTCGGCCGACTGCCACGCGGGCGCGAACCACGCGACCTACCGGTCGTACCTCGAGGCCAAGTACCACGACGACTTCGACGCGTGGCGCGGAAAATACAAGAACCCGTTCCGCGACCTCCAAGACGGGGGCCGCGTCCGCAACTGGGACAACGAACGCCGGCGCGGCGATCTCCACGCCGACGGGCAGGTCGCCGAAGTCGTCTTCCCCAACACGGTCCCGCCGTTCTTCCCGAGCTTCGTCCTGTTGGCGCCCCAGCCGAAACCGGACGAGTTCGAGCACCGCCTGGCCGGCCTCCGCGCCCACAACCGCTGGATCGCCGACTGGAGCGCGGAGTACGCCGTGGAGCGCGCGGGCATGGGACAGATCTTCCTCAACGACGTCGACGAAGCGATCAAGGACCTGCACTTCATCAAGGAGCACAACCTGCGCGGCGGCGTGCTGATCCCGACGCTCGCACCTGACGTCAAGCACGTGCGGCCGCTGTACGACCCGGCGTACGACCCGATCTGGCACACCTGCGAGGAGCTCGGGATCACCGTGAACGCGCACGGCGGATCGGGAGTCCCCGACTACGGCCGGTACGGCGTCGCCAACCTCCTGTACATCATCGACGCCGCGTTCTACTCGCAACGACCGATGCCGCAGTTGATGCTGTCGGGCGTGTTCGAGCGCTTCCCGCGCCTCCGCTTCGTGATGACCGAGCTCGGGTGCTCGTGGGTCCCGCCGCTGCTGAAGCACATGGATCGAGTGATCACGCAGATCAACAAGACCGGACGCACGGGCGAGCTCGCATACAACGACGAGCACAAGCTGCCCCGGCTCGCGAGCGACTACTTCGCGCAGAACTGTTACATCGGCGTGAGCCAACCCGGCCCCGGCGACGTCGCCGCGATGCGCGAGCTCGGCCTCGACCGCGTGATGTGGGGCAGCGACTATCCGCACGACGAAGGCACGGGCCCGTACACGCGTGAGCACCTCCGCCAGCTCTTCAGCGACTGGGACCCCGACGATCTGCAGCAGGTGCTCGCCGGAACCGCGGCCCGCCTCTACGACTTCGACCTCGACGCGCTGAAGCCGCTCGCGCAAGAGTACGGCCCGACCGTCGGCGAGATAGCCACGCCGCTCACCGAACTTCCCGACAAGCCGAACGAAGCACTGCTGAAGGGCCGCCCCGCGACCGCGAGCGGGGCCCGGCCATGACCAACGCGGTACACAAACACATTGCAAGAATCACGTCGGACGTCCGACGTGATTCTTGCAATGTGTTTGCAATACTTGGCACCATCTGACGGAGCAGGGGCGATCGCGGTGACGGCAACCGACCAGCATGACATCTACTACGACCCCTTCGACATCGAGATCGACAAGGACCCGCACCCGCTGTGGCGGCGCATGCGCGACGAGGTGCCGCTCTATTACAACGACAAGCACGATTTCTACGCGCTGAGCCGCTTCGCCGACGTCGAGCCTGCGCTCATCGACTGGGACCTCTACCGCTCGGGCCGCGGCTCGACCCTCGAGATCATCAAGGCGAACATCGAGTTACCGCCGGGCATCATCCTCATGGAGGACCCGCCGGTGCACGACGTGCACCGAGGACTGCTCTCGCGTGTGTTCACGCCCAAGAAGATGAACGCGCTCGAGCCCAAGATCCGGGAGTTCTGCGCGCGCACGCTCGACCCGCTGGTCGGATCCGGTCGGTTCGACTTCATCTCCGACCTCGGCGCGGTGATGCCGATGCGAACGATCGGCATGCTGCTCGGGATCCCCGAAGCCGACCAAGAGGCGATCCGTGAGCGGCTCGATGCCGGAATGCAAATCCAACCCGGCGACGACCTCACACCGACCGCGGCCGACTTCATGGCCGCGGGGCTGGAGATGTTCGAGGGCTACATCGACTGGCGGGCGCAGAACCCGTCGGACGATCTCATGACCGAGATGCTCACCGCCGAGTTCGACGACGAGACCGGCACGCGCCGCCGACTGACGCGCGAGGAGATCCTCACCTACGTGATGCTGCTCGCGGGCGCGGGTAACGAGACGACCACCCGGCTCATCGGCTGGACCGGGAAGCTCCTCGCCGAACATCCGGACCAGCGGCGCGCGATCGCGGCGGATCGTTCGCTGCTGCCGAACGCGATCGAGGAGATCCTGCGTTACGAAGCGCCCTCGCCCGTGCAGGCGCGATGGGTGACGCGCGATGTCGAGCACCACGGTCACACGGTTTCCGAGGGCAGCGTGATGGTGTTGCTCAACGGCTCGGCCAACCGCGACGACCGGGCGTTCCCCGACGGCGATCGCTTCGACATCCGCCGCAAGATCAACCATCACCTGAGCTTCGGGTACGGCATCCACTTCTGCCTCGGCGCCGCGCTGGCGCGCCTCGAAGGCCGCATCGCCCTCGACGAGGTGCTCGACCGCTTTCCCGACTGGGAGGTCGACTGGGACGGCGCGATCCAGGCCCACACCCCAACGGTGCGCGGCTGGGAAAGGCTCCCCGTCACCACGGGCTGAAACGCGCGGGCCTGAAGAGACAGAGCTACCCGGTGATCGTCACCGGCAGGTGCTTGAGACCGTTGATCCAGCTCGACCGCAAGCGGGCCGGATCGCCGGAACGCTCTACAGAACGTGTGCTCGCGAGCAACTCGTCGAGCAGCACCGTGATCTCCAATCGCGCGAGGTGCGCACCCAGGCAATAGTGCGGGCCGCCGCCGCCGAACGACACGTGGGGGTTGGGAGATCGTGCGATATCGAAACGGTGTGGGTCGGCGAACACCGTGTCGTCGTAGTTCGCGGACAAGTAGTAGAGCGCGACGGGGTCGTTCTCGCGGATCGTGATGCCGTGCAGCTCGAGATCGCAGGTCGCGGTGCGCCGGAAGTAGACGATCGGCGACGACCAGCGGATGATCTCGTCCGCGGCGCTGGCGGCGAGCTCCCGGTTCGACCGGAGCAGGTGCATCTGCTCGGGATGGTCGACAAGCGCGAGCATCCCCTGCGACATCGCGGTGCGCGTTGTCTCGTTCCCGGCGACCGCGAACGCGAGTACGAACACCTCGAATTCGTGTGCGCCGAGCGCGTCGTCGTCGACCTCGGTGACCAACTTGGAAGCGATGTCGTCGCGCGGCTCGGATCGACGTTGTTCGGCCAGTTGCGTTGCGTAGCCGTACAGCGCGGTGGCCGCGACGAGGGGTGCGTCGGCGCTCTCGGCATACTCGGGGTCGTTGCCGCCCGAGATCGTGTTCGTCCACGCGGTCACCTGCGGCCGGTCCTCGACGGGGACACCGAGTAGCTCGGAGATCGCATACGCCGGCAGCGTGGTGGCTACCTCGGTGACCCAATCGAACGTGCCTCGCTCGAGGACACGGGCCAGCACGTCGCGCACAGCGCGGCGGTAGCCGGCTTCGAAGTGCGAGATCGCGCGTGGGGTGAAGCCGCGGTTGACGAGGCGGCGGAGCCGGGTGTGTGCAGGCTCGTCGGTCTCGATGATCGAGCGGAACAAGTCGCTCCTCGGCCGACTGGTTGTTGAGGAAGACACCGCCGCGCTCGGACGAGAAGCGGACGGCATCACGATTCGCGGCTTGCACATCGGGGTGGCGGGTGAGCGTCCAGAAGTCGGGGACCGCGGGGTCGTCGGACCGGTGCCAGAACACCGGCGCCTCCCGCCGCAACCACTCGAACTGCTCGTGCGGGACACCTGCGGTCCACCGATCGGGGTCGATGAGATCGATGTCCACGCGCGCTACGTCGCTCCCATCAGGCTTGTACGCCCTGTTCGAGCCGCTCGATCGTCTCGATGTACTCCTCGACCAACCCGAACATGACGTCGCGCACCGAGTGCACCTCGTTCATGGTGCCGACGATCTGGCCGACGGGGGCGAATGCGAGTTCCTTCCGGTTCGATCGGGCAATGCGCGCGTTGGCCTCGGAGGTGAGGATGTTCTGCAACGGCATGCCGAGCGGGCCGGGACCATCGGGGTCGGACCAGGCGTCGGTCCACACGTTGCGCAGCATGCGAGCGGGCTTGCCCGTGTAGCAGCGGGAGCGAACCGTGTCGGCTGACGTCGCGTCGAGGTATGCCTGCAGCACCGCCGGGCTCGAGCCGCCCTCAGCCGTCGTCAACCAGAGCGAACCGAGCCACACTCCTTGCGCACCGAGTGACAGCGCCGCGGCAATCTGACGCCCGCGGCCGATACCTCCCGCCGCGAGCACCGGCACGGGCGCAACCGCGTCGACGACCTCGGGGACGAGGACCATCGTCGCGATCTCACCGGTGTGGCCGCCGGCTTCGTAGCCCTGAGCAACGATGATGTCGACGCCGTTGTTCACGTGCCGCTGCGCGTGCACGGCCTTGCCCGCGAGTGCCGCGACCTTCACCCCGTGCGCGTGCGCCTGGTCGATCACGTCCTTCGGCGGCGAACCGAGCGCGTTCGCGATTAGCTTGATCGGGTGCGCCAACGCGATCTCGACGTGTTGGCGCGCGACGTCGTCGGTCCAGCCGAGCACACCGTGAGGTTGCTCACCTTCCGGCAGGGGCGGCAGGTCGAAGCGCTCCATGAGCTCGTCGACATAGCGCCAGTGATTCGCGTCGATCATCGAACGGATCTGGTCCAACATCTCTTCGGGGTTGGCGCCGTGCACGTCGACTGCTTTTTGCGGCATCACGGTGTCGACGCCGTACGGCATGCCGTTCACGTTGTCGTCGATCCAGTTCAGCTCGATCTCGAGCTGCTCGGGACTGAAGCCGACCGCGCCGAGCACACCGAGCCCGCCGGCCTTGCTCACCGCCGCGACGACGTCGCGGCAGTGGGTGAACGCGAAGATCGGGTACTCGATCCCGAACAGGTCGCACAGCGGTGTTCGCATCTTGCCCTCCGAAGAGCCGGTACAACTAGAACGCGTTCTAGGTTACGGCATGCAGACGGTCCTTCACCAGCGTTCGGACGGAGGCGTTTCGGGACGCACTGCTTCTCGGCGGGGTGTGCGAGTGCACCGGTTCCTCGTCGTCGCGCGCAGCCCGTGAGGCCGAATCCACCACGACGTCGACGGCCGCGATCGAGGGACAGCCTCGTCAACACGCTCTGCTCTCGGTGCGGTTGATCCACCGGTCACTCTGCTTGACGACGGGATCGACCATCTCCGGCAGCGTCACCGCCAGAACGCGACCGGTCAAGTCGTGCACGCGACCGGGCCGCGGACTCTTCCAGGTGGTGCCGTCGACCAGAACGTTCACCAGAATCCAGAGTGGCTGAAGAGCCTGCAGGCCTTCGGTATTCCGACGGGGTCACATGTCGTGGGCCGCCCGGGACTCGAACCCGGAACCTGCGGATTAAAAGTTGTTCTCGGCCCGATCGTCGGCGTCCGTCGTGATCCGCGAACGTACGCTGATCTGCGGGTACGCGTTCGCCCTTATTCGCACTCGGCCGTCGATTCCCGCTCGGACGTTTGCAATCCGTTTGCACTCCGACGACCGGGGCAGCCGTCCCATAAGCGAGCGCCGAACGCGGGAACCGTAGAGATGCGTACTAGAGCGTCGCGCCGAGTTCACCGATCGGAGCGACAGCGTGACTGCCGACGCGACACCACCACACGGACCGCTCGTCATGCACCTCCGGGTGGAGCCCGGCATTGTGCTGATCGCATTCCGGCCAGCAACGGATTTCTTGGTCCATCTGCTCTTGCACGTAGTCAGCCACCTCTGCGAACGCCCGCGGCCGCTCAACCTCCCACATGGACGGAGCCGTGAACCCTCCGTCGATGGAGATCCGGATCGACGACTCCATCCAGACGTCGACCTCGACAACCGGACGAAACGCAGTCGTTCGATGTAGATCAGCCAGGACCGCGGTCACCGCGTCGTTGGCCAGCGCGACCTGATGCCCCATAGCGGCACGATTCACGACGTCCTTCGACACCGGACCTTCACGCTCGAAGAAGAGGCGGAGCCATTGACGCCATCCTCCGCTCACCTCGCCCTGATCGTCGGCAGGGGAGTCAGGGTTGAACGTGATCTCGTGCAACCATTGCTCAAACGTGGGAGCGTCGTGATCGGACACCCGCACATGTTGCCCGATCTCGCAAAGCCACCGGGCTGATCAAGAGTGACCGGCCGGGTGCCGGCGGCGGGCTGACTCTGACGCCGTGGCGATCGGGTCAGGGGATCAGTTCGAACGCGTCGACGTGTTCGGGCCGAACGACGGTGAAGTGGCGACGATCGAGAGTCGCGATGCGGCTCTGGTCGAGTCGTTCGGCGATGGCGATGAGGCTGGCGTCGGTGCCACCGAGAGGCAGGTCCGCGTATCGCTCGACGAGCTCCGCGATGCGACGGTCGTCGGCTGCGGTGAGGGTCTCGACATGCACGTCGCCGTCGGCGATCGCACGGAAGAACTGCGCTTCGGCGCGGGCACTGAGCTGGCGACCGATGAGGTACGCGGTCTCCGCAATCACGAGCGCGGTGGTCACCAGCGGACCGGCCTCGCGTTCGAGGAGCCCTGCGCACGCGTCATGATCGGGGTCCGCGTTGTCGGCGGCTGCGAGCAGCACGCCGGTATCGACGATCAGCACGGATCAGTCGCGGCCGAAGCCCTCGGCGAGCATCTCGTCGGTGTCACGGGCTCCTCGACCTGAGCTCGATGCTCCCATCCCAACGAACGCGAGCTTCCGTTTCGCGGGTGAGGGCATGTCAGCGGGGAGTTGAGCGGCGAATTCGGCGATCACGGTGTCGATGCTGACCCCGCGGCGGGTGGCTTCGGCTCGGAGACGAGCCAACGCTTCGTCTGGCAGGTCGACGGTCACGCTCATAGGCACAAGTGTAGAGACCGGCTGCGACCCCAGCGATCGAGACCGCGTCCGGCCGTCCGAGCGAGCGCCTCACGGTGGCCACGTTGAGATGAACGTCGCGTGCAGACCTTCGTCAAGCCCCGGGCGCGCGTCGGAGGTCTTGACGGGTGTCTGCACATTCGGTCGTTCGGCCCTGCACGCGCCCGCTCGGAGCCGTCAGGTTTGGGCGAGCTCGAGCCGTCGCTGCGGCATGGGAGATCGCGGTTCGATCCCGGCGGGGGGTCAGCCTGGTTCCGCCGTTAGCGGAACCGAAGGCAAGTCTGTGGCGATCTTGTACGCGGTCTCGGGCCTCGAAACTTGAGGCTTCACGAGGCGCTCGCTGAGCTCAAGCACGGGGTCGTCGGGAACCGTGCAGACGGTCTGAGCGTCGGCGGTTCGACGGGAGAGCGATTCGCCGAGAGGTGCGCCGCGATTCGTCGAATGCAAGTTCGTGCAGCCATTTCGCGAGGGTGTTTTCGACGGCGACGGCATCAGGATGCAACGTGTGTGATTCTCGCTCTGGTCGCGAATTCCTTGTCGCGTTTGGCGATCGCGGCGCGCTTATCCAAGGCATGACCGAAAACGCGCACGAGCGGACCAAGCGAGCAGACGGGGTGTTGCTGCTCACGATGATCGAGGCGGCACGAGTGCTGTCCATCGGACGCACGACCATGTACGAACTCGTCGCCGCCGGCCAGATCGATGTTGTGCGCATCGGTCGGGCCGTTCGTGTCCCCGTTGCCGAGCTTGATGACTTCGTCGCTCGCCAATGTCGCAGCCGGGTCATACCCTGACCGCAGCCTTCCCGAGCGCGCGCCGCGCTCTTCGCGAACGCGGGCCGCGATCCGGCCGCGCAGACGCCGTCCGTAACCGTCCGCCAGTTGCGCAAAGGGAGAATCGCATGAGGGGCCACGTCCGAAAGCGCGGGCGGCTGTGGGCGTTCGTCGTCGAGCTCGACCGCGACACCGTCACCGGCAAGCGACGTCAGCGATGGGTGAGCGGATTCTCGACGAAGGCAGAAGCCGAACGCGAGTTGCGGAAGCGCCTGCATCTGCTCGACGACGGTGAGGACCCGTTCCCTTCGGAGATCGCAGTACGCGAATTCGTCACGGAACGTTGGCTGACACATCTCGAAACGCAAGGGCGTGTCCGGGAGCGGACCGTCCGTTCGTACCGGCAGCTGATGAGGGACCACGTCCTGCCGAAGATCGGAATGATGCAGCTGCGGAAGGTACGACCGGCCCACGTGCAGGCTGTGCTCGACGACATGACCAGCCGAGGCCGTGCACCCCGAACGGTCGCTCATGCGCGAGCAGCGATGTCTGCGGCCTTCGCCCAGGCAGTGAGGTGGCAGCTCGTCTCCGCAAATCCGGTGCGAGCTACCGAAGCGCCGGCCAAGAAGTCTCCCGACCTGCACGTCCCGTCACCCGACGAGCTCGCCGCGATAATCGAAGCCGCTCGAGGCACACCGTGGGAGGTACCGATACTTCTCAGCGCTACGACGGCCGCACGACGGGGCGAGGTCCTCGCGATCACGTGGGGGAACGTCGACCTCGACCGAGCGCGCGTGCGCATCGTCTCGTCGCTGCAGCGGGTCAACAAGGAATGGCAGTTCGTTCCGCCGAAGACTTCTCACGGCGTGAGGTCCGTGCCGTTGCTTCCGCAGGTCGTCGACCGGCTGCGCAAACATCGCGCCGAGCAGGCACAGCGCCTCCTTCGCCTCGGCGTACGCGTCAGCGACGAGCAGGTCGTATGCGACCGTGGTGACGGAGTGCCGATCGATCCCTCGACCTATACGCATGCCGCGTCGCGGATCATCACGGCGGCAGGAGTCCCCGGCGCCCGCCTTCACGACCTTCGCCACACTGTCGCAACGGCCCTTGCGGCCAGCCGGAATCGACCGGAGGTCACCTCGAAGCTGCTGGGGCACGCCTCCGTCGGCTTCACGTTGAGCACGTACACGCACGTGACCGACGACGACCTCGACGTTGTCACACAGAAGCTCGGCCAGGTGCTCGGCCCCTGACGTTTGCAGCAGGTTTGCAAGGAGCCGATCCGGCACCTCGAAAACGTCGACGACCCGTGCATCTGCGCAGGTCAATGTGGTGGGCCGCCCGGGACTCGAACCCGGAACCTGCGGATTAAAAGTCCGTCGCGCTGCCAATTGCGCCAGCGGCCCGTGGCCGAGAGGTTACGCGACCGTCTCCCACATCGGCCCCAACGATCGAACCCGACGGTTCGTTCCCGCGGGCACCCTCAGGACGGGATCGGGAGCGCGAGCAATTTGATGTGCGTGGCGTCGGGACCGTACGCGAGCACCAAGGATCGACCGCCGCCGGGAACGTCGACCGAGACCGGTCCGATGTCGGGTGTTCCGGTGCATGTGCCGGGATCACTCTTGTACAGCGACACGCTCAGCGTCCCCGGCTCGACCTCGTACGGCACGAGCGAAGTACCGCCGATGTTGGTCCTCGTGTTCGGGTCGGTGTCGCCGACCGCGGTGAGGCACTTGGTCTGCCCGGCGATGCCCGCGACCCACGCCGCGTCCTTGGCCGCCGTGTACTGCACCGAAGCCGCGCCGACGACGATCAACCCCTTCCCGGCCACCGGGTTGGTGGAGGGGTTGAGATCGGTGATCGGCTTTTCGAAGAAGGCCTGATCGCCGCCCGCAGCCGCCCCGTTGCCCGACGTCGGGTCTTGATTCTCGATGATGAAGGTGACCTGCTCGCCGCCCTTCCAGGTCTCCGACTGCGAGATGATCTGGTGCTGTTCGTCGACAACGCCCGGGACGTACGCGGCGACTTGCCAGTTGCCCGAAGAGTCGGCCGCGGCCACGTCGATGTAGTCGCTGGCCTCACCGAATTTCACGGTGGCGAGCTTCTTGCCGCACGCGTCGAAGGCGCTGAATCCCTGGCGGATGTCGATGTCGCCGCTCGGATACGTGGCGTTGGTAAAGAGGTTGACGAAGCGCACCCGTGCGTGTTGCGGGCCGGGATCGGTGACGCAGTCGCCGTTCCCACCTGCACTGCCGCCTGTGGTCGTGGTGGCGTTCGTTGCGGTGCCACCGCCGGCAGGTGTGGTCGTGTCCGACGACTTCGAGCTCCCGCCGCCGCCACATGCAGCGAGCAGCATTGCCGCGACCAGTCCGAACCCGGCGACGACGCGTGCGCGCCCGTGCTGTCCTCCAGCGACCACCGTGGACCTCCCGATCCTCGACCGATACGCCGAACGTACTCGGCGCCGGCGTCAGCCCGGTGATTCGCTGGGGACGTCGAAGTACTCCTGGTACGGCCGCGCCTGCTCCCGCAGCTCGCCTTCGTCGAGCCCGGTGTCCGCAAACGTGTACGCGTGCGTGCCGTGCTTGTCCTGGGGGTTGTCACCGAGGAACGCGCGCATCCGCTTCTCCGCGTCCGCTTCGAGCTCGAGCCCGAGGCGTTCGTAGATCGCGCCGATCGTCGCGAACGGGTCGCTCATGAACTCGCGGAACTGCACGTCGACGACGTGGTCGGCGGGGACAGTGCCGTCTTCGCGCGCGGTCACCGAGCGGTCGAGCCCGGCGATGATGTTCTCCGCGAAATCGGCCGCGGCGCCCGGGATCGACGTGTCGTCACTTGCCAACGAGCGCAACCGCGCGACCAACGACGCGAGCGACGCGATTATCCGCAGCGGATCGCGGTGCGTCTGCACCAACAACGCGTTCGGGTACTCGGCCATCAAGGCGTCGAGCGCCCAGACGTGTCCGGGCGACTTGAGGACCCACCGAGTCGCGGGCGCCTTCGACTGCAGGTGCTCGAGGAACATGCGGTGCCAGCGGTACGCGGGACGCATGTCGGCCTCGTCCAGCAACCAGCGCGCGTACGACGGAACGCGGTACTGCGTCGGGAAGATCATGCTGCGGAAGTCGGAGGCGGTGATGCGCACGCACTCCTGCGGCAGTTGCGCGCCCATCGGGTGCATCGCGTTGAAGCCGGGCAACACCATGTCGACACCTGCGAGCGTCGCTTCCACCTCGGCGATGCGCGGATCGGTGTCGTAGGTCGCCGCCTCGGGCGGCGGGACGGGATGATCGATCTCCCACGTCATCGGGACCCGCGTCGCCGGGTCCTGCGCGAGCAGCTGGTGCAGGATCGTCGTGCCCGTGCGCCCCTGCCCGACGATGACGATCGGCGGCACGACGTCGACGCCCACGATCTCGGGATGTTGCTTGCGGTAGTCGACGAGGCGCATGCGATCGCCGAGATACCCCGCGAGCTCTCCGCCGACGAGCGCGACGCCCAGCTCGTTCAACGCCGCTTCCCCACGCAACGAGGCAACGAGACGCTCGAGGCCTTCCTTCCACGAGTCGGCGCCGAGGTCGGTGAGTCCGGTCTGCTCGGCCGCTTCTTCGAGCGCGCGCTCGGAACTCAGATCGTCGGCTGTCATGTCACGTCGGCGAACTTCACGACGGTCGCCTGCGGAGTCTCGACCTCTCCCTCGGGCAGGAAGAAGCGCCAGAACATCATCCCGAACGCCTTGCCCTCGGTGTCGATCCAGTTGGGCACGCCCGGATCGCGGTGCGCGAGCACCATGCGGAACGACCCGTCGGGCTCGAGCGTCGTCGACGCCCGGTTGAGACTCGCGTTGCGGTGTGCGTAGTCGTAGGTCTGGAGATAGCGCGTCCACAGCGCGACGCTCGCGAACCGACAGTCGGGCCAGCGGCCAGTGATGACGAGCGCCTCGTCCGGCGCGAGCAGGTACGGCGCCATCGAGTACGCGGCGTCGGCCGCCGCGAACGCGAATGTCCCCGGGAGCTCGGGCGGCGGGAACACGTTCGGCGTGGTCGACACCCATGTGGGCTGCACGCGCTCGCCGGGCCTGGGCTGGTCGAGCGTGCGCGACCGCACGAACGACGACACGCGCCGCAAGCCGGCCGCGACCGACGCGTCGTCCCATGGCGCGGGCGGCGGGACGGGCTCGACGGGATCGATCGTCAACGGCACGATCCGGTTGGTGTCGGCCGCGGTCGGCGTCGGGTCCTCGAAGTAACAACGCACGATGAGCTCATCCGCGCCCTCGACGAGCCCGAGCCAGTTCTTGGCGCGCGGTTCACCACCGAAGAACACTTCGAAGCTGCCGTCGGGCGCGATGTCGAACTCGTGGTCGTTCAGCACGCCCGCGGTCTCGGTGCTGTAACCACCTTCGCCGGCGTCCTTCTCGACCGTGAACGAGAGATACACCGAGCCGACCATGTTGCCGGTCACGCGGTACGCGCGGTCGGAACGGATCGGTGCGGTGTAGTAGATCGCGTCGGCGTTGTCGCCGAGCATCTTGCGGGCCCGGGTGACGATGCGCCGGAAGAACGGTCGCTCGGGATCGAGCTCGAACGCGAGATGCAGCCCGCCTTCGAGCAACGACGCGATCTGGCGGAAACCGTCGGGGAGATCGCCGAACGCCTCGGCGCTCCACTCCTCGCCCAGGTAGCGCTCGTCGATTTCCTGCAACAACGCGATCAATCCGCGCAGTGCGGCGCGCGACTCGGATTCGGTGCCAGCCATATCGCCCTCCCTCGGCGGAGCATGCTCGCACGTGTGTCCGCGCGGGCGCACGTGCTCCGGCCCTTCGGCCCGACTGCGGTCAGCCCGCGGCAGGCCTCGTCGTGGTGGTCGCCTCGGCGGGCACGGTCGTCGTGGCCCCAGGGGTCGTGGTGGTCGCCCCGTACGCGACGCGGCCGCAGGCGCGCGCCGCATAGACGTCGAGCGGTGCCCGGTCGGTACGCCGCGGCATCGAATCGGAGTTGCTGCACGTCGGCCTCGACGCGCTCGAAGGCTGGCGCTCAGTTCCGCCGGCGCGATCGCCCGCAACTGACGCACGTTCGACACGTAGTCGTTCACCGCCGTCTGCAGCGTCGCGTCGAAGGTGTCCGGATCGTGCACGTCGGCCTTGGCCACGGTGTTCGCGATGCTGTCGAGCTTCGCGATGAACGTGCACGTCAACGGTCGGCCCGTAGCGGTCGGTTCCGATCCTCCGCCGACCTTGCTGCACGCCGCGCCGGTCACGACAGCGGCGAACAGGCCGGCCAGGGCGAGCACCGTTGCCCGTCGTCGTGTCGCCTGCGCCCGCTTCCGCACGGGCAAACCGTAGCGACCGGCTGCTACCCTGTACCCCTCCGGTGAAGACCGAGCCCCCATCGTCTAGTGGCCTAGGACGCCGCCCTTTCACGGCGGTAACGGGGATTCGAACTCCCCTGGGGGTGCTCAGCAATCAAGTCGGTGCGAGCCGACTGTTCGTTCGAGGTCCTGTGGTGCAGTTTGGAGTGCACGCCGCCCTGTCAAGGCGGAGGCCGCGGGTTCAAATCCCGTCAGGACCGCTCGGTAAAGCGTTCAGCACGAATGCAAGCTGGAAGGCGTCAGCCGACCAGACCCCGGCCGGGTAGCTCAGTTGGCAGAGCGTGCGCCTGAAAAGCGCAAGGTCACCGGATCGACGCCGGTCCCGGCCACGGACGAGACCGTCACCACGAACCACCCGCCCGAGTCAGATGCGGTCGGTTTCCTCGACGCTTTCGAGGAACTGCCGGATCTCGCTCGCGCGGAACCGGCGGTGCCCGCCGAGGGTGCGGATCGCCGAGATCTTCCCGGCTCGCGCCCATCGAGTCACCGTCTTGGGGTTGACGCGGAACATCGCGGCAACCTCCGAAGGGGTCAACAGGGTCTCGTCTTCGTTGGCTTCCATGGCCTCCGCCTCATCCATTGAGTTCATCCGTTCTCGTCGTCCCCGTTTGCACGGTTTCGGGACCCTTGCGCCGTGCTGTCGCCAGTACACCTATCGGCACGATCTGGGCACCGGCGAAGGATCCGCGTCACTGGGTCGTCACCGGAGACGAACGAGTTCCGACATCCTAGGACAACCCGCCTGGGATCAGACGAAAAGTTCGAAAGGCCCAAGGCGGACCGAGGCGCGGCCCAGACCCACCCTGACCTGCGGGTTCGGGCTTGGGTTCAGCGAGTTTCGACGTGGACGTGGCCGCGGCCGTCGACGACCTCGCCGACGAGCCACGCGTCGTGACCGCCGGAACGCACCACATCGAGTGCCCGCTCGGCCACGTCGCCCGGGACCACCGCCAACATGCCGACGCCGAGGTTGAACACCTGTTGCATCTCGGCGTCGGGAACGTCGCCGGCACGCTGGATCTCCGCGAACACACGAGGCTCTTCCCACGTGCCGCGCCACACCACGCCGTCGCACCGGTCGGGCAGCACCCGCGCCAGGTTGCCGGGGATGCCACCACCGGTGACATGTGCGAACGCGTGCACCGGGACCTTGCGGGTCAACTCCATCATCGCGGGCGCGTAGATGACGCTCGGCTCGAGCAACACGTCGGCGAGCGACTGGTGCGAGCCCGGCCACGCCGGCGCGTCGAGCGCCATCCCGGCCCGGTCGAGCAGCGCGGCGCGGGCCAACGAGTAGCCGTTGCAGCGCAACCCGGGACTCGCGAACCCGACGATGTGGTCACCGGCGCGCACCTCCCGGGGCAACACCTCACTGCGCTCGACCACTCCCACGGCAAAGCCCACGAGATCGAACTCACCCGGCTCCATGACCCCCGGATGTTCGGACATCTCGCCGCCGAGCAGCGCGCAGCGCGCGCGCCGGCAGCCCTCGGCCACACCCGAGACCATCTCCTCGATCTCCTCGGGCACGAGCTTGCCGATCGAGATGTAGTCGAGAAAGAACAACGGCTCCGCGCCTTGGGCCGCGATGTCGTCGACCGACATCGCGACGCAGTCGATGCCGATCGTGCCCCGCCGGTCCGCGAGCCGCGCCACGAGCGACTTCGTACCGACGCCGTCGGTCGACGACACGAGCAGCGGATCGCGGAATCGCTTCCAGTCGACTGCGAACAGGCCGCCGAACCCGCCGATGTCGCCGACGACCTCGGGACGGAACGTCGAGCGGACATGGGCTTTGACGAGCTCGACCGCCTTCTCGCCTGCGCCGATGTCGACGCCCGCGCCGGAATAGGTCAGCTTGCGGTCGGCTGGGTTCACGCGCGCTCGACTGGACTCACGCGTGCTCGGCGGGTGCGGAGCCGGAGATGGTTCCCTGCACGTGGATCGTGCGCGACTCGGTCTCCAGCACATGCTTCGTGTCGTACTCGGGCACCGGGACGGGATACTCACCCGTGAAACACGCGGTGCAGAACGCTTCCTTGGGCGACTCGGTCGCGGCGACGAGGTGGTCGAGATCGAGGTACGCGAGCGAGTCGACGCCGAGGTAGAGCGCGATCTCGCCGATCTCCATGTCGGCCGCGAGCAGGTCGGAACGCTTGCCCGTGTCGAGGCCGTAGAAGCACGGCCATCGGTACGGCGGGCTGAGAGACCCGGAAGTGGACCTCGGTCGCGCCGGCTTCGCGGAGCAGGGCGATGATCTGGCGGGTCGTGGTGCCCCGGACGATCGAGTCGTCGACGACGACGAGGCGCTTGCCCTTGATGTTGTCGCGCAGGGGATTGAGCTTGAGCCGAACGTCGGTGCCGCGCTTCTTCTGCGTGGGCTGGATGAACGTGCGTCCGACGTAGCGGTTCTTCACGAATCCGTCGCCGTACGGGATGCCGGAGGCACGGGCGTATCCCTGCGCGGCGGGGACCCCCGACTCGGGAACGGGCATCACCATGTCGGCATTGGCCGGCGCCTGGTTCGCCAGCGCCTCCCCCATGCGCTGGCGCGCGGCGTGGACGCTGTGCCCGTAGAGCTGGGTGTCGGGCCGGGCGATGTACACGAACTCGAACAGGCAGAGCTTCGGCGTGGGCTCCGCGAACCGGATCGACCGGACGCCGCCCGCGTCGATCGCGACCATCTCGCCCGGCTCGACGTCGCGGACGTAGTGCGCGTCGACGAGGTCGAGGGCGGCCGTCTCGCTCGCGAGAACCCAGCCGCCCTCGGTCTTGCCGAGCACGAGCGGGCGGAAACCGTGGGCGTCGCGCACACCGAAGAGATGCGCCTCGTCCATCAATACGAGCGAGAACGCGCCGGCGAGGCGGGGCAGGACCTTCTCGAGCGCGTGTTCCATGTCGCGGCCGTCGGAGCGGGTCTCGTCGCCGTATTCGTTGACGAGCAACTCGCCGATGAGCTCGCTGTCCGAAGAGAGGACACCGGGCAGCATGCCGAGCTCGTTCGACAGCTCCTCGGTGTTCGTGAGGTTGCCGTTGTGGCCGAGCGCGAAACCGGCGTCGGCGACGGAGCGGTAGACGGGCTGCGCGTTGCGCCAGGTGCTCGAACCGGTGGTGGAGTAGCGGACGTGGCCGATCGCGAGGTGGCCTTCGAGCGGGGCGAGGCGGCGTTCGTCGAAGACCTGCGTGACGAGACCCATGTCCTTGACGACGGTGATCGTCTCGCCGTCGCTGACCGCGATGCCCGCCGACTCCTGGCCCCGGTGTTGGAGGGCGTAGAGGCCCAGGTACGACAGGTGGGCGACGGGCATGCCCGGCGCGTATATGCCGAACACTCCGCACGCGTCTTTCGGGCCCGAAAGTTCAGCGTCCAAGGTCACCAGTATCTCACGGGGGTACGACGACTTTCCGGTCCGGATGCAGTGCAATCTCCCAACCAGCGGGGTGAACGCCGCGGCGGGCGGTGAGCTTCCCGTAATCTGCCCCGCTGTGGAGCTGCCCGGTTGCTGTCTGTGGTTCACCGGCTTGTCGGGCGCGGGGAAGAGCACGATCGCCAACATCGTGGTCGCTTCGTTGCGCTCGAGGGGACGCAAGGTCGAGCTGCTCGACGGTGACGAGGTGCGCGAGCACCTCTCGGCGGGGCTCGGATTCTCCAAGGCCGACCGCGACACCAACATTCGTCGGATCGGCTGGGTCGCCTCGGTGCTGGCCCGTAACGGCGTCGTCTCGGTCACGGCGGCGATCTCGCCGTATCGCTCGGTGCGCGACGAGGTGCGGGGCTGGGTCGACAATTTCGTCGAGATCCACGTCGCGACCTCGTTGGAGGATTGCGAGACCCGCGACGTGAAGGGGTTGTACGCCAAGGCCCGGGCCGGCGAGATCCCTGAGTTCACTGGGGTGTCGGATCCGTACGAGCCGCCGGTGTCTCCGGAGCTGGTGGTGCAGACCGCGGGCCGTACGCCCGAAGAATCGGCGGCCGAAGTGGTGGCGTGGATGGAAGCACACGGGCTGCTCTGACCCCGGTCGGCGGGTCACGGCGCCTCTTCGCCGGCGATCTCGGGTGAGCCCACGGCCAGGCGATTGCCCTCCGATTCGCCGTCACGACGATTCGTTCGACGAATCGTCGCAACGGCGCCGGGTGCAGGTGGGTGCGACAGCGTCCGCGAACGGCGCGGTGGTCGAGTTCTCCGCCGGTGGGGGGTTAGCCCTGGCGCGCCATGAGCGCGGGGAGAGCGTCACGCCACGAGTGGGCGGCAACCGCGACCGCGACGTCGAAGGCACCCTTGGCGATCAGCCGCTCGCCCGCGCAACACCGATCACCCGGGCCGCGACGCCGGCCGCCGCGGCCGCACCGCACAGCGCCGCGGTCTCTGCGGGTTGACGCTGCACACGACCACCGAGGCCGGCTCCGCGAAGCACGCTTCCGCGGGGGTGCAGCCGTCGAAGTTGAGCTCGACCCGGAAGCCGACGTCACCTGCGATCGCCATCTCCGCGAGCGCGACCGCGAGGCCACCGTCGCTCACGTCGTGCACACCCCCGAGCGCACGGTCGCGCACGAGCCTCCCGACAGGTCGTGGACCGCGCCCGCGGCGTCGAGATCGGCGGCGGGCGGCATACCGCCGTCGAGACCGTGCACGACCGCCGCCCATTCCGAACCGCCCAGCTCCGGCCCGCACCACGCCGAGCACGACGATGTCGTCTCCTGGCCGTAGCGGCCGCGGCCGGCGGACGGTCGGGCAAGTCGTCGATCAGCCCGAGCACACCGGCCACGGGTGTGGGGTGGATGTCGTCGTCGCCTGACACGTTGTAGAGGCTGACGTTGCCACCGATGACGGGGAAGCCGAGCGCCTCGCACGCCTCGCTCATGCCCTCGACCACTTCGGAGAACTGCCACATCACTTCGGGATGCTCCGGGTTGCCGAAGTTGAGGCAGTTCACGAGCGCGATCGGCACGCGCCCCGAACACGCGACGTTGCGGGCGGCCTCCAACACGGCCAACCGACCGCCCGTACGCGGATCGAGCCGGCAGAAGCGAGCCTTTCCGTCGGTCGACAGCGCCAACGCTTTGCTCGTCCCCTTGACCCGCAGCACCGCGGCATCGGCGCCGGGGCCCACGACCGTGTTCAAGAAGAGCTGATGGTCGTACTGGCGCGACACCCACGTCTTGTCGGCGATCGTCGGGGACGCGAGCAGCGCGAGCAACTCGCCCGCGAGGTCGGCACCGGCCGGGAACTTGTCGCGCAACTGCGGGGCGGGATCGGCCGCCTGCAACGCGTCCTGAGCCGCGGGACGAGCGAGGGGCCGGTGATACAGCGGGCCGTCGCCGAGACTCTCGACCGGGACGTCGGCGATCGGCGGCGCGTCGGAGGTGACCGACTGCGGCGCATCGCCGATCGGCGGCGCCGGGTTCTCGCCGGGCACGCCGACCGCGTCGAACAATCCGTCGTAGACGCGAAAACGCGCGGTGTCGGTGACCCGACCTACCACCGTCGCCCGGATCTCCCAGCGCTTGGCCAAGGCCAACACCGCATCGACGTTGCCGGGCTCCACGATCGCGAGCATCCGCTCCTGGCTCTCCGACGTCAGCGCTTCGACCGGGTTCATCCCCGGCTCGCGCTTGGAGACGCGCGCGACGTCGACGTCCATGCCCGCGCCCGCCTTGGCCGCGGTCTCCGATGCCGCGCACGACAACCCGGCCGCGCCGAGATCCTGCACGCCGACCGCGAGCTTGGCGTCGAGCAGCTCGAGGCACGCCTCGATGAGCCGCTTCTCCTCGAACGGGTCGCCGACCTGGACCGACGGGCGCTTGGCCTCGTCGCCTTCTTCGAACGACTGCGACGCGAGCACGCTCGCGCCGCCGATGCCGTCGCGGCCCGTCGACGACCCGAGCAGGATCGCGAGGTTCCCGGGGCCGTCGGCGCGGGCCAGCACCAACCGCTCCTTCGGGAGGATGCCGAGACAGAACACGTTGACCAACGGGTTGCCGCGGTACGTGTCGTCGAACACGACCTCACCCCCGACCGTCGGCACCCCGACCGAGTTGCCGTAACCGGAGATGCCGGACACGACGCCCTCGAACAGGTACCGGGTGCGGGGATCGTCGAGCGAGCCGAACCGCAACGGGTCCATCAGCGCGATCGGGCGCGCGCCCATGGAGAAGATGTCGCGGATGATGCCGCCGACTCCGGTGGCCGCACCTTGGTACGGCTCTACCGCGGACGGGTGGTTGTGACTCTCGATGCGCACCGCGATCGCGAGCCCGTCGCCGATGTCGACAACGCCCGCGCCCTCGCCCGGACCGACCAGCACCCAGGGCGCAACCGTGGGAAACCGGGAGAGGAACGCGCGCGACGACTTGTAGGAGCAGTGCTCCGACCACATGACGGAGTACATCGCGAGCTCGAGGTGGGTGGGCTCCCGGCCGAGCTCGTCGACCACCGCCGCGAGCTCGTCGTCGGTCATCCCGAGCTGACGATGCAGCGGCAACTGCTCGCCGATCTTCGATTCCTCCGCCATCACGAGTGATGGTAGCGACGAGCTACTCGGCGACCTTGCTCCACACCGTCTGGCGCAATTCCCACATCACCGGCTCGGGCCGCCCGGCGCGCTCGACCGCCTGCAGCGCCTCGATCAGATGGGGATCGCCGCCCCACGTGACTGCGTTGCGCCAGAACATCGCCGCCGCGCGCGTGGCCGCGACCGGATGCTCGACGACCCGGTCGACGACACGCCGGCACCGCGCGGGATCGACGTCGAGCGCGGGTCCGGCCCACAACGTCGCGCCACGCGCCGCGACCACTGCGGTCACGGCTTCCTCGTAGCGCGCGAACAGCGCATCGTCGCTGCGGTAGCGCACCGGCTCCTCGCACACGATCAGACCGCCGACCCGTAGGGGCGCAGTCCAGCGCGCGAGCGCGGCCGCGGGATCAAGGAGATGGCCGAGCAGCAGCCGCGCGTACACGAGATGCGCGGGCAACATCAGCTTCGCGGTGACGTCGCCGACGGTGAAGAACGCATCGGGTACCCGGGCCCGGGCCTCGTCGATCATCGCCGCCGAGGTGTCGATCCCGGTCGTGAAACTGTGGGGGATCGCCGCGCGCAGCAGCGCGGTGGTGAACCCCGGCCCGCACCCCATGTCGATGACGTAGCGGTACCCGGCATCCGGGAGATCGCGCAGCAGGGTGCGCGTCGGGCCCGCGAACGTGTCGGCAACGAGGGCGAGTCGTTGGCGTGCGAGATCCGTATCGCCGAAGGCGTACGCGGTCACACGGCAATTGTCGCACGGGCCGTCGCGGCCGCGAGCAGACTTTTCAGCATCACCACACCGTCACTCGATCCGAGCAGCGGGTCGGAGGCCCGCTCGGGGTGCGGCATCAGGCCGACGACGTTGCCCCCGGGGTTGCAGATGCCGGCGATGTCGTCGAGGCTCCCGTTGGGGTTCGTCACGTAGCGAACGACCACGCGTTGCTCGGACCGCAGCTCGGCGAGCGTGCGCTCGTCACAGACGTAGTTGCCCTCGAAGTGGTTGATCGGGATGCGCAGGACGTCGCCGACGTGCGCGTCGCTGGTGAGCACCGTCGATGTGGTCTCGACCCGTAGCTCGGCCGGCTCACAGAGGAACTTCAAGCCCGCGTTCTTCTGGAGCGCGCCGGGGAGCAGCCCGGCTTCGCACAGCACCTGGAACCCGTTGCAGATCCCCACGACGGGGCCGCCCGTACGCGCGTGTTCACCGACCGCGTGCATCACCGGCGAGAACCGTGCGATCGCGCCGGTGCGGAGATAGTCGCCGTGCGCGAACCCGCCGGGAACGACGACGGCATCAACACCCTTGATCGAGTCGTCACCGTGCCACAGCAGCTCGGCGGAACCGCCGAGCTGGTCGATCGCGTACTGGACGTCGAGCTCGCAGTTGGTGCCCGGGAACAGGACGACGCCGACCCGCACGCTCACGAGATCACGACCTCGTACGCCTCGATCACCGGATTCGCGAGCAGCCGCTCGCACATCTCGTGCACCTGGGCGCGCGCGGCCTCGGCATCGGGGGCATCGACGGCGAGGCGGATCGTCTTTCCGATATGCACCTGCGCGACGTTCGTGTAGCCGAGCGCCGGCAGCGCACGCTCGACCGTCGCGCCGGCCGGGTCGGCGATGCCGGGACGGTGCGTGACCTCGACGTGCGCGTTGTACACGGGCATGCCGACGATGCTACCGAGGGCGCCTCCCCTTTCGTGCGGACGAGCGAGCCCCCAGGCGAAGCCGAGGGAGCCATGTGATGTTCAATCGTCGATGCCGTACCACTCGGAAAACGCGCTATCGGTCACGAGCTCGTAGGCCTCGATGTACTTCGCCCGCGTGTTCGTGATGACGTCGGCCGGAAGATTCGGCGCCGGCGGTTCCCGGGTCCAGCCCGTCGAGTCCATGAAGTCGCGCACGTACTGCTTGTCGAACGACGGCGGCGCCGTACCCGGCCGGAACATCTCCCGGGGCCAGTAGCGCGACGAGTCGGGCGTCATCATCTCGTCGATGACGATGATCTCGCCGTCGCGGTCGCCGAACTCGAACTTGGTGTCGGCCAGGATGAGCCCGCACATCTCCGCGTGGTGGGCGCCCCGCTCGTACAAACGGAGCGAGAGGTCTCGCAGCCGGTCGTAGACGTCGGCGCCGACGAGGTCGGCGGCCTCGGCCGCGGTCAGCGGCATGTCGTGGCCCGTCTCGGCCTTCGTCGTGGGGGTGAACAGCGGTTCGGCCAGCTTCTCGGCCTGCTGCAGCCCGGCCGGGACCGCGAACCCGCCGACCGTGCCCTGCTCCTGGTACTCGCTCCAACCGTGACCGAACACGTGGCCGCGTACGACGCATTCGAGCCGGATCGGGCGCGCCGCGCGTACGAGCGTGGCCCGGCCCGCGACATCGCCCGCGATCTCGGGGAAGTCGGTGGGGTCGCACGAGATCACGTGGTTGGCGACGATGTCGGCCGTGCGCTCGAACCAGAAGTTCGACAGCGCCGTCAGGACGCGACCCTTGTCGGGTATGAGATCGGGCAGCACGACGTCGAAGACCGAGATGCGGTCGCTCGCGACCATGAGGAGCGCGTCCATCCCGACTTCGAACAGTTCGCGCACCTTGCCGGAGTAGACGTGCGGCAACCCGCTGTCGCTCACGCTCGCAGCTCTCCCATGTCGGCCTCGCCCATCTGGTCGAGCGCGTCGAACACGTGGTTGACGTTGGCCAGCGCACGTTTCAAATCGAAGCAGGCGTCGAGCCGGGCGGCGTCGAGGGTGACCGCCACTTCGGGGTCGGCCGCGAGCAACTCGCGGAACGATCGTTCCTCGCCCCAAGCCTGCATCGCGTTGCGCTGCACGATGCGGTACGCCTCGTCGCGTGTGCGCCCGGCTTCGACGAGCGCGAGCAGTACCGGCTGGCTGAACACCAGCCCGAAGGACGCGTCGAGGTTCCGCAGCATGCGCTCCGGATGCACCTGCAGGTTCTCCACGACCTGGCGGAACTTCACCAGCATGTAATACGTGAGCATGAGCGAATCGGGGACGATGATGCGCTCGACCGACGAGTGCGAGATGTCGCGCTCGTGCCAGAGCGCGACGTCTTCCAGCGCCGGCTGCAAGTTCCCGCGCAGCACGCGGGCCAGACCGCACATCTGTTCCGACTTGATCGGGTTGCGCTTGTGCGGCATCGCGCTCGAGCCCTTCTGGCCCGGACGGAAACCTTCCTCGGCTTCGCGCACCTCGGTGCGTTGCAGATGCCGGATCTCGAGGGCGAACGTCTCGATGCTCGCGCCGATCGACGCGCACGTGTACATCACCTCGGCGTGCCGATCCCGCGGCAACACCTGGGTCGCGGGAACCGCACGGAGGCCGAGGTGCTCGCACACGTATTGCTCGACCGCCGGGTCGACGTTCGAGTAGGTGCCGACTGCACCCGACAGCTTGCCGACGGCGATCGTCGCGGCGAGCCCGGGCCAACCGCTCCCGATCGCGCCGCACTTGCAACGCCCACAGCGCGAGCTTGACCCCGAAGGTGGTTGGTTCCGCGTGGATGCCGTGCGTGCGCCCGACCATCGGCGTGTCACGGAACTCGCGCGCCCGCTTCGAGATTGCGTTCTCCAGCTCCGCCGCCGCGCCCGCCAACCCGTCGACGGCTCGCGTCATCTGCAACGCGAGCGCGGTGTCGACGACGTCGCTCGACGTCAGGCCGTAGTGCACCCACGCGCCCGTGGGCGGGCCGACCTGCTCCTGCACTACATCGACGAAGGCGGCGACGTCGTGATCGGTGATCTTCTCGCGCTCGTTGATCGCGTCGACATCGAACCCCGCGCGCTCGCGTACGGTTCGAGCGTCGGCTTCGGGAACCACACCGAGGCGCGCCCACGCCTCGACCGCGAGGATCTCGACCTCGAGCCACGCGCCGAAGCGCGCCTCGTCGGTGAAGAGCGCGGAGATCTCGGGGAGTGAGTAGCGAGGGATCACGGCAGGGCCTGGGAACCGATGTCGTGACGGTAGTGGACTCCCGGCCAGGAAATCTCGGCCGCGCCCGTGTACGCCCGGTCGCGTGCTTCGCCGACGTTCGCGCCGACGCCGGTGACGGTGACGACACGGCCACCGTTGGTCACGATCCGGCCCTGGTCGTCCGCCGCGGTCCCCGCGTGGAACACCACGACGCCTTCATGTGCATTCGCCCGCTCGAGGCCGACGATGACGTCTCCCTTGTGATCCGGCGCGGGCGGGTACCCGGAGGCGGCGAGCACCACCCCGACGCACGCGGTGTCGGAGAGCTCGACCGGAGTTTCGAGATGGCCCGCGGCCGACTCCGAAAGGTGCACGAAGAGGTCACTCGTGAATCGGGGCACGAGCACCTGGGACTCCGGGTCGCCGAAGCGCACGTTGTACTCGAGCACCTTCGTGCCCTCGGGCGTGAGCATGAGACCGCCGTACAAGACGCCGCGGAACGGGGCACCCCGACGGTCGAGCTCGGCCAGGGTCGGGAGCACCGCCCGCTCCATCATCTCGTCGACCACATCCGCGCCGACGAACGGCACCGGCGAGTACGCGCCCATGCCCCCGGTGTTCGGACCGGCATCGTGATCGAACGCCCGCTTGTGGTCCTGCGCGACCCCGATCACCTCGGCGCGCCGGCCGTCGCACAGTGCGAACAACGAGACTTCGGGTCCGGTCAAGCCTTCTTCGATCACGCACGTACGGCCCGCGTCGCCGAACGCCTCGCCCGCGAGGTACGACCGCGCCGCGTCGCGCGCATCGGCGAGCGACTCGGTGACGACGACGCCTTTGCCGCCTGCGAGACCGTCGGTCTTCACCACATAGAGACCCGCCAGCGTGTCGAGGAATGCGTATGCCTCGGTCTCCTGATCCGGTCCGAACGTGCCGTAACGCGCCGTCGGCACACCGGCCGCGACCAGCACGTCCTTCATCCAGGATTTCGAGCCCTCGAGCCGCGCCGCGGCCGCGTTCGGACCGAACGCGAGCCGACCCGCCGCCTCCAGCGCGTCGACGACCCCCGCGACGAGCGGATCGTCCGGCGCGACGACGACGAGATCAGTATCGAGCTTAGCCGCGAGATCAGCGACTGCCGCGGGATCGGTCGCCACGACCGGCGTGCACTCGCCGATCGTCGCCATCCCGGCATTGCCGGGCGCGCACACGATCTCGTCGACGAGCGGCGAACCGGCCAATCCCCAGGCGAGCGCATGTTCGCGACCGCCCCCACCGACGACGAGAACGCGGGTACTCACGCCGTCACGCCGCGCGGGAGGACGATCGTCTGATCGCGCGCGGGACCGACACCCACGATGCTCACGTGGACCCGCGCGAAGTCTTCGATGAACTTCACGTAGTCGCGGGCGTGCGCGGGCAGGTCTTCGAGCCGGCCGATCGTCTCGATCTCGGTGCCCCACCCCGGCAGCGTCTCGTACACCGGCCGTACCTTGTGCAGCACCGACTGGTGATACGGCACGTGCTCGTAGCGCGTGCCGTCTTCACCCTCGTAGCCGACACACACCTTGAGCTCTTCGAGCGTCGAGAGGACGTCGAGCTTCGTGAGCGCGAGCTCGGTGCACGTGTTGAGGCGCACGGCGTGCTTCAGCATCACGAGGTCGAGCCAACCGGTGCGTCGCCGCCGGCCGGTATTGGTGCCGAACTCACGGCCGCGCTCGACGAGCATGTCGCCGACCGCGTCGCCCTCGAACAGCTCGGTGGGGAACGGACCGCTGCCGACGCGCGGTCTGGTACGCCTTGACGAGACCCACGACACGAGAGATCGCCAACGGACCGACACCGGCGCCGGTGCACACACCGCCCGCGATCGGGTTGCTCGACGTGACGTAGGGATACGTGCCGTGGTCGAGGTCGAGGAAGGTCGCCTGCGCGCCTTCGAACAACACCCACTGCTGCGCGTCGAGCGCTTCGTGGACGAGGTGCACGGTGTCATCGATCATCGGCTCGAGCCGCGGGACCATCGCGAGATAGCGCTCGGCCAGCTCCTTGGCGTCGATCGGAAGACGGTTGTACACCTTTGCGAGCACACCGTTCTTCTCCCGCAGTGCCAGGTCGAGCTTCTCCCGGAAGATCTTGGGATCGAGCAGGTCCTGCACCCGGATGCCGACCCGCAACGCCTTGTCGGCGTACGCGGGGCCGATACCGCGCTTGGTCGTGCCGAGCTTGTTCTTGCCGAGGTAGCGCTCGGTCACCCGATCGAGCTCCTGGTGGTACGGCATGATCAGGTGGGCGTTGCCGGACAGGCGCAGGAGCCGCGTGTCGACGCCCTTGCCCTCGAGCATGTCGACCTCGTCGATCAGCACCGCGGGATCGACGACGACACCGTTACCGATGACCGGCGTCACCCAGGGATACAGGATGCCGCTCGGCACGAGTTGGAGTTTGAAGACCTCGCCGTCGACGACCAGAGTGTGGCCGGCATTGTGGCCGCCTTGGTAGCGGACACACATCGACGACTCCTTGGCGAGGTAGTCGGTGACCCGACCCTTGCCTTCGTCGCCCCACTGCGTGCCGACGATCACTGCGCCGGGCACTTACACGCTCCACCTGTTCGCGGTCACGTTGGGGAAATGGTAGCCGACCGTGTCATCGCGGGTCATCGTCTCGACCCGATACACGGACTAGTGGCTAGGTCGGCGCGTAGTTGACGAAGAACGATGGCTCCCCGTTCGGTTCCGCCCCGAAATAGGTGCCGTTGAACGCACCGGACGGGTCGAGACCGAATACGTACTGCGTGCCGGACGCGAGGTGAAGGCCGCTGAGCGCGGACACGTACCACTTACCATCGGTGCCCCTCGGCACGGTCACGGGAGCGCCTGTAGCCAGCACGGCTCCCTTCTGGCCGTTGACCACGCTGTAGATCTTCGGCGTGAAGACCTGATCGTTGCCGGCTCCCCGGGCGAAGAATGCGAAGTCGTTCGTCGTTCCGGACGCCGTCGCGGTCATGGTCCAGGACAGCTCGTTGGTGTCGTAGACGAACACTGCCGTGAACCCGGTAACGGTGTGACCCAACTGCGCGACCGCAGGGCCTGTCTGCACGACCGATGTCGCCGCCGACGATGCCGCGACCGATCCCGACGCGTTGGACGCGGTGACCTGGAGCCTGATCGTGCTCCCCACGTCATTCGAGGTCGGTCTGAAGGTGGGATCGGTCGCGCCCGCGATCGCATTGCAGTTGCTCCCGCTCGTGTCGCACCGGGTCCACTGGAGTGAGAGCGCCGGCGGCGGGCTGGCGTTCCACCCGCCCGCGAAACCGCTGAGCACGCGCCCGGTGACCACCGAGGTCGGCGAGCTCGCCGGCCCGGCCCCCGTGACCGAGGGTGTGACGTCATCCAGCGGAAGTGCTGCCGGCTGGGTGCCGGGAGCCAGGGCGGTGAACGGAACTTCCTCGGTCACGTCACCCGGGCAGGACGCCAGGTCGGCGCCATCGCTATTGAGGATCTGGTGCGAATCCTGGTAGTCGGCGATTGAACCGTTCAAGGTGACGTGCACGACTCCCGCCACGCCGCTGTTGATGTGGCACGCCTCACCGAACAGGTCGGACGTGTCGAAGTTGAAGCTCGAGGTCATGGTCAGCACGAGACGAGCACCCGGAGCGAGCGTCTGGGGCAGGTGCGGCGTGGTGGATCCACCCCAGAGATCGAAGTGCGATGGTGACGAGCCACCACCGAAATCGACGGTCACCGAATCGACAGTCACCGGCGACGCGCTCGGTGTTCGACACCTCGATCGCGCCGGCGTCGTAGCCGACGCCGCCATTGTTCGGGCCGTGCGTCGCACAGCACTGAGCGGGCTCGCCGATGAACGTGGTGTCGGCTGAACCGGACCACGGCGTCAGACCGCTCGCGCTGTCCGCGTAACCAACCGACACCACCACCCCAGCCGGCGGAGGAGCGACGACGATTTCAGTGACCGTGAGGTTGTCCAGATTGATGTATTGATCCGAGCCGGCCGCGGCGTCGAACCACACCTTGAGCGTGTGGGGACCCGCCGCCAAGGCAGGCTGGTTCAGCGTCAGGGTCGTCCACGTATTCCAATCGGCAGTCGCGGCGAAGGCCTGATCGGCAACCCACACCGAGCCGTCCAGCTCGATCTTGCGGTGCGCGGGGCCGTTGCCGGCGCTGTAGCGCAACGCCAGATTCGTCGACCCGGCGTTTGCGCTGAACGAAAAGGTCACGTACTGATCCTGCGACCCCCAACAACAGATATAGGGCGGGTCCTGCGCGCCCGGCCACACGTTCTCCGTCGGGAGGTTGGTCGCCGAAGTGCCCGCGGGGATGGTCTGAACCTGCGGAATCGAAGCGACGACGGCGCCCGTCGGTGCGCTGGTCGCCGGGGCACTGTCGCCGGCGCCGTTCGAGGCGACGACGGTCGCCGTGATCGTCGAGCCGAGATCGGCACTCGTCAGGCCGAAGGTGCTGCTCGTCGCGCTCGCGATCGGCACACACGAGGTCGAGCAACGATTCCACACGTACGCGAAGGCAGTCGGGGTCCCCGTCCAGGTGCCGGTGGAGACCGTCAACGTCTGTCCCTCCTGGGCCGCACCGCTGATCGTCGGTGGCGCCGTGTTCACCGGCGTCGCCGGCACACTGAGACACCCGGCACAGACCCCGAGCGAGCCGTTGTTCACACCGGGGCCGGTTCCGCTATCGGCTACCCACACATTGCGCGGACCCGACGCGGCGGACGGCGCGACCGTGACCGTCGCGACAATGGTGGATGCGTCGACGACGGTCACGTTCGCAAAGGTGACGCCGTCGCCGGGCGAAAGAGCCGTGAACACGCTCGGTGTCCCGACGAAGCCCGAGCCCGAGATGGTGACGGGTACGTCGGACGAACCGGGCGCGACCGCTGACGGCACGATATTCGACACCGTCGGGACCGGTACCGCCCGCACATACACATCCGCGGTGAGATTCGTATCCAGTCCGATGACGCCGGCCGCGTTCGAAGTGAACGCGACATAGCGCCCATCCGCGCTGATCGCGTTCCTGCCGGGAACCGCGCCCAAGGTCACCGGGGCGAGCACCTCCGTCGTCGACGCCAGGATCGTCGTGCCGGCGGCAAGGTTGCGTACGTAGATCTCACCGTTGGACGAATCACCGACGCCCGCGACAAGCGTCGTCGAGAACGACCGGAACGAGACGCGGTCGCCGGCGCCGTCGATCGCGACCGAGTCACTCGCGCCGTCGCCTTGGCCACCGGCACCCGAGACGCTGGCTCGCACGATCGCGCCGGTCTGGGTGTCTTTCACGAACACATCGCTCGTGGAGTTGGAGTCGCCCGAGACCAAATTCGACGCAGCCGACGAGAACGCCACGTAGCGGCCGTCCGCACTGATCGCCGGGCTCGTGCTCTGACCGTCGGCCTCGCCCCCGGAGCTGTCGGTATCCACGCGCGTGGTTGCGCCCGTCTGCCGGTCCCGGACGAAGACGTCCATACCGGCGTTCGTGTCTCCGGTAACGAGATTCGACGCGGCGGACTCGAAGGCGACGTAGCGGCCGTCGGCGCTCATCGCAGGAGAATCCGAGTACCCGTCGCCTTCGGTCCCGCCGGTAGCGACGCTCACGCGCTCGGTCGTGGCGGTCTGTCGATCGCGGACGAAGACGTCGCTGCGGCCGTTCGTGTCGCCCGACACGAGATTAGAGGCGTCCGACGCGAACGCGACGAAGCGACCGTCCGTACTCACGGCGACCGGGCCCGAGGCGCCGCTGGAATCGTTCCCTTCGTTTCCGCCGGTCGCCACGCTGACCCGCTCGGTCGTGGCGGTCTGTCGATCGCGGACGAAGACATCGCTGCGGCCGTTCGTGTCGCCCGACACGAGATTGGCAGCGTCCGACCCAAACGCGACGAAGCGCCCGTCCGGGCTGATCGTCGGTGGTCGGCCTTCGCCACCCGACGCACCGTCGGCCTGTGTACCGCTCGAGTCCACGCTCACGCGTTCCGTGCCATTCGAATTCAGGTCTCGCACGAACACGTCGCTGGAGCCGTTCGTGTCACCGCTCACGAGATCGCTCGCGGCCGATGCGAAGGCGACATCGCGTCCGTCGCCACTGAGCGCACCCGTGTAGCTCGCGCCGTTACCGGCTAGCCCGCTCCCGTTGACGCTCGCGCGCGCGACGTACGCGCAACCGCTCGACAACAACGCAACACCCGCGACGACGGCGAACACCGACGCCCGACCGGAACCCATGCACTGCCTCTCGTCCGGACGCACCCCGCAAGGGGTTTTTAGTGTCTGCTCGGAGAACCGTCAACGCTCTCATAGAGCCGTGAATGCATACAAAGACCCGCGAATGCACACACGAACGCGAGAGATCCAGGGGCGCACCGCATGCCGAACCAGTCTGATCGTCTGCCGACACGGACCTCGTGTTGTGCCGCGAGTCCCGATCGGCACTCAGAGATGCGACCCGGTTGTCCGAGAAGCGCCTGGGCAACGTTCGTTCTCAGTCGGTATTCATTCGTCGTCTCCGACCGCGCTCGAGTCGATACGTGCTACGGCGCGGTAGTACGCCATCTCGAGGGCCGACGCGCGCGGCCATCCCGCGTAATAAGCGAAATGCAGCACGAGCTCCTGGAACTCCTCACGCGAAAGGTCGCCGCTCGCGAGCGCGGCGTAGACATGCTGTTGGACGGGCTCTTCCACCGCGGCGGTCCCGACGCACGCGAGCGTGATCAAGCGGCGGTCACGCCGAGAGAGGCCCGGGCGGTCCCACAGCTCGCCGAAGACCGAGTCGACGACGCCACGCGCGAGGTACGGGGTTGCGGGCGGCGGCGCGTCGGAAACCATGACCTCCCGGTAGACGCGCCGGCCGGTTTGGGTGCGCGCCTCGGCGATGTCCCGGCTCACGCGTTGGTACTCGTCGTCCTGCATTGCTGCCTCCCGCGCGTTCGCAATGGGATGGGTACTTTCTTACGTCCGGCAGTTCATCGCCGCGACCGACACGGTCGTCAACGTGGAGGTGTTCCGACCTCGATCTCCGACTCGAGGCGCGCGCGAGTACTCGACGCGCCGATGGCTGAGCGTTCGCGACGCAGTCGGGATCGGGCGTCATCGGCATGCCGGTCGCCGGGCCGCGGGGGCAGGGCGAATCCCGTGTAGGCCACGCGCCGCTCGCGGCTCACGGGGTGGGTGGAACGATGCAGCGTGCACGACATGTGCACGGTCACGTCGCCGCGATCGGCGCGGAGCGTTACGCGCGTGGAGGTCGAGCTCGGCGTCGATCTGAACGCGGGCGAGGTTCGCCCGGTGCGAACCGGCCACGACGTCGAGGCCTCCATGCGCCTCGTCGACCGGCGTGAGGCATATCCCGACGGTGAGTCCCGAACAGAACATCGAGTGTCCACCTCGCTCGCAGTCCTTGTGCCACGGGAGACAGACGAGACCCTCGACCGAATCGACCCGCTTCACCAGACCCTCCGCGGTGACCTCGGCGAAGTGCTCGCCGAACGGGTCGCCCGGGCAATGACCGTCACCGAGGAGCTCGCCGATCGCGAGGAACCGGGAATCCTCCAGCAAGGCGCGCAGCGCGGCCGACGTGCGAGCGAAGTCGAGGATGCGGCAGGGATAGCGCTCACCGCGCCGCGTCGTCGCCCACCACGAATCGCCATCGTCGGGACGGGCCGCGTCGACTGCACGCGCGAGATCGGCGTCGACCGCGTCCATCTCCTCGCCGGTGAACACGCCCTCTAGCTGCAAGAACCCCGCTTCGGCCAGGAAGTGTTCGGCCTCTGCCGGACGATCACCGAGGCGGAACCGTTGGTCGAGCTCGAGCGGCGAGCCGTCGAGCGCGCGCACGGGGACGTCCCCGGGTCGGTACACACCGCGGCCGTCGAGCGCGGAGCGAAGCACGGGATCCCACGCACAGAACGCGGCGCTCGACTCAGGATCGCCGCTGACCCGCCCGCCGACCACCAGACCGAGCGCGGTTCGTCGCTCGTGGACGAGGTCGGTGAACGCGTCGCGATCGAGCGCGATCGCCTGCGTCGCGGGGTTGCGGCCGGGGACCACCTCGAGGATCGGGTCGGCCCGCCGCAGCGTCCACACGTCGCCGTCGACCGAGATCGCAATCGGCGCCAGGCCGAGGCGCTCCGCGTCGGCGGCGGCACGGACGCCGTTGCGCGCCATCGCGTCACGCCACTCACCGCCCCAAAACGTTGCTGCATCGACGGGAGCGGACACTCCGACCGGGCGCGTGCGAGTGTCGACGCTCGGCCGGACGAAGTCGGTACGGCGGCTCATCGCCGGACCACGCCGGCGCCCCGGCTGCCGAGACCGATGAATCCTGCCGTCGTCATCCGTACCCCCGGGGGCCGCGACGCGGCGCCGACCCGGCACCTCTCCCACGCCCGGGCTTCAGGCTAGGGCACGTCCGAAGGCATCGAACTCGTGCCGGCTCACGCGCCCTGGCCGACAAGGACCGACACGAGCGCGACGATGCCCTCGGCGAGCGTGCCGCCGGGGGCATCGTCAACGGGTGAACGTCACCGGAGAACTCTGGACCGGCTCGCCTTTTCCCTGGCTCCGATTCTCGCTCACCACGAGGGACACCTACCGACGCTGAACACCAAGTTTGCGTAAAAGCTGGCGTCGTTCGAGGTGCAGGGTCCGCAGGTCGATCGCGTACGCGCGGCGACGGAATCGAATGCGCCGGTGGAGGGCCGACGGTTCGTGTGCTGCGCGAACGAGCATCGCCATTCGCGCGACACACCACTAGCCTCCGCACGGTGCGGACCGTGCTCGGCGTCCCCTATGCGACTGCAGCGCGGTTTCAACCACCGACACCGGTGCCGTTCGTCGACGCCGGCGGCAGTTCGCAGTTCGGCCCCGCCGCGCCGCAAGACCTCGAAAGCCCCCTCGGCTCGATCGTGCCCGGCATGAAGTTACGCGCGACCGACGAGCATGCCTGCCTCACGGTGAACGTGTGGTCCCCGGCCGCCGAGGCGTCCGCGGCACTACCGGTGTTGGTCTGGTTCCACGGTGGATCGTTCGTGATCGGCGCGTCGTCACAAGCGGTGTACGACGGCGCGTTGCTCGCGCGCGAACAGGGTGTCGTCGTGGTCTCCTTCAACTACCGCCTGGGCGCGCTCGGATTCCTCGACGCACGCCCGATCGGCGGTGTCGCGAACTGCGGCGTGCGCGACGCGATCTGCGCACTCGAATGGGTGCGAGACCACATCGCGTCGTTCGGCGGCGACCCGGGCCGGGTGGTCGCGTTCGGCGAGTCGGCCGGAGGCGGGCTCCTGTTGCACGCCCTCGTCTCGCCCGCGGCATCGGGGTTGCTCGCGGGGGCGATCGTGCAGAGCGGCGCGACGTTCGCGACGCTCGACGAGACGCGCGCGGCCGAGGTGGTCGACGCCCTGACCGACGCGGCGGGCCTGCGCGCCACGCCCGGCGGCCTCCACACCCTTCCGGTCGTCGAGTTGATCACGGCGCAGACCCGCGCGTCGGGCCCGCTCCTCGGTTCGGTCGGCATGATGCCGTTCCACCCGATGGTCGACGGCGACGTCGTTCCGGAGCTCCCCGCGGCAGCAATGGCACGCGGCGCCGCAGCCGAGGTCGCGCTCGTCGCCGGGACCACCGCCGACGAGATGCGCCTGTTCGTCAACGGTGACGGCGCCGGTCCACCGCGCGCGAAGCTCGCACGGCAGCGCGGCGCGCTACCTCTCCGTCGACGAGCCGACCGCGTTCACCGTCGTCGACTCCTACGCCGCCGCGCTCGGCACTGACGACACCAACGAAATCTGGCGGGCGCTGTTCGGCGACCACGAGATGCAGGCGCCGTGCCGCGCGGTCCTCGAGGCGCACGCGCCGCACGGGCCGACGTTCACCTACTGCTTCACGTGGGAGGGGCCGCAGGTGGGGGCGTGCCACGGCATCGACATCCCGTTCCCGTTCGGGAACTTCGTCGACGGTTGGGACACGTTCGTCGGGCTCGACGACGACGGCCACGCGCTCTCGGCAGCAATGCGCAGCGCCTGGGGCGCGTTCGCCCGTACCGGCCACCCGGGTTGGGACCCGTACCCGATGGCCCGCGCCTTCGGCCGGGTCGTGCACGATGTCGCCGGGCACCCGTTGTTCGGACGCCTACCGAAGCTCTGAGTCCGCCGCGGATCTCGTCTCCGACAGTCACCAACAGTCAAACGGTTGGTTGGGCTATCGGGTGAAGGCGCGCTGCGGGGGTCGTCCGAGGACGCGTTCGACGGTGTCGGTCGTCGGCGCGAGCGCACCGTGCGCGACCGCCTCGAAGAGATGCACGGACGAGTCGGCGAGCCACCGATCGAGGCCGCCCGCGACAACCGTGTCCCGCCAGCGATCGAGCGGCAGGTCGATGCGGGTGACGCCGAGCCGGGCCGCGACCTCGTCGCCGTCGAGCGCCTCGGGGCCCGTGATGTGCAGCGGTCCGACGAGGTCGTCGCGCACCAGGGCCTCCGCGGCTACGGCCGCGATGTCGGCGGGGTCGATCCACGCGATCCGGCCCGGACCGGTCGGCAACACAACGTGGCCACCGGCGACAACATCGCTCTGCTTGTCGATGACGCTCGTGAAGAACGACGGCTGCAGGATCGTCGCCGCACACGGCGACGCGTCGAGTCGACGCTCGATCGCGCGGTGGTTTCCGTGCAGACCCGATTCGAGACCGGCAATGGGGATGTTCGACACCTTGACGATGCGCTGCACTCCTGCCCGCTCCGCGGCTTCGATCCCATTCGTCTCGACCTCGACCTGATCCCGAGTCGGAGACGACACGAGGAACATGCGGTCGACGCCCGCGCACGCCGCATCGAGCAAGACCGGATCCCGAAGGTCGGCGAACACCAGGTCGGTCAGCGGCGCCCGGGCCGACCAACCGGGCGACGGGCGTCGGGCGAGCCGCAACTCCACATCGGGATGGCCCGCGAGCAATCTCGCCACCTCCTGGCCGAGCTCACCGGTCGAACCGATCACGAGCACCTTCACGGCGAGGCCTTCATGGGTCGGGAGTCTCGCGGATACCGTCGCGTCCGTGCGCCTGCCCTCCCCCGGACCGGGTATCGGTCACGAGCTGACAGTCCGCCAGGAGCTCGCGTGCGCGCTGCGGATCCTGGCGCGCGAGGGGTGGAGGGAGAACCTCTCGGGCCACGTCACGGTCGCCACCGACGACGGCGGCATGTTGTGCAACCCGTGGGGCATGTGGTGGGAGGAGGTCGCGGCCTCCGACATCCTCCGCCTCGACGCCGACGGCGGGGTCGTGGAGGGACCGTGGGACGTCACGCCCGCGGTCTTCTTGCACACCGAGTTGCACCGAGCCCGCGCCGACGCGGCCGTCGTAGTGCACAACCATCCGTACTACGCGACGCTGCTCGCGATAATGGGCGAAACGCCCCGCATGGTTCATCAGAACTCGTGCATCTTCGACGGCGAGATCGCCTTCGTCGACGAGTACGGCGGTATCGAGGACGCGAACGACGGCAAGTGGCTCGCGGCCGAGGTCGGCGACGCGAGCGGCATCCTGCTCGCGCACCACGGCGCGATCGTCACCGCGCCGACGATCGCCGCGGCGTGCTACAAGGCGACCACGTTCGAGCGCATGTGCCGCTTCACCTACGACACCCTCGCGGCCGGACGCACGCCCGTTCCCATCGCCGCCGCCGCCCGCGCCGCGGTCAAGCCCGCGCTGCAACAGAACACGCCGCAGGCGTACTGGGACGGCGCCGTTCGCCGGCTCCTGCGCGACGAACCCGAGGTGCTCACATGACCGGACTCTCGCTCGACGACCTCGCGAGCAACGAGCACTTCGGCGGGGGCAAGGGCCGGCGGGAGACGATCACCTGGTTGCCGGAGCCCGAGCCGCGCGAACGCGCGTACACGGTGATCTCCGTCGACGACCACGTCGTCGAGCCGCCCGACGCGTTCGCGGGTCGGTTCCCGAAGAAGTACGCCGACGCGGAACCCCGCGTCGTGCCGACCGACGACGGCGGGGAAGCGTGGACGTGGCATGGCCAGATCCTGCCCAACGTCGGTTTCAACGCCGTGGTCGGTCGGCCGTCGACCGAGTACGGGTTCGAGCCGACGCGCTTCGACGAGATGCGGCGTGGCGCCTGGGAAGTGCTCGAGCGCGTCAACGACATGGACATCGACGGCGTCGCCGCGTCGCTCTGCTTCCCGTCGTTCCTGCCCGGTTTCGTCGGTCAGCGGCTCACGCTGTGGCCCGACGATGCCGACCTCGCGCTCACGGCCATGCGCGCGTACAACGACTGGCACCTCGACGCGTGGTGCGGCGCGGCGCCGGGCCGGTTCATCCCGAACCAGATCGCGTACCTGCGCGATCCGCAGATCGCCGCCGACGAGATCCGTCGCAACGCGGCACGCGGGTTCCGCGCGGTGACGTTTTCGGAGGCACCCGACAAGCTCGGCATGCCGACCATTCATTCGGGCTACTGGGATCCGCTGTTCGCCGCGTGCGAGGAGACGGAGACGGTGCTGTGCCTCCACGTCGGATCGTCGGGCACGTCGCCGACCACCTCGACCGACGCGCCCCCGAGATACCCGCGGTGCTGTTCGGCGCGTACGGCATGTACAGCGCGGTCGACTGGCTCTACTCGCGGATCCCCGTGCGCTTCCCGAAGATCAAGATCTGCCTTTCCGAAGGCGGGATCGGATGGGTAGCGGGCATCATCGATCGCCTCGACCACTGCTACAAGTACCAACTCGGCTACCTGCCCACCTGGCGCGACGTCGAGGAGACGCCGAGCGAGGTGCTGCGGCGCAACTTCTGGTTCTGCGCACTCGACGACGACTCGAACATGGCGCTCCGGCACCGCATCGGCCTGGAGCACGTGCTGGTCGAGTCCGACTACCCGCACGCCGACTCGTCGTGGCCGGACACGCAGGCGATGCTCGTGCGCCAGCTGCGCGATCAGGGGATCCCCGACGCGGAGGCCGAGCGCATCACGTGGCGCAACGCCGCCGACCTGTTCCGCCACGAACTTCCGTGAAGCGCGACCTTCCGTGAACACCGTCGCGCGGATCGTCGCCCGCAACGCGCGCGCTCGACCGGAGGGGATCGCTTTCGTAGAAGCCCCGTCGGGCGAATCGATGACCTGGCGCGAGTACCACGATCGGTCGTCGCGGATGGCCGCGTCGCTGCGAACGTACGCGCCGGGCGATCGCGTCGCGCTGCAGATCCCCGACGGACCGGGCGTGCACGCCGCGATGCTCGCGTGCGAGAAGGCCGGCCTGGTCGCGGTCGGGATCGGGGCACGCGCGGGCGAACGCGAGGTGGCGCACCTCGTCGAGCGCAGCGGTGCGCGGACGCTGGTGCACGAGCCGCCCGCACTCTCGCCGGCCGGGCCCGAACGCCCGATCGGCGCCGACGAGCTCTGGCTGCTGAACTCGACGTCGGGTACGACCGGACTGCCGAAGATCGTTATGCACACGCAGGCACGCTGGTTCGCGTTCCATGAATTCGCAGATCGCGTCTCGCATTTCAACCCCGACGACGTCTTCCTCTCGGCCCTACCTGCGCCGTTCGGCTTCGGCTTGTGGACCGCACACTTCTCGCCCGCGATCGCGGGCGTGGCGTGCGTCGTGTGCGCTCGATTCGACGCCGATACCGTCCTGCGCGCGATCGAACGGTACCGGGTCACCGTGCTCGCGGCAGTGTCCACTCAGTTCGTCATGATGCTCAACTCACGCGCGCTGGACGGCTACGACCTGTCGTCGTTGCGCATCCTGTTCACGGGCGGCGAGATGGTCCCCTACGAGCGCGCCAAGGAATTCGAGGACCGTACCGGCGCGCACGTGCTGCAGTTCTACGGGTCGAACGAGACCGGCGCGCTCTCGGGCACGACACCCGACGACCCCCAGGACAAACGGTTGCGGACGGCCGGCAAGGTGATCCCCGAGATGCACGTCCGCCTACTGGACGCCGACACCGGCGCCGACGTCACAGCGCCCGGCGCGCCCGGCGTACCCGCGGGGAAGGGCCCCGCGCTGTGCCTCGGCTACTACGACGACGAGCCCGCAAACCGGGAGCTGTTCACCGCCGACGGCTGGATGCGGATGGGCGACCTCGCAACGATCGACGCCGACGGCTACCTCACGGTCGTGGGCCGCACGAGCGACATCATCATTCGGGGCGGCAAGAACATCAGCGCCGCGCAGGTGGAAGACGAGGTGTCATCGCATCCCTCCGTCGCGTTGTGCGCGGCGGTGGCGGTCCCCGACGCGACCTTCGGCGAACGGGTCTGCGTCTTCGTCGAGCTGCACGCCGGTTGCGACCCCGTCACCCTCGACGAGCTGCGCGCCCACCTCGACGCGCGCGGGATCGGCAAGGAGCTGTGGCCCGAACGGATCGTGGTGCTCGACGAGCTGCCCCGATCGTCGGGGGGCAAGGTGGCCAAGGGAGATCTGCGCCGCCTCGAGGGCTGACCGCGAGCGACGACGTCAGCTCGCGATGCGTTGTTCGAGCACGTCGAGCCGGTGCAGGATCTCCTCGAGCCGGGCGTTCGTGTCGCCCGTGGCACCGAGGGTCTCACGCGCCTGCACGAATCCGGCCAGCGCGGCGACGACCGCGCGCTTCGCCGTGCGCATCTCGACGCCCATGCGCCGGAGCACCTTGCTCGCGAGACCGTCCTCGGTCGCGAGCAGGCCGAGCAAGAGGTGCTCGCACCCGATGTAGTTGTGACCGAGGCCTAACGCCTCCCGCACCGCGAGCTCGAGGCTCGACTTGAGCAAAGGCGTGAACGGGAGCCGTTCGGGCCCGGGCTCGGTCGCCGGCCCCATCGACGCCGCCAGTTCGGCGCGCAGGTCGGCAATCTCGATATCGAGGGTCTCGAGCACCCGCAGTGCGAGGTTGCCGCCTTCGTCGAGGAGCCCGATCAGGAGGTGCTCGGTCCCGATGTAGTCGTGGGGCTTGGCCGCCGCGGCCTGCTGGGCCAGGACGATCGCGTGCCGGGCCCGCGGCGTGAAGCGAGAGAACGGCCCCGACTCCGGCGCCGGACCCGTCGCGGGCGGGACCTCGGCCGTCCGCAGCGCATTGACGCCGCGAACCGCCCGCTCGAGCGCCGCCTGGCAGACCGCGGAGACGGGTACGTTCGCCTCCCGTACGGCGCCGGCCAGCTCGTCGGGCAGGTACACGTTGATCTTCGGCACGGCTGCCTCCTCGGGGTTATAGCGGGGTCATACAGATATAACCCCATATGGCTTTCCCGTCAACCTGCTGCGTATACAGACTTGCGCGGATAGCTGCGCACGGTCGGCATCGCGTCAGGCGCGGGCGATCGCGGATACCGCACGCTCGACGAGACCCGTTTCCTCATGACGCGACCTTCCACGGCTCGCTCGGCACGCCCCATCTCAATGCGCCGATCGCCGGGAAGGTCGCGCCGTTCTTCACGTGTGCTCGATCGAATGAGGCGCGGCCGCAGCAACGACGTCCTCGCCTTGCTGTGAAAGAATCCTCGAGTGGTCGAGAAGACGGAGTCGCCGCTTCGCCTTGCCGTTCTGATCGCCGCTCTCGGAACGCTTACAACGATCGTCTTCATCCCGGCGCTCAGACTCCCGCTGTTGGCCGACGACTACAACTTCATCTTGCGGGGACGCGTACCCGGGTGGTGGCACTCGAGCGCCACCTGGGACTTCGGTACCACCATCTTCCGGCCCATTCCCCTCATTTGGATCGGCACCCTCGATCACACGTTCGGGATACATCCGCTGCGGTACCACATCGCGTCGACCGCGCTCCTCGTCGGAGCAGGTGTCGTCGTCGCGATGATCGCCCGGCGCCTCGGACTCGGTATCGGGGCATACGCCGCGGCAGGCGTGTATTGCCTCCACGCGTCGATGGCCGCGCCGGTGGGGTGGGCTGCCGCGGTCAACAGTCCCCTCGCAACACTTCTGTCCTTGACTGCGGTGTACATCTTGCTCCGACCGCGCATCCGACCGGTCGGGGTCGTTGCGGCATGCGTGCTGTTCGCCGTTGCCCTGATGACTCGCGAAGTGGTCGCGGTGGCGCCGGCGATCCTCCTGATGACCCGTTATCTGGTCGAGACCGCACCCGATTGGAGGGTCAGAGCGCGGCGAGCGCTCTTCGCGGCGGCGCCGCTCGTCTTCGTTCTCATCGCGTATGGGGCCGTCAGGCGCCTGGCCGGGTTCTCGTCGTCCTCGGGCCCGTACGCGCAGAAGCTGTCGTCACGAGGCCTCACCAACCTTGGCCGGCTGATGCAGATCGCCACGGACGTCGATGGATTCGCCAGCGCGCGCGGCTACACGGCGTTCGTCACGCTGTTTTGGGTGGTCCTCATAGGACTCTGCATTCTCGCCGCGTGGCGCGGCCACCGGCCTCAAGGAGTCATCGGGATCCTGTGGGCCTTTGTCGGCGTGCTGCCTGTGGTCTTCCTTGCCGTACACGCGATGGATTTCTATTACGTCGACTACGCCCTTCCGGGTATTGCACTCGCGGTCGGGACACTCGTGCAATGGGCGGTCGACGAGCTTCCGGACCGTGCGGGGATTGCGCTCGCGACGGTATGCCTCGCGCTATTCGTCGCTGTCAGCGCGAACACCGAGCGCAAGGAGCTCGACGCCAAACTGCGGCACGAGACGCGACATGCACAACTCATCATCGGTAGGGTCAAACGCCAGTATCCGAGCCCGCCGAAGGGCTCGACAATCATCGTTCGCGAGGCCCCCGGTAACTACCTGACCGCGAACGGCAACGCTTTTCGCGTCATCTACAACGACCCGACTCTCAACGTCCTATTCGTTCCCCGCTGATCGTTCAGCCGACGATCTCGGCAGTGGCCGCGTGCTCGAAGGCGAGGCCACCGTCGGAGTCGGCGTCGACGACGATCGAGTCGCCCGACTGGTACGTGCCCTTCAGCACCTCGAGCGCGATCGGATCCACGATCTCGCGCTGGAGGACGCGCTTCAGCGGCCGCGCCCCGAAGTCGGGGTCGTAGCCCGTTTGCGCAACCCACTGCTGCGCGGCGGGCGTGAGTTCCAGCGTCAGCCCGCGCTCGGCCAGGCGATCGCGCAGGATCGCGACCTGGAAGCCGACGATTTCCTCGATCTCGTTCTCCGACAAGCGGCCGAACACCACGATCTCGTCGATGCGGTTGAGGAACTCGGGCTTGAAGTGCGACCGCACCGCGGCCATCACCTGCTCCTCGGCCGCACCCGCACCGAGGTTCGACGTCATGATCACGATCGAGTTGGTGAAGTCGACCGTGCGGCCCTGGCCGTCGGTGAGGCGACCGTCGTCCATCAGCTGCAAGAGCACGTTGAAGACATCGGGGTGGGCCTTTTCGATCTCGTCGAGCAGGATCACCGCGTACGGACGCCTCCGCACCGCTTCGGTCAGCTGACCGCCCTCTTCGTACCCGACATATCCGGGCGGGGCGCCGACGAGACGCGACACGGAGTGCTTCTCCATGTACTCCGACATGTCGATGCGCACCATCGCCCGCTCGTCGTCGAACAGGAACTCGGCGAGCGCCCTCGCCAACTCGGTCTTGCCGACGCCGGTCGGGCCGAGGAAGAGAAACGAGCCAATGGGCCGGTTCGGGTCCGACAATCCCGCGCGAGACCGCCGGATGGCATTGGACACCGCGACGACCGCGGCGTTCTGACCCACGACGCGCTGGTGCAGATGCTCCTCGAGTCGTACCAGCTTCGCCATCTCGCCCTCCATCAGCCGCGAGACGGGGACGCCCGTCCACTTCGCGACGATCTCGGCGACGTCGTCTTGGTCAACCTCTTCCTTCAGCATGCGTCCGTCGCGCTGGAGGTCGTCGAGCCGGGCCGACAAGCCGTCGAGCTCGCGCTCGACGACGGGGATGTGCCCGTAGCGCAGTTGCGCGGCACGTTCGAGGTCGCCGGTCCGCTCGGCCCGCTCGGCATCGAGCTTGGCCTGCTCGAGCCGTTCCTTGCCGGCCTGAATCGAGATGATCGCGTCCTTCTCCGACTGCCAGTGCGCGACCATGCCGTCGCGTTCCTCCTGCAGCGACTGCAGTTCGGCATCGAGCGCTTCCAAACGTGCCCTGGACCCCTCATCGGTCTCCTTGGCCAGCGCGGCGCGTTCGATCTCCAGTTGGCGGATCCGCCGCTCGACGACATCGATCTCGAACGGCATCGAGTCGATCTCGATGCGCAGCCGGGACGCGGCCTCGTCGATGAGGTCGATGGCCTTGTCGGGGAGCTGGCGGCCGCTGATGTAGCGGTCGGAGAGCACCGCCGCGGCGACGATTGCCGCGTCCTGGATGCGCACGCCGTGGTGCACCTCGTAGCGTTCCTTGAGCCCGCGCAGGATCGCGATCGTGTCCTCGACGGACGGCTCACCCACGTAGACCTGCTGGAAGCGACGCTCGAGCGCGGCGTCCTTCTCGATGTACTTGCGGTACTCGTCCAGCGTCGTCGCGCCGATGAGCCGCAGCTCACCGCGGGCGAGCATCGGCTTGATCATGTTGCCGGCATCGACCGCACCCTCGGCGCCACCCGCGCCGACGATCGTGTGGATCTCGTCGATGAACGTGACGACCTCGCCCTCGGAGTCGGCGATCTCCTTCAGCACCGCCTTGAAGCGTTCCTCGAACTCGCCGCGGTACTTCGTGCCCGCGATCAACGAGCCGATGTCGAGCGCGATGACCCGCTTGTTGCGCAACCCCTCGGGCACGTCGCCTTCGACCACGCGGCGCGCGAGACCTTCGACGATGGCCGTCTTTCCGACGCCGGGCTCGCCGATGAGCACGGGGTTGTTCTTGGTGCGGCGCGACAGCACCTGGATGATCCGCCGGATCTCCTCGTCGCGCCCGATGACCGGGTCGATCTTGCCCTGGCGCGCGGCTTCGGTGAGATCACGGCCGTACTTCTCGAGCGCCTGGTACTGCTCCTCGGGGTTGTCGCTCGTGACACGGTGCGAGCCGCGCACCTGTCGCAAGGCGTCGAGCACGCCGTCGTGGTCGACACCCACGCTGCGCAACAGATCGCCGACACCGCCGGGCACCTCGGTCATGGCTAGCAGGATGTGCTCGGTCGAGAGGTAGTCGTCGCCCAGTGTCGAACGCTCGGCATCGGCATTCTCCAACACGCGGATCGTGCTCGCGCCGAACTCCGCGTCACGCACGGTCGCGCCGCTCACCGCGGCAACTTACCCAGCGCTTCGTCGACCCGACGCTTGACCTCGCCGAGGTCGATGCCGATGCGGCCGATCACGCCGGACACGATGCCCTCGCTCTGATCGAGCAACGTCCGCAGCACGTGTTCTGGCGCGATCTCGGTGTTGCCGGCGTCGCGACCGAGGGCTTGCGCGGCCTGCAGCGCCTCTTGGGTCTTGCGGGTGAACTTGTTCGGGTCAATGGCCATGCTGCTGCCTTCTCGCCTGTGTCTTGAAGCTTGTCTGTCTTGAAGCTTGTGTGTCTTGCTCTTCGTTCTACGACCGACGGGACTCGAACCGGGCGACCACCGCGCTGCGGAGCGGGACGAGCTCGTGGCGGTGCTGCCGGTGCGCGGCCTCGACGCGCTCGTCGACTTCACGGCGGAGCGCGTCCACCCGGTTCTCGAGCTCGGCGATACGTTCACGGGCGCCGGCCAGCTCGTCCTCCAAAGCGAGGACGCGCTGCACTCCGGCGAGCGAAACGCCGTCGTTGGTCAGTTCCTGGATGCGCTGCAACAGCGCGATGTCGCGGTCGGAGTAGCGCCGGCTGCGGCCGGTCGTGCGCGCGGGCGCAAGCAGACCCTTGCGCTCATAGATGCGCAACGTCTGCGGGTGCACGCCCGCGAGCTCCGCCGCGACCGAGATCACGTACAGCGCTCGAGCGTCAGCGTCCATCACGAGTCTCCCGGAGCATCATGCATCTCCGTCGCGCTTCCGGCGGTCCTGCGTCGACGCGAAGAACGCCGCGCGCGGATCGTCGTCGAGCACGGTCGCGAACGCTTCGATCGCGGTGCGCTGGTCGCTCGTCAAGTTCACCGGCACCTGCACGTCGACGGTGACGAGCAGATCGCCCGCTTTCCCGTTGCCGTCGGCCGCCACGCCCTTGCCCCGCACTCGCAGCACCTTGGCGCTCGGCGTCCCCGGAGGGATCCGCACGGTCACCGTCGCGTCGAGGGTGGGGACCTTGATGTCGGCGCCGAGCGCAGCCTCTGCGAACGTCACCGGCAAGCGCAACGTCAGATCGTTGCCGGAGCGCCCGAACAGCGGGTGCCCGTGCACGCCGACGATCACGAACAGGTCGCCCGGCGGCCCACCGTTCGCGCCGGCGGCGCCGCGGCCCTTCACCCGGATCCGCTGGCCGTCGGATACGCCCGCGGGAATCCGTACCTTCACCTCACGAGCCCGCACCTCGACGCCGCGGCCACTACAGGTGGGGCACGGCGTGGGGATGATCTGGCCCCGGCCGCCACACGTGGGGCACACCTGCGAGAAGGAGAACGGTCCCTGGTTGTCGGCGACAGTTCCACTCCCGCGGCACTCGGGACACGTTTCGGGCATCGTGCCGGGAGCCGCGCCCGATCCCGCGCAGGTCGAGCACGACGCTTCCGCGCGGAAGCGCACGGTCGACGTGACGCCACGGATCGCGTCGTCGAACTGGATATGCAACTCGGTCTCGAGATCACGACCGCGCTGTGGCCCGGTCGCGGCGCGGCGCTGGCGACGGCCGCCGCCTCCACCTCCGAAGAGGTTGCCGAAGATGTCGCCGAGCCCGCCACCGTCGGTCTCGAACCGGAACGACTGCCCACCACCGCCGAAACCACCCGGCCCGAACCCGCTCGCTCCGTCGGGACCGACGCCCGACGCGACCATCTGGCGCACCTCGTCGTACTCGGCCCGCTTGGCCGAGTCGCCGAGGATGTCGTACGCCGCGGAGATCTCCTTGAACTTCTCCTCGGCCGCCGCGTTCCCCGGGTTGGCATCGGGGTGGTATTCCTTGGCGAGCTTCTTGAAGGCGCGCGACAACTCCTTCTCGGACGCGCCCGAAGGCACGCCGAGAACCGCGTAGTAGTCCTTTTCGAACCACTCCCGCTGTGCGCTCACTCGTTCGTCTTCCTCGTCACTTTCACCATCGCGGGCCGCAGGACACGGCCCTTCAACTTCCATCCGGTACGCAACACGTCGGCAACGTGCGGCTCGCCGTCGCCGTCGTCCTGCATCACCGCTTCGTGTTCGTTCGGGTCGAACGGCGCGCCGTCACATGCAATGCGGTCGAGGCCGGAACGCTCCATCACCGACGTCAGCTCCGCGTAGACGAGCTCGATGCCCTTGCGCACCATCTCGTCGACGTCGCTGCCTTCGAGGTTGCGCACCGCGAGCTCGAAGCTGTCGAGTACCGGCAGCAGTTGCTCGAGCAGAGCCTCGGTCGATCGTTCGACCAGTGAGGTCTGTTCCCGCACCACGCGCTTGCGGTAGTTCTCGAAGTCGGCCTGGAGGCGCCGAGTCGTGTCGAGCAGGTCGTCGCGCTCACGTTGCAACGACGCGAGATCGATCTCGAACTCGCGCGGCTTCTTCGGAACCCGGGTCAGTTTCCTGACCCGGGCCCGCCGCTTCGCCGAAGTAATCCGTCATGACGGATTACGCGCTCTGCTGGTCGTCGTCGACGATCTCGGCGTCGGCAACCTCGTCGTCGGAGGGCTGCTCGCCGCCCGAAGCGTTGGCCGCCGTCTGCTGCGCTTGCACGTTCTCGTACAAGCGCCGGGTGAAGTCGTTGCTCGCCGCGAGCAACAGTTCGTGCGCGTGCTTGATCGCCTCCACGTCGGTGCCGGCGAGCGTCTCCTTCAGGTTCTTTAGGGCCACCTCGATCTTCTCGCGATCGTCGGCGGGAACCTTGTCGCCTTGCTCCTTCAGGAGGTTTTCCGTCTGGTACGCGAGGGTGTCGGCCGTGTTGCGGGTCTCGGCCTCCTCGCGCTTCTTCTTGTCCTCTTCCGCGTGGGCCTCGGCGTCCTTGATCATCTGGTTGATGTCGTCCTTGCCGAGGGCGGTGCCCCCGGAGATGACCATCGACTGCTCCTTGCCCGTACCGAGATCCTTGGCGCCCACGTGCACGATGCCGTTGGCATCGATGTCGAACGTGACCTCGATCTGGGGCACTCCACGCGGTGCCGGCGGCAGGCCGGTGAGGGTGAACGTCCCCAACTGCTTGTTGCGGTACGCCATCTCGCTCTCGCCCTGCAGGACCTTGATCTCCACCGAAGGCTGACTGTCCTCGGCGGTGGTGAACACCTGCGAACGCTTCACCGGAATGGTGCTGTTGCGCTCGATGATCTTCTCCATGATCTGACCGCGGGTCTCGATACCGAGCGACAGCGGCGTGACGTCGAGCAGGAGGATGTCCTTGACGTCACCCTTCAGGACGCCGGCCTGGATCGAAGCGCCGGCGGCCACCGCCTCGTCGGGGTTGACACCCTTGTGCGGCTCCTTGCCCGTGAGCTGGGTGACGAGCTCGGTCACGGCCGGCATGCGCGTCGAGCCGCCCACGAGGATGACGTGGTCGATCTTCGACTTGTCGAAGCCCGCGTCGCGGATCGCCTGATCGAACGGACCCCGGCACGCCTCGAGCAGGTCCTTCGTCATCTCCTGGAACCGCGCCCGTGTGAGCGACAGCTCGAGGTGCAACGGGCCTTCGCTCGTGGCGGTGACGAACGGCAGGTTGATCGTCGTTTCCTGAAGTGTGGAGAGCTCGATCTTCGCCTTCTCGGCCGCCTCCTTCAGCCGCTGCGCGGCCATCTTGTCGATACCGAGGTCGACGCCGTGCGAGTTCTTGAACTCGCTGACCATCCAGTCGATGACCTTCTGGTCCCAGTCGTCGCCGCCGAGGTGCGTGTTACCGGAGGTGCTCTTCACTTCGAAGACACCGTCGCCGATCTCGAGCACCGATACGTCGAAGGTGCCGCCGCCGAGGTCGAAGACGAGGATCGTCTGATCCGAGCCTTCCTTGTCGAGGCCGTACGCGAGCGCGGCCGCGGTCGGCTCGTTGATGATGCGCAGGACTTCGAGGCCCGCGATCTCGCCGGCTTCCTTGGTCGCCTGACGCTGCGCGTCGTCGAAGTACGCGGGAACGGTGATGACCGCCTGGCTGACGCCTTCGCCGAGGTAGCTCTCCGCATCGCGCTTCAGCTTCTGCAGGATGCGGGCGCTGATCTCCTGGGAGTTGTACGCCTTACCGTCGATGTCGATCTTCCAGTCGGTGCCCATGTAGCGCTTCACCGAGCGGATGGTGCGGTCAGGGTTGGTGATCGCCTGGCGCTTGGCCACTTCGCCCACGAGGACCTCACCGGTCTTCGAGAACGCCACAACCGAGGGAGTGGTGCGGCTTCCCTCGGCGTTGGGGATCACGACGGGCTCACCGGCCTCGAGCACCGAGACCACTGAGTTGGTCGTGCCGAGGTCGATGCCGACAGCCTTGGACATGGTTTGCCTCCGGGTTACTTGGGTTGGGCGCGCTGGGTGAACTCTGAGAGTTGAGTGTGAACGCCGAGTATAACTTGACAATGGTGTTATCAGATTCCCGGATCGGCAAAAAACCGCCTGGCTCGGAGGCACACGCGGCCCCTTCGGCGGACCGGACGCGGTGCCCGCCACACGCGGCACGTGACGCGGACCCCCCGACTCGTTAGATTTCCGCCCCATGGCCCGACACGATGCCTTCCTCGACCATCTCCAGCAGGTGCCGCTCTTCGCCGCCTGCTCCCGCAAGGACCTGCAGTTGGTGGCCCGCCGCGCGGAGAACATCAACGTCGACGCGGGCAAGACCCTCATCTCCGAGGGCGAGACCGGACACGAGTTCTTCGTGATCTTGGAGGGCCAGGCCAAAGTCAGCCGGCGGGGCCGCAAGATCGCCACCCTCGGGCCCGGCGACGCCTTCGGCGAACTCGCGCTCCTCGAAAAGGCTCCCCGCAACTCGACCATCGTCGCCGAGAGCGACATGGAGCTGGTGGTCCTCGGCCAGCGTGAGTTCGGCGGTCTCATCGACGAGGTCCCCGGCTTCGCCCGCAAACTCCTTGCCGGAATGGCCCACCGATTGCGCGAGGCCGACGCGCGCAGCGTCCATTAACTGCACTTCGTTTGTTTTCCGGGCTCGTCGCCCAGCGCTCTCGGTCGCGGCGACGGGCGCAACCGGCGTCACCGCTGCACCGTCCCGGCTCCGAAGCGAGCCCGACATCTGCGCGCAAACTAGATTTCGGCGCGATGCGACGACCTCAGGCTCATCAGGTTGTTCTCGGCGTCGGTGTCGCGATGTTCCTGTTCGTCATCGCGAGCGGGGTCATGCCCGCGATCACCGGATGGCACGACCACTCGAGCGTGCAGCGCGAGGTGTTCGTCAACGTCCCCACGGGGTTGAAGGTCGCGTTCTACGCGGCCGTCGCCACGATGCTCCTCATCGTCGGCTGGCTGGCTTCGATCCGGGTGCAGAACTGGGAACGTGGGCTCGCCGACAACCGGCGCACCACCCGCAAGAACGTCGAGCAGCGCGCCCGGAGCTACCGCGACGGCGTGTGGATGCAAACACTCCTGCGCGACCCGATGGCCGGGCTCATGCACTCGCTTCTCTACTTCGGCTTCGTCGCGCTGTTCATCGTCACCGTCATCAGCGAGACCGACCACCAGCTGCCCGACCGGTTCAAGTTCCTGCACGGGCAGACCTATCAGGCCTACTCCGCGGGCGCGGAGATTGCGGGACTGATGTTCCTTGCGGGGATCGTGTGGGCGATCTCGCGCCGATACGCGCAGCGGCCCTACCGGATCAAGATCAAGACCCGCCCCGAGGACGCGCTGATCCTCGGCACGTTCCTCGTCATCGGGCTCACCGGGTTCTTCGTCGAGGCGGCGCGGATCGCGGCCGAGGGCAAGCCCGGCTTCGAGAAGTGGTCGTTCGTCGGGTACGGGCTCGCGAACCTGATCGACACGTGGTCGGTCCACACCCTCACGATCACGCACCGCTGGCTGTGGAGTGCGCACGTGGTGGCGTTCCTCGCGTTCCTCGCAATCCTGCCGACCACGAAGCTGCGCCACATGTTCACGTCGCCGATGAACATGTACCTGAAGGACCGCGACCGGCCCAAGGGTGCGATGAAGCCAATGCCGAACCTCATGGAGACCGAGCTCGAGAGCTTCGGTGCGGTGACGATCGAGGACTTCACCTGGAAGCAGCTGATGGACACCGATGCGTGCACGGTTTGCGGGCGCTGCACGTCGGTGTGCCCCGCGCACGCCACCGGCAAGCCGCTCGACCCGCGCGAGATCGTGTTGAAGATCGGTGAAGTCATGGCGGCGACCGGCGACCCGGTCGTGTCGCCTCCCGTCGGGGCCGATCGCGACATCACCATCGGCGCCGACAGTGTCTTCGAGCGGATCACGCCCGAAGAGGTGTGGGCGTGCACGAGCTGCAAAGCGTGCGACGAGATCTGCCCGGTCAACATCGAGATTCTCGACAAGATCCTCGACATCCGGCGCTACCTGACACTTATGGAGAGCGACTTCCCCACCGAGCTCGGCAACACGTTCCGCTCGATGGAGAACGCCGGCAACGCGTACGGCATGAACCAGGGCGAACGCGGCGACTGGGCGAGCTCGCTCGAAGGCGTCCATATCGTCGAACCCGGCGGTGCGTTCGACCACGAGTACCTCTACTTCGTCGGCTGCGCGGGCAGCTTCGACGACCGCAACAAGAAGACCTCGCGCGCGTTGGCGAAGCTGCTGCAGCGCGCGGGTATCGACTTCGCCATCCTCGGCCCGAGCGAGATGTGCAACGGCGACCAGGCCCGGCGCGCGGGCAACGAGTACATCTTCCAGATGCTCGCCATGCAGAACGTCGAGACCTTCGACGGCATGGGCGTGAAGAAGATCATCACGCAGTGCCCGCACTGCTTCAACGTGTTGAAGAACGACTACCCGCAGGTCGGCGGCAACTACGAGGTTATCCACCACTCGCAGCTGCTCGACGAGCTCGTCGCCGACGGTCGGCTGTCGCTCGAGGGCGCGTCACTCGAGGAGCGCGTCACGTACCACGACTCCTGCTACCTCGGCCGCCACAACGACGTGTACCTGGCCCCGCGCCGGGTCGTCGGTTCACTCGCCGGCATCGACCTCGTCGAGATGCCGCGCAACGGGACCAAGGGCATGTGCTGTGGCGCGGGCGGCGCGCGCATGTGGATGGAGGAGAACACCGGCAAGAAGGTGAACACCGAGCGCAGCCAGGAGGCGATCGCGACCGGAGCCTCGCGGATCGCGGTGGCGTGCCCCTTCTGTTACGTGATGTTCGACGACGGCGTGAAGGGCGAAGGCAAGGACGAGGACGTCAAGGTCCAAGACATCGCCGAGATGCTCTGGGAAGCGATCGAGAACGGGACGGGCGACGCGCCGCCCGCCACCGCGCGCTTCACTCCCGGGATCTAGCCATCCTCGAACCGGCGCGAGCCGCCGGCGCATGGTGCCGGTAACTCATGCCGGTTCGCTGTCGTCATCGCCTTCGCCGAACGCCTTGCTCCACCACGACTCGCCTTCCGCGGGCGGCGACGGAGGAGGAGGAGGAGGAGGAGGAGTCGCGTCGGCCGGTGGGGGCGGCGGCGGCTCGGTCGGAGGCAGCGGGACCGGCTCGGTCGGAGGCAGCGGAACCGGCTCGGTCGGAGGCGGGGACGGCGGCGCGTCCCAGCCCGAGCGATTCTGCGCAGCGTCCGCGGCGCCCCACGGTCGCGCGGTCGGTTCGGCGGGGGGCTCGGGCGTGGCGGCGGGTGGCTGGGTTGCGGCGGGCGGCTGGGACTCGGGCGTCGGGTCCGACGTCCAAGCGGACGGAGTGGTTCCCCACCCGGAACGTTCGGCCGGCGTGGCCGCAGACGGCGGAGGAGGTGTCGTGGCCGGGTCTCCCCAGGCGGGCGACGCGGCCGCAGGCGGCGCGCCCCACGCCGGAGGCGGCGGCGCGCCCCAGCCGGGTGTCGCGGGCGCGGCGCCGGGAGGCGTCCACGCGGGCGCACCGGGTTGGGCGTACGCCATCTGCGGCGCAAGCGGCGCGCTCTGGATCGGACGGCCGACGCTTGCCAACGCGACCACGTAGGTACCCGCGACGAGGTCGCCAACGCGGCGGTGCGGGTGCGTGACCAGCGCGACGATCAGCCCGACGAAGAAGCAGGCGCCGTCGACGAGCAGGAAGACCCAGCGGACGAGGGCACGCCCCAAGCCGCACGTCTCACCGTGCGCGTCCACGACCCGCAACCCGACGATGAGCTTTCCGATGCTGGCGCCGAGCAGACCCTGAAGGACGACCAGATCGAAGAAACCGACCAGCGCGGACGCGAGCCAACCTCGGGCGGCCGCACCACCGCTCCACGTGTAGAGATGCGAACCAACCTGCACGCATTGCCCGTTGAAGCCGCGGCTGTCGCGGAGGGTCTGGCAGGCGTGGGCCGGGGCATTCTGGAAGAACTCGTGCTTGGCCAGTGCCAGCGTCGCGACCATGACACCGATAGTCAGGAGACCGTCGAGCACGTAGGCCGCGATCCGGCGGCCCAGTACTGCCGTGGGGTCGCTCTGAGGCTGCATTCCGTAGGCCATGCCGACTTGATTCTCCCCTACGAGAGGACCCATATGGGCGGATTCCGAAAACTTCTCCTCTGGTACTGTCGGCCGCCCGCGGGCGTAGTTCAGCGGCAGAACATCAGCTTCCCAAGCTGAGAACGCGGGTTCGATTCCCGTCGCCCGCTCTCCTATGTCTGCGCAGGTCAGGGCGTACCCGGGCGGACCGGCCGCAAATGAGGCACCCGGTCAATTCGGTTCCATCGCGCGTTTATCGCGCGGAGCCCGCCTCGCGCTGCCGGTTTGGCGTCCTGAACGAGGTCGCCGAGCGCAGCCGCGAGCGCGGCGTCGCGGTCTCTCGTGGCGTGCTGGTAGCGGAGCGCGGCCTCGGGCGAGGCGTGGCCCATCCGATGCATCAGCTCTCGCGTCGAAGCGCCGGCCGACGCCGTGATCGTGTTCGCGGTGTGGCGGAGATCGTGGAATCGAAATCCCGCAGGCAGCCCGACGAGTTGACGAGTTTGTGCCCAGTGCTTGGCGAGCACGTGGCGCCGGAGCGGTCCGCCCTTTTCCCCGGGGAACACCCGATCGCCGGGACGCGGCCCGGTGAACTGCTCGAGATGGTGCTCGAGCTCCTTGGCGAGGAACGTCGGAAGTACCAGGGTGCGCACGCCTGCATCGCTCTTCGGCGGTCCGAGCACGAGCTGGCCGTGTGCGAGTTGCTGCTCTTGCTGCTCGACCGTGATCGTTTGGTGGAGCAGGTTCACATGCCGGCGCTCCAGGCCGAGCAGTTCGCCGACGCGCAGACCCACGAATCCCGCGATCAACACGAGCACCCGGTACCGGTCGCCGATGCGTTCGGCCACGTCCCACACCTGCTGAGCAGTCGCGACCGGGCGTTCGGCGCTCCGCTCGACGCCGGCGCCGCGAACTACACAGGGGTTGCGCAGGATCAGCTCGTCGGCGACAGCGGTCGCCATGATCGAGCGCAGGAGCCGATAGCACTTGGCCGCGGTGTTCGCCCCCAGTCCGGTTCCGACGGTGAGACCGGAGTGCCACTCGCGCACCGTCTTCGGCGACAGCTTCGCCAGCTCGATAGCGCCGAGCGTCGGGCAGATGTGGGCGCGCAGCTGGTGCGCGTAGAGCTCCCGTGTCCGGGGGCGCAGATTCGTCTTGTGTGCGAGCCATTCGTTGGCGTACTCCTCGAAGGAGACTCGACCCGCGCGCGGATCGACCCAGTGTCCGCGCAGCAGGTCGGCCTCGACCGTGTTCGCGAACCGCTCGGCGTCCCGGCGTGTACGCAGCGTCTTGTTGCGCACTGCTCCCGACGGCGTTCGATAGCGCACGTCGTACCGGTTGCCCTTGCTCGTACTGCGCTTGGTCACGCTCGCCACGGGAGCACCTCCTCGACGGAGGCGCACGCGGCGGCGCGGGAGTCAGCCTGAAGCGCGGTCATGATGGTCGGCCTTCCTGCTTCATCAGGTGGTCGGCTGGCCCGGGTCAAGTTCCAGCTTGGCCCGGGCCGCACTCGTTCTCGACCGAACCGTAGTCGCACCGCGCCGCTGCCGGTCGACGTACTGCTCGAGTGCCGCCACGGGTACTCGGGCGCTGCGGCCTATGTGGACGACGTCGATCTCGCCGGCCCCGACGAGCTCGTACATGGTCGTGCGGCCGATCGACAGCACGCGCGCTGCCTCGACGATCGTCAACAGCAGTACCCCGTCCTCTCGCTTGGTCGCTTCGTTCCTGGTTTCGTCCATCACTACGAATAAGCGCGTGCGAGTGGTCAAACGCGACAAGGAAATCGCGAGCAGAGCGAGAATCACACACGTTGCATCTCGATGCCGTCGCCGTCGAAAACACCCTCGCGAAATGGCTGCACGAACTTGCATTCGAAGAATCGCGGCGCAGCTCTCGGCGAATCGGCCTCGTCGAACCGGTGACGCTCAGCCCGTCTGTACCGTCCCTGCGGCCCCCTTCCTCGAGTTCGGCAAGCGTCTCGTTGACGCGTCAAATTCGAGGTCCGAGACCCCGTCCAAGATCGGCACAGAAATGCCGCTTCCGCTAAACGGAAGCAGCAGAACTCCCGTGCAGACGCTCGCCGAGGTGGCACTGCGCCCGGGCCGACGCCACCCTCGAGGTCGTGGGTTGTTGACCCGAACGACATCGGACGGCCACGCGAACATCTCGGTCAGCTCCGGTCCCGAATACGAATTCTCGTGACGTGCGATGGCAGCTCAGGCGTCGTAGACCCCCGACGCTGCACGCAGGGCGCGATCAACGCCACCCGCCCAACCGCGCGCTCGTGCGATCAGCATTGCGCCGACGACGGAATCGGATCGCTAAGGATCGCCCGCCGGGAGCAGCCGCCAGGAGTGACATCTCCCATATACGGGAGTCTGCACGCAACCTCTGCACGGGCCTGCACTGACTGCAACAGCGCGTACCGAATGTCCGACCGCTAGCCAACATCCTCGGTCACCGGAATATCTACAGTTATGGACCCTTCGGCGTCGTGAACGCTGCTTAGTTCAGCGGAGCAGTTGCCGATGATTGCTTCGTGAGGGTTGTGGCCGAGTTCACGTATTCAGGCCCGCGGAACCCCTGGCTCATCGGCGTTCTCGTTCTACTCTTCGTTTTCGCACTGTCCGCGACGATCGACGCGGCGAGGAAACCCGGTTGGGCGTTCAAGCGAGCCGAGCGGGCGAAGTGGTTCTGGGTTCTCGCTCCGATCGCAGGAGGCGGGCTGTGCTTCATCGGAAGCCTGTTCGCCGCGATCTGGTGGTGGAGCACGGTCCGATCCGAGGTCACGGACGAGATCGCGCACGCCCCGACGTCGCCTTGACCGTCGCAGATCGATGCGCGCCGTGCAGGCGAGAGATCGGTCAACGGACTCCGGTTGCGCGGGTCCGGCCGTGGGCGGGGACCGCAGGATTGCGGATCCGCGCCCGATCGGATCGACAACCAGCGATGAAGCCTCGACCGAACGGATCGGCACCGCCTTAGTTTGGTTCAATGACTTCATGCGCCGAACCGTACGCAGGTCAGCTGGTCACCTGGTGTAGCGCGGTGACGCTCGTCGGCGACCGAGTACGCCAGACCGAGAACGAACATCCGGCACTCAACCAGATCGACGGTCTGATGTTCGCATGGGCATTGCGCAACGCAGTCCGTGCGGCGGAATTCTGCCGAGAACGCGCGAGTGACGCGGAAGTGAAGAAGCGCATCAAGACCTGCATCGCCGAGTTCGAAGCCGCGTTTCCGCATGTACGCTACATCCGTGACGTGATCGAACACTTCGATGAGTACGCCACCGGCGATGGACGCTTGCAACAGCGGTTCCGCGCCGCGCATCCGAAGGCATCGTGGCTGGATGCAGCGCCGACCGTTCCGGACGTCGTGATTTCCTGGGCAGCGAGAGACTTCGACGGAGTCTTTCGACTGCACGTCGGCACCTTGTGTCTCGACATTGGTGCTGCGCAGGGTGCGATGGCCGCGCTCTTTGACGAGATCACCGGCGCGCTGGACCTCGTGCCGCTCGGTTGCTAGTCACGCCCATCGTGTCAACGCACAACAGGGCTGCCGCGTTCGTAGATATCGCCGACGCGTATCGGTGGCTCGCCGCCGCGACGTGCACGCTGGACGATTTGCAACGCGGTGGATTCACCCCGGCGGAACTTGGCACGGTCAGACGCCTGGTACCGAATTCGCATGTCGCGTTTCAAGCGAGCGCGCTCGTCTACGGGCGCGGGCTCATCCTGTTCTACGGACCGGCGGGAAAGAAGCCGACCGACATCAACGCCCGAGACTTCGGCATCCGAGTAGGCAAGCGGGATCCCGATCTGCGGTGGTTGCTGAAGACGGTATTGCCGTCGATCGACAAACACCTGGCGCATCTCACGGAGTTCCGGGACGACCAGCATCCCGAGCGCGGGGAAAACGACCGGCTCGAATGGACGAGTGAGATTCCGCGCATAGCCGACGCGCTAGCTCGGATTCTCGACACCGTGGCGAAGTCGTCGATCGAGGATGCTCCGAAGTTTGCGCTGCTCCATGACGCGGTCGTGCACCGTCGCGCCGACCGTTCGTACCGGTGGCCAGCGGAGCTTGATCCGGGAGTCTTGAACCCCAAAGGCTGAAGTGGGATGGCCGCTCGCGACCACCAGTTCGTCGCGCTGGTGCTTGCGATCCCGCCCCGTGACCCGGCCGGCGGCATCGGTGCAGGTACCGCCGAGTGCCATCCGGAATGCCGAATATTCCTTTTCGAAGCTCGACTGTCTAGGAGCCTTGACTTGATCCGTCTATCAGCTAGACTGATTCCCCTGTGAAGCCGATCAAGGTCAAGGAGTTGCTGAAGATCCTGCGGCAGCACGGTTGCGAGGAAGTCCGACAGGTTGGCTCGCACCTGATCGTCCGGTGCGGGAAGAGCACGGCGGTACTCGTGATCCACGGCAAGGAAGTCGCACCCGGGACGGCTTCGCAACATTCGGGAAACGCTCGAACCCTGTTTGGGGAAGGGATGGATCAAGTGAAGACCTACACCGTGGTCGCGGAGCGCGACGAGGCCGGATGGTGGGCAGTGCGCGTGCTCGAGCTTCCCGGAGTGCTCACCCAGGCGCGCCGGCTCGACCAGGTCGAGAAGTTCGCACGGGAAGCCATCGACCTTGCAGTGAGCGTTGGTCATGCCCCCAAGGGCAAGTACACCGTGCAGATCGACCCACGCGTGCCCGGGTTTGGAGATGACCTCGCGGCGGTACGTGCAGTCCGAGTGGACGCCGAACGGCTGCAGAACGAGGCCGCCGAACGTACGCGCGCTATCGCTCGTCGACTGGCTCAGAGAGGGCTTACGGTTCGAGACATCGGCGCCGCCCTCGGGGTTTCACACCGAGCGCGCCGCGCAACTCGTGGGCAAGGCGTCGACACCCAAGGCGAAGGTGTTGAAGACCGCGACCCGCGCCAAGGCCCGCACCGCGAAGCGGCGGGTCCCCGCTTCGTGAACCGTTGATCGCGAACGAACCTGACACGAGTGTCATCGCGCGTCTATCGCGCGGACGTAGTCATTCGGGCTCGTTCGCTCCTGTCCGTCCAACTCGCTGACCTGCAATTACCGTCCGAGGACGTCCGCCAGAAACCGCTCGACCCGGTTCCCAAGCTGAGAACGCGGGTTCGATTCCCGTCGCCCGCTCTCCATGAATGCGCAGGTCAGGGCTTATGCGCACGAAGGACGTGCGATCGCAGGATCCGTGCAAAACGGTTCCATCGCGCGTTTTTCGCACATCCGCGCACTCCGCCGGGGCGCAAAGTCGCCGACTTGTCTAGATACCTTGACTTGATCTGTCTAGCACCTAGACTGATCCCCTGTGAACCCGATCAAGGTCAAGGAGTTGCCGAAGATCCTGCGGCAGCACGGTTGCGAGGAAGTCCGCCAGGAGGGCTCGCATCTGATCGTCCGGTGCGGGGGGTGCACGGCGGTACTCGTGATCCACGGCAAGGAAGTCGCACCGGAACGCTTCGCAACATTCGGGAAACGCTCGAACCGTGTTTGGGGAAGGGATGGATCAAGTGAAGACCTACACCGTGGTCGCGGAGCACGACGAGGCCGGCTGGTGGGCAGTGCGCGTGCTCGAGCTTCCCGGAGTTCTCACCCAGGCCCGCAGGCTCGACCAAGTCGAGAAGTTCGCACGGGAAGCGATCGACCTTGCGGTGAGCGTTGGTCATGCCCCCAAGGGTAAGTACGCCGTGCAGATCGACCCGCGTGTGCCGGGGTTCGGTGACGATCTCGCGGCCGTGCGCGCAGTCCGAGTTGATGCCGAACGGCTGCAAACCGAGGCCGCCGAACGCACGCGCGCGCTCGCTCGTCGACTGGCTCAGCGAGGACTGACGGTTCGAGACATCGGCGCCGCCCTCGGGGTGTCACACCGAGCGCGCTGCGCAACTCGTGGGCAAGGCGTCGACGCCCAACGCGCTGGCGAAGAAGACCGCGACCCGAGCGAAGGCCCGCACCGCAAAGCGGCGGGTCCCCGCTTCGTGAACGATTGATCGTCAACGATCCGGTACCAGCTGCGCTCGCGCCACGACCGCGTCGTCGTCACAAACCCCGCGGCAGCGGTCGAGTGGTCAGATGCGACCTTCGGCGACGGCTGCTGTGACCCACGGGATGACCTCGTCGAGCATGTCGCTCAAGCTCGTCGTCGCCTCGAAGCCCAGCACACTCTTTGCCTTTTCGGTCGAGGGGACTCGCCGCTGAACGTCGTGCTCGAACGGCTCGTCCGCCACCCAACGGAAGGGTACGTCGTCACCCTTCAACTTCTTCCAGATCAGCTCCGCGAGCTCGACCACCGTGGTGGACTCGCTCGTCGAGAGGTTGAAGTCGTCGTTGAGCGCTTTCGGGTGTTCGATCGCGGTGGCGATCCCCCGGGCCAGATCCCCACCGTACGTGTAGTGGCGGACCTGGGTTCCGTCGCCGAGAAGCCGCAACGGATCTTGTCCCTTCGCAACCTTTTGCACGAGGTCGGGCACGACGTGGCTCATGGCCAGCTTCACGTTCCCGCTGAGCACCTCGACATCGCCGAGCGCGCGACCTTCGCCGACGCCGACACAGTTGAACGGACGCACGATCGTGTAGGGCAAGCCGTATTGATCGAACGCCGCGTGCGCGAAATACTCGACCGCGAGCTTCTGGAATCCGTACGACGAGAGCGGCGGCGGAATGCGGCGTTCCTCACCCTCGTGTGAGGGCCAGGTCGTCGTCGACTCGAAAACCATCGACGAGCTCAGATACGTGACTTTCTGCAGCCGTCCGCGTCGGAAGGCGTTGATCGCGGCGTCGCACGACGACGCGATGATCCGCTCGTTGGTTGCGAGCAGGTCGTACGCGTACGTGTGAAAGTACGAGATGCCACCAATCATCGCGGCGCCGGCCACGAAGTGATCGCAGTCGGAGATCAACGCGGTCATCAACTCGACGTCGCAACAATCGCCGGCGACGAGACGGTAGTTCGGATGATCGTCGTACGACCGAGCCACCCGCCCATACTTCGAGAAGTTGTCGATTCCGACGACATCGTGACCGCGAGCGAGAAGCTCTTCGACGAGATAGCCGCCGATGAAGCCGGCTGATCCACTGACAACGACGGTGCTCATGACTCCATTTTCGGTCCGAAGGCGTACAGATACCAATGGAGATAGCGCGGAAGCCACTTCCACATCTTGAAGTTCGAAGCACCCGTGGTGCGTTCGAGCCAGATCGTCGGGATCTCGGCGACGGGTAAGCGCCGCCGACGCGCCTTGGCGACGAGCTCGAGCGCGATCTCGAAGCCTGCGTCGGATTCGATGCCGACGTCCTGCACGAACGCGCGGTCGTACGCCTTGAACGAGCTCGTCGCGTCGTGGGTACCGACGCGCGCGAACCAATACAGCGAAACGCCGGCGAGACGCGAGAATGTCGACTTCACGAACGGGGCGTCTATCTGGCGCCCGCCGGGCATGTACCGGCTCGCGGCAGCGACGACGACACCGCGTTCGACGAGTCGTGCGAGAGCATCGACTTGCGTCGGGTCGTCGGAGCCGTCGGCCATCGAGACGACGACGACGTCGGCCGCCGCGTGGTCGATGCCGAAGCGAATCGCGTATGCCGGGCCGCGCCCCAGAGTGTTGAGCGTCGGCACGACCCGCGGATCGTCCCGCGCGAACTTCTCGATGTACGGCCGCGTCGTATCGTCGACCGAGTCGTACACGACCAAGATCTCGCACGGCAGCGTGATCGCTTCGAGCAACCGGTCGAGACATGCTCCGACCGATTCACCCTCGTTGTACACGGGGATGACAACGGAAACGCGAGGTGTCAAACCCGCTCGCCCTCGCCCAACAGGTTCCAGATGTCGATGACGGGGACCGCGACCTTGATCTCGGCGTACTGATGATGCGGAGTCGCGATCACGATCAGGTCCGACTCGGCGAGCACGTCCGAGAGTGAACAGAGATCGGCGTCGTTGTGCGCGAACGGATCGGTGCAGAGCACGCGCTCGGCGCGGAACCGCAGGAGTCGCTTCAGCTTGTAGCTCAGACTCGAGCGGGTGTCGTCCGACTCCGCCTTGAACGCCATTCCGAGGATCCCGACGGTCATCGACTGGAGGTCGTACTCGCGTTCGAGACGAGCGACCATGTACATCGGCAGGCCTTCGTTGATCATCATGCTGGCGTGCCCGAGCGTGAAGTTGTTGTTGTTGAACGCCGCGAGTTGCATCGTGTCCTTCAACAGGCACGGTCCCGCCGCGAGGCCCGGACCGGGCATGTCGGCTGCACGTGGGTAGTCCACCTTCGAGCGCGGCGCGAATTCGGCCGAAGTCGAGGCCGTAGTCGTTGGCGATCATGAAGAGCTGATTCGCGGCCGCGAACTTGATGTAGCGCCAGGTGTTCACGAAGAGCTTCGCGAGTTCGGCCTCTTCCACGTCGAGATGGACGATCGACGGCGCGACGGTGGCGAAGAACTCGTGGGCCCGCCGGACCGCGCGGTCGCTGCGCGCGGAGACGATCTGCGGCAACGTACGCAACTCTTCGAGCGCCTGCCCTTCGGCGATCCGCTCGGGGCAGAACGAGACGTCGATCGAGCGATTCGCGGCGACGACCAGGCGCTCGACCATGGCGGTGACGCCCGGGTACACAGTGCTGCGCAAAATGAGGTGTTGTCCGTCTCGAAGGTGTTCGAGCAGACCCTCGATCGCGAGCAGGACGTATTTCGGATCGGGGTTGGAGTGCTCGTCGACCGGCGTGCCGACGACCAAGATGATGTGCTCGGCGTCGGCAACCGCCGTCGGATCGCTCGTCGCCTCGAGCCTGTCGGTTTCGATCAGCCGCTCCAGCAGCTCGTCGGCGCCGCGTTCCCAGAAGGGCATCTTCCCGGCTTGAACCCGGCCGATCGCGTCGGTATCGCGGTCGTACAGCGTGACCGAGAGGCCGACGTCGGCGAGCACGAGGCCGAGCGGGAGCCCGACTCGTCCGCAACCGCCGACGATGGCAACGTCGCGTGTGAAAGCCATGTCCCCCCAGTGTCCACCCTGCCACTGAACGTGGAACGCACGGAGGATACCCGCGACGTCTCACGTCAGGAAAGGGCGCTCCGCCGCAGGAGAGGGCGCTCTGCCGCGTAGAACGGGCATCTCGGGTCAAACCGTTCGCCCGCGGCCACCGCCGAGATCGTCGGATCTCAGCCCGACGGCGTGATCTCGCACAACGTGAAGGATGCCGCGGACTGGGCGGGAGCGAACCGGAGCGCGAGACCGCTCAGCTCGATCGTGAGCGAGTCGCCGTTGATCGGGTTGAACTTGAGCGCCGAGGTCGTGGGGGCATTGGGAGTGCGGAGAGAGACGGCGACCTGCGACTGTATGCCGTACACGGTGCCCTTCGCCGGGTTCTCGTCGAGTGGACCGGCAACGTGTCTGCAGTTCGTCGTTGTCCCTTGTTGCGCTTGCGCGACGGCGAGGCTCAGGAGCAACTGGTGCTGCATCGTCGGCGACATTCGGCGGGTGCCCGGTTTGAGCTTGCCCGCCTTCACTGCGTCGAGCAGGAACCCGATCGTGAGTTTGGGTCCCAGATAGATGTCGGGGAGAGGTCGCACGTCGCGCGGGACCTGCTCCGCCTCGGGGAGGCGCACGATGTTGGTCAAGAACGAACGGTGATACTTCATGTAGGAGGATCCGAACGTGGAGTCCTCGCCGAAGTTCGTCGCATTCCACGGAATCGCGACGAGGAGGAGTGCGACCGGCGCGACGCCCAATCGCGCGCCAACCCCACCGCCAGCGGCGGGCAAGAGCGTCGATGGCAAGCGCGAGCGCAGGAAGTGTGAGCGCAGTCCCGATGTGCAGGTATCGACTCGACCGAGCGAATGACGGGCCGCTGAACCAGCGGCCGTACGCGGCGCTCGCGGAGAACGCCAGACTCCCGACCAGCATGGCGACGGGAATCGAGACCCGGCGCACCGTCGTCATGCCGACCGGTGAGCATGCGATGACGAGCCCTGTCACGAGCACCAAGGCGAGCAGCGCGGCGACGATCTGGAAGTGTCCGAGCGCGAGGAAGACGCCGATCTCGCCGCTGCGGACCCAGTTGTAGACGACACTGATCGATGGCCGGCCGAAGACGCTGGTCAGGGCGGGATGTTCGATCGACGACCAGACGATGTACATGCAGGCGAGCGGCGCGGTGTGCAAGAGCGCAACGCGCCAGCCGCGCCGCCCGAGCGTCGCGAGCCCGGCGACGATCGCCATGGTCACGCCGACGCCTGACGACATGAGCGCCAGTACTCCGGCGGCCAGACCGAACGCGTCGCGGCGGTCCACGGGTCCGTCGTGATCCATGAGCACGAGTTGCGCGAGACCGAACGTCAAGGCGCCCGTGAAGCCGATCTGGAAGGCCCAGACGATGTTTTGCTCTCCGGGACCGAACAAGATGAACGACGCCGCGGCCGCCGTCGCGAGCCAAGGCCCGACCCCGGCCCGGCGCATGATGATCCGTAGCAACGCGCAGGCGGCCAGGTGCAAGCACAGGACCGTCGCCTGGTACGGGACGTAGGTCCGCAGACCGAACATCGCCCAGAGTGCGCGGAAGGCGAGTACCGGCACTGTCGTCCAGTGCGTGTCGTGGGGACGAAACCAGTCGGCGAGCGAGGACGCCCGCCGGTCCGTCAGGAACCAGAAGTCGTCGCGGAAGAACCAGTGATACGACCCCACTCCGAACAGGACGATGGGAAGCGCCAGGACCAGCAGCACGGCGAAGACGCCCGAAGCGGCGCGCGAGCTCTCGGTGACCGGTGGCTCGTCACCTTCGAGCGCAGGTTCCGCCGCCGAGTCCGTCGAAGGCGGCGTCAACTCGGCCGAGCTCTCCAAGTCCAACCCCTCACCCTTCGCAGATCCGGATGACCTGCGCCAGCCGACGCGCGCCCGCCCCTCACCGCTCACGCCGATCGGTGAGTTTGCTTCATTCCGATCGATGCGTCACGCGAGCGGGCGGATCGGTGCCCTCAAGGGGCCGTCGCCAGGACGAGGAACTGTTTGCCCTGCAGTCGCCAGAGCGCCGGCGTTCGGAGATAGAGGCGGGTCAAGGCGCGCGATGCGGGCAGACGACTCCGAAACGAGAACGGAAGAAATCGAGGAATCACCTCGGTCGTCGAGAAGCCCGCGGCGAACAGGTACTCCTGCACGGAGACGTGCGTCAACGCCAGCAGATGATCAGCACAGTCGAAGTAGTCGCGGGCGCAATACTTGAAGTTCGGCCCCATGAGGGCGAGCACGCCGCCCGGTTCGAGCGTTTCGCGCATGCGCTCGAGAAACGCGGCTACCTGCTCCGGCGTGCGGAAGTGCTCCAGGAGGTTCGAGGCGAACGCGCCGTCGAAGTGCGCTCGAGGGAGCTCGACGTCGAGAACGTCGCCGACGAGTATGCGCACGCGCGGATCGACCTCGCGCTCGGCGTAGTCGACGAGATCGATCAGCCAGCGTTCTTCGGCCGGTACTGCGTTGACGAACTCACCGCGGCCACCCGCCGGGTCGAGCACCCGCCGCGGCCGTCCCATGCGCTCCCACAAGAAGGGAGCGACTTCATCCCACACCGCCTGCCGGGCCTGCTGCTCGACGCCCCGGAACCGGAACTCGTACAAGCGGGAGTAGTCGAGCGAGGGCTCCGGTTTACTGGGGTCGCTCGTGGCCTCGGGCATGTCGCCCAAGCAGCCTAGCGACGGTCGTCTCGGCTGGAGCGTGGACTGCGTTACGCCAAAGAGGACGAGCCCTGTCGGCCAGGCCTCAGCTCAGCTTGGCGGCGATCGAACCGGCGGCCCGCAGCGCGGTGCCGTCGGCACCGCCGACGTTCCAGCGCACGGCGGGATTCTCCCGCGCTTCGGCGACGAGCGCGGTGCACACGTCCGCGGCAGTGCGGCCCGTCGCCCGCCACAGGTACAGCGACATCGCACCGGGAATCGTGTTCACCTCGTTGAACACGACGCGATCGTCGCCGTCCCACAAGAAGTCGAGACGCGAGATCCCGCGCAGCATGAGCGGAACCACGAGTTGCCGGGCCGCCGTCTCGATCGCGGCGGTGACGCCCGCGGGAACCAGTGCGGGCAGTTCGCGCGGGCGTGTGCTCCAATCCGTGCCCGCTTTGCGAGAGGTACTTCTCCTTGTAGCTGTAAACGCGGCCGGAGTTGCGCAGCGGCTTCTCGATGGGTGTCAACTCGAGGCGGGGGTGCGTACGCACCGAGATGTTGAGATCGGTCCATCCTTCGAGAAACGGCTCGACGACCGCACCTTCGGCGAAGTGCACCCCGGTGTCGACGAGGCGGCGCGCCGTCTCCAAGTCGGCCACGACCTCGATGCCGATCGACGAGCCGCCGCGGTCGCGGCTTCACGATGAAGGGCCCCGTCGCGGCGACGCCGGCGGCGGGCGGGTCGAGGGTCGCGAGCTGCGCGTTCACCGGCACGCCCGCGGCACGCGCGACGGCCGCGGTCGCGAGCTTGTCCATCCCGAGCGCGGCGCCGGCCGACGACGGCCCCGTGTACTTGATGCCCGCGAGATCGAACGCAGCCTGCAACGTGCCGTTCTCGCCCGGGCCGCCGTGGCAGCAGTTGACCACCGAGTCGAGCGCGAGCGGGCGGTGCTTGCGGGAGTCGTCGGCGAACCCACCGGAGAGCTCGGCCTGCAGGTGGAGCCGCGCCGCTCCCGGAGGCGGACCCTGGGCGAAGCTGCTCGCCTCGAGGAGCGCGGGAACCTGGTACCAGTCGCCGGTCTTGGTCCAGTAGAGGCCAACGACATCGCGGCCCGCGTCGTGGAGCACGCGGGACACCTGCAACCCGGTCAGGATGCTGATGTCATGCTCGGGAGAGGGGCCGCCGTAGCAGACGCCGATCGGGTCCATGAAGCTCCTGGTCGTGTAGCCGGTGCCGCCGCGCACCGATTGGGATCACGGGTAGTGATCGGGCAGATCATTCTCGTACAGCACCGCGTCGCCCCGCTCGGCCCGGGCCCGCACCCACGCGACCGCGTTCTCCCGGTGCCGGACCTCGAGCGTCTCGCAGTCGGTCTGACGGGTCCCCGACCGTAGCGCGGAGCGATTCGTCGCCCCGACGATGACGACGGTATCGGCGATCTTGCCCGAGGCTTCGCCGAGGCCCTTGTTCTCGTCGTACTGCCGGCGGCCGAGCTCGACGATCCCGGGCGTGACCACGATGCGGCGACCGCTCCCACTCTCGGCCAGCACCCGCAGCGCTCGTTCGCTCCCGTCCATGTTCGAGCTGAACGTGTCGTCGATGACGATCACGCCTGCCTCCGACACCGCGACGGTGCAGCGGTGCGCGGGCGACCGCATCGCCGAGAGACCCCGGTGGATCGTGTCGAGGTCGACCCCGACCTCCATCGCGACCGCGACCGCGCACGCAAGGTTGGTCGGCTCCACGCCGGGATCGGCGATCACCGACTCGATCATGCCCGCCGGCGTGCGGATCGTGAAGACGTCGCCGTCGCGACGCACGACGATGTCGGCGTCGTCGGTCGCGCTGCCACAACGCACGACCCGCTGCGACGGCTCGATCTCGAGCGCGAGCGCCGCGAGTTCCGCGCAGTCGACGTTGAGAACCGCGCTGCGCGCGCCCACCAGAATCTCCCGCTTGGCCTCGACGATGCGTTCCACCGACCCGACGCGCTCGAGGTGCACCGGCGCGATCGCGGTGATCACGGCGATCTCGGGTTGTATCCACGCGCACAGGTCGGCAATCTCACCGGGCCCGTACATGCCCATCTCGGCGACGAGGATCTGGGTTCCGGGAACGAGATGCTCGAGGATCGTGCGGGAGAGGCCGGCACGGTTGTTGAAGCTCGCCGGACTGGCGACGACGGTACGCGCGGTGCCCACGATGTCGCGGAGGTGCTCCTTCGTCGACGTCTTCCCGAACGACCCGGTGATCGCGACCACACGTGGGGCGATCGCCCGCAGGCGAGTGGTCGCCTGACGCACGTAGCGCAACGAGAGCCGGTCCTCGATCGGCCGCGTGATCGCACACGCGAGATCGACGAGCAGCGGAACCACGAGCGCGACAACGCACGCGGCCACCCTCGCGCTCACCAGCGTGGCGAGCGCACCGAAGGCCACGACGAACACACCGGCCTCGACCGCCGCGAGCGTGCGCAGCCGGCGCGTCCACTGAAGGCGCCGGGTGCGGCCGCGCAGGCCGAGCCCGACGGGCCAGACGAGCAGCAACAGACCGGCGGCGACGAGCAGCACGGGAACGAAGATGCCGGTGACCGCGGCCGCGACGGTACCGAGGCCGATCACGACGTTCGCGGCACTCGACCGGAACCACCGCTGCGCGAAGCGCGCCGTCGAGCCCGGGAGATAGTGCTCGAACTGCGCGACGCGCAGCCACCGTACCGACGCGACGACCGCGCACGCACCGAGGACGAACGAGAGTGCGAGCGTCAACGCGACTCCGGCGACAGTCCCATCGCCGGGCTGGCCGGAAAGCCCTCCACGATCACTCGCAACCGATCGGCCTCGAGCAGAGGCAGGTCGTGGCCGACACCGTCGAACACCTCGAGGGTGCCGTCGTGCAACAACGCGAGCGCGGCTTCGGCGACCCGCACGGGGGCGACCGCGTCATCGGCACCCCACACCAGCCGAACCGGGCACCGCAACGCCGCGAGCTCGTCCTGGTACGACTCGTTGACCGTGCGCACCAGCACCCCACGCATCGTCCCGTGCGCGGCCCGATAGTCGTCGGAGCCCATGCGTTCGCGCAGGCGGTCGACCGGGCCCGCACCGAGCAGACGCAACGCATGCGCGCGCCGGGCGACGCGGAGCTTGAGCGGCGGCTTCTTCGACGAAGCGGGACGGATCAGCGGCACACCGGTGAGCACGAGGCCGGCGTACAGGTCGGGACGGGCAGCCGCCGCGGCACACGGCGACGCGCCCACCGAACGAATGCCCGACCGCGAGGATCGGGCCGTTCGTGATCTCGGGGAGGGCCTCGTTGAGCAGCACCGCGTATTCGCGGGCGCCCCAGGCCTCCGGAGGCTCGGGCGACGCTCCGAACCCGGGCAGATCGACGATGACCGCTTCGAGGCCTCGCAGCGCGGGCTCGAGATCGTGGCGATCACGGCGCCAGCCGTGCAGGCCGAGTACACGCGGAGGCGCCTCGCCGAGCACATCGGCGAACAAGCGGCCGTCCGCGAATGCCCGCAACATGGCTTCGATGATACCGGCGCGGACGTGATCGGCTCGGGCCCCGGCGGCGGTCGGGAGGTTCGCACCTGACCACCGGTGGCAACAGGCGATAGGTTCGCGATGTCTGCAAAGTGTCTGGGGGGACTCGTGAAGACTCGACTTCGCACGCGGATCATGATGGGAACGGTGCTCGTCAGCGCTGTCGCGCTGACCACCGCGACCTTGCCGTCGCTCACAGCCACGGCGGCCGGCGCGCCTCGTGCAAGCCGTCACCGCGCAACCCATCACCGGGCGCCGCGCATGCCCGACGCCGCCGTGAGCGGGTGCGATGTCCTGCAGACCGCGCCGGCCGGACACGACTGCCTGCTGCCGTGGCCGAACGACGCGTTTACCGTCGCCGCGCGCACCTCAACGGGCCGGCGTCTCAACATCTCGGCCAAAGTCGACCCGACGAACGTCCACGGCGTGCACGTCGACACGACCGCACAGAACAAGGCCGACGGCTTCTCCCCCGGATCGCTGATCATGGCGTACGTACCCGGGCTCAGCATCGCGGCGTCGCGCATCGCGACCTCGACGAACATCGGGCTCTCGCTCGCACGCAACGCGCCCGTCGTCATCCTCGACACGCAGACACACCAGCGAGTTCCCTACTTCGCCGAGCTCGACGCGCAGACGTCGAACCCGGCCGAACAGCTCTTGTTGATCCACCCCGCGGTCGCCTTGACCGAAGGGCACCGGTACGCGGTCGTCCTGCGTTCCCTCTACGACGCCGACGGCTCCCGCATCACGCCGCTCCTGACGACCCGCGCCGCGCTCGCCGGGTTCCTGAAGCCGGCCCGTCGGGCCGCGCACATCCGCTACGTCATCAACCACGACCTCCGCTCGGTACTCGGGCGGACCATCCCGTACATGGCGTGGGACTTCACCGTCGCGAGCGCGCGGTCCCTCGCCGGCCCGGCGCTGACGATGCGCGACCAGGCCTACCGGTGGCTCTCGACCCACCACGTGAGCGGGGGCCCGAGCGACTTCGCCCCGGCGTACGCGGTCACATCGGTGACCGACACCAACGGCGTGCGCGACGTGCACGGCACGTTCCAGGTGCCGCTCTTCCTCGCCGACACGACGCCGCTGTCGGGCTTCGTGACCGACGCCGCGGGCAACCCGAGGATCAACGGGAACCAGACGTGGACGGCCAACTTCATCTGCGTGTTCCCGTCGACACTCCAGAGGGCCGGTCCCGCCACCCCGACCCTCTACGGCCACGGGCTCCTCGGCAGTGCCGGTGAGGTCGAGGGCGGTTCGTTCTCGGCCGGGGTCGCCCACGACCTCATGGGCTGTGCGACCGACTGGGTTGGCATGTCGGGCAACGACATCGCCAACGTCGGCCGGAACCTGCAGGACATGTCGACGTTCGACACGCAGGTCGACCACATGCTGCAGGGCTTCGTGAACTTCCAGTTCCTCGGCCGCCTCCTCAACTCGTCGTCGGGCTTCGTCACCGACGCCGCCTTCCGGTCCGGCGGGCAGCCGCTCTTCAAGACACACGACGCGCACTTCATGGGCTACAGCCAAGGCGGAATCATGGGTGGTGCGGTGTCGGCCCTGAGCACCGAGTGGAGCCGCGCGATCCTCGGTGTTCCCGGCATGAACTACGGCGGTCTCCTGCTCAACCGGTCGGTCGACTGGAACGAGTTCTCGGCCATCTACGACGTCTCGTACACCGATCCGGTCGACCAGCAGATCGTGCTGCAGCTCGCGCAACTCCTGTGGGACCGCGGTGAGAACGAGGGTTACGCGGAGCACCTGACGTCGCACCCGTACCGCGGAATTCCCGCCAAGCAGGTGTTCATGATCGAGAATTTCGGCGACCACCAAGTGTCGAACATGGCCGCCGAGATGTTGGCGCGAACGATCGGGGCCAAGAACCACCAGCCCGCGTTCAACCCGTCGTTCTTCGGCGCCGCGCCCCGGCTGAACACACCAGTGACGCCGCAGTGGGGCCTGGCCAAGCTGGATCAGACGAAGCCGGCCCCGGCCGGTCTCGTGCTCTGGGACTACGGAACTCCGACACCACCGACGACGAACCTGGCGCCCAACGGCAGCGCGTTCGGACAGGATCCGCACGGCTTCGGCCGCGGCAACGCGAACCTGCTGAACCAGATCACATCGTTCCTGAGCACCGGCGTGATCCCGAACGAGTGTGGAACTGCGGCCTGCCAGAGCCAGACTCCATAGGCCGCCGGTCCCGTTCCCTGCTCATACCGGCGCCGGCGCATCCGACTCCGGGCCGGGTTCGACACGTGTGGCGCGTCGTCGCTGCCACCAGCGCCATCGGCGCTGCGCGAAGTGCACGAGAGGAAGGTCCAGCAGCGTCTCCTTGACATCGAGACGATCGGGGGCGAGCGGGGAGCACACGAAGAGCAATCCGAGCAGGACGATATTCTGTGCCGACGAACAGTGCCCATCCGATGAGCTCCGTCCGCGTGAAGTACGCGCCGAGCACGGGCTTCGTCGGCGACAGCAGGATGCGGTTCGCAACGATGTACGAGAAGCCGCTGAAGTTGAATCCGCTCGGCCTTCCGTGCAGCGCACTCTTAACGGCCGAGTCGATCTTCCAGACCCCCGTCAGCGTGTAGAAAAGGAGGACTACGACCTGCGAGCTCCAGATGACGGTGAGAAGATACTGGCGATCCGCCGTCCGGAGCGGTTTGTTCCACGCGCCCCCCGGGAGCAGCACGAACACGAGCGCGATGAACAACCAGGCGTGCTGGTTGTGGTTGATCTCGTCGGCGACATTGATCAGGCCCATGTACTTGAGCAGCGCGAATGCGTACAACGATCGGGTCACATGGAACCGCGGGAACATCATCGCAACGAAGCTCGCGCCAACGTACAGACAGAAGATGATGTCGACACTCGTGCGCGTAAACCAGTCGAACCACCACCTCGTCGGCCAGAGCGGGCGCACCACGGACATGGCGCGATACGACGGCCATCCGTTGATCGCGGAAATCGCCCAGTAGACGCCCATGGCGTAGTAGACGCGCACGATCACGGTCGCCCGGGAGTACATCTTGGTCTGGAAGCGGATCACTTCGGCCGGCGTTCCGCTCGACATCGAGCTCCAGAGATGCGCGTAGAAGAACCGCTTCACGACCGGACGTGACTGTGCCGCGCGACTATCGGGATTTCGAAGGTCGGCCACGCGCCCGCCTGTCACCTGGTCGAGTACGTCGCGACGACCGCTGTTGTGTAAAGGACGCGGCGCACCTGGAGCGGACACGAATGTCGTAGACCCGGCGGACGATCTCGTAGTGGACATTCGACAAGTGACCGAGATACCCAGTTTCGAACGTCCGGCGCAACGATTCCACACGAGTGTGGTAGCCGCTCGTGACGGCCTTACCCAGCGCCTGCAGGACGAAGACGCCCTGAATCTCCTGTCCCGCGGGGATGAGTTTGGCATGCTCGAAATAGACGGGGAGCGGATGCGTGAACCCGTCAGCGGAAATCAGTCGGGCCGAGAAGTTCGTCTGGTCCGCTGCCGGCACGGACGAAAAGAGATCCCACGCAAAGAACGGGAACCTCTCGTGCTGCGCGGTGAGAAAGTGCCCATCCCCCGTACGCCAGGCAGAACACAAGAGTGATCCGCAGCGACCATTCGATATGCCGCATCGGTTCCGTTTTCGCAGTCGTCGCTCCCGAGGCGGCCGAAATTTGCCGTCAGGGCGCGAAACTGTCAAGAAATCCGGGCGGCGGCGCGAGGGCCCCTTTCGGCTGCCTAACCCTGATCTTGCAGTAGCGAGTCGCTGATCGGTGGGTGAGCGTCCGCGAAAAAAGGTCCTTCTGGTGGGAGAAACTGCGGTTGTCGAAGCTGCAGAATCCCATACCAGAAGTGTATTTTCGAGATGAAGCGTAACGCGAGGCGTCCGCGACTGTTGGTGACCGGTGATGCCACGAACGTCGTCGGCCAAGCGGGCGCTCGGGTGTTGTGCGATCTCGCTGACGGGTCATGCCCCGGGTGGTGGTGTAGGCGACGGTCCGTGCGTCAGCCTCGGTTGTTGTTCTAGCTCGCTTCGGTCAGTGCGTGTTGGGTCACCTCCTCGAGGTCGGTCTCGATGATGTGCATGCGGGCTCGGGTGAGTAGCTCGGTGCTCATGTAGCGGCGAGCGACGGCCCACACGTCGTGTTGTTCGGCGAGGACCGCACCGACGAGACGGATCACCGCGTCGCGGTTCGGGAAGATGCCGACGACATCGGTCCGGCGCCGCAGTTCCTTGTTCAACCGTTCCTGTGGGTTGTTCGACCAGATCTGGCGCCAGTGTTCTTTCGGGAAGCCGGCGAACGCGAGGACGTCGGGACCCGCGTCGGCGAGGTGGTCCGCCGCGTCAGCGAACTGCTCGGCGAGTTGGTCGACCACGCGGGTGAACTGGGCTCGCACCGACGTGGCGTCGGGCTGAGCGAAGATCGTGCGGACCAACGTCGCGACCATCGCCTGCGCGGACTTCGGGACCTTCGTGAGCAGGTTCCGCATGTAGTGAGTGCGGCACCGTTGCCAGCTCGCGCCCGGCAACGTCGACGCGATCGCATCGACCAGACCCGGATGTGCGTCGGAGACGACGAGTGACACGCCCGACAGTCCGCGAGCGACGAGGCCTCGCAAGAAGGCGAGCCAACCGGCGCCGTCTTCGGTGGTGATGACATCGATCCCGAGAACTTCGCGGTGCCCATCGACGTTGACGCCGACCGCGATCACGACCGCAACGTTGATGATCCGGCCACCCTCGCGGACCTTTTGGGTCAGGGCATCCATCCACACATACGTGTAGGGCCCTGCGTCGAGGGGCCGGTTCCGGAACTCGGCGACCATCTCATCGAGCTCGCCCGCCATCCGAGAAACCTGCGACTTCGACAGCGACTCAATCCCGAGCGTCTTCACGAGCCCATCGACCCGCCGGGTGCTGACCCCCGCGGACGTAACACTCAGCCCACGACCGCGACGAGGGCCTTCTCCGCCCGTCGACGCGGATCCAAGAGCGATCGTGCCGACCCGTGTATCGAACGGTCGCATCCGATACCCGTTCCGATGGTTCACCCGGTCCGGGCTCACCTCTCCCCAGCCCGCACCGGTCACCATGTCGACCTCCGCCGCCATCAACTGTTCGGCGAAGCCCCGCACCATGTCTCGGAGCAGATCGTTGCCGTCATCGTCGAGGTGCTTGCGCAACCACGCCAACGCGTCCATCTTGTTCAGGTTGACCACCGTGTCGTTCCTCTCGCTCGTCTTCGCAGGACTGCAAGAGGCTGACGCGGTGGTCATCGCGTCTGGCGGACCCAACCGCCGCTACACCACTACCCGGGACTCAACTTCGCTGACGCGCCCGCGATGTGACGATCAGCGACAACAAGATGGCGTTCCGACTACGGAACTCCGACACCACCGACGACGAACCTGGCGCCCAACGGCAGCGAATTCGGGCAGATTCCGCACTGCTTCGGCCGCGGCAACGCGAACCTGCTGAACCAGATCACATCGGTCTTGAGCTCCGGCGTGATACCGAACGAGTGTGGATCGGCGGCGTGCCATAGCAACACGCCGTAGACGGCGCCCGACGTTCCCGCGGGAAGAAGCAGCCCCCAAGACGATGTTCCTCTCGCCGGCCGTCACCGCGCCGCGACGGCCTGGGCAGTCGGCATCGGTAGTCTTCGGCCGATGTCGCGCAGTCCGACCCGAACTCGTTTGTCTGTTCGGCTTGCGGCCTCGACCGTGATCGTCGGGACGCTGGTCAGCGCCTGTTCGGGTGGGAGCCCGAGCAAGGGCCAGAGCGCCGGCACCACGCTCCCTCCGCGTACGAGCCTCGCCGCACCGACGACCACGGCTCCACCGGTCTCGACCACGACCATCCCCCCGGCGCGGACGACGACCCACGCCGTCCCGGCCTCGATCACTCATGACTGTTCGTCCGACGTCGCCGCTGAACTCAGTTCCTGGATCGAATCGGTTCCCGACGATTCCGTCCTCACCTTCTCTCCCGGCGGGTGCTACCGGGTCGACGAGACGCTCGTTCTCAAGAACCGCCACAACCTCGTCATCGACGGAAAGGGAGCCACGCTGCGACCGATGACCACCGGTGATCGGACGCGCCAGGAGCTCGTGCTCCGCGGCGGCAACAGTCTCACGATTCGCAACCTCACGGTCCGGGGCGCGAACCCCACCGCCGGGGCGATCGAGGGGGCATACCACCGCAACCTCGAGGCTCAGCACGCGTTCCAGGTGAGCGGCGCGACCGACGTGCTGATCGAGAACGTGCAGGCCTACGACGTGTACGGCGACTTCGTGTACGTCGGGCCCGACGGGGACCAACCCAGCCGGAATGTGACGATCACCCACTCGAAGTTCGAACGGAGCGGACGGCAGGGGATCTCCATCACCGACGCCGAGAGCGTCACCATCAGCGCGAACACGATCGGAGGTGTGGCGATGTGCCTATTCGACATCGAACCGAACTACGCGTCGCAGGTGGCCCGGTCGATACGCATCGTCGGAAACGTCACGGGATCGGCCCACAACTTCTGGCTGGCCGACAAGGGTGCGCACACGAACATCGGTGACATCCAGATCTCCGGCAACCGGATGACCGCGAGTACGGGCGGGCTCATCTTCGTCTACGCGAGCGGCGGCCCGTTCCGCGGACCGTTCCTGATCGAGGACAACCAGTTCATCGCGGGGGACAGGGTCCATGACGAACATTCGTCTGGGGCGATGTTCTTCGGCCACGCCCAAGACGTGACGATCCAGCGCAACACGGTGCGATTCCCCAAGGGCACGCAGATGCCGGCGGTCGAGGTTCGCGGTTCGCGCCGGGTCAGGGTCAACGGCAACACCTTCACCGGTGCCGCGCAGAATCTGCTGGCGACTCAGGGAAGCTCCGATCTTCACGTGAACTAGCAGCGTCGACCGAGGTGGTCCTCTCCCATTAGGTTCGGCTCGATGAGCAACGTGGGCGACGATCGGACGATCGTGAGCGTCGTGGTCGTCGCCTACGACATGGCGCGTGAGCTGCCGCGCACACTCCGGTCGCTCAGCCCCGCGTACCAACTCGGAATGCGCGCCGAGGACTACGAGGTAATTGTCATCGACAACGGATCGCCGCGCCCACTCGACGAATCGATGCTGGGGAGCTTTCCCGGACGTCTCCGATCGGTCCGTCTGGACCAGGCCTCCCCGTCGCCGATCCGGGCGGCGAACCGCGGGCTGGAGATGGCCGAAGGTGGGCTGATCGGTCTCATGATCGACGGGGCCCGGCTGGCATCGCCCGGTCTCCTGGCGGGAGCGAGGGATGCCGCTGCCCTCGCCCCCCGACCCGTGATCGCCGCGCCGGCCTTCCACCTCGGATCGGTCACCCACATGCGCGCCGCCGAAGTCGGCTACGACCAAACGGTCGAGGACGAGCTGCTGACGAGCTCCGGTTGGGAGACCGACGGGTACCGGCTCTTCTCCGTGAGCACCCTGTCCGGGTCGTCGGGACGAGGATTCTTCGGGCCCATGGGCGAAAGCAACAGCTTGTTCCTGCGGCCGAGTACGTGGGACGAGCTCGGCGGGCTCGACGAACGGTTCGTGCTGCCGGGCGGCGGCCTGGCGAACCACGACCTCTATCGGCGCACGTGCGCGCTCGAAGCCGCGCAGCTCATCGTCCTCCTCGGTGAAGGCACCTTCCACCAGTACCACGGGGGCGCGGCGACGTCGCGGCGCTTCGGCTGGGACGAGATGCACGCCGAGTACCAAAACATCCGAGGCGCGCAGTACCGCCCGCCGCCGAACCAACCGCGCTTCCTCGGCACCGTGCCCGAAACCATGCTCGAACACCTCGCAACCTCGGCCCGCCTCGCGATCGACCGCGCCGCGCACCGCCGCGGGCCGGATCTCTATTGATCCCGGGCCCGATCCGCGACTTCGTCGGGCACGCCGAGTTCCACTCCGGCCTCGTGGCCGGCGCCCTGCTCGCCGGGGCCGGCGTCGCCGCCGGACTCGTCGCCCGCGAACGCGGGCGAAGCGTTCCCGCGATCGGGGGCCTGTTCGTCGGTATCGGATTCGTTCTCGGCGTACGCCAATCGCCTCATCTCTCCAACTTCATCGTCCTCGGACTCGTCCTGCTCGCGAGCGCAGGCGCGGGCGCCGGCCTGCTCGCGCGGCTCCGGCCGCCGCTCGCGTTCACCGGCGCCCTGCTCGCGATACCGGGCGCGCTCGTCCTCGCGGCCCACACGCAGGTACCGCCGGTCCCGACACACACCCACGCGCATTGGATCGCTCCGCTCACCGTGATCAGCATCGTCGTGGGCGCCCCTCTCGTGGCCGACTTCGACCGCCGGTTCCACGATCGGGGCTGGCCGATGGTCCTGTACGCGGTGAGTGTCGTCGGCGTCTTCTACACCGTGCCCGACACCGAACGAGCGCTGGTGCTGCTCGGCGTGGTGATCCCGTTGCTGTTCCTCGGGTGGCCGGTCGTATTCTCGTCGCTGGGGAACGCCGGCGCATACACGGCGGTCGGCGTCCTCGTCTGGGTGAGCGCCACCGAGGGACGGGGACGGCACACGGCGATCATCGGAGGTGTCGCGTGCCTCGGGCTCCTCGTCGTCGAGCCCCTCGCGCGCGCGTTCCGAGGCGGGCGAACGACGTTGTTCGACCGTATGCCGGCTTCGGCCTCGATGGTCGTGCCTACCGCGGCGATTCATCTCGCGCTGGTCTTCGTCGCCTCGCGCGTGGCGGGTATCCGGCGCGGACTCGGTACGAGCATCGCCATCGTCGTGATCGAACTCGCCCTCGCCACCGCGGTGCTAGCCCGGCTCGACCGGCCCTACAGGGAGCGCGTCTCTCATGCCGACGCGCCCGATCCGTGAGCGTCGGCCTTCGCCTATCACACCCGGGGGCGGGCACCGAGATCGCGATACACGTCCTCCAAGTGGCGCACCGCGACCTCCACGTCGTACTGATGGCTGCGCGCGGTCGCCGCTCGGCTCAGGCGGCCACGCAACTCGGCGTCTTCCACCAACGACGCGATGGCGGCCGCCAGCAGATCGGGCCGCGACGGCGGTACCAAACGGCCCTCGATGCCGTCGCGCACGGCCTCGGGCACGCCGCCGACGCTCGTCGCGACGACGGGTAACCCGACCGCGAACGCTTCCATGATCGCGACTGGCAGGCCCTCGTAGTGAGAGGCGAGGACGAAGAGGTCGCAGCCGGCCGCGACCCTTATCGCGTCGGCGCGGTAGCCGAGGAGCTCGACGTATCCGTTCAATCCGAGCGCCGAATGCAACGCATGGATCTCCGCTTCGAGGGGCCCGTGGCCGATGACAAAGAACCGCGCAGTCACGTTACGCGTCGCGCAGGCGACGAGCGGTTTCGAGTAGATCCGGATATCCCTTCTGCTTGCGGTAGTTGGCGATCGTCAAGATCGCGACGTCGTCGGGTCCCAAGCCGAGCTCGGCCCGCACGGCGGCACGACCGGCCACGAGGTCCGCGATGTCTCTCAAGACGATTCCGTGCACGAGCACCTCGACGCGGCGCCGCAACACCTTGGGGATCGACGCCCGAACCTCGTTGCTCACCGCGAACCAGACGTCGCCGATCGGGAACGTCATCTCGTTGAGTCCGCGAGTCAGCTGCGCGTGGCTCGACCAGACGTTGTGCTCGGTCGACACGATCCGTGGCCGCCTCGACTTCGGCATCGACCTCACGACGAGCCGCGCCATGCCGGCGACGTACGGCGAATGGACGTGCACGACGTCGTACCGCTGGTCCTCGATCAGTCTCCGCAAACGGCCGAGCCAGCCGAGATCCTGCGGTCGAGGACCCCGCAGGTCGTGTAGGGGCAGGCCCAGACTTGCCAGTGCGGGCGCGATCGTCGGCTCACCTGGTAGGAGATACGCAACTTCCTCGTCGATCGCGTCGCGATCGCGCACGCGCGCCGCCGACAGCAACAGCTGTTCCGCTCCACCGGGACCGAGACCCTTGATCAGTGACAGCAGCCGGACGCGTTCACTCACGACTGTTCGCCATCCCCCGGTGTCTGCACGAGCCAGACCGTAGCGTCGGGACGGCGACCGGCGCCGCTCTCACGACTCGGATCGGTACAACCCGGGCGAATGGCGCTCCGACAGCAACCCGATACCGCGAGCTCATCGATACACCGCTCGACATCCCCGCGCACGACATCCCCGCGCACGTTCGCCGCGGAAAGCCCGGCAGCCGACGCGAGCCGGGAGGCGACCGCGCCGGGATCAAGCGTGTGGTCACAGATGTGCCAAATCGCGGTGCGCGCGCGTCGAGATGGTGCAGTTCGCGCGCCACCGGATCCCAGACCAACGCCTCGCCCGAGATGATCTCCACATCGAAGCGGGAATGCCGGTACGCGGCATCGCCGACCGTCGGGCTCGCCGGATCCGCGGTCGACGCGTCGAACATCTCAGAGATGATCCGGACCGCGTCGGCAACACTGCTGAATTCGACCACCACCGCACGGGCGCGGCGGGTGATCCTCGCCACGCTCGCAAGACCGGTCGAACCCAACTTCGAAAAGTTGAAGGACTGGTCGGCGAGGAGCTCGGCCGCGCCGGCAGCGCCGAGCGCGGTCACCGTGGTCGCACACCCGGGCCGGTGACGCGCGTGCACGATCAGGTCCACCGCGCACGCGGATCCCTCGTGGCGGACCTCACCGAGCCCGACGGCCGAGACGACACGGCGCGCCGCTCGAAGCTCGTCGTTGTCGGAAGACATCGCGAGCAATGCCCGGATCGAAGGCCCGTCGAGCGCGATCGGCTTCGGGTTCGACCGGATCTCACCGGATCGACCGTCGACGACGACGCTGTCGTCGCCCATGTAGGCGAAACCGCCGAGCACCAACGCCGCGACCATCGTCGACTTGCCGGCACCCGACGGACCAGTGACCAACACTCCCCGCCCACCACGCGCGGCGGCCGCCGCGTGCAGCACCAGTTCCTCCCGGTCGTGCTCGAGCGCCGCTGCATTCACCTTCCACGCGAGCCATTCGATGACGTCATCGCTCACGGTGCTCTGCATGCAGAGGTTTCCGCCGGCCCGGAGCTCGAACCCCCCGACGGCGGAGCGGACCTCCAGCTCTAGACCCACAACCCGGTCTGAGGCGGGGGTTACGAGGCAAGCCGAATAGAGATCGGCAATCCGGGCGCGCATCGCCGGCTCGGCGACCGACACCGCCATCGTCACCCCGAGCGAGCAGAGGTGCAGGCGATCAAGGCTCATCGTCGACCCGTGAAGCGCTCGCCGGCCTCCTCCGGACCGCGACACGCGGCGCGCACATCCGCCGGGTCATCACGCACGACCTGCGGTCGGTCGTCGATAACTCGATCCCGTACCAGGCCTGGGACTTCACCGTCGCCAGCGCGCACAGCCTCGCCGGCCCGGCGCTCACAATCCGCGACCAGGCCTACCGGTGGCTGAAGACGCGCCACATCACCTCGGCACCCCCGACTGATCCGGCGCCCCCCTACTCGGTGTCGTCTGTCACCCACACCAACGGTGTACGCGGCGTCCGCGGAACCTTCCGGGTGCAGCTCTTCCTCGCCGACACGACGGCGCTTTCCGGCTTCGTCGCCGACCAGGCCGGGAACCCGACCCTCAACGGCGACAAGCCCTGGACCGCGAACTTCATCTGCGTCCTGCCGTCGACCGCCCAGAGCGCCGAGCCCACGGCGCCGAACATGTACGCACGTGGCCTGCTCCGCAGCGCGGGCGAGATCGAAAATGGGTCGTTCGATCTCGCGATGCCCCGGACGAGGCGTCGCCATCGCGCGCCGTGAGCCCTCGCCGAGCGGGATCGGCTTCGGACTCGACCGGATGCAGTCGGTCTGCACGTCGAACACGACCCGGTCGTCACCCATATAGCCCAAGCCCCGCTAGCGTTGGAGCGGCAGCGCCGCGTCGACTTTCCGGCTCCCGGCGGACCGGTCGCCAGCACCGCGCACCGATCGATTTCACGCGCCGCGGCATGCAGACGGAGCTCGGAACGGCTTCGCTGTAACGCGGCGCGGTTCACCTTCCACACCAACCACTCGATCACCGCGCCGGGATCACAGCTCCGGACGCGCGCCTGATCGTTCGCGGCGTAGTTCGACCACGCCCCGTCCGGCACCGAGCCGGATCTCAAACGTGAGGTCCGGCACCGACGACCCCGGGGCGCAGCGCTCGGAATAGAGCTGGCGCACACGGCTCCGAAGCCGCGTGCCGTCGCCGTGCAATGACAGCCGCGGTGCGAGCGGTGAGAAGTGGTCGACGTCGCTCATCGCGGCCGAGAATCCTTGACAACGCGCAGAGCATGCGAGAACCGTCGCGCATACCCACGCTCGCGGCGGCGCACGTAGTCGTCACGCGTCGGGAAGGCGAGCGCTGCGCCGTAGGCAACGCGATCGCGGGTAGAGCGCAACGCCCACATCGATGCCGCTATCTGCCCCGCGTACGATCGATCATCCCTTGTGTAACCCTGGAGCGCCCATCGATCGAACCGCGAGGGCCGATGGGCTCGACCCCACCGCGGTAAAGGTCCATCGAGATGCACTCCGAGCTCGGTGTCCACCAGCTCGAACCGCGCGCCGGAACACGCTCTCGCATCGGGTCGACGTTGCGACATCGATCACGATCCTGTCATCGATACCGGCGGCAACGAGCTGACAGATGTCTCGCAGCGGAACGAGACGGGGCGGACAATCACCGAGCGCCGCGTGAAAGCACGCGTGGATGAGCGCCATTTCCTTGTCGATGCCGGTGATCGAGTGCGCGCCGAGGTGGAACCGCTGCGGGGCGCGGGAGAACATGTCGAAGCGCTCGAGCATGATCCCGAAAGCGCCCGGCGCGAGAGCGCGATGGAGGTCGATCTCCATTCCATTTCGCCCCTGCAGGGATGACCCCTTCGAGAATCGGGCGTCGAATCCGGCACGGGGTTCCATGAACTGGCGGTCGAACCCGAGCGGACGAAGCGCTCGGATCGCGGCGTCGAAGGCGAAGCCGGGCACGAGAACGTCGACGTCGCCGAAGGAACGTAGCGCGGGATCACCGTATGCGGAATGGGCGAGCAGCGGGCCCTTCGAGCGCGCGGTACACGATGCCCGATTCGTCGAATGCAGCGACGGTCTCGACGAGCAAGCGCTCGAGGCGCAGATCAAGCGCGAGCTGATCCTCGTGGCGGCCGAGCAGGTCGTCGAGCAGCGCGGGTGACAGTCCGAGCGCGCCCGACTGAGCGGCGGCGACCGCGAGGCCGGTCAGCCGCTCGCAGCTGACCGCTGCGAGCAACTCGGCGCCGCCCGCAGCGTCCCAGACCCCGGAACGACCGTCATCGACGTGCGACGAACCGGCCGCGATCCGCCGAAGCGCGCGTCGTACCCTCGGGTCAGCCACGACTCTCCACGATCGCGCCACAGGTGCAGAGCGCCTCCCGCGCCGCGACGACGTCGCACTCCACAAGGGCCGTGGGCAGCGCGACACATGCGGCAACCCAGGCGATCAACTCTGCATCGGTGGCCGGGCACTCCAACGCCATCCAAACGAACATCACCGCGCCTTCCAAGCGAAGCGGCTCGTTCGCACGATGCGTCAGCACCAGCACGGACTTTGGCGTCTCCCGCCAGAGAACGTGGCTTTCGCGTTGCCAGACAGTAGCTATTCCGGCGAGTTGGGACACGAGCACCCGCCCGAGGCTCTACTCATCTACCGCGTCGCGGCCTTCGAGACGGTGCTTCGTCATACGGTGAATCACCCGACCTCCGAGTATCGCCGCGCCGCCCATGAGCGCGAGATCTGTCGCTTCGCCACCGGTGAACGGCAGATTGCCACCAGATCCCCCGCCCGCGTCCCCGGCGCTCGCCGCCGGTTCGCTCGTCGCTGTGCCCCGCTCGCCGGCCGCTCCGACCGGAGACTTCGTCGTAGTCGTTGTGGACCCGGCGCAGTCGGCGGCCGTCTTGATCGTAATGGGAGCGCTGACCGTGAGAGCCTGGCCTCCCTGCTGCACACCGACCGCCTTCATGACCTGTGCGCCCGTCGCGGCGCTTGTTGGCAATACGACGGCGACACCGATACTGCCCGTCGAGTCGGCGACAGCCGAGCCCAACACCGCGGACGATGACTCGAGGTGCAGGGTGACGGTGGTGCCCGGAGCGAACCCGCTGGCGTCGACGTGGACCTTGTCGCCAAGGCACAGCGACGTGGCCGAGAGGAAGATCTGACCGCCGAGCGGTCCGACCGGCGGCGAAGTAGTCACCGAGGTCGGTGGCGGACTGCCGATCGCTGCTTTGCGCAGGGACCGAACCGTGGAGATCTTCGGGCTGGCCCAAAACAATCCCGCGGCCGCAGCAGAACCGACTCCGGCCCGCGCCGCAAACTCCCGCCGGCTGAGACCGCGTTCACACGCTTCGTCGCCACCGGCGTTCACGTTCGGAGGCGGAGGGCGCTTCCCATCCGTCGGCGAGCCCGTCAACCCATCCATTGGAAGCTGCCCTTAAACGATTCCGAACCTGCAGAAATCCATTCCCACAGGGGAACTCCATCACTTAGTTTCGACGAGCGTACTACGTGCAAGGCGTGGCCTGGGCCAATGCCCTCCAAGGATTTCAGCGGTGTCGCGAAAGGGCACCTGGGCTCAAGAGCGGAAGAGACCCGTTTCGATCCGCGTCGACATCTTCGGAACTCCCGCGCCTCCGCCGCGAGGTCGCCGCTGCCCTTTTTGCCGCTGAACGATCCCTTCACCGAGGAACACCATTAGCTCGGCTCGCGGAAGCGTGCACGCTCACTCATACGCGTCGTGGTTCGCGCGACCTCCACCCGCGAGCGCACTTCGAATCGGGCGACTCCGACGAATGGTTCAGTCCCCACCGAAGTTGCTGATAATGACCATCCGGCTTACGATCCGTGCGCGACTCGTGCAGGTCGCGCGCCGACCGCGTCCCCTCGACAGGGTCGCTAGGCTTCTGCCGCCTATGCGGCGGCCAGGATCAACAAAATCGGCGGCACCGACCGTAGGTAGTGATCTTCGCGCGACCTTGCGCGCAGCGGTCGCGGCGGTCGGACCCAATCGGCGGCGATTGCTCGCGCTCACGTTGCTCTCGATCGTCGGCGCCGTCGTCGAGACGATCGCGATCTACCTGGTCGCGAGGTTGGCCGCGTCGATCACGACGAATACCTCCAGCGTCCCCTTCGAGATGGGGCCGATACGAGAGGTGCTCACACTGTCGTCGGCAGTCGTCGCAACCGTACTGCTGTTGCTCTTCCTGATCGTCCTGGCACTGCCGATCGCACGGCTGTCGGCCGGTTTGAGCGAGGGAGCGCTGCGGCGGGCTCGGACGCGCGTGGTCAACGCATACCTCGCGTCGTCGTGGGCGTCGCGTTCGATCGACCGTGAGGGTTTGTTCCAGGATTTGACCGGCGAGTATTCCCAGCGCACCGAACGCCTCGTCCAGCAGTTCTCGACGATGCTGCTCGCGGGTAGCGGCTTGCTCATCATGGGGATAGGGGCGCTGGCCGTCGCGCCGCTTGCCGCGTTGATCGGTGTCGTCGCCTTCGGTTCCCTCGTGCTAGTGCTTCGCCCGATCGGGCGGCAGGTCCGTAGGGGATCTGAGGCGTACGCGCGCGACCATCAACCTGTTCTCGGCCCACACCGCGCAGACAGCTCGCCTGAGTCAGGAGATTGCGGCGTACACGGTCGCGCCGGAAGTCACATCCGTCCTCGACGCGGAGGTTCGATCGAGCGCACGCATTCTCCAGCGTGTCCGGTTCGCAAACACCCTGACACCGATGGCGTATCAGTACGGAGCGCTGCTCATTGTCGTCGCGACGATCGGGATCGCCCGCATGGCGAACCCCTCTTACCTCACAGTGCTCGCGCCAGTGATCTTGATGCTTATCAGGATTCTCGGCTACGCCCGCCAACTCCAAGGCGCCGTCCAGTCCGCGAACGAGTTCGCGCCGTTCGTGGAGCTCCTCGAAGAGGAACTCGAACGCTTGAGCCAAGCGAAAGAAGACCTCGGACACGAGTGTCTAGTCTCTGCGGGCGAATTCACCTTCGACGACGTAACGTTTTCGTACGTTCCAGGTGAGCCCGTACTCAACGGAATCTCGTTCGCAATCGCCCGCGGTGAGGCAGTGGCGCTCATCGGGCCGTCCGGTGGAGGAAAGACGACGCTCGTGCAGCTTCTGCTTCGCCTGCGCGTGCCCGACTCAGGTGAGATCCGAGCCGGAGGCCAGCGTCTTTCCGAGGTGGTCCGCACGCAGTGGTCGGAGCGGGTCGGCTTCGTGCCGCAAGACAACAAGCTGATCGCTGGATCGGTCGCGGACAACATCCGTTTCTACCGACCTTGGTTCAGCATGGAGGCTGTCGAAGCGGCGGCGCGCGCCGCCCATGTCCATGACGACATCATGCGACTTCCGGACGCATACGAGTGCGTCGTGGGACCCGGATCGCGCGAGCTGTCCGGCGGTCAACGCCAACGGGTCGGGATCGCACGCGCCCTGGTCGGCGCGCCGGACCTCTTGGTGATGGACGAGCCTACGAGTGCCCTCGACGCCGTGTCCGAAGAGCTGATCACCGACACCCTGGCCGAGAAGCGTGGTCGAGTCACCATGTTCCTGGTCGCACACCGCCCCGCGACCGTGCGCGTGTGCGACCGCGTGTTTCGCCTGGTCGCGGGAGTCCTCGAGCCAGTATCGCTCGAGGAGGCGCTGTACTCGGTGGAGCACGACCAAGAAGGCGCGGGAGAGGCTCCGCACGTCTCGATGAGGCCCGATCAAGAGGGCGCTCCGTTTCCGGTCGAGTACGTCCCACCGAGCGACGCCCGTTGAGCTCGCCCACCAGCCGCGTTCCGAGCCGGGCGGGAACCTCGACACGCCTACGTGAGGCATCGGCGTGAACTGGTTCCTGGTGAAGTCCCCATTCCAGTTCCTGAGCGCGATCGAGGCGCGGGCGGCGTACGGTGTACGCCACGAGGATGCGTGCCTCGTGGTGTTCAAGCCCGACGGCGGCGCGCCCGCCGAACGACAACTGGGTGCACTGACCGAACGGTTCCCCTGGCCACAAACGAGCACACCGAAGCACGTCGAGGGCGATCGCATCAACAATCCGCGATCACGTGCCTTCGTCGGCGATTACCGCGAGCCGGGCATGCGCCGCCTCGCTCGCACTCTTTCATCAGCACGCCCGATCGTGCTCGATGACGGGAACGCGACATTGCTCATCGCTCAACGTCGTGAGCGCAACCTCTGGCGTTGGACTGACCGCCGCGCGACGCGGATTACTGATGCTGCTCACGGTCGTCGCTTTGCCGTGCCGCAGATCCTTCGCGACGTCTTGCGCCCTGCGTACAGGGAGTTCTCGAGCGTCGAGTTCTTTTCGATCTACCCCATCCGAGGCGGGCAACACGACACCGTGCAGAGGAACCATCTCTCGGTGCTGCGCTCGATGGTGCCCGACCGAACGACGCGTCGGCCGGTGTTCGTCGGTTCAAGCCTCGTCGAGAGCGGGATCATGCAGGCATCTGACTACCGGGAATGCGTCAAGCGTGCAGCGCACAACTATCCTGACACGCTCTACATAGCACACCGCCGGGAGGACGACTCGAAGCTTCGGGATCTCGCGGAAAATGTCGGAATCGAGATACTCCGTCCGAAGTTCCCAATCGAGGTCGAGTTGATCGACCGCGGCTTGGAGCCGACACCCCTGGTAGTGGTTCTCAGTACCGCCGCAGACACAGTACCGATCGTGTTCCCCACAGTTGAAGTCGTCGATCTCGTGCCGTCACTCGATGCGATCGCGCCGTCGAACCGCGACATCATTGCCCGGATGATCGCTTTGCAAAGCTCCGGCCGTCCGGGCGATCCCACGCCAACAAGGTGAGGCGTCAGCGGACCGATTGAAAGGGAAGAGTTTGCCCGACTGAAGGGTTTCAGGTCGAAATGTACCGACGCCTACCGATCCTTCCTGTGTCTCGACCGCGCCCTGATTGGTAGCCTGCGTCGACATCCCGGGGGTTTCGACACCGGACTTGCAATGGGTCGACGGTGGACGTGCACCGACGGAAAGTGGTCGATATGGCAGAGTTGCGGATCGCAGACCGCGTCGTCGGGGACGGCGCCCCTTGCTACATCATCGGAGAGATCGGCCTGAACCACAACGGCGACGTCGACGTCGCCAAGCGGCTCATTGATGCCGCCGTCGTCGCCGGGTGCGACGCGGTAAAATTCCAGAAGCGAACTCCGGAGCTCTCGACTCCGAAAGACCAATGGGACGTCCAGCGCGAGACGCCGTGGGGCGTGATGAGCTACATCGACTACCGACGTCAGGTCGAGTTCGGCGAGGAGGAATACAGCGAGATCGACCGATACACGAGAGAACACGGAATCGTGTGGTTCGCGAGCTGTTGGGACGAGACCGCCGTCGATTTCATCGAGCGCTTCGAGCCACCCGTGTACAAGCTCGCAAGCGCCTCGCTCACCGACCACGACCTGCTCAGGCACCTGTTGTGCACGGGCCGACCGGTGATCATGTCGACGGGGATGTCGACAGCCGAGCAGATCTCGTCAGCCATCGAGCTGGCCCCGCGCGATCAGGTGGCTATCGCGCACTCGACCAGTACCTATCCGTGTCCGGTCGCCGAGCTGAACCTTCGGACGATCCAGTCGCTCAAGCACACATACCCCGACCGCGTCGTCGGATATTCGGGCCACGAAGTCGGTCTCCAGACGACCGTCGCTGCCGTCGTCCTCGGCGCTACGTTCGTCGAACGGCACATCACGCTCGATCGGGCGATGTGGGGCTCCGACCAGTCGGCATCGGTCGAGCCCCAGGGCCTGCAGCGACTCGTGCGCGACATCCGCACGGTCGAGCAGGCGATCGGCGACGGAGAGAAGAGGATCTACGACTCCGAGCTCGGCCCGATGAAGAAGCTGCGGCGAGTTCAGTAACGGGTATGGCCGTTCGCTCACGGGTGCACGCAGTCATTCCCGCCCGCGGCGGTTCGAAGGGAATACCTCGGAAGAACCTGGCACTCGTCGACGGCAAGCCGCTCGTCGTCAGGGCGATCGAGGCGCTGCTTTCGTCCTCCGGCGCTCTGCATCCGATCGTGACGACAGACGACCGCGAGATCGCCGAGACGAGTCGCCTCGCTGGCGCGAGGATCATCGACCGGCCGGCAAACTTGGCTGGCGATCTCGCGACGTCGGAGTCCGCTCTGCTTCATGTGCTGAATGCTGTCTCCGCCTCCGACAACGACATCGCGCTTTTCGTACAGTGCACGTCACCCTTCATCGATCCGCGCGACCTCGACGCGCTCGTTGCGGCAGTCGAAGGCGGTGCCGACAGCGCCTTCCTCGCGGTGCCGTTCCACCGATTCGTCTGGCGCGACGACGGACACGGGAACGTCCGCGGCGCCAACCACGATGAACGCGTACGCCAACGGAGACAGGACCGGCCCGACGAATGGCTCGAGACGGGAGCGGCGTACGCCATGCGCGTCGGCGGTCTGAGAAAGTCCGGCCACCGTTTCTTCGGCTCGATCGTCGCGGTGCCTTCCGTGTCCCCGGAGCTGGAGATCGACGTTCCGAGCGACCTCGAAGCTGCTCGCCGGCAACCCCGCCGACCGAGCACGCCGACGTGGCCGTGGTCGGCATTGCCCGAGATGCTCATCCTCGACTTCGACGGCGTCTTGACGGACGACCATGTCTGGATCTCCGAGCAGGGTATCGAGTCCGTCCGCTGCAGTCGCGGCGACGGGCTCGGTATTGCGCTTCTGCGAGATCTGATCCCGATCGTGGTCGTCTCCACCGAGGTCAATCAGGTGGTGGCACGCCGCTGCGAAAAGCTCGAGATCCCGTGCGTTCAGGCCGTCGGCCTCGACAAGACCGAGTCGGTCCTCGAGATCCTCGCCGAACGCCGAATCGAGTCGGCGCTCACCGCGTACGTCGGGAACGACGTAAACGACCTCGGTCCGCTTGCGCTGGTCGGATACCCGATCGCCGTCGCCGACGCGCACGCACAGGTCATCGAGGCGGCACAACTCGTCCTCTCCCGGCCCGGCGGTCGAGGAGCTGTTCGCGAGTTGGCCGAGATGGTCATCGCCGCGCGCCAGGCCATGACCTAGATCTCGGGATCTTCGGGCTTGCTCGCACTCGCCTCGCGCTCCGCTTGAGCTCTTCCGAGCCGGAACTCCTCGTGCCGTGATTTCGCAAGCGACATGTACGCCACGATCATGTATCGACGCCGTTCGGCGTGACCAGGCCAGCCCCGATGCGCGATCGTCTGCACAGAAAGCACACCGGTCCCCGCGGGTCCCGTGAACAAGCGTGGTTCGCTCTTGTTGTAGCAGAGGCGAAGATCCGTTCGCGGCGCGCCGGTCGCGGCGTTGCCGACGAGATTGACAATCTTGCGCAAGACGTGACGATGCGAACCCGGTATGACCGTGTAGGGCCCGTTGATCGCCTCGTCGACATCGGACAGATAGACAAACGCCTTGAACGTCGGAGGCGTGAAACGGTCGACGTGCCATCCGCGTTTCGTCTCGACGTCGGGATCGTCCACCTGAAGGGTGAGGCTCTCGAGCCGGATCGGCCAGCCCAACGCGTCCTCAAGAAGATTCTCGAACAAGCGCTCGCGGGCCATTGCCGCGAGATCCGGATTGACGAGATGTGCGTTCATGATCTGTCGGACTTGGGTGTCTTTACCTTTGAAGTCGTTGATGCGCCGCACGAGCCAGGTATCCGGACCGATGAACGTCTCGTCCGACTCGAGGACCAGATCACACCATTTCGTCAGACGCTCACAAGCAGCAAGCGGAAGCAGACCTGGAAGCGCGACCGCCCCATTCTCTCGCAGCTCTCCCGATCGAGCAGTCCGCCACATTGTCGCCTCGCGCAACAACCGCACAGAAGTGACCGCGATTACCTTCGCGTCCTTCGCAGGTCGACTTCGTGCTGACTGAGTCGTCGCGACCATGAGCGGTCAGCTCGATTCGCAGCGTTCTCGACGCTCTTCGCGAGCTCCAGCACCCGCACGCATGAACATGGAAAAAGAATCGCGGATCCGCCACTTGAGCGTTCCGAGCACGCCACTCTCGAGGTGGAGCAACCGGGTCGAAGCGAAGTAGAGCATCGGATTTGTCCTCATGCTATAGCGCAGTGCCCGCGAGGACCAGTGCCGACCGTCACTGTGCATGCACTCGGAGATCACGAGCTCGGCCGCGTTCGCGTTCCCCGTGGCGATCGAGCGCGTAGGCCAGTCGCTGCTGCTGACGGGCACGCGCATCCGGGCGGGTTGCGAGAAACTCGCCATACTTGACAAGGAGCTTCCGGCGCCCGGGGATCTCGTTGGCGGGCCGGAATACGCGCAGTTCGTCGACAGTGTTGTGCTTGCGGACTAGTACGCGTGAGGTTCCGCCGACAAAGAACCCCGCGCGCGCTACCTGTATTGCGAAGTCGAGATCGTTGAGCGCGGGAAATGTCGGATCGAATCGGATGCCAGAATCCGTCACCGCACGGTCGACCACGAAAACAGAAGCGGTGAGTGGTCCGCCCTTGAGATTGAGGAGCTGCTCGAAGGAGTCGCCCCGCCTGGTCACTCCGGGGGTGCCGTGCCTGATACTCGACCCCTTGCGGACCTCGAAGCTTGAGCAGGCGAGGCCAGGGCCCTTGCTGGCCAAGACGGGTACCAACGTCGAAAGCATCTGAGGGAGCCACTCATCGTCCGAATCGAGGAAACAGAGCACGTCTCCTGATGCAGCGTCGATGCCGTCGTTCCGGGCGGTCGACGGTCCGCCCGCAGAGGTTCGACGTATCACTCGCACGATCGGATTTCCGAGCGCGTCGAGCGCGTCGGCCGTTCCATCGGTGGACGCATCGTCGACCACGATGATCTCGGTAGGGCTGTAAGTCTGGGCCAGTGCACTCCGGACGGCACGCAACACCATGTCGCGGCGATCGCGCGCGTCGGAATGATAACGCTCACCTGCTTCATAGTCCGACTCCGCACACGGCCCACCACGCCACACAAGAAAGCTGCCCGCACAACCATACGCGAGACCTGCCTCGCGCCGTCGGCGCGGCCGGCACGCAGCTCCAAGAGGCGTTCTTCGCATCGCTTTGATCGCGCGCGCCACGTTTGGCGGTCATCGGTCGGGCTGCCAGTCGTCGGCTCCGTGGTGAGAGCGCGCGAGCGCTTCGACGATCCGTTCAACCTGGCGATCCCACGACCACTGCGGAGCGGCGGCTCGCGCCGCGCACGACGAACGAGTTCGGAGATCAGGGTCGTCTCGCAAACGCGCCAGAGCGTCCGCAAGCGCGGAAGGGTCGCCCGGAGGCACGAAAAGTACTTCGGTGCCGTCGACGAGGCGGTCGCAGAATTGACTGACGTTGGGCGCGACTACGGGCAGGCCGGCGGCGAGGTACTCCGCGAGCTTGAGAGGGGAGTAGTGATAGGTCTCGGAGTCGGCTGCGACGACGAGCCCGACGTCCATCGCGTCGAGATATCGGGGAAGATCCGCGTGTGGCACCGTGCCGGTTGTCACGACGTCGACGTTCCGCGTGCGCGCCAGCTGCTCGATGCAGGCTCGTTCCGGACCGTCGCCGACGAGAAGCAGAGCGCTGTCGCGTACCTGCGCCACTCCCTCGACGGCGATATCGAGCGCGTGGAACGGACGAAAGCTGCCGACCCAACCGACGATCAGCCGATCATCAAGGCCGAGGCGCCGACGTAACTCCGTCGCATCGCGACGACCTTGAAAGAGGTCGAGATCTACTCCCGTCGGCGTAACCAATATCGCGCGAGCTCTCGACACCGAGACGGGTTACCTCCTCGGCCACCCGCTCGGATCCGCACGCGACCAGGCTGGCACCCCGTAATGCGGGCACCTCGCCGGTGCGCTCGAGCCACCTGCTCCAACCCTTACGTCGAACACCCCATTGCCGCGCCTCCCATACGAGGGGGGCTGGGACGAAGAGCACGGACGGAACGCCGATCGACCGCGCCAGGCGCAACCCCTCCACGTGAAAGAGCTCGTGTCGCTGCCAGACGAACTCGACGTCGGAGCTCTCCCAAGGCCACGGGGAAGCTATGGAGAAACGGTGACTCCGGCTCCATTGGCGGCCGTCCTTGAGCACGGTCTTCGCCGTCTTCGGAATGCGCTGGTGCCATCGCGGAGCGGAGGCTGCGCACAACTCTGGAAGCGAACCCCTTCGTCGAGCCTCGCGCACGTCGATGGTTCCGTCGGTCGTCGCGATCCATGCGCTGCCGACAACCCGCTCGATGGCGCTCGCCCATCCCGCCGTGCTCACCCACGACGCGACCGGACCCAGCTGGCCTGCGGTGGTCGTCGGTAGAACTCAGGACAGCACAGTGGTCGCCCATATATCGCTCAATCTCTCTCGGGCATCTCTTGCCGCCCGCTGCTCGCTCGTGTCACGCCTGGCCCCGGCTCCGACGTGGAAGCGCCGCCGCACGTTGACCGATCCTCCTGCGCCACGAGCCTCTTCGTTGTCGCGACCGCGCCGCCTTTCCTATTGGCGACGCACTGCGCAAGGCAGTCTGCGTAGAGCTTGGCTCGTTCGGGAGCAGCGAACCGAGAAGAGCGCTTCCGGGCCTCGGTACCAAGCCTTCGCCTCAGCGGCTCGTCCCGCAGTAGTTCGGCGACGCGTGCCGCCATGAGAGCCGTGTCGAATCGCTCCAGGACCACGCCCGTTACACCGTCGACAACGACTTCACTGACACCGCCCAGCGGGAATGTGACAAACGGACATCCCGTCATGGCGGCCTCGATAGCCACGCCGGGAATACCCTCGACGTCGCTCGTCAATCAGCGCGACGTCGACGCCGCCGAACACGTGCTCGACGTCGTTGCGATGTCCTAAGAGCGTCACGTCGTTCTCGAGATCCAGTGCGCGCACCACCTGCTCGAGTTCCGCACGAAGCGGTCCGTCACCAGCGATAACGAGGTGAGCGCGCACCCCGATCTTGCGCACGCCGGCGAGCACCTCAACCGTTCGCTCCGGGCGCTTCTGATCTACGAGAAAGCCGACGAACCCGATCAGAGGTGTCGTCGAGTCGACGCCGACGAGCTTTCTGAGCCTGGCACCTTCGACGTCTCGATCGGCTTCGAAGAAGCGTTGTGCGCGCCGGAAGTTCGCGATGACCGACAGTGGGCCCGTGAACCCCAACCATCGGAGTTCGGCCGCCTCTTCGTCCGTGAGCGAGACCGCACCATCAATCTTGCGGGCCACCAACCACCACATGAAACGCCGGGGCTGGCGGCGGATCTTGTTCGGAAATCCGATAATCGTCTGCCAGACGACGACCGGCGGCCGCCGCCACGGAAGGCCAGCTACCGTCACCTGAGCTGCGTTGCCCCCGTGCGTGAGCACGACGTCAGGGGCTGCCTTTCGTATTGTCCGGCCAAGCCGCCATGCGCACACGGCGCGGGTCATGATTCCGAGCGAGACCGACCGGACGAGCGCCGGCAGAGCAGGGTCTTCCTCGCCGTCGTGGCCAAGTGCGAGCGCGACCACCCGGTTCTCGTGACCGAGTTCGTCGAGCTCCTCGGCCAGGTCAAGCGCCACCCGCTCTGCGCCGCGCCGTTGGCTCCTCGACACGACATGGAGGATGCGCACGACCCATCTTGTCACGCACCGGGGTTGGCTCGTCCCAGCCGGTTGCGCACCGCGCTGTCAACGTCGTCACTTCTCTACCGGACCGGACAATTCGCCGGAAACGATAGATCCGTTCAAATCCGACACCTTGGGCATCCACGCGACCGTCGGACGATGTTGTCAGACCGCCGGGCAAATGGTGTTCAGGAGATGCCCCTCGGAGCCCACATACACCAAGACGTTCTTGGTGTATGTGATCGTGAACGCCCCGTGCGGGATCCCGAAATTCGCGTCACGGTGGTTGCCCACGACATACCAATCGTGGCGCCGTGGACCTGCACATTCGACAGTATGTCGCTGACGCTCATCGCGCCCGAGCGCATCCGGTTGTTGTAGATGATGACCAGATGACGTCACCCGCCGCCTTTGCCGCGAGGGTATCGAGGCGTGTCGCTCCGAACGTGTCTCAGGTCAAGTCCGCCGGTTGGAACTCCGATCGAGCGGCTCGATCGAGCGCGGGCTCGACGGAGAGCAGCACGAGCAACGCTGGCAACACGAGCGAGCGCTCGCGCGACTAGCAACCCGAAGTTCGAGAACGAGGAGAAGGCGATCGCGTACAGGCCGGTAAGGACCCAACAGAACATCAGGAAAGGCGACTCCCGGGAGCGCTTGAATGCGAGTCGCAGCGATCCGAAGCGCAAGACGATCAGCGACGCGAGAAGAGCCGATTCGAGCGAGGCGAGTATCTGAAGGTTGCTCTGGATCTCCCATGGGAAGGGACGCAGGAACACGGTGACCGCGTCACTCGGCCACTGGACGGGACTGAGGGAGTTGCCGGTCGAGGAGAACGACGACTTCCCGATCGCGGTGGTGGACGACTCGCTGTTGAGCTCTTGTTGGATCGAGTTGAACGACAGGCTCTTGATGCCCAGGAACTGCGCACCCTGACCGACGGTGAACGCCACCAGGAAAGCGATGATCACGATCCCGATCGGGCGGCCGAGGAGCCCGTTTCGCTTCCGTCCGTCCTTTCGGACCCGGCCGGCGAGGTACGCGGCACCGGCCGCGATCGCGACGAGCGCCAAGAGGTGGGGCCGCACCACCCACACCAACCAACCGCTCGCGCCCGCGACAAGAAGCCCAGGCACGAGTCTTTGCCGGACCAGGAACGAGACGCCGAGCGCGAGGACGCCGAGCGCGAACTGCATCAACGCTTCCTTGCCGACGATCGCGGGCCAGAACATGATGCTGGGAGCGAACATGACGAAACCGAAGTAGAGCTGACGGTTGACCGACGGGATCGCGTCGACCGTCGCGCGGTACCACAGGTAGGAGCCGATGAAGGCAAGGAGCGCGAAGGCGAAGGTGCCCGTCAACAGCTTCGAGCCGACGGCGTAGTACACGACGCCCGTAAACCAGCGGACGAAGTTCGTCGCCTTCAGGTTGGGAAGAACCGGCGCCGTCCCGCCCTTGAGCCACGCCTGCGCGAACTGGCGCCCGTAGCCGTCGTAGCCGATCGCGTCGCCTTTGCCGTGATACGTGACGATCACGGTGTAGTAATTGAAATACGCCGCGCCGAGCTTCGCGATCAGCCCGAGGACGAGCCAGCGCCGCGACCCACCCTTCCTCCGGTCGCCTGCGCGCGATCCGTCGGGCGGCGGCAACGGTGAACAGTAGGCCGCCGAGCGGAACCAGGACGACCCCCTCACCGATTATGCCGAGCTGGGTGCACACGCCGACGATGGCGAGCGCGACCGCGCCGCCAAAGAAGAACCCCACCCCGGAAGGCGCTGGCGTCGAGATGAGCTGGACTGGACGCCCGGCCGCGTTGTCCGGTCCGGGCACCGGCCCCGGTTCCGGGCTGGCCGGCGGATCGCTCGACGGTGGCAGACCGGCACCGTCGGAGATCCCTTCGGCACCGGCCGAGGCGGGCACGTCCATGCGCCGGTACATCCACCAGGGATGCCCGGGACTCGCAGGCTGAGCGACCCCGACCGCGAGCAAGCGCGTGGCCGGTCTCGGCGTCTCGGGAGCGGTCGAGGCCGGCTCGGCGGGGAACCGCGGACCGACGGGATCCGTCACGCGCCGGCGGGCACCGGATTCGGAACCCGGCATCGACCGCTCACGCGGCGGCTCCGACTGGGTGTGAGGAGACGCCTGCAACGGTTCGCCGGCAGATGGTGCGGGCGTCTCGAAGCCGGGTCCGGCCCCGCGAAGGCGGCGCAACTGCGAAATCACCTCGTCCCAGGCGGCCCGGTCCTCGTTGCTGAACACGGTGATCCGCTGCCGGCCGAGCCCGAGCGCGGCGGCGGCGGCCCAGCCACTCCGGCGCGTACGCGCCGCGATCCAATCCCGCGTGCAACCCGCGCCGCAGGCGCCGACGCGTCCCACGCGTCGAATTGGTCGGACGGTAGACGATGCGGGGACCCGACCCTGCGACCGCCTGCGCTACGACGAGCGGCGCGAGACCGTGCGCGACGACGACGTCGGCGTGGCGACAGCGTCTCGGGTGACTCGCGCCACGAAACGACCTCGTGGCGCACTACGCCGTCGGGGGTATCCCAGCCCGACCGGACGCCGGCTACACCACGCGACACGAGGTGGACCACGAGCAGGTCCGCCGGCATTCGGGCCTACGACTTCCCGCTCACCATCGCGACACCGAACGAGGCCGCGCCGGCGAGCGCGAGACGTTCCGCGGCTTCCCTCGCTTCGGACTCGGTGACCTCTCCTGCTTCGCACGCCCACAGAACGCACCGTGTCGTCCAGGCGAGAATGGTTGCGTTGGGGTCCTCGAGGAAGGCGGGACCGGCGATCACGGTCACGTCGACACCTCCCGACGACATCGCTTCGAGCAAAGGCCGGAGACCGTCGAGGCTGAACTCCCGCGCTTCGTCGCCGGGCGGCATGATCAAGAGATTGCTCAGCCGCGTTTTCACGAGCCCGCGTGCGAGTGTTCCATTGAGACGACCCTCGTGCGCAAGCTCGAGGAGATCAGGGAAGGAGAGAACGGCGTCGGCCCCGCCACCCTCGACCACCGTGCCGGGCTCGGCGGCGTATCCGTCGCCGTTCCCGCTCGCAACGTCGTCGTCCTGGCGCCGAGCGTCGAGGAACCAGGACTGTCGTGCCTCGGTCGCCACGAGCGCGACGCGCAGACCGAGCCCGGCCAGCGCAGCCGCGAAATTCGCGGCAACGGTGTCGTGCACCGTGCCGGTCGGCGCCATAACGACGATGGCCTGTGGGAGCCGATCGGTGGCAATCGCCGTCGCGGCAAGGGCCCGGTACGCGGCGTCCGGCGCGGTTCCCGGCACCGTCAGCGATCGCCGGAGCCGGCGCGCCGTCGGCGGGATGGACGCGAGCACCGTCGCGTCGAAAGCATCGCCGGCCGACTTCGGAGTCCGGATCGAATGGTCGAGCCGGTCCATGAGCACCGGCACGGCGAGCGCGAGCGCGAGCCCGACGCCGAGGAAGATCGCGATCGGGACCAACGGCGACGGCAGCGGGGGGGTCGTCTGCACCACTGGGTTGATCTCGACGATACTTGCGTAGCCCTGCGGGATGAGCGCCGTGATCGTGTTTGCGGCATAGGCCCGCTCTTGGGCCCGAATCTGATTCAACAACGCCTCGTACTGTACGACCAGAAGATCGACTTCCTTCGAGGTTCCGGCGGGCAGCGAGTCGGCCGCGCTCCCGTTCTTGGACGCCGTGGTGGTCTTGATGGTCGGCAGGACCCCGGGGGCGGCGGCGTTGAGAAGCTTTTCGGTAGTCGCGAGGGTCGTCGCGAGTTTCGCGAGACTTGCTTTCGCCGAGGTCAGTCCGTCCGTCGCGCCCTTCGCGACCGTCTGCTTACGAGTCGCGATGTACGCCACTCCATAACGACGCGCAACCGCCCGAGCGGTCACCGGATCGCCTGCGCTCACGCTGAGCGTGATGATGTCGTTGGTGTCGTTGATCGCGAAGGCGAACTCGACTGAATGGCGCTTCGCCGCCGGGATCGCGGCGCCGTCGAGGGCTAACTTTTCGGTACTCGGGGCCAGCGCCTGCAAAGCCTGGCCCTGCAGCAGCGCCGGGGGAACGCCGGCAGGCCGGACGCCCTTGCTGTCCACGGCGGGTATCAAGACCTGCACGTCGACGCGGTACCGCTTCGCCGGCTGCACCTGATTCCTCGTAACGAGGAAGATCGCTAGGCCGAGCCCCGCGAGCAGGAAGATCGCAACCGACGTGCGCCAGTGGAGACGAAGGGATTTGAGGACGTCGGCCAGCTGCAAGATCTTTGCCTTTGCTATCTCAGGGTCGAGGGCCTGGATCCCGCGAACTCACGGACCGCGGTCACCTCGCACGTTCCGTTCGCCAGGCTCACATCGGTCCGCAGGCGGCAAACAGTAGCCCAGCCCAGGCAGCCGACTCATGTCGGTCCCGCAATCCGGACAATATGGGCTGCCGGTACACACTGCGTCGAGTGACAACAGTTGCGCGCCCGCTCTATGGCACAGTAAGACCCCTCCCCGACCGCGTTGTGTGGCCGGCACGGGCCGACAGTCTGGAGTTCAGGATGGTTGAGGGACCCACCGGCGCCGGTGGCAGCGGGGACGGCGACGAACAGGAAGAACCGTCACCGCTCGGTGCCGCCGCGACGATCGCGGTCAGCCGGGAATCCCGCAGAGAGCGGCGGCAGCAGCGCCGGTCCGGAGCGGGAGGCGGAACGTCGGGCCCCACCGGGCCCACCGGGCCCAGCGGGCAGCGCCTACCCCCGCGGCCACCCCGGTTCAGCGTCTGGCAAAAGCTCGTCGCCGCGGTGGTCGTCGTTCTCCTGCTCATCTTCGCTCCCGCGTTCGTCAACGGGCTGAAGAAGACGCCGAAGAACATGATCGGCATCAGCTACGGCGGTGGCCCCTTCGAGGGTGCCCACTTCCAGCGCGTCGTCAAGCCGGGATCCGCGCTCTTCTTCAACGGCTGGTACGACCCGCTCTACCTCTACCCGTCCGACCAGCAGAACTACATCATCTCGTTCGTCCCGCGCGTCGGCGCGGTCCGGGGCAAGGATTCGATCGTCGCGCCGACATCCGACCGCGTGTTGCTGACGTACCAGGTCGCGATCTACTTCAAGCTCAACACCGACCTCCTCCGGCAGTTCCACGAGCAGTTGGGACTGCAATACAAGGCATACACAACGAAGGGTTGGAACAATCTGCTCCAGGACACGTTCCGTCAGCAGGTGGAGAACGCGGTCCAAGAGGAGACCCGGCGCTATTCGGTCTCAGACCTGTACGGCAGCGCCAAACTGCTCGTCGAGCTCCAGACTGCGGTGCAGACGAGGCTGAGCCAACGCTTGATCGCCGCGCTCGGGCAACCGTACTTCTGCGCGCCTACGTTCCACGCGGGCGACAAGTGCGACCCGCCGACGTTCATCGTGAAGCAGATAGACATCCCGACCGCCGTGGTCAACGCGTTCGTCGCCGTGCGGACGTCGGCAATCCAGATCCAGGTCATGGTGAACCAGATCGCCCAGCGTCAAGCCGAGGCGAAGGGGATCCAGGCGCTGAACGCTGCACTCGCGGTCGCCGGACAGAACTACGTGCTCATCAAGGCGATCGAGTCGGGCAAGATCAACTTCTGGGTCCTTCCCGGCGGTACCTCCGGCAGCGGCACCAACGGCCTGACGATTTCCGGCCCAGGCACGGGCACGTCGGGCTCCGGGACCACAGGCTCGAGTTCGAACGGATCGATCCCCTCACCGGGACCGGTATCGTCGTCGACCCCGACCGGCTCGGGGGGGTGAAACGGTCAGCAGTGGGAGCCGCTGACTCGAGCCTCGCCGATCGAACCGAGGCGGGTGTTGCCGTGGACGGAGACCCGGCATGAGTTCGACGACGTTCGCGATCACCATGTGCCGGCCCCGCTCGAACGGTTGGGTGTTGCCGGAGATCACGGCGTCCTTGACGTTCCTGATCCTCATGGCGGCGCCGTGGGGGTTCCCCAACGTCTTGTCCGAGGTGTTATGCAGGATCTTCAGCCCGGTGCGGTTGCCCGGGTGCGCGCTCTCCACCCAAATCTGGAGCGCCTGACCGTGCAGCACATTGCCCGAGATCGTCACGTCGTCGACGGGGCCGACACCATCGGCGCCGACGAACAACAGCCGGCCCGCGCCCACGGAGTTGTTGCGTACCGTCACGTGGTCGACACCGAAGCCCGCGCCGTTCGGTTCGAGGTCGATCGTGTCCATCCTGACGTCGCGGATCGCATTCCGCTCGATGTCAACGTTGCGGGCCGCGACGAGCGTGATGCCCTGGCGCCCGTTGCGGGCGAAGTGGCTGCCAAAGATGAGCACGCCGTTCGTCCACGCCCCATGGGACGCGCGACCGAGGTAGACGAAGTCGCCGTAGACGTCGGTGGCCGTGACACCGACCAGCGCGATATTCGAGCTGCTCAGGACCTCGAAGCCGTGTTGGTGCTCAAGCCGGGTCTGATAGGCCACCCGGGACACGCCGCCATGCGGGTTCGCGCCCCGTACCGCCAGGTGGAAGATGACGATTCCGGAACTGCCCTGGATGCGGACGTTCGAACGGTGGGCATCACCCGCACTGCGCGCGAAGAAGAGTGCGCCGTTGCCTTCGATCTTCAGATTGTGACGCCCGGAAAGCACGAGGGTCTGGTCCATCCGGTACCGGCCGTTCCGGGCCAATTCGACCACGGATCCGTCCGGAACCGCTCCGAAGAATGCAGCCATGCGGGCGGAGACGTCGGTGCGCCCGGTCGCGTCGATCCGCGGGCTGATCGTCACGATCCGCGGCGCCGCTTCGCTCGACGAGGCACTGCTCAGGCCGAAGGCGAGGAGCAGGACCGAAAGGGCGGCAAGCACGCAGCGTGGGATGTGATGGCTCATTGGGCCCCCTGGTGGTGTCGAAATGTCCAGTCGCACTTGGATCGACCAATTCCTCCGCCACCCTGAGTGATACAACTGCGCACCTGGCCGCTGTCAGTGATGTCACACTCCGGACCGCAGCCGCGACCCGGCGTTGTGCGCACCGAGGGTCCGCGGGGATAATGCGCGTTCGGCCGATCAGGGCACCGAGGGACAAGGTTTCTGCAAGGCCCGCTACGACAGGGATTTCGCGGTGGAACTCGTCGAAGACACGGGCTGGGAGATCGCGTCGATCAACCCCCGCGAGACCACATCCAGCACTGCAGTAATTTGTCGACCGGTCTGAGATCCGAGTCGTCCGTCCAGGGGTGATTGCCAGGCATGGCTCAAGCGAGCACGCAACAACGACCGGACCTCGTTCTGATCATGACCGACCAGCAACGGTCGGACCAGATCGGATACGCGAGTGGTGGGCACTTCGAGACTCCGACCCTCGACGCGCTCGCCGCGCGCGGCGTGATCTTCGACACCGCCTACAGCGCGTCCACGACGTGCGTCCCTGCTCGCGCGGCTCTGCTCACCGGCATCCAGCCACACCGGCTACCGACGCAAGAGAACGGCAGTGCATTGCAGGAGGGGTTCTGGACGATCGCCCATGAGCTCCGGCGCGCCGGTTACGAGACCGCGCTGATCGGCAAGATGCACTTCGCTCCTGTCCATTCCCATCACGGCTTCGAGACGATGCGACTCTGTGAGCACATCCGCTGGCAGGGGCTCGGGCCGATCAGCGAAGCGTGCGGCGACGTGTACGACGACTATCACGACTGGCTCCTCGAGAACGGGCTCGTCGACTGGCGTTTCGTCGAGGACGGACCACTCCCAGCGGGGTATCCGGTCGCCGCGCACGCCACGAACTGGATCGAGCGGGAGGTCACGACCTTCCTCGAGAACCGCACCGACACCCGACCGCTGTTCCTCGTCATCTCATTCCTCCATCCCCATGGTCCGCACGACCCGCCGGAGCCGTACGCATCGATGTACGACCCCGCTGATTCGATCCTGCCGGCCGACGACTACGAGGCGAACGGCGGGCTTCCCCTCGTCTTCCAGATGGCGGCGGAGATGTCGCGCACCCGTGAGGAGGCGGCGGACCCGGTTCGGGTTCGCTCGTTTCTGGCCAAGGTGCGCGGACTCGTGCGCCAGATCGACGACGCGATCGGCCGGATCAGCAGGTTGGTGGATCTCGACAGCACACTCCTCTTCTTCACCTCCGACCACGGCGACTACTCGGGGCACCGGGGCTTGATGCGCAAGAACCCATGGGTGCCCTATGACGACCTGGCGACGGTGCCGTTCTTCGTCACCGGTGCCGGCATCGCCGGCGGGCGGCGTGTCCCCGAGCTCGTTCAGAGCTGCGACTTCACGCTCACGTGCCTCGACTTCGCCGGAGTCGCCGCCCCCGATGGTCTCGAGTTCGATACCAGGAGCCTGCGCCCCATCCTCGACGACAACGCCGGGCCCGACGACCTCGAACGAGAGGTCCTCTGCGCGACGGGCCGAGCGGGGTGGCCCATGATCCGACGAGGCCGCTACAAGTACATCGAGCACGCTGTTCATAGCGAGCTCGGCCAACGTGTGCTTTTCGACCTCGAGGCCGACCCTGGGGAGCGGGTCGACCTGTTCGAGGACACTGCCCATCACGACATAGGCCGCGAGTTGGCGGCCCGGCTGCACGCGTGGACGAGCCAGCCGGTCGTCAACGCCCCGGCACCACGATGACGTCCACGGATGCCCTCGCCTGATGCGCTTCCTGCGCCGCCAACGCGCAACCGCAACGGGCGGGCGACGCGTTGATCTTCGGTCACCTGAACTTGCACCGGACGGCAATCGATCCGGAGATGGAGAACGACCGCTACGCAATCGAGACGTGGCTCTTCGCACCGTCCACCTACGAGTCGATGACGACAACGGTCGAGAGCGGTTACTCGCCGCGCGACCAGCTGCCTATCGTCTTTTGAGCGACGGACGCGGCTACCTCGGCACCGGTGCGCCAACCTCGGGCGCAACCGACCGAGCGAAAGTCGCGGTAAAATCGTTCCCGTCCCGGCGCACGGTGACTTGACCGACGATCGGATCACGGGAACGGCATGGACGAAGGCCCGTGGACCAGCGAACTGCGACTCGAGATCCGTGGAACGAAGTTCATCGCGACATCGGTGTCGCTGGGCGACGTCGGCGACCAGTTCGTCATCGTCAAGACCCCGGAGCTGGTGCACCGCTACCTCGATCTCTTCGAGCGCGAAACGCCGCGACGGATCGTGGAGCTCGGGATCAAGAACGGTGGTTCGACGGCACTCATTGCTCTCGCGGCGGAGCCCGACGTGTTCCTCGCGGCCGACCTCGAGGTCGAGGTTCCCCCGCTCCTGGCCCGTCTGCTCGGCAACACCGACGTCGCGGGCCGGGTCTTCACCGAGTTCGGTCTCGACCAGGGCGATCGCGCGGCACTCACGCGCTTCGTCGAGGCGCACATGCCCGGCGGCGACATCGATCTGGTCATCGACGACGCATCGCACATCCTTGGGCCCACGCGCACGTCGTTCGAAGTTCTGTTCCCCGCGTGCGCCGCGGCGGCCTGTACATCGTGGAGGACTGGGCGTCGGAGTGCGTCGCGGCCACGTATCTCGCACGGGCGCTTCCGGGTATCGACGACTTCACCGATCGGCTCGGAGCCGTGAGCCAGGTGATCCACATCCTCAACGCGCCCGACCACGAGCTGCCGCAGGAGGTGTTGGCGAGCATGTCCCGGGTGGCGGGTACTGCTCGAGACGACGGCGCCGACACCGCTGCGGTCAACGTGTTCGAGCGCATCATCGAGGTCGCCGGCCGTGCGGATCTGGCCAAGCTCGACGAAGCCACCCTGGCGCGCAGCCGGCCCCTGGCCGACTTCGCGGTCGAGTTGACGATGATCAGCGCGACCCGCCCCGACATCGTCGCCGAGGTCAGCACCGACGCCGACTGGTTGGCGGTGCGCCGCGGCAGCGCCGGCCTGTCGCGCGACGAGTTCCGGCTCGACGACTGCTGGCGCGACTACTTCGGCTATCTCACCAACCCCACCGACCCGAGTCAGAAGTCGTAGCGCGCGCCGACCGCGTCGTCGCGGAACATCTTCACGGTGGCGAGGGAGAAGTCGTCGAGGTCGCGTCCGAGCGACGACAGCTTCTTCAAGAGATCGGGAGTCATCGTGATGATGTCGCAACCGACCTGGTCGGCCTGCAGCAGGTTGAGCACCTCGCGCGGGCTCGCCCAGAGCAGCTCGAGGTTCGGGTGTGCGCGCAGGATCGACTTCGATTCGGCCATGACCGGGCCGGGCTCAATGCCGGCATCGGCGATCCGCCCCGCGAACACCGAGATAACCGCGGGCGGTCCGCCGCCGAGTGCGTCCGACGCGACCGAGACCTGATCCAGCGTCATGAGCGCGGTGGCGTTGACCGATACGCCCGCGGCCGCGAGCCGGGCCATCAACGGCGCCGCGCTCGCGCCGGACGTGTCGGTGATCGGGATCTTCACGAACACGTTCGCACCGAAGTCGCGCAGCCGTAGCGCCTGACGCTCCATCTCCCCGAACTCGTCGGAGATCACTTCGAACGAGATCGGGTGCTCGGTGATCTGCGCGGTGAGCTCCTTGGCGAAGGTCGCGTAGTCGTCGATTCCCGCTTGACGCATCAATGTGGGATTCGTCGTGAATCCCCGGACCAGAGGGTCAGTGGCGAGCTCGATCATCTTCGCCACGTTGGCGCCGTCCGCGAAGATCTTGATGCTCAGGCCGTCCGTGACCTCGTTCATCGCTCAATGCTTCCTGCGTTCGCAGGCGCCTGTCAAGGTCGCGGCCGGGCCCGCGCGGCCAGCTGCCACCCGAACCTGGACGAATTGACCGAAGGTCGGAGAACCACCGAGAACGCCCGCATGGCCAGGGCGGCGGCCCGTGACGGCTCGGCGGTGGTCGACGCGTCCCGAACGAGAGCCTTACCCCTCAGGAGCACGACCAGCTTGTACAGGTTGAAGAACGGAAACCCGGTGCCGCGGGCCTGCTCGACGTCGAGGCCGGCTTGGTGAAGCACAGATCGGAGCATCGCGGGGCGGAAGTGCCGCCGATGCCCGATGAACCGATCGAACGCCGTACGGGGACCGCCCGGAACGGTGACGACGAGTAGGCCACCGGGAGCGACACAGCGAATTGCCGAACGCAGGAGCCGGACCGGATCGTCGACGTGTTCCAACACCTCGCTGCAGACCGCGACATCGGCCCAACCGGCGAGATCTTCGGGGATCTCCGATTCCGAGACGAGATCGATCTGACAAAAGCGTGCGGACGGCACCTTCGTGCGCGACCGACGTATGCCCTCCGCGCTCAACTCGAGGCCGGCGAGCTCGGCTGCGGGCCAACGTTCCCGCAGCATCGCCAGCAGATCGCCCTGCCCGCTGCCGATGTCGAGAACGCGTCGAGGTAGACCGTCGCGCTCGACGAGCTCGGTGATGACCAGGCGCCGGTACTCCTGCGCAGGGTTGTCGCTCGCGGAATCGGCGTACTCGGCCCAATGCGAGTCCCAGTCGTCGATCGATGACGCGCCTGGGTTCGGAGTACCCAAGAGCAACGCGGCGGCTTCGCCGAGGCTCGTCACCGTGTGATCGGGAGCGCTCCGCAGCTCTTCCGAGTAACCGTGATCGACGAAGATGGTGCGGACACCTGCGGACCGGCCCGCCTCGACGTCGCGCCAGCGGTCGCCGATCATCACGCTGGCCCCGAGGTCGATGTTCTCCCGTTCCGCCAGCTCGAGCAGCATGCCGGGTCGCGGCTTGCGGCAATCACATCCGTCGCCGTCGTCATGGGGGCACACGACGACCTCCGAGATAGGCAACCCGGCGAGCACGACCGCGTTGATCGCGTCGACGTCCGAGCGGGTCGCGGTGCCACGAGCGATGTCGGGTTGATTCGTCACGACGACGAGCAACCAGCCGGCGTCGGCCAGGCGGCGGCATGCTTCGGGCACCCCCGCCAGGACGACGACCTCCTCCGCTGAGGCCGGGGGGAACGGATGGCCACCTCTCACTTCGGCGCGGTTCAAGACGCCGTCGCGGTCGAGGAAGACCGCGCGCCGGAGCATCAGCCGTTCACCACAGTCGTCCGGCCCGGGCGTCGTCGAGCATCGAGTCGATCGAAGCCCGAAGCGCCTCGCGCGAGTTGTAGCGGTTGCTCCATCCCAACGATCGGATGCGATCGGTCGCGATGCGAACGATGGGAACGTCGCCTTTCCAGCCGCGGTTCCCGCCGGTGTAGTCGAGCGATACTGCTCGGGGATCGAGCCCGACGCACTCGATCGCGAGGCCGGCGATCTCGGCGACCGTGATGTAGTCGCCGGTCGCGACGTTGTACACCGCGAACGGGTCGGTCGGGACCGACCCGGCGAGGAGCACTGCCGCGAGGACGTCGTCGACGTGCACGTACGACTTGCTCTGGGTGCCATCGCCGAGGATCTGGAGTCGGGTCGGATCGTCGAGGAGCTTGCGGACGAAGTCGAACCCGACGCCGTGCGTCTGATTCGGTCCGACGACGTTGCCGAACCGGAACGCTCGGCCGCGCATCCCGAACATGTGGCAGTACGACGACATCAACGCTTCGCCTGCGAGCTTGCTCGCGCCGTAGGTCGATACCGGTTCCAGCGGCGCGTAGTCCTCCTCCGCCTCGTGATCCCCGAGGTCGCCGTACACGCCGCTCCCCGAGGCGTAGAGCATGAGTGCGACCTCGGATCGGCGGGCTGCCTCCACGACGCAGTTCGTGAGGTTGGTGCCCTGATCGAAGTCGATCGTGGGTTCTGTCATCGCCCGCGCGATGTCGGGGTTCGACGCGAGGTGGACCACCGCCGTCGCGCCCCGCAGCGCATCGGTGAGCCGATCGAGATCGTCGACCTCGCCGCCGACGATCTCGAGCCGCCGGTCGTCGGACACCGGATCGAGATGCCAGCGCCGTCCCGAGCTGAAGTTGTCGTACACGACGACGCGATCGACCTCACCCCGATCGACGCCGCCGGGCGCGAGCAGGGTGCGAACGAGGTGGCTCCCGATGAATCCGGCGCCGCCGACGACGACGACGCTCCGGTACGGATCATTGCTCATCGCGTCTCCGTCGCGGCCGCCGCGCTCTCCCACTTCGTCGCCGACGTCTGCAGGAGCGGGTGCGAGACGAGCAAGTGCCACACGACGGCGCACAGGCCTTCGGTGTGGGGCGTGATCCGTTCGGAATAGAGCGGCGGGATCACGACGACCGCGTCGGCGACCCGCGCCGTGCTCCCACCGTCGCGACCGACGATGCCGTACACCGACGCGCCGACGCTGTGGGCGAGATCCAGCGCGCGCGACGAGGTTGGGCGAGATGTTGCGCTCGGCGTCGCCACCGCCCACCGAGAAGACGAGCACCGCGTCATCGGGGCCGAGACGCGACACTTCCAGCCAACCCGAAAGTGAGGTCTCCCAGCCGTCGTCGTTCGTCCGGGCGGTGAGCTCGCTGACGTTGTCGGTCGGGGCGTACGCCTCGATGCCGCAGATCTTGCGGAAGTCGTTCACGGCATGTGAAGCATGCCCGGCCGACCCGCCGACGCCGAGCACAAAGAGACGCGCGCCGTCGCCGCGCACGGCGGCCAGTCCCGTCGCGACCCCGTCGACGGCCTCGACGTCGAGTGATCGGAGGATCTCGATCGTCTCGGTGATGTACGCGCTCGCGAAGTCACTCACTCGGATGCTCTCGATCTGTCGAAACCCGACACGCCGCAAACGTGTTGAGCCCCAGCTTGTGGCGGTGGCAGCGGATCTCGCTCGGACGGAACCCGGCCCGGACGAGCATCGGCCACAGGTCGCGGGGATCGAGATACCACTTGTGATCGTCCATCTCCTCGGCCGGGCTCAGGCCGAGCCGAAACGCCGAGAGCTCGAGCGCGCGCTTGCCGAGCCAGGTCGGGACGTTCAACAGCACGACGCCGCCCGGCGCAGTCACTCGTCGCAGCTCGTGCACGACGGTCCCCGGATCCCACATGTGCTCGAGCACCGAGAGACACAGCGTGACGTCGAAGGACGACGAAGCGATCGTCGGGAGCACCTCGCCAAGCGCGCCCTCGACGGCGGTCACTTTCGGGTGCGCCTTGAGATCGTCGGCGATCGCAACGTCGACGAGCAGCGCCCGCTCTACGACCCCGAGTTGCGTGCGGGTGAACCGTGCCTCGTACCCGCAGCCGAGGTCGGCGATCCGCGCAGCTTCGAAACAGGCATTTCGCCGGACCGCGACGCTGCTCAGCCAGACACCGAATCGATCCACCGGCGTCGGGGCGCGGTACTGACCGAACGAAGATGCACGATGGGCGTCCGGCGGTTGCGTCATAGCCGGTTGGGCACCATCGGCCGACCCCGGGTGGTCGCGATGATCGTGCCGTGCAGGAGCAACGTCGACACGAACAGCTGCGCACCGGTGATGGCGCAAGCGAGGCCGGTGACGGCGACGTGGTTCGCGACCGCATCGCTACCGCCGAGCGCCAGATCGCTGTTGACGTAGGTGATGAACAGAGGAACCGCGAGAAGAACGCCGAGCACGACGAGGCCGAACGCGATGAGCGTCGTACGCGTGTACGGGAACAAACGACTCCACCTGCGGCTGTGCCGCCCGGTGTAATCGAACAGCACCTGCGCGACGCACCCGAAGAACAGGGTCTGGCAGCCGATCGCCAGTAGCGCGACTCCGGCGAACTGCGAGTTCAGCGAAAGGTGGACGGACCCGAGACCGATGTCACCGAACGTGAGGGGAAGGGTGAACAACAGACCGAGAAGTGTCAACGCGATTCCGGTCTTCACGAGAAAGAACGCCGCGCCGTAGATGAACATCGCACGCAGATTGATCCACGCGGCCTTGAACGGCGAGAGCCAACCCTTCGCGCTTGTGATGACTGAGCCGGCCTTCGCGATCCTTGAGGAAGTTGACCGGAACCTCGGTCGTGCGCAGCTCCATGTGGACCGACTTGAGCACCATCTCCGACGCGTACTCCCATGACTGCGACTGCAGGTTCATGCGCACGAAGGCATCGCGCGTGATGCCGCGCATCCCGCAATGGATGTCGCTGAAGTGGCTTCCGTACATCCGGTTCAGGATGAAGGTCGTGAACGGCGTTCCGAAGTAGCGATGCAGAGCGGGCATCGAGCCGGCTTCGATCGAGCCCTTCCAACGCGAGCCCATCACGTACTCGTATCCGGCCCGGAACTGTTCGACGAACGGTCCGAGCCGCCGAAAGTCGTACGTGCAGTCGGCGTCGCCCATGATGACCCACTTGCCGCGGACGTACGGCACCGCGTCGATGTACGCACGGCCGAGGCCGCGGCGCGGAACCCGCAGCACCCGCGCACCACCCGAGAGCGCGATCTTCGCGGTGTCATCGTCGGAGCTGTCGACGATGAGGATCTCGCCGGCAACTCCGGCCGCGGCGAGACCCTCCCGGCACCAGGCAACGAAGTCGCCGACCGTCAGCTCCTCGTTCAGTGCGGGGATCACGATTGACAGTTCGGGCGCGGCGACGTCATCGCCGGGAAGGAGGAGCTCGACGTCCGGGTTGGTGAGGGATCCGGTCGTCACGAGAGGGAGGCCAGGTGCTTCTGGAGATCGGCCAGACCGGTGGACGAACCGATCTCGAAGAACCGGTGGCGTGCTTCGTATCCCGCCAGTCGTCCTTCGGCACTCAACGCTTGCAACATGTCGGCGAGATCGCTCGGCATGCCCTCGGGAATCCGACGACGAACGCTCGGAGCACTGAGGAGCGAGAGTCCGTAGTCGATGTACCGCATCCCGACTCCCGCCGGGTCGGGCTCGCGCTTGTCGTACCTGACGACGAGCGAACCGTCGAAGTCGGCGTTGCTCGAATCGAAGGAGTTGTCGTTGCGAAACACCGTCATCAAGCCCTCGGCTTCCGACCGCGCGAAGCATGCCTCGACGGCGCCGAGATCAAGTCCCGAGAGATACGAATCTCCATAGAGTACGAAGAACGGTCCGTCGAGCGCACCCTGGTCGACGGCGAACCGGACCGCCCCACCGGTGCCCAGACGCCGATCGCCTTCGTCGACGAATCGGATCTCGCAACCGAGGTCGCGACGCCCGCTCAGGTCGTCCCGGATCATTTGGCCGAGATACCCGATCGAGTACACAACATCCGTCACACCCTCGGACGCGAGCCAGCGCAGTTGATGCACCGCGAAGGGCTCGCCCGCGACCGGCAGCAGCGGCTTTGGAAGCACGTCGGTCGCGGGTCGCATGCGAGAGCCGACCCCACCACCGAGCACGACGCAGGGCAGCGCCATCAGCTGCGTGCCAGGACGACCGAGCCGTCGTGATCGAAGCCGAACCGGACTTCGGGCAGCCGCGCGTCGGTCATCGCGGCGCGGACTCGGCGCGGATCCTCGGCATAGAAGAGCAGGAACCCGCCCGCGCCCGCGCCGACGAGCTTCCCACCGAGAGCACCGTTGTTTCGCGTGAGCTCGTACCACTCGTCGATGCGAGCGTTGGTGATTCCCGCGCTGCGTTCTCGCTTGTGCAACCAGTGCTCGTGCATGAGTTGGGCGAACTTCGCCGTGTCACCCGTTTCGAGGGTCGATCCAATCCGCAACCCGAGATCGTTCACGTAGTCGAGGTTCGCGATCATCGCCTCGTCGTCGCGGTCCGAGCGCTCCTTTTGATCGGCGAGAATGCTCGACGCGCGACGCGAATACCCGGTGAAGAACAGCAGCAGGTGGTCCTCGAGATCGGCGAGAGTCTCCGCGCTCACGTCGAGCCGGTCCACGTCGACTGAATCATCGGCGTGGAAATCGAATCGAGTGAGCCCACCGAACGCCGCGATGTACTGGTCCTGTTTGCCGACCGGGTCGGCGAGCACATCGATCTCGATGTGGCAGGCCTCCTCGGCCAACGCCTGGAGCGAGCACTGCCGGTGTCCGAAGGCGTGCAGCGCACGGAGCAGGCCCGACGGTGAACGATCCCGAAGAGCCGAGACCGGTGCCCGCCGGGATGTCGGCGACGCTCACGATCTCGATACCCGGCTCGATCCGGTACCGACGGAGCACCTCACGGATCAATGAGTGTTCGATGTCTTCCACCCGTGTCACGCGCTCGTGCACCGAGTATTTCAACAGGTAGTCGTCGGTGAACGTCGCGTTCACCGCCAAGTACACGTATTTGTCGATAGCGGCCGAAAGCACCGAACCGCCCTTGCGCCGATAATAGGAGGGGAGATCCGTCCCTCCGCCACCTATGGAGATCCGCATGGGCGTTCGCGTCAGGATCATGCGAGGTGCCGCCCGACGCACGGTAACCACCGCATCCCAAGCCTCCCAGATGACGCTACGCCGTTTGTCGTGCCGAGGTCCTGCCTCCGCCAGGTTGGCGCGGACCGGGCCCGAACTATAGGCCGGTCAGTGTTTCGCTGAAACGGGCAGACGATGCCGAGACGACGGCCACCAAGCCCGGATCGCCGCGTCGCAACCGACCGCCGCGAGGATCACGAGCGGGATCTCGGCCGGCGCGCGGTAGCGCACCGATCCGATCGTCAGCAGCACGGTGCAGACGACGACGAACGGGAACACGAGCAGCGGGTAGAGGGCAACCTTCCGCCGCCGCGCAACGACGATTCCTGCAATCGCGAACGGGAGCAGACTCCAGTACTCGAGCAGGCCCCATTCCGCCACCCAGTGAATGTCGGACCCGTACTCCAGGTGCAACTGTTGGAACGGTCGAAACGCGCTGAAGGTACGCCCGATCCGGGCTGCCACCACCGTCGGGAGTTGACCGGCGTGGTTGCGCATGAACGTGAGCGCGCGATCTCGAAGCACCGTGTCGGCTCTGATCGGATCGTTCGTGTCCTTGAAGTCCAACCCACATCCGAGCTTGTACCAGCCGAGGAGCTCGCCACTGAACGTCGGCGCGGAGTTTCCCGAGGCCATGGTCGCACCCACGGCGCCCGACACGATGACAGGCCGATCGAATCGGTTGGAGAGATAGATCGACCATGGCGCCATGATCACGACGCACGCCGCCGCCGCGGCGGACAACCAACCGAGACGTCGCCGAAGGCTGACGTCGCGTTTCGCCAGTACGAGCGGGAGTACGAGCACCACCCCGAGGGCGATCTGGTCGGATTTCGTCATCGCGAGCGCGCCCAGCACAACGCCCATCGCGACCCGCGAGAACCGGCGAGGGCGCCGCGTGAAACTTGTACGCGAGCCAGATCATCGTCGCGATGCCGAGCATCGCGAGCGGCTCCGAGAGCACCTCGCGTTCATAGAGGAACATGTTCGGGTAGAAGGCCGCGATCGTCGCGGCGATGACCCCGACACGCGGTCCGAACGCGGCCCTGGCAGCGAGTCCGGTCATGACGATCGTCGCGGTACCGACGACGCCTTTCGGTGCAATCCGCTCAACGCGGCATCGAGGCCGACCGCAACGAGGAGCACAAGGGGGATCTCGGCCGGCGCCCGGTATCTGACCGAACCAATCGTGAGCACGACGGTGAACACGACCAGGAGTGGGACGACGAGCAGGGGGTACACCGCGATATCGCGTCGTCGCGCAATTACCACCCCCGTGATCGCAAACGGTAGGAACGCCCAATAGATGACGAACCCGACCCGAAGCACTCCCACCGATGTCCCGCGCTCCGTCTCCAGGTGCATCTGTTGGAAGGGCCGGAACAGGCCGAATGTTCGGCCTACACGCGTGGCCATGACGACGACGGCGCGTCCCTTGTGCGCACTGATGAAAGCAAGCGCGTGCTTGCGCAGCGGCTGTCGCTCGCAATCGGATCACTGGTTGTCCCGGCGGTGAAGAAGCATCGCTGGTCGTCGTACCCGAGCCTGTCGCCGTAGTACGTCTGCGGACAATTCCCTGAAGACATCGTGGCTCCGATCGCGCCGGCGAACACGACGGGACGATCGAAGCGCGACGACAGAAACACCGACCACGGCGCCATGATCGCAATACACACTGCGGCCGCGGTTGCCAACCAACAGATCCGAGTGCGTACCGCCACCTGGCGCCGCAGCAGAATCAGCGGGAGAACCAGCAGCACCCCAACGGCAACCAGTTCGGACGCGGTCATGGCCATGGCGCCGAGCGCCGCGCCCAGAGCGATCACGATTGCCGTACCGGGCGCGGCCAGAAACTTGTACGCGAGCCAGATGGTCGTCGCGACCAACAGCATCGCGAGAGGCTCGGAGAGGACCTCTCGCTCGTAGAGCCACACGAACGGATAGAACGCGGCGAGCCCGGCGGCGATCAGGGCCGGCCGCTCCCGGCCGAACGCGGCGCGTGCCGCGAGCCCGACCATCACGATCGTCACGGTGCCGACGAGGCTCGCGACGAACTGTGCTCCAGCCACGTGCGCAATCCGAGCTTCGTGGCTCCGGCGAGCACGATGGTCCAGGCCGGCGGATGGCCCGTATCGGGAATCCGTTGGTTCGTGAAAGCCAGCACCAGCGGAGCGACGAACCCTTTTCCGTCGGCGAAGTAGATGGCGCCGTAGTGATAGCGGAAGCCATCCTGGGAATCACGCGATGACGATTCGCAATGTCGTAGAAGATGCGAAAGGCCAAGCCGGCGACCGCGATCAGCCCGAGGCGAAGGCGGAACCGGTTGTGCGCGATATCCCAGTGAGCGCGTCCCGGTCGAGGATAGGCCGTCGGCCCTCCCGACGACGCTTCGACCTTCCTGCCGACATGTCAGTCATTCGGCGAGTCTCGGTGTACGCGCGCCATCGAGAACCGTTTCGAGGCCGGTGGCGGCCAACAACACGAGCGCGATTTCCGCCGGTGCGCGATAGCGCACAGCGCCGATCGTCGGTACGACCGCAATCAATACTGTGGCGCAGAACGCAAGAAGCGGGTACACGGGTATGCGGCGCCGGCGGGCCGAGACGAACCCGACGATGGCGAACGGCAGCATCAGCCAGTACATGGCGAAGCCCACGCGGAACACCCAGAGCGGGCTGTTGCGATCCTGCGCCTCGATGTGCATCTGCTGAAAGGGCCGGAAGAACCCAAATGTCCTGCCCACGCGCGCCGAACGCGACGATCGCAGCCTGCGACTTGTGCTTGCCGATGAACTTCAACGCTTGGTGGCGGTACTGGCCGTCGGCGACCGAATAGTCACTGCTGACGTGGGGGACGAACGCGACACAGCCGAGGTTGGCGTATCCGATCATCGAACCGTGATACACGGGGGCGCAGTTACCGGTGAGCATCGCCACCCCGAGTCCGGTTGAGAAGGGGACCTGCTTCTCGAAGCGGGTGGAGTTGTAGACGGCCCAGGGCGCGATCACGACAAGACACGCGACACCCGCGAGCACGAGCCAGACGAGGCGGCGCCGAAGCTCGACGTCGCGCGCCGACAGCACCAACGGCAAGACGAGCAGGACCGAAACCGCGATGAGCTCCGACCGGGTCATCGCCAGACGCGCCGACGACCGCACCGAGGGCGATAGCGAATCCCGGGCCGGGTCGAGCACGAAACCGGTACGCGAGCCATATCGCAGTGGCGGTTCCGAGCATCGCCAGCGGCTCCGACAAGACCTCGCGTTCATAGACCCAGACGAACGGATACACGGCCGCGAGGGCGGCGGCGATGAGGCCGACTCGACGACCGAACGCGGCACGGCCCGCGAGCCCACTCATGAAGACAGTGGCGGTCCCGACGAGGCACGTGAACAACTGGTGCGAAAGCCACGACTTCAACCCGAGGACGCTCGGCGCGCCGAGCACGACCAGCCACGCGGGGGGATGACCGGCAATCGCCGCGCCCGACGCCGGGTCGTAGAAACCGGTGCCGTCTACGAGATTCGAGCGCGCCGGTGTGGAAGACGTACCCGTCACCCGGACCCCGCGATTCCGGAGCCAGATGACGTAAGCGACGCGCCAGACCAGACCGGCCAGCGTGATCGAGACCAGTATCGACCGTGAAGCGATCCGCCCGCCGGTGATCACGCGACATGCGACAGTTGCTCTCCGACGGGAACGTCAGTGGCGGGTGATCGTAACAGTCTCGGCGGCTTCGTCATCGGCGAACGACAGCCGCGGCGCCGCGGACCCGACTGGCGAACCGCAAGTGCTGCGGATCCGGCATTCCACCCGAAGTGCGGGCGCGGTCGACGTCCGATCGACGAAAACGCTCCTGGCCAGGCGGGCGCTCCTCGGCGTACCCTCTCTCCGTGCGCAAGATCTCTCCGCTTTCGTGGCTGTTCATCGTCATCGGACTCGTCCTCGGTCGTCGTCGCGGTCATCTATTTCGTGGAGAAGGCCGACACCATTCCGAGCTTCTTCCCGGGCCACACCAAGCCCAGTCGGTTCGCCGGCCGGTACACCAAGCGGGGCATCGCCGCTGCTCATCGCGGCGATCATCGCGTTCGCGATCGCAGCGCTCACCCTGCGCAAGGACTGAAGTCATCCACGATGACCTCGTCGCCCGAATCGAGTCACGCCGATTGGTTGAGCCGGTCCGGCTACTTCCGTGAGGTCATCGGCTATGCCGAGGCCGTGGATTTGCTGAACGACCCGCGGATGCAGTCACGTTTCGTGAAGATCCTCGAGAACGTAGGTCTCACCGACGGACCCGTCTGGGAAGCCGCAGCTGCGTCGCTACTGAGTCTGAATGGCGATGAGCACAAGCGGCTACGGTCGCTCGTCGCCGAACGGTTCACTCCCCGTGCGGTCGAACCCTTGCGACCGGTCGCTCGCGCCACAGCGCAACAACTCATCGCCGAACTCACGGCACCGGAACCGATGCGATTTCGTGACCGACTTCGCCGAGCCCTATGTCATGAAGACCACCAGCCAGTTCGTCGGGTTTCGAGAAGAAGAAGTCATCGCCTGCTGGGCGGCGGTGAAGAGCGTCGGGTCGGCGATGAAGGACCTCGGTCGTCGCAGCGCCGATCTCGACCATGGCCTCGTGCTTCTCGCGTACGCTCGCACGGCTCTGCACGAGCGACTCCAACATCCTACCGACGATATTCTCACTTTGGTCGCCGACGAGATGTCGCGCGGTTCGCTGCCCGAGACCGTGGCCCTCGTTCTCGTGGCGACCCTGCTCTCGGCCGGTCTCGAGCCGACGATCAACCAACTCGGAATAATGGTGTCGGTGCTCAGTTCGCGGCCCGACATCTGGCAATCGCTCGCCGCAGGAGATGTCACCGCGTCGACCGTTGTCGAGGCCGTGCTGCGTTTCCGGTCGACCAACCAGGGCGCGGCGCGCTTCGTAGCCGAGCCCTTCGATTATCACGGCGTGCATTTCGTCGAGGGTGAGGCCGTCCTCGTCGGTCTGGCCGCGGCGAACCACGATCCCCGTCATTTTCCGTCACCGGAAGAGCTCGTCCTCGAAAGCGAGCGGAGCTCGCACCTCGCATTCGGTTTCGGACCCCACTTCTGTCTCGGCGCCGCCCTGGCACGAGTGCAGCTGCAAGAAGCCCTCAGCGCGCTCACCCGGGGAATGACGTGCCCCGAGATCATTCATCTGGAGGAACTCGAACCCGGGGGGCTGATCGGCCCGTCCTCGCTTACGCTCTCTTTCTCTGCTCGCGATGCCGCGAGTGGGTAGTCCGATCCTGTTCGTCTCTGCATGGAACGACAGTGGCGGCGGCTTCGTGACCCGCCTCCTCGACGGTCATCCGGGCCTGGCCGTGTATCCGTTCGAGCTCCAGCTCGGTACGGGACTGGCGCCGTGCGGCTTCGACGACTGGTTCCCCGCGAAATACCGCTGGCCGATCCTGCCGGCTTCGCCGCGCGACGCGTTCGACGTGTTCGCGAACCAAGAGCTGCGCGCCGCGATGAACACGAAGGACCCGGGCAAGTTCGCCGGATTCGAAGCCGACGTCGATCTCGACGCGTGGCGTTCGGCCTTCGAGGCGACCATCGACGAGTCGTCGGGCCGGGGCGAGGTCGTGTCGTCGTGGATCCGCGCGTTCTTCGCGTCGTGGCGCGACGGACCCGACGCGACGGATCGGATGCCCGTGGGCCACTGTCCGGTCCTCGCGCTCGATTGGGATCTCCTCGCCGCCGACCTCCCCGATGCCCGCATGGTCCACGTGGTGCGCAGCCCGTTCGCCGGTTTTCCCGACACGGTGCGCCGGCGACCCGGGATGAGCGCCGAAGGCTTCGCGGCGCGCTGGTCGCTCGTCAACACCGTCGCCGCGCTGCATGCGGCTCGCCGTCCGGACCGTTTCCGCGTCATCCGTTACGAGGCACTGCTGCACGACCGCGCGAAGGCGATGGCATCCCTCGCGGAATGGCTCGGTCTCGACTTCGACGACACGCTGCTCACGCCGACCTGGAACGGCACCGAGCTCGCCGGCGCCGGGCCCTTCGGTGGTGTTCCCGTCAACAGCGCTGCGCACGAGCGGGCAAACATCCTCGCACTGGAGGCCGGCGCGCGCGAGATCCTGTCGATCCACACCGCGGCTGCACGCGCGTTGTGCTCGGTCGACGACGTCGGCGCCGACATCGGAGCGGGAGAACTTCGTCGTTCCCGCCGACAACGTCTCGTTCGCGCGCATCGCGACGAAGACGGTCCCGATGCCGCTGGAATACGAGACGCAGGGCGACTTCTGGGGCCTGTTGGACGAGATCGGCGTCGGCCTGCTCGTGACCCGGGAGTACGAACACATGCTCGTGCTGCTCGGCGGCAACGGCGGCACGCCGTGGCAGTCGGCGATGGCGCTCCCCCATCCGTCGGGTGCATTCGTCGACCCTGTTCACGGCTCGCTCGTGGTGAGCAGCACCCGGAACCCGAACCAGATCATGTGGTTCGACCGGCTCTCCGACAACCGATTGGCAGCGAGAGATCGTTCCCGCCGACCTCGTCCCCGACGACGCGACCCGTGTATCTGCCGAGCCGGACGCGGGTGCTCCCGGGCACGCTTTACATTCACGACGTCGTGATCAGCGGGGGCGAGCTGTACGTGACGGTCACCGGCCACAACTTCGTCGCGCGTATCCGGCCCGACTCCGGATGGGAACGGGTCTGGTGGCCGCGCGCGCTCGACGAGATGGGAGCAGAAGGCTTTCGTTCGAACTGGTTCCAGCTCAACTCGCTCGGTCTCGGTCCGGCCGGCATCGACGATGCGCACCTCACTGCGTTCTCCGACGAGACGAGCGGGCCCAAGCCCTGGAAAGCGGGATACGGACCGGTTGGTCGGGGCGTGGTCTTCTCCGCCCGCAGTCGCGACGTCGTGCTCCGTGGGCTCACGTGCCCGCACTCGGCCACGAACCATTCCGGCGAGCTTTGGCTGTGCAACAGTGGATTCGGGCAGCTGGGCCAGGTCACCGGCCTCGGAGCGGGCGCAGCCGCGAGCTCCTTCGCAACGGTCGCGACGCTACGCGGATTCACGCGCGGGCTCGCGTTCGCCGGTTCGCACGCGCTGGTCGGCATGTCGAAGGTGATCGATCGGTACGAGCCGTACGCCCCGGGCCTGCGCGCCCAGGACTCCCGGTGCGGCGTCGCCATCGTCGATGTCACGACCGGCGCGGTCGAGGCGCAGTTGTGGTGGCCGCACGGGCTCCAGATCTACGAGGTTCAGGTGCTCCCCGGCGTGATCCGCCCCACGCTCCCGTCCACCGAGCGGGTTGAGAACCCGTATCTCCGCTTCCTAGGGTGAGCAGCTCCGTTTCGACCCGGCGAGAACCGCGCATGCCAGACCGAACGCGTAATCTCGGAGCGCACACCTGCGCAGGTGGTCGACGAGGTCGGCGTCCTGGCTCGCATCCCATCCGGTCGAAGTCGCGTTCAGCCTGCTCGTCGTGACCGCGTTCGCCTACACGCTCAGGCTGAGCCGCGACTTCTACTTCCGCGCCGACGACTGGCTTCTCATCAGGCAGTCCGGGTCGGTGCGGGGATTGTTCGAGCCCTACAACGGGCATTTGAGCATCATCATCCTTGGCATCTACCGCTCGTTCGCCGTCATCTTCGGGTTCGTGTACACCCCGACAAGGGTCGTCGGAGCGCTGAGCTTCTTCGCGATACCGATGGCGTTCTTCCTGACGACCCGACGCCAGTTCGGCGTGGTGCTCGCGGCCTTCCTCGCGACACCTCTCGCCTGGTACGGCCGCTACATCTCGCTCAATCCGAGCGAGCTCAACCACTATCTCGCGCTGCTCGGCGGCATCGGATGCGCGGCCGCGCTCAATCGGGGTCGCCGCGCCGACCGGGTGCTCGCCGCGGCGCTCGCGTTCTCGTTGTGTTCCGCGGGTGGCGGCGTCGCCGTCGCCGCGGCGTGCGTCGTGCACAACGCGTGCACGCGACCGTCGCTGCGCCGCTGGCTCGCCGTGATCTGCCCGTCCGCGCTGTGGGCGGTTTGGTGGTTGGTCGAGGCCGGTCGACCTGCCGATCTCGGTCCCTTTGCGATGACGACCTCGCAAACGATCCGCTACGTGCGGGATCTCAGTTACACGCCGTTCCAGAGTCTCGCGCTCGGGTTCACCCCTCTTGCCGTCGCCCTCATGATCGCCTTCGTGGCGTACGCGGTCTGGGCCCTGTCGAAGGGGCTGCGGTCGGGCGCGAACGTGGTCGCCTGGTCGGTTGCCTTCGTCGTGTGGGCCGTCGGCCTTGCCAGTAGCCGCGGAACCTTGGTGAACGTCACCACGTTCCGGTACCGCTATGTCGCCCTCGGTTTCGTCCTGCTCGCGGTCGTGCCCAAGCGCCCGATCGTCTGGCCCGCGTGCTTCCCGATCAACGTCGATCGGCGTTGGCTCAATGTCGCCGCGGTCGCGATACTGCTGCTCGGGACGGCGCGCGCGTTGGCGGTGCGCAGCGACATGCAGGATGCCGCGCAGCTGCCGGCCGCGAGCGGGCGCATGACACGCGGGGAGACCCTGGTTCTCGAGCTCGGTCCGTCCGTCATCCCCGACGGTACGGTGCTGCCGTTCGCGCTGGGAGGGCTGCGCGCGGCCGACGTACGCGCCCTCCTCCGCAAGTACGGCGCCCCCTTTCCGGCCGTACGCGCCACGGCCGACCAGCAGCTGGTCGATATGAAGGCGGTGCACGCGCGCCTCGACGGGCCGCGGCACGGCGACTGCACCGCGCTGGATGCACCGTTCACCTACCGCCCGTCGGGGTCGACCCAGCAATACCTGTGGTCGTCCGAGGGGTCGTTCGTCGTCGACATCCGCCGGTTCGGCACACGGTGGGTCAGAGTCGCGCAAGCGCCGCGCGGCACGGCGCTGGCGATCGTGCTTCCGAGCCTGGGTGCCGATCAGCCCTGGCAGATCCGAGCGGATGGAGCATGCCGGGTCGGAGCCCGGAAGAATTGACTCCGGAGACTTGACCAGGGTGTGGGTCCGCGCCCGACCGGACGTCAGCGGTAGCGCATCCGTTCGGGGGCGGACGACATCCAGTCGCCCATCGCCTGCAATCCGGCGGCGAGAGGGGTCACCGCGCACCACCCGAGGTCGGTGCGGGCCCGGCCGGCGTCGGCCAACCAGCGATCCGTGTCCCAGACGCGATTCTCCATCGATCCCCAGACCGGTTCCTCGGAGACGTCGAAAACGCTGCGCGAAATCGTGACGAGGTCCTCGAGGGTCGTCTGCACGCCGCTGCCGAGATTCCACACCGAGCCCGGTTGCGCCGAGGCACGCCGCGCCGCACGCACGAATCCCGTCGACGGCGTCCTCGACCCAGACGAAATCGCGCGCGGTCGCAGGCGAGACGAGGGGCGGCAATCTTCCCTCGAGCGCGGCGCCGACGAGACGGGGAACGAGGCGCGTCGGCTCCTCGAACGGTCCGTACACCGAGTAGAGCCGCACCGTCACCGCGGGAAGACCGGTGTGCCGCGCGCAGTGGGACACCGCGTGCGTCGCCGCGCACTTCGTGATCGCGTAGGTGCTGTCGGGCACGACGAGCTCGTCCTCGGCCGGGGCGTGATCCTTGATCCCGTATTCCGACGACGACCCGGTATGGACGAACCCCTCGCAACCGCCGTTCCGGGCGAGCGCGTCGAGGATGTTGAAGGTCCCGAGCGTGTTCACCGAGACCATGCGCGCGGTATCGGTCTGTTCGGAATACGCACCGTGTGCAGCGAGATGGAACACCCAGTCCGGAGAGGTCGATCGCACCAGTGCGTGCATCGCCTCGGAATCGGCGACCGAGCGTTCGTGCACCGTCACGGGCGAGGCTCCGGCGAGCCGCCAACCGTCGGCGGCATCATGGGTGACGACATGCACGTCGAGCCCGTCGCGGACGAGCCTGCGCACGACGTTCGCCCCGACGAAGCCGCCGCCGCCGGTGACCAGGGCAGTTCCCTTCACGACGAAGAGCTGTCGCGGGCCGAGAGCGCGCGCTTCGCCATGTCCCGCCGTAACTCGAATGCCTTCGTGTACATGTGCCAGGCCGATTGGAAGTTCGTCGTCGACCGACCGGAGTGTCGAGGCAGCGGCGGCACTGCGAATTCGATCACCTGGTACGCGCGCGCCTCGCAGATGGCGAGGAACTCGACGTCGATCAGGTCGTCGTCGCGCCGCAGCTCCCGGAGCTCGGTGAACGCGGCCGGGAAGACCTTGGGCGTCCCGTTCACGTCGAACACCGAGAGCTCGAACAACATCCGACACTCGAGGTTGTAGAGGAGCGAGCCCGCGCGCCGCATCGTGCTGTCCCGTACGCGGCGGCTGGCCTTCACCACCGACCCGTGAGAATCGAACGCGAGAGCGACCGCCGTGCGCAGCACGCTCGGCGGCGTACGGGCAAGGTTCGTGTAGGCGAGCATGTCGCCGGTCGCCACCGAGAGCCCCGTGCGTACCGCCCGGCCCCATCCCGCCTGCTCGGCGCGCAGTACCCGAACCCGCGGGTCTGCGGCCCGGAGCTTCTCCGCGGCCTCGTCGGTGCCGTCGCGAGGACCGTTGACGACGATGATCACGTCGAGCGCGGCGCCCAGCTGCGCGACCTCGTCGATCATCTCGGGAACGACGTCACGAATCTGCTCCGCGGCGCCGTAGGCCGGCAGAACGATCGAGACCGTCGAGCTCTCTCTCATCCCACCGAGCACGCGAAGTCGGCCACCCGACGCTCCAGCGCGCTCGCCGAGAGCCCGTGCAACTCGTGGAGGAACCCCTCGTTCCCGAGACGATCGGAATCCAGCGGATCCTCGACGCAGCACCGCAGGAGCGGCACGGATACGCCGGAATCGGCGATCGTGTCGGCGAGGATCGAACCGAGCCCACCGTTGCGCACGTGCGCTTCGACCGTGACCACCCACGGATGCCGGGCCACGAGCTCTCGCAGATGCTCAGCCGGAGCGGGTGCCAATGTCTCGACGACACCGAACGAACAGTCGGTGCCGTGCTCGGCCAGCGCTTCGACGGCTGTTCCCGCCTCCGCCGCGATACCGCCCGTCGCCAGGACGAGACCGGCGGGACCGCGCCGCGCCATCGAGACCCGTTCCGGGTCGAACCGTTCGCCGAGCCCGCGCACGCGGCGACGGTCGTCTTTGCCGAGTCGGAGGTACACCGGGCCGGTGCGGGTCTGCGCGTAGCGGACCACCGAATCGGTCTGCGCGGCGTCGGCCGGGGCCACGACGGTGACGCGGGGCAGTGTGCGCATCACGCCGATGTCCTCGAGGGCATGGTGCGTCACACCCGCAGGCCCGTACTCGAATCCCCCGCCCATCCCGACCACCCGGACCGGCAGGTTGTGCCACACGGCTCCGTTGCGGAAGAACTCGAAACCACGCAAGCTCGCGAAGGTCGCGATCGAGTAGCAGTAGGGCGTGAAGCCTGCGTCGGCGAGGCCGGTCGCGAGGCCCATGAGATTCTGTTCGGCGACGCCGACGTTGAAGAACCGATCCGGATGCGCTTCCCGGAACGGCTCGAGCGCCATGAACCCGAGGTCGCCGGTGAGCAGCACGATGCGTTCGTCCTGCGTGGCGAGCTCCGTGAGCGTCTCGACGAAAGCTGTCCTCATCGCGCGCTACAGCTCGGCCATCGCACGCGCGTACTGCTCGTCGTCGAGCGGCAGATAGTGCCACTTGAGCTCCCGCTCCATGAACGAGATGCCGCGCCCGAATACCGTCTTCGCGAGAACGACACGCGGAGGGCCATCGCGATCGGTGACGTCGAGGGCGCCTACGAGCGCGTCCTCGTCGTGCCCGTCGACGGTGACGACGTCCCAGCCGAACGCCGCGAAGGCACCGCCGGGGTCGGGAATCGACAACACGTCCGCCGTCCGTCCGAACGCCTGCTGACCATTGAGGTCGACGACCGCGACGAGGTTCCGCAGGCGGTGATGGCCCGCGAATTCCGCGGTCTCCCAGACCGCGCCTTCGTTCAGCTCCGCGTCGCTCATCACCACGAAGGCGCGCGACTCCCGGCCTTGCATACGCGCCGCCGAGCGCGGCGCCCGCTCCCATCGACAGCCCCTGGCCGAGCGATCCCGTACCGAAGTCGACACCGGGCACGCCCGGCTCGGGATGCACGCCGAGGCGGGAACCGTCGGTCCCGAACGATTCGAGCTCCGACCGCGCCAGCCGCTGCGTGAGGACCAGTGCGGCGAAGAGACCGAGCCCGGCATGACCCTTCGAGAGCACGAGTCGATCCCGGCCGTGCTCGCCCGGACCGCCGCGTAACACCGAGCCGTAGAGCGCAGCGAGGATCTCGGCGATCGACAGCGACGAACCGATGTGACCGACGTGGGCGCGGTAGGAGTGCTCGATCACGAGCCGGCGGATGTCACGCGCCATCGGTCGCGATCTCGATGCCGCTTCGGTGAGATCGGTACTCGGGATCACCATCGTGTGCGCGCCCCTGCCTCGCAGCATCCGTTCTTCGGGTACCCACGCGTGCGAACGGCGCCCTGGAGATCCGCTCGCGCACGGTGTGCGGTGGAGTGTACGGCGGAAGCCGTCGAGAGGCCACGAGCGGTGCCGAGCCGACCGCCGGAGCGCACCGGGCGGCGGTGTCCGAACCGGGCAGATCGGCGTAAACCGCAAGGAGCGAATCGATTGCGGGAACGCACCATCGGCCCTACGGCCGGTCGGCCAAGATGCCGAAGCGGTCCTTCGCAAGATCATCGAGCCGGAACCGGGCCGGATCGAGCTCGCCCGTGCCGCGCCGCACGACGATCCAGAACTCGTCGACCGTCACACTCTCGATCGCGTCGCCGAGCGACGCACGGGCGAACACGAGCTCGATCGCCAATCGCAACAGTGGTTCGCGACGCGTCTGCGGAACCGTTGCCGCCTCGGCCATGGACGTTCGAAAGCTATGCACGATCTCGTCGTGGTCGGGCCTCGAGGTATCGGCCAACAACGCAGCAACTGCGTCGTGCATCAGATGGTCGGCGTTCCAGTCTTCGATCACGTACATCCCGCCCGGGCGAAGATGCGGGAACAGCGATTCGAACGAAGACCGAGTTTCCTCGAACTGGTGCGAGCAGTCGTCGATGACGACATCGAGCGAACCCCCGCGTGTTTCCGATGCGACGATGCCGGCCAAGCGGGCACGGTCCGACTGGTCGACCCCGTAATAGGGCCGGACGACATCCGCGAGTTCGTGACGCTCGATGAACTCCGAGAGCGCAGAGAGCTCTTGGCTCTCGAGATCGACCGCGATCAACTTGGTGGGCTCGGCCAGCAACGCGAGCAACGCGGTGCTTCCGCCCTCGGCGATGCCGAGCTCGAAGATCGTGCCGTGCTTCCACGGCCCGGCGCACATCTCGCGATAACAGTCCACGAGGCGCATCGACTTCACGATGAAGAACCGCTCGGCACTCGACTCCGGCGAGTACTTGCATACGAACTCGACATCGCCGACGACAAAGCTGTCTCCGGGCAGGATCGCGTCGATCGCTTCCTTGGAGAACGCCGCGTGCAGGACGGCGAGGTTGTCGGGTAGTCGCTCCGTCATGCACGGGTTCCTGTTCGCTTCGTGGTGTTCGACATCTCGTGTCACGAACCGAGCGCCGACAGGAACTCGTCCACCACGCGTTCGGCGTCGGCATCGGTCAGGTCCGTGTAGAAGGGCAGACGGAGCAGCCGGCCGCTGATGTCGTCGGTCACGGGGCACGCGGTCTCCCGCGCCGCGAACCGACGACCCCCTTCGGAACTGTGCAGCGGGACGTAGTGGAACGTCGCGTGCACGCCGCGGTCGCGCAGCTCCGACAGGGTACGGTTGCGGGTCTCGTTGTCCCGGACCAACGTGTAGAACATGTGGTATCCCTGCTCACGATCGTCGGGAACGACCGGGAGCCGGAACCCGAGGCGCTCGGCGTGTGGTTCGAGCATGCGCCGGTAGCGATCGAACGCGTGCCGGCGCTTGGCGAGGATTGACTCGCGCTCTTCGAGCTGACCGTAGAGGAACGCGGCGAGAACATCGGCGAGCCCGAACGACGACCCGACGTCGACCCACGAGTACTTGTCGACCTGGCCGTGAAGGAACTCACGGCGGTTGGTTCCCTTGTGGTACACGATGTTCGCCGCGAGCGACGTCGGCCTCGTCGTTCACGATCAGTGCGCCGCCTTCGCCGCAGATGAAATTCTTCGTCTCGTGGAAGCTCAGCGTGGCGAAGCGGCCGAAGCTACCGAGCGGCCGGTCGTGGTACCGGCCGAACAAGCCGTGCGCGTTGTCCTCCACCAGCTCCGCGCGGGGCCATGCTTCGAGGACCGAGCAGATGCCGTCGATGTCGCACGCGATCCCCGAGTAGTGGATCGGGACGACGGCCCGCACCGACGGATCCATGAGCTCGGCGAGGTGGCGCGGGTCCAGCCCGAGCGTGTCCTCCTCGATGTCACAAAAGAGGATGCGTGCACCTTGGCGTGCGTACGCGAGTGCAGTCGTCACGAAACCGAACGACGGCACCACGACCGTGTCGCCCGGTCCGCACGTCGAGGAGCAGCGCACTCATCTCGAGCGCGGCGGTGCACGACGTCGTGAGCAGCACGTCGTGGGCGCCGGTCTCACGCGCGAAGCAGCTCGTTCACCTTCGCGGTGAAAGGGCCGTCGGCCGAGGTGATCCCGTGCTCCACGGCCGAGCGCATCAGCTCGATCTCGTGGCCCTGAATGCTCGGTCGATTGAACGGGATCGACTCCCGCGACGCGGCCGCGTCCGCGTGCGAGATCCTCGTCCGTCGTTTCAACCGTCACGCTCCGACCTCCGTGTCTTCGTCGAGCCACCGGTGATACAGGTACTGCGATCGGGAGATGCTGAATCCGCAGTGCTCGAGGAAACGCAAGGGCGCAATGTTGCGGGCCGCGCACGGACCCGCCTCGATCGGCCCGCCACCGGCCCACTCGACCAGCTCGGCCATGAGCACCCACGACGCACCCGAACCCTGCGTGATGACACCCATGATGTCGACCCGCGGCACCGGCGAGCGCACGTGGGTGGAGAAGCCGCTCACGCCGGACTCGTCTTCGGCGACGGCGAGCATCCGTTCGTCGATCTCGCGCGCGGCGCGCTCGACCCAGGCCACGTGCATGCGTCTCGCCGCCTCCGGCCCGAATCGCGGGTCGGCCCCGTAGCGACTCCACGGCGCCAGCGTCCGGATCGAGGCATCCAGGAGTGGAAGATCGTCGAGCGTGCCGCGGCGCGCCGACCGACCGGCTCGGCTTCGCGACGAACGGGATCGCGGGCCGGCTGAACGTCAACGCGACCTCGACCAGGCGATGTCCGTACGTCTGCACCAGGTAGGGGGTCGTGCCCGATCGACGGGTCGAGCGCGCCGTACAGGCACAGGATCCCCATGTTCGCGCGCCTCGGAGTCGATAGCTTCGAGCTTCTCCGGCGTGGCGTCCTCGAGGTCGGCCCGACCGATCGGAAATCCGAAGAACTCGCTGTCCCAGGCAAGCGGCTCTACCAGCGGTCGCCCCACGCCCGGAGGGTAGCGCGACCGCCACTCCGCGGTCACCTGGGAACCAGGTTTGCGTGGGGTCATAGGCCGCCGAGCTTCAGCAACTGCTCTCCGTACGTCGCGCACGAACCAGACTGACCCGTCGACGGAGAAGTGGACGCCGTCCGGGCGGACGTCTTGCACGCCGGCAACGGACGTGAGCGGCTTCCCGCCGGGACATACCACGCCGGCCAAATCGAACATCGCCACGTGGCTCGATCGCTCGCGTGCGACCTCGGGGAGGATCTTCGTGTTGAGCAGGTCGATGTTCGTGCTGTCGTACGGCGACGGCTGGCCTGCCGACCCCGCCTTGATCCCCGTGCACGGTGGCCTCATCCACACCACACGCGCGCCGGTAGCAGAGAGCGTGTCGACGACGTGTTCGTATTCCTTCACGAGAAAGGCGTCGAACGCGGCGTCCCCGATGGAGCTGAATTTCGACGAACCGGGAAGGCGTCGATCCTGGATGTCGGTCAAACTGCTGAGAACGATGACGACTCTCGGTTGGAACGCCTTGATCTGGCCCGGCCACGCGGCCGCCGCGTCGCGGCACCGTTGGAGCCCAGAGTTCGACGAGCCGAAACTCCGCGTCTCGCCGTCGACCGCCACGCCGCATCCTTCGAGCCCCCGGTTCCACACGACCGCGCGCTTGTTCTGCGTCGCCCACTGATCCAGCCCGTATCCGAGCGAAAGCGCCTGCGAATCGCCGACGATCATGACTCGCGGGAGTCCGGTGTCGTTCGTGCGCTTGTACAGCGCCGCGTCGGAGAGAAGGATCGAAGTCGAACGCGACAACAACTGCTCGCGGCTGACGGTCGCGGGATCAGGCAGGCCGATGACGTGGTACAGGTCGCTCCGTCGCGCAACGAGGCTTAGCATCGCCTGGTTGAACGGTCCGGCAGACTGACGGAACGCGTGGGCGTAGTTCCCCGAATACGCCCATACGACTCACGCGCCGCGAGCCGTCAGGAGATCGAACGCGGACGAAAGGATTCCGGCCGCGGCGTCGGTCTGCTGCTCCGACGAAGGGCCCGACAGGCTGGCGAGACTCTCGCCCGCCCAATCGTCGACGTAGAGGAGAACAGCATCGGGATTCTCACGCTGAATCAGCGCCGCCCACGAGCTCGCCCAGTTGGCGCAGGTCCGGCCGCCCTTGACGGCAACGAGGCCGCCTACGCAAGCGAACGGTGCCGCCACCGTGACGCGGGCGGAGTGATCGGACGCAGCGACCTTCTGGAGGCGCCCCACCACGGCGTTGTTCGCGGTCGCGGGGATCACCAGCAGGTTGAACGGCCCGCCGCCCGACGCGGGCGGGACGACCTGCGAAGACGCCGTGCCCTTGAGCGCGGCGAGCGGATCATAGGCGGTGCGATTGACGGCCGCGAACGCGGCCCCGACAACGATCACGGCGACGGCCGGCGCGAGGACGAAGCGGGCGCGGCCTCGAAGCCCCAACGACGCGCCCCGCAAGATGGGCCGTTCGACAAAGCGGAACGAAAAGATCGCCGCGGCGAAGGTGACGACGAGCCGTACTGCGAACAGGGGCCATCGGGTCAGACCGGTCCGCTGTTCGGTAAGCCAGAGGAAGATGGGCCAGTGGTAGAGGTACAGGCCATACGTGATCCGCCCCATCTCGGCCAGCGGCCGCCACGACATGAGAGCGGCAAGCGGCCCCCGGGCCGACATGATCCCGAGGATCACCGCACAGGAAGCGAGCGAGAACAGCAAGGAACCCGCCGCGCCAGAGAGGTCCGTCCCCGAGCGGGACGTTGACGCAGCACCACACACTCACGGCGAAGGCAACCGTCCCCAGAGCTGCCAGCAACCAGCGAGTGCGCTCCGAGAAGTCGAGCCCGCGGTGCCACACCACGACTGCGAGAACCGCGCCGGTCAGAAGCTCGGCGACGCGAGTGTCGGTGCCGTAATAGAGCCGGTCCAGGCTCGCACCGTGCTCGTAAAGGACGACCATCCACGCAGTCGAGAGCAGCGCCGCCGCGCTCAGGACGCCCCCGATGACGACGCGGCTTGCGCGTCTTGCGCAGGAGGAACAGGAGGCCGATCGGCAGGATCAGGTAGAACTGCTCCTCGATCGCGAGCGACCAGAAGTGCTGTACCGGTGACGGCGCGGCGAACAGATTGATGTACGACTGGCCGGCGATCAGGAATCGCCAGTTCGCAGTCCAGGTCGCGGCTGCGAAGTACGTCGCCGGGCAGGGCCTGGAGCTGTTGGCGCGTGGCGACGGTCGCACCGAACACGACGATCCCGGCCAAGGCGAGGAACGCACCGGGCATCAATCGGCGGGCGCGACGAACCCAGAACGGACGCAGGTTGCCACCTTCGCTCAGATGCGACCGCAGCAGCACTCCGGTAATGAGAAATCCCGAGAGCGTGAAGAACTGGGACACCCCGAGAAAGCCGCCCTGCGTCCAGGGCAGCTCGCCGTGGTACCCGAGCACGATCAGGAGAGCGACGGCACGCATCCCGTCCAGCCCCGGCTGGTGCACCCCCAACGAGCTCGAAGTCGCGACGGGAGCCGTCGGCGGCGGCGCAGGCGACTCGATCGGCTCGGGGACGACATCGTCGGGAGCACGCGAAGAGGTCGTCAGGCACCCGGAGCCCCCCGCTTCATCGTCGATCCCTCGACCACTCATCGCTCCCGAATCCGGGGGAGCGATCCCCCACGAAGCCGAAACCCTAGTCAGCACCGCTGTATCGGCAACAGCGGGACGGCATGTTCGCGGCCGTCAATGCGTTGCGGACTCTGCGGCCGACTTCAGCACGGTCACGGCAATACGCACAGACCGGCGTCGATGAAGCCGCAACCGGCACAGGTCCACCGCCAAGCAATACGGCAGCCGGGCGCAGACGCCCTACGACCGCCTCGCGAGTACATCGCGAGCGGGACCTCGATCCGCGAGCTCAGTCGCCGGCTCGTCGCCGACGGCACTCGACGAACGCCGCGAGCGTCTCTTCGAGCAAGTGTTGCTGCAGGCCCGACGAGTTCCCGCGCCCGCCGCGGGGTCAACCGGACCGGACGTCAGTTCGGACTCACGGTCGGGCTCGGGACCCGACCCGTCGAGAGGTGCGATCAGCCGAGAGCGCCTGCTTGCGCCGGAGAAACGGCGTCTCGACGAACCGCCACGACGCTACGGTGCACGCCGTCGTCAGCGACAATGCGATGCCGATCTGCGCGGCAGTCGGCAACGACGCGCCGTGCCGGTGCACTTCGAAGAACACCGGGAGGTGCCAGAGGTACAGCCCGTACGACACGCGGCCGACGGCGCGAAGCGGACCCCACGTGAACACGCGTCCGGCACGCCCACCCGCCCTCGACGACCGCGAGCACGACGACCGCGCCCGCGATGCCGATCAGGGTCAAGCCGCCCTGGTAGTAGAAGCCGGCGGTCACATCGAGGTACCAGGTGCACACCGCGATGAACACGACCGACACCGTCGCGAGCACGCTCAAGATCCCGAGCGGCAGCGCGTGCCGAGACCACACGTAGGCGGCGGCCGCGCCCGCCAGCAGGCATACTGCCTGCACGTCGGTACACGCGTAGACCACGTTGATCTGCAAGAAGTTCGTACCGGGTCTCCACAACACGTACGTGTGCACCGTCAGCGCCCCGATCACGGCGACGATGATCACCACCGCGTACGTGCGCGACCATCGCCACGCCAGCATGCCCGCGGTGAGGATCGGCCACACGACGTAGAACTGCTCTTCGACGGACAACGACCAAAGGTGCTGGAGACCTGCGGCGAACGGATGGCCGGTGACGAGGAACCAGTTGCTCGCGTAGAAGAGTCCCTCGAGCACGGACCTGATCTCGACGCCGAGCACGAGACCCGTGATCGCGGCGTAGATCAGGTGGACCGCCAGCAGCACGACGACAGCCGGAAGCAGTCGCAGCACGCGGACGCGTGTAGAAGCCACGCAGGGAGATGCGCCCACTCCGGCCCTGCTCGACGATCAGCAGGCTCGTGATGAGGAAGCCGCTCAGCACGAAGAACAACTCGACCCCGAGGAATCCGCCCGCGAACACGCTGAACACGTGGCTCGGCTCGTAGACGAACAGAAGATGTGTGGACATCACCATCAAGACGGCGATGCCGCGCAACCCGTCGAGGCCGGATACGTGGGTGAGGAGTCGACCTCGGGGCGGCGACACGTCATTGCGGTTCGCGCTCACGAAGCTGTCAACGCGCCGTAGAGCACGACGCTGTCCCGAGCCGGTGCGACGGAAGCTTCAGCCCCCCTCGCAGGGTGCGCGATCCGCAGGAGCAACAGCACGGAGTCGACGGTCGCCCATGTGACAGCCGCCCACTGGCGCCTCTGCGATCACGATATCCATGTATTCCCAATCTGACCACCGTGGGACTCAACGTGGGAGTCAAAGGCGGACAGAGGCCGAGGAGCGTCAAGCCATTCCCCGAATCATGGGCACGTCCCCACGCCTCATCGCGGCGACCGCTGCCACCACACGCCCGTCCAGTCAATCTCGTTGATCTGGTCGACGATCGAATGCGTTGCCCGATAGTTGTCAACAGCTTGGCGACAAGCATCGATCCCGTTGTAGTCGTCAACGATAATGAATCCTCCTGGCGACACCTTCGGCTCCAGGTGAACGAGAGCATCCATCGTCGACTCGTAGAGATCGCCGTCGACGCGCAGAACCCCGATCTGCTCGATGGGGGCCGACGGGAGGGTGTCCTTGAACCACCCCTTGAGAAAGAGAACGCGATCATCCAAGAGCTCGTAGCGAGCGAGGTTCGCTTTCACGCGATCCAGAGGGACGACGAGTACCTGCTTCGTGAAATCGCGCTCCATCGAATCTGCCAACACGAACTCGACATCTGCTGGATAGCGGTCGACATCCGGATCAGGTAGTCCTTCGAAGGAATCACATGCCCAGACCCGGCGTTCGGTATCCCCGTACGCAGCGAGGATCGCCCGCATGAGGATGATCACTCCGCCTCGCCACACCCCTGTTTCGACGAGGTCGCCCGGGATATCGTCCGCCAGCACGCGAGTTACGAGATCCTGGACGTTCTTGAGCCGCGCAGGACCGATCATCGTCTCCGCGTGGGGTGGCCAAGAAGCGCCCGTCTCGCGAAGGTCGCGATCACGAACCGACCAAACGATCCGCAGGCCTGCCTGTCGCAACGCCTCCCACGTCTCGACTGGATCGCCGAGGACTCCACCGGCCGGCCACCCAAGGACGTCAACGACCTCCTCCTCCAAGAAGATCTCCCGCGAAAGACATCTCCTCAGGAGCGCGAGATATTGCCGGGCGGCGGCGTCCCCCTGCGACTCGACGAACAGCGGGGCAGGGTCGTTCTCGGGCATGCAACACAATCTCGCGCAACCGGCACCGGCGCTGCGAACGCCGATCGCCCTTCGGCTGTTGCCCAGATCGACTCGTGGTCGCGGTTGTCGAGCGGCACGCCGCCAGAGGGCGAATCCGTACGATTCGGGACGATGCAACGCCGGCCGATGGCCGCCTGCAACGATGCAGAGTCGGTCTCGACACCGACTGCCGAGGCATCAGACGAACCCGGCCGGGCATGCGCCGGACCCGCCTCGTTGCGACACATTGCCGCCGTACACGCTGAGCGTCACCGCTCACGCCCATCCGTCCTGGCTCCCCGACCCAAATCGTAACTGGCCGTCCGTTCCGTCCGAAAGCGCCCGGAGCCTGCCCTCGCGCCACGTGTCGCACCTTCGGTGAGCTTGGTAGCGTCCCCATTCCGTCTCGAGGCCCGCGCCGATGTGGAGAGTCGAATGGACCGGAACGCCGCCATGAAGACCATCGGGATGATGATGGAGGGCTCCGCGAGTTTCTTTTGGGATGCGTTCGTCGCGCTCCAGGTGAACGGGATCACCGGCGACACATGCCGGCGCACGACCCACGCGAGTTCGTCGACCGGCATTTGGAGTGGAACTTCTACCGCTGCAAGAACATCCACTGGTCGGGGCTTTCACTCGTCGTCGAACGCGTCGGCTCCATCTCCAACGGCTGACGATCATTCCGTACGGCGATGGTTCTCATCTTCATCGCTCCGAGCACCCGGCACCCGAGCGGCGGCGTCGCGATGGTCTTCGAGTTCGCATCGTCGATGGCACGGCGCGGGCATCAGGTTCACCTCTTCCACGCGAACTTCTACCAAGCGAACGCGTCGAGCCTCGACGACATCGACTGGTTCACGTTCTCCGACGACGTCATCCACCACTTCCCGCCGCCCGGCCCGATCCCAGTCGATCAGATCCCCCGAGCTGACTTCACCTTCGGCTACACGTCCGAAGAGCTGCTGCCACCCCAGGCGGGACTACCCGTGGTGGTCATCCAGGGCTACAAGATGCTCGGCCCGATCCTCGAGCATCCCGCGTTTCGTTCGCCGTGCCCGAAGGTCTGCGTCGCGAGCTGGCTCGTCGACGTCGGGCGGCAGCTCGGCGTGCCCGAGCGCGAGCTCGTCCACGTGCCGCTCGGGCTCCGGCACGAGAAGTACCGCGTGCAACGCCCGATCCCGGGCCGGCCGCCGATGGTCTCCTTCTGCTACAGCGCCCACCGGCAAAAGGGGGCCGACGTCGCGATCGAAGTGCTCGACCGCGTGCGCAAGGCCGTGCCCGATCTCGACCCGACCGCGTTCGGCGCCGTGCTTCCCGCCGACGAAATGCCCGATTGGCTGACATACCGCACGAACCCGTCGCAGGCCGAGCTGGTCGACGACATCTACAACCGGAGCCGCGTGTTCCTGTGCACGAGCCAAGTCGAGGGGTTCGGACTCGCCAACATCGAAGCCATGGCCTGTGGCGCGGCGTTGGTCACGACCGACAACGGGGGCTCGCGCGACTACGCCGTCCCCGGCCGCACCGCCCTCGTCGCGTCCACCGGCGACGTCGACGCGCTCACCGATCATGTCGTCACCCTCCTTCGTGACGACGAGGAGCGGATCCGCATCGCGAACGGTGGCCGCGAGTTCGTCGAGATTTTCGACTGGGATCGGACCGCCGAGCTGCTCGAGTCGTTCCTCGATCGTTACCGGGCCGACCCCGTAGGCTTCGGCCGGCCGCCGGGGAGCGCGGGTACCGAGCGCCGGGGAAAGGTGCGATGAAATTCACGGCCGCAGGTGACGACGGCGCGTCGATCGAGTTCGAGTGTGCGGACACGATCACGTCTCGCTGGGTGTGCGAGGAGATCCTCGCCGGCAAGACGTACCCGTACCTGCCCTTCGTCGACGACGTGCAGGTCGTGTTCGACGTCGGCGCGAACTGCGGCGCCACGTCGGTGCACTTCGCCCGTCACTATCCCGACGCGACCGTGCATTCGTTCGAACCGGGAAGCGAAGCGCGGGCGATCCTCGAACGCAACGCGGCCGGGTACGCCAACATCCGCGTCCATCCCATCGGGCTGCATTCGGTCGACCAGGCCGTGCCGCTCTACAAGGGCGACGGCGACACCATCCTCGGTTCGGTGATCCACCGCAAGGTCAACCTCGACGAGAGCGAGCCGGTCCAACTGCGCGCGGCCGGCACCTGGACCGCGCAACAGGGCATCGACCACATCGACGTGCTGAAAGTCGACGTCGAAGGCGTCGAGGTCGAGGTCCTCGAGAGCCTCGCGCACCTGCTCCCGACCGTGAAGGTGCTCTACGTCGAGTACGACTCGCGCGCCGTCGCGGCGCGGCGTCGCCCGGCTGGTCGAGCGCACCCACGAGCTCTATACCGGCATCCTGTTCCTCGACCAGGGCGAGTGCATCTATCTTCGGCGCGACGTCGCCGACCTCCGCGTCGCGACCGAGCATCTGCGCCGCATGCTCGAGACCGGGCACCTCGCCCGGCGGGCGACATGAGACTCACGACGCCCGGCGACGACGGCGCGCCGATCGAGTTCGAGTGTGCCGACACGATGGTGTCGCGTTGGATCTCGCGCGACATCCTCGCCGGCACGACCTATCCCTACCTTCCGTTCGCGGGAGACGTACGGGTCGTGTTCGACGTCGGCGCGAACTGTGGGGCGACCACCGTCCACTTCGCCCGTCACTATCCGGACGCCGACATCCATTCCTTCGAGCCCGGGTCTGAACCGCGCGCGATCCTCGAGCGCAATGCCGCGCACTACAAGAACGTGCACGTCCACCCGATCGGGCTCCACTCGGCCGACGAGGCCGTGCCGCTCTACAAGGGCGACGGTGACACCGGTCTGGGCTCGGTCTTTCGCCGGGAGCAGAACCTCGCCGAGAGCGAACCGGTCGAGCTGCGCGCGGCCGGGCCCTGGGCCGCCGAGCACGGGATCGAGCGCATCGACGTCTTGAAGATCGATGTCGAGGGCCTCGAGGTCGACGTCCTCCGGAGCCTGTCCTCGCTGATCCCAACGGTCAAAGTGCTCTACTTCGAGTACGACTCCCGCGCTGCCCGGCGTGACATCGATCTGTTGTTGGAGGAGACCCATGAGCTCTACAAGGGCCTCGTCTTCCTCGATCAGGGCGAGTGCATCTACGTGCGCAAGGATCTCGCCGCGCTCGACGCGGCGAACGAACACCTGCTGGAGCTGATCCGCATCCACTGGACCGCGCACGGCATGCGGTCCTGACCGCGGTTCAGTCGACGGCATCCCGGTACGTCTCCACGAGCGTGATGAGCTCGTTGCGCACCATCTCGAGCCGCGGCGCGACCGACTCGTCGACATCGGCCGGCAGCGCCGGCGCGGGCCGGCCTGCACCCAGGTTGCGTAACACGGCTGCGGTGAAACGGGCGACCTCGAGCCGGCTCACCGGCCACGGCCACACCGTCTGATCGGGCGACCAGTCGGCCTCCTCGGCACCCCCACCACCGTCCGGCGGCGACAAGTAGTGCGACAACCCGCCGATGTGGACCAGCGCGTCGTGCTCGAAGTGGCAGAGCGTGTTGCCCTCGTCCTGCAAGAAGATGTTCATGAGCTTGCCCGTGTCATAGAGCAGGAATCTGCGCTTGATCGCGACGAGCCGTTCCTTGGCTTCGTCCGAAAGGTCGGGACCGGCCGACTTGAAGCCGATGCCCCATCGGGCGCGCACGTCGTCGATCGGAGCTCGCCGGTACATCGCGAAGTGCGGACTGCCGAACAGAAAGCCGTCGGGCGCGTAGAAGTACTCGCCCGCGACGCCCGGATGGCCCGCCGGCAACACGTCGTCGTCGCGCCACACGCCTCGACCGGATGTCACGCCGGCACAGCCCTGGTCGAGGCGCTCGGCGAAGTCGGCCACGAACGGCCCTCGCGCCAAGATGTCGGGGTCGATGAAGCAGAAGTAATCGCCGTCGGGGCGCTGCTCGTACGCGGCGTCGAGCGCGACGCCGTGCGCGCCCATCTCGTCACTGACGACGAGCACCTCGACGACACGGTCCGGATAGACGGTCGCGGAACTTCTGTATGAGCAACACCTGGTCGGCCGGGCAGCCGTTGACCACGAACCGGAACCGAGCGTCGGTGTGTGCGATCTGGCTCGCGACGAAGTACCGCAGGTACGCGAACACTCTGCCCGTCCACACGATGTTGAAGACGAAGGTGTCCTCGGCCACGCTGCTCACAGCGCGTACTCCTCGCTCCGGTCCTCACCCGGAGGAAGCTGAAAATACGTCGGGTCGGCGAGGTATCGCACGAGGAAGGCCTCCAACAGCTCGCCGCTGCGATCCCAGTTGAACCCGTCCGCGTACCTCGCTCCGGCCGAAGCGAGCGTTTGGCGCAGGTCGTCGCGCGTCAACAGTGCGTCGGTACCTTCGGCGATCCCCGTGTCGTCGCCCGCAGCAACGACGTACGCGGTCTCACCGGGCTTGGCGTAGTCGCGCGAACCGCCGCAATCAGTCGTGACCAACGCGGCACCGCACGCCATCGCTTCGAGCGCGACGAGGCCGAACCCTTCGTGATAGCTGGCCTGCACGACGACCTTCGCCGCGTTGTACACCCGGTCGGCGAGACCGCGTTGGTCGAGGTCGAGTACGAGCTCCACCCCGTCGGGCAACGGCTCCGGGGGTGGCCCGGCCAAGGAGAACACGACGGCGCGCAGCCCGCGCCGGCGCTCCGCGAGCTTCGCGAGCGCGGCACGAGCGACGTCCCAACCCTTCTCCCGCGACGGGTGGTAGAGCGTGGCGACGTCGATGTCGCGCTGGTCGGATGGAGTCCGGACCGCGAACAGGTCGTGATCGATACCCATGGGAACGTGCACGAGTTGTTCTTCGGGCACACCGAACGAACGTCCGACGTCGACGAGCCAGCCCGCCACGCAGATCTTCGGTGCCGGAGCGCGAAACGTCGCCCGGTCCCATTCCGGTCCGATCAACCGGAAGCCCTGTGCGAGCACGGCCGGTTGTCCGAGACGCGCCGGCGCCGGCGCGAAGACGACGTCTCCATCGGGCAGGCTCGGGTCGTCGAGCGAGTCCACGAAGTGGTGCTGCACGCTACCGTCGAAACGAAAGGGAACCTTTTCGACGGCGTCGACGCGATTCGGCCATTTGGGACCGTGAATGAAATGGACCTCGTGGCCGCGGCCGGCCAAGGCGTTGGCGAACTCATAGATCATGATCACGCCACCGACGCGATGCGCGGGACTCGGAAACGCGAAGCTCACGATCACGGCCGCGCAGAGTAGCCGGTCGTCGCGTCGGCGGATTCCGGTGAAGGCGAGCGCACTGCGACGCCGTCTACTCTGAGCCCCGAGACAGGGAGCGCGTCAATGGAATACGTCATGGTGCCCGTCCCGGAGGAGTACGTGGCCGAGGTCGCGCAGTATCTCCAGTGGAACACCGGAGAGGTTCCGCCGGACCTGTGGGAGCTCGACAGTGTCATCCGCTTTCTCGACGGGCTCGACGAGCAGGCGCGCACGCTCCTACTCCACGCGGCCAAGTGCGCCGACGACATCGTCGTGCTCCCCGTCACCGAAGCTGCCAAAGTTCTCGGGCGCAGCGAGCGCGAGACGCTCGGCACCCTCATCGAGCTCAACGACGCGGCCCGCGTCGCAGGCGGACCGCTGTTCGTCCTGGCCACCGCGGTGCTGCACGAGACGACCGAGACCGGTCCGAAGGCCTGGTCGGTCAACATGCCCGGACCGCTCGCTCGCCTCCTCGTCGAAGCATCCGAAGAGCGCCTGCGCCGTCAGGCCCGGTAGCACAGGGCAGCACGCGCAGAGTCGGTCGAGCGGCCCTGTCCGCGCTGCGACACACCACCAGGTGAAGACTCCCGCCGACCGCGACACAGCGCACGAGGCGCTCTACCGACGATCCGATCCGGTTCCACGGTCTGATCCATGACCGCGGTCTCGAAATCCTTTCGGGCCCACATCGCCGCCGACAATGTGCCGATGCCGACGTGTATGAACACGCTCGGGCGGTTTGGGCATCTCGGCGCGCGACCCGGGCGCCCGGATCACAGCATCCGGCCGCCAGCTAAATTCCGCCGTCATGCAACTCCGGACGACGGCCGATCGGCGGAACTAGATGTTCCCGTTCTGGAAGAGTGTCATCGAACCGGTCCTGCGGACCTCCGGCGCGCGGAGAGTCGTGGAGATCGGCGCGCTGCGGGGTGAGAACACCGTCCTCGTGCTGGACGCCCTCGGTCCCGAAGCCGAGCTCCACGTCATCGACCCGCTCCCCGAGTTCGATCCCGACGAACACCGGAAGCGATTCGGCGGGCGCTACGTCTTTCACCGCGACCTCAGTCTGAACGTCCTGCCCGACGCAGGCGCGTTCGACCTCGCCCTCGTCGACGGCGACCACAACTGGTACACCGTCTACAACGAGCTGCGCCTGCTCCGCGAAGCGTCGCGCCGGGAGGACCGCCCGCTTCCGGTCCTGATCCTCCACGATGTGTGCTGGCCGTACGGCCGGCGCGACCTCTACTACGACCCGTCGAACATCCCTGCCGAGTTCCGCCAGCCGTACAAGCGGCTCGGAATGAGGCCGGGCCGCAAGACCCTCCTCCCACGCGGCGGCATGAACACGACGCTGCACAACGCCGAGCTCGAAGGCGGGCCGCGCAACGGCGTCATGACCGGCCTCGACGATTTCGTGGCCGAACACGACCTTCCTCTGCGCCAGATCGTGCTCCCGATCTACTTCGGGCTCGCCATCGTGGTGGAGGAACGCCTGCTCGACGAGCATCCCGATCTCCGGGCCTTGCTCGACGGGTTGGAGACCGAAGCCGGAAAGCAGCGGCTGCTCGAGCTCTCGGAACAGATCCGTATCGACGAAACCGTGTTCGAGCACAACGTGCTGCGCGTTCGCGACGAACAGATCGCCGCTCGCGAACGACCGCTATCTCACGCTGCTGCGCGCCGCGCTTCTCGATGAGCACTACCTCGAGAACGAGATCCGCATCGAGTACCTCTTCGAGGCGGCCGTGCATCGCCAGCCCGTGAACCTCGATCATGTGCGCGCGCCCGAATCGTTCCGGCGCAAGGACCTCCTCCGCCTGCAACTCGCGCGCCAGGTCGGCGAAGGCACGCTTGAAGGCAAACCGGTGGCGTACTTCCCGTACACGGCCATGGGCGCACTCAAACTCCAACACCTCGACGAGGCGCTGCGCGCAGTCCGCGACGACGGAGTCCCGGGCGACCTGGTCGAGTGCGAGACCCGGACGCGGCGGAGGCGCTGTCTACCTCCGCGCGTTCCTCGAGGCGAACAACCTCGCCGACCGCGACGTCTGGGTGGCCGACGCCTTCCGAGCCTCAGCCGCGCCCGACGGCCGCCCCTCGCAGGAACCGCGCCGGGTCGACGACCTCCTTCCCGACCTCAACCAGGTGCGCGAGGCCTTCGCCCGCTTCGGGCTGCTCGACGAGCGGGTCCGCTTCCTCCAGGGCGCGTTCGCGGCCACCCTGCCCGACGCGCCGATCGGTCGGATTGCGCTCCTCCGCCTGGGTCGAGGTATCGGCGCGGAGGCCGGAACGGTGCTCGAGCTGCTCTATGACCGAGTCGCAACGGGCGGGTACGTCATCATCGAGGACATCTCCGACGAGGCCTGCCGCGACGCGTTCGACGCGTTCCACGTCCGCCGCAATCTCGCCGAGCCCGTGCAACGAATCGGTTGGTCGGGCCTGGCGTGGCGAAAGCAGGACCCTGCTGTGCTCGCGCCCACGGGCACCGCGACGTACGAGGTCCGCGAGCGCGCGCCGATCGCGCCGCCGGCTCCGAGCGACGCCATCGATCTCTCGGTCGTCGTCGTCTTCTACAACATGCGCCGGGAGGCCGCCCGGACGTTGCATTCGCTGTCGCGCGCGTACCAACAGGGCGTCGATGACCTCGACTACGAGGTCATCGTCGTCGAGAACGGCTCGGACGACGACGAAAAGATCGGCGACCTGGTCGAGAGCCTCGGGCCCGAATTTCGTTACCTCGACCTTGGCGACGATGCGACGTCGTCGCCTACCGACGCGTTGAACCGCGGCATGCGTGTCGCTCGCGGACGCTCGCTCGCCTTCATGATCGACGGCGCTCATGTGCTCACGCCGGGCGTCCTCAAGTTCGGCATGGCCGGGCTCAGCGCCTACGGCACCGCAATCGTCGCGACCCAACAGTGGTACGTCGGTCCCGGTCAGCAGCCGGTGGTCGTCGACAAGGGCTACGACGAGTCGTACGAAGACGCGTTGTTCGATCGCATCTCCTGGCCCGCCGACGGGTACCGCCTGTTCGAAGTCGGTCACTTCATCGGCGAACGCGATTGGTTCGACGGCGTGCTCGAGAGCAACTGCCTTTTCGTACCCCGCTCCTTGCTCGAACAAGTGGGCGCGTTCGACGACAGCTTCTCGATGCCGGGCGGCGGCTATGCGAATCTCGATCTCTGGGAGCGTCTCGGCTCCTCGCCCGACGTGACGATCGTGTCGATACTCGGGGAGGGTTCGTTCCACCAGGTGCACGGCGGAACGACGACGAATGAAGGCGGCGACGACGATCGGCGCGACAAGGTCTTCTCGTACGGCGAGCATTACCAGGATCTCCGCGGCCGGATGCTCCGCGGGCCGACCTCGCCCATGCACTACGTCGGCACCCTGTCGGCAGACGCCGTCGAGGCGGACCCGCTCACGACGCATGACCGGGTCGTCGTTCTCGGGTGTGCGCACGACCGACGGACCCGACGGCGTTCCGCAGGTTCCCGAGCCCATTCCCGACGAGCTGAAGGCAACGCTCATCGAAACGTTCTGGCGCGGACTGTCGTGGAAGGAGATGACGTGGCTCGGGCGACCGCTCGCGGCCGCGCCGACCGACCTCTTCGTCTACCAGGAGCTGCTCGCGGCCGTCCGTCCCGACTGGATCATCGAGACCGGCACCGACGGCGGCGGGCGCGCGTTCTTTCTCGCGTCCGTCTGCGAGCTCCTGGGCCACGGCCGCGTCGTCTCGATCAGCGACGACAAACACGATCGACCGGAGCACGAGCGCATCGTCTACGTCTCCGAGCCTCCGTACGAGGCGATCGCATTCGAGCGCGTCCGCGAGATCACGGGCGACCACCCACACGCGCTCGTGATTCTCGGTTCGACGAACGGGACCCCGCGCATCGTCCGGGAGTTCACGGGCCTGGCCCCGCTCGTGCCGGTCGGTTCCTACGTGATCGTGGAGAACACGATCGTCAACGGCCATCCGGTGTGGCCCGGATACGGCCCGGGCCCGGCGGAGGCCGTGCGACGGATCCTCGCCGAGAACGGCGATTTCGTGCCGGACACGTCGTGGGAGAAGCACGGGCTCACGTTCAATCCGGGGGGCTTCCTCCGCCGGACTGCCGGGGGCGACGCTGCCGCGGTCTGAGGTGACCCCCCGGTTCTTCTTCATGCACATGCAGAAGACTGCCGGTACCGCGCTGTGGCGCCGACTCGAAGCGGAGTTCGAGCCCGCCGAGGTCTACCCCGGCCCCGACGACGGCCAACCCCCTGCCACGGTCTTGTCGGTCGCGCATCTCGTCGAGCGATGGCGGGCGCGCGCGGACGAGATCCGCATCGTGACCGGGCACTTCCCGCTCTGCACGATCGAGCTGCTCGACGGACCGTTCACGACGATCACGTTGTTGCGCGAGCCGGTCGAGCGAACGCTCTCGTTCCTCCGCCATCACCGGGAATCGACCCCCGAGGATCGGGATCTCTCGCTCGAGGAGATCTACGAGAACCCGGTCCGGTTCTCGCTCGTGCACGACCACATGGTCAAGATGCTGTCGCTGTCGCGTGAGGAGATGACCGACGGCGCGCCTCACCCCCGTCGCCTTCACCCGCGACCGACTCGAACGCGCACAGGCGCGGCTGCAGACGGTCGACGTCGTCGGTTTCCAGGAGCGCTTCGACGACTTCTGCATCGAGCTCAGCGCTCGCTTCGGGTGGGAGCTCGGACGACCGATCTTCATGAACCGGTCGGCGCCCGTAGACGTGAGCGAGGACCTTCCGCGCCCGGATCGCACTCGACAACGCGCTCGATATCGAGCTCTACGAATTCGCACGCTGCGCGCTCCGGTCAGTAGACGAGCGGTATCTGCCCGTCCGGGTAGCCCGAGGGAGCGAAGAACCAGGTCTCCATCGCGTAACGCTCGCGTGTCATCCCCGGCCCGGCTGCGGTGCGATGCAGGAACAAGTGATCGAAGAGCAGCGCATCTCCCGCGCGGAACTGCGGGCGAAGCACCGGCGTCGCCTCCGCGAGCTCGTCGACGAGCGTCGGCGAGACCGACCAGTCGAACATGGCACCGTCGGTGCCCGTCTCGAGCACCTCGTCGAAGCGGCGGGGCACGATCTCGAGCCCGGGAGAGTCGGCGCCACAATCCGACAACACGAGCCAGAGGTTCAGGGTCCGCACGTCGGCGCCGAGGAAGGCCCCGTCCTGGTGCCAGTTCGTCGCGGTGTCGACCGGCACCCGGCGCAACGTGCACTTGTTCGCCGACGAGCGCGGGCCGCTCGCCGAGATAGTCGGCAACCAGGGCACCGATGCCGGTGTCCTCGGCCAAGGCACACAGCTCGAAGAGCATCCGGGGCGAGTCCGCGGTCCAGACCGCGCCGCTCGCGCGTACCCAGTTCCGGCGGCCGCCGACGCGGTAGCGCCCCGCCGCCGGCGTGAACGGGACGTACCACGGTGACGTCGACGCCGACGGTCCGGAACCGCTCTCGTCGAAGCCGGCCAGCGCCTGATCGATACCGCGGGCCAGAGCGGCAGCCCGGGCCGACGGGATCAACTGCGGCACGAAGACGCACCCCTGGTGGGCGAGGCCGTCGCGCAACGTCGCCGGGGAGAGCTCGTCCGGGTCGACGGCGTGGAGCCCGTCGCCGGTGGCGACCCCCTTTGCCCTCACCGCCGGCGGCATCACCGAGGGAAGAGGGTGATCGACCGAGTCGAACGCGGCGTGGCGCAACGACACGAGCCGCTCTTCGATCCGCGTGGCACGGGCGTTCCGGTTCGCGACCATGAGCAGCCGAATGCCGTCGAGCGGGCGCCCTGCGTCGACGAGCGCTTCCGCCGCGCGCAGCAGCGTCGTCGGTATCTCGCGGAACGTTCGCGACAATCGGCTCCGGCGCGACGGGAGCCATCAGATCGCCTCTTCGACCCCGGGTATGCGCCGCCCGCCGGCGGCGTCGCGATCGAAACCTTTGTCGAGCCGGCGTACGTACGCACGAAGCGCGACACGAGGCTGTCGTCGTGCGCGAGCGTGTGGAGCTCTTCCAACTTCTGGATCTGGTCGTAACCGACGAAGAACTCATGGTCGCCCGTCACGTACGGGCCTGCGAGCGGTGCCACCGATCACCTGCGAAAGGTACAAATAGCCGTCGCGATCGAGGCGAGCGCGCAAGGCGTCCGGATCTGCGAGGAGCTCGTTCGAGGCTTCCATGGGCAAGAACGCCCAGTCGTAGCTCATGGTCACGCAATTCTAAGGTCCGTCCCACCGCTTGACGAGTGCGCCCCGACAACGCAGCCGGCCGGGCTCGCCCCGTCGGCCGCGGAATACGCTTGCGCACGTGAGCACCACGGACGGTCGGGGCATGACGGTGGGGACGGTTCGGCGCTCGAGCTGATCGACGAGCTGTCCCGCGCGAACCGGCTGCACGCCGATCCCGACCGCGAACGACGGATCGTCGAGCTCCGCCACGCGGCCTTTACCGACCTCGATCTCTCCCCCGGCCGGCCTTCGTGGCCCCCGGATCTCGCCGACCCCTTCCCGGGTGTGGACGGACTTCCCGAGATCGCGGCGAACGAGCTGACCGGCGCGGTACTCGGCGGTGCGATCGTGCACCACGGCTGCCTGCGCGTGAACGGCCTGATCGACGACGTCGGAGGTCGCGCGATTCCGCGACCACATCGAACGAGCCTTCGACGGCACGCGCGAACGGCTCCGCGCCGGAGAACCCGAAGAATCGGTCGCGCCCTGGTACGTCCCCTTCGCCGTCGGCCGGGCCAAGGCGGAAGGATTCGGCCAGGAAGGGTTCATCCGAGCGGTCGACGTGCCGACCGCGTTGTGCGATCTCGTCGACGTCTTCACCGACACCGGAACCAGCCGGGCTATCGAGGAGTACTTCAACGAGCGCCCGGTGATGATCGCGAACAAGTGGGTCCTGCGGCGCACGACGAGCGGGAAGATCGGGCCCGACTTCCACCAGGACGGCGCGTTCTTGGGCGAAGGGATCCGCACCGTCGACTGCTGGATATCCCTGTCCCACTGCGGGCCGGGCACCGGGCGCCCCGCCATCGATCTCGTCGCCCGTCGTTTCGACTCGATCCTGGCCGAGAGCGGCGAGTCCGCGTTCTCGTGGTCGATCACCGAGGAGACCGTCCGAGCAGCGGCCGCCGGAGCGCCGATTCGTCAGTCCGGTCTTCGCGCCGGGCGACGCGATGTTCTTCGACGAACGGTTGCCCCACCGCACGAGCGTGGGCCTCGATCTGACCACGCGCTATGCGATCGAGTCGTGGTTCGTCGCGCCGTCGTCCTACCCGGCGAAGACACACGCCGATCGTCCTGTAGCGAGCCTCACTTGATGCGACGCCTCACTTGATACGACGGGCGGGAACGCCGGCGACGACGGCGCCCGGCTCGACGTCGTGGGTCACGACCGCGTTCGCGCCCACACGCGCGCCCTTGCCGATGATCCACGGCCCGAGGATCCTTGCGCCGGTGCCGACCGCCGCGTTCATCTCGATCGTCGGGCCCTGGTAGTTACCTTCCTTCAGGCCAATCGAGCAAAACGGTCGAATCTGTGCGCCCGTGTGGATCTCGGTGAAGCCGTCGATCACCACCTGCCCGTGCGGGATGCGCACGCCGGGATGGATGAGCACGGGATCGCCGATGCACATCTGTGCCCACGAGATCGCGGCGCGGTGCGCGAGACGGGGGAGCACCGGGATGCTCCGGCGCTGGCACGCCGCCTTGAAGCGGTACAGCACCAGCGCGCCGAACGCGTCGCTGACGAAGACCAGGCGCAAGATCTCGAAGACGAGCATCGGCTTCGTCGTGAGCGGATCACGATCGCCCCTCGCGCGGCGCTCGATCCTGAAGTCGGCCAACACGGCCTGCTTGAAACCTGGATGCCGTTGCTGGATGGCCTTGATCAGCGGACGATCGGGACGCCGTATCCAAGGCAGCTTCATGCCCGCGATCCTACGTGCTGTCTACCCGGAACGAAGCGGGGCATGCGCCGCAATTCGGCCGCAGCGCGGGGACGGCGATATCGACGCCGACCGGTTCGACATTCCTGAGTGTTACGGCCGGCTGGGGCCGGTCGCCTGGAGAATCCAGCGACGCTACAGTTCGCGGAGCTGGCTGCGAGGCGGTGCCGCGAGATCGCACGGGAGAGGAACGCCGGGTACATGGAGAGCGAACCGACTCGGTTCTTCATCGTGCATCTCCAAAAGACCGCGGGCACGACACTGCGCGATCGATTCCGGGCGACCTTCGACGACCTCGCGATCTACCCGAACACGACCGACGGCCGCGACAAGCGCATCTCGGTGATATCGCTGTCGCACCTGCTCGAACGCTGGAAGGCCCGCCGCGACGAGATCCGCCTCGTCGCCGGCCACTTCCCGCTGTCCACCGTGCAACTGCTCGACGCAAAGTTCGTCACGGTGAGCGTGCTCCGCCCACCGGTCGAGCGCACGCTCTCCTACCTCCGCCACCAAAAGAAGCTGAACGCCGACGACCGCGAGCGATCTCTCGAGCAGATCTACGACGATCCGTTCCGTTTCAATGGTCTGGTTCGCAATCACATGGTCCGGATGTTCTCGCTCGCCGCCGACGAGATGGGTCCCGGTGACGGTGTGCTCACCGACATCACCGATTCCGAGGAGCGCCTGGAAGCGGCCAAGCGCGGCGTCGCCGGCCTCGACGCCTTCGGTCTCCAACCGCACTTCGAGGAGTTCTGGCAAGAGTTCGCCCCGCTCCACGACCTGAAACTCGGAACGCCGATACGTTCGAACGCGACCGAACCCGAAGACGCGCCCGCGCGTCTCGTCGAACGCATCCGATCCGACAACGCGCTCGACGTCGCGCTCTACGACTTCGCCGAGCAGCTGTACTCGGCGCGAGGCTCGTATCGATGAGCGGCAGAATTGGCACTGCACCGCGCGGCCGCGACCGAGGCCGAGAGTTGGGAACGGGCAATCGATCTGCTGAGCTCGGCGAACCGCGAAGCGCGCAGTGACGAGCTGGAATTCGCGCTCGCGGCGCTGCGCGCCCGCTGCTACCCGCGGCTGGTGCAAGCGTGCCGGCCCGCCGAACCCCTCGAACCGGGAACCAGCGCGGCCATCGGTCGGAGCGGCCTGCCGGAGTCCACCGTCGCCCAGCTGAACGCTTCCGACGTCCGCGCCGCGATCCTCGCGCACGGGAGCCTCCTCGTCCGTGGCGCGATCGACACCGACCACGCCCGCAGCCTCGCGACCGGGATCGACCGGGCCTACGAAACCAGCGCA
>CAVXFO010000002.1:0-220597 GCA_963761055.1 uncultured Actinomycetes bacterium | reverse complement strand
TATGAAACCAGCGCAAGGGCGTCGGCGGCACGAAACGATCCGGACGCACCGCGTTCGCCATGGTGGACGCGCTTCGAACCACCGGGCGACAAGGAAGCGCTCGCCGAGAGTTGGAAGCCCGGCATGCGGAACTGGGTACGGGCCGGCGGCGGGGTGCTACTGGCCGATTCGCCGCGCATGCAGTTCGAGCTGCTCGACCTGTATCACAAGCTCGGGCTGCAGACGATGGTCGGCGAGTACCTCGGGACCCGGCCGGTGCTGTCGGCGAACAAGTGCACGCTCCGCCGTGTCGGGCTCGACGCGACGGGCGGTTGGCACCAAGATGGCGCCTTTCTCGGTACCGATATCCGCGCGATCAACCTCTGGCTCGCCCTCACCGATTGCGGTGTCGATGCGCCGGGACTCGATATCGTGCCCCGGCGATTCGACGAGGTCGTCGAGACCGGTACCGCAGGCTCCTACTTCACCTGGGCGGTAAGCGACGACCTCGTGGACCGGGTCAAAGGCGACGCCGGGGTCGTCCGGCCCGAATTCGCGGCCGGCGATTTACTGATCTTCGATGAGCTGCTCCTGCACCGGACCGCGGTGACACCCGAGATGACGCGGGAACGGCACGCGATCGAGACGTGGTGTTTCGCCGCCGACGCGTATCCCTCCGGGCAAGTTCCGATCGTCTGGTGAGACCTCGGGATCGCCGACGCGGTATCTGACTCGGCGGAGGAATCCGCCAGGGTTGAACGTCAGCGAGTACTTCTCCATCACCGACTCCGCGACGAACTCGCCGTGCGTGGTGAGGATCTGCTTGACCGCCTCGGCCGGACCGGCGCCGAAGGCCGGCCACACGGGATGACCGTTGACGATCGTGTCGGTGACAATGACGTAGGAGCCCACGGGGACGAGCGGCGCGTACGCGTCGAACTCCCGAACGGTCGTGGCCCGATCGGTACGGGAGCCGATCACGACGACGGCCGTTCCGGCGCCGACAAGGTCGCGCACCGCCGCGCTCGTCGCGGGTCCGAGGCGACTCCTTGCTGATAGCGCAGACGGGGATGTCGCGGAGCATCACCTGCTATCGAATCGCCGATCGCGACGACCTCTCCGTGGCCGACGAGCTCGCAGATGGACGCGAGGAACAGCGACCGCCCGCCGTCAGCCGGCACCGGTCTCGATGACCCAGTCCGGGCGAACCGTCGCGATGATCTCCTGGTACGCGAGCAGGTCGGTCGGCGCGGTCGACACCTGCCGACCCAACCACGTTGCGGTACTCCACGGCAGGGTGCGCCACACCGCCTCGGTGAACGCCCACTTGAGCTCGTCGGGAAGCGGGAGCGGACGGGCGGGCGGGCCGTCGTTGAGCCCCGCGCCCGCACCCTCGGCGAACGCATCCGTCGACATCCGACGGGGTTTCGAGCGGCGCGCGGCCACGTTCGGTATCCGCCCCACGAAATGGATGGGCTTGCCCGGGCCCTTGAACTGGCGTCCGCGTAGCTCTGCGTACTCCTGGCTGTATCCGAAGACGCGGGATCGACGCTCGGCGGCGTCGATCTGATTCGTCGTCGTCCCGCCGTGCACCTGATGGAACGAACCCTCGCCCATGATCGTGCACACCTTGACATCGGGCGCCGCGCCGAGACGTTCGTACAGCTCGAGATTCGCGTAGCCGCCCCCGGCAACGGTGAAGCTCTCGTCGAAGCCACCCACCTGTGCGAGCAGCGAGCGCGGCACGAACATGCAGTTGCTCTCCCACATGCCGTCGAGCCAATCGCGATCGCCGACGAAGTGACCGATCTCGAAGAGACGATGCCCGGCGCTGGGCCAGCGAATCGACTCGAACAGACGGTCCTCGTACTCCTGGTCGTAGCCGTCGCGGATGACCTCGCCCTGTTGGCCCGGTCCGACATACCACTGCTGCGTCGCGACGATCGCAGGGGCGTAGGTCGTCACCGCGACCATCCCGAAGTGCAATACCCCGGGTGTCAACACGTGCGCACCGTCGATCATCAAGGCGAGCGCGCGGCCCCGACCCTCGCGGATCCCGCGATTGAGCGCCATGACGGGAGACGGCGCCGCGTCGGCACCGAGATCGAGATATCGGAACTCTGGTCCGAAACTCCGAACGAAGTCGGCACCGAGCTTCTCCTCGGGTGAGGAGCCGTTCTCCACGACGATGACCTCGTAGTCGAGGTCGTTCACATCCTCTTGGTACGAGCGGGAGAGCGACTGCAACGTGCGGACGGCTTCGCGACGCATGTTGTACATGACGACGACAACCGTGAGGTCGACCGCGTCGACCGGCGCAGCGGGCGCGAGCGGCGGACGGGAGGCGCCCGCGACGGGAGCCTCGGCGGCGGGAGACGACACCGCCATGTCGGCCGCCGACTTTCGCCACGAGATCGCCAGCTCGTCGATTCGTTCGACCGGTGCGGTGATGTGGTTCTCGATTCGGAACGCTTCGACGTGCCCGCGTGCCGACGGGTGCGCGCGCTGGTCTACGACCACGAAGCCGCCGACCGCGAGCTTTCGGTACAAGGCATCGAGCGCGGTCCGCGTCTCGCTGCCGATTCCAGGCCCGATGCGCACGAGCGCGAGTTCGCCGAACGGCGCGTCGGGCAGTGTCGTGTGCATCGGACCTTCGAGAAATCGGACGCGCTCATCGAGAAGATCGAAGCGCGCGAAGCCGTCGCGCACGAGATTCAGATCGGCGTGGAAGCCCGCGACACCTCCAGCAGGCATCGTCGGGGCCTTGTCAGGCTCCGGGGACGCTCGGAATCGGTCTGCGACGAAGACCTCCGGACCGGCGATCTCCCACGCTTCGAAGTACGCGCGCATGAACATCGCGCCGCCGCCCCGCGCCGTCCCGCACTCGATGAAGTCGCCGGGCACCGACTCCTCGCGAATCGTGTCGAGCGCGTCGTGGAGATGGTCGAGTTGAGTGCGACCCATCGCGGTGTACGGGAGGAACGAGTGTGCCAGCGCGAACTTCCGGACCGGCGGGACCGATGCGCTGTCGTACGAGCCTCCGGAACCCCGGCTGGTCATGACGAACGGGATCGCGCAGCACCTCGGGATTGCGTCGTGCGCTCGCGGACGGGTTCGAGAGCAACTCGAGTCGCAACTCGTTCTCGAGGTAGTGCTCGTCGAGCAGCGCCGCCTTGACGACGTCCAGGTACCGAGCCGTCGCCCGTTCGAACTGCTCCGACCGCTGGAAGAACACGTTGTGCTGGAAGATCATCGCCCGCAGGCGGACCTGCTCGGCGACCTCGAGCAGGTCGAAGCGGCCGTCGCTGCCCTCCAGCCGGTCGAGCGCCGCCGCGAGCTCGGGCTCGCGCGCGAGCCGCTCCTCTTCCACCACGATCGCGAGCCCGAAATAGATCGGGAGATGCACGCGGCGTACCGGCTTGTCGTACTCGGCGATGAAGTCGTCGAGCCCGGTCATCACCCCGTTGCGCGGCCCGCCCTCGACCTCGGCGTTGAACATCGTGGGGTTCAGGCCGCCCCGCTCCACCAGCTTCCGGCTCCCGGGCCGCATGCCTTGTTGCGCGTAGGGCTGGCGGAACTCCTCGGGAATCTGCTCCGGCGCGTAGTAGAGGTCACGACGCCCGTACGGCCACAGGACGTCGTGCAGGATCAGGATCGGCAACGGTGCGCCACCCCGGCGGGCGGCCTCGGCCAGCAACCTGAGCTCGTGGTACACGGTGTACCAGTTGTGGTCGCCGTCGATGAGGGCCGCGTCCATCGGCTCGAGCGTGGGCAGGACGTCGAGGCTCAGCGCCTCGTGGAAGTAGTAGCGGCCCGCGAACTCGCGCTCGTGCTCCCGGGGGTCGAAGTCGGGGACAGGGTCGATGACGTGCAGCACCGTCTCGGGACCGAGATCGTGCAGCATCTTGACGGTCGTTTCGCCCCGTAATGCGCCGATCTCCACGACGCGCCCGACCCGGGCGGCAGCGAGCACCGGTGCGATTGCGACATCCCACAGAGGAAACATGGTTCGTGGCGTCTCCGCGTCCTTGGAGACGCAGACGGTAGCAGCGCCGTCGCGCCCCCGATCCGGCCGATGGCATACTCGCAGGATGCCGGCCGGCCGAAGTCGCGGTGAGCGTCCCGCGGGCGAGCTCCAGGCCGATCTCGACGCCGAGCGGGCGGCCACCGACCACTGGCGCCGAGTCGCCCGCCAGCGCGCCGACGACTACGCCGCGCTCCGACACCGGCCCAGCGTGCGTGCGCTCCTCGCCCTGGAGCGACGCCTCACCCCGGCTCAGAGGCGGTTGCGCGCCGCGAGCTCCCGCGCCCGGCACTCGTCCGCGCGCGCGGCTCGCCCTGGCCGGGATCGGACGCCGGCCCGGCGGCGGCCTCGCCGCGATCGCGGCGGCGCTGGCGCACCTTCCTCCGCCCCCGGACGACGATCGACGCATCCTGCTCGTCCTGGTCGGCACTGCGGGGCCCGACGCCTCGCCCGCGCCGCGCGGATCCGTCGAACGCGAATCCGTCGAGACGGTCGTCGTCGACGGTGGGGGCGACACCGTGGGCGCCGTACGGCACGCGATCGAAGGCCGCGACCACGATCTGGTGTGCGTCATGCGCGCGACCACGGCGCCGGTCGACGACACATGGCTCGCGCGCCTCGCCGAGCAGGTACGCGGAGACGTCGTCGCGGCCGTCCCCGTGTCGGTGCATCCGCGCCGCGACCGCCGCCGGGCGACCCCGCACGACGAGCTCGTGCGCTCGGCCGGCCTGCTGGTCGCCTTGGACGCGCAGGGTCTTCCCGAGGTGCGGGCCGCCGGCGCGGGAAAACCTGCCGATCCGCACCGTGCTCCCCAGGAGGTCGACGCCGCGTCGGCCGCGTGCGTCCTGGTCGACCGGGCCGCGTGCCGCGCGGCCGGGGGACTGCCGTTGGTCGACGATCTCGACACCGCGATCATCGAGCTCTGCCTACGGCTGCACGCGGGTGGAGGTCGCATCCTGGTCGTGCCCGGCGCGGTCGTGATCGACCGCCGCCCCGTCGCCACGCGCCAAGAGCTCGACCGCCCCGTCGACCCTGCCGGGCGCGCGTGGCGAGCGACGATCGACCGCAACGGTCCTGCGCTCGTACGGGCGGCCCGGTCATCGGTCCGCTCGTCATCTCTTGCCCAGGCGAGGGGCGCCTCGTCACGTCGCTTCGTCGTCACCGTGGCCGCACCCTCGGCCAAGGTCGCGCAGCAGTGGGGCGACTGGCACCTCGCCGAGGGGTTCGCGGCCGCGCTCCGGAGGCTCGGAAACGAGGTCCGGGTCCAGACCGCCGATCTCGCCGACCACCCGGCCGGGCGCGTTCACGACGTACACCTCGTCTTGCGGGGACTGACTCCCGTGCGCCGCACGCCGGGCCAGGTCCACGTGCTCTGGATCATCAGCCATCCGGAATCGATCGAGGACGAGGAGCTCGACGCGGCCGACCTCGTGATGGTGGCGTCGCCCCGGTTCGCCGAACACCTCCGGGACCGCACCTCGACGCCGGTCGAGGTCCTTCTGCAGGCGACCGATCAGCACCGCTTCCATCCCCGGCCCGCGCGTGCCGAGCACCGGCACGCCGTCACGGTCGTGGCGAAGACCCGGGACGTGCTCAGGCCCGCCGTCGCCGATGCCCTCTCGGTCGGGCTGCGCCCCAGGATCTACGGCGCCGGCTGGCGTGATCTCGTCGACCCGTCGCTCGTGGTGGCCGATCACGTCGACAACATCGAGCTCCCCGCGGTGTACGCATCCGCCGGCGTCGTGCTGAACGACCACTGGCGCACGATGCAGCGCTGGGGGTTCGTGTCGAACCGGCTGTACGACGTCCTCGCGTGCGGGACGCCGGTGATCTCCGACCCGGTCGCCGGCCTCGCGGAGCTCTTCGACGGCGGCGTCCCCGAATATCACGATCCGCGGCAGTTGCGAAAGCTCGTCGACGCCGCGCTCTCGGATCCCGCCGCCGCGCGCGCGGTCGCCGAGCGCGGGAGGGCCGCGGTGATCGGCGCCCACACCTTCGATCACCGGGCGACGGAGCTGATCGCCGCGCTGGACCGACTCTCCGGAGATACGTGGCGATGACTCGCATCTTCGTTGTGTCGGGAAGGGCTTTCACCGCGACCCCTCGAAGCGGCTCGGGCAGGATGGCGCGAACGCGCCGATAACGCCCGCGTTTTCGCCCGCTGCGGCCGAGAGCGGCTGGCCGCGGGGAGCGCCTACTCTGTAACCTCGCAGCGAGGGAGGTCCGATGCCGTACGTGATGATGCCGGTGCCCGAAGAACACGTCGAGGCCGTCATGAACTTCATCTTGCGTGCCATTGCGCGGGCCTCGATCGAGCCCTGGGACGCGGAGTCGGTCAACACGATCTTCGGCGAGGTCGACGAAGCGAGCCGCTCGCTGCTGGCCTTCGTGGCGAGGGACGCCGCCGACAGCAACGAGATCGACGCCGCCGAGGTAGCGCGCAAGGTGCAGCTGACGGTGCGCGAGATCATCGGCATCATGAACGAGCTCAACACCTTGACGCGCGACGAAAATCGGCCGAACTTGATCAGTTCCCACATCCTGTCGGAGCGCCTCCCGAACGGTCGTACCAAGGACCGCCGCGTGCTACAGATGGACCCCGAGGTTGCCGAGCTCGTCCGGGCCGCCGAGCTGCTCGAGCTGCGGGGCTCGCCGGGTCCCGCCGGCGGAGCAGGCGAGTGACGTCACTGGAATCGGTTCCCGTCCCGGACGCGGCCGATGCACCGGCGCTGCCGTCGATCGAGGTCGAGAACGTCTCGGCTTCGTACCGCGTCCGGATCGACTCGGTGAACCTCATGTCCGACGTTCGCCGCCTGCTGTTCCGCGAGCAGGCGGCGTCCGATCGCTTGATCCCGGCACTCCGAGACGTGAACTTCGTCGTGCCCCGCGGTTCGGTGCTCGCCGTGATCGGGCGCAACGGTGCCGGGAAATCAACCTTGTGTCGTGTGATCACCGGAGTACTTCCACCGGAAACCGGTCGAGTGACGGTGCGGGGCCGCTTGAACCTGCTGAGTCCCGGCATCGGCTTCAGCGACGCGCTCACCGGGCGCGAGAACATCAAGCTCGGCGGCTTGGCCAGCGGGCTTTCGCCCGAACGTCTGGACGACCTCTCCGAGCAGATCGGGGAGTTCGCCCAACTCGACGAATACCTCGATCTGCCGATGCGCTCGTACTCGGGAGGCATGCGGATGCGCCTCGCGTCGTCCATCGCTGTGTTCTTGGATCCCGAGATCCTGCTCATCGACGAGGCGTTGACGGGCGGCGACGCCGCCTTCAGCGAGCACATCGCCGAGAAGACCGGGCAGCTCATCGGCGAGGGCCGCACGATCATTCTCGTGACCCACGGACTCAGCTCGGTGAAGATGATGGCAACGGAAGCCCTGTGGCTGCACCAGGGCCGGGTCGCGGAGTTCGGGGATCCGGACGAGGTCGTGAACAAGTACATGCGCTATTGCCGGATCGAATCCCTCGGTATGGACGACGTTGCCGGATGACCTCGTGAACGACGCCGGCGAGTACAGCGACGTGGTGTACGTGTTCGAACCACACACGACGGTCCTGCCCGATATCCGAGAATACGTCGAAGCGCTCTGGGACCGGCGCGAGTTCATGAAGGAACTCGTGCGCGCCGACGTGCGCAGCCTTCGGTCGAGCACCGCGCTCGGAAATATCTGGGGCGTGCTCGACCCGCTGTTCCAAGCCGGTATCTACTATTTCCTGTACTCCGTCCTGCGACGCGGCGCGGCACAAAGTCAGTTCTTGCCTGTGCTCATTGCTGGATTCTTCCTGTTCGGCATCAGCATGGCGGCGCTGGGCGAGGGGGGCGCATCAATCAAGCGATCCAGGGGCCTCATCCTCAACTCGACCTTCCCGCGCGCGCTGCTGCCGGTGACGTCGGTCTACAAGTCTGTGCGCAACTTCATTCCGTCCGCGTGCGTGCTCGTCGTGCTGTTTCCGTTGGTCGGCGGCAGGATCGGAAGTGGCTTGATCTTCCTGCCGCTCATCTTCGTGCTCCAGGTCGGGATGTGCGTCGGCATCGCCCTCTTGGTCTCGACGTTCGTCACCCTGGTGCCGGATGCCAGCAACATCATGACGTACGTGAACCGCGTTCTGTTCTTTGCGACACCAGTCGTCTATCCGGTCAAACTCCTCCCCGCGAGCGCCAAACTCCTCATAGGTTGGCAGCCCCTCTTTGCCCTCTTCTCCAACTATCAGGCTGTCTTCTCGGGCCAGGCGCCGAACCTGTTCCTCCTGCTCCAAACGGCCGCCTGGTCGGCGGGCCTGCTCGCCCTCGGCATTCAGGTCTTCTTGCGCAACGAGCGCAAATTCGCGATGCACCTCTGAGCGCATACTCCGAACGGGCGACGGCACCCAGTTCGGCAAGGTGACTACCCGAGCGCCCCTGTAACGCGCGAGCGAAACTCGAACTCGCTTCTTCAGACGTCAACATCGTTCGACCGATGGAGCGCAACGTCTCGATTCACCCAGGGGAACGGCGTCGCCGGCACGCTACGGCCGAGGAACCGGCACAGCGGCCCCCACTGCGGATTCGAGGTCAGGTCGATCTCGAGAAAGTCGCTGCGGTTCGCAAAGAAGTCGCGCACCCTGTTCGTGTGGTCTTCCCATTCGCGCATCCACTTGTCAATGTCGACCACTAGGAACGAGCCCTCGTACTCCCCGCTTTCCTTCAGCCTTATGTTCCGCTCGACATGGCGGCGCCGGCTGTCGAGCCACTTGTGCATGGGCCGGACCGTCATCACGAACTTGCTGCCCGGGTACTGCGCATCGAGAATCCGGAAGCGCCGGGTCAACAGACCGATGTCCGAGAAGGCGTCCCAGCTCTGATCCAAGTACGACAGGAGCGGGACGTTCTCCTTGACGGCGCGCAGCACCGCCTGATGGGTTTCGGGACCGCCGTCGTGCAGGCTCCGGAAGCCCAGGATGTCGAGCGCCTTGTCGAGCGACATCGTGCCCGTCTTGTTCAAACCGATGCCGAAGATGCGGGGGCGGTCGTCGGGGATCTCACGATGACCACTGCCTTGTATCGTCATCGGATCACCAGATCTCGGACCTGCGCACGCAGGGTCGGGTGGACGAAATAGTGGTCGATCGGGCTGGGCGTGTACGGATTCGTCACTTGCACATACCCGCGGCCCGCGAGCATTGCGTCGCAACTCGAACCTTCGATGCTCAAAGCGAGGATGCGGCGGTCCGACTCGAAGTCGTAGGGTTCGAGAATCGTCATCTCGGCACCCTCGACATCGAGGCACAGATAATTGACGACCGCGGGTGCGCCGTGTTGTTCGAGGAGATCGCTGAAGGTGACCGTCTCCTTCCTCGAGGTCTCGCTCGTAGCATCCGAACGTTCCGCCCACGACTGAACCGTCGCGGCTGGACGGAAGGTGTTCTTGTTCAACGAGCGGATCCCGCTGCGCGGCAGATCGTCAGGAAAGGCCAGGAACTCCACCACGTCGCCGGTCACGCCAGCCAAGCAGCGCGGATCGGTCGAGCACGAGCGTCGCTGCACCAGGATTTCGTAGTACTTGTCGAGCGGCTCGACACAAATGCCCTTCCAGCCGAACTCGCGCTCCAACACGTAGCTCGCGCTGCCCTGCAGCCCTCCGCAAGCGCCAGCCTCGACGAAGAAACCGCCCCGCAAGCCGGGGAACACGGCTTCGATCGCCCACCGGTCGTTCTGCGCGTGATGTCCGTAGTCGACCATCGTCAACACCTCTCGTTGCGATTGATCCAGGGGAACGCGACCCTGGGCGACGGGCGGTCGAGGAGATCGCAGAGCGGCTCCCAACTCGCGTTGTCGGTGATGTCGAGCTCGAGGAAGTCGCTACGACCAGCGAAGTACTCGCGGACGCGCTCGACGTGCGATGTCCATTCCTGCCTCCAGGCGGGCTCGTCGACCGTGACGAACCCTCCGTGGTACTCGCCCGCCGCCTGGCGCCGAATATTCGATTCCACGTGCCGGCGCCGGCTCTCGATCCAATCGTCGACCGGCCGCACCGTGAGGATGAATCGGCTTCCGGGGTACTCCGCGTCGAGCAGCTCGTAATTCTGGGAGAGCGCGAGGATGTCGCTGAACGCGTCGACGTGGGGATCGACGCGTGACAGCAACGGGTCGCCGAGCTCGAGACTCACCTCGACGAGCTTGCGCACGGCCGGTCCGCCCCAGTGCAAGCTCTCGTAACCGAGGGCGGACAGCGCCTCGTGCAACGAAGTCGTACCTGTCTTGTTGAGGCCGATCCCGAACACCCGCGGCCGATCCGGCCCCGGATCGCGTTTGGGATCCGGTACCCGGAAGGATCCGACGAACTCGACGATGTCGCGGTTGTAGTACGGAGGCGCCCGGTGCGGGTCGACTCCGTGCTTCCATCCGTACTTGTACCGGTGACCCTGCAACAACATGTCGACGCGTGCGTCGGTGCTCAAGGTCGTCCGCCACGCGTGCACGACCCGCGCCGCAGGAACGGGTGTGAGGTCGATTCCCATCTGCCAGGCCCGATGCCAGTAGTCGGTGTCCTCGAGGAACGCCGGATTGAACCACTCGTCGAACACACCGATCTCGTCGTAGAGCGACCGGGCGAGCATGAAGCACCAGCCCGACGTGCCCCCTTGGTCCGGAATCGAGAACCCGAGCCCGTCGCAATGATCGGTGTACGGGAACGCCACCCGGCGGCCGTCGTACGCAGCCTCGTAGAGCGCGACGTCCCAACCGGGCTGGACCTTGCAGTCGCTGTTCAGCACCACCACCACAGGCGCGGTCGAGAGCCGCACACCCGTGTTCCAACCGGTCGCGACACCCTTGTTCTCCGGATACCGGTGCACCCTGGCCGGGAGCCGAGGTTCGGTGTACGGCGAGCCGTTGTCGACCACGATCACCTCGGTCGGGATCCGCGCGACCTCCCAGATCCGTTCGATGGTGCGGCGCGCCATCTCGGCCAGCTCGGGAGTTCGACTCCACACCGGAATGGAGATGCTGAGGAGCGGCTCGACATCGGTTCCGGCCGGCGTGGCGTCGTACACCATCTCCGGATCGGTGTTCGGGAACGGATGCACTGTCGTCGGCATGTCGGAACTGATGGCGGGGCCCCCTTCGGTCGCTCCCGCCGCGCCCTTGGCGTGCAGAAGACGGAACATCTCACGGTATGCCGAGTGCAACTCGTCGAGCGCGGAAGGGTCAGCCTGACTCTTCGCTTCGAGAGCCGCGACGCGCCGGCGGAGCCCGGGCTCGGTCAGGCGCTTGTCCTCCCAGAGCTTCGCCGCGTCGTGGAGTTGCAGGCGCGTCGCCATCTCCGTTCCCGGATGCAGCGCGGCGATGATCGCGTGCGCGCGGCCCTTCGCTTCCGTGCGGTCGCAGAACGCCTCGAAGTCGATCGGGCGAGCCATGAGGCTGCGCGCGGACGCGTCGTAGATCACGCGCAGCCCGAGGGGGCCGAGCCGCCATCCCATCTCGATGTCGATCGAATAGCCGAGCCGTTGATCATGCAGGCCGTGGCGTACCAGCAGCGCGCGCTTGCACGAGATCCGGCCTTCCCAGAATCCCCGCCAGTCGAGCTGTTGGCCGTCGCCGAGGCGCTCGTACGCGAACATCAGCCGATCCACGTCGGTGATGTAGTGCATGAGGGGGGTCAGCTCGAGCTCCGGCGCCCAGTCGGTGTGGCCGAGGATCGCGACCGCCTCGCCGGGTTTGGCGTCGTGCGCGGCGAGGTGCCGCTCCAGATAGTCGGGAGCGGCACGGTCGTCGTCGTCGAAGAACAAGACGATCGGTGCGCGGGCCAGGAACACTGCGTGGTTCTTGGCGGCGCTGCGCCCGCCGTGCTCGATCCGCAGGCCGACGACCTGGATCCGATCGCGCACCTCGTCGAGCACCGACTCGAGGTCGCCGTCGCGCGACCCGTCGTCGACCACCACCACCTCGAACTGGAAGGGTTCGAGCGTCTGCGCGGCGAACGATTCCAGGCAGGCCCGGAGGAGCGCGGGTCGTTCGTACGTGCGCGATCAACACGCTGATACGGGGCGTCACGGCCGGCTCCGGGCGCACCACGACGCAAGGGCGCCGTTGTGCATCGCCAACCCATACCCGGCGAACGAGCGCGGCACCGGGCGCGGCCCGAGGGAGCGGATCCCGCAAGCCGACGCTGATGTTGTCGGCCAGCGTCACCGGGCCATCGGCGTCGGCACCGGCGCGCACGGAGAGCACGGGGAGCGAGGTCACCTCGTCGATCTCGCGGGCGACCGACCCGAAATGGCGTTCCGCGACCGGCGGCCCGCCCCCCGGTCCGCCGGTGTGGGTCGGCTGCAGGCGGTCGACGTCGAGGGTGACCTGGGTCGCGATCAGCGTGTCGAGGAAGCGGCTCGGCAGGATGGCGTCGTCGCGCACGTACACGACGAAGTCGGCGTCGGCGTCGATCGGATCGGCCGCAGTCGTGTCGGCCCGCCAGTGCTGGTCGACCGAGAGCCGGGTGCTCGCGCCGAGCTCGGCCAAGAGCCCGGGTGGCGGCCCCGTGCGCTGCGCGGCATAGGTTCCGACGACGCGCACCCGCGCCGCGGGAACCGGCACGAGCTCGACCGCCCGCGTGGTGGCGCCGAGATCGTAGATCACCAGATGCTCGTCGAGATGGACGCGCTGGTACGCCGCGTCGAGGCGCGTCGAAGAGCTCCGGGTAGCGGTACCTCCAGCTGAACGCCGTCTTGGGAACGACGAAGTCAGCGCGCGCCGCGCGCGCGCTGGGCCTCGAGGTGGTTGATCGCCGCGTCTCCGTCGACGGGGTCGTAACCGGCCCAGCCACCGTCGCGGCCTTGCGGGAAATGCCATCCGGGATGTGACCCCAGCTCGACGAGATCGTCGTCGCCGCCGGACGCGACGAGCACGATCTCGCCGGGACGGCCGATCATCTGGACCCGTCGGCGGATGACCTGTTGCATCTGCTCGCCGTCGACGCCCGTGAATCGCGGGGCGGGTTCCGCACCGCCCGAGACGGGTCGCCCGCGGCGAGACATCACCTGCTCGACGATCTCGCCGAACGTGCGCTCGACGACACCGACGTCGTGGCGGAGATCGACATGCAGCGCACCGGCCGCGACGAGTCGGTGCCAGAGATCGTCCTCGGTGAGGAGCCGGCTGATGCCGGACGCGAAGTCGGCGGCGTCGGCCGCGATCAGCGCGTGCTCGCCCTGTACGAGGTCGAGACCTTCGGCGCCCACCGGCGTCGTCACCACCGGCGTCCCGGCCATCATCGACTGGATGACCTTGCGCTTCACTCCGGCGCCGTGCAGCAGCGGGACGACCGCCAGGCGCGACTGCTCGAGATAGGGCCGGACGGATGGAACCCAACCCACCTGCCGGACGCCCGGCGCGGCCGGGTCGATGTCGAGCGTCACCTGATCGAGCCAGTTGCCGAGCACGGTCAGCGGGTGCCGCTCGAGCAGTGCCGGGTCGAGCAGCGGCAGCACCTCGGCGCAGAGATACTCCACCGCCTCCCGGTTCGGCACATGGCGGAAGTTCCCGACGAAGTACATTCCGCGCCGCCGGTCGAGCGGATAGGGCGAGCGGTCGATGTCCTCGGCGAGCGGAAGCGTGAACACGCGCCCCTCGCCCAGGAAATCGGCGAGGAGGTCACGTTCCTTGTCGGAGACCGCGATTACGGCGTCAGCCGAGTTGTACGTGTTCAACTCGCGCGTTGCCTCGTTCCCGAACGCAGCTGCCAGCGGGACTCGCTGGCCGAACGCCCCCCGGGCGTTGCGCAGGAAGTGGACGTCCATCGAGTTCACGACGACACGGGCGTCGGGACAGAGCTTGCGGACCAGCGGTAGGAGCTCCGCCGCCGGCTCCCAGAATGCGATCAGCACGAGGTCGAAGCCGCCGGAACGGAGTACCCGCTCGGCCGCGCCGAAGCCGCTGTGCGTCGCGACGCCCATCTGTCGCAGCCGGCGCGCGTGCCGTTCCTCCGCCTGCTCTTCGCGGGCGAGAAAGGTGACCTGCCAGCCGGCGCGTAGGAGGAATTGCAGAGTGTTGTCGATGTCCTGCGAGCCGCTGTCGCGGTCGAAGGCCGGCATCCGCGTGTGTACGACGAGCGCGCGACGCTTGCTCATCCGCGGCACGCCTCGACATCGTCGTCGCGCGATCAGGAAACGCCACGCGCCGTCGCTCAACTCGTCGGGCCGGGCCGGACGCAGATCGAGCACCCGCTGCCACGCCGACTCTGCGAGCGGGGTCGACGCCTCGCCGCCGTCACCGGTTACCCGGACCGCGACGACCGACGGCTGGTACCGGACTTCGTCGCCGCGAGCCCATAGAGCCGCGCACCACTCCCGGACGAACGGCCGGCCGGTGAGTGCGACCCGGACCTTCGACCGCGAGCCACAACGGGGCGGCCGCGGCAACGAGACCATGTGCCCAGCACACGGGCCGCACGTAGTCGTGCCACGGCGCCCGCAGGTCGGTGGTCGACTCGGCGATCAAACCGAGCGACCGATCGGCGAAGACCGTGCCTCCCGCGCCTTCCAGGCGGCCGTCGGCGCGAACGACCTTGCCCGCGACCGCCGCGCCGGGTTCGGCCGCGGCCACCGCGGCCGCGGCCTCGATGACACCGGGCAGCGGCAGGACGTACGGCTCGAGCACGACGACGACGTCGTAGGCCGCGAACTCGGCAACCATTCCCGCGTCGATCTCGCCGAAGTGGAGCTCGGCCCCCGCCGCCGCCACCCGGTCGCCGAGCTGCGCCGCGCCAGCGATCGCCGGTGCCGCTCGCGACAACGAGCACGCGTGCGGCGCCGGCTCCGCGCCGCGCCGGATCCGGGTTGGAGCCCTCGACGACATCGTGCACCTCGATCCCCGACCCGCCCTCGCTCACGACGACCACGCCGAGAGCCGCGACGCGCCGCGCTTCGTCGAGATCGTGCCGCAGCGTCGACGACAACGACATCGACGCTGTGATCGAGGTACGGCAGCCGATCGTCGTCGGGGGATCGGAACGTCGCGAGCCCGACGAGCTCGCCCGGAGACGTCGAGGTCCGTCCATTCGAGGACGGCCGGGATGTCGGCCGTGGAAGCCGCGAGCCGGTTGACCTCGCCGCGCAACGATCGGGAGCCCGACGGCCGCCGCTACCGACAGGTCGAAAACCGCGCCCGCGCCCTCCTCGTCGACGACCGCCCGGTAGGTGCGCGACGACATGATCGCGGAACTCCGCCTGCTGACGGAACCACGGCCGGGAGCCCTCCGGCAGCACGAGGTAGCGGTGACCGTCGAAGCGAAGAGCCTCGAGATGAGCGACGTGGGCGAGGTCGTCGGCGAAGGGTCGGCCCTGGCGGGTGTGCGGGAAGGTCGTCGACTGCGGAGCGGCGTCGCCGACATCCCGGGGGCTGCCGGGCATGACGACGAGCCACGGCTGTCCCGGCGCCAACGCGGACCGGACCATGCGCCTCGTACCGCGTCCTTCCACTCGCCGCGGTGCCGGGCCCTTCGGGGTGGGAGGCGCCTTGGGCCGCGGCTCGGAAGTGACGCTCGGCGCGACCGGGCTCTGCAGCCGTTCGATCGCCCGCCACGATCGGCGCGACGAACTTCTGCGCGGGCTCCGGGAGCCGGCGCACGCCCTTGCGCACCGACGCCCACGGTTCGGCGACGGCGTGCCGCAGGCGAGCCTCGCTCGTGCGCAACGTCTTCTGCGCGGGCGCGGGAAGCCGCCGGGTGGCGACACGGACCTTCGGCGCGAGCTTCCTGCCGACGGCCTTCGCGGTCGGCAGGGGTTCCGCCGTTCCCCTCCGGAACAACCTCCGCGCGCGGCTTCAGCTGGAACTTGGCCGGAGCGGGAAGCTGATCCGCAACCACCCGTGCTGCCGGCGCCGCGGACCGGCGCCCGGTGTCGACGAACGCGCCGGCCCGGCCGCAGCACGAAACGCCGTCCGCCCCGAGCCGCGCGGCCGGCCGACTTGCGAACGCGCTTGCGAACGGGGCCGGCCGCGGTCGCCTTTACCACGACCTCGAGGCGCGCGACGCGGTCGCGCACGCGTGCGCGCGTCGATGCTTGTGACGGCGGCGTCGGTCCGGGTCACCGACTCGGTCAGGCCCCGCATCGTCTGCATCGCGTCCGCGTGCAGTTTCTCGACGCGAGCGGCAGCTTCTTCGCGGGTACGCACGAGCTTGGCGTCCAGCTCGCGGATGCGCTGGCGGTGCTGGTTCTCGGTGTTGATCCGTTCCCGCTGGATCTGTTGCTCCAACTCGCGTACCCGCTGGGCGAGCTCGGCCTCCACGCGCGTTCCGTTCCGCCCGGAGCTCGGCCTCCCGCGTGACGAACTCGGCGCGCAGCTCTTTCTCACGGTCCTGAAGCCGGTCGATCGCCTCCTGACGTTGGTCGGCGTGCCGTTGCGCCACCGCCCCGTCGAGGATCAGGCGCCGGACCCGCCCCTCGTCGGCAGGCGAGTCGGGAACGGTCGACGATCCCGGCCTGGCGGCAGAGATCGGCGTACAGCGCGCGCAGGCTCGGGCTCACGCCGGCATCGGCGAGATCGACGCTGCATCGTGTGGTGGCGCAGGTCGGTGCGTACCCGCGGGGAGGCCGCGGTGAGGCCCGCGAACGCGCACAAGCGCTCGATCTCGCCCTCCGGGTCGACGAAGAACGTGTCGTAGTGCGTGACGAGCCGGCGTTCGGCGGGCACGACGCTCGAGAACCGTGGCGTAGTACCGCTCCCAGAGCGCGAGCCCGAGCGAGTACGAATTCTGGTTGCGCCGCTTCAGGGACAGCGCGACCTCGAGTGGATGGCGGACGCAGACCACGAACCGCAGGTCGGGCTGGAGATCGAGCCAGTAGCCGGCGGTGAGGCAGGTTCGGGGATCCTTGAAACCCCAGTGGTCGTGCTCACTGAGCGCCAGCAAGGCCGTAGCGGCGGCCTCGGCGACGTGCGCGACCCGCCGATCGTCGACGGCCTGGGGAGGCAGATCGGGCGGATTGTCCCACGACCCGCCGGTCGCCTCGAGCAGCTCGTCGTTACAGGCGACGATCGCCTTGTTCTCCCAGAACCCTTCCGGATTGTCCTCGGCCGCGTCGATGAGCTCGGAGGCCTCGCTCCCGACGAGGTGCAGACCGGAATCGTGCAGCGCACGGGTGATCATCGACGTGCCCGAGCGGTGCATGCCGGTGATCGCGATCGGGGCGTTGGTCGATTCGAGCGCCACTGCTGATCCCCCCCCCTTCAGGACCGTCGAAAGCGGCGCCTCATCGGTCCGTCCCCAGTCCAGACCTGCGAATCGTAGTGGCCGAACCGTCGCCACTCCTAGTGGCAAAGCCGCGGACCAAAAGGCACGCAGAGCGCTCAACCGTCACAAGTCAGCCCGCGTCCGTGCAGACGAGATCAGCCCGCCGCGAGAACGATCGGATGAAGGGTCGGCGCACCGCCGGCAGCGCCGGTGTCGAGCTCGTAGGCCGAGGCGTGGTTGTCGCCGGCCCGCAGGAGGACTTCGGGGAGCATCATCGCGAACCGGCGGGGCGTATCGCCGTCGGTGAAGGTCGGTGACACGCCGGCGATCGTCCCGTTGATCACGATGACGACGGTCGCAGATTTGCGAGCCGTGCCCCATACCAGTGCCGGCACCGAGGCCGGCTTGGTGTCCACCGTGCGAGCGCGCAGTACTGCACAGCGCAGCCGCGTCGTCGGCGGGAGTGCCAACCGCCACGCTCGCCACCTTCGCCCCGATCGACTTTCCGCTTAGGGACCGACGCGGTACGCACGCAGCGGGTCGGCGCCGTCGGGCCGCGCGCGCGAACGCACCGACGTTCGCCGCGAGCATGTCCTTCTCGCCCGCGGTCCGTCGAAGCTGATGGGCTTGCCGATTCCGACCCCGAACACGTTGACGGTCGACTTGAGGAAGACTTTCGTCGGGTCGGCGCGGGTGCCGGCGGGCACACCGTCGACCTTCCACGGAATGGTGAAGCCCGTCAGCTTCGCGATCGTCGGGAGGATGTCGATCGTCATGACGTTGGCGTCACTGACCGTGCCCTGGGTCTGACCACTCGCCTTCACGAACAACGGTGCCCACAACAGCTGCGGATACGACGACGGCGGGACCGCGGCCGGGTCGAGCCCGCGCGACGCCTCGCCCGGAGCGAACGTGATGCCGTGATCGGCGGTCAGCACCACGACCGAGTCGTCGAGCAACTTCTCGGAGCGGAGGCGGTCCATCAACTCGCCGACGAGACGGTCGACGTACATCGCCTGCAACTCGAGTCGTTCCCGCGCCAGTGTCGCGGGCCACGCTTCGGTCGACCACTGGTCGTTCGTCTTGCCGAAGTCGTCCGCCGGATAGGCGTACTCCTGGCCGTTCGGGAGATAGCGGTACACCACGTGCGGCAACAAGATGTGCAGGAAATGCAGGGTCGGCTTCTCTCCCGCCCGGATGCCCTGGAGGAACTGGGCGAATCGCTGCGGGCGGTTCGCCGTCGCCGCTCCGAGGTCGATGTCGGCATGGTCACCGGGTCCCGTGGCGTGGATCGCGGCGTTGACCGCGGCCGCGTCCTCGGTCTCCTGGAACCCCGCGGTGAGGTTGCCGCTCGCCTTCTCGGGCGACACCATCTTCTTGTACGTGCTCGCGACGTCGTGCAGCAGTCCGTGCACCCCCGACGATCCCGCCGCCGGCGTCGCGGCACACAACGACGGCGGGCACAACCTCGTTACCGACTCCGAAACGTCGAGCCGGTAGCTCCCACCGAGGAAAGTGAAGAGGTTCTGCGGGTGCGACGACGCCTCCGGGATCGCGCCATCCTTCGGGTACATGCCGGTGAGGATGGCGGGAACCGCGTGCCAGGTCGCGTTCGTCACGCTCGTCTCGTTGCGGTACCAGGTCGACTGATCAGCGAACGCCGAGAGGTTGGGGAACAGGTCGCGATCGATCCCGACCGTCGGCACCGACGAACGAATCGGTCGGCCACTCGTCGAATGTGATCATCACGACCGACGGTGCGCTCGCGACCGAGCCGAGGGTCACCGGCGCGCACGCCCTTCGGGAAAGACGAGCTGGGTGACCGACGAGCTGAAGACGAACAACGCGACGAACAGGATCGGGGCGGGAGACACGAACAAAAGCCACGAGCGCGCGGCGGCCGTCTTGGCGTAGAGCAGCACACACAGCCGCGACGACCGCCGCAGCCAGGACGACGACGAGTACCGCGGGAGTGACGAAGTGCTTCACCAGCTGCACCGCGAACAGTGCCACCAGCACGACGAGGAACACCGCGTGCACGACCCGGCGTGCGGCACGGCTGACGAGTCCCACGATGATCTCGACGATCCAGAGAGCGACCGGGGGGAGGAAGGCGAGCGAGAGCGCGAACAACACGATCTGACTGTTCTTCACGTCGCGATAGATGAACGTGTCGGCGCTCTTGCCGTACACCGAGAGCACGGGCTGCGCGATCGCGAAGCCGCACGCCGCGAACAGCTCGAGCGCGGCCCGTGCTCTCGCGGCGAATCGCCGAGCTGCCCTCCACGGGGCTCACCGTATTCGACCGCCCGCCGGCCGGCGCAAGGACCCTGCCGCCGCGCTGACTTCTCGGGACTCGGTGCTCAGGGTTTCACGAAACGCTGCACGAATTCGAGCGACGTGTTTGCGACGTCGCGCCAGCCGTGATCGATGACGAGCGAGTGCCCGCGCCCGGCCATCTTGACGATCTCGGTCACGCCCTTGTTGCGCTTCTGCTTCTTGAACGACGCGTTCGCAATCGCCCACGGCACGGTGTGGTCGTTCTCGCCGTCGATGATCAGCAACGGCCCGCGATCCGGGTTCTTCGACTTCACCTTCACTTCGGTCCACGGGTTGAAGTTCGCGGTCGCAGCCTGGAACAGCGGTGCACCCGAGCCTGGGACGGCGTAGGTGTTGTACAGCTCGTGGGCCTCGTCCTCGGAGACGGCGTTCGCGAACGCGTAACGGAACTGGTCATAGGTGAGCGGTACGGCCCGGTGATGGTTCAACGGGTTGCCGAGCACCGGTGACGCCGACTTGAGCGCCGAGATCGGCAGCGGGAGAACGCCGCGGAAGGGCGCGGGATCTATTGCGACGGTCGCGTCCGAGACGCCGCGCGCCCGCGAGGATCTGCGCGAGGAGGCCACCGAACGAGTGCCCGATCACGGCCGGGCGCTTGGTGAGCAGCCCGACGACGTCTTCGAAATGATCCGCGATCTGTCCGACCGTCTTGTTCGCGAGGACGTCCGGATGGGCTTTGGCCTCGTCGACCGTATTCGGGTCGTCGGGCCAGCCCGGCGAGATCGTGGAGAATCCGGCGTCCTCGAAGACCGTGCGCCACCGGTCCCAGCTCATCGGGAGGAGCCACAGACCGTGTACGAACACCACAGGGGTCCGGCCCGAAGCATTCGCCCGCTTGACCTGTTCCGTCTCGAACTGCGTGATGGCTGACACCTCGACCTCCTGGATGGGTCGCAGAAAGGTAGCGCGATCGCCGGCCCGTCAGCCTTGAGTCAGCCGCTTCAGCCCTGGTCGTACCGGGTTCTGCGCCGCCCCCGCATCCGGACCACGGCCGCGTCCGGCGGGTCGAGAACTATCTCTCCGGTGCCGGGGCGCTCGGCCCGACCGGCGCGGCGTTCGCCCAGGCGGCGGGCGGTCGACCTGCGCATCCATCTGCGGTACGAGAGATCGACGACCACGAGCAACGCAACGAACAGCAACGCCGACGTCAAGTCCGGAAGTCTGTCGCCGTCCGCGAAGCGACGCGCGGATATACCCGCTGCCGGTGCGCTCCGCCCGCCGTTGGCTGCGGTCGATCCGTAGATCCAGATCCGGGCGGACCTCGTGCTGCGGCGAAGTCAGTCGCGGTTGGGCCACAGGTCGACGGGACCGCTCACATAGCCACCGGCCGCCCGCATCGCATCTCCCCACGGCCGCAGCAGTTCGACCAGCACGTCGGCATCGTCGCCGAGCGCGTCCAGAGCCGGTGCGAGCGCGTGGTCGGTCGCCCGTTCCATGGTCTCGCGAGCTTCGACCCCCTTCGCCGTGAGCGCCTCCGACGCGTCGAGCAGTTCTCGGTCGCGCAACCGGTGCACGGCCCCGTCGAGCTCGGCATCGTCCCAGCCGCGCGTACGGATGTACGTGCGCAACGGGAGCCCCATGTACACCTCGGTGAGCAGACCGATCTCGATCGCGTCGACGCCCGCCGACGACCACGCGCAAACGTGCGCGTCACCGCGGAACTCGCGCAGCATGTCGCCGAGATGGAACAACCGCGTCCACGGGTCGGACGGCTCGTCCCAGTGAGCACGGAGTCCGGCGAACAGCGGCCGGCCCGGTTCGGCCAGCGGCGCGACCGCGCGTTCGAGGATCGCGGCCGCCCGCGCGACGTCGTCACCGGCCGCGCCGCAGACCCGTTCCAACTGCGCGACCGCGCCCGCGCGGCGCGCCGCGAAGATCGTGGCCGCGTGGGTGATGCTCCAGCCGAAGCGCACACCGGCGACCACCACCGCCGGTTTGAACACGCCGAACGCGGCTGCCACGACCTCGGGCTCGACCTGACCCAGCAGCGAACCGCGGCTCGTGAAGTACGCGGCGCCGTCGGGCGCGGCGACGCCGTTGCCGAACGTGCCGGGGCTCGGCGCGAACCCGAGCTTCTCGTACCCGGCGTGACACTCGGGTGAGAAGAACACCTGGCCGATCACGGGTTCGAGCGTCGCCGCCAAGGTGCGCGCGCGGCGCCGGAAGGTGTGGTCGTCCATGGGGCGAGTCTCGCCCCGACCGGACCTGTCGCGCCAGGTTTGGTCGCGTGCCTACGCTGCGCGGCGTGACCGACGACTTCGCCCTCCTCGACGCCACCGCACAGGCCGACCTCCTCGCTCGGGGCGAGGTCTCAGACATCGAGCTCGTCGACGCCGCGATCGAACGCATCGAGCGCCTCGACGGGCAGCTCAACGCGGTGATCCACCGGCGCTTCGAGCAGGCGCGCCGCGAAGCGCCCGCCGCGACGGGGCCGTTCGCGGGCGTGCCGTTCCTCGTCAAGGACGCGGTGTGTCACACGGCCGGCGACCCGTACCACGCGGGCATGCGTGCCCTGAAGGACACGGGCTGGATCGAACCGAACGACACCTGGCTCGCGACGCGCTTTCGCGCCGCCGGCTTCGTGTTCGTCGGCAAGACGAACACGCCCGAGCTCGCCACGAGCATCACCACCGAGCCGCTCGCGTACGGGCCGACGCACAATCCCTGGGACCTGACCCGCAGCACTGGAGGCTCGAGCGGCGGGTCGGCGGCCGCGGTCGCGGCCGGTCTGGTTCCGGTCGCGCACGGCAACGACATGGGCGGCTCGATCCGGTTTCCGGCGAGCATGTGCGGGATCGTTGGGCTCAAACCGACACGCGCCCGCACCACGCTCGGTCCCGACTTCGGCGAGTACTGGGGACCACTGACCCACGAGTTCGTGCTCACGCGTTCGGTCCGCGACACCGCGGCCGTGCTCGACGCCGTTTGCGGGGCCGGAACCGGCGATCCGTACACCGCGCCGCCGCCCCGGCGCCTGTACCTCGACGAGGTGACCGACGGATTCGGGAGTGAGGCGCTACGGATCGGCTTTCGCACGATGACCCCCGACGGCGACCCGTCCCACCCCGACGCGGTGACCGCGGTCGAGTCGACCGCCCAGCTTCTCGCGAGCTTGGGGCACGACGTCGGCGCGGCCGAGATTCCCGCGCTCGACAACGCGTACAACCAGGCGTTCATCACCGTGCTGTCGACCGCGGTCGCGCGCGACGTCGCCCGCTGGAGCGAACGACTCGGTCACGACATCACCGGCGAGCTCGAGCCGATGAACGCGTTCTTCGCTGCGATGGGCGGTCAGATGCGCGGGGTCGACTACGCGGGCGCGATCGAGGACCTGCAAGCCTGGACTCGGAGGGTTGCGGCGTGGTGGGAGGACCACGACGTCCTGGTGGTGCCGACGAGCCCGGAACCGCCGGTACGCCTCGGTGAGCTCGCTCCGACGAACACCGATCCCGAGGTCGGCAACCGCATGGGTCATCTCGTCACGTTCTGTTCGCCCTTCGACGTCACCGGTCAGCCTGCGATCTCGCTCCCGCTGCACTGGAACGCCGACGGGCTGCCGATCGGGGTGCAGCTGGTCGCCGCGTACGGACGCGAGGACGTGCTGTTACGCGTCGCCGCGCAACTCGAGACCGCACGACCGTGGCGCGACCGTCGACCGCCGGTCCATGCCTGACTGCTATTTGTTCATCATGGCGCCGAGGCCGGCGATCATCACGACGAAGCCGATGATCAGGTACGTCACCGTGCGCAGGAGGGGCGCTTGCGGCAGGTCGCTGTTGTCGGTCCGGCGGTAGCCCCGTACGGGACTGCCGGGGCGGTGCTGCGCGACCGCGCGGTGCTGCGTGATCCGGCCGTCGCGCTTGCGCCGGAACAGCGCGAACGCGTTGGCGATGAACAGCGCCGCGCCCAGCGCGAACAGGAGCTCGCGGAGCACCTCGTCGTAGAAGCTGCCGGACGAGCCCAGAATTCCCGTGAACACGCGGCGAGGATACGGCATGCGCTCCGCTTCGTCCGTACTCCCGCCGCCATGCCGTGGTTCGCAGCGGGCATGACAGACTCGCCCGATGCGGTTGCTCGTGGCGCGCTGTTCGGTGACCTACGACGGCAAGCTCGGCGCTCGCCTCGGGCCCGCGGTGCGCCTGATCCTTTGCAAGGCCGACGGCTCGATCTCGATCCACTCCGACGCCGGCGCGTACAAGCCGCTCAACTGGATGAACCCTCCGTGCACCATCGAGGAGACCGACTCCGCGATCGTCGCCCGGGCACCGAAGGGTGAGACGCTGCGTATCGAGTTGCACGAGGTGGTGCAGGACACGCAGTTCGAGCTGGGCATCGACCCGGGTCTCGAGAAGGACGGCGTCGAGGCCGAGCTCCAGCAGCTGCTCGCGGCCCGGGTCGCCGCGCTGCGCGAAGACCTGATGCTGATACGGCGCGAGTACCCAACCGACATCGGGCCTGTCGACCTGTTGTGCCGCGACGGCGACGGCCGCACGATCGTCGTGGAGGTCAAGCGCGTCGGCGAGATCGCCGGCGTCGACCAACTCCTGCGGTATCAGGAACGGCTCGACCGCGACCCAGGGCTGGCGCCGACGGTTGGGATCCTCGTCGCCCAGATCATCAAGCCTCAGGCGAAGGTGTACGCCGAGAGCAAGGGGGTGGCGTGCATCGAGATCGACCTCCACCGGCTCCGTGACGGCGTCGATCCCGATCTCACCTTGTTCTGAACGGGAACTCGCGCCGACGCACTATTCCTGAGCGGCGTCGTCGAACTTGGTGTAATCGCCGTTGAACACGAGCTTGGTGGCACCGACCGGCCCGTTGCGGTGCTTCGCAATGATGATCTCGGCTAGCCCGCGCTGATCCGACTCCGGGTTGTAGTACTCGTCGCGGTAAATGAAGAGCACGACGTCGGCGTCTTGTTCGATGCTGTTGTGCACGACGATGCCGCCGGCGACGAAGTTGTGCGTTCCGTCGACCGTCGCGTCGTATACGGGCTCGCTGCCTCGGGGCTCGATCGCGACGACCTCGTCCCAGAGCACGTCGCTCACACCGAGGTCGGCGAGGAACTCGTCGGGGAGCGCGTCGGCGATCCGGACCATCAGCGAGCGGGACACGCCCTGTTCGTACACGCGGTGGCGACTACCCGCGGATCCGCTCAAGCGCTCCACGAGATCGTGTCCGCGCAGCGAACCGTTCAGGAGCAGGCCCTTGCGCTCGATGTAGTCCCAGACCTCCCGCGGGATCGGGTCGCGACGCGGATCGACGCCGGGGCCGGTCTTCCGGGACGACGCGAGGTGCATGCCGGGGGTGATGTCGGCGAGGTGCACCCAGCCGTCGATGGTGAGGAATGGATGGTTTGCGCTCGCGGTGACGCTCCGCCCCGACGCCAGCTGCAGCTCGAACACAGCCTTATCGCCGCTGCAGAAAACGTGCGAGATCACGCCCGGGACCAAGCGCAGATGCTCGTCGAGAGTCAGGACGTCGACGTCGCGCGCGTCGGCGTCGTACAGCGCGCCCATCGTGGCGGTCGTGCCATCGGCGAGCGCGATCTCCGTATCGGCGGTCAGGCAACCGGACTCGCGCAGGTCGGCGAGCATCGGTCGTTTGTCTTGGCGGTACTCGAGCTGACGGTTGAGCTGGGAGAGCGTGATGACCGGTGCCTCCAGCTCGCGCGCCAGGATCTTCAGACCGCGCGACAACTCGGAGACCTCGACCTGACGGTTCTCGGAGCGGCCGGGAGTCGACATCAGCTGCAGGTAGTCGACGACGATCAGGCCGAGGTCGCCGTAGCGTGCCTTGACCCGCCGGGCCTTGGCCCGCATCTCCATGACCGTGCAGTGCGGGTTGTCGTCGATGAAGAACGGGGCTTCGGCGAGCCGGCCGATCGCCTGGTTGACGCGTGGCCACTCGTGTTCGGAGAGCTTGCCGGTCTGCAACTTGCGGGACTGCACGCGTGCCTCCGCCGCGAGGAGACGCTTGGTGAGCTCGAGGTAGCCCATCTCCATCGAGAAGAAGAGCACGGGCTTGCGCCCGATCAGGGCGACGTGCTGTGCCATGCCGAGCGCGAGTGAGGTCTTTCCCTGACCCGGACGGGCCGCGATGATCGTGAGCGTCGACGGCTGCATGCCGAGCAACAGTGCGTCGAGTTCGCGAAAGCCCGTCGCCGTACCGACGATGTCGCCCTGGTGCCCGTACAGCGCCTCGAGCTGGTTCATCGTCTCTTCGAGCGCCGGATACAGGGGCATGAGCGTGTCGGCCACGCGCCGTTCGGCGACCTCGAAGATCGCGGCCTCGGCCCGGTCGAGGGTGTCGTCGACGGCGTCCTCCGCCGCGTACGCCATTTCCTGGATACCGCCCGCGGTCTCGATGAGTCGCCGGAGCATCGAGAGCTCGCCGACGATCTGCGCGTAGTGCGAAGCGTTCGCCGACGCCGGGGTCGACGCCTGGATCCTCACCAACGTCTGGCGGCCACCGAGTTGTTCGAGTTGCGACGCGCGGCGAAGCTCCTCGGCCACGGTCACGGGATCGACCGGCTCTCCTCGGCTGTGCAGGCCGTACGCGGCATCGAAGATCGAGCCGTGCGCCGGCTTGTAGAAGTCACCGCCCTCGAGCCGCGCCTCCACCGCAGCCGTGATGGCCTCGCGGCTCAGCATCATGGCGCCGAGGAGAGACTCCTCGGCTTCGAGGTTGTGCGGCGGAATGCCGCGCGCCGCCTGCACGTCTGCGCGCATCCTCGATCGAGACCATCGCCGCTTACCTCCTGTCTCTGCGAGCGGGGCAGCTCCCGAAAGAGCCGACCCTGACACGCCCACCTTGTGGGGTGAAAGGGGACAAGCCTGTGAATTGCGGGGCCGAAGCGGGGGATATCCCGCGATCCACAGGCCTGTGGACAATGACAGGTACGTGCGCCATCAACGAGGTCCGGCGGACACGGAGCCTTGCCGCCGGAATCGCCGCTGGCAGGCGGGTATTGACATCCCCGAGCCGCCGCGAACAACGCTTTCTCCGGCCCCTGCCGAGGAAGTCCGCACCGCCGCCTCCCTGTGGATACCGCGCAATGTCCACAGCCCGAGGGCTGGGTAAAGCTTCGCGCGTGGAAATGGCACTCTTGTGATTCTCGCGAACGGTCGCGTCGGTACCAGGGACCTCGCCCCCGGATTCCTCGGACGATCGGGCCGGGCCCTGCCGGTTCAGTCGGCCGCTTCGACCTCGACGTGCACGGTCGCGACGACGTCGGGGTGCAGACGAATCTGTACGTCGACGCCACCGAGCTCCTTCAGGGGCTCGTCGAGCGCGAGTTTGCGTCGATCGATCTCGGCGCCGGTCTGCTGCTGCACCGCCTCGGCGATGTCGGACGCGGTAACCGATCCGAAGAGCCGACCCTCGCCACCAGCGCGGGCCTTGATCGAGATCGTGCGCCCCGAGAACTGCGCGGCCAGAGCCTCCGCGGCCTCGCGCTCGCGCCGGTCACGCGCCTCGCGGTTGCGGCGCATCGCGTCGGCCTGCACCTGGCTTCCGGCCGAGGCCTTCAGCGCCAGGCCGCGGGGGACGAGGAAGTTGCGCGCGTAGCCGTCGGCGACGTCGACGACTTCGCCCTTCTTGCCGAGGTTGTCGACGTCGTCGCGGAGCACGATCCTCATTCGTCGTCCCCGCCGGTCGCGTCGTCGTCGGGGGCACCGTTGATCTCGCTCTCGACCGGGTCGATGTTCGCCTGGTCGAGCGCGCCCTCGTTGACGGCGGCCTCTCCAGGTACCAGCGCGGTCCTCGTCGCGAATGGGACCCGGGATGTCGCGCAACTCTCCATCGCGGTCGCCGCGGTCTCCACGATCGCCGCGGTCTCCACGATCGCGACGACCCTTCGAACGCTGGGTGACCTGGCGGACGCTGTAGGGCAGCAATGCCATCTCGCGCGCAACTCGGATCGCCTTTGCGATCGCGACCTGCTGCTGCTGGGTGTTCCCGGTGACGCGCCGCGCGCGCACCTTCGCCCGCTCCGACATGAAGCGGCGCAGGAGGTTGACGTCCTTGTAGTCGATGTAGTCGATGCTCTCGGTGATGAGAATCGACGTCTTCTTCTTGATCGGGCGCCGCTCCTTGCCGGGGGGCGCCTTCTTCTCTCTCCGTTGTGCCATTCGATGATCCCTATGGGGTTAGAACGGCTCTTCGCCGTAGTCGTCGTAGTTGTCTCCGCCGGCCGCGGCAGGGGCCGCGGCGGCCGGTGCAGGTGCGGAACGGCGGGGCGGGCCGCCACTCCCGTCACCCGGACCGCTGCGCTCGACCTTGTGCACCTCGGCCGTCGCGAAGCGAAGGCTCGGGGCGACATCGTCGGCGACGACCTCGACGATCGAGCGCTTCTCGCCCGCCTCGGTCTCCCAGCTGCGCTGTTCCAGTCGGCCGCTGACCACGACCCGTGCCCCCTTGGTGAGCGACGCGCCGACGTTCTCAGCCAGCTGACGCCAGGCGACGACGTTGAAGAAGCTGGTCTGCTCGTCCCATTCCTGGGTCTGCTGGTTCCGCCAGGACCGATTCACGGCCACGCCGAAGGTGACCTTCGAGACGCCGCTCGGCGTGTAGCGCATCTCCGGATCGCGTGTGATGTTGCCGGAGATCGTGATGCTGTTGGTGTCTGTTGCCATGTCGCTACTCCCTATGCCTGCCGCCCGCAGTGGCGCCCGCAGCCTTCGGAGGTCCGTAGACCTTCTCCGGGATGCGCTGCACCATGTGGCGGATCACTTCATCTGCCAGGGAGAGCGTCCGGGCCAACTCCTCCATCGCCGGCGGATCGGCACGGGCCTGCAGGACTACGTAGTAGCCGTCGGTCTTGTGCTTGATCTCGTAGGCGAGGCGGCGCTTGCCCCAGAAGTCGACATGGCCGCGCTCCGCGCCATTCGACTCGATCAGCTTCAGCCACCGTTCGACGGCAGCCCGGATCGTCTCCTCTTCCAGGTCTGCATCGATGATGATCATCACTTCGTACGGACGCGTCATGCGCCGGTACCTCCTTCGGGCCGCCCGGTCAGGCCGCAGCGGGCCCCGTTGTCCGCCGGATGACCGGCGTCGCGAGGGCAGGATTCGGTTGTTGGAGAACCGGTGGAAGCTAGCAGATCACCTCGACTCGACCTATCGACACCGAACCTACAAGGGGGGTGAGACATGTACATCGCTCCCTCGCGCTCGCCCGGGGGCTCGTCAGGCGCAGGCGCCGAGGGCGCCGGGCGCCGCGGCCGAACCGGCGGGCTGTCTCCAGCGCGTACCGGTAGCGCGTCTTGCTCGCGTACTCGGGGCAGGTCGCGTCGGTACCGCCCGGGCACGGCTCCATCTCCTCGTGGTCGACGGGCGTGCCCGCCGACGAGAAGAAGATGATGTCGAGGGGCATCGGCGTGTCCGCCATGGTGAAGTTGGCCCCGGTGTCACTCCGGTTCACGAAGAGCATCCCGTCGTACGGAGCGATCGACCGCACTCGTCGCAAACCCTGCGCCCGCGTAGCCGGATCGGAGGCGACGAGGACGCGGAGCACCTCCGAGCCGACCGCGACCCTGCTTTCGTCGTACTCGCCGAACGGCGGCCGCGCCGGGCTGGTCGCCGCGAAACCCAGGTGACCGACTCCGCTCTCATCCGCGCGGATCCGCATGATCAATACCACCATGCCCGCGAGCGCCCCGACTGCGACGACGGCTGCCGCCGCAACGCGGACGCGGGCCGACACGGTCTATTGCGCGAGCTCGGGCTCGGCGGCGAAACCGTAGAGGCCGAGGGCGTCCGCCATCCGGTCGGTCATGTGGTACGTCTCCGCGCTCGCCGGATACGTACCTCCACGCACGTCCGAACAGAACCGCTCGATGGCCTCGGTCGCCGCGACCTCGAGCCTCGCGTACGAACGCACGAACTTCGGCGCACGGTGCTCGGGGCCTGCGAAGCCGAGCAGGTCGTGCCACACGAGAACCTGCCCGTCGCAGTGCCGTCCCGCTCCGATCCCGATCGTCGGGATCGACACCGACTCGGTGATCACACGCGCGACCGCGTCGGGCACGCACTCGAGCACGATCGCAAAGACGCCCGCTTCCGCCAGCGCGCAGGCGTCGTCGGCGAGCTGCTTGGCCGCGTCGAGCTCCTTGCCCTGGACCTTGAACCCGCCGAGTGCGTGGATCGACTGTGGCGTCAGCCCGATGTGGCCCATGACCGGGATCTCGGCGTCGAGGATCGCGTGCACCGAGTCGAGACGCTTGCGACCGCCCTCGAGCTTCACCGCGCCCGCGCCGGCCCGCACGAGCCGCGCCGCGTTGTGGACGGTCTCGGCGGTATTGACGTGATAGCTCAGCCACGGCAGGTCGGCGACCACGAGCGCGCGCGGCTTGGTCGCGCGCGACCGCGCCGACATGGTGCGCCATGTCGTCGGTGGTGACCTGCAGCGTGTCGTCGTAGCCGAGCACGACCATCGCGACCGAGTCGCCCACGAGGATCAGGTCGGCGCCGGCCGCGTCGACGGTACGGGCCGACGGCGCGTCGTACGCGGTGACCATCACGAGCGGCGCCGCGCCACCTTTACGGGCAACGACGGCCGGGGCCGTCATGCGCTTGGGCGCCCCGGACACGGGCCCAGAACTGCGCCCGGCGGAATCCGGGGTCGGGTTTGCGGGCATCTCCGCCACCTCCATCCGTCCAGGGCACGTTCGGCTCCCGGCGGTCACATCAGCGTACCGGCGCTTGCACCTTCCGTGTCCAGCGAGTCGACTGGCCCTGAAAGTGCGGACGAGTGAGCGGCAGGCGAAGCCGAGGGAGCCATGTTCGCGTGCGAGAACTGTGGCGTCGCCGACGACGAGTTGGTCCTCGTCCGGAGGGTCTACGTCGTACCGCCCTCGTGGGACACGCCCGGTTCGCAGACGGTCCTCGCCGAACCCGAGCGGTGGTGCGTCTCGTGCGTCTCCCAGTACCCGTGCGAGATCGTCGACGACCGAAGGAGTTGATCGGCGGCCGTCAGCTGGCGTGGAGGCGGCCGTGCAACGATTGGCGGCGGAGATGGTTCCACCGGCAGTCGACGCAGACCTCGACGTCGTAACACGCGAACTCGTCGCAGGAAGCGCCGAGCTTGCGGAGCTCTGCGGCGTTGCTGATGGCTCGGCCGTTCGCCTGCTTGAGCTTCTCGCCGTAGACGTACGAGACGAGGCGCAGGTTGGTCGCCCCACACACCGGGCACTCGTCGTCGATGTCGGTGCCTATGAACTGCGCCGCTCGCACGAGCTCGGGATGCGCGTCGCAGACGTCGAGGCGGGTGAGCGTCCCCCGGCGGAAATCGCGCAGCACCGCTCGTCGGGCCAGCGCGTAGTCGGTGACGCTCTGCATTGGCCGAAAGTGTAGGGGCGCGCAACGGCCGTTTGAACCGCGCCTTTTCGGCCGGCTTGAGCCGGACATTTCGGACATCATCCCCATCGGTGCTTGCATCGATATATCGATTCGATATATCGTGCGTCACATGTTGGAGCTCGCGGTACTCGGGTTGCTCGCCGAGCAGCCGCGCCACGGCTACGACCTGAAGAAGCGGCTGTCGGAGACGCTCGGACCCCTGTGGGGGATTTCGTTCGGGTCTCTCTACCCGGCTCTCCGGCGCTTGGAGCGGTCCGGAGCGATCCGGGAGGTCGACGATGCCCCCGACGCGGCTGCCGCCGCACCCGCAGCCACCGGCACCTTCGTGCCCACCGGATCACTGAAGGGCGACCTCGCTGCCGCCCGGATGCGCCTGCGGGCGCGGCCCACCCGTCGCACCCGGCGGGCGTACGCGATCACCGACCAGGGTCGGGCCCTGTTCACCGAGCTCCTGACCGACGAGGGCGACGACGACGAGCGCGCCTTCGCAGTGAAGCTCCTCTTCTGCGGTCACCTCGACCCGGCGGCGCGCCTCGCGTTCCTGGAGCGGCGGCGGGCGCAGCTCAACCAGCGACTCGTCGCCGAGCGCAAGCCCGCCACCCGTTCCATCGACCGTTACTCCCGATCGCTCCTCGAGCACCGGGCCCGGTCCACCCAACACGATCTCGATTGGATCGCCGAGCTGATCGCGCAAGAGCGCGCGGAGCAGGCCGGCGACCGAACCGAAGGAGCAACCGCATGAGCCCCTCCCCGAAATCCGGCCAGTCCAAGAGTGTGCGCGTCGCCATTGCCGGAGTCGGCAACTGCGCGAGCAGCCTCGTCCAGGGCGTCGAGTTCTACCGGAACGCCGACCCCGAAGAGCGGGTCCCGGGTCTGATGCACGTCGAGCTCGCGGGCTACCACGTCGGCGACATCGAGTTTGTCGCCGCCTTCGACGTCGACGCCGACAAGGTCGGACTCGACCTCGGCAAGGCGATCTTCACGAGCATCAACAACACGATCAAGTTCGCCGAGGTCCCCGACCTCAACGTGCGGGTCCAGCGGGCGCCCACGCTCGACGGGCTCGGCAAGTTCTACCGCGAGGTCGTCGAGGAGTCGCCGGCGCCTCCCGTCGACATCGCCAAAGCGCTCCGCGACTCGCGCGCCGACGTGCTGGTCTCGTACCTGCCGGTCGGCTCCGAGGACGCGCAGAAGCACTACGCGCAGGCCTGCCTCGATGCCGGAGTGGCGTTCGTGAATGCCATTCCGGTGTTCATCGCGAGCAACCCGGAGTGGGCCAAGAAGTTCGAGGACGCCGGCGTCCCGATCATCGGCGACGACATCAAGAGCCAGGTCGGCGCCACGATTACTCACCGCCTGCTCGCCCGCCTGTTCGAAGACCGCGGCCTCGCGATCGACAACACGTACCAGCTGAACTTCGGCGGCAACATGGACTTCAAGAACATGCTCGAGCGTGAGCGCCTGTTGTCCAAGAAGATCAGTAAGACGCAGTCGGTCACGAGCCAGATCGACCAGGGCATCAGCTCCGATCACGTGCACATCGGCCCGTCCGACCATGTGCCGTGGCTGAACGACCGGAAGTGGGCGTACATCCGCATGGAGGGTCGCAACTTCGGCGACGTCCCGCTCAACATCGAGCTCAAGCTCGAGGTCTGGGACTCCCCCAACTCGGCCGGTGTGATCATCGACGCGGTGCGGTGCGCGAAGGTCGCACTCGACCGTGGCATCGGCGGCCCGCTGCTCGGACCGTCGGCCTACTTCATGAAGTCGCCGCCCGTGCAGTACCACGACGACGACGCGCACCGGATGATCGAGGAGTTCGCGGACGGCGCGTAGACCTGCGCACAGGTAGAGGTGAGCAGATAGAGGTCGTCTCGGGCCAGAATGCGCCCATGACGATCCACGCACACTGCACGGCGGGTCCCGGCGCCACCGCGGTCACCGCATGAACACCGAGGTCTGGGATCGGATCGCGCAGCGTCGCGGTCCGGACGAGATCGCAGTTCCCGAGACGATCCTCTACGCCGCGGGTGGGCCGACCGAGGCCGATCTCCGGTTGTGCGGAGAGGTGGGCGGCAAGCGCGTGCTCGACCTCGGCACGGGCGGCGGGGCGAATGCGGTCGCGCTCGCTCTCCAAGGTGCGCACGTCATCGCGATCGACCGCTCGGTCGCGCAACTCGCACGCGGCCGCAAGCTCGCGTCGGCCGCCGACGTGCGGGTCGAGTGGCACGAATGCGACGCGGCCGACCTCGCCTTCCTGCGCGCCGACTCGATCGATCTGGTCGTCTCCACCGGCATGCTCGGCGAGGTCGAAGATATCGATCGGCTGCTCCGCCAGGTGCACCGCGTGCTGCGCCCCGGGTCGGTGTTCGTGTTCTCGTACGACCACCCGATGGCCCTCGCCGTCGGGCGCGAAGGCGAGGCGCCTGGAGCCCTGCCCCTCGGCTCGCTCGAGGTTCGGCGTTCGTATTTCGACACCGAGGCGATCGAGATCACCCACGACGACGAGCGCATCCGCGTCTGGCCGCGAACCATCGCCGACGTCTTCGCGTCGCTGCACCGAGCGGGCTACCGGGTCGAGCTGTTGCTCGAGCCCGAACCGGTCGGCGGTGGCGGCCCCGGGCCCGAGGTGCCCCGCACCGTCGTGTGGCGCGCCCGCAAAGAGGGCGTCTGACACCTCCCGCGATCAGTCCGCGCCGCGCTCGATCCCGCGCTCGCGCGCCCAGTCGGTGAGCCGCCGGTACGACTCCTCGTCGTCCATCGGTCCTTCCTCGAGCCGCAGCTCGAGCAGGAACGACAACGCCTCCCCGACGATCGGGCCGGGCGCCACGCCGAGGAACTTCATGACCTGCTTGCCGTCGAGCCCGGGCCGGATCCGGGAGAGCGCCTCGTGCTCGCGCAGCTCCGCGATGCGGGCCTCGAGCTCGTCCATCCGGCGCCCGAGCGCGGCGGCCTTGCGGTCGTCGCGCGTCGTGCAGTCGCAGCGCGTGAGCTCGTTGAGGTCGTCGAGCAACGGTCCCGCGTCGCGCACGTAGCGCCGCACCGCACTGTCGGTCCAGCCCATTCGGTACGTGTGGAATCGGAGATGAAGCTCGACGAGACGGGTGACATCGTCGACGAGGTCGTTGGGGTACCGCAGCGCGTGCATCCGTTCCCGGGCCATGCGCGCGCCGACCACTTCGTGGTGATGGAAAGTAACGCCTTGTGGGCCGTAGCCGCGCGTGCGCGGCTTGCCCACGTCGTGGAGCAAGGCGGCGAGCCGGATCCGAAGACGGGGCGACGTCTTGGCGACGACCGCGATCGTGTGCGCGAGCACGTCCTTGTGCCGGTGGATCGGATCCTGCTCGAGCTGCATCGAGTTCAGCTCGGGGAGGAACTCGTTCGCGAGCCCGGTGCGTGAGCACAGCCAGAGCCCCGACGACGGATCATCGGCGACGATCAGCTTCGAGAGCTCGTCGCGGATCCGTTCCGCGCTGACGATCTTCAGGCGTTCGTGCATCTCCTCGATCGCGGCAACGAGCGCGGGGTCGGGCTCGAAGCCGAGCGTCGCGACGAAGCGCGCGGCGCGGAGCATCCGCAGCGGATCGTCCTCGAACGAGACCTCCGGGGCGAGGGGCGTACGCAACCGCCGCGCGACGAGGTCGATGCGCCCGTCGTACGGGTCGACGAGCTGCGGGCCCGTGCCATCGGGATGGTCGAGCGTCATGGCCATCGCGTTGACGGTGAAGTCGCGACGCGACAGATCGACCTCGACGTCGTTCGAGAACGTCACCTCCGGCTTGCGGCTCTCGGGCCGGTAGATGTCGGCGCGAAACGTCGTGATCTCGAACCGGTCACCACTCTTCTCACAACCGATCGTGCCGAAACGCCGACCCTGCAGCCAGACCGCGTCGGCCCACGGCCGCACCGCGTGCTCGACGACTTCCGGCCGGGCGTCGGTCGCGATGTCGATGTCGACGATGTCGCGATCGAGCAAGGCGTCGCGCACGCTGCCGCCTACCAGGTACGCCCGGCTCCCGGCCTTCCGGAGTCGCGCCGCGAGCTGCTGGCTCGGTGAGTCCGAGATGAAGAAGCGCTCCAGCCGGGCGGGGATCGCGGTCACAGCCGACCATTGTGGCGCAGCCCGGCGGAACAGCCCGATTACTTACCGGAACTACCTACCGGGATGAGTTACTGACCGGCGGCGGCTTGTTCGGCGGCGAGCTCCATCGTGAACTGCTCGATCATGAGGCGCAGGTCGTGAGGTGTGGTCGACACCGCGATCGCCTCGCGCAGGTCGATCGTGCCGTTCTTGTAGAGACCGAGGAGGCTCTGGTCGAACGTCTGCATGCCGTAGTAGGAGCCCTCGGCGATGATCGTCTCGATCTCGTGCGTCTCGTCCGCGTTCACGATCTTGTCGAAGACGCGTCCGGTCGACACGAGTACTTCCACTGCAGGCGCGCGCCCGCCCTCTCGCTTCTCGACGAGCCGTTGGCTGACGATGCCGCGCAACGACGAAGCGAGCGACATGCGCACCTGGCGCTGTTCGTGGGGCGGGAAGAAGTCGATGATGCGGTTTATCGAGTCGGTCGCACTGATCGTGTGCAGCGTCGAGAAAACGAGGTGACCCGTCTCGGCCGCCGTCAACGCGGTCTTCACGGTCTCGGTGTCGCGCACCTCACCGACCAGGATGACGTCGGGGTCCTGGCGCAACACGCGCTTCAGCGCAGAGTGGAAATCGGCGGTGTCGGTGCCGACCTCGCGTTGGTTGACGATCGAGCACTTGTCCGCGTGGAGGATCTCGATCGGGTCCTCGATCGTCACGATGTGACGGTTGTAGTTGTCGTTGATGAAGTCGATCATCGAACCGAGAGTCGTCGTCTTGCCCGACCCCGTCGGGCCGGTAACGAGGATCAGCCCGCGCTGGTGATCGGTGAGCTTGCGGATGACGGGTGGCAGTCCGAGTGCCTCGAACGACGGGATGTCGCTCTGGACGCGTCGGAGCACCAGCCCGACCGAGCCGCGCTGGCGCATGACGTTGACGCGGAATCGACCGAGGCCGTTGACCGAGTACGCGAAGTCGGCCTCGGAGGTCGCGATGAACTCCTCCGCCCGCTGTTTGGGCATGATCGCGAAGGCGATGCGCTCCGTCTCGACCGGCGACACGTCGCTCAGGTCGGTCCGCTCGAGTCGGCCGTCGATGCGGACGAACGGCGGCGAACCGACCTTGATGTGTACGTCCGACGCTCCCCGCTCGACGGCGTTGCGCAACAGCTGATCCAGATCCAACACGGGCGCAACCTCTCTCCGAGGCTCGTGGCCTCTTCGGCTCGCGCAGGACCTTGCTCGTGGCCCTACCCGTTGTCGATCGGCAGGACCGGCCCGGCTCTGGAGCCGCTCCGGCCCGGAAAGCTGATCAGCCGGCTGAGATCGGTCCTGCCGCGTGCAGGTCGCGCACCGCGTGCACGACCGTATGGCCCGGACCACCGCTGGTGGCGGGCTCGATCCGCTCGGGCTCGCCGATCAGGGTGGAGACGGTGGCCGCGGTCGAGTCCCGCAGGGCGGCGAGGTCGTACCCGCCCTCGAGGAACACCACGAGACGGCGCGGTGCGGCCAGCGCCATGACCCGGGCGGTGAGATCCGCGTAGTCCCCGGCCGCGAGCCCGAGCCCGGTCAGCGGATCCTCCCGGTGGGCGTCGTAGCCGGCCGACACCAGGACCCACGTGGGCGCGAAGGCCTCCGCGAGGGGAACCACCACCGAGTCGATCGAATCGAGGTAGACGTCGCCCGTGGCCCCCGCCGGGAGCGGGAAGTTGACGGTCGTACCCGTACCGGCACCCGAACCGGCGTCGTGCAGACGACCGGTGCCGGGGTACAGCGGCCACTCGTGCATCGAGACGTACATGACCGCAGGGTCCTCGTAGAAGATGTCCTGCGTACCGTTGCCGTGGTGCGCGTCCCAGTCGACGATCAGCACCCGCTCTCCACGGTCGCGCAGCGCGGCCGCGGTCACCGCCACGTTGTTGAGGAGACAAAAGCCCATCGCCCGGTCGGCCACGGCGTGGTGGCCGGGGGGACGAACCGCGCAGAACGCGGTGTCGCCGTCGCCACGCTCGAGCGCGTCGACGGCCGCGAGCCCGCTCCCGGCCGCGAGCAACGCGGCTTCCCACGATCCCGCCGACGCGCCCGTGTCACCGTCGAGGTGGCCGCCACCGGCTGCGCAGAATCGCTCGAGGTGATCGACGTACGCCTCCGTGTGCACACGGACGAGCTCGTCGTGGGTCGCCCGCCGGGACTCCATGCGGCGCCAGGCCTCGGGCGGGGCGCCGAGGTCGAGCCCCTCGAGGACCGCACGCACGCGCGGGGCGCTCGGGGTGACTGCGCCCGGCGTCATGGTCTTCGAAGTGGGCATCGGTCGCGACCAGCAGCACGCTTCGAGGGTAACGAACGCGGGCCTTGGACCCGCCCGCGGACGTTCCCGTCGCTACGCTCGCCGCCGGTGAAGGCGCATCGGGCGCAGTCGTACCGGTTTCGTGGCGGCGTCGCGCGCGTCGCGGCGTGGCACGGCCGGTCCGACGTCGCATCCCTGGCATTGCATGGTCCCGACTCTCCGTCGCCGCGCGCGCTCGGGCGGCTTCTCGACCGAATCCACCAGGCCGGTTACCGCGAGGTGGTGACCAACGCCCTCGGGCCGGGCGCCAGCCTGCCCCTCGTCGACTTCGGCTTCGCCGTGCGGGGCCGTCTGCACCTGCTCGTCCACGATCTCACGAACCTGCCCGATCAGACCGGGCGGACCCGCCGCGCGGCCCGGGGCGACCGGCCCGCACTCCTCGCTGCCGACGCAGCCGCCTTCGAGGAGTTCTGGCGGTTCGACGCCGTCGCGCTGCGGGAGGCCGGCCGCGCGACTCCGCGCGCCCACACCCGCGTCGCGCCGATCGCGGGCGATCCGATTGGCTACGGCCTCTTCGGGCGCTCGGGAATCGCCGGCTACGTGCAGCGACTCGCGGTGGCGCCGGCCGCCCAGGCCCGCGGCCACGGCTCCGCGCTGCTGGTCGACGGCCTGCGCTGGATCCGGGAACACGGAGCAAACCGGGCGTACGTCAACACCCAGGAGGACAACGGGCGCGCCCTGGAGCTGTACCTCCGAAGCGGGTTCCGCCAGCTCCCCGTCGGTCTGAACGTGCTCGGACGCGAACTGTGAGCGCGCGAGTCGGCGCGGTCCTGTCCGCGACCCTCGCCGTGGCCACGATGCTCGTGGGTACCGCCCCGCGAGCCGTTGCGCAGGCCGCGAGCCCGACGACGAGCCCGACGCCCGGCCTGTCCAAGTCCCGCTCGTCTTCACCCGCGCTCCCGGTCGGGCTCAGCCTCGTCAGCCAGGACACGTGGGTCGGGCTCGGCCACACATTCACGATGAACCTGCACATCGACAACCCGACGCTCGCGAACCGGCCCGGTGCGCAGATCTCGATCCGCATCGACCAATCGCGCACGTCGCGCAGCAGTTTCCAGGAGGTCATTGACAACGGCGACCCCGGCGACACCATCTTCCAGAACCTGATCACCGTCGCGGCGCTCCGGCCCGACGCAAGGGGAGTCGTGCCGATCACCTTCGGGCTCTCGAATTCCGGTGTGAGCCCGACGATCCGAATCCGCCAGCCGGGCGTGTACCCGGTCGCGGTGCAACTCGTGAACACGGGCGTCGCGTCCGAGTCGTTCGTGACCTGGCTCGTCGTCGTCGACGCCAGCACACCGAACCCGATCGACAAGAAACTGGCGGTGGCGTTCGTCGCGCAGGCCGTGGCCAACCCGATCACGCTCCCCGACGGCACCGACGACCCCAAGGTCGTCGCCGAGATGACGCACAACGGTCGGCTCGACAAGATCGCGGCGCTGCTCGCGGCGAATCCCGGCGTGCGCACGTCGCTCGTCGTGAGCCCGGAGACAGCCGTGGCGTGGAAGCGGCTCGCACGCGCCGACCCCGCGATCGCGCACTCGTTCACTTCCATACGCGCGGCCGTCACGCGTCCGAGTACCGAAGTGCTGCCGACGCCCTACGTCCCGATCGACGCCGCGTCCCTCGACGCGGCCGGCCTCGGCAGCTACCTCAAAGGCGAGTACGCCCAGGGCGCGGCATCGATGCGCGCCGCGTTCGGCGCCAATCCCGCCGCCTCGGCCCAGTCCGCGTTCATCGAGCCGGTGCCGACGAGCGACGCGGTCATCGACGGGCTGCGCTCCATGCTCATCGACCGCGTCGCGGTGCGCGAGCCGGCGCTCGTCCCGGTGAACCACCCGTTCTCCCCGGCGCGGGCCTTCGTGCTCGACACTGCGACGGGAAGTCAGTCGCGCGGAGTCGCGACGGCCCCGTACCTCGAAGATCTCCTGAAGAGCAAAGACCCGGGCGCGCTGCGGGCGGAGCGGGTGATCGCCGCGCTCGCGGAGGTCGCGTACGAGGCGCCGGCCATCGCACGCGGCGTCGTCATCGCCCCGACCGAGCGCTGGAATCCCGACCCCCGCACCATGCAGACGATCTTCTCCGCGCTGCACACGATGCCGCTCGTGCAGTCCGCGACGCTCGACGACCTCTTCGCCACCGTCACGAACGAACAGGCCCTCGGCACGACGGTGCAGCGCCGGCTCGCGGCCGGCACGCCCGCGCCCGCTCCGGTCGACCCGGCCAAGTACCTCACCACCACCAGCGAGCTCGCGGCGTACAGCAGCGTGGTCGGGGCCAAGGATCCTGTTGTGGTGAAGGGCAAGGCCGCACTCCTCACGACACTCTCGACGAGCATGTCGCCCGAACGCGTCCGTAGCGAGCTCGATCAGATCGACGTCGCGGTGCGGGCGTTCACCGCGGGCGTGCGCGCCGACGAGAAGCGCATCACGCTCACGTCGAGACGCGCCGAGGTGCCGCTGACGTTCGAGAACGACTTGAAGCCGCCGCGCTCCGTTAGGGTGCGCGTGCACCTGGACAGCGCCAAGTTGGTCTTCCCGAAGGGCTCCGATCTCCAGGTACCACTGAAGCCTGGGAGTAACACCATCAGCTTCGACGTGGAGGCGCGAGCATCGGGCACGTTCCCGATGACGATCACGGTCACTTCCCCCGACGGCCTTCTCCAGTTCGGAGCGCCGGTGCAGGTCACCGTGCGTTCGGCGGTCTTCGGCGGTTGGGCCATCGGTCTCACGATCGCGGCCCTCGTCTTCCTCGCCGGGTGGTGGGCGAACCATTTCCGCCGGACGCGCAAGAAACGGCGCGCCGAACGACAGTCGCCCCCACCCGCGCCGACTCCGGCTACGTGAACGCCGACGACGACGACCCGGGTCAGGGTGCGGGACGCGCCGGACTCGTTCGGTCGAGCGCGGCCGTCGCGGCCGGGACCTTGTTGTCGCGGATCACCGGCCTGCTGCGCGTCGTCGTGCTCGCGGCCGCGATCGGTAAGGAGTCGCTGGCCGACACCTACAACCTCGCCAACATCACGCCCAACATCGTGTACGAGCTGCTCGTGGGCGGAGTGCTCGCGGCAACCCTCGTGCCCGTGTTCGTCGACCTGCTGGAACGCCGCAACGAACGGTCGACGTCCGCCGTGTTCACCGTCACGATGACGAGCCTCGCGCTGTTCACCGGCGCGACGATGCTGCTGTCGCCGCTGCTCGCGCATCTCTTCGTCCTGCACGAGCACGGCCCGGACCGGGCCGCGCAGCTGCACGTCCTGACGATCCTGATCCTCTGCTTCGTGCCCCAGATGATCTTCTACGGGTTCACCACCTTGGCCAGCGTGTTGCTGAACGCGCGGCACCGCTTCGTCGCCGCCGCGTTCGCACCCGTGCTCAACAACGTCGTCGTGATCGCGGCCCTTCTCGTCTTCGTGGTGCGCACGTCGGGTCGCCACAGCTCGATCACCGATGTCGCCCGGGTCCGCCACGACCTCGGCCTCCTGCTGCTCTTGGGCATCGGTACGACGGTGGGCATCGTCGCGATGGCCCTCGTGCTGGTCCCCGCGGTCGCCCGCGCCGGCGTGCGGCTCCGGTTCGTGCTCTCGTGGCGCGACCCCGCGATCAAGACGATCTTGCGCCTGTCGGGCTGGACCGCGGGCTACGTCGTCACCAATCAACTCGCGCAGCTGTTCGTGCTGATCCTCGCGAACAACTCCTCGGGCAACGTCTCCGCCTACGTCTACGCGTTCACCTTCTACGTCGTTCCCCACGGTCTGCTCGCAGTCTCGATCATGACGACGATGACGCCCAACCTCGCTCGCCGCGCCCGGGCCGGCGATCACGAAGGGATGCGCCGCGAGTTCGGGCTCGGGCTCCGCTACATCGTCGTCCTCGTCCTTCCGGCCTCGGTGTTGTTCGCAGTGCTCGCACAACCGATGCTGGCGGTCATCGTGCGTCACCAGTTCACCGCGCACGACGCGATCGTCACCGCCGACACGCTCCAGGCGTTCGCGATCAGCCTCGTCCCGTTCTCGATCTATCTCTACGTCATGCGCGCGTTCTACGCGTTGCAGGACACACGTACCCCGTTCGTGCTGAACGCATTCGAGAATGGCCTCAATGTCGTGCTCGCAATCGTGCTCTTCTCCCACTTCGGCGTACAGGGGCTGGCGCTCGCGTGGAGCGGCGCGTACGGGGTCGCGGCCGTCGTCGCGCTCTTCGTCCTGCGCCGCCGGATCGGCGACGTCCCCGACTCCGATGCGATGCGGACGATGTTGCGCGCGGGTACGGCTGCGGCGGCCATGGGAGTCGTTGCCGCGCCGATCGCGGGCGCGATCGGGCGATCTTCACCCGCGACCGCGCTGCTCGCGACCGTCGTCGCGGGCGTCGTAGGCCTCGCCGTGTACGGCGCCGGGCTCGTGCTCCCGCGGGCCGAGGAGCTGACGGCTCTCGTCGCGCTCTTCCGGCGGCGGAGCGCCGAGATACCCGACGAGTAAGCCCGACGAGTTGAGAGGGTGGAGCACCCTGGTCGACCCGACGTGTAACCATTAGGGCCGCGCCGGGATCGGAACACCGAGGCCGGCAGTGGCGAAGCCGGCCCAGGTACCCCCCAGGCCCGAGACAACCAGCCGCCGAGACGACCCGCAGGAGTGCGCATGACCGTTCGCATCGTGACCGACAGTGCGTGCGACCTCCCGGAGTCGATCTGCGCCGAGCTGGGTGTCGAGGTCGTCCCGCTGACGATCCGCTTCGGTGAACGGGAGTACGTCGATCGCAAGGAATTGACCACCGACGCGTTCTGGCGAGAGCTGGCGACGTCGTCGGTGCTCCCGGAGACTGCTGCACCCTCGGTGGGCGCGTTCGAGGAGACCTTCCACAAGCTCAGCGACGACGGTGCCGACGGAATCGTCTGCATCAACCTTTCGGCACGCCTGTCGGCGACGATGCAATCCGCGCAGCTCGCGGCCAAGGCGCTCGACGGGCGCACGCCTGTCGCGATCGTCGACTCGCTCAACGCGTCGATGGGCATCGGCAACCTCGTGCTCCACGCGGCGCGGCGAGCGCGCGACGGGGCCGGGCTCGACGACATCGTGAGCGAGGTGGAGACGCGCAAGGCGCGCCAGCACGTGTTCGCGGCGCTCGACACGCTCGAGTTCCTCCGCAAGGGCGGCCGGATCGGAGGCGCCCAGGCGATGCTCGGTTCGATGCTGTCGATCAAGCCGATCATCAGCGTGATCGACGGCGCGGTCGAGTCGGCGGGACGTGTGCGAACCCGATCGAAGGCACTGCGTTTCCTTGTCGATCAGGTCCCGGTCGGCAAGGTCGAGTTGATCAGCGTGCTCCACGCGAACGCGCCGGACCTCGACGAATTCCTCGCGATGCTCACGCCCGCGGTGCCCGATGCCGAGGTAACCGTGGGGATGATCGGCCCCGTCATCGGGGTGCACACCGGCCCGCGGGTGATGGGTATCGTGTGGATCGATCGGCAGGAGTGAACCTCGTCGGTGCGCGACGACGATCACGATGACGTACTGGCGCAGCGGGCCGGCGGCGGCGACCGCGTGGCGCTCGACATTCTCCTTCGACGACACACCGCGCTGTTGCACGGCGTGTGCCGGCGGATCCTCGGGAATCCGGACGACGCGTTGGACGCAACCCAAGAAGCTCTCCTCGCCATCGCCCGCAAGATCGGATCGTTCGACGGGCGCGCGAAATTCTCGACGTGGGCGTACCGGGTAGCGACCAACGCCGCTCTCGACGAGGCTCGCCGCCGCGGCCGACGCCCTGTTCCGGCCGAGCATTTGCCCGAAGCAACCACACCACACGGCACGAATCCGGGCGTCGCGGCCGAGTCCGGGATCGTTGACCGCCTCGACGTCGATACCGCCCTTGCGCAGCTGACCCCCGAATACCGCGCCGCGGTCGCGCTGCGCGACCTCGTCGGGATGGACTACGCGGAGATCTCGGACGTGCTGGGTATCCCGCCCGGCACCGTGCGTTCTCGCATCTCCCGGGGCCGGGCCGCGCTCGCCGATCTTCTCGGGAACCGGGAAGCCACCTCCGAGCATCCAACGACGTGAGCATGGACGACGCCGACCACACCCCTTTGGAACCGGACGAGCTCGACGAGGTGCTGACCGCGGAGCTCGACGGAGAACTCGACTCGGTCGCGCGCGAGCTCGGCCTCGGCACCGACGAGCTGTCGGCGCGACTGCGCGCGACGCCCGGCGTCGCGTCGCGACGCGTGAGCATCATCGCGGCGCGCGAGTTGCTGGCCCAGATTCCCGATCTCGACGAACTGGCCGCGGCCCGGCTCCGCAATGCCGCGCTGAGCGACGCCGACCGCGAACTGGCGTACGGCGGCGACCCGTCTCCCGACCGCCGCCAGGATCACGGTGGTGATCGCCGGAACCGCGGTTGGCTCGTCGCCGTAGGCGGCCTCGCTGCGGCCGTGCTCGCGATCGCCGGTCTCGCGGTCGCGATCGGCGGCCGCGCCGCGTCGAATTCCAAATCGACGAGCGCGGCAGCTCCCAGCGGCACGGCCGAGTCGTCGGGAGCCGCCAAGTCGACCGTCGGAACTCTCGGCGCGTTCGTCGACGCTCGCTCGCTCGCGGAAGCCGCGGTCGGGCGCGTCCAAGCCGGGCCGGCATCGACCACGACGGCGAACGTCCCGGCCCCGAGTCAGAACGGCGACGCTCTGAAATCTGCCGCCTCGACAACCGCTCCCGTCGAACGCCAGATTTCGGGGCAGAACACGACGACACGCGAGCCGACTTCACTCGACACGACCGCCACCGTTCAACAGTCGGCTCCGGCTGCCGGCGTCGCGCCCTTTTCCACCGCCGACCTGCACCGCAGTGCGAAAACGTGCACGGCCCCGCCGGAAGTCCCCGTTTCCGGCGAACCGGCGGCACGGGCGACGGCAACGCTGGCCGGCGAACCCGTCGTCGTGCTGGTGTACGCCGGGCAGGGCAGGCACATCGTGGTCATCGAGAACCCCGAATGCGCGTTGCTGAACGTGCAGACCCTCGCTTGAGCCCGTGCGCCACCGTCGGCGCAGCCGGACCGATCCCGGTCCCGCCATGTACGCTTCCGGGGCCGAGAACGAGCCAAGGACGCGAGTGAGCGACTGGACCACCGAAGCCACCGACGTGATCGAGCGCAGCGTCGCGATGGTGCGAGACCGCACCGTCGAGCCCGCGGAGGCGATCTCACGCGGGATCGTCTACGGGCTGCTCGCCGCGTTGGTCGCCCTCCCCGCGATCGTCTTGTTGACCATCGGTGCCTTTCGCGGCCTCGTGCTACTCGAGCAGGGCTACACCTGGGCGGCCTGGTGCACGCTCGGCGGAATCTTCCTGATCGCCGGGGGGTTCTGCTGGAGCAAGCGCCAACCCTGATCGAAACCTCTGGTCACGAACGGACATACGAGCCATGAATGCGCGGGACGTCATCATCATCGGATCGGGCCCTGCGGGACTCACAGCCGCCATCTACACCGCCCGGGCCAACCTGAAGCCCCTGGTCATCGAGGGGCTGCAGGCGGGCGGACAGCTCATGCTGACGACCGACGTCGAGAACTACCCGGGTTTCCCCGACGGCATCGTGGGCCCCGACCTCATGGCGAAGTTCCGAGAGCAGGCCGAACGCTTTGGCGCCGAATTCGTCACTGCCGATGTCGACGAGGTCGACGTCGCCGCGAACCCCAAGCGGGTCCGGGTGGGAGGTCACGACGAGTTCGCGGCGCACGATCATCATCTCGACCGGGGCCCAGGCACGAATGCTGGGCCTTCCGAACGAACAGACGCTCCTCGGACACGGTGTTTCGACCTGCGCCACGTGCGACGGCTTTTTCTTCCGAGGTCACGACATCGCCGTCGTCGGCGGTGGCGACTCCGCCCTCGAGGAAGCCCATTTCCTCACCCGGTTCGCCGACAAGGTGACGTTGGTGCACCGACGCAAGGAATTGCGCGCCTCCAAGATCATGCAGGACCGTGCGTTTGCCAACCCGAAGATCGAGTTCCTCTGGAACTCGACGATCGTCGACGTCAAAGGCGAAGGTCGGGTCGAGGCCCTCGAAGTCCGCGATACCGAGACGGGAGCGGTCAGCGAGATCCTCGTCACGGGCGTGTTCGTCGCAATCGGGCACGATCCGAACACGAAGCTCTTCACCGGTCAGCTCGACCTCGACGCCGGTGGCTACATCCTCACCCAGGGTGGCTCTACGGCCACCTCCGTTGCCGGCGTGTTCGCCGCCGGTGACGTGCAGGACCACATCTACCGGCAGGCAATCACTGCGGCCGGCTCCGGATGTATGGCAGCGCTCGAGACCGAGCGTTACCTCGAGACCCTCGGCGACGTAACGTCGTACGCCGAGTAACGAAAGGGTGTCCCCGTGTCTGACGGTATTCTGAACCTCACCGATGCGACCTTCGACGAGAGCGTCGGCGCAGCCGACACCCCGGTCCTGGTCGACTTCTGGGCCGAGTGGTGCGGGCCGTGCAAGATGATCGCGCCGGTGCTCGCCGACATCGCCAAGGAGCACGAGGGCAAGATCCAGATCGCCAAGCTCAACGTCGACGACAACCCCAACGTCGCGCGCCGTTACGAGGTCATGAGCATCCCCACCTTGCTGGTCATCTCGAACGGTGAGGTGAAGAAGCGCCTCGTCGGCGCGAAGGGGAAGCCGCAACTGCTCGAGGAGCTCGCCGAGTTCATCGATTGAGCGACGCGGTGGCGCTTCTTCGCCGGGGCGACCGCGGTGGCCCGGTGCGCGACCTCAGCACTCGTCTGGTCGCGTCGGGGATCCATGTGTCCGCGACCGACGTCTTCGACGATTCACTCGAGGACGCGGTGCGCGACTTCCAAAAGGAGCGCGGCCTGCGGGTCGACGGCATCTGCGGACCCGAGACGTGGGGAGCCCTCATCGAAAGTGGCTTCCAACTCGGGGACCGGTTGCTCTACCTCTCGAGCCCGATGTTGCGCGGTGACGACGTCGCCGAGCTGCAGCGAAGGTTGAACCTTCTCGGCTTCGATGCGGGACGCGAAGACGGCATTCTCGGGGGAGAGACCGAGACTGCGATCCGGCAATTCCAGCGCAACGCGGGCACCACCCCGGACGGCGTCTGCGGGCCTGCGACGATCGCGGCAATCGCCCGGGTCAGCGGGCTCGCGGCAGGATCGGTCGCGAGCCTGCGCGAGCGCGAAACGCTCCGCCACGCGCCGCGCCGACTCGACGGGCTCCGGATCTTCCTCGTCGCCGAGCCCGGTATGAACGCCCTCGCGACCGCGGTGCGGACGTCGATGGCCAAACTCGGCGGCCTCGTCGCACTCGACATCTCCGGCGACGACCACAGCGTGCTGACTGCGCAGGCGAACAACTTCGGCGCGGGCGCCTTCCTTGCGCTCTCGAACGGTGGCGACCCCGGGGTGCGTTGCGCGGTACTTTTCGAGCGGCACGTTCCGCTCCGAAGGCGGCCACTTCCTCGCGACGCGCATCACCGAGTCGCTGCGGACCGTACTCGACGATGTCGACGAACCCGTCGGCCGTACCTACCGCTTCCTTCGGGAGACACGCATGACAGCTGTCGTCTGCGAGCTGGTAGGCCGGGACGAGCCCGAAGCGCGCACCCTGCTGACCACCCGGCTCCCGGACGTGACCGGAGCACTGGTCGAGGGTCTTCGCCGCGGAGTGGAAGAACCCCCCGAGCACGACGTCTAGAACCGCCTATCGTCGCCGGCCTCCGGCACAGATCGCGAGGTCAGGCGGGTGCCGGCGAACCGTTGCTCATGGCACGGTAGATGCGCTCGAGATCCTCGAGGTTCGCGAACTCGATCTGCACTTTGCCGTGCCGGGCACCCATGGTGATTCGCACCCGGGTCTCGAGATAATCGCCGAGCAGCTCCTCGAGCTCGAGCAGACCAGGCGGTCGTAACCGGCCGCCGGGATCGGAGGCCGCGGCCTCGACTTGGCTCTTCGCCGGTGAAGCTGCCCCCGCCGTCCGAATCGCTTCTTCGACCTGCCGCACCGAGAGATCCTCGGCGATGACGCGCTTGGCCAAGAGCTCCTGGAACGCGCTGGTCGGGTGTGCTCAACAGCGCGCGGGCGTGACCCATCCGGATCGTTCCCTCCTTGACGCACCGCTGAATGGAGGGCGGGAGCTGCAGGAGCCGCAACGTATTGGTGATCGTCGCGTGGCTCCTGCCGACGCGGGTCGCGACGTCGTCGTGGGTCAGGGAGAAATCCTCGATGAGCTGTTGATACGCGGCCGCTTCCTCCAGCGGGTTCAACTCCTCCCGCTGGATGTTCTCCACGATCGCGTGTTGCAACATCGCGGCGTCGTCCGCGACGCGGACCATGGCCGGGATGGTCTGGAGACCTACCCGGCGCGTGGCCCGCCATCGGCGCTCACCCGCGATCAACTCGTAGCCACCGTCCTCGGCCGCCCGGACCAGCACGGGCTGCAGGAGCCCGACCTCGCGGATCGAGTCAGCGAGCGCGGCGAGGGCTTCCTCGTCGAAGTGCTCGCGTGGCTGTTGGGGATTGGGGCGTATCTCGGACGTCGGAATGTCGGCCAGCCCCCCGGCCTGTTCGGCCACGGTGCCGGTCGGGATCAACGCCCCCAGGCCTCTACCCAGCCCTCCGGGTCGCGCCACGGCTCACCTCCTTCGCCAGCTCGCGATATGCGAGCGCTCCCCGTGACGTGGAATCGAACACGGTCACCGGTTGCCCAAACGACGGCGCCTCCGAGATGCGGACCGTCCGGGGAACGACCGTGCGATACACCTTCGCCCCGAAGTGCGCCCGGACCTCTCGCTCTACCTGTTCGGCGAGCTTGGTGCGGGCGTCATACATCGTGAGGACGATGCCGCGGACGTCGAGGGCAGGATTCAAGTTCGACTTCACGAGCGCAACGTTGCGCAACAGCTGGCCGAGACCTTCCAGCGCGTAGTACTCGCACTGGATCGGAACGATCACGTCGTCGGAGGCCGCGAGACCGTTCACCGTCAAGAGCCCAAGTGACGGCGGGCAGTCGATCAGGGTGAAGTCGTAGGACCCGGCGATCTGTGCGAGCGCCCGGCGCAACTTGAGCTCGCGCGAGAACGCGGGGACGAGCTCGATCTCGGCGCCGGCAAGATCGATAGTGGCCGGGACCACGAAGAGATTCTTGACCGTCGTCGGTTCGGTGCAGTCGTCGATCGGCGCGTCATTCATGATCACGTCGTAGATCGAACCCTCGACATTGCGGTGGCTGATCCCCATTCCGGTCGTTGCATTGCCCTGGGGATCGAGGTCGATGACGAGGACGCGGTAGTCGAGCTCGGCCAGAGCGGCGCCCAGGTTGACGGCTGTGGTCGTCTTGCCCACACCCCCCTTTTGGTTCGCAATCGAGATTACGAGGGGGAGCACAACCTCTTCGTCGCCATGCTCACCTCCCCGCGCCCGCAGTGCCGCCAGCGCTTCCGGCGGAGGGGCCGGGAGTGGCGCAGGTTTGTCGGTGCCAGCCCCCGTCTCCGGCGAGGGGGTCTGAAGATCCAGGGACGAGGCCGTCTGCGAGGATTCGACCACGGCATCGTCTTCGTCGGCTACACCGCTCGAGACGTTGGATGTGGTCGCTGATTCCGGGGTCACAGCTTCTCCGGGCGCCATCTCGCTCTCCCGCTCCTGGGTAGGGGCCGTGTTCGTCGTTCCCCTGCCGAACCAGCGGCGCCGGTTCTGGCCATGACTCTCGGCGAGCGTGTCATCAGATGCCATTTCTCGCCTCCCTCATGGGATTGATCGGACCGAAGTCCATCTCGCAACCAGTGCGCGACGCCGGACGAGCGCCCTTGCGGTTCACTGTGCGAAGCCGGCGCATCGTACTACCGCGCCAGCCGAGCACAAGAGACTTCTGCTGCAATGTTTCACGTGAAACGTCGCGGCTTGCGTGATTCGCCGACAAGATCGTGGCGCGGAGCGGTCTGTGTAGTAGTGGGCGGCCGGCGGAGCCTGGGAAAGTCGACGTTCCCGAAATTCGGAGACGCTCAGGCCACCGATTGCCGGAAGTGGTGATGTTTCACGTGAAACATCACCACAGGGGGCGTTTTGCGGGACGACCCACTGGCCTCGGGTAGCGGCTCGAGACCGGGCGGACCTTCGCGATCACAGCGAAGTGCGCCAACTCGACCTCCACCACGTCGGCTGGTCCGAACCCGAGAACGCCGAGCCGTTCTCGCGGCCAACGCTCGTCATCCGTCTCGGGGGGCTCGCTCACGACCAGGAAACCCCCGACGCGAACCATTCCCGCCGCGATCTCGGCCGTGACCGCTGGGATAGCAAAGCTCCGGGCCGTGACCAGATCGAACTGCTCGCGATAGAGCGGGCCTCGGCCGGCGGCTTCGGCTCGCTCCTCGAGCACCTCGACCTGTTCGCCGAGCCCCAGCTCCGCTACTGCGTCGCGCAGAAATCCGGCGCGGCGCTGTCCGACTTCGATGAGGAGCGCCGGACACTCAACCCATCGGCAGGCGAGGACTAGGCCCGGAATGCCCCCGCCCGTACCCAGATCCGCGAAGCTGCGGGGACCGCGTCCGAGCGCATCCTCGGCGGCGGTGGCGAAGCCTTCCGAGTGGCGGAGGTGAGCATCGATCGGGCCGGGTCCGAAGAACCCCGTCTCCCGTGCCCGCTCCAGCACCGCACGCAGAGCTCCTGGCCGGCTCACCTGCGCGCCTGTGGTCGACGTGCGCGCTCGTCAAGAGTCACGCCGGAGGAACCCTTCTCCGACCCGGCGACCGGGTTTTCGCGACCTGGGTCAGGCCTGAAAGACGACGACGCGACGACGCGGCTCCTCGCCCTCCGAGGTGGTATCGACGCCACCTACGTCAGCAACGACGTCGTGGACGATCTTGCGGTCAGCCGCGTTCATCGGTTCGAGCGCCCGTTCCTCGCCGGTTTCCTTGACCTCGGCCGCGACCTGGCGTGCGAACTCCTCGAGTGCCTGGCGTCGGCGCTCCCGGTAACCGGCGACGTCGACGTGAATCCAGGCACTGTGCCCGCCGGCCTGGCGCTGGACGACGGCACGCACGACCTCCTGGAGCGCTTGAATCGTCACGCCCTTGGGACCGACGAGCGCACCGAGACCGTCGCCCTCGATGTGCACGGTGACGTCGTCATCATCGATCTCGGTGCGGATCGAGGCCGTGAAGCCCATCGTCCGAACCAGCTCGTCAGTGAACGTCGCCGCTTGTTCTGCTTGCTCGGTTACCGGCACTGTTTCCACATCGACCTCCGCTTGCGCCTCGTCGTCGTCCGTCCGTGTCTCGCGTCCGCCTGTGTCACGTTCACTCGCCGAAGCGTTGCGAGCGCCACCGCCTCCGCCGCCACCCCGCCCTCGGCCGCCGCGGCGACGGCGCGCGCCTCCCGCTCCCGCGGCTCGAGGCATCTGCCCGGCTCCTGCAGGTTCTCTCGGCTCTCCCGATTCCTCGGAGCGGGCCGAGGCGTCGTTGCCGCCACCCCGCGCCGCGGCCGGGCCGGAACGGTCGGAACCGCGACCTCCCGACCGGCCACCACGCTGACCGCCCCCGCGGCCGGCCTGGCCGCCCTGGCCGCCACGAGGCGTGCGCTCATTCGGCCGGCGCCGACGTTTGCGGTCGGTCGGCTTCTCCCTCGAGATGGGCTTGACTCGGGCCCGGATCCGGGCGTCGCCGCGGGCGATCCCGAACAGGCCGCGCCGAGGCTCGTCGACGACCTCGAACTCCAACTCGTCCTCGACGACGCCGAGTCGGTCGAGCGCCAGCTCCTTGGCGTCATCGACGGTGCGGGCAGTGACTTCGATCCAGTCCACCGGTCAGCGCTTCCGTTTCTTCTTCTTGCGACGCGCCGCGTTCGGCGAGGGTTTGCTCGACCCGTTGGCGGACCCGGCATCGTCGGGTGGAGTCACTTCGTCCGCCTCGAGTTTCGCGGGAGAGCCCCTGCCGACGGCGCCGTGCTCTTCTTCGTACATCTTGTTGAGGACGAAATGCTGCTGGCCGATGCGCCACGCGTTCGAGACCACGAAGTAGATGGTGGTCGCGGCATTGAAGCCGTAGGAGATGACTCCGAAGAAGATCGGCATGATCTTCGTGACGGCCTGCATCTGCGCGTTCGGCGCCGCGGTCCCGGACTTTGCCTGGCGGGCCTGCGTCTGGCGAACCTGATACCAACCCGTAAAGATCACGAGTCCCAGCAGCACGAGGTACGGGAGAGCAGAAACGACTCCCGTCGGGATGACGCTGGCGGCCGACAGGTTGAGGTTCAGTCCGAGGAAGTGCAGCGCCCTCGGTGCGTGCTGATTGACCTTGTCTGCACATTGCGCCGGACTCGTCCCGGTGTCGCCGCAGATGTCGACATACAGCTTCGCGAACGTTCCCGACCGCGGGATGTGATACTGGACTCCCGGGCGCCGGAAGGTGTCGAACACGGCAATGCCGATCGGAAGGATCAGCAACATCGGCAGACATCCCGCCAACGGGTTGATCTTGTTCTCCTGGTAATACTTCAGGAGCTCCTCGTTCTGTTTGGTCCGGTCGTCCTTGTACTTCTGCTGGATCTTCTTGATCTCGGGCTGCACCCGTTGCATGAGGATCATCGAGCGCGTCTGCTTCGCGATCAGCGGGAACTGGACGCACATCACGATGAGCGTCAGCAAGATGATCGAGAGACCGAGGCTGTGGGTCGGGTAATAGAGCAGCGCGAGTAGCCATCCGACGATCCGGTACAGCGGATCCAGGAAGCTCCCAGCTAGCACGAATGTCCTCCAGTATTGGCACGAGTGCGCGAGGGAACCGGGTCGAAGCCCCTTCCACCGAGCGGATGACACCGGCTGAGTCGCCGGACCGACAACCAGGCGCCGCGGCCGGCGCCGTGCTCGATCACCGCTTCACGTGCGTATTCGGAGCATGACGGGATGAACCGGCATGGCGACGGCCTGTGGGCACTCAACTGTTGGTAGACGTTGATGCCACCCAACAGAACTCGCGCGGAGCGTGACTTGAGGACCGTCATCTCGTCGTCATACCGCCGAGAGTTGGGACAAAATCGCGCGCAGAGTATCCGATAGCTCGGAATAGGACGTGTCCGCCGCTCCGGGAGCCGCGCGCACGAGATAACCGGCGCCCGGCGTCAGCGCAGCCCTGTTCTCACGGAGAGCACCACGGAGGCGGCGACGGACACGATTGCGCATCACGGCCCCACCGACGGAACGGCCGACGGCGAACACGACACGCGGTGGTTCCGACAGAGGCCCGAGCACGGCGGTTCTCACTTCGAGATTCCCTGCACGACGGCGTCGCCCGCGAGCGAGCGCATGGAACGATGCTTGGCCACGGACTCGCCAGATCAGGCTGAAAGGTTCGAGCGGCCCTTGCTGCGCCGGCGCCGGATCACCGCGCGACCCGCACGGTTCCGCATCCGGAGCCGGAAGCCGTGCTTCTTCTTCCGTTTCCGATTGTTCGGCTGGTATGTCCGCTTCACGCATGGCCTCCTCGAACGCCCGGGCCGAGGTGGGGCCCCGGGGCGGGCACGCGGCACAGTCGGTACTCGCGCGCACAGGTGAATCCGACAGTGTACGGGCAGATCACGAACTACAGCAATCCACCCCCGCCGAGGGATCCCCGCCGCGGTGGTCGGCCCACGGGTCGTCGGGCCCTGGTCATCGCGGGACAACTGGTTCTCTTGTGACTTGTTGGCACACTCCGCCTCGGAGCGATAGCGTGCCGCTCCCCCGGAGGACCGGTCGGCCCCCGCCCTTCGGTACTTCCCCATGGCCACGCCGGCGCAAATCTCGGGGTGGCGCAAGCAAACGGCCCAGGAGCAGCCCCGACCGTAGGTCCGGCCGGGCTTCTCCACACGTGTGGACATAGTTGTGGACAATCGGGGAGTCGGCAATGGGCACTCCAGCGGCGGATGACCTGTGGGCAAAGGTCGCGGCAGCGGTCCGGGCTCAACTCTCCGAGGCCACGTGGAACACCTGGTTCCAAGGTGTCCACGCCCTCGACTGCACCGACGAGACCCTGCTGTTAGGGATTCCGAGTTCCGTCGCGGTCGAACGCATCCGGACGAGCTATCTCGGCCTGCTGACCGACGCGGTCCAGGCCCTGACCGGCGTCCCGCACGCCATCGAGCTCGTCGTCGACACCGCCCCGCGGGCCGACGCCGACGAGATCCACGATCTGGCCCCCGACGCGCCTGTCGACGTGGTCGTCGAGCGGATCCGGGCCCCCGAGCCCGAGCCGACCAATGCCTGGCCCAGCACGCAGCTCAATCCCCGGTACACGTTCGACCAGTTCGTCATCGGCGCCTCGAACCGGTTCGCGCACGCGGCCGCCCTGAGTGTCGCCGAGAGCCCGGCGCGGTCGTACAACCCGCTGTTCATCTACGGCCCCGCCGGTCTCGGAAAAACCCACCTCCTGCATGCCATTGGCCACCATGTGCGCGAGCTGTTCTCGAGCAAGCGCATCCGGTACGTGTCGACCGAGACGATGATGAACGAATTCGTCGACGCCATGCGTTCGAAGGGCATGCCCGCATTCAAGCGGCGCTACCGCGAAGTCGACGTGCTCCTCGTCGACGATATCCAGTTCCTCGAGCGCACCGAGCAGCTCCAGGAGGAGTTCTTCTACACGTTCAACGATCTGCACGGACGTGGCAGCCAGATCGTCATCTCCTCCGACCGTCCCCCCAAGTCGATCGCGACGATCGAGGACCGGCTGCGGAGCCGGTTCGAGTGGGGCCTGATCACCGATATCCAGCCCCCCGAGTTCGAGACTCGCCTCGCGATCTTGCGCAAGAAGGCCGAAGCCGAGCACCTCGAAGGAATTCCCGACGGTGTGCTCGCGTTCATCGCCGACAACGTCGTCGACAACGTGCGCGAATTGGAAGGCTCGCTGATCAGGGTTGCGGCGTACTCCAGCCTGCACCGGGTACCACTGTCCGAAGACGTCGCCAAGGAGATCCTCTCCGACCTTCTGCCCGCCCGGAGCCCGCGGGTGATCACACCCCAGCTGATCCTCGAGACGACCGCCAAGATGTTCGGTTGGACCGTCGACGAGCTGTGCGGAAAGAGCCGGCGCCGGCCGCTCGTGACCGCCCGGCAGATCGGGATGTACGTCTTCCGCGAGCTGACCGACTACAGCTATCCGAAGATCGCCGAAGAGTTCGGGGGCCGGGACCACACCACGGTCATGCACGCGTGCGAGAAGATCCGAGGCCAAATGGCGGAGAAACGGGTGGTCTTCGAGCAGGTCAACGACCTCATCAACCGGATCAAGCACGGTGCGAGTGGATAACCCTGTGGACGGCTGCGGACAAGCACACCCGGGCCGGGGAGAACGTCGGGGCCCATCTCGGAGGGGTCCCCGACCTGTGTACTCCTGTGGACGACGAGGTGCACGCGAATCGCAGCATCCACCGGGGACGACGCGTGGTTGTCCACAATCCACAAGACCTACTACTACAACAACCAAGAATTCAGATTTGAAAGCATCGAGCCAAGTGGGATCAGGGAGGACAGTGTGAAGTTCCGGTGCGAGCGTGACACCCTTGCGGATGCCGTCGCGACCGCGCAGCGGACGGTGGCGAGTCGAAGCGGGGCGCTACCCGTTCTCCAGGATCTGCGCATCTCGGCGACCGCTGACGGTCTGGAGCTGATCGGCTCCGACCTCGAGATCACCAACCGTGTGCAGGTCCCGGCCGAGGTCGAGGAGCCGGGGATCGCGGTGGTCCCCAAGCTGCTCGGCGAGATCGTCCGGAAGTTGGAACCCGGCCCGGTCACCGTCGCAGTGACGGGCGACGAAGCAGTTATCACTGCGGGTCGATTCTCGACCTCGCTGCGTCTGAAGCCGGCCGAGGACTATCCCCGACTGGCGTCGAACGAGGGCCAGGGCGTGCGGGTCGACTCGCACGCGTTCGCCGCTGCGCTGCGTCAGGTCGTGCGTGCCGCGTCGAAGGACGACCTGCGGCCGATCCTGACCGGCGTGCTCATGGCGGCGCACGCAGGCGGTCTACGGCTCGTGGCGACCGACTCGTACCGGCTGGCGGTCCGCGACCTGAAGGGCGTCAGCATGCTGACCGAGGGGCAGCGGGTGCTCGTCGCGGCCAAGGGACTGTCGGAGGTGCAGCGCCTGGCCGGTGACGGCGAGATCGAGGTGGTGCTGCGAGAGCGCGACGTGGTGTTCCGCACGTCGCGCGCCGAGGTGACGGCCCGGCTCATCGAGGGTGACTTCCCCAACTACGAGCAACTGATCCCGAGCGGATACCCGAACCGGCTCACCGTCGCTCGGGACGCGCTCATGGAAGCACTCGACCGGGTCCAGATCGTCGGCCAGAACCGCGACAACGCAGCGGTGCGCATCTCGATGAGCGCCGACGGCCTGGAGCTCGCGATGTCGGCCCAGGACGTCGGGAACGCGCAGGAGACGCTCGACGCGAAGTTCGAGGGAACCGAGCTGACGGTTGCGTTCAATCCCGTGTTCCTGCGGGACGGTGTCGACGCGATCGAGGCCGACGAGGTCGCGCTCGACACGATCGATCCCTTGAAGCCGGCGACGTTGCGCGCAGCCGGAGGCGACGACTTCCTCTACCTGCTCATGCCTGTGCGCACCTCGTAGCTCGGTGCGGTCCAGCTCATGCTCGTGACGGCCGACGCCGGGCCTGCGACCAGCGTCGGGCATCTCTGGCTCACTGATTTCCGATGCCTGCGGGAGATCGATATCGAGCTGGCGGCGGGGTTGACGGTGTTGCAAGGCGCCAACGGACAGGGCAAGACGAGCGTGCTGGAGGCCGTCGGGTGGGTCGCGCGGGCCCGTTCCTTCCGGGGTGTGAGCGACGCGATGCTCGTGCGGTCCGGAGCCACTGCGGCGATCGTGCGCGCCGAGGTCACGACAAGCGGTCGCCAGCAGCTCTTCGAGGCGGAGATCAAGGTTGCCGGGCGCAACCGGATCTTGTGCAACCGTCAGCCCGTCGCGCGGGCCCGCGACCTGTACGGGCTGCTGCGGGTCACGGTGTTCGCCCCCGACGACCTGAGCCTGGTGAAGGGCGGACCCGCCGAACGGCGTGACTTCCTCGACGAGATCCTGGCGATGCTGGCTGCGCGCTACGACGCAGCGCGGGCGGACTTCGATCGGGTCGTGAAACAGCGCAACGCGCTGTTGCGCCAAGGGATCCGAGACGACGACGCGCGGTTCACCCTCGACGTGTTCGACGATCAGCTGGTACATGCGGGCGCCGAGCTGATCCGGGGTCGGCTCCGCCTGTTGGAACGCCTCGCGCCGACTGTTGCGCAGGCCTACGAGATGCTCGCGCTCGACGCCCGGCCGGTGTCGACCACGTACGTGAGTGACGCGGCGCAAGCCTCGCTGACCGCGACGGACGCGGAGGTCGTCGAGGACCAGCTTCGGGAGGCTCTCGAGCACAAACGTCGCGCCGAGATCGACCGTGGCCTCACGCTGGTGGGTCCACACCGCGACGAATTGCGACTGCTGATCGACGGTCTCGACGCGCGCCACCAGGCGTCGCAAGGCGAGCAACGCACGCTGGCGTTGGCCCTGCGACTCGCGGGGCACATGGTCGTGCGCGAGCTCGCGGGCGCGGCGCCAGTGTTGTTGCTCGACGACGTCTTCAGTGAGCTCGACGCGAACCGCGCGGCCGCGCTCGTACGGAACCTGCCGCCCGGACAGACGTTGCTCACCACCGCTGGTGAGTTGCCCCCCGACGTCGAGGCGCAACAGACCCTTGCGGTGCGTGACGGCCGGGTCGAAGGGACGCGTGCGTCGTGAAGCGCCGGATGGAGGAGCCGGTGCCGTTGCGCGACGCGATCGAGCGGGTCGGGCGCGAGCTCGGCCTCGCGGGTCCGGACGTCGTCGACACCCTGATCGCGCACTGGCGCGACATCGTCGGGCATGCAATCGCGGAGCACGCGCAGGTGCGCTCGGTGCGCGACGGCGAGTGCACGATCGCGGTCGACGGGCCCGCCTTCGCGACGCAATTGCGGTACGCCGCGAACGATCTTGTCGCACGGGTCAACGATCATTGTGGCGCGGGCTCGGTGACGTCGATCCGAGTGGTCGTTTCGGGGCCCGCGAAGAACCGGTGAAGCGCCGATTTCTGGTACACTGAGTTCACGTGAAATACCCCCTGTGACCAGGGCTTTTGTGTGCCCGGCTCGGGTGTTTTGGGCACGCCGACGACAGGCTTGCTGGAAGGGACTTACGCGTGGCGTACGGCGCCAAGGACATCTCCATTCTCAAGGGTCTTCAGCCGGTGCGCGAACGCCCCGGTATGTACATCGGTTCGACCGGTCCCTCGGGTCTGCATCACCTCGTGTACGAGGTGGTGGACAACTCCGTCGACGAGGCTCTCGCGGGCTACGCGACCCGCATCGACGTGACGCTGCTGCCCGACGGCGGGTGTCGCGTCGTCGACGACGGGCGCGGTATCCCGGTCGATCCGCACCCCGAATATCCCGACAAGTCCGCGGCCGAGATCGTCTTGACGATGCTCCACGCCGGCGGGAAGTTCGGCGGTGAGGGCTACAAGATCTCGGGCGGTCTGCACGGGGTCGGCGTCTCGGTCGTGAACGCGCTTTCGCGGCGGCTCGAGATGGAGATCCGTCGTGACGGCGGCCGGTACTCGATGGCGTTCGTCGACGGCGGCGAGCCCGTCGCCGGCCTCGAGCGCATCGGCGACTCCGACGAGCACGGCACTTCGATCACGTTCTGGCCCGACGGCACGATCATGGAAGAGGTCGAGTTCCGCGCCCAGACGCTCGTGGAACGCCTGCGGGAGATGGCCTTTTTGAACAAGGGTCTCGAGATCATCTTCCGCGACGAGCGCGGCGCTGAGGCGACCGAGCAGATCTTCAAGTACGACGGGGGCATCGTCGATTTCGTCCTGCACCTGAACGCGTCGAAGGAGCCGTTGTTCGCAACGGTCATCGACATCAGCGACACCTACGAGAGCGGCGAGGTCGAGATCGCGCTGCAATGGAACACAGGCTTCTACGAAGGCCTCCACTCGTTCGCGAACAACATCGCCACCACCGAAGGCGGGATGCACGAAGAGGGCTTCAAGAAGTCACTCACGAACGTGGTGAACAAGTACTCGCGGGGCAAGGGAATCCTCAAGGAAAAGGACGAGAACCTCCTCGGCGAGGACATCCGTGAGGGTCTGACCGCGATCGTCTCGGTGAAGTTGCGCAACCCCCAGTTCGAAGGGCAGACGAAGACCAAGCTCGGCAACACCGAGATCCGCTCGTTCGTCGAGCGGGCCACGAACGACAAGCTGGCGGAGTGGCTCGAAGAGCACCCGACCGAGGCGAAGCTCATCGTCACCAAGTCGACGCAGGCTGCGAACGCACGGATGGCCACGCGCCAGGCGCGTGACCTGACACGACGGAAGTCACTGCTCGAGTCCGCACTCATGCCCGGCAAGCTCTCCGACTGCTCCACCCGCAACGCGGAAGAGGCGGAGCTTTTCATCGTCGAGGGCGACAGCGCCGGCGGCAGCGCCAAGAAGGCGCGCGATCCGCGCTTCCAGGCGATCCTGCCGATTCGGGGCAAGATCCTCAACGTCGAGCGGTCGCGCATCGACAAGATGTTCCGCAACGAGGAGATTCAGGCTCTCATCTCCGCCTCGGGCACAGGCATCTCCGAAGAGTTCGACATCGAGAAGCTCCGCTACCACAAGATCATCTTGATGAGCGACGCCGACGTCGACGGTTCGCACATCCGCACACTCTTGCTCACCTTCTTCTACCGGCAGTTGCCCGAGATCGTGAAGGGCGGCTTCGTGTATATCGCGCAGCCGCCGTTGTACGGAGCCAAGCTCGGCAAGGACGAGCGCGCCTACCTGAAGGACGAAGCGGCCCTCGCCGCGTTCGAAGCCGAGAACCCCGGTCGCAAGATCGAGGTGAGCCGCTTCAAAGGTCTCGGCGAGATGGATTGGCACGAGCTGGGCGAGACCACGATGAGTCCGGAGACGCGCACGTTGTTGCAGGTGACGGTCGAGGACGCGGCGACTGCGGACGGGATCTTCTCGACCCTCATGGGCGATGACGTCGACGCCCGCCGCAGCTTCATCCAGACGAACGCCAAAGACGTTCGCTTCCTCGACATCTGACCTGACAACGAGAGAGCTACATGCCTGACGAAACACCGACTCTCGGCGGCAACATCGAACCGATCGAGATCCAAGAGGAGATGGAACGCTCCTTCTTGGACTACGCGATGTCGGTCATCACCGCGCGCGCCCTGCCGGACGCGCGCGACGGATTGAAGCCCGTGCAGCGCCGGATCCTCTACGGGATGTACGCGGAGGGCATGCGGCCCGACCGTCCGCACCGCAAGTGCGCGAACGCGGTCGGCGAAGTGATGGGCAAGTACCACCCGCACGGCGACCAGTCGATCTACGACGCACTCGCGCGGATGGCGCAGGACTTCTCGTTGCGGTACCCGCTCATCGACGGGCACGGGAACTTCGGTTCACCGAACGATCGGCCGGCGGCCGCGCGATACACCGAGGCGCGCTTGTCGCCACTCGCGATGGAACTGCTGGGAGAGATCGACGAGGACACCGTCGACTTCGGCGAGACGTACGACGGTCGCAACCGTGAGCCGCTCGTCGTGCCCGCGCGATTCCCGAACCTTCTCGTCAACGGCGGGGGAGGTATCGCCGTCGGTATGGCCACGAACATTCCCCCGCACAACCTCACCGAGGTCATCGACGCCACACTGCACCTCATCGACAATCCCGAGGCCACAGTCGAAGACCTGATGCGCTTTGTAACCGGGCCCGACTTCCCGACCGGCGCAATGATCCTCGGCCGGGCCGGCATCGCCGAGTGTTACCGGACGGGACGGGGTTCGATCCGCATGCGCGCGACCGCCGAGATCGAAGAGGACTCCAAGGGCGGCCAGCGCATTCTCGTGTCGCAACTGCCGTTCCAGACCTCGGTGGAATCCATCGGCGTCAAGATCGGCGAGCTCGTCAACGACCGGCGCATCGAAGGAGTCCGCGCGGTCACGGATCTCTCCGCGGGCGACACCGTCGGCCTGGTCATCGACCTGAAGCGAGACGCCAACGCGCAGGTCGTGCTGAACCAGCTCTACAAGCACACCCCGATGCAGACGAACTTCGCCGCCAACATGGTGGCTCTCGTCGACGGCGTGCCTCGATTGTTGAACCTTCGGATGGCGCTGGACGTCTATGTACAGCACCAGGTCGAGGTCATCACCCGCCGCAGCCAGTACCGGCTGAACAAGGCTCGTGACCGCGCCCACATCCTCGAAGGTCTCCTCAAGGCACTCGACATGATCGACGCGATCATCACTTTGATCCGCGGTTCGGAGTCGGCCGACGCCGCGCGCCAGGCGCTGCAGCTGGGTCCCTACGAGTTCAGTGAGACGCAGGCGACGCACATCCTCGACATGGCGTTGCGCCGGCTCGCAGCCTTGGAACGTCAGAAGCTGCGAGACGAGTTCGACGAGCTCGCGGACACGATCGCCGAGCTCGAGGCGATCCTCGCCGACGAGGTCAAGCTACGCGGCGTCATCAAGGATGAGCTGACCGCGATCAGGGACAAGTACGGAGACGAGCGCCGCACGTTGATCACGACCGACCCCGGCGCCCTCGCCGACCTCGACCTGATCGAGGACGAGGAGCTCGTGCTCACCCTCTCGCACCGCGGCTACGTCAAGACCGTCTCGGTCGACCAGTTCCGCACCCAGGCGCGCGGCGGCAAGGGCGTTCGTGGCGGCAACCTCCGCGACGAAGACTGGGTCGAGCACCTGCTGGCGACCACGGCGCATTCGTACCTCCTGTTCTTCTCGAACCGCGGCCGCGTGTACCGCTTGCGGGCGCACGAGATCCCGATGAAGGACCGGACCGCCCGCGGTACCGCGCTGGTCAACCTCATTGCGCTGCAGGGTGACGAGCACATCGAGGCGATCATCGACACCCGTACGTACGAAGACGGCGTTTACCTCTTCTTTGCCACCCGCAACGGCATAGTGAAAAAGACGAAGATGTCCGAGTACGACTCCTCGTTGCGTAGCGGGTTGATCGCGATCAACCTGAACGACGGCGACGAATTGGTGCGCGTGATCCAGACGACCGGGACCGACGACGTGTTCATGGTCTCGCGGAACGGCATGACGATCCGTTTCTCCGAGGAAGACGTCCGGTCGATGGGTCGCGCGACCGCCGGGGTGCGAGGTATGAAGTTGAAGTCGGGCAACGACGGCGTCGTGAGCTGCGACCTGGCCCGCGACGACGCAGTCCTCCTGTTCGTGTCGTCGAGTGGGCATGGAAAGCGGACTCCCGTCGCGTCGTTCAACCGCCAGGGCCGGGGCGGCCAGGGTGTGCGGGGGATGCGCGTCAACGAGTCGCGGGGCAGCGTCGTGGCCGCGTTCACGGTCGATTCCGGCATGGAGGTGTTGGTCTTCTCCTCGGCGGGCAACATCGTCCGCATGGGCGTGGACGAGATCTCCGAGCAGGGTCGGGACGCGACCGGGGTGCGCGTCGCCCGTCTGGACGACGGCGATACGGTTGTCGCCGTGGCACCGGTACTCGAGGCCGAGAACGATGAATCGGCTGCGGAGGAGGACTCCGTGGACGGAGCCGGATCCGGTGCCGTCGTCCCGGATGTCGTCGAGGGCGAAGAGAACTGATGGTGGCGCGCGCCAAGGCCGTGCTCGAGAGCGTTCCCACCAAGCCTGAGCCCGGCGCGCCGAAGAAGCCACGCCGCAAGCGGGTCGCGTCTCCGAGGCAGGTCTTCGAGCGCCGCTACGTGCAGACGATCCGTTCGCTCGACCTCTGGTCGGTGCTGAAGGTCGCGATCTGCTTCTACCTCTGCGCGCTGATCGTCATGCTCGTGGCCGGGGTCATGCTCTGGTGGATCGCGTCGGCGGCCGGCGTCGTGTCCAGCGTCGAGAGCTTCGTCGGCGAGCTGGTCAACAACAAGGATTTCCAGTTGCTCTCGTGGGAGGTGCTGCGCGCGGCGACGCTCATCGGGCTCGTCGTGGTCTGCCTGCTGACTGTCGTGACAGTGCTCGCGGCCGCGTTCTACAACCTCTTCTCGGAGCTGCTCGGCGGCATCGAGGTCACGGTCGTGGAGCAAGAGGAGCTCACGAGCTGACCTGCGCTGACCGCTCGCGCACGGGAATAGCGCGTTGACGCGGGACGCCACGTCGTGGTCGTCTTCAGCTGTGGGGCTAGCTGGAATCGAACCAGCGACCTCATCCTTATCAGGGATGCGCTCTAACCGACTGAGCTATAGCCCCCGGGCAGGCGCAGCAGCGTAGCAGCGGCCGCCGGACGTCCGGCACGGTGGGAGATTCGGTCGGCGGGTCCGGTCGATACACTCCCGCGCTGTGAAGGTCTTCAAGCGTCTGCTCTTCGTCGCTGGTCTGATGGGTGCGGTGGGAATGCTCGCGCGGGTGCGGGGCAAAGGCGGCGTGCCGCCCACCACGGGTGGTTGGCGCGAGCTCGAGGGTCCCGAATTTCAGGTGAGGCGGACGAGCGCCGTGACCACCGAACTATGACGACTGCGTTCGTCGTCGGTCTGGGCGCGGTGGGGGTACGCGCGGCGCGCCAACTCATCGACACGCCCGGTATCGACCGGCTCCTGCTTGCAGAACGCGACGACGTGCAGCTCGCGGAGGTCGCGGAGGCATTCGGGCGCGATGCGCAGGCGGTCGACTTCGCGCCCGGCGATCCGATTCCCGACGGGGTCGACGTGGTGGTCACCGCGCTGCCCACCGGTGTCGACCACGCGGTCGTGACCGCCGCGATCTCTGCGGGGGTACCCGTCGCGTCGAGCGAGGAAGAGCACGACGCGCTCGACCAGCTGCGCGTGCTCGATCGCAACGCCCGCAGCGCCGGTATTGCGATCGGCATCGGTTGCGGACTCGCGCCCGGGCTCGTCGACGCGCTCGTGCGGCACGCAGCCTCGATGTTCGAGTCGGTCGACGAGATCAGAGTCGCCCGCACGGGATGGGCCGGGCCCGCGAGCGTGAACACCGTGCGTCACGAACGTCGCGTGCCGGTGCGCACCTGGCACGACGGGACCTGGCGCGAGGACCACCCGCACGCCGACAGCCTCGTGTGGTTCCCGGAACCAATCGGCGCGCGTGACTGCCGCACGGTCACGGGTGGTACCGCGCTCCTCGTCGATGCCTTTCGGGACGTGCCCCGAATCAGCGTGCAGTTGGGTGAGTCGCCGAAGCGGACCCGCTTCCGTAGGCGGTTCGGTGACGACGGCGAATGGGGCGCGGCCCGCGTCGAGGTGTGGGGCCGCCGGGAAGGCACGTTCGAATGCACCGTCTACGGGGTCGTGGAGCGCACGGCGGTGGCCGCGGGCGCGGTCCTTGCCGTCGTGGCCGCCCGTTTGGGCGGCGCGCTGGCCCCTCGGCTCGATCAACCCGGCGTCCACGGTCTCGGCACGCTGGTCGACCCGGTGCCGTTCCTGGCCGAGTTGGCGCAGCGCGGAGTCCGGGCGGCCGCATTCGAGGGTGTCGCCGTCGCCTGAGCACACCGGCTCCGGTCAGTGAGCCAATTACCCGATTTTGCCTGCCGCGCGGGTGAATCGTACCGATCTACAAGTACCGTGGCAGGCGGCCTGCGATGGGCGCCGGACGGTCCGGAGGTGCGGCCGGGACACGTCGAGCACTGCGGTCGGTGAGCATCGCGGTCGGTGAGGATTGCGGTCGGTGAGATGACGGACGGACCCGAGGGCGCAATGCCCGAACAAGCGCAGGCACCGGCTCCGGAACCGGCCGCACCTGCCGCGACCCCGGCGGCGACGGAGCCCGACCGCGTGGCCGACGAGATTCCGCTCTGCATACCGCGGGGCGGCCAGGTACTGGTGATCAGCGGCCTACGCCTCGCACCGGGGGGCACGGACGTCTCGCGCGAGATCGCCCGCACCGTGGCCCCGGCGATCGAGAGTTGCCGAGGGCCGGGGGTCGTCCTGCTCAACGGCGACACGTTCGACCTGCTCCGCGAAGGACGGCCCGACCCCGGAGCCGTACTCGCCGCCCACCCTCGGCTCGCAGCCGCGCTTTCGAACTTTCTCGACGGTCGCGAACGCCGCGTCGTGCTGCTGCCCGGCGTCCGCGACGGCGCGCTCGCGTACGACGCGCGGGCCGCGGCCGGCCTGCGCTCGAAGGGCTGGTGTGTCGGGCTCGCGAGCGTGCTCGAGATCGACACCGGCGCGGGTGTGCGTGTCGTCCGGGTGGAGCCGGGCCACCAACTCGATCCCGCGGCCGCGTTCGGCGACCCGCGCGACCCCAACGACCACCCGCTCGTCATGCATATGGAACGCGATGTCCTCCCGGGGTTCGCGAACGTCGGCGATGCGTCGCACAAGTGGTTGGAGGGGATCGAAGACGCCGATCCGGCAGACATGGGGGCGCTCGTCGCCTCCCGGTTCACGTATCGCCGCCTGTTCCGGCGCGCCGCATGGCTGACGCTGCCGGTGCTGGCGCTGCTCGCGCTCTTCTTCCCGATTACCGCGTTCTCGGCGCGCCGCGGGCACGGGATCACGCACGTGTTCCGCTTGCTCTCGGCGGGCTTCGCGATCGAGCTGGTGATCGTCGCGGTCGCGCTCGCGTTCGTCGTCGCCCAGCTCCGCGAATCCTTCGGATCGATCTCGTGGTTGTCGAGATCGCTGCGCGACAACGACGCGCCCCGCGGTGTTGCGGTCGGGCTCGCGGCGGGCGGCGGCTCGGGTCTCATCACCGGCCACTCGGGCCGGGCCGAGCTCACCGATCTTGGTGGGGGCGCTTTCTACGCCAACTGCGGGACGGCGGGGCGAACCGTCGACCGGGTCGACACCCGCGGCGGACTGCCGGCCGTGTACGGCGCGCGGCTGCGCTGTTCGTGGGTCGAGCTCGAGGCGGGTTCGGAGTTGCGGGTCCGGCTGTGGCACGGCGCGCGGCGACCTGCCGGACCGGACGTTCCTCGAGCGGCTCGCGTCGCGGGGCCGCATGCGGTCCTGCTGGCCCCCGGCCGAGGTCGCCGAGCACCCGGGCACGGTCACGTGGCCGTCGGCGGGCGACTCCACGGCGTTGCGTCGGCGCGTCCGCCGTATCGGCGCGGCCGCAATTGCGTTCGCGGGCGCGCTGAACTTGGCCTCCGCGGTGAGCCTGCCCGTCGCGTCGCGGTTGACCGCGCTGGCCCAGTTCACCCCGATCGAGGTGCCGGAGTTCGCCACCGCACTGGTCGCGCTCTGCGGCATCGGTCTGCTCCTGCTTGCGTGGGGCGTCCGGCGGGGCCAGCGTCACGCGTGGCTGCTCGCCAACGGCCTGCTGCTCCTCGGGGTCGTCGGCAACGTCACCAAGGGCCTCGACATCGAAGAGGGCATTATCGGCCTGCTCGTCGTCGGCTTCCTCATGGTGCACCGCGACGACTTCGCGGCACCGGCCAACCCGTCGTCGTGGCGTCGAGCGATCGCGTCATCGGTAGTCGCAGGCGTCGTCGCGATCATCGGCGGCACCGTCGGCGTCGGGTTCCGGCATCCCGAGATGCCCGTCCCGAAGGTCGCCGAAGCGGTTGCCGAGCGACTCGTGGGGCTCAAGACGATCGCCTTGCCGAACAACATCGACCGGCTGGTGTCGCCCGCACTCCTGGCTGTCGGCATCGTCATCGCGCTCTCGTTCTGTTGGTTGCTGTTCCGTCCCGCGGTCTCACCACGGATCTCGTCGTACCGTCCGTTGTCGCGCGAACGGGCCCAGTTCATCGTGGAGAAGTACGGGGCCGACTCGCTGTCGTATTTCGCGTTGCGCGACGACAAGGAGTGGTTCGGGTTCCGCGACACGCTCGTCGCGTACCGCGTGCACAACGGTGTCGCGCTCGTCTCCCCGGATCCGATCGGCCCGGTCGGCCAGCGCGCGGAATCGTGGGGCGCGTTCCGGGAATTCGCCGACGAGCACGGCTGGCCCGTTGCGGTGATGGGAGCCTCCGCGGATTGGCTGCCCGTGTACAGGGCGAGCGGGATGCACGACCTGTACATAGGGGACGAGGCCGTTGTCGACGTGCGCCGGTTCAGCCTCGACGGCAAGCAGAACAAGAGCTTGCGCCAGTCGGTGGGCCGGGTCGAGAAGGCTGGCTTCCGCGTGGAGTTCGTCGATCCTGCCCACCTCGAACCCGGACTCGAGACGAAGCTGCGCGCGTTGATGACCGAGAGCCGTCGCGGCGATGTCGAGCGCGGGTTCTCGATGACGCTCGGTCGGGTCTTCGAATCCGACGACCAAGGTCTGCTGCTCGCGGTCGCGCTCGACCGCGACGATCGCCCGGCCGGCTTCTGCCAGTACGTGCCGGCTCGGGCCATCCGGGGCTGGTCACTCGACCTCATGCGGCGCAGCGAGGCGCCCGGGATCCCGAACGGCATCACCGAGTTCATCGTGGCGAAGACGATCGACCACCTGAAGGCCGGCGAGTCGGTGGGGCTCGCACTCAACTTCGCGACGTTCCGAGCCGTGCTGGCGAGCGAGGCCGGCGACCGGCTCGTGCAGCGCGCGCGAGAAGTGGATCCTCGAGCGGGTCGGCGACTCGATGCAGATCGAATCGCTGTGGACCTTCAACGAGAAGTTCTCGCCGGAGTGGCACCCCCGCTACGCCGCGTACGACTCACCGGAGCACATGCTCAGTGCGTCGATAGCGGTGGCGCGCGCGGAGTCGTTCTTCGAGATCCCGATCATCGGTCGCTTCTTCAAGCCCGCCGCCGCCGACGACCGGGATCGACCGCGGGCGGCGCCCGCGGAGCCCGTCACCGCGGGGAAGGCGCCGGCCCAGGCCGGGCCCGAGTCCTGACCCTCAGGTGTGCGACGGGCTCGGACCCTCGCCCGCGATCTCGAACATGAGGTCGTCGACGTAACAGAAGTACCAGTCCTCGCCGGGCTCGTACGACTGGATGAGGGGGTGCGACGAGTCGTGGAAGTGCGCGGTGGCGTGCTTGCCGGGTGAGTTGTCGCAGCACCCGATGTGCCCGCACTTGGCACAGCGGCGCAGGTGGACCCAGTGCATGCCCAGGAGAAGGCACTCGACGCATCCGTTGCCACTGGGCGTGACGTCGGCGATGGTGTCCAGGTGGGTACAGGTGTCGCTCACTGGTCCAGTGTTCCAAAGCCGTCAAGGCCAGCCGGTAGGGCTCTTGATCCATCTCCCGCGGCCGATGAGGGCCTACGTGAGAGCGCGGATCTCGACTACGGCCGGTCGGTGGCGGGCTCCTGCAGTCGAAGCAGGTGAACCCGACCATCGCGGTCGCGGGCAACGAGATCGCGGGAGTCGACCGGTAAGGCAGTGCGTCGGACAAGCTCGACGCGCTGACCGAGTACTGGGACGGCTACCTGAACTCTCGGGTACTCGCGTAGCTCGGTGGGTTTGCCTCGGGCACGTGATGCGGGTCGGCCGCTGAAACCGTTGCGAAAGCGGCGTCTGCCATCGTCCGACGTGGCGCATGCGCCGGGTGCGTCTCCCGGGTAACAACCCTCACCCCTTCCCGGGAGACGCGTCCGGGGCCACCATCCCCCGGACGAGTTCCCCCGCAGCCGTCGCCTACGCTGACGGCAGAAATCCAGGGGACGTAGCTCAGCTGGCTAGAGCACCTGCTTTGCAAGCAGGGGGTCGTGGGTTCGAGTCCCATCGTCTCCACGAAGTTCGGCCTGGTCAGCGGTATTGCCGACCGGTCGCAGGTGCCACCCGGGCTGCGCGCTGGCGACTCCATCGCGCGTCCATCGCGGGAACTCTGTTCGCTGGTCGAGTCCCGTTGCGCGACGAACTCGTCGAGACGGCGGGCGATCTCGACGTCTCGTTCGCGGGTGGCGTGCTGGTAGCGCAGCGCGGCGGCGCTCGACGCGTGGCCCATCCGGTGCATCAGCTCCCTGGTGGAGGCGCCGGTTCCGGCGGTGATCGTGTTGGCCGTGTGTCGGAGATCGTGGAAGTGGAAGCCGTCGGCGAGATCGGTGACCGCGGCGTGGGCGCGGGCCCGTTGCGATCGACTGCTCGTTTGCGGAGCACGCCGGCGCGTTCACCGGTGAATACGCGTCCGCTCCGTCCCGGGCGGCGAAGCGGCCGAGGTGAGCCTCCAGTTCGGGGACGAGGAACGCGGGAAGGGCGACGGTGCGAACGCCCGCCTCAGTCTTGGGTGCGCACACCAGGAGCTCACCGGTGTTCAGCTCGATCTGCTGTTGCTCCACCCGGACCGTCCGGTGGAGGAGGTCGACGTGGCGGCACTCGAGGCCGAGAAGCTCGCCGCGACGGAGGCCGAGGAAACCCGCGAGCAGGATCAGGCACCGGTAGCGCGGTGGCGTCGCATCCGCGAGCGCCCAGACCTGTTCGACGGTCGCGACGGGCCGCTCGGCGACCCGTTCCACGCCTGCGCCCTTGATCGCGCACGGATTGCGGATGATCAGCTCGTCGGCGACGGCGGTCTCGAGGATCGGTGCGCAGGAGCCGATAACACTTCGCGACGGTGTTGGGCGTGAGCCGCGTCGAGAGCTGCGCGCGCCACTCGCGCACGGTCGCCGGCGTGAGCTTGCCGAGCTCGATCTTGCCGAGTTCGACGCCGTCGCCGGTCGCGGGCCGGATGTGCAAACGAAGCTGCGACTCGTAGGTCTCGCGCGCAGCGCGGCCGCAGATTTGGTCGCGTCGCGAGCCATTTGGTGGCGTATTCGTCGAGCGTGACGCGCGCGAGCCGGGGGTCGACGAAAGCGCCCCGGTGTTTGTCGGCCTCGACGGTGTTCGCGAACCCGTCCGCCTCCTTGCGGGTGGCGAAGGTCTTGGTGCGCACGTTGCCGTCGGGCGTCCGGTAGCGGACGTCGTACCGGTTGCCGCGCGTGGTCGTGCGGCGGTTCACGGATGCCATCGGTGCTCCTTCGACCGGCTCACGGTAATCCGAGGCCGCCGTTGGCGGTCGACGTACTCCTCGAGCGCGGCGACGGGTACTCGGGCGCTGCGCCCGATGTGCACGACGTCGATCTCTCCGGCCCCGACGAGCTCGTACATCGTCGTGCGTCCGATCGACAGCACACGCGCTGCCTCGACGATCGTCAACAGCAGTACCCCGTCTGCCCGCTCGGTCCTCTCCTCCGTGTTTTCGCTCATGCCTTGGATAAGCGCGCTGCGATACGCGAAACGCGACAAGAAAATCGCGGCGGAGAGCCCTTCACACACGTTGCATCCTGATGCCGTCGCCGTCGAAACACCCTCGCGAAAGTCTGCACGAACTTGCATTCGAAGATCGCGACGCAGCTCTCGGCGAATCAGCCTCGCCGAACCGGTAACCGACCCGTCTGCACAGTCCCCGGCAACCCCCTCCTTGAGCTCAACGATCGCGTCGCCGAAGCCCCAATTTTCGAGGCCCGAGACTCGGTCAAGATCGGCACAGATATGCCGCTTCCGCTATACGGAAGCAGCAGAGGTCTGTGCAGACGCTCGCCGGGCCGGCACGCTCGCCTGGGGCGGCGCCACTATCGAGGTCGAGGTTGTTGACCCGAACGACTGCGGGCGGGACGCGAACAGCCCGGTCAGGTTCGGTCCCGAATACGTATCGTCTGCGACGTGCGAGAGCGGCGCATGCGTCGTGGACCGCACCACGCTGCACGCAGTGCGCGAACATCCCCACCCGCAAGCCGGGCGTTCGCGCGATCAGCCTTGCGCCGACAACGAATGGATCCGTGAGGATGGTCCGTCGAGAGCAGCCGTCACGAGTGACATCTCCCATATCCGGGAGTCTGCACGCAACCTCTGCACGGCCTGCGCTGACCGCAACAACACGTACCGAATGTCCGGCCAAGCGGTGGTGCGGCGAGCCGCCCGATCACCGGAATATCTACAGTTGCGCGGGGGTCCGCTGGAAGCCCAACCACGTCCACGTGACCCCGCCGCCTCGATTCGCAGCTTGTGTCGACTCCGCCTCCACGTTCACGACGCAATCGAGGCTCGACCCGGCTGCGACGCGGATCGTCGCGGCAGCCTCCACCTCGAACATTCGACGGCCATCCGGCACTGCGCCGTGGCGCAACGACATGATCAGCGAGCCTTCCGGCGCGAGCAGGGAGGCAAGGACCTTCATCGCGGCAATCTGTTCCGGCTCGTCGAGGTGCATCCAGACCGCGGTAAGAATCACGAGGTCGAAACGCTCGCCCCGCTCAACGGTCGCGGACAGATGAGGCAATGAGTCATCGATCCATTCGATCCGGGATGACGGGTGGAGGTTTCTCGCTGCGTCGCGAAGTTCATCGACGGGCTCGACGGCGACAACACGGTCGCCGCGATCCGCAAACCACGCAGCCCCTCTGCCCGTACCGGCGCCGATGTCGAGCACGAAGCACTCACGTTTCGGGATCAGACCGAGGACATGGCGGTGTTCATCGGCGAACGGGATGCGTTCCCAGGACTGCACGGCGTGCGCCGCGATCTCGGCGTAGCCCTGCGTTCCCGGAGCATTGCGCAAGCACGGATAATGCCCGATCACGCGCACCACGCGGCGAGTACCCGATCGGCAGTTCGGTGCGGCCACAACGAGATCCGTTCTACGATGCTCGGCGTGGCTGACGAACCCGCTTTGCCGAAGGACGCGAGCGGCGATTCGTCACAGGACGAGCGACGGCGGGTCATCTGGTGGCCTGAGAAGTGGGCCGTGCCGACCGGTCCCAACATGGGTGGAACACCACTCGTCGGCTACCGGTACGCGTGGTGGCAATGGCGGAACCGACGACGACACCTGACCGGATTCGATTGGCGCACCATCAGAATCAACTTCCGCCGCTCGCCCGATCACCGGCACAACGATCCGCCGACTCGCTGAGACCGCATCAACTCGCCGTGCCCGATCGATGCTCCTATGTTTGTCAAGGGGCTTCCGACGTTGCTGGCAGACCAGTGATGGGCCACTCGGGTTGAGGGCGAGCTCTTATTAAGCCATGCGGTGTCGGGTCGTGATGGGTTGGGCTGGCGGTCGACGTATCGATCGAAGGACAACCGGTCACGGTGTCGGGCAGTTATTGGGTCAGGCCGCCAACCCAGAACGGTCAGCTGCGTGGGAGCAGCTGGTAGGTCTCGCGGGCGACGTAGCGTTTCAGCACACGCATGATCTCGGGCTTGGAGAGGCCTTCTTCGGTGCGCCGCTCGACGTAGACGCGGGTGCGGGGATCGTGGCCCATGCGGGTGAACACGATCCGCCACAGCGCATGGTTCGCTTGACGGTTCCCGGCCCGACTCAAGCGATGCCGGCTGATGTTTGCCTGACGACATGGGCAGGGGTGCAACGCCACACATGTGCGCCCACGCGGCTTCGTTGCGGACCCGTTCGGGATTGTCGCCGGCGGCGACCAACAAGATCGCGGCGGTATCGACACCGACACCGTGACAGGCGAGCAGCGCGGGCGCGGTCTCGGTCACGAGCCCGGCGAGGACGTGTTCGAGTTCGTGCATGTCGTCGTCGATCGCGAGGCGCGCCGGCCCAGGGTGCGCATCGCGAGCTTCGTCGCATGCAGGACCGGGTCACCGTCCGCTCGAGGGCGCAGCGCCGGCGGCCTGTTCGGCGAGATGAGCTTTGGAGACGTCACGGAACTGCTCTCGCAGCTCATCTGGGGCGGTGAAACCAAGGTGACGGATCTGGTTCAGGCACCGGGCGCGGGCCTGACGGCCAGAACGTTGCGCGACCAACAGCGCCCGGATCGCTTCCACGTTCCCGTCCGCGGTTTTCGCGATCCCCGACGCCCGGCCCGACAACGCGGCGCGGGCCGCTTCGATCGCGTCGACCGGATCGGACTTGCCGAACATGCGACGGACCTGACGGTTGGTGCGATCAACTTCGATCACCACCAGCCCGCACGATTGGAGATAACGGGACAGGCCCGCCCCATACGCGCCGGTGCCTTCGACACCGACGCCGTCCGATCGGACCGACGCGGACAACCAATCGTGCAGCTGGGTGAACCCGGCTGTCGTCGCGGGGAACGATTCGACACCGAGGACACCGCCATTCGCGTCGAGCGCGGCGGCGACATGATTGTCGAGGTGGGTGTCGACTCCGCCAACGTTCGGGCGCGACGAATCTACGATGGGCATTGCCATCCCTTTCTCTCTTCAACGGTTGGAGGGGTGGCACGCACGTCCCGGGAAGGAGACCGTGTCGAGCAGCTGCGTCAACAGCGGCTCGGTCACCCTCCGGAACGGGGCGTGCCCAATTCCAGCACCGTCCGATCGACAGGCGCTCCCATCAAACGAGCACTTCGACAGGTCAGATCAAACGATGCTCACCGTCGACCACGAAACCGAGAACAACGACGAACCCAGTCTCACTGGCAGTTATGGACGGGGTGGGAATCGCTTCAACAAGCTGGCGCGCCATGCGTGTGCCAGACCGCCGCGCATCCAGAGCGCGAAGTTGAGGACGCCGAACACAGTTCCGACGGCTACCGCGATTGGCCAAGCGTGAAGACCGAACAGGGCGAGGCCGATCGTCCCTATGAGGGTTCCGCTCCCCAGGCCCCAGAGAGCGGGGTGATGTGCCACCCAATCTGGCACTCGTGTCTCGGCCATCGCGAAAGCATGGTCCGTCGTCGTGACGGTCGCGCTACCGAACGGCAGTTCGGTACGCACTCCCTACGTCGTACCGCGGTGTCGGCGTTCGCTGAACACTCCCCGACAGATGGCGATGCCGAAGCCGACCGCAAGAAGCGCGGCCACCACCACGGCGACGAGGAAGAACATCGCCAACACCGGATCGAAGAACATGATCGAGACCGTACCTCTCGGCTACCGATCGGCAGTTATTCCGGTGATCTGTCAAGTGGCGGTCGGGATATTCCGGTGATCGGTGTTGGGCTGGGGGTTCAGCCGGTGTCGCGGGCGAGGTTGTCGAGGAGATGGTTGTAGATCTTGGCTCGGTCGGTCTGGTGGTTACGTTCGGCGTGTTCGGCTTGGGCTTGGAGCGCGGGCCGGAACTCGATGGCGGTTTGGTAGTAGCCGCATCCTTCGCAGATCGTCTCGTAGACGCAGTCGGTGTCGATCGGCCGGTTGCACCAGCCGTTGGCGAGCATGCGGCGATGCTCGACCGCGAGTTGGCGGAGCCGTTGGTCGGGATCGCTGTTGGTGTAGAGCGCGTCGATTTTCGCGGACGCGGTGGCGTATTCGTCGGCGACGGTCTTGTTCGCGATGCGCGCGTAGGTGAGTGTCATGCGCAGGCTGCGATGCCCGAGCATCGTCGCGATCGCTTCGAGACGCATCCCCCGATTGATCGCCTGAGTCGCGAGCGTGTGCCGGAGCTGGTGGGGGTGCACGTGCCCGAGTCCGGCATCCCGGGCGACCCGCCTGACGATCCGGCCGACGTGATGACGGTCGAGTGGCCGTCCGTCACGGTGGAGGAGACGCCCATCGATGGGTGGATGGGTGACGTGAATCGCCCTGGGAAAGTTGGAGGCTCCTTACCTTGGAAACGAGGATGGAGTTATGCCAGGCGAGAAGACACCGGGGAAGCCGACGACGCGTCGGTATTCCGATCAGGAGAAACAGCAAGCGGTCCGGTTGGTCCGCCAGCTCCACGCCGAGCTCGGCACCGAGCAGGGGACGGTGTATCGGGTTGCGAAGCAGCTCGGTTACGGCCCGGAGTCGGTGCGGGCTGGGTCCGTCAGGCGGATATCGATGAGGGTGTGACGGCGGGGACGACGACCGCGGAAGCGGAGCGGGTGAAGGCGCTCGAGCAAGAGGTCCGCGAGTTGCGACGCGCGAACGAGATCTTGCGGCGGGCGTCGGCTTTCTTCGCGGCGGAGCTCGACCGCCCACAGAAGTGATCGTCACGTTCGTTGATGACAACCGTGACGAGTTCGGAGTCGAGCCCATCTGCACGGTGTTGCAGGTGGCTCCGAGCACGTACTACGCGGCGAAGTCCCGGACCGGCCGTCAGCCCGTGCGGCGCGTGACGCGGTGATGATTCCGATCCTCGTCGCGCTCTGGACTGCGAACTACCGGGTCTATGGAGCGCACAAGCTCTGGAAAGCGGCCCGGCGGGCCGGTCATGAGATCGGTCGTGATCAGGTCGCCCGGTTGATGCGCCAGGCCGGGCATCGTGGGCGTGTCGCGAAGCGCCGGTTGCGGATCTACACGACCAACGCCGATCCGACCCGCGCCGCGGCCGGCGGATCTCGTCAAGCGGGACTTCACGGCGCAGCGGCCGAACGAGTTGTGGGTCACCGACCTGACCTACGTGCCGACATGGCAGGGGGTCGCGTATGTGTGTTTCATCGTCGACGCGTTCTCCCGCATGATCGTCGGCTGGCGGGTCGCGTCGCACATGCGCACCGGCATGGTCCTCGACGCGATCGAGATGGCACGCCTGGTCGACGCGGCACCCAACTCGAAGGACTCCGCTGTCACTCCGACGCCGGGTCGCAGTTCACAAGCATCCGCTACGGCGAACGACTCGCGGAGCTCGGCGCGGTCCCGTCGATCGGCACCGTCGGCGATTCGTACGACAACGCGCTCGCGGAAACCGTGAACGGCCTCTACAAGTCCGAACTCATCCGCGGGCCCGGTCAAGGACCGTGGAAGACCGTCGCCGACGTCGAACTCGCGACGCTCGGCTGGGTGCACTGGCACAACACCGAACGCCTGCACGGCTACCTCGGCGACGTCCCCCCGGCCGAGTTCGAAACCGCGTCACTACGCTGCGCTCAGCCGACCCCAACGAGCGGGTTGGAATCCAATAGCCCGAGCCTCCATCAAACCCAGGGCGATTCAGTGCTCCCTGCTCCCGCAGGTACGTCAAGAACTCCTCCGGCTCGAACAACGCCGCACGGTTGTGCTTTTCAGGAAAGTTCGGGTACGGCATTAGACCGATTTCTCGCGGGACGGTGCCTCCGCAGGCCACGATTTTCGCTGCACCAGATTGCCCGTTCGGGGACGCTTCTGCGAGTCGCCGGGTCGGTCTTCACCTGCGGTCTGTGCGACGATTGGGCGATGAAGTTGTCGACGGCCGTCGCCCGGCTCACGGACGTCGTTGATGGGCTTGATCGTGCTGTGCGGTGGCCGGAAACGAGCCTCTCTGCCGCGTTCGTCTTCGGAGCGGCGCTCGACGGCGCTGCGGACCTCGATCGGGTAGACGTAGCGCGCTCGTGGTCACCGAGGCACCCGAGGTTGTGCCGTGGATGTCACGACCCGCGCACCTCGAAGCGCTGGCCGCCGGGTTGCGGTTTACGAACTTGCCTGTGTCGTGGAAGTGGCGCCCGGCGGAGTGGCCGGTCTGGAACCACGAGATCGAACACCGGCGCGGATCTGGACCGCCGCAGATGGCAGGGACCAGTCCGTCCTTGAGGCGTTCGCTTCCGGCCGGCTCGATCGTGCGCCGCTCGAAACGCCGGCCGACACCGACCAGCTTCTTCGCGGAGCTGATCGTCGAACACGATGTTGGTCGTCGCCACTTGGCAACGGTGACGGCGTCCTTTCACGATCGGGACTGGCGTCGCGAGCATCGCGGCGGCGGCATCTACCGCCGAGGATCATCTTTGGTGGGCGACCGCAGGCTTTCTCGACCTCGATGACGCCATCCGTCGACTCGAGCACTGACTCGCCATCGGGCTAGCGCCGCACGCTCTACCGCTCGACTTCTTCACGGGCGCGTTCGACGAGTCGGGTTGCCCACTTTCAGTGCGTCGCGGGCTTTCCGGGTCGCCACGACGTTGACGCCGTAGTGGGCGGCGTCCTTCACATCGAGAAGACGGAGCAGTGTTGTCGCCAGCGCCTTTCCGTCCGGCGTTGCCGTTTCGAGCAAGTGCGCAGCTCCACGGTGATCGTCGCCGCGATGGCGACGGTGAGCCGGGCGCAGCAGATGCTGTCGGATGCCGCGTATCCCGGCGAGGACAGCGAGGCCGGCGCTGACGGTAAGAAACTCTTCTCGCCCTTGCTCATCGAAGACGAGCACGGAGCACTGCAGGTAAGCCTGGCCGGTTCGGAGCCGCACCACGTCAGCGATTCCGCATGGAGTTGTTCGGTCCGTCCTCGCCATGCGTGCCTTTACTTGCTCTACCGCGACGATTCGATCGCTGAGTTCGACGGCGTCACGTTGGATTTCTTGAAACAGTTCCGTCGTTCGGCGGCGATGATCGCCCCACTCGAACGCAGACATGTCTACGACTTGGAGCGGTTGCCGGTCCATAGTACAAGAGTGCACGAAGGTCATCGACTTGGCGATGCCACTTCGAGACTTGGCGCTCGGTGAGAGCGACCGCGGCCGCTCGGATGCGAAGCCGAGAACCTTTTCGGAGGGGCGGTCCGATTTTCTTCGGGGGTCGTTTGTCGCCGGGAAAGGGAGCGTGGACGAGAAGAAGATCGATGTCGCTGTCGGAGGTTCCGTCGCCGCGGCGGCGGAGCCGAAGGCGCACACGTACAGCGGCGGAGGTTTCCAGCTCACGAGCGTCTGACGTAGACGCTTCCAGAGCTCGAGTCGGAGCCCGGCGAGCAGGTACGCGATAGGAGCAGCGACGTGATCTCGGTTGAGCTCGTGGACACGGTTCCTGCCCATCTCGTGGCGACCGAGCCAGCCCCCTCCCCGCTGGTGAGGCGGGCGAGGCAACGCCTGACGCCGATTTCCGATCCCGCGGCGCTCTGCGCAGCCACCTCACCAACGGTTACAGGTCGCCCAGCCTCGGCGAGCACGGCCAGTACGGTCCGTCCATGCTCTGTAATGGAGCGGTGGGATCGGTCAGGTCCATTATCGAAAAGTATAGGTCTATATCTCATCCGATACTGACTATCTCATCCGATCAAGTGGCACAAGAGCCGGAACATCAGCACGCTGAACCTCGAAATCGCCGTCGAGCTTCGTCTCACGAGCTGATCCCTACGGCGCAGCACGTAGAGGTGCTGCGAACGGATTCCATCGCACCGTCCATCGCAGACGCGTGGTTGCGGCTGGTTCGCCGTTGTCCACAAAGTGAGCTGACCTGCGGTTCGCGTTCGTCGACGTCCGCATTCGTGCGTGCCCAGTCGAGTTTGCAAGCAGGGGGTCGTGGGTTCGAGTCCCATCGTCTCCACCGCAAGAGTGCAGGTCGGGGGGTTGCAACTTGCCCCGACTGACTCTCACGGCACTCGTCGTGCCATCCGCGTGCCACTTCCGTGTCACGAGAGCAGGGTAGGCGGCCGGAGCTGGCCGCGCGGCACCATGGCGGAGTGAGCGACTTGACGTTGGGCAACGCTGTCGGCCTAGTTCTGACGACGGGCGTCGTCACGGCGGTGATTAACCAGTCCCTTGGGGGTTGGCTCGCCGGCCGCCGTCAGCGCAGCGAGCAAGCGCACCAGAGCGCAATGCAGAACGACCAGCGACAGCATGAGCGACAACTGCGGATCGAGCAGGCGCACGCGCAGGCACGCGAGACCTTTCTGGAAGACGTTGCGGGGTCGGTCGACTGGATCGATCACGAGTGGGGCGAAGTGCACGGCCTCGACGTCGACTGGGTTGGTGAGAACGATCCTGTGCCGGCGTTTGCGTCTGTTACGGAGGCGATCGAAGCTCTTCGCCGAGTCGAGCTGCGTCACCCAACCCGCCAGGTTCGAGAGCTTGCGCACGCTCTTCGACAGAGCATTAGCGGCGAATACGGTTCGATCTCGACGATCTGGAACCCGCGCGAGGGAGCGGCGGAACAGCGAGTCGGAGTGTCTCCAAACGACGAGACCTTCCGGAAGTGGAGCAAGCTCGGCGAAGAGCTGATCGACGCGGTCCACGAGCCCCCGGAGTAACAATCACCAGGGCGTTGGTGTCGTCTGCGGGCTAGCCCAGCTCAATTTCCAGCGGTACTTCGATGATCGCCTCGAGGTCGGCTTCGAGTTCAGCGTGCAGTTCGGCATGTTGCGCCGAGCGCGAAAGTGCCACAGCGACGGCGTAATCCTGCGATCGTCCCTCGTCGTCCCATCGATTGATGCTTCGAACCACCAGATAGTTCGGAAGGTGGCGGTCTTCAGAGAGGCGTTGCCTGAAGGTGACTCGCCCAAGCTGGTTGGTTCCTCGGCTTCGGACCGTGCGAGAAGGATCGAGGCTCACAACGTGGGATCCGAGGGCGGACGGTGTCGGCGCCGCGCCCGGGGACGGCTGCTCGTCCTCGGACTCGGGCGCCGCGTCGTCCGACTCCGTATCGGGCAGGTCCTCGCCCTCAACCGCAGCGAACACGCGGAGCACCTCCTCGATCGGGAGCCCACGGACGACGAAGAACTCCATCTGATTGGCGAGGTAGTCGATCCTGCGGGCCCGCACTGGCGGGTCGTAGGCCAGAGCTATCTCCATTGACCGCTCGCCACCCGATTCGAAGAAGGATGAAGGAACGGGCAACTCGTAGATGTGGACGCCGTTGATCGGGATGGAATCCTCGGCGACCAACACGGCGCGGTGCGACGTGGATTCGATCGCCCGATCGAGGCGAGGGCGTCCGTAACCGAGAAGCTTTCGTATTGCGTCGGATCGGTCCGAATCGCGTTCGACGTCAAGCTCGGGCCCGAACTCAGGCGCTTCTGTAGAGAGGAGGATCAACGCGCGCACGAGGTTGGCTGTGAACGCCGGAAACCGTGTCCGCACGAGCGCCGCGATTCGAGCGACCAGGGGCGCGGCGAAGCTCGTGCCGACGTCAGTCCCGAGGAGTCGCGCCGCGTCGCCGCCGCGTGCGCTAATGACGCCCAGTTCGGCGTCCACCGCGACGAGATGGTTGTTCTCCAATCCAAGCGTTCCGGCGCGCTCAACGAGTTCGGGCTTCACCGAGTTTGCGACGCCCGGCCCGTGTCGGGTGATCGGCGAGGGCCAGCCCGGCGCTCCGAATGGTTGTCGCAGGACGGTTTCTCGACCGCTAATGCCCGTCGCTGCCGCCGCCGTCGTGATGCCCCCGACCGTGAGTGCGAGCGCGGCGGTTGCTGGATCAAGGATCCCTGAGTCCGCGTCACTCAGGAGGGCGGAGGGATACGTGTGCACGACGTTGTCGTTGAGGTCGGGTAGGTAATCGCGGGGAGTCGCATTCCCCGCAGCGACGACAACAACGAGTTGATGGCGCCGAGCGAGTTCATCGATGAGCGCCGCAGCGGAGGTCTGGCGAGGCGGTCGAAATGGTCGTCGGCGGTCTCCGAGCGAGAGGTTGATGATGGTTGCCCCTTGGGCGGCGCACCACTCGATTGCCTCGGCGAGGTCGCGTTCCCAGAGTTCGCCTTCGGGAAAGTTGTTCTGGGCGTCGAGCACGGCGACGGATAGAAGTCCACAGCTCGGTACTAGCGGTCGACCGCGCCGTATTGCGGCTTCGAGAGGCCCGTGCAACAACAGCGCGGCGACCATGGTCCCGTGCCCATGCCGGTCTTCTCCATCCGGTATGGCGGGTGAGAGGGCCTCCGCCGCGACGACGGCGGAAGCGAGCAACGGATGCGCCGACGAGACGCCCGAGTCGATGATGCCGACTAGGGGTGCACCCTCCGTCGGACGCCTGACCGCCGGAAGGGTGTCTGCCGTCGCTCCGAAGTATTCGGGCGCGGACAGGGCGGGCATTGGGAGCACGTCGATGCGTGCGATCACATCGAGCTCGGCCAGCTCCATGACCCGTCCGGACGACAGGTAAACGCGCGCAAGGAGAATTCCCGCGTTGTCGTTGACGTAGTGGTCTACTGCCCGACCTCCGGCAGCCGTCGCCGCGTCCCGAACCGATCGCAACCACTCCTCGGCGAGGGGCCGGTCATCAGGGTGCCAGCACTCAACGTCGAGCCTCAGCACCTCATTGGGGTCGACGACAGTGAGCAGCTCCGCAAGCTCCTCGCTCAGCCGATCGGATGAGCCCAGGGCTCGGATCGATTCGATCGCGTCGAAGAACCCTGCGTACGACGGCTCCTTTTGGCCTTCGGGAACGGGACCCTGCACCGCGTCGAGCCGTTCCTGGAAGCTCGCTAGCTGAGGGTCGTCGGCGAAGGCGATGACGACCCGTTGCCCGGCACTGTCGAGAACGCGCAGGCCCGAGCGGCGGAACTCATCCGGGTCAATCGCCGAGCCCAGCTCAAAGACGAGGACCAGTCGCGGATCAACCCCCAGGACCGCAGGCCACGCGAGGTGCTGCATCGTGACGCTACGCGCGCTGTTCTGCAGTGAGCGTCCGTGTTCGGCGAGATCGTCGTGTCTACGTGCGCCACCGAACCCACGTCGCGGCGGCGGCGAGCTGGTTCGACGGTGCGGGCCAGCCGAAGAAGGCGAAGTCCGGTTCGAACCTCTGGTGAGGTCAAGAACGCGCGCCTTCAATGGTTCGGCGCCGTTGATCGTGTCGGCTGATGGCGTAGTCGAGATGCGCAGCCGTCAACGAGCGGTCCAGGTCGAGGACCATCAGCCTTTGCGCGTCATGACATACCGCCTCGATCTCGGCCTGTGTAAAGCCTTCCACGCGGTCCGCGATCGCGGCTACGTCTAGATCGTGGCGCACGCCGCGCAGCTTCAGCTCGAGGACTCTCGTGCGTTCGTCCTTGCCGGGAAGATCGAACCCGATGATCTCGTCGAACCGACGCCAGAGAGCGAAGTCGAGTAGTCGAGGGTGGTTAGTCGTCGCGATGATCAGCGAATCGCTCGCGACATCTTCGATGAGCTGCAGGAGCACAGCTACGACACGCTTCAGCTCTCCGTGGTCAGAGCGCTCTCCGCGCTCGCAAGCGAGCATGTCGAACTCATCGAACAAGAGGACCCACGAGCCGGAGCGTATGAAGGCGAAGATTTGCTCGAGGTTCTTCGCAGTTTCGCCCAGGTACGAAGAGACGACGCTTGCGAGCTCGACGCGGGCGACAGCCAGGCCGAGCTCTCCGGCGAGCGCCTCCGCCGTGAGGGATTTGCCACATCCAGGCGGGCCGACGAACAGGAGGTTGCTACGCGGCGCCAAGCCGTGAGCGCGCAACGCGGACCTCTGGCGGAACTCGTTGAGCACAGATACGACAACGGGTTCTGCCTCGGTGCTCAGCACGACGTCATGAAGGGAGGCCCGTGGTTGGCGAATGCTCAGCAGGTCGCTGTTCTCGCGACCCTTCGGAAGCGGCCGCAGCGACGAGACCTGCGCTGGGCGCGACCTTGCGCTGTCGCCGAGGATTGCTTCCAGCTGGTCGGCGAGAACATCGTGACGCTTGCGGCGCTCGTCGGCGATGACCTCCTCCGCCGCATCGCGGAAGCCGCGGTCGTCTCCGTGCGTGTAGCTACGCAGGAGGGCCTTAACCAGATCGCTCCGGGCCACGTGTGTTACCCCCTTCCGCCGATCATAACTGTGGCTGATGCCAGCACCGTTTGCGCGCATCTCAAGTGCTCGCCGCTACGTCCTCCGACCTGCGGATCGAGTCGCTCAGCCGAACGCGTCTCGGATCGTTGACCGAGGCTGCGGCTACGCCGGCGTTGACTCCAGTTGCTTCGAGGAAGATAGCGATGGCCTCGTCCTGGCCCTCAACTCGGTGCTGATATCGGAGCGCTGCCGCCGCAGAGGCGTGGCCGAGGCGATGCATGACGGCACGGAGTGGAGCGCCGCTCGCCGCAGCAAGTGTTGCGTTGGTATGGCGGAGGTCGTGGAAGCGGACGCCTTCGACGCCCACCGATCGACACGCAGGGAGCCAGACACGCTTACGGAAGTTCTCGCGGCGTAGCGGTGTGCCTTCGGGCATGACGAAGACCAGTCCCTCGACACCGGGTTCGCTCCAGCGGGCGAGGTGTTCGACCATGACGTCGCAGATGAACGACGGCAGCACGACGGTGCGCGTGCCGGCGGTGGTCTTCGGCGGACCCCACACGAAGTGGCCGTTGACCTCGGTGCACTGCTCGACGACGCGCACCGTTTTGTGCAACGGATCGAGATAGCGGCGTCGAAGGCCGGCGAGCTCGCCCCAGCGCAGGCCCGAGTACGCGGCGAGCAGGATGAGCGCCTGCCACCTCGGCTCGACGGCCTGCGCGATCGCGGCGACCTCCTCGACCGTGGCGCACCGCATCTCCGGCAGTCGCTCTGTACCGGCACCCTTGACGCGACACGGATTCCGGACGATCAGGCCCGCGTCAAGGGCTGACTCCATGACCGTGCGGAGCAGCTTGTAGACCTTCGCCACGCTGTTCGCACCCATGCGCGTGTTGCGATGCCGGTCGGAGATCCACATCTGCACGTCGAGGGTCGTGATCGAACCGACCGGGGCGTCGGCGAACGTCGGCAGGATGTGGCAGTCGAGTGTCGTCCGGTAGATGTGCTGCGTGCTCGGCCGCAGGTGCAGCTTCGTGGCGAACCACTGCTCGGCAACCTGGCGGAACAACACCGCTCCTCGCTTCGGGTCGTGCCAGGCGTCGCGCGCGATGTCGGTCTCGATCGCAGACAACCACTTGGCCGCGGCGGTCTTCGTCGCGAACGTGCGCGGCGCGTTGCGATACAGGCTGGTCTCGGGATCGCGGAAGCGCGCCTGCCACCGCCCGGACGAGAGCTTGCGCACCGCGCCGAAACGGCGCCGCCCGCTCATCGGCCTTCTCCGCTCTTGAGGAGACGTGCCTCGCGCTCGACGAGCATGCCGACGATGCGGCCGATTGACACGTGCGCGTCAAGCGCGATCACCCGGAACTGCGACCACGCTTCGTCCTCGACGTACAGACGCGTGAAGCGCCGTACAGACATTGGTTGAGGTCTGTTCCGAGGGAGGACACCGTCCTGTACAGACGTTGACACGAGGCCGCCGACGATGAACCCGATCGTGCGCCGACGCCGGACGGCCTCACGCTTGACCGTCTCCCATGCCGCGGCGTCGACCTCGACTTTCACCGGCCGGTTCGCCCACCTGTTCTCCTTCTTCTCGCCGCGCTCGGCCCGTCGTCGCAGGGTCGCTTGGCGGCGCTCGATGCGGCGACGGATCACGTCGGCGCGGTGAACGGCGTCGTTGTACTGGATCGCCGCTTCCTCGAGTGCGAGCGAGCGTGCGGCACGTTCGCGGTACTGCCGTGCGACGTCCTTCAGCGACTCGGGATCGCGGTAGTCGACGACCGGCGTGAAGTCGAGCGTTGCCGCCGCTTCGTCGAGGAAGCTTCCACTGCTTCTGCTGGTTCCCCCAGGGGAACCGGCAATTCTGTGCCAGTTCGTTGGGAGGGATTCGGCGTCGCGCGCGCGTGCAGACGATCCGGTGATGAATGCTGCTCGGTCGAGGAGGGTTGTTCGCGGGGATCAGCTGCACGAGAGCGATCGGGATTCGGTGACATCGAGGTTCTCCGTGTGGTCGAAGTGACGGTCCACACCGGGATTGCGCGTCGCAGAGCGCGAACGCGACAAAGGTGTGGGGTCGTGCCACTTCCGTGCCACTACGGATGAAAACCTGGCGGTACTCGGCGAACGTCGGCGGTACTCGACGGACCCGCTACCTGCAACTACGCGAAAACGGCCCAGTCGGGAGGCCGTCCCATCGCAGTTTGCAAGCAGGGGGTCGTGGGTTCGAGTCCCATCGTCTCCACCAAGTACGGCCTGGTCAGAGGTATTGCCGACCGGTCGCAGGTGCGCTCCGGGCAGCGCGCTGGCGACTCCATCGCGCGTCCATCGCGCGGAACTCTCTTCGCTGGTCGAGTCCCGTTGCACGACGAACTCGTCGAGGCGACGGGCGATCTCGACGTCCCGTTCGCGCGTGGCGTGCTGGTAGCGCAGCGCGGCGGCGCTGGACGCGTGGCCCATCCGGTGCATCAGCTCCGCGGTCGAGGCGCCCGTTCCGGCAGTGATGGTGTTGGCCGTGTGTCGGAGATCGTGGAAGTGGAAGCCGTCCGGGAGGTCGGCGACCGCGACACGGGCGCGGGCCCAGTTGCGATCGACGGCTCGCTTGCGGAGGACGTCGGCGCGTTCACCGGTGAACACGCGGCCGTTCCGTCCGGGAGCGGCGAAGCGGCCGAGGTGCGTCTCCAGTTCGGGAACGAGGAACGCGGGGAGGGCGACGGTGCGAACGCCGGCCTCGGTCTTGGGTGCGCACACGAGGAGCTCTCCCGTGTTCAACTCGATCTGCTGTTGCTCCACCCGGATGGTTCGGTGGAGGAGATCGACGTGGCGGCACTCGAGGCCGAGGAGCTCGCCGCGACGGAGGCCGAGGAAACCCGCGAGCAGGATCAGGCACCGGTAGCGGGGCGGCGTCGCATCGGCGAGCGCCCAGACCTGTTCGACGGTTGCGACGGGCCGCTCGGCGACGCGTTCCACGCCCGCGCCCTTGATCGCGCACGGATTGCGGATGATCAGCTCGTCGGCGACGGCCGTCTCGAGGATCGTGCGCAGGAGCCGGTAACACTTCGCAACGGTGTTGGGCGTGAGCCGCGTCGAGAGCTGCGCGCGCCACTCGCGCACGGTCGCCGGCGTGAGCTTGCCGAGCTCGATCTTGCCGAGCGCGATGCCGTCGCCGGTCGCGGGCCGGATGTGAAGGCGGAGCTGCGACTCGTAGGTCTCGCGGCTGCGGGGCCGCAGATTGGGTCGCGTCGCGAGCCACTTGGTGGCGTATTCGTCGAGGGTGACGCGAGCAAGCCGGGGGTCGACGAACGCGCCCCGGTGCTTATCGGCCTCGACGGTGTTCGCGAACCGGTCCGCCTCCTTGCGGGTGGCAAACGTCTTGGTGCGCACGTTGCCGTCGGGCGTCCGGTAGCGGACGTCGTACCGGTTGCCGCGGGTGGTCGTGCGGCGGTTCACGGATGCCATCGGAGCTCCTTCGACCGGCTCACGGTAATCGGAGGCCGTCGTCGGCGTTCGACGTACTCCTCAAGCGCGGCCACGGGCACGCGCGCTGATCGGCCGATGTGCACGACCTCGATCTCGCCGGCACCGACGAGCTCATACATCGTCGTGCGTCCGATCGACAGCACCCGTGCCGCTTCGACAATCGTCAACAGCAGCACACCGTCTGCTCGCTCGGTCGGTTCGTTCCTGGTTTCGTTCATCACTACGGATAAGCGCGCCCGAGTGGTCAAACGCGACATGGAAATCGCGAGCAGAGCGAGATCACACACGTTGCATCATGATGCCGTCGCCGTCGAAAACACCCCCGCGAAATGGTTGCACGAACTTGCATTCGAAGAATCGCGACGCACCGCTCGGCGAACCGGACGCGCTGAACCGCCGACGCTCAGATCGTCTGCACGGTCCCCGACGACCCCCTACTTGAGCTCAGCAAGCGTCTCCTTGAAGCCTCAATTTTCGAGGCCCGAGACCCCAGTCAAGATCGGCACAGATATGCCGCTTCCGCTATACGGAAGCAGCAGAGGTCGGTTCAGACACTTGCCGGAGTGGCACCCTCACCCGGGCCGACGCCACTTTCGAGGTCGTGGGTTGTTGACCCGAACAACAGCGAACAGCCCCGTCACGAACACGCATCCTCGCGAGGTGCGAGAGCAGCTCCGGCGTCGCGGACCCCACCACGCTGCACGCATGCGCGATCAACGCCACGTCGCCAACCGTGCTCTCGTGCGATTCGCCTCGCGCCGGCGACGGAACCGGAGCCGTGAGGATGGCGCGCCGAGAGCAGGCGCTACGAGTGACATCTCACATATCCGGGAGTCTGCACGCAACCTCTGCACGGGCCTGCGCTGACCGCAACAACACGTACCGAATGTCTGGCCACGCGGCGGTGCGGCGAGCGCCCCGATCACCGGAATATCTACAGTTACGGACGGTCTGGATCGAACGTTCCGTGCACGTCCCAACCCGGCAAGGGCCGCAGCTCGGCGTCGAGATGCGGCGCAGGACCGGCGATGGCTCGCTGTGCCGGAGTCATGGTGGCGACCGCTGCGCGCAAGTCGTTCTCGTCGTTCACCGCGCTCGCGAAGGGGATGTAGCCGTCTTGGACGAGTGCGACAAGCGCACTCTCAGCCGCTGCACCTTTCAAGACTTCAGGTGGACGAAGCTTCATCGAGACGGCGTCGCCTCGGATGCTCCACCACGCGTCCCACGGCTCGGACAAGAACGCACCGATGCGCCCTGCCACGGCACCGGACGTCTTCCAGGGCGGCAGATCAGCGCTGAATCGCTGCGGTGTGATGCCCCAGTTGACGGTGAACCGGATCGTCCCGTCGCGCTCCTTGCCGCGCTGTAGGTCGAGGACCGAGATGATGTCGCCAACGACCCGGTACCAAGTCCTCCCGCGTTTGCGGAATCCCGCTGAGCGCAGCGGTCGATCGATCGCGCCTTGGACGAGTGTGGCCAGCGTCTCTTTGGAGCCGGGAGCGTCGGCGGCGAAAGTCGGCACAGTCACAGCGCGCACAGCATGCCCGATCCAGTCGGCGAGCGCAGACGAGCAGTTATCTATTCGAGCCTTCGGGCCCGTGAATCGAGAAGGGGTGGTCGGGCGGCAAGACAAGGAAGCCTCCGTGAAACCACATCCACTCGCACACGAATCGATCGATGACCGGCATGCGATACCAGAGCCGAACCCAACGCGGCATGCGTTCGGGAACCGGCTGCGCACCACACCACGGCGGTACCCAGCTCCAACCCGGCCGTCGTCCAGCCGGGACAGTCCAACCCCCGGGCGACGGAATCTGGTCTTCGTATCCAGCGGTGTAGCTGAACCATTCATCGTCGCAGGGGCGCTTGGACACACGCCAAGCATGCCTGACGGGCGCCACCACGGCGAGCGACCCGATCGGCAGTTCTGGACGGCTCGCTACACCTCATCCTCGGTGCACGCGGCTTCAACGGCGGCAACCGAATTCAAGAACGTGGTGTGCGGCCATGGTGGTTTCTCCGGCCTCGCGTACGTCAGGTGCACCACAGCCCATCGGCCATCGGCAAGACGAAACAGAACGTCATCGCGTGCCGTAGAGAATCCAATCGCTGCAACGTCGACGCCATGCAACGGGTGCCCGATCGCTACCTCCGCGCGCAGCTCTGCCGTGAGCGCGTCACGTCGAGCGGCCTCGTCAACTCCGCCTTTTCGTAGATCTACCCACGGGTCAAAGAGGACAAGGTCCCTTTCGTCGGTCATCCAGAGATCGTCGCATGTAGCCGCGCCCGACCGGCAGTTATGGACGTCGATCTCTTCCTTGGCTTGAGCGCGCTTCGCCATAGGCCCGAACGACCTCAAGGAACTCGTCGACCACCGTCGATGCAGCGCGGACGAGATCATCTCCGGCGGGACTACCGGAAACGCGCCAGACCTCTTGATCTTCCTCGGCCGCCGTTGCCACGCCCGACACTTCGAGCAACGCCCGGGTGATGCCGCCGCGTACATCTGTTCGAAGAGGTTCGTCCTCCAGCGGGACTTGCGCTAGCGAGACGTACACCTGCCAAATGCCGTCGCGCCCGTCGCGGATTGCCTCGACCCAGCGAAGTTCATCCTGGGGTAGTCGCGCCCACTGCTCGTCGTCGGCGAACTCCGGCTCAAGTTGGTGCACTTCGTCATCGGCCACGCTTCTAGATTGCCTGGTCTCGCGTTAGCCCGGCGAACGCCCGATCGGCAGTTATGGCGTTGACGAGTCCTCCTTATCCAGCGGCGGAGGCACCCACGATGGGAGCGGGTAGGTGGGTCCCGCCCTCGCTGCCGAAGAACAGTCCTTTGGAGAAGTTGAAGATGCCGCCGTCGCTCGCGACCATCAAGTACGCCCCGTCGTACGGGACCATCGTGACGATCGGCTGGTTCAGCGCGACGCTGCCCATGGAGCCGTGGAACGGCGCGTTGAAGCTGAAGACGCCGCCGTCCGAGGCGACGAGCCAGTATCCCTGGTTATCGGCCGTCGGTACTAGGCCGACCACCGGGCGGTTGAGTCGGAGATTGCCGGTCGAGCCGCGGAATTTCGTGTCGCCGAACGCGAAGACGCCGCCGTCGCTGCCCACCATGTAGTAGCCGTTGCCAGTCGGCGTCGCGATCGAGCCGACGATCCGTCCGTTGAGGGTCGTCGTGTGCAGGTCGCCGTGGAACGTGGCGTCGCCGACCGGGATCGCGCGGCCTTTGGACGTGAAGAGCCAATAGCCCTTCCCGGTCGGTGTCACCGACAGGCTGGTGACGACCTCGCCGGGCGAGAAGTGTGGAGAGGTTCGCGTTCCCGAACGACGCCGCGTCGCCGAACGTGAAGACTCGTCCGGCCGCGTTCAGGATCCAGTAGCCGGAATGCGAGGGCGTCAGTTCGAGATCGGTCGCCGCAGTCGTGTGCGCATCGCCGAGCTGATCGAGGCCACCGAACGTGTAGGCCTTTCCGTTGCGGTCGACCATCGCGTAGCCGCCAATCCGGTGGCTCAGCGTGAGCGTGCCGTGCATGAGAAAGCCGGCCGGTCTCAGTGTCGAATCGACGCTCGAATCGTTGAAGATCGTGATCACGAGGTGAGCGCTTGCGATGTCGGCGGTTCCTGTCAGGTCTACGTGAATGCATTGGAGGTCTGCTTCGTTGGTGATGCCGCACTCTTCCTGATGGGCGGCTGCGTTCCATCCCCCGGTCAGCATCATGCCGTCCGAACGCGTAAACGCGACACCCGTCTCGAAAAAGGGAGGGCCGGTGAAGCCGATCTGGTAGTGCCCGACGCCGAGTTGACCGGTCGACGTGTACTCCCCGACCCACCTGGGGAACCGCACGCCGACCGACAGGTGCCAGTCCCGCCTCCGACGATCGTCTGGGTCACAACCACGGGAGTCGCGGCTGCTGTTGCCGACACGCCGACCCCCAGCAACATCGACACGCACACGACCACCGGCAGAGTCTTCGTCACGCTGCGCATGTTCCCTCCCGACAACGACCCGCACAGATTGCCCGTTCGGGGACGCTTCTGCGAGTCGCCGGGTCGGTCTTCACCGGCGGCCTGTGCGACGATTGAGCGATGAAGTTGTCGACGGCCGTCGCCCGGCTCGCGGACGTCGTTGATGGGCTTGATCGTGCTGTGCAGTGGCCGGAAACGAGCCTCTCTGCCGCTTTCGTCTTCGGAGCGGCGCTCGACGGCGCTGCCGACCTCGATCGGGTAGACGTCGCGCTCGTGGTCACCGAGGCACCCGAGGTTGTGCCGTGGATGTCAAGGCCCGCGCACCTCGAAGCGCTGGCCGCCGGTTTGCGGTTCACGAACCTGCCTGTGTCGTGGAAGTGGCGCCCGGCGGCATGGCCGGTCTGGAACCACGAGATCGAACGCGCGGCGCGGATCTGGACCGCCTCAGATGGCAGGGACCAGTCCGTCCTTGAGGCGTTCGCTTCCGGCCGGCTCGATCGTGCCGCGACCGAAAAGCCGGCCGATACCGACGAGCTCGTCGCGGAACTGATCGTCGAACGCGATGTTGGTCGTCGCCACCTGGCGACGGTGACGGCGTCCTTTCACGAGAGAGATTGGCGTCGCGAGCATCGCGGCGGCGGCATTTACCCGGAGGATCATCTGTGGTGGGCGGCCGCGGGCTTTCTTGACCTTGATGACGCCATCCGTCGACTCGAGCGTTGACTGCGCCCGCGCGGACGGTCGCTACGAAACCGCGAGAGTGCAAGTCGCGACTCAGTGCAGCAGACGGTAGCTCCGCTGTTCGTCCTCGAGGGCGCTTTGAAGGTGTGGTGACGGAGCGGAGAGGAAGACCTCGGCGTCGAGGCGGATCGCGGCGGCCAGAGCCTCTGTCGCGAGAATGTTGAGAGAGTGCCGCAGCCGTAGTCGGCCAATGTCCGGAGCGAGCTCGCGGAGACTGATGAGCGCGATGTCATCGGGGAGTTCGAGGACCGCGGAGACCGCGTGGGTCGCGGAGATCGGCGGGGAGGTCAGCGAATGGTCCCGACAGCACGCCGGGTCGATCAGTGGTACCGAGCACGGCTTGGCAGAGTCTGACGTACCAGTAGCCCGTCGTCGCGAGGTCGAAGCGTCGCAACACTCGCGGCGTACTTCCCCGGAGTACCGCGCTCGAGTGCCTGGTCATCGATGAGCGCGACGCTCACTCGTCTGCGAGTTCGGGATCGCCGAAGCCTTCCGAGGCTCGCTGCCAGTCGTCAGCGGTGACCGCGCTCAGCAGTTGGCGTCTCAGGCGCTTCACTCCGCCCGGAACGATGATTACCGCATCGCCCAAGTCGAGATAGCCCACCTCGCCGCCCTCGCCCAGACTCCAACGTCGCCGGGTCGCTGAAGGCAGGCTCATCTGTCCTCGCGACGAAACTCGTAGGTCACCCGAAGTTGCCATGGCGGCATTCTACAAGGTGATCGACCGGCGCGCCTTGTAGCCTGTCGGGCGAATCCGCTCGCGCGTAGGCGTGGTCGCCAAACTTCGCCCCGGAGGAGGACTGATGGCCCGCACCACGATCAAGCAACTGAAGGATCGCCGCCTGGCCGGAGCGAGCGCGGCCGAGCGCGCCGAGTTCGACGAGACCTACGCGGCGGCCGCGCTCGCGATCCGGGTCGGCGAACAGATCCGCGACGCGGCGCGAAGCGGCCGAGTTGAGTCAGCGCGAGCTGGCCCAGCGCATGGGAACCAGCCAGGCCGCGATTGCCCGTCTCGAAGCCGGCGGTGTCGGCGCGACGCTCACGACGCTGCAACGTGCGGCGAGCGCGCTGCACCTCGACATCACGGTCGAGCTCCGTCCCGCGAGCTGAACCCCAAGCCGGGCGCGCAGAGGTGTCGCGAGCGATTCCATCGCGCGTCCATCGCGTGGACGCCGTTATTCGGGGTCGTACGCCGTCGTCCACAAAGTGAGCTGACCTACGGTTTCGCGTTCGTCGACGTCCGCATTCGTGCGTCCAGTCGAGTTTGCAAGCAGGGGGTCGTGGGTTCGAGTCCCATCGTCTCCACCGCAAGAGTGCAGGTCGGGGAGTTGCAAGCCGCCCCGGCTGCGTCTCACGGCACTCGTCGTGCCATCCGTGTGCCACTTCCGTGTCACGAGGCTGAGCGTAGAGGATCTCGTTTACGCAAGCGACCCGACCGCCGGCACGAGTGACACCTCCCATATCCGGGAGTCTGCACGCAACCTCTGCACCGACCTGCGCTGACCGCAACCTCGCGTACCGAACGTCCGACCGAGCGCCAACGCAGCCAGCATCCTCGATCACCGGAGTATCTACAGTTATGTATCCGGCGTCACGGGTGGTTCGCCTCGATCCATCCGAGCAATCCGCGTGGCGTACTCCGCTTCCGAGATGATTTCGAGGTCCTGGTCTTCAACGTCGAAGACCGGGAAGTCGGTCCTGTTCCGCAGGTACCAGTTCACGACAACGTCACCCGCTCCGTAGGGGGCGTCGATGCCGACGCACATCGGCTCGATCCTGCCCGGGTGACCACCCAGCAAATCGAGTTCGGATTCCTCCGCTTCCACGCGTGAACGAGCCCAGGCGACGGGTTGCCCTGGTTGCTTGTCGACCACCGTGAGAAACCGTGTCACCGACGAAGAATGCCCTATCCCCGCGTCGTCCGACGAGTGCAGATCTGGCGCGTCTGATAGCCGGTAGCGGCTCACCTTGAGATCGCGCCATCGGCGATCATGAAGACACCACCGACGACGAAGACCCAGGGCAGGACGTAAGCGCTCATCACGTTTACAGGTGAGCGCGTGGTAGTCCGTCGATTCAGTCCTGCGTAGAACACGATCAGGGACCGGCGGAAGACAAGCAGGGACACTCCCAACGCCAACATGAACACACCGAGCGCAACCTCGCCACCGCCCGAGAGCGTCGAATGCTCGCCCAGCACCCAAGCCACAGTAGGTCAGCGCCGAACGGCGGCGGTCTCAACCGGCCAGAGCCTCACGACATCGCGGGCACCTCAGCGACTCTGCGATCTCGTCGAAGGTGGCGACGCGAGGAACGGGCACAAGCTTCTCCCACGGGTAGCCGCAGAGCGTTGGTTTGTCCTCGGCAGGCTGCAAGTGACACGTAGCCGTCGGTAAATCGGAGTCCATCGGATAGACGAGTCGACGCTGAACGACCCCTCGGCGCTCGAATCGTCCCGACTCGTCGCTTGGTGTTCCGAGGCGTTCGGTAGCGACGATCAGCGACTCACCTATGCGCGCCAGATTGCGTCGATCGGGGACGCTTTTGCGAACCACCGGGTGGGTCTTGACCGGCGGTCTGTGCGACGATTGGGCGATGAAGTTGTCGACGGCCGTCGCCCGGCTCGCGGACGTCGTTGATGGGCTCGATCGTGCTGCGCAGTGGCCCGAGACGAGCGTCGCTGCCGCCTTCGTCTTCGGAGCCGTGCTCGACGGTGCTACCAACCTCGATCATGTAGAGGTAGCCCTGGTGGTCACCGAGGCACCCGACGTTGTGCCGTGGATGTCACGACCAGCGCACCTCGAGGCGCTGGCCGCCGGGTTGCGGTTCACGAATCTGCCTGTGTCGTGGAAGTGGCGTCCGGCGGCATGGCCGGTCTGGAACCACGAGATCGAACGCTCGGTGCGGTTCTGGACCGCGGCAGATGGACGCGACCGGTCCGTCCTTGAGGGCGCTCGCATCCGGCCGGCTCGACAGTGTTGCGATCGAAGGGCCGGCCGACACCGACGAGCTCGTCGCGGAGCTGATCGTCGAACGCGATGTTGGTCGTCGACACTTGGCGACGGTGACGGCGTCCTTTCACGACCGGGACTGGCGTCGCGAGCATCGCGGGAGCGGCATCTACCCGGAGGATCATCTTTGGTGGGCGGCCGCGGGCTTTCTCGATCTCGATGACGCTGTCCGTCGACTCGAGCGCTGACTTGCCGTCGGGCAAGCCCCGACCCGTTTACCGCTCGACTTCTTCGCGGGCGCGTTCGACGAGTCGGGTTGCCCACTTCAGTGCGTCGTGGGCTTTCCGGGACGCAACGATGTTGACTCCGTAGTGTGCGGCGTCCTTCACATCGAGGAGACGGAGCAGTGTTGCCGCCAGCGCCTTTCCGTCCGGTGTTGCCGTCTCGAGCAAGTGTGCAGCTCCGCGGTGATCGTCGCCGCGATGCCGACGGTGGAGCCGGGCGCAGCAGATGCTGTCGGATGCCGCGATTCCGGCCAGGACCGCGAGGCCGGCGCTGACGGTGAGAAACTCTTCGCGCCCTTGCTCGTCGAAGACCAGCGCGGAACACTCCAGGTAAGCCTGGCCGGTTCGGAGCCGTACCCGTGCGTCCGCGATTCCGCATGGAGCTGTTCGGTCAGTCCTCGCCATGTGTGCCTTTACTTGCTCTGGGCGATTGTCAAAGGACTCTTCAGTTCGACGGCGTCGCGTTGGATCTCCCGAAACAGCTCCGTCGTTCGGCGGCGATGATCGCCCCACTCGAACGCAGACATGTCTACGACTTGGAGCGGGTTGCCGGTCCATCCGTGCACGAGTACACGAAGGTCGTCGACTTGGCGATGCCACTTCGAGACCTGACGCTCGGTGAGAGCGACCGCGGCCAGCTCGGCCGCGAAGCCAAGGAGCTTTTCGGAGACGCTGTCCGATTTTCTTCGAGGGGAATTCTCGCCAGGAAAGGGAGCGTGGACGAGAAGAAGATCGATGTCGCTGTCGGAGGTTCCGTCGCCGCGGGCGGCGGAGCCGAAGGCGCACGCGTACAGCGGCGGAGGTTTCCAGCTCAGAAGGGTCTGACGTAGACGCTTCCAGAGCTCGAGTCGGAGCCCGGCGAGCAAGTGCGCGATAGGAGCAGCGACGTGATCTCGGTTGAGCTCGTGGACACGATTCCTGCCCATCTCGGTGACTCGGACCACCCCTTGCTCGGTGAGGCGGGCAAGGCTTCGCCTCACGCCGATTTCCGATCCGCGTGCGCTCTGCGCAGCCACCTCACCCACGGTCAGGGGCCGCCCAGCCTCCGCGAGCACTGCCAGTACGGGTCCGTCCAGTGTGCCGGTAATGGAGCGAGTGGGATCGGTCAGGTCCATTATCGAAAAGTATAGGGCCCTATCGAATATGATAGCAAGCTATCTCATTCGATAGGCGGCGCAACGCGGAGAGGACTTATGACACGTACCCCGATCAAGCAACTGAAGCAGCGTCGCCTTGCCGGCGCGAGCGCGGCCGACCGGGCCGAGTTCGACGTGACGTACACGGCCGCGCGCTCGCGATCCGAGTCGGTGAACAGATCCGCGACGCGCGCGAGGCGGCCGAGTTGAGTCTGCGCGAGCTTGCGCAGCGGATGGGCACCAGCCAGACCGCGATCGCCCGGCTCGAAGCCGGCGGTGTCGGCGCGACCCTCACGACGTTGCAACGTGCCGCGAGCGCGCTGCACCTCGACGTCGCCGTCGAGCTCCGGCCCGCGAGATGACTCTGCGAACGGATTCCATCGCGCGTCCATCGCGTGGACGCAGTCATTCGGGCTCGTTCGCCGTCGTCCACAAAGTGAGCTGACCTGCGGTTTCGCGTTCGTCGACGTCCGCATTTGTACGTCCGGTCGAGTTTGCAAAGACGGGTTCGTGGGGTGAATCCCGTCGTCGTTGCTCAGTCGAGATTCTGGCGATCGGGTAGCCGATTCGCCTCGCAGTCCGCGACGGCGATGCCGGTCACTGTGGATATTGCGCGTCCCCATAGCGGCACTTCGGGGACAGTTGCGTCTTTCGGCTCGCGGCCCGCGAGGACAGTCAGCGGATTCTGCATCGGCCGATCCCGAGCATGTTCATGTGGTCGACAGGAACTGAGCTACGAGGGCTGGCTGCATCCGCGGATCTCGTGTGAGCGGTTCTACGCACCATGGCATGGTCGGGTACGACGGACGAGATGGCCGGCGCCCTAGATTCACGCCGACGCAGTACGTCATGCCGGCGGCAGGGGTGGTGAACCCGACATCGCTGAGACCCTGAAACAGCTCGGCCGCGACATGGTGTGCGCAGTCTTCGTTGCCCACGACGGCGACGACGGCGACGACGGCGACTCGGTCGAGGGAGACCATGCGTCCTTCGGCGCCGGTCTCGCCGAGGAAAGCGTCGAGTCGTTCGAGGACGCGCTGCGCGTGGCTGGACGGGTGACCCATCCAGATCGGCGTACCCGGGACGAAGTTGTCGGCATCGAGGCGTCGTACGTCACCCGCTTCTCGTTCGCTGCGACCGACCGATGGACCCTGTCGCTCGCAATACGTGGGTGGGCTCGCGCTCCACACATGTGCGAGTCGTTCTTCTGCGACAATGCTCGGGAAGGCCACGGTGCCTTCAAAGAGGAGGTCGCCATGTCCAGCGAAGACCTACATGCGCCTCGAGAGCGCCTCACGGACCAGACGATCGCGACGCACCAGGCGATCGCCTCGTTGATGGAGGAATTGCAGGCGATGGACTGGTACCGCCAGCGGGCCGACGACTGCGGCGACGCCGAACTCAAGGCAGTGCTGGTTCACAATATGAACGACGAGATGGAGCACGCGGCGATGCTCGTGGAGTGGTTACGGCGCAACGTCGCCCAGTTCGCTACCCAGTTGGACAAGTTTGTGGGCACCAAGGGCCCGATCGCTTGACCGACGCTCGCGCCCGCCAGGAACGACTGCGCCGGCAACACGTCGTCGATCGCCGGCTGTTCGCGGTGAACGCTCGAGATGGCGCACCAAGCGCTGCGGAGTCATCGTGAGAAAGTTCTCGGTTCGACCGACACTCACGCTCAAGGGTCGCACGTTCAAGGGCCTCCGAGGCTGGTCGGGCAAGCCCCTGCACCCGCCCCTCACCGACTTCCCCGTCGCCGCCTACATCCTCGCGGCAGTGTTCGATGTCGTCTCAGCCATCGGCGGCAAGCACCACACCTGGGCCCGCGAACTGTGGCACGCCGGCACCTACACCTTCATCGGTGGCGCCGCGGTGTCGGTGTTCGCCGCGCTCACTGGGCTCTGGGACGCTTGGAAGTCGTCGGAGCAGGGCACGCAGGCGCGACGCACGATCAACACCCATGCCACGATCATGGTCACGGTGACCGTGCTGGCACTCACCGATATCGGCTGGCGGCTCAACGACTATCACACCATGCTGGTCACGCCGATCGGTATCGCGGTGCTGTCCGCGGTCATCGCCATGCTGGTGTCGGTGGGCGCGACGTTCGGTGGCAGCCTCGTGTACGAATACGGCTTCAACGTCGAGACTGCCGGAGATCACCCCGCGTGGCACAAGTCCGAAGAAGACGTGTTCCCCGGCGAACACGACTGAGCGCACTGTTGCGAACGAGACCTTGCATCGCCACGCGGTCCCCGACACTGTCGCCCGCCTTCGCATGGACCGCGTACACGCTCGACTTGCTGCTGTAAGGGAACTGCCGGCCATCCCGTGCACGAGCAGCAGCGCCGGACCGGATCCACCCGTACGGAACGCCACATCGTGACCGTGAATCGAAGCGCGTCGAAACTCGAGGCGTTGCATCAGACGACGGTTCCGTCGAGTCGCCTACGCGGCGACGAACGAAATAGATGATCACCACGATCAACAAGATGACGACGACCGTCCCAACACCGACGTACAGAAGGAACCCACGCTTCGGGATCGCGACCGCGGGGCCGCGTCTTCGACAGCCGCCGCCGGACCAGCGCGCGCTAACCCGGCGGCTGGCGTCGTTCTCTCAGAACGTCCAGCCGATGTACCGGACCGTTCGTTGTCCAGTGTCGGAGTTCAGTTTTGGTGGGTGCGCTGCTCGGCCTCGTGGGCCTTGGCTTCGAGTCGAGCCTTGTCGGCTTCCGCTTCCTTGGCCGCGACTTCGCGCAGCGCGCCGGCCTTTTCCTCTTGGGCTTCACCCTCGCGGCGCAGCTCCTCTTTACCCGTTACGGCGCCGACAACTTCCTTGACCTTGCCCTTCACGCCCTCGACTACGCCCTTCACGCCAGCCTGCGGACCCGTGTCCTTCTCGCTCATGACCGTTCCTCTCTGTCGTCGACCGTCGCGACTCCGCGAACGACCAGCCGCGCACCCTTGTGGCAGCAGCAAATTCTTCGAAGTCCTCTGCGACCAACGTACGGCTCGGGCCTGCCATTCAACAGAGGCCAAAGGCCCGTGAGCGGATGCCGTCTTCACCCGTCGTGTACCAGCTTTCTTCGTCGTAGGTTTTGATGCCGCGACCAGACTGGCCGTGAGCACATTTCCTCCTCTGGCGTAGGTGTCTCGGGCCCAGTAGAGGCGATAGTCCTCATGGTCCCCGGACGACCCCGGGCTTCTCACCGGCGCGTCAGTAGCGAGTGGCCCGCCTGGACCCGGACCGGGGCCGCCCCGAAGTGAACTCATTGCCGCCCCGGGTGTCGGTTGGCCCGTATAGCCGACCAGTCCGGCTACTTCTTGAAGGCGTCCTTCACCTTCTCGCCGGCCTGCTTGAGGTTGCCTTTCCTCTGGTCGGCCTTGCCCTCGTTGCGGAGCTTGTCATTGCCGGCGACCGTTCCGGCCGCTTCCTTGACCTTGCCCTTGGCTCGTTGTGCGGTGTTCTTGACCTTGTCGGTTGTCGCCATGATCGGATCCTTTGGTTCGGAGAACAGGCTGGAACCCGCGTCGGCTGACCGATGTGCCAGCATCGAGCGGGCGTTACTTACACGCGAGATCAAAGCCCGCCGGCGAGTCGGGTCCCGATGAAGCGAGGTCTTCATCGCTGATCAGCGCCGCATCAGGAACACGACAACGACGATGATCAGGATGACGACGAGCAATCCTCCACCGATGTACATAATCAGGGCCCTTCTGTCATTCGCGGTTCGCTCCCGCGTGCTGCGAGATCATCTTCTCGTCTGGTCGCCCGACCCAAGTAGGGCCCTTGGTCCCGGCTCGCGAGGCAGCAGATCATCGCGCCGGGCGTCCGTGCAATGACAGCCGGCATCAGGGCCAACACCGGCCCCGGAGAGAAAGGACCTTCGCCCCTGCACGGAGCGCGTTCTTGCGACAACGCTACGGGAGAGACCCGGTTCGCGAGTCCAGGCATCGGTGGTGCCACCGGCGAGTTGTGGAGCGGTACGAAGTCAAGGAGAAGAGCCATGAGCGTTGTGGAACATCATGAAGTCACCGAGACGGGCGATATGCGGACCGACACGAAGGTCGCGACGACGCGACTGGTCGTGAGTCCCGGTCAGGTCATCGCTGGTGTCCTCGGACTGGTAATCGCGATCGTGGGAGTCATCGCCGTGGCTCGCGGGGGCATCGACAGTTCGTTGAACGTCCCCATCGTTCGAGCCGGCGGCTTCGACCAGAGCGCGATGCTCGGAGCGATCGAGCTCGGTCTCGGTCTCCTGCTCATTCTCGGAGCGTTGAACTCCGCGGCGCGCGGTCTGATCATCGCAGTGGGCGTCGCCATGGTCCTCGGCGGCGTGTTCCTCGGCGCGGCAGGGCCAACTGTCCTGCGCGACGTCGGAACCGTCCACGGAACCGGATGGGCGATCATGGTCTGCGGCATCGTCGCCATCGTCGCCGGCAGCCTCGGACGAATCATCCGAACACGCCACAGCATCAAGACGAACTGAACACGACTCCCCCATTTCTCGTGCCCGGGTGTCGCTGACCGCCGAGCCGTTCGCGGCAACAACACGTATGGCTTCATCGGCGTGCGCGTGTAGGGCTCGGTAAGGGTGGGTGCCACTTCGCGGGAAGAAGTTCGCCACGCCGAGACGGGCGCAGCGAACCCGGGACGGCCGACTTCATCGCACGAACGGCCGAGCACGCTCGTGAGCGTCGACGGACTTTGGATCTCAAGGCCGTCAGGCGAGTATCCCCGATCGGCACTACTGGGATACCCGTATTGCCGCGCGATGGTGCGCGATATGGGACACCTGAATGGAACGAGACGGGGCCGCACCAGGTGGTCGCCTGCTACATCTCCTGCCCGAAGTCGCGCCCAAGACGTGTGACCGGAGGGCGTCGGCGCACGCCTGAGGTGGCCCGCTTTGGCGCCCGACCTAGGATGCGCCTGGCCGCAAGCTCGATGATTGGGGCGGTCAGGTGCGACGGACGATCAGCATCGTGGTGGCCGGGGTGCTCAGCGTGGGGGTGGTGTTCACAGTCCTGGCGTCCGAGCGCGGGTCGAAGACGAAGCACCTGCGCGTGGTGCACGGCATCACGAGCGTGGAAAACGGACCGTTCTTCGACGATGCTCGGATCAAGTCGGCCTTCGCTGCGCACGGGCTCGCCCTGCAGGTCGACACGGTGACGAACGATCAGGTCGTGACTACCAGCGACTTGTCGAGGTACGACTTCGCGTTCCTCACGGAATCGTCTATCGCCGCAAACATCGCGAGTGCCCGGCACATCACGAACGCCTTCGTGCCGTTCTACAGCCCGATGGTGGTCGCGATGTCCACGAATGTTGCGCGACAGTTGACCAGGGCCGGGATTGCGCAGGAGCATGCGGGCTGGTGGACGCTCGACACTCGGCGCTACGTCGACCTTGTGCGCCGGCGCGTGCGTTGGAACCAACTGCCGGGAAATGTGGGCAGCAACGACAACGCGCTCGTATTCATCACGTCGACCGGCGTTACGACGAGCGAAGGTGCGATGTACGCGTCGCTCGCGAGTTCTGTCGCGAACAACGGCGCGGTGGTTGGCAGCCAGGCGCAGGTCGACAAGATCGTCAACGCCGTGAGCCCGTTGTTCTTGGTGCAGGGCCCCGCTCAGATGAGCACGGCTCCGTTCAATCGCTACACGCAGATCGGCGGGCTCGCGCCGCCGATGGTGTGGACCAACGAGGCCCGGTTCGTGGCGCACGCCGCCGCCCACGACGGGACCATTCATCCGGACAGCGTGCTGATGTATCCGAACCCCGGCGTGGTCGCCGACTACACGGTGCTGCCATTCACTCCGACCGGCAGTAGGGCCGGGAGGCTGCTCACCACCGATCCCACGCTGCAGCGACTCACCGTCGAAAATGGCTTCCGCACCACGAAAGAGCCCGCCGCGCTTACCGCCTTCGCCCGGCAGAATGGCATCGAAGTGCCGGTGACCCTGCCGCACACGATCCCGCTCGCGACCTACGACAATCTCCAGGCGCTCGTCAACCGAGTCGACGCGGCGCTCCTCGCGGTAGGTCCAGGTCCGAGAACCACCGCGACCAGCCAGTCCGTCCCAAGTCCGGTTAGTACCGGACGGAACCGAACGGGGAAGCCATGACCACGAATCAACCGCCCGTGAACGGTCCGGACGCGGAAGCGAAGCTCGAGCCGCCGGCGCCGAGCTCCGAGCTCACGCTCACTCCGCCGACGCCGGTTGAGGCGGTCGCGCCCTCGGCGGCCGAAGCGATGGTGCCGCTCGACCAGGCGGCGGTGCCCGGACTCAACGAGATGGTGAACGACTTCGTCACGAACATCGCCATGCTCGACTCCCGTTCGCCGGAGTTCGCGCAGAAGGCGGAAAGCATCCGCACGATGGGCGATGCCGACATCCGCGCCGCGTCGGCAGTAAGCAATCGCATGCTGGAAGCACCGGTACGCGCGATGTCGCGCGGCGGACTCGAAGCGGGGTCCAACGTGTCGAAGGCGTTGACCGACCTGCGCCGCCAGATCGAGGACCTGGATCCGTCGAAAGCATCGAGGGTGCGCAAGCTCCTCGGCGTCATCCCGTTCGGCGACAAGCTGCGCGACTACTTCGATCGTTACGAGGGAGCGCAGTCGCACATTAACGCGATCCTGAACGGCTTGTACAAGGGCCAAGACGAACTGCGCAAGGACAACGCCGCGCTCGAACAGGAGAAGGTGCACCTCTGGGAGACGATGCAGCGTCTGGCGCAGTACGTGTACATCGCCGAGCACCTCGACGCGTCGATGACGGAACAGGTCACAGCCATCAAGGCGTCCGACCCGAAACGCGCGAAGACGTTGCAAGAAGACGTCCTCTTCTACATGCGTCAGAAGCACCAGGATCTGCTGACGCAGCTCGCGGTGTCGATCCAGGGTTACCTCGCGATCGATCTCATCCGCCGGAACAACGTCGAGCTGATCAAAGGTGTCGACCGGGCCACAACCACCACGATCGCGGCGCTTCGCACCGCCGTGATCGTCGCGCAGGCCCTCGCCAACCAGAAGCTCGTGCTCGACCAGATCACGACCCTGAACGAGACGACCTCGAAGCTCATCGAGTCGACGTCGAAGTCGCTCGCAACCCAGAGCGTCGCGATCAACGAGCAGGCGTCGTCGTCGACGATCGGCATCGACAAGCTCGAAGCCGCCTTCACGAACATCTACCAGACGATGGATGCCATCGACACGTTCAAGGCGCAGGCGTTGAACTCGATGCAGACGACGATCAACACGCTGACCACCCAAGTGCAGAAGTCCCAGGCTTATCTGGAACGCGCCCGTGATGCCGATGCGAGCCGCGCCGGCGGTCAGGGGGGTGCTGCGGAACTGCAGATCCCGGGCAACACTGCATGAGTGACGAGCGGGCTGATGAGACTCCCGCCGCGCGCTACGTCCGATCCAGGAAGAACATCGCCGGCTGCGTCCTCGCGGTCGGTGGCCCAGTGCTGATCCTCACAGGAGTGGTCGCGGCGCCGGTCGGCCTCGCCCTCACACCGGTGCTGTACGCGATCGGCGCGCTCGCCACCCCGCCTCGCCGGCGCGTCGACGTCGTTGCCGGGCACGACAAGAACGACGTACGCAAGAGCCTCGACGAGATCCAAGCGAAGATCACGGCCAGGACCCCGGGGCAGATCGGCACCAAGGTCAACACGATCTCGCGAACGATCAAAGAGATCCTGCCCCGCGCCGACGCGCTCGGCGCCGGCTCGCCGGGGCAGTACGTGCTCTACATGTGCGCGACCGACTATCTACCAACCGCGATCCAGGCGTATCTCGATCTGCCGCGTCACTATGCCGATACCCACGTCGTCGCCGACGGCAAGACGTCACTCGATCTGCTTGCCGACCAACTCGACCTCCTCGAAAAGGAGATCAACGAGATCGCCGCCAACGTGAACCGTGCCGACACCGACAAGCTCGTCGCGAACGGCCGGTTCCTGGAGGAGAAGTTCGGTTCGCATCCGCTCGACCCTGAGCGCGAGCAGGGCGCCTGAGCTCAGGCCGGTGGCCCCGGTACGAGCCGGACAACGCTCGTGTGAAAAGTGCCGGTGGTGTCGGCCCAGTCGACACTCGCGACTTCGCCGGGCCGGTGACGGCTCAAGGTCGTGTCGAGATCCGCAGCAGTCGCGATCGTGGCATCGTCGACCGAGACGATGACCGCGTTCGGGACGAGGCCCGCAGCGGCGGCTGGTCCACCGGGCTGCACACCCACGATGCGCACGCTTGCGCCACCCGATGCGGATATGACTGCCACTCCCAACACTGCAGTCGGACCGACGTGCACCGTCGCGGTGCTCGCACCGGCGTCGACGCGGTCGGCAACCCCCACCACCGTGTCGATCGGAATCGCGAACGTCGTGACCGCGGACTGCCCGTTGAACAGCCGTCCCGCTGAAGCGGCGGCGCTCATCGCAATCACCTTGCCGCCCGCGTCGACGATCGCGCCACCGGAGTTGCTGGGCCGCGTCGGCGCGGCGAGCTGCATCACGTCATGCAGGGTCTCGATGCCGGCCGGATCGTTCGCGTCGCCGGCTTCGATCTTCCGGTGCAATGCGGTCACCGACCCCGGCTGCCGGGCGACTTCGTTACTCCCGGCGATTCGGCCGACCGCGACAATGGGGTCGCCGACGCTCACTGTCGCGGCATCGCCGAGATTGATCGTCGGCAATGCGGATGCGCCATCGAGCCCGAGCACTGCCACATCGTCACTGACGTCGTAGCCGCGTACCGTCGCCGCGTACGTCTTGCCGTCACCAGCCTTCACGACAATCGAGGTTGCTCCCGCGATCGCGCTGTTGTTCGTGAGGACTTCGCCCGCGCTGGTGAGCAGCATGCCCGACGCGTACGTATGCGCGCCGCCTGCGAGCGTCGCGTCGATGCTGACCACCGCCGGTCCCACCCTGCTCGCCAGTGCATCCGCGTCGATACTGGGTGATGCACTCGACGTCGGCGACGTGGAGGTGGAGCGGTGTGCCGTCGCCTTCTTCGTCGCGGTCGTCAGCGCGGCGTACGTGAGCACCACGAGCACGGCCACGAGGACCACGAGGATCACGTGGACAACTCCGGACTGCGAACGGGGTGCCGCTCGGTCGTTGTGCATCACCCTGATTCTGCCGCACGCCCCAAATCGTCCGCCGTCGGCGTGCTCTAGCCGGTCACTGCGAACAATCGCCACCCGCCACGGACCGGAACCTCGACCACCGGCCCGCTCACAGCGATCGCAGTTGGGCTCTGCGCGAGCGGTCTCGCGATCACCAGCCTCGCCAGACGACGTCGCGCGACTACTAGCACCAGGAGCCGAATACCGAGAAGAACCCCACGGCCGCGGGTAGAGACCCGTGGCATTGCGGTCTTTCCTAAGCGACTCCTCGATGATCCTCGAGTCAGCACACGCGGGAAGGAGCGCATGATGCTTCGGTAGGGGGCGTTATGCGGAGGATGTCCCGACCGTTGTTGAAGTTCGGTGACGGTCCGGGTTCATGTCATGCGACTTGTTCAGTATCGCATGATGGTGTGACAGCGTCGATGTGGCGCGCGAGCGCGGCGACGAGCGTGGGCATCTGCTTGTAGCCCTTGAGGCGCCGGAAGCTGCGCTCGGCGTTGAGCATCCCGGCGGCGCACCACCGTTTGATCATCGTGCCGTCACGCCAACGCTTCACGTTGTGAGTCGTGTCACGCGCGATCGAGATCATGCTCTCGATGCAGTTCGTGTTCGTGAGCGTCGCGGCGAGCCGTCCATTGATCCCGAGCCGCCGGACGGTGAACATCTCCTCGAGGCCTTCACGCAGGCTCGCGGCCGCGTCGGGCCACCGCTGCTCCAGTTGCTTGGCGAGGTCTCGCGCGGCGTCGCTCACCGTTGGTTGTGTTCTCGTTCGCGAACGCGGCGGCGAGTTTGCGGTCGACCCAGGCCTGCTGGTCTTTGGGGAGATGGTCCCGCACGTTGCGGCGCTTGTGGAGCGTGCACCGTTGGATCAGCGCGGTCGTGCCGAACACCTTACGGACCGCGGCAGCGAGCGCCTTGGCGCCGTCGATCACGACCAACAGGCCGCCGTCGACCGACAGGCCCCGGTCGACCAGATCGGCAAGGAGGTTCGTGACGATGGTCTTGTTCTCGGTGTCACCGAGCCACAATCCGACCGGCACTTTCGTCCCGTCAGCGCATATCGCGAGCGCCACGACGCAGCACACTCCGGCGAAGTGCACGCCGTCGAGCATCAACGCGGCAAGCTTGAGCTCGGACAGGTCGCGGCTCATCAACTCGTCCACCCCGGCCTGGGTCGCCGTCTTGAACCGGCGACTGACCGACGACCGCGACGTCGACCGGGCGACAGCCTCGAGCGCGTCGCCGACCGGTTCGTTCACCCGAACATGGCGGCGGGTCGCGACCCCGGCCAGCATCCGTTCCATCACCAACTCCGACAACAGATCATCGTTGGTGAACGTCGCGTAGGTATCGAGCTCGATCTCACACTTGTCGGTCGTGCGGCCCCGCGGTCGCTCCACCGGCACCCGCCGGCCGCCCAACACGACCGACCCCGGCGCGTCGCCATGCCAGTTCGCCTGACGGTCGGCCAGCTTGGCGTGCTTCGCAGCGCCGACCTTCGCGGTCATCTCCGCGTTCATCATCTCGTGCATCACCAACAGGCCGACCGAGGCGCTCATCGCCAACAAGCCCTCACGAGCCACACCTGCGATCGACGCGAGCGACACGCGCAGTTCCTCCGGCAGCTCTCCAACATCGGCGGCCTCGTCGCGCTCAACGAGACGGACAGCAGCTACGTTCTTCTTCGACATGGTGGTGGTCCCCTTCGCTTGAATCGGATGTCTTGGCGGACGCCCGACACCTACCAGCAGGCAGGCATCAGGCGGGGGACCGCCACCTCACTTCAACAAAACCCGGGACAACCTCGTTATGCGAGCCGCCGAGGACACACGTAACGACGTGATGGGGAGTACCCCCGAATGCGCGTCCCATAACGCCGCAGCCCGGGGTATCCCAGGACGCCGGCACCGAGGCGCTCGAGACCTTGCCCGAGCGGCAGCTGCACCACGTGCGAGGGGGCGGCCGCGCGGTTGCGGGGCACCTCCTGATGCGGTGGGGTCGTGTGGTGTGCGGTGCTGGGGATCTGTGGGTTCAGCGAGCGGGCTTCAGCGCAGGTGCGGGGTGTCGGCGGTCGTGGCTTGACGTGATGCGAGTCGGGGGTCAGTGTCCTCGCCATGACGGTCCGCTATCGCTCGTTGATTCAGGACAGTGCTCGGTGGGACGGCTTCGTCATGCGGCCGACGGACGTGGTGATCAGCACACCCCCGAAATGCGGTACGACCTGGACGCAGATGTTGTGCGCACTTCTGATCTTCGATGGGCCACGGTTCCCGGCACCGCTCAGTCAGCTGTCACCCTGGCTGGATCAGACCGTTCGCCCACTCGACGAGGTGTACGCCCTCTACGACGCGCAACAACACCGCCGGTTCATCAAGACGCACACACCCCTGGACGGCCTCCCGCTTCAGAACGACGTCACCTACCTAGTCGTCGGCCGTGACCCCCCCTCCCTCTCATCTGTGACAAGCCGGTGAGCGGCGCTGTTCACCGATGAGTTAGTGAGCCGTGGGTTGGTGATCGACGGCGCAAGTCTCGAGTGCCCGCTCTGGTGTCGGTGAGGGCACGTTGGGGAACTGGGTGCGCCAGGCCCGAGTGATGGGTGAGCGGCGGTCTCGCCGCGGAGAGGATGCCGAGTGCGCGGAGAACGCTCGGCTGCGGATGGAACGAGATCTGCTGAGACGGGCGACGGCCTTGGTGAAGGAGCGGACAGTGACCGCTATCGGTGGGTGCGCCCCGGAAGGCCGAGGGGTTCCCGATCACGATGGCGGCGTCGCTGCGGGTGGGCCGCCAGGCGTTCACGATGGCGGCACGTCTGCGGCGGGGCGACGCCGCGCAGCAGGCGGAGCCGAGTGGTGGGGGATGCGCGCGATCCATGCCGAGTCAGCGGACTACGGCGGCCGCGCAGACCGCGGAGCTGCGCACCAGGGACGCCGTGAACAGAGCGGATCGCCGATGATCCGGCACGGCATCGTCGGGGTGTTCAAGCCACGAAGGTGCGCACCACGATCCCCGCCGAGGAGAACCCGCCGATGCCGGATCTATCGCCGACGGTGCGCCGCGCCGCGCCGATGTCGTGTGGGCGGCGAATCACCTATGTCCCACCGGGAGGCTGGTGTATGTGCGTCGGTCCTCGATCTCGGGCGCGCTGCTCGGTACGATGGCCGACCACAGCGCACCGAGCTCGTCGCTGACGCGCTAGCGATCACTCGCACCACCGCGGCGGTCACACCGGCGGGATCATCTTCCACGGCGATCACGGCGCCAATACATCTCGAACGAGTACCGGCAACTCATCGCTCGCTCGAGATGTCCGTCGGTCGGTCGCACCGGGTGTGCTCGATAAGCCGTCGCCGAGTCGTTCTGGTCATCGCTCAAACGCGAACTGCCGCTACCGGTTCGCGACGGCACGCCCGCCGGCGATCTTCCCTCGATCAACAGCTACAACCACCACGCTCCACTCGAGCCTCCGCTACCGGCCCATCGCCTGGGAACAGCAATACCGTCAACACCGAGACGACCAGCCGCAAAAGCCCGCGCGACGTCATGATCTCGATGGAACATCACTTCGCCAACATGGATCTCGAACGAGTCCTCGCATTACGAGACCGCGCAGTCGGTAACGACGACCTGGCCACGCTGCCGACGAGACCACCGGTCAGCGACGATCCGACCGAGCGGTTCCGGACCTTCGTGCGGGAAACGCAATACACGGGCGTGGTGAACCTGACTCAGGTGCTGCACCATCTCGACACCGCTTGGCAACGTCGCCACGACCCCAACATCGTCCTGTGTCACTACGCCGACTTCAGCTCCGATCTTGCCGGCGAGATCGCGCGCCGCGCTCGACGCACTCCAGATGAACATGACCCGAGATCGCGCGCAGGACCTCGCCACGGAAGCGAGCCTGGACCGGATGCGCGACCGTGCGGGTGAGGTCATTCCCAACGCCGGTGCGATCTGGAAGGACGACCGAGCGTTCCTCCGCAAAGGCAGCTTCGGTGAGTGGCGCTCCCGGGTGAACGACCACGATCTCGCCGAATACGACCAGACCGTCAATGCAATCGTTTCGCCCGACCTCGCAGGCTGGGCTCATCACGGCCGCATCACGTCAGGCGTCGACCCCGTCAAAGCCTGAGGCCACCACTCGACAGAATCGGGATCAACACCCGCCCGCGACTGTCCCAATAACCCACGGGACCCACGCCACCGAAGCCTGTCCCTGATCGCCGGACCGGTGACGCGTTATCCGGGTAGCGATGAGGGCGTTTCTTGCAATCGCGAACGCGCGCACCGATTCCGGTAGCGGCTCGTTCCACCAGCGGCCCAGGCCCTCCGCAAGGAACACGCTGGCGTCCCGATAGCGCCAGCGAGCGCGTTCTGTGCGCCCGTTTTGGAGAGGTAGCCGATCCGCTGCCTGGCGCTGAGCAGTTATGTACGGGGCATCGACTTCGGTATTGATCTCGTACTCGGTTCGGGGATGTGCGTCGTCCGATCGACATCGACGGGCGGCCTCGGTAGGGTCCAAGCTCATCTTCGAGGAGGCGGACAGTGGCCGAGTTCCCCACGATCACGCACGTCGCGTTGACGGTAAGCGACCTGGCACGCAGCGTGCCCTGGTACGAGGCGCTCTTCGACTCGAAGCCGGTCCTCGATGAGGACACGGGACCGTTCCGCCACGTCGTCTGGCTGGTCGGCGGCACGTTGGTCGGACTCCATCAGTTCCCCGACCTCGCGAGCGCGGAACCGTTCAACGAACGTCGGATCGGGCTCGATCACCTCGCGTTTGCCTGCGCCAATCGCGCAGAACTGACGGAGTGGGAGTCGCGGTTGAACGCGCTCGGCATCACCAACGGCGGCGTCGTCGACGCGGGCTACGGATCGGGGTTGTCGTTCCGTGACCCCGACAACATCGCACTCGAGTTCTTCGCACCGCCCGGCTGATTTTCACGGCCCCCCGGACGTTCCCGTCGAGCCACGCCACGCGCGGCCGAGTCGTTCTCGTCGAGAGTAGATCTGCCCGTGTTCGCGTCCCCCGCGGTGGCGGCGTGAGAGTGCGTCAGGTCGGCCTTTAGAAGGCCCGGTCGTCGATGACGTTGAGGTTGTAGAAGGTCGGCGGACCGTCGCCTAGCGCGCCCATTCGCTCTGCGAGCTTCTGGGTGATCGGCAATTCCGAGTTCTTCATCGCCGACTCGTAGGAGTCGAAGAAGACGACCTGAAGGTAGCGGCCCGGGTTCTCGCGATCTTCGCAGATGATGGCTCGTCGAGCGGTCCAGTCCGGACCACGCTGGGCGAGCATCTCGTCGGCGAACTTCTGCATCTCGTCGATCTTGCTGGTTCGGAATTCGATCATCTGCACGAACATCGAGGAACCTCCCGTCATGGCGTGTACATGATGCTCGATCTGCTGCCGACGTGCGAGCGCCAGGCAGGTATTCCCTCATGGTTCCCACCTGGACAGCAGGAGCCTGCGGCGCGGCCAGTGAGCTGTCAAGGGTCACCGAGAAGGCGCACCGATGGTTGCCCGGTAGGAGCGTGTTACGCAACCAGCCGGAGCCGCACAGAACGACGCCTCCGAGTGCCCCATAACGTGTATCCCCGAACAACGCTCCAGGGTGTCCCCAATCGCCGGGTCAGGGGCGTTCGCGATCGTGGCTGATCGGCTCACTTCGGGGGCGAACTTTCGCTGCCGCGAGGGTGTTGTGGAGACGCCGGACTCGCGTCTCACCGCGATCCTGTCGGTAGCGCGCGGACGCTGCAGAGTGAGGGTGTGAGACTGAGGTGGTGGATGTCCGGCTGAGTCCTCTCGAAGCGATCATGTGGAAGGCGGGACAGGATCCGACGCTGCGTATGACGGTCGGCATTGTGTTGGGTCTTGATCGTGCACCCAGCTACGACCTGCTGGTGGAACGTTTGGCCACGGTTGTCAAGTGTTCGCCGCGGCTGCAGTCGCGGCCTGGTGATCCGTCATTCGCCCACGCGTGCCCCTTGTGGCTCGAAGACCACGCTCCTGACGTCGAGCATCACTTGCGGACTGCGAGGGTCAGCCGGCCGGGTTCGCTGCGTCAGGTGCTCGACCTCGTGGGTTTGTTCGACTCGGTTCCGTTCGATCCTGACCATGCGCCGTGGGACGCCACGCTGATTGAGGGTCTCGAGGGCGGCCGCGCCTGTGCTGTACCTGCGCGCCCATCACGTCGTGACCGATGGATTGGCGGCGCTCCGTCTCGCTGGTCGGCTCCTCGACGGCGACGAGATCGATTTGCGCGAAGAGGAGGTGCCGGCGAACGGCCGTCGATCTGGCATCGCGACCATCGATTTGACCAAGGCACTGCGTCCGTTGCAGGGAGCGATGCAAGCGGCCCGCGACCCGGAGACGGTCAAGGGCCTTGTGCGCGGCCTCCAGGGGGTCGTCGAGCTCGCAACCTCCGTTTCTCGACAGGTGATCATCACCGGCGGCTCGTTATCGCCGTTGCCGGTCGGCCATTCCATAATGACTCGCTTCGAGGTCATCTCGGTTCGGGGAGGTTGTCCCGGGTTTTGTTGAAGTGAGGTGGCGGTCCCCCGCCTGATGCCTGCCTGCTGGTAGGTGTCGGGCGTCCGCCAAGACATCCGATTCAAGCGAAGGGGACCACCACCATGTCGAAGAAGAACGTAGCTGCTGTCCGTCTCGTTGAGCGCGACGAGGCCGCCGATGTTGGAGAGCTGCCGGAGGAACTGCGCGTGTCGCTCGCGTCGATCGCAGGTGTGGCTCGTGAGGGCTTGTTGGCGATGAGCGCCTCGGTCGGCCTGTTGGTGATGCACGAGATGATGAACGCGGAGATGACCGCGAAGGTCGGCGCTGCGAAGCACGCCAAGCTGGCCGACCGTCAGGCGAACTGGCATGGCGACGCGCCGGGGTCGGTCGTGTTGGGCGGCCGGCGGGTGCCGGTGGAGCGACCGCGGGGCCGCACGACCGACAAGTGTGAGATCGAGCTCGATACCTACGCGACGTTCACCAACGATGATCTGTTGTCGGAGTTGGTGATGGAACGGATGCTGGCCGGGGTCGCGACCCGCCGCCATGTTCGGGTGAACGAACCGGTCGGCGACGCGCTCGAGGCTGTCGCCCGGTCGACGTCGCGGTCGTCGGTCAGTCGCCGGTTCAAGACGGCGACCCAGGCCGGGGTGGACGAGTTGATGAGCCGCGACCTGTCCGAGCTCAAGCTTGCCGCGTTGATGCTCGACGGCGTGCACTTCGCCGGAGTGTGCTGCGTCGTGGCGCTCGCGATATGCGCTGACGGGACGAAAGTGCCGGTCGGATTGTGGCTCGGTGACACCGAGAACAAGACCATCGTCACGAACCTCCTTGCCGATCTGGTCGACCGGGGCCTGTCGGTCGACGGCGGCCTGTTGGTCGTGATCGACGGCGCCAAGGCGCTCGCTGCCGCGGTCCGTAAGGTGTTCGGCACGACCGCGCTGATCCAACGGTGCACGCTCCACAAGCGCCGCAACGTGCGGGACCATCTCCCCAAAGACCAGCAGGCCTGGGTCGACCGCAAACTCGCCGCCGCGTTCGCGAACGAGAACACAACCAACGGTGAGCGCGCCGCGCGAGACCTCGCCAAGCAACTGGAGCAGCGGTGGCCCGACGCGGCCGCGAGCCTGCGTGAAGGCCTCGAGGAGATGTTCACCGTCCGGCGGCTCGGGATCAATGGACGGCTCGCCGCGACGCTCACGAACACGAACTGCATCGAGAGCATGATCTCGATCGCGCGTGACACGACTCACAACGTGAAGCGTTGGCGTGACGGCACGATGATCAAACGGTGGTGCGCCGCCGGGATGCTCAACGCCGAGCGCAGCTTCCGGCGCCTCAAGGGCTACAAGCAGATGCCCGCGCTCGTCGCCGCGCTCGCGCGCCACATCGACGCTGTCACACCATCATGCGATACTGAACAAGTCGCATGACATGAACCCGGACCGTCACCGAACTTCAACAACGGTCGGGACATCCTCCACCGCGTTCCTGGCGATGGTTTGCGTCCGAATACACCCAGAGCCCCGACGCGATGATCAGGATCAGCAGCACAAGCGGAGGCAGCATTACCACACACCCAATGTTGCCTGAGCCGGCGCGATCTTGCGAGCGCCGATCGCCTGCGGGTTCAGGGGTTCAACGCAACAGCTCGTCGCGTGCTTGAATGTCGACCATGTCCGCGGGCCCTAACGGAAAAGCCGAAGACTTCCAACCCAACCCGTTGATGGGGGTGGGTAGACCCCGCTTCGAGACCGATCGACGCGCTACCAGCATGGCGAAGTATCGCGTCGACCAATGGCACGACGACAAGCCGTCGCTGCTGCGCAGGATGATCGATCGCCTCCGCCACCGTTGACTCGATGCCTCGGGCACGCACGCTCACCGGAATATCTACAGTTCGGTGCGGCCGCGGTGGGAGTGCTCAGTGCGTGTGGCCGGTGCGGATGGTGTGCCATGCCTGCCACGTGATCCGCAAGATGAGTCCGGTGATCGCGAGCCCGATGAAGGGGTCAGCGCGCGGGATCCCGAGTGCGACGGCCGCGGCCGCAACAACAACACCGAGGGACACGAACCCGTCCACGCGGGCGTGCTGACCATCGGCAACGAGCGCCGGACTGTCAAGCCGTGCGCCCGCGCTGAGCCGCACGCGGGCGGCGAGTTCGTTTCCCGCGAAGCCGATCAACCCGGCGATCGCAAGCGCACCGAGGTAGCTGAGGTCTTGCGGATGGAGGAGCCGGTCGACTGATTCGACCGCGGCAACCGCGGCCGAGATGAAGATCGTGAGGACCACGATGTAACCGGCCCACCGTTCCCCGCGTTCACTACGGAGGAGGAACGCAATCGCGAGCGGGATCGCGGTTAGAGCGTCGCCTCCGTTGTGGATTAGGTCAGCGAGCAACGCAACCGAGCCGGATGCCATGAACACGACACCTTGCAGCGCGGCCGTGACAGCAAGGATCGCAAGGCTCGACCCGACTGCCCGGACGCCTGCTCGCGACCGGATGATCGACCGATCTATCTGGCCGTGCGTGTGACTGTGTTCATGTTGGTGATCGCCGGCGCCGACTGACCGAAATGGGAGTCGAACGTGCCGGTGGGGCCCATGGTGGTGATGCTCATGGGTCCAGCGGCCGTGCCGGTGCGCCAGCGTTCCGTTCACGCACGAAGGCTATTGCCGACCGTCGGCGGCGCGCGCGCCAGATTTCCCGAACTCGCGCCGGCGCGGCCAGTACCGATCCGCAGTTCTGGATCAGCGCTGGCGATGGCGAAGCCGAGCGATCCAGCCGTCGAGGAAGATCAGAATGGCTAGTCCATTCAGCCACCCCAGCGCCGCAAGGAGCCACGAGTCAGCCTCGTTTGACCAAAACCCGCCGATCGGAAGCAGCGCCCAAGGGAACGCGAAGGGAAGCTGGAACATGTTGTTCAGACCGTCAAAGTCGTCCGTTCGCAGACTTTCGAGAGCGGACGACAGTGCGACGGCGACCATCAAACACCAGACGAGCGAGACGACGACGCTGAGCCACGTGACGCGCGGTGCAAACCATGCGGCTATCCGTTCGCGCCTCGACGCGCGTGGTTCGACGATGGGCATCGGCGGACGCCACTGGCCTCCGTCTTGCCCGTCACTCATGAGCGCATATTGGCACCCCTCTGTCAAGCGATGTTGGCGAGGGGCGTAAAGTTCGGGTTGGGTCCGGGCTGTGGCTTGTCCGAAGTGCCGGCCGTCGGGGTTGGGTCGGTCACGCTGGCTGTGAGAGTCGTCCCCGCTTGCCCTCCCGGGCCCACCTCGAGTTGCGCGTCGGCGACGAGTTGGCGGTAGATGACGTCGGAGATCCTGCGCTTCAACGCACACAGGGCTTCCTTCTTCGTCTTCGACTGAGCGAGTTTGCGGTCGTAGTACGCGCGACCGGGACTCTTGCGGTTCCGGATCTGGGTGATCGCGATCATGTGGACCGCGTGGTTCAGCTTCCGGTTGCCCTTGATGTTCACGCAATGCGCCGGGCTGCCGGCGCTGTCCTTGTCGTCGGGGGCGGTGCCGTTGTAGCTCGCGAAATGGTTGCGGTCCGCGAAGCGGGCGACGTCACCGACTTCACCGAGCGTCAACGGGGTGATCACGGGACCCACGCCATAGATCTTCGGGAGCCCGGTGGGCGTGGATCGCACCAGCGTCCGAACCTCAGCTTCGATCGCGGCGACCTTCTTGTCCAGCGTCACGAGCTCGGCGAGGAGTTGCGCCGCGAGCTGTCGACGCAGTCGACCAATCTCGTCGCGAGGCTTCACCGACGCCAGCAACGCCCGGGCCTTCTTCGCGGTCAACGCTCGGGGTGCGCCCCCAGCCACCAGGCCCACGAGATCGCGGCGCAGGCGATTATGGAGCTGTAAGCCAAAGGAGAGGAGACGTAGACACCACCGACACGCGACGTACCTGGGTCGGGCAAGAGAGCGCCCCTCGGCCCGGTTCCGCGGTTCTCCGGGATCGCACTCTCGTCGCGTCTTCGACCGTGCCGCGTGCGAGTGTGCTTCTAACCCGCGTGGGATCTTGGGTCGGCAGAAGGCTCGGCCGCGCTCGCCGCCGTGGTTCGTGTTCGTAACCATGCCGCGAGTTGGTCGACGGGCATCGGGCGGGCGATCAGGTAGCCCTGGATGAAGTCTGATCCGAGTTCTCGCAGGGTGTCGAACTGCGGTTGGGCGTCGACGCCTTCGGTGACGACGAGAAGCCCGAGGTGGTGACCGAGTTCGATCATCATCGCTACGAGGGAGGTGTCGTTGGTGCGGTCCAACTCCAGGACGAACGAGCGGTCGATCTTGATGATGTCGACGGCGAGGTGCTGAAGATGCGCGAGCGAGGTGTAGCCGGTGCCGAAGTCGTCGACGGCGACGCCGACGCCGAGATCGCGGATCTGGTTGAGTTCGGCGGCGACGACGTCGAGGTCGTCGAGGAGGACGGTTTCGGTGATCTCGATGATCAGGTTGTGAGGATCGATGCGCGGGTCGGCGAGCATCTGGCGAAGCCGGTCGGGGACACGTTTGCTGATGAGGTGTCTGCCGGAGATGTTGACCGACACCGTGAGGTGGGCCAGTTGCGGGTCGGCTGACCAGATGACCATCTGGCGGGCGGCGGTGGCGAGGACCCAGTCGTCCACGTCGATGATCGTGTCGCTGGTCTCCGCGATGGGAATGAAGCGATCCGGCGGAACGATGCCCTCGCCCGGTCTATCCCATCGGATGAGGACTTCGACGCCATGCAACGCGTTCGTCGCGGCGTCGACCACCGGTTGGCAGTACAAGAGGACCCGGATCCGTCGTGGGTGAGTGCATCGCGGAGCTCACGTTCGATCTCGTCGCGTTGTACGAGTTTCTTCTGCAGGGCCCTGTCATAAACGGCGATGCCTCTCCCACGCTGTTGCTTGGCCTGGTAGAGGGCGAGATCAGCTTTGCCGAGGAGGTCGAGCGCGGTCGCATCGTCGCCAACGTCAAGGGCGATGCCCACCGAGGCTCTGAGGCTCAGTTGATCTTCCGCCCAGTCGATCGGTTCCGCGAGCTTCTGGACCAAGCGGTCAGCGAATTCTTTGGCTTCGTCGAGGCTCTCGACACGTTCGGCGACGATCAAGAACTCGTCGCCGCCGAGGCGAGCGACGACGTCGCCGGCTCGGGCGTTGGCGGACAAACGGGCTCCGACCTCGTTCAGGATGCGATCGCCGCCGTCATGGCCGCACAGGTCGTTGGCTTGTTTGAAGTTGTCGAGGTTGACGTACAACAACGCGGTGTTGTCCGGTCCTCGGGCGGCGCGGGCCAAGGCTTGTTCGATCGCGGCGATCGCGGCCGGTCGGTTGAGGAGACCGGTCAACGCGTCGTGGGTGGCCTGGTGGGCAAGTCGATCTCGGAGGTTGTCTTGCGCTTCGATTGAACCCGACAGGAGTTGCGCCGAGTCCCGCAACGATCTGCCGAGCCTGCCGGGCAGAGGAACGGCCAAGACCGGGTCGTCGAGGTGGCCGGCCGCAAGTGCTTCCGTCTTGGTCTGCAAGATGCGCAGATTCGATACGAGAGCGTTGAAGGCGTCGGCCACAACCGCGGTCTCCTTCGGGCCGCTCATTGCGAGTCGATCGACGTCGAGGTCGCCGCCTACGACCGATGCGGCGGTGCTCGCGAGCCGTACGAGAGGGCGGGAGATCGACCGAGCCACCGCAATCGCCACGGCGGCGGTCGTCACGATCGCGCCGAGGGTCAACGCCAACCCCAGTTCGTATGTTCGGCGGCTCGAGTCCGCCAACGACTGTGCGGATTCCTTGACCGTCCTGCTGGCCTCGGCAACGACGTTCAACACGCGTTGCCAGCGTGCGCTGATGCCTTTGACCGAGCCGGTCAAGTCCGCAATGCTTATGGTCCCCGTCGGCAGCTCCTGCACCTTGCCGCCAAGGACTGGCAAGGCCATGCCGCGCTCGGCCGCAACGAACAGCGCACCGATCTTGCGAGACAGGGGGTCGGCCATCAACTCGGCCCAGCTCGTCGACACGCTCGGGACATCGGATTGCGCGACTCGTTGCCCGGCCGCGTCGAACAGCGCCGTGTCGTGCGCCAGCGTGACTACAGCCGCAGCGCGCTCGGCGACCGGACCGAACCACACCGCGTTCAGGTCGCCTGATTGGCGGGCTATGGCCTGTACGACGTCATTCGTCCAGCCGAGCGCGACGAGGGAACGGCTGATCGTTTGCGTGTTCGACGTCGAGGACAGCGGCGCGTTCCAGTTCCTTCAGCTTCGAAGTCGACAACGCATTCAGGTCTGACTCGGTCTGTTGGAACAGAGCGTCAACCACAGACGACTTCGCCGCGCCGCGATCCACCAACCTGCGAAGTGCGCCGACCGTCGACACGATGGGCTCCGCGAGCGCATACGAAAGCGTCCTCAAGGCACGATCGGTGGCCGTCCGAGCCGAGCGCATTTCGGCGACCAGATCCAAGCCGAGCAACTCCCCGGCCACCGCGACCGGGACTCCGACTTCCGCCGGATGGAGCACCGCGTCGACCTTGCCCTGCTCCACTTCCAGCGCCGCGACCGCGCCAATCAGCGACGTCACCTCGGGCACGTTCGCGACGATCGCTTTCGCCCGCTCGGAGTCGCGCCGAGTCTGCAGAACCAGTGGGCCGGAAACCACGGTCAGCGCCGCCAACGGAAGGAGCACCAACACCAACAGACGGCCGGTCACCCCGAGACGTCGGGGCGTCGCAGGGCGACGCACGGCCAGAGGCGCTGCGACAGACGAAGGCGCCGACTTCGGATCGGTCACACTCCCTGTTCGACAGAACCGCATGTCGAGTCCAGCCGCTCCGCCCGCAGCCCCCGCCCGGCGACATCAGGTTCGCGTGTCGCGTGGGAGGTGAAGCTCGAGCCCGAGGTGGCGGAGTGGCTCGACACGATCTCGATCAGGGAGTTCGCGTACCAGCGCCTGAACGAGCGTCGCCTGGCCGGCGCGACCCTGACGACGCTGCAACGAGCCGCGAGCGCGCTGCACCTCGACATCACCGTCGAGCTCGGTCTCGCAAGTCGACCCCCGAGCCGAGCGCGCAGGGGCGCCGGTTCGAGTCCCGTAGTCTCACGGCTTGGTGATGTGAAGCGCACGGTGCGGAGGACCCATCATGAAGATCCAGGTCGAGACAGACCGAAGTGTTGAGAGCACCGAAGGCCTCGTGCGGATGGTCGAAGGCGAAGTGCAGTCTGCGCTCGAACGCTTTGAGGATCGCCTCACCCGTGTCGAGGTCCATCTCAGCGACGAAGACGGCGAGAAGACTGGGGGCGGTGCCGACAAGAGATGCTTGCTCGAAGCGCGGCCGGCGGGCATGCAGCCAGTCGCCGTCACCGGTTCCGGGGGCACTCTCGAGCAAGCCTGCCGAGATGCGACGCGCAAGATGCAGAGCGTGCTCAAGAGCACGTTCGGTCGCATCGACGGACGTGACGGGCACGCAACCGTCCGTCAGAACGAATCGCCCTGAGCGTCAGACCCCGCGGGCGTGACTACCAGCGGCACTCGAACACCGACGCCCACCCCACCCGCACTCACGCCGAGTCTTGGTTCCGCCAACGTAGAGACCTTGGCCCCTGTGCGAGCCGTCCCGATCAGCGTCACGCTGCAACGGTGGACGTTTCAATACAGGTCCAACTGAGGGCGGCCCGGTTCTGCGATCTCGGCATCTCCAGGCTGCGACGGGTCTCGTGACCACCACCCAGATCGCCCCCGTCAGCGTTCGGCTGTCGACCCTCGACCGCTTCCTGCCGGTCTGGATCGGCGCCGCGATGTTCACCGGTATCGCACTGGGCCGCATCTTCCCCGACCTCAACCACACCCTTGACCGCGTCAAGATCGACACCGTCTCGCTGCCGATCGCCATCGGGCTGCTCTTGATGATGTACCCGGTGCTGGCCAAGGTTCGCTACGCCGACATCGGCCACGTCGCGGGCGATCGGCGCCTTCTCGGCACCTCGCTGGTCCTGAACTGGCTGGTCGGCCCCGCGCTCATGTTCACCCTCGCCTGGGTGTTCCTCCCCGACCTCCCCGAGTACCGCACCGGATTGATCATCGTCGGCCTCGCCCGCTGCATCGCGATGGTGCTCATCTGGAACGACCTCGCGTGCGGCGACCGCGAAGCCGCCGCGGTGCTCGTCGCACTGAACTCGCTGTTCCAGATCGCCGCGTACAGCCTGCTCGGCTACTTCTACCTCAAGCTGCTGCCCGGTTGGCTCGGTCTCGAACAGTCGACCGTCCACTTCTCCATGGGTGCGATCGCCCGCGCCGTCGCCATCTTCCTCGGCGTTCCGCTCGTCGCCGGCTATCTGACCCGCCGCATCGGCGAAGCTCGCCGCGGCCGCGAGTGGTACGAGGCGCGATTCCTCCCGCGCATCGGTCCCGTCGCGCTGTGGGGCTTGTTGTTCACCGTCGTGATCCTCTTCGCCCTCCAAGGCGACAAGATCACCAACCAACCGTTCGACGTCGCCCGCATCGCGGTGCCGCTCGTCGTGTACTTCGCACTCATGTGGTCGGGCGCCTTCTGGCTCGCCAAACGCATCGGGCTCGGGTACCCGCGCTCCGTCAGCGTCGCGTTCACTGCGGCGGGAAACAACTTCGAACTCGCGATCGCGGTGTCGATCAGCGTGTTCGGCGTCACGTCGGGGCAGGCGCTCGCAGGGGTCGTCGGCCCGCTCATCGAGGTACCCGCGCTCGTCGCGCTCGTCTATGTCGCCCTTCGGGGACGTCGGCGATTCTTTCCGACCGAGGAGGTCGCAACCTGACCGCTGCTCGATCGCATCGGTGTGCACCGGGATGTGGCACGCCGGCGTGGGTACCGGCACCTCGTCGTCATCGGCAGTCGCCAACGGCGTGGTCTACCTCAGCGTGACCGACGGCTTCTGCAACGATTGCTTCGCGAAGCTGCTCGCGTGCAAACCCTCGCCGTCCTGACGCACCCGCGTCTCAGCCGCGCCGAGGGCGAGCGTGATGACCGAGTCGGCGTGCTCGGCGCCGGCCGAGTTGTGCGAGATCAGCAGCACCGTGCGGCCGGCTGCCGCCGTGAGTAGGTCGCGCGTGAGCGCCGCGGCGGCGGCCGGTTCGACGTTCGCGGTCGGTTCGTCGAGCACGATGACGGGGCGGTCGGCGAGCAACTCGCGCGCAACGGCCAGCCGTTGCGCTTCGCCGCCCGACACCGCGGCGCCCCCGACTCCGACTCCGGTGGCGAGCCCGTCGGGAAGCGCGTTCACCCAATCGTCGAGGCGAACCGCGCGGCACGCCGCGCGCAGCTCGGCGTCGGTGGCGTCCGGCTTCCCGATGCGGAGGTTGTCGGCGATGGTCGCGTCGAACAGATGGGCATCCTGGGCGCACCAACCTACGAGCCGCCGCACGTCGTCGCCGCACAGGCGGCGTGCATCGACCCCGCCGATCTCGAGCGTGCCCGCTTCGGGCGAGACGAAACGCACGAGCGCGGCGGCGAGCGTGCTCTTCCCGGTGCCGCTCGGGCCGACGAGCACCGTCCGGCTGCCCGGCGCGAGGTCGAGGTCGAGGCCGTCGAGCACGGGAACGCGCGCATCGGGCCAGCGCACGACCAATCCTCGCGCCCGCACACCGATCGGACCGGTAGGAGGTGGAGCCGGAACCGCCGGCTCGAACACCGGGTCGAACGCGTCGAGCACGTCGGTGACGCGCGCGACCGCCGACCGCAGCGCGGCCGCTCGCCGGGCCGCGACCGGCATCGTCCCGAGGACCTCCGCCAGCGACCAGCCGATCAGTGCGAGCGCCGCGAACCAACGCGGGTCGAGTGCTCCGCTCCGGACGAGGCCGGCGCCGACGACGAGCAGCGCCGCGGTTGCGATACCGGCGACCACCGCTTCCGACGCGTCGCCGAACGCAACGCCGCGTGCCTCGCGCCGCGTGAGCTGCGCGAGCCGGCGGTCGTGTTCAGTGACGCGCGCGAGCCGACGCTCACCCGCGCCGAACGCCGCGAGCTCGTCGGCGGTCTCCGCGATGTCGACTGCCTCGGCGGTCAAGGCCGCGCGCTCGCGGGCCGCCCCGGCTCCGGCTCGCCGTTCGAGCGCGCGCGCCGCGAGTGGCAGGACACCGCCCCCGACCAGCAGGGCCAGCGCGAACACGACACCGGCCGCCGGCGCGATCAAGAACCCGGCCACGACGAGCGCGCCTCCGGTCGCGGCAACGGCGAGCGGCGGGAGCAACGCGCGCAGCACCAGATCCTGCACGTTGTCGAGGTCGCCGACAACGCGCGCGAGCAGGTCGCCGCGGCGGGCGCGCACGATGCCTCCAGGGGCGATGACCGCGAGTCGGTCGTATACGCGGACGCGCAGGCGTGTGATGAGGCGTAGCGCGGCGTCGTGCGAGGCGAGCCGTTCCAAGTAGCGCAGCGTTGCCTTCGCGAGCGCGAACGCGCGTACCAGCACCACGGCGACGCCGAGCTCGAGCACCGGCGGGTGCTCCGCGGCTCGGACCAGCAGCCATGCGGCGCACCCGGTGAGCGCAAGTCCCGCGAGGGTCGCCGCCGCCGCGAGCAACACCGACGCGACCAGCCGACCCCGGACCGGACCGGCCTCGTGCCAGACCCACCGCAACGGAGAAGTCGGCGCGGGGCGAGGCGCCACCACCGGTGTCGCGGCATCGACTGCGCCGGCGGAACCCGTTTCGGTGGAACGGGAGGCGAACGCGGGGAGGGCGGCCGTGGCGAAGTCCGTCGCCGGCGCGTCCGTCCGCGCGCCGGGTGCCACCGCCACCACGCGGTCCGCGGCCTCGACGAGCGCGCGCCGGTGCGCGACGACGACGACCGCGGCGCCCGCGGCCGCGAGCCGATGAACCGCGCCCACTACGAGCGCTTCCGTCCCCACGTCGAGATTCGACGTGGGTTCGTCGAGCAGCGCGAGGCGTGCGCCGGCGTGTTCGACGCGCAGGATCGCACGCGCGATCGCGAGCCGTTGACGTTCGCCGGCCGACAGTGTCCGCGCCCGCCGATCGAGCAGGGCCGTGATGTCGAGCGCACGGGCAACGTCGCCGATATCAGTGCCGTCTGCTTCCGGTACGCCGAGTGTGAGAACCTCGCGCGCGGTCGTGTCGCCGAGCGCGGCGCGTTGCGGTACCCAAGCCACGGTCGCGTCCCACGCGTCGCGGTCGATATCCGACAGTGCACGCCCATCGATCGTCACAGAACCGTGATCCGGTGTCATGCGGCCGCGCAACACTGCGAGCACGGTGCTCTTGCCGGCGCCGTTCGGTCCGACGAGCGCGACGATCTCCCCCGCTCGTACCGCAAACGTGGCGTCGCGCGGCGCCATGATGTTGCGTCCACGCTGCTCCACGGAGATGCCGTCGCAGCGCACATGCAGCCGGGCCGGAACCGGCGCGTTCCCGCGAGCCTCGGGGGTTGCGTCGAGTACGGCGACGATGTGTTCCGCGGCCTCGAGGCCCTCCGTCGCGGAGTGGTACGACGCGCCGAGCCGCCGGAGCGGCGCGAAGCACTCGGGTGCGAGCAGGAGGACGACGAAGGCGGTACGCAGGGAGACGTGCGCGTCGACGAGCCGCAGTCCGACCGACACGGCCACGAGCGCGATCGACAACGAAGCGAGCAGCTCGAGTACGAACGCGGAGAGGAAGGCGGTGCGAAGGGTCCGCATCGTGGCCCGCCGGTAGCGCTCGCCGAGCCGCTCGATGACGCGCGACTGGGCGTGATGGCGACCGAACAGCTTCAACGTCGTCAGCCCGGTGACGACGTCGGCCGTGTGCGCGGCCAGCCGCTGGAGGCTCGCCCAACTCCGCTCGGCGCGATCACTCGAGTATTTGCCGACCAACACCATGAAGACGGGTACGAGGGGCAGGGTGATGCACAGCAGCAGCCCGCTCGTGCGGTCGACGGCGAGCGTCGTGACGAGCATGACGGGCGGCACGAACGCGGCCGCGACGAGCGTCGGCAGGTAGCCCATGACATAGGGCTCGAGCGCGTCGACGCCCCGGGTCGCAAGCACGCCCACCTCGCCCGGTGCCTGGTGGAGGCCGTCGTCGATGACGCGCGCGAGGAGCGCCGCCCGGAGTTGAGCGCTCGTGGCCGACGCGGCTCGGCGCGACAGCATCGTCGCGATCGCTGTAGTCGCGGCGCGGAACCCGACGACCGCGACGAGCCAACCTGCGGAACGCGCGACCGATGGCGCGCCCCAACCGGCCACGACGCCGGCCAGCACGTCACCGAGGAGGTACACCTGCGCGAGCAACGCGGCGGTGTCGAGCGCGGTGAGAACCGCGCTCACCGCGAGGAAGCGACGCAGCGCGGGGGTGTGTCGAGCCAGGCGCGAGTCGTTCGGCTTCACGACCCCGATCCGGTGACGGCGGCGCCTGCGGGCCCGGGCTTTCGCCGGTCGGGCGGCAACATGCCCACGCTCACGCGCTGACGGAAGACCCAGTACGTCCAGCCTTGGTACAGGAGCACGACGGGCGTCATCACCAAAGCCACGACGGTCATGACCCTGAGCGTGTAGTCGGTGCTCGACGCGTTGTGAACTGTGAGACTGAACGCGGCGTTGGTCGTCGACGGCATGACGTCCGGGTACAGACCACCGAACAGCGCGACGACTACGGCGGCGATCGCGATGCCCGTGCCCACGAACGCCCACCCTTCACGCCGCCGCGCGTTGGCGAGCGCGCCGCCCGCAAGGGCGACGGCGGCGACCGCGGTGGGGATCCAGGTCCAGCCCGCGCCGAGATCGAGCTGCGTCCAGATCAGGAACGCGGCTCCGACGACGATCACCGCCGGCGAGATGAAAGCCCCGACCGCGTGCGCACGCTCGCGCACCGGGCCGTCGGTCTTCAGGGCGAGGAAGTGCGCGCCATGAAGCGTGAACAACCCCAATGTGACGACGCCGCCGAGCAGCGCGAAGGGATTCAACAGGGTGAGCAGGTTGCCGGTGAACTCGCCGGACCGGTCGATCGGCACGCCGTGCACGATGTTCGCAAGGGCCACACCCAACAGCACGGCTGGCAGCAGCGAGCCCACGAAGATGACCCGGTCCCACGAGGCGCGCCACGCCGCTGAGTCGCGCTTCGACCGATACTCGAAGGCGACGCCGCGCACGATCAGCGCCACGAGCAGGATCAACAACGCGACGTAGAAACCGGAGAACAGCGTCGCGTACCAGTTCGGGAACGCGGCAAACGTCGCCCCACCGGCAACGAGCAACCAGACTTCGTTGCCGTCCCACACCGGCCCGATCGTGTTCACGAGGACGCGGCGCTCGGCGTCGTCGCGCCCGACGAACGGCAACAGGATCCCGACGCCGAAGTCGAAGCCCTCGAGGAAGAGGTAGCCGGTCCACAACACGGCGATGAGCATGAACCACAGGGTCGTGAGTGCCACGGAGATGCTCCCGTCAGTACGCGAATGTCAGGTTGTCTTCGGCGTCGTCGGCATCGCTCTCCGCCGCGGGAACCGCCGCGTCGGGGCCGCCACGCACCACCCGTACGAGCAGCCCACACTCGACGACCGCGAGCACGCCGTACAGGAGTGTGAAGACGATCAACGAGACGAGCACGGTCCCGCCGGTCACCGCATGCGAGACACCGTTCGCGGTCAGCATGCGGACGGTGTCGAGACCGTTCGGGTTCGGCGCGACGATCCACGGCTGGCGGCCCATCTCGGTGAACAGCCAGCCCAGCGAGTTCGCGAGCAGCGGCGCACCGATCGCGAGGAGCGCGAGGCGTGTGAACAGCCGTCCGGGCTGCCGGCGGCCGCGGCGGGTTCGCCACAGCCCGATCGCGGAGAGGGCCGCGGCGAGGAGCCCGAAGCCGATCATGAGCCGGAACGACCAGTAGGTCACGACCATGTCGGGGCGGTAGTCACCTGGGCCATAGCGGGCGCGGTACTCCGTCTGGAGATCGTGCACGCCCTTCACCGTCGAGTTCGGATTGTCGCTCGCGAGAAAAGACAGCGCTTTCGGTATGTCGAGCGTGCGGACGTCGCACTCCTTGCTCACGTCGCCGTACGCGAAGAGCGAGAAACCCGCGCCCTTCTCAGTGTTGCAGAGCGCCTCGGCGGCCGCCATCTTCATCGGTTGCTGTTCGATCATGAGGCGGGCCTGCAGGTGACCGGTGATCGCCACACCGAGTCCCGACAACAGCACGAGCGCCATGCCGCCGCGCATCACGCGGCCGAATGCGAAACGGTCGCTGTCGCTCGCGCCGGCTCGCACCTTCGCGTGCTGCCAGGCCGCGATGCCGACGACGAATGCACCGGCCGTCATCAACGACGCCATGATCGTGTGCGGGAACGCGGCGAGCAGCGTCGAGTTCGACAGCACCTTCCAGATCGACGTGAGCTCGGCGCGTTTGGTGACGGGGTTGTACGTGACGCCGACGGGGTGTTGCATCCACGAGTTCGCGGCGAGGATGAAGTAGGCCGACAGGCTCGTACCGAACGCAACGCACCAGATCGTCGCGAGATGGATCTTGCGCGGCAGGCGGTCCCAGCCGAAGATCCAAAGACCGAGGAACGTCGACTCGAGGAAGAACGCGGCGAGGCCCTCCATCGCGAGCGGCGCGCCGAAGACGTCGCCGACGAACCGCGAGTAGCTGGCCCACGCCATCCCGAACTGGAATTCCTGGACGATGCCGGTGACGACGCCCATCGCGAAGTTGACCAGGAAGAGCTTCCCCCAGAACTTCGTCTGGCGGAGCCAGCGCTCGTCGCCGGTCCGGTACCACGCGGTCTGCTGGATGGCCACGACGAGCGACAGCCCGATCGTCAACGGGACGAACAGGAAGTGGTAGATCGTCGTGATCCCGAACTGCCAGCGCGCGACGTCGAGAACGGGCATGGCTCACTCCAACGAGAAGACAGGTATCCGGCGATCCTGCGCGAACGGCGCCGCCGGGCGGTAGGGCCGATCGTCCCGGTGCGCCGGCCGATGGGCCCTGGACGTGGGGGTCGGCGGTGCCGGCGTAGGCCGGCGGACAGAATCCCGGTCAGGGTTCGGTGCGCGCGGGTACGGCGAGTCGATGATCGTTCGTGAACAGCCGACGTTGCACTCCCAGTCCGACGACGACCGTTGTTGTTGCGGCTGCGCCGAGTACGAGGTACATCACCGCGACTTGCACCTTCACCGCGGCGAGGGGTGGCGTTCCGGCCAGAATCAGTCCGGTCATCGCTCCGGGCAAGAACACGAGGCCGACGGCTTTGGTCGTTTCGATCTGTGGGATCAGCGCGGTTCGCAGTGCCGCCCGTATATAGGGCCGGGCCGCGTCGCGCGCGGCGATGCCGAGCGCGAGGCGAGCTTCGACTTCGTCGCGCTTGTCGCGCAGTTCCTCGATAACGCGGCGTGCCGCGACGATCGTCGCGGTCATCGAGTTCCCGACCATCATTCCGGCGAGGGGGATCAGCGTCCTCGGCTCGAGCGGGAACACACTCAGGCCGAACAGGACGACCAGTGTCACGATCCCCGCGGTGGCGAAGGCGACCAACGCGAGCGTGAACACGTCGGGGACTTCCGGCGCACGTCGACGCACGGTGTCGGCCGCAAACAAGACCATCACGACGACCCATGCCCAGGACCAGGCCAGGCTCCGGTCCAGAACGAAGGTCAGCGCCACTCCCACCAGGAGCAGCTGCACCAGCGCGCGTGCCGACGCCCAGCTGATGCTCCGTTCCAGCGACAGCTTGCGCCAGAACGACAGCCCGACCGCGACCGCCACGAGCACCAGCGACGCAGCGAGTCCCGTCCAACCAATGTCATTCGCCATCGGAGTTCTCCTCGATGAAAGCGGCGGATTCGTCCCGGCCGGCGAGATGACCGCGGACGATGACGAGGGTCGAATCTGCGAGCCGGCGCGCTTCCGCGAGATCGTGAGTGACCCACACGATCGGAATGCCGTCGGTGGCGAGCGAACGGGCGAGATCTTCGAGGCCGCGTCGTGCAGTGGGATCGAGCGACGAGGTGACTTCGTCCATCAACACGGCATCCGGGCCGACGGCCAACGAGCGCGCCAGACACAGGCGCTGCGCTTCGCCACCCGAGAGTTGGGTGGCATTGCGGTCAAGGAACTCCGGGCCGAGTTTCACTCGCTCGAGCAGAGCGCGGCCGGCGTCGTCGTCGAGTGTCGGGTCGGCGACCCGCAAGTTGTCACGTCCCGATCCCGGAAAGGGCGTGGGCTTCTGGAAGACCATCGAGACCCGGCGCCGCAGCTGCAAGACGTCGAGATCGGCGATGTCGGTACCTCGGAACTCGACCGATCCGGCGTCGGGTACTTCGAGCCGATTGCAGCAACGCAGCAGTGTCGACTTTCCCGATCCCGACGGGCCGACGAGGGCGGTGATCCCGGCCGCCGGGATGCATCCGTTTACCTCGTGAAGGCGCCACTGATCGTCGACTCCCCGAACCGACAGTTGTACGAACTCGAACAGCGGATCCGCCACATGCTCATCACACCACGCTCGATCCGACTCTGGCGATCCGCGGGCGACTCACCAGTGCCATCGGGCTCGCGTCGGGGCGCGACGCGTCCTCCTCCGGGCTACGTGTCGTCGTTCTCGGCAATCGCGTCCGCCGGCGCCCGGGCGACGCTCACGTTCAGACCAGAGACGAGCGGCATCGCGGTGAGCAGGTCTACGTCGGCGTTGCCGCTCGTGAGGTCGCCAGGATTCGCGCCGGGGTGCCCGTGCGTGATCGAGACGACGCCGTCGCGTACGGCGGGGTCGGCGACGTACGTCGCGGCGATGCGCCCGTTGGCGGTCTCCAACCAGACGACACCGTCGGGGTCGTGTACCGCGGCCGGGCTCATGCGCACGGCGGCTCCGGGCGCGCCCGCGCCGTACACGACCGCGCCGTACGCGACCGAGTTGCTCCACGGCATCTCGCGTCGGGGTGCGAGCACGAACTCTGCGGGCGCCGGATCTTCGTAGGCGGCGAGCCGGGCGACGAGCTCCGGGGGCGCGATCGACCAGCGACCGTCGTGCAGCAACTCGTCGTGAACCCAGCCGTACTCCACCGGGGTGTCGATGCCGCGCGGGCCCGCCGTGAACACGTCTTCGGCTGCGAGTGAGGAGTGGGCGAGGACACCGCGGAGGAAGTCCTCGTCGGTGAGGTCATCGGGATCCACGCCGCCTGGAGTGGGGCGGCCCATGGCCCGGGTCAACGCTGCGAACATCCACCAGACCGGTCGCCGGTCGGCGACCGGCGCGACGAGCGCGGGCGTGGCCTGGAGCCCGGAGCGCAGCGCGGTGAGCTCGGCGAGCGTGAGGTCGGCCCGTTCCAACTGGCCCGTCGCGGGCAGCACGTGCGTCGCGATGCCGGTGAACGCACGCTACGACCCGGATCGGACCCGCGAGCACGAACGCGGGCACCGGACCGGCGGTCGCTCAGTTCACCGCCGTCGCGGCCGAGATCCCGAGGACCCGGCCGGCGGGCCCGAGCGCCCGGACCGCGACGACACGCGCACCGTTTGCGGGGAGGCGCATCTTCGTCTCGAAGCCGGATCTCGCGAACGAAGCCACCGGGTGCAGCGCGCCTGCGTCGGCGCCCGCGAGCACCTGCCAGCGCGCGACGTTCGTGGCGCCGTTCCAGCTCGCAGCCAGCTGGATCGTGTCGCCCGACCCGCTCACAACGATTGTCGGAGGAGCTGAGGGAGTTCCCGTCCACGAGAAGCGGTACGCGCGGTACGACGCGCTCGACGCGCCGATGTTCGCGTCGAGTAGCACCTCACCCTTCGGTCCGAACTCGGTGTACTCGCCGACGCTGCCCCATCCGGCGAACCAGTTGCCGTTCGGGAGCAGCTGGAAGTCGCCCTGGCTGAGTGAGAGCGCATGTTGCGGGTTGTCGTAACTCCGCTCGGTCGTGACCTTGCGCATGGCCTCGTCGATGTGGAGAACCAACCCGCGGGACATGTCTCGCGAGGTGACGCCCGGCGCGCTCGAAGCGTTGTCGAACACGCTCAAGGTGTCGTCGGCGTGGGGCCGGATGTCGTGCTGCCACATGAACTTTGCGCCGGCGTCGAGATCGAAGTTGCTGCGTTTGCCGCCCAACCGCCAGTCGAGCGTGCCGGTGACGCGATCGATCTTGTACAGCGTCGAGGTGTGCCGGCACGAGAGCAGCAGGTTTCCGTCGGTGTCGATCGCGATGGAGTTCGGGTGCACGTAGTCGTACGGCTCGGTGGTGCTCGACGGTGCCGCGAGGTACGACTCGTCGGCGCTGATGTTGCCGAGGCTGTGCCATTCGAACAGCACTGAGCCCGTGGGGATGTCGATCTCCTGCACGACCGCGTCGAGGACGACTCGCGGATGCAGCCGGTGGATGGCGGACGTCTTCGCGAGCACCGGGTTGTAGGCGAGCACCAGCGCGGTGTTCTGCGGTGTGATGACGAAGTCGTGCAGATCGGTGTCGTAGCCGTTGCCCGCGCGCACCGTCGCGACGTGCTGGTAGTGCTCGTCGTACAGCACGAACTCGCCCGCGCCGGTGCCTCCGGTCGTCACCACGCCCTGGAACCACGAGAGCACGGGCTTCCCCTCGTACTGCTGCACGGAGAGGTCGAGCGCGGTGCCGGCGGGCCTGGGGTCGAACCACACGAGTTCGCCGGTGCCGTCGACGATCATCGGGCCCGACTGCGCCGTGGTGGTCTGCCCGAGTGCGGGGTTCGGCGTGACGAAGATGTCGCCGCCCGTTGCGCCGGTGCTCGATGTAGATGCAACCGTCACCTTGGGCGGGACGAGGTCGGGACGTGACTCGAATCGCGAGAGTTGCGACTCCGAGGTCGTGGTCGTCGCCGGGTTCTCGTTCGCGCCGAAGCCGGCTGCGGTGTGCTCGATCGTGAACGCGAACGTGCCGTGCAGGCTTCCGCGCACGGCGAGCGTCGTGACCACGGTGACGCTCTCGTCTTCAGTGAACACGGCGTCGGGGACGAAGCTCGCGCCCCGGCCGTCGGAGTGGGCCACGACGTGGCCGGTATGCGTGCCGCTCGTGCTCCCCGACACCGAGACGCCGTCCAGGTCGGCCGGCTCGACGCCGCGGAAGCTGATGGTCGTGTTCGGCGACGCCGCCGGCGTGCCGGGCGACGGGAACACGCTGACCGTCCCGGAGGCCCGCACCGCCGCGGGGCGCGGACTCGGCAGCCCGCTGCGCGCCGCGCCCGCGGCGCTGCATGCAGCTGCGCCCAATGCGACGACGATCGTGACCCCGGCGAGTTTTCGAGCGCGCAGCATCGGGCTTCGTTCTCCCCCGTGACCCTGGGAGAAGACTGATAATCCCGTAACGGCCGCGTGTCCACTCCCGCCCTACTGCGAGGTCGCGAACCGCCTGGTGTCCGGTCCGCCGCGGACCTGTCGAGGGGAAATCAGGCGGTGTCGTTCGACCAGATGCCGAATGCCTTCCAGATCGGTCGGGTCAACCCGTTGACGAGACCGAGGTCGGTGGCGAGGTCCCGCACCTTTCGCAGCGACGTGCATACCGCGTCGTGATGCGCGGGATTGTCACGAAAGGCTTCGTTCAACACGGCCTTCGGGATGGCGTACGTCTTCACGATCTGCGGCGACGGTCGCAGCATGAGTTGCGACATGATGCCGAGGATGAGCGGCGTCTCGATCGCCAACAGCACTCTCCGGCTGCGACTCAACCCGGGTACGTTTCGCTTGAGGTAGTTCCGCGCGAACGAGAGATGCCGCGCTTCCTCCGTCACGTGGATCCGCATGATGCGTTCGAGCAACGGGTGCACCGCGCTCTCACCGCGCAACGCCTCTCGTTGCACGTGGTCGATCGGATCTTCGCCGCCGAGCACGAACATGAAGAACAGCTCGGGAAACACCCGTCCGAGGCGGATGACGCGTCGTGCGCCGAGCTTCACGATCGTGGGCATGCCCGAGACGTCGAAGCCCGCGCGGTTGACGAACTCCTGGAACATGAGGCTGTGTTGGGCCTCTTCGATGACCTCGTGGTACGCGTACCGGAACTCGGGTGTGCCGTTCGGGAGCTGCGCCGCGAACTCGAGCAGTCCGCGCTTGAGGATGCTCTCGAACTGCAGGCCGGTCTTCATCTGGCTCGCGATGATGTGCAGTCCGAGTCGCGAACGGGTCGGCCGGGGAAGTGCCCGATACCAGTCGGTCGCCGCGAGCGTATGTTCGGCCGGGAGCTCCCAGACGTGGTCGTCGGGGTCGATCCGGAACGGGTCGTCGTCCCATGCGACGTCGGCGTACGCGTCGAAGTGCTTGGTGACGGACTGGCGGTTGAGCCGGTCGAGCAGGGAGGCCCAGCTGTCGGGGCCTTGGGTGTCGGGGGCGTGGGTGTCGGGGGCGTGGGTGTCGGCGACTTCCGTAGTCGTCACGGGCGCTCCTTCCGAGTGTCGCGAAGGTGACTGACGAGTCACCTTCTAGGCTGTTCATGGTGACTCGCCGGTCACCGTCTGTCAAGGACGGGTGTCGGGTGTCGGTACCGTCGGGACCGGCAAGGGAGACGTTGTGGCCAGTGAGCGTCTGAGCAGGCAGGACCGGCGTGAGGCGATCCTCGATGCCGCGGGTGAGGTCTTCACGACGAAGGGGTTCGACGCGACCCGAATGGACGACGTCGCCCGCGTCGCCGGGATCGCCAAGGGCCTCGTGTACAAGCACTTCGCCTCCAAGGACGCGCTGTTCGACGCACTCGTCGACCGACAGGGCAGCCGCTACGTCGGTGAGATGCGCTCGATGCTCGGCGCGAGCGACGTGAGCGCGAGTCCGCAAGAAGCGACGCGACGCGGTCTGGCGCTCTGGCTGCATCAGTTCTCGAGCGACCGGGCGACCTTCCAGCTGACCGACCCGGGATCGCACCGGGCGTACGACCGGCTGCGCGACCAGATGCGGGGCGTCATCGCCGACGGCATCCGCGTCGTCGATCCCACGATCGAAGCCGGCGACGAGTGGCTGACGGCGGCCGCGGTGCAGGGCGCCGCCGAAGCGGTTGCGCTCGCGTGGCGAAGCCGGCGCGGCGAGATCACCGAAGCGCAAGCGAACGAAGTGTTGAGCACCTTTTGTTGGGGTGGCCTCATGGCGTTGCAGCGCACGCTCGGGGCCGACCGTCCCGAGACCGCTCCCACCTGAACCGCGCGATGAGCCTGGACTCGAGCGGTGTCGTACCCGTACTGCGCGCGGGCGAGCTCATCGGTGCGAGGATGGATTCCTTTCGGCTTCGTTCCAGAAGTCGTCGATGCCGAGCAGCCCGCGGTAGTTGCCGTGCTCCGTGACGGCCACCCAGGCACTGTGCCGCTCGAGCATGAGCGCGAGGGCGTCTTGCAGCGGACGGTCGTGGGCTACCGACGGAACCAACGCAGGCGCGCCGTTACCCGGCGTCATCACGGAGATGCGCCCGTCGGTCGTCGCCGTCGACTCGGGATCGATGACGACGACGAGCGGGGTGCTCACGAGCGCGGCGCGCGCGGCGTCGGCGTCGCGCGCGGTCGGCGGTGTGTGCAGTGCTTCGAGGTCGATGTGCGTGATGCGCAGTCGCTTCAACGCGCGGATCGCGTCCGACGAAGTCGGCGACGAAGTCGTCCGCCGGCGCCGCGAGCAGGCGATCGGGCGAGTCGTACTGGGCGAGGCGCCCGCCGACCTGCAGGATCGCGATTCGGTCACCCATCTTCACCGCTTCGTCGATGTCGTGCGTCACGAAGACGATCGTCTTACGCAGTGATTGCTGCAGGCGCAGGAACTCATCCTGCAACTGTGTGCGCGTCACCGGGTCGATAGCTCCGAACGGCTCGTCCATCAACATGATCGGCGGATCCGCGGCGAGCGCACGCGCTACGCCGACCCGTTGCCGCTGGCCGCCGGAGAGCTCGGTCGGGTAGCGATCGCGGTACTCCTCCGCGGGGAGACCGACGAGCGAGAGCAACTCGTCGACACGATCGTTCACCCGGGCGCGTTCCCAACCGAGCAGGCGGGGAACGGTCGCGACGTTGGTGCCGACCGTCTGGTGTGGGAACAAGCCGACCTGTTGGATCACGTAGCCGATGCGCCGCCGGAGCTCGACGGGATCGATCTTCGAGATGTCGTCGCCATCGACGCTGATCACACCCGAGGTCGGCTCGATCAGCCGGTTGATCATGCGCAGGATCGTCGTCTTCCCGCAGCCGGAAGGACCGACGAGGATGCACACCTCTCCGTCGGGCACGTCGAGACTCAGGTCGTCGACCGCGACGAGCCCGCTCGCATACTGCTTGCGCACCGACTCCAGCCGGATCACTGGAGCGTGACGGTACCATCGGACCCTTGCACAGCGGGCTTCTCGGCAACGGTCCGAACTCGTGGGTGTGGTGGTCGTGGATCCCCGACCACCAGCACGAGATCTACGCGTACACGCGCGAACACATGGTGCTCACCGCGCTCTCGGTCGGCTTCGGCATCCTCATCGCGATGCCGTTGGCGGTGATCGCGACGCGCCGACGCGCCGTGGCCGCGATCGTCGTGCCGGTGGTGAACGCGATCTACACGATCCCGTCGGTGGCGTTGCTCGCGCTCTTGCTGGCGACGACCGGCACCGGGCGTAAGCCCGCCGTCATCGCATTGACCCTGTACAGCCTGGCCATTCTCGTGCGGAACTTCCTGGAAGGTCTGCGCGGAGTGGCGGGCGACGTTCTCGACGCGGCCGACGGCATGGGGTACACGCCCCGGCGCCGCTTGCTCCGGGTCGAGCTTCCCCTGGCGCTGCCCGCGATCGTCGCCGGTATCCGGCTCGCCACGGTGTCGACGATCGGCCTCGTGACGGTCACGTTCATCGTCGACCAGGGCGGGCTCGGACGTTTCATCCAGGACGGCTACCAGCGCGACTTCCACACGCCGCTCGTGGTCGGCATCGTCTTGTCGGTGGTGCTCGCGGTCATCGCCGACCTCCTCCTCGTCCGGGTGGAACGGCTCGTGTCGCCGTGGCGCAACCGGGCCGGGATCTGAGGATCGCGCGCCGTGCACACCATCCACTTCCTCGTCGACGTCTGGCACTGGCTCACCGCCGGTGATCAGTGGCGCGGCGGCGAGGGCGTTCCCCACCTGCTTGCGAACCACGTGCGCGTGTCGCTCTCGTCGTTGCTCGTCTCCACGGCACTCGCGGTGCCGCTCGGCGCATGGCTCGGGCATCGAGGCGTGGGAGGTGTCATCGCGATCAACGTCGCCAACGTCGGTCGTGCGGTCCCGATCTACGCCCTGCTCGTGCTCGCAGTGCAGATCTTCGGCATCACGAGTCCACGCGGATTCGGCTGGACCGGATCGTTCGTCGCCTTCGTGCCACTCGTGCTGCTCGGCATACCGCCGATGTTGACGAACAGCTACATCGGCGTGCGCGACGTCGGCGAGGAATTGGTCGACGCCGCGCGCGGCATGGGACTCTCCGAGAGCGAAATCCTGCGCCGGGTCGAGATCCCGGTCGCGATGCCGTTGATCATGGCCGGCATCCGGACCGCGATGGTCGGAATCGTCGCGACGGCCACTTTGGCCTCTTTCACCGGCGTCGACACGCTCGCCACGCCGATCTACATCGGGCTGAGCACGCGCGACAACGTCGCCGTGTTCGGCGGTGCAGTGCTGGTGGCGCTGTTGGCCGTCGTGGCCGATCTCGTGCTCGCACTCGTGCAGCGCCGGGTCGTGTCGCCCGGTCTGCGCCGCCCCGAGGGCGGGCGGCGCCGGGGCGTGGTTGTCGTCCCTCCTGCCGCCTAGGGTGCACCGGATCGTTTCCCGAAGCCTCGGAGCTCTATCCCTCATGTGAAGGAGAATTTCCATGCGTCGCAACGCCCGACCGCGTTTTCCCGGCCTCGCGCTGGGCGCAATGCTCGTCGCCCTCACGCTCATTCTCGCCGCTTGTGGGAGCAGCAGTAAGCCCGCCGCGAATCAGAAGGTCGTCGTCGGTCAGAAAGACTTCGCCGGCGCAGTGTTGTTGTCGCAGTTGTACGGCCAGGCGCTCGCCGCCAAAGGATTCCAGGTGTCGTACAAGACCTTGGGCGCCACCGAGGTGACGTACCCGGCGCTGAAGAACGGCACGATCGATCTCTACGGCGAGTACCAGGGCACGTTGCTCACGTACCTGAAGGGCACACCTACCGGTGATGCCTCGGCTACCAACGCCGCCCTGCAAACCAAGGTCGCGATCGACAACGTCAAGGCGTCGTCGGCTTCGACCGCGCTCGACGTCAACGGCTTCTACGTGACCAAGGAAACCGCGGCGAAGTACAACCTGACCACGGTCTCCGACCTCGCCGCCGTCGCCGACAAGCTCACGTTCGGCGGTCCCGCGGAGTGTCAGGTCCGTCCGCTGTGCCTCGGCACCACCGAGCACGAGCTCTACAACCTGAACTTCAAGACGGTGAAGAAGCTCGATGCCGGTGGTCCGATCACGAGCAAGGCGTTGAAGGACGGCAGCATCGACGTCGGCCTCCTGTTCACCGGGAGCAGCGTGATCGACTCCAACTTCCAACTGCTCACCGACAACAAGGGCCTGCAGCCCGCCGACGACGCGATCCGCGGTGTGGCGGACATCCGTCGACAGCTCGTCATTGAACGACGTGATCAACTCGGTCAACTCGAAGCTCGACACCGCCGCGTACAACGAGATGGCGTTGAAGATCTTCAACGACAAGGCCGACCCGAGCGCCGTGGCCAAGGACTTCTTGACGAAGAACGCTCTCAACTGAGCAGACGCCGGATGGGTGGTCCGACCCCGCAGGGTCGGACCACCCGGCACGGTTCGCCTCGATCCGATCCGCGGATCGACCGTCTGTACGGATCAGCGCCGGGTGAGCGGCCACAATCGTGAGCAGATGAGTGCGCCGATGTGGACCCAGATCGATGCGGGAGTCGTGTTCGCGCTGGGCGCGATCGTCGAGACCGCGGCGATCCGCAAGCTGCAGCGGCCCCGGGTCTTCGCGCTCACGCTGGCGCGGTTGGAACCAGGCCTGGCCGGGAAGCGGCGTAAGGAAATCCCCCTCGCGCTCGCGGTCGCCGGCTACGAAGCGACCGTCGGCGCGGGCGTAGTCGCGTTCCGTGGCACCGTCGGGTTCGTCTTCGCGTGTGCGCTCCTCGTCGTGTGCGCGGGCTTCCTGGTGGCGCTGGCCCGGGCGGTGCGACAGAGCGTCCCCTGCGCCTGCTTCGGCCGGCTCGGCAAGACCGCGGCCGGCGGTCGCGAGATCGGGCGGGGCGTCGTCCTGGTCGGGGCCGCCGCCCTCCTCGTGGTGCACCGCGCCGTCAGCGCCGGATCGGGCTACGGCTTCGGCGTGATTGCGGTGGTGGCGGTGGTCGTCACCGCGCTCGTCATCGTCGCCGGCCAATTCGTCGGCGGTCGGATCCGGCCGGGTGAGGAGATCATGCCCGCACCGACGGCGGGCCAGGCCTCGTTGGCCCGATCGCTGCGGCGCCTCACCGGGTACGACAACGACCTGTACACCACCGAGCGTTGAGCCGGCGGGTTCAGAGTGCGCGTAACCTCCGGGCGTCGTTGGGTGTGTAGATACAAATCGCGTCGCCGATGTAACCGAGCCGAAGCGCCGCTGCGAGCATTGCTGCCCCGGAGCCGGTTGTAGGCAGGTGTGACGTCAGTACGACGTACGGGCGCCGGTCGGTTTCGCCCGCGAGCAGCGCACCGTTGGCGATCGCCTTCTTGAGCGTGTCCGTTCGGAGCAGGCCCGGTCTTGATCCTTGAACACTTCCCTTGTATTCGAACCAGACGAGATTCCCGAGCGGACTCTTCGCTACGCAGTCGATCTCGACGCCTACGTTTCGCACCAACTCGCGCCCTTGGACCTCGAACCCGTAGTGGTGGAGGAGTTGGTCACACTGCTCGGCGAACTGCCGACCCTGGATACCGGCCGAGGCCTGGAAGTCACTCAAGTGCGGGGCCGTCTGCCACGTCTACGTTGTCCGCCGACTAGCCCGCCCGCGCGCGAATCCACGCAGCCGCTGCAGATCATCGGATGAGCTCAGCACGACGACGTCGCGGATCGGTTTCTTGGAGCCCTTCATCGCTTCGAGAGCGGCGTCACCTGCACTGTTGGGAGACGGAGCGTTCGTCGTGAGCAGAATCAATCGTGAGGACTTCTCGGTTTGCTGCAAGACGGCCGCCTTTCCGAGCGCCTTCCAGAGCGTGTCCGTGCGTCGCAGGCCGGGTCGGTTGGACGTAAAGCCACCCGATACGTCGAAGTACCACTTCCTTCCGTCGTGGTCGTAGCCGATGAAGTTCACCTCCACTCCCGCGGGCAGCGTGACGTTGGCCTCGATGCGTTCGAAGCCGCATTGCTCGATTGCCTCACGAGCCAAATCGCGGGCCGCCCGTCCCTCGCGTACCGCTCGTGCCTGAAAATCTTCGTCAGCTGACGCTGCTGTCGGCGTGCTCGGTAGAACCACCCGGTGTGGCTCTTTGTCAGTTTCCCTTCGCCGCTGCAGTTCGGCCTTCTCGCGTTCGACTCGTTTCTTCGCCTTTTCGACGTAATCCGCATCAGTGTCGTAGCCGACGTAGTGACGCTCGGTTCTGACGGCGGCGACGGCGGTGGTCCCGGAACCCATGAACGGATCGAGAACGAGATCCTCGCGATATGTGTACAGGTGGATGAGGCGCTCGGGAAGTTCGACCGGAAATGGTGCCGGGTGGCCCACTCGGCTTGCGCTCTCGGGTGGGATTTCCCACACGTCGGTCGTCGCTTCCATGAACTCGTCTCGAAAGATCGAAGCCTCTGATGGAAGAAAGTCCTTTGCGCGCTGGCGTGGGCTCATCGCTCGATCGAAGCGGCCCTTGCTCGCGATGATGACGCGTTCACTCAGATCTCGCAGGACCGGATTTGCCGGTCGCTGAAACGACCCCCAAGCACACGATCCCGCCGCGCCGCGCGCCTTGACCCAGATCACCTCGCCCCGCAGCAGGAGGCGCAGTCGGTCCTGCAGGATCCACGTGACGTCGCCCGAGAGAGAACGGTAGGGCTTGCGCCCCAAGTTCGCGACGTTCACTGCGATCCTGCCGCCCGGTTCGAGCTTGCGGGCGCACTCGGCGAACACTTCCTCGAGCATTGCCAGGTAAGCCGCGTAGGTCGCGGGGACGTGTCCTTCGCCGAGCGCGGTCTCGTATTCTTTGCCCGCGAAATACGGCGGTGATGTAACAACAAGCGCGACGGAGTTGTTGTCGACCTTGTCCATGTGCCTCGCGTCGTCATCGAAGATGTCGTCGATGTCTTTGCGGTTCGCGACGTCGGTCGCGGTCGACAGTTCCGGCGCGGTGAACCGTTCGTAAAACGGTGTCGCATCGTGATTCTCGCGGCGGGACACACCGAAGCTCGAGGTAGTGGTACCGCGCCGACTCGATGCTTCGTCGCGCATCTGTTCGATCCTAGTCACGCCGTTCGAATTTCGCGAGCTTGCTCTCGTGCGGTATTGCGCGGGATCGGAAGTCGGCTTCTTCATCTGTTCAAGCTACGCGGCCACTGCGCCACTCAGCGTTTGTAGGGTCGCAATCAGCGTGAGTAGGTGCCGACGAGCACGCCCTTTGCGATGGCCGAGCCCTCGATCTGGGGGAGGGCCTGGATCGAGCTCGGGGCCGAGCAGTCGGGACCATTGGAGGTGCCGCCGTTGGGGGCACAGACGTAGTCGCTGAGGGCGTACACGGTGAACCGGTAATGGTGCGTGCTCCCCGCGGGCGGGCACAGCGGTGTCCAACCCCGGGTCCCGCCGGAGTTGTCGAGCTCGCTCACTCCCGCGGCATGAGTGGGGACCGATCCCGGCGCGGGCGCCAAGCCGATCACGAGCCAGTGCAGGAAGTGGTTGGCGTCGGAATCATCGACCACGACCGCGACCGCCTTCGCGGCCGGGGGGATCGTGCCCCAGCGGATCGTCGGCACCGTGCCCGGTCCGTCGCAGCTGTTCGCGCGGGATGGCGCCGTTGTTCGTGAACGCGGGGCTCGTGACTTCGATCGTGGCCGGGACGTTCGTCGCGTCGAGCGCCCCTGTGTCCTTCGCGGTGCTGCCGCCACACGAAGCCAGCCCAATGATCACGGCGACGAGGGCAACAATTCTGTTGCTAGTCATGCACCGGCTCGGGATTCTCGAGCGTTCCACCGACGACATCGAACCAGAACCCGCCGAGGTTCGGGATCACGGCCCGGACGTCGGCACCGGCGCGCGTCGCGACGATGCGCAGCATGCCGTGGTGGGTGACGATGCACGCGATCCCCGAGCCCGCATGGTCGTGGACGCGTCCGAGCGCCTCGTCGAAACGCACGAGCACGTCGGCGTCCTCTTCGCCGCCTGGTGGTGCGGTCAACTCCCCCCGCCGCCACGCGGCGCGCATGCCGGGCCAGCCCTCGTCGATCTCCGCGCCGGTGAGGCCCTGCCACATTCCGCCGTTCCGCTCGCGAAAGCCGGCGTCGAGGATGACGGGCGACTCCACGTGCGCGGCGATGATCTCCGCGGTCCGGGTCGCGCGTTGCAGGTCGGAGGTGTAGATGACGCGCGGGGCGAAGCTGTCGTGCGCGAGCGTGCGGGCTCGATCGGCGGCCTGTTCCTCGCCCGCGGGAGTGAGCGGCGCGTCGAGCCAACCCTGCCACCGGCCCTCGACGTTCCAGGTCGACTCGCCGTGGCGGAGCAGCAGGAGCCGGGGTGCGGGCGTCGGGTCGGCTGGCATGGGAATCACAGTGAACCAGAGAGGGTTTGACCGCAACGGTCACGACCGCGAAACTTGACCCATCGGTCAAGTTCCGCCGGTACGGTGAAGGAGCGCCAGAAGGCGACCGGCGCAACGCTCCCGCCGATGATCTCACCAGCCGCTCAGTAGAAACGCTTTGGAGGCTCTCATGCCGACCGCCGTCATCGTCGACGCCATCCGCACTCCGCTCGGACGCCGCAACGGCGCCTTGAAGGACGTGCATCCCGTCGACCTCGTCGCGCACCTGTTGCAGTCGATCGTCGAGCGCAACGGCGTCGACCCCGCCCTCGTCGAGGACGTGATCATGGGCTGCGTCATGCAGGTGGGTGAGCAGGGCATCAACGTCGGCCGCAACGCGGCGCTGGCCGCGGGCTTCCCCGAGACCACGGTCGGCACCACCATCGACCGCCAGTGCGGATCGTCCCAACAGGCAGCGCACTTCGCTGCTCAGGGTGTGATGGCCGGCGCATACGACGTCGTGATCGCGGCCGGGATCGAGAGCATGACCCGCGTACCGATGGGCGCGTCGGTCGTCGACGGCAAGTACGGCTTCCCGTTCGGCCCGATGATGACGGGCCGCTATCCCAACCTCGTACCCCAGGGCATCTCGGCGGAGCTCATCTCCGAGAAGTGGGGCATCTCCCGCGAGGACAACGACGCGTTGTCGGTCGAGTCGCACCGCCGTGCCGCCCGGGCGCGCGAGGAAGGCCGCTTCGACAAGGAAATCCTCCCGGTCTCCGTACCCGGTGAGTCCGGCGAGTCCGTGGTCAGCCAGGACGAGGGCATCCGCCCCGACTCCTCGATGGAGACGCTCGCCAAGCTGAAGCCCGCTTTCAAGCCCGACGGTGTCGTCACCGCCGCCAACTCGTCGCAGATCACCGACGGCGCCGCAGCCCTCTTGATCATGAGCGAGGAGAAGGCGAACCAGCTCGGGCTCAAGCCCCGGGCGCGCTTCCACACGTTCGCCCTCGCCGGTGTCGACCCGGTCCTCATGCTCACGGGTCCCATCCCCGCGACTACCAAGGTGCTCGAGAAGGCGAAGATGACGCTCGACCAGATCGATCTCGTCGAGATCAACGAGGCCTTCGCACCGGTCGTGCTGTCGTGGGAGAAGGAACACCACCCCGACATGTCGAAGGTCAACGTGAACGGCGGCGCCATCGCCCTCGGTCACCCGCTCGGTGCGTCCGGCGCGCGGCTCATGACCACCTTGCTCAACGAGCTCGAGCGCACCGGCGGTCGGTACGGCCTCCAAACGATGTGCGAGGGCGGCGGCATGGCCAACGCCACGATCATCGAGCGGCTCTAAGGCATCGAGCGGCTCCCCGACGAGGCGTGGGCGTACCATCAGCGCCGGGATGGACGCGGTCTGGTTCGCGCTGAAGGTGCTCGTAGCGTTGGTCGCAGGGTTGTTGATCTACCTGTGGGGCGCTCGCAGCATCGCCGGCTTCTCGAAGGCGGAGCCGCCGCCGGATCCGTCCGAAGCGGTGCTCGAAGACGTCGATCTGAGGTACCGCTGCATCGTCTGCGGCGCCCAACTCGTGCTGTTTGCCGCGCCCGAGGGCGACATCCCCGAGGCGCCCCGGCACTGTCGGGAACCCATGGTGCTGGTGGCCCCGGTCGAGTAGGGCCCCAGTCGAATAGGTACCTCGACCGAGTAGGTCGACTCGTTACGCCACGAAGCGGATGACCCGGTCGATGACGTCGAGCGCGGTCAGTTCCATGCTTTGGTTCAGGGCCGCGGCCCGGATCGAGAGCCGGTTGAACGCTTCGTCGATGTTGCAGCCGAGCTGCGCCGCCACTATGCCGGTGGCTTGATGCACGTGGACCCCGATGTACTCCGCCATCACGGCACGCAGCTTGTGAGGTTCGTTACATCGGCAGCAACGTGCCTTGCGCACAGCAGCGTCAGCTCGTATATTGTCACTCTTCGGAGATAGAATCCGTTGTTCCACCACTCTCCGTGGTGGTGCGCCGACAGGGAAGGATCCCAAATCAATGAAGAAGTACGAAGCACCTGCGGTAGAAGTTCGTGAGTCGGTGGCCGGTCTCCTGACCGGTCAGCGGGGTAGCTACGACCGCTGGCGGGGCTGAACGCAGCGCTGCTACGCGCGAGCACCGGTGCGCCAAGTCGCGGTGCCGATGCCGGGTACTGGGGCCGGTTCCTTCGGGGACCGGCCCTTTCTCGTTTCTCCACAGACTGTGGACAAGTCTGTGGGGAATCACACGTTTGCGATTCGGTCACCTGCCGGACACCTGAACGTCAGCGGTAGTTGGTTGCCATGAGGAACCCACCACTGATCAGCGCAATCCCGAGCAGGAGGTAGCGGTTCTCGGTGTTCGCGCCGGGCAAGAGGTTCAGGTAGTTCGTGACCACGACCGCGAGGCCGACCGTGAGCAGCGTCGTGAGCCCGACCGGCACCCAGAGCTTCGAAGGCGGCGCCTTCTTCGGCGGCGGCGGCGTGTAGCGCGACCGCTTGCTCTTGCTCTCGGGCATGAAGGCAAGAGTACGCGACAATGACGTGGTGTCGAGTGTGTCCAAACCCCGGGTCCTGGTTATCGACAACTACGACTCGTTCGTCTACAACCTCGTGCAGTACCTCGGGGAGTTAGGCGCAGAGCCAATCGTGCACCGCCACGACGCGATGGGGCTGGCCGAGCTACAGGCACTCGAACCCGACGCGGTCCTGATCTCTCCCGGCCCGGGCCGGCCAACCGACGCCGGCCTGTCGAACGAGGCGATCCGGGCCTTCGGAGAATCGGGCACACCGGTGCTCGGCGTGTGCCTGGGCCTCCAGTGCATCGGCGAGCTGTACGGCGGTTCGGTCGTGCGGGCGCCGAGTGTCATGCACGGCAAGACGTCGGAGATCCGCCATTCCGGAGCAGGTGTGTTCGCCGGGATCCCCGACCCGTTCACCGCGACCCGTTACCACTCGCTGGTGGTCGCGCGCGAGACGGTTCCGGAGGTCCTCGAGATCACGGCTGAGTCGGAAGACGGGCTCGTGATGGGGCTCCGGCACCGGACGTTCCCGATCGAGGGCGTGCAATTCCACCCCGAGTCGATCCTTACGATCGGCGGGCACCGGCTCCTGGCGAACTTCCTCGCCGCGGCGGGCGCGGCCGACGGGGAAGGTGTGCGCGCCCCCGCGTGACCTCGGCCAATCCGTCGTCGAGCAGAGACGCCAGGACCTCGCCGTCGATGTCGAAAGTCGCGACCGGGCCCACGCGCAGCCTCGCCATGACGATCCCGCGGCGCTGACGGAACGATCCCTCGAAGCGGCCCTGGCGCTGCTTGGTCTCGTCGTCGTGCACACCGCGCGTCGCGCAGCCGGCGACGACCGGGCAGCGTTCGCACGCAGGCGCACGCGCGGTGCACACGGTCGCGCCGAGGTCCATCATCGCGAGCAGCCGGTCGCGCGGGGCGAGCTCGTGCCCGAGCTCGCGCACGCAGTCCTCGGCGTCGGCATCGGTGAGGCGTGTGCCCCGGACTCGCTCGCACACGCGGCGGATGTTGACCTCGATGCCGATCCGGTCGTCGTCGTCGACCTGCGCGGCGACCGCAGCCGACGTGTACTTGCCGACTCCCGGGAGCGCGATGAGGTCGGCGGGCCAACCGTCGGCGGAGATGAGCACCGAGGCTTCCCACAAACGACGCGCGCGGCGCGGGTAGCCGAGCCGGCCCCACGCCACGATCACCGCGCCCGGTCCCGCGGCCGCCATCGCCTCCGGCGTCGGGAACTCGGCCATGAACGCGTCGAACGCCGCGGCGACGCGCGGTACCTGCGTCTGGTGCAACATCACTTCCGATACGAGCACCGTCCAGCGGTCGCGTGTCGCACGCCAGGCGAGCGTGTGGCGACCGTGCTCGCGGTACCAGCGCGCGAGCGCCGAGCTCACGGTCCGACGGTTGTAGTCGTGGTCGTGCTCGACGTCGACGTGGTGACGGGCGACGCCACGCCGATCGTCAGCACCACTTGCGACTTCGGCTGCACCTGCGTGTTCTCACCGGGACTCTGGCTCAACACGATGCCGATGTTGGCGTCGTCGACCTTGTGCAACTTCGAGACGGTGAAGCCCTTCGAGGTGAGGTCGGAGGTCGCGTCCGACTCGGTCTTGCCGACCTCGCCCGGTACCGGGACCGACTGCACGCCGCTCGAGACATAGATGTTGATACGGGTGTCGAGCGCGACCGTCTGCCCGGCGGGCGGGTCGGTGCGGATGACCTGACCGGACTGGACGGTGTCACTCGGTTCCTGGATGGGTGTGTTCAAGTTGGTGAACCCGTCGAGCTCGAGCTGGCGGGTCGCGTCGTCGATCTTCAGTCCCTTCACCGACGGCACCGCGACCGGCGCGGGCCCGGTCGAGACGAAGATCTGGACGGTCGAGTTCACAGCTGCGCTCTCCCCCGGCTTGGGTTGACTGTCGTAGACGGTGCCGGACGCGGCCGAGTTCGGCTGCAGCTTCGGTTCGACGACGAAGCCGAGCGTCTTCAGCTCGTTGGTGACGTCCTCGGCGGTGCGACCGGTCGTGATGTCGAAGGGGATGGTCCGCGACGCGGATCCGGTGCTGACCGACAGCGTGACGGTCGACCCGCGTTTCGCGTTCCGGCCCGCAGCCGGGTCCTGGCTCACCACGGTGTCGACCGGATCCGTGGTGCTCGGGACGGGTGTTGTGGTCACTTTGAAATGGTGTGCTTCCAGGTCGCTCGTGGCGTCGGCGACTTTCTTGGTCACCTCGTTGGGGACGGACAATGTCGCTTGGTCGTTGCTCAACTTCACTGCCGCGTAGAGGATCGCGCCGATGACGGCCGCGAGGCCGAGGATCGTGAGCGCCCAGACGAGAGCGGTGTTGCGACGCTTGCTCGGTACGGGAGCGACACTCGCAACGCGGCCGCGCTCGTCGACCCGCGGGGTCGCGACGGTCGACGCGCCGTAGGCCGCGGCCGCGGCGGGCGTGATGCCGACGGCCGCGGTCGCCGCGGGAGTAGGGGCGTCGCCAAACAGCGCCGCAGCCGGCGCGCCGACCACGGGCCGGCCCCGCCGGAACCGCAGGATGTCGGCGCGCATGTCGTCGGCGGTCTGGTAACGGTTCCCCGGCTCCTTCGAGAGCGCGGTGACGATGATCCGCTCGAGGTCAGGAGGCACGTCGGGATTGCGTTCGGTCGGTAGCACCGCCGTCTCGCGCACGTGCTTGTACGCGACCGATACGGGCGACTCCGCCGTGAACGGCGCGACGCCCGTGACCATCTCGTAGAGCACGACGCCCAGTGCGTACACGTCGCTGCGACCGTCGACGGGGAGGCCTTGAGCCTGCTCGGGCGAGAAGTAGGTCGCGGTACCCATCACCGAACCGGTCTGGGTGAGTCCGTCACTGGCACCCGCGCGCGATGCCGAAGTCGGTGACCTTGACCGTTCCCGTGGGCGTGAGCAGCACGTTGCCCGGCTTCACGTCGCGGTGCACGACGCCGTTGCGGTGCGCGAATGCCAGTGCGGACGCGATCTCGGCCGTGATCTCCGCGGCCTGTCCCGGATCGACTGGGGCCTCGGAGCGGATGAGGTCGCGCAGCGATCGGCCTTCGACGTACTCCATGACGATGAAGTACGTCCCGTCCTCTTGGCCCCAGTCGTAGATCGCGACGATGTTGGGGTGGTTGAGGTTCGCGGCGGCCTGAGCCTCACGCCGGAAGCGCTCGACGAACGAGGGCTCACGCGCGTACTCGGGGAACAGCGCTTTGATCGCGACCGCCCGGTTGAGCAGGTTGTCGTGCGCGAGATATACCTCGGCCATACCGCCCTGGGCGATCTCGCGTTGGACCTCGTATCGGTTGGAAAAGACCCGGCCGGCCAGCGTCATGGTGGCGAAAACCCTATCTGCCGTTCACGGGCTGCTCGGCCGACCGCCGCACGGCGACGTGGTCGCCGGGGCCTTCAGCAACGTCTGGAGCACTTGCTTCGCGATCGGGGCGGCGACCCGCCCGCCGGTCACCTCCGCGTTGTTCGATCCGCCGTGCTCGATGAGCACCGCGATCGTGTATTTCGGATGATCCGCGGGCGCGAATGCGATGAACCAGGCGTGGGGCTTCTCGCCGGTGACCGTCTCCGCGGTGCCCGTCTTGCCCGCGACCTTGACGCCGGGGATCTGGGCCGCAGTTCCCGTGCCGCGCGGATCGTCGACGACCGCTTGCATGTACGTGGTCATCGTCGCCGCGGTCGCCGGGTCGATCGCCCGCTTGTACTGCTGTACGCCGACGCGCGACACGACGTTGTCGTTCGGGTCGAGCACGCAGTCCACCACGTGCGGCTGCAGGATCGAACCCTGGTTCGCGATCCCCTCGGCGACGAGCGCCATCTCCATCGGCGTGACCGCCACCTGGTTCTGGCCGATCGCATCCTGCATGAACTTCGGTTGGTTGTGCTCGAACGTCCCCGGCACGGGTCCGGTGCTGGCGATGATGGCGGGACTGATCCCGGATCCGTCCTCATGGGGCGCGGGTGTCTGGACACCGAAGTTGGGGATGCCCGTCGCGAACTTCTCGCCGAGGTCGAAGCCCACCTGCGCGTAGGTGGTGTTACATGAGACGATGAAGCCGTCGAGGAGCGATCCGCCGCAGCGCTCGCCGCCGAAGTTGGCGAGCGTCTGGTTGTTCGTCTGGGGTAGCGGGATCTGGCTGAGTACGGGGAACTTGGTGTCGACGTCGACGTTGTTCTGCAACGCGAGCGAAGCCGTCACGGTCTTGAACGTGGAACCGGGCGGGTACAGCTCCCGCCACGAACGGGCGAGCAACGGGTTGTCGGGCGAGTTCGCGAGGAGCGTGTACGCGGCCTGCGCTTTCTTGGGGTCGTGGTTCACGAGCACGTTGGGGTCGTAGGAGGGGTTCGAGTAGGCCGCGAGCACGCCCCCGGTCTGCACGTCGAGCACGACGACGCTGCCCCGCCGACCCTGGAGCGCGAACGCGGCCGCGCCCTGGGCGAGATTCGACAGCGTCAGCACGACGGTGCCGACCGGCTGCTTGCTCGCGAGCGCGTCGGCGACGCCGTGCAACTGGAGCGCGAGCGTGTGGCCCTCGAGGTCGGACGAGTACGCGCTCTCCACACCCGTCGAGCCGTGCGTGATCGACTGGTAGCCGACGACGTCGGCGAAGATCGACGCGGTCGCGGCCGGGTACACGCGCTGGTGCTTGTACTCGTCGTTCGTGTTCGTCGACAGCGCGAGGACAGTGCCGTCGACCGTCTCGATCGGGCCGCGGTCGCGGCGGATGTCGCCGAAGAGCTTGCGGGGGTTGCCGGACGCGTTCGCGAGCTGGTGGTTACGACCGACCTGCAGATAGGTGAGTTGGGCGACGAGCGCGATGAACAACACGACCATCGCGATTCCGATCCGACGGATGCCGATGTTCATCGGAGCCCCGGTGGTGGCTGGCTGCGCTCGCGCACGGACTCGTCGGAGATGCGCAAGAGGATAGCGAGCAGCGCGAAGTTCGCGACCAGCGACGATCCTCCGTACGAGACGAACGGCAACGAGATGCCGGTGAGCGGGATGAGGCGGGTGACGCCGCCGATGATCAAGAAGGTCTGCAGCCCGATGATCGTCGCGAGGCCCGCTGCGAACAGCTTCGTGAACGGGCGGGTCGCGTCGACCGCGATCCGGTAGCCGCTCCCGACGAAGAGCATGAACGCGGCGATGACCCCGATCGAGCCGACGAGACCGAGCTCTTCGCCAATCGAGGTGAACATGTAGTCGGTCGACGCGAGCGGGACGCGCCAGGGCTGGCCGAGGCCGAGCCCGGTCCCGGCGATGCCGCCCGAACCGAGCGCGTACCAGCCCTGGACCGGTTGGATGCCGGTGCCCTGCGCGTTCGGCCACGGGTTCGTCCAGTTCTGCACTCGCACGCGCACATGACCGAACGCCTTGTACGCGACCACTGCGCCGACGACCAGCAGGATCAACGTGCCGACGAGGTACGCGGTCCGCTTGGTCGTCATGTAGAGCATCGCCGCGAACACGCCGAAGAACAGCAGTGACGTACCGATGTCCTGTTCGTAGGCCAGCACGAGGAGCGCCATCGCCCACGCGAGGAGCAGCGGCCCGAGGTCGCGGGGTGACGGGACGAACCACCGCCCGATCCGGATGCGGCCCTGCGTGAGCAGCTCACGCTTGTCGGCGAGGTACGCGGCGAAGAACGCGACGAGCAGGACCTTGGCGACCTCGTTGGGCTCGAAGCTGATCGGGCCGAACCCGACCCAGAGCCGGCCGCCGCCCTTCGACTTGCCGATGACCGGGAGCAGCGGGAGCAGCATGAACGCGATCCCGAGCAGCAACGCGATGTAGCGGTAGCGGGCGAACAGGCGCACGTCGCGCACGACGACGAGCGTCAGCACGAACACGGCGATGCCGATACCGACCCATGCCGATTGGATGCGCGCCTGCGACGCGTAGTCGCCTCCGGCGCCGCCGAGGCGGGCGATGACCACGAAGCCGATCCCGTTCAGCATCGCGGCCAGCGGGAGCAGCGTGCCGTCGGCCACGGGCGCGAGCTTGCGCACCGCGAGGTGGGCGACGACGTAGAGCCCGAACACCCACGCGAGCAGGATCGTGACGTTCGACGGGAGCTTGGGCCCGTTGGCGAGCGCGACGAGGATGTACCCGCCCACCGTCACCGCGATGACGAGGAGCCCGAGCGAGAGCTCGGACCGGCGGCGACTGAGTCCGAAGGTGGTCACGGCGGCCATCAGGGTGTTGCTTTCGTCGTGGTCGTCGCCTTCTTGGCGGTCGGCGTCGCCTGCTTCTTGACCGTGGTGCTCGTCGTGGAGGTCGTCGTGGTCGTGCTCGTCGCCGCGGTTTCGAGGCGACCGACGTACGACTTCGCCGTCGACAGCGATCCGCGCGAGCTGTTCGACTGCACACGCGTGCGGTCGAGTGCGGCCAGGTCGCTGACCGCGAGGTTGGTGCGCTGGTCGACGGTGGGGTTCCAGCCGAGTACTCCGCCCGGCACGCCCTTGTAGATCACGACCTCGTTGTCCTTGACGCCGACGAAATACGAACCGCGCGCGTACCAACCGAGCGCCGCGGTCGCGGCGCCGATGATCAACAGGAGCGGGAGCACCACGAGAATCACGCCCCGCGCCATGCGCCGACCGGTTCCCTTGGCCCGGAGCGGCTTGGGGGCGCGTGGTTCGGGTGGGTCGGGCGGCGCGATGACCGCGGAGCGGTTCCCGGGCACCGGCGTGCCCATCAACGTGGTGGGATCGGCCGCGGGCGCGGCCGGGTCGACCTCCAGCACGTCGACCACCACGACGGTGACGTTGTCCTCGCCGCCCGCGGCGACCGCCGCGGCGACCAGCGCATCGGCAAGCCGCTGCGGGTCGAGCTCCGTGTGGGCCAGGCGTTCGATGTCGCGTTCGCGCACCATCGTGGTGAGGCCGTCCGAACAGAGGACGATCCGGTCGCCGGCGTCGATGTCGAGGGTGTAGAGGTCGACCTCCACCTCGGGGTCGACGCCGAGCGCGCGCGTGACGAGGTTGCGTTGCGGATGCGAATCGGCCTGTTCGGGAGTGAGCCGGCCCTCGCGGACCAATTCCTCGACGAGGCTGTGGTCGTCGGTCGCCCGCTTCATCGTGCCGTCGTGCAGCACGTACGCGCGCGAGTCGCCGACGTGGCCGACGAGCAGCTGGCGCCCGCCGACCGCGATCAACGCGGTGAGCGTCGTTCCCATGCCGGCCAGCTCGTCGTGGCCTTCCGCTCGCGCGAACACGGCGTCGTTCGCGGCGTAATCGCGTCCTGCAACGGACTGCCGTTCGCGATGGCCGCTCGCAGTGCTTCGATCGCGGTGTGGCTCGCGACCTCGCCGCCCCGGTGACCTCCCATGCCGTCGGCCACCGCGAACAAGGCGCGCTGGTCGTCGATGAGGAACGCGTCCTCGTTGTTCGAGCGGACGAGTCCCTGGTCGGTGGCCGACGCCGCCGCGAGCCTCACCGCTGCGCCTCGAGGACGGTCTCGCCAACCTGGACGGTGTCGCCCTTGCGCAGCTTCACCGGTTCGGTGATGCGCGTGCCGTTCACGAGCGTGCCGTTGGTGGAGCCCGCGTCTTCCACCCAGAGCGCCCCGTTGCGGTCGAAGGCGCGCGCGTGGACCTGCGACACGAATGTGTCGAAGGTCAACGCGACCGCGCACCCGCCGCCCCGGCCGATGGTCGAATCGGCGTCGATCGGATAGGTCCGGCCCTGCTCGGTCTCGGGCGTGACGACCACGAGCCGCCATTCGCGCTTGCGTGACGACCGGGTCGCCGCGGCCGGGGGCGGCACCGGCGCGGCGACGAGCGGGGGCGCAGCGATCGAGGCGCTGCCCCGCAGCTCGCGGGTCACGATCCACGCGACCCGCATGAGGAACACGTAGAGCAATGCGAGCAGGCAGAACTTCAGGACCGTGAGGATCGCGTCGGACATGTGCCGGTTACGACTCCTGGTAACGCAGTGACGTTGCACCCACGACGATCACGTCCCCCTCGGCGAGGGGGTGTTCTTTGACCGCGACCCCGTTGACCTGGGTGCCGTTGGTCGAGCCGAGGTCGACGACACGGAATCCGAACTCGTCGCGGCGCACCTCGGCATGGCGCCGGGAGACCTGTGGGTCGGAGAGCGGCACCGCGCAGTCGGGCATTCGGCCGATGACCGTGGGCTGCTCGCCCAGCGCGACCCGTTTGCCGTCGGGGAGCACCAGCGTGCTCGTGGTGCCGACTCCACCCCCGACGATCTCGGCGTCGATCCGGAGGTCGCCGCGCCTCGCCTGCTCGTCGGGGACGAGTAGGACCTCGATCAGGCCTTCGAAGTGGTATCCCTCGTCGCGGCCGTGCTCGCGTGCCGCGTCGGCGAGCTCGCGGGCCAGAGCCTCGTGGAAGCCGGCGAATCGCTCGACGTCGTCGTTCGAGAGCCAGACCGTGAACCGATTGGGAGCGACCGTGCCCCGCACTCCGAGCGTGCGGCCGGCATCCATCTCGCGGCCCAGGCGACGACCGATCTCGACCGGTTGGAGCCCGCCGCTGCGAAAGGCCTTGGAGAAGGTGCCTTCGACCAGCCGCTCAAGCCGACGCTCGAACCGCTGCAGTCCCATCGAGTCGATGCTACCGGCGCGACTCCACGAAGAAACGTGCAGACCGACTGGTACGATCACTCGCTCACGAGCGCGAGTGGCGGAATTGGCAGACGCGCAGGATTCAGGTTCCTGTGCCCGAAAGGGTGTGGGGGTTCAAGTCCCCCCTCGCGCACCAGTCGATGGAGATTTCGTGAAGGACGGCGGCGCCTTCAGCGGCACGCTCGAGCCACCTGCGGTTTCGTAGATCCCAGCCGATAGAGGCAGGAACGAACCGCCCTGACGGCGAAACCCGCTCGAAACGGGCGCGGCGTGCCGTCTGCCTGGGGGCCAAGACCATGCCTGATCCGACCGACATCTCGTCGAACCTTATCGCTCCGCTCCGACCGCACGTCGTCGTGCTCTTCGGTGCGACGGGCGACCTCGCCCGGCGCAAGCTACTGCCCGGCCTCTTCCACCTCTCCCAGGCCGGGCTGCTCCCCGAGTGTCGCATCGTCGGGACATCGCTCGACGATTTCGACGACGAAGGGTTCCGCGACTTCACTCGCCGCGCGCTCGACGAGTTCGCCCGTCACGGCGTGACCGACGATCGTTGGGACGCGTTCGCGGCGCGCTTGTTCTTCGTCGCGGAGTCGGCGGGTGACGAGGCGCTCGCCAAGATCGTCACCGGGCTCGAGGACGAGCTGGGCGGCGACGTCGCGCGTCTGCACTATCTGAGCGTCCCGCCCGCGGCAGCGCCGGCGGTGGTCATGCGCCTCGGTTCGCTCGGGCTCGCCGAACGCGCTCGCATCATCATGGAGAAGCCGTTCGGCACCGACCTGACCAGCGCGGTCGAGTTGAACGAGACGCTGCACGCGACGTTCGACGAGAGCCAGATCTTTCGCATCGACCACTTCCTGGGCAAGGAGGCCGCGCTCAACATCCTCGCGTTCCGGTTCGCGAACGGTCTCTTCGAACCGATCTGGAACCGCCAGCACATCGCGCACGTACAGATCGACGTGCCCGAGACGCTGTCGATCGGGCACCGTGTACCGTTCTACGAGCGCACGGGTGCGTACCGCGACATGGTCGTGAACCACCTCTTCCAGGTGCTCGCGTTCATGGCGATGGAACCGCCGACCGCGCTCGAGCCGCGCTCCATCGGCGAAGAGAAGAACAAGGTGTTCCGCTCGCTGAGCCCGATCGAGCCGTCTCAGGTCGTGCGCGGCCAGTACGAGGGCTATCGCGACGAGCCCGGCGTGCGGCCGCATTCCGAAACCGAGACGTTCGTCGCGCTGCGCTGCGAGATCGACAACTGGCGCTGGGCCGGTGTGCCCTTCTACCTGCGCACGGGCAAGCGTATGGCCGAGGGTGCACGCATCATCTCGATCGCGTTCCGCGAGCCGCCGAAGAGCATGTTCCCGTCGGGTTCTGGTGTCGGAGCGCACGGTCCCGACCACCTCACCTTCGACCTGGCCGACGCGTCGCGCCTTTCGCTCTCGTTCTACGGAAAGCGTCCCGGACCGGGCATGACGCTCGACAAGCAGAGCTTGCAGTTCGCGTTGCACGAGACCGGGCGGACGACGGATCTGCTCGAGGCGTACGAGCGGCTGATCTACGACGCGATGAGCGGCGATCACACGCTGTTCACGAGCGCGGCGGGCATCGAGCGCCTGTGGGAACGTTCCCAGCCGCTGCTCGAGAACCCGCCGCCGGTGCGGCCGTACGCGCAGGGTTCATGGGGCCCGAACGCGATCCACCAACTCATCGCGCCCGACGCGTGGCGCCTCCCGTTCGAACGGGGCTGGCGCAGCAACTAACGCCTGCTGGCAGACTGCACGGCCATGTGGTGTCGCCGCGCGCCGACGGGTGTGCTCGTGCTTCTCTGCGCGCTGGGTGTCGCGTGCTGCAGCTCGTCCGCGAGCAGCTCGCCCGGTGCTGCGTCGACCGTGTCGTCCCGGCCGGCACTGACCACGACCACGACAACCATCCCGGGTCAGGCGCCCTCGGCGGGGTGCGCTTCGAACGGGCCGCCCGTCGACAGCGGGACCACGGCCGATGTCGTGACCACGGGCGGCGTGACGCACCCGTACCTGGTCTCGATCCCGACCGGGTACCGGCCGCATCGACCGACGCCGCTCGTGCTCCTCTTCCACGGCTTCGGCAGCGACGGGAAGTCGTTCGCGTCGCTGACGCGGATGCCCGCGGAAGCCGAGCGCCGTGACGTCATCGTCGTGACCCCCGACGGCCCGAACCACACGTGGCAGCTGAGCGGCACGGGCAGCGACGCCGCGTTCGTCGACGCGATCGTGGCCTCGGTGGCGAAGGCGAGGTGCGTCGACCTCCACCGCGTGTACGCGGCCGGGTTCTCGCAAGGAGCCGCGTTCGCGATCTTCTACACGTGCGCGCGCGCCCGGGAAGATCGCTGCGTTCGCGACTGTCGCGGTCGACTTCCAGCTGGGCTGCAAGCGACCCGTCCCGTATCTCGCGTTCCACGGGACGGTCGACCCGGCGGTGCCCTACGAGAACGGCGCCGTGGGCGCGTCGCTCCCCGGAACGAAAGTTCGGGGCACCCTCTTGAACATGAGCGACTGGGCCCGGCTCGACCAGTGTGACGCGGCGCCGACCGTACGTACCCGCTCGAGCGAGGTCGTGCTCCGCACGTGGGCGCACTGCGCCGATGACACGACGGTGCAGCTGTACACGATCGTCGAAGGCAGCCACACCTGGCCCGGCGCCGACCCCAAGGCGAGCCCGCTCTACACGACGCAGCAGATCGACGCGACCGCGCTGATGCTCGCGTTCTTCGCGCTTCATCAACCGGCTGCGACCTCCGGCCCTGCGGCGCCGTGAGTGATCGGTCGAGTGTCCGGCTACGGATCTGCGCCTGGCCCGACCTGTCGGGCACCGCAGACGTGAGGAGACGCGCTATTCGTCTCGATGGCCGGCGACGTTGATCACGTTTCCGTCGGGGTCGCGCACGAAGAACCGGCGGATTCCCCACGATTCGTCGGTCAGCGGATGAACGATCTCGTAGCCGCGGCGCTGCGCCTCCACGTAGGCCTCGTCCACGTCGTCCCCGACGTGCACCGAGAGCACGGAGTCTTCAGGGCTGGTGGCGTCGCCGGTGACGAGCTGCACGCAGGCTCGCCCGTCGGGCGTCGTGTAGCGCGCGACCCAACCGAGGTTCATGTTCTCCACGCTCATCCCGAGATAGTCGCTATAGAACCCGCGCGCTGCATCGATGTCGGCAACAGGCAGGTTTGCCGTCACTCCCGTAACTCGCACATCCACTCCTGACGTCGTGTCCCTCTTGCCGTCGTCGGGTCACCATGTTGGCACGGCGCGGTTGACAAGCGCGTCGTGCGCCATGGCCGCTGTGGCTGCGCGGCTCTCTAAGGTTCTCCAGCGGACCAGGCGCGTGTGTCGTGCGCGACGACGATCTGTCGGGGTTCGAGGGCAAGGAGCCGGTCAAGTGATTCTTGGCCGGCGTCGACGAGGTTGTCGTCGTGCATGTTGTCCGTTGCGACTCGTTGCGTTTCGAGCTCATCGGTCTTGTACACGCACTGCCCGGCAATCACGATCGGCCCGTCACTCGTTTCGACGACCAGTGACTGATGCCCTGGAGTATGGCCGGGCGTCTCGATGATCGTGACTCCGTCGGTCAGCTGTTCGTCTCCGTGCACTCGTCGAACCGCGCCGTCGGGGATCGATGCCCATTCGGGGACGGTGTAGCCGGACGTACCTGCTATCTCGAGCTCTGATGCCTGGCCGTAGATCGGAACATTGCGCCGATGAAACTCCTGGTTCTGGCCGCAATGGTCGAAATGCAGGTGGCTGTTGACGACCGCGACGACATCCCGGTCATCGATGCCGTGCTCCGCGAGCGCGGTGACGATCGATCTGACGCGCGGGTGGTACAGATCATCGATGAAGCTGTTCCCGGATCCGACTCCTGTGTCGAAGAGGATGACTCCGTCAGGGTGGTGTATCGCGTAGCCAAAGACGGGACAGCCGCGCTCGCGGAACCGTGGGTGCCAATCCGGAAAATGCACCTCGGCCAGTAACAAACGATCAATGCGCGTATCTCTAGCCTTGCATTGAGGCGAGGGCGGCCTTGACCACCAGCCGCCGCGGCTTACCGGGTTCGATCGAATGCGTGCCGGTCGGGCCGGGTCGCGAGGTAGATCAACGCCCCGAAGGGGCCCAGGATCGTGACCACGATGATCGACGCGAGCCATCCGTCTCTCGATGCCGTTGGACCGTCGCGCAGCAACGTGAGGAGAATGTGCAACCACCAGAGGAGGATGGCGAGACCGACTGCCAAGAGAACGAGCACCGCACCCATTACACCAGTGTGCCCGCGCCTCGGTGGTGCGTCGAGCGCGTCTCGGGTGCGAAGATTGCTCTAGGTGGCTTGACCGGTCACGACGTACGTCGACGTTGCGGTTCTGGCGCGTCGCCACGATCGGTTCGTCCGCGGTCGGACGGTGGCGGGGCGTGCAGACGGGCGGAGTCGTCGGTCCCGGCGTTGTACATGATCCGGCCACGCCGGCGCGTGCGGGTTGTGCAACTGGAGTAGCGCAAGTCGGCATGCGACGAGCCGGCCCGACATCGGACTCTGACTCTTCGTCGACGGCCGTGAGACTTTCCACGCTCGCAAATTGCGCGGCTATAGGCGCGTCCAGCTATGTGAGCAGCTCACGAGGCAGCACCGAAGGCTCCGGCGGCGCGTGCCGCCTCGATCTGCTCGTCGCTCCACCCGAGCACGTTCCGCAAGACCTGTTCGGTGTGCTGGCCGACCGTCGGCGCCTTGGTCGGCATCGGCAGTTTCTCGTCGACGAACTTGATAGGCGTCGGCAACATGTCGGCGCCGACCTCCGCCGCGGGGAGCAGCTCGAAGCGGTCCTTGAACTGCGGGTCGTCGTAGAGCGTCTTGGGAGAGTTGGCCGGCGCGATCGGGGTGTTGTGCTCGAGGCCGAACGCGAGCCACTCCTGGGTTGTCCGCTTCGCGAACTCGTCGCGCAGGATGACGCGCAACTCGGTGTTGTTGCGGGCGTGGTCGCCGTACTGCGAACCGGGCCACCGCTCGAACAACTCCGGCCGGCCGATCCCTTCGCAGAAGTTCTTCCAGAACTCGCGCTCGGACGCCATGAAGAGCACGTGCCCGTCTTTGGTCGCGTAGTACTGGTAGCGCACCCCGGCTTCCATCCCACCCGTGCCCGGCGCACGCCGTTCGAAGTCGTCGGCCTCGTTGCCGGTCACCTCGGACTCGGGTCGTTCGTAGGCTCGCCACGTCTCGCTGCGGAGCCAGTCGATCGCGGCCGCGGCGTCGGACTGCGCGATCTCGATCTGGCAACCTTCGCCCGACTCGCGGGCGCGGAGGACTCCGGCGAGTAGACCCAGCGCCCCGAAGATGGGTCCCGCGTTGATGCCGATCGACACGTGCTCCGGCATGTACACGAAGCCGTCGGCATCGATCTTCGGTTCTACGATGCCCGCCCACGTGTCGTACGCGATGCCGTGGCTCGGCATGTCGCGGTACGGACCGGTCGCGCCGTAGCCGGAGATCGTGCAGAAGACGATGCGCGGATTCACCTTGCGCAGGTCGTCGAAACCGAGCCCGCGCCGGTCGAGCCCGCCCGGCCGCATCGCTTCGACCACGGCGTCGGCGTCGCGCACGAGCTCGAGAAAGGTCTCGCGACCGGAGTCGGTGCGGAGGTCGAGGACGACACTCTTCTTCCCCCGGCTGATGTGGAGGAACAGGAGCGAGACTCCCTCGACGATCGGCCACGTCATGCGGCGGCCGTAGTCGCCTTGCGGAGGCTCGACCTTGATGACGTCGGCGCCGAGGTCGGCGAGATGCGTGGTGAGGTTCCCGGGCCCGAGCATCGACACTTCGACGATGCGTAGTCCCGCGAGCGGGGCAGGTCGTTCTGTGGTCACGGGCGGGCAAACTACCTGCCCGCAGACTCAGTGCTCTCGGCGAGCGCTTGTGTTCTCGTGAAGCAGGCGAAGTTGGTTGTCGGCGGTGTACGTCATGCCCCGCTCGATGGCGTCGGAGTGGCCGAGCAGCTGTGCGTCGGCGAGCGTGACCATCGCTGAGCCCGCGAAACTCGCCGACGGCGGCCGGCACGCCTCGATGTTGGCGGTGACGACCTGGAGCCGGGTGAGGGATTCCAAGGCGGAGTCGACCGCGTCGCGCGGGTTCTCCCGCTGGTTGCGGACGAGATGCTCGATCTCGGTGTGGAGCCGGACGATCTCGGCGTGCGCGTCGTGCTCGCGCGGGGGTGCGGCGGGCGTCGCAACGGGTGTCGCGGCGGGAGCGGGTGTTGCGCCAGTCGGGGCCGGGTCGGCGACGCGCGGTTGGGAGCTCTCGCACTCCGGCGCGTCGATCGCGGGCAACAGCCAGGTGTAGCGACTCTGGGTGGACTGCATTGCAAAACCCCCTCACGCGCCCTATCGGCGGATCCGGCCGAATTCCTGAGCCGGAAAGAACCGAGACCCGGGTGTCGGGCTCAGCCGGTCGTGCTGGTCGAACCGGTGGCCAGGGAGACGGCCAGGATCAGGACCACGAAGGCGATTCCGACGAACCCCAGGATGATCCCCGCCAGCGCCAGACCGTCACCTCCCTGACGGCCCTGGGCCTGGCGGATCTGGCTCCGGGCGACGAAACCGAGGATGACTGCGACGATCGAACCCACCCCGCACGGCAACCAGCCGACGATGCTGAGGATGAGCGACGCGATGGCGAGCCCGTTCGTCGGCTGAGCCTGGTATCCGGATTGCGGGTACGGCGAGTACGGCGGGTACGGCGCGTACGGGCCGGTCCCGGGCGGAGGCGGGTACGCCCCCGGCGGGGCGAACGGGTTGGGAGGCGCGCCCGCCGTCGGCGGATTCGCGTACGACCCGGGCGGCGGCGGGTACGGCGGCGGAGCCGGCGTGGTGTAGGGCGGTTGCGGTGGCGGCGCGCCCCACGGGTTCGGCGCCTCGGGCGCGGGAGGGGAGGGCGCAGCGGAGGGAGGTGATGGCGCGCCACCGGTCTCCGACCCGGTCTCGAACGACGGCGTGGCGGGCGGCGGCGGTACGGAGACGTCGACCCCGCAACGCACGCAGAACCGGTTGTTGGCCTGATTGTTGTAGCCGCAGTTCGGGCACACCATCGTCGCCAGCCTACGGCCGTCCCGAACCGGCGGCGCCGGAACGCGTTCGGCGTCCCGCGGCCGCGAGCACCTACGCTCGACGGCCGTGCGCCGCCACCGGATATCGGGTTACGTAGCGGTTTGCGCCGGAGCGCTCGTGCTCGCTGCCTGCGCGGCCCCCGGCTACAACCCGACCAAGCTCCAAGGTGAGCTCGTCCACGCCGGCGCGACTCCGCAACAGGCCCGCTGCGTCACGAACGGCATGAGCAAGACCTTCGATCTCAATCAGCTCGGGTCGCATTCCGAGCCGAGCCTGATCCGACCGAAACCCTCCTCCACGGACCCGCCCGGGACGAAGTACGAGAACGAGTTCGAACTCACGCGCGACGTCCTGCTCGAGTGCAAGATCACGCTCCCGCTGAAGCCGCTCCCGCCGCCAGGTTGAGTTCGCTCATCGTGTACAGCGCGAACAGCTCGAGGCCGGCCGCCGCCAGCTTCTCCCGGCCGTTCGACTCACGGTCGATCACGCAGATGACCGGCCCGAGGATTGCGCCCCGGGCGCGCAGCTCGACTGCGGCGTCGAGGATCGCACCCCCGGAGGTGACGACGTCCTCGATGATGCACAAGTGCCGGCCGTCGACCTCGGCGCCCTCGGCCAGCCGACAGGTGCCGTAGGTCTTGGCCTGCTTGCGTACGAAGACGGCCGGGTGCCGGGTCGCCTGCGAGATCATCGTGGCGATCGGGACACCACCCAGCTCGAGACCGGCCAGCGCGTCGATGCCTTCGGGCACGAGCGCCGCGCATCCCTCCGCGATGTCGGCGAGCAACTGCGGATCCGACTCGAAGCGGTACTTGTCGAAGTACTCGTGACTCACCACGCCCGAGCGCAACGTGAAGGTCCCGGTGAGGTGCGCGGCGGTGTAGATGCGGCGGGCGAGCTGACTTCGGTCCATGCGGCGAAGGTACCTCCCGGCCGCGACGTGGGAGCCGGTCCAGTTTGTCCCGTTGACCGCTCGGCTTCCCACCCCCTAACGTCCGCCGGGCGGTAGGGGAAACACCGCGCCGGCCTGCGCCTGATGCCCCGCATCGGTGCGCCGGCTCGGAAGCAGAGGCACTGGGATGACGGGACCGGGGGGAACCGTCATCCCGGCGCCTTGGTTCCACCTTGCCGACGTGCGTAGCGGGCAGCCAGACGCCGCAGCGACCTGATCTCGGCCCCCGACATATTCGTGTCGAAGCACTTCAGCTCGGCCATCTCCGCGACCCGCCGGTCGAAGTGCGGGCCCGCGTAGCGCTTCGCGAACCAATGGTCGAGCGCCGGCCTGCGCACCGCGTTCACCGCGGCCGCGACTGCTCGGGGCAGGGGAATTTCGCCGCAGGCGATGAGCGCGTAGCTGAGCGCCACGTCGACCATCGGGTCTCCGCCGCGGGCGTTCGGCCAGTCGACCACCACCGGGCCGTTCGCCGCCATGATCACGTTGAGCGGGTGCAGGTCGAGGTGCAAGACGCGCCAGTCACCGTTCGTGCCGTCACCGGTTTCCGCGTCGGACATGCTCGGCAGCCAGGCGGGCGCAGGGATCCGGTGCAACCGGTCGTGCAGGTCGGCGAGGGTACGCAGGTGGGCGCCGAGCTTCCAGGGCGGGCGCGCCATCGCGTCGACCATGAGCGGGCCGTCGATGCGCTCCATGATGATCTCGGTGCCGTCGGCGCGGACCGCTTCGATGTGCGGCACGGGATATCCGTGGTCGGCGACGTACTGCATCGTGCGCGCCTCGTGCGCGATCGAACGGCCGTCGCGTGTCCTGCGCAACACGAGCCCGGGAGCGAACTCGAAGATGTCGCCGTCGCGGCCGCTCGCGAGGATCTTCATCCTGTGGTCCTCACCGGACCGTCGTCACACGATGCGGCTGGTCTGGTCGCCCCAGTAGCGGTCGCGGAGCAGGCGCTTGTAGAGCTTTCCGGTCTGCTCACGCGGGAGCTCACGGTCGAAGTCGACGGCCTGCGGGCACTTGTACTTCGCGAGGCGCTCTCGGCAGTAGGCGAGGAGCTCGGCTTCGAGCTCGGGACCCGCTTCCTTCCAGTTCGTGGGTTGTACGACCGCGTGCACACGCTCGCCCATGTCGGGGTCGGGGATTCCGAACACGGCGACGTCGTAGACCCTCGGGTGGTCGATCAGCAGGTTCTCGGCTTCCTGCGGATAGATGTTCACGCCGCCCGACACGATCATGAACGTGCGCCGGTCGGTGAGGTAGAGGTAGGCGTCGGGGTCGAGGTAGCCCATGTCGCCGACCGTCGACCAGCCGTCGGCGTTGAACGAGTCGCGCGTCTTCTCCGCGTCCTTGTGATACTCGAAGCCGGGCCGGTTCGGCGGCGGTTCGTACCAGACGGTGCCGACGGTGCCGACGGGTTGTTCGACGTTGTCGTCGTCGAGGATGTGGATGGGCCCGAGCATCGAACGGCCGACCGATCCCGGGTGCGCGAGCCAGTCGGCCGAGTTGATGTAGGTGGCGCCTGTGCCCTCGGTAGCCGCGTAGTACTCGTCGATGATCGGCCCCCACCATTCGATCATCTTGCGCTTGGTCTCGACCGAGCACGGCGCCGCCGCGTGCAGTACGACCTTCAACGACGAAAGGTCGTACTTATCGCGTACCTCTTCGGGCAGCTTCAGCATGCGCACGAACATCGTCGGCACGAATTGCGCGTGGGTGACGTGGTACTTCTCGATCAGCGCGAGCGTTGTTTCGGGGTCGAAATGCTCCATCGTGATCACGGTGCCACCGAGGCGCATCGTGCTCATCGAATAGAAGAGCGGGGCCGAGTGGTAGAGCGGTGCGGGCGAAAGGTAGATCGCGTCGCCGTTCATCCCCCAGACAGCCGTCATCATGCCCATCTCCGCGGGGAGATCGCCGATGCGTTGACGCGGGATCTTGTACTTCACGCCCTTGGGCCGGCCGGTGGTGCCCGACGAATACAGCATGCGCGTACCCTCGAGCTCCTCTTCCAAGGGCTCGGCCGGGTAGCGGTCGCGCGCGGCGGCGTACGGCTCGTAGCCGTCGACGAGGTTGGCGGGATCGCCGACCATGAGGCGGATCTGCACGCCCGGCATCTTGTCGACGAGCTCGGCCGCGACCTCGCGCAACGTGTCGCTGACGACGAGCACCTGCGCGTCGCAGTCGTCGAGGATGTAGGCGACCTCGTCGGCGTTGAAATGCGAGTTGATGCACGTGAAGAGGAGGCCGGAACGCTGCGCAGCCCAGCACGGCTCGAAGTACTCGACCCGGTTCTCCATGAGCACCGCGATGTGATCGCCAAACCGCAACCCGGCCGCGTAGAAGAGCTGGGCGAGCCGGTTCGACCGGTCGTTCAGCTCCCTGTACGTGACGCGTTCACCGGAACCGGCCATCACGTAGGCGACGTGATCCGGTCGCTCGAGTGCGTGTTTCCCCGGCCACACGGCAGCTTCCCCCCAACACAGAAGCGGAGGGCCATCGCACGGGTGCGATGCCCTCCACCGCCGAACGCGTGCGCGTCAGAACGAAGTGATGACGGAGCGAATGACCTCGCCCGCCTCCATCGCGCGGAACGCGTCGTTCACCTCGTCGAGCTTGATCGTGCGCGACACCATCGAGCCGGTGTCGAGGCGGCCGGTCTCGATGAGGTCGGCGAAACGCTGGAAGTCGCGGCGCACCTGACCCGATCCGTACTTGCAGCCCTTCAGCGTCTTCTCGTTGAAGAAGAGGTCGAAGGTCGACAACGTGACGGTGGCCTCGGCGCGGGTCATGCCGACCATCACTGCGGTGCCGCCCTTGCGGATCATGTTGAACGCCTGCAGGGTGGTCTCGGGGAGGCCGATGACCTCGAACGAGTAATCGACCCCGCGGCCGCTCGTGAGTTGCTGCACCTGCGCGACCGCGTCGTCCTCGTTCGGGTCGACGAAGTCGGTGGCACCGGACCGGCCCGCTTCTTTGCGCTTCATCTCGACCGGGTCGACCGCGATGATCCGCGACGCGCCGGCGATGCGGGCGCCCTGGATGACGGCCTGGCCGACACCGCCACAACCGATGACGGCGACCGTTGCGCCCGGGTGCACCTGCGCGGTGTTCAGCGCCGCGCCCACTCCGGTGGTGACGCCGCAGCCGATGAGCGCGAGCTGGTCGTCGGTGATGCTCGTGTTGACCTTGACGATCGACGACTGGTCGCACGTCATGGCCTCGGCGAACGTGCCGAGGCCGGTCATGGTCGTGTAGTCGGAGCCGTCGGAGCGCTTGCCGCGGTTGCGGACCATGACCTCGAACTCGGTGTCGCAGAGGTGCGACTGGTCGTGCAGGCAGAAGTAGCAGACCCCGCAGGCGGGGATGAACGAGGCGACAACCTTGTCGCCCTTGGCCAGGCCGATGACGTCCTTGCCGGTCTCGACGATGGTGCCGGCACCCTCGTGGCCGAGGACCGTGCCGGGCATGATGCCGACGTAGCCGTTCTTGAGCGAGAGGTCGGAGTGGCAGACGCCGCTCGCGCCCAGTTGGACGACGACGTCGCGGGGACCCGGCGGCGCAGGATCGATGTTCTCGATCGAGAGCGGCCCTCCGGTTTCGGTGAACACTGCAGCCCGCATGGGCTTCCTCCTTGACCTGGGATGACAGGTGCCAACGTAGCGCCTCGAATACGGCAGGCGCCCAGGGGCGTTCGTTTAGCATCGGGTGGTGCAGGTTGCGTATTTCGGTCCGGCGGGGACCTTCACCGAAGAGGCGCTGCTCTCGCAGCCGGACCTTGCGGCGGGCGACCGCGTTCCGTACCCGGCGGTCCCCGAAGTCATCGCCGCGGTCGAGCGGGGCGACGCCGACGGCGGGGTGGTGCCGATCGAGAACATGATCGAAGGGTCGGTCTCGGTCACCCTCGACACGCTGGCGTTCGACAGCGATCTCCTCATCCAGCGTGAGATCGACCTCGCGGTGTCGCTCAACCTCTGCGCGCGGCCGGGGGTCGGCCTCGACGACCTGCGCACGGTCGTCTCGTTTCCGCACGCGATCGCGCAGTGCCGGGCCTGGCTCGCCAAGAACCTGCCCGAGGCCGCGGCGCAGGCCTCGCACTCCACCTCCGACGCGGCACGCGAGGTGGCGCGGACCAAGCGCACCGACACGGCCGCGATCTGCAACTCGCTCGCGGCGGAGATCTACGGCCTCGACGTGCTCGCCCGCGAGATCGAGGACCATCCCGAGAACCAGACCCGGTTCGTCCTCGTGGGCCGAGGCGTTCCGGCTCCCACGGGGCACGACAAGACGTCGATCGTCTGCTTCCAACGCGAGGACCAACCGGGCTCCCTGCTCCAGATCCTCCAGGAGTTCGCGGCGCGCGGGATCAACCTCGCCAAGCTGGAGTCGCGCCCGACCAAGCGGGGCCTCGGCGACTACTGCTTCTTCATCGACTGCGAAGGTCACATCTCCGACGAGGTCCTGGCCGACGCGTTGCGCAATCTCGTCGCCAAGCAGGCCGAGGTGAAGTTCCTCGGTTCGTACCCGGTCGCAGGTCCGGCCGAGGCGGGCGTCGCGCGGCGTCAGGCGGCCGGGCGCGCGTGGAAGAGCGCGGCCGCGTGGGTGGACTCGCTGCGCGCGCAGATCCGGGAGAACGGGTGATCGATCTCAAGCGGCTCCGCGACGACCCGGAGTACCGGCGCGGCATCGAACGCAAGCGGGTGCGCGCGGGGCTCGTCGACGAGGTGCTGCACCTCTCCGAGAGCCAACGCCTCGCGCAGTCCGATGCAGAGGAAGCGCGCGCGGCTCAGAACCGGATCTCGAAGGAGATCTCGAAGGCACCGCCTGACGATCGGGCCGCGAAGATCGCCGAAGCCGAATCGTGGAAGGTGGAACTGAAGACCCGTGAAGGTCAGCTCGCCGAAGCAACAGAGACGTTGCGCGAGCTTGCGTTGCAACTTCCGAACCCCGCTGACGCGTCCGTGCCTCAGGGAGGTGAGGATGACAGTGTCGAGTTGTACGCGGTCGGTGTCACCATCCCGGCGCCGGCGCTCGACCATGCCGCGTTCGGCGAAGCGATGGGATTCGTCGACACTCCCCGCGCCGCCGAGGCCAGCGGCTCCCGGTTCGCGTACATCATGCGGGAAGCGGCGCTGCTCGAGCTCGCGCTCGTGAACTACGCGATGAGCACGATCCTCCGTTACGACTTCGTCCCGGTGATCACGCCCGCGCTGGTGCGCGAGCGCACGATGGAAGAGGCCGGGTTCTTCCCCACCGACCGGGCCCAGGTGTACGACGTCGACGAGGGCGAGCTGTTCCTCCTCGGCACCAGCGAGGTCGCACTGTCGGCGCTCCACCGCGGCGAGACCTTCGCCGCCGACCAGTTGCCGGCGCGCTACGGGGGGTACTCCACCTGCTTTCGCCGTGAGGCCGGCACCTACGGCAAGGACACCCGCGGGATCTTTCGCGTCCATCAGTTCGACAAGGTCGAGATGTTCTCGTACTGCGAACCCGACGTGAGCGAGCGGGAGCACGAGCTCATCCTCTCGATCGAGGAGGAGATCGTCGGTGGGCTCGGCCTGCCGTACCGCGTCGTGAACATCGCGGCGGGCGACCTCGGTCCGGCCGCGGCCAAGAAGTTCGACATCGAGGCGTGGCTGCCGTCGGAAGGCGCATACCGCGAGATCACGTCGTGCTCGAACTACACCGACTATTCGGCGCGGCGCCTCGGCACGCGGGTCAAAGGTGAGCGCGGCAGCCGGTTGGTGCACACGCTGAACGGCACCGCGGTGGCCGTGAGCCGGATGCTCGTGCTGTTGTTCGAGCACTACCAGCAGGCCGACGGGAGCTTCGAGGTTCCCGACGTGCTGCGGCCGTACACCGGTTTCACCACCGTCGCCGCACCTGCGTAACCCCGGTAGCCTCGGCGCTTCGGGAGGGATGCCGGAGCGGCCGAACGGGGCGGTCTTGAAAACCGCTGTGCGCAAGCACCCTGGGTTCGAATCCCAGTCCCTCCGCTCATTGGCCGGCGTGGGTGCTCGCCGGCCCGGCGCGTGACGGTCGATCAGGCGAAGCCGGTCTTGACCTGGTCGAAGCGGAACCGCCGGAGGGCGACGATCGCGAAGAAGCCGGCCATGCCGAGCAGCACCGCACTCGGCAGCACGATGGCGCCGAGACCACGGCCGTCGAGGATCACTGAGTGCATGCCGCGCATCGCCCAGTAGGTCGGCGTGACAGGAGCGACGGCGCGCGCCCAACCGGGGAGCACGTCGATCGGGACGAACGCGCCTCCGATCGCGCCGAAGAGCACCATGCCGAGGTACGCGAACGCGCCGGCCTGCTGCGCGGTACGACACACCGCGGTCACGCCGACGCCCAGGAGGACGAGAGAGATCGAGAACGCGACGATCAAGGGCGCGAGCGCGAGCGCGCGGCCCTCGATGTGCAGGTCGAACACGACCACGCCCGCCACGAGGAGCACGCCGAGCTGCGCAATCGCGACGGCGACCCGCGGCACCGACTTGCCCGCGATGATCTCGAGCGAGGTCGCACGGCTCGACCGGACACGGTCCCAGGTCGCCCAGCCGTGCTCGGAGAAGAACGAAAACGTCACGAGCGACACGACGAAGAACGCCGACATCACGGCCTGGCCCGGCACGACCTGCTCCGCCCCGTTCGCGCGAGTGAACCCCTGTTCGACGAGCGCGGGCCGGAACGCGGGCTTCAGGAACGCAGTCGTGATGATCGGGAACACGAGCAGCACGAGGATCGAGAACGGATCGCGGCGCGCGAGGCGAACCTCGTGCGCGACGATGACGCTGAGCCGGCGAGTCGCGCTCGACGCGGCCGACTCTCCGTCGTTCCCGTAGCGCTGCCCGGTGAGAGTCGTGAAGACGGTTTCGAGTGTCGGCCGGATGATCTCCACCGACGTGAGCGTCGATGCCTCGGCGCCCAGCGCGCTCAACACCGCGCGCGGCGGTCGCGCCGGGATCGTCGGTTGCGATGCTGACGGTCGAGCCGTTCACCTCACTGTGCGGGAGCCGCGCGCAGGTCGGCACTGCGGCCGCGAAGGTGAGCTCCAGTGCGCTGGCGCCGTGCCGGCGGACGAGCTCGTCGAGATCGCCGCGGGCGATGATGTGACCGTGGTCGATGAGCGCGACCTCGGCGCCCAGCTCTTCGATCTCCTGGAGGTAGTGCGTGGAGTAGACGACCCCGGCTCCGTCGCGACTCAGTTCGGTGACGAGCCGGAGCAGCTCGCGCCGCGTCTGCACGTCGGCGCCGGTCGTCGGCTCGTCGAGCAGCACGAGCCGGGGCCGGTGGAGCAGCGCGATCGCGGTGTGCAGCCGTCGCCGTTCGCCGCCCGAGAGATCGCGGGCCGGCCGGTCCATCAGCCCGTCGAGGATCAGCGCGGCCGCGACCTCGTCGATACGAGTGCGCAGCGTGCGGCCGCGCAGGTCGGACAGCCCGCCGAAGAAGCGCAGGTTGTCGCGCACCGAGAGCGGCAGGTAGACGCCGGTCTCCTGCGGGGCGAGCCCGATGAGCGCGCGCGGGCCTCATGCCGCGTGGCGCGCAACGTCGATGCCACAAACCCGGACGTTCCCCGCGTCGGGGCGCAGGAGCCCGGCGATCACCGAGACGAGCGTCGTCTTGCCTGCGCCGTTGCGGCCGAGGAGCCCGACGATCGTGCCCGGCTCGACCGTGAGATCGACGCCCGTGAGCGCCGTCGTGGCGCCGTACGACTTCCGCACCCCGAGCACCTCGAGGGTCGGCCTCGGACTGCCCGACCCGGGTAGTGGGCGCTGGAGCTCGGCCATCCGGCACTCCCGGGTCTACGCTCGGACCGTGAGATTCCGGCCCGTCTGTTGGATACCTGCGAGTATTCCACAGGCCGATGAGTATCGCAAGGGTCGGAAGTGACGTTCGAACCCCTCACGCCCGAACGGCGGCGGGAGCTGACGCGCCGGCACCTCCTCGAAGCCGCGGCCGTGGTGTTCGCGCGCGACGGCTTCCACGGTGCCCGTCTCGACGATGTCGCCGCGCTCGCCGGCTTCACCAAGGGCGCGGTCTACTCCAACTTCACGAGCAAGGACGACCTCTTCCTCGCGCTCCTCGACGATCGCGTCGACCGGCAATTCGCCGTCACGCAGGAGATGTTGGAACTCGGTCCGCACGACCGGGAAGCGCAGCTCCCCGTCATGCGCGGGCTCATCTCGACGTTCTTCGCCGAGGATTCGTTCGCCGCGCTCTACCTCGAGTTCGTTTTGTACGCCGCGCCGGAACCCGGCCGCGCGGGAAAAGCTCATTGCCAGCGCCCGGCGCGAGAGGGATTTGATCGAGGGTCTGATCGCCCGGGAGCAGGGCAATGTCAGCGCGGCGGCGCCGTACCCGACGCGCGTGCTCGCCGAGTTCTCGAGGGCCGTGTTCGGCGGCCTTTCGCTGACCCGTCTCGTCGATCCCGATGCCATCACCGACAGCACGCTCGACGACACGCTCGACATGCTCTACAAGGCGATGGGCGCCGATTCCGACGACGTTCCGAATTCCTGAGTGGTTCGCTCGGCGACCGCTCCCCGACGCGGCCGCGCTGAACTACCTAGAGTCCGACGACCGTGCGCCCGACGGTTCGGCGGTTTTCCATCGCGTCGAGGCCGCGGGGTAGCTCCGCGAACGGCAACTGCCGGCCGACGATCGGGCGGAGCTTGCCCGCCGCGAACAGGGCCAGGAGCTCGGCGTGCAACCGTTCGCCGTCGAGGTGCGCGGGGAAGTTGAACCCGGTCATCCGCTTGAACACGACCGGGTCGTCGACGTAGGCGTGGCAGACGCCGACGAGATCGAAGTTGCCGAACAGCACCGGCCGCGGCACCAGGCCTTCGTCTTCCTGTTCGATACCCGACGCGAATCCGGCGAGGATGTGGCGGCCGTTGAACGCCATACAGCGGAACGTCTGCAGGGTTACGTCACCGCTCACCGCGTCGAAGGCGACGTCGACGCCGCGCCCGTCGGTCGCGTCGAGGACCGCCTCCACGAAGTCGGTGTCTCGATAGTTGATCGCGAGGTCGGCGCCGAGGTCGAGGCACAGGTTGGTCTTTTCAGCCGATCCCGCGGTTGCCAACACGCGTGCGCCCCGGTGCACTCCTAGCTGCAACGCCGCCGAACCTGCGCCGCCCGCACCCGCGTGCACGAGCAGCGTCTCGCCGGCCTGCACCCGGGCCCGCTCGTAGAGCGCGAGCCAGGCGAGATGGAACGGCATGAAGATTGCCGCGGCCTCGGGTTCGGGCATGTCGGCCGGCATCTCGAACGCCATGGCAACGGGCGCGACGACGTGCTCCGCGTACCCTCCGAAGGCGCCGGACGGGATCGCCGCCACCCGCTTGCCGATCCACGCCTCGGTGCCGGTTCCGCACGCTTCGACGACACCCAGCACCTCCATGCCCGGTACGTACGGAACGGGTCGGGGCACCGTCTTGTAGCGCCCGTGGATGCCGTCGAGGTCGTTGAAGTTCAACGTCACCGACGTGACCCGGATCTTCACCTCGCCCCCGGCGGGCTCGGGCTCGTCGACATCGTCCAGGCGCAGCACCACCGCGGGGGCCCCGTACTCGTGCACTCTCCAGGCCTTCACGAATGCGCACGCTAACGAGATGATGGCGTTTCGGTCGAGGAGCATCGCGAGCAAGATGCGGGGATGGACACATTCGACGTCGTCGTCATCGGTGCGGGCTCGACCGGCGAGGTGCTCGCCGGTCGGGTCGCCGGCCACGGATTGAGCGTTGCCGTCGTCGAGTCGGAACTCGTCGGGGGCGAATGCTCGTACTACGCGTGCATCCCGAGCAAGGCGTTGCTGCGACCGATCCACGCCCTCACCGATGCCCGCGCCGTCGCCGGCTCCCGGCAGGCGGTCGCCGGCACCCTCGCCGCCGACGCGGTTCTCGCGCGCCGCGACGTGTTCGCGTCCCATTGGAACGACGACGGTCAGCTCCCGTGGCTGAGCGAGCATCACGTCGAGTTGGTGCGCGGCCGGGCCCGGCTCTCGGGCGAACGCGAGGTGACCGTCGACGAAGGCGCCGGGGAGACGCGCACGCTGTACGCGCGACGCGCAGTCGCGATCTGTGCGGGGAGCTCGGCGTTGGTCCCCGACCTGCCCGGCCTCCGCGCCGCGCAGCCGTGGACCAACCGGGAAGGCACCTCGTCGGCCGCGGTCCCCGAGAGCCTCGTCGTGCTCGGCGGCGGGCCCGTCGGATGCGAGCTCGCGACCGCGTGGAAGGTACTCGGTGCCGACGTCACGATGGTGCTGCGCGAGGAGCGGCCGCTCGCGAACATGGAGGGGTTCGCGGGTGACGCGGTGCTGGGCGGCCTCCGAGCCCTCGGGGTGTGGGTCGTCACCGAGGACACGATCACCGCCGTCGCGCGCAATCCCGACGGGACGGTCGAGGTGACACTCGCCGGAGGGCCGGTGCTGCACGCGAGCGAGCTGCTCTGCGCGGCCGGGCGCGAACCGCGCACCGCCGATCTGGGGCTCGATCGCGTCGGCCTCGAGCCCGGGACCTGGCTCGACGTCGACGACCGGATGCGGGTGAAGGGCGTCGACGGTGGCTGGCTGTTCGCGGCGGGTGATGTGACCCACCGGGCACTGCTCACACACATGGGCAAGTACCAGGCGCGAGTGTGCGGCGACGTGATCGCCGCCTCCGACGCCGAACAGGTCGCGCCCGCGGTCGCGGACGCGATCGCGGTGAGTCAGGTCGTGTTCACCGACCCCGAGGTCGCGAGTGTCGGGCTGACCGAGCGGGTCGCGCGCGAGCGCGGGCTGAGTGTCGACGTCGTCGACTTCGACCTCGGTCAGATCGCGGGATCGCGACTGTTCGCCGACGGCTACCAGGGCAGAGCGCGCATCATCGTCGACACCGGGCACCGGGTACTCGTCGGTGCCACCTTCGTCGGCCGGGGAGTCGGCGAGCTGTTGCACGCGGCCACGATCGCGGTCGTCGGCGAGGTCCCGCTCGAGCGGTTGTGGCACGCGGTTCCCGCGTTCCCGACGATGAGCGAGATCTGGCTGCGACTGTTGGAGACGGCCGGGCTCTGATCGCGTCCCGGGTCAGTCGCGGTACGGCTCGTGCATCCGCGGGGCCGTTGGGGCCTGTTCGTCGAGTGAGTCCCTATAGCGGATGCAACCGCGCATGAATTCCGGCCACTCGGGCACCACTGGTACGGGATCGGTGCGCTCGGGCAGGAGTCCCCACAGCGCCGGGTGATGCCAGCACAGGTCGTGTCCCGACGAGTCGCGGTGCTCGCGGATCGCGACGCGTAGCCGGGTCACCTCGGCGACGAGGTCGTCGCGCGACATGCGTTCGAGATCCGGTTCCATCCTCCGAGTGTCGCGTGCCGCGCGCGCTCACGCGCGGCCGGTTTCGTCGACGGAGAAATCGGGCGTCGCCGAGTGCGCGCTCTCGACGCGGCCCTTTGGCTCCTCCCAGTCCTCTTGGCGGCCGAGCGCGGTCTCGTCGAGGAAGTAGTACGAGCCGCCGACCGACTCCATCCCCCGGGCGAAGACCGAATAGGTGTGGAAGACCCGGTCGTCGACCCGGAGGAAGTAGCTGCGGCCCGGGAGCTCCTGCGAACCCGAGAAGTCGGGCGGCAACTGCCCGGCGGCCTGCGACTCGGCCTTGTCGCGGTAGTTGTACTCGAGCGGAGCGATCGACTCGTCCATCGTGACGTGGAAGTCGTAGTTGAAGTCGGATCCGTTCGACGAGTACCACGCGAAGGTCCAGCCGCGCCGGGCCTTGTAGTCCTGGATCTTCGCCAGCGGCGCGCGCGACACGACGACGAACGACGTGTCGCGCGCGGCCAGATGCACGAGGAATCCGTCGGAGACCTCGTCGGCGCCGGCGGTGCAGCTGGGACACCCGTCGTCCCAACTCGGGTCGAACATGAAGTGGACGAGGATCAGCTGGCGCCGCCCCTCGAACATGTCGAGGAGCCTGACCTTGCCGTTCGGGCCCGCGAAGACGTAGTCCTTTTCGATCTCGACCATCGGCAGCCGGCGGCGCTCGGCGTTCAGCGCGTCGCGCTGCTTGAGTGAGCGCCTTTTCCCGCACCAGGAGCGCCTTGCGGGCGGTTTCCCATTCGGCTCGGGTCACGATCGTAGGAAGGCTCATGCCGACTCCTTCGTCAAGGGCAACTGATGTCGTAGACGAGACCGCCGCCGGCCGCGGATCTCATCGGTGAGTTCCCCACCGGGGAACGGTCGTCTCGGGCGTGGAACCCAGGCGTCGCCGCATGCCGGCCCCGATCGTGTGCGACATGAGCCGCATCGTGGATCCGGACGGGCCGGTGCTCGACGCGCTCGCCCGGCTCGCGTTGACGGCCCGCCGGATGGGCACGTCGATCGAGCTTCGGAACACTTGCCCGCGGCTCGCGGACCTCATCGAGATCGCCGGGCTTGGCGACGTCGTCGCGATCGTAAACTCAGGCGTCGATGTGGACGGGCAGGTCGAAGAGCGCGAACAACGACGGGTCGACAAAGAAGTCCTGGGCGGCGATGGCACCGTCTGAGACCGTCAGCACGTGTATCGACCACGCGCTCCAGCCGCCCTTGGGGTCGGCGCGCCACTGCGCGAACGCGGGTGCCCCGTTCGTGTCCTCGATGCGGCGCAGCACCGAGCCCTCGCACCCGGCGCCGCGCCCGAGCAGCCAGGCGCGGTATTCCTCGGCGCCCTGCATCCAGAGCGGGTACGGAGGCATCTGCATCGTGGCGTCTTCGTGCAGCAAGGCGACGAGCGCGTCGATGTCGAAACGTTCGAAGGCCTCGACGTAGCGAGCGAGGAGCGCTTCTTGTTTCTCGTCGACCGGTGCCGGGGTGCGGGACGCGGTCACGTTGCGGTCGCTGAGCGTGGCCCGGGCCCGTTGGAGGGCGCTGTTCACCGACACGACTGTGGAGTCGAGGAGCTCGGCGACCTCGTTGGCCTTCCACTTGAGGACTTCCCTCAGGATCAGTACCGCGCGTTGGCGCGCGGGAAGGTGCTGCAACGCGGCAACGAACGCGAGCCGGACCGACTCGCGCATCGCGGCTTCCTCGGCCGGATCGTCGGTGGTCGAGAGCACGCGGCGGTCGGGCATCGGCCCGACCCAGACGTCTTCGGTCGATGGTGTCACGAGTGGCCCGTCGGCGTGACCGACCTCCATGAGATCCATCGGCAGCGCCCGGCGCCGGCGCCCCTTCAACATATCGAAGCACACGTTGCTCGCAATGCGGTACAGCCACGACCGCAAGGAGGAGCGACCTTCGAAGCGGGCGAAGCTGCGCCACGCACGGACCAGCGTCTCCTGCACCGCGTCGTCGGCCTCGAACGCCGAACCGAGCATCCGGTAGCAGTACGCCGTGAGCTCGGCGCGGTGCGCTTCGAATCCGAGCTCGGCGGCCGCGGGGTCGAGACCGGTGGTGCTCGTCATGCGCAGCTGCTCCTCACTCGGAAATTCGCTCTCGAAACGTTACTCACTCGACTCGGATCGGAGCTATGAGCTTGAACTGGGCGCCGGTGGGGTCGGTGACCGAGGCCATGCGGCCGTACGGGGTGTCCTGCGCGGGTTCGACGACGGTGCCGCCGAGCGCGACGACCTGCGCGGAGGCCGCGTCGGTGTCGTCGACGAGGAAGTAGGTCGACCAGTACGACGGCACGCCGGCGTCGAGGAGGCCGGCCGCGTCCATGATGCCGCCGAGCGCGTCGTCGCCCTCGCCCAGCGTCGAGTACCGGAACTCGGGCGAGTCGCTGTGCGTGTGGAGGTCCCAACCGAAGACGTCGCGGTAGAAGGCGCGGGACGTGTCGTACTCGCGTGTGTGCAACTCGAACCAGGCTGGTGCGCCGGGCTCGGCCAGGGTGCCGAAGCCCTTGTGCAGGCCGGGCTGCCAGATGCCGAGGTGTGCGCCTCCGACATCGGTGAGGATCGCCATCGTGCCGAGCTCGCCGACGGCCATTGCGGGCGTGTCGACCGTGCCCCCGGCCGCGGCTGCGGCCTTCGTCGTGGCGTCCGCGTCCTCGACCGCAAGGTAAACGGTCCAGACGTCGCGCGCATCCGACGAGCTGTGGTTGCTCATCCCGCCTGCGATCAGCCGGTCGTCCTTGGTGAAGTTGAAGTACCCGCCGAACTCTTCGTTCGGCGCTTCTGCCTTCCATCCGAACAGCTCGCCGTAGAACGCGCGCGCCCGGTCCGGGTCGGAGGTGAGGAGGTCGATCCAGACGGGTGCACCGACGGGGGCGGAATCACGTAGCGGCATTGGAGGCTCCTTGGAGATGGTGCCGGCGAAGGGGTGATCGCTCGGTCCTCCAGATCGACCGCGTCTCGGACCGAAACTCACCGGTCGGTCGTCACGTGCGTCCGGAGCTCGTCGTCGACGATGGGCCTGGAGGTGCTGCACGACCCCGGCAGCGTCATGTCGAGCGGTTGTGCGAGCTCGCTCACCGAGGCCGGCCTGTTGTCCCCGGTCAGTCGCTCGTGGCCCACTCCTCGAGCAGCTTGACGGTCTTGTAGTTGCGCGTCGTGGCCCTGGTCGCGAGCTTGCGCTCGAAGAACGTGTTGTTGAGCTTCGTACGCCCGTAGCCGTTCGGGCAGCGGACGAACACCTCGCGACCGTCGACGACGAATTCGTCGGGTGCGTACTGTCCGGGATCGATGGCCGCGATCTGCTTCGCGGTGGGCGTGGAGTCGAGGAACGTGACGTACGCGTCGGCGCCGAACGGGTTGCGTTCGAGCACGCTCGACAGCTCCGCGGGCGTGCGCACGAGCACGGTCACCTCGAGCCCGGAGTCGCGCGTGATCGCCTGTTCGATCGCGGACCGCCCGCGGTCCTTGACGGCCTTCGCGCTGAACACCACGTTGCCGCTCTGGATGTAGGTGCGTACGTCGGTGTGGCCGAGGGTGGCGAGGGTCGCGCGCAGGTCGGCCATCGGTAGCTTGCGGCCGCCGACGTTGACCCCGCGGAGGAGCGCGATGTACGTGGTCACGGCGCGGGCATCAGGGCCGGGGCAGACCCTGGTGCTTGTCGAGCATGTCCTCCATCACCGAGCGGATGAACTCGTCGGCCTCGTCGGTCATGCCGCCCTCGACGCCACCGTAGATCGCGGCGCTCATCGGCTTGTCGTCCTTGTGCTCGTGCGCGTACGCGACGGCGTCGGCGAGGTCGGATTCGAACTGGTCGGCGAGGCCGGCCTGCGTCTGCGGCCGCGTCACGGCCATGTGGATCGCGTTCGGGTACTGCTGGCCGTTGAAGCGCCAGCCCTTCGTACGCATGAAGTCGTTGACGTGGTAGATGTCGAAATCGTCGCTCGTGAAGCTGAAACAGAACGTCGGCGAACCGAGGATGCGCAACTCCGGATGTGATTGCACCGCAGCCTGCATCGTGAAGGCGGTGTCGAAGATCGCTTTCGCGTACTTCAGGTAGCCGTCGCGGCCCATGCTGACGAGGGACGCCCAGGTGGACGCGAGGATTCCGCCCGACCGCGAACCCTCGATGCCCGGCGACGCGTACTTGCCGCCGGTCCAGTCGGTCATGAAGAAGTACTGGCTGTTGCGTAGCGGCTTGTCGCGGAACGCCAGGACCGACGCGCCCTTCAACCCGTAGCCGTACTTGTGCGTGTCGGCGGAGATGCTCGTGACGCCGGGGATGCGGAAGTCGAACACCGGGATGTTCGGGTAGCCGAGCTCCTGGCCCCACGGCAGCAGGAAGCCGCCGAGGCATCCGTCGACGTGCAGACCCACGCCCTTCGCGAGAGCGAGGTCGGAGAGCGCCGCGATCGGGTCGATGGTGCCGTACCCGTAGTTGCAGGCGGACCCGACGATCGCGATCGTGTTCTCGTCGATGAGAGCGGCCATCGCGTCGACGTCGGCGGTCAGTGTCTTCGGGTCGACGGGCGCACGGCGGCACTCGACCGCGAGAAGGTGGCACGCTTTGTCGAAAGCGGGGTGCGCGGTCTCGGGCTTGACGAAATTCGCCTTGGTGATCCCTCGCTGTTGCTGCGCGAACTCGCGGTAGGCGAGCACCGCGTGGAGGATGCTGCCGCTGCCACCCGAGGTGACGAGACCGACGGGCTCGGCGTCGGTGACCGCGTCGGCGTGGAGCATGTCGAGGGTCATGGCGATGATCTCGCCCTCGAACTTCGTCATGCTCGGGCACATGTCGCGCTGGAGCGCGTTCATGTGCACGAACAGCTCGAAGGCGCGGCCGAGGAACTCGTAGTGGGTGTGGTCGCCGCAGTACATCGTGCCCGAGCACTTGCCGGTTTCCCAGGCGGTGTCCTCGCCGTGCGCGAACGCCTCGAGCTCGGCGATGATCGAGTCGCGCGACCGACCCTCGGACGGCATGCCGCGCAACACCTCGTAAGTGGTGGCGTAGGGGTACGACGAGCTCATTTGAGTGCCTCACTGATCGGGAGAAGGGCAGCGTAGGCAGCCTCGAACTGTTCGTGTCGACCGGCGAAGAGGCTGCGGTTCGCCGGGTCGGGCTCGTACCGGGTCGCCCCGCCACTCGGCTCGCGGTCGAGATCCGCGCGCGACCACGCTCCGGCGCGCTCGAGCGCGAGCAGGGCTGTGGCCCGGGCGATGGCGACGTCGGGGGAAGCGAGCGCGAGGACCGGCCGGTCGAGGACGTCGGCGAGTACCTGGCACCACGCTCCCGACCGGGCCGCGCCGCCGACGACGGCGATCTCGTCCACGCGGTTTCCGGTGAAGGCTTCGACGGGCCGCAGGAGCCACCGCAAGTTGTGGGCGACACCCTCTACCGCGGCCCGCAGCATGTCGGCGCGGGTGGTCGTCAGCGACATGTTCACGAAGCCGCCCCGCATGGCGTCGTCGCCCTGGGGCGCGTTCGATCCGCCGAGCCAGGGGAGGAACAGCAGGCCGCCCGCGCCCGCGCGCGAGCTGCGCACGACGGCGTCGAGACCGGAGAAGGGATCCGTCGCGCGGTGGTCGCCGAGGTCGTCGAGCGCGTAGACGAGATTGCGGAGCACGTGCTCCACGACCTTGCCGCCGAGACCGTTCTCGGCGCATACGACGTAGCGGTCGCGGTACGGGGCGGGCATTGGGAAGATCTGGTTCTCGATGTCGACGTGGAAGGTGACGACGTCGTCGACGAGCACGCTCGTCGTGCCGATGGAGATACCGGCTCGGCCCGGTATGAACGCGCCGGTCGCGACCGCGGCCGTCGCGGTGTCGTTCGTCCCTGGGAAGACGGTGGCCGACGCGGGGAGCCCGAGCTCGGCTGCGATTTCGGGCCGCAGCGTTCCGACGGCGTCGTCGATGGAGACGAGCGGAGGGAGACGGCTCGGGTCGACGCCCGCGAGCCTCACCAGCTCGTCGTCGTACGCGGGCGGATCGAGCGTGCGGTTGTCGCAGAGTTGATACGTGTACGTGCTGTGCTGCGTCGCGGTGATGCGGCTCGTGAGGCGCGCGGTCACGTAGTCCATCGACTCGAGGTACGCCACCGTCTGTTCGTGCACGTCGGGCAGGTCGTGCTGCACGTAGAGGATGTGCGCGAGCGAGAGCCCCCCGCCGACGGGCGGGATGCCGTGGCGCTCGACGAAGGTCAGGAACGAGCTCGCGTCGCGTGCCATGATCTCGATCGAGTGGTCGGTACCCCGCGTGTCCTGCCACATGAGCATGGGCAGGAGCGGGCGGGCCTGCGCGTCGACGGCGACGACCGACGAGTACTGGCTGCAGACGCCGATCGCAGTCACGTCCGCGGCGACGTCGGGCCGGGCGGCCGTGACTTCCCGCACCGCGTCGACGAGGGTCGTCCAGGTCGCCTCCGCGTCCTGCTCGGCGATCCCGCCGGCACGGTTCATCACCAGCGGGCGCTGGGCGCCGGCGACCGTCGTCCCCGATGAGGTGATCAGCGCGACCTTCACGTTGGTCGTGCCGACGTCGATGCCCAACCCGCTCGCCATCCCGCAATCTTGCCGGACCGGTGGCCCGGTCCCGTCCCGGCGAACAGTTCGGCTCCCTAATGGTTCGACTAATCTCAGATGCATGTCTGCAAGGCCGAACGACCTTCCCGCGCGGCTCGCGCCCTCGCACTCGCGGCCCGCAGCCTGGAACGGGCGGCCGCGGGCCGCGATCTCACCCTCGCCCAGTTCCGGATCCTCGCCATGATCGCGGCGGGCGACGAGCGTTCCTCGCTGCTCGCCAACCGCCTCGCGGTCGCCAAGCCCACGATCACGGCGGTCGTCGACGGGTTGGTCGAGCGGGGTTTCGTGGTCCGCGAAGCCGTCGTCGGCGATCGGCGCTCTATCCGGGTCGCGCTGACTCCGGCCGGACGGACCGCGCTGCAGGGCGTCGAGGACGAGATGACCACGACCCTCGACCGCATCCTCGAGCACGCCCGCAGCCGTGACGCGCTCGTCGCGGCACTGCTCGATCTCGACGACGCGCTCGCGCTGCGGATGGAGGCGCGCCTGCGGGATGCGCGCGGCCCCGAGGTGACGACGTGACCACCACCGATGTCGCGACCGACGTCGCCGGGAACGCGGTAACGGCGTCGCAGCCGAGGAAGAAGCAGGGTTGGATCCGCCGTCTCGTCGGCTACATGGCGCCGCACAAGAAGAACGCGTACGTCGCCTTCGGTGTCGCCATTGGCGGTCAGCTCATCCAGTCGCTACTGCCGGTGGTGCAGAAGGTCGTCATCGACGACGTGATCACCCAGCACAAGCGGTCGCTCGCGCCCTGGCTCTCACTGATGATCGCAATGGGTCTGTTCACGTTCGTGTTCGCGTACTTCCGTCGTTTCCGCGGTGGTCGGGATCGCGCTCGACGTGCAGCACGACCTGCGCACCGCGATCTTCCGCCAGCTCCAGCGGCTCGACTTCGCCCGTCACGACGAGCTGTCGACCGGTCAGCTCGTCAGCCGGGCCTCTTCCGATGTTCGCGTTGATCCAGGGCTTCCTGCAGTTCCTGCCCATCGGCGTGGCGAACATGCTGCTGTTCCTCGTATCGCTGACAGTGATGTTCATCTTGTCGGTACCGCTCGCGCTCGTGATGCTGGCAGTTGCGCCGCTGCTGCTCGTCACCGCGATGAAGCTGCGGACGTCGGTGTTCCCGGCCAGTTGGGACGCGCAGCAAAAAGCCGGCGACGTCGCCAACGTGGTCGAGGAGGACGTGACCGGCGTGCGAGTCGTGAAGGGATTCGGCCAGGAGGCCCGCGAGCTCCAACGCCTCGCCGACCGGTCGGAGTCGATGTTCGCCTCCCGCGTGCGGCTCGTGAACATCCAGGCCCGGCTGCAGCCGGCGATGCAGACGATCCCCGCCTTCGGTCAGGTCGCCGTTCTCGCACTGGGTGGCTGGCTCGCGCTGCACCACCACATCACCTACGGCACGTTCTTCGCGTTCGCGTCGTACATGCTGCTGATCACGCCGCCGGTGCGACAGCTCGCCGCGATCCTCACCGTCGGCCAGCTGGCCCGGGCCGGCGCCGAACGCATCTACGACCTCCTCGACTCGACGCCGCACGTCCAGGACCGGGCGGGCGCGCAGGAGCTGCACGTGGAGCGGGGCGAGGTCGTGTTCGACCACGTCACGTTCGGCTACACGTCGACGGAGCCGGTGCTGCGCGACTTCTCGCTCACGGTCGCGCCGGGCGAGACGGTCGCGCTCGTCGGCGGTTCGGGTTCGGGCAAGTCGACGGTCGGGCTCTTGCTGCCCCGCTTCTACGACGTGCATTCGGGATCGATCTCGATCGACGGCGTCGACGTACGCGACGCGACCCTGCAGTCGTTGCGGGGGAGCATCGGCGTGGTGTTCGAGGATTCCTTCCTCTTTTCCGACTCGCTCACCGCGAACATCGCGTTCGGCCGACCCTCGGCGACTCGCCAAGAGGTCGAGACGGCGGCGCGCGCGGCCGAGGCGCACGAGTTCATCATGCAGCTCCCCTACGGCTACGACACCGTCGTGGGCGAGCAGGGGCTGACGTTGTCGGGCGGCCAACGGCAACGGGTCGCGCTGGCGCGCGCGTTGCTCTCCGATCCGGAGATCCTGTTGCTCGACGACGCGACGTCGTCGGTCGACGCCCGGATCGAGGAGGAGATCCACGCGACCCTGCGCCGGATCTCGCACAACCGCACCACACTGCTCATCGCCCACCGGCGGTCGACGCTGTCGCTCGCCGATCGCATCGTCGTGGTCGACAAGGGTCAGGTCGTCGACGCGGGGACGAACGAAGAGCTGACCGGGCGCTGTCACCTGTACCGGATGCTCTTGTCGGGACCGGGCGACGACGCCGAGGGGATCGACGCGGTCGAGAACGAGACGATCGACGACACCCGTGTCGACGGTGTCACGCCCGCGGCGTGGCGCGGACTCGACGACGATGTGCTCCGAAGACGCGCTGATCACCGACCGCACCCGCAGTGCCAACCCGGGCGCCATGCGCTTCGGGGGCGGCGGTGGCGCTGCGGGCGGGGCCGCGTGGGGCGGAGCGCTCGCACCCACTCCCGAACTCCTCGCCCAGGTCGACGCGTTGGAACCGGCCGACGCCGATCCGCACGTCGAGACGGCGTTCGAGGCGCTCCCGGCGCCCCACTTCACCTTCCTTGCGTTCCTGCGCCGATACCGGGCTTGGCTGTTCGTCGGGATGTTCCTCGTCGCGCTCGACGCGGTGTCCACGCTGGCCGGCCCGCTCCTCGTGCGCTACGGGCTCGACAACGGCGTGCGCGCCAACGCGCCGCGCTACCTCTGGATCGCGACCTTCGCCTTCCTCGCGATCACGTTGTTCGACTGGTGGGTGATGTGGGCGGAGGCGCGCGTGATGGGGCGCATCTCCGAGCGCTTGTTGCACACGCTGCGAATCAAGATCTTCGCCCACCTGCAGCGGCTCGGAGTCGACTACTACGAGAACGAGATGGCCGGCCGGATCATGACCCGGATGACCACCGACGTCGATGCGCTGTCGCAGCTGCTGCAGAACGGGCTCGTCAACGCGCTGGTCAATGTCGTGACGTTCCTCGGCGTCGGTGTCGCACTCGCGTTCATCAACCCGCGGCTGGCGTTGATCAGCGCCGGGATCCTGCCGCCACTGTTCGTCGCCACGCTGTGGTTCCGGCGGGAGTCCACCAAGGCGTACGAGATCGCACGGGAACGCATGGGTGCGGTGAACGCGAACCTCCAGGAGGGACTGTCGGGCGTCCGTGTCTCCCAGGCCTTCGTGCGGGAGGAGAAGAACCAGAACAACTTCGACGAGATCGCGGGCGGGTACCGCGACGCGCGGGTGAAAGCGCAGCGGCTCGTAGCGCTGTACTTCCCGTTCGTCGACTTCCTCTCCGATATCGCGGTGGCCCTGGTGCTCGGCGCGGGCAGTGTGTTCGTCGCGCACGGTTCGCTGTCGGTGGGCGCGCTGATCGCGTTCCTCCTCTACCTCAACCTCTTCTTCGCCCCGATCCAGCAGCTGTCGCAGGTGTTCGACTCCTATCAGCAAGCGCGGGTCGCGATCGAGCGCATCACCGAACTGCTGGAGACGCCCACGTCGTTGCCGCAACCCGCGCACCCGGTGCCCGTGCCGAGGCTCACCGGCGACGTCGAGTTCGACGACGTGCGCTTCCGTTACGTGGGCGCGACCGAGGACGCGTTGCGCGGTGTCGACCTCCGCATCCGGCCCGGCGAGACGGTCGCGCTGGTCGGCGAGACCGGCGCGGGCAAGTCGACGGTGATCAAGCTCGTCGCGCGCTTCTACGATCCGACGTCGGGCGCGGTGATGGCCGACGGCGTCGCCGTCAACACGTACGAGCAGGTGCCGTTCCATCAGCAGCTCGGTGTCGTGCCCCAAGAGGCGTTCCTGTTCTCGGGCACGATCCGCGACAACATCGCCTACGGGCGCGACGCGCTCGACCGACGCGGCAGTGGAGGCCGCGGCCCGGGCCGTCGGCGCGCACGAGTTCATCGCCGGGCTCCCCGGGGGCTATCTGCAGTGGGTGAGCGAGCGGGGCCGGTCGCTGTCGTCCGGTCAGCGCCAGCTGATCGCGTTCGGCGCGAGCCCACCTCGTCGACCCCGCGATCCTGCTCCTCGACGAAGCGACGTCGAACCTCGACCTGCAGACCGAGGCCAAGGTGCAGGCCGCGATGGGAGTCGCGGCGAAGGGCCGCACGACGATCCTGATCGCGCACCGGCTGCAGACGGCGCGGCTCGCCGACCGGATCGTCGTCATCGACGCCGGTCGTGTCATCGAGGACGGATCGCACGAGACGTTGCTCGACCGCCGCGGCGCGTACGCCCGCATGTGGGCCTCCGCCGAAGGCGCACCCAGCGCCGCCGCCAACTGACCCTCCATTGCAAACACTTTGCAACGATCACGTCGGACGTCCGTTGGAATCCTTGCAAAGTGTTTGCGGGGAATGGGGCGGGTAGCGTCGGGCGGGATGCCGGACATGCCTGCGGATCGACCGGGGCGCACCTGGTGGCGCGACGGTGTGCTCTACCAGATCTACCCCCGCTCCTACATGGACACGGATGCCGACGGCGTGGGCGACCTGCGCGGTATCACCGAGCGGCTGGACCACCTCCAGTGGTTGGGCGTCGACGGGATCTGGCTCGACCCGATCATGGTGTCGCCGAACAACGACTGGGGCTACGACATCGCGAACTACGTGGGCGTCGACCCGTCGCTCGGGACTCTCGCCGATGCCGACATCCTGATTGCCGAGGCATCCGACCGCGGCATCCGGGTGATCCTCGACCTCGTCCCGAACCACACGAGCGATCAACATCCGTGGTTCGTCGACGCCAAGTCGTCGCGCGACTCCCGCCACCGTGACTGGTACGTGTGGGCCGACCCCAAGCCCGACGGTTCGGTGCCGAACAACTGGACGATGGCGTTCGATCCCCGCCGGCCCGCGTGGACCTTCGACGAGGCGAGCGGCCAGTACTACCTGAACCAGTTCTTGTCGTCGCAGCCCGATCTCAACTGGTGGAACGACGAGGTCCGCGACGCGTTCGACGTGATCCTGCGCTTCTGGTTCGACCGGGGCGTCGCCGGGTTCCGCATCGACGTCGCGCACTCGATCATCAAGGATCGGGAGCTCCGCGACAACCCGCCCGCGACCAAGGACGACCACTGGTACGTCCAGATGATGGGGCAGCGGTCGGAGTACAACGCGTGCCGGCCCGAGGTCCACGACGTGTTGCGCCGCTGGCGCGCCCTCGCAGAGACCTATGACCCGCCCCGCATCCTGATCGGCGAGACGTACGTGCTCGAACCCGAGGCGTTCGCACGCTTCTACGGCGACGGCGACGAGCTGAACCTCGCGTTCAACTTCATGCTCTTGCACTCCGACTTCGAGGCGCGCCAGCTGCGCGACGCGATCGAGCGCGCGGAGGCGTTGCTGCCCGCGAACGCGTGGCCGGTGTGGACGGGTGGCAACCACGACAACCACCGCTTCCCGACCCGCTGGTGCAAGGACGATCCCCTGCGCACGCGCGCCGCGCTCGTCATGCTTCTCGGCCTGCGGGGTACGCCATTCCTCTACTACGGCGACGAGATCGGCATGATCGACACCGACGTCCCCACGGACCGCATCCTCGACCCGGTCGGCGTGTTCCACGGCGCGCGCATGGGTCGCGACAACGAGCGCACACCGATGCACTGGAGCGCGGAACCGGGTGCGGGATTCTCGGCGCCCGGCGTCGAGCCCTGGCTTCCGTACGGCGACTACGCCGCGAGCAATGTCGCCGACCAGCGCTCCGATCCGGGCTCGATCCTCTCGCTCACCCGCGACCTCATCGGGCTGCGTGACGCGTTGCCGGAGCTACGCGACGGCGCGTACCACACCCTCGGGTCTTCGAGCGACCGGACTACCAATGACGACGTGTGGGTGTGGCGGCGGGGCGAGCGGACCGTCGTCGCGTGCAACCTCTCCGGGGCGAGCGTCACCGTCGACAATGTTGGACCGGGCACGATCCGGATCTCGACCGACCGGAAACGCGACGCAGAACCGGTCGACGGCGCGTTGCACCTCGCGCCGTTCGAGGCCGCGATCGTGTGGTGCGACTGATGCCGGTGAAGCGCGGCGACGGCGAGCGGGCATCGACTTCCATCGCGCCGTGGATCCTCGTGCCGAGTGCGGCCGACGCGCTCGCGTTCTACAAGGCCGCGTTCGGTGTGGTCGACGTCGAGCGCCACGGCGGTCCCGGCGGCGAGCTCCAGGTGGCGCAGTTGTGGGTCGGCGGCGCCGACTTCTGGATACAGACGGATCCGAGCACCAGCCCGGGTACCGAGGCCGATCCCCCGGTGCGCATGATCCTGTCGGTCGACGACCCAGACGCGGTGTTCGAGCGTGCCGTCGGCGCGGGAGCGTTGGTGGTCAACCCGGTCTACGAGGGGCACGGGTGGCGCATCGGGCGGATCGTCGACCCGTTTGGCCACCACTGGGAGATCGGGCGTCGACTCGATTCCTGAGCGACGCGAACGTTCAGGACGGGTGCGAACTACACCACGCGAGAAGGTCATCGGCGCCCTTCGCGTTGACGACCTGTTCCGCCCGCACCCCGCAGTCGGCGCCGCGGTCGGTGCCGTACGCCTGCCATTCGAGTTGTTCGGCCGCATGCGCGTCGGTGCTGATCGCGATCTTGAGCCCCGCGTCGACGGCCTGGCGCAACATCGCCTTGGGCGGATCGAGCCGCTCGGGCCTGCAGTTGATCTCCAGCGCGGTGTCGTAGACGCGCAACGCCTCGATCACCACGTCGACGTCGAACTCCGACTGCGGACGGCCACGCCCGACGAGCAGCCGTCCGGTGCAATGCCCGAGCACGTCGACGAGCGGATTCGCGATCGCGCCGACCATGCGGCGGGTCATCGCCGGCGCCTCCATCCGCAGCTTCGAATGCACGCTCGCAACCACGACGTTGATCTCGGCGAGCAACTCTTCGGAACCATCGAGCGCGCCGTCGTCGAGGATGTCGACCTCGATTCCGGTGAGGATGCGGAAGGGGGCCATCTCCTCGTTCAACGCGGCGACGATGTCGATCTGCTCGCGTAGCCGGTCGGACGTGAGCCCGTGCGCGATCGTCAGACGCGGTGAATGGTCGGTGAGTGCGAAATACTCGTGGCCGAGCGCGCGGGCCCGTTCCGCCATCACCGGGATCGTGTCGCCGCCGTCGGACCAGTCGGAGTGGACGTGCAGGTCGCCCTTCAGCTGCGCCCGCAACGCGTCGCCCGCTTCCGTGCCCGGAGTCTCCGCGTGCTCGAGCAGCTTCTGCAGATATTGCGGCGTCTCCCCGGCCAATGCTTCCGCGATGACGGCCGCGGTCGTGTCGCCGATGCCCGGGAGATCCTTGAGCCGGCCGTTGTCGGCGAGGAACTGCAACTCCGAGTCCGGGACCCGCGAGATCTCGCGCGTGGCCCGTTTGAAAGCCTGCTGGCGGGGCCCCGGAGCGCGGGCCCGCATGAGGAGGTCGGCGATGCGCTCGAGAGCCTCGACCGGCGTCATGTCACCTGGCTCCCTCGGCTCGCCCGGAGGGCTCGCTCGTCCGCACCGTCCGACCGTACCCTGGTGGGATGGGGTTCTACGGCGAACAGGTGCTCCCCCGGGCCATCGACAAGATGCTCGACAACGCTGTGTTCGCGAAGATCCGCCGAGAGGTGTGCGACGGTCTGCGCGGCGACATCGTCGAGATCGGATTCGGCTCGGGCCTCAACGTCGCGTTCCTTCCCCCCGAGGTCACCGGCGTCTGGGCGGTCGAGCCGTCTGCGGTCGCGCGCCGGATCGGGCGGCGCCGAATCGCGGCATCGACCGTCACGCTGCACGAGGCGGGACTCAACGGATCTCGCCTCGATCTTCCCGACGCGCGGTTCGACGCCGCCCTTTCGACGATGACGCTGTGCACCATCCCCGACGTCGATCTCGCGCTGCACGAACTGCGGCGCGTGTTGAAGCCCGGCGGGTGCTTCCACTTCGCCGAGCACGGGCTCGCACCCGACGGTCGGGTCGCACGGTGGCAACATCGCTGTAACGGAGTACAGAACCGGATCGCCGGTGGGTGCAACCTGAACCGCGACACCGCCGCGCTGATCGAGGGCGCCGGATTCCGGATCGAGACCCTGCGCAACTTCTACATGAAGGGCCCGAAGCCGCTCGGCTACATGTCGGTGGGACGGGCTCGCAACCCCTGAGCGGCCGCCGCCGGGTCCGGGGTGTCCCCGTATACTCGCGGGGTTCCGGAGGGCTGACCGAGTGGCCGAAGGTGCTCGCCTGCTAAGCGAGTAGGGGGTGATAAGCCCCCTCGAGGGTTCAAATCCCTCGCCCTCCGCCAGTGTTCGGAAACGCGACCACCACCAGCGTCGACGGGCGGGAGTCGGCCGCGGGCTCCGGTAGCGTCCGGCGATGACCGACCACTACGCCGCCGCTTTCGCCGGGTTGGGTGCCGCGACGCTCGGGGAGAGCGGAGCCCGACCGATGGCGCCCCGCATGCGGCCGGTATGGAGTGGGGCGCGAGTCGAGCGCGCCGGCCTTCCCCGTGCACTGCAGCACCGCCGACAACCTCGCGATCCACGTGGCGGTCGCGGAGGCGCCGGCCGGGAGCGTGCTGGTCGTCAACGTCGGGCACGAGCCCGCGCGCGGGTACTGGGGTGAGGTGCTCACGACCGGCGCGGAGGCGCGCGGTCTGCGCGGACTGGTGATCGACGGTGGTGTCCGCGACGTCGATGCGCTCGAAGCGCACCGGTTCCCGGTCTTTTCGACGATGATCGCTCTACGCGGCGCGACCAAGCAGGAGCCGGGTCGCATCGGCGGAGTCGTGAACGTCGGCGATGTCGAGGTCGCGGCGGGCGACTGGATCGTCGGCGACACCGACGGTGTCGTGGTCGTTCCCTACGCGCACCTCGACGACGTGCTCTCCGCCGGCCGCACGCGCGCGCAGAAGGAAGTGCACTACTTCGAAGAGCTGCGCGCCGGTCGCACGACTCTCCAGTTGCTCTCGCTCGACGACGTCCCGATCGAACGCGACTGAACGCACGCGACTAACGATGCTTCGGCGCTAGCGGTCCGTCTCCAAAGTGCTGCGGTGGGCCGCGAAGCAACACGCGTGCACTCCTTCAGATCAAGGACGGCTGCACCAGACGCGGAGTGTGTGCTCGAAACAGCACTGCTAGCACGGGCGCTATCGCCCGCGCTATCGCCGGTGCTAGCGACGAGAAAGCGGCGGCGCGGCGGCGCGTACAATTCTTGTGCTACTACCGGTGGTATCACGGGTGGCGTCGGCGAACGCTTCGACCGCCGGCTCGTCGAAGCGTGGTTGCACGGCAAACATCGAAACTTGGAGTGCGGGGCCGTGCGCGCCGCGGGTTCGTCAGCTTCGTCACGACACGCGCCGCGTCGCGAAGCAGGGCCGAGCTCCGCGGTCTCGTCGTCGTGGAGATCGGCGACGTGGACGACGTGGCGTTGCGGCTTGACCAACAGCGTTCCGATACCGAGCGGACTCTCTCCCTGCCGGCCGCCGCAGTGCTCGACGATGCAGTGCCGGGTCCGGTGGATCCTGCCACCCGGCAACGGTTGGCGGCCCGCGATGAGGTCGCACGCGAAACAACCATCGACGTCGTACATCGAGGAGCCGGTGATCGCGACTGGTCAGTCGACGCGGTACAGGAGGTTGCGGTCGGAGTGCTTGACGACCGCGCCGTAACGCGCGTGCTCCACGGTGGTCAGCTCGTCGTACGCCCAGGTGCCGTCATCGTTGATGGTGACGGTGCACTTGTAGTCGGACGTGCGAGCCGCGGTCGCGAGGAAGCGGTTCGACAGCACGCCGTAGGTCTCCGACCCGCACTCCGCATGCATGGTGAAGCTGGTGGCGTCGGACGTCGTGTCGCCGCCGGCGAGCACGAGGCTCCCGCGCGGGACGACGAAGCAACGGAACACCTGTGAGTCGGCCGCGTCCCAGAGCCAGTAGCCGACCTCGGTGTGGAACGGGTTCTCCTCCTCGCCGCGCCACGCGGCCATGCGGTAGTCGAGGCCGTACAGGACTTGCTGGCCGTTCTCGACGGGACCGAACGGCTTCATCGAGGTCTTCTCGCGGTACGGCGTGTCCTTGACCTTGCCTTCCGCGTTGGCGTAGGCGAAGTCGCTGCCCTGATCGCCCTCCCATCCACCGATCAGTGCGGCGAGGGGACCCCACTCGGCGTTCTCGCTCATGCGCGCATCTTAGAGAACGACGACCGAACGGAGAACCTCTCCTTGTTCCATCTTGCGGAAGGCGTGTTCGACCTCGTCGAGCGCGATCGTCTCCGACACGAACTTGTCGAGTGGGAAGCGGCCCTGCAGGTACAGGTCGATCAACGTCGGGAAGTCACGTGACGGTAAGCAATCGCCGTACCAACTCGGCTTCAGGGCGCCGCCCCGACCGAAGAAGTCGATCATCGGGATATCGGGCAGGGCCATGTCGGGCGTCGGCACCCCGACTTGCACCACGGTGCCCGCGAGATCTCGTGCGTAGAACGCCTGCTTCAGTACTTCGGGCCGGCCCACGGCCTCGATGCACAGGTCGGCGCCGTTGCCGTCGGTGAGCCCGCGGATCGCTTCGACCGGATCCTCCTTCGACGCGTCGACGGTGTGCGTCGCGCCGAAGCCCAGCGCCCACTCGAGCTTTCGGGGATCGCGGTCGACCGCGATGATCGTGCGCGCACCTGCCACGCGCGCGGCCGCGATCGCGGCATCGCCGACACCGCCGCAGCCGAACACGGCGATGCTGTCGTCGCGCCCGATGCCGCCCGTGTAGGTCGCGGCGCCGAAGCCGGCCATGACGCCGCACCCGAGCAGTCCGGCCGCGGTGGGATCGGCGCGGCCGTCGACCTTCGTGGCTTGGCCCACGGCCACCAACGTCTTCTCTGCGAACGCGCCGATTCCCAGCGCCGGTGAGAGCGGCGTGCCGTCGGCGAGCGTCATCATCTGGGTCGCGTTGTGGGTGTTGAAGCAGTACCACGAGCGGCCCCGTCGGCACGCCGCGGCATTCGCCGCATACCGCGCGCCAGTTGAGCACCACGAAGTCGCCGGGCGCGACGCCGGTGACGCCGCTACCCACCGACTCGACGATCCCGGCCGCCTCGTGGCCGAGGAGGTACGGGTAGTCGTCGCCGATCCCGCCGTCGCGGTAATGCAGGTCGGTGTGGCACACCCCGCACGCCTGGACGCGCACCTTGGCCTCGCCCGGGCCCGGATCGGGGACGACGATCGTCTCGACCGTGACCGGCTTCTTCTTCGCCGTCGCAACGACTCCCCGTACGTGCTCGCTCATGGACGGGAGCGTACGCGGCGGCTCAGGCAGGAGTCACGGCGTTGGGAGGGATGGCGCCGCCGGCGAGGATCGTCACCACCGCCGATGTCGCCCGCCCGGCCATGACCAGACGTGTTGCTTCCGAAGCCGAGCCGATGTGCGGCAAGAGCACCGTGCGCGGCGCGCTCGAGCAACCGCGGATCGATGACGGGCTCCCGCTCGTACACGTCTATGCCCGCCGCGAAGAGTTTCCCGGCGTGCAAGGCCTCCGCGAGCGCGGCCTCGTCCACGACCGTCCCGCGGGCGGTGTTCACGAGCACCGCCGTCGGCTTCATCAACGCCAGGCGACGCGCGTCGATCAGGTGGTGTGTCTCCGGACCTCCGGGCGTGTGCAGCGAGACGATGTCGGCGTACGCGAGGAGCTCGTCGAGGTCGTCCATGTAGTGCGGCGCGCCGGTCGGCCGGCGCGCGTGGTGTACCACGAGCATGCCGAAGCCCTGGGCGCGCTCGGCCACCGCGCGCCCGATGCGCCCGTACCCGACCACGCCGAGGATCGCGCCGTGGACATCGCGGCCGAGGTATTGCGTGATGCCCCAGCCCTGCCAACGACCGGTGCGCAGATCGGCTTCTGCCGTCGACGCCAGCCGGGATGCGGCGAGGATGAGGAGCCAGGCCGTGTCGGCGGTGGTCTCGTCGAGGACGCCCGGCGTGTTGCACACCACGATCCCGTGCGCGGCCGCGGCTTCGACGTCGATGTTGTCGTAGCCGACCGCGACGTTCGCCACGACCCGGAGCCGCCCGCCGTCGGCGCCGGCGCGGAGAACCTCGGCATCGATCCGATCGGTCAGGAGTGACACGATCGCGTCGCATTCGCGCGCCAGGGAAACCAGTTCCTCGTGCGTGTACGGAGTGTCGTCGGGTTTCGGGCCGACGACCTCGTGTTCTCCGAGCTGGTCCGTCCCGCCGTCGGGGAGGCGGCGGGTGACGAGCACTCTGCCCACGCGTCAGCTCGTGTAGTCGACCGGGCCCGCGCCGTCGACGCCGACCGCGAACGCGAAGCAGTGGATGGGGGCGTGGTCGCTGACCGGGCGCAGCGAGTGCACGGCGTTCGGCGGGATGTGGACGAGGTCGCCCTGACGGATCTCTTTGTCCTCGCCCGAGATCGTCATGATCCCCCGCCCCGCGGTCACGTAATAGAACTCGTGGGTGGGGTGATGGTGTGGATCGACGAGCCCGCCGCCGGCGACCTCGAACTCGCTCACCAGCTCGAGGTGTCCGCCCTTGGTGATGTCGAACATCTCGCGCGGGCTCACCAACCACCAGACGGGAACCGTGCCGTTGTGCTCGATGACCGGCTCGACATCCTCGATCGACCGCACGTCCATTTGGTGACCTCCGCGCCGCGATGGAGTAATACTGACGCCGACGTCAGCTTAGAGGAGGCGGGATGCGGATCGTCAGGTTGGATGCGCAACCCGCGACGCACGCTTCGTTCGCCCCGTTCGGATCGCTGCCGCCGGACGAGAACGACAACAATCCCACCTCCGATCTCGAGTTCCTCTGGAACGACGGCGCCGCGAACTTCATCGGGCACACACTCGACGAGCTCGAGGTCGTCGACGGCCAACTGCGGTGCGAGTTGCTCAATCGCCACGACACCCACACACAGACGCTGATGCCCATGAGCGGGGATGCGATCGTCGTGGTCGCGCCCGGCGACGTCGACTTCTCCGAGCCCGCGCACTTCGACACGGTCCGGGCGTTCGTGATGCCGCGGTATTCGTGTGTGCACCTTCGGCGCGGTACCTGGCATTGGGGCCCCTATCCGCTGGATGCCCCGTCCGTTCGGATCTTCAACGTCCAGGGCCGTGGATATGCCCGGGACAACGGAATTGCGTGGCTGACCCGCGACCACGACCTCGTCTACGAGGTTCCTGCTCAAGTCTGAGCGCCCGCGCGCTCGATGAATGAGGTGAGGGGAATGGGCCGGGGCTCCGAGAGGGGGAGCTATGCCGGCAACGGTCACAGCAACAGTCACCGCGACGAAGCTGAATCGCGAGATCCGGCTCGAGGAACGTCGAGTCGGGATCCCGACGAGCCGCCCGTTGACCGACGGTGCCATCGCGCGTAGGCGGTTGCAGATTGCACTGGTGCTCGCCGCCAGCGGGTTCGTCGCGCTCTTCGCGACGTTGGTCGCGGTTGGTGTGGTGCAGGCGGGAGCGATCGCGGTCGCCGGGCTGTTCGCCCTGTACGCCATCGAGAAGGACCGCCATCTCCGCCGCCTCGCACTCTTGCGGGGTGACTCGAAACGCATCTCGCTCGCGGTTGCGAGCGAGTTGATGTTCTCGGGCGCGCTCGTGGCCGACCGAGAAGTCCTCGACCTGCGCGACGTGATCGCGCAGTCGGCGGGCAAGCTCGCGTCCGGCCTCGGTGACGTCGTGGCCGCGGAGTGCACGCGCCTGCGCGTGCTCGGGCCGTCGGGGGAGGTCCCGGTCGCGGCCGAACGGGAGCTGTCCGCCCGCCAGTTGGTTCCCGACGACGCGACCGCCGCGCACGAGGTGCTGCGGAGCCACAGGTCGGTGCGCCGGGTCTCCGACGACGACCGCGGAGTCATCGTGGTCGCGCTGCGGAGGGGCAGCGAGGTCCTCGCCCTGCTCGAAGCGGTCGCGCCGAGCGGCGATCACTTCCGTGCCGCCGACGTCGCGTTGACGGAGGCGTACGCGCGAGGGGTCGTCGCCGCCCTGGCGCCGCGCGGGTAGGGGGGTCGACCGCTAGCGTCGGCGCTCGTGGGTGAGCTCGACGGACAGGTAGCGATCATCACTGGGGGCGCGTCGGGTATCGGACGCGCGACGGCTGTGCGCTTCGCGGCGGAAGGCGCGACGGTCGTGCTGTTCGACCGCGACTTCGATGCCGCGACACTGGCCGCCCAAGCGGTCGGCGGTGAGGCGTACACAGTCGACGTGCGCGACGGCGACGCGGTGACGGCGGCGGTGACTGCCGTCGCGGAGACGTACGGTCGCGTCGACGTGCTGTTCAACAACGCCGGTTCGGGCGACCTGCGCCCGCTGCACTCCGTCGACGACAAGTTGTGGCACCGGCTCATCGACGTGAACCTGACCGGGACGTTCAACGGGATCCGGGCCGTCGTGCCGCTGATGTTGGCCGCCGGGCACGGGCGCGATCGTCAACAACGCGTCGGTGTCGGGGATCACGCCCACCCGCAACGAGGCCGCCTACTCCGCGGCCAAGGCCGGGGTGATCGCGCTCACCAAGAGCGGCGCGCTCGAGTACGGGCCGTACGTCCGCGTCAACTGCGTGGCACCCGGTCACGTGAAGACGCCGTTGACCGTGATCTTCGAAGAGTTTCCCGACGTGTTCGGGCCGGTCGCGCGATCGATCCCGCTCGGCCGCATCGGCCGGGCCGACGAGATCGCGGAGGTCGTGCTCTTCCTCGCCTCCGACCGTTCCAGCTACATCACCGGTCAGACGCTCGTCGTCGACGGTGGCATCTCGTTGCCGCAGGCCGGCACCGACGTCGCGCTCGCGCAATTGCTCGAACGCTTCAGCGGCACCTGACCGCGCACTACTGCAGAGGCTGGGCGAAGTACCACTGGTGACCCTCGGGATCGAGGGCGCCGTAGCTGCGCACGCCGTAGGGCATGTCGACCGGCTCGCGGTCGGGCTTCGCACCCGCCGCGACCGCGCGGGCGTAGTGCGCGTCGACGTCGTCGACGTGCACGTGCATACCCACCGTCACGTGACCGCCGTGCGCAGGGTTCTGGTAGTCGGGCGGGTTCCCGAGCATGAGCACGGAGTCGCGGACCGCCATCTCGCAGTGACTCAACGATCCGTCGGGGTTCTCGTTGCGCATCCGCTCGGTGAAACCGAAGGCGGCGGTGAGGAACTCGAGCGCGGCCGGGAGATCTTCGTAGAACACGTAGGGACTCAGCGTCGGGTAGCCGAAGCCGCCGTACTCGGTCATGCGGTCGATTCTTCCCGGCGGCCCACCCCCCCGACAAGGGGGCCCCGTCCACGTCACGACGATTCGTCGGACGAATCGCTACGAGGGCGAATTCGCCGAATGGTGGGACGTCACTCAGCGCGGGAGCGGATCGTGCCGATTGAGTAGGGGTGTTCGATCCGGACCGGGACGAGGAGCCCGGCGCCCGCCGGTTCTACCTGCGTCTGGTCGTCGTCGCCGCGGTGACGGTGGTCGCCTGCGTGGCGCTGTGGCCGTCGGTGCACGGATTCGCCGCGGGCCCCGACCACCTGACCGGATGCCTCGCGATCACCGACGGCTGGCACGCGCAGAAGTCGGGGCCCGACCTCGCGAAGATCTCGTTTCCGCCGCCGCCGACTGCCGCCGAACGGAGCGATCCCGCAGCCATGGCGCGCTGGCATGCGGCATGGCAGGTGGCGCAGGCCCGCCCCGAGGTGCAGCAGGCCATCGCCTTCATCGACTGGCGCTACGGCCCGGGTGCGTGCGTTGCCGAGAGCCGGCACCGCCTCGTCATGTCGGGCGTCGGACTCGGCGCGATCGCGCTCGTCGTCAGCGGTGTGGCGATCGGGCGATCGCTCCGGCTCAGGGCACGGTCCACGTGAGCTCGGACGGCGTTCCGGACGAGCTGCCGCGAAGGCTGTAGCCGACCTTCGTGATGGTCACACCCGTCGGGACCAAAAAGCCGGGGCAGAACGTCACCTTGTGGTTCACCGCGACGTCTCCCGTCGTAGGTGTGCACTCCGTGAACGCGCCCTCGATGTCGGCGTTGATGGTGTACTCCGTGCCGTCGGAGCCCGTCGCCAGCGCTTCCACCGACCGGTTGTTCACGTTGTCGCCGCTGTCGGAGAACGTCATGTCGAGCCCGATCCAACGTTTGCCGGTGTCGGGGGTGTTGCTCGCGACCTTCGGCGTGACGGGGTCGATCACCTTGACCAGGGCCACGGTCTCGACGTCGCTGGCGAGAAACTGGTCGGGGTGCGTCAGCGTGTCACCGACGTGACCGGTCGACGTGGCTGCGGCCGCGGTCGTCGTAGTTGCGGCCCCGGAGTCGACGGTCGTGACGCTGCCCGCGCCGATCGCAGCCGGTGCCGACGTCGAGGGCGTGGTCGACGCGCCTTTCGACGAGCTTCCGCACGCGGTCGCGCCCAGCGCGAGCGCGGCCAGAAAGATGGTGAATGATCGTTCGGCGCTCACGGCGTGGTGCTCCCATCGGTCGGCAGGGTGAAGTCGTTCGGCAGCGTCGCCTCTGTCGTCGGCGCCGTCGCCGCGGCGGCGCCCGCGGCCTTCAGGTCGGAGAGGTCGGGGGTCGTGTTGCCGCTCCCGTAGATGCGATTGCACAGAGTGCCGGCCGCGGCGGATTGCTCGGCGTAGGCCTTGTCGCCGATATTCGCCGAGTTGCCGGCCGCGTCCTCGAGTTGCGCGATCCCGGGTACCGCACCGTCGCCCGGGGTGACGCTGCAGTAGAGGTCGCCCTTCATCGACGTCACGATGTCGGAGCCGTGCGAGCCGTCGCGCGCGGCCTTGTCGCCGACGCCGGTGAGGCTCACCGCGGTGATGCTCTGGACGTCGGAGCTGAACATGTTCTTGGCGTCGTCGCCGTTCAACACCGTGATGGCCATGGCGTCGCTCGTGCTCGACGTGCCCCAGACGCACCTCTGCCCGTTGTTGTCGGCGGCGGAACCGGCCGTGACCGCGACCTTGGTGATCGGGTCGACGACCAGCGGCTGCACGTCGGCGTACGTGAGCTGCTTGCAGGTCGCCGCCGCGTTCGCGCTGCTGCTCCCGGCCGTCGTGTCCGAGGACTGGCTCGTCGCGGCCGCGCTGCCGCCGGCCCCGGTGGTCGCGGTCGACCCCGAGCTCTTCGACGATCCGCCGCACGCCAGGCCGATGGCGACCACGCAGAGGGACGCGCCGAGGAGTCGGCGCCCGGCGAGAGGAGCTCGCATCGTGGGATTCCGTTTCGTCGGGGTTGGAACGTACGGGCGCGGATCGAGCCCGGACCGGAGCGCGCGCGATTCGTGGCTGCCCACTCCCCGCTGAATGTACGGTGCAGGTAGGTGGAGCGCATGAGTAAGAGGACTACTCAGATGAGCCGCAGCGACTACTCACTCGGCGATCCCCGGTGCCGCCGATGAGCGACAGCTGGCCGATGATCGGGCGCGGTTCCGAGCTGGCGACGATCGCCGACGGACTGAGGCGCGCGACGGGGACCGTCGTCGTCGGCGAGGCCGGAGTCGGCAAGACGATGCTCGTACGGGAGGTGCAGCGCCGGATCGAGGCCGAGGGTGGCCGCACCGATCTGGTGCTGTGCAGCCGCTGGTCGGAGTTCCCGCTGCAGCCGATCGCGGACCGTGCCGCCGGCGTCCGCGACGGCGACGGCGACGGCGCGGCGACGGTCGTCGTCGACGACGCCCATCTGCTCGACGACGAGTCGGCGGATCTGCTCTGGCGGCTCGCAGGCACCGGCCGGGCGCTGGTGGTGGCGACGGTGCGGGCGGGCGAGCAGGTTCCCGAGCGGGTGGCCCGGCTGTGGGCCGACGGCGCCTGCGACCGGCTCGACCTCGCGCCCCTCGGCGAGCACGACGTGCGCGCGTTGCTCGAGGTCGTGCTCGGCGGGGACGTCGAGGATCGCCTGCCCCGACTGCTCGCCAGTCGCGCCGCCGGAAATGCGCTACTCGTACGCGAGCTCGTGCGCTCCACGCTCGCGTCGGGCGCGATCGTCCGCAGTCACGAGGTGTGGCGACTCGAAGGCGAGCTACCGGTGGGCGCCGGCGTCGGCGAGCTGATCCGGGGCGCGCTCACCGACGTCGATACCGACGAGCGGCACGCGGTCGAGCTGCTCGCAATCGCGGAGCCGTTGCAACTCGACATCGCGCAAAGCGAGATCAGCGCCTCCGTCATCGACGCACTCGAGCGCCGCCGGGTCGTCGCGCTGCAGCAGACCGTCGACGGTCCCGTGCTCACGCTCGGGCATCCGCTGTACGGCGAAGTGATCCGGGCCGAGGTCGCGTCGTATCGACTGCGCCGGCTCCGGTTGGCCCTGATCGACGCCATCCATCGCGCGCCGGCCCCCGGTCCGCGCGAGGTGCTCCGGTCCGCGCTGTGGCGCGTCGAGATGGGCGATGCCGCCGATCCCGACGAGCTCCTCGCCGCCGCCCGCCTCGCCCGTTCGTTCAGCGCGACGGCTGCCGAACGACTGGCACGCGCGGCGTACGACGCCGACGGGTCGGTCGCGGCGCCGTGTTGCTGGCGGAGACGCTGATCATGCACGGGAGGGTCGCGGAGACCGACCGGTTGCTCGATGGGATCGCGCCCGACACGCTCTCCGACGCTGATCGCGACACGGTGATCTACCTACGGGCGATGGCCCGGACCCGCGTCGGGGAGATGAGCTCGGTGGCCGAGCTGTTGACGGGCACGGCCGAGAACGGGAAGGACAACCCGCTGCAGCTGCAGGCGCTCTACGCGCAGGCATTGATGCTCGACGGCCGGCTCGACGAGGCGTTCGCCGCCGCGCGCCCGCTGTTTGCGGATCCGGCGGCCGATCCCGTGACGCGCACGCTCGCCGCGGCGGCGCTCGTCGCCGGGGGCGCGATCGGAGGCGGCATCGACGAAGCGGAAGCGACGATGCGCGCCGTGTTACCCGACGCGGAAAAGGCGCGCGACGTGTTGCCGTACGGCTTCGGCACCATCAGGGTCGCGGCCGCCATCGCGGTCGCCAACAGCGGACGTCTCGACGACGCCGAGGAGATCGGTCGCGCGATATACGACGAAGCGCTGCGGGAAGACGACCAATGGTTGCGGCCGCGCGGCGCGTCGGCGCTCGGGGTGGTCGCGCTCGGACGCGGACTGCCGCGCACGGCGACCCGCCTGTTTCGCATCACGGTGGCGTCGTTGAACGAGTTCGACCGGCTGTTCCTGCGGTACAACCTCACCTTCTTGGCCCGAGGCGCCGCGCTCGCGGGCAACGTGGCCGAGGCGCGGGCCGCGTTGCAACCGGGTGAGGACGCGCCGCGGATGCGCTTCTTCGAAGCCGACTGGGAGATCGCGGAGGCCGCGGTGTTGGCCGCTGAAGGTGCGATCGGCACCGCGGCCGAGCACGCGTTGCGTGCCGCGCGCCGGGCCTCGTCGATGGGGCAGTGGGCGGTCGCCATGGCGGGCGCACACGACGCGGCCTGCTACGTCGGATCAGCCGAGGCCGCGAGTCTCGTCGCGGTCGCCGCCGATCGGGTCGACGGCCCGCTCCCCCGCCTGCTGGCCGACCACGCGCACGCGTGGGTCAAAGACGACGGCGCTCTGCTCTCGGAGGTGGCGCACCGCTTCGAGGATCTCGGGTGGATGCTGTTCGCAACCCAGGCTGCGTACGCGGCCGCGCGCGCCTATCGGGCCGCGGCCGACGGGCGCGCCGCGGCCCGCGCCGCGGTGCGAGCGGGCGAGCTCCACTCCCGCTGCGAAGGCGCCGCGCTGCCGTGGCTCGCCGCCCTGCCGACGATCGACGTGCTCACCAGGCGCGAGCACGAGGTCGCGGTGCTCGCCGCTTCGGGCAAGGCCGACTCCGAGATCGCGGTCCACCTCGGTATTTCCGTGCGGACCGTGCAGAACCATCTCGCTCGCTCCTACGCGAAGCTCGGGATGACGAGCAGACGCGAACTGCCGGCGGCTTTCGCCGCCGGCAGTGTCGAGAATCTGGCCTGACGAGGTCTTAGACGGCTTCGAGCAGCTCCCGGGCGCCGACGTCGGCGGACGGGTGCCGCAACTTCGACATCGCCCGGGCCTCGATCTGGCGGATGCGCTCGCGGGTGAGGCCGAAGTGCTCGGCCACTTCCTCGAGCGTGCGCTCGCCGCCGCCGTCGAGCCCGAAGCGCAGCGTGAGGATCGTGCGCTCGCGCTCGTCGAGAACGGACAGCACCTTCGCCACCTCGTTCGGCAGCAGGCTCGTGGCCGCGTGCTCGAAGGGAGCGACCGCGTTGCGGTCTTCGACGAAGTCGCCGAGCTCGGCGTCGCCGTCGTCGCGGACGGGCTCGTCGAGCGAGACGGTGTCGACCGCGTAGCGCAGGACCTCGACGACCTTCTCCAACGGGAGCTCTGCCTCACCGGCCAGCTCTGCGAGCGTGGGGGTGCGGCCGAGCGAACCCTCGAGCGAGGCGCGCAGCTTGAGCAACGCGGTGAGCATGTCGCCCGCGTGCACGGGCAGACGGATCACGCGGGCCGAGTTGGCGATGCCGCGCTGGATGGCCTGGCGGATCCACCAGGTGGCGTAGGTCGAGAACTTGAAGCCCTTGCGCCAGTCGAACTTGTCGACGGCGTGGATGAGGCCGAGGTTGCCTTCCTGCACGATGTCGAGGAGGGGCAGGCCCGAGCTCTGGTACTTCTTCGCGATCGAGACCACGAGGCGCAGGTTCGAGTTCACGAACTGGCGGTGGGCCTCTTCGCCCTGGCGGATCTCGCGCTTGAGGCCACGCCGCTGCGTGGGCGTGAGCTTCTTCGCGGTCTCCATCTTCTCCCGGGCGGCGGTGCCGGTCTCGATCGCCTGCGCGAGGCGGATCTCGTCGTCCTTGGTCAGGAGGTTGTGGCGACCGACGTCTTCGAGGTACAGACGTACGAGGTCTTCGTAATCGCGGTCTTCTCGGCGGGCCTTCACGGGCTTGGCCATCTCGTCACTTTCGTGATTCGAAGGGTCGGGCTTCGAATCGGGTAGGTGTTGCGAATCAGTATCGGCTGCACGCCTCTTCCGGCGAGCAACGAAGGATCAGTGGGCGGGCACCTGGTGCAACGCTCACCAACCGGGAGGTTGTTCCTCGAAGCTGGGATACGACTGGGGGAGGTATTCGGGGGAAATGCGGCCGGGCCGGGGGCGAAAGCCGGTCCTCAACTATATCCGATCCGGAGCTGGATCTCAAGCTGGAATATCCGGTCTGACCAGGGAAAACGCGGCCCGACGGGCCGAATGCCCTCTACCCCGGACGTGGGCTCCTCAACCGGCGCGGGCCCGAACGCGACCACTTGTGCGGACGGCCGGTTCGCCGACCGGTCCGAGCCACAGCAGCACCGCGCCGTAGGCGCGCCAGGGGCGCCAGGACTCCGCGCGCGCGGCCGGATCGTCGCCGAGCGCGTGGCGCAGGCCGAGGTCGGAGGCGGGGAAGGCGTCGCGTTCGCCGCAGGCCCGCATGGCCACGTAGTGGGCGGTCCACGGCCCGAACCCGGGCAGGGCCTGCAGTTCGGCGACGGTGTGGTCGATGTCGCGTGCCCGGTCCAACTCGAGCCGCCCGGTGGCGACCGCCGTGGCGAGCCCGCCGACGGCCCGGGCGCGGGCGCGCGTGAGCCCGATCTCGGTGAGGTCGGCGCCGGCCAGGGTCGCGGCGTCGGGAAAGAGGTGGGTGAGCCCGAGCGCGCCGATGCCCGGTACCGGCACCCCGAACCGCTCCACGAGCCGGCCCGCGAGTGTCGTCGCACCCCTGACCGAAACCTGTTGACCGAGCACCGCCCGGACGCTCACCTCGAACGGGTCGATCGCGCCGGGCACCCGTATGCCGCGCCGGTTGCGCACGAGCGGGCGCAGGGTCCGGTCGCGGGCGAGGGCGGCGTCGACGACGCTCGGGTCGGCGTCGAGGTCGAACAGGCGGCGGAGGTTGGTGATCAGGTGAACGAGGCCGTCGACGGTGGGCAGGTGTACGCGCACGCGGAGCGCGTCGCGGTCGGGCTCGTTCCACACCTCGACGACGCCGGGCTGGCCGCCGAGCTCGACGACGCGGCGGTACACCTCGCCGTCGAGATCGACCGTCTCGACGCCGGGCACGGCCCGAGGCTCGAGGAACTCGAGGATCGACGACCACGCGAGCGGCGCCCGGTAGGGCATCCGCAGCTCGAGGCCGCCGTCGGTGACGAGCCGGTCCGGTGCTCGCCGGCGCGCGCGCAACTCCCGAGGAGTGAACCGGAAGACGTCTTTCACGACCCGGTTGAACTGCCGGACGCTGGTGAACCCCGCCGCGGTCGCAACTTGGGTGAGGGGGAGGTCGGTGTCGTCGAGCAGCCTCCGGGCGAAGTGGGCCCGCCGGCTCCGCGCGACTTCGGCGGGCGTCGCGCCGACATGCGCGTCGAACAGTCGGCGAAGGTGGCGCGCGCTCACCCCGAGCCGGGCCGCGAGCGCGTCTTCGGTCGCACCGTCGAGCGCACCGTCGGCGATACCGCGCAACGCCCGGCAGACCAGCTCCGGGGCGTCGACCCAACCGGGGACCGGCTCGCGGTCGGGGCGGCAGCGCAGGCACGCGCGAAAGCCGGCGGCCTCGGCCGCAGCGGCCGACGTGTAGGGCCGGGTGTTGCGCGCGAGCGGACTCGCGCGGCAACCCGGGCGACAGTAGATACCGGTGGTGACGACTCCCGTGTACTCGTTCACGGCCCTGTTCTACGACATCGAACTAGACGGATTCGGACACGGGCTCCCCGTGTCCGGATCCGTCCGGCGTACGGGGCGTACAACTGACACATGACGACAGACCTGGCAGTGGTGGAGTTCCCGCTCGGATCCTTTCGCGCGACCGTCGACGACGGTGTCGTACGCGGTGCGACCTTCGATCTCGCCCCGCAGCCGTCGCGCCGCGACCGATTCGGCGTGTACGAGGTGCTCAGCGCGTACTTCGACGGCGACGTCGCGGCGCTCGACACGCTGACCGTCGGCGCGCGGCACGCCGTTCCAACAGGCGGTATGGGACCAGTTGCGCATGATCCCGGTCGGCACGACGATCTCGTACGGCGAGCTCGCGCGCCGCATCCGGCGGCCGAACGCGCAGCGTGCAGTCGGGATGGCGAACGCGTCGAACCCGATCGCGTTGATCGTGCCCTGCCACCGCGTCATTCGCACCGGAGGAGCGCTCGGTGGCTACGCGTTCGGGCTCGAGTGCAAGCGCTGGTTGCTGGCGCACGAGGCGCCCGCGCAGCCCATCCTCGACGTGCCGTTATTCCATGGGAACGCGCGGGACGATCGCGGCGCCGAAACGGTCGAAGATGTCGTCGAGGCTGTGCCCGGTGATCGTCAAGCCATGATTGCGTAGGCCCACGACCGCTCGGGTGGGATCCGGTGCAGCCCGCACGAGATCCGCGACCGATGCCGCGAGCTGCAACGTGCCGCACGGGAAGTTGACCTCGGTCGAGACGGTGCCGTCGATCCATCCGTGCACGTGCAGGATCGCGCCGACTCCGGGGTGCTCGCGGTAGATCATCCAGTGCTCGATCGCGTCGACGGAGACGCGGCGCGCCTTCACGTCGGGCGGGACGCTCAGCACCATCGTCTCCCGCTCGGCGTCGAACCCGCGTACGAGCAGGATGTGCGGCCCGACGAGCCGGAGATCGGCCTTGTCGACGCCGCTCGCGCTCATCCAGTACACGGGGCCGTTGGGGTCGGGCACACCTTTGAGGTCGTTACCGAGATACCGCGCGCTCACGTTGCCGTACGACAGACCGCCGATGCCGTAGAGCAGTTCGACGTGACGCAGCTCGCGCTTTTCGAGGATCTCCTCGATCGGGAACGGCGCGGGCAGGAGGTCGAGCGCGTCGAGCGACCGGCCGGCCCGCAGCATCTGCGCGGTCTGCTCGTCGCCCGACCAGAGGTGCTCGGGAAGATCGGTGACGAAGTCGTTCGCGATCACGAGTTGCGACGACGCCAGCGGCTCGATGCGCTCGAAGGCGAGGCGGGTGAGCTCGATGTCGGTGAGGCCCGGTCCGACGCCGTAGACGCCTTGTTCGAGGGTGACGAAGCGCACGATGAGGCCGTCGGTGGTGTCGCACACCATCACCATCAGGTTGGCGAGCGAGCGGACGAGCAGTGGGTAGCCGACCCGCAGCAGCTCGATGCGGTCCTCGGGCACTTCGGTCAGCTCGGCGATCGAGATGACGAACGTCGGCGCGGCTTTGCGCCGGTAGGGCCGCGGTGCGTCGGCGTCGACCGAGTGGAGCACGACATTCGTGGTCGGGCCCGGGGTGTCGAGCCGCGTGTACCCGGCCCGGTCCAGCTCGGCCGTCAACGCGCCGACGAGCCGCTCCAACACAGGGCTCGACCGGAGGTCGTTGCGGGCGAAGGTCTGCTGCGCGTTGACCGCGCGGGTCCGGATCGCCTCGGCGGTGAGTTCGGGCACGCCCACCAGTGAATCACGCCTTTGCCGAGGTCCGGTAGCGTCGCCGCGATGGCGGCGCCGAATCAACCGCGCGCGGCGGCCCGCGAACCAATGTCAGGCCCGACGGTGCCGGCGGTCAGCTTCTCGTGCCACGGCCATCCGCGGATAACGGGGAGTCACACCAAGACCGTCGAGCTGACCCGTGACGCCGATGTCACCGGCCGGGCGACGTGTGTGCTCGGCGTTCGGAGCGAGCACGACGACCGCGCGCTGGCCCGGTTGCGAGGCGACGTGCAGGTCACGCTCGCGGCCGGGGGTGTCTCCGACGCCTTTACCGCGAGCATGAGCCCGTTCTTCTTGGGTGACGACGCGCTGGTGTTCCGGCGCGGGCCCGGGCTGCGGGGCCGGACCTTGGCGTTCGACGCGAGCAAGACCGCGGCCGAGATCAGTCGGGATCTCGTGCGGGCGATCGGCGACAGCGACACCGAGGTGGAGGTGACGATCCGCGAGCTCGGCACCGGCGACCGGAGCGGCGCGCTGTTCGTCGTGTCCGTGCCGATCGGCAACGACGACGACCTGTCGCCGCGCGCTCGGCGCGTGATCGAGATGGCCGACGTCGTGCTCGCGGAGGACACGCGTCGCCTGCGTGATCTCGCGCAGCGCACCGGAATGCAGATCGGCGGGCGGATCGTCAGCTACCACGACCACAATGAATCCGAACGGGCCGGCGACGTGATCGGGCAACTCGAACGCGGTGCGCGCGTCGCGCTGGTGAGCGACGCGGGAACTCCGTTGTTCAGTGACCCCGGATACGTGGTGGTGAACCGGGCGGTCGCCGCGGGTCTCGCCGTGACCCCGGTGCCGGGACCGTCGTCGTTCCTCGCGGTGCTGAGCGCTTCGGGGCTCGCGGTCGACCGGTTCTCGTACGCGGGGTTCCTGCCCCGGCGGTCTGCCGCGCGTCAGACCGAGATCCGGCGGCTCACCGAGCGCGGTGACGCGTTCGTCGTGCACGAAGCGCCCCGGCGCGTGGCCGGCCTGCTCGCCGACCTCGCAGCGGTGAGCCCCGACTGGGAGCTGTGCGTGGGGCGCGAGGTGACCAAGGTGTTCGAGGAGTTCCGCCGGGGGACGGCGAGCGAGCTGGCCGCGGAGCTCGCCGACGCCAACGAGGCGCGCGGCGAGTTCACGATCGTGGCCGCCCCTCCCGCTCCTCCCGAGCGCGTGGCCGAAGGGACGGGGTCGAGTGGGCACGAGACGCCCGGCGGCGAACAACTCGACCGCCTCGTGCGGGCGCTGCTCGAACGCGGCGTCACCGCCAAGACCCTCGCGCAGGGACTGTCGACGCTTCCGGGCGTGAGTCACAAGGATGCGTACGCCCGGGTGCTCGCGATCGCCGACGGCCGATGACCTTGACGCGTGTGGTCGGCAAGGGGCGTATCGCGGAGATGCCCGCCGCGGAGCTCGCGGCCATGCGGGCGGAGTACGAGAGGTGCGCGGTCGACGTCGGTACGGGCGATGCGCGTTTTGTGTACCACCTTGCATCGGAACGGCCGGATTGGCTCGTGATCGGGATCGACGCGATCGAAGCTCCGATGGGCGAGATCGCGTACAAGGCCGCGCGCAAGCCCGCGCGTGGCGGGCGCGCGAACGTCGTGTTGCTTCGAGCCGCAATCGAGGCGTTGCCGTCCGAGTTGCACGCGATTGCCGACGAGGTCGACGTGCTGCTGCCGTGGGGCGCGCTCCTCGAGGGAATCGTCCGCGCCCGTTCGGACGTCGTCGCCGGCATCGCGTCGCTCGCTCGCCCCGCGGGCGTCGTGCACCTCACGCTCAACGGCGAGATCTGGCTCGACTCCACCCCGGCGCGCTTCGAGGATCTTCCGGTGCCGACCCCCGAGTACGTGGCCGCGGAGATGGAGCCCGAGTTCCGGCGGGCCGGGATCGACATCGGCGCCGCGCGCGTACCTCAGCCCGGGAGAGGCGAAGGCGCTCCCCACCACCTGGGCGCGGCGATTGGGTCACGGCCGCGCACATCCACAGTTTCTTTACCTGGCGGGAGTGCGCCGGAGTACGTGATCGCGCCGACGGCGTGCGAGGCTGTGCGGCCGGTCGTATCCGAGGAGACTGCGTGCTGCACATCAATGACGCGATGACGTTTCTGTCGGCGGCGCCGTCGGTGGCGGCGAAGCACGAATTGACGGCGGTCAAGGCTGCGCTGCTCGGCGTCGTGGAGGGCATCACCGAGTTCCTGCCGATCAGCTCGACGGGGCATCTGGTCGTGACCCAGAAGCTCATTCACGTCGGCACCCATCCGGGCACGAAGGACGCGGCCGACACGTACGCGATCACGATCCAATCGGGTGCGATCCTCGCGGTGGTCGTGTTGTACTGGAACCGCCTCATGGAGATGGCGCGAGGCGTCGCCGGCCGGGATCCCGAGGGACGCCGCATCTTCAACGCCACCCTGGTCGTGTTCGTTCCGGCGGCGATCGTCGGTGTCGCCCTGGAGAAGCCGATCCGCGATCGGCTCTTCGGCGTCTGGCCGATCATCGTCGCGTGGGCGGTAGGCGGTGTCGTGATCCTTCTGTTCGCGCGTGCGTTGCACGAACGGGGCGAGAAATCAGGACTTCCGCTCGAGTCGATCACTGTTCGTGCCGCCGTGGTTATCGGTTGCGCACAAGTGCTCGCGCTGTGGCCGGGTACGAGCCGAAGCCTCGTCACCATCCTGGCCGCGTTGGCCGTGGGCTACAGCGTCAGCGCCGCCATCGAGTTCAGCTTCTTGCTCGGGCTCCTGACGCTCGGCGCGGCGACGGCCTACGACCTGCTCAAGCACGGCAAGGTGCTGTTCGACTCCTACGGGTACCTGCACCCGTTCATCGGCTTCGTGTTCGCGTTCGTCTCGGCCGTCATCGCCGTTCGCTGGATGGTGACGTACCTGCGTCGCCACGGTCTCGAGATCTTCGGCTGGTACCGCGTGGCCATCGCCGCCGTCGTTCTCGTGTTGTTGATCACGAACGCGGTCTGACGCTTCGACGACGTTCGAGCCACCGGGCGAACGGTTGCGGGTACGCGGCGGTGCGAGCGCCCCAGTCGTAGACCACCATCGTGTGCGCGATGAGGTCGTGCAATGCCCGGCGATCCTTCCGGACGAGAATCGGCACGAATCCGAGGCCGAGCACGAAGCCCAACGGAAAGGTGACCGCCCGCACGAGTGCGGCCCGACCGCCCACGAAGCCGCCGTCGACGCGCACGACCCGCAGGCCCAGCAGCGCCTTGCCGATCGTGCGCCCCACCAACGCGATCGACGACCAGAAGTAGAGAGCCGCGAAGGCGATGCCGATGGCCGCCCACCACGGTCCGCCTCTGCGGGTCGGATCGAAGTTGTTGCTCACCACGAGGTTGGCGATGTAGGTCATCAAGACGACGCCGAAGCCGAACAGCGCGGTGACGACCGTGGCATCGATCGCGTAAGCGGCGAGCCGGGAGAACGCTCCGGCGGGCGCGCCCGCGAGTGCGTTCTCCTGTTCGCTCGGCGTCGGACCCCGCCGGCGCAACACCCCGCGGACCACGCCGCCGGCGAGCGAGTCGAGCGCGGCGAGTTGACCTCGCACGAGGTCGAGCACCGACGTTGCCACCGTTGTGGCGCTGTCGGTGACGATGCCGCCGATGCTCGTCCGCCCGACCAGCCGGTCGACGTCGACCCGGTCGAGGAGGGCGTCCACGTCGACGCGCGCCAGCAGCCGGTCGACGTCGACCCGGTCGAGGAGGGCATCGACGTCGACACGCGGAGCAGCCGGTCGACGTCGACCCGGTCGAGCAGGCCCTGCACGTCGATTCGCTCGAGTGCGTCGTTGAGGTCGATGCGCTCCACGAGGCCGTCGACGTCGACGGCATCCAGCACGGGGTGCACGAGCGAGCCAACGATTCGATTCACTCCTCGCCGCGGTCCTCGGTCTGCCACCGTCAGCCGATGACCTTGGCTTTGAGCCGACCGAACTCGACATCGTCGATGACGCTCTGCTGCTTCAACTCGGCGAGGCGCGTGAGCTCTCGGGACAGGCTCGGTGTCGCCCCCGCCATCGATTGGAGGTAATCGCGCCGCGCTTTCTCGTAGCCGCGCGCCGCCTGCACCTGGTGTTCGTGCACTTTGCACCAGACGACCTGGCCGACACCGAACGTTGCCAGCATGTCGAACTCCTGCTCTCGCGGCACGTGCCCACAGCAGTTGACTACCGGCGCCCCGCGAACGCAACGACCCGTCTACGAAACGTGTCTACGAAACGTGTCTACGAAACGACGCGGGCCATTTCGGCGATGCTGAGGTCGCCGGTGAGCACGCGGCGCAGCGCCGCGATTTTCAGCGTGTCCATGCCCTGCTCGACCGCGATGCGCTCGATGTCGCCGCTCGGCGCCCGTTCGACGATGAGGCGCGTGATGTCCTCGGTGACGGGCATGATCTCGAAGACCGGAGCGCGGCCGCGGTAACCGGTCTTGCGGCAGTTCGAACAGCCGACCGGCATCCGGATGTTGACCGCGCCTTCCAGCATCTCGTCGGTCGCTCCCAACCGGCGGAGATGGGTGTAGTCGATCTCGTCGACGGGCTGGGCGCACGAGTCGCAGAGCTTGCGGGCGAGTCGTTGCGCCGCGATGCACGACACGGCCGACGCGACGAGGTACGGCTCCACGCCCATGTCGACGAGGCGGATCGGCGCGGCTGCGGAGCGCGTGGCGTGCAACGTGGAGAGCACGAGGTGACCGGTGATCGACGCGTCGGCGGCGATGCGCGCGGTTTCCGCGTCGCGGACCTCGCCGACGAGGATGACGTCGGGGTCGGCACGCAATGTCGACCGGAGCGCGCCGGGGAACGTCATGCCGGCGTGTGAGTTGATCTGGATCTGCTTGACACCGTCGAGGCGGTACTCGACCGGGTCCTCGACCGACACGATGCTCTTGTCGCGCGTGTTCACCGAAGAGATCAGCGCGTACAGCGTCGACGACTTTCCGGAACCGGTCGGTCCCGTGACGAAGATCGCACCCTGCGGGGCCTGGAACGCGGTGAGGAAGCGGTCGCTCTCGTACTCGGACAGGCCGAGGCTCGACAGGTCCATGGCGCCGCGGACCGGGTCGAGCAGCCGGAGCACCACGGCTTCACCGGCAGCGGTCGGAACGGTCGCGATGCGGACGTCGATCGGGCGCCCGGAAAGGCTCAGCGAGAAACGGCCGTCCTGGGGAAGGCGGTTCTGGGAGATGTCGAGGCTGCCCATGACCTTGAGCCGGCTGACCATCGGGCGGAGGACGTTCAGCGGCGCTTCCGACGTGTCGTGCAGGATGCCGTCGATGCGCATACGGATCATGACACTGCGCGATGCGGGCTCGATGTGGAGGTCGGAGGCGCGGTCGGCCACTGCCTTTTCGAGCAGCGTGTTGACGAGCTTGACGACGGGCGCGTCGTCGACGAGCGCGCCGCTGCCCATCTCGGCTTCGACGTCGTAGTCGTCGGCCGCGTCGTCGAGCGAGCTCTCGATGAGATCGGAGCGCGAGTAGGCGTTCTCGATCGCGGTGAGGAGGTGACCAGTGTCGGCGAGCGCGGCGAGGATCGACTGGCCGGTGAGCACGCGGATGTCGTCGAGGGCGAACACGTCGTTCGGGTTCGCCATCGCGACGACGACCTGGCCGCTCCATCGTTCTACGGGCAGCGCGGAGTAGCGGCGCGCGACCTCTTCGGGGATCATGCCGGCGAGCAGGACGTCGGGCGGATGGGTCTCGAGGTCGACGAAGGGGACGCCGAGATGGTCGGCGAGCGCCTGCGACAGCTGGAAGCTCGTGACCGCGCCGATCTCGATCAGCGACTCGCCGAGGCGCTTGCGCGTGAGCCGCTGGTGATCGAGCGCCCGGTCGAGGTCGTCCTGGGTGATGAGGCCGCGGTCGACCATCGCCTGACCGAGGCGGGTCATCGAATGCGTCTGTTGGGGGAGGCGCATGAACGACGGGACGCCGACGGGCGCTTCGGACCCGGCGGGCGTTTCCGCGTCAGGGAGGCCGCTCGGCGCGGTGGCAGGCTCGAGCTCGGACCCGTCGGCCGGAGGGTTCACGCGGATCGATTCCAGGATCTGCTGGAGGCGCGACTCGATCTCCTGCGGATTCGAGCCACCGAGCTCTATCTTCTGGGGTGATTGCGCGATTACGTCGAAGTCCTGGTCGGAGACCACACCTGGGAATCGGCCGTTTGGTGCCAACCTGGAGCAATCCCGGGGTGTTTGGTCTCCGCAAGTGGCGCATTTCACGCCGCTCCGGCACCTATCGTCGCCCCGGTCCGGTCCCGGAGGAGGAAACATCGATGGTGAATGCAGAGGACGTGCGAGATGCGCTGCTCGAGCGCATCGCCTACCACGCCATGAGCGCCGACGCGAACGAGGTCCTGGCGTTGGCGAAGGCGTACAACTACCTCGTCGACGAGGAAGACGACGACGATGACGAGGATGACGACGACGACTAATCGGTCGGGCGGCGCGCGGGCCGACGAGGCCGGAGTGCACAATGGCTCCGGGCGCGTGCTTGGAGGTGCGACGTGAAGGCCGAGGTCATCGTCGAAGTCCCCAAGGGTGAACGCAACAAGTACGAGGTCGACCACGCGACCGGTCATGTCCATCTCGACCGCACGTTGTTCACCTCGATGCACTATCCGGCCGACTACGGATTCGTCGACCAGACGCTCGGCGAGGACGGCGATCCCCTCGATGTGTTGGTTCTCCTCGACGCCCCGACGTTCCCGGGATGCCGGATCTCGGTGCGGCCGGTCGCGGTGTTCGAGATGGTCGACGAGCACGGACCCGACGCCAAGCTGCTCGTCGTCCCGGACACGGATCCCCGGTGGGACCGGGTGCAGGACCTGGCCGACGTCGATCCGTTCCTCCTCGCCGAGATCAGCCACTTCTTCGAGGTCTACAAGCTGCTCGAGCCGGGCAAGGGCACGGTGATCGGAGGGTGGCGCGACCGCTCCGTCGCCGAGCAGGAGCTCCGCGCGGCCTATGCCCGCGTGGGACAGGGCTAGCGGCTTACTTCGGGCCGGCCGCTCGACGATTCACTAATCTGCCCGAGCAACCCGAATCTGGCGCTCGTAGCTCAATGGATAGAGCATCTGACTACGGATCAGAAGGTTGGGGGTTCGACTCCCTCCGAGCGCGCTGAGTTGGTGCAGGTCAGAGCCGGTTTGCGGCTCGTCGGCCTGCGCTCTCCCGGCCTGCTTGCTAACGGTTGCTAACAAGAGGTCCGTAGGTCGTTTGTCGCGTTGAGCTCTCGCAGTGCGCTTATCCCTTGTGGAGGAGCGGATGCGAGGCAGCGTCGTCAAGCGCGGCAACACGTGGAGTTACGTCGTCGACGTCGGTCGCGATCCGGTCTCGGGTCGCCGGCGCCAGCGGTGGAAGGGCGGCTTCGCGACCAAGCGCGAGGCCGAGAAGGCGCTGGCGTCGGGCGTTGGCGGCGGTCGGTGCGGGCGAGGTGGCCGACGCCGGTCAGCTGACGGTCGGCGCGTACTTCGACGAGTGGCTCGCGGGGCATGTGCCGTCGCTGAAGCCGTCGACCGCGAAGAGCTACCGCGAGGTGGTGCAGTGGTACGTCAAGCCTCGGCTGGGTCGGGTGAAGCTCGTCGACCTCAACGCGCTCCTCATCAGGAGTCTGTACGCGGAGCTGCTCGCGAACGGTGGACGTCGTCGGCGGGCCGAGCTGTCGCCGGCGACGGTCGCGGTGGTGCACCGGGTGCTGCGGAAGGCGCTGAACGACGCGGTGCTGTGGGGTCTGCTCGTGCGGAGCCCGCTGTTGGGGGTGAAGCCGCCTCGGCATGAGCGCGCCCGAGATGCGGGCGTGGAGTCCGGATGAGGCGCGGCGGTTCCTCGGCGCGGTGGTCGACGATCGTCTGTACGGGTTGTGGGTGTTGGTGCTCGCGACCGGGATGCGCCGGGGCGAGCTGGCCGGGCTGCGGTGGGGTGATGTCGACCTCGACGCGGGTGTGCTCGCGGTTCGCCGGTCGCGGGTGAGCGTGTCGTACCTCGTACGCGAGTCCGATCCGAAGACGCGATCGAGCCGGCGCACGATCAGTCTCGATGCGCGGGTGGTCGCGGTGTTGCGCGCGCATCGTCGGCGTCAGCTCGAGGACCGGCTCGCGTGGGGCGCGGCGTGGACCGACACCGGCTACGTGTTCACGAGCGAGGACGGTCTCCCGATGCATCCCGAGCGGATCACCGTGCTGTTCGGTCGGCTGGTCGCGTCGGCCGGGCTGCCGAAGGTGCGGTTGCACGACCTGCGCCACACGTCCGCGAGTCTGATGCTCGTGGCCGGCGTGCATCCGAAGATCGTGAGCGAACGGCTCGGCCACTCGAGCATCTCGATCACGCTCGACCTGTACAGCCACGTCATCCCCGGCCTCCAGGCCGAGGCGGCCGAGAAGCTCGGCGAGATGATCCTCGGCGACGGTTGACGCGCAGTTGACAACGCGACTCGCGGCGGTCTGGCGCCGGTCAACCCTTGACGAATGTCTGCACGGTAGGTCTGCACCGACGTCTGCACCGAGCGAAATCGAGGCGCGATCTGCGCTTCGCGTGTCGCGTTTTCGGTCTCCGGCGCGCTTATCCGTATTGGACCCAACAACCAGGAGGCTCACGTGCCGTCACGTCTCACCTACACCGTCCCCGAGGTTGCCGAGTTGCTCGGCATCTCCCGATCCAGCGCGTACGAATGCGTCCGAAGGGGCGAGATCCCGGCGCTCACGCTCGGCCGTCGTGTGGTGATCGCCAAGACCGCGATCGACGCGCTGCTCGGCACTGCAACGAGCGACCCGGGAGAGCCCGCGGTCGGCGAGGAGCGCCTGTGAGCGGGCAGACTGGAGATCGGCTCGGAGTCCGCCGCAGCGCTCCCTCACGGTCCCACGACCAAGGAGCGCGCTCATGCGCATCGACCCGCCCTCCGACGACGAGAAGACGGCTCTGCGACGAGCTCTGCTCGCCGCGGCACGCGAATGCGGCATCGATCCGAACAAGCCGCTGGCGCTCGCGTTGTTCGTCACGCGTGCCGGCATCGTCGCCCACGAGTTCGTCAACGACCTCGTTCGCTCCGATCGTCATCGCCACCGGCTCACGTATCAAGAGATCGGTACCGCGTTCGGCATCACGATGCAGTCTGCACATCACCGCTTTCGCAACCGTCGCCGGTAGCGCACGCGCTCAACACTTCACCCGTTTCAAGATCGCCACAGACTTGCCGGTTCCGCTAGCGGAACCAGCTGACGTCAACAACGGCGGTGCGTCGTGAGCGGCAAGCAGCGTGAAGCGCGCGCGGCCGAGTTACTCGCGGCCGTGCTTCGCTCGTCGGACCCGGAGCGTGCCGCGGCGGGAGAGATCGAGTGGCTCGAACGCGCGGCCGAGTCCGCCGAGCGATGGCAAGTACAGGAAGAGGAGTTCCTCGCCCGGGCCATCGAACTCATGCGCCGTACGGAGCAAGCCCGCGGAGCCGCGACGAGAGCGGCGACCGCGCGCGCTCGAATCGAGGATGACCGCCGACACGAGAAGCAGCGCCTCCGCAAGAACGCGCTGGCGCGGCGAGCGCTACGCCGAACGCCGTCTCACAGAGCCAGCTCGCGTCGACAAGCGCACCGGCATGCACGCCCTCGCGATCGAGGTCGACCCCGCCGCGTACCGAGCCGTCAAGACCGAGGCGGCTCGGCGCCGCATAACCATTCCGAGGCAGATTGGCGAGATCCTGCGGTCGTCGGCCTTCGTCGAACGGACTTCGTCAGATGCCGCGCCTCGTTGGACCCGCACGGGCGAGGGAAGGAGAGCTAACCAGCACACCCGCGTCGGTGTCGACGACCAGACGTGGGAGAACGCACACGTCGACGCAGCCAGAGCCGGGTACTCAGTGAGTCGTTGGATCGGGCTCGTCGTCGAGCGGTGGGCCATTGCCCAACTCGGAGGCCGGGGAGGAGGTTGAGCTCACCACCTCGGTCCCTACCGGCGTCGTCCGGCCGGCCGCGGCGACCTGTCTGCGAACACCAGTCATGTTGATGCGCCAGCGCATCATCTCGATGCTCACTCCCAACCGCTCGGCCTCGGCGTCTTCAGCACCCAGACGCACTGCGCGAAGAGCAGCTTGCCTCGTAACGAGGAGTTCTCCGGCAAGCCAGTTCGCCTCGTCTTCAAGATCTCGATTGTGGGAACGGCATCCGGCACCGTCGAAAGCAGCCGCGGCAGGGTGGCCGAGAACCGCGTGCGCGGATTCGTGGGTGATGCTCGAGGCCTGACGGGCGGGTGTGTGCGCGTCGTTGACGACGATGAGTCGCCGCGCGCGGAAATGCACGGTCACCGCCGAAAATTCCGAAGCGCATGGTCCGCGGAGGGTGCGCACCGCCTTTCGACGCGGATCCAATTTCAAGGAGCTCTAGTACCGGGATTGCGAGGTGGGTGGCGAGACCGTGAGGGTCGAGGCGGTCCAGATCCCCGAGACTCAGCTCGATGCGGAGCTGGTGGGCCGTGTTCGTCGCCTCGGCTTTGAAGCCCCGCCGCAGAGTCATTTTTCGCTGCGCAGCCGTTCGTAGGCCCCCAGCAGGATCTCCTCAAGCGCATCAGCCGCGGCTGGGCTGAGGTGGGGATCCGCCCGGAAATGGGCTGTGATCTTGGAGAGATCGCCGGGGTCGGCGGAGATGCCGCGTGGGACCACGAAGTCGTCTGCGCTGAGCCCGGACCATGCCACTAACGCCGCAAGACTGTCGACGTCAGGCCGCCGACCCTGCGCCATTCTCGTCAGAGTCGACGGGCTCACGCTCGCCGCATCGGCCACCTTGCGCCAGGTGAGCCCGCGAACTGACGCGGACTGCGTCGAGTGCGGAGTGGAATCCGTCGGCGTCGAAGCTCCCCTTTGGTCGGTTCATGCAATGCCTCCTGTTGCGAGAACGCAACGATGTGCCGGATGCGGTACTATGTTGCGAGAAAGCAACACCGACTCAGACTAACAACGAAGCAGGAGGTATCACGATGACCGTCTCGGACATCGAGGCCGGGGACCAAGAGCATCCCGACCACCACGAACCCATCCAGATCACGATCGACCGCCGAGAGTACGAGGTTCCGAGCTCGCCCGTTACGGGACGCGAAGTATGGGCCGCCTGCTAAGCCTCCGATTGCTGAGGACCGCGACCTCTACCTCGTCGTCGACGGGCCCTGCGACGACGTCCACGTCGGAGACGAGATGCCGGTTGAGATTCGGAACGGCGCACGGTTCTTCACCGCACCCCGGCACATCAACCCAGGGCGATGAGCAATCTCCCGCCGCACGACTTGCTCTTCCTCGACGGTCTGGGACTGCGCTGGTCCGAGACCGTCGAGAGTGCGCACGTTTGCGTCGTGATCAAGGAATGGCGCTTGCCCGCCGGCTACACACCCGACAGTTGCGATCTTCTCCTTCGGCTCCCCGCGGGGGCTATCCCGACGTCGCAATCGACATGTTTTGGTGCGACCCGGAAGTCCGCGTTCCGGGCGACGCAATCGACACCGGCGGCCGCTGACCAATTCGAGGAGCACCTCGGACGCCGATGGCAGCGGTTCTCAAGACACCTCCCCGCGGGTTCGTGGGTCCCGGGTGCGGACACCATCGAGTCGTACCTCACCGTCATCCGATCGGCTCTGACGATAGAGATCGCTGCGTGAGCGCGACCCTCGCGATGAGTGCCGAGGCAGCGGCGCCTCTTCTGGCCTCGCTGGAGCTGAAGTTGGAAAGCGCCTTCGTCCTGACAACTCGACGCGTCGTGGTCGCCGGCCGGAGCACGCTGCTGGTGCGTTCCGTCATCCCAGTACCGGACATCGAGTTACGCGCAACGGACCGTCGACGAGCTTGTCATCAACTCGGGGGATGGGTGCCCGCGCTGGCGCGGCAGCTCAAGATCGACTGCGGAGCGATATTCCTGCACACGCATCCCGGAGGCCTGCCCGAGTTCTCCGACCGGGATGAAGTCGTCCACGTGGAGTTCCGCTCCGTTGCCGCGTCGCGGACCGATGCCGACTGGTCGGGATCGTTGGTTCTGGCCGGCACCCTTGCGCGACCGACAATTGGCGGCGCCATAACGTCCGGCCACGACACGGAGGCCGTCGATCGACTTCGAATCGTTGGCCGACACGTGCGTCTGATCGATTCTGCCAAAGCCGTTCGTGACGACGCGTTCGACCGCAACATTCGAGCATTTGGTGAAGACGGCCAGCGCGTCATCTCCAAACTCCGCGTCGGAGTCGTCGGCGCTGGCGGCACCGGATCAGCGGTGGTCGAACAGCTCGCACGGCTTGGCGTTGAGGACATTGTGATCGTCGACCCAGACGTGCTCGAAGCATCGAACACAACGAGGGTCTATGGGTCCACGACCGCGATGGTCGGACTGGCGAAGGCCGAGATCGCCGCGAGCAATGCCACGGCTGTTGGTCGACGGTGTACAGCGTGGGCGGTCGTCGGCGATGTAACGCAGCTGGACGTGGCGCGACAGCTCGTTGATCGAGACGTGATCTTTGGATGTACTGACGACCACGCCGGAAGAATGGCAATCTGCCGATTTCCGATCCGCCTACTCCTGCCGGTCATCGACTGTGGCGTTGTGCTCGACAGTGTGAACGGCGTACTCGCGTCCGTGATCGAGAGAGTTACGCGCCTGAGCGTCGGGGACCCCTGCTTGATATGCACTGGAAGAGTCGATCCGACCGTTGCGCGCGCCGAGCAACTTGATCCCGACGAGCGGCGCCGACTTGCCGGTGAGGGGTACGTACCTGAGGTCGGCGGTCATGCTCCTGCAGTCGTCGCCTACACCTCGATGACGGCCGTCGCTCGCTGTGCACGAGCTCTTCGACATGATCTTTTCGATCCGCGCTGGTGAGGGAAACGAAACGCTCGTCATGCTGGGTGAGGATCTCATCAGCACGCAACGTCGGATCGCTCGTGACGGTCATTTCTGTGTCGACCCGCACGAACTAGCAGCCGGCGGTGGCGAGCCGTTCTTAGGCCGAACGTGGGCGTGATCCGGTCCGCCGCGGTTCGCCGGTGGCGGCGGAGTCACCGTGCCGCGGCTCGGTATACCGGCTTGATGGAGTGCAGCAGCCCGGACGCCTTCCCGGACAGAATCCCGCCCAGACTGATCGCGGTCGTGGGTTCACCACCGAAATGGGTCGCCTTCGACTGTCCCTGCGGATCGGGCCACACGATCATGCTGCGCGTCGGGCCGACGCAGACGTGGCAGTTCTCCGAATCGTCTAGGCCGACGTTGACGCCATCTGTCGATGATCGCCAAAACGGATGTCACTTCTGGCTGAGGAATGGAACCGTGCGTTGGGTGACCGAGAGGGAGTGACTCGAGCCGCGACACCAGCATCGTCGTGCGGTTTCCCGTCTGGATCCCAGCGATTGCCGGAATGAGGGGTGCACGACCTGGGCGACCCTCGCTCGACGGCGGGGTACTCGATAGCGATCGTTGCGTTGGTGGTTCGGTCCCAGTCAGACTCTGCGTCGACCGGGAGCGACGCGGATGGAACTGAAGCAGTACCTTGACGGCGAATACGCACGAGATTCGCGCTCTGTTCCGCGCCTGCGCGGACTCAGCGGCCGAGGTGCTGGAGACGTTTCGCGATGCGTTTCGCCCGACGTGTGGCCCTACGAAGTTGACGCCGGAGCTCCACCGAAGTTGCCCGCGAAGCTACTCGACGAGTACCGAGGCGATGATCCTGCACGCGATCGACGTGACGGTCGGTCGGCTCGCACCCAGCCAACTCGTACCGACGGTTCGTACCTGGCAGCCGGTGGCAATGCCGAAGTCGCTTCAGGGGCCGCTCGATTCCGCGACCGCGAAACTTGTCGCAGAGTGTAGTGCTCGGTCATCGGGTCCATTCAGCTCGTCAGCTACGTGGGGCGATGATGATCCACTGACATTGACGTGGGTCTACGAGATCCTGAACCACACAGAGTGTGGGGCGGACGCGGAAGTGAGAGCGCGACTCGACCAGGTCGCTACAGCGCGCATCGACCAGATGCTCGCCAATCCGGCCGAGTCCGTCCTGAAAGGCGCGGTCTGTCGGTACCGCCCTGCCGCACGTGTTTCCCGTTCTCCGCCTTCTCCAGCTTCGCCGCGGAATGTTGGCGTCAAGCCCGGCGACACATACCGGCGCGGTTACAGCGTGGCTGTACGACCAGGTTCACATGCAACTCGCCGTGAGTCAGATCGACGACGGCGGATTTGATCCGGCATCATTGGTATTTGCTCTAGAGGGTCTGCTTATCATTGATAGATCGGGCATCTCTCAAGCGCTGATCGACAGAGTTGCCGAAGTGCTCGGCGCTACGCCGGCACCCTATTGGCGCCCCGTGAAACCATTGGCTGCTACGCCGCAAGGTCTGGTGCTATTGCCGCAGAGCGTGGAGGTCGCGAGTTCCTTCCTTCGGATCTGTCAGCTCACAGATTCGAACTCGGTGGACTCGCTATTCGGACGCTGCCTCGACATGCTGAAGGGATACACGGCGTGGCTGGAATCGCGAGCTGTCCGGGGTTCATACCCGAACCGCGGAAAGGAACGCAGATTCGAAGGTTGGCAGTCTGAACACACAGCGGCACCGTCGAAGATCCATTTGTGGGCTACGAGTCAGGTGTTGCTCTATTTGCAATATTACGCTGCGATGCTCGATCAGCACATCGCTAGAGCCCTTCGCGCCGATGTCGGCTTGGCCTACACACAAGTGAAAGCGACGGATCCAGAGAAGCGAAAGCGCACGTGGAAAGAGGTGATGTTGCGCGAGCCGCTCGCCGGATTTCACCCGACCAAATACCGGGTTTACGACGAGATGGATCAATATTTTGTTGAGCCTCGCGCGGTCAAAGCACAGAATGCTGACCTGTCGTACTCCATGCTGTTGTACGGCCCGCCGGGCACTGGCAAGACGATGCTTGCGCAAGAGCTAGCGAACGCCTTGGGGTACGACTTCATTGGTGTCAGCCCTAGTGACTTCATTCAATCCGGCGAAGCGGGCGTCGAGGCCCGTGCTAAGCGCATCATGGAGGTACTCAACGCGCAGTCGGACGTAGTCATTCTGTTAGACGAAATCGACCGGCTATTGCTCGATCGAAACAGCGAGCAATACGGCTTGCAAAGTGACATGTTCCAGTTCATGACTCCGAGCATGTTGACGAAGCTCCACGATCTTCGAGAAATGAAACGGTCCGTCTTTGTAATCGCCACCAACTACGCCGAGCGTATTGACTCGGCCATAAAGCGTCCCGGAAGAATCGATCGTCAACTACTCGTCCTTCCGCCGACCACACTCAGAGAAAGCGGATTGTCGCGATTCGGCTGGCCGATCGGAAGAAGAAGGGGCTCCCTACTCGGCAGTTCTCGGAGGAGGAGGTCGACGAGGTGGCGAGGCGGACCCCTCTATTCGTGTTCAACGAACTGACGACGGCGGTCGATCAGCTCGCGGCTAACCGTCGGACTGTCAAGTTGACAAACGAGGTTCTTCGATCGGGCGCCGCCATGATATCTATCGCCAGCTATCGAAATCGGTTCCTGCAACCGGAGGGAGAGGTTGACAGGATCCGAGATGACGGCGGTTCCTTGCCGTGGGACGAGTTTCTAATGCTGCTGTACCTATGCGCTGAGGTCGACGCGAAAGTATCGGAGCGATGGATACCGTCGGTGCTGGCGCGAGCGCCCGTGACCTTGGGCTCGATGAAAGGGTGCGCAAGAAGGTGCAGAGGTACAGCGTTGTCGAAGGATGATGGCGACTTCCCGGCGCCGACTCGTTGGCGTACAGCCGGCAGCTCTCGCGGAATCCGCGACCGATCTTGCCTGGGGATCGTCCATGAAGCCAACCGGTGAGGTGTGACCGTGGAAAAACCGGGAGGGTCTGCCGAGGACGATCCTGCCGGAGCGTGCTCCATGCACTCGATGCTCGTTGCATCGCGATGTTGAGCCTCCTCGCGTCTGCCGTCCCACCTCGCAGTGCGACGTACGTGAGCACGCCGATCACGACGGGGCCGCGATTCGTCGACTGGTGGCGAAAGCGTGGGCGGATCTCGACCCCAGGAGCGACGCATATCGTCTGGCGAAAGATCAAGAGGTAGTCCGACCGAACATCCAGGCCGTCGCTCCGCTCGTGACCAGGCTGCGCTCGCAGCAGGTAGTAATCGACCCTACCGCGCTGGCGGATCAGGACGGTTGGGCGCAGGTGGACTATCACCGGCTCTGGGTGGAGGTTGTCGCGACCATGGTTGAGAAGGTGGTCTTCGCCAATGGCTGGAATACTCGCAGGGATGTGTTCTCGAGTTCCTCCAAGCGCGGATGAGCAAGGTTGCGACAATCACACAAGCGGGAACGCCATTGTCGGTCGTCGATGCGGAACGCTTGTTGACGGCAGCTATCAAAGATATATCGCTGGATGGCGTCCTCGACGATGGCACGTTTGTAACTGTGCGTGAGGCACTAGCCAGGCAGGATAGTTAGTGGAGCAGATGAAGGACGACGCGCTAGCCATTCTGGCGGCACGTGCCAACGTCGCGCAGTTCGTGAGCTTCGAGCCGGGCCCGAGCTTGCGTCAGCGACACAGCTGCATTGGCGGCTACGAGCTTGATCACGAGTTTGTCGCGCCGTCGGAGGCTATAGCGGAACTGCTGCGCGTCGCCGGGTCGGTCAACGTTCGGACCTTTACGCGCGAGAACCCGAAGAGCGGCCCGTTTGACTACGGACTTCGAGCTGTCGAGCCAGCTCTTGCCGCGGTCGAGAGGTACGCGGCCGAGGGCCGATACACCATCGTCAACGAGACAGTCGACGTAGACGACGGTGGGATCTCCGGCGTGAGTCTCGGCGGTGTCATCGAGTTTGCTCCCGGAGATACGCCTCGAGCGGTCGAGAAGCCGGGCATCGCCCGTTTTGCCGCGAGCATGCTCTAGCGGTTCTTCGAATCGTGTACGGCATGCCAATCGACCTTCGTATCGACCCAGATGTCCGCGTCGAGTTCAGTGTGCATCCCCGGCGCGTAGGATTTCGGCGGTCGCACACCATCATCTGGGAGGTTGAGCGAGTCGCGTCGGTGGAGCTGATTGCCGAGCCTGTCTGGCCCAATCGATTCAGTGAACACATTGGCGACAAGGCCTTTGGGCTGCTGGTAGCGGATCTCATTGGTCTTCGTGTGCCCGAAACGACGGTCGTCGGTCGCAACGTGCGACCCTTTCGATTCGGGCAGTCAACGGGATCAGGCGAGTATTGGACGCGGACGTGTCCCGTTCGCCCAGTTCCTGGGAAGTTCACCACGGCGCGCGGCTGGCTTGACCCGTTTGCGTTAATGGCCGAAGAGGACCCCGACGGAACTCTGATCGCGTCCGTAATCTCACAGGAAGGCGTAGTCGCCGAGTTCTCGGGTGCGGCGATTCCTTCTGATCGCGACTCGTGGCTCATCGAGGGCGTTGGGGGCTTTGGTGAGAGCTTTATGCAAGGCGTGCATCCCCCCGAACGCCTTCCCGAGGCAGTGACAGCGTCCGTACTGAGGTTGGGTCGTGCGGCCTCTCGGCGACTGGGACCCGTACGATTCGAATGGGTGCACGACGGGAAGGAACGCTTGGATTGTGCAGCTCCACATCGCCCGAGACCACCTCCGAGATGGAGTCATTTATCCGGGTGACGCGGGGCAATGGCTCGAGTACGACCCGGCGAGCGGTCTCGATGCGCTGCGAAGGCTTATCGAGGAGGCCCTCGATTCGAAGGCCGGTGTTTTGGTTACTGCCCCTGTCGGAATAACCTCCCACGTCGGCGATCTGCTCCGAGCGGCCAGTGTGCCCTCCCGGCTCCGTGGCACCGTGCGACGAGGCGGTGGCCAAATCGACGATGCCGAGCTGTAGCAGCCGAATCTTGGCGGGGTCCTGAGTAGAACGATTCGCGCGCAAATCAATGGCGCCTTACTCGCCGTCGGCGAGTGTGACTGCGAGAGGGACGCGGCACGGGCTTAGTCCGGCTCCGAACCCCTCGAACATGGCGCAGCGTTGGGTCGCGAGGCTCTGAGCGTGTTGCGTTGAGCGGTCGTAGCCTCTGAGGGTGACGGCGGGCGGCGGCGGAGAGCCGGGTCTCTACGACGCGGTGTTTACGCGGCGGTTGGCGCGGCGAGCTCGTCGGTCTCGATCCTGAGCTGGCCGAACTCGATGACGCCGACCAGCCGCACAGATTCGCGCAGCACGTCGGTGACGTGCTCGCCGCGCACCTTTCGGAAATCGACGAGGCTGAGCGCGCGCGGCTCGTCGGCGAGCTCGTGGCTGCGTTCGGCCGCGCGGACGAACAGGTCGAGGAACCTCCGCGCTTGCTCGTCGGAATTCCGACGACCGACGCGCTCGGGCTGCGCCGGCTTGCGGAGCGACCAGAGATCCCCCTCTCGACCCACGACCTCCTGGTCAACGGCCGCGGCGAGCCCCATCTCGCCGCGGAATTGAAAAAGGAGATCGCGTCCGCCGACCAGATCGATCTCATCGTTGCGTTCGTTCGCTGGTACGGCGTACGCCTCCTGTTCGATGCGCTGGAGGAGGCTCGCCGCAACGATGTCCGGGTGCGCTTGCTCACGACGACGTACACGGGGTCGACCGAGCGGGTCGCGCTTGACCGGCTCGCCGAGATCGGCGTCGAGGTCCGCGTGTCCTATGACACCGCGATGACGCGTCTGCACGCGAAGGCCTGGATCTTCCACCGCCGCACTGGTTTCTCTACGGCGTACGTCGGGTCGTCGAATATCACGAGGTCTGCGTTGCTCGACGGTCGGGAGTGGAACGTCCGGTTGTCGAGCTCGGCATCACCGGCGCTGTTCGACAAGATCCGTGCGACGTTCGATACCTATTGGGCGTCCTCCGATTTCGAGCGTTACGACCCCGGCCGCGACGCCGATCGACTCGACCTTGCCCTCGGACGCAGCGACAGTACGGACGAACGGACGCAGCTCTCGGGGCTGACTCTCACCGCGTGGCCGTACCAGGAAGAGATTCTCGAGGCACTCGACTCCGAGCGCCGCAATCACGATTCGTGGCACAACCTCGTCGTCGCGCCGACCGGCACCGGCAAGACCGTCGTCGCCGCTCTCGACTACCGCCGTTTGCGTGCCGAGCTCGGCGGCGACCCGTCACTGTTGTTCGTCGCCCATCGAGAGCGAATCCTCAGCTCAGTCCCTGCGAACGTTCCGGGAAGCGCTGAGCGACGGCTCGTTCGGCGAGCTCTACGTAGGCGGCAAGAGACCGGAGCAGGGCCGCCACGTCTTCGCGTCCGTCCAGACCTTGCACGCCAACGATCCGGCGAGCATCGACGCCAAGGCGTTCGATGTCGTCATCGTCGACGAGTTCCATCATGCCGAGGCCTCTACGTATCGGCGCCTCCTTGACCACTTGCGGCCACGCGTTCTGCTCGCGCTCACCGCGACGCCCGAACGGTCGGACGGGCTCGACATTCGGCGTTGGACCGATGGGCGCACCGCGTTCGACATGCGTCTCTGGCACGCGCTCGACCGTCAGCTCCTCGCTCCCTTTCAATACTTCGGCGTCGCCGACACGACCGATATTTCCGGAGTCCGCTGGGAGGCCGGGCAGTACCAGGCGGCTGACCTCGGGCGCCTCTACACCGGTGACGACATCCGCGCGCACCTTGTTGTACGGCAGCTGGCCCGGATTGTTGCGGAACCACGGCGTATGCGTGCGCTCGCGTTCTGCGCGACCGTCGAGCACGCGCAGTACATGGCCCGGTTCTTCGACGAGCGCGGCCTCCCATCGGTTGCGATTACCGGGGACACGCCGGAGCTCATGCGCGACGAGCAGGTCGCCCGGCTGCAGCGCGGCGAGCTCTGCGCGATCTTCACCCGCGATGTGTTCAACGAAGGCATCGACATTCCCGAGGTCGACACGATCCTCCTTCTGCGGCCGACCGAGTCGGTCACCGTATTTCTCCAGCAGATCGGGCGCGGCTTGCGTCGCCACGACAACAAGGAGGTGTGCACGGTTCTCGACTTCGTGGCCAACTATCGCCGCGAGTTTCGCTTCGACCTGCGTCTGCGCGCGCTGACCGGGATCAGCCGACGCGATCTTGTCGGCGCTACGGAGGCTGGATTTCCGTTCCTGCCGACGGGCTGTCACATCGAGCTCGAACGGCAGGCTCGTGAATGGGTCATCGAGCATCTCAAGAGCGCGGTACTCACGAATGCGCCTGCGCTGCGCCGGGAACTCCAGATCCTCGCTACTACCGCGGAGGAACCGCCGTCGCTGTCAGTCTTTCTGGCCGAGTCGGGCGTCGAGCTCGAGGACGTCGGCAAGGTCGGCGGCTGGTCCTCACTTCGACGCGCAGCCGGTCTCGAGACGAGACCAATCGGCGCCGACGAGGAGTCCCTCGCTGCGCGCGTTCGCGGCCTCTACCACCTCGACGACACCGAACGTCTCGATCGCTTGCAGGAATGGCTCGCCCGGCCCGAGCCTCCTGCCCTCGAGAATGAGCGCGACCGTCGGTTGGCGTGGATGTTTCTCGTGACCTTGTGGGGCTTGCGCGCGGCACCTGACAATCTCGCGGCAGCGTTGGATCCCGTATGGCGGTCGCCCGCACTCCTCGAAGAACTTCGCGAGACGGTCGCAATCTTGCGCTCGCGCGTAGGCCGGGTGACGGTGCCGTTGCCGGACCTCGACGTGCC
>CAVXFO010000001.1:0-994934 GCA_963761055.1 uncultured Actinomycetes bacterium | reverse complement strand
GGGCGAGCCCGAGTGGGCACGTGGGCTCAGCGGGGGATCGTCCGGCCGGCCAGGGCCAGCAAACGCTCGGTATCGGTGGCATCGCCCGGCGCTTCGGTCGCGGGCTGGATGAGTCCGTGCTCCCGCGCCACGTCGGTGCACGTCGCGTCCACGATCGCCGAGATGGCCGGAAGCTCTTCGGGCGCGAACTCGATTGCGTGCCCGACGCTCGCGGACAGGTCCCAGGCGTGGGCCAGCGCGTCAATGGTGGGAAAGTTGATCACGATGGAGCCGGGCAGCTCGCCCAACGGGGTGACGTGCGTCTGCGACAGCACGCCGTCGGTTCGCCACAACGCGAGCGAGCGTCGGGCGACGTCGTCGGCGAACGCCGCGAGGTCTCCGTCGTAGGCGACCGCACCCATCGTGACCTCGGGGGAGACGAGCTCCTCGCCCGTGACGATGCCGGCCCACAGCAGCTGGTTGTTCAACGCGTGGCTGGCGAGCCGTCGCACCGTCCACGGCGCGGAGTTGCTCACCGTGTCCATCTGGGTGTCGTCGAGCGCGGCCACCACCCGCCGCAACTCGTCGATCGAGTATTCGAGCACCGACAGCTGGCTCATGACCGCTCCTCTTCCCTCGGCGGCCCTCCGATCGCATGACGGTACTGCGCTGGCCGCCACCGGGTCGCCGTCCTCGACGCCACGACCACCGTGACATCGAGGCGGCGGCCCCGCGGACGGATGTCAGGACCGTTCGACCTCGCACTCGTCGGGGTCGATGTGGCCCAGGCTGTTCACGACGTTGAACGTGCCGCCCTCGGATCGGGCGATGTACATGTTCATGCGCACGTGGTGCTGTCCGGGCACCATCTCGGCCGGACCGCCCGGGCCCTGTGCGATCCGGGCGTGGTCCAGTGCCGCGATGATGTCGTCCTGGTTCAGCGACCCGGCCTCGTTGACCGCCGCCTCCCAGAACTTCAGCGCCCGGTACGTTCCGGTGCACGCGCTCCCAGCTGTGAAGAGCGCGCTCCCGGGAAAGAGCCCTTCGTACCGGTTGAGGAGCTCGATGCTGAACGTGTCGTCGACGCTGCGGTAGTAGTCGAGGCACCCGTACAGTCCCTCGACCTGCTCGGCCGGGACGAGGTTCAGGAAGTTCTCGTCGAAGTACGTGCACACGATGTGCCCACCCCGAGCTGTGAAGCCGGCGCGGTGCAGCTGCTCGAGGAAGGGCGTCAGCCCCGGCGGGACGATCGTGTTGAACACGACCTCGGCGCCCGTCGCCATGATGTCGTCGACGACCCGCTCGTAGTCCATGTGGTCCATCGGGAAGTACTCCTCCCCCACGATCTCGCCGCCCCGGGCGGTGACGACCTCACGGACCTTCTTGTTCAACGTGTGCGGCCAGATGTAGTCGGCCGACGGCAGGTAGAACCGCCGTGCACCGGTCTGCTCCATCAGCCACGGGAAGAGCGGGTCCACCTGCTGCGCCGGCACCGGACCGGTGCAGAAGATCAGGGGGTGGCACTCCTGGCCCTCGTACTGCTCCGGGTAGAGGTAGAGCTTCTCCGCCCGGTCGACGACCGGTCCCTTGATGGCCTGACGGGTCGAGCTGTAGATGCCGCCGACGACGACGTCCACGCCCACGCGCTCGACGAGCTTGGTCGCCACCGCTTCGGCCACCGCGTCGTCGGTGGCGCTGTCCTCGACGAACAGCTCGACCGGGCGACCGAGGAGGCCGCCGCGCTCGTTGATGTCGTCGATCACCATCTTGGCGACGTTGACGTTGGCGATGCCCATGAACGAGAGCGGGCCGGTCTGATCGGTGATCAGGCCCACGCGAGCAGGTCGGTTGATCGTGCTCATCGTCCGGCCCTCACGCGCGGTAGGTGCCGAGGAACAGGGCGGCCTGGGGCTTGTCGAGGTGGCCGGCTTCCTTGATGATCGGCAGGACCTCGGGGTCGGTGACGAAGTTCTCCCACCCGGTCTCGTCCCAGTCGAAGAGCGCCCAGATGCGGTTCTCCTCGGTCGGGTCGCGGAACACGTTCGCACCCTTGCAACCGTGGAAGGCCCGCTTCTCGGCGCCCTTGGTGCTGAAGACTTCGAGGAACCGCTGGACGTCCTCGACCTGTGTCGTCGCCAGGATCATGATCTTCCCCTTCGTGGATCGCAGTGGATCTCGTCACGCCGACCGGTTGGTCGGCGTTGGGGTCATTCTCCGGAGCAGCGACGGGCGGGGCATCGGTAGAGCTACCCATTTCCCGGCGGTTCGGCGCGCGTTCAGTGCGTGACGACGCCGTCGACGACGTCGTGGGCAACCGCCCAGCGGGTCGCCGCGGCACGGTTCGACACGCCGATCTTCGTGTAGATGTTCTGGATGTGGTGCTCGGCGGTCCTCGTCGAGATGAACAGCTGCGACGCGATCTCGCCCGCCGTCTTGCCGTCGGACACGAGCCGGAGCACCTCGAGCTCGCGTCGGCTCAGGCCGCCGGGCCGTGCCTCCCGCGCCCGAGGCGTCGGGTCGCGGCGGGCCACGTCGATCTGCTGGCGCGCGTAGACCGCCGCGCCGTTCAGGTCGAGCGCCGCTCCCGCCGCGTGCAGCTCCGCGGCGCGTCCGGCCCCGAGCTTGGCGCCCACGCGATCGCCGAGCGCGCCAAGCTCCGGGACGTGATGGAGGCTCGAGGGCTCGCGCGACAGCGCGCCGATGAGCATCGCCGCGGGCGCCAGACGGTCGAGCCGCTCGAACAACGCGGGCATGCTGGCGAGGGTGATGATCAGCTGCGGCACGTTGCCCGCGCGCTGGAACGCGGTGATGGCTTCGGCGAACAGCATCAGCGCGGTCTCTGCTTCGCCGTGCGAAGTGTGGAGTCGCGCGGCGTCGCGCGCGAGGAAGCCCTCGAAGAACTGCACGCGGTGCTCGCGGACGAAGGCCACGCCTTCGTCCCAGGCCGCGAACGCACGCCGCACGTCCGCCTTCGAGAAGGCCATGCCCGCGATCCACAGTGCGTAAGAGATCCAGTACGGGTTCCCAAGGGTTCTCGCGACCTCGACCGATTCCTCCGTGAGCGCGAGCGCCTCCTCGATCCGACCGCATGACTGGAGCCCGTCGACGTAGGCGGCCAGTGCGTAGCCGCGATCGCGACCGTACCGGTGAGCGACCGTACCGGTGAGCTCCACATAGCGATCGAGATCGCCGCAGTACACGGAGCACAGCGCCTCGACGAAGGACGCGTAGCCGGGCTCGCACGCGTCGTACCGGGGGTCGGTCTCGAGCTCGGTCGCCTGGTGCGCATGGGCGTGGGCGGCCTCGGCCCTCCCGGCGAAGCACGCGTACCCCGCGGCGGTGTACAGCCGCGGGAGCCGACGGACGTCGGCGTCGGTCGCGGGCACCAGCAGCTCCTCGGCCCAGGCCAGCGTCTCGAACAGTTGCCCCGAGAACCCCATCAGCGCCGCATGCGCGGCGATGTCGGTGGCGACCGCCGCCTCACCGCGTCGTGCGCTCCACTGATGCGCGGCGCGCAGGTTCCCGAGCTCCAGCTCCACCCAGTCGACGGCGTCGCGCCAACCGGGCCCGTTCCAGTGATCCCAGCGCGCGACCGCGGCACGGGCGAAGTGCTCCGCGTGCCGGTCACGCGTCAGTTCGAGCGCGCCGGTCTCCGCCATTCGGTCCTCGGCGAACTGGCGGATGGTCTCGAACTGCCGGTACCGGGTGCGCGTCGCGGTGTGGTCGGCGACGACGAGCGACTTGCGAACCAACGAGTCGAGATGCCGGAGCACGTCCACGTCGTCGCCATGGTCGACGACGTCGACGACGCTCGCCAACTCGAAGCCGCCGGCGAACACCGAGCTGGAGCGGAGCAGGTGCTGTTCGTCGTCGGGCAGGAGATCGTAGGACCACTCGACCGTGTGGCGGAGTGTGAGCTGACGCTCGGGGGCCTGGGCCGAGCCCTGCAGCAGTCGGAATCGGTCGGCAAGGCGATCCCTGACCTCGGGCGCGCTCATCGCGGCCATGCGCGCCGCGGCCAGTTCGATGCCCAGCGGGAGGCCGTCGAGCGTCTCGCAGATCTCGGTCACCGCGGCGGCGGTCACCGGTTCGCGGAGGCCGAAGTCGGGCCGCACCGCGCGTGCCCGGTCGACGAAGAGGGTCACCGCATCGGAGGACTCACCGCCCTCGACCGCCAGGGGAGTGACCGTGAACGCCGCTTCGCCGTCGAGCCCGAGGATCTCGCGTGACGTGGCGAGGATCGTGACGCTCTGCGACGACGCGAGGATTGCTTCGAGCACTGATCCCACCGCGGTCAGGAGGTGTTCGCAGTTGTCCACAACCAGGAGCAGCTGCCGGCCCCGCAACGTCTCGGCGATCGTGTCGACCAGCGGCGTGTCGCCCTGCGGGGTGATGCCCAACCCGGTCGCGAGCGCCGCCGGGACCGAGGTCGGGTCGCCGACGGACGCGAGTTCGATCATCCACACGCCGTCGGGGAACTCGGTGGCCACCTCGGCGCCGGCCTCCAGAGCCAGCCGGGACTTTCCCACGCCGCCGACGCCGGTCAGCGTGACCAGCGAGTTCGAGCGCACGAGCTCGGCGACCTCTCCGACCACCGGTTCTCGACCGATCAACGAGGTGAGTTGCTGAGGGAGGTTGCCGGGGGAGTCGTCGACGCTGCGCAACACGGGGAAGTCGACCGGGAGCCCGTCGGCGACGACCTGGTACACCGCCATGCGGCCGTGCCGACCGCGTAGCCGGTGCTCTCCCAGGGCCCGCAGCGCCACGCGGTCGCGCAGCAGCACCACCGTCGCGTCGGAGACGAGCACCTGACCGCCGTGTGCCAGCGACAGCAGTCGCGTGGCGCGGCTCACCTCGCTTCCCACGTAGGTCCGATCGCGTTCGACCGCGTCGCCTGTGTGCAGACCCATGCGGACCCTGAAGTCGATCATGGCGTCGTCGCGCAGCTGCTCCTGCGCCTCGATCGCGGCGGTCGCCGCGTCGGCCGCACTCGAGAACGCGGCGGAGAACCCGTCACCGCCGATGCCGAACACGTACCCGCCGTGACGTTCGATCGTGCCTCGCACGATGGCGTCGTGGATCCGCAGAGCGGCGGCCATGTCGTTCGGGACCTCACCCCACGGACGTGTGGCCTCGTCGATGCCGGTGAAGAGGAAGGTCACCGTGCCCCCAGGGCGACCGCGCGGCATCCATGAACGGTAACGCGGCGCCGAATCTGCCGATGGCAGGCGACACCCCGATGCGCTGGGCGAGTGCGATCGCCGAGGCGGCGCCGGGCGGAGGAGAGAGGCTCACCGCACGCCGAAGCTCGCCGAACGACCGTCACTGCACGCAGGTCGGGAGAACGCGAAGAACTCGAACGATCCGGTCATCCGCACTCGATCAGGACCTCGAGTGTCTCGTTCTTTCGCGGCGCGGCATGGAAGCCGCGATGTTGTGCAAACCACAACGATGTGGGCCGCCAGGGACTCGAACCCTGAACCTGCGGGTTAAAAGCCCGATGCTCTGCCAGTTGAGCTAGCGACCCAGGCGCCCCACGCTACGCGGCCACCGGCTCGCGAAGGTGCGGCCGGATCGATCCGACGACCCGGCCGCACGCTTCGGACGCGCTCGTGGTCAGGCCCGGTCACCTGCCCACTCGTCGATGCGGCCGCCGTGCACGACCAGACCCCAGATGATCAGCACGTCGATCACGATCATGGTGAACGACCAGAACGGGTAGTGCGGCAGGTACGCCAGCTGCAACAACGCGTTGAGGCCGGCGACGATCACGCCGACCACGCGACCGAACATGTTGCCGCTGAAGATCAGGAGCCCCGCCAGGATCAGGATCACCCCCCAGACCAGCACCACCCACCCCCACGTCTTGAGGTTGTTGGTGACCGGGAGCTGCCCGCCACTCCCGCCCGCGAGGCCCTTCAGGTAGCTGGCGTTCGTGATGGCCACCAGCCCGTCGAAGACGTTCATGAACCCGACGATCAGGATCATGATCCCCGCGAACAGCTTCCAACCGGCACCGTTGCTCTCGTCCATGCTCGTCTCCCCCTGACGCCGAACGAGGGGACGTGACGTACCCCCCGAGTGTGTTCCGTGTGAGTCTCCGCCGATCGGTCCGCCGGAGCAAGCACCCGGTGCGGGACCGCCATTCGTCGGACCAACCGATCTGGGCCATCATTCCCCGACCACGGACCGGGGCAGAGCACCGCAGCGGGGGAACGATGACCGAGACGACAGGGACGGCCCACGCCGCGGGTGCGGCGGGCGCGGCGAAGGCGGTGCTCGTCACCCTGGCCGCGGCGCAGTTCGTCATGATCCTCGACGCGTCGGTGATGAACGTGTCGATCGCGACCGTCGCCAAGGATCTCGGCACGACGGTCACGGGCATCCAGACCGCGATCACGATGTACACGCTCGTGATGGCGTCGTTGATGATCACCGGCGGGCGGATGGGCGCCATCCTCGGCCGCAAGCGCGCCTTCACCATCGGCTGCGTGATCTACGCGTGCGGTTCCCTGACGACTGCCATCTCGCCGAATCTCGGCGTGTTGCTGTTCGGTTGGTCGTTCCTCGAAGGGGTGGGCGCGGCGCTGGTGATGCCGGCGATCGTCGCGTTGGTCGCGTCGAACTTCGCCAAGCCCGACCGGCCCCGCGCCTACGGCCTGGTCGCGGCCGGGGGCGCGATCGCAGTCGGGGTCGGCCCGCTGGTCGGCGGGTTGTTCACCACCTACTGGTCGTGGCGCTACGTGTTCGTGGGCGAGGCGCTGGTGGTCGGTGTGGTCCTCCTGCTCAACCGGCGCACCGCCGACACGCCGAAGGAGGAGGGAGCCCGCCTCGACCTCGTCGGCACCCTCCTCTCGGCGCTCGGCCTCGGCCTCATCGTCTACGGCGTGCTGCGCTCGGGCACCTGGGGCTTCGTGCAGCCCAAACCCGACGCGCCCACCTGGTTGGGCCTCTCGGCGGTGGTCTGGCTGATCCTCGCCGGGGGGGCGGTCCTGCTGGGCTTCCTCGAATGGGAGAAGCACCGCCGCGACACGGGCCGGGCGGCGCTGCTCGACCCGGTGATCCTGCGGGTGCGACTGTTGCGCAGCGGCCTCACCGCGTTCTTCTTCCAGTACCTGCTCCAGGCCGGCCTGTTCTTCGCGGTGCCGCTGTTCCTCTCGATCGCGCTCGGACTCTCGGCGATCGACACCGGCGTGCGCATCCTCCCCCTGTCGATCACGCTGGTCATCGCCGCGGTCGGCATCCCCCGGGCGTTCCCGAAGGCGTCGCCGCGGCGGGTCTCACGCCTCGGGTTCCTCCTGCTGTTCCTCGGGCTCGTCGTGTTCATGGGCGCGCTCGACGCCGGTGCCGGCGCCGAGATCGTCACCTGGCCGATGATCCTCGCCGGCCTCGGCATCGGCGCGCTCGCCTCGCAACTCGGCGCGGTGACCGTCTCCGCGCTGCCCGACGAGCAGAGCGGCGAGGTCGGGGGGCTCCAGAACACGTTCTCCAACCTCGGCATCTCGATCGGCACCGCGCTGGCCGGCGCGGTGCTGATGTCGGCGCTCACCGCGTCGTTCCTCAGCGGCATCGCCGGCAACCCCGCCGTGCCCAAGGACCTCACCTCGAAGGCGCAGGTCGAGCTGTCGAGCGGCGTCCCGTTCATCTCCGACGCCGACCTCGAAGCCGCGCTGCAGGACGCCGGGGTCAGCGGCTCCACCGCGACTGCGATCGTCGACGAGAACGCGCAGTCCCGCCTCGACGCCCTGCGCGCGTCGCTCGGGGTGCTCGCCGCGCTCGCGCTGCTCGCGCTGTTCCTCAGCGGCAGCATCCCGACCACCCCGGTCGGCGCGGCGGCCGAAGCCACCCCGGAGCCGGGAGCAGCACCGGGACCGAGACCCGCGTCGTAGCCCGGCGCGCGGCGACGGTCTCAGCGCTCCGCCGGCGCGGGCTCCCCGAGGTGACGGTCGAAGAACGCCGCGATGCGCTCCCGTGCGTCGGCCGCGGCCGCGGCGTCGTAGCCACCACCGATGAGCTTCCCCATCACGGTGAACAGCGCGCTCGTCGTGCTGGTTGAGGAACGAGTGGCCGGCGTCGGGATACTCCTTGACGTCGTGGTCGATCCCAGCGTCGGTGAGCGCACGCTCGAGGGTGGCAGCGGCGCCCCGCAACGTGCGGTCCTTGGCGCCGAAGCTGCCGACGATCGGGCAGGCGTCCCGTAGCCGGTCCGCCGCGTCCTTGGGGACGGTGCCGTAGTTCACGCTCGACGCGCCGAACCCGTGGCCCGGCGCGAGCAGCAACGCGAACCCGCCGCCCATGCAGAACCCGATCACGCCGATGCGCCCGGTGCACTCGCGCTGGGCGACGAGCCAGGAGCGCGTCGCCTCCACGTCGTCGAACGCCGCGCCCTCCCCGCGGGTGAGGTCGCGGAAGGTCGAGACGAGGCACGACATCTTCGCACCGCGCCAGAAGAGGTCGGGCGCCACGGCCAGGTACCCGCAGCTCGCGAGCCAGTCGGCCTGCTCGCGCACGTCGTCGCTCATGCCGAGGGCGTCGTGGATGACCACGACCCCCGGCCACGGTCCCTCGCCCGCCGGCCGGGCCTCGTAGGCGGGCATCTGCCCTGGGATCGGGATGACCGTCTCGCTCATCGGTGCTCCCCGGTCGCGGGCGGGTCCACCCCGCCGCCTGGTCGCTCCCACCCTTCCCGAAGTCGCCATCGCTGTCCAGCGAGCGGGGACCGCCGGTTCAGCCGGCTCAGCCGCGCAGCTCGGTGTCGAGCTCGTCGAGGCTCTCGTGGACCTCACCGACGAGGTCACGCACCTGCTCGGCGGCCTGGTCGATGCTCTTCTTGGCCTGGGTGTGAAAGCGCTTGATCGCGGTGTGGCGCTCCAACGCGCGTGACGCGTCGTCGAGCAGGCAGCGGACACGCTCGAGGTCGAGCCCTTCCTGCTCACCGGAGGCGAGCCCGCGGCGGACGGTCCAGCGCGCCCACATGTAGGCGAGCCGCAGCGCCGACTCGTCGCCGTCGTCGGGGTCGAGCACCACGACGGCCTTGTCGTCGTAGTGCTGGAACGGCACCGCGGTCGGCGCCTGCTCCTGCGAACGGAACACCGCGATGGCGGCGAGCGCCTCGCGGTTGCACAGCGCCTCGTCGAGCTCGGCCATGGTCTTGCGCATGTTGAGCGGGCGGTTCTTCACCTCGAGCGTGAAGCGCGCCTCCATCCCGTGGGTGTCGTCCCGGTTCAGGGTGACCACCTCGTCACCCACCCGCGACGCCTTCGAGCCCGCGTCGAGCGCGGTGACCTCGGCGAGGTCGCCGTAGTTCGCGGCCAGGGTGCTCACGCACTCGTCGACCAGGTCCTCGTAGTCGAAGCCCTTGCCGGTGGTGTGCTCGTACACCTCCTCGGTCGCGTCGAGGATCCCGAGGTGCTCGGTGACGCGCCGCAGCTCGTCGGCGACGTCGCTCACCTCGCGCTGCACGGTGTCGACCAGCTCGGTCTTCAACCGGCCCATCGGGCTGTCGGCGATCTCGGGCGCGATGAGGCCCTTCATGGTGGAGAGCACCAGCTCCTCGACCTTGGCCAGCACGCTCACCTTGGAGTCGGCGTCGAAGGTGTCGCCCAGGAGCTGCTCGAACTCGGACCGGAACCCGCTCAGCGTGCCCGTGAGCGCACCGTCCTCGGCATCCAGCAGCCCCGCGGAGGTGCGGGCGATCTCGTCGACCGCGTCGCTCACCCGGGTCTCGAACCGGGCCTCGAGCTCGGAGAACGACCGTTCGATCACGTCGACGTCGACCGTCACGTGCGCGGCCCGCATCGCCCGGGCCCCCACCCGCAGGCACTGGCTCACCGCCGCGACCGGATCGTCCGACTCCGCGACGATCCGCACGACCTCGTCGTCGGCCTCCTCCAGCTCCCGCACGTAGACGACGCCGTTGGCCACCAGGACCCGTCCCGTGTTCAACACCACCGGTTGTGCGCTCATCGTGTGCTCCTGTTCGTCCCGCACCACGAGTGTCCACCCGGGGTGAGACACTTATCCGGGAATCGCCCACAGCCCTTCGCCGGCAAGGGCTCCGCGGTACCACCGGACGTTCGGGAGACGCCCATGAGCGAACTCGAAGACGTGATGCTCGCCGAGGTCGACGGCCTCCTCGCACGCTGGCGGCGCGAGTACGCAGGCCGTCCGGCCGAGGAGGCCGAGCACCTCTGGCTGCTCGCGCTCGAACGGGAGCAGATCGTGGCGGTCGCGTACCGCGAGGAGTCGGTCGCCGGCCGCGTCGACGCCCTCGCTCTCGGCGACGACCTCCGGTCGACGCTGCGCCAGACGCTCGTGTGGATCTGGAAGGACGAGGAGCTGCACGCCGAGTACCTCCGAGGCGTGCTGTTGCAACGCGGCGGACTGGCGTCGTCGATGGTGGTCTACGGGCGCCAGCTGCAGGGCGCGCTCTCGGGTTGGGTGACCGCGACCGAGCACCACCGCGACCCGCGTACCGCTCCGTTGCGGACGGGCGCCGCGAGCGTGCTCGTGGCCGTCGCCGGCGCCACCGGTCGCATTCCCCGTGCCATGCAGCACGAGCTGCGGTTCCAGACCTTCCGCCGCTACTGCGAGCTCAACGTGGTGCTCGAGATGACGGCCGAACGTGCATACCGCCGCCTCGTCGAGCTGGCGACGACCGACGACGAGCGCGAGATCTTCGCCCGCATCCGCGACGACGAGCAGCGCCACACGGATGCGTTCCGGGTGCTCGCGTCCGCGCTCACCGAGGCGGACGACCTGGCGGACGGCTGGACCGAGGAGAACGTGATCGACGCGCTGTCCGGGATCAGCGTGTGGTTCGTCCCCGCGTCGCTGCGCTCAGGGCTGGTCGCCGATGTCGACGACGACCGTGCCCGCACGTTCGGCACCGGCGCGCCGGTCGTCGTCCGGAGCGGGCGCTCCGACCGCGACAAGCTCGGCGTGTTGGAGGACGTGCTCGACCGTGCGGGCCTGGGTGAGCGCGCCACGGGGGCACGCACCGCGGCGATTCGAGTGTCGTTCATGCTCGGCTACGACCGGGCCGACCGCTCGAACGTCAACGACCCCGAGCTCGTTGCCGGCGTCGCCCGTTACCTGCGTTGGCACGGCATCGAGGACGTCGCGGTGCTCGAGGCGCCGACGGTCTACGGCAACCTGTTCGGCCACCGGTCGGTCGCCGAGGTGGCGCGCTACTTCGGCTTCGAGTCCGCCGACCACCGGATCGTCGACATCGGTGACGATCTCCGCCGCTTCCGCTTCGAGCGCGGACTCGTGCAGGAGGCGATCAGCGCGACCTGGGTCGACGCCGACCTGCGCATCGTGATGTCCAAGCTGCGCACCGACCCGACCGAGTTCGCGCGACCTCTCGTTGTCGACGCTCGAGGGCACCACCGGGCCGATCGACGAGACGTTCTACGCCAGCCGCCGGGTGGACTTCCGCTCCGCCACGATGATGGTGCTCGACGTCGCCCCGCCCGACTTCGCGCTCGTCGACGCGTGGGCGCCGGTTGCCGACGGGCCGTTCGGCGTCATGGGGTGCACGCGTCCGGCCGACGTCCGCCACCTCTATGCGGGGGCCGACGCGCTGACCGTCGACGAGGTCGTGCTCGGCGACCTCGGCATCACCGACCCGCGCCGGGCACCGATCGTGCGCCGCGCCCATCACTGGTTCGGCCTCCCGGTGCAGGACGTGACCGTCGACGGCGAACGGCCCGCACTGCACGACGAGCTGCGCGGCGCCCACGCGTCGGCGGCGTTGCGTGCGCTGGGAACGTTGTCGTATCCCGTCTACGTGTATCTCAGCAATCGGGGGGAGCTGTTCGTGCCGGCCATGGACGTCGACGCCTTTCCACCGACCGCGTCCGCCGGCATGGCGACACGCGCGATCCGATGGGCCTCACAGCGCGCGTTCGGCCTGCGCGCACCGTCCCGTTCGTCCGCGCCGGGGACGCGCTGATGGGTTCGCTCCGCGCGCAGGGCCGCGGGCTGGTGGGTGCCGTCCGGCGCGGGGACGCGGGTGCGCTGGCCCTCGCGGTGAACGACAGCCGGACCTTCGTGCGCGCGCTCTTCTTGGCGTCGGCCGTGCGGCTCGAGGTCCTCCCCTTCCTCGCGCAGCCCCGCACGCTGGGCGAGCTGGCCGATCGCACCGGCGCCACCCGCGCCGACCGGCTCACCGCGTGGCTCGACGTCGGCGTCGCCCTCCACGAGCTCCGCCACGTCGACGGGCGCTACGCGCTCCGCGGGCGGCGGGCGAAGGCCATCGCCGCCGGCAACCCGGTCCTCACCGCGCACTACCGCTCGATGCTCGACTACCAGGTGGGACCGTACGACGAGCTGGCCGAGCTGCTACGCAGCGGCCCCGACGACGGGCGCGACGACCTCGACCGTCACGCCACGACCATCGCCGAGGTCTCGCGCGCCGCCGCGCCCTTCGTGCTCCCGTTCCTGCAAGAGATCACCACCAGTGTCCCGGCGGCGCGGGTGCTCGACATCGGATGCGGCACCGGCGTGTACCTGCAAGCCATGCTCGACGTCGCGCCCCATGCCGCCGGCGTGGGCATCGACCTCGCACCCGACGTCATCGCCGACGCCCGCACCTCGCTCCAGGAGGCCGGCCTCGGCGCGCGGGCCGAGTTCGCCGCGGGCGACGCGCGCGACCACCTCGCCACGACGACCGACCGCTACGACGTCGTGACCCTGATCAACAACGTCTACTACTTCGACCGCGAGGAACGCATCGCCCTGTACCGACGGATCCGGTCGGTGCTCACCGCGAGCGGTGAGCTCGTGGCGGTGACGATGGTGACACCCGGATCGCCCGCGAGCGTGCACCTCCACTGGATGCTGGTGACCCAGGCCGGGCACGCGTCGCTGCCCGCCGACGGCGAAGTGGAGCGTGACCTGCGCGGCGTCGGCTTCACCACCGTCGAGACGACCCGCCTCGTGCCGGGCGAACCCTTCGTCGGTATCCGGGCCCGCCGGTAGCTGCCCCCGGCGACGACGGGGTGCATACGCCGCGGCTGCGAGCGCATACGCAAGCACCGGTGCTTGCACGCGTGCCAGCGCCGGCGCCAGCACCGGCGCCGAGACGGGTGTTCAGTCGCCCGACGACTGCGCCAGGGCGAGCGGGTGGACGGGGCCGCTGCCCGCGTCGAGGAGCAGGGTGCCGACGACGGTGAGCGTCCAGCGCGAGTCGACCGTGTCGTCGAGCAGCAGGACGGGCCCGGTCGGGACCGGGCCGGTCACGGTGAACGCGTCGAGCACGTTGGCGAGCTGCTGTGCACTGTTCGCCATCTCCCGTTGCGGTTGGCCGGGGCGGGCGCGCCCGAGCACCTCGCGCACCTCGAGCCCCAGCGCGCCGCCGAGGCGCTCGGCGAACTCGGCCAGCCCGGCCTCCGACGACGGCGACGCCGACGACGGCACGCAGGTGATCCACGTCGGTGTGGGATCGGGCCCCCACCTGCGCACGAGCGCCATTGCGGCGTCGACCGGATCGCCCGGCGGCGGCTGCCCCTCCAGACCCAGCGCGCGCCCGATGCGGAGCTGGCGGCCGGGCGGGATCCTGCCCTTGTGGCCCGGGAAGCCACTCGGCCACATCCGGCGCGGCTCGATGGTCAGCACCTGTCGACCGAGATGCGAGCGTGCCGCGCTCACCAGCGCGGGGTCGAGGTCGACGTCCCACCGCTGCCCGGTGCAGTTGTCGCAGCGACCGCACGGCTCACCGCCGGCGTCGTCGAGCTGCGCGCGCAGGAACAGCATGCGGCACTCGCTGGTAGCGCCGTACTCGAGCATCGCCTGTTGTTCCTCGCGGCGCAGCTCGGTCACCCGTTCGACGCGCTCGGTGTCGTACGCCCACGCCTCGCGGGTCCGCATCCACCCACCCTCGGCGCGTTCGACCGCGCCGTCGACCTCGAGCACCTTCAGCATGCCCTCGATACGGCTGCGCCGCTCGTTGACGTGCAGCTCGATCTGCTGCACCGAGACCGGTCCGCCCCGCTCGCCCAGGAGTGAGATCACCCCTTCGGCCTCCTCGCGCGGGGGGAAGGCGACCCGGATGAAGTAGTCCTGGATCTGGCGGTCCTCGTGGCCGCGGAACAGGATGCCGAAGGCCTGTTCGAGGGCGCGCCCGGCCCGACCGACCTGCTGGTAGTACGCGATCGGCGAGCCCGGGCTCTGGTAGTGCACCACGAACGCGAGGTCGGGCTTGTCGAACCCCATGCCCAACGCGGAGGTCGCGACCACGACCTTCACCGAGTTGTCGAGCAGCGCCTGCTCGAGCTCGAGGCGGTCGTCGTGGTCGCTCTGGCCGCTGTACGCGTGCGCGTCGATGCCCTGGGACCGCAGCCAGCCGGCGACACGGTCGGTGTCGGCGATGGTGAGGCAGTAGACGATCCCGGAACCCGGGAGCTGCGGCACGACCGTCGCCAGCCACGCCAGGCGCGCCGCCTGGTCGGGCAGGTCGAGCGACGACAACGCCAGGCTCTCGCGGTCGAGCGGACCGCGGATGATGTCGACGTCGTCGCCCAGTTGCTCGCGGATGTCGGCGACGACGCGGTCGTTGGCGGTGGCCGTCGTGCAGAGCAACGGCACCCCGCGAGGCAGGAGCTGGAGCACGCGGGCGATCCGGCGGTAGTCGGGGCGGAAGTCGTGGCCCCAGTCGCTGATGCAGTGCGCCTCGTCGACCACCAGAAGGCCGACCGCCTTGGCCAGGTCGGGCAGCACCTCCTTGCGGAAGCGCAGGTTGTTGAGGCGTTCCGGCGAGATGAGGAGGAGGTCGACCCGCCCGGCCTGCACCTCGGCCTCGATCTGCTCCCATTCGTCGCGGTTGCCGCTGTTGATGGTGGCCGCGTGCACGCCGGCCCGTTCGGCCATCATCAGCTGGTTGCGCATCAGCGCGAGCAGCGGTGACACCAGCACCGTCGGCCCCGCGCCCTGGTCGCGCAGCAGCCGGGTGGCGACGAAGTAGACCGCGCTCTTGCCCCAGCCCGTCCGCTGCACGACGAGCACTCGGCCGCGCCGCTCGATGAGGCCGGCGATCGCCTCCCATTGACCCTCGCGGAAGCGGACCGACGGGTCGGCGGTGAGCTGCTGCAGCAGGCGGTCGGCGTCGTCGCGGATGGTCACCGGCCGAGGCTACGGGCACCCTGTGACACCGATCGTCCGACGGCACCTCACGGCGAGGGTAATTTCGTCCGATGTCCCTCCTCGTTGCGCCCGAGCTGATCGAACCCGTGACCCGGGGCCTCCTCGGTGCTATCGACGTCGACGGCGGTCCCACCGACGAGCAGCTCGCGGTGCTCCGTGCGGTCGTCACCCACCTGTGGGAGCGGCCCGACCTCGACCTCGAGGCCCTCCCGCGCCTCGACGCCACCGGGACCGCCGCCACGATCACCGATCCCGGCACCCGGCGTCGGTTCAACGAGCTGCTCGTCACCCTCGAGCTGTGCCGCCACCCGGAGACGCCGGCCCAGGTCGACCGGGTGGAGGAGTACGCGGCGACGCTCGAGGTCGGCGGCCCCCACCTGCAGATCGTCCGCGACTGGATCGACGAGGGGACGGCGCGGCGCGACAGACGACTTCGACCGCTTCTACGCCGAGGACCTCCCCACCCTGTCGGAACCGGCGCTGCGCGACCGCTACCTCAGCATCGACGAGCCCGACCTCGACCTCGCCGCCCGCCTCGAGGCCCTCCACGACCTCCCCGAGGACACGCTGGGGTGGAGCTACGTCGAGTTCTACCGGCGCAACGGGATCACGGTGCCGGGAGCCGACACCCACACGCCCGCGCACTACGTGAGCCACGACATGAACCACGTGATCAGCGGGTACGAGCCGACCGGCCCGGGCGAGGTCGCGCTCGGCGCCTTCACCTTGGCCATGAACGACGACGACGCCAACTGGCTCCAGTTCGTCGCCAACCTCGTGATCCACGAGGCGGGTCTGCTGCAGCACGGCGCGATCGCGCCCAAGTCGAGCACGCTCACCCGCGACGGCGCGACCGAGTTGCTCGGCGAGGCGCTGGCGCGCGGCGTGCGCTGCACGTCGGACTTCAGCCAGGCCGACCATCTCTCGCTCGCCGCCTGGCCGCTCGAGTCGGTGCGCACCTACTACAACGTGGTGCCGCTCGCGCACCCCATGTATTGACGGCCGACGCGCCGCATGCCGACCTGCTCCGGCGGGCGCAGGCGGTGCTGGAACGGAACCGGCGGGGTGCCTACACCTGCCCGTCGGTGAAGCTCTACCCCCACCAGTGGCTGTGGGACTCGTGCTTCACCGCCATCGGCATCGCCCGCTACGACGCGCCGCGTGCCGCCGCCGAGCTGCGGTCGCTCTTCCGCGGCCAGTGGGCCAACGGCATGGTGCCGCACATGATCTTCGCCGAGGGCACCCGCGATCTCGGCAGCCGCACGATCTGGCAGTCGCGACGCCACCCCGGCGCGCCGCGTGACGTCGAGACCAGCTGCATCACCCAGCCGCCCGTCATCGCCGTCGCGGTCGAGCGCGTCGCGTGCGCACTGCCCGGGCCTGCGCGCGCCGCGTTCCTGCGCGACCTGGTCCCGAGGCTGGTCGCGCACCACGCGTGGTTGTACCGCGAGCGGGTACGCGACGGCGCGGCCCTGATCACGCTCATCCACCCGTGGGAGTGCGGGCTGGACTCGACCCCACCGTGGATGCACGCGCTGCGCGAGTGGAGGATGCCGCGGTGGTTGCGCACCGCCGAACGCCTGCGCCTGGCGCGCGTCCTGCGCTCGCTGCGCTACGACACGCGCTACCTCCCGGCGACCGAGCGGGCGTCTGACGACGACGGCCTGCGCATGCTCGCGGTGGCGGTGCACGCCAAGCGGTACGGGTTCGAGCTGGCCCGCATGCCGCCCGAGCACTCGGTGCTCGTCGAGGACGTGGCGTTCAACGCGTTGCTCGCGGTGGCCGACCGGTCGCTGACGACGATCGCGGACGAGGCCGGCACACCGCTGCCCGGCGATCTGACGCGCGCGATCGAACGCCACCGCACCGCGCTCGAGGACCTGTGGGACGACACGACCGGGCAGTACTGCTCGCGGCACTCGGTGACGGGCGTGCCGCTCCGCCAGCCGACGATCGCCACCTTCCTCCCGCTGTGGGCCGGGACGCCGATCCGCGAGCGGGTCGACCGGCTGCTCGGCGCGCTGCGCGACCCGGCGGCGTACGGGCCGGCGTTCCCGGTGCCGAGCGTCCCCGTGGGCACGCCGGAGTTCCAGGAGGCCCGCTACTGGAAGGGCCCGACCTGGGTGAACACGAACTGGGCGGTCGTCCAGGGTCTCGAGGAGTACGGCGAGACCGACCTGGCCGACGACCTGCGCGCCCGCACGCTCGACCTCGTCGACCGGTCCGGGTTCTCCGAGTACTTCTCCCCGCTGACCGGCGAGGGCTACGGCGCCGGCGAGTTCTCCTGGACCGCGGCGCTCACGATCGCGTTGATCTCGTCGAGCGCGTAACGGACCACCTCCTCGTCGCGCCGCGCGCGTCCCGCTCGACCGCGTCGAGGAACGCGCGTTCGTCGACGCGGGCCGAGAGCCGTCCGACCGCGTGGCCGAACTCGTCGGCGTTCCCCGGCTCGATGGGCAGCGCGTGCATCACCCCCGACGCGTCGAGCGCGCCGTACAGGGTCGCGGCGGCCTCGTCGTGACCGAGCGCCTCGAAGATGGCGAACACGTGCCGGAGCGACAGCCACTGATTGGCCCAGTCACCACCCCGGAACCATGTGTCGATGACAGTTCGGTACCCGGCGAGCGCCTCGAGCGCCTGGCCGTTACGGGCACGGATCCAGAGGCTCTCGGTCAACGCGAACGCCCGGATCCAGCGGTTGTCGACGGTCTCCGCGTGGTGCACGCTGCGGTCGAAGATCTGCAGCGCCCGCGCCGGATCGGTGGTCTCGAGCGAGACGCCGAGAGCGTAGTCAGCCTGCGCGTGCGCGGTCGGGCTCCCGCTCTCCACCGCGGCGGCGGCGGCGCGCTCGGCGAAGGCGGCGCTGACATCGTGGTTGCCGACGGACGTCTCGGCCACCGAGCGCATGTAGTACGCGTGCGCGATCAGGCACGGCAACCCGGCAACCCGGGCGGCCGCCAGCATCCGTTCGGTCCATTGCAGCGCCCGCACGCCGTCACCGCGGTAGAAGAGGACGTTGGCGACGGCGCGTTCGGGCAGCCCGGTCGTCGGCGCGTCGAGCTTGCTCGCGACCTCGACCGCCCGTTCGCCGACGTTGACGGCGGCGTCGAGCTCGCCGCGTACGAAGTGCCCGTACGCGACGATCCCGAGCGCGACGGGGAAGCGCGGGTGGTCGCTCGCCCCGGACATGGTGACGGTCGCTTCGGCCCAGGCCAGGAGCTCGTAACGGATCCGTCGCCACGCGTACTCCCGGAGTCCCACAACGATCTGCAGCGCCCGGCCGACGTCGCCCATCGCGATCGCGGTGCCGTGAGCCTCACGCATGTCGTCGAAGCTGGCGTCGAGCTCCTGGGCCCAGCGTGCTTCGTCGGGGCCTCCGAGACCCTCACCGGCGCGCGCCGCGAGCTCGGCGTGCACGAGGGCGTGCGCGGCGCGGACCGCGTGGGCATCGGGCGATGCCAGGAGCTGCTCGCGTCCGAACTCGCGCAGGGTCTCGAGCTGCCGGTACAGGGTGCGCGACTCCGACCTCTGCGCCGTCACCATCGACTTGTCGACGAGCGCGCCGAGCAGGCCGGCGATTTCGGCTTCGTCGATCCCTCCGCCCGCGCACACCCGTTCCGCTCGTTCCAGCACGAAGCTGCCGGCGAACACGGACAGGCGATCGAACAGGCGCTGCTCCAACGGCGTGAGCAGTTCGTACGACCACCGCACCAGATCGCGGAGGTTCCGATGCCGCGGGTCGGTGGCGCGGCGTGATCCCGCGAGCACCCGGAACCGCTCGGGGAGACGCTCGGCGAGCTGCTCGGGGCTCATGGAGCGCATGCGCGCCGCCGCGAGCTCGAGCGCGAGGGGAACGCCGTCGAGCCGGATGCAGATCTCGGCCACCGCGGCGCGGGTGGCGTCGTTGAGCACGAAGTCCGCGCTCGCCGATCGGGCGCGCGCCATGAACAGCTCCACCGCGGGGACGTCCGCCAGGGTGTCGATCCCCTCGTCGCGGCTGGCCGGCACCGGGAGGGGCGGCACCGACCAGACGACCTCGGCGGGGATCCCCAGGGGTTCGCGGCTCGTCGCCAGCACCTGCACGCCCGGGCACCAGCGCAGGACGAGCTCGACCAGCTCGCTGGTCGTGTCGATGACGTGCTCGCAGTTGTCGAGCAGGAGGAGGAGCTGCTGGGCGGCGAGGATCTCGACGATCGAGTCGTCGAGCGACCGGTTCGGGCGCTGCTGAACGTCGAGCGCGTCCGCCACCGCGGCGCTGACCGCGAGCGGGTCCCGCACCGGTGCGAGCTCGACCAGGCGAACGCCGTCGGCGAATCCGGGCGCGACCGTGCTCGCCAGGCGGTGTGCGAGGCGGGTCTTGCCGACGCCACCGGGGCCGAAGAGCGTGAGGATGCGTCCCGACTCGAGCAGCCGGGCGGCGAGCTCGAGGTCGCGGTCGCGGCCGACGAGGGGCGTGGTCTCGGCGGGGATCGCGCGCCGGCGGCTCCGCTCACCGACCGGCGACGGTGTGCGCGGCGCGCCCGCCGGCGGCGGCACCCACGCCAGCTCGTCGCGTTCCTCGAGGACGGCGACCTCCAGCTCCCGGAGGGCGGCCGACGGTTCCAGCCCGAGCTCGTCGCGCAGCACGCGACCGAACTCGTGCGCGACCCGCAACGCCTCGGCCTGGCGACCGGAGCGGTAGAGCGCCACCATCAGGTGGCGCGAGAACTGCTCCCGCAACGGATGCTCGACGAGCAACGCCTCGAGCTCACCGACCACCGCCTGATGGCGGCCGACGCGCAGGTCGGCGTCGACACGCGCGTCGATGGCCACCAACCGGAGCTCTTCGAGCCGGATCGCCTCGGGGCGGATCCACTCGGCGTCGGCGAACTCCGCGAACGCGTTGCCCCGCCATTCGCCGAGCGCGGCATTGAGCGCGTCGAGGGCAGCGTACGGGTCGTGCCCGAGGAGGGCCTGGCCTTCCCCGAGGCGGGTCTGGAAACGACCGGCGTCGACGACGTCTTCGGGCGCCTCGAGCACGTAGCCGGGTGCCCGGTTGACCAGTGCGGCGCTGCCGTCGCCGAGCTCGACGAAGCGCCGAAGCCGCGAGACGTAGCTCTGCAGGGTGGCGCCGGCCGACGCCGGCGAGACGTCCGGCCACAGGACCTCGACCAGGCGGTCGGTGGAGACGACCGTGTTGCGGTACGCGAGCAGGGTCGCGAGGAGCCGGCGCGGCATGCCACCACCGAGGGGCAGGAGGGTGTCGCGGTCCACGATCCCGACCGAGCCGAGGGCACGGAAGTCCACCGCTGCAGTCTGCCCGAGTGCCTTGCAAGGTGCTGGACCAGCGCCGTGCAGGCGCCCCGCCAGCCCGCCGCAACCGGATGGGCGCACGCTCGGTCCCGTCACCGGAACGGCCGGTGACGACCACCAAGCGCCACCACACCGAAGGAGCGTTCCCATGCCGTACATCGACGTCAAGCTCATCGAGGGCGTGTTCGACGCCAACCAGAAGCAGGAGATGATCACCAAGCTCACCGAGACCATGGTCGACATCGAGGGGGAGGCGCTGCGTCCCTTCACCCTGGTCACGGTGGAAGAGGTCCGCAGCGGCGACTGGGGCGTGGGCGGCAAGTGCCTCACCACCCAGGACGTGAAGGACCTGCAGGCGAGCTGAGGCATCGTCACGGTGGTCCCGTCGATCCGTCGTCGGGGCTCGGTGCGCGTGCCGGGTCCCGACGACGACGCCGCGCTCGTCGCCATGTTCGTGCGCTGCCGCCCGGAGTCGCGCTACGCGCGGTTCCAGTCGCCGATCCCCCGGTTTCCCCCTGGTCACCTCGACGAGGTGGTCCACCCGCGACCCGGTCGTTGGTCGGGTCCCACCACGTCCCGCGGATGCTGGGCCACCTCGGCCGGCTCTCGATCTCGTCGTCGGGCCCGACCGCCGACCTGCGGGTCCAGCTCTCCGACCCCGCCCCTCCCCCCCACTCGCGCCCACGCACCCGCGAGAGATGGCAGGATCTCGCCATGGGGGATCGCGAGCGGGGCACGGCCGGCATCACCTCGCTCGCAGGGGTCGTCCGCACGCACGGGCGTGAGCGTCCCGACGCACCGGCGATCGAGTACCAGGGTCGCACCCTGACCTTCGGTGACCTCGACCGGCGGTCCAACCGGCTGGCGAACGCGCTCGCGGCGGCGGGTGTCGGCGCGCAGGACCGGGTGGCGTTCCTCGACATGAACGGACCCGAGTACTTCGAGGTCACGTTCGCGCTCTCGAAGCTCAACGCGGTGTGCGTGGCGGTCAACTGGCGGCTGGCGCCGGCGGAGATCGCCCAGATCGTCGACGACGCCCGCGCCGAGGTCCTGATCGTCGGGCCCGAGCTGACCGGCCACGTCGAGGCCATCGAAGGCGACCTCGTGACGGTGCGGCGGATCGTTGCCGTCGGCGACCACGCGCGCTGGGACGGCTACGAGGAGCTGCTCGCCGGTGGCGACGACACCGACCCGGGCGCGGAGCCGCTCGGCTCGGACGTCGCGTTCCAGCTCTACACCTCGGGCACCACGGGCCTGCCCAAGGGCGTGATGCTGACCAACGACAACTTCTTCGAGGGCGCGATCAAGGTCAGCGACTCGTGGCGGTTCACACCGGAGTCGGTGAACCTCGCGGTGATGCCCATGTTCCACATCGCCGGCACGGGCTGGGCGATGGTGGGGCTGTACCACGGCTGCCAGACGGTCCTGTTGCGAGAGGTCGACCCCGCGCGCATCCTCGCCCTCATCGCGGAGTTCGGCGTGACCAACGCGTTCTTCGTGCCCGCGGTCATCCAGTTCCTGCTCATGACCCCGGGGGTGGAGACCACCGACGTCTCGTCGCTGCGCGCCATCGCCTACGGCGCGTCGCCGATCACCGACGCGGTCCTCACCCGGGCGATGGACGTGTTCGGCTGCGAGTTCATCCAGCTCTACGGGCTCACGGAGACGACCGGCGCGATCACCCAGCTCGACCACGCCGACCACGACCCGGCGAACCGACCCGCATTGCTGCGCTCGTGCGGCAAGCCGTACCCGTGGGTGGAGGTCCGCATCGTCGACTCGACGACCGGGCTCGACGTGGCCGACGGCGAGGTCGGCGAGCTGTGGACCCGCTCGGTGCACAACATGGCGGGCTACTGGGCGCAGGACGGCGCCACGCGCGCGGCGGTCACCGACGACGGCTGGTTCAAGACCGGCGACGCCGGCTACCGCGACGCCGACGGCTACCTGTTCCTCCACGACCGGGTGAAGGACATGATCGTGTCGGGCGGCGAGAACGTCTACCCGGCCGAGATCGAGAACGTGCTGGCCAAGCACCCCGACGTCGCCGACGTCGCGGTCATCGGGGTCCCCGACGAGAAGTGGGGCGAAGCGGTGATGGCCGTCGTCGTGGCGCGGGAGGGCGCGGCCGTGAGCGAGCGCGATCTCGTGGCCTTCGCCCGCGAATCCCTCGCCGGCTACAAGGCCCCGAAGGCGATCGTGTTCACCGACGTGCTCCCCCGCAACCCCTCGGGCAAGCTCCTCAAGCGCGAGATCCGGGCGCCCTACTGGGAGGGCCACGAGCGCCAGATCGGCTGAGTCGACCTCGAGTCCACGGAGCCGGAGTCCACGCCGCCATTTGGTAACTTCGTGCCCTCATGCCTCCCCTTCGCAGCAATCCGCGCCGTTCCGCGACTGCCGGCGTGGCGATGGCCCTCCCGCCCCGGTTCACCGGTTGAGCGCCTCCGCTGCTGGGCGACGAATCCAGGCGGCCACGAGCCGCGTCGTTCCTCGCGGTGTGCGCGCTCGCGCTCGCGGCGGTTGGTGCGTCCGTCGTCGGTGCCCCGGCCGGGGCGGCGACTCCGCCGAGCACGCCGAAGGCACCGGCGGCGGCGATCACCGCGATCGCCCGCGAAGCCCTGCAGAACGACCACCTCCGAGCGGTGATCGTCCGGGTCACCGTCGACGGCAAGCCCGTGGTGACGCGCGGATTCGGCACGTCGATGACCGGGGTGCCGGCCACCACCGACATGCACTTCCGCAACGGCGCGGTCGCGATCTCCTACGTCTCGACCCTGTTGCTGAAGTACGTCGACCAGCACAAGGTGAGCCTCGACGACACGGTCGGGAAGTGGTTCCCCGACCTGCCCGAGGCGGACACCGTCACCCTGAAGATGCTCGCGAACATGACGTCGGGCTATCCGGACTACGTGACGACTCCCGCCTTCGAGGAAGCGCAGCTCGCCGATCCGTTCCGGGCGACGACCACCCAGGAGCTGCTGGACTATGCGTTCTCGCGCCCGGTCTCCTTCCCACCCGGGACGAACTGGGGGTACGCGCACACCAACGTCGTGATCCTCGGCCAGATCCTCGAACGGGTCGGCGGGAAGCCGCTGGCCGCGCTGCTCCGCGACCAGGTGCTACGCCCGCTCGGCCTGACCAACACCGTGGCCTCCCAGACCGCCGCGATCCCGAGCCCGGTGCTGCACGCGTTCAGCTCCGAACGGCGGGTCGTCCTCGGCATCCCGGCGGGGAACGCCTTCACCGAGGAGTCGACCTTCTGGAACCCGTCCTGGACGCTGGCCGACGGCTCGGTCCAGACGTCGGACATCGTCGATCTCACCCGGACCGCGGAGGGCATCGGCGGCGGGAAGCTCCTCTCGAAGTCGTCGTACGAGGCGCAGACCGGCCCGAACCTGCTCGGCTTCGGGACCAAGCAGGACAACTGCAGCTGCGGCCCGCAGGTGGACTTCTACAACTACGGGCTCGGCATCGTGCGCTCGGGCTCGTGGCTCCTGCAGAACCCGCTGTTCGGCGGGTACGCCGCGACCGAGGCCTACCTCCCGTCCCGGAAGATCGCGATCGCGGTGGCGGTGACGTTCGCGCCGGAGGCGTTCGCCACGGACGGGGCCTACCCCAACTCGAGCGACGCGATCTTCCGGTCGATCGGCGCCCTGCTCGCCCCCGACGACCCGCCCCCGCCCCGGCCCGCGCCTGCGTCGTAGTGGTCCGGTGTCGATTCGGCACCGCCCCGATCGTCGTCTTCCGGAGCATCCCGGAGAAAATTTCGCGGGTTCTCGGAAACATCCGCCCCGGAACCGCGTTGGAGAAGTTCGATGACTATCGAACAAGACACCACCCCCGAGGCGCGCCTCCCGCAGGAGAGCCCCCTCGAGCGTGAGATCGACCGGCAGCAGGAGCCATCGGCGCGCGACTACGAGCGGCGCTGGTGGACGCTCGGGGTCCTCTGCATCAGCCTCGTGATGATCGTGATGTCGAACGCCAGCCTCAACGTGGCGCTGCCCACGCTGGCCGACAGCCTCCACGTCGGCTCGAGCTCGCTGCAGTGGATCGTCGACGCGTACAGCCTGGTGTTCGCCGGCCTGCTGCTCACCGCAGGGAGCCTCGGCGACCGCTACGGCCGCCGGCTCGCGCTGAACGGCGGGCTGATCGTGTTCGGCGGCGCCTCCGCGGTGGCCGTGATGTCGAGCTCGGCCGGCGCGGTGATCGCGGCGCGCGCGGTGATGGGCGTCGGCGCGGCGTTCGTCATGCCGGCGACCCTGTCGATCCTGGCCCACGTGTTCCCGCCGAGCGAGCGGCCCCGCGCCATCGCGATCTGGGCCGGGTTCGCGGGCGTGGGCGTGGCGATGGGCGGCGTGGTCAGCGGCGCGCTGCTCCAGCACTTCTGGTGGGGCTCGATCTTCATGATCAACGTGTTCGTGGTGATCGTCGCGTTGGTCGCCGGTTACTTCCTCATCCCGCGGTCGCGCGAGAAGATCCACACGCCGCTCGACCCGCTCGGCGCGCTCCTCTCCATCGCGGGACTGAGCGCGCTGGTCTACGGGATCATCGAGGCACCCGACCACGGTTGGATGTCGACGCAGACGCTCGCCACCTTCGGCGTCGCCATCGTGATCCTGGTCGCGTTCGTGGCGTGGGAGCTGCGCGCGAAGGAGCCGATGCTCGACCTGCACTTCTTCCGTGACCCGCGCTTCACCGCGGCGACCACCGCGATCACGCTGGTGTTCTTCGCGATGTTCGGGTCGTACTTCATCTTCACGCAGTACTTGCAGTTCGTGCACGGCTACGACCCGCTCAGCGCGGGCATCCGCATGCTGCCGTGGGCGCTCGCGTACATGGCGTCGGCCACGCAGTCGGCGAAGATGGTGGAGCGTTTCGGCCAGCGCTTCGTCGTGAGCACCGGGCTGCTGATCGCCGGCGGGGGCCTGGCCATCGTCGCCGCGACCAGCACCCTGACCAGCAGCTACTGGTTGTTCGCCACCGGCCTGGTGGTCCAGGCACTGGGCATGGGCTTCACCACTGCGCCGTCGACCGGCGCGATCATGCGCTCGCTCCCGCTGCACAAGGCGGGCGTCGGCTCGGCGGTCAACGACACGACCCGGGAGCTCGGCGGTGCGCTCGGCGTCGCGGTGCTCGGCAGCCTGGTGGCGTCACACTTCCGGTCGTCGATCACCGGCGCGGTGAGCGGCCTGCCGGCGAAGGCGACCCACTCGCTCGCCGAGGCGTTGCAGCACGCGTCCGCGGTCGGTGGCTCACGCGGCGGTGTGATCGCGACGGGCGCCCGCGACTCGTTCGTCAGCGCGTTCGACTCCACGCTGTGGATCGCGATGGCGGTGGTGATCGTGGCGTCGGGCCTGGTGGCGTGGCTGCTGCGCCCGGCGGCGACGGCCGCGCTCGACGAGGACGCGCACGTCGTGCTCGAGGCGGCATGATGGAGCACGTGGGCGAACTCGAGTATCCGGAGCGCGGGGAGCTGCAGCTCGTCGACGTGCTGCAGGCGCTCGCCGACCCGGTGCGGCTGCAGATCGTGCGCATCCTCGACGAGTCCGCCGGCGCGATCGCGTGCCACGAGATCCCGCTGCCGGTGAGCAAGTCGACCGGCAGCCACCACCTCAAGGTGCTGCGCGAGGCGGGCGTCGTGCGCGCCCAGGTCGACGGCACGCGCCGCTACTACACGCTGCGGCGAGACGACCTCGAGGCCCGCTTCCCCGGTCTCCTCGACAGCGTGCTCACCGCCGAGGCGCGCGCGACGACCTGACGCCCGCCGGCCGCTCGCGGGTCGCGACCGGGGTCAGGCCGGCACGTGGAGCGAGGGATCGAGCATGCTGCCGAGGTTGTGCGCGGTGGCGTCGCGTCCCTGCAGTTGACCCGTCTTGCCGGCGAGCCAGTTCCACTCGATGAAGCGCACGATCGAGGCGTGCTCCATCCGCGTGTGCGACACGGCGCCCGAGCGCGCGAGCGGGCCGACCGCGAGCAGCGGGATGCGAGGCCCGTACGGTTGAGCGTCTACCGCGCTCGTCGGCGGGGTGGGCACGTGGTCGTAGTAGCCGCCGCCCTCGTCGTAGGTCAGCAACACGAGCGTGTGCTTCGCCAGCTTCGAGTGCTCGACCGCGGCGACGGTGTCACGCACGAACTGCACGCCGGGTGAGAGCCGCTGGCCGAGGCCGGGGTGCTCGGTCTTGTAGCCGATGGGTTTCACGAACACCACGCTGGGCAACGTGCCGCGCGCGAGGTCGGTGGCAAACCGCGAGTAGTCGCGCGATGTGCGCCGGCCGGTCGACCGAGCTGGCGAAGTACTGCGACGGCATGTCGCCGGGGTCGTACACGCACGGCGACGTGCGCAGTGGCGCGATCGGGCACTCGGCGGACGCGGCCGGGCACCCCGAACCGGCGGCCTGCATCGCCGCGTAGCCCTCGCCGTACCAGGCCCAGCTCACACCGGCGTCGGAGAGGGTCCGGCCGAGGTTGCGGTTGCCGCTCGGGTCGGTCACGTCGTCGTACTGCTTCTTCACCAGGGTGGTCGAGCACTGCGCGCCCACGGCGTCGGGCTCGTACCAGTTGTCGACGAACTCGAAGCGGGTGGTCCAGAGGTACATGTCGTTCGACGTCGACTGCCCGGCGACGGACTGGAAGTAGCGGTCGGCCAACGCGCCGTGCGTCGCCAGCCGCTGGTAGTAGGCGACGGGCGACGACGGCCCCGCGTCGGCGTACGCGAAGTTCCGCGGGTCGCCGCAGATGCTGTCGGTCCGCGGCGCGGTGAAGAAGCCGTCCATCGCGCCGCCGTTGATCTCGGCGACTTCGCACGCCTGCTCGTGGTTGGGATCGAAGACGGCGTTGGTAGAATCGTCGAGGACGACCGGTGCAGTGGTCGTCCCCGGGTAGGTCGCCGGCCCGCCGTCGCACATCGGCTCCTTGCTCTTCGGGTCGACGCGGTGCGCGCAGTAGTGGGCGAAGTAGTTGTCGAACGTGTGGTTCTCCTGCACGATCACCACGACGTGCCGGATCGCGCTCCGGGGCGCGCCGGCCGCGACGGATGCGGCGGAAACCCCGGTCGCCACCGCCGCGAGCAACGCAACAACTCTGCCCGTCACTCTCCACATCCTGCTCACGCCGCTCCCCCGCGGGCGCCCCGCGCTCGACGCGCTAGAGGCGTACCGCTGCCACCAGGATCCCCATCGCCGCGACGATCGTGGAGATCGTCATCCACGCCTGCGCACGGAGACGGCGGTCGACGTGGCCGAGCAGCTCGTGCTCGAAGCGGTCGAACCGGTGCTCGATCGCGGCGAAACGCAGATCCATGCGGGCTTCGAGCGCGTCGAGCTTGCGATCCGAGCGCTCCTCGAACGCGGCGAAGCGCAGATCGAGCGTGTGGTTGGTGACCAGATCACCCCACCCACCGGGCGGACGGTCCATCAGGATCTCGGCGCCGCTCACACCAACCAGCTCCTCCAGCCGGGTCCGCAGGTGCATCCGGTCCTCGTCGACGGTCATGGCTTCTCCCCGATCACAGTCTCAGTTCGGGGAAGAGGCCGAATCGACGACGACCGACACGGCAACGTTACCGCCGCAGCGCGACCGTGGACACGGCGGTGTCGACGGCGTGACCGGTTCAGCCCGGGGGCCGGCTCGCCGCGGTGTGGACGCCGGTGTGGTGGCCATGGCGTGACGTGTAGAAGAGGCCGGTGCCGGGGATGCCGACCGTCTTGCGTACACCCCGGCGCCCGACGGTCACGTGCGCGCCGCGCACGCCGACCGAGAAGCTCGGGCCCGACTTGCTCAGGTTCATGGTGACTCCCGGGAGCACCTTCACCCGACGGAAGAACCGCAACGACCCCACGAGCCGCCATTGTCTCCTCCGCAGTCGACGGCGGCAACCGGTCCCGGCCGCCGTGGCGACTTCCCGGGCCGAGGGATAGGGTGCGCGTGCACGCGCTCATCGCGAGAGGGAGACCCACGTGTTCCCATCCTCGTTCGACTACGTCGCAGTCCACTCCGTCGACGAGGCGGTGACGGCGAAACGTGAAGGTGGCGACGAGACCCGGTTCCTCGCCGGGGGTCAGAGCCTGATCCCGATGATGAAGACCCGCCTCGCCACCCCGGCGAAGCTGGTCGACATCAACGGGATCGCCGGGCTCGACGCCCTCGAGCGGGCCGACGGGCACCTGCGCGTCGGCGCCCTCGTGCGCCACGCCGACATCGCCGCCTCGGATCTCACGTTCGGCGCCGTGCGGTCCGCGGCGCCGTGGATCTCGGACCCGCTCGTGCGCAACCGCGGCACGTTGTGCGGTTCGGTCGCCCACTGCGATCCCGAGGGCGACTGGAACTCGGTGCTGCTGGCGACCGGTGCCAGCGTGATCGCCGCGGGAGCAACGGCGAGCGGGCGATCCCGATCACCGAGTTCATCGTCGACTTCTTCGGCAACGCGCTGGCCGACGACGAGATGGTCACCGAGGTGCACATCCCCGTTCCCTCGGGGCGCGCCGGCGGGTCGTACCAGAAGCTCGAACGCAAGGTCGGCGACTACGCGACCGTCGCGGTGGCGGCACACCTCGAGCTGGCGGCCGACGGCACGATCGCGCGCGGGGCTCGCGCTCACGGCGGTCAACCCGGTGAACACGAAGGTCACCGCGGCGGAGGCGGCGCTGGTGGGCCAGCAACCCACGCTCGACGCGTTCACCGCCGCGGGCGAGCTGGCGGCCCAGGCCGCGGAGCCGCGCGACGACGTGCGCGGCACCGCCGAGTGGAAGCGCAACGTGGTGCGGGTGTTCACGCGGCGCGCGCTCACCGCCGCCGCGGACGAAGCCCAGGGGAACTGAGCCCGACGAGCGACACGAGCGACACGAGGAACACGAGGAGGAGCAGCATCGTGGAGATCACCGTCACGGTGAACGGCACCGACTACACCCACGACGTCGAGCCCCGCACGCTCCTCGTCGACTTCATCCGCTCCCATGCGGAGCTCACCGGCACCCACGTCGGCTGCGACACCACCAGTTGCGGCGCGTGCACGGTGCTGGTCGACGGCACGCCGATGAAGTCCTGCACGATGTTCGCGGTGCAGGCCGACGGCCACTCGCTCACGACCGTCGAGGGCCTGAGCAACGCGGGCATCCCGGGGGTGATGCAGGCCGCGTTCAAGGAGGCGCACGGCCTCCAGTGCGGGTTCTGCACCCCGGGGATGATGCTCGTCGGCATCGCGCTGCTCGAGCAGAACCCCGACCCCACCGACGACGAGGTGCGCTGGGCCATCTCCGGGAACATCTGCCGCTGCACCGGCTACATGAACATCGTCAAGGCCATCCGCGCCGCGGCCGCCGACACCGCGGCCGCCGCCACCGCAGGAGCGTCGTCATGACCACGACCCAACCGCAGCCCACCACCACGGCCGAGATCGGCGGCATCGGCCACTCGGTCAAGCGGATCGAGGACGACCGCTTCACCGCGGGCCAGGGCAACTACCTCGACGACCACATCCTGCCCGGCATGTTGCACATGGCGATCCTGCGGTCGCCCGTCGCCCACGCGCGCATCAAGAGCATCGACACGTCCGGCGCCGAGGCCATGGACGGCGTGGTCGCGGTGGTGACCGGCGAGCTGCTCGCGGGCTACAACCTGGCGTGGATGCCGACGATGTCGGGCGACACCCAGGCGGTGCTGGCGACCGACAAGGTGCGGTTCCAGGGCCAGGAGGTCGCGGCGGTGGTCGCCACCGACCCCTACATCGCGGAGGACGCGCTCGAGCACATCGACGTCGACTACGAGCTGCTCCCCGCCATCACCACACCCCAGCAGTCGCTGGCCGAGGGCACGGTGGTCATCCGGGACGACAAGGAGGGCCAGACCGACAACCTCGTGTACACGTGGGAGAGCGGCGACGAGGCTGCGACCAACGCGGCGTTCGCCAAGGCGGACCGCATCGTGTCGCTGGAGACGCACTACCCGCGCTCGCACCCGTCGCCGCTCGAGACGTGCGGCATCCTCGCCGACGTCAACTCGGTGAGCGGCCAGGCGACCATCTACATGACGTCGCAGGCGCCGCACGCGCACCGCACGGTCTTCGCGATGGTGTCGGGCCTGCCCGAGCAGAACATCCGCATCATCAGCCCCGACATCGGCGGGGGCTTCGGCAACAAGGTGCCGGTGTACCCGGGGTACGTGGTGGCGACGGCGGCGTCGCTGGTGATCGGCAAGCCGGTGAAGTGGGTGGAGAGCCGCTCCGAGAACCTCATCTCCACCGGGTTCGCCCGCGACTACCACATGAAGGGCGAGCTCGCGCTCACGAACGAGGGACGCATCCTCGGCCTGCGGGTCGACATGCTCTCGGACCAGGGCGCGTTCTACGCCGACGCGCAGCCCACGAAGTTCCGGGCCGGGCTGTTCCACGTGGTCACCGGGAGCTACGACTACCCCGTCGCGCACGTGAAGACGCGTGGTGCGTACACCAACAAGGCGCCCGGTGGTGTGTCGTACCGGTGCTCGTTCCGCATCACCGAGGCGTCGTACCTCATCGAGCGCCTGGTGCAGAACGCGGCGTACGAGCTCGGCATCGACCCCGCGGAGATCCGGTTCAAGAACTTCATCCAGCCCGAGCAGTTCCCCTACGAGACGCCGACCGGCTTCGTGTACGACTCCGGCGACTACCCCACCGCGTTGCGCAAGGCGCTCGACGCGGTCGGCTACGAGGCACTCCGCAAGGAGCAGGTGGAGGCGCGCGCCGAGGGGCGGCTCATCGGCATCGGGATCGCGCACTTCACCGAGGCGGTGGGCGCGGGGCCGTCGAAGCAGTACGACATCCTCGGCCTGAAGATGATCGACTCCGCCGAGCTGCGGGTGCATCCCACCGGCAAGGCGATCCTCAAGCTCGGCGTGAAGTCGCAGGGCCAGGGCCACGCCACGACGTTCGCCCAGATCGTCGCCGACGAGCTGGGGATCCCCTCCAGCGACGTGAAGGTGGTGGAGGGCGACACCGACAACACGCCGTACGGCCTCGGCACCTACGGGTCGCGTTCCACGCCGGTCGGGGGCGCGGCCACCGCGGTCGTGGCGCGCCAGATCGCCGACAAGGCGAAGAAGATCGCCGCGCACCTGCTCGAGGCGTCCGACAGCGACATCGAGCTGAGCAACGGCAACTTCTCGGTGGCGGGCTCGCCGGACCGGAGCGTCACCATCCAGGACGTCGCGCTGGCGGCCTACACCAACCTGCCCGACGGCATGGAGTACGGCCTCGAAGACGTGCACTACTACGACCCGCCGAACCTCACCTACCCCTACGGCAGCTACGTCGTGGTGGTGGAGATCGACGCCGAGACCGGGGTGTGGAAGGTGCGCCAGATGGTGGCGCTCGACGACTGCGGGGTGCGGATCAACCCGATGATCGTCGAGGGCCAGATCCACGGCGGGCTCACCGAGGGGTTCGCGATGTCGTCGATGCAGTGGATCACCTTCGACGAGGAGGGCAACTGCATCGGGTCGAACTTCATGGACTACCTGATCCCCACCGCGTGGGAGACGCCGAAGTTCGAGCTGCTCGAGACGTGCGTGCCGTCGCCGCACCACCCGATCGGCGCCAAGGGTGTCGGCGAGTCGGCGACGGTGGGCTCGCCGGCGGCGTACGTGAACGCGGTGATCGACGCGCTCGCGCACCTCGGCGTCCGCAACATCGACATGCCGTTGCTCCCCGACCGCGTGTGGTCGGCGATCCAGTCGGCGCCGGGGCCGGCATAGGTCCGTCTCGTGGACGCCGACGTGCTCGCCGCCGCGGTCGAGCTCACGCGGGCCCGCCACCCGTTCGCGCTGGCCACGGTCGTGTGGCGCCGGGCGCCGAGCTCGGGGCACATCGGCTCGAAGGGCATCGTGCTGGGCGACGGCACCGTGCGCGGGTGGCTCGGGGGCGCGTGCGCCGAGCCCACGGTGGTGCGGGAAGCGCTGGCGGCGATGGGCGACGGCGCGGCGCGGCTGCTGTTCCTCGGCTCCCCCGAGGAGCTGGCGGCGCACGAGCACGACGAGATGCTCACGATCCCGATGGCGTGTGAGAGCGAGGGCGCGATGGAGATCTACCTGGAGCCGTTCCTCCCCGCGCCGCAGGTGGTGGTGTTCGGCCGTTCGCCCGCGGTGCACGCGCTCGCGGTGCAGGCCCGGTCGCTGGGCTGGGACGTCGCGGTCATCGACGACGGCGGCCGCGCCGACGAGCACCCCCACCCCGAGCTGGTGCGCACCACCCTCGACCTGACCGGCCTCGGCATCGGGCCGTCGACCGCGATCATCGTCGCCACCCAGGGCCACTACGACGACCTCGCATTGGCGGCCGCGCTCGACACCGACGCCGGCTACCTCGGGGTGGTCGCGGCCGAGAAGCGGGCGTCGGCGCTGCTCGAGATGCTGCGCGAGCAGGGGCTCGACGACGAGCAGCTGGCGCGTATCCACGCGCCGGCGGGGCTGGACCTCGGGCCGGTCGACAACGCCGAGATCGCGGTGGCGGTGCTCGCCGACCTGGTGGCACGCCGGGCCGCGGGCCAGATGCGCTCGGCGGCGACGGCGGCGCCGCGAGAGGCCGTCGACCCGGTGTGCGGCATGACCGTGTTCGTCGACCGGGCGAAGTACCACACCGTGCACGGCGGCACCGACTACTGGTTCTGCGCGCCCGGGTGCCTGCACGCGTTCGAGCGCGATCCGGGCGCGTACGTCGGCTAGGCCGACCGGTCCCGGGCCGGGCGGCGTTGCGGTCCGGCGACGGCGGTGCGGGACGTTCGGCCCTGGGTGGGAGCCCGAGGGTGCGCCAGCATGGAAGCCCCGTGCCCCCGACGAGGAGACAACCATGGCAGTCGCCGACCTCCAGCTCCCGGATCTCGCCAAGCTGCGCGCACGCCGCGCCTACCCGGCGGTGACGATCCTCACCCCGACGCAGCGGCAGCTCCCGGGGAACACGGAGGATCCCATCCGACTGCGCGACCTGGCCGACGAGGCGACTCGCCGCCTGGAGGGCGAGCTCGGGAAACGGGACGCGGCCGACGTCGTGCAGGGCATCCGGGATGCCGTCGCGTCGGTCGACTGGAACCACCCGACCGACGGCCTGGCGATCTTCGTCGCGCCCGGCGAGTCCCACGTGCTCCAGCTCCCGTTCGCGGTGCCGGCGCGGGTGGCGGTCGAACCCCGGTTCATGACCCGCGATCTGCTGCGCGGGGTCGAGCGCAGCCCCCGCTACCGGATGCTCGTGTTGGGTGAGCAGCCGACCCGGCTGTTCGCGGGCCAGGGAGCAGCCCTCGACGAACACACCGCCGACGGGTTCCCCGTCGCGTTCGACCGTGTGCGCGGGGAGCCGGCGGGCCACCAGGACTTCCCGCAGCGCAACGCGATCGCCGAGACGGAGCACAAGGCGTTCTTCCGGGACGTCGACCAGGCCCTGAAGGCCGTGGCCGACGCCGACCCGACGCCGCTGGTGGTCAGCGGCCCCGAACGTGACCTCGCGTTCTTCGATGAGGTGACCAACCACGGCTCGTCGATCGTCGGGCGGGTACCCGGGAACTACGAGAACGCGAGCCCGCGTGAGCTCGCCGAGCTCGCGGTGCCGCTGATCGACGCGTACGCCGCCGCGGAGCGCGCCACCGCGATCGCCGGGGTGAGCGAGGGCGTCGGCACCGGGAAGACGCTCGTGGGCATCAAGCCCGCGTGGGCCGCAGCCCGTGAGGGCCGGGCCCGGGTCCTGTTCCTGGAGAACGACTACGTGTACCCGGCGCGGGAGGTCGACGAGGGGCTCGAGCCCGCGGGTGACGCGAGCGCGCCCGGGGTGATCGACGACGCCGCCGACGAGCTCATCGACGTCGTGCTCGGCAAGAGCGGCGAGGTCGTGATCGTCGATCCCGGTGACCTCGGCGAGCACGGCCCGGTCGCGCTGCTCCTGCGCTTCTGAACGGCCATCCTCGGAACGGCCGTGGCCGAGACGCGACGCCTGCGGGAACGCGACGTCGCCGCCTGGCACGCCGACCTCGGTGGCGCGACACGCGAGGCGGCGATACGCGACCTGCTGCTGACCCGAGTCGTTGTCGCGGTGGCGTCACACCCGGAGCTGCGCGACGAACTGTTGCTGCGCGGTGGCCTCGCCCTGCACCGGCTGGTGCTGCCCGCACCGTTGCGCGCGTGCGTCGCGCTCGAGTACGCGCGACGCAGCACCTCCGGGATCGGCGCGGTGCTCGACGCGTTGCGCGACGCCGCGGACGATGTGGGCCTCGCGGTCCGCACCGAGGTCCGGCACCTGCCTCGCGCCTACCTCACGCCGACCTGGTCGGGCGCGCCCGGTCGCCTGCACCTCCGGGTGGATCTCGAGACCCGGGAGACCCAGCCGGCGTCGCCCCCGGTACGCCGGCAACTCGCGGCGAGCGGCGACGCCGATGGCCCGACGGTGCTCACCTACGACACGGCGGAGCTCCTCGGGCTCCTGCTGCGCGAGCTGTACCGCCGGTCGCGAAGCCGCGACCTGTTCGACCTCTGGGTCGGGCTCGAACGCTGCGAGGTCGACGACACCGCCGTGCTCGCGGCGTTCCAGCACGCCTGCCGGGTCGCGGGTCTCGGGCGGATCCCCCGGGGCACGTTCGTCGCGCGGCTGCACCGCCATCTGGCGCGACCGACCTTCACCCGTGACCTCGAGGGCGTCGTCGGGGCGGGTGCCCGCGACTTCGAACCGGCCGCGGCTTCGGCGCTGGTCACCCGTCGGCTGCTGGACCGGCTGCCCCGCTGAGCGGGTCGGGGGCCTCGTGACGCGCCTCGAGGTGGCGCTCACGCAGGATGGGGACCCGGAGCAGGTCTCGGGCGACGACGACGTCAGGGAACACGGCGGCGGCTTCGGCGAGGTACTCGTCCTCGCCGCGGTGGCGCTGCGAGAAGTGGGTGAGGACGAGGCGGCGGGCACCGGCCTCACGCGCCAGCCACGCGGCCTGCCGCGCGGTGAGATGGTGGTACCGCTCCGCCAGCGCCCGTTCGCCGTCGAGGAAGGTCGACTCGCAGACGAGCAGATCCACGTCGCGCGCGAGCTCGACGGCGGCGTCGCACATCCGGGTGTCCATGACGAACGCGACGGATTGCCCGCGGCGGGGCTCGCTGACCTCGTCGAGCGTGACGAGCCGTCCATCGATGCGGAGCCGTTCCTCCCGGAGCAGCGCGCCGATGTCAGGGCCGTGCACGCCGAGCTCCTCGAGCCGGTCCGGCAGCATGCGATGCCCGTCGGGTTCCTCGAGGCGCCAGCCCAGCGTCTCGGGACCGTGCTCGAGGGGCAACGCGAGGAGGCGAAACGGCGGACCGGGATCGGCGACGACCGGGCCGGTCAGCGGGTGGGGGCGCACGTCGAGGGTCTCGTCGGCAATCGTCGCGTGGCGCAGGCGTTCGAAGTAGGGCTCACCACTTGCCGGGAAGTAGACGTCGACGGGATGCTCCACCTGGTCGAGCGAGAGGCGGAGCAACACGCCGGGAAGCCCGAGGCAGTGGTCGCCGTGGAAGTGCGAGATGCAGATCCGCGTGATCGACGGCCTGGTGGCGTCGGCCAGGATGAGCTGGCGTTGCGTGCCCTCGCCGGGGTCGAAGAGGAGCACTTCGTCGTCCCAACGCAGCAGGTACCCGTTGTGGTTGCGGTCCCGCGTCGGCGCCTGCCCCGCGGTCCCCAACACGACGAGCTCGCGCGGCGCCATCCACGTGTCCTAGGGGATGATGGACGGGACGATCGCCTCGACGAGCGACGGTCCCGGGGTCGCGAGCGCACGACCGAGCTGCTGGTTGAACTCCTCGGCGGTGCTCGCGCGCGTCGCGGGCACGCCCATGCCGTGGGCGAGGGCGACGAAGTCGAGGTCGGGCCGATGGAGGTCGAGCATCGCCTTGGCCCGCGGTCCCGCACCCTCGGCGCCGACCCGGGCGAGCTCCATGTTGAGCACGGCGTACGAACCGTTGTTGCAGAGGATCGTCGTGACGTCGAGGCCCTCGCGGGCCATGGTCCACAACGCCTGCACGGTGTACATCGCGCTGCCGTCCGCTTCGAGCGCGACCACCCGCCGGTCGGGGCACGCGGTCGCGGCACCGACGGCCACCGGCAGTCCCTGGCCGATCGCCCCGCCGGTGAGGCACAGCCAGTCGTGCGGTGGGGCGCCGGCGGTGAAGCCGGCGGCGAACAGGCCCGACGTGTTGCCTTCGTCGGACACGATCGCGCCCTCGGGGAGCAGCGCGCCGAGCGCGGCACAGACGGCCTCGGCCGTGAGCGGTCCGGTGGGCAGCTCCGGCGGCGCGAGCGGCTGGCGCGCCGCGGGTTCGGTCGGCGCGCCCAACGCGTCGGCGAGCGCGGCCAGGGCGGCGGGCGCGTCGTCGGAGGGCCCGGCGAGGGTGTGGACCTCACAGCCGTCGGGCGCCAGCCAGCTCGCGGTGTCGGGGTAGGCGAAGAACGAGACCGGCGCCTGGGCGTCGACGAGCACCAGGTGACGCGCCCCGTCGAGCTGGTTCGCCGCGAACTCGGCGAGGTAGGCGAGGCGGTCGACCTCCACCCGCCCGGCACCCCGCTCGATCCGCGCCGGGAACGTCTCGCACCACAGCCGGGCCCCCGTGGTGTCCGCGATCGAGCGGGCCCGCGCCGATGCCGCGTCGCGGCACGCGGTCCCGCCGACGAGCAGCACCGCCGGTTCACCCGAGCGCAACGCCTCGGCGATGGCGCGGACGACACCGTCGTCGACCTCTCCGCGCCGCGGCGGGGGTTTCGCCATCGCCGGTGCACCGCCGTCGCCCCACGAGACGTCGGCGGGCAGCACGAGGGTCGCCACCTGACCGGGCGGGCCGAACGCCGCCGCGACGGTGTCGGCCGCGTCGTGGCCGACCTCACCGGTCTCGGCCGACCAGCGGATGAAGCGCGAGACGTTGCGGGCGACCGTGTCGATGTCGGACTCGAGCTGCGCGTCGTACTGCTTGTGGTAGGTCGCGTGGTCGCCGACGATGTTGACGACGGGGGTCCGCGCCTTGCGCGCGTTGTGCAGGTTGGCGAGCCCGTTGCCGAGACCGGGTCCGAGGTGCAGCAGGGTCGCGGCCGGCCGGTCGGCCATGCGCCCGAAGCCGTCGGCGGCACCGGTCGCCACCCCTTCGAAGAGGGTGAGCACGCCCCGCATCTCGGGGACGGCGTCGAGCGCGGCGACGAAGTGCATCTCGGAGGTGCCGGGATTCATGAAGCAGGTGTCGACGCCGCACGCGACCAGCGTGCGGACGAGTGCCTGCGCGCCGTTCACGGTCCGGCCTCGCCCAGGTCGAAGATGGTGCCCGGGTTGAGGATGCCGTGCGGATCGAAGGCGGCCTTGATCCGGCGCATCAGCGCCAGCTTCGCGGGGTCTTCGAGCTCGGCGACGTACACCTTCTTCTCGGTGCCGATGCCGTGCTCGCCCGAGATCGCGCCGCCCAGCGCCATGCCCGCGGCGAAGACGGCGTGGATGAGCTCCTGTCGCGCTGCGGTGTCCGGCTCGAACACCGAGAGGTGGACGTTGCCGTCACCGGCGTGCCCACAACCCACGACGAGCGATCCGCGTGCCCGCGCGAGGTCGGCGACCGCGGTCAGGTACTGCGGCATCGCCGCCCTGGGCACCACCATGTCGAGGATGTCGTCGGCGCCGGCCGCCTTGGCGGTCCAGAACGCCTGCTCACGCGCCTCGATCAACTGTGTACCCGCAGACGACGGAAGCACGTAGACGTCGAGTGCGTCGAGGCCGGCGAGCAGGACCGCGAGCTCTTCGGTGTTCTCGTCGAGGCGGTCGTCACGCCGATCCTCGAGCACGACGACGAGATACGCGAGCGCCTGCGCCTTGACCGCGGGGTCGACGCCGAGCTCGACCCCGTGGCTCGTGGTGATCGCGTCCATCGTGATCACGTCGATGTACTCGACGAGCAGCGGGCCGAGACCACTCGCGACGATCTTCGGGACCGCCGCGGTCACGTCGCCCAGGGTCGCGAACGGCGCCAGCACGGTCTGCGCGAACGCGGGTCGCGGCGAGAGCCGGAGGGTCACTTCGGTGACCAGCGCGAGCGTGCCTTCGGATCCGACGACGAGCTGCGTGAGGTCGTAGCCGGTCGTCGCCTTCACGAACTTGCCGCCCGTGCGGATGACCTCACCGGTGCCGAGCACCGCTTCGAGGCCGAGGACCTGGTGACGGGTCACGCCGTACTTCACGGCGCGCATCCCACCCGCGTTGGTCGCGACGTTGCCGCCGAGGCTCGCGGAGCTCTCGCCCGGGAAGACGGGGTACACCAGACCGTGCGGCCGGACGGCCTGGTCGAGCTGGTCGAGGGTGACGCCCGGTTGCACGACCGCGACGTGGTTGTCGAGATCGATCTCGATGATCTCGTTCATGCGCTCGAACGCCACGACGACGCCGCCCTCGACGGGGATGCACGCGCCGGAGAGCCCCGTGCCCGAACCTCGCGCAGTGAGGGGAACGCCGGCACCGGCCGCGAGCTCGACCACGCGTGCGACTTCCGCCGTCGTCGCCGGGCGCACGACGGCGAGCGGGTGCTGCGCGACCGCGGTCAGCGCCTCGTCGTGCGTGAAGTCGTCGTGGATCGCCTCACCGGCCGAGACCGCGCCGGGGCCGACGACGTCGGTGAGTGCCTCGACGATGTCGGACATACCCGTCCTTCCGGCGCATCCCGTGCGCTGCGCGGCGCTTCCGGGGCACAGCCCGCACGATGGTCGCCACGAGCCGACGAGTCAAGGTGGGTCAGCCGCTCCGTCGACGATCTGGGGGACTTTCGGCTCTTTCGCGGGGCGTCGGCGCGGGTATAGGTAGAGGACATGGGCCGACATGGGCACCCCCTCCTGATCCGGTTGGCCCTGCTGTCCCTCGTCGTCACGGCGCTGTCGATGGGCTCGCCGAGCGTGTTCGCGCGCCCGAGCACCCGCTCGAAGAGTCGCAGGAAGTCGGCGGCGGCGAGCCCGTTGGCGCCCGGCTCTGATCCGTCCGTGCTGCCCGGCCCGGTGCTGATCGCCGACGAGGGCAACAACCGCCTGATCGAGGTGAACCCGCGCGGCCGCATCATCTGGGAGTTCCCGCGCGCCGCCGACGCCGCCAAGGGCCAGACGTTGCCGACGCCCGACGACGCCTTCTTCACCCCGGACCACCGGCACGTGATCGCCACCCAGGAAGAGAACTTCACGCTCAGCCTCATCGACATCGCCAAGCACCGGGTCGTGTGGTCCTACGGCACCGCGGGCGCCGAGGGTTCGGGCCCGAACCAGCTCTGGAACCCCGACGACGCGCTGGTGCTGAAGAACGGTGACGTGCTCACGGCCGACATCAAGAATTGCCGTCTGCTCCTGATCGGCGGCGGCACCCACACTCCGGCGCAGACGTTCGGCCGGACGGGTGAGTGCGTGCACGATCCGCCGCAGCGCTTCGGCAGTCCCAACGGCGCCTTCCCGATGCGCAACGGCCACTTCCTCGTGACGGAGATCAACGGTGACTGGGTCGACGAGATGGATCTCACGGGCACCGTCTACGCGGCCGTGCATCCGCCGGGGATCGGCTACCCGTCGGACACCAGCGAGGTGAAGCCCGGGACCTACCTCACCGTCGACTACTCGTCACCCGGAACCATCGAGACCTTCGACGCCCAGGGCGCGCTGCTCTGGCGGTACGCGCCCACGGGCGCCGACGCCCTCAACCATCCGTCCATCGCCAAGGCGCTGCCCAACGGCGACGTCATCGCCACCGACGACCACAACCACCGGGTCATCGTCGTCGACCCGCGTACCAACCGCATCGTCTGGCAGTACGGGCACCTCGGAGCGCCGGGCGCCACCGCCGGCTACCTCAACGGTCCCGACGGTCTCGACGTCGCCCCTCCCCATTCGATCAGCAACCTCCTGACCACATCGAAGCCCTGACCACGGTCCCGCGGACCCACCCGGATCACGGGTGCCGCGGGCCGGAGAGGAATCGAGCTCATGACCGACGAGACGAACAAGCTGACGGGGGCGAGCTCCATCGAGCAGGAGCTCTACACGCACCTGGTCGAGCACGTGCAGAACGAACGGGAGGTTCTCGAGCGGTACGCGGCGGCGGCCGACGCGACCTACTCGCACGCGCTGACCTACCTCGTGAAGCTCCTCATCGAGGACGAGCGCCGTCACCACATGCTGTTCAACGAGCTCGCCGACTCGTTGCGTCACGACGCCGAGTTCCACAGCGGAGATCCGGCGATCCCCCGCATGGACTTCGACCGGGTCGACGGCACCGCGGTCCGCAAGCTGACCGACGAGCTCCTGGAGCGGGAGCTCGAGGACAAGAAGGAGCTCAAGAAGCTGCAGAAGGATCTCCGCGACACCAAGGACACCACGCTCTGGTCGCTCCTGGTCGAGCTCGATGCAGCGCGACACGGACAAGCACATCGCGATGCTCCACTTCGTGCAGCACCACACGTAGCAGCGCCATGTGGGTCCTCGCGACCCTCACCGCCGGACGGCCGGTCGACGTGGCCGACACCGACGCCGGACCGCTAGCGTCGAGGCATCTCCGGGACCGACGACAGGAGCACGCAGATGAAGGCAGACGCATTCCGCTACGACGGCAAGCGAGCGCTGGTCGTCGGTGGTGCCACCGGCATGGGGGCCGCGACGGCCGAGCTGGTGCAGGACCTCGGCGCCGAGGTCGTGGTGATGGACTTCGCGCCCGTGACCCTCGCGGGTGTCAAGGCGATCAAGGTCAACCTCGGCGACAAGGCGAGCATCGACGCCGCGGTCGACGAGTGCGGCGGCCCGATCGACGCGCTGTTCTCGTGCGCGGGTGTGGCCGACGGCACGCCGGGCATCGAGAAGATCAACTTCATCGGCCACCGGCACCTCATCGACCGGGTGATCGAGAAGGGCTACCTCGGGCGCGGCAGCGCGATCGGCATGATCTCGTCGACCGCGGGCCTCGGGTGGCGCACCAACATGGAGCTGGTGAAGGAGTACCTCGCGACTCCCGACTTCGACGCCGCGGTCGCGTGGATCGAGGCGCACCCCGAGCGCGCCGACTACATGTTCAGCAAGCAGGCCATCAACGTGTACGTGGCCAGCCAGGCGTTCCCGTTCCTGGCGCAGGGCATCCGCATCAACGCGATCCTGCCCGGGCCGACCGACACGCCCCTCGCCCGCGCCAACGCCGAGGTCTGGCTCGGCTTCGGCACCGACTACCGGGGCGAGACGGGGATCGAGGCGTCACGACCCGACGAGCAGGCCGGCCCGCTCGCGTTCCTGTGCAGCGACGCCGCCCGCTACGTCACCGGCGAGGTCATGATCGTCGACGCCGGGTACACCAGCTCGGGGATCACCGGCACCTTCGAGAGCGCGGTCGGCGTCGTCCAGTTCATGGAGGGCACCGTCCTCAGCTGACGCCGCCGGCGCGCCGACGTCGGCGTGCACCACTCGACCGAACTTGACCTCGGGCAGGGTGGGTCGGTCGCTGCTTCGCGGGTCGCGACGGAAGAGAATGCCGAATGGACGCGTCGTCGGCGCCGGGACTTGCGGCACCGATCTGGTTGGTCGACCATCCCGACGTGGACGACGAGCCGGGACGGGCCGCACTGGGTTACGCGCGCCGAGGTTGGGCGGTGGTGCCGGTGCACACCGTGACCGCCGGGCGATGCTCGTGCGGCCACCGCGCCTGCCCCTCACCCGGGAAGCATCCACGGTTCCCGTGGGCGGAGCTCGAGCACACGGTGCCAAGCGCCGCACAGATCGAGGACTGGTGGCGACGCTGGCCGCAGGCGAACGTCGGGGTGATCACCGGCACGGTCTCGGGCGTCGTCGTGCTCGACGTCGACCCCCGCAACGGCGGCGACGAGCACCTCGCCGAGCGGGAACGTGCCTGGGGCACGCTGCCGGACACCGTGGAGGTCCGGACCGGAGGCGGTGGTCGCCATCTCTGGTTCCGAGCCCCTGAGGATGCCATCCCTTCCCGAGCCCTCGTCCCCGGTCTCGACGTGAAGGCGGAGGGAGGTCTGGTGGTCGCGCCGCCGAGCCTCCACCGCTCGGGACACCGGTACGAGTGGGTGCCCAGCCGGGATCCTGATTCGATCGCGCTCGGCGCGGCCCCGGCGTGGTTCGTGGCCACGCCGGCCGCGGTCGCCGGTGCCGGGTTCGGTGGCGACCGCCCCGCGTTCGTGGAGCGCACGCAGGCCGAGCGCGCGGACTTCGCGGCGGCGTGGGCACGCGCGGGGGTGTCGATCAGGCCCGGCGACCACCAGTACCTCTGCCCGTTCCACGACGATCACCATCCGTCGCTCCACATCGACGCCGACGGGTGCCGCTGGTACTGCTTCGGTTGCCGGGTGGGCGGCGGGCCGGCACGCCTGCGCGAGCTCCTGGGCGAGTCCCCCGTTCCCCGGTCGCGTCGAAGGCTCACCGAGGTCCGAGGGCTTACGCCGCCGTCCCCGGTCACCCTCCCCGGCGAACAGCCGGTGGCGGTCGTCGGCGAGGCTCGCCACCAGGACGCGCTGCTCGCGCTCACCGGCGGCCAGCGTCGCTACGGCGGCGTCGACGTCGCGACCGCCGCCCACCTCGTGCCCGATCCCGAGAACCCGGCGGATCCCGATGCGATCGCGGTGGTGATCAACGGGCGACGCGTCGGCTGGCTCGCGCGCGTCGATGCCGCGCGCTACCACAACCTCGTCGCGGGAACCCGAAGCCGGATCGGCGACGCGACCTGCACCGCGCGGATACGCGGCGGGTGGGACCGCGGCGCGGGCGACGTGGGCCAGTTCGGTGTCGTGCTCCGACTCCCGGAGCCCGGTAGGTCCGTCAGCGGTTGATCGCCACGCGATCACGGAGGCGCACGGGGTGGCGTCGCGAGCCCCAACGGCCGGCCGGGCCGTCGAAGACGCCCGGGATGCGTGTCCCGCACGACCCGCAGGCGCCGTCGTCGGTGAGGCGGTACGCGCCCAGCTCGTACCAGTCGCGCTCGACGACGAGCTCGCCGCACGCGGGGCAGTACGTGCTCCCGCCGTCGACGTCGTGGACGTTGCCGGTGTACGCGTAGCGGACGCCGTTGGCGCGGGCGATCGCGCGCGCCCGGACGAGCGTGGACGCCGGGGTCGGCGGCACGTCGAGCATGCGGTAGTCGGGGTGGAACGCGCTGAAGTGCAGCGGGACGTCGGGGCCGAGGTGCTCGACGATCCACGACGTCATCTCGTCGAGCTCGGCATCGGAGTCGTTCCGGCCGGGGATCAGGAGCGTCGTGATCTCGACCCACACCGGCGTCTCGTGCACGAGGTACTCGAGCGTGTCGAGCACGTCGCGGAGATGACCGCCGCTGACGTGGTGGTAGAAGTCCTCGGTGAAGCCCTTGAGATCGACGTTGGCGGCGTCGACGTGCGAGAAGAAGTCGCGCCGGGGCTCGTCGCACACGTAGCCCGCGGTCACCGCGACGGACCGCACGCCGACCTCCCGGCACGCGTCGGCGACGTCGCTCGCGTATTCGAGGAAGATGACCGGGTCGTTGTAGGTGAAGGCGACGCTGCGCGCCCCGAGCTCCACCGCTGCGTTCGCGATGGTGTCGGGGAGCGCCGAGTCGGCGAGCGTGTCGGTCTCCTTCGACTTCGAGATGTCCCAGTTCTGGCAGAACCGGCAGGCGAGGTTGCAGCCGGCCGTCCCGAACGACAGCACCGGGGAGCCGGGGAGGAAGTGGTGGAGCGGCTTCTTCTCGATGGGGTCCACGCAGAACCCGCTGGAGCGCCCGTAGGTGGTGAGCACCACGCCGTCGTCTTCGCGCATCCGCACGAAGCAGACCCCCCGCTGGCCCTCCCGCAGCTTGCAGGCCCGCGGGCAGACGTCGCACTGCACACGGCCGTCGTCGAGCGCGTGCCAGTACTTGGTGGGGACGGTCGCCGTGTCCGGGGCCATGAGCGAGTCAGACACGCAGCGGGCTCGCCGGTATTCCGCTCGTGGGGGTCAACCGGGGGCGGTGATCGCCTCGGTGATCTGCTCGGTGATCTGCTCGATGGCCCAGTCGAGGTCGGGTTCGTCGATCACGAGCGGCGGCGCGATCCGCAGCGTGTGGCCGTGCGTGTCCTTGGTGAGCACCCGCCGCTGGAGGAGCGCTTCGCTCACCTCTCGTGCGGTCCCGATCGACGGATCGAGCTCGATGCCGGCCCACAGGCCGCGGCCGCGCACCTCCCGCGCGCCGTGGCCGACGAGGCCGGCGAGCCCGGCGTGGAGCCGCTCGCCGAGCACGGTGGCGCGCTCCTGGATCTCCCCGGTGCCGAGCATGGCGACGACCTCGCGTCCGACGGCGCAGGCCAGGGGATTGCCGCCGAAGGTGCTGCCGTGGGATCCGGGGGTCAGCACGCCGACGACGGGCCAGTCGCCCACGACCGCCGACACCGGGAGGATGCCACCCCCCAGCGCCTTGCCGAGGACCAGGAGGTCGGGGCGAACGCCTTCGTGGTCGCACGCGAACGTCGCGCCGCTTCTTCCGAGGCCCGACTGCACCTCGTCGGCGATCAGCAGGACGTTGGCCTCGGTGCAGAGGGAGCGCAGCGCGCGGAGGTAGCCGTCGGGGGGAACGATCACCCCGGCTTCGCCCTGGATGGGTTCGACGAGCACCGCGGCGGTCGAGTCGTCGAACGCGCGTCGCACCGCATCGGCGTCGCCGTAGGGGACACGACGGAAGCCGGGGGTGAACGGCCCGAAGTGCTCCCGTGCGACCGGGTCGTCGGAGAAGCCGACGATGGTCGTCGTGCGACCGTGGAAGTTGCCGTCGCACACGATCACCGTCGCCTGTCCGTCGGCGACGCCTTTGACGGTGTAGGCCCAGCGGCGGGCGACCTTGATGGCGGTCTCGACCGCTTCCGCACCGGTGTTCATCGGCACGACGGCTTCCATCCCGCACAGCGACGCCAGCTCCCGGCAGAAGGGACCGAGGAGGTCGTGGTGGACGGCGCGGCTGGTCACCGAGAGACGACGGAGCTGGCCGACGGCGGCCTCGACGAGCCGCGGATGGCAGTGACCGAAGTTCAGCGCGGAGTACGCGCCGATCAGGTCGAGGTATTCGACACCGCGGTCGTCCTCGACCCAGCTGCCGCGTCCGGCCACGAGGGTGACGGGCAGGCTGGCGTAGGTGTGCGCACACCACGCGTCCTCGAGGGTGACGGGCCCGGGGATCGCGGGGTCGGACATGGGGTGACCATACGACCGCGGTTCGCGGCGCGTCACAATGGTCGGCGATGGTGACGCATCCGACCCTGGACACCGAGACCCGATCCCTCGCCCGGCAGCTCGCCGCGAAAGGTTCGGGAGAACGGGCCGGGGCGTTCCATCTCGGGTGGTGGAGCGAGCAGATGCTCGCCTGGGCGATGGCCAATCCCGCGTTCAAGACGCAGCTCTTCCGTCTGGTCGACGTCCTGCCGTCGTGCCGGGACGAGGACGACGTGCTCCGCCACCTCGAGGAGTACTTCGACGGGATCCCGGTGCCCCGAGCGCTCGATCTGGGGATCGACGTCGCCGAGCACGTCCCCTTCGGCGCCGCGGTCACCGCGACGGTGGCGCGGCGCAGCGTGCGACGGATGGCGCGGCAGTTCATCGTCGGTACCACGCCGGCGCGCGCGCTGCCGCGGCTCGCGCGGCTCTGGGAGCGGGGTGAAGCGGCCACCGTCGACATGCTGGGCGAGAAGGTCGTCGCGCAGGCGGAAGCCGATCGGTACGCGGCGCGGTTGACCGAACTGGTCGAGACCCTCGCGCGTGGCGCGCCGGCCTGGCCGTCGCGCGAGGTGCTCGAGCGCGACCCGTGGGGGACCTTGTCGCGGGTGAACGTTTCGGTGAAGCCGACCGCGCTCTCGCCGTGCTTCGGCCCGTTGACCGCCGACGTCGGCCTCGACGAAGCGGTGGGACGGTTGCGCCCGGTGCTCGAGCTCGCACCGCGCGTACGGTGCCACCGTCCACCTGGACACCGAGCACGACGACGTCAAGGACCTGACCCACGCGCTCCTGCACCGCGTGGGCGCCGAGTTCCCCGAGGTGCAGCTGGGCTGCGTGATCCAGGCCTACCGCAAGGATGCCTTCGACGACCTGCGCGACGTCGTGTCGTGGTCGCGCGATGCGTTGGCGCTCCCCCTCCAGGTCAGGTTGGTCAAGGGCGCGTACTGGGACCACGAGCGCATCGTCGCCGGCGCGGCCGGGTGGCCGGTGCCGGTGTTCGAGCACAAGGACGAGACCGACGCGAACTTCGAGCGCTGCACGCGCTACCTCGTCGACCGCGCCGGTGACGTGCGCCCGGCGATCGCCTCGCACAACCTCCGCAGCCTCGCGCACGCGATCGCGTACACACGCGCGGCCGGGCTCGACGACACCGCGATCGAGCTCCAGCTGCTCTACGGGATGGCCGAGCCCGTGCACACGGCCCTGCTGCGGCTGGGAATGCGCGTCCGTGTGTACGCGCCCGTCGGTGAGCTCGTCCCCGGGATGGGCTATCTCGTCCGCCGGTTGCTCGAGAACACCTCGAACGAGAGCTTCGTGCGCCACCAGTTCGCCGAGGGCCTCGCGCTCGAGGATCTCGTCGCCGCGCCGGCGACGGAGGAGACGGAGATCCCGGGACCCGACGAGATCGCCGAGGCCCGCCCGGCGACCGATCCCGACACGCCGGGAGCGTTCACGAACGAGCCCCAGGCCGAGCTCCGGCGAGCGCCGCCGCGGGCGCGCCTGGCCGACGCGGTCCGGGCGGCGCTCGCGGCCCCGGTCATTGCCGCCCCGGTGCTGGTCGACGGTCGTGCCATCGCCGGGCACGCGCGAGCTCGTGTCGGTGGATCCGGCCCGGCCCGCCCGGGTGGTGTGCCGGAGCGGAGCCGCCACGACCGCCGACGCCGACGCCGCGATCGATGCCGCGCGCCGGGCCTGGCCCGAGTGGCGCGAGACGCCGTGGCCCGCCGCGCGCGGCCGTGTTGTTCCGGGCCGCCGCACATCCTGCGGAGCCGGCGCGGCGGAGCTCGCCGCCCTCGAGGTGCTCGAGGCGGGCAAGCCGATCCCGGAGGCCGACGCCGACGTCTGCGAGGCCATCGACTTCTGCGAGTACTACGGGCGCGCGGCGCAGCGGCTGGCCGCGGGCGCGACGGTCGACCAGGCGCCCGGAGAGCGAAACACCTACCGCTACGAGCCGCGAGGGATCGGCCTCGTCATCTCGCCGTGGAACTTCCCCCTGGCGATCCCGACGGGCATGGTCGTCGCGTCGCTCGTCACCGGCAACGCGGTGCTCTTCAAGCCGGCCGAACAGACCCCCGGCGTCGCCTTCCGTCTCGTCGAGGCGCTGTACGAAGCGGGCGTCCCCCGCGGCGTGCTCGCCTTCCTTCCCGGCATCGGGGAGGAGGTCGGCGCCCACGCCGTCGAGCATCCCGAGGTGGCCTTCGTCGTGTTCACGGGGTCGAAGGCGGTCGGCCTCGAGATCGTCGAGCGAGCCGCCGTGCACCGTGACGGCCAGCGACAGATCAAGCGTGTCGTCGCCGAGATGGGCGGCAAGAACGCGATCGTCGTCGACGCAGACGCCGACCTCGACGTCGCGGTGCCCGCCATCGTGCACAGCGCGTTCGCCTACGCCGGCCAGAAGTGCTCGGCCGCCTCGCGGGTGATCGCGGTCGCGCCCATCTTCGAGGAGCTGGTGGAACGGCTCGTGGGCGCGACCAGAACCATCGCCGTCGGATACCCCGACGAGCTCGGCACGCTCTGCGGTCCACTCATCGACGCCGAGGCGCAAACGCGCGTGCGCGCCTACCGGGCGCTCGCGGCACGAAGAAGGCGACGTCGTGCTCGAACGCGACGACCATCCGGACGACGGCTGGTTCGTCGGCCCCACGGTGGTCGTGCTCGAAGACCCGCACGGCCGCGTGGCCACCGAGGAGATCTTCGGCCCGCTGCTCACCGTGTTGCGGGCCGACGACTGGGACCACGCGATCGCGCTCGCGAACGACACCGACTACGCGCTGACCGGCGGCATCTTCTCCCGCTCCCCGTCACGGATCACGCACGGGGTGCACGCGATGCGCGGCGGGCAACGTCTACGTGAACCGCGGCATCACCGGCGCGCTCGTCGGCCGCCAACCCTTCGGCGGCTACGGGCTCTCCGGAGTCGGTTCCAAGGCGGGAGGCCCCGACTACCTGATGCAGTTCGTGGAACCCCGCTCGGTGACCGAGAACACGGTGCGCCAGGGCTTCGCTCCCTGAGCGCTTGCGCGGGATCACTCCAGGGTGTGGAGCCGGACCAGGAGGTGGAGGAGGAGGCGCTCCTCGCGCCGGGCGCTGAACTCGACCTCGACGACCGGTCGGCCCGTGGGGCCCCGCTCGTGGTCGCAGATGACGGCCCGCATCACGATCCCGACGTCGTCGCCGGCGATGGAGCTGATCTGCAGGAAGAACGGTTGACCGGCGGGCAGGTCGTCGTGCGGCTCCTCGGAGAGCTCGACCCGGGCACCGGTGAGCGAGAGGTCGAGCAGTCGGCACTCCGACCAGGTCGTCGCCGGATCGAGGCGGTACTGGGCGCGCCAGTCGATCGCGTCGCGTGGCGACGACGGTCCTTCCGCGACCTGCACCTCTTCGAAACCGACCCCTCGTCGCCCCAAGCCCCATTCCTCGGTCGATGCGGGGAACAGCTGTAGCGACTCGGGTCAGGCGCGGGGCTCCCAGCGGAAGAAGCGCATCGCGACCAGGAGCCCGCCCACTCCCCACGCGGCGACGACCAGCACGTCGCTCCAGTGGAAGGTCGTGCCGAGGAAGCCGGCCTGGATGCCGACGGCGAAGTGCCGGATGGGAAACACGCGAGCGATCCAGTCGGGCGTGCTGTTGCCGAACGGGACGAAGATGCCCGAGAGGAAGAGCAGCGGGAGGATCGACGCGTTGACGACCGTGGGCGCGGCATCGGCGTTGGGCACGAACCCCGAGACCGCGAGCCCCAGCGCGCAGAACGCCATCGCGCCGACCACGAGCATCACCAGGAAGCGCACGAGCGTGACGCCGGTCGGGATGGTCACGTCGTAGAGCAGCGCCCCGAAGCCGGCAGTGATCACCACGAGGAGCACGAGGTCGATCCCGGCGACCGCGGTCTTGTCGCCGTAGGTCTTGGTGAGGCCGCGGATGCGCACGGCTTCTTCCGTCGCCGTTCGCTGGTCGTGCGCCATCGCACCCCCGGGACGTCGGGCGCTCGACATCATGCTGCGGGCTGAGCTGGTGGGTCACACTCGGGTTCCCTCGCCGGGCGACCAGGGTTACGCTCGCGGGCGTGTGCATGATCGTGTACCTGCTCTCACGCGGTCTCGTGGTGCTGTCGGCCCGGCTCGTGGAGCGGCGGCGGCGGCACCGCGATGACGGCCACGGCGGCGGGGGTGACGGTCGCGGCGGCCGCGGTGGTCGCGGCGGTGGTGGCGACGGCGCCGAGCTCGTGCTGGCGGCCTGAGCCGCGGGTCGGCACGAGGACGTCGGGTCACCGTCACGGCGGCACCCACTCACTGGCAGCGACGAAGCGCATCCGGCCGGGTTCGCCGACGAGGCGCACTCGGTGGCGGTGCTTGTGCTCGTGGTGATGACCACAGAGGCGATCGAGGTTCCACATCGCAGTCGGGCCACCCTCCTCGATGGGAAGGTTGTGGTCGATCTCGAGGTGGCGGGTGACGTGGCAGCCCTCGACATCGCACTCGGGGTGGAGCTCCTCGATCGCACTGCGGAGCCGTGCGGGAATCGTGCGACCGGGATGTGACACCGCGTGCGCACGTCGGTGCCGTCGACGAGGAGCAGCTTGAGGAACGAGTCGTCGAGCAGGCGTTGCGCGACCGACACCGGGATCGGACCACCGCCGACGATCTCGCACACGTCGCCGGGTTCGGTTCGCGCCGCGCACAAGCGCGGCGTAGTCGACGCGCACCACCGTGGTGACGGCTCGCGACGTGTCGCTGGAGGAGCAGGGCGAACCGGCCAGTGCGACCAGCGCATCGAACGCCAGCGCGTCGGGCCGTTCACGACGACCCGCGACGCGCGCCTCCTCGAACAGCTCGTGCTCGAACGGCTCGAGCGCGGCCATCACCCTGGCAGTGGCGTCGACCGGGCCGCGGATGTCGATGCGCCCGGTGCCGTCGGGATCGGCCCAGTGCCGCAGCGACCGCGCCGCACGAATGCGCTCGTACGTCGCCTCCTGATCGACGCAGGCAGCAGCCTTCACCCGCGCGCACGCGGTGCGCAGCCCGCGCACGCCGTCGTGCTGCGCGCGTTCGAGCAGCTCGGCCTCGGCGCCCGGATCGGCCGAGGCAGCGTCGGCGATGGCGTCGACCTGGGTGAGGGACAACGCACCCTCGCGGCATGGCGGCCTCGGTGCTCGGCAGCTCCGCGAGGCGGGCAGCGGTGTCGACCGTCGCTCGCGCCGCAGCGACCGTCGCACACGTGGTGCCGGCGAGCCAGGAGGCGGCGTCGCGGTGCGCACCGTCGTGCTTCCAGGCGCCGGTGGCGACGACCTGGCGGGTGGCCAACGCCTTGCCCGCCGCGCCCAAGCGCTCGACCTCGTCGAACAGCTCGACGAGCGCGCGGGCGCCAGGACCGTCGAAGCGGTCGGGCTCGAGCTCGCCGACCAGGTATCGCAACCCGTCGACAGCACATCGCAACTGCTCGAACACGACACCTCCCCAATCGTCAGGGTCCACGGGCTCGCAGAACCATCTGGGGGAAGTGGTCGTCAGACCATAGCGAACATACGTTCCGTGCGCAAGGGGAAATCTGGGGCGTCGCGACCGATCAGGTCGGCCAGGCGCGCTGGTCGAGCAGGGCGACGAGCGAGCGCTTCTGGCGGTGTCGGTCGCGCACGTCGGCCACGATGGTGTGGAACCGATCAGGATCGCCGCCGCGCGCGGCGAGCTGCTCGACGTGGGCGAGCGTCGTGACGGCCCGCCGGTAGCCGGCCTTGTTCTTGGCGGCGATGGCACGTTCGACCTCGTCGACGTACACGGGGATCACGTCGAGCGGATGATCCTGCTCACGTGCACGCGCCAGCTCGAGCCAGAGTCGCTGGTCGCAGCCGTGCAGCGTCGCGGCGAGCCAGGCGGCTTCGACGTCGCCGTCGTGCATCAGCATCATCACCGACACGTCGTTCAGGCGCGCGTCGGACGCGACCAGCTCGTGCGCCCATCGGCGTCGGGCGTCGACGTCGCCGGTGAGCTCCGCGGCGACCAGCAGTCGGCGGTAGTCGTCGACGTTGGGCCGCGCGGCGAACGCATCGGCGAAGACATCAGCCGCGGCGCTCGCGTCACCGCGCTCCTGCAACAGCTCGGCGGTGAGGTCGCGCGAACTCGCGCAGCTGATGGGGACGGTCGGCGAACCGCTCGAGACCGGCGCGCGCCCAGACGAGGGCGTCGTCGGCCCGTCCGGCGGCGCGCAGGAACTCCACGATCTCGACCTGGTCGTAGGGCGTGCGGACGTCCATCACGCGGATCAGCTCGTCGGGATCACCCGACGCGTACGCCAGACCGATCATGGCCTGGCGCACGCGGAAGTCGTGGTCGGGACCAGCGATCATCCCGCGGACCGAGCGCGAGCCACTGCGGTTCGACGACCTTGCGGTAGGCGGCGAGCCCACTCGCGCCGAGCACGTCGGCATACGCGCGCGGCGGCACGATGGAAGGTGTCGAGCTCGGCGGTCAACTCGAGCTTGGCGAGGCGCTTCGCCAGCGGCACGGGTGCCGGCCGGGCCTGGGCACAGGCGAGAAGGTGGAGCTCGGCGACACGGTGGAAGATGTCGGTGATGTAGCCGTCGGAGTCGTCGACGTAGCCGACGGCAGCTTCCGCCTTGCGGTGGCAGCGCTCGGCGAGCGGGATCACGGTGGCGCCGTGTCCCGCGTCGAGGAGCTGGGCGAGGCCGTCGAGCACGTCGAACACGCCCTCCGCCCACTCGGGCGCGCTCCGGTAGTCGACGAAGCGGCCGCGCCGACGGAAGGCGGCGTCGATGCGCGTGCGCCACGACGCCTCGTCGACGTCGAGGCCGAGCCGGGCGCGCGCACCGGTCACGAGACGCTCGTGCAGCTGCCAGTCGGCGGCGGCCTGGTCCAGGACGATCGCGGCGAGCGTGGCGAGGTCGAGCGAGGCGACGTAGCCGGGCAGGTCGAGCGCGGCGTCGGGATCGGGGCTGGGTTCCGCGTCGGGCTCCTCGCCGGTGAGCGTGAGTGCGACGGCCACCGCGTGCTTGCAGAAGTCGCCGGTCGTCCCCACCGGACAGGTGCACGACCACTCGAGCCCGCGGCCGGCGACCGCGAGCGTCACGCGGTAGGGCACGGTGCCGGCGACCACGGCGTCGACCCGTTGCTCGCTCACCTCCCGCAGCTCCGCGCGGCGCTCCTGCGCGTAGCCGACGCCGCGGTAGTACGAGCCCCCGCCCGCCAGGCCGACGAGATCGATGCGGTCGAGCACCTCCACGAGAGCAGCCACCACCGAGAGGCTACGGCCGGCGTGGTCGCGCGGTGTGCGTCGTGATCGGTCAGATACGGATCGCGGCGACGATCACACCGCCGACAACGACGACCGTGACCAGCGTCAACCAGGTTTGTGCGCGGAGACGGCGATCGATCAACTCGAGGAGATCGTGCTCGAAGCGATCGCACCGTTCGTTGAACCGCGCTCTCCAAGGGTCAGCGGACTCGGATGCGTTCGGGCGACAGCTCGTCGACCAAGCGTCGGTTTCGCTCATCGTTGCTCATCTTCCTCCTCCGGCTCAGCAGATCGCAACGGGAGGGGAGCTGGGACCCCGAGCGCGTCAGGCGGCGCGGGGTCCATTTCTAGAAGTGTGCGGGATTTATAGTGCCTGTTACTATAACCGGCACAGACCCCTATACTCCTCGCGTGGACCCCGTACGGAACCCCTTCAACCCGGGAGCCGGGAGTCGACCACCGTTGCTCGTCGGCCGGGACGATCAGCTCGATGCCATGACGGTGGCCATACGACGGCATGCGATTGGACGCTTCGACCGGAGCGTCTTGCTCACCGGGCTTCGAGGCGTGGGCAAGACGGTGCTGCTCAACGAGTTCGGTCGCATCGCCCAGCACGAGGGTTGGCTGCATTCCCACCTCGAAGCGACGGAGGACGTCCGCGTCGCCAGCGCGATGGCCATTCTGAGCCGCCGCGTGCTGCTCGAGCTGAGCCTGCGCGAACGTGTGCGCGATCGAGCGCGACGCGCGCTCGGTGTGGTCCGCAGCTTCATCAAGGTGCACGTTCCCGTGGGCGAGGCCGGAACCCTCGTGATCGACTTCGATGCCCAGCCCGGTACCGCTGACTCTGGTGACCTCGACGGGGATCTCAGCGGACTCCTGAGCGAGCTCGGCGAAACAGCTCGCGACGCTGGTGTCGGCGTGCTCCTGACCATCGACGAGATCCAATACCTCCGGAGGGCCGAGCTCTCCGCTCTCATCGTGGGTCTGCATCGCGTGTCCCAACTTGCATTGCCGCTCTTGGTGGCGGGTGCGGGCCTGCCTTCGCTTCCGGGACTCGCGGGAGAAGCGCGTTCCTACGCAGAGCGACTCTTCAGTTACGCCGACATCGGTTCGTTGAACCACGACGACGCAGTGACCGCACTCACGCTGCCCGCAGAAGACGAAGGTGCGCACTGGAACACTGCGGCGTTGGAACGCGTCATCACCGCGACCCAGGGGTACCCGTACTTCCTCCAGGAGTTCGGCAAGCAAGCGTGGAACACCGCCCAAGGAACCGAGATCACGCTGCCCGCAGTCGAGCAGGCTGTGGTGCTCGCGGTCGACGATCTCGATCGGGGCTTCTTCCGTGCCCGCGTCGACAAGACCACCGACGCGGAGCGCGACTACCTCCGTGCGATGGCTGCTCTCGGGGGACCCGGTCCGTACAAGTCCGGTGACGTCTCGAGGCAGATGGGCAAGAAGACCACGCAGACGGGCCCGGTTCGCGACAGTCTCATCAAGCGAGGACTCTGCTACGCGCCGCGCCATGGCGAGATCGCGTTCACGGTCCCGATGTTCGACGAGTTCGTCAGGCGCGCGGCTGACGTAGCTCACCCATGCAGACTGGGTCGACGAGACCGAGCGGCACGAGCCAAAGCCGGCGCTCACTCCGCTTCGAAGAGGTCCTCGCCGCGGCGGAGGCGGGTGGCGATGTCGACGACGCGGGAGAGCTCGCGGCGGGTCGGGGTGTGGGCGGCGAGGAAGCGGGCGAGGCCGGCGAGGATCAGCACGCGCTCCTCGGAACCAGCGGGCCACAGGTGGTACTCGGCGACGGCGGCCTCGAACACCTGGTACCAGTGGAACTCGGCGTCTTCGCGCGAGCAGCGCGTGGCCGAGCGCGGCGACGAGCAGCGCCGGATCGCCACCACCGCGCAGGTAGCCGGCGGCGACGTTGCCGGCGCGGTCGACCGCGCCCTGGATCTCCCAGCACTCGTCGAGGTCGGCGAGGTCGCCGGACTGCGCGTCGGGCAGGCGCGCGGCGGGCACGTTGAGGAAGCGGTCGAGGTAGACGCGCAGCGCGCCGTGCACGAGGCCGCGCAGCAGCTCGCGGCGTCGGCATGCGCATGAGCGCGGCGTGCAGCGCGTGGGCGGCGGTGAAGGCGTGGTGGACGGTGTCCCAGTCGCCGAAGTCGTTCTGCACGTGGAAGCGGGTGATGCGCAGCGCGGCGGCGTAGGCGAGGGCGCGGCCGAGCTGGTCGGGATCGGCGCCGGCGGTGAGCGGCGTCGAGCAGGGCGTCGACGACACGCGTCGGGGTCGTCGTCGAGGAGCTGCCAGGCGAGGCCGGACACGTCGGTGAACGCGCCGTGCCGGGTGGCGCCGGCGTCGATGGCGGCGTCGAGGCGGGGCTGCGGTGCGCGCGATCAGCTCGGCGAGGTCGTGCGGGTGGCGCCAGGTGCCGGTCTGCTCCGACCAGGTGGCCGACGCGGTGCCGCGCACGAGGGTGGGCAGCACGTCGGCGGCGGCGTGGCGGCCGACGTAGCCGAGCGACTCGAAGGCCTTGTTGGTGAAGTCGATGGTGTGGCCGCCGTCGACGAAGACGTGGTCGGTGACGGCGGCGAACATCATGCGCTCGACGTCGCCGAGTGCACCTGGTCTGGCGAGCGGCGGTGGTGAGCACGAGCTCGGCGGCGTCGGCGGAGCGGGTCTCGACGAAGCGCCGGTACCACGACGCGAGCCGGGTCGGCTCGTGCGCACCGCTGCCGTCTTCGGAGAAGTCGTCGAAGGCGCGCATCGGGAAGCGGGGCGGGTGGTTGCGGGTGTCGCGGGCGACGAAGGCGAGGCCGTGCACGAGCGCGAGGGCGCGGTCGTCGGGCGCGAGGGACGGGAGCACGTTGGCCATGGCGACGAGCACGGTGAGGCCGGCGCCCCAGCCGGCGTCGCGGTAGCGGGTGCCGAAGGCGATGCCGCGGCGCACGATCTCGTCGGGGGTGACGCCGGCTTCGAGGAGGCCGAGCACCGACTTGGCGAGCACGAGCGAGAGGCCGAGCTCGAGGCCGTCGTCGAGACGTTGGAAGAGGTGCGCGACGGGATCGTCGCCGCGGCGGGGCTCGACGAGGACGTCGTCGCCGTCGATCGTCACCTGGAAGCCGCGGGCGTCGTCGGCGAAGGGGTCGAGGGTGCAGCCGGTGACGAGGTCGAAGCGGGCGTGGTGCCAGTGGCAGGTGACGCAGGCCCGACTCGACGGTGCCCTGGTGGAGCGGGAAGCCCATGTGGGGGCAGCGGTCCTCGATCGCCCAGGCGCGGTCCTCACTCCAGAAGACGTACCTGGGTCGCCGCCGCCAACTGGCTGCTGCATGGAGAGCCGCGAGCGGCGACGCGGCGGCACAGGCTGAGGGTATGGCTCAGGCGGCGGCGGTGAACAGAAGTTGATTCGGGTCCGAGTCCTACAAGGTGGACCTAGTGAGACAGCTCTCAAACCCTCGGGCGATTACCCGCCACCAAGATGTCGCCGCTGTCCAAGATGGCACACCGGCAGCCGACGGCTTCCGTCATCGCCGCCCCCGACAGCTACAGGTTCGCCTCACCGACGACGAGGTCGACCGGGTCGTCGCCGGCTACCAGGCCGGACTCACCCTCAACGGCAACTCGCGACGGCCTTCGGTGCTGATCGTCGAACGCTGGCCGGCTGGCTCCAACAACGAGGTGTCCTGTGCCGCGGTCGTTGCATTTGACCTCCCACCGACGTCGACGAATCCATCAGGCTCTACCGTGTGGGCTGGTCACTCGCCCAGATCCGGCTAGCCACTTCGGTGTCTATCCCCAAAGCATCCGCTACCACCTCCAGAAGGTCAGGAGTCGAGCTTTGCCCTCGACCGGGCTGGACGCCGAAGCCCACCTGAGCAGAACGCACCATCCCGGCACTCCCCCGGCGCGGCCAAGTTGGCGTCCCATCGAGTGGTGGAAGTGAGGGCCTGAGGGTCCACCTGTTGGGTGGGCCATCGCGTGACTCTCGGTGATTACGACCAAGTAGTCACTGAAGGAGAAGACCACGCGATGACCCGTGAAGATGATGCCCGAGTTGCTGACCTTGTCGCGCGGCTCGGCGACGCCGACGCGACCGATCTGTTCCGCCGGCTGGTGGAACGAGGGATGCAGGACCTGATCGACGCCGAGTTGTCCGCCGCGATCGGCGCCGAGCCCCACGAGCGGACCGACAATCGCACGAACCACCGCAACGGAGGGCGGACCCGCACCCTGTCGACACCCGCCGGGGACGTGGAGCTGCGGATTCCGAAGCTGCGCGTCGGCAGCTTCTACCCGTCGCTGCTCGAGCCGCGCCGTCGGGTGGATCGTGCCCTGTGGGCGGTGATCATGACCGCCTACATCACCGGCACGTCGACCCGGAAGGTCGATGATCTGGTCCGGGCGCTGGGTTGCGACTCTGGGGTGTCGAAGTCGACGGTGTCACGGATCTGCGCGGGGATCGACAGCGAGATCGCCGCCTTCCGTGCCCGGCCTCTCGATCACATCGCTATGCCCTACGTGTACCTCGACGCCACCTACATCAAGGCCCGCGTCGCGCATCGCATCGTGTCTCGCGCTGTGATCGTCGCGACCGCGGTGACGATGGACGGCAACCGTGAAGTGCTCGGCGTCGATGTCGGTGACAGCGAAGACGAGGTGTTCTGGACCACCTTCCTGCGCAGCCTGCGGGATCGGGGCCTCGGCGGGGTGCGTCTGGTGATCTCCGACGCGCACGCCGGGTTGAAAGCCGCGATCGCTCGGGTGTTCGCCGGGGCGACCTGGCAACGCTGCAAGGTCCACACGATGCGCAACGTGCTGGCCGCGGTGCCCGCCGCGTCGAAGGAGATGGTCGCCGCGACCGTGCGCACGATCTTCGCCCAGGCCACACCGGCCGAGACCACGGCGCAGCTCCGCGAGGTGGTCACGATCCTCGAGCGCCAGTTCCCCAAGGCGGCCGAGACACTCGCCGCGGCGGAGGTCGACGTGTGCGCCTACGCCACGTTCCCACGGGCCCACTGGCGCAAGATCGCGTCGACCAACCCGCTGGAGCGGATCAACAAGGAAATCAAGCGACGCTCCAACGTCGTGGGCATCTTCCCCGACGACGACTCCGTGATCCGCCTCGTCGGAGCCGTGCTCGTCGACCAGCACGACGAGTGGCAAGCCACCGACCGCCGCTACCTCTCCGAGGGCTCTATGGCCCTCATCGACACCCCGACCGAGGAGGTGATCACCAGCCCGACCACCAACGAACTCACCGCCGCGTAGCCTCGCGGCGAACACCGAGGGTCACACCCTCCACTTCCACCACTCCATGGGACGCGATCGCGGCCGGATACCTCCGCGGCTGCCCCGGAGACCCGCTCGATCCGTGCTCTGGAGCCCCCTTCCCGACCTCTCCCACAAGCGCAACCCCCGAACAGATCGCACCGGATCGGTGCGGCACTCTCAGACGTTCCCCTGCTCCATTCGACCGGCAATCTGTACCGCCCCGACCCCGGCGTTGTGAGGCAGTCAGCGGATCGACGTCAACGAGGCTCATGCTCCCCGCTCTCCGCCACATCTGGCCCCTTCCAGGAAGGCATCGACATCCACGTCGTCAGCGACCGCCTCGATCACAGCAGCACGCACATCGCCAGCGAGATCTACGCCTACGTCACGCCCGATGCAGTTCGACGCCGCCCCGCTGGTGGCCGCTGCGGATCTTCGAAGGCGGAACGAAGGGCTACTCGTCTAACGCGAGTTGTGAGGGCTCGTCTTCGTCGGGCGGAAGTATTTGGAGTATTTCGCGGGAAGCCGTCGCGAGATAGAGAACCTCTGCAGCGCCATCGACGGTGGGCGGAGAGATCTGTGCGCGGAGCCGTTTCTGTCGCGCGGCCACCGCCTTTCCCCGGTTGTGCCAGCGGCCCTTCAGTTCGACGAGCATGAGCTGGTCCGTCAGCTCGACGACCGCGACGTCGGCCTTCTCGAGCTGGTGAACTTGCGCGTCCAAGAACTTCCGCAGCGCCGTGTATGGGTTGCCGGGATCGGCAAGCGCCACTGCCGCGGCGTCGGCAACCAGTGCCTTGCGTCGAATGGCAATGGCCGCTCGCGCCAGGTGGAGCTCCCGGATGAAGTGGTCCGTCTCCTTTGTCTTGCCGCCGATCACTTCCTCCAGCCGGTGGTAGTCGACCTTGCCGTCGTCGCCCACGAGTGCGTCGATGACACCGCGGTACTTCTCCAAGAACTGTTCCGATCGGTGGAACTCGTCGTACGCGCTCTTCAGGGCAAGTTCGAGGTGCGGATTGCGGCCGTCGAGCATCAGGCTGATCGCGCGAGAAAGTTGAGCATCGGCAGACCGTTGGTCCTTGATGCGTTCGACGTAGTAGCGCTCTTCTTGGCGACCGAGCATGCCTTCGACGCGGCGCTGGTGAGCGCGCTGTTCGCGTTGAGCCGCCATGTCGACGGCGAGCACGGTTCCGGCGACGGCGAGGACAGGCCAACCTGCTGCGACTGCTCCGCCGGCGGCGACAGGCTTCAGCACGGCATGCGCTGTCTCGCCGCCAGTGCGTGAGAACCCTCTGTACCCGTCGGCTCCGATGGCTCTGACCAGCTCTGCGCCCTTCGGTAGCACGGCCCGGAACAGCGTCGGCCCCTTAGGATTGAGGGCTTCCACGATCCCGACCATCGCTTGCTGAGCTGCGGCGTTGACCGGCACAGCCCGATACTTCGTGATCTCCGATTCGGACACGGGGTAGTACTCAAGAGCGATCGGAACGGCCGCCGCTTCGAGTGCGTCCCAGATCGCGGCTGGCGTCGAGCCGGCAGATCGAAGAATGTCCTCCGAAACCAGAAGCCCTTCCGGGGGGAACTCGGGACGAGGTTCGATCAGTGTCGCCGTGCTTGCCGCGACGTGCCTTCCCGAGGCGCCGGGCAGTCGCGAGAATCGCCAGAGCAGCCACGCAGCGATAATCACTGCGATGGTGACAACGGCGATCAGCGTGGGAAGCATCGGCAACAAGCCTAGTAATGGCATGCGATAGGTCACTGTGGGTGGACCGCATTGGCGTGACAATCGTCGCCTTCGCCTTCGCCTTCTGGGCTTGGACTACTGATCCGCGCCAACGGTGCCGGCCATGTTCCGACGTCGCTGCATCGTCAAGGGCTGCCGAGCCCGTCGTTTTCGCCACCGCACCGTGTGCGAGTGGCACCTTGGCGTTGAGCGCATCGAGTGGCGTGAGAGGCGGCTCTCGTTGTGGGCCCGGGAGTACAACGAGCTGACGCGCCGGCTCAATCGTCTGTGCGGTCGGGATCCTCGAACAGCTCGTCGGCGATAGCTTCCGCTTTCGCAATATCGGCCGGGTCCGCATCACGCATCCGGTGCTCGCGCACTGCCTCGCGGCTTCCTCCTTCGGCACGACGCAGCTGACGTTTGCTGGGACCGAACCAGCCAAGCTTTCTCCAACGCCGCGTCATGCACACCATGGTGCCGCGATCGCGGTACCGCGCAGACGTCGATTACGCAGCAGCGAACAGCGCTGTCACATCGACTGCTTGTTCCCAAGTGCCGGTGAAGTCCGTGCCGTAGGCGCGCTCGAGAACGACGCGCGTCTTCCGGCTCACCCGTCCTTGGAGCAGAAGGATCGCATCGGTGTTGTCAGGCGTCCTCATGACCTCGAGGAACTCCAGGTGGTTCAGCCTGGACATCATGACCGAGAGTGCCAACGCGGTGTAGCGCAGCCTGCCCCGCCGGGCCCGGTACGCAATGTCAGCGATGAACCCAGCGCCGTTGGTGATCCGTTTGACGGCAGCGTGTTCGGTCATTTGATGGCCGGCCACGATGCCCGCGTGCGTACGCCAGCTGCGGCAGTCGGTGAGCACGCTGGGTGGCGCGAGCTTGTCCTCGATGACGATGCGGCCGACGGCTCGTGCCAGCTCGAGCGCGACGGCATCGGGGAGCCCGGATGCGCATGGGCTCACGATCGGCGGCCGAACCCGGTGTCCTGAGCGAAACGGCCCTGGGGAGCGTCACCAGGACGGCCATAGCCGCATCTTTCAGGCTCGATTGCTCAAAAGTGGCCTCGAATCGCTCGTGAGAGCTCTCCCGGCGCCGAAACCGGCCAACTTTTGCAAGGCCGCTTCGAAAGCTCGAAAACGGGGAGCTACCCACATTGCCCGGTTTCGTGGCGCATCGCCGCACACAAGAGCTCAGCCGGCGAGTGCGACAGCGATCCGCTCGTTCGCGATGCTGTCGTGCTGTCTGCCCAAGCGATCGGTTCGCCCGAGTTCGCATCGAAGCGTTCGCCGTCCGCCGCTGCGACGCGTAGCCGCGCCTCGTAATCCGTCGCGGTGCCTTGAGCGGCTTTCCCAACCTGACATTTCAACCGGAGCGTTGACCGTCGAGCCCTACCGTTGAGGTATGCCAATCACCGAGGTCACGCGACGAGCGATCGTCGACGAGCTCATCCTCAGTAACGACTGGTGGGCGGGACGGCTCGACGAACCAGCGTTTCTCGGCGCGGATCTACCCGATGAAGGAGCTGCCCTCCTACGACGGCCGGTACGCGGACGCTTTCGGGGACGTCTACCAGCATTGTGTGAACAACAACGACTGGGAGAGCGACTGGGTCTTCACCGACCCCGCTTCGACCTGACCGACGGACCCGATGAGATCTTCCTCCGCTTCCTCGCCGAAACGCTCCACCCCGTCGTTCGACAAGACCCAGACCGCGCCGCGGCCTTGGTCGAGTTGTACAACCGACATCTTCGTGCCGATGGGTATGAGCTTCACGCGACGGGTGACATCTCTGGACGTCCCATCTACGGCGCTCGCAGCATTCTTCAAGGCTCGCCGGCGACGAAGCATCTCGGTCGTAACGCTCCTGTCGATACGTCGTACCTCAGCCAACAGATCACGCGGATGAAGCTGCAATCGCTACCGACCCGGCCCCGCGATCGGTACTGCGAAGGAACTCGTCGAGTCTGTGGCGAAGACGATCCTGTCCGAGCGCAATGTCGAGTTCGGAAAGAACGATGACCTGCCGAAGCTCGTTCGAATGGCGACGAAGGCGCTCGATCTCCAGCGAGACGACATCTCCGAAGGGGCTCCGGCGGCGGCGACGATCCGCAACATCTTGAGCAACCTCGCCCATTCGGACGGGATTGCTTCACTAAGGAATGCGTACGGCACGGGCCATGGCCATGCCGCGCAGGCCAGGGTCAGCTTGGGCCCCGTCACGCCCGGCTCGGCAGTCGGTGCGGCATCGACACTCGCAGTGTTCCTGTTGGAGACGCACGACGCTCGAGCCATTTAGGGCGTGATGAAGGATCCCTCGGGCGGCAGAGGTACGGAGCCCATTCGCCGACGCGGCGTAGCGCAACAGTGCTCACCATGCTCCGTAGTTGCATCATCCAGGGCTGCCAAGCTCCGTAGTTGCATCATCCAGGGCTGCCGAGAGCGCCGTTTCCGGCACAGCCCCCTGTGCGAATGGCATCTCGGTTGGGAGCGGATCTGTTGGCGGGAAGACCGCCGGTCAGCGTGGAAGCGTGAGCAGTCCCTGCTCGCGCATTGGCTCAAGCGTCTCCATCGCCGGTAGGGGCATCACCGAATAGCTCGGCTCCGGCAACCTTGTTCGCTGCTTCGAGCGATTCCGGATCAGCATCGCTTAGCCGGTTTCTCGCGGACCGTCTTGACGACGTCATCGACCCGGGCTTGCACTTTGCGTATCTGCCGGCGGGACGGTCCGAACCAGCCGAGCTTCCTCCATCGCGTCATACGTCCAATAGTGCGGCCGGTACTGCCAGGTCGCACATCAACGCAGCCGACACGACATGCGGCGTTGATACCTGGTTCGCGGGCACTCCACCAACCAGTTCAGAGAACATGATTGCGAAATCGGTCAGCTGCCGGCCTGGGATGTGTTCATGGTCAGCGTCGTTATCACGCATGTCTCCGATGATGAGGTAGAGCGCACTGTTGCTGTATCTCCGGAGATCATCGATGCGCACAGGGGAACCATTTACCCACGGCCCGGTGTAGGAGAGCCGGCCATCATCGTGGAGCTCAAGGAACACGTCCCCTTCGACGGTCAGGTCATACCGATACGTCATCGTCGATCTCGTCGTCGATCTCATCCACGAACTCTTCACCCCAGTCGGGCAGACCAATCTTTGCGAACTCGACGGCTTCGGTTCCCGGCTTGAAGTCGTGACGTTCGTGCTCGGTGCCGTGCGCTGTCATGTATCCGGAGAACGGGATCATCGGGTCGGACCACACGAGCCGGAAGTTGAGCTCGGGAAACTGTTCGGCAGTCGCGACCAACCATGGAATGCACGGAGACCATGCTGTCGAGAACCAGATGGTGACCTGCCCATCATCGTGGTCGTCTTGACCAGGGATCGCACGCATCCCACTTCGTGCCCCACCGTTGAATGTTCTCGTCTTGGTCCGGGCCGGACGGGACGGTCTTGGCGAACGACAGCGACTGGTAGTTGTCGTCGGTGAGGGTTGCGGCGAGCTGCTTGATGTCGTCGTCGGTATGTGTCTGGCCGGCGAGGATGTGGGCGGCTGCATCGAGTGCTCGGTCACGGCCCATGCCGGTTTCGACGGTCCGGCAGAACCGTTCGACCTCGTCTTCGGGTCCGGTGACAGTGAGGAGGTTTGCGCACCAGTTCGGCATGTTGGTCCTATCGGCCGGTTGGGACGTCACCAAAACGCTCAGGTCCGGCAGTTCTTCGCGAGATGTTGCGAAAACTCGTTCAAAGTCCCCAGAAAAGAGGGGTTCTGGCGCCAGAACCGGCGAAGTTTTGAGCGTCGCGTTCGAGAGTCTCGGAATCGTCCAGGTACCCACATCCGGGGTTTCCGCACCGTGTGTGCCCGCTCACAAGAGCTCAGCCAGCGAGTGCGACAGCGATTCGCTCGTTGGCGATCGCGTCATCATCCGGGAGCACACCGGCGTAGATGGACAGAAGAATCTCCGGGCTATGGCCGAGGCGTTTTGCGATCACTGGTACCGCCACGCCAGCCCGCAGCTGCAACGTCGCCTGAGCATGGCGAAGGTCATACGGCCGGGCCCGCAACAGCGGATGTCCCTCGACGAGCACCACCTGCTTCGCTCGCGTCCAAGCGCGGTTGAGGTTCGATGGCTTGATCGGTGCGCCTGTCCGCGTCGTGAAGACGAGCCCAGTCGGCTCGTAGCGTTCGATCGCATCGCGCACGACTGGCGACGAGCTCCGGCGGTATCGGTACCCGCCGGCCCGGATCGTATCGGCCTGACCCTTCGGGCCCCTCACACGCTCGGCTTCGTTATCGACCCATGCCGCGGCCGCATGGCTTCGGGCATCCCGTACGCGGAGCACCCCCAGCCCGTCTCCGGCAGTGTGCAGTCCGCCGGCTCGAGCTGCGCGACTTCGCTGGGACGACACCCAGCGAGATACACGACCTCAAGGAACGTCTTGTAGAGCCGGCTACGCGGCTGCTGGTTGTCCATCGCCGCGAGGATGCTGCGCATCTGCATCGGTGACGGCAACAGCTCCAGCTTCACCCGCGCCGACGGCTTCTGCTTCGCAGTCTTCTTCTTGCGGGCGCGGGAGCTCGGCAAAGGGTTCCGATCCAGCAGCTCGCGTTCGACCGCTTCCGCCAAGCAGGCGTTGATGGCATTGCGGTACCGGTTCGCCGTGTTGGCGCTCCCTCGCGTCCCGTCGTTCTTGTCAGCGAGCGCATCCCATACCGACGCACCGATCGCCGGCGTCAGCTCATGCAGTGGCAGCGACCATCGGGCCAACCACTTCTCGCACGCCTCATCCTCGGTGCCAACCGGCACCGGTCGCAGCACACGATCGCGGAGGTACTTGCGGATGTTCGGCGGCGGCTGCGGAGCACGACCCGAAACCAAGAGCGGGATTGCGCGCTCAAGACCTTCGACCGCGCTGCGCCGGCTGTTCGGTCGCCAGTCCGGCCACATGCTCTTCACGTACTCGACTGTCCAGCTGGCAACCGTGTGCGTGCTATCCGCCCAAGCGAGCGGTTCACCGGTGGCCGCATCGAATCGTTCGCCGTCCGCCGCGGCGACGCGCAAGCGTGCCTCGAAGTCGGCCGCTGTTGTCTTCAGCGAGAACGCACGCGAGAACTTCCGTGTGCCCACACGCCAGCGAACAACGAAGGGCTTCGGGACCGCGGTGTTCGAGCGATCCTGCATAGCCCACAGCACGACCTCCGGGCCTGGACGACGACCAGCCATCAGGCAGCCTCGAGCTCCTCGAGCCATTGGTCGAGCCAGTCGGCGCGGATCCGCAGTTGCCCGTTCGGGAGCTTCTTGCACCGGGGACCACGCCCGTCGCTCCGCCATTTGTCCCAGGTGTTGCGACTGATCTGCAGCCGCTCGCACACCTCCACCACCGTGAGCCAAGCCATCTGGCGCACCTCCTTCTGCAAGGACGATGCTCGATGGATCGACCCGCGCACAGCACCACTGGAGTACAACGGCGGCCAGTTACGCTTCACCGGCGGGTCATGGCAGTCGGCTTGGATACTGCGGTACAGGGGCGGTACGGGCCACGGTCAGAGCCTACCCAACTGGGTGAAAGCCCAGGTCAGCCCTCGTAGCTCAGGGGATAGAGCATCGGTTTCCTAAACCGTGTGTCGCATGTTCGAATCATGCCGAGGGCGCTTCTCTGACCAGGGGTTATGGACCGCGTCGCACTCCACGGACGTGCCGAAAAAGCCAGTTGCCCATCCACCTGCAACTTCAGCTGCGCAGAAGGCCGTCGAGGACGTCGGCAAAGAGGGTTCCGACGGTGCGCAGGTCATCGACGGTCACGGAGGCCATGTCGGGTGATCCGCTGGCGAGCCACCGTCGCGTTTGGCTCGCGTTGGTATCGAAGACGTCGCGCGCTGGGGTGACGCTCCATGCGCCGAGACCGTCGGGAGCGGCCGCGAGCTCGCGGGCGATGCTCCCGTCGCGATCGTGAGCGGCGAGAAGACGGTAGGCGTCGTACGCATCGGACGCCCGCTTGTTTTGCGCTCCGGCACGCCGTTGTTGCATTGCCCGTAGCTTCATGGCGACGAGCGCTGCCGGCGTCGCGACCCGAGCGGTCGCTCGGGTCGTCAGGTCGTCGCTGGTGCCCTGCGCCTCGATCGTCAAACCGGTCGCCGACGCTAGGCCATACGCGTGGGTGATCACGAACATCGCGTCGTCGACATCGTCGGGGAGTTCGGCCACTTCGTAGTCGCTCACGGCAATCAGATCGATGTGCACGTCGCCGAGGTCGACGCCATTGCGACTGCGCGTTGCCCCGTGCTCGACGAGCAACGCGATCGGGGCGGCCGAGGTGCCGTCCTCGGTCCACGCCACGGTGTCGAGATCTTCGGTCACCCGATGCGCGGTCGCGAGGCGAACCATCACGGCGAATCCGCCGATGACCGCCGTGCGGCCGATCGAGATTTCGGAGAGCCGTCGGAGCGCCGCCGTGTAGCGAACGAGATGGTCGTCGACACCCGAGCGCAAGATGACCATCGGCCCTTCGTCGCCGGTCACCACGAGCGGCGGAACCCGTCGGGGCCCGATGGTTCCCACGCCGCAAGGATCTCCGGACCGCGTGAACGGTCACGCGCGATCGCGAGAGCCACATACAGGGGATGCGTCACGAGCCAATCGGTGTCCGGCATCCGGAAACGACGATCGGTCACGAACGGCACCGGCGCGACCGAGATCGTCGCACCTCGGGTAGTGAAGTCGGCGGCGGGTCCCAGGAGACGTAGCGCACGGTCGACGTCTCGCCGGGTCGGGAGAGAAAAGTCGGGGGGATAGCCGGCAGTGACCGCGATGTGCGCGCCCCATGAGATCGCGCCGAGCGTGTCGCTCAGCGCCCAACCGTGCACCGTCGGATCGTCCTCGTGCAGCCCGAGGACCGCGGCATTCTCCGACTGTGGCGCGGCCGCGACGGCAACAGCGTCGGCCGGCCAGGATTCGGCGAGAGCTTCGAAGGTTGTCGACTCGAGCGGCCGGCCGTTCTCGTCGACGAGACCGGCCTCGATGAGCGACGCGCGGGCATTGGACAACGCCACATGACTGAGCCCGGCGCGCCGCGCCACCGCGCGGAGCACCGGCGTCTCGTCGGGGCGTTCGAGCGCGGCGGCGAGATACGCGATTCCGGCCCGGCTTCGGATCGGCCCGAGCACGCGCTCCCCCGCCGGGCTCCGCAATTTCGCGACACGGCTGCGGATCAAATAGTTGTCGCCGACCCGCAGAGCGAGTTCGCCTCGGCGGTCGAGCCAGCCCCACCCGGCACCATCGAGGCGCGCGCGGGCGTCGCGACTGATGCGATCGGCAACGAGGAACTGGATCGGCTTCGCGGTGGCATCCGCGATCAGCGCCCCGACCGACGCCGCCGATGCGACCGCCATCGAATGGAGGTCCACCGGAACCCGTCGCTTCCCCACCCGAATCGCGAGCCCATCGTCAGAAGAGCGATCGAACGGGACGCCCAGCTCGTGCAACGCTTCGTCGAGGTCGTCGATGGCAGCGGCATCCTGGTCGACACTCGTCGTTCGCATGGCCGGAACTCCTTCGGTAAGTGCTAATGAACACGTTACCACTTACCAATGGGTGGCGGATCAGCCTCCCATCAGAGATCGAGGGCCTTGCGTAGGCGGGCAGGATCCATGAGGCCGGGCCCAGTCCCAAAACTGTCGAGCAGTCGCTCCAGCTCGTGCCGCCCGATCGCGTCGAGCGCCGCTTCGCGTGGCGTGCGGCCACCGAGGGCGGGAATGTGGTCGTCGAGCCAGCGACGCTCGAGCTCGGCCGAGATCTCCTCGCGCACGTCGGCCATATCCGGGTCATCCAGCAGGTTGGGCGCCGGTGGCACGCCGGTCGCGCGCTGAGCATCCAGAGCCTCGTCGAGGTCGCGAATGTCGTGATCGACGAGCTCCGCGGTCGGGAGCAACGAGCCGACGAGACCGATCACCTCATCGGCCCGACGGTCGGAGTTGACCTCACCGTGCAGAATCTCGCCGGTGATCGTGAGCGTAAGTATCACGGTCTGCTGCTGGCCGGCGCTGTCGCGAATCAGCCTGTAGATGCCATCGTCCTCGGTCAGCGCCGGATGGGCGTCGAGCGCGCGCCGAGCTGCTTCGGGGTCGGCGAGTTCCCACACGAGCTCGTGGAACTCCAGAGGTTCGCCGTCGGTGTTTTGCAGCCGGGGCGGGGCAAAGCACCGCCCGATGACATTCGCGATCTCGAACGGGTCCGGATGGTCGAGCGCGTCGAGGATCTCGTCACGGAGGGCGCCAACCTTGACGAATCCCGTATAGGCACGCCACGTATCGCCGACGGGAAGCGGCCGCCCGAGCATGAGCTCACCGCGGCGTGTCTGCGCGTCCGCGTTCGTGTTGGTGACGGTGATGCGCTCTCCCGTTCGCAGATCGCGCAACTTCAGGTAGGTCGAGCCGGCTTCGTCGACCTCGAAGAGGCTGCGCTCGACGAGTTGCCATCGCGCCGCGAGCAACGCCTCGTCATCGGGTAGGAACGCGTCGCGCTCGGCGACGAACGATTCGCCGAGCCCGCCTTCGCACAGCACGATGTCGGAAACGATTGGGGAGTCGAGCAAGTCGAGCGTGAACGTGAAGCCTCGCCCGCTCGCCGCACTCACCTCGCGGGCGAGCATGGCGATAAGTGTGCGGTTGTGGTCGCGCGGTAGCGGCGCTGCTTCGCGTAGAGCCAGGACCCCCGATCGACGAGCGGGTGTCGTTCCTTCCCGAGATGGCACACCTTGTACTTGCGCCCGGAACCACACGGGCACCGGTCGTTGCGGCCAGCCTGTGCAGGCGGCCGGTGACGCGCGTAGCCGGCAACCTCCAAGAGCAGCTCGAACGACTCGTCGCCACCGGGAACGTCGAATTCGTCTTCGTATTCGTCGGCCTCGTCGACACCGGCCCGATGCAACAATGCGACGGCTTCGGCCGCTTCGCCGGCGTCGGCGTGGAACCCAGCCAGGCCGATGAGCGCGAGCGGGTGTTCTTCACCGGTCGCGACCGCGGCCGTGAACGCGGCGATCGCTCCTTCGGGGTCACCCCCCAGATCGAGCGCCCGACCTTCGAGCCAACGGACACCCGCGCCATCCTCTGGCGGCAGCTCTCCGACGATCGACCGAGCGAAACTCGCAAGATCGAGCGGCGGGGTTTCCTCGTCGAGGTGGTGACCGAGGAGCGCCCGGCCCACGGCGGGGTCATCGAGCGCGACCGCGAACGCAGTCGCCGCGGCCCGCGCTTGGTCCGGGGTGCGCAGCGGATCGGCGACGCCCAACATCGCCGCCTGACTCATCGCGATGACGAATTCGGCCCAGTCGACCTGCTCATCTTCCAGACGATGCGTCGACGCAACCCGATTGCGCCGGTACCAACGGTGCAGCGCGGCAAGATCGGCGTCGCCGCGCAGCACCGCCACATCGTGGCGGACCAATCCCGCCGCCGCGATCAGCAGATCGATCGGCGGGATCGGCTGCGCGCAGAACACATCGTGGTTCGCCACGAGCGATTCCCACAGCAGATCCTCGACACTCATCTGCGTCAGGTCGACAGGACCTCCCCCGAACATGTCGCGCAGCTCCTCGAACACCGCGTGTTGCTCGAAGGTTGCTCGCACCGCCGCGAGCATCTCGGCTGGGACGTTCGGTTCGCCCGCCGCCGCGACGTGCAGTGAGGTGCCGGCGATGCGCACCTCGACGTTGGCCCCCGCGTAGGCGTCGAGCCAACCCGGCGGCCCGATGAGCACGTCGTCGCCGTCGCCGTATTCGTCGTTGAGCAGCGCTTCGCCTGATGTACCGAACGTCAAGGTCGTGTCGACGACCCACCAACCGAGCAGCACCAGATCCGGATCGAGCGCCAACGCGCCGACCTTCGCGTCGTCGGCGTCAACCGCAGTGATCCAGCGCGTCCCGTCGAGCTGCGCGGCCACTCCGACCCTGCCGCCGTCCAGCTCGACGAACTCCGACGACTCGTCGAGCACCGTCTCCAGCCGATCGGCGCCGTCGGGGCCCAGATCGATCCCCACGGCTCGCAGCTCGCCCGAGAGTGCGTCGACGGCGATACACCTTCGACCCAGTGCCTCAACAGCAGCACGGCGAATCCGGTGATCACTGGCTGGTAGCGCGGTCACGGTCAGAGTCTCGCGCTCGCGGTGACGGCCTTAACAACCCGTGGAGACGCTTGCACCTTCGTTGGAAAGCGGCCTAGAGCGCAAACGGCCCTTCACGAGCCGAGGCGCGCCGTTGCCGGCCAGCGACCCGATTGGACGACCAACCCGTTCAACGAACGTCTGGACAACCGGCGAATGCGGGCGACATCGACGAGCCCCGGACCGTCACCGAAGCTGTCGAGGAGCCGCTCGAGCGCGACGCGACCGATCGGGTCGCGTGCCCGCCTCGCGTGGCGGGCGGTCTGCATGGCTTCGTCGAGGTCGCGGTAGCAACGAGCGAACGAGCACGATCACCTCGTCGGCCCGACGGTCGGAGCTCACCTCACCGTGGAGGTCCTCGCCGGTGACGGTGAGCGGGAGGATGACCGTCTGCTGCTGGTTGACGCTGTCGCGGACCAGCACACAGGTGCGGCCGGCGCGTACGTACCGGAGTACGGATGGCACAGGCCCCGAGGGCTCGTACCTTCGCATCGTCCGGGAGTCGCGCGACGAGGGAGGACAGGATGCGGGTACGTCGCGTGGGGATGGCCGCCGTGTGCATCGCGGTCGCGGTGACGGGCTGCTCGTCATCGAAGCACGCGGCCCGGCCGGCGGCGAGCACCACCCCTGGGGAGTCGAGCGCCACGACGGCCCCGGCCCGTGGCGGTGCGACCGAGGCGCACCTGCGTTCGGACATCCAGAACGAGGGCCTCACGCCGGAGCGGGCCGCGGAGCTCTTCTCGATCGACATCGGTCAGCTGCCGGGCGTCTCGGTCGACGGCGTGACGCCGGACGCGTACAACTTCGACGGCACCGACGCGGTCGGCTACGTGTACGCAGAGTGGACGAAGCTCACGCAGGCGCAGCGCGACGAGGTGACCCGGCTGCTCAAGCCGATCAAGAGCGTGCACGGCGCCGCGACGCCGCGCCGTGCACTCCGGGCCGGTGCACCATGCGGTCACGCTCGCCGCGCGCAGCGGCCCGGGGACGTCACCCGCAACCCGACCGGCGACGCTCGTCGACGCCCCGGCCGAGTCCGACCTCCTCAGCTACGCGCAGACCGCGAACGTGCAGATCCACGACGCGCTCAACGGCCCCGGCTTCATCCCCGGCTTCGTGTTCGACTACGCCAGCTCGGCGAAGGTCGTCTATGCCGAGACGCGCTACTACGACACCGACAGCGACGGCACGCCGCACCCCTGGTCCGACGGGTGTCACATCGAGATCTTCGACAACCGCTTCGACACCAGCATCGACACTGACAGCGCGCAGGCGATCGTCGCCCACGAGGTCTTTCATTGCTACGTGCAGCGCGTGGTCGGCCTGTCGGGCAAGACGCAGAATTGGTCCAGCATCCACGACTGGGTCGGCGAAGGCGCCGCGACTTGGGTGATGGCGCAGCTGCACCCGCTCGCCTCGATCATCAACGATGCCTGGCAGATGTACACGTCCACTCCGACGAAGAAGTACTCCGACCGGACGTACGACGGGGTCGGGCTCTTCGGGCATCTCGGCGACGTGCTCGGCGACCAGACCGCGGTTTGGGGACACCTACTCCAGGTCAACGCGGACGCGGTCAACGGCGAGGACTCGAAGGCGTGGAAAGGGCTGATCGCCGGCGTCTCGGATCGCTACTACGACACGCGTGGGGCGAGCTACTACGAGACGCACGACGGCCCCGACTGGTTCATGGGCGGTCCCGGCACACCCTCGTCGGGCGCGTCGCCACGCTCGGTCAACATCGGCCCCGACGACGGGCAGGAGATCGGGCTGCTCGACCCTTACCAGGCCGCGCAGACCGACATCACAGGGAATGCCGACGTACTCGTCATCACGCTGTCGTCCGGCTACGGCAAGGCGCACGACGCCGACTTCGGGGTCGACAAGACGCTCGACACGATGGCTCCCCTCGCGCTGTGCCTGAAGGACGGCGGCTGCAAGTGTCCCGACGGCAGCCCCGGCGCGTCGGAGCACTCCATCCAGGCCAAGGGGACCATCTCGGTCGGGCTCGACGGCGGCGATCAGAGTCTCGCGGCGTACGCCGCGGGCGCGTCGCTCGACGACTTCTGCAAGAAGCCCGATCCGACGCCGCCCGGGCCCGGCGGTCCTCCGCCTCCTCCCGGTCAGGGCGGCGGTAGCGGTGGCGGCCCCGAGCCCGACAATCCCGATCCGCAGAACGGGACGACGCAGGGCGATCCGCATATCACGACATTCGACGGCAAGCTCTACGACCTGCAAACCGTCGGCGAGATGACACTCGTGAAGTCGACGACCGACGATTTCGCCGTGCAAGTGCGTACCGCGGCGGTTCCGGGCCGGCAGTGGGCGTCGTTCAACATCGCGGCCGCGACGCGCCTCGACGGGCACCGGCTGACGTTCGCGCAGGAGAACGGTGCGCTCCAGGCTCACCTCGACGGCAAGCTCGTGATCGACGAGGTGACCAAGGTCGGCAAGGGTTCGTTGCAGCGCCTGATCACGACGTCCGGGAACGGGTTCCTCGCGGAATGGCCCGACGGCACGAAGATGCGCGTCTCGCCGTACGTCCTCGCGGCAATCAGCGTGCAGGTCGTTCCCGCGGCCGCGCGCCAGGGCAAGCTCGTCGGTCTGCTCGGCAACGACAACGGTAATGCAGGCGACGACTTCGCGACCGCCGATGGCCACAGCCTCGGCGCGGGACCGACGCCCGACGTGCTGAACAAGGCCTTCACCGACTCGTGGCGCGTCACCCCGGCGACTTCGCTATTGCCCTACGGGCCCGGGCAGACGACGGCGACCTTCACCGACACGACGTTCCCGCACTCGGTCGTCAACGCCGGCAACGCACCGAACCATGCCGCAGCGGCGCAGCAGTGCAAAGCGGCCGGCGTCACTGACCAGTACCTGCTGCAGCAATGCATCGTCGACGCGTCCGCACTACCCCAACAGCCGGCAGTGCTCACCCGGTACACGCACGCGCAGTCACTTCGCACAACCCACGACGCGCTCGCACGCGGCGTCGTGCCGTTCGGCCCGGCGACCCCTGCTTCGCCGGGATCGACGACGACGACCACCGAAGCGGGCGGCGGCCCCTGGCTGCGCACCGTCGTCGACGTCGGCCGGGTCAGCGCGCCGAGCGAGACACCGAGCTTCTCCTTCCCGGGCCACGCCGGCGACGTCATCTTCGTCGGCCCGCCCCCGGTCTGTGACGACGGCGGGCTGACCTTCGCGCTGAAGGACCCGGACGCCAAGGTGCTGAACCAGTTCGACGTCGACAACGGCCTCGGAGGTTGCCAGATCAACCGCGTCGCGCTCGAAGACCGACGGCGACTACACGCTGGTCGCTAACGCCGACAAGCAACGGGCTTCGGCATACACGGTGCCGATCCACTGGGGCCGCCCCGACGTCGTGCGCCAAGCGTCGTACGGCCAGCTGTTGTCGGGCAACATCCCCGATAAGACGGCCCACGACGTGTACACCTTCGACGCGGAAGCGGGTGACAGCATCCACATCGACGGACCCGACTGCGACATCGGTAGTGGCGACAAGCAGATGGATCTCAATGTCGCGAGGTCCGACGGGACCAAGCTGTTCGAGCTCGACTGCGCACCCGGCGGGTTCCCCGTGCAGGAGGCGGGCGCGTACGAGGTCACGGTCAACGACGTCGACCACGGTCCGGGCTCGTACCGGTTCCGCTTACAGAAGTGACACGAGTCGGTGCTCGCGAGACGATCTCGAAGATCACCGACGCGATCGTGGAAGCCGTGCTGGCGTCAGCTGCAACCGATGAACCATCACGACCAGACACACAGAAATTCTGACGGACCCCATCGCGGCCGGGCGACCAGAGGACGGCGCACCGTCAACCCGCAACGGGTGCGGTCAGGATCTTCGGGTGGCTCGGGTCGCCGTACGCGAACACGTCGATCTGCTGTCCGGCGCCGACGTCGACGGTCGTCGTCGTGCCGCTCGGCGTCTTTCCGGTGCAGTTCGCCAGACCCCGACCGGGAGGGCTCGTGACGATGCCGAGCGTGTGGTGACCGGGGGCGACGGGGAGCACGGTCGGCGGATCACCGGAGCCGAGCGACGTCGGGATGTTGGAGCTCGTCGCGAGCGGGCACGCGCTGTCGACCATGAGGAACTGCAGCGGCAGCGTCGAGCTGTCGCCGTTGGCGGTCGTATCGGCGAGCAGTACGCCCTTGCCGGCCGGCGCCGAGAGATCCGCCGCGGGCGACTTGTTCGGACCCGCCTCGGCGATCTGGGTTTCGCCGAAGCTCCCGGCGCTGAAGCCGCTCGCGACGATCGCGGTCGTGAACTGGTCGCCGTCCACGTACCCGGACGGTGAGATGTTCCCGCCGGTGAGCAACTCGGTCTTCGTCAGCGAGCCGGCCGGGTACATGTAGAGGTTGCTCGGCGCGCCCGCGGACGGAGCCCGGGGCGTGATGTAGTCGGAGATGTCGCCGTACTTCAGGTCTTTGATCACCGGGGTATCGCTCGCGGTCGGGTGGAACACGTCGTAGAAGTCCATCGCGGGCCCGGGCGCACCGTTCACCGTGAGGAGGTTCGCGATCCGGATGTTGCCGGTCGGCGGACCCATCTGGGTCGCACCACCGCCGCTGTTGAACGGCGCGGTCGTCGTCGTGTCACCACCGTTGCCGACGAGCGCTCCGCTCGGGCTCGTCGTGTCGGACGACGTGCCCTTGCTGCCCCCGCCGCCGCAGGCGCCAAGGATGCTCAATCCCGCGCACACAACCACCGCCGTCAGCTTGCGCATGCCACTGCCTTCCGTTTCGGCCCCGGCCCTTCCCGGCACGATGAGCGACGGTACGGAGGTGAACGTCCCGCGCCATCCGTACTCGATCACGTACGCGGTATGTCGCCGTCGCCACCGAGCAGCTCGGCGAGCTTCTCCTCGGCGATATTCAGCAGCGTCGGGATGGCCTGCACCTCGATGCCCAGCCCGACCGCGAGCTGTGTGTCACTGACTCCCGCACCCTGCAGCCGCAAGGCGATCGCATACGGCAACGGCAGGCGGCCGATCGCGATGTCTCGGTCCATGCCCGGACGGTACGGAGCCGGCGCCGGGCCGTCGTCAGTGGCCGATCACGTACGCGAGTCGTTCTCGAGCAGCCCCAGGGCCTCCGCGAGCCTGATGCGGCCGCCGACACCAAGCTTGGCGTACACGCGGTGGAGGTGCGTCTCGACGGTCCGAACCGAGACGCCGAGCGCGTCGGCGATGTCCTTGTCCGAGCGCCCGCGGCCGGCCATCGCCGCGACCTCGCGCTCGCGGGTCGTGAGGAACGAGACGCCCTGCAGCACCGCTACGGCTTCGATCGACATACCGACGCGGACCGCGAGCGCGTGGGCCCGCTCTCCCTCACGGGTCGCGCGGGCCGCGAGCCCGTCCTCCGCGAAGTACGCCGCCGCGAGCGTGTACGCCTCGGCTGCATAGCCGAACGCCCCGAGACGCTCGAGCACCGCGGCCGCGTCGACGAGCGCGCCCGCATCGTTGGCGGCGGCCGCCGCGGCGTGGGCCACGAGCGCGGGTGCCAGCACGCCGGGGATGCAGTCGGCGGCCGCGCGCGCGCGTGCGACTGCTGCGTTTCCCGCGCCCCAGCGCGCCGCGTCGTGGGCGCAGAACAACGCCGGCAGTCGTTGGCCCTGCTCCATCGCGCCGTTGGCCGCGGCGAGCGACACCTCGACCGCGCGCGACCGCTCCCCCCGGACGTACGCGATCAATGCCCGCGCTCGGCCCTGGTCGGGCAACAGCAGGCCACGGCGCGCCATCGCCAGCGCCTCGTCGAGCACCTGTTCGGCACGCTCCGCGTTGCCGGTGAGCGCCCAGGCCTGCGCGAGCAGACCCAGGTTCCACGCGATGAGCTCGGGCGACTTCTCGATCATCGCCACCGCCTCGCGGAGATAGCGCACCGCGTCGGACGCGCAGCCGCGCAACATACGGACCCGGGCGAGACCCTGGCTGTAGACGAACCGCAGCTGCACGTCACTCTCGGATGCCGCCGCATCGCGACGCCGCGACACGAACATCTCCTCGGCCGCGTCGATCTCGCCGAGGTAGAGCCGCGCCGCGGCAGACCCGAAGTGGAGCAGGTCACCCACCGGGAATGCGTTCGACGTCCCCGTGGTAATCGCGGAGCCGGCCTCACAGCGTTCGATCTCGGTCTCCAGGTCGCCCGCGAGCAGCCACGACGGCACGCCCGCGAGCACCGCCCCCGCCTTCACCTCGAAGCTCGCGCTCTCGTCGTCGAGCACAGACGCGACGAGTCGGTTCACCTCGTCGACGAGCCCCTCCTGCAACGCGGCCTGCAGGCGGTTCGCCATCAGCTCCTTCGCGAGAGAAGGATCCGACAAGGCGGCCTCGGCCTCCTCGATGACGCGCAGCGCCTCGCGGGGCGCGAGAGGAACCAGAGCAGCGTCGTCGCGCGCAACGACGCGACGCGGATGCGCGTCCGGTCGTCGAGTTGTGCGTCGTCGATCTGTGAGAGCACTTCGTACGCGTCCTCGACGTGCGTCCCGTTGGCGAGCAGGTCCGCGAGCCGGAGTCGCGCCGAGACGCCGCCACCCGCGTCGACCGCGGCGCGCGCAAGGCGTGTTGCGAGTCCGAGCTTGTGCACCTGCGCGTAGCGACTCGCGCGGAAGAGCACCTCTGCGTCCTGGGGGACGCCGCCGTCGAGGTGCCACACGATCCGGCGCAGTTCGGCCGACGGCTCGGCAAAGGAGCCGGGATGCGCGAGCGCGAGCTCGCGACTCAGCCGTGCGACCGCCGGTGCGCCGAGATCGGCGAGCACCGTCTCGCCGAAGAGCGGGTGCGCGAGCCGCACCGCGCCGGTTCCGGGAACGACCTCGACGAGCCGTTCGTTCGCGAGTCGCTCGACGACCTCGCTCCCACGCAGCGCGATGAAGCGGTCCATCGCGATCGGCTCCGCGAGCGCGAGCAGTGCCAGCGCGTCGACTGTGACCGCGTCGAGGCCGTCGAGACGCGCCCGAAGCAAGTCGGCCAGCGTGGGCGCGAGCCGCACCGGCCCGGTCCACACCCATGTCCCGCGGCGCTGCCCGAGCGTTCCCTCCGCGAGCGCGTTGCCGACGAGCTCGCGCAGGAACATCGGGTTGCCCTGACTCGCCCGCCACAGCCGCCGGGGCACCGCCTCGTCGACGGCACCGGTCAGCACCTCGCCGACCAGCCGCTCGGCCTCGTCGTACGACAACGCCTGGAGCTCGATCCGGTCGCAGTGCTCGTCCTTCCAGAGTGACACGACGGCGTCGACCGCCGGCCCGAGCCGCATGGTGACCACGGCGAGCGCCGTGCCGTCGAGGACGAGGCGCAACAACAACGCCGCCGACGCGTCGTCGAGCAGATGCGCGTCGTCGACGAACAGGGCGAGGTGCCCGTCGGGGAACCGCTGCCTCACATGCTCCGCGACCGTGTTCACGGTGATCACGTCGACCGACGACGCGGCCGGGACCAACGGCCCGAAGGCACCGAGCGGGATCGACGCCGCGCTGCGCGACGCGACCAGCCACACCGTCGCGTACCCGTCTTCCTCCAACGATCGGGCGAACTCGAGCGCAAGGCGCGTCTTGCCGACACCGGCCGGGCCGACGAGGACGACGCCCCGACCACGTTCCCACGTGGCTCGCGCGAGTCGGAGCTCCGCGTCCCGGCCGACGAGTGGCCACGTGCCCCGCAGTGCTAGCACGGCCAAACGGTACAACCCGGCGCCGCTCGCCGGCTCCCCCCGCGACGCAACGCGGCGGGACCGCGCTACTGGGATCGTTGGCGAAGGAAGGCGAACGCGCCGGTCTCGGTCTCCGATGACGCATCACGTGAGAGCCAGCCCGCGCGATACAGCGGGAAGAGCCGGCCGTGGTGGTCGGGTCGGAACGCACCGCCCGGCGCGATGCGCTCGAGTGACGAGAGCGGCCCCAGGTAGCTGAACCGATTGCCGGTCTCGTCCTCGCAGTAGACGATGACGATCTGCGCGCCTTCGTCGCAGGCTTCGAGAGTGATCCGCTCGAACATCGTCAGGTCGACAACGTCGTCGACACCGATGACGCGTTTCGATTCCGCAGTCACACGAATCATCGAAGAGACCTGCCCCGCACGAAAAAGTCCTACCTCGCCCTGCCCGCTCCCGACGAAACTAGACCCCGGGAAACGGCGAGAAAAGTCCGAAGATTTCCGTCATCGAACGGCGGCCAACTCGCGAGGGTCCGGATGGTCGTCGTGGCGATGCCGGTCGTGACGCAGAGGCTGCAATCCGGAGAGATCGTGCTTCACGACGACGTTGCGATCCGACACGCTGCTTCCCAGCGCGAACTGGGGCCAGAAACCGCCGATCTCCTGCCGGCTGCGTTCGCTCCACCGGCGAGCGAGGTCGCTCCGCGTCTTGTAGAAGTTCAGCGCGTATCCGCCGCTATGCAGTCGCAGCAACGAGAACCCGCCCGGGAACTCCTTGCCCGCCGCGATCTCCTGGTGCAAGACCTTGGGTGCGAGCGCGCTCGACCGTCCGCTTGTTCCGGTGCGTGTGTCCGGCATGGTGCAAGAACATGCCCGGCATACGTGCGTAGTCGCCGAGGATCGCGGCCGACTGGGACGCGTCGAGCGAGTTGCTCGGCGTGACGGGGAACGCCGAGTTCTGCACGATCAACGGATGATGACCGAACACGATCGTCGGCTGGTGTCGTTCCTCGGCGAGTTGCTCGCGGAACCACGCGAACTGCGCCGGCGAGAGCCCACCCGCGTCACCGCCGTTGCCGGGCTTGTCGTACGTGTCGATGCCGATGACGCGCAAGCCCTGCAACTCCCGCGTGAAGTACGTCGGTTCCTTGCCCGGGAAGAAGTGATCGTGGAAGCAGTCGTTGCCCTGCCATTCGCCGACCCGGCAGGGGGAATACGCGGTCCCGCTGTGCGCGGGTCGTGGTTCCCGCGCGTCACGAAGACGTCGCGGCGGTACCTGCCGAACCTCGTCAGCAACTGACCGGCCTTGCTGAGATCGACGGGCACCGCTTCGGCCGAGATGTCGCCCGCGGCGAGCAGGAACGACGCGTCGAGCGCGCTCGCGTCGTGCACGAGCGCTTCGAGCATCACGTCGGGGTACGGAGGAAGACCAGGCTCCTGTTGGATGCCCACGAACGGCAAACCGCCCACGAGTCCCGCTTGGGTCTCCCCCATGTGCAGGTCGTTGCACAACACCATCGAGAACAAGAACCGGCCCGGCGGCGGCTTCGGCACTGTGAAGCTGTACGGCCCACCCGTCGTCAAACCGAACTCGGAAGTTCCGACCGCGTTGCCGGTGATGATCGTGAACGGTGTCGGCGGAACCGGCCTCCCGTTCGACCGTGCTTGGTAGTAGTACGTGCGTCCGGGTTCGAGACCGGTGAGCTCGACGTAGTGATACGGCGTCTCGCGGCGATGACCGGAAACGCGATGCAGACGGGTCGGGCTCGTACCCCAACACACCTCGCCGTGGGCCGGTGCGGGCTGCATCCGACCGAGGCCGTCGTCGGTCCCGGTGTAGCCCGTGTACCACGTGATGATGGCGCGGTCCTCGGTGAGCGTCACCAGCTCGAGGTTCACCGGAGAGATGTCGTCGCGGTGTTTCGGTTGCAGCGCAACACCGCTCAGGATCGCACTCTTGGCGAAGAGCGGAGAGGCGGCAGCCACCCCGGACCAGCGCAGGAAGTCGCGTCGCGTGAAATCGCAGCCAGGCACCCCGAGAATGTAGATCGATCTCGCGAACTCGCGCCGGAACCTGCGTCGGTAATCTCGCGGTGATGGCCGAGCAGTTCCACTTCGATCCCGACACGTATCTCGACATGGTGCGCGCCGAAGTACCGGACTACGAAGAGTTCCAGGAAGCCGTGGCGGACTGCGCGGCCGAGATCGCCGCCACCACGATCCTCGAGCTCGGCACGGGCACCGGCGAAACGCTGCGCCGGGTCGTCTCCCGCCACCCAACAGCTGGGGCGACGGGAATCGACGAGAGCGAGGCCATGCTCGCGGTGGCACGAGGGCTCGTACCGGGAGCCGACCTGCGCATCGGTCGCCTCCAGGACCCGCTGCCGCCCGGTCCGTTCGACCTCGTGATCTCGGCGCTCGCGGTCCACCACCTCGACCCGACCGAGAAGGCGACCCTGTTCCGGCAAGTCGCGGACCGGCTGGGGCCCGGGGGCCGTTTCGTACTCGGCGACGTCGTCGTCCCCGACGATCCCGACGAGGTCGTGACCCCGCTCGACGAGGGCTACGACATGCCGAGTCCGGCGGTCGACCAGCTCCGATGGCTGACCGACGCAGGTCTCACCGCCGCGCTCCGATGGAGCCGGCGCGACCTCGCCGTCCTGGTCGCCGACCGCTGAACCCCTCCCCGCGCGGAGTAGCGGGGGGCGTCGGGGAGCGGTCCGCAGCGCGCCCCCGCAGATCGGACCGGGACGCGCCGCGCCGCGCGGCCTCTTTGCCGTGCGACGCCGAGGCCGGAGGACTCAGTCGATGCGCAACCGCAACGCACGATCCGGCACGCACCAAGCCATCAACCAACGCATCCCTGCCCCCCAACGCCATCCCCTACCACTGACAGTGGCGACAAGGACACCATTGTTCAAGGGCGGAGCGCAAAACCGGCCGAAAGTCACACCCGCGTTCCCGGACCGGGCGGGCCGAGATCCGCTCGCGGCGATGCCTCGGGCGGGGGGCGGGAGACATCACCAGTGGGACATCCGGGCCGCGAGGCCGAACAGAGATCCCGAGACGACGAAGATCACGGACCGGCGTCACCGGCGTGTGACCGATCGAGGCCGGCCGGACGTTTGATCCGCGGGCGCCGGGCCGGTCAGCATCCTCACGTGAGCGAGCCCGTCGGGATTGGATTGATCGGCGCCGGAATGATCGGACAGGGCCACGCGTACGCCCTGCGCCTGCTGACCGAAGACGGTGAGGTCCGGCCCGTGGCGGTCACCGACTTCTCCCCCGAAGCGGTGGAAGCCGCCCGGGCGATCTGTCCGTTCGAGCGCGTCGCCGCCGACGCCCAGTCGGTCATCGACGATCCGGACGTCGACGCGGTCGTCATCGTCACCCCGACCACGACGCACCGCGATCTCGTGCAGGCCGTCGTCGCCGCGCGCAAACCGTTGCTCTGCGAGAAGCCCTTGGCCACGCGCTTCGACATCGTGACGGAGATGTGCGCGCTCGTTGCCGCGTCGGGCCTCACCGCGCAGGTGGGCTTTCACTCGCGGTTCCACCCGCTCATCAACGAGCTCGTGCGAATCGTGACGACGAACGAGCTGGGCGCGCCCATGGGGTACACCCTGCGCGACGACCAGTACTGGCCGACTGGCGATGTCGTTCCCGGGCACAGCTCGTGGCGATCGGAACGCGCGCACGTGGGCGGGGGCGCGCTGCTCGAACACTCGATACACAGCGCCGACATCCTCACGTGGCTCTTCGGCCCGGCGGAACGCGTGCTACGCGCGCGTCCGCAACGTCTTCGGCTACGACGTGGAGGACACGGCGGTCTGCACGATCGAACACGAGTCGGGCGTCGTCGGCACCCTGCTGTCGATCTTCAACGGCGTGCGCGGACGCGAGGAACGACGGCTCGAGGTGTTCTTCGAACGGGGCGCCGTCGAGGTCACGACCGACTTCCTCGTCGGCGCGCGTGAGGACGGCTTTCTCGTCCAGCGGCCCGACGAGGAGCCCGACCGCCTCGACGTCGAAGCGTTGCGCAACCGGCACTTCGAGGCCGAGGGCATCGACCGGCGCGACTTCTTCGTCTACCTGTATCCCGCCGCGCGCGCGTTCGTCCGCTCGGTACGCGACCAGCAGGCGGCCTCCCCCACCTTCGCCGATGCGCGGGCGGCTCACGCGCTCGTCGACGCCGCGTACCGTTCGGTGAGCGAGAATGCCGCCGCCAACGTCGACCTCGAACCGAAGGGCGCGGTCCGACCGTGACGCGCTAGCCGTTCGTCGAACGCACCAGGCGGCGCAACGTGTACGGCAGGATGCCACCCGCGAGAAACACGTCGAGCTCGAACGGCGTATCGATGCGGGCCCGCATCGGGAACTCCTTGTCGTCGGCGGTCACCGTGACGGTGCGGGGCAAGGCGCCCTCTCCCGCCAGGGCTTCCAGTCCGACGACGCGGTAGCGCTCGTGACCGGTGAGCCCGAGCGACGCCACGGTCGCGCCGTCGACGAACTCCAGTGGCAGCAGGCCCATCCCGACGAGATTCGAACGATGGATCCGCTCGAAGCTCTCGACGAGAACGGCCTTGATGCCGAGCAACTGCGACCCCTTGGCCGCCCAGTCGCGCGACGAGCCCGAGCCGTATTCCTTGCCGGCGAGCACGACGAGCGGGACGCCTTCGCTCGCATACGTCATCGCGCCGTCGTAGATCGTCGTTGCCGCACCGTCGGGCAGGTGCACGGTGAAGCCACCCTCGGTGCCCGGTGCGAGCCGGTTGCGCAGGCGGATGTTCGCGAACGTGCCCCGCATCATCACCTCGTGATTCCCGCGCCGCGAGCCGTACGAGTTGAAGTCCTTGTACGCGACGCCGTGCTCCTGCAGCCACGTCCCGGCCGGGCTGTCACGCCTGATCGCGCCCGCGGGCGAGATGTGGTCGGTGGTGACGCTGTCGCCGAGGAGCGCGACCACTCGCGCACCTTCGATGTCGCGCGGGGCCGGCGCTTCGGCACTGATCCCTTCGAGGAACGTGGGGCGGCGGATGTACGTGGATTCGGGATCCCATTCGTACCGGTCGCCGGTCGGGGCGGGAAGCGCGCGCCACATCTCGTCGCCGTCGAGGATCGTCGCGTAGCTCTCCTCGAACATCGCGCGGTCGAGCACCTTGCCGACCACGTCGGCAACCTCCGCCTCCGACGGCCAGAGGTCGTGCAGGAACACGGGTTTCCCGGCCCGGTCGTGGCCGAGCGGCTCCTGCGACAGGTCGACATCCATGGTGCCGGCGAGCGCGTAGGCGACGACCAGCGGCGGCGACGCGAGATAGTTCATCCGGCAGTCGGGCGAGATGCGGCCCTCGAAGTTACGATTTCCCGACAACACCGATGCGACCGAGAGATCGCCGTGGTCGACCGCTTCGGTGATCTCGGGCGCGAGCGGACCGGAGTTCCCGATGCACGTGGTGCAGCCGTAGCCGACGACATCGAACCCGAGTTGATGCAACGGCTCCATCAGCTGCGCGCGCTCGTAGTAGTCCGTGACGACGAGCGAGCCCGGCGCGAGCGACGTCTTCACCCACGGCGGCACGGTGAGACCCCTCGCCACCGCGTTCTTGGCCAGCAGACCGGCCGCGATCATCACGGACGGGTTCGACGTGTTGGTACACGACGTGATCGCCGCGATCACCACGTGGCCGTCGGCCAGCTCGAACTCGCGACCGTCGGCGAGCTTCACCGAGCAACGATTCCGGTCGACCGGCAACGGCCGCGCGGCATCACCTACAGGCGGTTTCTCGGCGGCCGCGCTCGGCGCCGGCGCGGGCGGATCGCTCGCGGGGAACGACTCGAGCGACGGCTCGTCGGCCCGGGTGCGCGTCGCGCCGATCGGCGGGGTCGGAGACGACGCGGACTCCTCGCGCCGGAACGCGAGCAGTGCCTGCTCGAAGCTCGCCCGGGCGCCGGGCAACGACACGCGGTCCTGCGGCCGCGACGGTCCGGCCAGCGACGGCTCGACCGTCGACAGGTCGAACGAGATCATCTCGTCATAGACGGGCCGGACTGCGGGGTCGTGCCACAGACCCTGTTCCTTGGCGTAGGCCTCGACCAGCGCGACCTGCTCTTCGGGCCGGCCCGTCGCGCGGAGGTAGCGCAACGTCTCGTCGTCGATCGGGAAGATCGTGCACGTGGAGCCGTACTCGGGCGACATGTTGCCGATCGTCGCCCGGTTCTCGAGCGGCACACGGCCGACGCCTTCACCGTAGAACTCGACGAATTTCCCGACGACGCCGTGCGCGCGCAACAACTCGGCGACCGTGAGCACGAGGTCGGTCGCGGTGGAACCGACCGGCAGCGCGCCGACCAACTCGATGCCGACGACCCTCGGCAACAGCATCGAGAGCGACTGGCCGAGCATCCCGGCCTCGGCTTCGATACCGCCCACTCCCCAGCCGAGCACACCGAGGCCGTTCACCATCGGCGTGTGCGAGTCCGTACCGACGAGCGTGTCGGGGTACACGAGCCCGCTCTCGTGCCGGAACACGACCTCCGCGAGATACTCGAGGTTCACCTGGTGACAGATGCCGCGGTTGGGCGGGAACACGCGCAGCGTCCGGAACGCGGATTGCGCCCACCGCAGGAACGTGTACCGCTCGCGGTTGCGTGCGAACTCGAACTCGGCGTTGCGCTTGAACGCGTCGGCGACGCCGGCCACGTCGGCCACGATCGAATGGTCGATGACGAGGTCGACCGGGATCCCCGGTTCGATGAGACGAGGGTCGCCACCGAGATCGGCCATCGCGTCGCGCATTGCGGCCAGGTCGACGATCGCCGGCACACCGGTGAAGTCCTGCATGAGCACGCGCGCAGGCATGAACTGGAGCTCGCGGACACCGGCCTCCGTCGCGGCCCGGGAGCGATCGGCGAGCGCGCGGATGTCGTCGGTGTCGACGTTCGCCCCGTCCTCGTGGCGCAGCAGGTTCTCGAGCAGGACGCGCAGCGAGTACGGGAGCGTGTGTGGATCGTCGACCACCTTGTCGAGCCGGTAGAGGTCGTACGAGCGGTCGCCGACGGTGAGGCCGGAGCGGGCACCAAAGCTGTCGAGGGTCACGAACGCAAGCTACCTGCGGGTCGGCGGCGATTACGCTCCGCGCATGGAGACGGCCGACCGCACGGTGCTCGCGGTCGATGTCGGCGGTACCAAGCTGGCCGTCGGCATCGTCGGCGCCGACGGACGCATCCACGAGCGGCGGATGGTGCCAACACCGCGCGGGCTCGACGCCGACGGCCTGTTCGCCACGTTGACGGCCGCGATCGACGACCTCGGCGGCCCGGTCGGCCGCGCGTGCGCGGTCGGCGTGGGCTGCGGAGGCCCCATGACCGCCGGCGGCGAGGCGGTGTCACCGCTGAACATCGGTGCGTGGCGCGACTTCCCGCTCCGTGCCCGGCTCGCGGCCCACACTGGACTCCCGGCGTGGGTCGACAACGACGCCAAGGCGCTGGCGCGGGGCGAGGGCTGGATCGGCGCGGCCGCGGGTGTGCGCGACTACATCGCGATGGTCGTCTCGACGGGTGTGGGCGGCGGCGTCGTGTGCGACGGCCGCCTGCTCGACGGCGCCGACGGGAACGCGGGCCACATCGGGCACGTGATCGTCGAACCCGACGGCGCGCGGTGCGGTTGCGGCGCGCGTGGCTGCGTCGAGGCCGAGGCGTCTGGAACCGCGATCGCGCGGATCACCGGCCGGCCGGCGGCCGAGGCGCCACCGGAGACGCGGGCGCGCACCGGCCGTCTGGTCGGCCGCGCCATCGCCTCGGTCGCGAACCTCCTCGACCTGCAGCTCGCGGTCGTCAGCGGATCGGTCGCCCTCGGCTACGGAGACGACTTCTTCACCGCCGCCCAGGCCGAGATCGACGAACGATGCCGGCTCGACTTCTCCCGCGGCACGCGCGTGGTACCCGGGGCGCTACGCGACCGCGGCCCCCTGGTGGGGGCCGCCGCTGTCGCGTTCAACGCCCTCGCCTCCTAGGCGAGTTGGAACCGCCCGCCGTCGATGACGACGACTCCTTCTTGATTCACGGTCTGGAAGATCGAAACACCCTTGCCTCCGTCCCACATCCGAACCGTGAGCGTGTCGCCCGGGAAGACGGGCTTGGAGAAGCGCGCGTCCATGCTCCCGAACTTGGCGACGTCGGAACCGCACAGCTCGTGCAACAGCGCGCGGCCGGTAACGCCGTAGGAGCAAAGACCGTGCAGGATCGGGCGATCGAAGCCGGCCAACTTCGCAAACTCGGGATCGGAGTGCAGCGGGTTGCGGTCGCCGGAGAGGCGATAGAGCAGCGCCTGGTCGGGCCGGGTCGCGTACGTCACCTCGTGGTCGGCCTTGCGGTCGGCGGGCATCTTCGGCGGATCGGCGATCTCGGGGCCGCGGCTCTCGCCGAACCCGCCCTCGCCGCGGATGAACGCCGCGAAGCGCGTCGTCCACGCCGGCTTGCCGCTGTCGACGTAGGTCGCGGCGGCCTCGAGCCGCACGACCGCGGCCTTGCCCTTGTCGTAGATGCCGACAATCGTCGTGACCGCGTCGACCTCGCCGTCGGCCGGGATCGGGCCGTGCAGCGTCACCCCCTGCTCGCCGTGCAGCAGCATGGCGAAGTTGAACTCACCCCAGCTCGGCAGGCCCGGACCGCCGCCCATGCCGAGCACGACCGGCATCGTCGGCAGCACGCGCTGGGACACGTTCTGCGAGTTCTCGGTCGTGAACTCGAGCTCGAACCCGGTCGGGTCGACCTGACCGGCGCCCGTGCCGAGCGCGTAGAGCAACGCGTCCTTCGAGGTCCACGAGATGCGGTTCGGGTCGGAGACCGCCCCCACACTGTCCAGGTTCATCGGCATCGTTGTGCTCCCTTGTGCTCTGTCGTCACGACATCATGTTCGACGGTTCGGCGGCCTTGGCCACGAGGTCGGGAACGACCTTCGTGAGTTGCGCGGGCTCCCAGCGCGCCTTGTTGTTGGTCGCGGTGGGGCCGCGGTGCCAACCCTCGGCGACCGACACGCGGTCGCCGTCGACGAGGAATACGCGCCCGCTCACGTCCTCGTTGTCGTTCGAGCCGAGCCAGACGACGAGCGGCGAGATGTTGGCCGGGTCGAGCGCGTCCCAGTCACCCGCGGCCGGTGCACCGAACCCGAGGTTCTCGGTCATACGAGTGCGCGCCACGGGGGCGATCGCGTTCGTGCACACGCCGTAACGGCCGAGCTCGAGGCCGCAGATAATCGTGAACGCGGCGATACCTGCCTTGGCCGCGCCGTAGTTCGTCTGCCCCGCGTTGCCGAAGATCCCCGACGGCGACGACGTGTTCACGACGCGCGCCTTGATCGGCGTGCCCGCCTTCGCCTGGTCGCGCCAGTACCCGGCCGCGTGGCGGGTCGGCGAGAACGCGCCCTTCAGGTGGACCGCGATGACCGCGTCCCACTCGCTCTCCTCCATGTTCGCGAGCATGCGGTCACGCAGGATGCCGGCGTTGTTGACGAGCGTGTCGAGATGACCGAACGTGTCGATCGCACGCTGGATCATGCGCCCGGCGCCCGCGAAGTCGGCGACGTTCTCGCCGTCGGCGACCGCTTCGCCGCCCATCGCCTTGATCTCCTCGACCACCTGCATCGCGGCACTCGGGTCGCCACCTTCACCGTGCATGTCGCCACCGAGGTCGTTGACCACGACCTTGGCTCCTTCGCGGGCGTAGGCGAGTGCGTGCTCGCGGCCGATGCCGCGTCCCGAACCCGTCACGATGACAACCCGGCCGTCACAGATGCCCATTCGAAATCCCTAACCTCGGAGCTGCTCGCGCAGCTGGTGCTTGTAGAGCTTGCCGTTGTCGTGCCGGGGCAGGGCCTCGACGAAGATCACGCGTCTCGGACACTTGTACTTGGCGATCCGGTCCCGGCACCACTCGACCAGTTCGGCCGCGAGGGTATCGGTCGGATCCACGCCGGCCTGGGGCTCGACCGCCGCCACGACGATCTCGCCCCATTCGTCGTCGGGCTGACCGACGACGCCGACATCGCCCACCGCCGGGTGCGCGAGCAGGGCGGCCTCGACCTCGGCCGGGTAGATGTTGACCCCGCCGCTGATGATCAAGTGTGCGCTGCGATCGGTCAGGAAGAGATAGCCGTCGTCGTCGACGTAGCCGACGTCGCCGAGGGTGTAATGGGTGTCCCGGTACGCACTCTCGGTCTTCTCCGGCGCCTTGAAGTACTCGAACCGGTCGTCGGCGGGTGCCTTCAGGTAGATGGTGCCCGGTCGCCCGGGCGGGGCCTGCACACCGTCGTCGTCGAGGATGCGCACGTGATCGGGCGGGCTCACCCGGCCGACCGTCCCCGGCTTGGCGAGCCATTCGTCGGGGCCGACGAGCGTTCCCGCGCCTTCCGTCGCCGCGTAGTACTCCCACACGATCGGGCCGAGCCACTCGATGAGGCGCCGCTTCACGTCGACGGGACACGGCGCCGCGCCGTGGATGACGAACACGAACGACGACATGTCGTACCTCGACTTCACGTCGTCGGGCAACGAGAGCAGCCGGTGGAACATCGTCGGCACCATGTGCGTGTGGGTTACGCCGTGCTGCTCGATGAGCGCGAGCGTGGGCTCGGCCGCCCAGCCGTCCATCATCACGATGGGCACCCCCATCGCCGCGGGCGCGGTGAGCGAGAACGACAACGGCGCCGCGTGGTACAGCGGACCGGTGCACAGGTGCACGTGGCGGTGGCCGCGGTACTGCGTCAGTTGCGCGACACCGATCGCGCCCGCGGGTCGGGCGGGCGGCGAACGCCCTTGGGTCGACCGGTCGTCCCAGACGTGTAGAGCATCGTCGCGCCGGGCGTGGGATCTTCGATGTCGACTCCCGACTCGTCGGCCAGGACGGCGTCCCAGGGTTCGAACCCGTCGATATCCCCGCCGACCGAGATCGTTGCCCTCAGCCTCGGCGCGAGCTCGGCGGCTTCCCGTGCGACATGCGCGAAGCGGCCGTCGGCGACGAACGCGGTCGCCTCACTGTCGTCGAGGATGTAGCCGGCTTCGTCGCTCGTGAGGTGCCAGTTGACGGTCGTGAGTCGCAGCCCGGCGCGCTGCGCGGCCGCGACCGTTTCCGCGAACTCGGGCCGGTTCGCGCACATCAACGCGATCCCGTCACCCGCGTTCACACCTCTGACCCGGAGCGCGCGCACCAGCCGGTTCGCGTTCGCGTTCAACTCGGCACGCGTGCGATTCCCCGCCTCGGAGATGATCGCCGGATGCCCCCCGTTCTCCTCGGCCCAGAGGGCCGCGAGCATGCCGAGATCAGCCGCCGCGTGGATCCGTTCTTCGTCGGGCGCGCTCACGAGGCCGATGCTTGCCGGTCGTCGTCGGTCGCGTCCAGCGTCGCGTGCGGATTCTCCGACCGGTCGGTACCCTCACAGCACATTTCGGACGAGGGGCAGCCCGTGGTCGAGGCGCATCACCTTCTGACGGCGGTCGACGAACGGAAACCGATGGTCATCACGGCAACCACGACCGAGGCCGATGAAGCTGCGTCCCGCGCGACCCTGGGGTGGTTGGGCAGTTGCAGCGTCGGCATCCAGCGCTATCAGGGCGTTCCCCCGTGGGAGATCCATCGTGACCACGACGAGTTGCTCCACGTGCTCGACGGCGACATGGAGTTGATCGTCGTGGGCGACGACGGACCGGAGACGACACTCGTTTCCGACGGCATGATCGTGATCGTTCCCAAAGGACGCTGGCACCGACCGGTCGCGAAGTCGATGGTGACGCTGTTCAGCGCGACACCGTTCACCAATTCCGACATCGCATTCTCGGACGTGCCACCGGACCGCTGAGATGTCGTTGATCTTCGTCACCGGGATCTCGGGCGCCGGAAAGACGACGGTGCGCGAAGAGCTGAGCCGTCGAGGTCTACGGGCATACGACACCGACGAAGACGAGATCGCGCAATGGCGCAACAAGATCACCGGCGAGATCACGCCCCTCGTCGCCGCCGACGATCGGACGCCCGCGTTCATCGCCGCCAACGATTGGATCGCCCATCCGGAGCGCGTTCGAGACCTCGCCTGGGAGGGCGAGCAGACAACCGTGTTTCTCTGCGGCTCCGTGGGCAACGACGACGAGGTCTGGTCGTTCTTCACCAAGGTGTTCGTGTTGTCGATCGACGAGGACACGATGCGTCGCCGTCTCGCGACGAGAACAAGCCATGACTTCGGGACGAAGCCGCACGAGCTCGAGATCCTGCTCGCCTGGCGGCGAATGATCGAAGACCACTACGCCGGGCTCGGGGCGCGCATCGTCGACGCGACCCGCTCGCCGGCATCGGTGGCCGACGAGATCCTCCGTCTCGCCGCCGATGCTTGACGAAGCCCACACTCGTGAACCGAGCTCAACGTGCCGATGCGGCGCGGTCCTTTTCGACCTCGTCGAGCGACGCGTACTCGTCACCGGTGTCGGCCCAATCCTCGAATTGGATCACGCCGATCTCGGTGAAGCGTTCGCGCAACCAGCCGCCGGCTCCGTCGAGGAGGCCGAGCTTCTTGCAGTTCGGAACGATCTTCGAGAACAGCAACTGCTGGAAGATCTGTTGCGCGGGCGGGTTGACCTTGTCCATCGTGCGGTAGATCGCTTCGGGGTCGACGCCCATGCGGGCCCACATCTCTGTGTGCGCGAAGCGGCGCTGCAGCCGCCGGGCGACGTCGAACGCGAACTCCTGGCGCTCACGCAACTCGGCGTCGGTGAGCTCCTTGTAGAACTCCTGGAGCGACAGCACGCCGAACGCAACGTGGCGCGCCTCGTCACTCATGACGTAACGCAGCAACTTCTTCAGGAGCGGCTCGGTCGTGATCTGTTGCATCAACCCGAACGCGGCGAGCGCGAGACCTTCGACCATGATCTGCATGCCGAGGTACGCGATGTCCCAGCGCGGATCGGAGAGGATGTCGTCGAGGATGGCCTTGAGGTTCTCGTTGATCCCGTACTGCGTGCCGAGCTTCTCGTCGAGGTAACGCGGCGAACACCTCGACGTGGCGCGCCTCGTCGACGACCTGCGTCGCCGCGTAGTACTTGGCGTCGATCCACGGCACGGTCTCCACGATGCGAGCCGTGCACAGCAGCGCACCCTGCTCACCGTGCATGAACTGGGACAGCAGCGAGTTCTGCAACTCGACGCCGACCTGGCGCCACTCCTTGTCGCCGAAGTGCTTGACCGGAGAGTCCTCGGCGTCGGCCAAGGCCTGGAAGCGGGCGGTCCCACCCTGACCGAGCTCGTCGGCGACCTTTTCGGGATCGACGTCGACCGACCAGTCGAGATCGGTCGACGCGTTCCACTGCGACGTCTTCGCCTTTTCGTAGAGCTTCATGAGCGGCAGCCGGCTGCGCTCGTAGTCCCACGTGAAGATCGTGCCGATCTCGGCGGTGACCGCGTGGATCACGTCGAGCTCGTCCTTGTCGCCATGGTCCTTGTCGACAACGACACTCTTGACAGGCGTCATGAATTCTCCTCCGAGACTGCGTCGAGTAGACGCGCGATCAGTTCGTGCCAGGCGCCCTCCGCGGGCGCGTCGACGTTCAACGTGCGCAACACCAGCGCGCCCATCGCGAGCGTGAGCCCGAACCGGGCGAACACGTCGGAGTCGAGCGCGGGATCCAAGGCGCCGTCGACCTTCGCCCGCTCGACGACGTCGACGAGCACCGCTTCTCGCTCCTGCAGCCGCTCGCGCAACGCGGCGGCGAGATGCTCGTCGCGGCGCGCGGCCGCGACTGCGTCGATGAGCAGCGGCGGTTGGCGGCGCGGGCGGACAAGTTGGTCGCCGAGGAGCGCGAGGAACTCGCGGGGCTCGCGACCCAGCGCCTCCGCGAGGAGGGCATCGACCTCGACTCCCGCCCGGGCGCCGATCGCCGCGAACAGCAGCTCGTCCTTGCCCCGGAAGTTGGCGTACACGGCGCCCGTCGTAAGCCCCGCGGCCCGGGCGATGTCTTGGAGCCGGGCGCCCTCGTAGCCCTGCTCGACGAACACCTCGACCGCGGCTGCGAGCAGGCGATCGCGGGTCGAGGTGTCGTGCGCAGCTGCCACCGGGCCATGATAACCGTCATTATCCGAGGTGACAACGCAACCGTCCGGGTAGCGGGGATGCGAAACTGCCGCGGTGGACCTCGCCGGCGAACTCCCCGCCACCCCGATCCCCGTCACGCTGGCCGATGTTCGGGCCGCGGCCGAGACCATCCGGGGCGCGGTCCGGCTCACGCCGACCGCCCACTCCCAGACGCTGTCGGCCATCACCGGCGCCCACGTGTGGCTGAAATTCGAGAACCTCCAGTTCACGGGTGCATTCAAGGAGCGTGGGGCCCGCAACTTCCTCGTGCATCTGTCCGAGGCGGATCGAGCGCGCGGCGTGGTCGCGGCGTCGGCCGGCAACCACGCCCAGGGCGTCGCCCATCACGCCCACCTGCTCGGGATCTCGGCCACGATCGTGATGCCGGCCGACACGCCGTTCGCCAAGGTCTCGAACACCGCATTGCACGGCGCCAAGGTCGTGCTCGAAGGTCCCGACTACGCGGGCGCGGCTCGAGAGCGCGAACCGCCTCGTACACGACACCGGGGCGACGCTCGTCCCCGCCTTCGACGATCCGCTCATCATCGCCGGGCAGGGCACGATCGGGCTCGAGCTCCTCGAGCAGACGAGCTCGCACCCGCTCGACACCGTCGTGGTGCCGATCGGCGGCGGCGGGCTCATCGCCGGGATCGCGGTCGCGATCAAAGCGCTGCGGCCGGAGGTACGCGTCGTGGGAGTGCAGGCTGAGGGCTACACCGGGATGATGCACGCGCTCGGCCGGGCGCCGGCCGCGACCCGGGGACCCACGATCGCCGAAGGCATCGCAGTCGCGGAACCGGGCGCCCTCACCCGCCAAATCGTGGCGGAGCTCGTCGACGAGATCGTCGTCGTGTCCGAACAGCGCATCGAGGAGGCGATCGGCCTCGGTGCCGAAATCGAAAAGACGATCCTCGAAGGCGCGGGCGCCGCGGGCCTCGCGGCGCTACTCGAGCACCGGGGTTTGTTCCGCGACCAGAACGTCGGCGTGGTCCTGAGCGGCGGCAATATCGATGCGCGGATTCTCGCCTCCGTGTTGTTACGTGCGCTCGCCCGTTCCGGCCGCCTGGTGCGCCTCCAGATCGAGCTGCCGGACCGCCCCGGAGTGCTCGCCGCCGTCGCCCAGATCGTCGGCGGCCTGCGCGCCAACATCGTCGACGTCGAGCACCGGCGCGACCTTCCCGGCGTCGCCCTCAAGAGCGTGCGCCTCGACCTCTCGGTGGAGACCCGCGACCGCGCCCACGCCGACGAGATCGTGAACGCGCTCGAAGCCGGCGGCTTCCGCGTGGAGATCGCCTGAGCGCGACGACGCGCCCCATGGGTAGTGTCTGGGCTTCCAGACGTGGGAGGCACCAGCGTGCGCAGATTTGCAGCACTGGCCGCGGTCGCGATGTTCGCGACGGGCGTGGCCGCATGTGGAAGTAGCAGCAAGACCGGATCGTCGACCGATACGACCGGATCGACCGCCGCCGCGGCGACGACAACGCCGTCGAGCACTCCGACGACGCTCGCCAAGATCGATTGCAGCGGCACGAGCGCGTACGTGACCGACATCGGCACGCCCAGCGACTTCAAGCCGGTCACGCCCGACACGCTGACGGTCGTGACGAGCCTCCCCGGCCCGGGCTTCTTCGAAGGCAGCGACACCGACCCGACCAAGATCACGTCGGGTTTCGAGTACGACATCGCGAAGAAGATGCAAGAGGCGTTCGGCCTGAGCAAGCTCGTCATCCGTAACGAGAACTTCGACTCGATCACCGCGGGGACGGTCACCGATTTCGACATCTCGTTCTCGCAGATCTCCATCACCTGCGACCGGGCCAAGGTCGTCAAGTTCTCGATCCCCTACTTCCAGTCGAACCAGGGTGTCCTCGTCAATGCCGACGGTGGTCCCACCGTCGCCACGCTGGCCGATGCGAAGTCGATCCAATGGGGCGTCCAGACGAGCACGACCGCCATCGACCTGCTCGCCAAGATCAAGCCCGACAAGGACCCGAAGGTGTTCCAGCAGCTGCCCGACGCGTACGCGGCACTGCAGGCAAAGCAGGTCGACGCGGTGCTCATCGACACCGCGATCAACCTCGGCGAGGCCGCGCGGTCGAACGGGAAGTTCAAGGTGGTGTCGCAGTTCGCGCAGACCGACGGGCCCGACCAGTACGGCGCGATCCTGCCCAAGGACTCGACCAACGGCGGCGCGATCAACGCCGTGCTCAAACAACTCGAGGACTCGGGCGACCTGGGCCAACTCGCCAAGACCGACCTCACTGCCGACCCGGGCACGCTTCCGCTGATCAGCATTCCCTGACCGACGGATCCCGATCGATCCAGGACCTGAGCAACCAGAAGTGGCATCCGAGGAACTCATCTCGGTCACACCGCCCGGCGCATCCGTGCGCCGGGCGGTGCGTTTCCGGGGGAATCTCCCGGCCGCGTCGATCGCACTGATCGCATCACTGGCAATCGCCGCGTTCACGCTGGCGATGCTCTGGAAGTTCGACCAGTCACTGCGGGTCGACACGACGCGTACCGTGATCGCGCGCGTCATCGAGATCGCACTCGCGCTCGCGACGCTTGTCGTTCCGTACTACGGCCTGCGTACGTTCGCCGCGTCCCTGCGGGCCGAGCACCTCGCGGCCGGCGGCGATTACCCGAGGGCCCGGGTCCTGGTCGAAGACTCGCGCGACCACATCTGGGTCGTCGTCGGCATCGGGCTCACTGCGTTGGTCGGAGCGTTCGTCGCGTACCTGCTCTCCGCGAACCAGGGTGCGGTCCGCTCGGTGTTGTTCGACTGGTCGCTGATCTGGCGGAGCCGGACCGGCCTGCTGAAGGGCTTTTGGATCAACATCAAGCTCTTCGTCGTGAGCGAGGTCCTGGTGTTGGTCTGGGCCCTGTTCGTCGCGGTCGTGCGCCTGCTGCCCGGGCCGGGCGTGCGCACCGATTCGGTTCCTCGCGATCGCGTACACCGACGTGTTCCGCGGCGTGCCCGCCGTGATCACGATCTACCTCATCGTGCTCGGCTTCGCGCTTGCCGGCGTCCCCGTCTTCGACAGCATGAGCAAGGACGGCCAGGTGTTCTGGCTGTCGATCCTCGCGCTCGTGCTCGTGTACGGCGCCTACGTCGCCGAGGTGTACCGCGCCGGGCTCGAGAGCATCCACTGGAGCCAGAGCCGCGGCGGCCCGATCGCTCGGGCCTCTCGCAGTGGCAGACGATGCGCCACGTCGTGATCCCGCAGGCGGTACGGCGGATCATCCCGCCCCTCCTCAACGACTTCGTCGCGCTGCAGAAGGACACCGCGCTCGTCTCGTTCGTCGGCGTCGTCGAGATCCTCAACTACGCCGGCCTCTACAAGAACCGGTTCTTCAACCTCTCCCCCGTCACCGGCGCCGCGATCGCCTACCTCATCATCACGATCCCCGTCACGCGCTTCGTCGACTACCTCATCCGTATCGACAAGGCAACGCACGCAGGCGAAATGACCGCGTTCGTCGAGTTGCGCGACGTGCACAAGAGCTTCGGCGACAACGAAGTGCTCCGCGGCGTCGACCTGAAGCGTCGATGAGCACCAGGTCGTGTGCCTGATCGGCCCTTCGGGCTGCGGCAAGTCGACGCTGCTCCGCTGCATCAACGCGTTGGAGCCGATCGAGGTCCGGAGAGATCTACATCGACGGCGAGCGCGTGTCCGGGCGCGGCGTCGATGTCAACGCGCTGCGCGCCGACGTCGGCATCGTCTTCCAGAGCTTCAACCTGTTCCCGCACATGAGCGTGCTGGCAGAACGTGTCGCTCGCGCCGCGCAAGGTGCTCAAGCTGGGCGCCGACGAAGCGTTCGACCGCGCGTATCACCTGTCTCGAGCCGGATCGGCCTGGCCGACAAGGCACACGAGTATCCCGACCGTCTCTCCGGCGGCCAGCAACAGCGCGTCGCAATCGTGCGCGGCCCTCGCGATGCAGCCGCGCGTCATGCTCCTCGACGAGGTGACCGAGCGCGCTCGATCCGGAGCTCGTCTCCGAGGTGCTCTCGCTCGTCAGCCAGCTCGCGACCGAAGGCATGACGATGCTGCTCGCGACCCACGAAATGGGATTCGCACGCGACGTCTCGAGCAAGGTCGTCTTTCTCTACGAGGGTCGGATCGAAGAGGAAGGCCCACCCGACGCGGATGTTCAACGAGCCCCGGAGCGAACGGACGCGGGCGTTCCTACGCAGCATCATCGAAGCCAAGCGGCTGTAGCCTCGTCGGCATGGGTGGAGGTGGTGGCGGAGCCGCAGGTCCGACCGAAGCAGACGTGACACTGATGCGGACTGCGGCGACGCGCCCGCCGCGCCACTGGAACCGGGGCGTGTGGATCCGCTTCGTGTTCGCGATCACTCCGACCGTCGTCCTCGCCATCTTGGGCTACCTCCAGACGCATTGATCCCGTGATCACGGTCCGCGTCGCCCGTCCCGACGAATACGAGCGCGCCGGCGCGCTCACCCACGCCGCGTACGCGGCGATTCCCGTCGACCACCTCTGGGGTGGCTACGACGAGGAGATCCTCGACACCGCGACGCGCGCCCGGCACGGCGACATCCTCGTCGCGGTGACCGACGACGGCACAGTCGTCGGGGCGGTGATGTACGTCGACGACGCGGCTTCGGAATGGAGCGAGTGGACCGAACCGGGCGAGGCCCAGTTCCGGCTGCTCGCGGTCGACCCCGCGGGTCGCGGCCAGGGCGCGGGCACCGCGCTCGTGCAGGCGTGCATCGAGCGGGCGACCGCGTCCGGCCGCACGCTCCTCATCCACACGACGCCCTGGATGGTCGACGCCCATCGGATCTATGCCCGCCTCGGATTCGTCCGCCGACCCGACCGCGACGTGCCGTACGAGACCTGGAGCGCCGGGCGCGACCTCGAGCTCGACGAAGCGTGGATCGGCGAACCGTTCCTCGCGTACTCGTGGGGCGCAGCGCCTAGTGGTCGGGCTGGTTCAACTCGATGAAGTTGCCGGACGGATCGTGAAGGAATGCTTGGCGGCCCGCACCGGCCATGTGGTCGATCGTGTCGACCTTGTAGCCCGTTGCGCGGATGTCGGCGACGGCCGACTCGAGATCGTCGACCCGGATCGCGAAATGGTCGCCGCCCGTACGCGTGGCCTCGTTCTGCATCAGGTGCACCTGTTGGCCGCCGGCATCGAGCCAGTAGCCGCCGAAACCGAAGTCGGGCCGGTCGAGCACGGTGAGACCGAGCACGTCCGTGTAGAAGGTGACGGCCTCGTCGGCGTCGCGGACGCAGATGGCGACGTGATGGATCCCCGAGGGTTTCATCCGCCCACAATACGTTCGTTCCGAGCGGCGCGACCAGGGCCCGAATCGCCCCGGCACCCGCTCGACTTGTAGCGTCGCCGTCCGACTGGAACCGGTTCTCGGAGGCGACGTGGGTGCACTCGACGGCAAGGTGATCGCAATAACCGGCAGCGGGCGCGGCATCGGCCGCGCGGTCGCGCTGGCCGCCGCCGCGGAAGGCGCCGCGGTCGTCGTGAACGACTATGGCGTCTCGATGGATGGCAACGAGCCGACGAGCGAAGTCGCCGATGCCGTCGTCGAGGAGATCAAGTCAGCCGGCGGCCGGGCCGTCGCCAACGCGAATTCCGTGACGACGATGGAGGGCGGCGCGTCGATCGTCCAGTCGGGCATCGACACCTTCGGGCAGATCGACGGCGTGGTCTGCGTCGCGGGCATCCTGCGCGAGCGGATGCTGTTCAACATGTCGGAAGACGAATGGGATCCTGTCATCGAGACCCACCTCAAGGGCACCTTTACCGTGTTCCGCGCCGCCGCTTCGGTGTTCCGCGCCCAAAAGCGCGGCCGCATGATCGGTTTCACCTCGGGCGCGTTCGCGGCGAGTGTCGCCCAGGCCAACTACTCCGCGGCGAAGGGCGGCATCGTGTCGCTCGTGCGCAGCGCGGCCGCCGGCATGCAGAAATACGGTGTCACCGCCAACTGCATCGCGCCCGTGGCGAAGTCGCGCATGTCGGGACAGGTTCCCTTCGGCATCGAGATGGGCGAGCCCGAAGACGTCGCGCCGATGGTCTGCTACCTGCTCTCCGATCTCGCGAGCGCGGTCACCGGACAGGTGTATACGGCGAACGCCGGACGCATCGCGGTGTGGAACCAGCCGATCGAGGTGCGCGAGATGCGCAAGGACGGCCGCTGGACCGTCGACGAGATCGCATCCCGCTTCGACGAGGTCGGTCAGGAGCCGATGCCGATCCTCGAACGCCTCCAGGCGATGGAGGCCGCGGCCAAGGCGAAGGACACGCCGAACAGCTGACAACTCCACCAACAGTTGTCGGAGTTTTCCGCGCACAGCGCGGATATCTCCGACAACTGTTGGGTAGCGGACGCGCCGGTACGATCCGGGCGTGACCGAGATCACGATGCGCGCGGGTCAGTACGAAGCAACGTTCCTGCCCGACACCGCGATGCTCTGCTCGTCGTTGCGGTTCCGCGACGACGAGTACGTCGCGTGGCCGCGTCCGATCGAACAGTTCGTCGCCGGGCACGCGACCGCGATCCCGCTCGTGCACCCGTGGGCCAATCGTCTTGCCGGTGGGAGCTACCGCGTCGGCGGCGACGACGTCTCGCTCGCCGGCCTCGCGCTACCCCACGATGCCAACGGCCTGGCGATCCACGGCAACCTGCTCGGCGTCCCCTTCGAGGTGCAGCAGAAGAACGCCACCCGGATCGTTGCGACCCTCGACTACGGCGCGCATACGGAGAAGCTGCGCGCGTTTCCCTTTCCACACGTCGTCACCGTCGACGCCCGTCTGCATCCCACCCGCGGCCTCAACATCGTCACGCAGGTCGACGCGACCTCGGATCGCGCGGTGCCGATCTCCTTCGGCTGGCACCCGTTCGTCCAACTCCCCCGCGCGCCTCGCGCCGAATGGGTGTTGCGGTGGCCGGCCTGCGAGCACGTCGAGGTGGACGCGAACGTCATTCCCACGGGCACCCGCACACCCGTCGCCGCGCAGCGCGAGCCGATCGGTGCGCGCACGTTCGACGACCACTACGCGCTGGGCCCCGACCGCACGTTCTCGATCAGCGCCGGCACCGGCAAGTCCCGGCGGACGCTCACCCTCCAGTTCGACCCGGCGTATCCCTACGCGCAGCTCTACGCCGCGCCGGACCGCGAGTTCGTCGCGATCGAGCCGATGACCGCCGAGATCGACGCGCTCGGCCACGGCACGACGCCGTTCGTGCAGCCCGGCGAGCGCTTCCTCGCCGCGTTCAACCTCGCGGTCTCCACCATCTGACGCCGTCACTGCGAACTGACGTACACGTCAGCTAACTTCGTACTCATGCCTGGTGCTCTCGACGGCGTCCGCATCCTCGACCTTTCCTGGGGTATTGCCGGTCCGCTCGGCGTCCTGCTGCTCGCCGAGCAAGGGGCCGACGTGATCAAAGTCGAACCCCCGGGCGGCGACCCGTTCCGCGCGTACGACGGCTACCGCGTCTGGAACCGCAGTCGGCGATCGTTGGAGGTCGACCTCAAGTCCGACCGTGGCCGCGACGTGTTCGATCGACTGCTCGGCACCGCCGACGTCGTGGTCGAGTCGTTCCGGCCCGGCGTCATGGAGCGACTCGGATTCGGTTACGAGACCGTGCACGCCGCGCACCCCGGCATCGTCTACCTCTCGTGCCCGGCCTATCCCGACGGTCACCGCTACGCGCAGCGACCCGGGTACGACGCGCTGGTCCAGGCGAGCAGTGGCCAGATGTGGGAACAACCGGGCTGGCGCATGGGTCCCGTGTTCCTCCACATGCCGATGCCGTCGATGGGTGCGTTCTTCCTCATCTCGAGCGGCGTGCTCACCGCGCTCATCGCGCGGGAGACCACTGGGCGCGGGCAGCACGTGACCACGTCGTTGTTCGCGGGCGCCATGCTCTACACGACCCAGATCTGGCAACACCTCGAGAAGGCGGACGCGGGGACTCACGAGTTGATGGGCAAGTCGTACCCGCCCGGCATCCACCAGACGATGATCTTCGAGTGTGCCGACGGCTGGGTGCACGCGTCGCTCATGAGCGGGCTCACGCCGACGAAGTCGCAAGATGCCATCCTCGGTCTCGAAGACGCGCCCGACCCGTTCGCCTTCATGTCCCTTCCGGCCGACGAACGCGAGGCGTTCACCGCCAAGCGCCGCGAGAAGTTCAAGGAGTGGAAGCGCGACGACCTCGTCGCCGCGTTCCAGGAGCACAACCACGCGATCGAAGCGATCATCACCCCCGACGAGCAGTTCGTCCATCCGCAACTGATTGCGAACGACATGGTGAAGACGGTCGTCGACCCCGTCGTCGGGGAAACGACCCAGCTCGGGACTCCTCTGCACATGTTCGGCACACCGACCGCGATTCAAGGGCCACAACCCACGCCCGGGCAACACAACGACGAGATCCTGCAGGAGCTGGGGCTATGACACTCGCACTGGAAGGCGTGCGGCTGATCGACTTCGGCCAGTACCTCGCGGGTCCGTTCGGACCGATGATCATCGGCGACCTCGGCGCCGAGGTGATCAAGGTCGAACCCGTCACCGGCGATGGCATGCGCATGGCCACCAAGCCCTTCTTCGGCTGCCAGCGGGGTAAACGCGACATCGCGCTGAACGTCAAGGATCCGCGCGGCCTGGCCATTGCGCTCGAGCTCGTCGGCACCGCCGACATCGTCCACCACAACATGACCGCGGGCGTCGCCACCAAACTCGGGATCGACTACGTGGAATGCAAGAAGGTCAAGCCCGACATCGTCTACTGCAACACGTGGGCGTACGGCCTCGAGGGTCCGCTGGCACGCTTCGGTGGCCTCGACCCGCTCTACCAGGCGTCGTCCGGGCTCGAATACGAATCGGCCGCGGTGCACGAGGGCAATACCCCGCTCTACTACCGATTCGGAATGTGCGACGCGTCGAACGCGATGCTGTCGGTCGTCGCCGTGCTCGGCGCGCTGTACCACCGCAAGCGCACGGGCGAAGGCCAAGAGGTGTGGACGTCGCTGTTCGACGGCGGCGCGATCTACACCTCCGATGCGCACCTCGTCGGTGGCGTCGGTGCGCCGCGACCGCACCTCGACAAGGAGCTCATGGGCCTCTCGGCCACGTACCGCTTATACCGCACCCAGGACGACGACTGGATCTGCATCGCGGCGATCACCGACGACGAGTTCCGCTCGCTGTGCACCGTGCTCGGCGTCGCCGACGTCGTCGACGACGCCGCGCTTCGCCACGGTCGAAGGCCGAACCGAGCACCGCCGGCAGCTCGAGTCGGTGCTGGAACCGTGCTTCCTCAGGAAGACCGCGAGCTTCTGGACCCGCACCCTCGACGACGCGGGCGTGCCCAACGAGGTTCCCTTCGACACCCGCGGCGGCGAAGCACCGCTGTTCGACTCCGACAACGTCGATCTCGGCCTCGTCTCGCGCTACTCGCACCCGGTGATGGGCGACATGCGCCAGTTCGGAGAGCTCATCGGATTCTCGGAGACACCCGGGAGGGTGCACGGTCCCCCGCCGCTCGTCGGCCAGGACACGCGTGCGATCCTGCGCGAGCTCGGGCACAAGGACCCGGAGATCGACGGTCTCGTCGCCGACGGCGTCTGTTACGAGCCCGACGACCACTACTCCGATCGCTTCAACAACTAGCGGCCACGTCCCGTGACCCGCCTGCGCGTCCTTCCTCCAGGCGCGCATACCGGCTTCCTCGGCAATCTCTGCGTCCCCGACGACCTCTATTGGATCGCGCGTGAGCCGGTCGTGCTCGCGGGGATGTCGTATCCCGGTCGGGCCGACTGGGCGCTGCTGCACGAACACGGCATCGGACACGTCGTGTGCCTCTCACACGACACACCCACGTACGACCCTGCGCCGAGCACCCTCACCGCGATCCGGCTGCAGGACCTCGTGAGCGGCGGCGACCCGGTCGACCCCGACACCGAGCGCGCGCTCGTCGAGACCGCTGCGGCCGACGTCGTCGACCACCTCGAGCGCGGCATCGGCGTCGCCGTCCATTGCATGGGAGGCCGGGGCCGCACGGGGACCGTCGTCGGCGTGGCGCTCGTGACGCTCGGGCACGAGCCCGCCGAGGTCGTCGAGCACCTCGACCGAGTCGCGGCGGACGCGGACGCCGCGGCTGGCCCGAAAGCCCCTGGCAATCCGGTGTCGTCCACTCGGTCGGGTAACGACTTGGGTCGGTCGGGTGACGGCGCGGGCGCCATTGCCGGCGCCGTCACCCGACCAGCACGCTCCGGGCTCAGGGAGCTTGCATGAGGTCAACCGCCCACGAGCCCGTCAGCGAACCGAAGTACTTGGCATTGCCGAATGCCCACACCGTGCCGTTCACGGCGAGGATGTAGTAGCCGTCGTTCGACGGCAGCGACCGCATCCGCACGCTCGACACATACGGGTAGCCGTACAGATCACGCACCCGCGGCATGCTGCCTTCGAACGGCACGTCGAAGGCGAAGATCCCGCCGTCGTCGGCAACCATCCAGTAGCCCTTGCCGTTGGCGGCAGCCGTCATCGACCGCACGGGCTGCGCCAGCTTCATCGCACCGGTCGAGCCGTGGAACTGTGCGCCGCCGTACGAGAACACTCCGCCGTCGGCGGCGACGAACCAGTAGCCGTGACCATCGGCGCTCATCGACACGTCGAGCACCGGCGCATTCAGGTGGATCGCGCCCGTCGAGCCGTAGAAGCGCGCGTTTCCGAACGAGAAGATGCCGCCGTCGCGGCCGAGAAGGATGTAGCCCATCCCCTTGGGGGTGGCAGCCATGCCGACGATCGGCTGGTTGAGATGTTTGCCCTGCAGGCCGCCGAGGAACTTGGCATCACCGAACGAATACACCGCGCCGTTCGCGCCGACGAGCCAGTAGCCCTTGCCCGAGGGTGTACGGGCGGCGGCGACGATCGGCGCCCAGAACGCGTGACCGGTGAGGTCGCCGTAGAAGTGGGCGGCGCCGAACGTGCGGACGTGCCCGTCGGCGGTCGCGACCCAGTAGCCGTGGCCCTTGGTCCCGCCGTTCGCCCGGTCCGGCGACTCCGCGACCAGCGCGCCCCGCGGGTTGATCAGCCCGTAGCCGAACACGCTGTCGCGCCCGGGCGAGCCGAGGTCGGTCGCGCTCGCCTCGAGCGCGTTGGCCAGGTCGGAGGCGCCCAGGGTCGGGTTCTCGCCGAGCACGAGCGCGGCGGTGGCCGTCGCGTACGGCGTCGCCATCGACGTACCGCTCATCAGCGCGTACTGCGCGTGCCCCTGCCCGTACGTCGACCAGATGAGGTCGCCGGGGGCGGCGATGTCGACGTAGGACCCGGTGTTCGAGAACGCGGCGTGCCGGCGGTTCTGGTCGATGGCGGCCACCGCGATCGCTTCGGGGTACGCGGCCGGATAGCTGGCAGTGTTGCCATCCTGGTACGAGTTGCCCGCGGCGGCGAAGGTCAGGATCTGTTTCGACCGGGCGTACTGCATCGCGATCTGCATGCCCGGCGACGGGCCGCCGCCGAGACTGAGGTTGATCACCTTGGCGCCGTGATCGGCAGCCCAGATGATCCCATCCGCGACGTCGGACGAGTTTCCGCTCCCCGACGCATCGAGCACGCGCACCGGGAGGATCTTGACGCCGGGCGCCGCACCGGCGATCCCGACTCGGTTGTTCGGGTGGGCGGCGATGATCCCGGCCACGTGGGTCCCGTGACCGGCCGGGTCGTACTGGCCGTCGTGGTGTGTGTCGCTCGCCGCGTCGTCGGCGAGGTCGATGCCCGGCAGTACGGATCCCGTGAGATCTTCATGGGTACCGAGCACGCCGGTGTCGACCACCGCGACGGTCACGCCTGCGCCGTTCGAGATCTTCCACGCCGACTCGAAGTCGACGGCCGTGAATGCCCACTGCTGCGGCCGCAGGGCGTCGTTGGTCGACAGGAGGTGGACCTTCTCGTCCTGCTCCGTCGTCAGTACCTGGGGAGTGTCTCGGTGGAGGCGGGTGTCCATCGCGGCCACGGCAGCGTCGAGGCCCCTGACCACGTGCATGTGACCGCTGCCGTCCCGGGTTACCGCCCACATCCCCTTCGTGACGGCGGCCGCGTGTGCCGACGTTCCCGCGCCCGCGGCGGAGATCCCGGCGAACATGACCAGCGCTCCGACCACTCGCCGCGCGACCCTGACCCTTTTGCCCGATGTACGAGCGCCTCCCAAACGCATAGGGTGGGCATCGGCACGTTACGAAGTCGGCTCAAGCTGAAATACCACTCAGCGTGGTATTCGTTCAGACGAAGTGCCCGGCAACCTCGGCGAACCGCTCCCGGACGCTCCCGCAGACGGTGCCGTAGTCGTCCGCCGACAGCCCCAGCTCCCCCATGGCTCGGGAGAAGGTCTCGATCTCGGCGTTGTCGTCCGGCGCCGCGCCGATCTCCTGCGCGACCGCCTTGGCGACCACGTCGGAGAGGTGCACCGCGTAGCCCATGAGCTCGGCCGAGTCGGGGTGGGCCTGGCCCTTGGTGGCGTGGTGGCGTTCGATGCCGGCGACGAGTGAGTCGGGCAGGCGCCAGGCCCGGGCGACCATCCCGCCGAGTTGTGCGTGATCGACACCGAGCACCTCGGCCTCGGCCTGCATCCGGGTCGCACCCGCGCTCCGGCCGGCGTCGATTGCCGCCAGATGGTCCGTCTCGACGAAGCGAGCCATGACGAGCTTGCCGACATCGTGCAGGAGCGCCGCGGTCGGTGTCTCCGTCGGCAGCCGGCGCTTGGCCGCCCGCATGAGGCTCTCGGCCGCGAGCGTGGCGGCCACCGAGTGGTTCCAGAGCTCGCCTTCTTCGAGGCCGTAGGCGGGGATCGCGGCGCGGAGTCGGTCACGGACTTTCACGCCGAGGGCGAGCGCGACCACCGGACCCGCGCCGATTCGGATGACCGCGTCGTTCACGGTCGTGATCTCGCTACGCGACGCGCTCCACGTCGAGTTCGCCCGACGCAGCAGGGCGGCGGTGAGCGCCTGGTCGTAACGCACGACCTCGACGATCCGAGCGACATCGGGGATGTCGTTCGCGACAAGCGCCGCGAGGCGTATCGCACTCGTCGGCAGGGGCTCGAAGCATCCGGCCGCCCGCGAGACGGCATCGAGATCGATCACGGGAGAGGATCGACACGTGTGCCCGTTTCCTCAAGAGCCGTTCACCTGCCGATCTTCGCCGCCGGCCCGCATCAGCGAAGCAGGGAAGCGACCAGACCGGCCTGACCCAGGTGATACGTCACCATGATCGCAACCGGCGCCCACGCAAATTTCCGGACGAATCGATCCCACGCGATCATCGAGTCCGAGGTGACGAAGAGCACCGCTCCCGCGGCGGCCAAGACGTTGCCGCTCGCGAGCGCGGTCGCAAGCATCGCCGAGATGACGGCCATGTACACCGTGACCGCGCTCCGCAGGTCGCCGGGCAGGCCCGCCCGGACGATCTCGGACAGGATGCGGCGCCCGATCGGTACGACGATCGCGAGCACCACGACGGCGGCGATCAGCAGGGCGAGGCCCGACGGCCCCCGGGTCCAGAACCCGATCAGGTAGCCAACATGCCCGACGAGGAACGCGGCGAGGCCCGGAACGAACAGGTCCTGCGGCAGCATCAGCAGCACGTCGCCGACGAGCGAGCAGAACAACGCGGCGACGAACCAGATCCGGCGCGTGTGCGTGTCGGCGACAGGGTCGAGTACCCCCGCGGCGACGATCAACGCCGCGAGCGTCGCCGGTTTGCAGAGGTATTCGAGCCACCGGCTCCGGCGCGGGTCGGTGAGGTCGGTCCTGGCAATCCAGTTGCCGACCGCGAACACAGCCGTGAACCCGAACGCGACCTCGGCAGCAGTGTTCACGGCGCGAGCCGTTCGCGGAGCCAGCCGCCTGCTCCGTCGGAGCGATACCGCACCCGGTCGTGCAACCGGTCCCGTCGCCCCTGCCAGCACTCGAGTTCGTCGACCGCCACCCGGAAACCACCCCAGAACGGCGGTAACGGCGGTTCTTCATGGGCGAAGCGGGCTTCGGCCTCGACGACACGGGCCTCGAGATCGGCAAGGTCCACGACCTCGCTCTGCGGTGACGCCCACGCGCTGATGCGATGCCCGCGTGGTCGGCTCTCCCAGTAGCGTGTCGTCTCGTCGAGCGCGACCCGGCCGACCGATCCGACCACCCTGACCTGCCGCTCCTGCTCGCGCCAGTGGAACACGAGCGCCGCGTACGAGTTCGCGGCGAGCTCGGCACCCTTCGCGCTGTCGAAGTTGGTGTAGAACACGAATCCGCGCTCGTCGACTCCCCGCAGCAGCACGGTCCGCGCCGAAACGGCGCCGCCGGCGGCGGACGTCGCCAGCGTCATCGCCTCGGGCTGACGCACGCCGGCCGCCTGCGCCTGCCCGTACCAGTGTTCGAACTGCGCGATGGGGTCCGCCAGGACCGAAGCGGGGTCGAGGGGCTGCGGTGAGCCCGGAGGAGGAGGCACCGTGTCGTCCGGCACAGGCGACAACCGTGCCAGACCGGGCATCTCGGTGTCACAATGTGCGCATGGCTTTCCATCATGTTGCCATCGCCACCCGTGACCTCGACGCGACCCACCGCTTCTACACCGAGGCCATGGGCTTCACGCTCGTTCGGGTCGAGGCCCAGCCGTACATGGAGCAGGGCTGGGCGCGCCACCTGTTCTACGACACCGGCAACGGCGAGATGTTCGCGATCTGGGATCTGCACGACGAGAACCTGCCCGAGTTCGATCCCGCGATCTCGACCGCGCTCGGCCTGCCCAGCTTCGTGAACCACATAGCGTTCGACTCACCCTTCGATCAGCTCGACGCCAAGCGCGATCGTTGGCTCGCGGAGGGTCACGACGTCGTGCGCATCGACCACGGCTGGTGCACTTCGATCTACGCCAACGACCCCAACGGGATCATGGTCGAGTTCTGCGCGACGACACGGGCGTTCACCGCCGACGATCATCGCGAGGCACAGGAACTCCTCGCCGCGACCGTGCCGCCGTTGAACAAGATCGAGCCGCCGATCCAGTTCTTCGAAGCCCGCTCACGCGACGACGTCACGGTCTCGTAGTTCCGCGATCTCGCTCGGGGTACACCCGGCCAGGTCGCGCAACACGGCGTCGGTGTGCTCGCCGAGCGCAGGACCGACGGAGCGAATCGTCCCCGGCGTGCGCGAGAGCTTGGGAACCACGCCGGTCAGCGGGACGTCGGCGCCGAACCCCGCCGACAAACGCACGATCATCTCCCGGGCCGCGACGTGCGGATCCGCGCGAGCTCGGGCGCCCGGTTGATCGGACCGACCGGCACGTCGTGCGCGCGCAGCCGCTCGAGCAGATCGTCGGCGGTCATCGTGGCGGTCCACGCCGCGATCTCGTCGTCGAGCTCGATCTGACGCACCGCCCGGGCCTCATGAGTTGCGTACTCGAGCGCGAGGTCTGCACGCTCCATCGCCACGCACAGGCGCGCGAACACCGCGTCGGCGTTGCCCGCGATCACGACGTAGCGGCCGTCGACGGTCGGGTACGCGTTCGCGGGCGCGACGCCCCGCAACAGCCCGCCCGAGCGGGTGCGGATCTCACCGGCGAGCTCGTAGTCGGCGACCGTCGACTCCATCAACGCCATCACCGCTTCGTATATCGCGACGTCGACCTCCTGTCCGAGGCCACTACGGCTGCGCTCGTTCAGGGCCGCGAGGGTTCCGACGACGGCGAACAATCCGGCGAGCGAATCACCGATCGACACGCCGGTGCGCGCCGGCGGACGGTCGGGTTCACCCGTGGTGTGGCGGATGCCACCCATCGCCTCGCCGATCGAACCGAAGCCGGGCTCAGCCGAACGGGGGCCGCTCTGACCGAAGCCCGACACGTGCACCAGCACCAGCCCGGGGTTTTCCGCGGCGAGCGTGTCGTAGTCGAGTCCCCAACCCGCGAGCGTTCCCGGCTTGAAGTTCTCGAGCACGACGTCGCAGTTCCCGGCGATGCGGCAGGCGAGCTCGCGCCCCCTGCGGTCGCGGAGGTCGATCGCGACCGAGCGCTTGTTGCGCGCGATCTGGGGCCACCAGAGACTTCGGCCGTCCACGCAGACGCCGTAGCGCCGCATGATGTCGCCCGGTCCCGGCGGCTCGATCTTGACGACATCCGCACCGAGATCGCCCAACAACTGTCCGGCGAAGGGCCCCGCGATGAACGCGCCGATCTCGAGCACGCGCACGCCGGCCAGCGGGGTGTCCGTCACGGAGCGAAGAGTAGGGTCTCGCAGGCGGGGTGGACGCAGTGGCCGCCCGGCGCGAGGAGGCCCAGTGGAGTTTGCAGCGAGCGCCCGCAGCGACGAGATGAGGAAGTTGCTCATCGCGTTCGACGACGAAATCGTGCGCCCGGCCGAGCCGGTGTACCGCTCCCAACGGGCCGAGTCGGGTGATCCACACTTCCCGCCGCCGGTCATGGAGGAGCTGAAGTCCGAAGCCCGAAAGCGCGACCTCTGGAACCTCTTCCTGCCCGAGCCCGAGCACGGCCCCGGCCTCACCAACCTCGACTACGCGCCCCTGTGCGAGGTCATGGGTACGTCGCCGCTCCTCGGCGAGGCCACCAACTGCTCGGCGCCCGACACGGGCAACATGGAGATCCTCTCCCAGTTCGGCACCCAGCTACAGCGAGAGCAGTGGCTGCAGCCCCTCCTCGACGGCAAGATCCGATCGTGCTTCGCGATGACCGAGCCGTGGGTCGCGTCGAGCGACGCCACGAACATCTCCAGCCGAATCGTCCGCGACGGCGACGACTACGTGGTCAACGGGCACAAGTGGTTCACGAGCGGCGCCCTCGACCCCCGCTGCCAGGTCGCAGTGTTCATGGGCGTCACCGATCCCGACACCGACACGTATCACCGCCAGTCGATGATCCTCGTCCCCATGGACGCGCCCGGTGTCACCGTGGTGCGCGGCCTACCCGTGTTCGGCCACTCCGAGGGCGGCGGCCACGGCGAAACGTTGTGGGAGAACGTGCGCGTGCCCAAGGAAAACCTCCTTGGCGAAGAGGGAACCGGCTTCGCGATCGCGCAGGCGCGCCTCGGCCCCGGCCGCATTCACCACTGCATGCGCGCGATCGGCATGGCCGAGCGTGCACTCGACCTCATGTGCATCCGCGCGCAGACACGCGTCGCGTTCAAGAAGCCGCTCGCCGACCAGGGCGTTGTGCAGGCGAACATCGCCGAGTCGCGCATGCAGATCGAGCAGGCCCGCCTGCTCACGATGAAGGCGGCGTGGATGATGGACACCGTCGGCAAGAAGAACGCCCGCACCGAGATCGCGGCGATCAAAGTGGTCGCGGCCCGGGTCGCGACCGACGTGATCGACCGGGCCATCCAACTCTTCGGCGGCGCCGGTGTCACCGACGACTGGCCCCTCGCATCGATGTACGCACACGCGCGCACCTTGCATCTGGTCGATGGCCCCGACGAAGTGCATCTCCGTCAGATCGCACGCGACGAGCTCGGCAAGTACGCGAGCCTCCGGCCCGCCGGCTTCTGATCGGTCCGCCGGCATGAAGGTCCGCGTCGGTTACGGGCTCGGCAACCTCCGCCCGCTCTCGGGCGAGTCTCTCGGCGCACTGGCCGAGGGGCTCGAGCGCAACGGTTTCGACTCGCTATGGCTCTCGGAGCGCATCAGCGGACCGTCGCCCGATCCCGTGGTCGCACTCACCTTCGCCGCCGCCCGCACCGCGAAGATCAAACTCGGTACGAGCGTGTCGGTGCTGCCCGGCCGGAGCCCCGCGCTCGTCGCCAAGGAGTGGGCGACGCTCGACGTGCTCTCCGGCGGCCGCGCGCTCCCCGCGTTCGGGCTCGGGATCGTGCACCCGGTCGAGCAGCAGGCCTTCGGCGTGGAGCGCACCGATCGGGCTTCGATCTTCGACGAAGCCCTCCCGCTGCTCCGGCGGCTGTGGACCGAGGACGACGTCGATCACGACGGCACGTGGTTCCACTACGAGCACATGAACGTCCTGCCGAAACCGGCGCACCCGCTCGAGGTCTGGCTCGGGGGCAAGGCCCCCTCCGAACTCCGGCGGGTCGGTCGGCTGGCCGACGGGTGGCTCGCGAGCTTCACCACGCCCGAGCAGTGCAAGGCCGCGCGGGTGACGGTTGAGGAGAGTGCGGACGCGGCCGGTCGGAAGATCGATCCCGAGCACTTCGGCGCGATGGTGCTGTACACACCGGGCGGCCAGATCCCGGACGCGTTCGTGCAGGCGATCAAGTCCCGCAATCCGGACGTCGAGATCGGCGAGCTCGTCGCCCACGACCGCCCCGCGCTGCACGACCTCTGCGAGCACTACATCAACGTCGGCTTCTCCAAGCTCGTGCTCGTTCCGCTCGGCGAGCCCACCAACTGGGACGACGAGCTCGCCGCGAACGCCGCCGCGCTCCTCTCGCTGCAGAACTAGTGGTCCGTCTCCAAAATGCTGCGGTGGACCGCGAAGCGACTCGCGTGCACTCCTTCAGATCACGGACGGCTTCACCAGCGCGGAGTGTGTGCTCGAAACAGCACTGCTAGCGACGAGAAACCGGCGGCGCGTACAATTCGTGCGCTACTACCGTTGGTATCACGGGTGGTACCACCTGCGGTATCGCCGGCAGTATCACTCTGTTTTCGAGGGTCCGTGATGCGCGTCTCCTGGACCGTCCCCAAGGTGTGCCGGGTGGCGATCCACCCGATCAAATCGGCGACGGACCACTAGCGTCCGGCGATCGAACTCGCGTAGCTCGACCGGAGATGTTCGACCGAGATGTTGCGGGCTGCTCAACCCCGATTCGACGACGGGTGAGGGGATCAGCCCTCGAGGAAGCGGCGCAGGCCGACGATCGAGCCGATCACGCCGATACCGGCACCGATCGCGAGCACGAGGAACCCGATGCCGAGCGCGTCGGCGGACGTGACCCGGAACGTCGAGATCAGGTTCTGCGGGTGATTGCCCAGCAAGTTCGAGATGATGATCTTGAGCGCCCAGACCAAACCGAACGCGAAGCCGGCCCCGATCGCGCCCTGCACGAAACCCTCGGCCATGAACGGGACGCGCACGAACCAGTTCGACGCGCCGACGAGCTTCATCACCTCGATCTCCCGCCGCCGGGCGAACGTGGCCAGGCGGATCGTGTTCACGATCAAGAACAGCGACGACGCCAGCAACACGATCGCCATCGTGATGAACGCGAGCCGGATCCACCGGGTGGCCGTCAGCAGGCTCTTGATCTGCTGCTGGGCGGTGATGACGGTGTCGACATCGGGCTGGCCCTTGTACTTCAAGTGCAGGACCTCGGTGTCCTCCGCCTTGATCGGCGCCACCCGGAACGACTCGGGGAGGTCCTCGGGCCGGGTCGACTCCACCAGCGCGGGCTGGTCGGCGAAGTCCTTCTTGAAGATCGCGTAGGCGTCCTGTTTGTTCAAGAACTTGAAGCTCTTGACCTGCGGGTCGTGCGTGAGCGCGTCCCGGATCTGATTCACGTTGTTCGGCGAGGCCTTGACTTTCATGAAGATCTCGAGCTCGATGCCGTGCTTCCATTGCTGCGTGCCGTGATCGACCACGGCCGACACGAGCAGGATGCCGCCGAACAAGAACAGTGAGATCGCGACGGTGATGATCCCGGCGATCGTCATGAGCAGGTTGCGGCGGAGCGAGATCAGCGTCTCCCGCACGAAGTAGGCGAGGCGCGACATCAACTGCCCACGCCGTAGACGCCGCGTACCTGGTCGCGCATGAGGGCCCCGTGGTCGAGCTCGATGACGCGCCGGCGCATCGCGTCGACGATGCGTTGGTCGTGGGTGGCCATCACCACCGTCGTCCCAGTGCGATTGATCCGGTCGAGCAACCGCATGATCCCGACCGTCGTGGCGGGGTCGAGGTTTCCCGTCGGCTCGTCGGCCAACAGGATGAGCGGGCGGTTCACGAAAGCACGCGCGATCGAGACGCGCTGCTGTTCACCACCGGACAGCTCGGTCGGGAAGTTGTCGGCCTTCTTCGTGAGTCCGACGAGATCGAGAATCTGCGGCACCTGCGTGCGCACGATGTGCTTGGGTCGCCCGATCACCTCGAGCGCGAAGGCGACGTTCTCGTAGACGGTCTTGTTCGTCAGGAGCTTGAAGTCCTGGAACACACATCCGATGTTCCGCCGCAGTTGCGGCACCTTCCAGGCACCGAGCCGACCAATGTCGCGACCCGCGACGAGCACCCGACCGCCGGTGGCGACCTCGTCGCGCAACAGCAGTTTCAAGAAGGTCGACTTGCCGGACCCGGACGGCCCGACGAGGAAGACGAACTCCCCCTTCAGGATCTCGAGCGAGAGATCCCGGAGCGCGACGACGTCGCCCTTGTACGACTTGGTGACATCTTCGAAGCGAATCATGGGGAGCGAGGCATCGGAGGCCGGGCGAGGGTAGCAGCGGACTCCTTGCTCACGGGCAACAGTACCGGATCATCCCGAATTGCGCGCTCGGCGCCACTGTAGGTACGCCTCGACGAAGGGATCGAGGTCGCCGTCGAGCACCGCTTGCACGTTGCCGGTCTCGTAGCGAGTGCGCTCGTCCTTCACGAGTTGGTACGGAGCGAGCGTGTAGGTGCGGATCTGGTTGCCGAACGCGACGTCCTGCTTGTCGCCCGACAGTCGCTCCAACTCACGGCGTTGCTCCTCGCGCTGACGCTCCGCCAACCGAGCCGCGAGGATCTGCATCGCCTTGGCGCGGTTCTGGAGCTGCGAACGCTCGTTCTGGCACGAGACCACCACGCCGGTCGGGATGTGCGTGATCCGTACCGCGGAGTCGGTGACGTTGACGTGCTGACCGCCCGCACCCGACGACCGGTAGGTGTCGATCCGCAGATCGCTCGGGTCGATCTCCGGCTGCTCGGCTTGTTCGAGCGCGGGGACGCAGTCGACGGAGGCGAACGCGGTCTGCCGCCGGGCGTTCCCGTCGAAGGGCGATATACGGATCAAGCGGTGTACACCCCGTTCGCCCTCGAGCATCCCGTAGGCGTAGCGACCCTTGACGATGAACGTGGCCGACGTGATCCCCGCTTCTTGGCCTTCGTTGATCTCGTCGACCTCGACCTCGAATCCCTTCGTCTCGGCCCAGCGCCGGATCATGCGCAACACCATCTGCGCCCAGTCCTGCGCATCGGTGCCGCCCGCGCCGGAGTGGACCTCGCAGATCGCGTCACGCTCGTCGTGCTCGCCGCTGAACAGTGCACGCAGCTCGAGCTGGTCGAGGTCGCGCGCGAGACCCGTCGACGCGTCGGCAATCTCGGGTTCGAGCGACGCGTCGTCCTCTTCGCGGGCAAGGTCGTGCAACGTCTGTACGTCGGAGACGCGGCCGTCGAGCTGGTCCATGAGCTCGACGTCTTCGCGCACACTCGACATCTCCGACGTCACCCGGCGCGCGCGATCGGCGTCGTCCCAGAGATCGGGCGCGCTCGCCTGCTCCTCGAGCTCGACGAGACGGGCGCGCGCTTCGTCGATGCGCAGATACTTGTGCGCGTCGGCGACACGCCGCGCGAGGTCACTCAACTCCTCGGAAAAATCACGCATTCGTGTTCATTTCCCGTGGCAGAGCTTGTATTTCTTGCCGCTGCCGCAGAAGCATGGCTCGTTGCGGCCCGGGGTCTTCTCGGCGCGGACCGGCATCTGCTGCACGGGTTCGCTCTGGACCGCAACCGGGGCGGCATCGTCGTCGTAGGCGAGCGGCATCTCCGCCACCTGCGCGACGCGGGCGGCTTCGATCGCCTGCGAACCCTGGACCGGGTCGACGGGGGCGCTGTACGACACATCGCGAATCTCCGGCGCGGGCTCGTCGTCGACGACGACCTGCAGGTGGAACACGTAGCGGACGAAGTCGTCGTCGATCTGACCCATCATCGCTTCGAACATGTCGAAACCTTCGCGCTGCCACTCCGAGAGCGGGTCCTGTTGACCCATGGCCCGCAGGTTGATGCCCTCTTGGAGGTAGTCCATCTCGTAGAGGTGCTCGCGCCAGTGCTGGTCGATGACCGAGAGCATCACCCGGCGTTCGATGTCGCGTAGGGTTTCCGGCCCGATCGTCTCGCCCTTCTCCGCGTAGAGCGTCTTGGCATCGTCGACGAACAGCTCCTCGAGCGCTTCCCGCCCGATGACCTCGTCGATCTGCTCCTTGGCGATGCGCGTCGGGAAGTAGAGCTTCGCCGCGTCGAGCAGGCCGGGAACGTCCCAGTCTTCGAAGTACTCGCCCAGACAGTGCTGCACGACGAGACGGCTGATCGCCGACTCGATCGCGAGGATCGCGTCCTCTTCGAGGTTTTCGCCGTCGAGGATCTGCTGCCGGCGCCTGTAGATGACCTTGCGCTGCTCGTTCATCACCTCGTCGTACTTCAACACGTTCTTACGGATCTCGAAGTTGCGGTCCTCGACCGTTCCCTGCGCGCGCTCGACGGCGCGGGACACCATCTTCGACTCGAGCGGCATGTCGTCGGGGAACGACGCGTTCATCACGCGCGACATGAGTCCGGTCGCGAACAGACGCATCAACTCGTCTTCGAGAGAGAGATAGAACCGGCTCTCCCCGGCATCGCCCTGGCGACCGGCGCGACCGCGCAACTGGTTGTCGATGCGCCGAGACTCGTGGCGTTCGGTACCGAGGACGTAGAGGCCTCCGGCCTCGCGCACCTTCTCCCCCTCGGCCTTGCACTCCTGGTCGTAGCCCGGATAGAGCTCGTCGTAGCGCGCTATGTACTCGGGCGTGTCGGGAACGAGACCTTCCTTCAGGCACTCACGCCGGGCCAGGCCTTCGGGGTTGCCACCGAGGAGGATGTCGACGCCTCGACCAGCCATGTTCGTGGCGACGGTCACCGCCTTCAACTTGCCGGCCTGCACGACGATCTCGGCTTCGCGGTCGTGCTGCTTGGCGTTCAGAACCTCGTGCGGGATGCCCTTCTTCTGCAGCTCGCGCGACAACCTCTCCGACTTCTCCACCGAGATGGTGCCGACGAGAACCGGCTGGCCCTTCTCGTAGCGCTCGGAGATGTCGTCGACGGCAGCGGAGAACTTCGCGTCCTCGCCCTTGTAGATGTAGTCGGAGTGGTCGAGGCGGACCAGTGGGCGGTTCGTCGGGATCGACACGACCTGAAGGTCGTAGGTGTGGGCGAACTCGCCGGCCTCCGTCGCCGCCGTGCCGGTCATGCCGCCGAGCTTCTCGTAGAGGCGGAAATAGTTCTGCAGCGTCACGGTCGCGAGGGTCTGGTTCTCCTCTTTGATCTTGACGTTCTCCTTGGCCTCGACGGCCTGGTGGAGGCCCTCGCTCCAACGGCGTCCCTCGAGGATCCGGCCGGTGAACTCGTCGACGATCTTTACCTCGCCGTCCGCGACGATGTAGTCGACGTCGCGCTTGAACAGCTCCTTACCCCGGAGCGCCTGCTGCAGCTGGTGCACGTAGTTCTGGTGGATGTTCTCGTAGAGGTTCTCCACGCCGAGCGCCTGCTCGACCCGGCCGATGCCGTCCTCGGTGGGGACCACCGTGCGCTTGGCCTCGTCGACTTCATAGTCACGGTCGCGCTGCAGACCTCTGACGACGCGCGCGAACTGGTAGTAGAGCTCGGCCGCGTCGGCGGCGCGCCCGGAAATGATGAGCGGTGTACGCGCCTCGTCGACGAGGATCGAGTCGACCTCGTCGACGATCGCGAAGAAGTGGGGCGGCAGCGACTGATCGCGGTGCCCGCGCTGCACCTGTTCGGTGATGTCGACGACCATGTTGTCGCGCAGGTAGTCGAAGCCGACCTCGTTGTTGGTGCCGTACATGATGTCGCAGCCGTACTGGGCACGCTTTTCGTCGGGCGTGGAATCGTCGGGAACCACGACACCGACGGTCAAGCCGAGGAATCGGTGCAGACGCCCCATCCACTCCGCGTCGCGCTGTACGAGATAGTCGTTGACCGTGACGAGGTGGACACCCCGACCTGCGAGCGCGTTCAGATACGCCGGAAGCGTCGAGACGAGGGTCTTACCCTCGCCGGTCTTCATCTCCGCCACCCAGCCGAGGTGCAGCGCGACGCCACCCATCACCTGGACGTCGTAGTGGCGCTGGCCGAGCACCCGGCGGCCCGCTTCGCGGACGACGGCGAACGCCTCCGGGAGCATTTCGTCGAGCGTGTCGGCGACGACGCTCTTCTCGTGGTCCGGGTTCTTCGCCTCCGAGCGGGCGCGATCGATGCGCTGCTTGAACTCGCCCGTCTTGGCGATCAGCTGCTCGTCGGACAGGCGCTCGACTTCGGGCTCGAGCGCGTTGACCTCGGGCACGATCCCCTGGACCGCTTTGAGCCGACGACCTTCCCCGGCGTGGAGGATTTTGTTGAACAATCCCATGCGGCGAGCGAGTCTACCGGCGGTCGCCGCTCCTCCCGGGCCGGGGACACGGGCCGGTCAGGGTGCGTCCACGAGCTTTTCCCGGACGGCGTACATCGCCGCTTCCACCCGCGACCGCACCTGCAGTTTCTCCAAGATGTTCCGGACGTGGTTACGGACGGTGTTCTCCGCGATGACGAGTTCGGTCCCGATGTCCTTGTTCGACATCCCGCGGGAGATCAGACGGAGCACCTCGAGCTCACGGTCGGTGAGCCGGCGCCCGTCGTGCTCCTCTTCGAGTCGGCGGGAGAGCGCGTTGAACTCTGACAGAAGTTTCGTGGTCATCGGGGGTGACACGAGTGCCTGACCGTTTGCGACCGAGCGGATCGCGTCGGCAATCTCGTCGATCGCGACCTCTTTGAGGAGGTAGCCGGTCGCGCCGGCGCGTACCGCACCGAAGAGGTCTTCCTCGTCTTCGGACTCAGTGAGCATCAGGACTCGCACCGTGGGCTGGGAGAGCCGGATGCGCCGGGCCGCCTCGATGCCGTTGACGCCCGGCATCCGCACGTCCATCAAGACGACGTCGGGCTCGAGCGCCGCGGTCTGCTCGATCGCGTCGAGACCATCGCGCGCCTCGCCCACGACCTCGATGTCGAGCGCCGTCGCGAGCACCGAGATCAGTCCGCGCCGGAACAGCGCGTGATCGTCGACGACCAGGACGCGGACCTGCTGAGTGTCGTCGCCCGCGACGTCGACCACAACCGGCTCCGGTCAGCCGGTCACTTCGATGAGGCCCAACGCGCCGTCGCGCCGCCGGTACAGCACGGCCGTGACCTCGGACTCGCTGCTGTGAAACAAGAAGAAATCGTGGCCGAGCAGTTCCATCTGCAACGCCGCTTCTTCGGGATGCATTGGTTTCACCGCGAACTGCTTGGTCTTCACGATCACCGGCCCGTCGTGCCGTTCGGATCCGTCGAGCGCGCCGAGGTCTTCGCCGTCCTCGGGTTCGGCGAGCACTCCGTCGACGCGAGACTCGACACCGCGCGCCCGGTTGCCGCGGCGTACGCGGCGTTCGTGCAGCCGGCGCATCTGATGGTCGACCTTGTCGAGCGCGAGATCGAGGGCCATCCCGTGCTCGACCGCGGACGCGGTGCCCTTCACGAGGTGGTGTTTCAGGTGCACGAGAATCTCGCACGTGCAGGAGTCGCCGGCGCGGCGGGTCTGGTGGACCCCGTAGTCGACGTCGATACGCCTCACGTCGCTGGCATACTTGCCGATCCGTTCGAGCTTCTCCAGGGTGATGGTCCGAAGTGCCGGATCGACCTCTACGTGCTTGCCGAATACGACGACGTCCACAGGCTCCCTATCGAGTTGTCCCTATCGGAAAAGGACATGACCGCAAGCCGGTCGGATCAACCCGGAGTATACGCGGGCACCGTCGCCGCGGCCCCGGGCCGGGGCGTCCGGGCGATCGTGGCCGCGATCACCGACTTCGCACCGGCGGCCCGGAGCGCCCGCCCGGAAGCGGTCAGCGTTCCCCCGGTGGTAGCGACGTCGTCGACGACGAGGATCGTCGAGCCCGCGAGATCGCCGAGCGCGACGAGATTCGGACCGATCCGCCGGGCGCGCCCGTCGAGACCGGTCTGCGGCGGACCCGCGCCGCGCCGGAGGCTGGGCGCCACATCGGCCCCCGCGATCCGCGCGAGCGCTCGGGCCAGGAGCTCGCCGTGGTCCACGCCGTGCACGCGGATGCGTTGCGCGCTCGCCGGCGCCCAGGTGACGAGGTCGAAGGGCACGGGCGCGCGCTGCACCACGCGCGCCAACTCGTGCGCGACAACGCCGAGGAAGCGCCGCTCGTTGCGGTACTTGGCCCGGGCGACGAGCTCGCGCGCGACGCCTTCGTACGCATAGCACGCGGTCCACCAGTCGAGCGAGGGCGGGGGCGGAGCGAACGGCGCCGGCGCGAGCCGGCTGGAGCACGAGGCGCACACCAGCCGGCCGAGGCGACCACACCCCGGGCAGCGCGCGGGCAGCAGGGCGTCGAAGAGATCGTCGACCGTCGCCCGCAATCGCATGCGGGGAACCTACGCGGCGGGTGGGACAGCCTCGGGCGCATGCCGCACGTGCGCGGGCAGCGAACGACGATACGGCGGGCGGGCGATACCGCACTCGGTGACGATCGCGGTGACAAGGCGGCCCGGGGTGACGTCGAAGGCAGGATTGAACGCGGCCACGCCCACGGGCGCGGTGCGGTGGCCCGCGAGCTCGGTCACCTCGCCGGGATCGCGGGCCTCGATGACTATCTCCGCGCCGGTCGCGGTGGCGAGGTCGATCGTCGACGCGGGCGCGGCAACGTAGAACGGGATCTGATGGTGACGGGCCGCGACCGCGACACCGTACGTGCCGATCTTGTTCGCGACGTCGCCGTTCGCTGCGATGCGGTCGGCGCCCACGATCACGAGGTCGACGAGACCCCGGCTCATCAACGACGCGGCCGCCCCGTCGGAGATCAGCGTGGCGTCGATGCCGAGGCGGTCGCACTCCCACATGGTCAGCCGGGCTCCTTGCAGCAACGGCCGGGTCTCGTCCGCCCACAGCGAGGGGCGACGGCCCTGCTCGAACGCGGCCCGCACTACACCGAGCGCGGTTCCGTAGCCCACGCATGCCAGCGCGCCCGCGTTGCAGTGCGTCAGCACCGCGCCCCCGACCGGCACGAGTGCAGCACCATGCGCACCCATCTGACGGTTGCGCCGCACGTCGTCGGCCGCGATCGCCTGCGCGGCCGCGAGCGCAGCGTCGGGACCGCCCTGCTCGTACGCGGCGAGCGCGCGCTGCACACCCCATGCCAGATTCACCGCGGTCGGACGCGAGCGGGCAACGCGCGCCGCCGCACTGCGGACCTGTCGCTTCGTGCCGAGCGTGCGGGCCGCGAGCGCGACGCCGAAGGCGCCGGCCGCGCCGAGGGCGGGCGCGCCCCGAACCGCGAGAGTCTGGATCGCGTCGATCAACGAGTCGACGTCGCGACAGTTGAGAAACCGCAACCGGCCCGGCAGGACACGCTGGTCGATCACACGTATCGCGCCCCGGCGCCACTCGATCGTCGGCGGAATGGGGTCGATGACGGCGCGCCCCTTCGGCTTCGGGTTCGCCACGCTCAGATCGGCAGCCCGAGGTGAGGGTTCGTGCGGGCCTCGAGTGACCGCATCCGGCGGTTGACCCCCTCGACCCAGAAGTCGCCCTCGTCGTCGTGGGTCAGGATCCAGAAGCGGTCGTCGCGCATGGCCTCGAGCACCTTGGACGCGACGTCGTCGGGCGGCATGCCGGTCTCGATCATGCCCTTCAACATCGACTCGGCCCCCGTATCGCCAACCGCGCCTTCCTGCAGGTGCTCGGGTCGGTTGCGAGCGCTCTCGTGGATCTTCGTGTTCACCCACCCGGGGCAGAGCACCGAGACCTTCACGTGCGGAGCCATCATCGCCAGCTCGTGGTGCAGCGTCTCGGAAATGGCGACGACCGCGTGCTTTGATGCGTTGTACGGGCCCATGAACGGGGCGGCTACGAGCCCCGCGACCGACGCAGTGTTCACGATGTGACCCTCGCTCTGCTGCATGAGCAGCGGCACGAACGACCGGAGACCGTGGATCACGCCCCAGAGGTCGACGCCGATCACCCATTCCCAGGTCGACAGCGGCATCTCCCACGACACTCCGCCGCCACCGACGCCCGCGTTGTTACAGAACACGTGCACACCGCCGAAGCGGGCGACCGCGGCGTCGGCGAGCGCCTGCATCTGTGCGGGGTCGGTCACGTCGGTGACGACGCCCTCGACCTCGGCGCCGGTCGCCTCGAGCTCCGAGACCGCTCGTTCGAGCGCCCCGGCCTCGATGTCGCCGATGACAACGCGAGCGCCCTCGGAAGCGAACCGCCGGGCGAGCGTGTTGCCGATACCGCTCGCCCCGCCCGTGACCACCGCGACTTTTCCCCTGAGATCCTGCACGGCCGGATGCTAACGCCCGGCCGTGCAGTCCCCCCAGGCTCGGTGCCGCCGGATCAGTAGCGGTAGTGGTCGGGTTTGAACGGCCCGTTGACCGGCACGGTGATGTAGTCGGCCTGCTCCTCGGTGAGCGTCGTGAGCTTCACGCCGAGCTTGTCGAGGTGCAGGCGCGCAACCTTCTCGTCGAGGTGCTTCGGCAACACGTGCACCTTCGTCTCGTAGAAGTCGGTGTGCGTGTAGAGCTCGATCTGCGCGATCACCTGGTTCGTGAAGCTGTTCGACATCACGAAGCTCGGGTGACCCGTCGCGTAACCCAGGTTGAGCAACCGACCCTCGGCCAACACGATGATCGAGTGACCGTCGGGGAAGGCCCATTCGTCGACCTGGGGCTTGACGTTCTTGCGCTCGATGCCCTTGTAGGCCGTGAGACCCGCTATGTCGATCTCGGTGTCGAAGTGACCGATGTTGCCGACGATCGCGTTGTGCTTCATCTTCGCCATCGAGTCGACGGTGATGATGTCGCGGTTGCCGGTGGTCGTGATGAAGATGTCGGCCTCGCCCACGACGTCGTCGAGAGTGGTGACCTGGTAGCCCTCCATCGCCGCCTGCAGCGCGCAGATCGGGTCGATCTCGGTGACGATGACACGAGCGCCCTGGCCGCGCAGTGACTGCGCGCAACCTTTCCCGACGTCGCCGTAACCGCACACCACGGCGATCTTGCCTGCGATCATCACGTCGGTGGCGCGGTTGATGCCGTCGATCAGCGAGTGCCGGCAGCCGTAGAGGTTGTCGAACTTGCTCTTGGTGACCGAGTCGTTGACGTTGATCGCCGGGAACAGCAGCGTTCCGGCCGCGTGCATCTGGTAGAGCCGGTGCACTCCGGTCGTGGTCTCCTCGGTGACGCCCTTGATGTCGGCCGCGATGCCGTGGAACAGCTGCGGGGATTCCTTCTGCAACTTCGCGAGCAGGTTCAAGACGACCGCGTATTCCTCACTGTCGGCCGTCTCCGGGCCGGGAACCTTGCCCGCCTTCTCGAACTCGACACCCTTGTGGATGAGCAGGGTGACGTCGCCGCCGTCGTCGAGGATCATGTTGGGGCCGCCACCGTCGGGCCACTGCACGACCTGCTCGGTGCACCACCAGTACTCCTCGAGCGTCTCGCCCTTCCACGCGAACACCGGGATGCCGGCCGCGGCCATGGCGGCGGCGGCGTGGTCCTGGGTCGAGAAGATGTTGCAGCTCACCCAGCGCAACTCCGCGCCGAGGGCGACGAGCGTCTCCATGAGCACGGCGGTCTGGATCGTCATATGCAACGAACCGGTGATGCGGGCGCCGGCGAGAGGCTTGCTGTCGCCGAACTCCTCGCGACAGGCCATCAGACCGGGCATCTCGACTTCGGCCAGCGCGATCTCCTTGCGGCCGAATTCGGCCAGCGAGATGTCGGCGACCTTGTAGTCGGTGAAAGTGCCTGAAGCGGGCACGCGGGATTCGATCTTCGTCATGTCTGGGTCCTCCGAAAGCGGGCGCAGGCAGCGCCATCTCATGGTGCGCCGGGGGCGCCACCATCTTCACGGAGGCCGGCCCGGATCACCGGATGACAGCCCAACGGGGCCCGACCGAAATCTCATGGTAGCGCGGTTGGCGGCCCCTGGGACATGGCCCGCGCATGACAGGTGTCTCATCTGCGGCCGCCGGCCCGGCGGGTGACCTTCGTGGACCGATTTGTGCCGGGCTCAGTCGAGCGAGAACGGCGGGTAGAGATCGGTGAGGAGCAACCAGTAGGCCGTCAACCGCACGTGCCACCGCGCCACCTTGACGGCGAAGTCGCGCATCCCCGGCGACCACTTGCCGGTGAACAGCACCATGAAGAACGAGATCACGACCACGACGTACGCGGCGATGGCGAGCACCGCGAGCACGATCGCCTGCGGAATGACCATGATCAGGCGGAAGAAGACTGTCAGCCGGTTGCGGTCGGTGAGCGCGGGCTGCACGTCGACGCGGACGTGCGGGTCGTCGCCGGGATCGGTCGGGGTCGTCGCGAACGTGAACGGCGGGTACTCCTCGCGCAGGAAGAGGATGTACGAGTACGTGCGCATCATGTAGCGCATGTACATCACCTGGAAGCCGGCGAGGCCCTCCGGCAGGTTGCCGGTGAAGAGGATCGCGAACCACGAGATGACCGCGACCACCTCCGACACGAACTGGAGCACGTAGAGGATCACGTAGTGCGGGACCGCGAGCAGCCACTGCACGAGCGGCCGCCAGTTCGCGATCTTCTCCGGAGGGTTGAACGACAGTTGGGCCGGATAGGCAGGTGTTGCTGCGAGCATCGGTGGCTCCCGGGCCGGGCGACGAAGGACGGGAGTCAGTGTCCTCCCCCTTCGCCCGGATTCGGTGGATGCGCTACGGAACGCTTGTCGCCGCGGCCGCGGCCGCGGGCCCGGGCGACGTGGTCGTTGGCTCGGGCGACGTGGTCGTTGCCGGGTACACGGATGTCGGTGCTGCCGCAGGAGCCGGGGGCACCGCCGCAACGGTGGTGGTCGTCGGCGCCGGGACGACGGTCGTCGGTCCGTCGGTGGGCGCCGACGTGCATCCGGCCGGGTCGGAAACGATCGACGGCCCGTTCGGGAGCATCTCGACCGATGAGCAGCCGAAGTCGGAGAAGGTCGTGTCGGCGGTGACGGTCCCACCGTCGTCGAACATCACGACGGTGTGGGCCCGGCGAATGAAGCCGAGCCCGTCGACCGAGATCTGGACCGTGGTCGTGTCGTAGCCCTCGGCGTGCAGGATCGCGAGCGCGGCCTTCGTCGTCACGATCTCCTCGGGTGTGAGTCCGGGACGGTCGAGCGACTTCATCGTGTCGAGCGTGACGTCGTAGACGATCACCTGCACACCGTCGACGACCGCGTTCCCGACGCGTCGACGCGTCGCCGATCGCGTCCTTGGCCATATCGAGGTAGCCGGTGGGGCTGGCAAGGCTGTTCATCGCGATGGCACCCTCGCGCCGTCCCAGCGTGCCCGCGACGAGCCCTGCGAACTTCGAGAGCGGCGCGCCCGTGCCCGCCTGCGAGCTGGGCGCCATGCCGTAGTTCGCGCCGCCGTCCTCCCACACGTTCGTACCGTCGACGCGCGTCGTGATCTCGCCCAGGTTCGGCACGTTCGCGGTCGTGACCATCGCGGTCGGGTCGACGTGCACGACTCCTTCACCGTCGATGGTGACGTTGGTCGGATCGGTGGCCACCGGGAATCCGCACCCGACGCTCGCGGAGCCGGCGGGTGACCGCGCGTCGATCGACATCCCGCCGCCGATGACGAACGTCGTACACGGGCCGCCGGCGTTGGTCGTCGGGGTCGGGTGCGGCCCCGGGTCCGACGTCAGCGTGTAGCGGAGGTGGAAGCTGCCCGAAGCCGTCGTCGTGTTCAGCGCGGCCAACACATCATTTCGAGACTGCCCGTCGTCGGTCGTCACGACCTTGTGCGTCGGCGCGGTGTCGACCCGATGCCGCGCGCCGTTGTCGTTCGACACCCGCGTCGCGACCACGACGCCCGTAGCGACCAGCGCGACGACGAGCGCGGCGGCGCCCAACCGGCGAGAGCGCCGTCCCGGCCGGCGCGCCTGCTTCCGCTCGTCAGTGAGGTCGGCGACCGGGATGTCGTCGTCGTGCTCGTCGCGTAGCGCCCAGTAATCGTCCCCGTAGTCGTCCCGGTAATCGTCGTCGCGCACGCGCACCCACCTCTGTCGACCGAACGTGTACTAGACGCTTCCCAGCCTCAACCGGTTTCACCATGCGGCAACCCCGCACATCCCACCAACCCTCGACCGTGAGACGGACTTCAGACCGACGACCAGAGCGTCCCGAGCGCGGCGGCGACTTCGGCGGGCTTGCTGACGGGCCACCAGTGGCCGCTGTCGGGGAACACCACGAGTCGGGCATGGGTCCGCTCCGCGAGGCGCTCGCCGAACTCGGCCGTGACGTACGGATCGTCGGCGCCCCAGAACACGACACCGGGCCGGTCGATGGCATCCACCGCGTCGTGCCACTCTCCGAAGCCCGCCGTCGCCGAGCGGTAGAGCTTCAAGATGCAGTCGCCCATCGTCGCGTCGACGTGGCTTGCAACCACCGTCGCCTGCTCGCGGCCGAGCATCTCGGTGAGGCCGTCGACGAGGGTCTCGCCCTGCATGGCTTCGATCACCTGCTCCCCCACCTCCGGCGTCTGCCAGGCCTGCGCCATGTCGTGCCACACATAGTCGCGGTCGACCGGGCCGCTGCCGGCCGACCACGTCCGGACCAGGTCGGGCCGCAGCGACACGAGCCGTTGCACAAGGATCGAGCCCCAGTCGTGGCCGACGATGTCGACGGGTTCACCGATCGCCTCGACCTGCGCGATCAGCCAGTCGACGTACGCCTCTTTGCTCGCGTCGAATCCCGCGGGCACCGGCGTGGCGAAACCGGGAAGCCCCGGCGTGACGATGTCGGTGCGCGACGAGATGCGCGCGCACGCCGTCCCACAGTTGCGCGGTGTCGGGGACACCGTGGACGAGTACCGCGGGCATGCGAACCTCCTCGACGTCCCCGCGCGGGACGTGCGTTCAGCGGGTGTCGGCGAGTCGTGACTTGAGATCGACGATCGCGTCGATCGGGCCGGGATCGACGTCGTTCTGCAGCGCGAGATAGCAGCTCGTCCAGTCGCCCAGATACATCAGGTCGAGCAACTGCGCGAGGCGCCCGTCGCCTTCGGCCTCGACGGGGAGCACCTGGTGCACGCACTCCTCGATGATGTCGCGTGTCGCGTCGAACCGGAGCTGCAACCGCTTGTGCTCGAAGCCGTGGCGGAGTTCCACGATCGAGAACAGCTGGCGGGTGACGTCGCCGTGCTGACCCCAGCCGCAGATCTCGTTGTGGTCGAGCTCCGGGTACTGGTGCCAGAACGCGGGCGCCTTCGCGTTCTCGTTGATGTCGCACTTCCAGCGATACGCGGCGACGCCGCCGAGCGCGCCGCCGCCGTAGACGATCGGGATCGTGCGGTCGAGGCGACGCGCCAACTCCCGGGCGACGTTCGCGGCGCCGGTCACCGACGGCACGCAGCGGTCGCGCCGGTGCGCGAGTTGTGCCTGGGCGGTCATGAGGTTCGCGTGCGCGCCGGGTGCGAGCCCCGCGGAAACAGCGTGACGAGCAGTGGCGCGACGAGCGCCCCGACCGCGGCGCGCGGCATGAACCCCTCCGGGCACGGGAGGTGCAGCGCGCCCGCGTCGCGCGCGACGTCGGCGAGGCGACCGCCGCACGAGATCGCGACGAGTTGGGCGCCGCGCTCGACCGCGCTCGACGCCATCGACACCGTCTCCTCGGTATCGCCCGAGTACGACACCGCGATCGCGAGCGTCTCGGGACCGACGAACGCGGGCGTGCGGATCTGCTTGAGCACGGTGATCGGAACGGGCAACTCGTCGTTGAACGCGGCGGCGGCGATGTCGCCCGAGATACCGGAGCCCCCCATCCCGAGCACGACGACGTTGCGGATCGTGTCGCCGCTCGGGAACCGCTCCGCGTGTACCGAGCCCGCAACCTCGTGCGCGTGTGCGAGTTGCTCGGGCAGACCGCCGACCGCGTCGACGAAGTTGAGCGTGTCGGTCACTGGTCGAACGTGGGCGCGATGCCTTCGCTCTCGGCCTTGCCGGTCAGCCGGGCGTGCTCGGCGTCGTCGACCGTCTCCGCGTCGTCGATGAGCAGGTCGGGGATGTCGCCCTCGAGCACCCGGTAGCGCCGGCGCAGACGGGGGTTGTACAGCGCCTGTTCGTCGGCGAAGTACAACAACGGGCCTTTGTCCTGCGGGCACGCAAGGATCTCGAGCAGTTTCGGGTCGAGCGCCATGCCGCGCAGACTACCTGCACCGCCCGGTCGCTCCCCGAGGAAGCCGGGTGTCAGCCGCGGATGAGGGCGAGCACCGCGCGGGTGTGCTCGTCGCACTGCGGGTCGTCGGGAGCCTCCAGATTGAGGCGCAGCAACGGCTCGGTGTTGCTCGGCCGCAGGTTGAACCACCAGTCGCCGTTGTCGACGGTGAGCCCGTCGAGGCGGTCCTGCTTCGCTGTGGAGAACTCCGCCGCGACCGTCTCGATGATCGCGGCCGGGTCGTCGACCCGGGAGTTGATCTCGCCGCTTTGCACGTAGCGCTCGAACGGCTTGCGTAGCTCCGAGAGCGGAACGCCGGCCCGGCCGAGCTGCTCGAGCACGAGCAGCGATGCGATCGAACCCGAATCGGCGCGGTAGTTGTCGCGGAAGTAGTAGTGCGCGGAGTGCTCGCCGCCGAAGATGGCGCCCGTTTCCGCCATGACCTGCTTGATGAACGAGTGGCCGACCCGGGTGCGGACCGGCGTGCCACCGTGTTCGCGGATGATCTCGGGCACCGCGCGCGAGCAGATGAGGTTGTGGACGACGGTCTCGCCGGGGTGCCGGTCGAGGATCCCCGCCGCGACGATGGCAGTCGTGGTCGAACCGCTGACGGGGACACCCTTGTCGTCGACGAGGAACACGCGGTCGGCGTCGCCGTCGAAGGCGAGCCCGATGTCGGCGTTGAGGTCGAGGACCGCGCGCTGCAGGTCCTTCAGGTTCTCGGGTTGAATGGGGTCGGCGGGGTGGTTCGGGAACGTACCGTCGAGCTCCCCGTAGAGCACCGTGAGCGAGAATGGGAGGCCTTCGAACACCGCGGGCACGACCAGGCCGCCCATGCCGTTGGCGGTGTCGGCCACGACCTTCATCCGTTTCAACGCGGACGTGTCTACGAACGAGCGGACATGGTCACCGAAGGCCTCCAGCATGTCGACGTGTTCGACCTTGCCCGCCACCTCGCCACGCGAGGTCACGCCCGACTCGACCATTTCCCTGATCTGTTGGAGTCCGGTCTGCTCGCCCACCGGCGCCGCGCCCGCCCGGCACAGTTTGATGCCGTTGTACTCGGCCGGGTTGTGGCTCGCGGTGAGCATCGCGCCGGGCGTGTCGAGGTGCCCCGACGCGAAGTAGACGAGGTCGGTCGACGCGAGGCCGACGTCGGTGACGTCGGCGCCCGCGAGAGTCGCCCCCTCGATGAAGGCGGTCGCGAGCGGCACCGACGACGGCCGCATGTCGTAGCCGACGACAAGGTGCTGCGCTCCCGTGAAGTGCGCGAACGAGTTGCCGATCCGGCGCGCGAGCGACTCGTCGATCTGGTCGGGGTACACGCCGCGGATGTCGTAGGCCTTGAAGACTTCGTCGAGCGACACGCTGTGCTCCTACCCATCTCGCCAGCCGCGAAGCGGCGTCAAAACGAACTGACACACCGCGAGGCGGCGTCAGGAAACGAATCCCGTCGAGCCGCGAAGCGGCACCAAAAACTGGTCATGGTAGCGCCCGGACCGGCTCTCCCCGATCCGGCGACTCACCTTCGGAGGGCTCCGCCCAGGGATCCGCCTGGGGATCGTCGAGCGGAGGACCGCGAGGCTCGTCAGGGTTCTCATCGTCAAGACCGTCGCCGAGCGGAGCGGCATCGCCGGGACCGTCGTGTACGGGGTTCCCGCCGTCGTGCAGGTCGGCTTCGGGCGGGTCACCGGCGGCGTAGCGCCGGGCGCCCGTCCAGAGGCCGAGGAGCACGAGGCCGACGGCGCCACCGGCAGTGATGATCCGACCCGCCCAGTCGGCGCCCGTCAGACCGTATGTCAGCTGCACGTGTTTCGCCGTGGGGACGACGACCATCAGATTCGGTGCGAGGCGGTACGGACCCTTCGCGCCCGACACATTCCAGTTGGGGAAGTACGACTCCTTCACCTCGACCGGCTTGCCGATCTCGGACACGTCGAAGGAGATCTTGTCGACGGAGCTCTGCACCTTCGACACCTGCACCGGCGAAACGACGCGGGGCTCGGCCTGGGCGAGGTCCGCGGCTTTGACGCGTTGCCAGCTCTTCGGGCCCGACTGCGCGTATGCAATGCCGAGCTCGTGACGGTTCACCCACCACGGGGCCGTTATGCACTCCCAGCCGTCCTGCATCTCCGGATCAGCGCTCGGCGCAGGATCGTGCGCGACGCCCCAACACTTCGAGTACTCCGGGCGACCGCTCGGCAGCGCCGTCAACACGACGGGCTCCTTGCTCATCCCGACGACGAGGTCACTGTTCGCGACCTCGTACACCTTCCAGTCGGTGAGCTCCTTGTCGGGGGCGGGACCGACCGCGGCGATCGGCGGGTTCTGCGGGATGTCCTTCACCAGCGTCAGCTGCTTGTTGTTCTTCGCGAGCCTCTGGGTCTCGGGCGTCCACGCCATGTAGTACCGGACGCCCAGCATCTGGAGATGGCGCACACAGAGATCGAAGTCGGCCGACGGTGTTCCGTATTTGAGCCCGCGCACCGGGTTCGACGGGTGCTCCGAGCATTCCGCGACGGTGAGGAAGTGGTAGTCGGTCGTGGCGGACGACTCGAAGTAGATGCCCTCCATCGAGGCGATCTTCCCGTGCGTGAAGTACGGGAGCAGCTCCAGCGCGAGGCTCGTGCCGTAGCTGTTGATCGCGTCGGGGTCGCCCGACGACGGCTCCCACAGGGCCCGCCCGTTGCCGTTGGTGTCGGCGACCTGTTCCATCGCAGTCATGACCGCGTTGTACTGCGGGAAGGCGGCCTTCTGCTCGTACCCCGAGTAGTTCCAGGCCGCCCAACCGCTGATCGCGATCGACGGGTTGTTGTCGCGTGCGTCGAAGCCGCGGTTCAACGCGAACACACCGGCGATCACCACAACGGCCGCCGTGGCGATCGCGGCGACGCGGTGCTTGCCCCGACCGATCGATGTCACCGACAGGCGTTCGGGCGGTTCCCACTCCCCCGGTCCGCGGTCGAATTTGCGGTCGGCGAGCATCCACGCGGCTTCGTCGCGCCGGTCGCGATCGACCGCGTCGTCGGCAGCGGTCGCGACCTCGGCCCACGCGTGAGCGCGCGCGTCGCGCAGATCACCGTCGCGAATCCAACCGTACGCACCGCCGGCCGCGGTCGCGATCATCCGCACGATCTCGGTCGCGCCCATGGCCGCGAGGAATGCCCACGCGAGCATCCAGAACGGCAGGAAGCGCGTGTTCCAGATCGCGTGCTCGGGCCACTCGATGAACATGACGCCGACCACGAACGCGAGTACGAGCAGCACAAGCGTCGAGCGGCGTCGGTACCAACCGGCCGAGACGATCGCGACCGCTGCGAGCAGCCACATCCACCACGGCAGCCAGAGTGTCGGCGAGAGGTGTTTGACCGGGTTCGCGTTGAGATCGAGCGGCGGACGCCCGACCCCGTTCCAGAGTCCCTCGACGGTATGACGGACCGGACCCGGCAGCGGGATCCATGACGGCAACTTGGCGTTGCCGCTCGGGAGCAGCTTTGCGTAGCGCATGCTCTGCGTGTACGCGCGTTGCCAAAAGAGTGGGAGCAGCCACACCGCGCTCAGCGATCCGGCGACGACGCCGACCGGGAGCGCGATCTTCCAGGTTCGCAGCGGGCGGCGGGTGAGCCACATCAGGAACGCCGCGATCGCGACGAAGATCGCGACGACGATGTGCGACATGATCGCCAGCGCGATCAGTAGTGCGGGCAGCCAGCGCCGCTTTCCGGTGTCGAGCGTGTACGCGAGGGCACCCAGGCCGAAGAGCGCGAACGCCAGCGCGATGCAGAACGAGAACTCGCCCGCGAGCGTGCTCGCGATGTTGCCGCCGTAGATCTGCCAGTCGTTGCGGGTCTGCACCAGCGTGCCGAACGCGGCGATCGCGAACGCGGGCGGCGCGGGCCACGGCGCCCGCAGCCCCTTCGCGAAGGAGTACGCCGCGGCCGGAAGCATGAGCGGGCCGGCGACCGTCACCAACTTGAAGGCGACGTTGTAAGGCATCACGACCTGCAGCACCCAGATCATCAGCGCCGGGACCGGGAAGTAGTACTGACCGACCGGGAACCCGGCGTACCAGTCGGGAGCCCAGCCCGACAGCCGGAACTTGGGGAACCAGTGGTCGATCATGAACTTGGGCCACCACACGTGGGCGCCCATGTCGCCGCCGTTGGCGGTCGTGTTCCGGAAGAGGTCGCCGAACCGGAAAGAGCCGGGATTCAGTGTCCAGTGGTGCGCGGGGTCGACGATCGAGAAGACGAGGAAGGTGCAGACAGCGATGATCACCCAGCCAATCGCACGCTCCCAGAGCGCGCGCGATCGATCGTCCTCGTCGAGTGATGCCGGGGGCCGGACCGGCGCCACTTGGGCGACGGTCGTCACGGCCTCGCTGTCCGTCGTGGGTGCTGCCACCGGCACAAAGGATGCCAGACCACGCCCCGGCACCGGACTCACCCCGCGGCACCCAGTCGGTTCTGCCCTCGGTTCGGCCGGTCTAGTGACTGACCCGAGCGAGCTCGAGCACCTCGGTGAGCGAGAGAACGCCGGCGTGGTCCTGCCACGTGTTGGCCTCGCACTTCGAACACCGGTGGAACACGATCTCGCGACCGGCGACCCGCATCCGGATCGTGATCAGCTTCGTCTTCGCACATCCTGTGCAAACCTGCATTTCGTGCCTCCCTGCACTCAGCGCCAGGGTGTAGGTCGGCACGCGCGCACTGTGACTGAAGGCCCGGAACGTGACATCTGCCACCGCTTCGCAGACCGTCGGGCGGCGTGCGACAAATGAGCGAATTACGGCGGCGATCTGCGGGCTCAGAGCGCGAGCAGCGTCGTGACGAGGTTGAAGCCGATGTGCATCATGATCGACGCCGAGAGATCGCCCTTGCGTGTGGCGACGATGCCCGACACCGCGCCGAGCATGAACAGTGCGGGCACGACCGCGAAGTCGCCGAGCGTCGGGCTGAGCATGGGGTGCGCGAGCGCGAAGGCGAGCGCCTGGACGATGACGGCCGCCGTCGGCGACATGCGGCGGCGCAGAGCCCGGAGCAGTAGCCCGCGGAACAGCAGCTCCTCGCAGACGGGCGCGACCAGCGCCGCGACCACCGCGAAGACCGCGAGCTTGGCGCCGCCCGCCTTGTCGAGGTCGTCGACGACCGCCTGGTGCTGGTTGACGATCCGCACGAGCGGCTCGATCATCACCGTGCCGATGAGGAAAAGACCGAGCCCTGCGAACGGCGCCCACCAGTCGCGGATCTGCACCGTCAGACCGAAGTCGTGGCGGACACCGAAACCCTTCGACCGGGCGATGAAGACGACACATCCGAACCAGGTGCCGAACTGCGCCAACGTCGAGAGCGCCGTCGTGATCGCGCCGGTGTGGTCGCTGGTGTCGCCGGTCAGCGCGAAACCGACGGAAACGCCCACGACCGACGCCACGATGCCGGCGAAGTAGATCCCGACGAAATCGCCGATGCCCCAGCGCACCCGTACCGCCGACGCCGAGGGATCCGCGGCACTGCCCCCGGGACCCGAGCTGCGCTCACCTGCCGGGCGCGGCTCGGATGGCGACGAGGGGCCCGGATCCACCGGCTCAGGCTACCGAGCACGTCATCCCGGCCGATCGACAGGTGCCGGCGGGAAACCGACCCCGAAGACTCGACCGAACGCCGCCCGACGACCGGGAACGGGAATCGTCGCCGGTCCACCCTACGATGGGTTCGAACAACAGCCGTGGAGAATCACATATGAGCCCAGGCCCCGAAGACCAGTGGCGACCGCCGGAACCCCCGTCGGGTCGTTCGCCGCGGCCGGGCCCGAACGGGAGCCCGCTGAAATCGGGCAACCGTCCCAAGTGGCTGCCTTGGGTCGTGATCGGACTGATCGTCGCGCTCTTCTTCGTGTTCAAGACGGTGCCCGGCTCGACGACCGCGCAGGAAAAGCTCGACTACGGCACCTTCTTGACGTTGGTCAGACAGGATCACGTCGCCAACATCAAATACGACTCGTCCAACGGGAAGATCACCGGCGCGTTCAAGGACGGCTTCACCCGGAACGGCGACGGTAAGAAGGAATTCACGACCCAGGCGCAACCCGTGCAGCTTCCGACGCAGGACGTCGACGTCCTGAACGCGCACAACGTCGCCCGCAATTACAAGCCCCGATCGAGCGACATCCTCGGGACGCTGCTCATCTACCTGCTGCCACTCCTGCTGATCGGTGCGATCTGGTTTTTCATCGCCCGGCGCGCGCAGGGCCAGATGGGTGCGGTGATGAACATCGGGCGCTCGCGCGCCAAGGTGTACAACACCGACAAACCCAAGACCACGTTCGCCGACGTCGCCGGCTACGGCGCCGTGAAGGAAGAGATCACCGAGGTCGTCGGCTTCCTGAAGCAACCGGGCAAGTTCAAAGAGATCGGTGCGCGGATCCCGAAGGGCGTGCTGCTCGTCGGCCCGCCCGGCACCGGAAAGACCCTCATCGCCCGCGCGGTCGCGGGTGAAGCCGGCGTCCCCTTCATCTCCATCACCGGTTCCGACTTCATGGAGATGTTCGTCGGCGTCGGCGCGGCTCGTGTCCGCGACCTCTTCGCGACCGCGAAGAAGCAGGCGCCGGCGATCATCTTCGTCGACGAGATCGACTCCATCGGCCGCAAGCGCGGCGCCGGTCTGGGCGGCGGTCACGACGAGCGCGAGCAGACGCTCAACCAGATGCTCGCCGAGATGGACGGCTTCGAGGCAACCGAGGGCATCGTGATGATGGCGGCGACGAACCGCCCCGACATCCTGGATCCCGCACTGCTTCGTCCCGGTCGTTTCGACCGCCAGATCATGGTTCCCTTGCCGACGCTCGACGAACGGGTCGAGATCCTCAAGGTCCACATCCGCGACAAGAAGATGGACAGCGACGTCGACGTCAACGTCGTGGCCCGGGGCACGCCCGGCATGAGCGGCGCCGACCTCGCCAACCTCGTCAACGAGGCGGCCCTGTTCGCCGTCCGACGGGGCGCGCACGAGGTGCACCGCGACGACTTCGACGCGGCGCGCGATCGCGTGCTGATGGGACTCAAGCGCGAATCGCTCGCCCTCTCCGAAGAGGAAAAGGAGATCATCGCCTACCACGAAGGCGGTCACGCGGTGTGCGCGTACGTGCTCGAGCACGCCGACCCGCTCCACAAGGTGACGATCCTGCCCTCGGGTATGGCCCTCGGCGTGACGCACCAGCTGCCGGTCGAGGAGCGCCATATCTACAAGCGCGAGTACATCGCCGACTCGCTCGTCGTCCGCCTCGGTGGTCGCGTCTCCGAAGAGTTGATCTTCGGCCACCAGTCGACCGGCGCCCAGAACGATCTCGTCGGCAACACCGAGCTCGCCCGCAAGATGGTGCGCGAGTGGGGCATGTCCGACCGCATCGGTCCGATGGCGTGGGGATCGCAGGGCGCTGTGTTCCTCGGCGAGGACCTCATGCACTCGCGCGACTACTCCGACGAGACCGCCCGGGTGATCGACGAAGAGGTCGAGCGCATTCTGCGCGACGAGGAGGACCGGTGCCGCAAGGTGCTCACGGAGTACCGCCCCGGCCTCGACGCGGTCGCGAAGGGCCTGCTCGAAAAGGAGACGCTGAGCGGTGAAGAGGTGGAGAACATCGTCGACACTGCAATGGGTCGCAAGGTCGGCGGGCCGCGCTTGATCACCCGGGCCGACGGTACCGAGGTTCCGGCCGACGAGGAAGACCTGTCGCCCGCCGCCGACCTGCTCGGCGACCTGAACGCGCCTTAGTCGGCCCGCTCCGGTCCGATCGGCCGGTCCTCGCCCGCGCGGAGCCGGGCCACTTCGTTCCAGAGCTCGGACGCGCCGAACGCGCCCACGAAGGAGCCGCGCACGACACCGCCCGCGTCTGCGATCAGCGTCATGGGCGCGGCATCGACGCCGTAGCGCTCGTGCATCTCCGGATGGGAGAAATACTCGACTTCACTGACCGCCACGTCGTCGGAGTCGAGGGTGGACGCCTTCTCGAAGAGTCCTGCACACGAGTCGCATGTGCTCGACGTGAACAGCACGACGAGCCACGGAGCGTCGGGCCGAGCGAAATCGGCGCGGTCGAGTTGCGCGGGTGGAACGCCCGGGGTCTGGGTCGGCGGGTCGTGGCGACGGCGGCGCTCGAGCCACCAGGCCAGCCCGGCGAGCACGACGAACAGCGCCACGGCGGCCACGACCCGCACGGTCACGTCACACCTCCCGACACGCCGGCTGCCGGTACACCGTCACCACGACTGCGACCGTACCGCCCGGCCCGGAGCCCGGAGGGAACGGCCGGAGCGCACGGCGTGCCGTTCAACGGGCGACGACGACACCGAGCGCGCTCGCCGCCTGCGCGCTGGTCGCGATCAGACGCGACGCGACGACGGGTTGATCGGCGTCAACAGTGATGGCGGCGTCCTTCGGTGCCGCCGGTCGGCCACCGACGACGGGCACCGTCAGCGCACGTCCCGGGGGCACCTTGATCTTCTGGAGGGCACGGGGCCGCGCGACGGTGCCCCCGCCGACCAGAGCGATGTCGACAGTCGCAGGGGCGGCTTCCGGATTGAACAGCGTGACGATGGTCGTGACCTCGGCCTCGACCCGGCTCCGCCCGAACGCCCACGAGCGGGCCGGCGCGAGCGCGCCCGGCAGCGTCACCGTGCCGACCAGCGTCCCGTCGGGGCCGAAACGGGTCAGGGTCTGGGCCACGATCGCGACGTTCTGTTCGGAGCGGACGTCGAGGCTGTAGTGCACACGGCCCGGGATCTTGATGCACGCCTTTCCGTTCGCCGCCGTGCACTCGCCGACGGCGACCCATGCAACCGAGTTCTGGGCAACGGCGAGACTGACCGGCGCGAACGTGTCCTTCGAGGTCTCGGCAGTGGCCTGCACGTCGACCTGGGCATCGTCGCTGCCGACGTTCGCGATCGCGACGATTGCATTCGAGTTCGGCCCACCGATCCCACCGCCGAACGTCCAGTCGGTCGCGGTAGCGGTCATGCCGAGCGAAAGCGCGACCTCGGGCGGCGCGGCCGCCTCGGTGTAGACGAGAGCCTGCGTGGCGACCACCGAGCCCACCTCCGTATCTACCTCGACAGACACCCGGTCCTGACGGACGGCGACGTCGTGGATCGCGACCACTTCGCGCGACCGGCGTGCGATGTCGAGTTGCTGCAGCGCATCCGGGCGCAGCGTGCCGCTTCTCGTACGGATCGTGACGTCGACGCGGGCGTCGGATGCGTAGGGATTGTCGATCACCAGCCACTGCTGGACGCCCCTCAGCGTGCTGCCCGCGGCGAAGTACCAGTGCGCGGAGGTCTGCGTCGCGCACGGTGTGCTCTCGAAACCGGCCGCGCCCTGGAGTCCCTCTTCGACGACGACCCGCCCCCCGAACGTCTCGATGGTCAGCGCGCCGGCGGCTCCGAGTTGATCCCGGGTCCGCGCGACCAGCGACCGGCTCGGGACCGCGAGCGAGATGTGGGTCGCCCGACCCGTGTCGGTGAGATCCGTGACCACGACGTCGGCCGCGGTGTCGCCGATATTGGAAAACGTGACGCGCCCGGACGTGTGCGGCAACGCCGGCGGAAGCCCGGGGCAGAACCAGACCGGGCTCGACTGTGCGAGTACGGCGACATCCGGGGCGGTCGTCGCACCCGGCGCAGTCGAGCGCGCGGGCGCATTCGACGCGTGACCGGCGACGAGCGCGGCGACGACCAGGAGGCCGACCAGGAGAACGAACAGGAACCGCCGTGACTTCATGCGCCCACTGGAGAGTCGACGGGATGCGGGTCGACCCCGGCCGGGTCGGCCGGCACCGAATCAGTCGGGCGTCGGGCAAGCGAACGCGCGACGATCCGGGACCTGCGCGTTGCGAACCACACCGCGAGAACGACTACCCAGAGCGCGATCTGTGCGGCCCGCGCCCATCCGAGCAGAGTGCTCCCGGCGTAGCGCACGCGCACCGGTGCCGACGCGTCGAGCGCGAACGCGTTCGTGAGACCGAACGCGTCGCGGCGGACGAGACTGGTGCCTCTCGACGTCGCGACCCAGTTCGGGTCGGCGGCCTCCGACCACAGCAAGGTGCCCGGCCCGACCGCCTTCGCCGGGTCGGAACCGACTCCGATCACGCCGTCGGGCTCGGAACGGATCGCGGCCTGCCGCGGATCGCGCCCGTCGACGTGCACGGCGTCGTCGCCCTTGGGAACGACGGCGTGCATCGGTATCCACGCGTCGTTCTCGTAGACGACACCGGAGTCGTCGAGCCGCGAGAGCGAGAGGTCGAGTTGGCGGGCGAGCGCGTCGGCGATCGGCCTCTCGTCCCGCCCGACCAGACCGCTCTTGGGCGCGGCGCGCGTCACGAAGGCGACGTAGCGCACCCCGGCCGGCGCGAGGAGGTGGCCCAGGCGAACTGTCGTATCGGAAGCAGCGGACGAGATCATCCCCGCGAGCACCCGGTCGGCGTGCTGCTCGGGCGCGGCCCACGACGCGCGCGCATCGCCCGGACCGGAGCGCGTCAGCGCGAACCCGACGTCGCCCGAGACCTTGGCGTCCGCCGGAAGGATGTTGGGATCGCCGATCCACAGCACCCGGAATCCGCCGACAGGTGGGTTGTCGGTCATCCACGAATACGTGCCGGGCCAGTCGGCGGCGCGAAGCCCGTACCGGCCGGAGAACGTGTCGGCCGAGAACCCGAGGACCGCGAGCAGGAGGCCGGCGAACGCGACGATCAACATGACCTGGCGCCAGCCGAACCGGAATCGGCGAAGATCGTCGAGCACCGCCGCGATGCCGAGTCCGGCCGCGAACGCGAGACCGATCGCCGCCGCTACGAGCACGCCGTCGGGCGCGAGCGACGTCGCGCCGGCCGACAATCGGCCCGGAAGCCACGCGATCGCGAACGAGATCATCGCGAGCATCCAGGCGCGCATCGCCCATCGCAGCCGGGGCCCAGTCGCGATCGCCAGGGGCACGACCGCGGCAGCGATGATCCCCCACGGCGCGATGCCCGCGCCCGCCCGCGCGGTGTGGAACCGAAGGATGGTCGCGAACGACAGCGAAGCGCGCGGTTGCGCGCCGAGGCTCGCGGCGTCGGCGCCGAACAGCGAGAACAACCACGGGGCCAAGAGAAGTGCGCTCACTACCGTCGCGGCGCCGGCACCGCTCGCGGCAAGTCCGGCCCGACGCGCGCCGCCCGTGAACGGGAGGGCGACGCAGATCGCGATCGCGATCACCGGTGCGAGCAGCAGTGCGGGCGGCCACACCGAACCGACGACTGCGACGAGGAGCGCGACCGAGCACACCACATGGATCCGGTGCCGTCGCGTCGCGTCGGTACCCGAGGCCGCGGTCGCGGCGAGCGTCGTGTCGTTCGTGACGCGCACGAACGCATCGAGGACGTACGGAGCGAGCGCGAAGCACACCAGCGGGCCGAGCTCGCCCTGGAAGATCGCGTTGCGGGCGATCGGATTGGCCGCATACGCGCCCGCCGCCGCGATCCCGGGAAGCGACGAGGCCGAAAACGGTCGGACGAGGCGGTAGGCACCGAACGCGCCGAGGGGAAGCGCACCGCCTACCACGAGCGAACGGGCCAGACCGGGATGACCGAACAGCACGGAGCCGGCCAAGGCGATCAGCCCGAAGGCAGGGGTCGCGGGCCGACCTGTACCCATCATCGTCGTGCGCCAGGAGCCCGAAAACGTCGACCACGCGGCGCCGACACCCGGCCACGCCTGGAACGAACCAACCTCGGGAACGTGACCGGAGAGCAGCGTGCGCGAACCAAAGAGGATCAGCACCGCCAGGGTCACCGCAAAGATCGCCGGCAGCTGACGCACACGGCGCGCGGCGTCGTCCATGTGCACGCGCGTCCGCGACGAGACGTCGGCGAGCCGCTCTCCCGCGTGGACGCGTTCGAGCATGAACCGTCGCAACCGCGCGCTGCCCCGGATCATGAGGTCACGGACGTCGGCGTCGTCGACGCGCCGCATGTGCTGCGTTGTCGAGCGCGCGCGCCGCAGCTCGCCGGGATGAGCGAAGGCCGAAAGCCAACCGACGATCACCGCGCGTGCCCGGGCGACCTTGCCGGTGATGGCGAGACCGATCGCCTCGAACAGGCTCAAGGCGAACGCGACCGGCAACACCCAGACGAGCGCGAGCGCCGAATACGACTTGAAGAGCAGCCGGATGCGCGAACGCGTCTCGGCTCGCAATTCCGACACCGACCCGATCCGCCCCAGCCGGGCACGGCCGTGTTCGTCGCGCGAGCGACCGTCTACCGGCTGGCTCGACTCGGCGCCCCCGTCGCGACCGTGCCGGACGCGCGCGTCGGGGGCGACGATCACTCGCGCGCCGGCGAGCCGCGCGCGCCAGCACAGGTCGATGTCGTCGGACCCGGGGCCGGTTGCGGGATCGAAGCCGCCGAGCTCATGGAAGAGGTCGGCCCGAACGAGCATCGTCGCATGCGAGACGTAAAAGACGTCGCGAACCCCGTCGTGCTGTTCCTGGTCGACCTCGTCGGGTTCGATCCCGGCGAACGGGACGCCGTAGTGGTCGATGGACATGCCGACTTCGAGGAGAACGTCGGGATTGTCCCGAACGACCAACTTCGGCCCCACGATGCCGGCGTTCGACCGGTACGCCTCTTCGACGAGCAGCGAGCCGCGTCGGGGTCGAGGACCACGTCGTCGTGGCAGAAGAGCAAGAAGACGGCGCCCTCGACCGATGCGAGAGCCTCGTTGGCCGCCGATGCAAAGCCCCCGTCGTGCGAGCATCGGCGCACGAACGCGCCCGGTAGGGCACCGGCGATCCGGTCGGTCGGATCCTCGGCCGAGTCGTTGTCGAGGACGAGGACCGACAGCGACGGATAATCCTGGGCCCCGAGGGCCCGCAGGCCCTCGTCGAACCACGGCCCGGCGTCGTGAGCGACGACGACCGCGACCACCGGCGGAACCGCCGCGGGCGCTTCGGTCTCGTCGTCTCGATCACGCAGATCGGCGCTGATCGAGTCGGGGTCGATCGTGTCCATGGGGCCGGGAGAGGATAGCCCGCGGCTTTTCCCGGCCCTGGACGGGGTTCCCCATCCTTGTGCCTGCGATCACGAGTGCTTGCAATAGTTAGCAATAGCCGCTATAGTCGCGAGCAGTAGTTCCGAGGAGGAAACGTGCCCACGAACGCACAAAAGACCATCACTGACGCCGGCTACATCGCGGTCGGCCTCGGTGTCATGGGGTTCCAGCAGGCCCAGATTCGCGCCCGCGCCGCTCGCGCCCAGGTCGCAAAGGTTGGCGGTTGTCTCGCCGGTCGCGCCCGCGACGTACGCGGCACGCTCGACGCGCAGACCCACACCGCGCGTACCGAGGCCGAGGCCCAGGTCCGCAACACCGTCGCTCGCGCCACCGCGCACGCGGGAGCGCTGCGCGGAGAGGTGGAAAAGCGGGTCGAGCCCGTCGTCGGTCAGGTACAGGCGCAGCTCGGCGATCTGCCCGAGCGGGTCGTGCAGGCGATGGAGCCGGTCGCGGCGCGTGTCCGCGAGATGACCGGCAACGCCGCCTGACGCGTTCCTCGCCGGGAACCGGTCTCCTCTTCCCCCGGCAGTAGGGTCGCTTCGTGCTTGCGACCCTCGCCGGTGGTGTCGGTGCCGCCCGCTTCCTCGCCGGGCTCGTGCGCGTCGTGCCGCCGTCCGAGGTCGTCGCGATCGTGAACACCGCCGACGACGACGAGTTCCACGGTCTCTACGTCTCGCCCGATCTCGACTCCGTCACCTACACCCTCGCCGGGGCATCGAACGTGGCCCAGGGCTGGGGGCTCGAGGGCGAGACTTTCGCGACGCTCGACGCGCTCGAGCGCTATGACGTCCCGACCTGGTTCCGGCTCGGCGACAAAGATCTCGCGACCCATCTCTTCCGCACCCAGCGGCTGCGCGCCGGCCAGCCGCTGTCCGCGGTAACGGCCGAGATCGTCCGGGCGTGGTCGCTCGCCGTCCGGCTCCTGCCCATGACCGATGACCCGGTCCGTACGCGCATCAGCGTGCAACGCGACGGCACCGCGGTCGACGAGGTCGCGATGCAACAATGGTTCGTCGGCGAGCGAGCCGCGTCGCCCGTGGTCGGCGTGCGCTTCGAGGGCGCGGCCGAGGCCCGGCCCGGCCCGGGAGTGCTCGAGGCGTTGCGCGCGGCCGACACGATCGTCATCTGCCCGTCGAACCCGGTGATCTCGATCGGGCCGATCCTGGCCGTGCCCGGTATCCACGACGTCCTCGTAGAACGTCGCGACCGGGTGGTCGCGGTCAGCCCCATCGTCGGCGGCGCGCCGGTGAAGGGACCGGCCGACCGCCTCATGCGACCGCTCGGCATCGAGGTGTCGTGTGTGGGCGTCGCGCGCGCCTACGCCGAGATCTGCAGCTCGTTGGTGATCGATGCGGTCGACGCCGAGCTCGCGGGCGCCGTCGAGGCGGTCGGCGTCCACGCCGTGGTCACCGACACGATGATGCGCAGTCCCGAGATAGCCGCGGCGCTCGCGGCCGAGACGCTCGCCGCAGTGGCGTGACCCTTTCCGTCATCCCGGTCGAGGGCATCGGCGAGATCCGACCGGGCGACGAGCTCGCGGTGATCGTGTCGAATGCGGCTCGCACGCAGGGAACTCCGCTCGCCGACGGCGACTGTCTGGTCGTCACCCAGAAGATCGTGTCGAAGGCCGAGGATCGTCTCGTGCCGCTCGACCCCGACGATCTCGACGCCCGGCGCACGCTGGTGGAGTCGGAGTCGGTCCGGATCGTCCGCCGCCGCGGCGACCTCGTCATCAGCGAGACCCGGCACGGGTTCGTGTGCGCGAATGCCGGCATCGACTTGTCGAACGTCGAAAGGGGCTGGGCCGCGCTCTTACCAGTCGATTCCGACCGCTCGGCCAAACACATCCGCGACGCGATGCGCGCCCGGGAATCGGTCGAGGTGGCGGTGATCATCTCCGACACCTTCGGCCGACCGTGGCGCCGGGGCCTCACCGATGTCGCGATCGGCGTGAGTGGTATCGCGGCGGTGGTCGATCTTCGCGACACGACCGACTCGTTGGGCCGCGTGCTCCAGGTGACCGAGGTCGCCGTCGCCGACGAAATCGCGTCGGCGGCCGAGCTCGTGATGGGCAAAGCGACAAGCGTTCCCGTCGCGATCGTACGGGGCTTCGACCGGGCGTGGCTCCGCGAAGGAACGGTACGCGAATTGATCCGGCCCACGAACGAAGACCTGTTCCGGTGAGTGCAGTTCCCGCGTTCGTCGAGGCCCGGCGATCGATCCGCGCGTTCCTTCCCGACGTGCCCGCGCGCGCCGAGCTCGACGCGATCGTCGAAGCCGCGTGCCTCGCGCCGGCACCTCACCACTCGCGACCGTGGCGCTTCGTCGTCGTCGACACCGGCGATGCCAAAGAGTCACTCGCATACGGCATGGGCAAACGGTGGCGACGCGATCTCGTCGCGGACGGTGTAGCCGAGCCGAGGATCGACGAGCTCGTGGACGCATCCCACGGCAAGCTCGTGCGCGCGCCTGCGTTCGTCGTCGGCTGCCTGACGTGGAACGGCCTCGACCGTTACCCCGACGAACGCCGCCAGCGCGCCGAGTTCGGCATGGCCCTACTCTCGCTGGGCGCCGCGGTGGAGAATCTGATGCTCGCCGCGACAGACCGCGGGCTCGCGTCGTGTTGGGTCGCGGCTCCGATCTTCTGTCCCGAGGAAGCGCGCGACGCTCTCGACCTCCCGGCGGAGTGGTTGCCCCACGCGCTCGTGCTGGTGGGCACGCCCGACCCGAGCTACGTCGGCCGCGCCCGGCCTCCGGTTCCGCTCGGCGAGATCCGCCAGTTCCGCTGAGGGATGACATGGCTCCCCGTGCCTAGCGCCTAGCGCGGACCGTCGCGCACCGCCTTGACGTGCTCGAGCGTGCGGGCGAGCCCTTCTTCGAGCGGGGTGAACGGCTTCCAGCCGAGATGGATCTCGGCTTTGCCCGGGTCGATGGCGCTGCGGGCGAGTTCACCGACGCGGGCCGGCTCGATGCGGGCGGGCTCGTGGAAGCCGGTGAGCTTGCCCATGAGGCTGTAGATCTCGCGCACGCTCGTCTCGATGCTCGTGCCGATGTTCATGATGAGGCCACCGCCCTTGCTCGCGGCCCGTACGAATGCGTCGACCACGTCGTCGACGTAGACGAAGTCTCGAGTCTGCGATCCGTCGCCGTAGATAGCCGGCGCCTTACGGTCGAGGAACATGTCGGCGAAGATCGCGACGACCCCCGCTTCGCCATGAGGGTTCTGTCGGGGCCCGTAGACGTTCGCCAGGGCCAAGACCGTGTACTCGAGGCCGTGCTGGGCCCGGTAGTAGTAGAGGTAGTCGCCGACCGCCTTCTTGGCGACGCCGTACGGAGACTCCGGGCGTTGCGCAGCCGTCTCCTTCGTGGGGATCTTCTGCGGCGAGCCATAGAGCGTGCCGCCCGATCCCGCGAACACGACCTTCTGCACGCCCGCGGCCCGAGCGCCCTCGAACACGTTCAGGGAACCGATCACGTTGGTCATCGCATCGAATACCGGCCGGGCAACGGAGACCCGCACGTCCATCTGCGCGGCGAGGTGGAAGATCACGTCGGGTTTGCGGTGATCGATCAACTCGACGACCGCGGCGGACGCGACATCGAGGCGGTGGAAGGAGAAACGCCGATCGGGCAGGACGCGCGCGTCGGCGAGGTTGGCGAGCGAGCCACTCGACAGATCGTCGACGACGTCGACCTTCCAGTCCTCGGCGAGCAGACGGTCGACGAGCGTCGATCCGATGAACCCGGCTCCACCGGTCACCAGTGCCTGCACGGAAACGCTCCCTACTCGCGTTCGGCCGGAACGCGTCCGCCCGAGATCCGCGTACCGGAGGGAACCGTCGCGCCCGAGCCGACGATCGTCTCGGCCGCCAGCGACACGTCGGGCTTGAGCACGGCAAAGGCGCCGACAACCGAGTCACGGACATTGCCACCGTGCGAAACGCGCGCGCCGGTGTGCAGCACCGCGCGGTCGAGCTCGGCTCGAGCTTCGACAACCGCGGCCGCGCCGAGCACGGATGCGTGCACGTGCGCGCCGGCTTCGATGCGGGCACCGTCGCCGATGATGACGGGCGCCTCGATGACGGCGTCGGGCTCGATCGTCGCGTCGCCCTGCACCCAAACCCCCGGCGCGGTCCGACGCGGCCGTGGGCGCGGGCGGATCGGACAGGCGACCCGCGAGCGCGTCGGCGTGGGCCTGCAGGTACTTGTCCGGGGTTCCGATGTCGAGCCAGTAGGCGTCGCTCTGGAAGCCGTATACGAGACCCGGTTGCGCGAGCATGCGCGGGAACGTCTCGCGCTCCACCGACACGTTGAGGCGGGGTGGGATGCGCCGCAGGAACGCGGGCTCGACCACGTACGTGCCGGCATTGATCCAGTTGCTCGGAGCCTTGCCCGGCGCCGGTTTCTCGACGAATGCGATCACGCGGCCGTCGGGCTGGGTCGGGACGACGCCGAACGCGCTCGGATCCTGGACCTGGGTCAGCGAGATGGTGGCCTCGGCGCCGTTCTCGTCGTGGAAACGCACCATCGCGTCGAGATCGAGACTGGTGAGCACGTCGCCGTTGCACACGATGATGCGCTCGTCGATTCCCTCGGCCGCGAACCGGATCGCGCCGGCAGTGCCGAGCGGTTCGTTCTCGACCGCGTACCGCAGCACGACGTCGCCGAACCGGTCGTGACCGGCGCCGTCGGTTTCGAAGTGCCGGTGGAACGCGTCGGGGAGATACCCCATCGACAGCACGACCTCGTCGACACCGTGGGCGGCGAGCCAGTCCAACTGGCGTTCCAGATGCGGTTGGTTCGCGATTGGCAACAGCGGCTTCGGCGTCGTGAACGTGAGCGGCCGCAGCCGCGTACCTTCGCCGCCGACGAGGACGACCGCTTTCACGGTTTCGAGGTCGGCGTTGCCGCCGTCGTCGGACTCGTCACCGGCGCCGTCGTACCCGTCGCCGGCGCCGTCGTCCCGGAGACCGCAGGCATCGTGGTTGCGGTGGCCGCCTGTCCGCCGTTCTCGACGCCGAGTGCGGTCGCGAGGTTCGGCACCGACGGCGGGTTGCCGATGCTTGCGAGCGTCTTGCCCTCCGGAAGGAACGCGATCACGACGATGTCGTACTGGAGCAGCTTGTACTTCGCGGGATCACCGGACTTCACCGTGTACTTCTGCTTCACCTTGCCAGTCGTGTCACCGTCCCAGGTCCCGACCTCCCACTGGAACGTGCCCGGCTTGCCCGCACACTTGTCGCCGTTCTTCACGGTCGTACCGAGGAACGTGTAACCCGTGGACGAGAGCTTCCAGCCGCCGAAATCGAAGTACTTGCCGACCGTGGCGTTCTTGCCGGCTTCCTCGGAGACCTGGGGCTCCATGTGAATCACGCCGTCGTCGTGACTGTGCAACCCGGCGTAGACGTTCGGATTCGAGGCCCGAGACGGTGATCCCGACGGCGTCGCCGTGGGCCAGTTCCACACGCCCGTGCCCGAACTGTCGCCCATCCAGTGGTCGCAGTCGTAGACGCCGAGGGCGGCGTGCCAATGCGTGTCCTTCTTGGTCGGATTGTTCTGGTCGGCGATGAACGGTCCGACGGGACTGGGCGCCGTCGCCCGGGCGTACACGACAAGGGCGATACCGGCGATGACGACGATCGCGGTCAGCGTGTACCACCACGTGTTGTGGCGGGAGCGCTTCGCGGAGCGGACAGCGGCGCGTTTGCGCTTCGCTCGGGAGGCGTTGGTCACGACGGGCAGGCTACTCGCGGGCCGGGTGGGGCCTGGATGCATGCCAGGCGTGCTCGGCCATCGTCATACCGCCGCGCGCGGCGAGGTAGACGGCGGCGGCGGGCAGCAGGAGCACCCGCGCGCCGGTGAATCTCCGGCGGGCGAATTTCCAGGCGGCCCGGTGGTGCTGGAAGAGCATCCGGTAGGGGCGCTGCGAAGTGCTCGCAGCCTGCACGTGGGTCACGGCACCGCCCGGCTCGTAGCCGACGTCGAACCCCGCGACGCGTAGACGCCAGCAGAGATCGAGATCCTCCATGTACATGAAGTAGCGCTCGTCCCAGCCGCCGACGACATCGAGCGCGGAACGGCGCAGCCAGACCGCGGCGCCGGAGACCCAGTCGACGGAGCGGGGCACGGTCGGGTCCGCGTTGAGCTGGCGGTACTTCGCCGTGAAACGGTTCGACGGCAACCACAGACCGAGGAGTCCGTGCGCCACGGCGAGGGGCACCGACGGAGCGCGACGCGTGGACGGGTAGTCGGTGCCGTCGAGATTGCGGACGCGTGGACCGCACGCGCCGAGCCCGGCCTCCTCGTCGAACCGGGCGAGCAGAGCTTTCGCGGTACCGGGCTCCATCGTCAGGTCGGAGTTCAGTACCGCGACGATCGGCGCGCGCGTCGACGCGATGCCGAGGTTCGCGGCGCGCTGCGTAGCCGACGTTGCCGGGCGACGTGATGACGTGCGCACCGGGCACCGCACGAAGCAGCATGTCGACCGACCCGTCGTCGGAGCCGTTGTCGACGACGACCAGCTCGACGTCACCTGCGCTAGAATCGGCGAGCACCGTGCGGACGCACTCGGTCAGCAGCGCGCCGGACCGGAAGTTGACGATGACGGCTGCCCAGGCGGCGCGGGTCACGCGGGCATCAGTCCCGGAAACGGTATTTGACGAGCGTCCACAGCGCGGCGACGCCGTCGCGCCACGTGATCTTCTTGCCCTCGTCGAACTCGCGGCCGCTGTACGAGATCGGGACCTCGTAGATCCGCACTCCCCGTTTGAGGATCTTGGCGCTCAACTCCGCCTCGATGTCGAAACGGTTCGACTGGAGCTTCATCTGTTCGATGAGCGTGCGTTCGATGAGCTTGTAGCACGTCTCCATGTCGGAGAGCGTCGTGTTGTACAGGACGTTCGTGGTCATCGACAAGAACCGGTTGCCGATCCAGTGCAGGAGCAACATGTTGCGCCGCTCACCCGTGAACCGCGAGCCGTACACGACGCGCGCCCGGCCGCGGAGCACCGGGTTCAAAAGCTTGGGCCAGTCCTCGGGGTCGTACTCGAGGTCGGCGTCCTGCACCAGCACGAACTCGCCGGTGGCGTGCACGAAACCGGCTCGCAGTGCGGCGCCCTTGCCCCGATTCTCGTCGAGCAAGACGATGCGGACCGTGCTGTCGCCCAGTTGCCGCAGCACGTCGCGGGTGCCGTCGGTGCTGCCGTCGTCGACGACGATGATCTCCTTCTCGATGCCGTCGGGCAGCTCGACCGCCCGCATCCGGCGGAGCACTTCCACGAGCGTGTTGCGTTCGTTGAACACCGGCACGACGATCGTGAGCTTGCGGAGCTTCGCGGGTACCACGTCGTCACGCGCGGCCATGGATTCGCTCCTCTTGGTACCAATCGTGCATATGGGCAAGACCCTCGCGCAACGCGACCCTGGGTTCCCAGCCGAGCAGCTCCCGCGCTCGTGTGGTGTCGGGCCGGCGCCGGGTCGGATCGCCCGCCGGGAGTGGTTCGAAGACGACGTCGGCACTCGAGTCGGTGACCTCGCGCACGATGTCGACCAACTCGAGCATGGTGATCTCGTTCGGATTTCCGATGTTCACGGGATCGGACACGTCCGAGTCGAAGAGCGCGACGATCCCGCGCACCTCGTCCGATACGAAGCAGAACGAACGGGTCTGGTCGCCGGTGCCGTACACGGTCAGCGGCTTGCCGTCGATCGCCTGCATGAGGAAGTTCGACACGACCCGGCCGTCGGACGGCCGCAACCGCGGTCCGTAGGTGTTGAAGATCCGCACGATCGCGGTCGGGAGGTCGTACAGCCTGCGGTAGGTGCAGGTAAGCGTTTCCGCGAATCGCTTGGCCTCGTCGTACACGGCGCGTGGTCCGGTGGGATCGACGTTGCCGTTGTAGTTCTCGGTCTGCGGGTGCACCGCGGGATCGCCGTAGATCTCGCTCGTCGAAGCCAGTAAGAATCGTGCGTTGCTCGCGAGCGTGAGGTCGAGGGCCCGGCGGGTGCCGAGCGAGCTCACGTCGAGACTCTCGAGCGGTGCCGCCAGGTATTCCGGCGGGCTGGCCGGACTGGCGAAGTGCAGGACCCCGTCGACCGAACCGTCGACCGGAAGCTCCTTCGACACGTCGGCCCGTATGAAGGCAAAGGCCTTGTGCTCGGCGAGGTGCGCGAGGTTCTGCAACCGCCCGGTCGAGAGATCGTCGACGGCGACCACCTCGTCGCCGCGCTGCAGGAACGCGTCGCAGAGATGGGATCCGATGAACCCGGACCCGCCTGTCACCACGATGCGCGCCACTAGCGCCTCCCGACGCCCTGGTACTCGAAGCCGCGCCGGCGCATCGCCGTGGGATCGAGGAGGTTGCGGGCATCGACGATCGCGTGACCACGCATGGAGTCGCGGATCCGGTCGAAGTCGAGCCAGCGGAACTCATCCCACTCGGTGAGCAAGACGAGGGCATCCGCCCCGGTCGAGGCGTCATAGGCGTCACTGCTGAGCTCGATGCCGGGCAGGAACGCGAGCGGCCGGTCACCCGCGCCCGGGTCGTAGGCGCGCACAGCCGCGCCCTCTTCGAGGAGGCGGCGGCCGACGAACATCGCGGGCGAGTCGCGCAGGTCGTCGGTGTCAGCCTTGAACGTCAGGCCGAACATGCCGACGGTCACGCCGACCAGCGTGCCCCCGACTGCGGCGCGGACCTTGTCGATCATCCGTTCGTGCTGAGACTCGTTGACTTCGACGACGCCCTGCAGCAGCTCGAAGTCGTAGCCCGCGGAACCCGAGATGTGCAGGAGGGCAGCCACATCCTTCGGGAAGCAGGATCCGCCGTAGCCGGGCCCGGGCTGCAGGAACTGGAAGCCGATGCGCGGGTCGTAGCCCATGCCGATCGCGACCTCGTGCGCGTCGGCGTCGACCGCCTCGCAGAGGTTCGCGATCGCGTTGATGAAGGAGACCTTGGTGGCCAGGAACGCGTTCGACGCATACTTGATCATCTCGGCCGACGCGGGGTCGGTGACGAGGATCGGCGCGCTCGACTCGGCGGTAGAGCTCACTCGACGCGCACGGCCGACTCCCGATCGTCGCAACCGATCACGATCCGGTCGGGGTTGAGGAAATCGCGGACTGCCTGGCCTTCGCGGAGGAACTCAGGGTTCGAGGCCACGGTGACGCCGTCGGCGCGGGCGCCGGCTTCGGACAACACCCGCTGGACGAACCGGGTGGAGCCAACCGGAACCGTCGACTTGTTGACGACGACCGCGTTCGGAGTGAGCACCGGCGCAATCTCGCGCGCGACGTCCTCGACGAACGAGAGGTCGGCCGAGCCATCGGCGCCCTGCGGAGTCTGCACGCAGAGGAACACGATCTCGGCGTGCAGAGCAGCCGTCGCCGCGCCGACGACGAACTCCAAGCGGCGCGACGCCAGCCCTTCCTTGACGAGCTCGGGGAGCCCCAGCTCGAGGATCGGGACCTCGCCCTTCTTCAGCCGGGCGACCCTTTCGGAGTCGATGTCGGCACACAGCACGTCGTGGCCGAGGTGCGCGAAACACGCGGCCGTGGTGAGCCCGACATAGCCGGCACCGATGACCGCGACCCTCATGCCCCACCCCCCACGTCGCACCGACGGCCAACCGACATGAGGGGTGAGTCTAGGGTGCCGCCCCGCGCGCGCCCCGGATCGGCGGCCAGCGCCGACGGTCAGCAGCCGGCGGCGGGCAGGGTGTTCGACGAACCTGCCGCCGCGGGAGCGGCGCCGCTCGTCGGGCTCGTCCCGGGGGCAGTGGCCGGCGCGGAGGTGGCCGACACTCGGCTCAGTCCTTTGTAGTCACGCCCGACGATGACCAGCAGGTCGGCGTTCGCAGGCATGCTCCCCTTGTTGCCGAGCGCGACCACCTTGCCCGCGCCGCCGAGCTCGGAGAGCAAGAACCGGGCTTTGGTCTCGGCGCCCGACACGTAGCGGACCTCGGTCACTGTGTAGTCGTTCCGATCGGCGTTCGTCGCGGTGCCGACGACGGAGTAGCCGAGCCCGCTCAGCGCGTCATCGGCTCGGGCGCCGAGGCCGGTCTGCCCGGTCCCGTTCTCGACTGCGACGTGAATCGTGTGGGGATCGACGGCCTTGACCGGACCCGTGGCGCCGCCCGACGACGGATTCCCGATCCCGCGCAACCGGGCCAGGATCGGGGCCGCCTTGGCATCGTCGAGCGCGAGCGCGTCCTGCCCGTCGAAGAACTGGCGATTCACCGGTAGCGTCACCGTCTCGATCCCGCCCGGCCGGTGGAACGCATACGCCAGCGCGCGCAGCGGCGACAGGCCGAGCTTCGGGTCGCGCTGGATGTTCGACAGCATCGAGTCGAGCAACGAACTCGCCTTCCACGGCTTCGCGGTCGCCGCGTGCAACGTCTGCGACGCGAGCGTACGTAGGAAGTACTGCTGACGGTTGATCCGACCGAGGTCGGAGGTCGGGTCCTGCTGCCACTTCCCGTTCACGAACGACTCGTAGTAGCGCGACCGCACGTACGCGAGCGCCTCGTCGCCGTTCAGCTGTTGGCATCCGGCCTTGTTGATCGCGAGGCCGGTCTTGATATCGCGTGCGGGAGTCGGGAAGTAGATCGGGATCGTGCCGATCGCGTTCACCATCTTGCGGAAGCCCTGGAAGTCGACCTCGAGGTAGTGGCTGATCGGCACGTCGAAATCACTCTCGATCGTCTCGATCACCCGCTGCGGTCCCGAGTTGAACGCGGCGTTGATCTTGGCGTGACCGAGACCGGGGATCGCCACCCAGAGGTCGCGCGGGAACGACACGAGCAACACGGTGCCCGATTTCGAGTCGACGTGGGCGACCATGATCGTGTCCGACCGCTGACCGGTCTGCAGCTGCGCACTTCCGAACGCGGCCGAGTCGCCCGGGTTGTCGACGAACGCCCGCGAGTCCGAGCCTATGAGCAAGAAGTTGCCGCCCGACTGCAGCACCGAGGTGTCGATGTTCACCTTCGACACACCCGACACCTTGTGCGCGGCCTCGGCGTACGCGCCCGCGATCGCGACAACCGTGAGCACGACGACGATGACGAACGCGGTGACGAAACGATGCAGGAACGCCCGGGGCGAGAGTGCGCTCACGCCGTCGCCCGGGGCGTGCGCCACTCGGTCACGATGACGGACACCCGACCAAGGTGCCGCCCGTCTTGGGGTCGACCGGCACGTAGCGGGTATCAACCGTCGTGCGGGGAACAGTCGTGGTGGTCGTCGCCGCCGTGCTGGTCGTGACCGACGGCGTTGTGGTCGTGGTCGTCGGCAGGTTCGCGGGTTTCGGGACCTTGTCGAAGCCGTGTTTGAGCGACGCGTAATCGGTACCGACGATCAACAGCGCGTCGCCGCCGAGCGTCTGCTTCTCGGTCGCCGCCGGCACGAGATTCAGTGTCCCGACCGCAACGGCCACGGTGTAACCCTGATTGAACTTCCCGGGGGCGTAGAGGATCTGCGTCTTGTAGTCACTGCGGTCGGCGTCCTCGGCCGGTCCCGCCGAGTTGAAGCCGGCGGCGGTGAACTGACCGAGCGCGTCACTACCTGCGCTCTTGATGCCGGATCCGTTGACGACCCGCACGGTGACCTTGTCGGTCTCGAGCGGCTTCACCACGGGCTTCGGCGGCGGCGTGAAGTTCTGCAAGCTGTTCGCGACCACGGTGTAATCGGGGTACTTCGGAATCACCCGGTTTCGGTCCGCGGGATCCGTCGTCCACGGAATCGTCGACATGTTGATCTTGCCGGGATCGAGATCGCGGAAGGTGTAGGCGAGCGACTTCAACTCGGTGTACTTGAGGTTCTGGTCGTGAACGAGGCTCTTGAAGGCATCGTTCAACAGGCTGTTGATCTCCAACGGATTGCTTCCCGTCTTGCGCAGCGCGGTCTGACTGAGAGTTCGGAGGAAGTACTGCTGGCGGGGGATGCGGTCGAGGTCCTGCAACGGATCCTTCTGCCAACCGTGCCCGCCGCGGTCGGCGTTCGTAGGAAGGTTCGGGTCGTAGTTCCACTTCCACACGGCCGGGTTCTGCAGGTCACTCGGGATGAAGTACTCGCGTGACCGCGCGTACGCCAGCGCTTGATCGCCGTTGAGGCTGACGCAGCCGGCCTTCTCGACGTTGAGGCCGGTGTAGGGATCGTGCACCGGTGTCGGGAAGTACAGATTGATGTGTCCGATCGTGTTCACGACGTCCTTGAAGCCGCGGAAATCGACCTCGAGGTAGTGGTTGATCTGTAGCGGCGGGAAGTTCTGCTCGAGCGTCCTGATGACGAGTGACGGGCCGCCGAAGGAGTACGCCGCGTTCAACATCTTCTTCCCGTAGCCGGGGATGTTCACGATCATGTCGCGCGGGAACGACACCAGCCGCCCGGTCTTCCCGGCCGGATCGACGTGCAGGATCATCATCACGTCGGAGCGCTGCCCGGCCGCGTCAGCAGTGCTTCCGTACGCCGCCTTCTCGGCCGGCGTCTCGTTCGCAGGCCGCACGTCGGAGCCAAGCATCAAGTAGTTCGCCGGCTGCCCGGGTTTGACCTTGGGGAGCACGCTTTCGTCGATGTGAACCGTAGGGCTCTCCTGGAACTTCTTCTTTCCGTACGCGTCCGCCGTCTTGAACACGACGGCTGTGACGACGACGACCGCGACCAGCGCGATCGCGAAACGTCGCAGGAAAGAGAACAGGAAGAGGGACGACAGCACGCGACGAGGGATTGTACTTACGGGTAGTCCGGAATTTCGGACGCCTCACTCCACCGGCAGACCCAGGCCCCGCGCGATGACGAGCCGCTGGATCTCGCTCGTGCCCTCGCCGATCTCGAGGATCTTCGCGTCACGGTAGAAGCGACTCACCGGCGTCTCGTCGATGTACCCGTACCCGCCGTGGATCTGCACGGCATCACGTGTCGCGTCGACCGCGATCTCGGTCGCGTACAGCTTCGCGATCGCGGCAGCTTGGCGAATCGGCTTGCCCGCGTCGCGCATCCACGCGGCCTTGTACACGAGGTTGCGCGCGTTCTCGACCGCAACGGCCATGTCGGCGCACTTGAACACGATCGACTGGTAGCGGCCGATCGGGCCGCCGAATGCGCGCCGCTCGTTCGCGTAGGCGACCGAAGCGTCGAGACACGCCCGCGCCATTCCGAGCGCGAGCGCGGCGATCGCGATGCGGCCACCGTCCAGAGTCTGGAGGAACGCCTTGAAGCCTTCGCCACGGGTACCGAGGAGTTGCCCTTCGGGCACACGGCATCCATCGAACACGAGCTCGTGCGTGTCGGAGGCGTGCCATCCCATCTTCCGGTACGGCGGCTGCACGACGAACCCGGGCGTACCCGCGTCGACGACGATGTTGGAGATCTCGTGCGGCCCGGTCCGCGCGGTGATCGTGATGCACTTCGTCATCTCGGTGCCCGAGTTGGTGATGAACGTCTTCTGGCCGTCGATGACCCACTCGTGCGTGTCGTCGTCGAGCGTCGCGCGCGTCTTCGTGTTGCCGGCGTCGGAGCCGGCCTCGGCCTCGGTGAGCCCGAACGCGCCCAGCACCTCCCCCGCGATCATCGGGACGAGGTATTCCTGCTTCTGCTCCTCGGTGCCCAAGTAGAAGAACGGCGACGCGCCGAGACTCACTCCGGCCTCGAGCGTGATCGCCATCGACGCGTCGACGCGTGCGATCTCCTCGACCGCGATGCAGTAGGTGAGGAAGTCGGCGCCGCCGCCGCCGTATTCCTCCGGGAAGGGCAGGCCGAACAGACCGAGGTTTCCCATTGCGCGGACGGTCTCGACGGGGAACACGTGATCACGGTCCCAGTCGGCCGCGTGCGGGGCGATTTCGCGCTCGCGCGAAATCCCGCACGACTGCACGGAATTGTTCCTGTTCCGGTGCCGGTTCGTAGTCCACGACCGCGACGGTACCCGCAGCACTACCGTGCAGCCTGTGGATGCGGGCTCCCCTTACGCAGTAGTGCGCGACGGCGCGCGGTGGATCGTGTGCCGGCGCCCGTCGCGCGTGATCACCGCCTGCGGAACCGAGGCGTTCGCGGTGCTCGACGAGATGAGCCGGGGCGGATTCTGGGTCGGGTTCGTCACCTACGAGGCCGGCCGCAGCATCGAGCACATCGAAGGCCGCGTCGCCGGCGGGACGGTCGCGGACGACCTCGGCCTCCCCGACCTCGCGTTCGTGCGCTTCGACGACGTGCGGGTCGTCGACGAACTGTCGCTGCCACCCGCCGCGCCCGCAACCTCACCCGCGCGCGACCTCGGCGAACCCACGACGAACCTCACCGCCACCGAGCACGCGGCCCTCGTCGAGCACGTCCACGCGCTGCTCGCGGCCGGGGAGTGTTACCAGGTGAACCTGACCCGCCGGCTGACGTTCGCGACCGCGCCCGATCCGCTCGCCTTGTTCACCGCACTGGCCCGCCTGAACCCCGCGCCATACGCCGGCGTGTGCACGTTCGGCGGCACGCTCCCGGGTCTGGCCGTGGTATCGGCCTCGCCGGAGTTGTTCCTGCGCGTCGACGGCCGCGTGGTCGAGACCCGTCCCATCAAGGGAACCGCGCCGGACGGCGCGACACTCGAGGCGAGCGCGAAGGACCACGCCGAGAATCTCATGATCGTCGACCTCGCCCGCAACGACCTCGGGCGCGTCTGCGAGTACGGCTCGATCGAGGTTCCTTCGCTGTTCGCGCTCGAGGAGCACCCGGGGCTCACGCATCTCGTGAGCACCGTCCGCGGGCGCCTCCGCGCCGACGTGGGCCTCGGCGACCTCGTCCGCGCCACCTTCCCGCCCGCGTCGGTGACCGGCGCGCCGAAGCCGCGTGTCATGCAAGCGATCGAGGATCTCGAACCGGTCTCCCGCGGCGTCTACTGCGGCGCGTTCGGCTGGATCGACGGCGACCGCGACCGCTCGTCGTTGGCGGTCGCGATCCGCACGTTCATGATCAACAACGGGAAGACCCACCTCGGCGTGGGCGGGGGCATCGTCGCCGATTCCTGCGCGTCGGCCGAGTGGGCCGAGACCGAGCTCAAGAGCGCTCGCCTCGTATTGGCCACGACCGCAACGCCAGGAGTCGAAGCCCGATGACGGCGTGGATCGACGGCGAGATGGTTCCACTCGCCGAGGCCAAGGTGTCGGTGCTCGACCACGGCCTCGTGGTGGGCGACGGGGTCTTCGAGACGCTGCGCGTCTACGGCGGTGTCCCGTTCGCGTGGAGCCGTCACCTCTCCCGCCTGCGCGCCTCCGCGGAGGGCCTCGGGCTCCGGTTGCCGGACGTGTCGCAACTGCGTGCCGCGGCCGCCGCCGTTTTGGAGGCGAACGGGCTGACCGAGGCGCGCCTGCGGATCACGGTGACGGGCGGGATCGCGCCACCCGGTTCCGGCCGGGGCGACGAGGCGCCCACCACCTTCATGCTCGCGTCGCCGATCGATCCCGCGACCCCGAACGTCGACGTGGTGATCGTGCCCTGGAGCCGCAACGAGAACGGCGCGCTGGCCGGCTTGAAGACGATCTCCTACGCGTCGAACGTACGGGCGCTCGCGTTCGCGCACGAGCGCGCCGCGGGCGAGGCCATCTTCCCGAACACCAAGGGCAACCTGTGTGAGGCCACCGGTTCGAACGTTTTCCTCGTGCGCGGCGGCGAACTGATCACACCTCCGGCGACCGCCGGTTGCCTCCTCGGCGTCACCCGAGCGCTCTTGCTCGAGCTCGCACACCGCATCGGCATCGCGGCCGTCGAGCGCGACGTACCGGTCAGTGCGCTCGCGCAAGCCGACGAGGCGTTCCTGTCGTCCACCACACGCGAAGTGCAGCCCATCGCGCACGTCGACCGCGAACCGATGCGCGCGGTCGGGGGTTCGGTGAGCACGCGCCTCGCGACCGCGTTCCACGATCTCGTCGCCCACGACCTCGACCCCTGATCGAACCGGCGTAGACGACGTCGCCCGCGCTGACGGACTTCCCGCACTCTTCCAGCAGGCGGTCGCGGCGATCGTCGTCGGCGGGGCCTGAGGCCCCGGGCGCGGTAACACCGGTGCTCGTGACGTTCGACGCATGTCTTCGTCACGGGCAAGGTCGCGCACGTCAGCCGGGCGTGCGCCGTCGTCGTGCCCGAGGCGACGACCCCGACAACGGCGACACCGACCACGACTGTCACCACGGTGGAACACCACACGCTCTGCCCGGGCTGATCAGCTATTCCTCACCTGTCGGTCGGAGGTGCACGACGTCGGCGGCGCTGACGACGCGGCCGTCGACGACGAGGAAGCCCTCGTGGGTGAGTGAGGTCGCGGTGCCGTCGAACGTCTCGCCGGCCAGCTCGACGCGCACGCGGCGACCGAGCGTCGCCGACCGGGCGACTGCCTCCGCGACGACCGAGTCGAGCGCGCCGAGCCAGCGCGTCGTAGGCCCGCAACCAAGCCACCAGCAACTCGCCGCGGTCGAGGCTCACCGCCGTCGCGATCGACGCGAGGTCGGCCGGCAACACGTCCGGGCGCACATTGCAACCCATTCCCACGACCACGGCGCCCACGCCGTCGGCCTCGGCGAGAATTCCCGCGAGCTTGCGGTCGTCGACCACGACGTCGTTGGGCCACTTGAGACCGGCCTGCACGCCGGTCAGGGCGCGGACCGCGTCGAGCGCCGCGAGGCCGGCGGCGAGCGTCACGAGGTGGGTCCGGTCGACCGCGAGCCGGGGGCGCAGGAGCGCCGACACGAGCAGCGCGGAACCCGGCGGCGCGACCCACGTCCGGCCGAGCCGGCCCCGCCCGGCCGTCTGCTCGTCGGCAACCGCGACGAGCCCTTCCGGCGCACCCTCCGCGGCGCGGTCGAGAAGGTAGCGGTTGGTGGAATCGATGCGATCGAACCAGCGCACGTCGTCGAAGCGTGTGCCGGCGAGTCTCACGTCGGTCCACGAGACGGGCTCGCCGGGCATGACCATCGTCCTCACTGCGTCACTTCGCTGCGTGCGGGCGGGCGACCGTAGGATACGCAGCCGTGCTGTCGAAGATCCTGATCGCCAATCGCGGCGAAATCGCCATTCGAGTCATGCGGACGTGTCGTGAGCTCGGTATCCCGAGCGTCGCCGTGTACTCCGAGCTCGACCGGGACGCCGCCCACGTCCGCTACGCCGACGAAGCGTACGCACTCGGCGGGCAGACCGCGGCCGAGAGCTACCTCAACACCGAGGCGATCCTCGACGCGATCCGCAAGAGCGGCGCCGACGCCGTCCACCCGGGTTATGGCTTCTTCTCCGAGAACGCCGAGTTCGCCCGGGCCGTCACCGACGTCGGAGTCACTTGGATCGGACCCCCACCCGAGGCGATCGAGGTCATGGGCGACAAGATCTCGTCCCGGCTCGCGGCTGAGCGGGCCAAGGTCGAGAGCGTCCCCGGCACCACCACCCCGATCACCGACGCGAGCGAGATCGTCGCCTTCGGTGACGAGTACGGCTATCCCGTCGCGATCAAGGCTGCGTACGGCGGCGGCGGTCGGGGGATGAAGGTCGTCGAGGGCGCGGGCGACGCCCAGGCCGCGTTCGACTCCGCGACCCGCGAGGCCCAGGCGTACTTCGGCCGGCCCGAGTGCTACCTCGAGCGCTACCTGACCCGGCCCCGCCACGTCGAGCTCCAGATCTTCTGCGACACCCAGGGTCACGGCGTCTACATCAGCGACCGCGACTGCTCCACCCAGCGCCGCCACCAGAAGCTCATCGAGGAAGCGCCCGCACCGAACATCCCCGACGCCACGCGCCAGGCGATGGGTGAAGCCGGTGTGAAGTTCGCGCTCGCGTGCGGCTATACCAACGCCGGCACCGTCGAGATGCTCTACCAGGACGGCGAGTTCTTCTTCTTGGAGATGAACACGCGTCTGCAGGTCGAGCACTGCGTCACCGAAGAGGTCACCGGTCTCGACCTCGTCGCCGAGCAGCTGCGCGTCGCGTCGGGCGAGCCCCTGTCGTTCACCCAGGACTCGATCGAGCACCGCGGCCACGCCATCGAGTGCCGCATCAACGCCGAGGACCCGACCAAGAACTTCCTTCCGTCGCCCGGCACGATCAACCGGCTGCGCATACCCGAGGGCCCCGGCGTGCGTTGGGACGGCGGTTACGACGAGGGCGACACGATCTCACAGTACTACGACAACCTGATCGGGAAGCTCATCGTGTGGGCCCCCGACCGCGACCGCGCCATCGAGCGGATGATCCGCGCGCTCGGCGAGTTCGAGATCGGCGGGCTCAAGACCACCATTCCCGCGCACCTCACGCTCCTGCCCACGCCCGCGTTCCGCAGTGTCACCCACTCGACGAAGTGGGTCGAAGACGAGGTCGACCAGACGCAATTCGCCACCCATCTCCCCGACGCGAGCGTGCCGACCGTGCCGCCGGCCGACGGCACCGCGCCGAGAGCTCCACTCGTCGAACAGTCGGTGCCGGTCGAGGTCGACGGTCGCCGTTATTCGGTGAAGGTCTGGCTCCCCGAGGCGCCCGTCCGTACCGGCGGTTCGGGTGCGCCGGCGCGGAGCCGACCCAAGATCGCCGGAAGCAGCGGGAGCGGGGCCGCGGGCAGTGGCACCGTGACGGCCCCGATGCAGGGCACGATCGTCAAGGTGCTCGTCGAGGTCGGCGCGGCCGTCACCACCGGCGACGCGCTCGTGGTGCTCGAGGCGATGAAGATGGAGAACCACATCAACGCCGAGACGTCGGGCACGGTGACAGAGATCCGGGTCGCCGAGGGCGACGCCGTCGGCACCGGCGACGTCCTCGCCGTCATCGAGTAGACCCGAAAACCTCACCGACTGCTGGTGGGAAACGTGACAGCATCGGAGGGATGGGGCTTCCGATCTTCGTCGTCGATGCGTTCACGGGTGAGCCGTTCCGGGGCAATCAGGCCGCGGTCGTGCTCGATCACGGCGACGAACGCTGGATGCAGGACCTCGCCGCGGAGATGCGGCACTCGGAGACCGCGTACGTGCGCGCCCGGTCCGGCGACGAGTTCGACCTGCGGTGGTTCTCGCCCGAAGTCGAGGTCGACCTGTGCGGGCACGCGACGCTCGCGGGCGCGCACGTGTTGTTCGAGACCGGCCGGGTCGCGACCGACGCGACTGCGCGGTTCCACACCCGCAGCGGCGAGCTCCGGGCGACCTACGCCGGCGCCGACGGCGTCACCCTCGACTTTCCCGTTGCAGTGCCGGTCCCCGAACCGCCCATGCCCGAGCTCTTCGACGCGCTCGGCCTGCCCGAGGGCGAGTTCTTACGCACCGACGGCGCGTTCTTCCTCTGCCCGGTCGCCGACGCGTCGATGGTGCGCCGGCTCACTCCGGACTTCGCCAAGTTGCGCGCGCTGACCGACGTGCGCGGCGTCTACGTGAGCGCGCCCGGCGACGACGGGTTCGACATCGTCTCGCGCTGCTTCGCACCGCGGGTCGGCATCGACGAAGACCCCGTCACGGGCTCGATGCACTGCGCCCTCATCGCCTACTGGGGCCCGCGGCTCGACCGGGACGAGCTGCACGCGTGCCAGGCGTCCGCGCGCGGTGGTGAGCTCACCGTGCTCCGCAAGGGTGATCGGGCGCTGCTCACAGGCAAGGCGACCACAGTGCTGGCGGGCGAACTATCCGCGTAAGCGGTGCCACGCGAGCTGGGCGAGCAGCCCATCACGTAACGAGACTTCGGGCTTCCACCCGAGCAACTCGCCGGCGCGGCGGATCGATCCGCCGTTGCGGAACGCGTCGCCGGCCATCCGGTCCTGTCGGTCGATCGTTACGGGACTGCCGGCCAGTTCGCCGACGAGATCGATCAGCTCCGAGAGCATGATCTCTCCCCCGCCCGCGAGGTTGCAGTACGCGCCGGGCGGCACGTCGCATTCAGCCGCGAGCAGATTCCCGCGCACGATGTCGTCGACGAAGGTGAACTCCCGGATCTGAGTCCCGTCGCCGTAGCGCGGGAACGGCGTGCCGTGGATCGCGGCCTCGCACAGCCGGTGGATCGACATGTCGGGACGCTGCCGTGGACCGAACACGGTGAAGTAGCGCAGCGAGACCGTGCGGATACCCCAGTTCTCGGCGTAGAGGCGGCAGAGGTGCTCGGCCGCGAGCTTGGTGACGCCGTACGGGCTGTACGGCTTGGGGAGGTCGTCTTCCCGAGTGGGATACCGCGGCTGGTTGCCGTACACCGAGGAGGACGACGCGTAGACGACCCGGGCCGACGGCCGGACCGTGACCACCGCCTCGAGGAGGCGTTGAGTCGCGAGCACGTTGTGGCCGACGTAGTCGGCGAACCCGCCCGACCACGAGAGGCGCACGCCCGCTTGCGCGGCCTGGTGGAACACGGTGTCGACCCCGTCGAGCAGCGGCTCGATCGGATCCGCGCGCAGGTCGGCGGCGACGAGCTCGAACCGGTCGCCGCGCCGCGCCGCTTCGACATTGCGTTCCTTGTCGGCGGCCGCGTAGTACGGCGTGAAACAGTCGACGCCGAGCACCGTGTCGCCCCGCGCCAGGAGCGCGTCGGCGAGGTTGCTCCCGACGAAACCGGCGACGCCGGTCACGAGTGCCCGCATTCAGGAAGCGGCGTCGGCGAGCGACTCGGAGAGTGCAGGATGCACGAGGAGCGAGTCGACGATGTCGACCGCCTTCAGATGGTTCGTGACGGCCACCGCGATGACGGAGATCAGCTCGGCCGCGTTGCGCCCGACGATCGCGCCACCGAGCACGACGCCGGTCGCCGGGTCGGAGAGGATCTTCACGAAGCCGCGGGTGTCGCCGTTGATCAACGCCTTCGGGTTCGCGGAAAACGGCACCTTGGTGACGCGCAGCTTGCGGCCCGCGGCGAACGCCTCGGCCTCGGCCACGCCGACCTCGGCGATCTCCGGATCGGTGAAGATGGCCTGCGCGGCCTTGTCGTAGTCGAGATGACGGTGGGCGCGTGCGGTGAGACCCATTACGTGCTCGGCGATCTTGCGGCCCTGCATCGCCGCGACCGACGACAACGGCAGCCGCCCGGAGATGTCGCCCGCGGAGTAGATGTGCGGCAGGTTGGTCTGGCAGTGACGGTTGCCGGGGATGTAGCCGTTCTCGTCGATCTCGACGCCCGCCGCCTCGCAGCCGAGACCTTCGCTGTTCGCGACCGAGCCGATGCACAGCGGCGCGTGCGACCCGTCGACCGCGCGACCATCGTCACAGGAGACGAAGACCTTGTCGTCGTCGCGCCCGAGCGAAACCGCGCGCGCACCCTTGAGCAGCTTGACGCCCCGGCGCAGGAACTCGTCCTCCAACACCGCCGCGACCTCGGGGTCCTTGTACGGCAACACCTGTTGGCGGGAGACGATCAGCGTAACCTTGGAGCCGAGCGCGCTGAACATGTGGGTGAACTCCACCCCGGTCACGCCCGAGCCGATCACGACCAGGTGCTCGGGGATCTCGGGCGGCGGGTACGCCTGGCGCGTCGTCAGGATGCGTTCGCCGTCGACCGTGACCCAGTCGGGGACGCGCGGGCGCGATCCCGTCGACAGCAGGATCGCGTCGGCTTCGAACTCCTCGGTCCCGGTCTCGGTGTCGGCCGCGACCGTGTACGCGCTGGTCAGGCGACCGGTGCCCCGCACGAGGCGAACGCCCTGCGACTCGAGGAGGCTCGTGACGCCGGTGCGCAGCTTCTCCTCCATGCCCGAGATCCGGGTGCGCAGCGCGTCGACGTCGAGACAACCCGACGCTTCCAGACCCATCGTCTCCGCGAGCCCCAGCTCGGCCAGCGCGTTCCCGGTGGCGACCATCGCCTTGCTCGGAATGCAGTCCCAGAGGTGTGCGGCCCCGCCGACGATGTCGCGCTCGATCATCGTCACGTCGGCACCGATCGACGCCGCAACCGTGGCCGCGGTGTTGCCTGCGGGCCCGCCTCCGATGATCACCAACCGCACGGCCATGCATCCAGGGTACGCGCCGCGAGCGGCCTACCCTGACCCTTCCATGCAACAACTCCTCGTCGACGGGCTCACCGGCGACCGCGTGATCCTGGCTCCCGCGCGCGCTCTGCGGCCCGACACGTTCCGCGTGCAGGCCGACCCCGTCCCGGCGAGCGTTGCCTCGTGCCCGTTCTGCGCCGGCAACGAGCACGAGACCCCGCCCGAGGTCGCGCGCCGCGGTCCCGGCGCGCCCGAGACTCCGGGCTGGACCCTGCGAGTGGTGCCGAACAAGTTCCCGATCGTCGGCGACGGTGTGGTCGGCGCGCACGAGGTCGTGATCTTCTCCCCCGCCCACGACGCCGATCTGAGTGCACTTTCCGACGATTCGGCTTCGTGTGTGCTGGTCGCGTTGCGGGACCGGGCCCGCTTCCATCTGGCGCAAGGTTTGGTGTACACGCAGGCGTTCGTGAACCAGGGCAAGGCCGCGGGCGCCTCGATCGAGCACCCGCACGCGCAGCTTGTTGCCCTCGACTTCGTCCCGGCGCGTGCGCGCGTCCGGCTCGAACACTTCACGACCGCAGCGTTCGCCGACGACCAGGAACACGTGGTCACCGACGGCTACGTCCGCACATGGTGCCCGCGCGGCCGCGACTCCGTACACGGTTCGGCTCGCGCCGACCGACGGTAGTGCACGTTTCGACGAGGCCTCCGACGACGACGTCCGCGCGACCGGCATTGCGCTGCGCGACGCGATCGCACGCGTGCGCACGATCATCGGCGCCGCGGCGTACAACGTCATGATCGAGACCGCACCGCGCGGTCACGCCGAACCGTTCCGCTGGTGGATCGACGTCGTTCCGCGACTCACGATCACCGCCGGGTTCGAGCTCGGTACCGGGCTTTCGGTGAACATCGTCGCCCCCACCGACGCGGCCGCCGCGCTCCGCGCGGCCGGATGAGGGTCCGCCAATGAAGGTGCGAATGTGAAGATACGGGTCGGGATCACCATCGACGCATCGCCCGACGTCACCTGGCGCGCGGTCGAACCGATCGAACGCCACGTCGATTGGATGGTCGACGCGGAGTCGATCCGGTTCACGGGATCGCAGACGCGGGGCAACGGAACGAGCTTCGACTGCGTCACCAAGGTCGGCCCGATCCGATTGACCGACAAGATGACCGTCACGGAGTGGGTGCCGGGCCGGCGCATGGGGATCGAACATCGCGGTCTGGTCACCGGGCGGGGGCGATTCACCCTGCGGCGCGCCCGCGGCGGGCGCACCCGATTCACCTGGAACGAGCGGCTCACGTTCCCGTGGTGGATGGGCGGACCGGTCGGCGCGGTCGCGGCGAAGCCGGTGCTCCGCGCGATCTGGGCCCGTAACCTGCGCTGCCTGAAGGCGATCGTGGAGGCGACATGACGAATCGCGCGGTGAGTGTCGCCGGGCTGCAGACGTTGGGCACGGCGATCTCGTTGGAGGTCGCACGCGAGGCCGACGACCTCGGGTACGCGGCACTGTGGGTCGCGGAGGCGAACGCGGCCGAGGGGATGTCGCTGCTCGGCGCGATCAGCCAGGTCGCGCCGCACATCGGCATCGGAACGGGTGTGCTCGCGCTCCAGCTGCGCACTCCCCCGCTGCACGCGATGGCGGCCACCACGTTGCAACAGCTTGCGGGCGACCGCGACGTGTTCCTCGGCGTCGGCATCTCCTCGCCGGCCGTGGCCGGGCAGTGGCACGGTGCCGGGTACACCGACCGACCCATTGCGCAGGTGCGCGAGTTCCTGACGCTCCTGCGCGAGTGCCTCTCGGGCGAGACCGTGACGTTCCAGGGCGATTTCTACGACGTCAGACGCTTCCGGCTCGGTCTGAAGCTCGGCGACCGCCGCCCGAAGATCGCGCTGGCGGCGTTGAACAAGCAGATGCTGCGCCTCGGCGGTGAGCTCGCCGACGTCGTGCTGTTGAACTATCTCCCTTCGTCACTCGTGCCGTGGTGCGTCGAACGAATCCGCGCGGGCGGCAACGCGGAGATCCACGCGTACGTGCACTCCGCGGTGACCGATCGCGATCGCTACGCCGATCTCGCACGGAAGGACCTCCTCAACTACGCGGTCGCCCCGGCATACGCAACGCAGTTCGAGCGGGCCGGTTTCCTCAACGAGGTGCGGGACTTCCAGCACCGCTGGGCGGATCGTGACCGCGAGGGTGCGCTCGCCGCGATCAGCGACGCCTGGGTCGACGAGATCCAGATCATGGGCGACGAGCAGCATGTGCGGGATGCCGTGCAGGCCTACGCCGACAATGGCGTCGACGTGCCCATCGTCTTTGCGCTGCCGTGGGGCGAGGACCGCCAGCGCGACGGTCAGCGCCACCCTGCGCACGCTCGCGTAGCCGGCGCAGGCGTAGGCGTCACGGGATTCAACGCCCCGTGAACTTCGCCTTACCCGGACCGTCGGCGAGGAACGACTGCACTCCAGTCGCCGCGTCCTCGGTGCCGAACACCTCGGCGAACGCCTCGGCCTCGAGATCGAGCCCGTCGGCGAGCGCGCCGCCCAGACCGGCGTCGATCACGCGCTTGGCCAGGCCCATCGCGACGACGGCGCCCTTCGCCAGCTCTTCGGCCCAGTGCAGAGCCGCATGCTCCTCGTCACCCGTCGGCACCACGCGATCGACGAGACCCATCTCGAGCGCCTCGGCGGCCCGCACCTGCCGACCGCTCCAGACGAGCTCCTTGGCGCGGGCCGGGCCGACGAGACGCGTCAACCGCTGCGTGCCGCCCGCGCCGGGGATGATCCCGAGCAGGATCTCGGGCTGTCCGAGGCGTGCGTTCTCGCCCGCGACCCGGAGGTCGCACGCGCACGCGAGCTCGAGACCGCCGCCGAGCGCGTAGCCGCGGATCGCGGCGATCACGGGCCGCGGAATCGCCGCGACCGCGTCGAACGTGTCGCGGAACGCGCGCGGCCACGACGGGGGCGCCCTCCTGCCCCTCGAACTCGGAGATGTCGGCGCCCGCCGCGAACGCCCGCTCGCCACCGGCAACGACGACGGCTTTGACCGTGTGGTCGGCGCCGAGCTCCCGCGCAACGTCGCGTAGGCGTGCGAGTACGGCGCGCGACAGCGGGTTCATCGCACCGTTGTTCAGGCGCACGACGGCGACACCGTCGGGCGTGCGCTCGGACAGAACGAGATCGTCAGCCATCGCCCGACCCTATTACCGGCTACGCCGGCGCCCTCGGGAAGAGCACTTCGGCGGCGATCGGTACGAACCCCGCGGCCAGGACCGCCCGGAACGAAGCCGCGTTGCCGGGAACCACCTGCGCCCAGAGCGGCTCACCCGCGGGTACGAGACCGAGTGCGGCCCGCACGACCCGGCGGCCCAGTCCGCGGCCCTGCGCTCCGGGCTCGACCTCGAAGCCGAAGTCCCAGCGACCGCAAAGCCCCCGGCCGAGCACGAGGACCGCGGTGTCTTCGTCGGTGAAGAAGACGCGCATGTCGCGGCGGTAGCGCGCCGCCTCTTCGACACGAGCGTGATCGTGACGGTCGCTCTCGTGCAGCCACGACGGCGGGCCCGCGCCCGTTCCGGTGCCGCACAACAGCGCGTCGTACGTCGTCGCGGTCGAACCGAGGCGCTCGCCGAGCCAGAGCAGCGTCGCCGGCGACATCGGTCGCGCCAGATCGCCCGCGGGGACGTGCGCCGCGAACTCGTCGGGATCGACGTCGGCCGCTACCACGAAATGCCCCGTGAACCCGACGATCGCGTCGGCGGGACCGCCGGGTGACGGCACGACTTCGACCACCCCGTCCGCGGGCGGGAACCGACCCGCCGCGGCATCGTCGAGCAGCACACGCAAGGGGTGCGGGCTCACGCTTCCAACAACTCCTCCGCGGCGGAGTACGGGTCGCGCGTGCGATCGGCCACCGCACCGACGATCGCCTCGAACCGGGGGCCGCGCGTCAACGCCGCCGCGCGCTCCAGCATCTCGGCACCCACCAGGCCGCGCAGCTCTTCCCGGAGCCGGGCCTTGCGCCGTTCGTCGGCATCACCCGTCGCCTCGAGGTGCGCCTTGTGCGCGGCGATCGCGTCGAAGAGTTCATCGATGCCGGCGCCGGTCGTGGCGACGGTCCGCACGATCGGCGGGCGCCACGAGCGGCGGCTCGACAGCTCGAGCATGCCGCCCAGATCGCTGACGGTCTCCGCCGCGCCGGGTCGGTCGGCCTTGTTCACGACGAACACGTCGGCGATCTCCATCAGCCCGGCCTTCGCAGTCTGGACCGCGTCGCCCCAGCCCGGATTCACGACCACGACGGTCGTGTCGGCATGGCCCGCGATCTCCACTTCGACCTGCCCCACGCCGACCGTCTCGATCACGATCCAGGCCTTGCCGACCGCGTCGAGCACGCGCACCGCTTGGGGCGCGGCGAGCGCGAGCCCGCCGAGGTGCCCACGCGTCGCCATCGAGCGGATGAATACGCCCGGATCCGTGGTGTGGCTCTGCATGCGAACGCGGTCGCCGAGGATCGCGCCGCCGCTGAACGGGCTCGTCGGATCGACCGCGAGCACGCCCACTTCACCGCCGGTGGCGCGCAGCTGACCGACCAGCCGGTCGGTCAGGGTCGACTTCCCCGCGCCCGGCGCACCGGTGATCCCGATCGACCAGGCCCGACCCGTGCGGGGGTGCAGCAACCGGATCGCGACGCGTGCGCTCTCGCCTCCCCGTTCGACGAGGGAGATGACTTTGGCGATCGAACGCCGGTCCCCCTGCAGCGCACGTTCGACGAGCGCTGCGTCCGCATCGGCGTCTCCCATGGAGCGCCGACGCTACTCGTCGGCTACGACCTCGGTGATGCCGGGAACGCGATCCATGATAATCCGCTCGACCCCGGCCTTGAGGGTCATCGTCGACACCGGGCAGGAGCCGCACGCGCCGACCAGCGAGACGTGTACGACCATGTCCTCGTCGATGCCGTTGAACACGATGTCGCCGCCGTCGCTCTGCAACGCGGGACGGATCGCATCGATCGCCTCGAGCACACCCGCCTCCATGTCGCCCCGCTCCGTGGCCGTGGTGTCAACCGGCATCAAGACTCCAAACCGTCGCTTCGTAACGCATTGGACAACCGTCTCAGTATCGCGCTGATTCCCCGGAGGACGGGAAAGGCCCGGTCGGGAGGTCGACGAGTGGGGTCCTCAGTCGGGCAGGCGTTCGACGTCGGCACCCAAGGACCGCAGCCGCCCCGCGAGGTCGGAGTAGCCCCGCTCGATGTGCTCGCCGTCGTGGACGATCGTCTCGCCGTCGGCGACCAGGCCGGCCAGGACGAGGGCGGCGCCCGCCCGCACGTCGGACGCCCGCACCGGCGCACCCGACAGGCGCTCTACCCCCCGCACGATCGCGTGGCGGCCCTCGGTCCGCACGTCGGCGCCCATCCGGGCCAGCTCGTCGACGAACTGGAAGCGGCCGTCGTACACGTTCTCGGTGACGATCGCGCTGCCCTCGGCGACGGTCATCAGCGCGACGGCGAGCGGCATGAAGTCGGTGGCGAAACCCGGATGCGGGAGCGTCGCAACGTCGACCGCGCGCAGTCGGTTCTGGGCCAGCGCCCACAGCCCGTCGCTCGTCGGGGAGATCCGCATCCCCATCTCGCAGAGCTTCACCGACACCATCTCGACGTGTTCGGAGCGCACACCGACGAGCTCGATCTCCCCGCCCGCGATCCCGCACGCCATGAGCAAGGTGCCCGCCTCGACCCGGTCGGCCATGATCTCGCTGTCGACCGCGTGCAACGCTTCGACGCCTTCGATCTCGATCGTGGACGACCCCGCGCCGAGCAGGTGCGCGCCCATACGGTTGAGGAACGTCGCCGAGCGCGGTTACCTCGGGTTCGCGCGCCGCGTTCTCGATGATGCTGGTTCCCTTGGCGAGTACCGCCGCGCACATCAGGTTCTCCGTCGCGCCGACACTCGGGAACTCGAGGACGGTGCGTGCCCCGTGCAAGAGCTCGGCGTGCGCGACGACATAGCCGTGCGCGACCTCCACGTGCGCGCCCATCGCCTCGAGCCCGCGCAGGTGCATGTCGACCTTACGGCTCCCGATGTTGTCGCCTCCCGGGAGCGCGACGCCGCGCCTGACCGCACCGGGCGAGCAGCGGACCGAGAACGTTGAACGACGCACGCATACGCGCGACCAGTTCGTAGGGAGCCTCCGGCGTGAGCTCACCACTCGCGTCGACCCGTACGACGTCGGGCGCCGGCTGATCCACGTGCGCGCCCGTCGCGCGAAGAAGGTCGATCATGACGTCGAGATCGCGGACCGGAGGCATGTTGCGCAAGGTGGTGACACCGGGCGCGAGCAGCGCCGCCGCCATCTGCTTGAGGCCGGCGTTCTTGGTGGCCCCCGACGGGCGCACCCGGCCTTCGAGGCGACCGCTCGCACGCACACGGAATCGGGTCACGGCAAAAAAGCCTACTGACCCGAGTAGTCGGGCTGGCGTTGCTCCACGAACGCCTGGATGGCCTCTCGCATGTCGGCCGAACGCAGGCATACCGCCTGGGCCTCGGCCTCGACGACGAGCCCCTCCGCGACCGGCACCCGGCCGGACGCTTCGACCGCGCGCTTGGCGCCCTGGACCGCGAGGGGCGGTTGTGCCGCGATCGCAGCGGCCAGCGCGCCCGCGTCGGCCTCGAGCGCGTCGTCGTCGACGAGTCGTTCGCACAACCCGATGCGGTACGCCTCCTCGGCGTCGATCCGGGCCGCCGTCCAGATCATCTCCTTGGCCTTGGCCGCGCCGACCACGCGCGGCAGACGTTGGGTGCCGCCGAGATCCGGGAGGATGCCGTATTTGTGTTCGAGCAGCCCGACCGACGTGCCGCGCGCGAACACGCGAATGTCGCACGCCAGCGCCATCTGGAGCCCGGCGCCCAGCGCGAACCCACGCACGGCGGCGATCGTGGGATAGCGCGCCTCCTCCAACCACGAGTACGCCTCCTGTGTGCGCAGGATGCCGTCGACGGTGGGGTCGCGGTGGCGGCTACCGATGTCCTCGCCGCCCTCGATCGACTCGGTCGATCCGCCGGTGAAGACCGACGTGTCGATCCCGGACGAGAACGCGCGCCCGTTACCGATCACGACGAGTGCGCGCAGGTCGGGATCGTCGCGCAGCATTTTGCCGAGCGCGCGCAGCTCCTGCCACATCTGGATCGTGAACGAGTTCAGCTTGTCGGGCCGGTTCAGCTGCAGCCAGCCGACGTTGCCGTCGCGCCTCAGCTCGACGGTTTCGTATTCGCTCATACGCGCACGGTATCGCCGGCCGCGCTGCAGCCGAAACGGACGACCTCCACCGGCTCTTGGATCCCGGCCACGGTCACCGTCCCGGCCGGTTCGGTCGGGGTGTGCTCGGGCGCGTACTGCGCCAGCTCGACCGTGGCGAGGAGCTCGTGGGCGCGCGCGACGGTGGCGAGCCGCGCCGCGAGGTTCACGGAGCGACCCGTGTAGTCGTCGCCCTCGAGGAGGATGACATCGCCGCCGGCACAGCCGGCGTGCATCGACAGCGGCAACTCGAGCTCGTGGGTGTGGACCTCGAGCCGGGCGACCGCGGCGATCAGCTGCCCGGGATCGACCGACACGAGCATGCAGCCGTCGCCCAACCACTTCGCGATCCGTACGCCGAAGTCGGTCGCGACTTGACGCGCCGATGCCCGGAACACGGTGAGCACGCGCACCGACTCGTCGTCGCCGAACTGGTCACCGAACGACGTAAACCCCGAGAGGTCGACGAAGGAGAACCAACGCTCGACTCGCACCGCCCGAGTCTTTCACCTCGCGTCGGCGGACTCCCTACTACGGGTTACTGCGGGAGCCCAGCCCGGCAACGAATTCGACGACCGCCGCCGCGGCCTCGCCCAGGAGGGACTCGACCGTCGCACCGCTCGACTTCAGAGGCTTGAAACCGTGGTCTCCGGTCTCTATCCAGTGAAAGGTGACGGGACCTTTCACCTTCTTCGCGTACCGCCGCAGCTCCTGCGGTGTCCCGAACGGGTCGCGGGTTCCGCTCACGAACAGCGTGGGCGCGAGGATCCGCGGGAGGTGCTCGACCCGGAGCTTGTCGGCGCGCCCCGGCGGGTGCAACGGATAGCCGAGCAAGACGAGGCCGAGGGCTGCGATCGGATCGTCGGCATCGGCCACGACCATCGAGCAGATCCGTCCGCCCATGGAGCGGCCCCCGAGGACCAGCCGCTCGAGCGGCAGCTTGGCCCGGCGGGCGAGGTCGGCCGCGGCTTCACGTACCGCGGCTTCGAGGACCGGCGGACGGTCGGGGGCGCGCCGGCCCGCGGCGCGATACGGGAAGTCGAACCGCAACGACGGCACCCCCGCCGCGGCCAAGGCGTCCGCCACCGACGTCAGCGGGGCCGCGTGCATGTCGGCGCCCGCGCCGTGCGCAAGCAGGACGGCCCGATCCGCGCCGCGCTTGGGTCCCTGGTATTCCGCATCGGCCAAGGGCACGTCAACACCACCGCATGAGGAATCGCCCGATGCGCGCCAACTCGTCGGCGACGGTGTCGGCGCGTCGCCAGCCGTGTCCCTCGCCCGCATAGACGTGGTACTCGACCGTGACCCCCGCGCGCCGCAGCGCTTCGGCAAAGGCCGCAGTGCCCTCGACCGCGACCACGACATCACTGTCGCCGTGCAGCAACAGCGTCGGCGCGCGCACCGCGGATGCGTGCGTGATCGGAGAGCGCGCGACGTACCGATCACGAGCATCGGCAAGCGGGCCGACGAGACGCCGGATATCCCCCGCCTCGAAACGGTGGGTCGTGAGCGCGAGATCGACGAGATCGGTGACCGGCGAGATCGCGACGACAGCCGCGACGAGGTCGGGATGCTTGGCCGCGACGTTCAGCGCGGTGAACCCGCCCGCGCTTCCGCCCATCAGTGCGACCCGCCCGGCCGCTGTCCAACCCTCTTTGATCGCGTGCTTGATCCCGGCGACGACGTCGGCGCGGTCGAGCTCGCCCCAACGGCCGTCGAGCGCGTTGCGATAGCCGTTGCCGTAGCCCGACGAACCCCGGTAGTTGGGCTGCAGCACGGTGTATCCCTGCTGCACGAGCCACTGCACGCGGGGGTTCCAGTCGGCGAGCGCTTGCCCGGTCGGACCGCCGTGAACGTGCACGACCGTCGGTCCGGGCCCGGCCGCGTCGGCGGGGCGCCACAGCATGCCGTGCACCGTCGCGCTGCCCGACTTCCAGATGACCGGCCGGGGTTCGACGAGCGGTGTGGCCTCGAACCCACCGACCGGACCACGCGCGAGCGCACGCCGACCCGACCCGTTCGCGGCGAGCACGACGAGCTGGCCCGGCGTCACCGCGCCCGACCGTACGCATGCGATCCCGCGCTCGCTCCACGCGAGGTCGCGGTGCCACCCACGCGAGAGCTCGCGCGCCGACTTGCGACCAGGCGCGCCGATCACGAGGCGCCCGAACCCCGACTCGTTGCGGCACCACGCGAGCTCCGTGCTGTCGGGCGACCACGCGTACGACCGTTGACCGGCCGACCACGCGGGTTCTGCGCACTCCTGTTGCGGGTGTCCGGCGAGCAACGTCTCACCGTCGACGATCAGCGCGCCGTCGCGCACCCACGACAAGTGCGCGCCGTCGGGAGAGAATCGCGGCTGGCTGCACGAGCCGTCGCCGGAGACGACTACGGGTTTCTCGGCTTGTCCGCGCGCGCGCGACCAGTCGGCCCGCATGATCCGCGATCCGTGCCACGGCATGTCGGGGAGGTCCCATTCCTGCCAGACCAGAGTGCCACCGTCGGGCGACCAGGCGGGATCCCACGCGAAGTCCGCGTGCGAGACGCGCTCGAGCCACTGCGACCCGTCGAGGCGAAGCGTCGCGACGTCGCACGCGTCGTCGCGTTCGATCGCGCACGCGACCCAGCCGCGTCCGGAGACCGCGGGGGCAAGGGTCCGGCCCTCGCGCGTGAGGTAGCGCTCGACCCCGCCGGTCGCCCGGACGAGTGCCAAACGCCCGTCGGCCGCGGGCACGACGAGACGATCGTCGTCGACCCAGGCGGCCCGCCCGCCTACCCCGCACTCCGCCGTCACCACCACCGGCGGGCCCGGCGAATCGGATGAGGAATCGGACGACGGGTCGAAGGAGGCGACGAGCAGATCGGCACGACCGTCGTACGCGTCGACCCACGAGATCCGGGCTCCGGAAGGCGACCACCGCGGGTTGCTCACGCTCCGTGACCGACTGAGCATCGTTGGCAGTATCGTGGGCGGCACCGACCGGCGAGGCTACTGCGCAGCTTGCCTTTCGGGTCGCTCCCCCTCCATCCTGGGTAATTCATGCCGACCCCCCGATCTGCCGTTTCGCGCCCTCGCACGCCCGCCTCCGGTGACCCCCTGCGGGTCGCCTTTCTCATCTACCGGGGGAACCCGCACTGCGGCGGCCAGGGTGTGTACAGCCGCCACCTCACCCGGGAGCTGACCGAGCTCGGACACACCGTGACGATGCTCGCGGGTCCGCCATGGCCGGTCGCCGACCCTCCCGTCAGCCTCGAGCACATCGAGAGCCTCGACCTGTACAAGCGCGAGAACCCGTTCCGGGTGCCGTGGCCGCACGAGTTCCGCACCCGCGCCGACGTGGAGGAGTTCGGGATCATGGCCGCCGCCGGATTCCCGGAGCCGTACACGTTCAGCCGGCGTGTCTACTCGCACCTGCGCGAGCGCCGCGACGAGTTCGACCTCGTCCACGACAACCAGTGCCTGGGCCGGGGTCTCCTCGGGTTCGTCCGCGACGGCTGGCCGTTCGTGAACACGTTGCACCACCCGATCACCGTCGACCGCGATCTCGACCTCGCGGCCGCGACCTCGCCGTTCCGCAAGCTGACGCTCCGGCGTTGGTACGGCTTCCTCGGCATGCAGATGAACGTGGCGCGCCAGCTCCCGCGTCACATCACGGTGTCGCAGAACTCGAAGAAGGACATCGTCGCCCAGATGCGCGTCGATCCCGGCACCCTCCACATCGTTCCCGTCGGAGTCGACCAGAAGCAGTTCCGACCGATGCCGCACATCCGTCGTGTGCCTGGTCGTCTGATGACGACGGCCAGCGCCGACGTACCGCTCAAAGGGCTCACATACCTCATCGAGGCGCTCGCCAAGATCCGGACCGAGCGCGACGACGCGCACCTCGTGGTGATCGGCCGGCCCCGGCACAAGTCGGCGGTCCCCGCGCAGATCGAACGTCTCGGCCTCCAAGGTGCGATCGAGTTCGTCACGGGTGTCAGCGACGAGCGCATTGTCGAGCTGTACGCGGAGGCGGAGATCGCCGTCGTGCCCTCCCTGTACGAAGGATTCTCGCTCCCGGCCATCGAGGCGATGGCGTGCGGGGTGCCGCTCGTGACGACTACCGGCGGAGCGCTGCCCGAGGTCGTCGGCACGTCCGGTGACGGCGCCATGACGGTGCCGCCGGGTGACCCCGGCGCCCTCGCACAGATGATCGTCGAGGTCCTGAACGACGACGATCTGCGGGCCCGGCTGGGTGAGCGCGGCCGGCGGAGGGTGCTCGACCGTTTCACGTGGCGCAAGACCGCGGAAGGGACTGCCGAGCAGTACTACCTCGAGTTGGAAGCGCACGAGAAGCGCCGCCGCGACTCGGGCTCCGGGGCCTGATGCTGACGGTCGACTTCGACCGAATCGGGTTGGTACCCGGCGAGCGACTCCTCGATCTCGGCGCGGGCGGCGGTCGCCACGCGTTCGAGGCGATGCGGCGGGGCGCGCTCGTCACCGCGCTCGACTACTCCGCTTCCGACCTGAAAGATGTCGCGGCCGTTGCCGGTGCGATGATCGACGCGGGCGAAGTCGGCTACGAGCAATGGGCCGGGGTTGCGAACGCCGACGCGCTCGACCTCCCGTTCGCGTCGAACAGCTTCGATCGCGTGATCGTCTCCGAAGTGCTCGAGCACGTCTGGGACGACGAGCGCGCCCTCACCGAGATCGCACGCGTGTTGCGTCCCGGAGGTCGGATCGCCGCGACGGTCCCGACCCGCTGGCCCGAGCGCGTGTCGTGGGCGCTCAACTGGCGCTATCACGACACGCCCGGCGGCCACGTGCGGATCTACCGCCAGCACGAGCTGGAGCTGAAGCTCGAACGCGCGGGGTTCTACCTGCGGGGCTCGCACCACGCCCACGCGTTCCACTCGCCGTACTGGTGGCTCAAGTGCGCATGCGGCCTCGAGAACACCGACGCTGCTCCCGTTCGGCGCTACCACGACTTCTTGTGCATGCTCATCGAGCACAACCCGGCGTGGGCCCGGGTCACCGAGCGGGCGCTGAACCCCGTGCTCGGCAAGAGCGTGGTGCTGTACGGCGAGAAGGTTGCACCGACGATGGCGAAATGGGGAAAGAAAAGCCTTGGCTGATCACCAACTCCCGGAAGTCGACGGAATTATCACCCGCGCGCAGGTCGCGCAGACGGTCGACGCGATCGCATCTGTGCAGCTCCCCGACGGCAACATCCCGTGGGCACCCGGAAACCACACGGATCCATGGAACCTCGTCGAAGCCGCAATGGCACTCGACGTCGGCAATCGCTTCGCCGAGGCCGAACGGGCGTACGAGTGGCTCACGCGCGATGCAGCACGGCGCCGGGTCGTGGCACGCGTACTACGCCGGCGACGATGTGAAGGACCACACCCTCGACACGAACGTCGCGTCCTACGTGGCGAACGGAGTCTGGCACCACTACTCGTGCACCCGCGACTCGGGCTTTCTCGAAGCGATGTTCCCGATCGTCGAACGCGCGATCGACTTCGCGCTCGACAACCAGCACCCGACCGGGGAGATCGAGTGGGACGCCGACCCTGCCGCGTGTCGACGGCAAGGGCGCTCTGCTCACCGGCTCGTCGAGCATCTACTCATCGCTGCGCTGCGCGATCGCGGCCGCGGAGCGACTCGGCTACGAACGACCTGACTGGGAACTGTCGCTGGGATCGCTCGCGATCGCGATCGCACACCGCCCGGAGCGCTTCCTCGACAAGGACCGCTGGGCGATGGACTGGTACTACCCGATCCTGGTCGGCGTGTTGCGGGGCGGCGCCGCCGAGGCGCGCCTCGCGTCCAAATGGGAGACGTTCGTCGTGCCCGGACGCGGCGTGCGCTGCGTGTCGGACCAGCCGTGGGTGACCGCAGCGGAGACGTGCGAGCTCGTCATGGCGCTCGATGCCATAGGCCTGCACGAGCGTGCACACACGCTCTTCGAGTGGGTGCAGTTCCTTCGTCACGATGACGGCTCGTACTGGACCGGCATGAACTTTCCCGAGGCGCGCTACACGGGCTGGGGCGAGTACTTCACCGCGGAGCAGCCGACGTGGAACAGCGCGGCGGTCGTGTTGGCCGCCAACGCGCTCGGTGGCTCCGGACCCACCGCCGGGATGTTCCGGGGTGAAGGACTCCACGGCACCCTCACCGCGCAGGAGCTGATCGATGCCGGCGCCGCGATCGAAGCGGAGCGCGCCAGCCGCGATCGACATTGAGTTCCGGACAGTCGTTCCTGTTCGATCCGCCCATGCATGACGGGTCCGGCCCGGCGCCGGTACCATCCCAACGGATGCGGGGCTGGTGGAGTTTACGGTCGAGGGCAAAGATCTGGGATGTCCCGGCCGCGCCGGCCGCGGTCACCGAACCCGACGCGATCACCGAACCCGACACGATCACCGAACCGCAACCTGCGCGCATTGCAGTCCCGCCGTCGTATCCGGCCGAGGGGCCCCCGCTCTCGGCGTTGTTCGATCCCCGCCCGGACGACCACCTGAGCCGACAGCAGCTCGCCGCCGAACGTCCGGCGACGCCGGTGGAGGGCACCATCGCCGAGTCGGCGTACTACGAGCGCACGTCGCCGGCCCCGCGCGATCCCGCGCTCGCAGATTCCGGCCTCGCGCCCGCGAACGAGGCAACGGCGAACGACGCCGCGCCAGACGTCGCGGTCCCCCATCTCGATTCGCAGGGCGAGTTCCTGCGGCTGCTCGAGGTCGTCACGAGCATGTGCGACCACGTGATCGAGTACATCGAGGCCGACCGAGCCGAACGGCGCCAGATGATGGAGATGCTCTCTCAGCTCGGTCGTGTCATCACGGAGGGCTCCGCGGCAGCCGTCGCGGCATTCTCGGCGCTGTCCAACGCCCACGCGAACGCGGCGCCGCCGCTCGTCGCTCCGGCCAACGAGCCTTTGCTGCACACCCCGGTCCCGACCGACACGGAGGCGCGTGAGCGGGTGATCGGCGGTTCGATGCCGGCCGGACCCGAACCCCACATCGACCTGGTCGCCGCGGAGTCGGCGACCCACGACCCTGCGCTCGCGACGCTCGCGTCGGCGAAGATCCACATCGCGGTCGAGGTGCGGGGCCAGTTCGGCGACCGCTGGGTCGACGGCTTCGAGATCTGTGAGGTGATGGCGACGCCCTCCGGACCGCGGTACCGGCTCCGCCGTCAGCGCGACGGTGTCGTGCTCCCCGAGCTCTTCGACGCGACGAACATCCGCCACGTCGAGCCCGTCGAGCCCGTCGAGCCCGAAGCGCCCGTCGAGTCCGTCACCACCGATCCGCAGACGAGCCGCGAACGATCGATGGGTTCACATCCCAGCGGATCGAACGGCGACTCCGCCCCCGTCAACGGTTCGGGGTACTGGTCGCGTTCCTGAGGACGCGCAAGGATCCCGTCGTCGACAACGGATCGAAACCGTCGGTGACCGCACGCTCCCACACGCGGAACGGCGCCTGGCCGCCGGCGGCGGGATCGTCGAAGACGTCGTGGATCGCGAGCGTGCCGCCCGCGACCACGTGCGTCGACCAGTTCTCGTAGTCGGCCAGGGCGACGTCCTCGGCGTGACCACCGTCGATGAACAAGAAGCCGAGCGGTGTCCGCCACGCTTTCGCGACCGGCACCGAATACCCGATCACTCCGACGACGACGTCTTCGAGATGAGCGGCCTGCATCGTGCGGCGGAAGAACGGCAACGTGTCCATGCGTCCGGTCTCGGGATCAACGACGGTTTGGTCGTGATGCTCCCAGCCCGCCTGGTTCTCTTCGGAACCCCGGTGGTGGTCGACGGTGAACAGCAGCGTTCCCGACGCGCGCGCTGCCGCCCCGAGATAGACGGCCGACTTCCCGCAGTACGTACCGACTTCGAGCAACGGACCGAGGCGACCGGCATCCAGCGCGGCCTCGTGGAGCGCGAGCCCTTCGTCGTCGGGCATGAAACCTTTCGCGCTGCGTGCGACCTCGAGGAGGCGATCGTCCATCACGGCCGCGCAGACTAGGGCGGCGGTCTCCACCACGCCGAGTCTCAGATGCGAGCAGCTTCGGTCCAGCGACCGAAGACGTCAGCAAGGGCGTCGACGATCTCGCCGAGCGTCGAGCACACCGTCACCGCGTCGATGATCGCGGGCATCAGGTTCATCTCGGCTTCGGCGGCCTCGGCCCGGATGCGGGCCAGCGCCGAATGCACCGCGTCGGAGTCGCGCTCCCGCTTCACCTTGTCGAGCCGGCGCCGCTGCTCCTCTTCGACCTCCGGGCCGATGCGCAAGATCGGCGGCGGTGGCTCGTCGCTGCCTTCGAGGAAGCCGGTCACGCCGACAACGGACGCGCGTCCGGAGTTGAGCTTGCGCTCGAGCTCGTACGCGGCATCGGCGATGTGCCCCTGGTACCAGCCTTCTTCGACACCCCGGACCGCGCCGTCGAGCATGGACCCGCTGCCCAGCTCCTCGATCTGTGCGAAGAGCTCCTCCGCCCGCTGTTCCATCTCGTCGGTCAGCGCCTCGACATACCATGATCCGCCGAGCGGGTCGGCGACGTTGGTCACTCGCGTCTCGTGCGCGATGACCTGTTGGGTGCGTAACGCGATCCGTGCCGCCTTCTCCGACGGCAGCGCGAGCGTCTCGTCCATCGAGTTGGTGTGCAGACTCTGGGTACCGCCGAGCACTCCGGCGAGCGCCTCGATCGCGGTGCGCACGATGTTGACCTCGGGCTGCTGCGCGGTGAGCGAGACACCCGCGGTCTGAGTGTGGAAACGCATCTGCAACGATCGCTCTACTTTCGCCCCGTAGCGATCGCGCATCCAGCGGGCCCAGACCCGGCGCGCGGCGCGGTACTTGGCGATCTCTTCGAAGAAGTCGACGTGAGCGTTGAAGAAAAACGAGAGGCGGGGCGCGAACGCGTCGACATCCAAGCCCGCGCGCAGCGCGAGCTCGACGTACGCGAAGCCGTTGGCAACGGTGAAGGCGAGCTCCTGCGCCGCGGTCGAGCCGGCTTCGCGGATGTGGTACCCGGAGATGGAGATCGGGTGGAAGCGTGGCATCTCCGCGGTACAGAACGCGATCGAATCGCGCACGAGGCGGAGCGACGGACGGGGCGGGAAGATGAACTCCTTTTGCGCCTGGTACTCCTTCAAGATGTCGTTCTGCAGCGTTCCGCCGATGAGGCCGCGGTCGACGCCGTTCGCCTCCGCCTGAGCGACGAACATCGCGAAGATCACCGCCGCGGGTCCGTTGATCGTCATCGAGGTCGTGACCGCACCGAGGTCGATGCCCCGATACAGGTCGTGCATGTCGACGATCGTGTCGACCGCGACACCACACTTGCCCACTTCTCCGAGCGCGAGATCGTCGTCGGAGTCACGACCCATGAGCGTCGGGAGGTCGAACGCGGTCGACAGTCCGTCGCCCCCCGCCGCGAGCAACTCGTGGAAGCGCCGGTTGGTGTCGATCGCGGTGCCGAACCCCGCGAACATCCGCATCGTCCAGAGCTTCGAGCGGTACATGTCGGTGTAAGGCCCGCGTGTGTACGGATACTGCCCCGGACGCTCCGCGTCGTCGGGTCCGTAAACCGCGTCGACCGGCACCCCGGACATCGTTTCGAAAGGAGGTCTCGCGAAGACGGGTTCGCCGGTCACGGACGCAATGGTAGATCCGTTAGAAACCGAACATCTCCGTGACACCGTGGTCGCGGCCCGCGGTGTAGCCCCCGTCGACCGCGATCGCCTGGCCGCTGACGAACGACGCGTCCGCCGAGACGAGGAAGAGCGCTGCGGCGGCGATCTCCTCCGGACGCCCGAGGCGGCGCAGCTTGTGCTCGTCCCGGATCTGCTCGAGGACGTGCTCCATACCCGCCATGCCGAACACACCTTCGAGCAGCGGCGTCTCGATGAAGCCCGGACAGATCGCGTTCGGCGCGGATCCCGGCCCGCCCGTAGTCGATCGCGAGATTCTTGGTGAAGATGACGACCCCGCCCTTGGACGCGTTGTACGAGCTACCGCCGGCGGTGCCTTCGAGCCCTTCCACGCTCGCGACCGTCACGACGCTGCCCCGCTCGCCGTCGACCGGCACCTGTTCGAGCATGTGCCGGATCGCGTGCTTCGCACAAAGGAACGTTCCGGTCAGGTTGACGTCGAGAACGCGCTGCCACTCGTTTCGATCAACCAGATGAGCCGGGCCGCCGCCGGCGATGCCGGCCGCGGTGACGATCGAGTCGATGCGGCCGTGCTCGGCCACCATTTCGTCGACGGCTGCCGCGATCGCGTCCTCGTCACGGACATCGGCTTGCACGAAGGCGACTTCGGCCGCGCCGCGGGGCAGTTCGAGCTCGGCGCCGGGTTCGTTCACGTCGAGGCCGACCACGCGGGCACCTTCGGCGGCGAATCGGGCGACGCAGGCGAGTCCGATCCCCGAGGTGGCGCCGGTGACGAGCGCGGTCTTACCGTCGAGTCGTCCCATTTCCACGTTCTAGTACGACCGGACGACCTGATGGAATCCTGAGTCCGCTCGACTAGGGTCCATCGACCGTCCGGCTACCGGGAGAGGGGAAATGCCCGAGCAACCGCCCGATCGCAACCTCGCAATGGAGCTCATGCGGGCCACCGAGGCCGCTGCCCTCGCCGCCGGTCGTTGGATGGGCCGGGGTGACAAGAACGCGGCCGACGGCGCCGCCGTCGAAGCCATGCGCGTCGTGCTCAGCAGCGTGCGGATGGAAGGCGTGGTGGTCATCGGCGAGGGCGAGAAGGACGAGGCCCCGATGCTCTTCAACGGGGAGCAGATCGGCGACGGTTCCCCGCCCAGCATGGACATCGCGGTCGACCCGGTCGATGGCACGACCCTGACCGCGCTCGGCCGCGGCGGCGCGATCGCCGTCATCGCGATGAGCGAGCGGGGCACGATGTTCGACCCCGGTCCGTGTGTGTACATGGACAAGATCGCAGTCGGGCCCGCGGCGATCGACGTGATCGACATCAACGCTCCGGTCAAAGCCAACCTCGAGGCGGTCGCCAAAGCGCTGGGCGAGAAGGTCAGCGACGTGACCGCGGTCATCCTCGACCGCCCGCGTCACGCCGACATCATCAGCGAATGCCGCGAGGCCGGTGCCCGTATCCGCCTGATCCCGGACGGCGACGTCGCCGGTGCGATCTCGGTCGCGTGGCGCAACTCCGGCAACGACATCCTGTTCGGTGTCGGCGGCACTCCCGAAGGCGTGATCTCGGCGTGCGCGCTGAAGGCCCTCGGCGGCACGATCCAGGGCAAGCTCTGGCCTCGCAACGACGAGGAGCGCACGGCCGCGCTCGACGCGGGCTACGACCTCGACAAGACCCTCCTGCTCGATGATCTCGTCTCCGGCGACGACGTGTTCTTCGCGGCCACGGGGATCACCGACGGCGAGCTCCTACGAGGTGTGCGCTACTGGGGCGAAGGCGCCGGGACGCAGAGCCTCGTCATGCGGTCGAAGTCGGGCACGATCCGCATCATCGAGGCCCAGCACCACTGGACCAAGCTGAACGCGTACTCGGCGGTCAAGTACAGCTGAGTCGTCGGCTTCGTATCGAAGACCTGCTCGTGGTCGATGTGCGTCGGACACACACCACGAAAACCAGTGGATACCACGGGCGGTACCTCGACCGACCCGGGTCAGGCGGAGGCGGCGACCTCGAGGCGCACTTCGGCCCGGGCGAGCGCGGCCGACGCCTCGTCGTCCTCAGCGTCGGCCCGCAATGCCTCCTCCGCTCGCGCTTTCGCGTCGGCCGCGCGGCCGACGTCGATCCCGTCGGCGGGCTCCGCGACGTCGGAGAGGATGATCACCTGGTTGTGGCTGACCTCGACGAAGCCGCCGTGCACCGCGAACCAGGCCTGGGATCCGTCCTCGAACTTCACGCGCGCGGGCCAGTCGGCCAGCGCCCCGAGGAAGGGCGCGTGGTTGTCCTCGAACGCGACGTCGCCGCCGCCGAGAGTCCGGACCACGACCATCTTGCCCTCGCCCTGGAACAGGATCTGTTCGGGAGAGACCAGCTGCACTTCCATCGGAGTGGGTCCTACCCCTCGAGCGTCTTCGCCTTGGCGAGCACCGACTCGACGCCGCCGACGTTGAAGAACGCCTGCTCCGGCACGTGGTCGAGCTCACCGCTGACGAGCGCTTCGAAGCTCTCGACCGTCTCTTCCACCGGCACGAAGATCCCCTTCAATCCGGTGAAGACCTCGCCCACGAAGAACGGCTGACTCAGGTACTTCTGCACCTTGCGAGCCCGGGCGACCGTCACACGGTCCTCCTCGGAGAGCTCGTCGAGACCGAGGATGGCGATGATGTCCTGCAGCTCCTTGTATCGCTGCAGCGTCTCCTGGGTCCGGCGCGCAACGTCGTAGTGGCGTTGACCGACGATCTCGGGCGCGAGGATGTTGCTGGTCGAGGCGAGCGGGTCGACGGCCGGGTAGATGCCGAGGGCCGCGATCTCACGGGCGAGCTCGGTCGTGGCGTCGAGGTGCGTGAAGGTGGTGAACGGAGCGGGGTCGGTGTAGTCGTCGGCGGGCACGTACACGGCTTGCAGCGACGTGATCGAACGACCCTTGGTCGAGGTGATGCGCTCCTGCAGCTCGCCCATCTCGTCGGCGAGGGTGGGCTGGTAACCCACCGCCGAAGGCATGCGGCCGAGCAGCGTCGATACCTCGGAACCGGCCTGCACGAACCGGAAGATGTTGTCGACGAACAACAACACGTCCTGGTTCTGCACGTCGCGGAAGTACTCGGCCATCGTGAGCGCGCTCAACGCGACCCGTAGACGCACACCCGGCGGCTCGTCCATCTGGCCGTACACGAGCGCGGCCTTCTCGATGACGCCCGACTCCTGCATCTCGAGCCAGAGGTCGGTGCCCTCCCGGGTGCGCTCGCCGACACCGGCGAACACCGATACACCACCGTGTTGAGTGGCGACCCGGTTGATCATCTCCTGGATGAGCACGGTCTTGCCCACGCCCGCGCCGCCGAACAGGCCGATCTTGCCGCCCTGCACGTACGGCTCGAGGAGGTCGATGACCTTGATGCCGGTCTCGAACATCAACGCCTTCGGCTCGAGCTGGTCGAAGGGCGGTGCGTCGCGGTGGATGTTCCACCGGTCCGCGATGTTGGTGACCTCCGACTCCGGAATATCGAGGGGCTCACCGATCACGTTCCACACGTGACCCAGCGTTCCGTCGCCGACCGGCACCTGGATGCCGTGGCCGAGGTTGCGCACCGTCGTGCCGCGCTGCAGCCCGTCGGTGGGCTTCAGGCAGACGGCCCGGCACCGGCCCTCGCCGATCTGCTGGGCGACCTCGGCGGTGACCGTGATCTTCTCGCCTTCGAGCTCGATGTCCATCTCGACGGCGAAGTTGATCTCGGGGAGCGCGTCGGGCGGGAACTCCACGTCGACGACGGGACCGAGGATCGCGACGACCCATCCGTCCTTCAGTGTTGTCTGCGGTTCGGCGGTTGCGGTCATGGCAGCTGTTGCTCCCGGAATCTCAAGCGGACTTGTCGTAGTACTCGGCGGCGTGCACGTCGTCGTGGTCGGCCGCACCCTGGCTCAACGCTTCCGCGCCGCCGACGATCTCCATGATCTCGGTCGTGATCGAGTCCTGGCGGGCCCGGTTCATACGACGTCGGTACGTGAGGATCAGCTCTTCGGCGTTGTCGGTCGCGGCCTTCATCGCGCGCTGACGCGCCGCGTGCTCCGACGCGGCCGCGTTCGACAGTGCCGCGTAGATGCGCGACTCGGTGTAGCGGGGCAGCAACGTCTCGAGGATGGCCTCGGGGTTCGGCTCGAACTCGTAGTCGGCACTCGCCTCGGCCACGCGGTCGGACGGCGCGTCGGCGACGTCGGCCGGCTCGAGTGGCAGCAGCGGTTCGACGACCACTTCTTGGCGACCGGCGGAGATGAAGCGGGTGTACACGAGCTGCACCCGATCGAGCTCGCCGTCCTCGAAGCGCTTCACCACCGCGGACGCCACCCGACGCGCGTCTTCGTAGGTGGGGCTGTCGCTGAAGCCCGAGTAGGAGGCGTCGATGTCGAAGTCGCGGAATCGGAAGTAGCCCTCGACCTTGCGGCCGACCGTGACGATCGCGTTCTCGCGCCCGGCGCGTTCCTGGTCGCGCATGTCGTGCTCGGCGGCGCGTATGACGGTCGAGTTGTAACCACCGCAGAGGCCGCGGTCGGCGGCGATGATGATGTCGGCGACCTTGTGCATCTCGGTGCGCGGTGTCAGCAGCGTGCTGTTCGACGCCCCGCCCGAGCTTTGCAGGTTGCGGACGACATCGGTGATGCCTTCGGCGTACGGCTGGGCCGCGTGCACCCGCGCCTGGGCCTTCACGATCCGCGACGCCGCGATCAGTTCCATGGCGCGCGTGATCTTCTTCGTCGACTCGACGGACTTGATCCGCCGACGAAGAATGCGCTCCTGACCGCCGGCCATACCTATGCGCTCTCTGCGCCGCTCGCGGCCGTGGGTACGAACTGCGCCTTGAAGTCGGTGACGGCCGTCGCCAACGTCGTCACCTTCGGGCATAGCACCGGAATTGCGGATGTTGTTGACCATGTCGGCGTGGCGCGTCCGGATGAAGTCGAGCAACTCGACCTCGAACCGCTTCACGTCGGAGGTGGGGATGTCGTCGAGGTAGCCGTTCGTGCCGGCATAGATCGAGACGATCTGTTCCTCAACGGGCATCGGCTGGTGCAGGCCCTGCTTCAGCAACTCGACAAGGCGCGCGCCCCGCTCGAGCTGCGCCTTCGACACCGCGTCGAGCTCGGAACCGAAGGTCGCGAACGCCTCCAGCTCACGGAACTGGGCGAGATCGAGCTTGAGCGTTCCCGACACCGCCTTCATTGCCTTGATCTGCGCGGCGCTGCCGACGCGGGACACGGAGATCCCCACGTCGACGGCCGGGCGCACACCGGATTTGAAGAGGTCGTCCTGCAGGTAGATCTGACCGTCGGTGATCGAGATCACGTTGGTCGGGATGTACGCGGATACGTCGCCGGCCTTGGTCTCGATGACCGGGAGTGCGGTGAGCGAACCCGCACCCTTCTCGTCGTTCAACTTGGCGGCCCGCTCCAACAGACGCGAGTGGAGGTAGAAGACGTCACCGGGATACGCCTCGCGGCCCGGCGGGCGGCGCAGGAGCAACGCCATCTGGCGGTACGCCTCGGCCTGCTTCGACAAGTCGTCGTATACGACCAGCGCGTGCTGACCGTTCTCCATCCAGTGCTGGCCCATCGCGCAACCGGTGTAGGGCGCGAGGTACTTGAACACCGCTTCGTCGGAAGCCGGGGCGCTCACAACGACGGTGTACTCGAGGGCGCCGTTCACACGCAGCGTCTCGACGGTCTGGGCGACCGTGGAGCCCTTCTGACCGATGGCAACGTAGATGCACTTCACGCCCTGACCCTTTTGGTTCAGGATCGTGTCGATCGCGACCGTGGTCTTGCCGGTCTTGCGGTCGCCGATGATGAGCTCGCGCTGACCCCGCCCGATGGGCGTCATCGCGTCGATGGCCTTGATGCCCGTCTGCAGCGGCTCGTGGACCGGCTTACGACCGGTGATGCCGGGCGCCTGTACCTCGAGCCGGCGGACCTCGTCGTCGGCGATGGGTCCCTTGCCGTCGATCGCGGCACCGAGACCGTTCACGACCCGCCCGATCAGCGAGTCGCCGACGGGCACCGAAAGGATGCGGCCGGTCGCGGTGACGAGCTGGCCCTCCTCGACCGAGTCCGCGTGACCGAGGATCACGGCACCAATCGTCTCTTCTTCGAGGTTCAACGCGAGCGCCTGCGCGCCACCTTCGAACTCGAGCAGCTCGTTGACCGCGGCGTGCGGGAGCCCCGCGACGCGTGCGATGCCGTCGCCGACTTCGAGGACCCGACCCACTTGCGCACGGTCGACCTCGGGCCGGAAGCCCTCGACGTTCTTGCGCAGGACCGACGCGATGTCGGCGGCGTCGATGGTGAGTTCCGCCATTTAGAGCGTCTCCTTCAACTGGTCGAGACGGTGACGGACGGTTCCGTCGATCACCGTGTCGCCGATCGTGGCGACGATCCCGCCCATGAGGGTCGGATCGACCACCACGCGGACCTCGATGTTCTTCTTCGTCGCCCGCCCGAGCGCAGTGGCCAGGCGTTCCACCTGGGTGTCGTCCAGTGCCACCGCGGAACGCACCTCGGCGACCTCGTGCTCACGGCGCTCGGCCGCGAGCTCGACGAAGCGGGCCACGATCGCCGGCAGGTCGTGACCACGACCCGCACCTACGACGAAAGCCGCGATCGAACGGGTCGTCTGCAGCGACCGGTTCTCGAGGAGCTCGTCGACGATCGCGGCGCGGCGATCCGCGGGCTGACCCGGGTTCGCGAGTGCGGTACGAAGGTCGTCGTTGCCCTCGACGATCCGCGCGAAACGGAAGAGCTCGTCTTCGACCTCGTGCAGGTTGCCTTCGGCCTGCGCGATCTCGAGCAGCGATTGCGCCCAGACTTCGATGCGATCGGGCACGCTCAGTTACTCCCGCCGACCTGGTCGATGAAGCTGTCGACGAGTTGCCGGTTGGTGTCGCTGTCGAGGTTGCGCTCGACGATGCGGCCCGCGAGGTCGATCGACAACGACGCGACGTCGGTTCGCAGCTGTGCCATCGCCTGGTTGCGCTGGTTGGCGATGTCGGCCTGGGCCCGGGCCCGGACGTCGTTCGCTTCGGTCTCGGCGCGGGCGATGAGATCGGCTCGCACCGTCTCGGCCGCTTGCCGAGCCTCTTCGATCAGCCGTCCGGCCTCGTTCTTGGCGTCGGCGATCTGCGCGAGGTACTGCGCCTTCTCCGCTTCAGCCTCGGTCTTGGCCGTCTCGGCCGACTCGAGGTCGTCGCGGATGCGGTCCTCGCGTGCCTTCTCCATGTTCTTCACAGCCGGCAGGCCGAACTTCCACATCGCGACGAGGAGCACGAGGAACGCGGCCGATCCCCAGATGATCTCGTTCACCCCTGGAAGCAACGGCGATGGCGCCTTCTGGCAATCGTCGGGCACGAAGTCGCCGCCTTTGAGCGCGAGCTCGTAGCACTTCTTGCCGGCCTCATGAGTGAACGTCGGCTCGGTGCCGGTCTCGGCCGCGTGCGCGGGCGCAGCGACGAACAACGACGCCATCGCAACGCCGAGCACCGCCAGCAAAACTCGAATGTGCTTTCGCACGTCTGCCCCCTACCCGGAGATGATGAACGCGAGGACGAAGCCGAACAGCGCGAGCGCCTCGGTGAACGCGATCCCGAGGAACATCGTCGTGCGGACGGTGCCGGCCGACTCAGGCTGGCGTGCCATGGCGGTGATCGTGTTACCGACCACCAAACCGATGCCGATGCCGGGGCCGATGGCGGCGCCGCCGTAGACGATGCCTCGACCGATCGCGGTCAGCCCCTTGGTGGGGTCGGCAGCTGCCTGGGCGAGGAGGAGATGGAGCAGAGCCACGTGGGTTCTCCTTGTGTTTTTTCTCTTGTGTGCGAGTGAGTGAACGGCGAACTTACGGAAGAAAGGTCAGTGCGCGGGGTGCATCGAGCTGTCGATGTACACCGCGGTCAGGATCGTGAAGATGAAGGCCTGCAAGAAGGAGACGAGGATCTCGAAGCCCGTCATGGCAACGAGCAACAGGAACGAGAACGGCATGATCACCACGGTGACCTTCGCCGCGAATAGGGCGGCGCACAGCGCACCGAAGGTCACGAGGATGAGGTGACCGGCGAGCATGTTGGCAAAGAGTCGGACCATCAGCGAGAACGGCCGGACGATGAAGGTCGACACGAGCTCGATGATCATCACGAGCGGCAGGATCGCTTTCGGCACGCCCGGCGGCACCACCGAATTCTTCAGGTAGTGGAGCGGGCCCTGCTTCACGACGCCGACGATGTTGTAGATGATCCACGTGACGAGCGCGAGGGCGAGGGGCATTCCGAATCGAGCATTGGCCGGGAACTGCACGCCCGGGATGATCTCGGTGATGTTGCTGAAGAAGATGAAGAAGAACAGCGCCGTGAGGTACGGCAGGTACCGCAGCCCGTCGGTGCCCATTGTCTGCATGATGATCTGGTTGCGGACGAAGCCGACACCCGACTCGGCCGTGTTCTGCATCAGGCCCGAAGGGACGAGCGCGTCCTTGCGGCGCGTGCCGAGGACGAACACGAGGATCGTCGCGATGGCGGCGAAGATGTAGATGGCCGCGGTCTTGTTGAAGCCGAGCGGGCCGGCTCCCCAGATGGTGACGTGGCTGATCGGCGGTACGTCAACCGCGAGCAGGAGGGCGTTCATCGGTCTCCGGTAGGTCGTGCCGGCTTCAACCCCGGCGCAGCGAGCGTGAGACTCACGTATTTCATTTCCCAGACGAGCAGACCCAGGTGGGTCCCGACGATGACGAAGCCGAGCGTCGGAAGATCGATCCAGGGTTGGTGGCGCAACACTACGAGTGCGACGAGGATGACGGCGAGGCGGAGCACGTAACCACCGAGTGCGGCGGCCCCGATCGCGGTGGGTCCGCTCTTCGCGGCCCGGGTCATGATCGCCGCCGCGGCGAGGAAATTGACGAGCACGATGCCGAGTGCGACGGCGGCGCTCGAGGCGCCGTCCCACCCGCGGATCAGACCGCAGGCGGCAACGATGACCGGCGCGACCACGACGCCGTGCTTGACGATGTCGAGGGCGACCTCGCGCTCGACGAGCGGGGCTACTGGTTCTTCAGCCACGGCTTCCCCTTCTCGTCGCGTCCTACCTGGTCCATGTACGTGTAATAGGCACGCACACCGAGACCGATCACGGCGAGCAGTCCGAGTCCCACGGTGAAGAGCGGACGGGTGCCGGCGCGACCATCGATCCAGAGACCGAGCAGCACGAAGATCACCGTGGTCGCCACCATCTCGAACGCATGTGACAACGCGTTCGAGAATCCGCTCCATGTGTCTCGCTGGTCGCGACGCTCCCCTGCCGGAACCACGTCGAAGCCCCTTCTGGATCCCGAACGTGGGCCTCCGTCCCTGTCGCCGGAGGGCGCTTGTGAATCCGTTCGCAATCTATGGGTGGTGTGAAGAATGAGTCAAACCCAAGCGCCGTATTTCTGACGTGACGCGCAGAGAAACGGCCGCAAGACCGCTCAGGCTCGCTGGCGGCGGCGTTCGGCGAGATCGACGACGTCTTCGGCGGCCTGGTTCGTCGGATGCTGCGCCCGCTCGACCCGTTCCCGCCGGGAACGGATCCCGGGATGGAACCACGCCAGCAGCAAGAGCGCGAGTGCGGCCACCACGAACGGCACGAGCGCGTTGCTCCCGCTCTTCGGGAAGTACGTGGGGACCAACGCCACCCCGGACAGCAGCGCGGTCCAGGCCCAGAGGATGACGACGGTCCGCCTCGGCCCGTGACCCAGCCGCATGAGCCGATGATGCAGGTGGCCGGCGTCGGCCTGGTGCCAACGCTGACGTTTGATCATGCGGCGCAGGAACGAGAAGACCGTGTCGAGGATCGGCACCCCGAGGATGAGCACCGGGATCAGCAGCGGCCCGAAGAAGAAGAACGTGTTCCCGGAGAAGGCATGGTCGGTCCGCCCTCCGATGGTGATCGTCGGGACTGCGAGCAGCACGCCTAAGAAGAGAGCACCCGCGTCTCCCATCATGATCTTCGACGGATGCCAGTTGAACGGCAGGAATCCGAGACACACGCCGACCGCGATGATCGCGATGAGCGGGCCGAGGTTGGTGCCGTCGATGAAATTCTGTTTGAAGAGTCGGTCGGCGAACAAGAACAGTGCACCGCCGGCAATCGCGACGATGCCGACGGCCAGTCCGTCGAGCCCGTCGATGAGATTGACCGCGTTGGTCATCAACACGACCCACAGAGCCGTGACGAGCGGCGCGAATTGCGAGCCGAGGACCACGGTGTCGGTGTGGAAGAGGTTGAACGGCATCCGGAAGAAGAACATCACGACGCCGTACTGCGCGAGGAGGCTCGCGGCGAACACCTGACCCGCAACCTTCGCCGGCGGAGAGACGTCGATGAGGTCGTCGAGACCACCGACCACGAACATCACGCCCGCACCGAGGATGATCCCGAAGGGCTCGGAGTTGGACTGGAACATCTGGTGGAACTGCGTCATCCGCGACGCGACGGCCATCGCCGCGAGGAAGCCGACGAACATCGACATACCGCCGAGCGTCGGCGTCGGCCGCGTATGCACGTGCCGGGCGTCCGACGAGGGCGTGACGACCGCACCGAAGCGGATCGCGCCCAGCCGGACGAGGGGCGTCAACAGCAGTGTGGTGCCGAGGGCGACCGCGAGAACGACCGCGTAACCCCCCATGCGTTAGTGACGCGTTCTCGAAGCCGAGACCGGTCGTCATGGAGTCGGTCACGCGCCCTCGGGGTACGGGGTGAACTTCGAGCAGAGTCGATTGGCCTGCTCGCGCACGTCGGTCGCGACGGAATCGTCGTCGACCGCCCGCAAGACGGTGCCGATCAGTGCCGCGATCTCGCGCATCTGGTCGGCGCCCATGCCTGCAGTCGTGCACGACGCGGTCCCGAGCCGTAAGCCACTCGTGACGAATGGCTTCTCGGGATCGTTCGGGATCGCGTTCTTGTTGCACGTGATGCCGGCCCGGTCGAGAGCCTCCTGGGCCACCTTCCCCGTCACACCGAAGGGGCGCAGGTCGACCAGCATGAGGTGGTTGTCGGTACCGCCGGACACGATGCGGAAACCCTCACCTGAGAGGGCGGCGGCGAGGGTCTGCGCGTTCGCGACGACGTCGGCCGCGTACTGACGGAACTCGGGCGCACTCGCCTCGCGGAACGCGACCGCCTTGGCCGCGATGACGTGCATGAGCGGACCGCCTTGCAGACCGGGAAACACAGCCTTGTCGATCCCGGCCGCGTAGTCGTTGCGGGAGAGGATCGCGCCGGCACGCGGCCCCCGCAGGGTCTTGTGCGTGGTGAACGTGACGACGTCGGCGACGGGGACGGGCGACGGGTGGGCGCCGCCCGCGATCAGCCCCGCAATGTGGGCTGCGTCGACCATGAGCATCGCCCCGACCTCGTCGGCGATCGCGCGGAACGCGGTGAAGTCGATGATGCGCGGGTAGGCCGTGGCCCCCGCGATGATCAGGCGAGGTCGTTCGCGCACGGCGAGGTCGCGGATGACCTCGTAGTCGAGCATCTCGGTGTCGTCGTCGACGCCGTAGGCGACGAAGTCGTACATGCGGCCGCTGAAGTTGACCGGCGAACCGTGCGTGAGGTGTCCGCCCTGGTCGAGGCGCATGCCCATGACCTTGTCGCCCGGTTCGAGCAGCGCCATGAACGCGGCCTGGTTCGCGTTCGCCCCGGAGTGCGGCTGCACGTTGGCCGCCTCGGCGCCGAAGAGCTCGCACGCGCGGGCGCGGGCGAGATTCTCGGCCTCGTCGACCACGAGGTTTCCGCCGTAGTACCGCTTGGCCGGGTAGCCCTCGGAGTACTTGTTCGTGAGGACCGAACCCTGAGCCTCCATCACCGCACGCGACGTGAAGTTCTCCGACGCGATCAGCTGGATGGTGGTGTTCTGGCGTTCGACCTCGCGCCGGATGATGTCGGCGATCTCGGGGTCGCTCTTCTGCAGGGGTGACGTCATCGACCTGACTCCTCGGTCTCGATGGCGGCGATCTCCTCGATACGCCGGACGTGGCGCACACCCTCGGGTTCCGCGCCCTCGAACGGCGTGCTGAAGAAGGTGCGGACGATCTCGTCGGCGAGACCGTCGGCGACGATGCGCGCGCCGATGGACAAGACGTTCGCGTCGTTGTGGCGGCGGGCCAAGCTCGCGGTGTAGAGATCGTTGCAGAGTGCGGCCCGCACTCCATGGACCTTGTTCGCGGCGATCTGCTCGCCCTGGCCACTGCCGCCCAGCACGATGCCGGCGCCGGCATCGCCCCGCACGACCGCGCGACCGACGGCAGCGCAGTAGATCGGGTAGTCGACGGGCTCCTCCGAGTGAGTGCCGAGATCGTCGACTTCGTGGCCCCACTCCTTCAGCACCCCGATGAGATGCTGCTTCAGCGGGTAGCCGGCGTGGTCGCCGCCGATTGCGATGCGCACCCGACGAGTGTACCTAGGGAGTTCCCGTAGTCCGGAGAGCGTGTCCCAGCCTCCGACGAGCCCTGTCTCTGCATCCAAGTAAGTTCGTCGGGGTGGACGACGAGGATCTGCCACAGATCACACCGGCACACCTGCACCGGGCCGACGACATGTGCCGCCGTCGCCTCGCACGCGAGATCAGCGGCGCCAAACGCCGTGCGAACCGGGCCGGCGACATGCGCTTCGCGGTGTCGAACGCCATCGAGGCCGACGCGCGGCTCGCACAGGCGGAGTTGGGGCCGCCGCGGCCCGAGGCGTTCGTCGAACCCCACGAGCTCGAGCCCGAGCAGCAGGCGCTCTACCGGGCCGCGCGCCAGGGATACCTCGATGCGTTCGCGGGCACGTCGGCACGCATCGCCGAGCCCGAATGGCGTACTGCGCTCCCCCAGCTCGGGATCGAGCTGTCGTCGAACCTCGGTCTGCGCGCCGAACTGGCCGGCGGCGGCCGCGAGCTGCGCAAGGTGCTCGTCGGCGCTCGCCGCGACACGAAGCTGCTCGACCCCGTCGACACGCGGATCGCGCTCGTACGTACCGAGGAGTGGGCGCCCGACCAGCTCGACATCGTCGTCGTCGACGTCATCGAGCAACGCCGCACCACACACTCTCCCGACGTCGAAGCCGATCGCGCCGAAGCCCACGCCTGGATCGCGCAGCGGGTCGAGCTCGTACTCGAGCTCGCGGCCGACGCCCGGCCCCGCGCCGGCCGCGACTGTCAGGGCTGCGCGTTCATCTCCGGCTGCACGAAGCATCCGGGCTGACCCTCGGTGGCAGGCTGAACGGCGATGGCGCCGAAGCGACTGCTCTCCGACATCGTCTCGCTGACGCCGAGCAACTACGAGGCCTTCACCCGCTGCCCACGCCTCTTCTATTGCACGGCCCTGCTCGGACTTCCGGCGAGCGACCCGGCCCCGTCGACCGATCAGGGACTGATCGTGCACGACATGTTGCGCAAGATCCACGCCGACGGCGAGTGCTACGACCTCGACCATGTCGCCGACGTGCTCGGCGCGCACGGCATCGACACGCCGACCGTCCGCGAGATGGTCGCTCGACACTCGAATCGTTGCCCGTCGCGCGCCTCCGACCGCGCGGCCCACGAAGTCGACGTCGCCCGTTTCCATCGAGTGCCGCCGCCGATGTTCATGGCGACCGCGCGCATCGACGCGGTCTGGATCCACGACGGAATCCTCGATGCCCGCGACTACAAGACGGGAGGTCGCTTCGTCGACACGGTCGCCGACATCGACGCGGCCCACGTCCAGGCCTATGCACTCGCCGAGATGGCGTCCGCCCGCGGGCTGCGCCTCCGGCTCCGGTACGAATACCTCCAGCCGGAGGTCGATGACGACCCCGAGCCGTGGGAGCTCGACGACGAGGCGCTGGCGGCAGTCGACGACGAGCTCCGGGCCGCGGTCGAACGGATGTGGGCCGAAAAGGATTGGCGGGGAGTCGCCGACCCCGAGACCTGCCGGACGTGCCGGTACCGGTCGATCTGCCGCGACAGCGCCGCACCCGGCGAGCCCGCCTGGCCGGTGCTGAGCCTGGACGAGCCCGACACGTTGCCGCCAGGCTCGCCAGGGTCCTGACCATGGCCCGTACCGGCACACCCCGGGTCGCGTAGGCTCGGGTTCTCGACGACCGGATAGGGGCCTCTGTGCGGGTTTTGGCGTATCTCGATGCTGGCTCGGGAAGCATGATCGCCTCGGCGATCGCGGCGGGATTCGCCGGGGTCGCGGTCGTGGTGAAGGTGGGCTTCCGTCGGGTGTTCGGGGCGCTGTCGCCCAAGAAGCGGCGGGAGCGGGCCAGTTCCCCGTCGCGGAGAAGGAATAGTCCACGGCGCGGACCAATCGTCGATGACAGGCGAGCAGGCCGAACCGGCATCGTTCCGCGATCCGTCGGCGTCTGTCTTCTACGCGGACGGTCGGGTGCTGCGCGGTCTCGACGCTCGAGCCGCCGACGACTGGTCGGCGTTCGCCGAGAGCTCGACGTTCGCAACGTTTTCCGCCAACGGCGGGGTCGTCGGCACCCGCGTCGTCGACACCGACACGTTGGCACTCCCCCGTGAGTTTGCCGTCGTCCTCGAGCACGACCGCATCCCGTTCGTCTCGTATCCGTACGAGTGGACGTTCGCGATGCTGCGCGACGCAGCCGTCCTGCATCTCGAGTTGCTCGCGAGCGCGCTCGACGAGGGCCTCACCATGAAGGACGGTTACTCGTTCAACGTGCAGTGGAACGGGTGCGCACCCCAGTTCATCGACATCGGCTCGTTCGAGCACGGCACCGGCGGTCCGTGGGTCGGGTACCGCCAGTTCTGCCAGACCTTCTTGTATCCGCTCCTGCTGGAGGCGCACCTCGGGATCCCGTTCCAGCGCTACCTGCTCGGACACCTCGACGGCATCGAACCCACCGAGATGCGCCGCATCTTCGGCGGCCGGCGCCGCTTCAAGAAGGGCGTGTTCCGGCACGTCTACCTCCACAGCGTCGCCGAGACGCGCGTGAGGCAGGGCAGCGAGAAGACGCGCGACGACCTCGGCCAGGCAGGCTTCGGGGCCGAGTTGCAAAAGGCGGTGGTGAGAAAGCTCTTGAAGCTCGTGCGGTCACTGCGCTCGAAGCGTTCCGACTCTGCGTGGGCCAAGTATCGCGAGACCTGCTCGTACAGCGACGAGGGTCGCGTCGCCAAAGAGCGCTTCGTCCGCGAAGTGCTGGACGCGCGATCGACGACGCTCGCGTGGGATCTCGGCGCCAACGACGGCGTCTACGCGCGCCTCGTTGCCGCCACCGGCGCGTACGTCGTTGCGGTCGATGCCGACGACGTGACCGTCGACGCGATGTACCGGTCGTTGCGGGCCGACAACGTCGACAACGTGCTTCCACTGGTGATGAACCTCATGGATCCGTCGCCGGCACGCGGGTGGCGTAACGCCGAACGCAAGGCGTTCGCCGAGCGGTCCGCTCCCGATCTCGTCCTGGCCCTTGCGCTCGTGCACCATCTCGCGCTCGTCGGGAACGTGCCCTTGGCCGACGTCGTCGCGTGGCTGCGCTCATTCGGTGGTCCACTCGGCGCTTCGGTAGTCGTGGAATTCGTCGAGCCTCACGACCCTATGGCCCAACAGTTGCTTGGCAACAAGCGTGCGGGTCTGTTCCCCGACTACCGCATCGACGTGTTCGAGAAACTGCTCGAAGAGCACTTCACGATCGCCCGGCGCGAGCCCCTCCCGGGAGGGAGTCGCACGCTCTACCTCGCCGAGCCGCGCTGACCTCCGCCGCTAGGGTGGCCGCCGTGGCGAACGTCGATCCTCGGGCTCCGGTCATCGTGGGCGTCGGCCAAACCAGCCAGCGGCTCACGCCCGCGGAGGCAAAGTCGCCGATCGATCTGCTCGCCGACGCGGCCCGCGCGGCCGACGCCGATACGCGCGCGAAGGCGTCGTTGCTGAACCGCGCCGACGTGGTCGCCGTCGTCGCCATCGGGTCGTGGAAGTACGCCGATCCGGGCGCGTTCGTCGCGCGCCGGTTGGGCATCGAGCCCCGGGCGACCGCGGTGTCGACGGTCGGCGGGAACAGTCCACAACTCCTGATCGACGAATTCGCGACGCGGATCAGGGCCGGCGACTGCGACGTCGTACTGGTCGGCGGCGCGGAGAGCATGCACACGCGTTGGCGCGCGCGACGCGAGCCGCGCATCGAGCTCGACTGGGACTCAGGCGACGACGGGGTCTGCCCGATCGTGATCGGCGACGACACACCCGGTTCGAGCGAGTACGAGATGGCACATCTCGCGGTCGCGCCGACGATGGTGTATCCGCTGTTCGAGACCGCGTTGCGCGCGCAGCTCGGACACGGCGTCGACGAGCACCAGCGCTACATCAGCGAGATGTGGTCGCGGTTCGCCGCTGTCTCCGCCGCGAATCCGAACGCCTGGTCGCGAGTCGCATACTCGCCCGAGGAGATCCGCACCATCACGCCCGACAACCGGGCCGTGTGCTTCCCGTATCCGAAGCGCATGTGCGCCAACATCGACGTCGACCAGGGCGCGGCGGTACTGCTGTGCTCCTTCGAGGCGGCGCGGGCCGCCGGCGTTCCCGACGAGCGAATTGTCTTCCTGCACGCGGCAGCCGAGGCGCACGACCACTGGTTCGTCACCGAGCGCCTCTCGCTGGCCGACTCGCCCGCGATCGCCGCGACCGGGGCCGCCGCGCTCGGTGCAGCCGGAATCGGGATCGACGACGTCGACCACTTCGACCTCTACTCGTGCTTCCCGGCCGCCGTGCAGATCGCCCGGGCCGAGCTCGGCATCGGCCCGAGCGACGAACGGCTGCTCACCGTCACGGGCGGTCTCGGCTTCGCGGGCGGACCGGTGAACAACTACCCGACGCACGGGATCGCGGCGATGGTCGACGTGCTGCGCACGCGCCCGGGCGCGGTCGGTCTCACCACCGCGCTCGGCTGGTACGTCACCAAGCACGCGGCGGCGGTCTGGTCCACCCAACCGCCCGCAGAACCCTTCCGCCGCATCGGCGCGCAGGCTCAGGTCGACGCCACGCCGCGTCGCGAGGTGGCCGGACTCGTCGAGACCGAAGCGACGATCGAAGCCACATCCGTCGCGTTCGAACGCGACGGGAACCCTTCGGTCGGCATCGTGACGGCCCTCACCGACGACGGCCGCCGGGTGATGGCCAACGCACGCGACTCCGACACACTCCGCGACATGACGACGTCACCGTGGGAGCGACGGCGGGTGAAGATCACCAATGACGGCACGACGAACACGATCGTCAGCGCATGACGAACCGAACGTTGAAGCCGTCGCGCGGACTCATGCTGTGGCGGGGTCTGCGGCGCAAGTGCGCGCGCTGCGGGCAGGGGAAGCTCTTCCACCACTGGTTCGGGATGGTGCCCGACTGCCCGAACTGTCGTCTGCACTTCGAACGCGAACCCGGCTACTGGGTCGGTGCAATTGCGATCAATACCGCGGTCGTCGGTTTCCTGTTCGCAGTCGTACTGGTCGCGTACAGCGCGGCGACGGTCCCCGACATCCCCTGGGTGACGTTGCTGCTCATCGAGGTACCGGTGATGGCCCTCGGTCCGATCGCCTTCTATCCCTACTCGAAGACGCTCTGGGTCGCGATCGACCGCGCGTTTCTCGCGCATCTCTAGGCCGACGCGAGGAAATCGCGAACGGCAGGCGCCTACTTCGCCGTATGGAGGTCGATGGTCAGCGTGAGCTCGCCGTCGACGAACACCCACTGCGCGTCGCCGATCATGGCGAAGTCTTGGAAGTCGAGCTGCGCGCGCTCGAGGAACTGTTGACGTTCGGGGCCGGTGACGGGCGGCACCCCGCGTTGTTGCACCGCTGCGGCACGCTCGCGAAATCGTGCGAGCATTTCGTCGACGTCGAGCTGATCGTCGGCCATGGCCCGAAGCTACCCGCTGTGCGCGACCAGCACACGCGCCCGACCGGTCAGGTCGTCTCGCACCGTGACATCCGTGTACCCGAGCGCACGGGCGTACGCGCTCATGGCGTCGGCCTGATGGGGTGCGATCTCGCACACGAGTGACGCCTCGGGAGCGAGCCATGCGGGCGCACACTCGAGCAGGTGCTCGATCGCCTCGGTGCCCGACGGGCCCGAGACCAACGCGCCCCGAGGCTCATAGGCGGCGACCTCCTCGGGGAGATCGGCAAGCTCGTGCTCGGCGACGTACGGAGGGTTCGACACGAGGAGCCGTACCGCGCCCCGTAAGTGGGGGGGCAGCGGATCGAACCACTCCCCCGCGCTCGCGATCCGGACTCGAGTCGCCGCGCAGCCCGACACGTTGGCCCGGGCAACCGCGAGCGCGTCCTCGCTGATGTCGGTCGCCCACACCTCGACGTCGGGGAGCTCCGCCGCGAGCGCGATCGCGATCGCGCCCGAACCGGTGCCGAGGTCGACCGCGGTCTCGGGCGCACCCGTCTCGACCAGCGAGAGCCGGCGGCGCGACCTCCGCAGGCCGGAGCGCGCCGCCTCGACGAGCGCGACCTCGACAACCCATTCCGTCTCTGGTCGCGGGATCAAGACCCGGCGATCGACGAAGAGGTCGAGACCGCGGAACTCCCATCCTCCCAGCACGTATTGCAACGGCTCACCCGCAACGCGCCGCGCCACCATGTCGTGCAGCTGTTGCTGCGCACGCGCGGTGGGGATCACCTCGGCGATGTCGAGCCACTCGTTCGCGTCGTATCCCGACACCCGCTCGGTGATGAACCGGGCCTCGGTCTGCACGGGCGCGACGCCCGCGTCGGTCAGCGTACGCGCCGCGACCTCTCGCAACCTGCGCCAGCTGGGCGGGGCTCCCGTCATCGGGTTCGCGTCACTCCCCGCCGAGCTGGCGGGAACGCTCGGCAGCCGCGAGTGCACCGACGACATCATCGAGCTCGCCCTGCAGGACGCGGTCGAGGGAATGCAGCGTGATCGGGATGCGGTGATCGGTGAGACGGTTCTCCTTGTAGTTGTACGTCCGGATCTTCTCCGAACGGCCGCCGCCCTTCACCTGGTCGCGGCGCCGCCGCGCTCACCTCGGCGTGCTGGCGATCCTGCTCCGCCTGCAGCAGGCGCGAGCGCAGGATCCGCATCGCCTTGTCCTTGTTCTGCAGCTGGCTCTTCTCGTCCTGGCACGACACGACCAGGCCGGTCGGCACGTGCGTGATCCGGACCGCGGAGTCGGTGGTGTTGACCGACTGGCCTCCCGGTCCGGTCGCGCGGTACACGTCGACCGTGAGGTCGTTCGGATCGACCTCGACGTCGACTTCGTCGGCTTCCGCCAGCACCGCGACCGTTGCCGCGCTCGTATGGATGCGACCCTGGCTCTCGGTGGCGGGCACGCGTTGCACACGGTGCGGTCCACCTTCGTATTTGAGCAGGCTCCAGGCGTCGGGACCCTTCACCAAGAAGGTCACGTCGCGGTAGCCGCCGTGCTCGGACGGCTGGCTCGACATGACCTCGATCTTCAAATCGTGGCGCTCCGCAAAATGCTGGTACATGCGGTACAGGTCGCCGGCCCAGAGGTTGGCCTCCTCGCCACCCTCGGTGCCCTGGATCTCGACGATGACGTTGCGACCCTCGTTGGGATCACGCGGCAGGAGCAGCTCTGTGATCCGAGCTTCGAGGCGCTCGAGCTGGGCTTCCTTGTCGGCCAACTCCTTGCGCCAGGTCTCCCGCTCGGCCGGGTCGCTGGTGCCTTCGAGCACCTCCCGGGTCTCGGCGATGTCGTCGCTGACGGCGCGCCATTCGCCGTACGCGTCGACGACCGGCTTGAGCTCCTGCTGGCGGCGGCCCACGTCTCGGGACGCGCGGCGGTCGCCCGCGGCGTAGATACGGGGCAGGTCGGCTTCGAGCCGTTCGAGCTCCTCCGAGAGCGCTCCGAGCTGTTCGAACATGGGATCGGAGGGTACCGGCACGACGAGTCCACCCGGATCGCCCAAACTGGACGCACGCGGATTTCTGCTCAAGTCCTGCGGACGGCAGGTCGAAGGTTCCGGCAGGTACGGGCTGGGAAACTGCTTGCCAGGGACGGCGGCATGAACGTACCCAACATCGAAATCGGCGCCGGGAGCCTCGCCACAGTCCCGCGCGCCGACGGGACCGGCCCGACGCCATCGTCTTCCGCCGCGCGCTCGGCCCGAAGCACGTCCGACGCCTCGACGTCGAGCATCTCGCTCACCCGGCTCGCATGGTTCGATGCCAACGGCGACGGTCGGATCGACACGCGCGCCGCCGGCGCGGGCGGCGACGCGACCCTGCTCGTTCCCGCCCATCACGTCGACCTCCCCACGTACGGGCGGGTCGTCCATCCCGCACCCGGGAGCCGGACCCCGTCGGCCGCAATCGCGTCGGGCGGGCGGGCGGAGCACGGCGCCGCGGCCGACCGCAATCCCGCGCAGACCCAACGGGCAATCGCTGCGTACGCGCGCTACGGCCAGGCGCCGCCCGCGCCGACTTCGGTCGCCGCCGCCCCGACCGCATCGGCCGATGCCATCTCGGTGACACCAGGCGTGCTGCCTCGTGCGGTCGCGTGACGGCGGCCCCCTCGGGCTCCGCGGCGCGGCGCTTCGTCCGCACTAGCCGCTGACGAGGCCCTCGATGCCGCCGGGTCCGACCGCCGCCTGTTCGGCGACCTGGTCGAGCATGCGCTGGAAGTCGTCGCTGCCGGACCGGTCGGCCATCGCGCGCGGGATGGCCGGGAACGCGTAGTCGTCGGTCGGCAGGGGCGGGTGGTCGCCCGCCGGCTTGCGGGCCATGACCGCGTCGATCATCGGGGCAAGCCGCGTCGCCTTGGCGCGCGACTGCGCGTCGTCGCGATCCTTGAACTCGGGCATCACCTCGCGCCCGAACAGCTCGAGCGCCTCCATGATGTGCTCGTGGCGGTTCTTGCCCGCCTGGAAGCAGAAGATCACCTGGTCGACGCCGCACTCCTCGTAGCGCCGGAGGTATTCACGCAGCTGCTCGGGCGTGCCGACCGCGCCGCGCAAGCCGGAGATGCCCTGCTCCACGGCCTTGGCGCCGAGCCGGTCGTCGTTCTCGGCCGCCGCGGTCACGGCCTCGGGGTCGTAGCCGTGCTCAGCCCGGCGCTGCACGAACTCGTCCCACACGTCGGTCACCGCGGGCCGGTGCCGACCGAAGACGTAGTAGTGCGCGAGCGAGTACCCGAAGAAGTTCGCGCCTTCGAGCCCGCGGCGCATCGCCTCGTTCTCGTCGTCGTGACACATGAACGTCGTGACACACGCGACGTTGGCGTTCACCGCGTCGCCGATCGGCACCGCTTCCTTCTCGAGCGTCGCGTAGTAGTCGGCGACCCAGTACTTCGCCTCTTCCGGATCGACGAATGCAAAGGCCAGCGCGCCGATCGCGTGCTGCGCGGCGAGATGGATCGTGTCGCGTCGGCTGCACGCGACCCACAACGGCGGGTGCGGCTTCTGGCGGGGCTTGGGCACGACGTTGCGCGGCGGCATGGTGACGTACTCACCCGAGTGGCCGGTAAACGGCGTCTCCGTCATACAGCGTACGGCGACGCGCAGACCCTCTTCCCACATCGCACGCTTGTGCTCGGGTTCGACCATGAACCCGCCGAGCTCCGCCTCCGACGACGACTCGCCGGTCCCGAAGTCGGCCCGTCCGCCGCTGACGAGATCGAGCATCGCGATGCGTTCGGCGATGCGGGCGGGATGATTGAAGGGCGGCGGCGTCTGGACGATCCCGTGGCCGAGGCGGATGTTCTTCGTCCGCTGCGACGCGGCTGCGAGGAACACCTCGGGTGCACTCGAGTGCGAGTATTCCTCGAGGAAATGGTGCTCGACCTCCCACGCGTAGTCGATGCCGATCGAGTCCGCGTACTCGATCTGGTCGAGCGCATCCTGGATGAGTTGGTACTCGGAATCGTCGGTCCAGGGCCTCGGCAGCTGGTGCTCGTAGAAGATCCCGAACTTCACCGCGCACCTTCCGGCACCGGCTCCGATCCGAGCACGCGGAAGCCTTCGAGGATCTCGGCCTGGCGCGGGTTCCCGTCGAGGGCATTTTCGACCTCGGCCGTCGCCGTGCGCACGAAGTTCTGCCGATTCGCGCCGAGCGACTGTTCGAGCGCCGCATCCCACAGCGTGCCGATCACTTCTACGCCCGCGACCTTGGCGTTCGACACGCCGACGAAGGTGCGATCTCGCATCTCGGTGAGCGCGGTCCGCAGGTAGTCGACGTGCGGAGTCTCGTCGGCGCGGATGTAGGCGACGAGGTCGCCGGCGCGGCCGGCGCCCGCGACGAGGTCGGTGTCGGAGAGCACGGATTCGGCCCAGGCGAAGGTGTGGAACGCGGAAACCTCGATGAACAGCAGGCCGACCATGCGCCGCACCATCATCTCGAGCGAGAGGTCGATGTCGGGGAAACGCCGCATCGCCTCCGCGTTGCGGCGCGCCTCCTCCGGAGTGGGGGGTTTGCCGCCGACCGCGACGATGCCCATGCGTTCGAGCATCGTCTGAGTCATGTCGTCGCTCACGGGGTTCTCGAAGGCGATGTCGCGCGCGGCAAACCACATCTGCTTGTGCCCGGCCTCCTCCTCCCACCCCGCTTCGTCGCGCGCGTGCGCTTCGAACAGGCCGCGCTCGAGGTGCGCGATCGCGGTTCCTTCGATGCTCTCGTCGAAGTGACGCTGCATGTTCTCGACATGAACGCCGCGGATCAGCGAGCCGAATCCCTCGACCGTACCGATGCGCGTCAGCGCGCTGATCGTCGGTTCGGCAACGCCCTCGCGCAGGAGGTACTTCGTCTGGGCGACGTTCGGGAACACCTCGGGCCACATCTCGAGCGGGGGGTCGAGCATCTCGCGCCCGAACACCTCCCGATGCGCTTGCTGCCACGCCTTCGTCGCGGGGACGCGATGCTTGGTGCGGGGCGACACGTAGCGACCGTCGGCGGCGAACCCGCCGTGACAGCGCACGCCTCCGGCGACGAGCGGCTCGGCTACGTCGTCGTTCGCCAACAGCTCGGTCTCGGACCATGTCAGTTGGAGGTTGCTCACGAACGTAAGTGTATACGCTAGAGTTACACTTGTGCCAGGCAAAATTTCGGCGGCCGCAGCGGGGCCGAGCCCCGATTCCGGCCCCCGCCCGACCACGCGCCGGAGCCCGGCCCGGCGCCTGGCGGTATTGCAGGCGGCCGCCGAGGCCTTCGCGCACGGGGGTTACGCGGCGACGTCAATGGAAGACATCGCAACGACGGCCGGCATCACGAAGCTCATCGTGTACCGGCACTTCGGGACCAAGGAGGCGCTGTATCGGGCCGTGCTCCAACAGGTGTTCGAACGCCAAGTCGAGCTCTTCCTGGCGAACATCGCACAGGGACTCGAGGCCGAGGGGAGCACGCGCGCCCTGCTCGAGGTCGCGCGCGAGTGGCCCGACGGGTTCCGGCTCCTCTGGCGGCACACGGCCCGCGAACCGCAGTTTGCGGAGTACGCCCGATCCCTCCGCGACATCGCGGTCAACGCGTCCCGCCGGGTCGTGACACCCCTGGTCGCCCGCGAGCTCGCGGAATGGGCCGCGCAGACCCTGTTCGACCACGTGAGCGATGCGGTCCTCGACTGGCTCGACCATGGCGACGCGGCCCACGACGAGCAGTTCGTGGCGCTCGAGACCGCCGCGACCCGAGCAACCGTCGCCGCCTGGGCGAAGGTGTCGGCGCGCGGGAACGGCTAGACCGCGGGAACGACGGCGGGTATCCGCAGTCCGCGACGCGACTCGACGTCGGCGAGCTGATCGGCGGTCATCACCGCCCGGAGCGAGGTGATCGCGACTTCGAGTTGGTCGAGCGCCGGCTGCCGCGTCGTGAGACGCTGCAGCAGCAGGCCCGGCCGCATGAGTGCCCGAACGAACCGGCGTTGCATGTTGCGCGCCGCGAGCCGGATCACCTCGTAGCTCAGACCCGCGATCACGGGGATCAGCACCAGCCGCGAGCCGATGACGAACAGGAGGTTCGGGCGCGGGATCACCGCGTACACGAGGATCGCGACGACCATCACGGTCAGCAGAAAGTTGGTGCCACAACGCACGTGCGCGGTCGAGAATTGCTGCGCGGTCTCGGGCGTCAGCTCGACACCGTTCTCGTACGCGGCGATCGCCTTGTGCTCGGCCCCGTGGTACTGGAACACGCGCCGGATGTCGGGGACGCGCGAGATCGCGGCCAGGTAGACGATGAAGATCGCGAGCCGCGCGATCCCTTCGAACAGCGGGAACGACCCGTGGAACAGATGTCCGAATGAGCGCCCCGCGAGCGCGGGCAGCACCACGAACAACGCGCTGAAGGCGACCGCGGCGACGCCGACCGCCCAGCCCATGACCTTCTCCGAGACCCGCTCGTCTTCGGGAACCTGTTGATTCGCCGACCACGTGAGCGCCCGGTACCCGAGACCGAGCGACTCGCCGAGCCCCGCGACGCCGCGCACCACCGGGATGTCCCGGTACCGCTCCGACCACCCGGGAACGTCGTGCACCTCGACCTGGACCGCGCCGTCGGAGTCGCGGACAGCGACCGCCCAGCGCGATTCGCCGCGCATCATCACACCTTCGAGGACCGCTTGGCCGCCCATGTAGCGAGGTTCGGCCCGGGGCATTGGGGACCCGACTACGCCTTTTTCGTCTTGGCCTTGGCGGCCCGACGTTGGAAACGCTCGACCCGGCCACCGGTGTCGACGAGCTTCTGCTTGCCCGTGTAGAAGGGGTGGCACTCCGAGCACAGCTCGGCGCGGAGCTCCGAGGCGGTCGAGCGGGTCGTGAACTCGTTCCCGCAGGAACAGTGGACCTTGCACTCGACGTATTCGGGATGGATGTCGGTCTTCATAAGGAGTCCAGTCTATTGGCAGGCCCTCTTGCTTTCCCACAGTCGGGAAAGAACGGGCTGCCGCTATGGGGGAGGAGCCAAGATAACCAGGCGGATCAGGTTCCCATTCCCGTGGGGGCCTTCGCGATCTCCATCAGGAACTGGGTGTTGCTCTTCGTGCTGCGGAGCTTGTCGATCAAGAGCTCGAGCCCGGATCCACCCTCGAGCGCGTTCAACACCCGGCGCAGCTTGTACACCTGCTGGATGTCGTGGCGGTCGAAGAGCAGTTCTTCGTGTCGGGTCCCCGACTGCTCCACGTCGATGGCGGGATAGATGCGCCGGTCGGCCATGCGCCGGTCGAGCCGCAGCTCCATGTTCCCGGTGCCCTTGAACTCCTCGAAGATGTGTTCGTCCATCTTCGAGTTCGTCTCGACGAGCGCGGTGGCGAGGATCGTGAGCGACCCGCCCTCTTCGACGTTGCGAGCGGCACCGAAGAACTTCTTCGGCGGGTACAGCGCGCCCGCATCGATACCACCCGACATGATGCGGCCCGACGCTGGCGCCGCGAGGTTGTACGCGTGGGCGAGCCGGGTGATGCCGTCGAGGATGATCACGACGTCCTTGCCGCACTCGACGAGCCGCTTGGCCCGCTCGATGGTCAGCTCGGCGATGTGGCAGTGCTCGTCGGACGGGCGGTCGAAGGTGGAGGCGACGACGTCGGCGCGCAGCACGTGCCGGCGCATGTCGGTGACCTCCTCGGGCCGTTCGTCGACGAGGAGCACGATGACGTGGCACTCGGGGTTGTTGCGCTCGATCGAGTAGACGATCTGCTTGATGATCGTCGTCTTGCCCGCCTTGGGTGGCGACACGATCATCCCCCGCTGCCCCTTCCCGATCGGCGCGATCAGATCGATGATCCGGCCGGTGATCTCGGCGGGATCGTCGGCCAGCTCCAGCTTGAGGCGCGAGTCGGGGAACAGTGGCGTGAGGTCCTCGAACCGGACCCGATGGCGGGCCTCGTCGATCGAGACGTCGTTGATGAGGTCGACGCGCACGAGCGCCGGGTACTTCTCGCTGCTCGCGGGCGGCCGGGTCGCGCCCTTCACGTGATCGCCCTTGCGCAGACCGAAACGCCGCACCTGCGAAGCCGAGACGTATGCGTCGTTGCGGCCTGCGAGGTATCCGGAGGCCCGCAGGAAGCCGTAGCCCTCGTCGCGCAGATCGAGAAGTCCCTCGATGTCGACGAGGTCGCCGTTGTACTCGTCGCCACCGCGCTCGACCCGTTCCGGCCGACCGTCGCCGCCGCTCACGCGGGCGTCGCCGGGACCGCGCTCGCGGTCACGACCGCGACGACGTCGACGGCGCTTGTTCGACGACGAGTCGTCGTCGCGCCACTGCTGTCCGGAACCGCTCCGGTCGGCGGATCCGGAATCGCCCTCGCCGCCGTCGGCGTGGTCGATGGTGTCGCGACCCTGGGATGCGCCGGACTCGGATGACGGACCGGTCGAACGCGGGTTGACCGATCGCTCGTTCTCGGTGTCGGGCGTGGCCGCGGGCCGATCGTTCGGATGCGCGTCCCGGGCCGCGGCACGGTCGCTCCCGGCCCCCGCCCCGCCCGTCGCAGTCGTCGCGAGGTCGGTTTCGTCGGGGCTGTGGCCGTTCGAATCGCCCGTGGACCGGCCGTTGCCGGCCGGGGCGCGCCGGCGGGGGCGGACGAGGGTCATCGAGTCTTCGGGGCCGGAGTCGGCGAGGGCGTTCTGTTCCTCCGCGATCGACGCGATGTCGTCGTCGACGACCCGGCTGGACCGGATCTTGCGAGGCGTCGCGTGGCCGCTGCCGTTGGTGGCGCTCTTCGACGAATCACCGCTCGCGGCGGCGCCGACGATCGCCTCGACCAGATCGGCCTTGCGCATACGACTCGTTGCCTTGACGCCGAGCGCGGTGGCGATCTGTGAGAGTTGGTCGCGATCCTTCCCGTCCAGTTGTGAACGGTCGAAGGTCTCACTCATGTCCTGCTCCTACCGACCGGCTGTGACCCTGACTACAGCGACCGGAGTGTGATCGGGTGATCCGTGATTCCAAGGTGCCGACGCGCCACGAGATGCCGACGGCAGATCTGTCCTCGGAAGGTCTCACCTCTCACCGGGCCCGTTTTTGACTCGGAAGAGAAAGTGAGGTGACCCGGCCCCCGCCCGTTTCGAGAAAGGCTCCCGGGCGTGGTCTCGAGGAAAGACAACCATATACCCAATGGTCGCACCGGGACCGGGCGACTGTTGTCTCAGTCGGCCCGCGGCGGCCATTCCTGAAGGTGGCCGGTCATGGTGCGCAAGTCACGGAGACCAGATCACGGACCGACGAGTCGGGCCATCAGCGAGTGCCCCGGGACGGCCACGCACTGCGCGGTGGCGGGCTCGTCGTAGCGGCCGCCCGTTCCCGCCCGGGTCGAGTCGAAGAGCAGATACGGAACCGGTTCGGCGCTGTGGGTCTTGGTGTCGCACGGCGTGGCGTGATCGGGCATGAGGAGGATCCGGTAGGACTCGCCGTCGTGGTCGAGCGCGTCGAGGACCGGGCCGATGACGTCGGTATCCCAGCGTTCGAGCGCGTCGACCTTGATGTCGGAGCGACCCTGGTGCCCGGCTTCGTCGGTTGCCTCGATATGCAACACGAACAGATCGCGATCCTTCAGTGACTGAATACACGCCCGCGCCTGCGCGCCGTAGTCGTTGTCGAACCCGGCCGTCGCTCCGGGGACGTCGACGACGTCGATCCCGGTCAGTACGCCGAGGCCCTGGACGAGGTCGACTGCGGACGACATGCGGCCGCGCACCCCGAACGTGGTCGTGAACGACGGGAGTTCGGGCTTCACACCCTGGCCCCACAACCAGATCTGCGTCGCCGTTGAGCCCACGGTCGCGGCGACGTCGCGTACGACGGCTCGCGACGCGTCCATCAGCGCGTTGACCCGCGCCGCCGACGGGCCCCGCGGGAACACCGCGACCTGACCCGTCAGATCATGCGGCGGCGTGCACTCGGCGTCGGTCCACGAACGGGGTACGACGCAGAGATGGCGATACTCCACGCCCGGATGGAACCGAACTCCTTCACGGCCGCCGCCGAGCGCGGATTCGAGCGCAGCGACGATCGTGTGACTCTGCTCGTTCGTCGGGTGGCCGGCCGCGAAGTCGACCATCACCGGCGGATCGTCGTCGGAGAGCGTGACGAGGTTGCAGCGGTACGCGACCTCGTCGGGACCGAGCTCCACTCCCATGGCCGCGGCCTCGATGGGAGCGCGACCCGTGTGGTACTCCGCGGGATCGAAACCCAGGATCGCCATGTTCCCGACATCGCTGCCCGGGGGCATGCCGGCCGGGATGACCGCGGCGCGCCCGACCTCGGAGCGTTGCGCGAGCGCAGCCAAACGGGGCATGCGTGCCGCCTCGAGCGGCGTCCGGCCGCCGAGCTCCGACAGCGCGACATCGGCACAACCATCGGGGACGAACACGACATACTTCATCGCCGCGCATCATACGGATCGGGTGCCGACCGGGCGCACCCGACCTCGCATGCGAGGTCCGTAGCCTGCTCGCGTGCATCCCTCCTCGAACTTCGGCACTTGGGTCTTCTCGGGCGCGTTCGTACTCGTACTCGCCGCGTGCGGGAGCGGGTCCAAAGGGAGCTCCGGGGCGACGGTCCCCGTCCCACCCACGAGCCCGGCGCCGACGACGGCACCGGCGTCTTCGACCACGTCGGCCACCCCCGACCTCGCGCGCGTACACGTCAAGCTCGCGGTGGTGGTGAGCGGGCTCGAAAGTCCCGTCGCAGTCGCATGGCGCGCGCACGACCCACATATGTTCGTCGCCGAGCAATCCGGTCGTGTGCGCGTCGTCGACGCCGAGGGTCGATTGTCGCCGACCGCCGTCCTCACGGTCGGACCGCTGTCACACGACAACGAAGAGGGTCTCCTCGGTATGACGTTCTCGCGCGACGGATCCAAGCTGTACGTCGACTACACCGATCCCGACGACGACACCCACGTCGACGAGTACACGATGAGCAGCGAGGCCGAGACGGTCATCCCGTCCAGCAGGAGAGAGATCATCGTGGTCGCGCAGCCGTACTCGAACCACAAGGGCGGCGAAGTGATCACCGGCCCGGACGGGATGCTGTACATCGGTCTCGGCGACGGCGGCAGTGAGGGCGATCCCCGGCACAACGGGCAGAACCGCGGGACATTGTTGGCGAAGATCCTGCGTATCAACCCGGCCGCGAGCGGAGGCGCCGCGTACACGGTGCCCGCCGACAATCCGTTCGTCGACCGCGCCGGCACCCGACCTGAGACATGGATGTGGGGGTTGCGCAACCCGTGGCGATTCTCGTTCGACCGCGCGACCGGCGCGGTGTGGATCGGCGACGTTGGGCAGAACGAGTACGAGGAGATCGACTACGCGCCCGCGGGCGAACAAGGCATCAACTGGGGCTGGAGCGCACGGGAGGGCTTCCACGCCTTCCGGGGAACCACGGCGGGCGCCGCCCGCGATCCACTGCTCGAGACCAAGCACTCCGACGGCACGTGCGCGATCGTCGGCGGCTACGTCTACCGGGGTAAGGCGATCCCCGCACTCGACGGCGTGTACGTGTTCGGCGACGACTGCCGCACGAACCTCGTCGGCGTAGTCGCCGCGCGCGGCAAGGTCGTCGCCCAACGCGATCTGGGGCCGACCGTGTCGCAACTCACGTCGTTCGGTGAGGACACCACAGGTGAGATCTACGCGATCGGCCGGGAAGGCACCGTGTACCGGGTCGTCGCGGCCGCCTGACTGCGCCCGTAACCACGGCAACCGTTGGCCGCGTTGCGCGGCAGCGTCAGTCGGTGCCGCGCTTGAGCACGAGCGCACCAACTCGCCGCGTGATCGCGTGCGGAGTGACCGCCGAGAGGTTGCCCAGCACCTTGTTCGTCGTCCCGGGGATGACGACCGCACGGTTCTTCGCGACACCGTCGAGACCTGCGCGCGCGACCTCGGGCGCGTCTTGCCACATGAAGCCGGGCACGTCACTCGCAGGAGCGTTGGCGCGCTCCTGGAATTCCGTGTGCGTGAAGCCGGGGCAAAGCGCCGTGACCGACACACCCGTGCCCTTCAACTCCTCGTGTACCGCCTCGGTGAACGACGTCACGAACGCCTTGGTCGCGCTGTAGGTGGCGTTCGACGGACCCGGTTGGAAGCTCGCGAGCGACGAGACGTTGAGGATGCCACCGCGGCCGCGCTCGACCATTGCCGCCGCGGCCGCGTGGGTCAGCCGGACGAGCGCGACGACGTTCAGGTTGACCTCGCGCGCCTCGGTGTCGACGTCGAGGGTATGGAACGGCCCGAACGTGCCGAAGCCGGCGTTGTTGACGAGGAGGTCGACCGTGCGCGCCCGTTGTTCGACCGTGGCCAGCTGCTCCGGATCGGTGAGATCGGCCGCGAGCACCTCGGCGTGGGCACCGTCACTCGCTTCGATCTCCTTGGCGAGCGCCTCGAGCCGCGCCCGATCGCGTGCGACGAGCACGACGTCGTGACCGCGCCCCGCCAGCTGCCGGGAGAACTGCTCACCGATCCCGACGGAGGCACCGGTGATCAACGCAATCGGCCGGCTCATGGGACGGATGCTACGCCGGGCGGGGAATGTCGGCGACGAGCTTGCCCGTCACCACGATGCGCTGGGCCGCGCTGTGCTTCGGATTGCACGCGATGAGCGTGACCGTGGGCGTGGGGGTCGGATCGGTCACGTACAGGGCGCTCGGCAGCACGATCTTGGTGCCGGTGACCTTGTACACGCAGTCCCGGCCCGGCATATGGAACACGATCTGGTCGCCCGGCGCGAGGCGGTCGATGTCGAGGAACGGATGCGTGTGCGTGACCCGGTGGCCTGGAAAAACGCTGTTCCCGCGCCGGCACGGCATCGCGGAACCGGGCCAGTGCCCGGGGCCATGGTCGATGACGGTGAGGGTGATGCCCTCGAACACCTGGTGCAGGAGTCCGATCTTCGGGATCTGAATCGCGCCGATCTGTGTGACCGGACCGGCCGCGTAGGGATCGGCTGGCGGTGGCAACGGGTGGGGAAGCTTCGCCATGTCGACGGTCGTGGTGGTGGCATGCGTGCTCGTCGTGCGTGGAACGGTGGCCGGCGCAACGGCGGGCGGCTCGAGCAACGGCGAGTCGTCCTCGCTCGCGGCGCGCGCGGTGCCGTGGGTCAGCACTGCGGCTGAGGTGAGAGCCGCGGCGACGACGACGGCGAGCGCCGCGAGAGTCGCGATCCATCGCTTCTTCGTCATCAGATGCCGAGCTCCTCGAGTACCAGATCGATGTTCGCGTCGACCGCGGGCCGGGCCTCGATCTGGGCGATCGCGCGGTTGGGATCCTTGAGACCGTGTCCGGTCACCGTGCACACGATTGTCTCACCTCGCTCGACCAGACCGGACGCGGCCGCCTGGAGGAGCCCGGCGACCGACGCGGCCGACGCCGGTTCGACGAAGACCCCCTCCTGGGAAGCGAGCATCCGGTAGGCCTCGAGGATCTGGGTGTCGGTGACCGCGCCGATGTGCCCGCCGGATTCGTCGCGGGCGGCGATAGCGCTGTCCCAGCTCGCGGGATTACCGATCCGGATGGCCGTGGCGATCGTCTCGGGATGGGCAACGGGCTCGCCGTGGACGAGCGGCGCAGATCCGGCCGCCTGCCAGCCGAGCATCCGGGGCACCTTCGTGACGATGCCGTCACGCGTGTATTCGCCGTAACCCTTCCAGTACGCCGTGATGTTGCCCGCGTTCCCGACCGGGATGCAGTGGACGTCCGGCGCGGCGCCGAGCGCGTCGCAGATCTCGAACGAGGCGGTCTTTTGTCCCTCGATACGGAAGGGGTTGATCGAATTGACGACGGTGACACCGCCCCGCTGCCCCAACTCGCGCACGACATCGAGCGCGTCGTCGAAGCTGCCGTGGATCGACACCACCTTGGCGCCATGGATCAACGCCTGCGCGAGCTTGCCGAGCGCGACATGCCCGTCGGGAATGATGACCGCCGCGAGCATCCCGGCGCGTGCTGCGTACGCGGCCGCACTCGCCGACGTGTTCCCCGTCGACGCGCAGACGACGACCTTGGCGCCCTCCTCGGCCGCCTTGGAGATCGCCATCGTCATTCCGCGGTCCTTGAACGAACCGGTCGGGTTGGCGCCCTCGACCTTCAACATCACGCGCGCGCCGACTGTCTCCGAGAGGCGCGGTGCATCGACGAGCGGGGTGTTGCCTTCGCACAGGGTGACGATCGGGGTCTTGTCGGTGACGGGCAGGCGGTCGCGGTACGCCTCGATGATTCCCTGCCAGCGCGCCATCACATCACTCCTTCGTGGCCCGCTCGACCCCGACTGGCGTGAGGGATGGTCACTCTTCGCCGCCGACGACTCGGAGGACCGATCCGATGCGACCGACCACGTCGAGCTCGCGGACTTCGTGAATCGTCGCGGTCAGCGCAGCCTCGCGGGCGAGGTGCGTGACGAAGATTAGGCGCGCGCCTGCGCCCGATCCCTTTTGCTGCATCGACTGGATCGACACGTCGTGATTACCGAACACGCCCGCGATCGTCGCGAGCACACCGGGCTGGTCGGCGACATCGAGCGACACATAGAACTGCGACGCGGTCTCGTCGATCGGTCGAATCGGTTTGCGCACGAGGTCGCCGATCGTGGCGCCACGCGCACCGGCATTGACGTTCTTGGCCGCATCGATGAGGTCGCCGAGTACCGCGCTCGCGGTCGGGCCACCACCCGCGCCCCGGCCGAGCAGCATCAGCTGGCCGACCGCTTCGCCCTCGATGAACACCGCGTTGTACGAGCCGCGGACCGACGCGAGCGGATGATCGATCGGCACCATCGCCGGATGCACCCGCGCGCCGACACCGTCTTCGTTCTCCTCCGCGACGGCGAGAAGCTTCACGACGTAGCCGAGCTCCTTCGCGGCCGCGATGTCGTCGGCGGTGATCTTCGTGATGCCCTCGCGGTACACGTCGCCGGCGACGATGCGCGCGCCGAACGCGATGCTCGCGATGATCGCCGCCTTCGCCGCGGCGTCGAGCCCCTCGACGTCGGCCGTGGGGTCGCGTTCCGTGTAGCCGAGATCTTGCGCCTCCGCGACCGCTTCCGAGAAGCTCGATCCTTCTTCGCTCATCCGCGTGAGCACGTAATTCGTCGTGCCGTTGACGATGCCCATCACGCGCGTGATCCGCTCGCCGGCGAGCGACTCGCGCAGCGGGCGCATGAGCGGGATTCCGCCGGCAACCGAAGCCTCGAACAAGAGATCGACGCCCGCGGTCTCCGCCGCGTCGAACAGCTCCTCACCGAAGTTGGCCAGCAGCTCCTTGTTCGCGGTCACGACGGGCTTACCCGACTTCAACGCGGTGAGGATGAGGCGACGAGCGGGCTCGACTCCGCCGATCACCTCGACCACGACGTCGATGGCGGGATCGCTCACGACCGCGTCGGCGTCGTTGGTGAGCAGACCGGGAAGCAGGTCGAGGTCACGCTCCTTGGCCACGTTGTGCACGGCAATCTTGCCGATCTCGAGCTTGACGCCGGAACGCTGCGTGATGAGGTCGGCGTTCGCGTCGAGGAGCCGCACGAGTGCGGCGCCGACGTTCCCACAACCGAGCAATCCCACTCGCACGACGTCCGTCACCCGGCCATTCTTACGGATCGGTCGACCCTCACAGAACCGATCGGCGCGAGAAGCGCCCGGAGAAGGCCCGCGCCGGGACGGCCGGCAGAACCCATCGCGTCGAGTTGGGCGAGAACCGCGCGCACAGTGACGATCTGGAGCGCGCACGCCCGGGTGAGCATCCGCTCGAGATCGTCTCCCGGGAGCACACTGGCCAGGTCGACGATCGTACGGACCGGAGTCGTGACCGGGAGCCCGCGCACCGAGATCACGTCGTCATCGTCGAGCCGCGCGACGCGGTGGACCGCGACGCCCTCGGCGTGGGGCGCCCGAGAGCGGGGAACGACCAACTCGGGCGTCGGTACCGCGTCGTCATCGAGTTGCCAGATGGCGGCCGCGCTCGTGTGGGAGAGCGCCGACGGTGCTCCGCACCACAGGGTCGCCGCCCAATGCAGGTTCGCGCTCGACGCGGGCGTGGCCGCGTGCCGGTAACGCGCGGGAACACCCGGCACCAGAGCCCCGCGCGCGGACGTGGCGCTCGATCTGGCCGGCCCGGAAACCCGCGGCCAGAGCCTGGGCGCGCGTGAACACTCCGTGTTGCGCGCCGGCCAGAGCCGCGATGCACACGTCGTCGGCCATCGCCATGACGTCGTCCCTCGGTTCGGCACCACTCGGGGGAAGCGAAGGCGGAAATCAGGAGTCCGCGTCGAGGCGGGTCAGGTCCGCCTCGGTCTCGCGGCGCACCACGACGCGTGCCGCGCCGTCGCGGACGAACACGACCGCCGGACGCGTCACCTTGTTGTAGTTGGACGCCATCGCGAAGCCATACGCGCCGGTGACCGGCGTCGCCAGCACCTCGCCGATCGCAAGGTCGGCGGGCAGCAGAGTGTCGCGCACCACGATGTCGCCCTGCTCGCAGTGCTTCCCCGCGATCGTGACCAATGCGGTGCGCTCCGCCGTCGCACGAGCGGGCAGGAAAGCCTCGTACCGCGCACCGTATGTGACCGGCCGGAGGTTGTCGCTCATGCCACCGTCGACCGCTACGTACGTGCGGATACCGTCGATCGCCTTGATCGTCCCGACCGTGTAGAGCGTTATCCCGGCCGGCGCGATGATGGAACGGCCCGGTTCGCTCAGTAGCTGTGGCCGCGAGCGCACACCCGCGTCGGCGAGTGCCTTGGCGACGCAATCGCGCACCACGCTCGCGTACTGTTGGATCGACGGCGGCTCGTCCTCGGGCAGGTAGCGCACGCCGAGCCCGCCGCCGAGGTTGAGCTCGTCGACGGAGACGCCGACCTCGGTCTCGATCGCGTGGACGAGCCCGACCATCTTCTCGACCGCGCGCTCGAACGAGTCGAGCCGGAAGACCTGCGAGCCGATGTGACAGTGGATCCCGGCGAAGCCGACGAGCCCGCGGCCGACGACTCGTTGCACCGCGCCCAGCGCCTCGCCGCTGTCGAGACCGAAGCCGAACTTCGAGTCCTCGCTACCCGTCTCGATGAACTCGTGCGTGTGCGCTTCCACGCCCGGAGTGACCCGGATGTGCACGCGGGGCGCGGGCAGACCCGCTCCGACAAGGGCCTCGATCCGGGTGAGCTCGTCGGCCGAGTCGACCGCGATCCGTCCGACGCCGGCTTCGAGCGCGCGCCGCAGCTCGGCCGTCGACTTGTTGTTGCCGTGGAAGACGATGCGCTCGGACGGGAACCCAGCTTCGAGCGCGACGAACAGCTCGCCCCCGGTTGCGACGTCGAGGTGCAGGCCTTCGTCGCGCGACGAGACGTGCCATCGCGGTGCACAGGAATGCCTTGCTCGCGTAGGCAACGCCGTCGCCCAGCGCGGCGCGGTACGCGCGGCAGCGGGCGCGGATGTCGTCCTCGTCGTAGACGAAGAGTGGCGTACCGAACTGCTCGGCCAGCGCCGCGAGGTCGACGCCCGCGACCGCGACCCGGCCATCGGCGTCGACCGTCGCCGACGCCGGCAGCAACGAGCGATCGAACTCGTTCATCCCTCGAATTCCTCGTCGTCGGTCGAGGCGCGTCATCTCGTCGGGGGCATTCACTCCGAGCACACCGAGCGCGTTGGCGAGCCCGGTACGGCACGCTTCGGTCAGCCACAGCCGCGCCTGGGTAAGCGCAGTGTCGTCGGACAGCACCTTGCAGTCGCGGTAAAAGCCGTGGAACTCCGACGCGAAATCTCGGACCCAGGTGCTGACCTTCTGCGGCGCCCGCGTCTCGGCCGCCTCGTGCAGAGCGTCCGGGTAGTTCGCGAGCGCCCGCAGCAGCGCGTCTTCACGCTCGTGTACGAGCCGCGACAGATCGACCTCGTCGAGGGCGACGAGCGCGACGCCCGCGCTCGCGGCCTTGCGCCCGATCGACGCGATACGGGCGTGCGCGTACTGCACGTAGTACACGGGGTTCTCGCGCGATTGTTCGGTCACGACGTCGAGGTCGAAGGTCTGCGCGGTGTCGATTCCCTGTAGCAGGAACGTCATGCGCGCGACGTCGGGGTCGACCTCGTCGAGGATGTCGGCGAGGGTGACGATGTTGCCTGTCCGCCTCGACATTCGCATCTCTCGGCCGTCCTTCACGACCTTCACGAACTGACCGAGGATGATCTCGGGCTCGCCGGCCTCGAAGCCGAGCGCTTCCATGCCCGACTGCAGCGACTTCACCTGGCCGTGGTGGTCGGCGCCCCAGATGTCGATGAGGTGCGTGAACCCGCGCCGGAACTTGTCGCGGTGATAGGCGAGGTCGTTGCACAGATACGTCGTGCTGCCGTCGCTGCGGACCAACACACGGTCGCGCTGGTCGCCGAAGTCGGTCGACCTCAACCACCGCGCGCCGTCGTTGTCGTAGACGAAGCCCTTCTCGGTGAGCTGGGCGAGCACGTCGTCGACGTCGCCCCGTTCGTGCAACGCCCGCTCGGAGAACCAGGTGTCGAAGTGGACGCCGACGCGAGCGAGATCGTCGTGGAGGCTCTGCACGACGAGGCGGTGACCCCACTCGGACGCGTCGTCGGGACTGACCTCGTCGCCGAGCTCGGCGTGAAGCTGCGCGGCCATGTCGATCAGGTACTGGCCCTGATACCCGTCCTCGGGCGGCTCCTCGGCGCTATAGCGCGCGAAGAGCGAGTCGCGGAACCGGTCGAGCTGGGCGCCCGCGTCGTTCAGGTAGTACTCGCGGTGCACCTCGGCGCCCTGACTCGCAAGCAGGTTGGCGATCGCGTCACCGACCGCGACCCAGCGGCCACCGCCCGCGTGCAGGGTCCGGTCGGGTTGGCCGACACGAACTCGAGGTTGATGCGACGCCCGGCGAGCAGCGTGGAACGGCCATAAGCCCCGCCGGCCGCGACCACGTCGCGCAGGACGTCGTAGAGCCAGCTGGACGCGAGGAAGAGGTTGAGGAACCCAGGCCCGGCGATTTCCACCTTGGCCAGATGCGGGACGCTCTCGGCCTCGAGCTGGTCCTTGATCCGCTGCGCGATGTCGTGCGGGCTGCCACCGACGACGCTGCGAAGCTTCAGGGCCACGTTCGATGCCCAGTCGCCGTGCTCGCGACTACGGGCCGGTTCGATCTCGATGCCACCGGCGGGCTCGGGCAGCCCGGCGCCCGCGAGCGCGCGACCCAGGGCACTGCAGAGGTCGTCTCGGATCATGGGTACGAGATCACGAAGGCAGGCACAGTCACTCGGGTGTGCGAATCGTACCTTGTCGGAGGAGTTCGCCCTCGGGTCGAACGAGATGTGACCAAGAGCCATTTCGCGCGGGGCGCGCGCGTCGGTATGCTTGCTGCTCAATCAATTCAGGGCATCAAGGGGGGCGCGGCGCACCTCACGGTCGGGGGCCGTTGCGATGGGCCAAGGAGGGCGACGGTGTCGCAGCAGTCGGGTGGAGCACGTGGGCTGGGTGCGCTCTTTCCCGGTTCGGCGGGGGCGCGCGCCACTGACTCCGCGACCGAGGGCAGCGATGCTCCGAGCGGAGTAGCGCGGATGCAGGCCTTGGGCGAAGACCTCGCCTCGATAGTCGCTACCAGCGAATCCGGCATCGCGCTGATCTACCGGGCGCTCGACGCACTCGTTGCCCGGTTCCAGCTCGACGACGCCGCGGTCGTCGTCGAGGAGTCGAATCTCGGTCCGCAGATCTTTTGCGCGGGCCGGCGGCCGCTCGGGGCCGACGACGAGGAGCTCCTCCTCTCTGCGCCCGGTCTCTACACCCGGCCCGCCCTCGACGAGCAGATGTTCGATCGCTCGCTGCTGCTCACGCTCTGCGTCGTCGCGTTGCGGCTCGACGTCCTCCGCTACGACGCTTGGCACGATGCGCTCACGGGTTTGTACGACCGTCGGAGCTTCGACCGCTTGCTCGAGATGGCAATTGCCCGCAGCACCCGGTACGACTGGCCCTTCACGCTCGTCCTGCTCGACCTCGACCACTTCAAGATCATCAACGACCAGCAGGGCCACCAGGCCGGCGATGCCGCCTTACGCGACCTGGGCCAACGGTTCCGCCGCACGCTCCGCTTCGGCGATAACGCGGGCCGGATCGGCGGCGACGAGTTCGCGATGATCCTGCCGAACACGGAGGCCGACCTGGTGCCGGCGCTCCTCGACCGCGTCCGGCGCGCCGAAGGCGTCGAGAGCGCGTGCCCAGCGTTCTCCTACGGCGTGGCCGCGTGCCCGCAGGAGGAGACGACGTTCGACGAACTCGTGTCGCTCGCCGACTCCCGCCTCTACGAGGCCAAGCAGGCGAAACGATGACCCCGGCCCGACCGAACGACATCTGGTCGATCGACGACCTCGAGCTCGAGCTACGTCAGCTCCCGGGTGTGCGCGGCGGCAGGCTTCGATGATTCCGACGACGTGCTCTTGGTGCAGCTCCACGTGTCGGACCCGGGAAACCGGGCCGACGTCGCTAAGCAGCCCGTCCCCGTCTCCGCGTCGCGGATCGCGGCCCGGCACTCCGATCGCCCGGTTGCAGTCGAGGTCGTTCGCTGGCGCACTGCCCCCGACGCGATCCCTCCCGGTGCCCCGATCGCGCCGACGAGCCCGACCGGCGAGGGCGCGGTGGACGCGCCGCCCGACGCCGAGACGCATGAGTCCACGCGCTGCCGGCTCCTCGCCGTCCTCGCGTTCCCCGAGACCGATGAGCTCGAGGTCCACCTCGTGTTCGACGGCCGCCGCACCATCGGGCGGGCCGCCGCCAGCCGCGGCGCCGAAGCATCCGTCGTCGCGACGCTCGACGCCGTCCGCGATCTCGGAACGGGTGTGAACGCTCGCATGAAATGGGTGCGAGTCCTCGACCCGACCGACGGCGTCGGCCGGCACACGGTCGCCGTCGCGCTCGAGGCTGTCGACGCCCGCTCCCCCGTTCACTACGGACTCTCGTCCGGGGGCAGCGTGATCGACGCCGCGTCCCGAGCCACACTCGACGCGCTGAACCGCCACCTCGGCCGCACGCGTCGACGTCCCCCACCCGAGAAGCGGCGCGCCCGCTACGATCGGACGCCCTTGCCCTCGTAGCTCAGGGGATAGAGCATCGCCCTCCGGAGGCGTGTGCGCAGGTTCGAATCCTGCCGAGGGCACGAACCGGTTCGCTTTGCGAACCACGGTTTCCGAGCGTGATGGCAGGATTTCGGGATGCGCATCCTGATCGTCGGTGCAGGGGTTGCCGGCCTGACGTTGGCCGTGCGGCTCGCGGGTCAGGCGCCTGACATCACGATCGTGGAACGTGCGTGCGAACCGAGCGACGGATATGCGATTGGGCTGTATCCGCTCGGGAGCTGCGTCCTGCATGGCATCGGCCTCTACGACGAGTTCGTCGCGCGCGGCCTGGCCTTGGAGCGCTACGAGCTCGCCGATCACGGCGGTCGGCTCCTACAACGAGTCGAGATGTCGCGCTTGACCGGGGCGGTCGGCCCGTGGGTGATGATCAGTCGCCAAGCTCTCGTCGATCTCCTCGAAGAGAGATGCGGCGCCGCCGACATTCGTCGCGGCGTGACGGTTGCGTCCATCGCGCAAACGGGATCGGGCATCGACGTCACGTTCGCCGACGGCTCGACGGGATATTTCGATCTGGTGGTCGCCTGCGACGGGATGAACTCGCCAACGCGGCAGCTGACCTTCGGAACTCAACCAACTTTCGACGCGGGTTGGGTGCTGCAAACCTGGTGGACCGGTCGGGAACGGTTTCCGGAACCGGTTGCCAAGGAATGGTGGGGCCACAACTGGTTCTTCGGGGTCTATCCCGCGCCCGGAGCGGTGATGTGCGCGGCCGGCGCACCGTCGGAGACGATGGCCGCTGCCGCCGGAGGTCCACGGGATCGACTTCGCCAGGTCCTGGATCCACTCCCTCGCGGGAGCGCAATCGCCGGTGCGCTCGATGACGCCGACGTCTCCTATCGCTGGCCGATGCGTGATGTGCGCTCTCGCCGCTGGGTGGATCGACGCATCGCACTTTGTGGCGATGCCGCGGCGGCGTTCCTCCCGACTGCGGGAGTCGGCGCGTCGAACGCGATGCGCGCCGCGGCCGCATTGGCCGACGAGCTTTCTCGCGCCGACGGAACCACCGTGCCGCTCGCGCTCGAGCTCTACGAGAAGCGGTGCAGGGGAATCATCGAACGTAACCAGACGGAGTCGCGCCGGCTGGCGCGAGTCATGTTTCTCCACCGACCGGCTCTCGGTTGGGCCCGAGATCAACTCGCGCGGCGATATCCGGCGGAACGCATGCTCGACGGCATCATCCGCAGCATGCATGAGTCATTTTGACGCCATTCAGCGCCGAGACTGCGCCACTCGATCGTCGTTCGAGGGACTCGTCGCTCACGCCGGCTTCGCCCGATCGAGCCGTTCCGGAGTTCGGTGTTCGCCGAGTCGCGCGGCCGGCGTCTTGCGGGAAGGGACTGCATTGAAGGTCCAGTCGGGCTGCTTTTCGAGTTGTCGCTCGTCGATGACGGCGCGACCGTCTCGCAGTTCGACGAGCTCGGCGATGAGGACCGGCTCCGCGGCGCGGGCGCGACGACGGAGATGGGCGGAGACCGCTTCGGGATACCCGTCCAACAGGCTCGAGACTACGGCTTGTTGTTGGCCGGCGAGCGAGCAACGGGCACCGTAGGAGACGGCGCCGAGGCACGAACGCAAGACCCGCAGGTCGGACGAAGAGGCGTCCGACCTCGACAGTTTGGCGAGCAGCGCGGCGATCTTCTGCCCTCCGAGCTTGCAGGGTGTGCACTGACCGCAAGATTCGACCGCAAGGAAGCGAGAGACACCCGCGGCAACCGCGACCATGTCGTCGGTGTCGTCGAGCACGATGAAGCCGGCAGATCCGAGGCCACTCCCGATCCGGGCGAGCGATTCGTAACTGATCGGCTCGTCGATGTTCTGCTCGGCGATGATTCCGTTCGAGACGCCGGGCAGAACACCGACGATCTTGCGTCCGTCGCGCGCTCCCCCACCGATGAGTTCGATCGCGTCGCGGAGTGGCGTGCCCATCATCACTTCGCCGACGCCGGCACGACGGGTCGAGCCTGTGACGGTGCAGACGATCGTGCCCGGCGAACTCTCGGTACCGAGCGTCCGAAACCACGAGGCGCCGCGCGCGAGTATGCGAGGCACGTTCGCGAGAGTCTCTACGTTGTCAACGAGCGCAGGCGGCGCCAGCAAGTGATCCGCCGGTCCTGCCAGCTGCACAGAGGCCGACAAGCCGCTCCTCGAACGCAACGCCGCGTCGGTGGTAACGACTTCACGTAATCCGCGGCGGTATGGCGGCGCAACGCGCGGGAACGGGTACCGCCCGTCGATCGTCTCCAACAGCGCCGTCTCTTCGCCGTAGAGATACTCACTCGGGCCTTCGAACACGGTGATGTCGACGCCGTCGGCCCACCCCGCGCGCCGAATCTCGCCCACGGCCGAGCGGAGTCGCGCGACCTCTGTCGCGAACGCCCGCTTGGTTGCGATGACGATCTGGTCGGCGTCGACGGCCCGGGCCGCGATGAGCGCACCTTCGATCACCTGATAGGGATTGTTGCGCAGGATCGTACGGTCCTTGTACGTCCCCGGTTCGCCTTCGGCCGCGTTGACGACCACCGAAGTCGGGAGGATCTGCGAAGCGTTGTCGCGCACCTTTCGCCACTTCCGACCGGTCGGGAATCCCGCGCCACCGCGGCCGCGGAGTCCGGAGCGAGAGAGCTCTTCGATGATGTCGTCGGGGTCGAGCCGTCGGGCGACCCGTAAGCCGCCGCCGCCGCGGGCCGAGATGTACGCGTCGAGCGAGGCGATCGGGTTCGGGTGCAAGACCCGGTGCACGAGGTTCATCGATCTGTCCTTCTGCTGTGGGTTCGTTGGATCAAGCGTGAGCACCCGCGTGGGCCGGCCCGCGACCTATACACAGAGCGGCCCGGCTGCGTTCTGACCGGTGGTATTGGTACCGACAGGGGGACCGAGGATCACCGCTTCCGTATCGATCGTGATCGTGTCGTGCCCGAACCCGAGCAGTGCGCTTCCCGTGCCCGCGAGTGAGAACGCGGCGAGCGTCAGCAGACCTCGGTTGAAGAACTCCCGGCGTGCGACCCCGATCGCGTCCTCCGCCACCGGCTCGTACAACTGCGTGATACCGGTCGGTTCGCGCAGCCGGAGGTCATGGCGACGATCGGCGACGCCGAGGGCAGCGAATCCGCCAACGAGTTCCAACATGACTCACTCCGCGTGCTTACACCGCCCCCCGACCGATCTCATCTGCTTGCAACCGCCCCGTTCGCACTCCAACCGCACTGGGCGCGCCGCGACTGAACGCGGAAGAACGTCAGCGATCCCGACGTGGACCATTCGCCACGTACTCGCCGGCTCTCACGTACTCGCCGGACCTTGTCTGTTCTCCTACAATGCTTGCTATGCTACAGTCGTTGTAGAAGCCTCGCAAATCGAAGGACGTGCGCTATGCCGGCTACGAAAGAGAGACAGATGGCGCTGGTCCGCATTGCCGATGAACGCCTGCGCGCTGAGTGTCCCGGACGGTTGAGATGACCACGGGAGGTCAGCGTGTCATCGTCGGAGTCGACCTGACCGTGCGCGACGAAGCGATTGTCGAGTGGATCTCGAGGTTCGCAGCCGGGACGGCCGTGCAGGTCATCGTCGTCTACGTCGTTCCGCGGACGACACTCTGGGTCATTTCGAGCCTCCAGGCCGACTCCGAGTCGTACGTCGGACGCATGCGAGCCCGCATAAACGAAACCGTGATCCGCCAACTGCGAGATCGGGGCATCGCGGCGGTGCTGCGCGTCTTGCGGGGAGAGCCCGCCCATGAGCTCGCGGGGAGCGCACGTCAGAGCCGCGCGGATCTGATCGTGATCGGAGGTCCGGATCACAGCGCGCTGCACGACGCGCTCGGAGGCGGAACGACGCGAAAGCTCGAGCTCTGCAGCCCGGTGCCGATAGTCGTGGTGCCGGCCGTGAGGGGGAAGAGCCGTGTCGGCCGCTGATGACGACAGGCGCGACGAGATCATCGGAGCCGATGGTGCAGGCCGAACCCTGACTCGCTCCGAGTGCTCGGCGCTGGTGCTGCTCGAGACGTGCGGACCTCAGACGCTCGAGAACCTCGCCACGGCGCTCGGCACTTCAGTGTCTGCAGCGAGATACGTGCGGTATCGGCTTCGGTGTCTCGGTCTCGCGATCGCCGTACCCGCGAGCGTGTGCCCAGGTCGACCGGTGTTGACCATCTCGTCTGCCGGCCACGCCCTCGCCCGGGACGTGACCGAACGGTCGGGCCGCTCGCCGGCTGGCGGAATCGGCTAAACATGTAAGCTTGCAACTATTGTGAGGTACCAGGTACACACGGTCTGATCGACTCCCGGAGGCGTCCTGTCGCGCCTCCGGGAGCGACTCCTCGGAGGATCCCGACCCGGGCGGTCAACCGGTTGGCCCGAACTGCTCGACCCGGATCTGCTCGGTCGCCACCCCCGCGCCCATCAGCGTCGCGCCGGCCGCCTCCGCGAAGCCGGAGGATCCGCACACGTAGGCCCGGGCGTCAGGCGCGATCTCGGTCGGCAGGTCGGCGCGGCTGAGGTGACCGGGCGGGCGCGTGGCACCGGGCGGCGCGACACGCGTGTAGACGACGTTGGTCTCGGGCCCGACGATCTCGCTCGCGTAGTAGAGGTCGTCCGGCGTGCGCACCGAAACGACAAGGTGCACGAGATCGGTGTGTCCCGACCGGCGAGCGAGCCGCAGCATCGCCATCAGCGGCACGACACCCGAGCCCCCGCCAACGAGCACTGCGGGCGAGTCGGTGTTCCACACGAACCAGCCGCCGATCGGTCCCCGCACCTCGAGCTCGTCGCCGAGCGCGACCTCGTCGTGCAGAAAGGTCGAGACCTCGCCGCCCTCGAGCCGTTCGACGGTGAGCTCGATCTCGTTGCTGCCGTCGGGCGCCGACGCGACCGAGTACGAGCGAGAAGCGCTGTATCCGTCTGGCGCGGTAAGCCGGAGCACGTAGTGCTGCCCGGCGCGGTGCGGCGACGGTTCGGAGAGCGCGAGCCGGAATGTCTTGGCGCGGCGCGGTCTCCGCGCGGATGTCGACGACCGTCGCCGGCTGCCACGACATCCGAGGCGCGGCGCCGCCGGGCGCCGGCAACGTGGCGTCAGTCACCCTGGTACCGCTGCTCGAGCCACGGATCGCCGCGATCGTGATATCCGTTCTGCTCCCAGAAACCGGGCTGGTCGTGATCGAGCACCCGCAGTCCGGCGACGAACTTCGCGCTCTTCCAGAAGTAGAGATGCGGCACCAGCAGCCGCGCCGGACCGCCGTGCGCCGGTTCGAGCGGCTTGCCCTCGTAGTCCCACACCACCCACGCCTTACCTCCGGTCACGTCGGCGAGCGGCAGATTCGTCGTGTAGGCGGTGTGCGAGAACGCGAGCACGTGCGACGCGCTCGGCTTCACACCCGCGATGTCGAGCAACGTATCGACGGAGACGCCGGCGAAGTGCGTCTCGAACTTCGACCAGGTCGTCACGCAATGGATCGCACCGGAGTACACCGACGGCGGCAGCGCGTGGATCTCGTCCCAGGTCCACGTCGTCGGCCGGTCCACGAGCCCTTCGACCCTGAACGTCCAGGTCGCAGTGTCGATCCGCGGCGTGACCTCCGCGGTGAGCACCGGCCAGTTGTTCCCCGTGTCGTACTGGCCCGGCGGAAGGCGAGGATCGCGCTCACCTCGGGCGCGTCCGCCGAAGCCTCGGGTGAATCTGGCCATGACTCCTCCTCAGGTTCCGCTCACGCGTGAGTTGCAAGATATTCGTGGACTTGGCGCACCGCACTCGACCCTTCGCCGACTGCGGCCGCGACCCGTTTCAGCGAACCGCTACGGACGTCGCCGACCGCGAAGACTCCCGGCATCGAGGTCTCGAACGGAAACGGATCGCGACCACCGAAGTCGGTACTGTCCGTGACCGCCGCCGGAAGCGATCGATCGGTGACGACGAATCCCGACCGGTCGAGCATCACGCAATCGCCGAGCCATGCCGTCGCGGGAACGGCGCCGATGAAACAGAACAAGCCCTGGCACGGCACCGTACGAAGCTCACCGGTCTGGTTGTTCTCGAGGGTCACCTGCTCGAGGTGCGCGTCGCCGGCGAGGCCGTGCACCTCGGTGTGCTGCAGCACCGTGATGCGGTCGTCGGCCTCGACGCTGCGCAATCAGGTACTGCGACATCGTCTCGGCAAGTTGCCGCCGGCGCACGACGAGCGCGACCCGGACTTCCCTGCTGGGCCAGGAAGATGGCGGCCTGGCCCGCGGAGTTGCCGCCCCCGACGACGACCGTGTCGAAGCCACGGCACACGCGCGCCTCCAACTCCGTCGCCGCGTAGTAAACCCCCGCACCCTCGAACCGTTCGAGATCATCGACCTCGAGCCGGCGGTAGCGCGCGCCCGACGCGATGATCACCGCTCGCGTCGGAATCTCGCTGCCGTCGGCGAGTACCACGACGTGAAATCCTTCCTCCCGCCGGAGACCCCCCACCTCGCACGGTGCGTTGAGACGCGCGCCGAGCCGCATGGCCTGGATCGCGGCGTTCGTCACGAGTTCTTCGCCGGAGACACCGTTCGGGAACCCGACGTAGTTCTCGATGCGCGAGCTCGCGCCGGCCTGACCGCCGGCGCCGGCGGCGTCGAGCGAGAGCGTCTCGAGCCCTTCCGAAGCGCCGTATACGGAGGCGGCGAGCCCGGCCGGCCCCGCGCCAACCACCACGACGTCGAACAGATATCCCGGAACCGGGTGATAGGTGAGACCGAGATGCTCCGCGAACTCCCCTACCGATGGTCGGCGCAACTTGGCCGTCGGCGTGATGACGGCCGGCACGTCGCGTGGACGCAAGCCCTGGTTGGCAAGGAACACCGGTGCGTCGTCGGCGTCCTCGAGGTCGATCCACAGGAACGGGAGCTGGGCCCGGCCCGCGAACGAGCGCAGCGCCATCGCGTCGGGTGAGTACCGCGAGCCGATGATGCGGATCGCACTGGCCCCTTCGCCGGCTCGGAGGATCTCGCGCCGCGCCGACGAGGGCCCGAAAGATCGTGTTGGAGAACTCGGGCTTGGAGCTCATCAGTTGCCGGAACGTGGCGAGCGGAACGGCGAGCAGCCGACCCGGCTTCGAGATCCGCGCGGTCAGAAACGCGCGCTGGCCCGTCAGGAGGTTCAGCTCTCCGAGGAAGCGATGCGCACCGTGCGTCGCGACGACGACTTCGTTCGAGTCGTCGATACGAACGATCTGCACCTCGCCTTCGAGGACGACGAAGAAGTCAGGGGTCGGGCCACCGGCGCGATACAGGACGTCGCCCGCGACGACGTCGCGCACCTCCCCGACCGCTTCGAGCTCGGCGAGCGTGCGCGCGTCGAGGAGCGGCCATGCGGTGTCGGCGCCGCCGGTGTCACTCATTCGCGCCAGACTACGGGTGGCCGTCAAGTCCGGTCGCGGTTCGGCGTGCCGCCTACCCGCCAACGACCGCGACACTCGGGCACTGCGCGGGGTCGGGGTGCAACGGCGGTCCGTCGACCGAGCAGAACACAGTCCGCGCTGTTCGCTTCGCGCGCGCACGACCACTCAAACCGAAGAAGCTGAGCGGCGCCGCCGCGGCCGCAACAATCGCAGCGATCACGAGTGAGATGCGGAACGAATGCGTGACCTGGTCGGCTCCGACCGCGGAGGTCAGGCCCGACACGACGGGGACGACCGCGACCGCCGCGAGACTCGCGGTGCGGGCAATGGCGTTGTTCACTCCCGACGCGACGCTCACATGATCGTCGCCTACCGAACCCATCACCGTCGCCGTCAGCGGTGCGACGAACGTGACCAGCCCGATACCGAAGAGCACCGAACCTGGCGCCACGTCCGCGAGCCACGACGCGTCGGGGCCGATGCGGGTGAGCAGGAAAAGGCCGCCCGCGGCGAGGAGGGGGCCGACGGTGAGCTGCAGTCGGGGGCCGATGCGCTGCGCGAGCGCACCCGACTGCGCAGACAACGCGAACATCAACACCGTGCCCGGCAACAGCGCGGTGCCCGCGCTCAGGCCCGACCAGTGCGACGCGACCTGGAGTTCGTACACGACGAGGAAAAAAGTCACGCCGAGCGCGCCGTAGAGCAAGACGGTGGCGAGGTTCGTGACGGTGAACTCGCGGCTGCGGAACAACGCGGGTGACACCAACGGGTCGTGGGTGTGGCGCATGCGCCAGACGAACGCGACGATCCCGCCCAGCGAAAGAACGGCGGCGGCGAGCACGTCGGCATCGGTCCAACCGCGCGGCCCCGCCTCGGTGAGCGCCCAGGTCGCGGTGGCGAGGCTCGCGACCGCAATCGCGGCGCCGGCAAGATCGAGGCCGCGTGCTGCGTGCGGATCGCGCGACTCGGGCACTGCGGTGCGGGCGCACACGACGACCAGCACGGCCACGGGAACGTTGAGGAGGAACGCCCACCGCCACCCTGGTCCGTCGACGAGCCAGCCGCCGAGGAAGGGCCCGCCCGCGCCCGCGACCCCGCCCAGTCCCGACCACGCGCCGACTGCCGGGGCTCGGTCGTCGCGGCGAAAGCTGGCCTGCAGGATCGCGAGGCTGCCGGGGGTGAGGAGTGCCGCGCCGACGCCCTGCAGCACACGAGCGCCGATCAAGACGTCGATGTTCGGCGCCGCTCCGCAGAGCAAGGACGCCCCGGCGAACCACACGGTACCGATGACAAAGACGCGCCGCCGGCCGAACCGGTCACCCAGCGCGCCGCCGAGGAGGATGAGCGACGCCAGCGCGAGGAGATAGCCGGTCAATACCCACTGCAACGCGTCGACGCTCGCGTCGAAGTCGGCACCGATGTGCGGCAGCGCCACGTTGACGATCGTGCCGTCGAGCATCGCCATGCCACTGGCGCCGACGGTGGCCGCGAGCGCGATCCGGCCTCTGGCCGAGTGCAACAGCAGTCCGCCTGCGGGCGCGGCCGCTGTCCGTCGTCGCCATCGCCAGACCCTAGCGACACCGTCCGGCGCTCGAACTCCGATCGCGGCCCGCGGGCGCACCGATCATCGCTACTGCGGCGGCGGTTCCCACCGGAACCGGACCGCGGCAACCGCGAGCCGTGGCGATTGCCCACCCGAGAAGCACCGCAACGTGCACGAGCGAGATCCCGCTCCCGCTGATCGACGGGTCGAACACCGCCACCATCTGCTGACCGAGGTGCCGGATCGGGAACAGCGCGGAGATGCGGCCGGGGACGGACGTGTTCGAGATCGGGCCGAAGATCCCGGAGATGAACAGCAATGGGAACAGCACGAAGTTGACGATCGTGGGCGCGGCGTCCTCGTTGGGGATGAAGGTGGCGACTGCGGCTCCGCACGCGGTGAAGCAGAAGGCGCCGAGCGCAACCGTGATGATCAGGCCGGCGTACCGGTGCGGCAACGTCACGCCGTACGCGGTCAGACCGAGGATGGTGGTCAACGCCGTCAGGATCGCGGACACGATCACCGTGTTGCCGACGATCCCGCCCAGGAAGGCGGCGGGCGGTAGCGGCGTGCCCCGGACCCGCTTGAGAATGCCGCGGTCGCGGCGGATCGAGATCGAGAACGCCAGGTTCGAATAGCACGCGGAGATCACGCCGAACGCGACGATCGACGGTACGTAGTACTGCGCGTACTTCGCGGTCCCGTGTGCGAGGTGGATCGTCGAGTTGCCATAGATGCCCGCGAAGATGACGAGGAACATCAGCGGGAACGCGAATGTAAAACCCGCCGATGCCGGGTTGCGCCAAAAGATCTTGCGTTCCCAGCGGATCTGACGCAGCGTCGACCGCACCACTGCCGTCATTGCCGATCCTCGTCGTCGGTGAGTTGCAGGTACACGTCCTCGAGCGACGGCCGCGCGACTGTGAGCCCGTCGAGCTCCTCGCCGCGGGCAACAGCCCACTCCGTGAGGTCGTGCAGCACGAGGGTGGGGTGTGCCGTGCGGATCAGCGCGACGCGAGCAGGCTCCTCGGTCGCGGCAACGGGAAGATCGGCGGCGCCGACACCGCTCGGGAGATCGAAGCGGATCGTGACCTCGGCTGTCGCCCGACCGCCGATCGACTCGGGCGAAGCGTCGGCGACCTTCTCCCCTGCCGCGATCACCACTACGCGGTCGGCGAGCGCCTGCGCCTCCTCCATGTAGTGCGTCGTGAGGAGCACGCTCTTGCCGAGATCGCCAAGCCGACGGATGACCTCCCAGGCCTGGCGCCGGGCCGAAGGATCGAACCCCGTTGTGGGCTCGTCGAGGAAGAGGAGGTCGGGATCGCCGACGAGACCGAGACCGAGATCGAGGCGGCGCTGCTGACCGCCGGAGAGCGTACGGACGCGGCTGGTCGCCTTCTCCCGCAGATCGATCAGTTCGAGCACTTCGTCGACCGAACGGGGCGCCGGGTAGTAGCCGGCGTACATCTCGAGCATCTCGCTCGCGGTGAGATACGGATCGAAGCCGCCCGACTGCAACACGATGCCGATGCGCGCCCGGAACTCGGCGCCACCGTCGGCGGGATCGAAGCCGAGCACACTCACGTCGCCTGCGTCGCGCTCGCGATAGCCCTCGAGGATCTCGACGGTCGTCGTCTTGCCCGCGCCGTTCGGGCCGAGCACCGCCACGACCTCGCCTTCGTCGACGCGAAAGTCGAGGCCGCGTACTGCGTCGACGTCGCCGTACGCCTTGCGCAGACCCCGGACCTCGATGGCGCTCACACCGCCATGTCTAACGCGGCCGCGGGGCCGGCGTCAGTGTCCGCGTCAGTGTGACGCCAACGCCTCGGCCGAGCGGCGGCGGTCGGCCAACCGACGGCCGATCCGGCCGATGCGCTCGACGTGGTGCACGATGCGCTCACGCGCGATCTCGGCATCGGCGTTCAGACCTTCGACGGTCTCGATGCCCCAGTGGCGCAACACGACGGGAACCAGGACCTGGTCGTGGTGAAGCACGAGGTCGTAGATGCCTTCGGATGCGATCGCGGTCGCGTGCGCGACGAAATCGGGAATGCCGACGCCCGGCATCTCGAACGTGCGCACCTGGCGCTCGATCGCGCACATCGTCGTCGACGGATCGACTTCGAGCGCGGCGGAGACAAGATCACGGTAGAAGAGATAGTGGAGGTTCTCGTCGGCGGCGACACGGGCCATCACCTTGTACCCGGCTTCGTCGTCGAGCACGTTGCCGGTGTTCCGGTGCGAGATGCGCGTCGCGAGCTCCTGCAACGCGACGTACGCGAGCACGTCGACCGCGGTGTCGGGTTGCGGAACCTGCCCGCCGCACACCTGATGCATGCGGGCGCGTTCGAGCGCGTCGAGATCGACCGCGTGTGTCACTGCGATGTAGTCGCGGATCACGATTCCGTGGCGCATCTCCTCGGCGGTCCAGCGCTTCGCCCACTCGCGCCAGACGTCGTTCGCGAACATCCGGTTGATGGTCTCGAAGTAGTACGGAAGGTTGTCCTCGGTCAGCAGGTTGACGATCAGCGCACTGCGGACACCGGTGGAGAGTGGCGAGGCGGCTTCGTCGAACCGGCCGCGCGGGTCGGTCTGCGCGGCGCGCTCCCACGGGATGAGATCGTGGGGCATCCACGCCTTGGTGGTCGCGAGGTGGCGCTCGTACAGGCGTTCGACATCGGGGACGAGGACGTCGACCAGGTCACGGGAGCTCGTGAGGGGCATGCCCGAGAGCCTACCTACTTGTAGGTAGGTATCTCGCCATCGCGCGCTCGGGACCACGACCGGCGCCGCGGCCCGGACCGGACTCGGTACGTTTCCGCCATGATCATCATCGTCGCGGCCCTGAAAGGCGGGGTCGGCAAGACCACGACCTCGGTCTACCTGTCGGCTCTGGCTGCCGCCCGGCACCCGGCCACGCTCATCGACGCCGACCCCCAGGCCAGCGCGGCCGACTGGCTGGAGAACGCCGAGGACGAATTTCTGGAGCGGGTGACCCTGCTCGAGGCGCCCACCGACCGACTCCTGTTGAAAGCGCTCGACAAGATCGACCCTGACGACGTCGCGGTCGTCGACACCCCGCCGGGCAACGAACGGCTCCTCGCCAAGGCGATCGAACGCGCCGACATCGTGGTTGTGCCGACCGCGCGTCGGCGGCGTCGAGACGGCGCGGGTCGAGGCCGTACTCGACCTCGTTCCCCGAAAGCTGCCAGTCGGTCTCGTGATCTCGTCCGCCCGCGCCTACACGCGGGACTACCAAGAGGTCGTCGACGCGTGGACCGAGGCGAACGTCGCGGTCTGGGGGAGCATTCCCGAACGCGGTGTCGATCGCGACCGGACCCGAAGGCGCGCTCGCGCCCGACGGCATCGACGCGTATCGCAGCGTGTGGCGACGCGCGTTGCGCGCCGGCGCGCGAAGCCTGACTCGCTCTCCCCTAGCTCGCGATCGTCACGCCTCGGCGCTCGAGAACCGGGCCGAGGAGATCCGCGAAGTTGTCGACGTAGAAACGCTCGCGCGAATTTCGCGTCGATACCAGCAGCTTCCATGCTGCGTTCGAAACGCGCGATGGGGTTGCGGCCACCTTCTACGTGCGGGAAGTCGGAAGAGAACATGCACACCTCGGAGCCGGCGTTCGCGATCGTCCAGCCGGTGTCCTCGTGCGGGTACGGCGTCACCCGCACCTGGCGTTGCACGTACTCGCTCGGCTTCATCTCCATGGCCTGCAGCCGGGTCTCGTTCTTGCGGAACGCTTCGTGGGCGGAGTCGAGCGAGCGCATCCACCCCGGAACCCAGGTGGCTCCGAGCTCGATGACCCCGATGCGCAGGGCCGGATGCCGCATCAACACGCCGTCGACGATCAACGCGTTGAGGGTTTGCATCACGGGCAGGGGGATCGAGAGATAGTCGATCGACTTGAAGTTCGTGTCGCCACCGTGGAAGTCGGGAACCGGCGGGAGACCATTGTCGAAGAAGTCGCGCGGCATGACGTTCGCGCCGGCGCCGGCAACGTGCAGCACGACCGGGACGCCCGCTTGCGCGCACGCGTCCCACATCGCCTCCAGCGCGACGTGGCTCGGTGAGTGACCGGCGGGGTACTGACCGATCCAGATCGCGGCGCTGCCGGCGTCGATCGCTTCGGTCGTGAGAGTGACGGCCGCCGCCGGATCGCCGACGGGTACGACCGTCACGGGCAGGAGACGTGGATCGACCGAACACCATTCGAGCTCGGCGCGGTGTTGGGCGCGTGCGAGAGCGATCGCGAGCGCGTGGTCGCCGTCGCGGTCGAAGCGCAACACGTTCGGGCTCGTGAACGTGTCGAACACGAGCTGGCTCGCGAAGCCGAGCAGGTCGAGCGCGCCCGGACGATCGGCATTGAGGAATGAACCCGTCGCGAGGAAGTTCTTGCGCAGTGTGATCTGCGCGGCGGCTTCCGCGCGGTAGCGGGGATCGCCGTGCTTCGCCGTCGCGCGCTCCACCGCGTCCTGCGGCGTCGTCTCCTCGTCGCCGTCGTTCCAGACGTACGGAAAGCGCTCGCGTGTGCGGACGTCGAGATAGGGGTGGAGCCAGTCGGCAGGTTCCATGATGTGCGAGTCGGCGTCGTGCATCGGTCGAGTCGCGTAGGCCACGGCCCGACGCTAAGCCGCACGTTCACCCTTCCACCAGACCTGCCGTCGAGACCTGCCGTCGAGACATCTCGCCAGAATGCTCTTTCCCTGATACTCGATCCAGAGTATTCTGACCACCAATGAGCGCTCGCAGCCGGTCCAATCCGCTCGCCCTGGCGATCCTGTCGTGCCTGCACGAGCGGGCGATGCACCCCTACGAGGTCGCGCAGACGCTCAAGAGCCGGGCCAAGGACGAGAGCATCCGGCTGAACTTCGGCTCGCTCTACAGCGTCGTCGAAAGCCTCGCGGCGCCGGGGGATGATCGAGCCGCGCGAGACGGTCCGCGAGGGCAAACGCCCCGAACGCACGATCTACGACATCACCGCGCTCGGGCGGCGCGAACTCACCGACTGGTTGTCGGAGCTCGTCTCGTCGCCGACCAAGGAGTACCTCCAGTTCGAGGCCGCGCTCGTCGTTGCTGCCCGCGCTCGCCCCCGACGACGCGATCGCCCTCCTGCGCCGCCGCGCGATCGCGCTGGAGATCCGACTCACGCAATCCAATGCGACGCGTGCACTCGCACGAGAACAAGGGCTCCCGCGCCTCTTCATGCTCGAGTCGGAGTACGGCGATGCACTGACGCGCGCCGAGCTCGACTTCGTGCACACCCTCGTCAACGACCTCGAGAACGAGAAGCTCGACGGGCTCGAGGAGTGGCGCGGTTGGTACACGAACGATCACGAGCCACGACAGTGGTTTCCGACGGAAGGAAACGAGGAATGACTCCGCTCGTGGAGGCACGCGGCCTCACCAAACACTACAAGAAGGTACGCGCGCTCGACGGTCTCGATCTCGTCGCGAGCGATGGCCGCGTCGTCGCGCTGCTCGGTCCGAACGGCGCAGGCAAGACGACGTTCGTGCGCGCGGTCGCGACCCTGTTGCGTCCCGACTCCGGGTCGCTGCGCGTGGCCGGCGTCGACGCGCTGAAACAGCCGAAGGAGGTCCGCCGGCTGATCGGGCTCGCCGGACAGTACGCCGCGGTGGAGCCGACGATGACCGGACGCGAGAACCTCGAGATGATCGCCCGGTTGTTCGGGCACCGAGCGCGCGCGGCACGCGCCAACGCCGACGCCGTGCTCGAGCGCCTCGGGCTCGTCGATGCCGCCGACCGCCGCGTGAAGACGTACTCGGGCGGCATGCGGCGCAAGCTCGATCTCGGCGCCAGCCTCGTCGGCGCGCCCAAGCTGCTCCTGCTCGACGAGCCGACGACCGGACTCGATCCGCGCAGCCGGATCGAGCTCTGGGACACGATCCGCGACCTCGTCAACACGGGTACCGACGTGCTCTTGACGACCCAATACCTCGATGAAGCCGACCGGCTCGCCGAGCAGATCGTCATCATCGACCACGGCAAGGTCATCGCGGCCGGAACTCCCGACGAGCTCAAGTCGCCGCGCCGGTCAGGACGTCGTCGAGATCCACGCGCGCGACGGCATGGCGCTCGGCCGGCTCGCCGAAGCGCTCGCGCGTCTCGGTCACGACGCGCCACGCGTGGACCAGGGCACGAGGCGACTCGCGATCGCGGTCGAAGACGGACCGGATCGACTGACCGACGCCGTGCGCATCGTCGGCGATCTCGGGATCGCGATCGACGACGTCGCGCTCCGGCGCCCGACCCTCGACGAAGTGTTCCTCGCGCTGACGGGCGTCGCTCCCGCCGGGACCGCTGCCGACGCCGAGATCGACACACGAAAGATGGCATGATGCACACCGCAACCATCACCGCACCCGATCGGACTGCGGGCCCTACGACGACATCCGTCGAGGTCGCGCGCCGAACTGTCCGCAAGTTCGCCCGTAGTCCACAACTCGCCGTCGTCGGCACCATCCAGGGCGCCATGTTCTTGTTGATCTTCCGCTACGTGTTCGGCGGCGCGATCAACACGGGCTCGGTTCCGTACGTCGACTTCCTGGTCCCGGGCTTCGTCCTCACGGGCGTCTTGTTCTCCGGGTCGAGCGCGGCGTCGGGTGTCGCCGAAGACCTCGAAGCCGGATTCATCGACCGGCTGCGTTCACTGCCCATCCCCCGCGGCAGCGTGATGGCCGGCCGCGCGCTCGCCGACACTGTCACCGCAACGTGGGGGCTCGCGATCACGAGCGCGATCGGGTTCGCGGTCGGATTCCGCCTGCACAACAGCGTCGGTCACGCGCTCGCCGCGTTCGGGCTCTGCATCGTCGCCGCGTACGCGTTCGCGTGGGTCTTCATCTTCATCGGGCTGGTATCGGGCACGGCCCAGGCCGCGCAGGGCATCTCGCTGCTCGTCTTCCCTCTGACCTTCGTGTCGAGCGGTTACGTGCCGGTCGCGAGCATGCCGGGCTGGATGCAACCCTTCGCCCGGAACCAGCCGATCACCGTGATGGTCGATGCGGTCCGATCCCTCGTCCTGGGGTCGAACACGGGCGCCACCCTCGCGCATTCGACCGGCTACTACGTGCTCGGCACCGTCGTCTGGGCCGTCGGGATCAGCGTGGTGTTCGGAGCCCTGTCGATCGCCCGCTACCGCAAGGGCTGACCCGCACGACGACGTCCGTGCACGGGATATCCCGCCTGACCAGCTAGCCTGGAGTCTCGGGTACCCATGAGCACCTGCCGGGGCCCGCGGCCGTCCCTCACCTGTTTCCGATCGGAGATGCCGAGGATCGGCCTCCGAATCGACGTACAGGTTGAGGAGCAACGTGACCACATTCCAAGAGCTCGGCCTCCGGGCCGAGATCGTCGACGCCCTCGCGGAGCAGGGCATCGACGAGCCGTTCCCCGTCCAGGCCGTGACGATCGAGGACGCGTTGGCGGGCCGCGACGTCTGCGGCAAGGCCAAGACCGGGTCGGGCAAGACTCTCGCCTTCGGCCTCCCGGCCATCCAGACGACCGAGGCCTCGAAGCCCGGGCATCCGACCGCGCTCGTCCTCGTACCCACGCGTGAGCTGGCCAAGCAGGTCGTCGACGTGCTGAGCCCGATCGGCAAGCAGATCGGCGTACGCGTCGCCGCGTTCTACGGCGGCACCTCGATGGATCGCCAGATCCGCAATCTCGGCCGCCGGATCGAGGTCGCGGTCGCGACCCCTGGTCGCCTCATCGACCTGCTCGAGCGCGGTGAGCTCGACCTCGACCAGGTCGGCATCCTCATCATCGACGAGGCCGACCGCATGGCCGACATGGGCTTCCTGCCGCAGGTCGAGTGGATCATGCGCAAGGTTCCCAACGACCGCCAGACGCTGTTGTTCTCGGCCACCCTCGACCGTGAGGTCGACGTCTTGGTCCGGCGCTACATGCACGACCCGGTGCTCCACGAGGTCGTGTCCGAAGAGGCCGATGTCGACGACATGCTGCACCGCTTCTTGAAGGTGCACGAGCTCGATCGCGTCAAGGTCCTCGGCGCGATCGCGGCGGGCGTGTCCCGCACCATGGTGTTCGTGCGCACCAAGCGCGGCGCCGACAAGCTCGTGTCACAGCTGAAGCGCGAAGGCGTCGCCGCCGCCGCGATCCACGGCGACCTCCGCCAGTCGGCGCGCGAGAAGGCGCTCAAGGACTTCCAGAACGACGAGCACGGCGTGCTCGTAGCCACCGATGTCGCCGCCCGTGGCATCCACGTCGACGACGTCGACGTGGTCGTCCACTACGACCCGCCGGAGGAGCACAAGTCGTACGTGCACCGATCGGGCCGCACCGCCCGGGCGGGGAACGAAGGCATGGTCGTCACCTTCGTGCTCTGGGACCAAGAGCTCGAGGTCGAGCGGCTGCAGCGCCGGTTGGGCATGCGAGAGCCGATCACCGAGGTGTTCTCGAACGATCCCCGCCTCGCCAAGCTCGTCGACCTCGACGGACCGGCACCGAAGCGCAAGACCGCTCTCGTCTGAGACCGACAAGAGGGCTCTCGTCTGAATCTTTCCGGACGCCACGGGGCGCGCCGGTAGCATTCGGACCCGTGACGCAGATCCCCGGCACCGACGGTTCCCCCGGCGAGGCCGCGGTCACCCCCGAGGTCGTCGAGACCCCGATGCTCCTCCCGGAGGGCACGGCCAACCCCGAGAGCGAGCAGGTCTCGCGTCCGACCAAGCTCATCCGGATCGCGGCGATGGTGCGCGCCCTGCTCGACGAAGCACGCCGCGCTCCGCTCGACGACGCCGGTCGCCGCTCACTCAAGGAGATCCACGAGCGTTCGATCCACGAGCTCGAAGAGATCCTGTCGCCCGATCTGCGCGACGAGCTGTCGGCGGTGACCCTGCCCTTTTCGACTGATACGCCGAGCGACGCGGAGCTGCGCATCGCGCAAGCGCAGCTCGTCGGTTGGCTCGAAGGGCTCTTCCACGGCATCCAGGCCACGCTGTTCACCCAGCAGGTGCAGGCCCAACGGCAGTTCGAAGACATGCGCAACCGCCGCTCGCTCGACGTGCCCGGCGGTACCGGCGAGCGCGTCCCCGGCGCGTACCTCTGATCCGATGAGTGCGCCCGTTTCCCTCGGCGGTTTCGACTGGCAGCCCGCGAGCTGGCGTCGCCGCGCCGCGGCGCACCAGCCCGCGTGGCCCGACACCGGTGAGCTCGAACGCGTCACCGACGAGCTCCGCCGCATGCCGCCGCTCGTGTTCGCCGGCGAGGCCCGATCTCTACGGGAGTCGTTGGCCGCGGTCAGCCGGGGCGAAGGGTTCCTCCTCCACGCGGGCGATTGTGCCGAGTCGTTCGAAGAGTTCACCGCCGACAACATCCGCGACAAGCTCAAAGTCATCCTGCAGATGTCGGTGGTGCTCACTTACAGCACCGGTGTACCGACGGTGAAGGTCGGACGCATCGCCGGCCAGTTCGCCAAGCCCCGTTCGTCGCAGGTCGAGACGCGCGACGGGCAGGAGCTCCCGTCGTACTTCGGCGACATCGTCAACGACTTCGCGTTCGACGCGCTCGCTCGGCGCCCGGATCCGCAACGCATGCTCCGGGGCTACAACCAGGCCGCGGCCACCCTCAACCTCCTACGCGCGTTCACGAAGGGCGGCTTCGCCGACCTCAATCGCGTGCACCAGTGGAATCTCGAGTTCATCGCCTCGCGCCAGGAAGGCCGACGCTACGAAGAGGTCGCCGACGGGATCGAGCGGGCGCTGCACTTCATGGCCGCGTGCGGAATCGACCTCGCGCACGAGGCCCAGCTGCACGAAGTCGACTTCTACACGTCGCACGAAGCGCTGATCCTCGGGTTCGAAGAGGCGCTGACACGTGCCGCGACAGCCTCACCGGCGACTGGTACGACTGCTCCGCTCATCTCCTCTGGGTCGGCGAGCGCACCCGCCAGGTCGACGGCGCGCACGTGGAGTTCCTCTCCGGGGTGCAGAACCCGATCGGCGTGAAGCTCGGCCCGAGCACGACGCCTGAGGACGCGGTCGCGCTGTGCCGCCGGCTCGATCCCGGCCGCGAGCCCGGCCGGCTCGTGCTGGTGAGCCGGATGGGCGCCGACAACGTCGCCGAGAAGCTGCCGCCCCTCCTGCGCGCGGTCTCCCGGGCCGGACACCCGGTGGTGTGGGCCTGCGACCCGATGCACGGCAACACCTACGCGCACGAGAGCGGCTACAAGACGCGGCATTTCGACTCGGTCATGCACGAGGTCGAGCAGTTCTTTCTGGCGTGCCGCGCGGCCGAGGTCTGGCCGGGCGCGGTGCACGTCGAGCTGACGGGCGACGACGTGACGGAATGCCTCGGCGGTGGCGACGACGTGCGGGGCGAACAGTTGGAGAACAAGTACGAGACCCGCTGTGATCCGCGGTTGAACGCCCGCCAGTCGCTCGACCTCGCGTTCCGCCTCGGCGAGCTCGTCCAACGCTGACGTTCGAGCAGTTCCGCGGGACCCGGCGGGTCGACGCGGGTACGAATCGGCCGATCGAGTGTCATACGCTCGTAGTCGGAAATCCGCCCCGGAACGAGGTGCGTTCACAATGACGACCGACGCGAATCCCGCCCGGTCTCGCTTCACCGAGCTCGGCCCGAACGCCGGGCTGATCGACGAGATGTATCGGCTGTACCGCGAGAACCCCAACGCGGTCTCCGCGGGCTGGCGCGAGTTCTTCGCCGACTACGAGCCGCGCCCCGACGTCGCCGCGCCCAGGACGGCCCCGGCCCCGACTGCGCCGACACCGGCGGCCGCTCCTGCAGTCGCGAAGTCCGACGGAGCCTCAGCGCCTTTCGCACTCGACGGCGAGACCCCCCAGATCCTGCGGGGCGCTTCGGCGCGCATCGTGGAGAACATGGTGGCGAGCCTCGGTGTGCCGACTGCCACGTCGGTTCGCACCTTGCCGGCGAAGCTGCTCGAGATCAACCGTCAGATCCTGAACAACCAACTCGCTCGCGATCGCGGCGGCAAGGTCAGCTTCACCCATCTCATCGGCTTCGCGGTCGTGCGCGCCTTGCAGCAGGTGCCGAACATGAACGCGAGCTTCGGCGTCGTCGACGGCACGCCGAGCGTCGTCCGTCACGCGCACGTGAACCTCGGCCTCGCGATCGACCAACAGAAATCCGACGGCAGCCGCACGCTGCTCGTCCCGAACATCAAGAACGCAGACACACTCGACTTCGCCGGCTTCCACGCCGCGTACGAGGACCTCATCCGCCGGGCCCGCGCCAACAAGCTCACGGTCGACGACTTCGCCGGCACCACGGTCTCGCTGACCAACCCGGGCACGATCGGGACGCTGCATTCAGTACCGCGGCTCATGCCCGGGCAAGGCGTCATCGTCGGAGTCGGCGCGATCACCTACCCGCCGGAGTACGAGGGCGCCGACCCACAGACGATCGCGGAGATCGGCGTGAGCAAGACCGTCACGCTCACGAGCACGTACGACCACCGCATCATCCAGGGCGCCGAGAGCGGCGAGTTCCTCGCCACGATCCACGACCTGTTGCTCGGCGGCAGCCACTTCTACGACGAGCTCTTCGCGAGCTTCGCGGTTCCCTACGAACCGGCCCGCTGGTCGTTCGATCGCAGCCCGATCGAGGGCTCGGTCGAGGCCGAGGACAAGATCATCGCGGTCCAGCAGCTCATCAACATGTACCGCGTCCGCGGTCACCTCATCGCGAACCTCGATCCGCTCGGGCTCAAAGAGCCGCGCACGCACGAGGAACTCGACCCGAACCACTGGGGCCTTACGATCTGGGACCTCGACCGCACGTTCGCCACCGGTGGCCTCGCGGGCCGGAGCGCGATGAAGCTGCGTGACATCCTCGGCGTCTTGCGCGACGCGTACCGCGCGCACCATCGGCGTCGAGTACATGCACATCCAGGAGCCCGACCAGAAGGACTGGATCCAGCAGAACGTCGAAGGTACGCACGGCGACATCTCGCCGCGAGGACAAGTGGCGGATCCTCGCCGCACTCAATGGTGCCGAAGCGTTCGAGCGCTTCCTGCACACCAAGTTCCTCGGCCAGAAGCGCTTCAGCCTCGAAGGCGCGGAGACGCTCATCCCGATGCTCGACTTTCTCATCGACGGCGCGGCCGAGAGCGGGATGGAAGAAGTCGTGATCGGCATGGCGCACCGCGGGCGCCTGAACGTGCTCGCGAACGTCGTCGGCAAGTCGTACGAGCAGATCTTCCGCGAGTTCGAAGGCGAGCTCGACCCGAGCGTGCCCCAGGGTTCGGGCGACGTGAAGTACCACGTCGGCGCGACCGGGAAGTTCACGGCCGTGTCGGGCAAGTCGATCGGGATCACGCTCGCCGCGAACCCGAGCCATCTCGAAGCCGTTGATCCCGTCGCCGAAGGCATGGCCCGCGCCAAGCAGGACCGGCTCGGCGACTCCGAACACGACCGGGTGCTGTCGGTGCTCATCCACGGCGACGCGGCGTTCGCGGGCCAGGGCGTGGTTGCGGAGACACTCAACCTTTCCGAGCTCCCCGGCTACGACGTCGGCGGCACGGTGCACATCGTCGTCAACAACCAGCTGGGTTTCACGACCACTCCCGGCTTCGCCCGCTCGACCGTGCACGCCACCGACATCGCCAAGGCCGTCCAGGCACCGATCTTCCACGTCAACGGCGACGACCCCGAGGCCGCGGTCCGCACGATCCGCCTCGCGTTCGCGTTCCGCAACGAGTTCAAGAAGGACGTCGTCGTCGACATGGTCTGTTACCGCCGGTACGGCCACAACGAGAGTGACGAGCCCGCGTTCACCCAGCCGCGGATGTACGAGGTCATCGGGAAGCGCCGGTCGATCCGCAAGCTGTACACCGAGCTGCTCGTGAACCGCGGCGACCTCACACTGGCCGACGCGGAACACACGCTCGAAGACTTCCGGTCGCTGATGCAGGAGGCGTTCGACGAGACCAAGGCGAGCGAGCGGCCGCGCGCGGCCGTTGGCCGGAGCTTCCCGGAACCGGCACCCGCGCACGTCGACACCGGCGTCCCGCGCGAACGGCTCGACCAGATCGTCACCGCGCTCACGACGTTCCCGGAAGGTTTCGAACCGCACCCGAAGCTCGCCCGGCTCTTCGCGAGCCGCCGTACGTCGTTCGACGGCGACCAGATCGACTGGGCGCTCGGCGAAGCACTCGCGTTCGGTTCGCTGCTGCTCGAGGGAACACCAGTACGCATCGCGGGTCAGGACACGCGCCGCGGCACCTTCAGCCAGCGCCACGCGACGATCGTCGAGCACCGCACCGAGGAGGAGTACACACCACTCGCCCACCTCGGGAGCGAGGCAGCCCCGTTCATGATCTACGACTCGGTGCTCTCCGAGTTCGCGGCGCTCGGTTTCGAGTACGGATATTCGGTCTCCGAGCAGGACTCGCTCGTGTGCTGGGAAGCACAGTTCGGCGACTTCGACAACGGAGCACAGACGATCATCGACCAGTTCATCGTCGCGGCCGAGGACAAGTGGGGCCAGCGCAGCGGGCTCGTCATGCTGCTCCCCCATGGCTTCGAAGGTCAGGGTCCGGAGCACTCCTCGGCCCGGCTCGAGCGGTTCCTCGTGCTGTGCGCGCAGGACAACATCCGCGTCGTGTACCCGACGACCGCCGCGCAGTACTTCCACGTGCTGCGCCGCCAGATGCACGACCCCACCCGCAAGCCCCTCGTGGTGATGACACCCAAGCGCTACCTGCGGATGCCCGTCACCGCATCGCCGGTTGCCGAGCTCACCGCCGGAGGGTTCCGGCCCGTGCTCGACGATCCGTCGCCTCCGGCCGAGGTCAACCGCGTGCTCTTCTGCAGCGGCAAGTTCGGCCAGGAGCTGATCGCCCGGCGCGACGCGGAGCAGGCACCGGTCGCGATCGTGCGGATCGAGCAGCTCTACCCGTGGCCGCGCGACGAGATCGCAGCGGCACTCGCCCGCTATCCCGACGCCGCGGTGTTCTGGGCCCAAGAAGAGCCCGGCAACATGGGCGCCCGCTACTTCGCACGCCGCCGGCTGGAGGAGATCGCCACGGGCCGCCCCGTCGACGTGATCGCCCGGGTCGAGAGCCCGAGCCCGGCCACCGGCAGCTCGACCGTCCACGACGCCGAGCAGCAAGCCCTCATCGACCAGGCGATGCGCCCCGAGGGCTAAGACCCCGCGGATATCTCCACCAACAGTTGTCGGACTTCTCCGCGCCAGGCACGGATATCTCCGACAACGCGGGCTAAACGTTCCGGGGGGTCGTAGCGTTTCAGTCGCGTGACCCCGCGGGAGTTCGACGAGTTCTACGAATCCCATTTCGACCGGGTCGCCCGGGCACTCACCCTGGCGGGCGGCGACCGCGATCTCGCGCACGACGCCGCGCAGGAGGCGTTCGCCCGGGCGTTGCGGCACTGGCGCAAGGTGCGGGAGATGGATCGGCCCGACGGCTGGGTCTACATCGTCGCGATGAATCAGCTGCGCGACCACTGGCGCCGGACCGAGCGCCGACGGGGTCGCGCGCCGCAACCGGAGTTCGTCGCCGACAATACGAGCGGTGTCGCGACCCGGGTGTCGGTACGCGACGCCATCGCGATTCTCCCGCCGCGACAGCGCGAAGCGGTGGTGCTGCGGTACCTCGCCGATCTTCCCGTCGCCGACATCGCCGACGCGATGGGCTGCGCGATCGGAACCGTGAAAGCCACACTGCACCAGGCCATGGAGAGCATGCGCATCGAGCTCGACGACACGGAGGACGACAATGAACCTCGATGAGCTGAGAGGCGGGCTCACCACGCTCGCCGACGAGATGGAACCCTTCGAAGGCAACGTCGCGCGCTGCACCGCCGCGAACGCAGACGGCGGGTGGCGGTGTCGTCGGTTGCTGCGATAGTCGTCGTCGCGATCGCGGTGGCGACCGTGGCGATCACCCGCGGCGACGCGGGCAAGATCCACGTCGCGGGCGTCCCGAGCAAGGAAGTGACGCCCGACAAGGTCTCCCACATCGACGCGATCGTCATTCCCGCGTCGCCGGCAGTGCAGCTCGCGCTGGACAGCTCGTCCTTGGTGCGTCAATACGCACGCATCCCCGCTGCAGACCGGTCTGGCCTCTCGTCACTGTCGACGACCAAGCCCGTGAGGGCGGCTCTCTGCCTGTTGCAGACGAGTGACGGGTATGCAGTCGATGCGGTGACGCCGGGAACGAATTTCGACGAAGGCCTCGACCACGCGTTGGCGGGCTTGGGGACATTGTCCGTCACCGACCAGTACAACACCGATGCCGAGCTCTTCATGAAGGTCAAGGCATCGACGCAGCAGTCCTCGGCGGTTCGTGCCGCGCTCGTCGCCGATCCCGACGTGCAGTCGGTGCAGTACCTCACCAAGGCCGACGCCTACGACGTCTTCAAGACTGACTTTGCCGATCAGCCCGCACTCGTGGAGAGCACGAAGCCGAGCGACCTTCCCGAGTCATTTCGGATCGCCGTCAAGCCCGACCGATCCGTGGCCGCAGTGGTCGCGCGGTACGAGCACCTCGATGGCGTCGACACCACGATCACACCGTCGGTCGGGTGGCTCCTTGCTCCGCAGAGCGGGATCAAGGACTCCGGCAAACACATCTCGCCGTGCGCCAACCCATGAGGTGGCAACCCGCCGTGTTGTCGGAGATGTCCGCGCCATGCGCCGAAAACTCCGACAACTGTTGGTGAAGTTTTCCGGGTTATCCGCGCGAGCGGAGGGCGCGCAGGCCGACGTAGCCGGCGCCGAGGCCGAAGGCCATGGAGATGACAGCGAGGGTGTCGTGCACCACCTTGAAGCCGATCGGGTGATCCTGGCGCCCGATGATCACGATCAGGGTGATCCAGATGTAGAGCGTCCACGCACAGAGCGCTAACAGGAACCAGGCGGTGCGGCGACTCACGCCTTCGAGGCTACGGCTGCGACGCGCGGGCGACCGCATCGAGGCAGCGTTGCACGGCCTCGGGCGATCCGTTCGTGAGCGGGAGCCGGACGTCGGGGGTGGCGATGCGGCCCTGGGCGTGCAGCACGCCCTTGAACACGGCCGGGTTGGGCTCGACGTACGCGGCCCGGATGACGGGCAGCAACGCCTCGGCGTGAGCGCGGCCGTCGTCGATCTTGCCCGCGAGACCGCACTCGATCATCGCGACGAACCGTTCTGTGCACAGGTGCGCAGCGGCAGAGATTGTGCCGACCGCGCCCATGCACATGAGCGGGAACAGCAGCGTGTCTTCGCCGCCGAGGACACCGAAGCCGTCGGGTGCGTTGGCGAGCACTTCGAGGGTGTCGGCGTCGAGCGTCGCGACGGCCTGCTTCACCCCGGCGATGTTGGGAACCGACGCGATCTCGAGCACGCCCTTCGCCCCCAGGTCGCGGCCGGTGCGGGTGGGAACGTTGTAGGCGATCACCGGGACGGGACTTGCGGCCGCGACCGCCTTGAAGTGGGCCACGATGCCCTCGACCGACGGGCGCACGTAGTACGGGACCACGACGAGCGCGCCGACCACCGCAGGCAGCTCGGCGAGCGCCGCGGTCGCGCGGATCGTTGCTTGCGTGTTGTTGGAACCGGTGCCGACGATGACGCGCGTTCCCACCTCGTCGCACGCGTGGATGACCGCGTCGATCGCGGCGCGCTTCTCGTCAGCCTCCAACGCGCTCGCCTCGCCGGTCGTGCCGAGGGCCACGATGCCGCTCACGCCCGCGGACGAATACTCGTGGCAGAGGCGCTCGATCGCGCCGACATCGACCGCACCCTGCGCGTCGAACGGCGTGATGAGCGGCACCCAGACGCCGCGGAGGTCGAGGTCGCTCGTCATGCGGCCAGCGTAGTTCCTCGGCCCCTCCGGTACCGGGGCGATGGGTCCGCGACCGTTAGCTTCACAACGTGCCGCTGGGGCTCGAGATCGCGATCACGGTGCTCGTCGGTGTGGCCACCGGCGTGTTGTCGGGGATGTTCGGGATCGGCGGCGCGGTGGTGTCGACGCCCGCGATCCGCGCCCTCGGAGGCACGGCCCTGCAGGCGATCGGTTCCACCCTGCCGTCGATCCTGCCGTCGTCGATCTCGGGCTCGCTGCGCTATCGCCGCGAGCACATGACCGTGACCCGGGTCGCGCTGTGGACCTCCGCGTTCGGGGTGCCCGCGTCGGTGGCCGGCTCCCGCCTCTCCGACGCCGTTCCCGGGAACGGCCACGCGCTGATGATCCTGACCGCGGTCCTCGTCGCGTACACCGCCTGGCGCACCGCGCTCCCGACCACACGTACCCTCGAGCGGGCCGGGCTGCCGACCAACGACGAGTGGTGGCGGCTCGCGATCATCGGCATCGCCGCGGGCGCGCTCTCAGGGCTCCTGGGCGTGGGCGGCGGCATCCTCATGGTCCCGCTCTTCTCGGCATGGGTCGGGCTGGCCCTGAGACCGTCCATCGCGACCTCGCTCGCCTGCGTCGGCATCTTCGCGATCCCGGGAACGCTGACTCACTGGTATCTCGGTCACATCGACTGGACGTTCGCGATCGCGCTCTCCGCAGGCGTGATCCCCGGCGCGCGGCTCGGCGCGCACTTCACCATCAACGCGGACGATCGCGTGTTGCGCTACAGCGTCGGCGCCGCGCTCGGCATCGTCTCGGTGATCTACGGCGTGGGCGAGGTGCTGGCCCTCGTCAAGTGACGCCCACCAAGTGCTGGGCAAGCCGGAACACGTCGTCGAGCATGGCGGGCGTGAGTCGACCGGTGAACGTGTTCTGTTGGCTCGGATGGAACGCGCCGACGATCGTCAATGCGCCGCACGGCACCTCGAGGCAATGCGCGAACCGCGGTCGGCGCGCCGGTAACTCGACGCCGGGGAGTGCGGCGGCGCGCAGCGTCGACCACGTGGCCTGGTAGCCGAACGCGCCGAGCACCACGATCACGCGCATCGACGGCAGCAATTGCATCTCGCGAACGAGGTACGGCATGCAGGTGTCGCGTTCCTTCGGTGTCGGCTTGTTCGCCGGCGGTGCGCACCTCACTGCGGCCGCGATGTAAGCGTCGATCAGCTCCAACCCGTCGCCGGGATGGACCGATTCGGCCTGGTTCGCGAACCCGGTGCGGTGCATCGCCGCGAAGAGGAAGTCGCCCGACCGGTCGCCGGTGAACACCCGGCCGGTCCGGTTCGCGCCGTGTGCGGCCGGTGCCAGCCCGACGATCAACACGCGCGCTTGTGGATCGCCGAAGCCAGGCACCGGTCTACCCCAGTACTCCTCGGCCCGGAACGACGCCCGCTTCTCGCGGGCTACTTGCTCGCGCCACTCGACCAGCCGCGGGCAGGCTCGACACGTCACGATCACGTCGTTCAGGCTCGACAGATCGGGCGTCGACGCGGCGAGGTCGAGGGCGGGCACGGCGTGCAAGCCTACGACCCTGCCGCCGCTACCCTCCGGCGATGCGGGTGCTGCTTCTCGTCAACGCCACCGCGTCGTCGGTGACCGCGCGCAAGCGCGTGATGATCCGCAAACTGCTCGCGGCCCAGCACGAGGTCGAGGTCGCGGAGACGTCACGGCGCGGGCACGCGACCCGGCTCGCGCACGCGGCCGCGAACGACGGCTTCGATGTCGTGGTGGTACTTGCCGGCGACGGCACCCTCAACGAAGCCGCCGACGGGCTCCTGCAGACCGACACCGCGCTCGCCCCGCTTCCGGGCGGTTCGACGAACGTGTACGCGCGCACGCTCGGGTTCTCGACGGACGTGATCGAGGCAAGCGGTGAACTGCTGCGTTCCCTGGCTCGGGGCTCGACGAAACGGATCGGGGTCGGGCGTGTGAACCGCCGGCCGTTCCTGTTCAACACCGGCATCGGATTCGACGCCGCGGTGATCCGCCGCGTCGAGCGTTACGGCGAGCTCAAACGACACTTCTCCCATCCGCTCCACGTCGCGGCGGCGTTCGAGGCCTTCTTCCGGCACGAGGGCACGCGCACCAAGCTGCAACTCGAGCTCGACACCGGCGAGATCATCGAGGACGCCCGCTTCGCGATCGTGTCCAAGACGGATCCCTACACCTATCTCGGGCGGCTTCCCCTCTCGGTCGCGCCTGCTGCCGGCCTCGATCAGCCCCTTGCACTGACGGCGTTTCGGGCCCTCGACGCGTTCACCCTCCTCGGCGGGGCCGCGTCGGCGATGCGTTCCGGCAAGTTCCTCGGGCGCCGTCGTGGGGTCGACCACCGCCACGATCTCCATCGGATCATCGTGCGCAGCGCCGAGCCGTTCGCCTACCAAGTGGACGGCGACGACGTCGGCGACACCCAGCAGCTCGACATCGAGCTCGAGCCCGACGCCCTCACCGTGGTGCTCCCGTAGCGGCGTCACTCGCCGAGCGCGGCGATCGCCACGTCGGGAACGTTGGTGATGATCGCGTCGACACCAGCTGCGGCGAGCGCCCTGATCTCGCCGGGGTCGTCGACCGTCCACACGCTCAGGCGCGCGCCTGATCGCCGGGCAGCGGCGATGTCGTCGGCCGACGCTCGTAACGCCGCCGCGCGGTCGGGGTTCAGCCACGCGTGCCCGCGTTCGACCGCAATCGGCGCGGCCGCTGCGATTTCCTGACCACTCGTCAACCACGCGGTCGCAAACTCCGGCGCGAAGTCACGACACGCATCGACCGCGCCGATGTCGAAGGAAGACACGATCACCTGCGTGATCGGCACCGACGCGCTCGCACGCAACAGTTCGACGACCGCGCGCACCACGGCACGATCCGGCGTGTCCGGGTCGGGTTCCCAAGGCAGGCACTTGATCTCCACGTTCACGATCATCCCGGCACACGCGTCGAGCGCGGCGGCGAGCGTCGGGAGCTCCGGGCGCGCGGCGTGCAGCGCCTCGAAGTCGCGATCTCCGATCACACCAAATCCGTCGATGTGCGGATCGTGGTGCACGACGAGGCACCCGTCTGCCGTCCGGCGGGCGTCCAGCTCGACCCCGTCGGCACCGAGCTCGCGGGCTCTTCCGAAGGCTGCGAGCGTGTTCTCCGGTTCCGCGAGCGACGCCCCGCGGTGGCCCAGAACGAGCGGTCGGTGCGTCATGGCGAACCAGCCTAGGGAGGACGCGACACGGGAACACGTTCCACTCCGGAGCGCGAAAGTCCTGGTCACGGCTCTTGCCGCCGGTCCAACACGCCGTTAGCCTGCACGAGCCTCGAAAAGTGGGGCAGTGGGGAATGTTGTGACCGGGCGCACAAGTTCGTGGCGGGACCGCCCAGCTATGCGACCCAACAGGGGGGAACAAACGTGGCGTTGACCTGGATCCGTACCCATGATTGGGACGCCGAGGACTGGCGCGACAAGGCATCTTGTCGCGACACGAGTCCCGAGCTCTTCTTCCCGATCGGGACCACCGGGCTCGCGCTCGACCAGATCGATGCGGCGAAGCAGGTGTGCCAGCAGTGCCCGGTTTCGGGCCAGTGCCTCGAGTTCGCGCTGGCGACGAACCAAGAGGCGGGCGTCTGGGGCGGTACCACCGAGGACGAGCGACGCCGGCTCCGCAAGGGTCTCGACGTCACGACCGTCTCCGCCGCAACCCGCCTCGCGTAGCAAGTTCCAGACGAGGGTGGTTTAGAGCTCGACGCGGGGCATCTCGACCGGAACGCGCACGCGCACGGACGTACCGCCGTGGTCGTCGTGCATCTCGATCGACCCCTGGAGCTCGCTCGTCACGAGTGCCTGCACGATCGAGAGGCCGAGACCGCGTGAGCCTTCGAGCGTGAACTCGGCGGGGAGACCGGAGCCGTTGTCGCGCACCTCGATCACGACGTGGCCCTCGGCGCGGCTGAGCATCACGTCGACGAGCGCCTCGGTCGCGCCGCCGTTCCCGGCAGCCGGTGTGGTTGCTCCCGGTGGAAACGCGTGGTCGACGGCATTCTGCATCAGTTCGTTGAGGACGACCGCGAGCGGGGTCGCGACCTCGCCCGGCAGCTCGCCGGCGTCACCCTCGACCTTGAACCGAATCGTGTGCTCGGGCGACGAGGCGGTGTCTTCGACCAGGCGGGCGAGGGGCCGGACGATCTCGTTGAGCGACACGACGTCGCCGGCCTCGCGCGACAGCGTCTCGTGCACGATCGCGATCGACCGGATCCGGCGTTCCGATTCGGCCAGCGCGATGCGGCCCTCGGGCGATTGCAGCCGCCGACCCTGCAGACGCAAGAGTGACGCGATCGTCTGCAGATTGTTCTTGACCCGATGGTGGATCTCCCGGATCGTCGCGTCCTTCGACAGCAGCAACCGGTCGCGGCGACGGAGGTCGCTGACGTCGCGCAGCAACACGAGCGCGCCCGCGGGCTGCTTCTGGTCGACGAGCGGCAATACCCGCACCAGGACCGACACGTCGTCGCGCTCGATCTCCTCTGCGACAGGCAGGTGCAACAGCATCGCACTGCGCGCGGCGGTGTCGTCGAAGCCGACGTCGATGAGACGCTGCGACTGCGCGTAGGCGTGAATGCCCATGCGGTGCAGCGAGCTGACTGCATTCGGGCTCGCGAACTTCACGCGCGTCTCCGCGTCGATCACGATGACACCGTCGCCGACCGCGGCGCGCTCTCCATCTCGACCTCGTCGACGTCGAACGGGAACGTACCGTCGGCGATCATGCGCGGCGAAACGGTCGAACACGTCGAAGTACGTTCGTTCCAACTCCCCCGAACGCCGGGCAAGTGTCATCGACTCCTCGCGCGTCACGAGGCCGATAAGGCGGTCCTCCCGCCGTACCGGAATGACCTGCACCCGGACCCGTTCCCGGGAACCGAGCGCGGCCGTGTCACCGCGGACGATGTCGGCCAGCACGCCAGCAACGGGCGTACAGCGGGCGTTCCACCTCATCGACCACGTTGCCGACGAGGTCCTGCGGATAGTTGGTCTGCCCGGTCACCGGTCGCACCTGTGCGAGCACCACGAAGCGGTGTCCCTCCTCGCCGGTGATCGGCGCGAGCAGCAACAGGTCGGCGAACGAGAGGTCGGCGAGCGGACGCCACGACGAGACGAGACGTTCCATGTGCACGAGATCCGGACCGCCCAGGTTCGTGCGGGCGAGCGCGAGCCCTTCGAGAGTGCTCACCGCGTGGGCCCGTTGAAGAGATAGCGGCTGATCGCGTCGAGGCCCTCGATGTCGCTGATGTCGTCGGAGAAATTCGGGATCCGGGCGACGACATCGGGAACCCGGGCCAGCTCGGCCCGCAGCTCCGCCTCTCGCATCGCGACGACCGAGAAGTTGCGGTACGACTCGCCGATGGTGCGCAATACCCGGGCGGTGCGATCGCGGTCGGCGAGGGCGGCGTCGCCCGTGGCGGCGCAGCGCGTCGGCGAGAACGTCGGCGTCGTCGATGTACACGGTCGCGGCGGCCGCGCCGAGAGGATCGCGGAGCGAGTCCGGCAACGTCTTGTTCAGGACCAGCGCGCCGAGATGGAAGTCGCGCTCGATCAAGGTCTGGCAGAAGCGCTCGGCTTCGTGCAGGGGCGCGGCCTCGAGCGTCGTCACGACCGCGAACGTCGTGCGCTTGTCGTGCAACAGACGTTCGACGGCCTGGGCGCGTGTGACGAAGCCGTCGTACATCGACTGGAAGTTCAAGAAGAACTCGGCGATGTCCTGCAGGAATTTGCTGCCGAGGATGCGATCGGCCATTTGGTAGAAGGGTCGGCTCGCGACGTTGATGATGCGGGTACCCCGCCGACCGCCGACGCGGTACGGAAGCGTGAGCCAACGCAGCAGCCTGCCACCGAAAAAGTCTGCCATGCGCGCGGGCACGTCGAGGAAGTCGATCGCGTTGCGGGTGGGCGGGGTGTCGATGATGATGAGGTCGTAGTCGCCGGTCGCATGGATCTCGAACAGCCGTTCCATCGCGATGTAGTCGTGACTCTGCACGAAGCGGGAGGTGAGGTTCGTATAGAGGCGGTTGTCGAGGATCCGGTACGCAGTCTCCTCGTCGGGAGCGTGGCGCAACACGAGCTCGTCCCACGACTGTTTCGTGTCGAGCATCGCCGCCCACAGCTCGCCCCGCGCGTCGACCCCCGATGCCTGCAACGCCTCGGGCGACACGCGTACGGCCCGGTTGCCGAGGCCGTCGAGCCCGAGCGCGGTTGCGAGCCGGCGGGCGGGGTCGATCGTGAGGACCAACACCTTGCCGCCGAGATACACCGTGGCACCGAGCGCGGCGGCAGCCGCGACCGAGGTCTTGCCGACGCCACCAGATCCACAGAAGACGACGATCTCCTTGGCCGCGAACAACTGCTCGAGCGTGACCGCCCGTTCGGCGTCGGTGGTCCGGCGACGCGTGCTCACAGCCCGAGCTCCGCGCCCAGCGCGTCGGCGACCATGCGCGTCACCCGCAGCCCGTGCGCACGCACGAAGAGGTACGGCACGTACATGAGCGGCAGGTCGACGGTTTCCTGCAACCGTTCGAGGTGCGTGGCGCCCGTGCGGCGCAGCGAGACCGCGAGCCGGGCCGCGTCGAGCACATCGGTCGCGCCCTTGCCGACGCGTGCGGTCAACAGATCGCGCGGCGCCGGAGTCCGCAGCGCCTCGAACGTCTCCTCGTCGGCGCGCGTGAACAGCTCGGGCAGTACCCGGTTCACGATGACCGCGCCGAGCGGCACGTGGACTTCGGTGCGGATGCGGTCGACGAGCTCGATCGTCTCCGCGACCGGCATCTCCTCGGGCGTGGTGACCACGTTGACCGCCGTGATCGCGGGGTCGGCGAGCAGCTCCGACAACCACTGCGTCTGCGTGCGCAACGGGCCCACGTCGACGAGATCACGGATCGCGTCGGCCGCGCCCAGCTGGGCGACGATGTGCCCGGTCGCGGCCGCGTCGACCACGACGAGATCGAAGTCGGCCCGGCCCTCGATCGCCTCCCGCACCTCCCACACGATCTTGCCGATGGTGAGGATCTCCTTCACGCCCGGCGCGGCCGTCGCGACGAAGTCGAGGGCGCGGGCGAGCGGGCCGATGCGGCCGATGACGGGCACGTGCAGGTTGAGCCGCAGGTACTCCTGGAGCGACGCCTCGGTGTCCATCGCCATCGCGAGGACCCCCGGGTGGATCTCTTTGGGGGTGAACCCGACCGGCGCGTGCTCGAACTGCGCGGGGATATCGCCCTTGGCGTCGACCTCGACGAGCAGGACCCGCTTGCCGATGCTCGACGCGAGGAGCGCGGTGGCCGCGGCCATCGTGCTCTTGCCGACCCCGCCCTTGCCCGTGAAGAAGAGGAGCCGCCGATCGAGCAGCTCGGGCGCGGGCCCGTTCACGGCGGCAGTCGTTTGCTAGCTCGCGCCGAATCCGACCTTGCGCGCACCGGCATCGGTCACGATCTCGACGTACGCGATCTTGTCGACCGGCACGCCGACCCGGCGACCCTTCTTGTCGGTGAGCCAGAGGAACGCGTCGCCCTTCGACATCGCGTCCTCGATGGTGGCGGCCACACTGTCGACCGAATCGTCGGTCTCGACATTGAGCTCCCGAGCCGAATACACCACGCCGATGTGTACTTCCATGCGCCGACCCTAGCCGTCAGACGATCTTGAGCTCGGTTCGGTAAATGCGCTTGGGCGCCATCTCCACATCGAGCCGCTCCGCCATCACGGCGAAGACCTTGGAGGCGGGGTCGTCCGGGTTGCTCACCACGATCGGCTCACCGTTGTCGGCGCCCGCCCGCAGCTCCGGCACCAGCGGTACCTGCCCGAGTAGCGGGACCTCGAGCTGGTCGGCAAGCTCCTGGCCGCCGCCTTCGCCGAAGAGACGGTACGCGGTGCCGTGCTCGCACTCGAACCACGACATGTTCTCGATGACGCCGACGACCGAGAGGTTCACCTTGCGCGCCATGTACGCGGCGCGCTGGGCCACCTTCTGCGCGGCGGGCTGCGGGGTCGTGACCACCACGACCTCGGCACGTGGGAGGAACTGCGCCATCGAGAGTGCGATGTCGCCGGTACCCGGAGGCATGTCGACGATCAGGTACTCGGGTTCACCCCAGTGCACGTCGGTGAGGAACTGCTCGAGCGCCTTGTGCAGCATCGGGCCGCGCCAGACGACGGGCTGGTCTTCGCGGGCGAAGAACCCCATCGAGATCAAGGTGACGCCGTTGGCGTCGGGCGGGACGATGACGTCGTCGATGACCGTCGGCGGACGGTCGATCCCGAGCATGCGTGGCATCGAGAAGCCCCACACGTCGGCGTCGATCGCGGCGACCTTCTTGCCCCGCTGCGCGAGCGCGACCGCGAGGTTGGTGGTCACCGACGACTTCCCGACCCCGCCCTTGCCCGAGGAGATCGCGATCACCCGGGTGTTGGAGTCGAGGAAGGGATTGCTCCGGTGGACCTGGCCGTCGGCGCCCGCGGCGCCGGGCCCATGGAGCTGTTGGGAGAGGGCGGCCCGCTCCTCGTCGGTCATGACCCCGAGATCGACGTCGACGTGGGCGACCCCGTCGAGGGGTGCCACCGCGTCGGTGACCCGCTTCACGATCTCGGTCCGCATCGGGCAGCCGGCGACGGTCAGCGCGACCGTGACCTTGACGCTGCCGCCGTCGATCTCGATCCCGCGCACCATGTTCAACTCGACGATCGAGCGGTGGATCTCGGGATCTTGGACCGGCCGCAGGGCCTCGAGCACCTGGGCCTCGTTGGGCATGTTGAGCCTCCCGGGAATTTCCACTACCGACGTAGGTACAATACCCAGCGTGGCCAACGAAGATCTCACCGCGGACGAGTTCGGCGCCGCAGTGGCGGCCGTCACGAACGCCTTCGGCGACCCCACCCGCCGGGAGATCTACCTCTTCGTACGCTCGGCGCCCGACGGGGCCAAGGCGGCCGAGGTCGCCGAGCACTTCAACCTGCACCCCAACGTCGCCCGCCACCATCTCGAGAAGCTCGCCGGCGGCAGCTATCTCGATGTCGAGCTCGAGCGCCACGTCTCGGCCGGGCGGCCGTCGAAGCGGTACCGAGCCGCGGCCAGCGACACGCACCTCTCGTTCCCGCCCAAGCGCGACGACCTCCTCGCCACGCTGCTCGCCCGCGCGCTCGAGAAGCTCCCCGTCGACGAAGCCCGCACCCTCGCCGAAGAGGTCGGCTACGACTACGGCCGTTCGATCGCGGCACGTATGGAACCGACCGAAGGCCACCGCTCGGTGAAGGCCGCGGTCGCGTCGGTTGCCGACGCGCTCACCGCGCACGGTTTCGCGGCCCACGCCGAAGCGCGCGGGAACCTGCTCACCCTCGTCTCCGAGCACTGCCCGTTCGGCGAGGCTGCGCAGAGGTGGCCGCACGTGTTGTCCGCGGTCGACACCGGCATGGTGCGGGGCATGCTCGAAGGGCTCTACGGCGCGACCCAGCCGGAGTTGACCGAGAGTCGCCCCGACGGCGACGAGCACTGCGTCACCCGCGTCTGAGCAACGGCGACCGTGAATGACGGCAACGTCGTGACCTCGACCCGGGCGTACCTCGATCACGCGTCGACCGCTCCGCTGCGCCCGCAGGCGCTCGCGGCGATGCTGCCGTTCCTCCAATCCTCGTTCGGCGACCCGGGACGTCTGCACGCCGAGGGCCGGACGACTCGGGTCGCGTTGGAGACCGCGCGCGAACAGGTGGCGATCTTCTTCGGCGCGCGGCCGCGCGAGGTCGTATTCACCTCCTCGGGGACAGAGTCGGTGAACACCGCGGTTGCGGGTGCGTTGCCACGCGCGCCCGAACGGGGCGGCCGTCGGCACGTCGTGACGACCGCGGTGGAGCATTCGTGCGTACGCGACGCGTTGGCGCGTACCAGCGCCGATGTGACGACCATCGGCGTCGACGCGTACGGGCGCGTCGATGCCGACGAGGTGATCGCGGCGGTGCGCGCCGACACCGTGCTCGTCAGCGTGCAGCTCGCCAACCACGAGGTCGGGACCGTCCAGCCGGTCGCGGAGGTGTGCGCCGCACTGCGCGGGGGCACTGCGTTGTTGCATGTCGACGCCTGCGCGCCCGCCGGCCACCTGCCCATCGACTTCGCGGCGATGGGCGCCGACCTTTGCTCGGTGACCGCGCACAAGCTCGGCGGACCGTTGGGCGCGGGCGCCCTCCTGGTCCGGCGCGGTGTGCACATCCCCCCGCTGCTCGTCGGCGGCGCCCAGGAACGGGCGCGGCGCGCAGGCGTCGAGAACGTGCCCGCGTGGATCGGCTTCGGGGCCGCCTGCGAGGCCGTCGACCTGCCGGCGGAGACCGCCTGCCAGCGGGACCTCGTCGAGCGAGCCGCCACAGTCTTCGATCTCGTCGACGATCTCGAGCGCTTCGGCGACGGCTCGCTCCCGAACGTCTTGTGCCTGGGTATCGGCGGAGTCGAAGCGGAGCCGATCCTGCTCGCACTCGACCAGCACGGCGTGGCCGTCCACTCGGGGTCGGCGTGCTCGTCGGAGACACTGGAACCATCGCCGGTACTCGAGGCGATGGACGTCGAGGCCGACCGGTCGCTGCGCGTGTCGGTGGGCTGGTCGTCGACGGCCGCCGACGTCGACCGCTTTGTGGAAGTGTTGCCGGGAATCGTTCAACGCCTCAGGGCGTTGCGAGCCACATGACCGGGACGGATCGATGACTCGGACGGATCGATGAGCGCAACCGTCCGCCGCCTCAACCATGCGGTGCTCTACGTCCGCGATGCCCGCACGGCGGCCGCCTTCTACACGGAGGCCTTCGGGTTCGAGGTGCTCGCCGACTACGGCGAGGGTGCGGCCGTGTTCATGCGCGCCGCCGGGACCGAGAACCACCACGACCTCGGCCTGTTCTCTCTCGGCCCGACCGCACCCCTCCCGCAGCCCGGACGCGTCGGTCTGTACCACCTCGCGTGGCAGGTCGAGACCATCGGCGATCTCGCCGACATCCGAGAGCGACTCGTCCGCATGAAGTCGATCGTCGGCGAGAGCGACCACGGCGTCACCAAGTCGTTGTACGGCAAAGACCCCGACGGCAACGAGTTCGAGGTCATGTGGATGGTCCCCCGCGAGCAGTGGGGCGCCATGGAGCGCGAAGCCATCACCCGGCCCCTCGACCTCCAAGCCGAACTCGCCCAACACTCCTGACGAGCGGGCATCCTTGCAAACACATTGCAAGGATCGCATCGGACGTCCGCTCTGATCCTTGCAATGTGTTTGCCGAGCGCGGCGTGCTTGCTTACTTGCGGGTGGCGAGGAGGTTGAGGGCGGAGCCGGCTTTGAACCAGTCGATGTGCTCGGCGGAGAGCGTGTGGCTCGCGGCGAATGCATCCGTCGACCCGTCGGTGTGGTGCACGACGACGTTCACGTTGCTCCCGGGCGCAAGTGACGACAGACCGTCGAGGTCGACGATGTCGTCGGCGCGGATCTTGTCGTAGTCGTCGGCATCCGCGAACGTGAGCGGCAGCACACCCTGCTTCTTCAGGTTCGCCTCTGCGATGCGGGCGAAGGACCGGGCCAGCACCGCGCGCCCGCCCATGTACCGAGGTTCCATCGCCGCGTGTTCGCGCGACGAGCCTTCGCCGTAGTTCTCGTCGCCGATCGCGAGCCACTCGATCCCAGCGCCCTTGTACTCCCGGGCGAGATCGGGCAAGGGCTTCACCGAACCGTCGCGGGCGTCGACGCCCATTCCCGGCTCGCCGTCCGCGAAGGCGTTGACCGCTCCGAGGAACAGGTTCTGGGAGATGTTGGTGAGGTGCCCTCTGTAGGTCAGCCACTTCCCCGCGGGCGAGACGTGATCGGTGGTGCACTTGCCCTTGGCCTTCAGCAACACCCGCAGCCCGCGGATGTCGTTGCCGTCCCAGGCGGGGAACGGCTCCAGCAGCTCGAGCCGATCGGAACCCGGCGCAACCGCCACGGTGACGCCGGCGGGGTCGGCGGACGGCGCCGAGAAACCGCTCGCACCGCGATCGAACCCGCGCGCGGGCAGGTCGTCGGCCACGGGCGGGTCGAACTCCGTGAGGAACGAGCCGTCGAGCCGGCCCGACAGGGCCATACCGACAACGGTCTCGGGCGAACCGATGAACGCGAGCGTGTCCTTGTTCCCGTCGTTGCGGGCCGGGAAGTTGCGGTTGAACGACGTGACGATCACGTTCGGACCGGCCGGCGCGTCGTCACGGCGCCACTGACCGATGCACGGCCCGCACGCGTTGGCGAGGACGGTCGCGCCGATCGCCTCGAGGTCGGCGAGCAAGCCGTCGCGCTCGATCGTCGCCCGCACCTGCTCGGACCCGGGCGTGATCATGAGCGGCGCCTTGACCCGCAGGCCGCGCGCGGATGCCTGCCGGGCGAGGTGCGCGGCGCGCCCGATGTCCTCGTACGACGAGTTGGTGCACGAACCGACGAGCGCGGCCGAGATCTCCTTCGGATAGCCCTCGCGTTCGGCGTCGGCCGCGACCTGTGACACCGGCCGGTCGAGGTCGGGGGTGTGCGGGCCGACGAGGTGGGGCTCGAGGGCCGACAGGTCGATCTCGACCACCCGGTCGAAGTACCGCTCGGGATCGGCGTCGACCTCGGGGTCGTCGACGAGGTACTCCGCGTACCGGTCGGCGAGATCGGCGAGTCCCTCACGGCCCGTCGCCTTCAGGTACTTGGCGGTGTTGAGGTCGTAAGGGAAGAGCGAGCAGGTGGCCCCGATCTCGGCGCCCATGTTGCACACCGTGGCCTTCCCCGTCGCCGAGATCGACTGCACGCCGGGACCGAAGTACTGAACGATCGCGCCGGTGCCGCCCTTCACCGTGAGGATGCCGGCGACCTTCAAGATGATGTCCTTGGCCGCGGTCCAGCCCGAGAGCGCTCCGGTCAGGCGCACGCCGATCAGCTTCGGCACGCGGGTGTTGTACGGCCAACCGGCCATGACGTCGACCGCGTCGGCGCCGCCGACACCGATGGCGACCATGCCGAGACCCCCGGCGTTGGGCGTGTGCGAGTCGGTTCCGATCATCATCCCGCCCGGGAACGCGTAGTTCTCGAGGACGACCTGGTGGATGATGCCGCTGCCGGGCTTCCAAAAGCCGATGCCGTATTTCGACGAAACCGTGCGCAGGAACTCGTACACCTCACGGTTGGTGTCGAGCGCGACCTGCATGTCGGCGTCGGCGCCGACGCGCGCCTGGATCAGATGGTCGCAGTGCACGGTCGTGGGGACGGCGACCGACGGCATGTTCGCGAGCATGAACTGCAGCAACGCCATCTGCGCGGTCGCGTCCTGCATCGCGACGCGGTCGGGACGGTAGTCGGCGTAGTCGAAGCCGCGCGCCCAGCCCACCGCGTTCGGGTCGTCGGCGTGCGCGGCGAGAATCTTCTCCGCGAACGTCACCGGGCGACCCAAGCGGGTGCACGCGATGCCGACGCGCTCCGGGAAGCCGGCGTACACCGATTCGACGAGCGACTCCGGCGTGGTGGGGCCGATGGTGTCAGGCATGTTGCAGTGCTCCTGCTCTCAACGAGAACTCGATCTCGAACGTCGTACGGTCGGCGGGATAGCGGTGTTCGGAAAACAACGTGGGCACGCCGGCCGCGTCGAGGGTGACGCGCCGGCACAACAACAACGGTGCACCCGGCGCGCACGCGAGCAGATTCGCGACCCTTGCGCTCGCGATCTCGGCGGTGATGGTCTGGTGGACCGAGCCGAGCTCCACCCCTCGCAACGGCAAGAGGTCGTAGAACGGCGCGCGCTCGACGTCGGCGCGGGAGACGTCGGCGCCCACGTCGGCGCGCACCCACACGGTCACCAGCGTGAACGGCTCGCCGTCGGCCAAGTTGACCCGCTCGACCCGCAACACGTCGGCGGCGCGTTCGATGTGCAACGCGTCGGCGACCGCGACGGACGCCTCGACGAATCCGAAGCCCAGGATCTCACGACCCGGACGCGCACCCGCGGCCTCGACCGCGGCCTCGACGGTGGTGACGCGCCCCAGGGGCTGGCGGACCGGGTCGACCGCGGCGAACCAACCTGCCCCCCGACGGCTCGTGACGAGCCCCTCCTGACGCAACAGGTCGAGCGCCCGGCGGACGGTCACCCGGCTGGTGCCGTACTCCCGGGCGAGGTCGAGCTCACCGGCAAGGGCACCCCCGGCGCCGAGGTCGCGGGCCGCGATCCGGGCCCGGAGAGCATCGGCGAGGTCGAGGTAGCGCACAACTTGTATCTTACTTGTCTAGACAGATGTCGACAACCAACGACTCTCTCCTGATCAGCGCCTGGTTACAGATCCACCCGAGGCGGCTCACCGCTGCGGACGATCGGGTCGACCACGAAGTAGGCCCGGGCCACGAAGCCGAACATCCGGGCCACGAGCAGGCTCGGGAAGGTCTGGACCAGGCTGTCGTAAGCCCGCACGTTGGCGTTGTAGATGCGCCGGGCCACCTGAATCCGGTCCTCGGTATCGGAAAGCTGGCGCTGCAGGTTCGAGAACTGCTCGCTCGCACGGAGCGCGGGGTAGCGCTCGGCCACCGCCAAGAGGTGCGCCACACCGTGGCCCAGCGCCTGCTCACGGGGCGCCCGCTCGTCGGGCGTGCGGTTCGCCACCATCGCGTCGGCACGCTGCGCGGCGACCGCCTCGAATGTCTGCTCCTCGTGGGCGGCGTACCCCTTCACGGTGTTGACGAGATTCGGGATGAGGTCGTAGCGCCGTTGCAGCTCGGTGTCGACATCGCGCCACGACTCCGTCACGAGGTTCCGCAGATGGACGAGCCGGTTGTAGACGACGAACAGCACGAGCCACGACGAACAGCACCGCGCGCGCCGACCGACGATCACGCAGCGGGTTCACGGGCGGGCGCCGTCGGTGGGCGGATAGGTCGAGTACACGACCGGCGGGATCTGGCGTGCGAACGCCCCCAGCCAGGTGCCGAGATCGAGCCAATGGGCCGGGTCGAGCTTGGCCGGCGCGAGGAGCACCCACGGGCCGTCGACCTCGACGCTCTGGAAGTCGTCGGAGTCGAGCAACCACTGCATCATGCGTCCGTCGAGCAGCGAGAAGGCGAACTTCTGGTCGCTGCACCTCACCCGGAAACGCCGGTTGAAGTCGTCGTACTCGAGCTCGACGTCGCCCATTCCGACCTCGCTGCCCAGGCGGGTGAGGAGGTTCTCGTGCCCGAGTTGGAAGCGTGGACACGCGGCGGGGACCGTCGCCATCGCACACGTGAAGCGGTGGTACGTGCGGTTGCGGCCCGACTCCACCACATACCAGTAGTCGAAGATCCGCATCGGCACGCCATCGTGCGTGCCGGAGACGACGAGCTCGACGCGCCGCTTGTCGCCGTTCCTGGCGAACAGGACGAAGGGGAGGTCGACGACGCGGTCGGCGTCGGCGATCGCGAAGGTGAACCCGACGCTCCGGGCAACCGCCGCGACTGCACGGATCCGACCCTGACGGGATGCGTATTGGAACCAGGCCGCGCCGCCGACGAGGAGTACACCGAGAACGACGGCAGCTACGAACGGGATCACGACGCCCTCGTCGGCGCGCCTAGTGCGCCCGCCACGCGTCCTTGGCCCGGGTCTTCTCCTTCACGACCGACGGCAGGCGGCCGCGGGCGATGTCGGCGATCGTGACGTGCTCGAGCACATCGCGCAGGCTCGAACGCAGCGCGATCCACACCTCGGGGAGCCGTTGGGCCGCGCCCCCGTAGGTCAGTTGATCCGGCCGGATCCCCTGCACCGCGGCCAGCGGGCCCTCGACCGCACGCAGCACGTCGGCGACGGTGACCTCGGCGGCCGGCCGCGCGAGCTGGTAGCCGCCATCGGCGCCTCGCCTGCTCCGGATGATCCCGGACCGGCGCAACTCGGTCAGGATGTTCTCCAGAAAGTTCTGCGGAATGTTCTGCAGCCCGGCAAGATGCTCGCCTTTGACCGGTTTGCCCGTCTTTTCGGCCGCGGCAAGCTCCACCGCCGCCCGTACTGCGTAGTCCGCCTTGGCCGTAATCCGCACGAGCCGGATTCTTACCGATCGGGGCCGGCCTCGTCCGCGAAGCCGTACGTCTGGGCGACCGGGTCGTGCTCCTCGCGACGCTCGCGGCGACCATCACGGACCGCCTTGCGCGCCGCTGGTCGGCGCTGCGCTACGACTCGTCGGTGCCCATCGAGGCGAGCACCGCAAATCACCCGACGATCCAATCGTCTACCGGTCGCGCTCTTCGACCTCGAACTTGTTGAACTTGTCGCCGACCTTCGTCGCTTGGGCGACGTCGATGCCTTCGACGACGTGGCCGAACAGGTTGTAGTTCGGCGTGAGCTTGCGGGTGCAGTCGTCGATGCAGATGAAGAACTGCGAGCCGTTCGTGTCGGGTCCGGCGTTGGCCATCGCGACCGCGCCGAGCGTGTAGTCGCCCTGCACGGGTTCGTCGGCGAACTTGTAGCCGGGACCACCGCGGCCGCTGCCCTCGGGGCAACCGCCCTGGATCACGAACTCCGGCACGACCCGGTGGAACGTGAGGTTGTCGTAGTAGCCCTGGCGCGCGAGACCGATGAAGTTGTTGACGGTGTTCGGCGCGAGTTGCGGGTCGAGATCCATGGCGATCGAGCCGCGGTCGGTCGTGATCGTGACCCGGTAGATCTTGTTCGCGTCGGTCTGCTGCTCGGGCATCTTGTTGGCGGCCACGAAGGGCTCCTTACGGTTTGGTGGTGGTTGGTGTCGTCTCGGGTCCGGGGCAGTGACCGTCGCTGACCGCTTTCGCCAGCGCCGTCTCGACCTGCGAGCGAAGGGGATGATCGGCGGGCGCGGTCACGAGGAACTGTTGGAACGCGACCGCTCCGGGACACGGCTTCTTTTCGTCCTGCGCGAGCAGGACTCCCTTGAACGCGTAGGAGTCAGGGTAGGCCGGATCGGCCTGGATCGCCTGCTCGAGATTTCTGGCCGCGGCATTGATGAGCGCCTGGCGCTGCCCGGCGTCGGTCGCCTGCGGGACGACGAGTGCGGTCAGGTATCCGGAGTACGCGAGCGGTTCGGGCTGGGTCGGGTCGACCTTGGACGCAGCCAGGAACTGCTGGATCGCGGCGGGGAGCGCGTTGGCCGCCATCAGCGCGCGCGCGCGTATGCGATCTGCGCGGGATAGCTGCTGGGCGCGGCCTTGGCCGCCGCGGCCGCGCTCGCCAGCGAGCTCGTCGCGGACGTGGTGGGGGTACCGCCGGTTTGGGAATCGCCCGTGATCTGCTGGCCGGGGTTTCGCTGCCCGATCGCGTGCGCGAGCAGGATCGCGGCCAGTACCGCGAACACCACGATGCCGCCGATCGTCAGCAGCCGCATCAGCGGCGGCACGCGCGGCGCGTCGGGTGACTGGCGATCGACTCCGTCCGTCAGCGACCGGATGACGGCCGAGGCACGCGCGGTGTAGTCGTCGTGCAGGACCCGATACGTATCGGGATCGATGTTCCCGGCGACGAGCTCGCGGTCGAGGTCGTCGAGTGAACGCAAGAGGAAGTCTCGTTCGTCCTCGAGCTGCTCGTGACTCTCTTCGACGTCCGGGGTGCCGGACCTCGGCTTGGAGTCGCTCATGCCCCGCCCTCGGGGTGACGGGCCCTGCGCACGATGTCCTCGTCCTCGTCCGTCGCCACGAGGCGGGGCATCCGGCTCCACCGCCTCACCGCCACTCCGACACCGACGACACCGAGGATGCAGCGCGAGCACCGGCAGCGCCCACACGACGATGTTGAGACCCGAGTTCGACGGCGTCTCCAGGATCTTCTCGTTGTACAGCGCCACGTACGCAGCCCGGATCTCGCCATCGGACTGGCCCGCGGCGATGCGCTTGGGGATGTCGTCGCGGATAGCCGCGGCCTGGGGCGAGTTGCTGTCGAACACCGCCTGGCCCTCGCAGACCGGGCACGCGAGCTGGTGCTCGAGCCGGTACGCACGCGCGGTGGGCGAGTTGTCGGGCCGCGACCGAACGACGAGCACGACGACCGCGATGAGCACGACGAGCCCGAGCGCCAGCCACGGCAGCAGCTTGCGCGAGCGCGCGCCCGAGGTGTTGGCGACGGAGCTCGTCATGTCACTTCGACGTGCATTCTTGGCCGTTGCGGGCGGCATTCAGCCAGACGTCGAGCTCGGCCTGGCTCGAGGCGCCGAGGTTGCCGCATACCGCCGTGCCGTCGGGCGCGATGACGTAGGTCTCGGGCTGTCCCGTCGTGCCGAAGCTCAACGATGCCGCGCCGTGCGGATCGACACCCACCGGCCACGTGATCCCCTGTGCCTCGGTGTACGTCCGCATGGTGGCGGCATCGTCGTCGATGACGATGCCGACCATCGCGAAGTCGGCCTCCGACTTGTGCTCGGCGTAGAACGCCTTGAGCGCGGGCTCTTCCTGCTGACACGGGATGCACCAGCTGTTGAAGAAGTTGACGACATACGTCTTGTTCTTGAACTGGGTCGAGTTGATCGCGTTGCCGTCGAGCCCGTCGAGCGTGAACACGGGAGCCGCGCGGTGTTCCTGCACGAGTCGCGGCACCGACGGTTCCGACCGGTGTTGCACTGCGAGCACGATGCCGAACGCCACCAGGACGACGCCGACCGCGAGCGCGATCCAGCGCGTCCGCAACTTCGTCACGTGCTCGCCTCGACCAACGGGGTCGGAGTTGTCGCGGTGTCGTCGTCGGGTGTCGAGTCGCCAAGCGCGCGCGCCAACACGTCGCGCTTCGCGCGCGGGCACCAGCGCCAGGATCGTGCCCAGGGCCATGATGAGACCGCCGATCCAGAGGAACATCACCATCGTCCCGATCTGCACGCCGATGGTGACCCGGCCCGAGGTAGGCGACGAGACGAGAGTCAGGTAGATGTCGCGCCACGGAGTGGTGTGGATCGAAGGCGTACCGATTCCCTCGGCCGCGTTGGGGTACGTCGAGATCGCGGGCGCGAGGTTGCCCACCCCACTCACGTGCACGATGGCCTTGACCGTCGTCTTCCGGGCTGACCGGTCGACCTGCCGACCGACGTAAGTCACCGTGTAACCGCGCACGCGTGCCGATTCGCCGACCGAGAGCTCGACGGTCTTCTTGGTCGTGTAGCCGCCGGTCGTGGCGAGCGCGACCGCGACGACGATCACACCGACGTGGACCACCAGACCGCCGTAGAGGCGGGTGTTGGAGCGCACCGTGCGGAGCGCGGCCACAGGGAGCGCTTCCGCCGTCGCGCGTTTGCGCGCTCGCACCCCGACGACGACGGTCCGCCCGATACTGGTGAGCGCGAACGCGGCGAGCGCGAATGCGCCGACGTTCGCGATGCCGTGCGCGCCGACGACGAGCATGACGACGAGGGTGATCGCGCCGGCCCATGCCGGGATCAACAACCGGTTGCGCAGGAGCTCGCCGCTCGCGGCGCGCCACGGCAGCACCGGGCCCACCGACATGAAGAAGAGCAGTGCGATGCCGATCGGAACGCCGAGGCGGGTGAAGTACGGCTCCCCCACCGTGATCTGCTTGTTCTGCAGCGCCTCGACGAGGAGCGGGAAGACCGTTCCGGTGAGCACGACCAGCGCGAAACCTGCGAACAAGAGGTTGTTCAACAAGAACGCGGCTTCACGCGAGACCGCCGAGTCGATGCGCCCGGGTGAGCGCAGCTTGTCGCCACGCCACGCGACCAGGCCGACGCTGCCGAACGCGCACACGCCGAGGAACGTCAGCAGCCAAGGTCCGATGGTCGACTGCGAGAACGCGTGCACCGAGTTGATGACACCGGATCGGGTGAGGAACGTGCCGAGAATGGTGAGACAGAACGTGGCGAGAACCAACGAGAGGTTCCACACCCGCAGCATGCCGCGCCGTTCCTGCACCATCACCGAGTGGATGAATGCAGTCGCGGTGAGCCATGGCAGCAACGACGCGTTCTCGACGGGGTCCCAACCCCAGAACCCGCCCCACCCGAGCACCGAGTAGCTCCACCACGCGCCGAGCACGATGCCGACGGTGAGGAAACCCCACGACACGAGCGTGGTGCGGCGGACGGCCGCGAGCCAGCCTTCGCCGAAGCGACCGGTGACCAACGCCGCGACTGCGAACGAGAACGGGATCGCGAACCCGACGTAGCCCGCATACAGGAACGGCGGGTGAATCGCGACGAGCGGGTGGTTCTGGAGCAGCGGGTTCGGGCCCGCGCCGTCGAGCGGGATGGTGCCGGGCTGGGCCTTGAACGGGTTGGCCGCGAACAGCATCAACGCGAAGAAGAACAACAACACGCCGTACTGCACGAGGGTCGCCCACGCGACGAGGGGATCGTCGGTGCGGTCGCGGAACCGCCACATCGTGACTGCGACGTAGACCGAGAGCAGCAGCGCCCACAACAGGATCGAGCCCTCGAGCGCACTCCACGCGGCGGTGAACGTGTAGAGCCCGGGCGTGGCCGCGCGCGACGTTGTCGGCGACGTACTTGAGCGAGAAGTCGTGGCCGTAGAGCGCCGTCTCCATGACGACGAACGCGCCGATCGCCGCCACCAGGATCACCACGACGTACCGGCGCCCGATGTCGAGCAGCGCGCGGTCGACCGGTTGCGAGACCGGTCGCGAGCGTCGCGACGCCGAGCGCAGCGGCGACGGTGCCGATGGTGAGCAGGCCGAAGCCGAGTTGTCCCCTCATGCCCGCATACTCGAGATCAATTGTCGCCGAAAGGTTTCGGAGGACACTGCGTCGCGGTCTTCGGCGGCGTGTAGTCGGCGCCGTGCTTGATCAGGAGCCGGGTCGAGTCGAACGTGGTCGAGCCGGGTGCGTCCCAGTGACCCTCGGCCACGACCGGCGCGCACGCCTTGAACAACTCGGGCTCGTCGCCGTTGTGGTGGATGTGCACGGTGATGCCGCCCTCGGTGAGTTCGAAGTCGGCGCCGTCGGCTCGCTGCTTGATGGTCGCGGGCACCACGCCGCCGCCGATGCGCATCGTGCGGACACCGTCGTGCGCCTGGTCGTGCACCGCCTGGGAGACGGTCTTGAAGAACACGACGTTCCTCGTCATCAGCACGAGCATCCAGCCGATCGCGGCCAGACACAGCACACCGACGACGACGTATCGCACGCGGTTGCGCTTCCGCGGCGGCACCGCGGGCGCAGCGTTGCCTGATGAGGGGGTTGTGGTGTCAGTCATGGTTCTCGTCGTGCAGAGTGCGCCGGAGTTGGCGCGACTTCTGGCGGATCCACACGAAGTAGCCGCCGAGCGCGACCACGGTCACGGAGTAGCCCACGATCACGTAACTCCAGTTGTGACTCATGCGGGAACGACCTCCACATCGTCGGCCCGAACCCGCTCGGCGATCGCCCGCTCGAGCTCGCGGGCCTCGCGCCCTTCCTCGAGTTGCGCGAGCTGGAAGCGCTCGAGCACCAGGTAGGCGTAGAGGAGTGTGAACGCGACGACCGCGGCGACCAGCGTGAACGCCATCGTGCCGTCGATGAGCACCTTGTTCTGTTCGTTGAAGACCGTGCCCTGCTGGTGCAATGTCTGCCACCACGTCACCGAGAGGTAGCTGATCGGCACGTCGGCGAACGCGATCAATGCCGCGATCGCGCTGCGCTTGCCCCGCTCGTCGGCGGTCGCACCGGTGCGACGCAACGCGAGGTACCCGACGTACAGGAAGAAGAGGATCGCGGTGGTTGTGAGGCGAGCGTCCCACTCCCACCACGTTCCCCATGTGGGCTTGCCCCACAGCGAGCCGAGGATCAGCGTGAGCCCGGTGAAGACCACGCCGACTTCGGCAGACGCGCCCGCGAGGAGGTCCCAGCTGGTATCGCGGGTGCGGGGGACGAGCCACAGCAGAGAGGCGAGCGCCGTCACGCCGAACGCGAGGTACGCGACCCACGCGGTCGGTACGTGGAGGTAGAGGAGGCGCACGGCGTCGAAGCCCTGATTCTCGCGCGGCGGGGTGACCCACAACGCGAACACGGCGGTGACTGCGAGCGACGCAAGCGTGATCGCGAGGAACAGCCGCTTCATGCTTCCTCCAGCAATGGCCCGAACGCGACCGTGCCCGCGGTCACCGCGAGCACTGCGAACGCGCACAGCAACTGCACCCACGGCCAGGCGTCGCCCGGCGTTCCTTGGAGCCCAGCTTGGAACGAACGGGTCGCGCCCAGCATCACCGGCATGACCGCCGGGAGCAAGAGCAGCGGAACGAGGGTTTCGCGGGCTCGCAATCCACCAGCCAGCACGCCGTACACCGTACCGGTGGCGGCCAATCCGACAGTCGCGGCCACGGCCGCGCACAGCAGGACCAGGACGCCGCGCACCGAAACGTCGTAAAGAACGACGACGGCCGCCCCCACGATGATCTCCAGCAAGAACATCTCGACTGCGATCGCCGCCGCCTTGCCCAAGAAGATCGACCCGCCGTCGAGGCCCGACAGCCGGAGGCCGTCGCGGGCGCGGTTCGCTTCCTCGATCGAAAACGAGCGCCCGACCGCGAGCAGCACCGCCAGCAGTACCGCGGCCCAGAACAGTCCCGGGCGCGGCCTGGCGGAGCAAGGTGGGATCGGAGTCAAGCGCGAAGGCGAAGAGCACGACCACGATCGCTCCGAACGGCACGATCTGCTGCAACGCGACCCGCGAACGGCGCTCGATCCGCAGGTCCTTGCCCGCCACGAGGAGCGCGTCGCGCACGAAGGTCATGCGCGCGCCTCGAATCCGGCGACCGGGACCGCCGAAGCCGGCGGCACCGGGACGCGCACGGGCATCGGGCGTACCTGCCCGCCGACCACCCGGACCTCGCGCGTGACGCCAGGCGGCGGGCGAGATCCAGCTCGTGCGACGCGAGCATCACGGTGCAGTCGTCGGCCGCCGCCGCCCCGACGACCTCTTCCAGCACCTCGCGCCCGTGCTCGTCGAGGCCGGCGTGGGGTTCGTCGAGCAGCAGCAGTCTCGGTTTGCGCGCGAGCGCGTTGGCGAGCGCCAGGCGCCGGCGCTGACCCTGCGACAGTCGGCCGTGCGCGACCTTGGCCACCCGTTGCAGGCCCACCCGCTCGAGCGCAGCGTCGGCCTCGGCGACATCGTGGCCCGTCGAGCGGGCGACGAAGCGCACATTCTCCTGAACGGTGAGGTCGTCGTAGCAGAAGGTCTCGTGGCCGACGAGCGCGACGGCCCGGCGCACGCGCCGAGGTTCGATCGCCAGATCCACGCCCAGCACTTCAGCCTCCCCTGCGCGCAGCGGCAACAGCCCCGCGCACAGCCGCAGGAGCGTGGTCTTGCCCGCACCGTTCGGACCGCTGAGCAGCACGACCTCGCCCGCGTCGACCTCGAGGTCGGCACCGGCGAGCGCGGGAAATCGTCCGAGCATGCAGACGGCCGACCGAAGGCGTACGCAGCGCAACCAGAGCTCCGGGGACCGGGGGTGCGGTACGGGGCAGAGCTTACGGAGATGCCGGTGAAACCTGCGAACCGGGCCGTCGAGGAGCCAGTCGGCGCGGTCGAGGCACCCCGTCGAGCCGGTACGATCGATGCCGTGCGGCGTGCGATTGCGGGTGTGGGCCGGACGCTGGTGACCGTCGGGCTGTTGGTCCTGCTTTTCGTCGTCTACCAGCTCTGGGGGACCGGCCTGTTCACGGCGCGGGCCCAATCCGACCTGAAGAGCAAGTTCCAGGCCCAGGTCGCCCGGAGCGAGAACGACACGGTCGCCCCGGTACCGACGACGGCAACGACCGTCAAGGCCCCGACGGTCACCGTGCGCCCGACCACCACGACTGTGCATTACGACAACGTCCGCCCCGCGCCGCCCACTCCGGCCGAAGGTGAGGTCGAAGGCATCATCTCGATCCCGAAGATCGGCGCCGACTTCGCCTATGTCGAGGGGACGTCGCGCGACGACCTGAAGAAGGGCCCCGGCCACTACCCGGGCACGCCCTTACCGGGAACGCTCGGCAACGCCGCGATCGTGGGCCACCGCACGACGTACCTGCATCCATTCCAAGACGTCGACAAGCTCGTCCCCGGCGACGACATCATCATCCACGACACGGTTGGTGGCGTTTTCGACTACCAGATGACCAAACAGCTGATCGTCGCACCGACCGACGTGTGGGTCGTCGACAACACTCCGGACGCCCAGCTGACGCTCACCGCGTGCAACCCGAAGGGGTCGGCATCGCAGCGCATCGTCATCAAGGCCAAGCTCGTCCCGAGCAAGAGCACCAAGCCGACGAAGCCCAAGCCCAAACCGAAGCCGGTCACCCTGTCGGCCGGACCGGGCAAGGCCCCCGCCACCGAAGCGGCCGGTCTCGCACAAGGTCTGTCCGGGCAGACGCGGAGCCTGGTACCGAGTGTCGTGTGGGGGATCTTCGCGGCGGTAGTCGGGCTCGCATGGTGGTGGGGATTCCGCCGCTGGCGCCATCCGCTCACCTGGGTCGTCGGCGTGTTGCCGTTCCTCGTCGCGCTGTTCCCGTTCTACGTCTACCTCGAACGCGCTGCTCCCCGCCGGTTACTGATCCGAGTGGGGCTCTCGCTGGGCGAGCGTGGAAGCGGCGGCGACGCGGATCGCACCGTACGTGCACCGCACGCCGGTGCTGCGCTCGCGTTCGCTCGACGAATGGATCGGCGCCGAGGTCTTCGTCAAGAGCGAGCACCTCCAGCGCATCGGCGCGTTCAAGTACCGGGGCGCGACGAACGCGGTGCAGTCGCTCTCCGACGGCGATGCCGCTCGTGGCGTCGCCGCGCACTCCTCCGGCAATCACGCCGCCGCGCTCGCGCTCGGGCGCGGGCGCGCGGGATTCGCGCCTTCGTCGTCATGCCGAAGAACGCGTCGGCGGCCAAGCGCGCCGCGGTCGAGCGCTACGGCGGCGAGATCACGTGCTGCGACAACACGATCGATGCCCGGCGCGCCGCGCTCGTCGGGGTACTCGAACGTACCGGAGCGGTCGAGGTCCACCCGTTCGACGACGAGCGCGTCATCGCCGGCGCAGGCACGGCCGCGCTCGAGTTGATCGACGAGGTCCCCGACCTCGACGTGGTGGTCACCCCGGTCGGCGGTGGCGGCATGTGCTCGGGCACGAGTATTGCTGTCGCTCCGACGCGCGTGATCGGCGGCGTACCCCGCGACCGTACCGCGACGATCGCGGACGGGCTCCGGACGGGTTGTTCGCCTCGTACCGAAGCGATCCTCGATGCGCACGACGTCGAGCGCATCATCGTCGACGACCCCGATGTGGTCGAAGCGATGCGGGTCGTCTGGTCGCGCACGAAGCAACTGATCGAACCCAGCGCCGCGCTCGCGTTCGCCGCGGCACGTGCGGCGCGGCTCGGCGGCGCGCGCGTCGGGATCATCTGCTCCGGCGGCAACCTCGATCTCGACGCGCTTCCCTGGTGACCGTCCCGGCTCAGGCGACGCTCTCGTCGCGCACGACGACGGGTCGGGCCGACCTCGGTTCGCGTGCAGCCGCCGGCACGACGCGCCGTGCCGTGCGACCCGGTGAGAGCACGCGGATCGCGAGCAGGAAGACGATGCCGGCGAGGATGACGAACGCCGTCCACTGCACCGCCCGACTCGAGCGGTCGGTCCCGGCCAGGAAACCGTGCACCGTTGCCAGGACGAGCATCGGGACGCTGAGCACGTGCACCCGGTGCCACAGCTTGCGCGGGAGCCGTCGCATCAACCACGACGTGATCTGGATCGCGACGAGCAGGTAGGTCGCGAAGATGCCCCACGCGACGGCGTGCGGCCGCCAGCTCGATGCGAACGGGACGAAGAGCTGCTTCGGAGTGAACTTGACGAACGAGTCGAGGTAGATCGCGCCGACGTGGACGCCGACGAACACGAGCGTGAGCGTTCCGAGATAGCGGTGCAGGTCGAGGATCCACGCGGGTATCCCCCGCTTGCGGATCAGCTTCGTCGATGCCAGCAGTCCCCACACCACCGCGGCCGCTACGACGACCCACGCGACGATCCCCGACGAGCGACTGACCCACCACCAGAGTCTCGGATCGACACTCGCGCTCACGTCGGCTCCACCCAACCGCTCGTGGGGTGACGGCGACCGCCGGCTTCGACGACGACCGCGGCCACGCCGAGATGCTCGAGCAGTGTGATCCCCTCGTCGAGCCCCGCGACGAGCGCGGCCTTCGCCACACCCTCCGCCCACCAGGCCTCGGGCGCGGTGGCGATGACCGCGAGCACACCGTTGTCGGCCGGCTCGCCCGTCGCAGGATCGATGAGATGATGCAGCTCTCGACCGCCGCGCGACCAGCGGCGGAAACGAGTCGTCGACGTCACGATCGCGGCGTCGCGCAGGTGCCGGGTGCACAGTGTTCCCGCCTCGTCGAGCGGGTCTTCGACCCGGATGGCCCACGTCTCGCCGGCGGGCGGCGCGCCCGCAACGCGCACGTCGCCGCCGAGACCGATGCACGCACCGAGCGCGCCGCGTTCGACGAGACCGGTCGCGACGATGTCGGCGGCGAGTCCCTTCCCGATACCACCGAGGTCGATGCCGACACCTTCGGGGACGAGCAGCGTGCCCTGTTCCCGATCGATGCGGATGCCGGCGCAGCCAGGCGCGGGATCCGCCGGCCGGGCCGGCGCCGGACCGTTCGGGGCGACGGCGCGGAACGTGCGGTCGTACCCGATCGCCTCGAGCGCATGCCTGATCGTCGGATCGAAGTGTCCGTCCGTGACATACCAGAGCGACAGCGCGCGCCCGACCGCTTCGATGAGGTCGGACGACGCTGCTGCCGGCTCGCCGCCGCGACGCTCCACGTCACGCAGCTCGCTGTCGGGACGGAACCGGCTCCAGCTCTGTTCGAGCTCCTCGAGCCGGGCGATCGCCCACGCGGACGAGGCGGCGTCGGATCCGCCGACGATCATCAGTTCCGCGAACGTCCCCATCACCGTGATGCGCTCGTGCGTCACGGCCGGGACCGGCGCCGTCGTTGCGGTCACGGACACTTCGAGCCACTGCACGCCGGGGGTGCCGGGGCCGGGGCGGGGGCGGGGGCGGGGGCGGGCGCGGCGACGGGCGCGGGCGCAGGGGGCGGGGTCGGGGCCGGCGCCGCACCGACGGCAGGGCGGGAGTACGACGGTGCGGCGGCCGGCGCCGAGGTCCAATGCGATGACGACGACGAACCGCTGTTCGCCGGAGGGTCGGTGACCACGACGACGCGATGCACGATTCGCCACACGATGGTGGTCGGCGTCGTGGTCGGTGCCGTTCGCCGGGCGGTCGCGACGCGCGGAACGCGAAGCGGCGCGGCAACCTGCGCCGCGGAACCCGTCGGCGCCGCGTGCGCGCCGAACGCTCCGACGATGCCGAGCAACGCGCCCGCACCCACACCGGATGCCGCGATACGCGCCCCGGCGGCCTTGTGCCGTCGTCGCATCTTCGTGGGCGACTTGGCGGGCGACGCCGTCCGCTGCTCGTCGCCGCTCATCGGTCGACCGTCGGGCTCGTGGTCGCGGGCGCGGCGCCGGTCTCCTCCGCGTCGTGCTCGGAATCGTGGTGGTGTCCGTCGGTCACCTCGGATTCGCTCCACGCGGGCGCGGTCGACGAACTCGTCACCACCGGCGCAGCTGTCTGCACCGGAACCGGCGTGGGCAACGTGATCGGAGGAGCAGCCGTCGTTGCCGGTGGCGTCCAGGCCGCGTCCGCGACAGCCGGCACCGGCGCGGGCCGGTGCACGATGTCGGTGACGACCCGCGTCTTCACGATCACCTTCGGCCGGACCTTGTGCGCGAGCGGCTTGGCGATCGTCGCCGCGGTGGTAGCCGGCGCCGCAGCCGACGCGACTCCCGTGCGACCGAAGCCGAGGATCGGCAGATGGAACACCGCGGCGCCGGCGAACGTCGCGCCGGACGCGACGATTGCGATCGATGCGGCAAGGGCTCGGACCGAAGTCGTAGTGAGTGACACGTGGATCTCCTCCGATGACGTTGTCGTTTCGCATTGTCGGACGGGTTTCGAGCCGCGAATAGGGCCATGCCGTGCATTTGCCGCAGGCTTGGGGCGCCCTTGACGTTCCTACCGGGCGACGCGACAACGGGTCCGGTCAGGAACGCGGCCGCCCGAGCTCGACGACGACACGCGCGCCACCGAGATCGCTCTTACCGAGCGTCAACTCGCCGTGCGCGTCGCCGCGCGATGCGGCGCGCGATCTCGAGGCCGAGCCCACTCCCCTTCGGCTCGCGCCGCCCACGTTCGAGGAATCCCGGTCCCGCGTCCTCGACGATCAGAGACGCGCCCACAGGTGATCCGGGTGTCGTCGTGACGCGCGGGCTCCGCCGGCCGGGGTGTGCCGTAGCACGTTGTCGACGAGCACGTCGACGAGTTGTTGGAGGTCGTGCCGGTTCGCGGCGACCAAGAGCGCGCCCGGATAAAGGCGGAGCTCGAACGGTCGGTGCTGGGCGCGCGCGAGTACCTCCCAGAACGCGACGCGCTCGCGTACGACCGCGCTGAAGTCGGCGCCCGTATCTCCGGAACGCGGACGCTCGCGTCGGGTCTCGGCGATGACGGCGGTGACTGCTCTTTCGAGATCGTCGACCGCGGCCATGATGTGCTGCTTCTCGTCGCCATCGCGAAGGCGCTCGGCGTCCAGCCGGAGCGCGGTCAAGGGCGTGCGCAGACGGTGCGAGGTGTCGGCCGCGTTCTCTCGTTCGGCTTGCAGCAACTCGCCGATGCGCGCGGCCAACGTGTCGAGCGCGCGGCTGACCTCGACGACCTCGGACGAGCCACTCACGTCGGAACGCGCATCGAGATCGCCGTTCGCGAGGCGCCGGGCGATGACAGCGAGCACGTTCATCGGTCGAGTGACCGAGCGGGCCATGCGGTCGGCCGCGAGGCCCGCAAGCAGCAACAGCGCGAGCGCGAGACTCGCCAGCGACAACCACGCGGTTGTGACGCCGCGCTCGAGTTCGCTCCTCGGCACACTCACCCGCACCACCGACGTCTGTCCTTGCCCTTCGAGCACCGGGAGGAACACGTCGACGACGCCGCCCGCCGAGCGGCTGAACGATCGGCCCCGCCGGGCGAGCGCCAGGCTGTCGGCCGCCGGCGGCCGGGTCGTATCACCGACGACCGACCCATCGGCGTAGTACACCGATATCCGCCCCGGCGCGGTCGCGTCGGCCTGGGCGACGAGCCCGGGCGCGGCCGCGCGGTTCCCGGCGATGATCTGACCAACCTGCTGGGCGTCGGCGCTGGCGCGGCTCGTGGCGCGGTCGGCCGCGATCGTCCGGACGAGGAAACCGAGCGGGATCACGAACGCGATCACGACCATCGACGTGATCGCGAGCGTCACCAACACGAACTGCCGGCGCACTCTCCGACTCAGCTGTCCGGCGCGAGGAGTTTGATGCCGACACCACGCACGGTGTGCAGATAGCGCGGCGCGCTGGCACTCTCGCCGAGCTTGCCCCGCAGCCAGGAGAGGTGCGTGTCGATCGTCTTGTCGACCCCGCCGAACGGCTGGTCCCAAACCTCGGCCAGCAGTTCCTGTTTGGTCACGACGCTGCCGCACCTGCGGGCCAGGTACAAGAGGAGGTCGAACTCCTTGCGGCTCAGCTCGAGCGGCCGCCCCGCGAGCTCCGCCGTGCGCGCCGCCGCGTCGACGACAAGCTCGTCGACCTCGATGCGGCTCGGCTCGGCTGCAGCCGTGCGCCGAAGGAGCGCGCGGATGCGGGCGTCGACCTGCTCCGCCGAGAACGGCTTGACGATGTAGTCGTCGGCACCGGCATCGAGAAGCCGGATGACCTCCTGCTCCTCGTCCCGGGCGGTGCCGACAATCAGCGGAACGTCGCTCACCGCGCGCAGCATCTTGAGGAGATCGCCGCCGTCGATGTCGGGCAGGCCGAGATCGAGGAGAACAACGTCGGGCGGCTCGTCGACGATCGACTGCAGCGCGGGCAAGCCGCTCGACGCCTCGACCACCGTGTGCCCGCGGGCCGTCAGCGACTGGACCAGCGGTACCCGCACGCGCGCGTCGTCCTCGACGATGAGCAGCCTGGCCACGGACTCAGGGTACGGCGAGTGCGCCCGCGACCAGGGTTCGCAGCGGGACCTTGAGCCGTTCTTGTCGTGCCCTTGAGCACGGAAACCACCTCGTTGGGGGAGAATCCAGGGGTGAGGAGGGGACTGGTCCTGGCTGGCGTCTGGGTGCTCGGCGTGGCGATCGCGATGACGCTCGCGTTCGCAGCCGTCGGGCAGGTCGCCAACGGCGTCGCCCCGCGTGATGTGGCCCGGCTCTCGCGCACCGAGATCGACAACGAGCTGAGCGGGCCGAATCCCAAGCCGGTCACGTCGTCGAGCGGTCGGACGGGCCCGACCACGACCGCCTCGACCACCGCGCCGACAACCACCTCGTCGTCATCGTCCACCACTGCGCCAACCACTCGGCCGACCGGTCCCGGCGTGAACCCGACGACCGTCTCGACCGACACGACCACCGCGCCGACGACCACGACCACGCACACCGTGCCGATCACAACGGTGACGGTTTCTCCCGCTGCACCCCACAACACTGTGACGACGGCGCAGGGCGGGACGGTGTTCAGTCGCTGTTCGGGCCCGGACAAGATCGTGTACGTCGCCGCAGTTCCCAAGTCGGGATACGAACGCACCCTCGACATCGAACGCGAAGGCGGCATCCAGCAGGTGTTCGTGAACGGCCACCACAAGTCGAAGATCGAGGCCGAGTGCTCCGGCGGAGTCGTGCACGCGCACGTCGAAGAGGAATCCGCCGACGACTGATCAGCGGTTGATCAGCGGTCGCATCAACCGGGACGCTGCGCAAGCAGGCTGAAGGTGAGGGGCGCCCGCGACATTCCGGGCGGCGCGACCCATCTCCCGTCGTCAGTGGGCACCAGCCACGGAAACCTGGGCCACACGGTCCAGTCGTGCTCGGCGAGCCACTCGAGCCGCAGACCGTGGGCGATCAGCGCGGTCACGATCTCCCCGATCCCGTGGTTCCATTCGTAGCTCTTCGTGTTGGTGAGTGGGCGTTCGGCGTCGGTATAGGTCTCGTCGGAGTCCGAGGCGTTCGGCTCGCGCTCTTCGAAGTACGACTCGGCGAGCGCCAACGTGTCGTCGGACAACGCCCATCCGACCGGGTGCACATCGTGGATGTAGAACCGGCCGCCGAGCGCGACGAGAGCTCCGACCTGTTCGGCCCAGTGGTCGATGCTCGGCAGCCAACAGAGCGCGCCCAGGCTCACGTACACGACGTCGAACGTGGCACCGGCGAGCGCAGTCGTGGCGTCGTAGACGTCGGCGCAGACGAAAGTCGCGCGATCGGAAAGACCGGCACGCCACGCGAGGTCGTTCGCAGCCACGACCGCGACCGGCGAGAAGTCGAGACCGGTCACGTGCGCGCCGACCCTCGCCCAGGCGAGCGTGTCGAGGCCGAAGTGACACTGCAGGTGCAGCAGCCGCAACCCGCTGACGTCACCGAGCGCCTCGGCTTCGTGCGGGCGAGGAGGGCGCGGTTCGCGCAACCAACCCTCGACATCGTAGAAGTCCGATTCGAGATGCACCTCGGCGCGATCGTTCCAGTTCGCCCGATTCGCCGCGAGGTACTCGTCCACCGCCGTCAGTCGCCCACGTGGCCGTCGACGAGCTCGCGAATGAGGTCGGCGTGACCGTTGTGCCGCGCGTACTCCTCGATCATGTGGCTGTAGATCCAGCGCAGCGAACAGGGCTCGCCGCGCCGGATGCCGGTGTCGTCGAGCCCGCGCGCGGCCGCGGCGGCGCGGCTGTCGTCGCACTCTCGGTGCCACACCGCGAGGTCCGCGTCCCAGTCGGCATCGTCGAGCGGGACGAGCTCGCTGTCGTCGATCGCGGGATCGAACCAGATCGGGGGCGTCTCCGGCTCCCGCAGCAACACCCGGTGGAACCAGTTCCGCTCGACCTCGGCCATGTGCCGCACCAGACCGTGGAGCGAGAGGAGCGAGGTCGCGACCGGACGCCGCTTGCGTTGCTCGTCGTCAAGCCCTTCGCACTTGATCAGCAGCGTGACACGGTGGAACTCGAGCCACTGCTCGAGCATGTCGCGTTCACCGAGCCCGAAGCCGGGCTCGCGCCGGCGGGGATCCGAAAGTTCGTCGACCATGTCGGGCTCCTTCCAATGCATCGAATTCCGCGGCGAGCGCCTTTGGCGCCGTACACCAACGCGAATGCGAACCGGTCGCCTGCCTCGATGGCGCCGGGCCGGGCCGTCGCGATGCGCCGCACGTCGTCCTGAGTTGCCATGGCTTCTATTGCCTTCGTTGTGCGCTGTCGTCGGACCACACTGAAGCGATGAACCTGTGGTGGTTGGACGAACACGCGCATGCGGGAGCGGAACATCTCGACGAAGCGTACGTGAGCGGCTACGACCGCAAGTCGGATTTCGACCCGACGGGCGACGTCGACGCTCTCCGTTCCCACAACGTCGGTCCGGAGTCGGTGGTCGTCGACCTGGCGGCGGGAACCGGCACCTTCGCGGTCGCCGCCGCGCCGTGGTGCGGGCGGGTCGTCGCGGTCGACGTTTCACCCGCGATGACCGCGGTGCTGCGAGATCGCGTCGTCGCGTCCGGACTCGAGAACGTCGATGTGGTGGAGGCTGGATTCCTTTCGTACGAGCACGCCGGACCACCTGTGGACGCGGTCTACACGCGCAACGCCTTGCACCAGGTCCCCGACTTCTGGAAGGCGATCGCCCTCGATCGCATCGCGGGCATGCTCCGGCCCGGAGGAGTGCTCCGAATTCGCGACCTGATCTTCGACTTCGATCCCGCCGAGGCCGAGGCGCGCATCGACGAATGGATGTCGGGCGCGGTCGACGATCCGGCCAAGGGCTGGACGGCCGCGGAGCTGGCCGAACACGTGCGCATCGAATTCAGCACCTACAGCTGGCTGTTCGATGCGATGCTCGACCGCACGGGTTTCGAGGTGATCGAGCGCTCGTACCGCCGGTTCGCCTACGGCACCTACACCTGCGTCCGCCGCTAGCCCCATTTTCTTCGCCAAGAATTGTACGCGGAGTTTTCAGGTGCCTTTGAAGTCGGGAGTGCGCTTCTCGGTGAACGCAGCCAGGCCCTCTTGCAGATCGTCGCTCGCGAACGCGGCGGCTTCCCGTTCGGCGATCTGGTTGCGGGCCGCCGCGCCCAGCCAGTTCGCTTCGGCAACCAGGTTCAACGCGAGCTTGTGACCCCTGACCGTGAGCGGCGCCGACGCCGCGATCTCCCCTGCGAGCGCGAGCCCCGCGCCGAGGGCATCGTTGTCGACGTACTGGACCAGCCCGAGCCGGAGCGCCTCCTCGGCCTCCACGGTCCGTCCTGCGAGCAGGAAGTCGCGCGCTGCGCCCTGGCCGACGAGCTGGGCGAGACGCCAGATGTTGCGGGCGCTGAGATGGATCCCGAGCTTGCCTCCGGGTATCGCGAGCCGGGCACCCAGTGCCGCGATCCGCACGTCGCAAGCGACGGCGAGCTGCATGCCGGCTCCGATCGCGGGACCGTTGATCGCGGCGACGACCGGAGCGGGGTGGGCGACGATCGCGTCGAGGACCAGCTCGAACGCGGGGCGAAAGGTGTCGGTTTTGGCGTCACCCTCGGCCGCGAAGCGGCTCACGAGATCGGCACCCGCGCAGAACGCCGTGCCCGCGCCCGTGAGCACTATCGCCCGGAGCTCGCCCGACTCCTCGAGATACCCGCGCAGCTGGTCGCACATCTCGCCGTTGAGCGCGTTGCGGCGCTCCTGACGGTCGATCGTCGCGATGCCGACCTGGCCCCGCTCTTCGAATGTGATCACGCGGATTTCCGATCAGGACTCGTCGATGAGCGCGATGCGGTCACCTTCTTGCACCGTCTGCCCCGGCTCGACGTCGAGCTCGCGCACGACGCCGGGCACCTCGGTGATGACCGGGATCTCCATCTTCATCGACTCGAGGATGCAGATCTCTGCGCCCTCGGCGATCATCTGCCCGACCTCGACGACGACTTGCCACACGTTCGCGGTGATCTCCGCGCGGATCTCGGCCATGGACGGGGATCGTAGGCGGCGGCGGCGTGCCGCCGCATAACCAGAATCCCGGTTTCACACCGGGAGGACGCCGTGCTTGCGCCACGGGCGCTCGACCTGCTTGTCGGCGGTGATGCGCAGACCGCGGGCGATCGCCGCACGCGTGTCGGCCGGGTCGATCACGTCGTCGATCTGCGCGTGCCCGGCCGCGACGTAGGGATCGATGTTGGCCCGGATCTCCTCGGCCAGCTCCAGCCGCCGGGCCGCGCGCTCGTCGTCGTCGTCGATCGCCTCGAGCTGCTTGCGGTGGATGATGTTGACCGCGCCGTCGGGACCCATCACCGCGATCTCCGCCGTCGGCCACGCCACGATGTAGTCGGCCTCGTACGCGAGACCGTTCATCACGAAGTACCCGGCGCCGTAGCTCTTGCGCAGGATCACCGAGATCTTGGGCACCGTCGCCTCGCTCACGGCGAAGAGCATCTTCGCGCCGTGGCGGATGATGCCCTGCTTCTCGACCGCGGATCCGACGATGAAGCCCGGCACATCGTGCAGGAACACGAGCGGGATGTTGAACGCGTCACACAACCACACGAACCGTGCCGCCTTGTCGGCCGCGTTGACGTCGAGCGCGCCGCCGAGGACCATCGGTTGGTTCGCGACGACGCCCACCGGACGGCCGTCGACACGCGCGAGCCCGGTCACGAGGTTCTTCGCCCACTCGGGCTTGATCCAGAACACCTCGCCGTCGTCGACGATCGCGTGCACGACCTTGCGCACGTCGTACGCGCGGCGGGGCGCGGTCGGCACGATGTCGTACAACTCGGCGACGCGTCGGTCGACCGGGTCGGCCGTGGCGCGGATCGGCGGCTTCTCGCGGTTGTGCTGCGGAAAGAACGAGAGGTACTCGCGCACCGTCCGTAGGCATTCGGCGTCGTCGGCGACCTCGAGATCGGCGACGCCGGACACCTTCGTGTGCACGGCCGAGCCGCCCATCTCCTCCTCGGTCACGTCCTCGCCCACGGCGGCCTTCACGAGGTGCCGCCCGCCGAGCGCCATTGACGACGTGCCCTTCACCATCGGGACGAAGTCGGCGAGACCGGGGATGTACGCGGTCCCGGCCGCGCAGTGCCCGAGCATCGCCGCGACCATGGGCACGACGCCGCTCATCGCGACCTGTTCGCGGAACAGTGCACCGGCGCCCGCGAAGCTCGAACCACTCGTCGACTGGATGCGGGCGCCCGCGGAGTCGAGCAACCAGACGAACGGCACGCGCTGGCGTACCGAGTGCGCTCGCATCCGTGCGATCTTGTCCTCCCCCACTGCACCCATCGAGCCGGCCATCACGGTGAAGTCGTACGCAGCGACCGCGACCGGTCGGCCGTGGATCTCGCCGACGCCGGTCACCGCGCCGTCGGCCGCGAGGAACCTGTCGCCGAGCCCGGCGTCCATGTGGTCGGCGAGCAACCCGTACTCGACCCACGTGCCCGCATCGAGCAGCAATTCGAGCCGCTCCCGAACCGTCAGCTTTCCGAGCGCTCGCTGCCGCTCGACCAGCTTCTCGCCGCCCATCTCGAACGCGCGCTCCTTGCGCGCGCCCAGCTCGCCGACGAGCGGGCCCCAATCGTGACGCGGGTCTGGGGTTTTGGCGTCGGGCATCGTTACCGTCCCTTCCACCGCGGGGCACGCTTCTCCGCGAACGCGGCGACTCCTTCGGCAGCGTCCTCGGTCTGCGACGTGACCGTCAACATGCCCTGGAGGTACGAGAGCGCGGCGTCGGCGTCCATCTCGAGCACGCGGTAGAAGGCGTCGCGACCCCAGCGCATGATGATCGGTGACTTCGACGCGAGCTCGGCCGCGAGCGCGTCGACCGTGGCGTCGAGCTCGGAGACCGGGACGACGCGCTGCACAAACCCGATCCGCGCCCCTTCATCGGCGAGGACGCGACGTCCGGTCATCATCAGGTCGAGCGCCGTCTTCGGTGGCATCGAACGCAGCAAGGGAACCGTGATCATGTACGGCCACAAGCCCACGTTGATCTCGGGCGTGCCAAAGATGGAATCGTCGGACGCGACTACCAGGTCGCACGCGCACGCGAGCCCGAAGCCTCCGGCCAGCGTGTAGCCCTGTACCCGAGCGATGATGGGTTTACCGAGCTGCCACATGTCGCGGAACAGGTCGGCGAGCAGGCCTCGCCCGTCGTGCGCCGACGCGGCGCCGTCGGCGATACCCCCTCCGCCCAGATCGGCGCCCGCGCAGAACGCCTTGTCACCCGCGCCCGCGAGCACGATGACGCGGACGTCGTCGTCGGCGCGGGCGCGCGCGAACCCGTCGCGGAGACCTTGCATCACGTCGAACGACATCGCGTTCCGTCGCTCCGGACGATTGATCGTCACCCGGGCCACGCCCGCGGCGTTCTCGTAGAGCACCTCGATAGCCATCAATTCCGGATGGTATTCGCGTACCATCCACTTCGTGCTCGTCTATGCGATCGCGATCGTCGTGGCGCTCGCGATCCCTCTGGTGACGCGCGGCTCCTACAGCCGGATGATCGCCGTGCGCTGGCGGTTCGGCCTCGTCTTGTTCCTCGGGCTCGCAATCCAGATCGTGCTCGAGTACGTGACGATCCCGCGTGAACACTGGCACGATCTCGGCTTCGGCCTCCTCGTCGCGTCCTACGTGCTCATCCTCGCGTTCGCCGCCCGCAATCTCGTGATCCGCGGGATGGGAATCGTGTTCATCGGCATCGCGTGCAACGCGCTCGTCATCACCGTGAACCAGGGAATGCCGTTCAAGATCCCGGCCGAGTGGCGTAACGAGTCGTGGACGCAGCCGACGGTCAAGCACCACCTGCAGCAGCCGGACGACAAGCTCCGGTTCCTCTCCGACATCATCGTCGTGAAGCAGCCGTTCGACTCCGTGCTGAGCTTCGGCGACCTGATCCTCGCCGTCGGCCTGTGCGACGTCGCCTACAACGTGAGTCGCAAGGCGAAGCGGCGCCGGTCGGGCCCGTCGGGGCGCGCCGACGAACGGAGACGGTCCGCAGCTGCGCACGCCCCGTCCCGATCCGCGCGCTCGGGTTCGGTCGACCTCACCAACGAGGCCGGCGATCAGGAGTTGGCGCTCACCCGGTCGCGCAGCACGCGTTCCAGGGCGACGACGACTCGTTCGTCGTAGACATACGAAGGCGCCGACCGCAACGACTCCACCGCGAGGTTGCCGGGCACGTTGTCGCGCGCGGTCAGGTCGTCGTACTCGCTCGCGAGCCGCAGCGCCTGGACGGCGATCCGACGACGCGGCTCGTCGACCTCGCCCGAGACCAGCTCCCCGGCCGCGACGAGCGGGCGGATCTCCCGCAGCATCGAACCGGTGACGCTCGTCACTTCGGTCGGATCGACGCCCCGACCGTCGTCGGGCGCGTCGAGGGTGACCTGGCCGAGGTGATGGAGCAGGGCCGCCATCTCGAGGTCGCGGACCTCCGACGCCGGCAGCCCGAGCTGTTCGCCCATCGCCGACACGAGCGTGGCCACCCGCTCGGCGTGGCCGGGCGGCACCATGCCTCCGAGCTCGGGCGCCATAGCGAGCGCTTCGATCGTCTGGCGGTACGACCGCGTGGCGGAGTCGAGGCGTTCGAACGCGTACCAGGCCGCGAGCAGCGGCGTCGAGAAGAGCAGCGGTCCCCAGAGCCCGGTCCGGCCATGCCCGCCGACACCCCGGTAACCGACTGCCATGAGCATTCCGGACGACGCGATGGCGAGCCACGCGAGACGACCGCGCGCCGAGAAGGAGGCGCCGAGCCGGAAGATCTTGCTCGCAGCCACATCGACGATGAGTTGCGCGACCGAGGCCGCCGCGAGCGCGACGAGCACCGCGGCGACGCGCTCCCTCCGGCCGACGAGATGCCACGCGACTTCGAACGCGGCGTACGTTGCCGCGGCGACCGCGATGCGCACACCGAACACCACGACAGGACGAACGCGATGTGCCTCGGTCATGCGCACGAGGACCGATACCACCTCAGCCACCGCGACCGCGACCGCGTACTCGCGCAGGCCGAACGACGACGCGAGCACCACCAGCACTGCGTAGGAGAGCGGGACGACACCCCCGTCCTCGAGCCGGAGCGCGAGCAGCTCCCCGAGCACGAGCCCGGCCGAGAGCAGGGCGAGCGCGTCGGCGTTGCCGGAAGGATCGGCCAGGTGCGCGACGACACCGGCGAGAAGTCCGAGCACGCAGACGAGCCCGATCCGACGGCCGCGATTCACGGGGTGGGACCCGGATCTCGAAGTTTCAGCCGCATCAGTAGTTACTCGGCAGCCTTCGGCAGGCAGAAAAGGGCTGATCAGCCCGTTTGGTCATCCGAATCGTAGCCAGCAACCCGCGGAAATGGCGCGTTTGGGGTTTTCAGCCGGTCGAGGACGTCGATCGCTCGGTCACGTCCGTGCCGAGCAGATCGCCGAGACCGGCGCTCCCGACTCCGGCGACCGGGGCGTCGTCGAACTCCGTGTCCCGTTCGAACCCGTCGCCGTGGCGCTCACCGCGCTTCTCGACGGCCTGGATGAGGGCCTCGACGCACGCCGGGTGGAACTGCACGCCCGCCTTGTCGCGTAGCTCCTGAAAGGCCACGTCCTGCGACAGCGCTTTGCGGTAGGCGCGGGTCGATGTCATTGCGTCGTACGCGTCGGCAATCATCACGATGTACGGCTCGATCGGATGATCGAGGTCGTCGGGATCGAAGCGGGTCGCGTCGCTGTGCGACGCGGCGGCGATCGGGCGCAGGAAGTCGATGTGGCTCAGCATCTGCACACTGACCTTCTCGTGCACTCGCACCTTGGCGAACTCGTCCGGAGTCAGACGGCCGGGCTTGTTCAACAGCTGGTTCGGCACCACCAGCTTGCCGATGTCGTGCATGAGCGCCGCGAAGCGGAGCCGCTCGAGCCGCGCCGGCATGAAGCTGAGCTCTTCGCCGATATAGCGGGCGTAGTCGGCGACACGCTCGGAGTGCCCAGACGTGTAACGGTCCTTCGCCTCCAACGCGTGAATGAGCATGCCAACGGTCTCGTCGTGGGATTCCTTCACCCGCATGTACGAAGCGAACATCTCGCGAGCAATCAGTATCGGGACGATGATCAGGAGCATCACCGTGGGCCCGAGCGAGAGGTAGAGACGACCCAAGAGGAAGCCAAGGACAGCAAAGGGAAGAACCTGGGTACCGGCGGGAAGAAGCTCCCCGAGCACCTCGCGCCACGAACCGCCCTCGACGGCGTACGAGACCAGAAGCAACGTCCAAACCACGACGATGTACGCCAGCGCAGCAGGAAGCACCATTATCACGGACAAGAGTGCCGAGCCCGAGGTGGCAGACGGCAGGAGTCCGTACACGAGTGCGGCCGCCAGGAAAGCCAGTGCCGAGACCCCGGCATTGAACGGCAACCATCCGCACGCGCGTCGAGAAAAATGCGCCGGTCGCAGAGCGACAAGGGAACAGACGATGATCACTCCCAGAAGCGAGTGTTCGTCGCGAAAGACAACGATGCCCGCCATGCAAACCATCAAGCCCGGCGACAGGAGTACGCCGTCTCGAAGCCTGACCGGCAATTGGGCCGTCAGAACAACGAGCGATCCGAGCACGAGCAGCGGCCCGAGCGACGGAAGACCCTCCGAACGCGCGACAAAGGCCGTCGCACCGACGGCGATAGCGAAGACAGCTGTTGTGAACCAGCGGAGCTCGCGGGGGAAGGGGGGTGACATGGTTACCTTGTTGTCGGCAAAATTCGGTGGATCTGGAGAGAGGCGGCAAGGCCGCGAGCCGAGCGATTAGCCGCGGGTGAAAGCGGCGCCACCAGCGAGCACAACAGCGATAAGCCCACCAGAAAGAGCAACGACACGGATAGCAAGCTTCTTCACGGGAATTCCCCCTTGCGTTGGAACCTCCGACACGACCGCTAGTGGCGCCGGGGCACGCTCCGCTTGGGAACCTTCGTTTGTGAAGTCGAAGCCAGGCCCGAGGCCTTGCCGTCTGTCTCCAACATCTTCCGCCCGAGGCGCCTCCCGCACACGCATCAAGAGGCGTCAGCTGCTCGTGTCAGGGACACGAGCAGCTGAGGCCTCGCCCGCACGGCCAAAATGTCTGCAGCTGAGACAGCGGCCGTTCGGGCAATTGTCGCCCTCATGCGGACAATGCGCAAGACCTCCGCGTTAAGTATCCGGACATTTCGGCCTCCCGCGGAGGCAGATTTGGGAAGAACCGACCATTGCGGACTGCGTGAACGCCTTCACCAAGCGCGTCCGGACGGTCGCCGGGACCGTCTGGGTACCTTTTCGGCCCATGCCGCTGGCTGACGCACGAATCTTCCACGTGAACGTGAACTGCTCCGATCTCGAGCGATCCCGGCGCTTCTACACCGATGGGATAGGGCTGCAGATCGGCGCGCACACTGCGCCCGAGACCGCCCAGCCCGGCACCGCCTTCGGCCTCGACGAGGCGCGTTGGGACGCCTCGATCCTGCTCGGGCCGCGTGCGTACGCGGGGGGAGCGATCGACCTCCTCCAATGGCACGTGCCCGCGCCGGTCGGCGCGCCGCCGGCCCACCTGTACCGGACCGGATTCCAGCGGCTCGGTCTGCTGGTCAGCGACCTCGACGCGGCGATGGCGAACACGCGTACCTTCGGCGGCGCGGTGTGGAGCGACCCGGTGGTCCACACCGTCGCGCGCGGCCGCGAGATCCGCATCGTGCTCGCGAACGACCCGGATGGCACCGCGATCGAGTTCGTCGAGCGCGAACTCCCGGACGGAGGCGTCGCGGCCCTGTCGTTCGTGGCCGTCACATGCGCGGATCTCCAAGCCGCGCGCGAGTTCTACGCCGCGCTCGGCTTTCGGGAAGTTGCCCACTTTCCGAGCGCGAACGCCGACGGCGCGCCCCTGCGCGTCGACGGGCCGGTAGCGATGGACGAGATCGCGATGACCGCACCCGGCGGTGGCGACGTACTTCTCATGCTCGTCGGATTCCGGACGCCAGAGTGCGAATGGGACGATCCGCGACCCGCGAACACGCTCGGCATCTGGAGGACCGCGTTGCTCGTCTCGGATCTCGACGCCGCCGCCGCCGAACTCGCACGCCTGCACGTCGACACGATCTCCGAACCCGTCGCGATGGAGATGGGTCCGGGCCTGCCGACGCTGCGGTTCGTGTGCTTTCGCGGGCCCGGCGCCGAAGTCGTCGAGCTCATAGAACAGCCCTCGTGAGCAACATGACTGTTGGTTCGTCACCGCGAGCCGACGGTCACCGCGGAAGTCGCCGCGACGACGTATTGTCGTGACGCGGACGAGGGAGAGCACGAGGGCATGGACGAACTGGACCTCACGGAAGTCGAACGCGAGATCTGTCGGTTGCCCGATGTCTCGATCGTTCGGCTCGTCGCGGAACCCGACGGCCGCATTTCCGAAGTCCACGTCGTAGCGCATCAAGGCAAGCACCCGAAGCAGATCGTGCGCGACATCCAGTCGATCGCGCTCGCGTCCTTCGGGCTCGAGCTCGACCGGCGGCTCATCTCGGTGGTCCAGGTCGGTTCGGGCATTCTCGACGAGACCATCGCCCCGGGCCCGCGCCCCTCTATCGTCGCGATCACGGCGGAGGCTGCGGGTCTGCGGTCGCTCGTACGTGTCACGCTCGGCCTCGACGACGACGAAGCAGTCGGGTTCTCCGAAGGATCGATCGCGACCACGGCCCGCCACCGGTTGGTCGCCGTCGCCACGGTCGACGCGCTGCGCCAACTCGAGCCGGCCGCCGAGTGCGTCGATGTCGACACCGCGCAGATCGTTCGCATCGGAGCGCAGGACGTCGCCGTCGTCACGGTGGCGTTCGTGGTCCCGCCCGCCGAGCAGCTCGTCTCGGGCTCCGCCATCGTGCGCCCACCGCAGGAGGCCGACGCGGTCGCCCGGGCGATACTCGACGCGACGAACCGCCGCCTCGCGTACGTCGCGGTTCCCTAGCAAGCCCTAACGTCGGCGCATGGCGCCCCAGGCGGTGACCGTCTCGTTCCGCCTCGGCGGCGACGACGGTGTGTCGGTCGAGGCTCGCAAGTGGGCGTGGGCCCTGCACGAGCTCGGATTCGAGACTCACCGCGTCGCGGGCGCGCTCGAAGACGGCCCCCGCGGCAACGACGTCGTGATCCCCGGCCTCGCCATCGACGCGGCGGCGCCTGCCGCGGCCCTGACCGGCGCGCTGCGGACGGCTCTCGACGGAGCGGATCTCGTGATCATCGACAACCTGTGCTCGTTGCCGTTGAACACCGAAGCCGCCCGGGCCATGGCCGAGGTCGCGTCCGAGCATCGCGGCCGCGTGTGCTTTCGCCATCACGACCTCCCCTGGCAGCGCCGGCACCTCGCCCATCTCGAGCGCGAGTTCCCGCCGCGGGTGCCGGGCGCGCTGCACGCGACGATCAACCTTCGCAGTCGGCGCGAGCTCCATGCGCGCGGCTACGCCGACGCGGTCACCGTGCACAACTACTTCGAGCTCGATCCCCCGCCGGGCGACCGCGTCGCCACGAGGACGCAGCTCGGCTTCGGCGACGACGAGTTCGTGCTGTTGCAACCTGCGCGCGCGCCATCGAACGCAAGAACGTTCCCGGAGCCCTGCGCTTTGCGCAGCAACTGCGTTCGATCGCCACCGCCCTCGAGCTCCGGCTCTGGGTGTCGGGCCCGCCCGAGGACGGGTACGGCTCCGTGCTCGATCGCATCATCGAGCGGGCGACGGTCCCGGTCACGCTGGGCCGAACGGCCACGGCTGCCGACGTGTACGCGGCGGCCGACCTCGTCGTGTTCCCGTCCACGTGGGAGGGCTTCGGCAATCCCGTCATCGAGTCGATCGCGTACCGTCGCGCGTGCGTGGCCTATCCCTATCCCGTGCTTGCCGAGCTCGTCGCCGCCGGTGTGCGCGTGTTCTCCACGGAGCAGCCCGAGACCGTCGTCAAGTTCCTCGCGGAACAGCCGGCCGTGCGCGAGCGGTATTTCGAGGCAAACGTCAGCCGCGCGCGCGTGTCGTACGCGCTGGCCGATCTACCCGCGGCGATCGACGAGACCTTCTCCGCCCACGGGTGGATCGCGTGGTAGCCGAAGATCCGGTCATTGCCCGGCGAGCTCGAATCGCGAGATTTCGCGTCGCTCGGCAAACGCGTCGGCTACCTGGCGCTGCTCGTCGCGATCATCGCGTTCTTCGTGGGCGTCGCCACGTCGTTCCCGTCGTGGAGCGTCGGCCTGTGCATCGCGGGAATGGCAATCGCCTGTGTCGTGCTCCCGATACCGATCGTGCTCGGCTACGGCGTGCGGGCGGCAGCTCGCGAAGATCGCGAGCGAGGCATCTAGCGACGGCGGTACGATCGCCACCAGCCCCTCCGTACCGTCTCGTCGGGCCCGTTCGCACCAAGGAGCCCTCATGCCGAAGGCCGCAATCTGTCCCGCGATCAACGAGCCGCTCGAAGTCATCGACGTCGGCCTCGACGACGCCAAGGCCGGCGAAGTCCGCGTGCGCATGGGCGCATCGGGCGTCTGCCACTCCGACCTCTCCGTCGTGAACGGAACGCTCCTTTCGCCGCTGCCCTCCGTGCTCGGTCACGAAGGCGCAGGAGTGGTGGATACGGTTGGCGAAGGCGTGACCCGGGTGAAGCCCGGCGACCACGTCGTGTTGTCCTTCGTGCCTCAGTGCGGCACGTGCTACATGTGCACACACGACGCGCCCGAGATGTGCGAGACCGGCTTCATGGCCATGGCGCTGGGTGCGCAGCTCGACATGACGCCGCGCTTCTCCCGCAACGGCGCGCCGCTGCACCAGATGTCGGCGCTCGGCACGTTCAGCGAGGAGCTCGTCTGCCCGGAGATCAGCGTCGTCAAGGTCGACGCCGACGTACCGTTCACGAGCGCGGCCCTCATCGGTTGCGGGGTGCTGACCGGCTTCGGCGCGGCCGCGAACACCGCGACGCTCGCCCAGGGCGACACGGTCGCGGTTATCGGATGCGGAGGCGTCGGACTGAACGCGATCCAGGGCGCGAAATGGAAGGGCGCCGAGCGCATCATCGCGATCGACCGCTTCGACTCGAAGCTCGACATGGCCAAGCAGTTCGGCGCCACCGATCTCGTCAACGCCTCGAACGGCGACCCGGTCGCCCAGGTCCAAGAACTCACCGGCGGGCGCGGTGTCGACGTGTCGTTCGAGGTCATCGGACTCAAGGACACGGTGCAGCAGGCGTTCGCCATGGCCCGCCGCGGCGGCCAGGCGATCATCGTCGGCGTTCCGAAGATGGAGCAGATCATGGAGATCCCGATCGCCATGGAACTGCTCGTCAACGAGAAGCAGGTGCGGGGCTCGTGGTACGGGTCCTCGGACGTGAAGCGCGACGTCCCGCGTCTCGTCTCGCTCTACAAGGACGGCACCTTGAAGCTCGACGAGCTCGTCTCCCGTCGGATCGGGCTCGACGGCATCAACGACGCGTTCCGGGCGATGGAATCCGGCGAGGTGGCCCGCTCCGTCGTCGACTACGGGATCTGACTCGCGCCGACGTAGCCTCGGCCCATGCGCTATCGCCCGCTCGGCAACACCGACCTCGTCGTTTCCGAGGTCGGATTCGGCACCTGGACGCTCGTCACCGACTGGTGGGGGCGAACGGACGATCCGCACGACATGATCAAGGCGGCGCTCGACGAAGGCATCACCTTCTTCGACACAGCGCCGGTGTACGGCACCGACGGCGCAGGCGAGACGATCCTCGCCGACTACCTCGCGGGCCACGACGAGATCGTCCTCACCACCAAGATCGGCTACGACATCGAGGCCGACCGCACCAATACCCAAGGTGCGCGACCGTACGACTGGGAACCGGCATCGATACGCCGCCAGGTCGACGCGTCACTGCGCCGGCTCGGAACCGACCGCATCGACCTGTTGCAGCTCCACAACCCGCGCATCGAGCCCATCGTCGATGATGCGCTGTGGGAGACGCTCGTCGCGCTGCGCACCGAGGGCAAAGTGCGAGAGCTCGGCGTCGCGCTCGGGCCCGCGATCGGATGGGTCGAAGAAGGCAACGTCGCGATCGATACCCGGCCCATTGCCACCTTGCAGACCGTCTTCAACATCCTCGAGCAGGAGCCGGGCCTGTCGTTCGCGACGCGCGACCACGTGCGCGACGGCCGCGTCTCGCTCATCTCCCGCGTCCCGCACGCCTCCGACACGCTTTCGGGCAAGATCACGCTCGACACTGTCTTCCCGCCCGGCGACCACCGCGCGCACCGAAACCGCGACAACATGCTCGACAACTTCGAGAAGGCCGCGACCCTCGACTTCCTGTGGTCGAAGGCCACCGGACGCACGATCGGTCAGGCCGCGGTCGCGGGCATCCTCGCGAACACGGCGTTCGCGTGCGTCCTTCCGACGGTGCTGTCAGTCGACGAGGTGCGCGAGTACGCACGTTCGTCGGAGCTGCCACTCCGCGCCGAGGAAGCGGCCTCTCTCGCCGCGTTGCGCGACCGCAACTTCGATCACGTCGACCGCTACGAGATGCCGTTGAAGTCGAGTGTCTGACCCGGTCGCCGCCTCCGGGCGGTCCGTGATCCGGATGCCCGCCGACCGACGACGCCAACAGCTCTTCGACGTGGCGCGTGAGCGCTTCGCGCGCCAGGGCTTTCACGCAACGTCGATGGACGAGATCGCAGAAGGCGCGGGCGTCACCAAACCCGTCCTCTACCAGCACTTCCCGAGCAAACGAGCGTTGTACGTCGAGCTGCTCGAAGAAACGGGCCGCCGGTTACTCAGCATGCTCGCCGAAGCGACGGGGCAGGCCGGGACCTTGCGGGAACGGGTCGAGCTCGGGTTTCGCGCCTACTTCCGGTTCGCGGTCGGCGATCGCACCGGCTTCATGTTCCTGCTCGGCACGTCGCTGCGATCCGACCCGGAGTTCGCCCGCATCGTCGAGGAGATCCTCGACGCGGCCGCGGAGACCATCGCGACACTCATCGAGATCCCGGCCGGCGAGGAGCACCGCCAGATGCTGGCGAATGCGATCGTCGGCATGGCGGAGTCGGTCGGCCTCAAAGCGCTCCGCGACCCCGAGGCCGACGTCGACGGCGAACTGCTCGCCGGGTGGATCTCGGAGCTCGCGTGGTTCGGCCTGCGGGGCGTGCGCGGCGAGGACCCGCTCGACTGACTAGAGCTTGCGGAGCCGTACGCGCCCGATGGCGTGGTCGCTCGTCTTCTCCAGCAGGAGATGCGCGCGCCCGTGGGTGGGTGCGATGTTCTCGCGCAGGTTCACGAGGTTGACCTGGTTCCAGATCGAGTGCGCGAACTCGTGCGTCGCCGCTTCGGTCGACTGAGTGAGGAAGTTGAAGTACGAACGCGGATCGTGCAGCGACGTCTCCCGCAGTAGGAGGAGCCGATCGACGTACCACCGTTCGAGGTCGTCTTCGGCCGCGTCGACGTAGATCGAGAAGTCGAAGAAGTCGGAGACGACCACACTCGCCTCCGCCCGCCCGCGCCGGGCCGGAGTCTGCAACACGTTCACACCTTCGAGGATCACGATGTCGGGCGACGTCACGATGATCTCGTCGTCTTCGACGATGTCGTACGTCAGGTGCGAGTAGCGCGGAGCGTGTACCTGCGGCGCGCCCGACTTCAGCTCGACGAGGAAGTCCATCAGAGCCCGAACGTCGTAGCTCTCGGGAAAGCCCTTACGCGCCATCAGGCCGCGGGCTTCGAGCTGGGCGTTCGGCAAGAGGAAGCCGTCGGTGGTCACCAGATCGACGCGCGGGTGGTCGGGCCAGCGCCCGAGCAGCGCCTGCAGCATGCGGGCGATCGTGCTCTTGCCCGCGGCGACACTCCCGGCGATGCCGATGACGTAGGGAGCGCCCACGTGCAGGTGACCGAGGAACGTCTCGGTCGCCGAATGCAGTTCGCGGGTCGCCGCCACGCGCAGGTTCAACAACCGCGACAGCGGCAGGTACACCTCTTCCACTTCGCGCATCGGCATCGGTTCGCCGAGGCCTCGCAGCGCGGCGAGATCGCTCTCGTCCAACGACAGGGGCGTCGCGGCCCGCAGCCGGCTCCACTCTTCGCGGGTGAAGTCGACGTACGGGTCGAGCTCGGCTTGGCCCGGTGCTTCGATGCTCAATGTGGGTCCGACTACTCGGCCCGCGCAACCCCGATGGGACAGCTCACACCGGTCCCACCCATCCCGCAGTAACCGGCCGGGTTCTTTGCCAGGTATTGCTGGTGGTAGTCCTCGGCGTAATAGAACGTTCCCGCCGGCGCGACCTCGGTAGTGATCTCGCCGTAGCCGGCCGACCCGAGCCGCTCCTGGAACATCTCCCGCGACGCGTCGACCGCGGCGGCCTGCGCGTCGTCGAAGGTGTACACGCTCGAGCGGTACTGCGTGCCGACGTCGTTGCCCTGGCGCATGCCCTGCGTCGGGTCGTGGTTCTCCCAGAACACGCGCAGCATCTCGTCGATCGACGTCACCTTCGGATCGAACACGACGAGCACGACTTCGGTGTGACCGGTGCGACCCGAACACACCTCTTCGTAGGTGGGGTTCGGCGTAATGCCGCCCGCGTATCCGACCGCGGTCGTGTACACGCCTTCGGTCTCCCAGAACTTGCGCTCGGCACCCCAGAAGCAACCCATGCCGAACACCACCCGCTGCATCCCGTCCGGAAACGGCGGCTCGAGCGGCGTACCGAGCACGAAGTGGCGCGAGGGAACGGCAAACGGACGGTTGGGGCGTCCGGGCAACGCTTCGTCGGCGGTCGGCAGGTGGGCCTTGTCGCGACGCAGGAACATCTCGTACCTCTTCTCCGGGCGGATACCGTCCAAGTGAACCATTGTTCTACCCAAAAGGTTCCCGCTGCGATGGAGATGCCGGTCGAACTCCGCCGCCAGCCGCCCCGGCCCACCCTCGACTGGGTCGCCGGGAGGTTCGGGCCTCGGGCCCGGGTCGTCGGGGTGCGGCGGCTCCGCAACGTGTGGGCGGCCGCCGTACACGCGGTCGACATCTCGACCGACGGGGCGAACGGGGCCGGGCGCCACGAGGTGGTCCTGCGCAGATGGGTGCGAGCCGACCTACCGCCCGATCCCGGAGTCGTCGAGAACGAAGCCGCGGCGCTGTCACTCCTCGCGTCGGCGGGCGCGGCCGTCGCGACCCCCGCGCTGGTTGCGTTCGACGTCGTCGCCGAGTTCGCCGACGCGCCTGCACTCGTGATGACCCGGCTGCACGGCCACGACGTCTTGGCGCCGGTTGATCTCGACGAGTTCCTCGACGGGCTGGTGGCATCGTTGCGCTCGATCCATTCGGTCGCCGTGCCGCCGACGAGTGGTCTCGCCGAGTACCGGCCGTGGGGACTCGACCGTCTGGCCGACGCACCCCCCTGGTCGCGCCGGCCCGACGTCTGGCGGAGCGCGATCGAGATCGCGCGCACCCCGGTTCCGGAAGCGCCGACAGTCTTGTGTCATCGCGACTTCCATCCCGGCAACGTGCTCTGGCACCACGGCCGGGTTGCGGGCGTGGTCGACTGGACCCACGCGTGCCGTGGTCCGGCCGCGGCCGACGTCGCCCATTGCCGCGCGAACCTCGCCCTCCTCTTCGGGCTCGACGTCGCCGACGACTTCGCCGCGCGCTTCGGCCCGGTCGCAGATCTCGCGTGGTTCGACATCGTCGACACGGTGGGCGCCGGCACCCCGGAAGTCTGGCGCTGGCACGACGCCGGTCGATCGGACATCACCGTCGACGCGATCGTGCGTACGTCGGACGACCTCATCGCCGCCGCGGTCGCGCGCTACCCCTGATCGCCGCTACTTCGAGCGCGCGCGAGCTCCACGAACGCGCGTGCCGCCGGGCTCAGCGGATTCGCCCGGTGCAAGAGGCCGATCGTGCGCGTCGAGCGCGGGCACGAGGCGCGCCACGACGGCACCTTGACCACCGAGCGTCTCGGCCATCGCCCACGGCAGGAACGATGTACCCGCGCCCGACAGAACCAATGGCGCGATCGCTTCTCGCTGGGATATCTCCACCGCGATCATCGGCTCCACCGCGGCGGCCGCGAGCGTGTGGTCGAGCAGATCACGCGTCGACGTGCCCGGGGGCGTGGCGACGAGCGCCACGCCCGCCAACCGTCCGACCGGCAAACGGCCCGGCGCGGGCAGCCGCGTTCCCGGCGGACACACCGCGACGATCTCCTGGCGCGCGAGCGCGATCGCGACGAGATCGTCGCGATCCGCCGGGAGCTCTGCGAGCCCGACCTCGCTGTGGCCCGCGGCGACGCGTTCGGCAACCGCCCCTGCATCCTCGGGCTCGGCCACGCGAATCGTGACACCCGGGTGCAGCATCCGGAAGCGCCCGACCAACGCGGCAAGGGGGTCGACGGCGAGGGTCGGCAACGCGACGAGGTCGAGCGTGCCGGTCTCGATCTCGCGCACCGCGCCCACGGCGTCGAAGGCGAGCGCTCGCTCGCGCAGCATCCGCCGCGCCGGCCCCTCGAAGGCCCGGCCCGCGTCGGTGACCGCTACCGTCCGGCCGATCCGATCGAAGAGCCTCACCCCGAGCTCGGACTCCAAGCGCCGGATCCCCTCCGAGAGCGAAGGCTGCGACACCCCCACCACGTCGGCGCCGGCCGTAAAGGATCCCGCGTCGAGGACGGCGACCACGTACTCCAGCTGCCGGAGCTCCATCAGCCTTCGGTCCGCTCAGCGAGATCCATAGGTATATTCAATGGTATCGGTAGATTCCACAGGCTTGATCAATGGTCAGGCCGGTCGTTGAATGGCGGCGTGGACCTACACATCCTGCTCGGAGCGCTCCTGATCGGAGCGGGCGTCGGCTTCTTGTCCGGCGCGTTCGGCAAGGGCGGGTCCGCGGTCTCCACTCCCCTCCTCCACGCACTGGGTGTCCCCGCGATCGTCGCGATCGCGTCACCGCTCCCGGCGACGATCCCGTCGACCCTGCTGGCCAGCCGCCGGTACGCGCAGGGCGGGCACATCGACCGCAACGTGCTCCGCGTCGGTCTGGTCTTCGGAATCCCGCTCACCGCGGCCGGCGCCATGCTGACCCGCTGGATCGGCGGCGGGCCACTGATCATCGTCACCGACGTGATGCTGCTCGTGCTCGGCCTGAGGGTGCTGCTCGGCGCCCACGCGGACGAAGGCGACGCATCCGAGGCACCCGTCGAGGTTTCGCGCGGCCGGACGATCGCGGTGGTCGCCGGCGTCGGGATCGTCTCCGGGCTTCTCGGCAACAGCGGCGGCGTCATGCTCGCCCCGCTCTTCATGAACGTATTGCACATGCCCGTGCGCCGCGCGCTCGGGACGTCGCTTGCACTCGCGGCCGCGCTGGCGGTGCCGGGCACGATCGTGCACGCGTGGCTCGGGCACATCGACTGGTCGGTCACCCTCGCGTTCGGACTCGCCGCGGTTCCCTTCGCGACCGTGGGCGCGACCACCGCGCTGCGGGTACGTGAGCGCTCGTTGTCGCTCGCGTACGGCCTCGGCATCGTGCTGTTGTCGGGCGGTCTCCTCGCGTTCGCCCGCTGAAGTCGCGGCGGAACGAGTTCAGCCGACCGCGACGAGCGGCGCCGAGTGGGGAATGCGACGCAAGCCCGTCGTCCCGTCCCTGACGAACACGTTCCCGACCGCGTCGACGATTCGGTAGCCGCCCGGCGCGGGCACGATCCCGGTCGTGACCGCGCGCAGCGGGAGTGGCCCGTTCCCTTGGTAGGTGGCATCGCCGAACGAGAAGACCTGGCCGACCAGGGTCACGAGCCAGTACCCGCGCCCGTCGGGAGTGGCGGCCATGCCGACGATCGGGAAGCCGGGCGGCGAGCTACCGGTCGACCCGAAGAAGCGCGTGTCGCCCTCGGCGAAGACGCCGCCGTCGGATGCGACGAACCAGTAGCCACGACCCGTCGGCGTCGCGGCCATCGCGACGATCGGCTTGTTCAGGCGGATGTTGCCCGTCGATCCGAAGAAGCGCGCGTCACCGAAGGAGAAGATGCCGCCGTCGCGGGCGACGAGCCAGTAGCCGCGCCCGGTCGGCGTGGCTGCGATCCCGACGACTGGTTGATTCAGACGGACGTTGCCCATCGACCCGTAGAACTGTGCGTCGCCGTAGGTGAAAACCGAACCGTCCGCCGCTGCGACCCAGCCACCGCGCGCGGTGGCGCTGCGGGCGATGCCGACCGCCGTCGTCGTCACCGCACCACTGAAGCCGGCACCGCCGTCGACTGTGGTCACGCGCCCCGTACCGTCGACCGCGAAGGTCGGAGTCCACGGCGACGTCGCAGAAGACGAGAGTGGTCGGGGCGCCGCGTTCGGGGCGGGCGGCAGGGTGATCGACGCGAAGCGTGGCCCGAGCATCCGGCCATCGCGTTGAGCGTCGGACGCATCGAACGTGTTGACGTTGTACGAGGCGACGAAACCGCCGTCGCCGAAGCGCATCGTGGCGGCGAGGACCAGGTTGTACGTGTACGGCGCGTTGTAGACGAAGCCCGGAACGCGCGCCGAGGGTGGATCCGGAACCGAGTACACGGTGCCGAGGTCGCGCCATGGGCCGACGGGATTCGGTGACCACCACGCCTCGACCTGCGGTCCGATGATGTTGATGGTCTTCGTGATGAGCAAGAAGCCGTTGCCGTACCGCTGCACGTCGGTGTTGCTGACCGCCGCTCGCAGCACCGGCACCGCCTTGGTGCGGTCGGCGACCCAAGTCGATCCGGCGCGGAACTGCCAGGCGCTCGGGACCATGATCTGGCTGTCGGGGACGCGCGCCACGTACATGTCGTCGGCGAAGCAGAAGGCGCAGGTACGCGCCTGGGGCGCGTACGCATACACATAGCCGTCGTCGTATACGGCGCCGTTCCCGAACACGCGGCCGGCCATCCACGGGATCGGCGTGATACGCGCGAGTTTCAACGACGGGAGATCGAACTCGGCCACTGCCGAGCCGAGCGACGTACCGAACGGCGGGTTCGACTTGAGCCTCTGCATGAAGACGTACAGGCGCGGCCCGACCACCACCGATGCACCCGGCCAGTAGAACGAACCGTCCTGCTCCGGCGGGACGACCCAACTCCTCGATCCCGGGCCGGGCCGGTTCAACAACGTGAAGCAGCTTCCCGACAACACCCACGCCGAGTTGTTCCCGAACCCGTCGACGTGACCCGCGCTGCCGTCGCGATTGACTTCGTCGTACGCAGTGTCGCCGAGCGCGAAGAACATGCGACCGTCGGGCAAACGCGCGACCGAGGTGATGTCGCCGATACCGAAGTTCGAGTCGCGGCTGTCCGTCAGCGTCCGGAAGTCGGCGGGCGATGTCGGAACATGCCCGAGACACCGCCGCGGCGCGGCGAGGGCCACGCCCGAAGGAATCGCGACGAAGGAGATCGCCGAGACGATCGCGGTCGCGACCAGCACCCCGCCCGTCGTGCGCACGATCGGCTTGCGCAACATCACCCGTCCCGTCCTGTCGCGACACTGCTCCGAACCCCCGTAAGGCTAGGTGTGCGCCGCCGAGATGTTCCGTCGGGAAACGGCGGCATCACCGCAAGAGGGTGGCCGCATCCGCAGGCGCGGGTGGTGCCCGGATTGCGACGGGACGCGCCTGTCGGGAAACTGGTCGCGTGAGCAGGCGAAAGTTCGACTCGCGACGGCATCACCGCGTCGCAGCCGTCGGCCCCAGGCGGCTAGAACGTGCATGTGATCATCGTCACCGGTTCCGTACAGGCCCGTCCCGATGCGCTCGGCGAGGTGCTGCGCCTGAGCCTCGAGCATGTACGCCGCTCACGTAGCGAGCCCGGTTGTCTCCTGCACTCAGTGCACCGCGACGTCGAAGACCCGAACCGATTCGTGTTCATCGAGCACTGGGCCGACCGGGCCGCACTCGCCGCGCACTTTCGGGTCCCCGAATCGGGTGCGTTCGTCACCGGCTTGCGCGGCTTCACCACGAAGACCCCGACGATCGAGATCTACGAGGCCGCGAGGCTGGAGTTCGGACACCTTACGGACTGATCGCGCGCGACGAGCTCGGCCGCGAGGATGTCCTCGAGAACCCCGCGCACGACGTCGAGCCGTTTCCGACCGACGATCGCCGCCCATTCGTCCTCGACCGCTTGCCACCGTTGCCGCTCCCGATCGAGCCGGTCCTTGCCGTCGTCGGTCAACAGGAGCACACGCGCCCGGCCGTCGCTCGGGTGCGGCGCCCGCCGGACGGTGCCGGTCTTCTCGAGCAGCGCGACGACCTCCGAGGCCGACTGCTTGGTGATGCCGAGGTAGCGGGCCAGCTCGACCGTCGTCACGTCGTCGCGGTCGAGGAGATACCGCGCCGCCAGCCCGTGCACCGGCGTCATCGGTGACTCCGCGGCCGGATGCTCGCCGCGGATCTCGTCGACGATCGCCTTGGCCGCACGCATGAGCAACACCACTAGCTCGTTCGGCACCTCATCGGGCACCTCGTTGCGCGACCTCGGCACGGAATCCAGTATAGTCAGGGCCCCTTACTATCTGACGCCTTTCCCCCGGAGGCTTCCGCAATGTCGCTGCGCGCCCTCGCTCGCTTCTGTTATCGACGTCGCCGGCTCGTCGTCGTGCTCTGGCTCGTCGCGCTCATCGGCATCAACGTGCTCTCGGGCGCGGTCGGGACGAACTTCACCACCAACTTCAGCGCACCCAACACCGAGTCGACGCGTGCGACCAACCTGCTGAAGGCCAACTTCCCGCAACAGTCAGGGGACGGGGTGCAGGTCGTGATGAAGGGAACGCCTTCGATGCACGATCCGGCGGTGCAAGCCCAGGCCGGGTCCTTCATCGCCGCGTTCAGTCGCGTGCAACACGTCGGCGCGGTGAGCAACCCACTCACGACTCCGGGAAGCATCTCGAAGTCGGGAACCGTCGCGCTCGCGAACGCGCAACTCGACACGAAGGCGCAGGACGTCCCGAACTCGGTCGGCAAGCAGATGATCACGCTCGCCGAGCGGCACACGACCGCGCAGCTCGAGGTCCGCCTCGGCGGTCAGCTGATCCAACAGTCGCAGCGCGGCGCGTTTCCGTCGAGCGAAGGGATCGGCATCCTCGCGGCGATCCTCATTCTGCTCATCGCGTTCGGCTCAGTGCTCGCGATGGCGCTCCCGATCATCGTCGCGCTCGCCGGCATCGCCGTCGGGCTGCCCATCATCGGTCTGCTCACACACGTGTACCCGCTGCAGAGCTTCGCGACGACGCTCGCCACGATGATCGGCATCGGCGTCGGCATCGACTACGCGCTCTTCGTCGTCACGCGCTATCGCCAGGGCTTGCAGGCCGGGCTCGCGCCGGAAGAAGCCGTCGTCACCGCGATCGACACGTCGGGCCGGGCCGTACTGTTCGCCGGCCTCACCGTGATCATCGCGCTGCTCGGGATGCTGGCGATCGGGCTGTCGTTCATCAGCGGACTCGGAATGGGCGCCGCTGCCGTGGTCGCGCTCACCGTCGCAGCCGCGGTGACGCTGCTGCCCGCAGTGCTCGGGTTCGTCGGGACGAACGTCGACAAGTTGCGCCTGCCGTGGGTCCACGACGAAGGCGACGGCACCCGCGAGACGGTGTGGCACCGCTGGAGCCGGTTCGTGCAACGGCGCCCTTGGCTGCTCACCATCGCCGGCCTCGGCATCGTGCTCGCGCTGGCCGCACCTGTGCTCTCGCTGCGGCTCGGGTTCGCCGACGCGGGCAACGACGCACCGAGCACGCAGACCCGCCAGGCGTACGACCTCTTGGCCCAAGGATTCGGCCCCGGCTTCAACGGCGAGTTCGTCCTCGCGGTCCAGCTGCCGGGTGCGGGCAACCACGCGGCCGAGCTCACCCGGCTGCACGACGCGATCGCGGCAACGCCCGGAGTCGCGACCGTCGAACCCGCGGTCAGCAACGCGTCCGGGACCACCGCGGTCATCCGCATGTACCCCACCACCGCGCCGCAGGACGAGGCAACGAGCAAGGTGTTGCACCATCTCCGGAACGACGTGATCCCCGCCGCGACCGCGGGCACCGGGCTGAAGGTCTACGTCGGCGGGTTCAACGCGCTCACCGACGACTTCGCCAACCTGCTCGGTCAACGACTCCCGCTGTTCATCGCGGTCGTGATCATCTTGAGCTTCCTGCTCCTGATGACGGTGTTCCGATCCATCCTCGTGCCGTTGAAGGCCGCGATCATGAACCTCGTCTCGATCGGAGCGGCCTACGGCGTCGTCGTTGCGATCTTCCAGTTCGGCTGGGGCAAGCAACTCGTCGGCGTGAGCAAGGAAGGCCCGATACAGGCCTTCCTTCCGATCATGATGTTCGCGATCCTGTTCGGGCTGTCGATGGACTACGAGGTCTTCCTGCTCTCGCGAATCCGGGAGGAGTACCTGAAGACCGGCGACAACAAGCGCGCGGTAGCCGACGGTCTGTCGGCAACAGCGCGCGTCATCACCGCCGCAGCCGCCATCATGTGCACGTTCTTCTTGTCGTTCGTGCTCGGCGACAACATCATCATCAAGCTGTTCGGCATCGGGTTCGCGAGCGCGATCTTCATCGACGCCACGCTCATCCGCATGGTGATCGTGCCGTCCACCATGGAGCTCCTCGGCAACGCCAACTGGTGGTTGCCGAAGTGGCTGGATCGCATACTCCCCCACCTCGACGTCGAGGGTCCGGCACTCGGCGCCGCGCCCAGCGCGGCCGCGCCGGACCTCCCAGACAAGGAGTCGGCCGCCTGACCTCCGCCACTCAGTCGAGCTCGGCGAGAACCTCGCCGATGATCTTGGTGGCCTCGTGCGCGGGGATCGGTTCACCACCCTCGGCTTCGGCAACCTCGGCCGCGAATGCCTCAACGGATCGGACACCGCCGACGAGCACGTGACGGAGCGCTTCGCCGCTCGCCTCGGGGTCGACGAGCGCCTCGACCGCGGGCGCGATCGCGTGGTCCGGGGAGATCGCGACCGCGTGTACGAGGGTCATCGCCTCTTGGCGACCGCTTGCCGTCGACACGACTGGCTCGCGGTCGGGGTTCTGTTCGAGGTCCCACTCGGCCAGTGCTTCGTCGTACCCACCCTCGCCGGGATGCAGCACGCGGGTCGCAGCCGCTGCAGGCGCGGCCGCCCCATCCGGATCATCGTCGCTGTCGTGATGTCGTTCCGGTTGCACGGGAACGACCAACGTGCCGTCGTCGTTGCGGATGATCTCCATGCGGGCGCCTCTCGGGTCGCCGGCGTCCGAACGACGCCGAGGCCTTCCCCCTACCCAATCGCACCGGTCTCCGGGTCCGAGACCGCCCCCGACCACTGGGAGCTCTCGGGCGGGAACACCGGGAGTGACTGCCGGGTTCTACGGCACAATGACCGAGATGCCCCGCACTCCCCTCTCCGTCCTCGACCTGGTGCCGGTCGGAGACGGCTCGAACGCCTCCGCGGCGCTTGCGAGCTCCGTCGACCTGGCCCGGCTCGCCGAACGGCTCGGCTACCGGAGACTCTGGGTCGCCGAGCACCACAACATGCCCGGCATCGCGAGCTCGTCGCCGCCCGTCCTGATCGCGCACCTCGCGGCCGCGACCGAGACGATCCGGGTCGGCGCGGGCGGCGTGATGCTCCCCAACCATGCGTCGCTCGTGGTGGCCGAGCAGTTCGGGATGCTGGAGGCGCTGCATCCGGGACGCATCGACCTCGGGCTCGGCCGGGCCCCCGGCACCGATCAGGTTACGGCCGCCGCGCTCCGGCGCAGCCGATCGTCGCTCATGGCCGACGACTTCCCCGAGCAGCTCCGCGACCTCTTCTTGTTCTTCGACGGCACCCATCCCCAGATCACGGCGGTGCCCGGGCGCGGTTACCGCCCGGCAGTGTGGTTGCTCGGCTCCAGCGACTTCAGTGCGCGAGTGGCGGGCGCGCTCGGACTCCCATTTTCCTTCGCACACCACTTCGCGTCGCAGAACACCGTCGCCGCGCTCGAGATCTACCGCCAGTCGTTCCAGCCGTCGGCCGACCTGGCCGAGCCGTATTCGATGATCGGGGTTCCGGTCATCTGCGCCGACACCGACGAACGGGCGCGCTGGCTGTCGGGATCGAGCGCGCTGTCGTTCGTCCGGCTGCGCCAGGGTCACCCCAGCCAGTTGCCGACCCCCGAAGAGGCCGCCGAGTACGTGTTCACGCCGACCGAGCGCGAGATCGTCCGGGCGTGGACGGCGCCACTCGTCCGGGGTGATCCCGACCACGTGCGGGCCGAGCTCGAAGCGCTCGTCGAACGCACCGGCGCCGACGAGCTGATGATCACGACGATGATCCACGGCGCGGCCGATCGGCTCCGCTCCTACGAGCTGCTCGCCTGCACCTGGGACATGGAGTCGCTCGCGGCGGGAGCGCCCGAACCCGTTCTCTGAGATCCGCGTCCGAGATCGGCCGGGATGACCGAGTGCCTGACGGAGTACCGTCGCAGCGGGCGCCGGTTGGCATGATGTATCGATGATTCTCGCAATTACGTCGCTCAACGACCTCCGGCGCTGGGCGCGCGGCGACGGTTTGGAGATCGTCCTTCTCATCGTCGGATCGGTGCTGTTGGCGCGATTCGCGACGTGGTTCGGCGCGTGGCTGACCAAGCGGATCGACGACCGGGACGACAGCGACGACGCGTTGGTCCGCTCGGAAGCGGCCAAGCACCGCCACTCGTTGACGCAGGTCGTCACGTGGACCGCTGTCGTCCTCATCTACTCCGTGACCGGCGTACTGGTGATCAAGCGTTTCGGCGTGCCGCTCACGAGTCTCATCGCGCCCGCGACGGTCGTCGGTGTCGCGCTCGGATTCGGAGCGCAGCGCATCGTGCAGGACCTGCTGGCCGGCTTCTTCATCATCACGGAACGGCAGTACGGCTTCGGCGACCTCATCCGCATCTCGAACATCGGTTGGACGACGGGCGCCACCGGGACCGTCGAAGACGTGACACTACGCACCACTCGCATGCGCACGGTCAACGGTGAAGTCGTCATCATCCCGAACGGTCAGATCAACCAGGTGACGAACCTCTCGCGCGACTGGGCGCGCGCGGTCGTCGACATTCCCCTGCCGGCAACGGTCGACATCAACCGCGTGAACGAGATCCTTCAGAAGGTCGGCGAAGAGATCTACGCCGACGAGTCGCTCCGCCCGCTGCTGCTCGACACGCCGACGGTCATGGGCGTCGAGAGCATCGACGTCGAGACACTGAGCACGCGGATGGTCTCCCGCACGCTGCCGGGTAAGCAGTTCGTGGTCGGCCGTGAATTGCGCGCCCGAATCGCCACCGCGCTCCGGAAGGCCGGGATCACGCTCGCCGCCGACCTCGAGACCAGCGGCGTCCCGCGATCGTGACCCGACTCCGCGTCCGCAAATCGACCGCGGTACTCGGCGCGGTCTTCGCGGCCACGTTGACGCTGTACCTGCTCGTACGCCCGCCGTCGGTGTCGTCGAAAGGGATCGTGCCGAACGCTCCGTCGCCGACGACGGCCCGCGCCACGAGCACTACCACGGCCCGCTCCACGACGACCAGTGTGCCGCGATCCACGTCGACCACTCGGTCGTCGTCGACGACGACGTCGTCCGCGGGGCCGTCTACAACGTCGACGGCGCCGAGCGGTACGGCGAGCTCGTCGGTGCCGGGGAGCTCCGACACCGCGTCGACGACCACTCCTTAACCCTGATCTTTCAGTAGCGCTGGGTTGATCGCGGGTCGCGTCCGCGAGCGGCGTCATTCGACGCGTCCGCGTCTGGTGGTGACCTCACCGTACCGATCAGAATGGCCTGTGTTTCCGTGCCGAACAGCTGGTGGGTGACCTGATCGACTTGTCCCGCTGGCCCGCCGGGGCTCGCGCGATCGTCCGGCGCGAGGAACCGTATCCTGGCACGCGCATCACGGATCCGTGTAAACGGAGTGATACTGCCGGTGGTACCACCCGTGATACCACCGGTAGTAGCACGCGAATTGGACGTGCCGCTGTGCCGCCGCTTTCTCGTCGCTAGCACCCGCGCTTCGCGCGGGCGATAGCGCCCGTGCTAGCGCCCGTGCTAGCAGTGTTGTTTCGAGCACACACTCCGCGCGGGTGAAGCCGTCTGTGATCTGAAGGAGTGCACGCGAGTCACTTCGCGGCCCACCGCAGCGACCCAACCGCCGCGGCACCTGCGCCTACTGAAAGATCAGGGTTAAGTGACGGTCGTCGACGTGTCCCGTGCGCTATCGCATCGGCGAACGCGAGCAAGACCGCCCCTTCGACAACGACCGGCTCTCGCTCCAGAGTCTGCGTGGGCTCAGCATCTCACACGCGCCTCGCCGAACGCGGCACACAGTCGGGTCGCGATGACGACTCAGTCGTCGACGGTGAGGTCGACTCGGTCGTTGTAGAACGACAGCAGCCCAGTGACGGCTTCGGCGGCAGGGAGGGGCGTCTCGTAGCTCCAGACGATGCCGTCGTGCACCGCGTCTCCGAGTTGGAGCGTCCAGTAGGAGGCCTGACCCTTGAACGGGCACTCGGTGCGGAAGCTCGTCGGACGGAGCAGGTCCATGCGCACGTCTTCGGGGCGAAGGTAGTAGCGCTTGGGCATGCCGGTCTCTTCGAGCAACACCGGATGGTCGCTCTCGGCGATCGTCTCGCCGTCGACGCGGACGACGACATGGACGTCCGAGGGCTTGATCGTGATGGTGTGGCCTGGGTTCATGGTGCTGCCAACCGTAGCGACCGGTGTGAGATTCCACTGATCGGACACAGGTGCCCGGAGCTGCCCGCCTAGACCTGGTCGACGGATCGGAGGTGCACCTTCGACCAACCGCCCGGCGCGATCGCGACGTCGACGTGCCACGCACCGGTCTCGACGGCGTTCTCGACCTCGAGACCGGCGGCGTATCCGGGTGACCATGCCCGAACGACCACGGGTCGTCGGGACCATCCGCGCAAGCGCACCACCTCACCGGCTCCGAGCAGTGTCACGACGGTTTCGTCATCCCCCGTCGTCACGGCGGCAACGCGCGCGTCTCCCGCACACGCGTATAACGCGGGATCACCGATCACCGCGATGCCGTTCGCGGAGACTGGAGCGACCACGCGGTAGTCCCAGTCGGCACGCGCCAACGCGGGCGTCTCGAAACCGCCGTCGCGGGGCAGCACGTCGATGTGACCGGTCCGCCAGTCGTAGACCGCGAGGTTCTCCGTCTCCGGCAGATCTTCGCCGAGGTCTGCAAACGAAACCCGGGCGGGCTGCGCTCCGTCGGAGCCGACGTTGCACGTGAGCACGTAGCTCCAACGCCCGGCTTCGTGTTGCGAATGCGTGCTCGCAACCATCGGCTGTCCCGACCACACGGGCGCGGTGAACGCGGTCCTGTCGACCGCGGCGATCGGGACGTCGGGGCGGACGAGCACGCCGTCGGCCCGGCACGTCCGCCGGATCACGTCGATGTCGGCCTCGCCGATCCGGTCGCCGATGCCGACCGGCCCCGCCGACATCGCCGACAGCAGCGCCTCGACATCGCGGTCGCCGACGTCGCGGTCGAGTGGAACACGTCCTTGTACGGCCAGAGTCCGAGCGCACGCGCCATCACGTTGGTGTGCAGGAACCAGGCCCACAGGACCTCCGGACCCACCAGGTAGCCATGATCGCCGCTCGTGCGGATCGACGTCACGTTGCGGAGACGACTCGTCATCGCGAAGTCGGCCGGCGAGGCCATGCACCACTGCGCGTGGAGGTCACGCGCCTCGAGCGCGGCGTCGATCCCCTCCTGCCAGGCCGCGGCCCGACCGGGCGCTCGCAATCCCCGCACGCCGAGGAAGCATTCGATCAACCAGTCGTGCTCGAACACCTCGACACCCCAGCCGACGCACTGGTCGAGCAGGCGCTCGTACAACTCGGGTTCCTGTGGGTGCGCGCGATCGGCATCGGTCCACATCGCGAACTCGGAGGCGTAGTCGGACTGCGACGACAGGTGCCGACAGTGAACGACCAACGGGCGCCGGCCCAGACGTTCGCGGAACGCGGTGATGCCACCCGGAAGCACGTCGCTTCGCGGTTCCCACCGCACCATGCCCGACGGCGGCACGACCCACTCGTCGGTGTCGAACGGGCGCAGCACCTCGTGCGGGTACCACCACGAGTCGAGTTGCACTGCGCCGATCGGAGCGCCGCGCGTTTCGAGATCGTCGACGGCGGCGACGACGGTCGACGCCGTATCGAGACCGGGTTCGGTGCGGTACCAGTACGCGCTGCCGTTGTCGGTCCAGTACGACAGCCGCGTGCCGAGCACGTCTGCATCCCGTGCCGGCGCCGGAACCTCGGAGGCTCGGCGCAACAGCCGGGCCCAGCGCGCGAAGCAGTCGCGGGGACCGTCGCCCGCGATGATCGCGAGCCGGGTCGTGAAGCCGGCCTCCACGTCGTCGATGTCGCCGTGCCATCCCACACGGAGCCCGGTATCGGCGTGTTCCTTTCCCGCCGGTACCCCGACGACCTGTTCGTGGAAGCGGTTCAGCGGCGCGAGGAGCAGTGTGCGCCCGTCGGGCGCCACGAGTCCGAGGGGCATGACGACGGCCGGGCGGAACGGGAGGAGCCGCCAGCGCGAGAGTGCCTCGTCGCTGAACACCGGCAACGCGAACTCCGTGTACTGATGCCCGAACCCCCGTAGTCCCTTCGGCGCACCGTCGCCGGCCCGAGCGGCCGGCATGAAGTGCCACGCGACGGACGGCGACGCGAAGTCGCCGCTGCCGATGCCGCCGCGCGCCTGCGACGCCGTGAGGCTCAGCACGACCGCCGCCTCCCCTTCGAGCGCTGCGACTTCGGCGGAAATCCAGTCCGATTGCACGACGAGGTGCGACCGCGGTCCCCGCCGAGAGACCGCGTGGCGCCGACGCGCCGGGAGTTGCAACGTGGCGGGCCCGAGCCAGTCGGGCTCGTCCCAGCCGATGCGAAGGACCGCGTCCTCCGTCAGCCGCGCCTCCAGCGGGCCCGCGACGATCGAGTGAGCGGTTGCATCCTGAGCCGGCATGTTCAGCATTCAATCGGATGCACGAGCGTTACGTGTGACGAAGAGGATCGCCGGATCGCGGGCGGCGCGGGCCGGAACGCGGCGGCCGGGACTCTCGGTCCGGGTCTGCAGGTGAACGTACGTTTGGACGTCGGGGTTCCGGCGCCCCGGCCCGCGGACCAACGGGCGACCGCCCACGCGGGGAGCACGAGAGTCGCTCGGTCGAGGCGGCTCGAACGGGCCGTCAGCCGACGCAGCAACGAAGTCGTCACTCCGAAGGGCGGGTTCGCGACGACCTTGAACGGCCGGCCCGGCAACCGGAGGTCGGACGCATCGGCGCGCACCACGGTGACCGGTGCGCCCGCGAACCGATGGCGTAGCTGCGCGACGCGGCGCGGGTGCAACTCGACTGCGACGACGGATGCCCCGGCGTGCACGAGCTGTGCGGTGATCGCGCCGGCGCCCGCGCCGACGTCGACGACGAGATCCCCGGGCCGGATGTCGGTAGCTTCGACCAGACGGCGGACCCAGTGGCTATCGAGCTGGTGCCATCCCCACCGGCCGGAGTCGCCGGCCACGGAGCATCATCATCGTCGTCGTCATGGCGTCAGTCTCGTCGTGGGGACGCGGCCGCGCCAACGATTTACCCCGGCGACGAACCACGGCATCAACGCCCTCCACGGTCGCCACGCGGCGGCCGCAACGACTCTTCGAACGTCCCCGTCGCCGCACCCACGAAGTCGCGTTGCCGCCACGCCTCGTACAACACGACGCCGACCGCGTTGGCGAGGTTCAGACTCCGATTCATGGGCCGCATCGGGATGTGCAGACGGTGTTCGGCAGTGAACTCCGCCAGTCGTTCCTCGCCGAGGCCGGTCGGCTCGCACCCGAAGACGACGACGTCGTCCGGCGCGTACTCGACCTGGTCGTAACGCCGGTGCGGGAGCCGGCTCGACGTGGCGAACCAACGCCGCTCGGCTCCCAGGGTCTCGCGGCAACGGGCCCAGGAATCCCAGACGCGGGTATCGGTGAGCTCGTGATAGTCGAGCCCCCCGCGCCGCAGCGCCGCGCTGTCCAGGTCGAAGCCGAGTGGCTGCACGAGATGCAGACGCGCGCCCACATTCGCGCACAGACGGACGATGTTCCCCGTGTTCGTGGCAATCTGCGGTTCGACGAGGACGATATCGAGCATCACGGCTCATTCTGCACCGCTTTCCTCTGATGCGATGGCGCTCGCTCGCCCCGGACGGCGCGTGAACACCCGGCTTCGCCGACCCCCCCACCCCCGCCAATCGCGGTCGCAGACGCGTCTAGCGTCGGTCGCATGGCTGCAGTCGTGAATCATCTCCACTTCAACGAACCGATTGACCCCGCGCTCTTCGCAACCGCTCAGGTCGATCTCGTGCCTCAGATGCGCGCGATCGAGGGGTTCCGAGGCTTTGAGGTCATTCAAACATCAGAACACGATGCGATCCTCGTGATCCTTGGCGACACCATCGACGTGCTCGATCAGATCGCGACGGAAGTCGGATCGCCGTGGATGCGGGAGAACATCGTCCCACTCCTCGACGGGCCCCCGCAGCGCCATATCGGCCCCACGATCGCGTCCTCGTAGCCGCCGACGACCGGCGTCCACGTTTGCGCGTTCCGCGTGCCCGGAGCCGGCCTCACGGGAACGGCGGAGATGCCTGCGCGGCGAGGATCGGAGCTGGCTTGAATCCCTTGACGATGAGATAGATGCCGAATGACAACTCCCAGATGAATTCCGGGATGGTCGCGATGGCCTGAACGGCGGAGCCGGCGTCGATGACGTCGAGCAGGACGAGGATCCCCGACGCGCAGATCAAGGGACCACCGATAAGCCCGAGCATCGCCATCCCCCGCGGCACCAATCCGGACCGGTACATCAGGTAGCCCAGCAACATCCCGTTGCCGATGCCGACGATGAAGCCGGGCCCGAGCAGGAACGTCCAGTCATGGATCGCGATGAGCGCCTTACCGAGTGCGGCACTCGATCCCGGGACGCCGTCCTTTCGCACGGTCACGAACGCGAGGAGACTGACGATGCCGATGGCGATGAACGTGGACTCGACGAGGCGAGCGGTGACGTAGCCCAACGCGCCGGCTTCGTTCTGACGCTTGAGGATCGGGAACAGCACCACCGCGCTACCCACGTTGGCGACGATGAGGAGGACTTCCAGGAGAGCCCCGAACGCCACACCGTGGTAGGCGCTCGCACCCGCACCGGTGATGTAGTTCGGCTTGTCGAGCACGGCCGCGTAGAGAACGAGCTGAGCCGGGATGCTCGTGACGAAGGTGAGCACGAAGAGCCAGCCGGCAATCGCGGCTGTTCTCCGATTCGAGTCCCATTCGCTGCGGGCGGCAGTGGAGGGCGGTGCAAGCATCAGCAGCCTTCGTTCGGAGGAATTGGGCTGCCGGGGTCCCGAGCGACTCGACCGTCAGGCTATCCGGCCTCGAACCTACGAGGCGAGGTTCGCCTCGATCAGGTCAGGCGCACGGGTAGTTCGCGTAGTGCGCCGAGTACGGGATTATCGATGGTGAGCCCGCTGTAGGAGGGTGGGGCGAGGATCTCGATGTCGTTCGTGCGTGCGAGGAGTTCTTCGAAGATGATCTTGATCTCGTGGCGGGCGAGGTTCGCGCCCAGACAGAAGTGTGGTCCGCCGCCCCCGAAGGCAACGTGGTTGTTCGGTGCGCGCGCGATATCGAAACGGAACGGATCTTCGAACTCGTCCTCGTCCCGGTTCGCCGACGGATACCACAATGTGACGCGGTCGCCTTGCGCGATCGGAACACCGCGAATTTCGGTAGTGCGGGTCGCCCGGCGCGCGAAGTAGGCGACCGGCGAAGTCCAGCGCAGGATCTCCTCGACTGCCGACTTCATCGCGCCGGGATCGCGACGTAGGGTCTCGAGCTGGTCGGCGTGCTCGACGAGCGCGACCAGTCCGCCGGAGATTGCATTGCGCGTCGTCTCGCTGCCGGCGATCGTGAGCAAGAAGAAGAACATGTCGAGTTCGGTCTCACCCAGCGCCGTGGTCTCACCGCCTTCGGTGTCGATCTCGACGGTGGAGAGAATCGTCCAGACGTCGTCCTGCGGCTCGGCGCGCTTTCGTCGCCCGAGCTCTTGCGCGTACTCGAACATCTGCACCTGGACAGCGAGGAACCGCTCGGGCGACGCGACGCTGTCCGAGTCGCCGCCTTGCAGCATCTCTTTCGTGAGGCCGAACAGCCACTCCCGATCGGCGACCGGGATGCCGACGATGTCGGCGATCATGTGCATCGGGAGCTGATACGCGACGTCTTGGACGAACTCGCACGTGCCGCGCTCCACCGCGCGGTCGACGATCGCGACCGCCCACTCGCGCGTCTGAGCCTCGAGCCGGCCAATCATTCGGGGCGTGAAGCCCGCACTGATCAGACGACGCTGACGAAGATGGTCGCGTCCGTCCATGGCGACGAGAATCGTTCCGCACATCGCCGGCTGGATGGCAAGTTGCGGACCGTCGTACGAGCAGAACAACTCGAAATCGCGGTTCGCGGCCTGAACATCGTCGAAGCACGACAGCACCCAAAAGCCCGGGTCGTGCCGGCCGGGAAGGCCCTGCGGGATCGCCTGCCAATAGACCGGCGACTCGCGTCGCAACGTGGTGAACACCTCGTGTGGGAAGCCCTGCGCGAAGATCCGACCGTCGGTGAGATCAATATCGTCCACGACGCCATTGTCGCCGGATATTGCAGCCCCTTTCAATCCCATTCAGTCCCGCAGTGTGATCACGGCGCGCTCATCTCGAGATCACGATGCCTGATCACGAATCGAGCAGGTGACCGGAAGCGTGTTGAGCGCGCGGATGAACATGCGATTCCCCCACTCCGGTATTCCGGCGAGTTCCAGGTCGGTGACCCGCTCGAGAATCGCGTCGAACGCGATCTCGGTCTGCAATCGCGCGAGATGGGATCCGAGGCAGGCGTGGCCACCGGCACCGAATTGCAGGTGCTGGCTCGCGTCCGGTCGATCGACCCGCAAGCGATCGGCGTCATCACCCCAGCGCCGCGGGTCTCGGTTCGCCGACGCCGGGCTCGCGTACACGACTGCCCCGGCCGGCAACTCGGTCTCGCCGATAACCGTCGAGCGTGTAGTGATACGGCGGACGAAGTGGTTGGGCCCGTCGAAGCGGAGGAACTCGCACACCGCGTTGCGCAGCCGCGAACGGTCGGCCCGCAGTCGCGTCAGCTCGTCGGGAGCCTGCAGCAGCGCGAGGGTCCCGGCCGCGATGACCGACGCGGTGGGCTCGTGTCCCGCCATGTAGAGCGTCACGAGCTGGGCGACGAGATCCTCTTCGGAGAGGCGTTCACCGTCGATTTCCGCGTGCACGAGCGCCGACATGAGATCGTCGGTCGGGTCGGCACGCTTTCGCTCCGCCTGCTCTTCGAGATACGCGTACATCTCGTCGAGACCCCGGAGACACTCCTCCCGCTCGGCCGCGTGCAAGACCGGGTCGACCGCCCGCGCGACACACTGGGTCCAGTAGCGGAAGCTGGGACTGTCCTCTTCCGGCATGCCGAGCATCTCCGAGAAGATCTCCACCGGGAGCGGGTATGCGAACTCCCCGACGAGATCGAGCTCGACCCGGCCCGGCCCGTGCTGCTCGCGGAGGCGATCGAATGCCGCATTGATACGTGCAGTGACCCGCGCCCGAAGCCTCTCGACCTCGCGGGGGCGGAACGGCTCGGCCATGAGTGCGCGGATGCGAGCGTGGTCGGGATCGTCTCGCAGCACGATCGTGCGCGAGGCGCGAGGCTGCTCCGACAGCTGTTCGAGCTCGAGCACAGTCAGCGGTGTGGGCGTGGCGTTGTGGATGTCGCTCGACACGGTCGCGTCGCGCAGCAGCCGGCCGACGTCTTCGAAGCGGGTCACCACCCAGCCGTGGAGTAGCTCGGATCGGTGCACCGGGTCGTGGTCGCGCAGCCCCTCGTACTGCTCGTAGGGAGACTCGGCGTACCCATCGGCGAGCGGGTCGAAGAGTGCGGGCGCGCCCGTCACGTGTCGCTCACTCCCACTCCAGTCTCGAACGCGTCGAGGTCGAGGGTCGCCGTTCGGCGTTGGTATTCGATCATCGAGAAGGGCCACTGGGTGACGATGCGACCGCTGGGCGATCGGTAGTAGCCGTGGCAGTCGGCCTGCCACACACTTACGCCCGCGATCGCTTGCTGGACGTCGTCGTTGTAACGCTGCACGGCGTCGGCCTTGACGTCGACCCACGCGATGCCGTCGTTCGCCATACGGTGGAGGTGCGCAAGGATGTGGTCCACCTGGTACTCGAGCATGCTCAGGATCGAGCCGTTGTTCGTGTTCGGGCCGTAGAGCATGAACAGGTTCGGGAACCCCGAGGTCGTGATGCCGAGGTACGCGAGCGGTCCGTCGCTCCAGGCGTCTTCGATGTGAAGGCCGTCGCGCCCGGTCACATCGATGGCCGACACGTACTTGGTGGTCGAAAAGCCGGTCGCGACGACGATCGTGTCGACTTCGCGTTCGGTGCCGTCGGCGGTCACGACCCCGCGCGCCGACACGATCGATGGGATCGGTGACGAGCTCCAGATTCGATTCGTTGAAGGCCGGGAAGTAGCGGTTCGAGAACAGCGGGCGTTTGCAACCGTACGGATGCGTGGGGCGCAGCTTGCGCCGGACGTCAGGATCGCGCACGACGTCGATCGCCGCGAGGCCCGTCGATTCGCGTTCGACGAGCATCTTCGGGATCGCGAACGTCATGCCGGCGTTCATGTTCCGTTCGACGTCGGCGCGGAACGTGAGCAACGGGGTGGGGTCGGCCCGGAATGCGTCGAGCTCTTCCTCGGTGAACGGGTCGTCGACCTTCGGCAGCACCCAGTTCGCCGTGCGCTGGAAGAGGTGGACCTGGCCCGCGGTCTTCACGATCTCGGGAACGAACTGCACCGCGCTCGCCGCGCTCCCGATCACCGCGACCCGGTCGCCGGTGAGGTCGTGCTCCCAGTCCCACTGCGCCGAATGCCACATGGCGCCCGCGAACGTGTCGAGCCCGTCGATCGTGGGCCAGACCAGGTCGTTGAACATCCCGACTGCACTCACGACGACCTCGGCTTCGACCGTGGCGCCCGAATCGAGCGTGAGCAACCAGGTGGAGGTGCTGTCGTTCCACTCCGCGCGCGCGACGCCGTCGCCGAGACGGCAGTGCGACCGCAGCCCGTACTTGTCGGCGATGCCCTGCATGTAAGCAAGGATCTCGGGCTGGGTGCCGTACGGCTTCGACCAGTCGGGCTTGAACTCGAACGAGAAGGAGTACAGCGCCGACGGCACGTCGCACTCGCATCCCGGATAGCGGTTGCGGTTCCAGGTACCCCCGACGTCGTCGGCGCGTTCGAGCAGCACGAAATTGTCGTACCCCTCGTCGAGGAGCCGTTTGCCCGTGCACAGGCCTCCGGGCCCGGCGCCGACGATCGCGATACGCAGTTCCCGTGACATGCGGTCCTACCGGGCCAGGTCGGTGACGACCGCGCGACCGAGGTACGCGCCCGATGCGAGCTCGTCGAAGATCGTCGGGATGTCGGAGAGGCAGCCGACTCGCGATACGTGCGTCTTGACGCGACCCGCCGCTGCGAGATCGACCAGCTCGCGCATCTCCTGCACCGTGCCGACCGCGGAATAGATGATCGTCGGATCGCCGAGGAAGAACTGCCACGGATTCAGCTGTAGGTTGCCGTCGCTCGACGGCGGGATCCCGACCGCGACGAACAGCCCACCGCGGCGCAGCATCTTCAGGCCGAGCTCGAATCCGCTGAGCCGGGCCGCGAAGACCAACGCCGCGTCGACACCTCCGAGCTCGCGCGACAAGGCCGCCGCGTCGTCGGCACTCACAGCGTGCGCGGCGCCCAGCGACCGGACGAACTCGAGCCGCTCCTCGCCGACGTCGACGCCGACAACGCGGTACCCGAACGCGTTCGCGATCTGCACTGCGTAGTGGCCGAGACCGCCGGCCGCGCCGATGATCGCGATGGTCCGGCCCGGCGCGACGCCGTGCACGCCGAGCTTGCGCACCGCGCTCGAACGCGGTGAGGCCGCCGCACGCGAGCGGCGCCTCCTCGTCGCCGATCGAGTCGGGCACGCGAACGAGCGCAGGCGCCCACACGCAGATCTGCTCCGCGTAGGTGCCCATCAGCGGCTTGCCCCGAACGCACAGGCGGGGGCGCCCGCTCATGCAGTACTCGCACGCGCCGCACCAGTAGCCACCCTGGCCACCGAGGCCGAGGATCACGCGATCGCCCACGGCGACGAAGCGTTCCGCACCCGGGCCCAACGCTTCGATCACACCGATCGCCTCGTGGCCGAGCGACCCGTTCTGGGGCACGCCCACCCAGTCGCCACGCGCGATATGGAGGTCGGAGTGGCACACACCCGACGCGCTGATGTGGACGCGCGCTTCGTCGGCTGCGGCTTCGGGGATCGGGACGTCGCGCACGTGCAGCGCGCCGTCTTCGAGTCGCATCGCCTTCATCGTTCGGGCCTCCGTAACTTCACTTGCATGGCTTGGCGTACGAGCTTTGGCGTTCATGGTCGGGACAGGACGAGGCCGCTGGTGGGTACTCCGGTGCCCGCGGTTGCGAGCACGTGTTCGACGACATCGACTTGATTGCACGACGTGCCGCGGATCTGGCGCACAGCCTCGGTGATGCCGTTCATACCGTGGATGTACGCCTCACCCAGCAGGCCGCCGCTGGTATTGATGGGCAACTCACCCCCGAGCGACAAACGCTCGACGGTCGCCCATTCCTTGGCCTCGCCGCGGCCGCAGAATCCGAGCTCCTCGAGTTGCATGAACACGAAGGGCGTGAAGTGGTCGTACAGGAATGCCGTGGAGATGTCGGCGGGTTTCAGGCCCGACATCTGCCAGAGCCGTGTGCCCACCACGCCCATCTCGGGCAGGCCCGTGAGGTCGTCACGGTAGTAACTCGTCATCATCTCGCTGTCGAAGGTGGCGCCCTGCGCGGCGCCGGTGATCATCGCGGGCGGCTGGCGCAGATCGCGGGCGCGTTCGGCCGACGTCACCACCAGGGCCACTCCACCGTCGCTCTCCTGGCAACAGTCGAGCAGGCGTAGCACGGGCTCGATGATCCAGCGCGACGCCTGATGGTCCTCGAGCGTGATCGGGCGTTCGTAGAACCAGGCGTTCGGATTCGTCGCCGCGTGCGCCCGGTCGACGACCGCGATGCGCCCGAAGTCGGCGTTGGTCACGCCGTACTTCTCCATGTACGGACGGGCGTGCAGCGCCACCCACGCCGCGGGGGTCATGAGCCCGAACGGCGCGTACCACGACAACCACAGCGGCAGGGTCGAGATGCGTCCGCTCATGTTGCCGAAGCGATTCCCCGACCGTTCGTTGAACGCGCGATAGCACACCACGACATCCGCGACTCCGGTGGCCACGGCCATCGCCGCGTGCATCACGGTGCCGGCCGATGCCCCGCCGCCGTAGCCGACACGGCTGAACATCGACATCTCGCGGATGCCGAGGTTGCGCCGCGACCTCCATCTCCTCGCTCGTGTCCATCGTGAACGTGACGAGACCGTCGACCTCGTCCGCGCGCAGTCCCGCGTCGGCGAGTGCGTGCTGCACGGCTTCGCACGCGAGCTGTAACTCGGTCCGCCCCGACTCCTTCGAGAATTCGGTCTGGCCGATACCCGCGATCGCGGCCCGGCCGCTCAGTGCACCGGTCACGACGCAGCTCCAAGGGGCAGGCTGATCGTCGCGGTGCCGCTCACGTGCTCGCCGAGATCGTTCATCGCCCGCAGCTCGACGTCGACGATGCCCTCGTCGTCCTCCTGGCGGAGTGCGGTCACCGAGCCCGTATAGGTCAGGGTGTGCCCGGGGAACACAGGGACACCGAGGCGGATCGAGAGGTGCTTGACCATCGCGTCGGGTCCGGCCCAGTCGGTGAGGAAGCGGCTGCAGTATCCCGTGTCGGAAAGGATGTTCATGAAGATGTCGGGCGCGCCCTGCTGGTTCGCGTAGTCACGATCGTGATGCACGGGCATGAAGTCGCGCGACGCGATCGCGCCCGCGACCACGCGCGTCGGGGTGACCTCGATGACCAGCGCGGGCAGTTCGTCGCCGACGCGCAACGCGTGCCAGTCGATCGAGGTCCGCGTGTCGCTCATTGCTTCGCCTCCGGTGCGAACATGGGAAGGACGAGCCCGTCGTCGAACGTCTCGAAGTGGACCGTGACCGGCATGCCGATCGCGACCGCATCCGCAGCGACGTCGACCAGGTTCGTGACGAGCCGGGTGCCTTCGGCCAGTTCGACGAGCGCCACGATGTACGGCTCGGGGAACCCGGGCAACGGCGGGTGGTGCGGCATCACGAAGCTGAAGACGGTCCCCCGACCCGACGCCTCGACGGTGTCCCACTCGAGCGAGTGACATTGCGGGCACATCGGCCGCGGCGGATGGCGTAACGCGCCGCAGCCTCTGCACCGTTGGATCAGCAGCCGCTGCTCTTTGGCCCCGTCCCAGAAGAACTGGGAGTCGGCCGTCATCGACGGCGCGAGTCGGGCGCTCACTTCGGTGCACCTTCCCGCCGGAACTTCAGGATGCGGAAGCGCTGGCGGCCGACGACCTCGCCGACTTCGTCGGTGTAGGTCGTGACCCACGTGACGAAGTGGCCGGGCCCGAGCCGCGTCTTCTTCTCCGGCGACACCGACTCCAACACGGTCGCGGACGAGACGATGTCGCCGAGGTGCAGGTACCGCACGATCTCGAACTCCGAGTTCGACGCGAGCGTGCCGGTGAAGCCCGCGTCGTCGAGGACGTTGAGCACCTGGGCCCGCCCGCTGTCGACCGGCGAGCCCCCGCGCTCGGCGATGCCGGTGATGCGTGGTGTCGCCATGGTCCAGGTCTGCAACATCAGCGGCGGCGCGACCACCTCACCGAACCGCGAACGCGCCGCCGCGTCGGGATCGGTGTAGATCGGGTTGCGATCTTCGAACGCCGCGGCCCAATGCCGGATCATCGGTTGGTTCACCGGATCGGGCGCGCGGCTGGACCCCCCGTCGGAGATCGGTTGTCCGACAAGCTCCTGGAGCTGGTCGTCGAGCGCAGGCTCGGTCATTTCGTTCGATCCTCTCGGGTCGGTTCGGAGGTGGCGAGCTGTTCGGGGATGATTCCAAGTCCATGCGTCAGGTGTTGGCCTTTCCGAGCCCGTAACGCACGAGACCGAGATACGCGTCGACGATCGCCGCGTCTCGGGCGGGGTCGTCGCGGTGGAGTGTCTCCTCCAGGAAGTGACGGGCACCGAGCAGGAAATGCGCCTGCGCCAGGATCTCGGGCTCGTCCATGGGTCGCAACGAACCCTCCACGATCCCGGCGTGGATACGGGAGGAGATCTGCGTCACCCAGTTGGAGACGCCCTCGCGGTAGAGCTCTGGTTCTTGGAACTTGATCTCGTCCGCGAGCCGAACGTGCGCCGGGTTCGCGCGGAAGTAGCCCACGTAGGCAAGGAGCTCGGCGCGATGTCGGTCGAAGAAGTCCGCACCGTCATCGCTCGCCGCCGCGTCAAGTCGCTCGGAGAGATCGGCCATCAGCGTGCGCGATGAGCTCGCGGCAGGAGCTTCTCGCGCGAGCCGAAGTGATAGTGGACGCTGCCGATCGCGGCATCGGCGCGCGCGGCGATACCCGCGACCGAGGCGTTTCGGAATCCCCGTTCGCTCGATTCGGCCAGCGCTGCGGCCAGGATGCGGGCGCGGGTGCCGCGCGATTTCGCGTACCCCTCGCTTCCCGGGACCCCGGCTTCCGGCGCCGTATCCGAATGCATTCCGAGATATTGATTCAGTTTTCAGTTTCGGACAAGATGGTCGCCATGTCGATCGATACTCGAACGCGACTCCACAGGGACGTTCGGACGCTCGAACGTGACGACGTCTTCGACGCCCTACTGCCCGGCGCCATCGCGGTGCACGGAGATCTCGCCGGCCGCGGGGTCGCGTACAAGGAACTCCCGGCGGTCGGTCTCGACGTTGCCGGCAGAGGCGTGACACTGTGCGTGTCGGCGGGATCGTTGGCGATCCGCGAAGGTCTCGAGCGCGCGGGAGTCGTCGCCGCGTTGTCGGCCGACGCCCTGTCGGACCTGGTGCAGGACACCCAGTCGACGATGGGCCTCGCGATGACGGCGCGGGTCAAGATCACGGCGGGCAGCATCAACGACTGGATCGGTTGGGAGCCTGCGTTTCGTGCATTGCTCGACGGACGCCGGGTGCACGAGACCGGCGACGTCACGTTCACGGATGTCGACGGCCGCGATCTCGATCTCAATCGTCGATTCACGCCGGACGACGACCGAGACGAGATGGCGCACTTCCTCGAACAAGCGGGCTTCTTGCACATTCGTGGCGTGTTCGACGACGGCGAAATGGCTTCGGTCGGCGCCGACATCGACGAGTGGATCGCGAAAGCGACTCCCGATGACGGCGAATCGTGGTGGGCGGTCGACGATCGCGGCGTGAATCAAGCGGTGCGCGTGTTGTTCTTCTACGAGAAGTCCGCCGCGCTGCGCGACGCGGTCGACAGCGATCGCTACCGGTGGATCGGTGAGCTCACCGGCGACGGGCACCGGCACAAGGGCGGCGGCGAAGGGCTCGTGAAGCCACTCGGGATCGTCCGAGGTCTCTCCGACCTCCCGTGGCACAAGGACTGCGGCCAGGGCGGGCACTCCTACAACTGCAGCGGGCTCACGTGCGGCATCTCGGTGACCGGTGCCGATCGCACGAGCGGCGCGCTCGGTGTGATCCCGGGCAGCCATCGCGCCAACACGATGGCGACGGGCCGAGATCCCAATCTCGATCTCCAACCCAGGATGTTGGAGACCCGCACCGGTGACGTCACCGTGCATTGCAGCGACACGCTGCACCGCGCCCACCCACCCGTCGACAGTCCCCGGAAGGTCGTCTACTCCGGTTTCGGGTTGCCGTCGCTCCCCGGCGACGTCCTCACGCCCGATCCCCGTTACAGCCGCGCGGCACGGGCCGAGCTCAGCAACGTCCAAGATCGCATCGAGGCCGCCGACAACCCCGACGACCCGCAGCGCTACCAGGCCCGCCGCGGCCACTGACGCCGAGCACCCATCGGCGCCCGCCGCCGCACGGCGAGCCACGACGCGTTGGCGGGGACACGCCCGCTAGGACGCGACCAGCATCACGATCGTCTCGGGGCGCACACCGTCGTATTTCATGGCCGCCGCGCCGACGTCGGATTGCAGCATGGCCATCATCGCATCCACGTCGGGGACTTCGGCGAATATTCCGACGCGGTTCGTACCCTCTGGGTCGACAAAGGTACGAACACTGATTCCCAGTGCCCCGAAGACCTCGTCTCGCTTCGGCGAAGCCACCCAGTGGGCGACATCGTCGACCTCGTGGAAGATCATCATCGTCGTCATCGGCACATCCATTCAGTCGTCGGGACACGGAGCCATGCATCACAGATGCTGCGGCGACAGCCTGCCTCGCCATCCGCGTCAGGGGCGCGTCACCCCCATCTCGGCGGTGACGCGCCCCGACGCCGCGCCGAGCCGATCATCGGGTTCGACATGCACCCGACTTCCGAACGAACCCGAAAGGACGACCTGACCATGAGCACGCAACAGTACGAACAGTCCATCGCCGAGTTCCGCCAGGTGCTGGCGGCGGTGTCGCCGGACCACCTCGTCGACTCGACACCGTGCGCATCGTTCAACGTCGCCCAGCTCATCGATCACACCATCGGCACCCAGCACATGATCATCGACGCGCTCCAGGACAAGCCGTTCAACATGACCGGAGTCGAGGTTGCTCCGGGCGAGAAGGTCGCGGCCTTCGATCGAGCCGCGGCCGACGCGGTCGCGGAGCTCCACCGAGACGGTGCGATGGACAAGAGCGTGACCTTGCCGTTCGGGACGTTTTCCGGCGCGGAGCTGATGGGTCTCGGCGTGCTCGACACGTTCCAGCACGCGTGGGATCTCGCCAAGGCCACCGGTCAGGACACCGACCTCGCACCGGGTCTGGCTGCGGCCCTCATGGGTCCCGCCGTCGCGCACATGGCCCACGCGCCGCGCGGCGAGGAGCCCGCCCCCTACGCCCCCGAGCAGCCGGCACCCGCCGGCGCACCGGCGGCAGACCGGCTCGCCGCGTTCCTCGGTCGGGCAGTCGTCTGAGCGGGCGCGCCTACCGGCTACGCACGCGCGCGGGTGCGCGCACTGGTGACGGTGGTCAGATTCCGGCCAACCGTCAGCGCGCCGGTGTACCCGCCCTCGCGGACGTCGGCGGCGAATGCCTCGGCGCCGACGCGATCCGGTGGTACTGGTGGTGGTATCAGGTGCGTGAGCACGAGGTGCACGACTCCGGCGCGTTCGGTCATCGCACCCAGGGCCACGGTGTCCGAGTGATAGCCGAAGACGTGACACCGGGCGTTCCTCGACGACCACGCCTGGGCCGTACTCGCCACCGGACTGTCCGACGGATCACCGCAACAGTCGATGGTCGGCTACGTCGTCGATGACGCGGGCCGAATCGACGCGGGGTCGGCCAACGGTATGGCGATCGCCCGGCTCCGCTGACCCACTCGTGCAGAACGATCGGGGGCCTCGGCGCAACTAGCGGCAGTTGACAAGCCACGACGCCGGATGTTGGAGTCGCGCCGTAGTTCGGAGGCTCACTGGGGGAGGACGACGATGTTGCGCAGGCGAATTGGGAGAGGACTCGGCTCGCGCCGATTCGTGTTCGCGGCCGGAGCTGCCGTCATGGCGATGACGCTTACTGCATGCAATCCGTTCCTCAAGTGGGAGCTCGGTGGTGTGAACCGGCCCTGGTACTGCGACCCGACCGACACCGCGATCAACGACAGTCACCCCGGTGACGCGACGTTCAACGCCGTGTATACGCAGGAGAAGGGTCCGCTCAGCGGGCAGGACTGCCACGATCTTCAGCAGGACCTGGATGCGGCGTTCGACTTCGCGTCGCAGTACCCAACCGTCGGGTCCTTGCCGTCGAACTGGAAGCAGGCCGCGGTGTGGGCGCCAGGGCAGGGCATCCACTATGTGGACACGACGCGCGTGACTGGTCCCTTCGACCCGAAGAAGCCGAACTGGCTCATGTACGACGGCACGTCGCCGAGCTCGAAGCTCACGGGCATGATGTTCCTCGAGGCCGAACCGGGCGGCGCCGACTCGGTGCCGCCGGCCGGCTTCCCCGGCAACAACGACCACTGGCACCGGCACCACGCGCTCTGTGACAAGGCGAACGCGTATCCGTTCATCGTCGGCGAGAACCTGACCGACCAGCAGTGCGCGGCGCTCGGCGGCACGAACCGGATGTTCACGAACCTCTGGATGGTGCATGTATGGCTCCCGATCTACGACAACTGGGTGCCCACCGACATCTTCAACATGATGCACCCGTCGCTGATGTAGGTCCTTGAACCTCCGGGCCGAAGTGTTCTGACCGGTCGCGCTGCATCGGTCCGCCCGTGTGCGTTCCCTCGCTGGTAGCCGAATTCGAGCGCGGGCGCGCCGACAAGGACCTCAGGTGACCGGCAACGACGCGGCGGTGTTGGTGAAGGCGGCGCGTGTCGACCTGGCCGATTCCGCACTTCACGCACCACAAGCCGGCTTCGGCGACGAAGACTTCTTCCCTGACCTCTTCGACAAAGCCGCAGTTCTCACGTGCCGCCTCGCCTGGAACCATCCGCTTCCGGACGGTAACAAGCGCGCCGCGTGGGCCGCGCTCATGATATTCATCGATCTCAACGACGGCTCGTGGGATCCCGAGCCTCCCGATGTCGATGCCGCGGAGGCGGCGATGCTCGCAGTCGCAGCCGGCGAGGTGGACGAGCGGTGGCTCGCGGCTTGGTTGCGCGATCGTGTCCGCTTCGCCTGACGGGCGCGCGGCCGGCTACACGTCGTGCTCGTACTCGTCGCCGTCTTCACCCTCGGTCAAACAGCCGCAAGTGATCAGCTGGCCGCCGCAGGTCGGACACCGCTCCATGTCGCAGCCCAAGTGATGAAACGCACCTGGCTTGGCATTGCAATCACCGCAACGCGAACGTGTGCATTGACCACGCTGACACAGCGCGCCGCCGATCGTCACCTGCGCGAGCGTGCAGCCATCAGCCGTGATCATGTCTAGGTTGCAAGCCATGCTGATCGCCATGCGGACGATGATGCATCCCGGGTGCGACTGCAACGCCTGCTAGCCGTTACTAGAGTGGCCAAGTCGTCTTCGACCTGAATTCGTGACGCTCGCCGTCGCCGATCCGCGTTTGATGCGAGTTGTTGACGCTTGGGCGGCGCGGATTACGGAATGCGCAGGCCGCTCACCGCGCGCGCCACGACCAACCGCTGGATCTCACTCGTGCCTTCGAAGATCCTGTAGCTCACGTCGCCCCGTGCGGTGAGTGACTACACGTTCGTTGAGCAGGCCCGACTCGGTGCGCTGGTCCGTCGAATCCGTCGCGTCGGCACGAGTCATAGGGATGAAAGTAGGGATCGCATCGGCGCCGGTTTCGCATTGAGGTGCCCGGTTGACCGGACTCGTGTGAGGCGGTTCTCCTCGCTGCGGTTACTGGCGTTCGCGGGTGTGGTCATCGGGATGTTGCGAATCGAGGCAGAGGCGGACGCTCGACTTTATGAGTGCGGCACTCGGCGCGATTCCAAACGTCCGGTGGAACGTGTCGCTGTAATGCGACAACGATGCGAAACCTGCGTCAACGGCGCATCGCGTGAGGTCATGTCCGGCCAGCATGCCCTTGGCGGCATGCAGCAGGCGGGCCCACTGCTGGTACCGGCGAAAGGTCGTACCCGTCTCGGCCGCGAACAGGCGCAGGAAGTGAGAGGGGGATAGCCCCAGTTCGCTCGCAGTTGTGTTGGCGCGGAACACGCCGCATGGGTCAGCTCGGATGTCGGCGGTGACGCGGCCGATCCGCCGGTCGGTGTCCTCGGCGGTTGACGTGGCGACGGCGAGCACTCGGTCGACCTCGTCACCCCGGCCGGCGGCGACCATTTCTTCCTCTCGGCGATGCTCGACACCGTAGGGTCCGACGAAGCGACGCATCGCTGCACCAACGAACTCGGTGTGCCTGCGAGCAGGCTCGATGAACAGCAACAGGATCCGACCCGCTGGTGCAATCACGCGGTGGAGTGTGCGGGCTGGCACAAAGGCGCTGCGAGCCGTGATCGCTCCGTGTCCGTTCGTCTCGAGAGTAAAGGGAGCGTCGAGGCCGATCGAGAGAACCGCGACGGCCGCGTCGTGTACGTCGACTCCGAGATCCGGCCCGATGTAGCAGACGTGTTCACGCAGGATCCACACGATCGGGGCGGCAGCGCACGTTTGTGGAAGCGAGCAATCCTCGGTTCCTGTCACGCTCTCCGTACCTCGCGCGCGCACCCAGCAGACCGAACCTGAGAAGTGGAGAATGTCATGTCACACGCGACCACCGACAACTCGAACGGTTCCGAACCCGTCGGTCCGCTCGGCGATGGTGACCTGAACGTGGTGCTAAACGGCGAGCCCGACGCGCCGCCCTTACTCTTGGTCCACGGGCTTGCCGGGTCGACGGCGTGGTGGGACTCGATGGTGCCAATGCTCGCACGCGACTTCCGACTCATGCGCGTTGACCTCACAGGGCACGGCAAATCACCGTCTCCCCGACAAGGGTACGACACCGCAACGCAGGCGCGCAGCGTCGCCGCGGCTTTGGACAGCGTTGGCATCAGTCGGTTCTCCCTCGTCGGGCATTCGACCGGCGGTTATGTAGCAACCGCGCTCGCCGAGCAGCGACACGACGCCGTCGTCGCTCTCACGGTGATCGACACCGGGCCGAGCCCCGAGGCCATCATCCCGCAAGGACTTCTGAGCCGGCTTGCGCTGCTCCCGATACCGGGGCGCCTCCTATGGCGGTTGCAGTCCGAGGCCACTATCCGCAAACTGCTGCGCGCCGGCGCGTTCTTCCGCGAGGTCGACATCCCCCACGATGTCATCGAGAGCATCCAAGGCATGACCCATCGTGCCTTCGCCGGCACCGCACGAGGCTCGCTCGAATACATTCGCGAGCGCAGTGTCCCTGACCGGCTCGCAGCGCTCGAATTGCCGGTGCAGGTGATCTTCGGCGTCGAGGACCGCCGATATCGAGCGTCGCTCGCAACCGACGAGTACCGCGTGATTCCCGACGTGCATATCGAGTTGCTGGCGGGCGTCGGACACACCCCGATGCTCGAGGATCCAGAAACGACAACCCGATTGTTGTCGACATTTATCGCCGACGCCGCGGATCGCAACCGACAAGCCGGTTAGCGGCGACACTCGGGAGGTGCAGTTGTCAACGTCATCGCTGAAAAGCCGGGCGGCACGGGTCGCCACCGTCATGACCGCCGGTGTCGCCGTCTGGCTGGCCCGCGGCCGCCTCGCAGACTGGCTCACCGACAGCCTGTTCCGGCGGCCGAGCGGCTGGGTAGCTCGATCCTTCTATCGAGATGCGAAGCCGCACCAGGAAGCGTTCCGCGAGACCCTGGCTGCACTCGCGCTCGGCCCCGAAGATCGCCTGCTGGAGGTCGGCTGTGGCGGGGGAATCTTCTTGGAGTGGGCGATCGCCACCGGATGCACGGCGCGGGCGATCGATCACAGTGCAGAAATGCTCGCCTTGGCATCTCGCCGCAACGCCTCGGCGATCACCGCGGGCCGCCTCGAGTTATGCGCCGCGGATGCCGGAGATTTGCCGTTCGCCGATGGAGAGTTCACGGCCGCCGCGACCATCAACGCCTTCTTCTTCTTCAACGCGCCCCAGGACGTGCTGGCCGAGGTTTACCGGACGCTTGCGCCGGGAGGGCGGATCGCGATCCACACAGCCGCCACCGCTCCGGCGCTCGTCGCCCGGCGCATGCACCTCTATAGCGATGACGAGCTGCTGCGCATGCTCGAGCACGCGGGCTATGAGCACATTGCATTGCGACGGACAGGACCGGGCGAGCAGGTGCAGTTGGTCACCGCGGGAAAGCCCGGCCGCTGACGTCGCTGCTGCGGGCGACTAGTGGCTCACGCCTCCCATCTCGGCCGCTCTGGACGTCTGAGCGGCGAGCCATCCCCGACGGCTACACGTGTCTTCGAAGAGCTCGGAACTCTTCGGGGCACGTCCACCCTGTCCCGCCACCTCCGCGCAACATCGATCGGTCGGGACGGCGGTCCGACGTGTCCTGACGAGTGCGAGCACACCGCCGGAGTTGTAGGGATGGAGTAAGGAAGCGCAACGCGCCGCGGCCCAGAATCAGGGAATGTGCAGGCCAGACACGGCGCGGGCGACCACCAGCCGCTGGATCTCCGAAGTCCCTTCGAAGATCGTGTAGCTCACGGCGTTTCGTGAGGGCAGTAGTGACACGTCCCTTGAGCAGGCCCGGGTCGGTCATCCCGTCCGCCGAGTCCGGCAAGTAGTCGTGAGTTATACGGATGAAAGTAGGGATGGCGGCAACACCTCGTGATGTCGCGATATCATGAGGCTATGACCAAGCAGACAACTGTCCGTCTCCCCGAAGAGCTCGCCGACCAAGCCGAGGCCGTCGCGCGCGTGCAAGGCAAGAGCGTCAACGCGTTGATCGTCGACTCCCTCGCCGCCGAGGTCGAGCGCGTGCGCGCCGACAAGGACTTCACCAAGCGGGCGCGCCAGCTGATCGAGCGCGACAAAGAGCTGCTCGATCGACTGGCCAAGTGACGCGATACATCTCACTTGCCGAGTACTTCTGGCTCGCGGAGCAAGTCACGGGCCTCGAGGCGGGCGTGTTGGTCAAGGCTGCCCGCGTCGATCTCGCGGACTCCGCATTGCACGCGCCGCAGGCCGGCTTCGGCGACGAGGAGTTCTACCCCGACCTTCTCGACAAAGCCGCAGTGCTCACATGCCGACTCGCCTGGAACCATCCGTTACTCGATGGCAACAAGCGCGCCGCGTGGGCGGCGCTCGTGATGTTCATCGACCTCAATGACGGCGCGTGGGATCCCGACCCACCTGACGTCGATGACGCCGAGGCAGCGATGCTCGCGGTCGCGGCAGGCGAAGTCGACGAACCGTGGCTCGCGGCCTGGTTACGCGATCACGTGCGATTCGGCTGAGCAGCCTCCCACTCGCGACCGACTGAGATCAGGGAATGTGTAGACCGCTGATCGACCGGGCGACCACGAGGCGCTGAATCTCAGAAGTGCCCTCGAAGATCGTGTAGCTCACGTTGCCCCGTAAGGGACGTGGTGACATGTCCGCTGAACAGGCCCGATTCACTCCGCCGGTCCGTCGAATCCGACGATCACCCGTCCGTTGTAGGGATGAAGGTAGGGATGGGAAGGGCACTCGGTGCTCGTCCGTACGGCGGTACGATGAAGGTGTGGCGACCCGGCTTGCAGATCTACCGCAACCTCTTGCTTCGGCGGTCGCACGGGCGCGCGCCCGAGTCTCGGTCCGGCCGACGGCCTTCCCACGACGAGAGATCGATCCGGTCATCGCGGAGTGGGTCAAGGACGCGATTGCTTCCGGCGTTTTCGCCGAGGCGATCGTTGAGGTCGCCAATGCCGATCCGGACCTTGCCTGACACCGCGTGATCATCGTCGATGACCAGCTGCTGCTGAGCATTCTCGCCGGTCAAGAATCCGACTCGTTGTTCTCCGCGAGGTCGAACGGCGTGGCGACGACTCTGTGCTGGTTCTATCGACTCAGCCGGGCGATCGCCTCCGGCAGCTCCACCGGCGTTCTCAGCCGACAATTCTCCGCACTCAGCACTGCGCACCAGGCGGACGTGATCAGCCTGGTTGACGAGCTGCCCGAGGACATCATCACGCTCGATTCGCGAACCGTCGTTCCTGTCATGTCTGCACTGTCATCCGTCGCGTCGGCGAACGTCCTGACGACCGAGGCAGTCGCAACCGCGCTCGTGCTCGACGCCGAGATTGCGGTCTCGGTGCAATCCGAACTCCTCCAGAGGACGAGCGAAGCCGCGCAAGTCCGCGTCGTGCTCTTCGACTGACCGGCACAACCCTCCGTTGGTAGGTCAGACGTCACGTGCAGAGCTCGCGTGCAGACACGCGACTATCGCAGCGCGAGCGCCGAGTCCGCTCGACGACTCTTCGATTCGTGCTTACGAGGCCGCGACCATCTGGCCGTCGCGGCCGAGCCCGCGCCGCAGCTTTCTTCGAGTGAGGCGCACAAGGCTGAATGACGCCGCCAGCGCGCCGCCGCCGATCGCAAGTACTGAAGCCACGGTCAGCAACTGCATCGGCCAGCCCGCATGTACTGCAACGAACGAACGGTGAACGGATCGGGTGATCGGGTTCGAGACACCGGCTGCACTTCCTTCAACTCGCAGGTATCCGCGCACCGAGTTGATCCAGCTCCGCACCTCGCCGACAACGAGGAGGAGAAGTATTCCGACCGGGACCCCGATGGTGCCGACGACCGGCGATCGAGTCAAAAGCAGCGCGGCCGCGCCGACTACGAGGACGACGCCGAGCGCGAACACCCACCAACCGTCCATCGCGAGTCCCCGAACCGTCTCGGTTCCGCCATCAGGCGCGTTCGTCGTCACCCAAGGCGCCCAGGCGCACGAAGCAACCGTGACGCCGAGCAGGGCGAACGACGATGCCAAGCCAATCGTCAACCACGACTGCTGATGCCCACTACGCACAGGCTCCATGTTGACAGGCTGAGCGCCGGATAACTCAACGCCCAGCGTCGGACGTCAGATCGGCCGCCAGAACGCGCTGAAACCCAGCTGGAGCCCTACCGGCGGCGCGGCGTCGACGGCCGCCGCCACGCGCTTCTCGGTCCGTCTGCCGGTTGCGTCTAGCGCAACCGAATCCTCTTTGTGTCAAGGGGCAGGTTCTCGTGGGTGTTCGGGCGCGGCCGTTCGGCCCGTGGCGTGACGGGCTATTCGGGCGTAGCGTTGTCGTCGGGTTCGGGAGTGGCTGTTCCGAAGTGCCGGCGTTCAGGGCTTGGGCCGGTCACGCAGGATGAGAGAGTCGTTCCCTGTTTGCCCTCCCGGACCCGTTCTTCATCGGGCGCGCATGTCGGCCTTGAGCTGTCGGTAGACGCGATCGCTGACCCGTCGTTTCAACGAACGCATCGCTTCGCGTTTCGTTTTCCCGGCCGCGGTCTTCGTGTCGTAGTAGTGGCGGCCTTCGGTGTCGAGATGACGGATCTGGGTGACCGCGGCGATGTGCATCGCATGGTTGAGGGTGCGGTTCCCGCGTCGCGAGAGCCGGTGCACGGTCCGGCCCGCGGAACTCATCTCGATCGGTGCGGTCCCGTTGTACGCGGCGTAGTGACCCGCGGTCGGGAACCGGCGGACGTCGCCGGTGTAGCCGATCACGATCGCGGCGACGATCGGACCGACCCCGTACACGTCGGTCACGGACGTCCCTGACGCTCCGACCGCGGCGACGATCCGTTTCTTCGAGCGTTTCAACTTCGCGTCGAGCGCGGGATCTCGTCGAGTTGCTCGTACGCAAGTTCGAGCCGCTGCCGTTGCGCCATCCCCGCGGGTTCGATGCCCGCCAGCAGCGATTCCTCCCGGGAAACAAGCACTTCTTTGCGGATCCCACCCGCGACCAGTTCCCGAGCCAACGCATGGAGCCGACAACACGCCCGGTTCCGGGCGCGGCCCGCGTCGAGATGCGCTTTCGCCAACAAGCGCAACACCGTCGTGTGGTCCTCGCGCCGCACCGCGGTCAACGACGGTGCCCGCAACGCGGCGATCGCGACCGCACGCGCGTCGTTCGGGTCGTTCTTGTTCGACCGGCCCGTGCCGAGAAGGCGGACCCGCGACGACAACGTCGCCGGCACGTCCATCACGCACTCGCCCGCGCCGACGAGCTGCTGGCCGAGCAGATACCCGAGCCCGCCCGCGGACTCGATCGCCCACCGCCGCTCACCGAACGGCGCAGCCCAACCCAACAGCACCTCGAGTTGGTGTTGTCCAGCCCGGAGCGCCAACGCGCCGAGCTCGTGTTCGTTCATGTCGATCGCGCACGCCGCATGCGACAACTTGTGCGGATCGATCCCGATGATCACCGTCATGCCAGTTCTCCCTTCGAACGAGTGAAGAACCGTGACGGGCACTCCTGATTCGGGTTGATCCTGCGCACCTCTTTCGAGCCACGCCACGGTCAGATCACCCGGCGGCAGACCAATCGATTAACAGCCAACCCGAAGGCGACAGGCAGTTCGAGAGCCCAACCGCCGGGCGATCCGCGACGCTACGGAACCCCGCAACGCCACCACCATCCTCAATCAGGCATCTCTGTGTCGATCTTGGAGCCGGTCTCGTGGCCGGATTCGCAGCGTGATGCAACGTGTGTGAGGAGCTCTCGCGAAGTGGTTGTCGGCTCTCGGTCGCGCAACGATTCTTCGGTGGACATGTCGCGTTTTCGGGTCAGCGCGCGCCATTCGGATACATGGACACGCAGAGGGCGGATGAAGAAAGGCAACCAGCAGAGACACAGGGCGCACCGAGGGCAGCGCGGTCGGAACGGCTCACGTTCACGGTTGACGAGGTCGCCGCGGCGCTCGGGATCTCGCGGTCGAGCGCGTACGAGTGCGCCAAGCGGGGCGACATCCCGACCGTCCGCCTTGGTCGACGGATCGTCGTGCCGAGGCGAGCGGTGCTCGAGTTGCTCGGCGAGACCGACACGGCCGCCTGACAGCCCGTGAGCGGCTCAGACGTCGAGAACGTCGCCGAGACCGGCCGCGAGTGCCTCGTCGGCGGACTGCACCACATGGGCGTAAACGCGCAGCGTCATCGCCGCGTTCGCATGACCGAGGCGGCCGGCGACGGTGCGGACACATCGTGGCCACTGGTGATCGCAGTCGTTGCGGCCCAGTGCCGGAGATCGTGCAGTCGCCAGTGCTCGTCGATGCCGGCGAGCTCGCGTACCCGCTTCCACCACCAGCCAATGCGATCCGGATTCGGGGGACGCTCGTCGATCGAGAACATGTACGGACTAACCGCCTCGCGTACTCTCCGCTGCTCAACGATCGTCTGCACAGTTGTCTGATCGATGGTCACCGTTCGATCGTTCGCCGTCTTCGTCGGGGCGTCGATCAACTCGGGGTTGCCGAAGCTCTGCGGATCTCGGCGGACTGCGATGCTGCTGTCGATCGTCAAGCGATCGCCGTCGAGGTCGGACCACTTCAACGCGGCAAGCTCCGACCGGCGGGCGCCGGTGACCGCGGCGATGCGCAGCGCGAGCTCGGCCGCGGGATCGACCTGCGCTGCTACAGCGAGGACTGCGCGCACGTCGTCGGCGTTCATCGCCGAGCGGGGCGACCGCTTTGCCGTGCGGAGCTGAGCATGCCGAGCAACATTGTTCTGCACCCATCCCCAGCGCACCCCTTGCTCGAGCGCAGCGCGAAGCACCATGTGCCGCCCCCGTATTGCCGCCTCACCAATGCCGGCCTTGCGGAGTCGGAGATGCCAGCGCTCGACATCAGCGACCGAGATGCGACCAATGCCGAGCGCCCCGATGCGGTCGGCGGACACCTTCCGCGCGTGACTCCGTCGATCGCGTCGGGTCGACTCCGCCCACGACGGATCGTTCAGCTCGACCCACGCTTCGAGCATCTCCGCAACGGTCCGGCCCGCGCCGGACGACGACGGTGCGGAGTCGAACTGCGCCGCCACCCGCATGGCGTCGCGCTTGGTGCCCTGAACTGTCCGGCTGACCTGGGTCGGCTTCCCACGATCGTCGCGACCGGTGAAGACCCTGACCTCCCAGACTCCTCGCCGCTTCTCCCGGATCGTCGCCACGCAAGCGACCGTGGCCGAAAGTTGTTGGGATGGAGTAGGGATGAGCGGCCCGGACAGGACCGCACCACCTGGACCTGGATCAGGGAATGTGCAGGCCGGACACGGCGCGCGCGACCACCAACCGCTGAATCTCACTCGTGCCTTCGAAGATCGTGTAGATCTTCGAGTCGCGGTGCCACTGCTCGACCGGGTGCTCGCGTACGTAGCCGGCGCCGCCGAGGATCTGGATCGCATCCTCGGTGACCTTGACCGCGGTCTCCCCTGCGTACAGCTTCGACATCGAGCCTTCGCCCGCCTCGAAGTGCTTGCCGCTCGACGCCATCCAGCACGCACGCCAGACGAGCAGCCGGGCCGCATCGATGTGCATCTTCATGTCGGCGAGCTTGAACGCGATCGCCTGGTTCATGATGATGGGCCGGCCGAACGCCTCGCGCTCCTTGGCGTAATCGAGCGAGTACTCGTAGGCAGCCCGCGCGATGCCGAGTGCCTGGGCACCGACCATCGGCCGGGACGCCTCGAACGTGCTCATCGCGGGCTTGCACGCGCGAGCTCTTGCCTTCCTTGGCCCGGGCGATGCGGCCGTCGAGCTTCTCCTTGCCGCCGAGCAGCAACGAACCGGGGATGCGCACGTCGTCGAGCACGACCTCGGCGGTGTGCGACGCACGGATGCCCATCTTCTTGAACTTCTGGCCCATGCTGAGGCCGGGCGTGCCGGGCGGGACGATGAATGATGCGTGGCCGCGGCCCTTCAGTTCGGGCTCGACCGATGCGACGACGACGTGGGTTGTCGGCACCTTCGTGATGCCACCGTTGGTGATCCACGTCTTGGTGCCGTTCAGGACCCACTCGTCCTTCGCTTCGTCGTAGACCGCGCGCGTGCGCAGTGACGACACGTCGGAGCCGGCGTCGGGTTCGCTTACCGCGAACGCGGCCATCCGAAGGTCGTCGGGGGTTCCGTAACACTGCGGCACCCACTCGGCGATCTGCTCCGGCGTTCCGCTGCCCACGATGCCCGACACTCCGAGACTCGTGCCGAAGATCGAGAGTGCGATGCCGGCATCACCCCAGCACAGCTCCTCGGATGCGATCGCGTAGGTCAGACCGGTCTTGTCGCTGAACGCGTTGGCGAGGAAGTCCCAGGAGTACAGGCCGATACGTGCGGCCTCCTCGATGACGGGCCACGGCGTTTCCTCACGCTCGTCCCATTCCGGGCCGGCGGGGCGGACGACGTCGGCGGCGAAGTCGTGGACCCACTTCTGGATCTGCAGCTGATCCTCGTTGAGATCGAGCGAGAAATCGGTCATCACAGTCCCTTCGCCGGCCCCGCGCGTCGTGTCGGTGCAGGACCCTTTGGTCGGATCGGCCGGCAACGAGAAGTTACCCACCGGTAATGACGAGCATACCCAAGCTTTCCGCCCTGGTCGGATGGAGATGCCGGCTCCGCCGCCGGCGAGGTCAAGTGACCCGGCGCGACGGCCGAATTGAACGGACGAGGGCAGTGGAGCGACGCCGGCCGTCGCATCCCTCGGACGTCGCGCGATCGAGGGGGACTTCCGCTTGTTGCATCGAGTGTTCGTCGTCGCGTTCGTCGCACTGGCCCTCGTGATCGCGGCCGCGCCCGACGCGCACGCCGCGTTCACCCCCAACGGTACCGAGTACCACCTCCTCACGTTCCCCGTGACGGAGAAGGTGCACTACACCGACGATTTCGGCGGACCCCGCCAACACCCCGGCAACGACCTCATGGGCACAAAGCTCGACCACGAGTTGGCCGCCAACGACGGCACGATCACCTTCGCCCGCGACGACTCCAGTGGTCACTCCGGCAACATGCTCATCCTGACCGGTACCGACGGCTGGAAGTACTGGTACATCCACATCAACAACGACACTCCCGGCACCGACGACGGCGCCAATCCCGCGCGGTGGCGCTTCGCACCGGGCATCGCCGAGGGCGTACACGTGAAGCGCGGGCAGTTCATCGCGTACATGGGCGACAGCGGCGAGGCGGAGACGACCGATCCGCACCTGCACTTCGAGCTCCACCGTCCCGACGACTCGTTCATCGACCCGTACACGTCGCTACGGCTCGCCCAGGGCGCAGGCGCGAACGGTCTGTGCGCGTACCCGACGAACCCGACGTCCCATCCCACTGAAGCGGCGGGTCCCGGCTACTGGACGCTCGGCGCCGACGGCACGGTCCTCGCATTCGGCACTGTGCCGAAGCTCGGCAACGCGCCGGCGACAACCAACGACAACCCGTACGCCGCGATCGCGTCGACACCGACCGGCCAGGGCTACTGGACCGTCGACGTGCACGGCCATGTCGACGGCTTCGGCGACGCGTACGACTACGGCGGCGCCGACAGACTTTCACTGAACGATCCCGTGATCGGCATCGCACCGACGACGAGTGGCAACGGATACTGGCTGCTCGCACGGGACGGCGGCATCTTCAGCTACGGCGACGCCCGCTTCTACGGATCGACCGGAGCGAAGCATCTGAACGCGCCCGTGATCGCGATGGCGTCTACGCCCGGCGGCCGGGGCTACTGGCTGCTCGGCGCCGACGGCGGCGTGTTCTCGTTCGGCAACGCGCACTTCTGGGGTTCGACCGGGGCGATGTCGTTGAACGCGCCCGTCACGTCGATGATCGCAACGTCGACCGGGCACGGCTACCTCCTGCTCGGACGCGACGGCGGGCTCTTCAGCTTCGGCGACTCCAAGTTCCTCGGATCGATACCGGGCACGGGTTGGTGTCCCGGACCGACCGCCCGCGCGTTCGCGCCGACACCGGCGACGGGCGGATACTGGATGCTGATGTCCGACGGCCAGGTCGTGCCGTTCGGGAACGCGCGCGATTGGGGTCAACCGTCGACGACGCACCAGACCGCCGTCGCGCTCGCGGCCGCGCAGTAGCGCCTCACGCGTTCGCGGGCGTCTCGGCTCGCATCTCGGCGCCGGTCCAACGAGCGGCGCCCGGCGCAGGCCACAACGGCCCGACGAGGAGCCGCCCGCTCTCGCGGAGCTCGTGCAGCGCATCCGTTGCGCCACGAGGATCCACGTGGCCTCCGAGATCGTCGAGCGCGCAGTGCAGTGGGCTGAGCGCGAGGTGGCCGATCATCGTCGCGTCGAGACCCGGCGACGCAACATCGACCACCTGGTGACCGGGCGAGTGCCCACCCGTGTAGCGGATCGTGACCTCGGGCGTCACCACGTGACGGTCGTCGACCGTCGTCACCACACCGTGGCCGCGCAGCGCCACGAGCGCGTCGGATCCCTCCGGTCGGTACCAACCGTCGTCGACGATCGCGTCGTACTCGCGCTGCGAAATCAACACCTCGGCATTCGGGAAGAACGGACTCCAGCGATCGCCGTCGGCCGAGTGGTCGACCCACGCGATCATGCCGATGCCGTCGAGATGCGACGCGATCACCGTATCGATCGATTCGCGGGGGAACCCCGCGGTTGCGAGGGCGGCGGCGACGCCCTCTTGATGCACAACCGCGTCCGGGCCCGTCCGCAGGATGCCGTCCGCCGCTTGCGCGGGATCGACGACGATGCGCCGTCCCGCCGACTCGATCACCCAGACTGCGGCACCGACTCGCACCTGCGCGCCATCGGCCCATGTTGGCGCCGCCCACTCGATCGCCTCGACCTGCGATGCCTCCAGGCCGACGACCGTGGCCTCGACGAGCACGTCGGCGTAAGGCACCCGCACGAGGGTCGCAGCACCGATCGGCGAACCCGACATCTCCATGCCGAAGAGTCTTCCACCGCCGGCTCGGGCCGACCACGAATAACCTCGACTGCGTGGTCGTCGTGCTCGTGGCTCCCGTTGTCCTCGTCGTGCTGGTGGCGATTCTCGCAGCCGTGTTCGTCGGCGGAAGTTCGTTGCGCATCACGAGCGCGGGAGTCGAGATCCGCAACTATCCACAACCGGCGAAGCTGATTCCGCTCGCGCAGGTCCGGCACTTCGAAGCGACGCCCCGAGTCGGCAACCTCGCGAGCGTCCGGCCCGCGACCGCCGCGCTCGTGTGCACCGACGGCTCGCGTCTGCCGGTGCGCTCCATCAAGGCTCCCGACGCGGGAATCGGGATCGACGCGCTCAACCGGCGCGTCGAATCACTGCGCGGCGGCTGATGTGACAGTGGTCACTGATCCTCACCCCGCACGGGCGAGGCATCCGATGGTGTATGCGGTTCGCTCCTCAGCGGACCCTCGGACATGGACGGCAGGAACGGCCTTCGCGACTTCGCGGGGGTCGTTTCTGTCTTGTAACGTCCGGCCCTCGTGAACGACGACGGCGCAGGTTGGGGTTTCGGAGGTCGAGCAGCGATCGCCGGCATCGGTGAGACCGACTACGTACGCGGCGCGCCGTTCACACCTGTCGAGCTGATCCTCCAGGCGGCAGACACCGCGATCGCCGACGCGGGCCTGACCGCAGGCGACATCGACGGCATCATCCCACCGCCCGGCTATACCACGAGCGAAGAGCTCGCCGCGAACCTCGGTATCGACACCCTCCGATTCGCGACCACCGTGCACATGGGCGGCGCGAGCCCGACCGCGTCGCTGCAACACGCGGCCTTGGCGGTCGCGTCGGGGCAGGCAGACAACGTGCTCGTCGCGTTCGGCTGGAACGGCTACTCCGCGTTCCGGCCCCGCCCGGGTGTACCGCAGCCGCGCCGCGGGATGGACGCCAGCGCGGTCGGCGACGTCGTCCTCGACTACTACCTGCCCTACGGCGCCCGCTCGGCCGCGCAGTTCTATTCGTGGATCGCGATGCGTCACAAGCTCCTGTACGGGACGCGCGACACCGACATGGGCGAGATCGCGGTCACCTTCCGGGCCCACGCGCAACTCAACGAGCGCGCGCTGATGCGGGGCACGCCGCTGACGATGGACGAGTACCTCGCGGCGCGGTGGGTATCGGAGCCGTTCCGCCTCTACGACTGCTGCCTCGAAACCGACTGCGCGGCCGCCGTCGTCGTGACGTCGACCGAACGGGCGCGCGACATGCCGCACCGGCCCGCGGTGATCCTCGCCGGCGCCGAGGGTCATCCGTATCCGGCCGACGACATCGCGAACCGGCCCGACATCTTCCGCATCGGCCTCAGCACCGCCGCACCCCGGGCGCTCGGTGCCGCCGGCGTGCGCGCCGACGAGCTCGATTTCATGCAGATCTACGACTGCTTCACGTACGTGGTCCTGCTGCAGATCGAGGCGCTCGGTCTGTGCGAACGAGGTGAGGCCGGCGCGTTCGTCCGCGACGGAGTGCTCCGGCTCGACGGTGGCGCGCTGCCGACGAACACGCACGGCGGGCTCCTCTCGCAAGGACACATGTGGGGCATGAACCACGTGGTGGAAGCCGTCCGCCAGTTGCGGGGCGACGCCGGTCCCGCCCAGGTCGCCGGCGCCGAGATCGGCTGTGTGACCGGTTGGGGCGACTTCGGCGACGGCAGCATCGTCGTGTTGGGACACGAGCGATGACCGATCGGTTGCTGCCTTCCACAGTCGGGCTGAACGGTGAGTTCTACGCATTCCTCGCGCAGGGCGAGCTCCGGCTGCAGCGTTGTGCCGCATGCCGGACCTGGCGCCATCCGCCCCGTATCCGGTGCGCGCACTGCGGCTCCCGCGACGTCAGCTGGGAACGAGCGTCCGGACGCGGCCACGTGTTCTCGTGGACGGTGACACACCGCGCCGTCGACCCCGCGTTTACACCGCCGTACGCGATCCTCGTCGTCGAGCTCGAGGAAGGCCCGCGCCTCGTGGGCAACCTGCGCGGTCTCGAACCGTCCGAATTGGTGCTCGAACTCCCCGTCGTCGTCGAGATCGAGCACGCCTCGGACGCGGTCGGACTTCTTTGGTTCAGACCCGCCTAGCGAGCGCCGATCACAAGGGTGCTGCGGAAGGATCCGCGGCGGACGAGCTCCCAGGACGGGGGCAGGACTCAAGGACGAGGTGGCCATGGACGGCCGTCGCGCGCGGAGCGTTTTGGGCGTCGCAGACGACGCCGGTCCCGCGGAGATCCGGCGCGCCTTTCGCGCCCGGGCCCTCGTCACCCACCCCGACCACGGCGGCAGCCGGGCCGCGTTTGCCGAAATGCTCGAGGCGCTCGAAGCACTGCGTGGCGACGCTCGGCCGGCTCCGTCAACCCCGTCGGCGCCGCAGCCGACCCTGCGGGTGTGGATCGACGCCCGGCGGCTCCCAGAGCCGGTTCCGCTCGCCCGCACCCCGTTCGATGCGTACGACTCGCCCCGGCGGGCTCACCCCCGCCGCGAATTCGCGGACATCCTCCACGCGGCTACCGCCCAGTTCTCCCGACCGTCGGGCCAGCAGGCCATTCGGTAGGTGGTTGCGGGATCTCGGGAGCCGCGTCAACCTTCCGGACCAGGCATGCGTCCTTCCGAAGTGAGCTGTTCTTCGCCGCTGACACCCGGGCTCGTCGGGCCACCCGGCCCGGCGATTGCGATCGGTCCGGGCGAAGAAGCGACGGCGGCGTCCGCAACTGCAGAACCGCCCGACTTCGAGGAGCAGTTCCGCACGCTGAGCGGGCCGATGTTCCGACTCGCCTACGCCCTATGCGCCGACAGGAGCCTGGCCGAGGAAGCGGTCGCCGACGTGTTCGCCGCGGTCATCCTCCGGTCCCGACGCACGGACATCCGTGACCCGGCCGCGTACATGCGGCGTGCCGTCGTGAACCGCGTGCGCTCGGCGCAACGCCGCCGTTCGGTGCGGGACCGCTTCGCGCGCACCAGGCGCATCAGCAGCGTCGACGTGGCTTCGTGCGAGGACGCGGTGGCACAACGCGAGGCCGTCGTACGAGCCCTCGCCGACCTCTCGCCGCGTCGAACGCGAGATCGTCGCGTTGCGCTACCTGGAGGACATGTCCGAGAAGGAGACGGCCGCGCTGCTCCACATCAGCGTGGGTTCGGTCAAGGCCCACACGTCCCGCGCCGTCGCGCAACTCCGCGACAGCCTCGGGCAGGACAACGATCAATGAGCGACGACGAAGACCTCGCACGCGCTGCGTTGGCCGCGCTCGCATCGGTCGACGCGCCTGCAACCTTGCGGGAACGCACGAACGTCGCCGTCGGACAACGGCGGCACCGCAACCGCCTGAGGCTCGTCGTAGCCTCCGCGGTCGCGACGGTCGTCGTCGTCAGCGGCGCTGCAACGATCGCGGCCGCCGCATCGGGTCACCGCAACGCGAAGGTCTCGGTGGTCTCGGGGGAAACGAGCGTCACATCGTCCACGACCGACTCGACGGCGGCGTCCTCGACGTCGATACCGACGTCGACGGTCGCGCCCGCGAGCACGACCACCGTCGGCACGCCGAGGCCGACCCGCGGTCCTGGCACCGACATCGTCACCACGCCGACGAGCGCGGTCCCAGGTCCGGCCGAACTGCACGCGAGCCCCGACACGGGACTCTCGGAGCGCACCTCGATCGTGGTATCGGGCTCCGGGCTCCCGCCGAGTCGACTCGTCCACGTCGTCGCATGCCGCGCCTTGGCACCCCCGAGTACGGACGCGGGTCCTCCGGGCTGCGACAACACGGATTGGTGGAACTCGGGCGCGAGCGATTTCTTCACCGACGCGCAGGGCAGCCTCCGGACCCAGGAATTCTTCGTGCGGCGCGTGTTCGCCGACGGCACCGACTGCACAACCACCCCGGGCGGTTGCGAACTCCGACTCATCGGGAACTCCGGGGCGGACATCCTCGCCCGGGCGCCGATCTCGTTCGCAGGACCGTCGGGCCCATCGCGTCCGCCGGGCATGCAGGTGACACCCGCGACCGGGCTCGCCGACGGTCAGGCCGTCCAGGTCGCAGGCCGGAACTTCGTGTCCGCCTCGACGACCGTCGTCGAGTGCGCAGGCACCACCTGCGAGGAGACCGGACCCGAGGTGACGCCCGGGGCCGACGGTTCGTTCACGTTGACCTTCACTGCGCATCGCACGTTCACGACGGGTACCGGAGTGCGAGTCGACTGCCTCACCGCGGCCTGCATCATCGGGATCTCGCCGGTCGGCGACGACCGTGTTCCGATCGTGTTTGCGCCTCCGAGTCCACCTCCGACTTCGACCACCACATCGATTCCCTGAACCGGGGCAACGGACGCGCCGCGATCCCGGATGAGTAGCGTCATGGGTATGGAACAGTGGGAGATTTCCGCGCGCGAAGCCGTGCGCCACACGATCGCGTCGTACACGTACGCGGCCGACAACGGGCACTTCGACGACGTCGCCGCGTTGTTCGCCGGCGATGGTGTCCTGGAGGTGCACGGCATCGGAGGTGCGCGTGCCGAGGGCCGGGACGCGATCCTCGGCTTCTTCCGGGGCGTCGGTGGCGACGTCGTCAGCACCGCTCCTCCCGGACGGATGCAGCATCACGTGTCGAGTGTGCGGGTGGCAGTGGAGTCGCCGACGATCGCAACGGCGACGTGCTACTTCACCGTCATGACCGGCGCGGGCGTCGACCACTGGGGTCGCTACAAAGACCGGTTCGTTCCCGACGGACTCGGCGACCGCTGGTTGTTTGCGCACCGGCTCGTCCGCACCGACGGGCAAACTCCCGGCGGCTGGGCCGAGAGCCGTTAGGCGAGACCCGCCTACGCGTACGCCTCGACCGGCGGGCAGCTGCAGAACACGTTGCGGTCGCCGTAGACGCCGTCGATGCGGCCGACCGGCGACCAGTACTTCGTCTGGCGCAGGCTCGCGACCGGGAACGCGGCGAGTGAACGCGGGTACGCGTGCGGCCAGTCGTCGGCGGTGACGTCCTCCGCGGTATGCGGCGCGTGCACGAGCGGATTGTCGTCGGCCGGCCACTCCTGGAGCCCGACCCGCGTGATCTCGGATCGGATCGCGATCATCGCGTCGACGAACCGGTCGAGCTCGCCCAGGTCTTCCGACTCGGTCGGCTCGATCATCAGCGTGCCTGCAACCGGGAACGACATCGTGGGCGCGTGGAAGCCGTAGTCGATGAGACGCTTGGCGACGTCGTCGACCGTGACGCCCGTGTCGTGTGTGATCGGCCGGATGTCGATGATGCATTCGTGCGCGACCCGCCCGTTCGCTCCCGTGTAGAGCACCGGGTAGTACGGGGCGAGCTTGTGCGCGAGGTAGTTCGCGTTGAGGATCGCCACGTGCGTGGCCCGGGTGAGGCCTGCGCCTCCCATCATCTGCACGTACATCCACGGGATCGCCAGGATGCCCGCAGAACCCCACGGCGCCGCACTGATCGCGCCGACTCCCGTGGCCGGCCCGGCCTCGGCGCGCAACGGGTTGTTCGGCAGGAACGGCGCGAGGTGCGCGCGCACACCGATCGGGCCGACGCCGGGCCCACCACCGCCGTGCGGGATGCAGAACGTCTTGTGCAGGTTCAAGTGGGAGACGTCGGCGCCGAACTTGCCGGGGCGGGCGACACCCACCAACGCGTTCAGGTTCGCGCCGTCGAGGTACACCTGGCCGCCGTGCTCGTGCACCAGCGCGCAGATGTCGCGGATCTGCTGCTCGTACACGCCGTGCGTCGACGGGTAGGTGACCATCAGCGCGCTCAGGTCGGTGGAGTGCGCAACCGCTTTCGCTTTCAGGTCGTCGAGGTCGACGTTGCCCTGGTCGTCGCACGCCACCACCACGACCTTCATCCCGGCCATCGCGGCCGATGCCGCGTTGGTGCCGTGCGCCGACGCGGGGATCAGGCAGACGTTGCGACCCGACTCGTTGCGGGACGCGTGGTACTTGCGGATCGCGAGCAGCCCGGCGTACTCGCCTTGCGAGCCGGCATTCGGCTGCAGCGACACTGCGTCGTAGCCGGTGATCTCGGCGAGCCAGCGCTCGAGGTCGTCGAAGAGCTCGAGGTAACCGCGCGCCTGTTCGAGCGGCGCGTACGGGTGCATGCGCCCGAACTCGGCCCAAGTGATCGGCTCCATCTCCGCGGTCGCGTTCAGCTTCATCGTGCACGAACCGAGCGGGATCATCGTGCGATCCAAGGCGAGGTCGCGGTCGGCGAGCCGGCGCAGGTAACGCAGCATCTGGTGCTCGGAACGGTGTGAGTTGAATGCCCGGTGCGTCAGGTAGCCCGACATGCGCAACAGCGCGGGTGGGATCGCCGTAGTCGAAGAAACGGTGCCGGGGTCGGAGGCGTCGATCGGCCCGTCGATCCCGAACGAAGCGAGCACCGCGTCGACGGTCGCGATCGTCGTGGTCTCGTCGAGGGCGATGCCGATCGTGTCGGCGTCGACGAAGCGGAGGTTGATGCGGCGCGCGGCCGCAGCCGCGAGCACGTCGGCGGCCCCACCGGGAACCCGGACCGTAAGGGTGTCGAAGAAGTGCTCGTGCACGACCTCGACCCCGCCCGACCGCAGTGCCTCCGCGAGGCCCGCCGCGAGCCCATGCACGCGGCGACGCGATCGCGTGCAGCCCGTCGGCGCCGTGGTACGCGGCGTAGAGACCCGCGATCACCGCGAGCAGGACCTGGGCGGTGCAGATGTTGCTGGTCGCCTTCTCCCGCCGGATGTGCTGCTCGCGCGTCTGCAGCGTGAGCCGGAACGCGGTGCGACCCTTGGCGTCGATGGACACACCGACGAGACGACCGGGAAGGGTGCGGCGGTGCTCGTCGCGCACCGCGAGATACGCCGCGTGCGGACCGCCGAAGCCGAGCGGGACGCCGAAGCGCTGGGTCGTACCGACAACCGCGTCGGCGCCCATCTCGCCGGGCGGCGTGACCAGTGCGAGCGCGAGCAGGTCGGCACCGACGCACACGAGCGCGCCCTGCGCGTGGAATCGTTCGATCGCAGGCGCGAGGTCGCGGAGGCATCCGCTGCTGCCCGGATACTGGATGAACACGCCGAAGCAACCGTCGACCGGCTCCTCCGCGTGCGGATCACCAACAACAACTTCGATGCCGAGCGGTTCCGCGCGCGTCTGCACGACGTCGATGGTCTGCGGGTGCGCGTCGGCGTCGACGAGGAAGACCATTCCCGCCTTGGGATTGACGCGGTGGAGCATTGCCATCGCCTCGGCCGCGGCCGTGCCTTCGTCGAGCAGCGACACGTTGGCGAGGTCCATGCCGGTGAGGTCGGTGACCATCGTCTGGAAGTTCAACAACGCTTCGAGCCGGCCCTGGCTGATCTCGGGCTGGTACGGCGTGTACGCGGTGTACCAGGCCGGGTTCTCGAGCACGTTGCGCAGGATCACGGCCGGCGTGATCGTGTCGTGGTAGCCGAGACCGATCAGCGAGGTGAACACCTCGTTGCGGTCGGCCAGCGCCCGCAGCTTCTCGAGCGCCTCCGTCTCCGACCGCGGCTCGGTCACCGAGAGCGGCGCCAATTCGCGGATGACCGACGGCACCGCTGCGGCCACGAGCTCGTCGAGTGAGCCGTAACCGAGCGTCGCCAGCATCGCGGCCTGGTCGTCGGGGCGGGGGCCGATGTGGCGGTCGGCGAAGGTCTCCAGACCGGGATCTTCGGTGGCCAGCGGCTCGGGCATGGCGGGAAACCTCTCGTTCCGCGTCGTGGTTGCGAGCCGCGCACGGCCCGACTCCCCCTCTGTCGCGGAACTTCAGAGGTGCCTCGCTCCGACGGTTCGGGTGCCTGAGAGATTCCGGGGAGTGGTTGCTCCTTCGGCGCCCGGATCGCCTGCGAAAGCGTCCGGACTCTCCCGTCAGAGGTCGACGGCGATGTCGACTCCACGGTAGCCGGTCGCCACGCGCGAAGCTGCAGGGCGATGAGCCCCGAAACGACTTCCCCCGAGCACGACCACGAGCACGACCACGAGCACGACCACGAGCACGACGATCACGATCACGATCACGAGGACGAGGAGCTCACCGAGGAGGAGCAGGCGCAGGCCGAGGCCGACGTCGCCCTGATGGATCGGGCGCTGGCGGCCCTCGACGACGACACCCTCCGTGCGGCCCTGGCCGGCATGAGTGAGAAGTCCCGGCTCGACGTCGCCGCCCAGCTCCAGCTCCCCCGGGCCACGATGCGGCTCGGCGACGCGCTGATCCCCCTGGTCCGGCGCAAGTTGCAGACCGCGGCGCCCGACCACCAGCTGCAGGTGCTGTTCGCGCTCGCCCAGCACGTCAACGACCAGACGATCGAGGCGCTCGGCCCGCGCTCGGAGGAACCGACGCCGCGAGGACCTGCTCGAGGTGCTGCCCGACGTCATCGAGGAGCACGGCCTCACGCTCGTGACGCTCATGCTCGTCGGCTACGCGGCCAGCGACGCCCTGTGCCGACCGGTCATGCGCGAGTTGCTCGAGACCGACGACCGGTTCGAAGTCGGCGACCCGATCCCGGTGGAGGCGAAGCCCGAGCTCGGCGCGGTCCCCGCACCGACGCTCGACAAGAAGGAGCTCGAAGCCAAGCGCGAACAGCGGCGAATCGCCAAGGAAGCCAAGCGCGCGGCCGAGGTCCGCGCCCACGAGGCGCGGATCACGGCGCAGGAGAAGTGGCGGCAGGCCGTCCGCCAAGCAAAGCGCAAGGCGCGCTAGGAGGTCGTGATGCTCGACACCGTCATCCGCGGTGGCAACGTCGTCGACGGAACCGGTGCGCCCGCGCGCCAAGCCGACGTCGGCATCCGCGACGGCCTCGTCGTCGAGATCGGCACCATCAACGAGGAAGCGGCCGAGACGATCGAAGCGGACGGCCTCGTCGTCGCGCCCGGTTTCGTCGACCCCCACACGCACTACGACGCCCAGCTCTTCTGGGACCCGGCGGCAACGCCCTCGAACCTGCACGGCGTGACGAGCATGATCGCGGGCAACTGCGGGTTCACGCTCGCGCCGGTGCATGCCGCGGACGCCGACTACCTGCGCCGCATGATGGCCAAGGTCGAGGGCATGCCCCTCCCCGCGCTCGAGACGGGCGTCCCGTGGTCGTGGAACTCGTTCGGTGAATATCTCGACGCGGTCGACAACCGCGTGGGCATGAACGTCGGCTTCCTCGTGGGTCACTCCGCGCTGCGGCGCAACGTGATGGGCAAGGAAGCCATCGGGAACGAAGCGACGCCCGAGCAACTCGCGGCGATGACCCGACTGCTGGAGGAATCCATCGCGGCGGGCGGGCTCGGCTTCTCGACCACGCTGTCGTTCACGCACTCGGATGGCGACGGCGAGCCGGTCGGCTCCCGGTGGGCTTCCGGCGAAGAGGTGCTCGAACTGTGTCGCTCGGTGTCGCGCCACGAGGGCACGACGCTCGAGTACGTGACGAGCGGTTGCCTGCGCGGCTTCAGCGACGAGGAAGTCGACCAGATGGCGGCGATGACGCTGGCAGGCCGCCGGCCGTTGAACTGGAACGTGCTGACGATCGACTCGCGGGAACCGCAGCGCTACCACGACCAGGTCGGCGCGTGTGAGCACGCGCGGGCCCGGGCGGCACCGCGATCGCGCTGACGATGCCGACGCTCGTCGAGATGAACATGTCGTTCCTGAACTTCTGCGCGCTGTTCATGCTGCCGGGCTGGTCCGAGGTCATGAGCCTCCCGGTGCCGGAGCGCGTCGCCAAGCTGCGCGATCCCGCCGTGCGCAAGTGGATGAACGAGCGAGCCCACTCGCCCGAGGCAGGCGTGTTCTCCCGGCTCGCGTCGTGGGGCCGCTACCAGATCGGCGACACGTACTCCGCGACGAACGACGGCTTGAAAGGTCGGGTGGTATCCGATCTCGCCGAGCGCGAGAACAAGGGAACCTTCGACACCCTGCTCGACCTCGTCATCGACGACGACCTCAAGACCATCCTGTGGCCGTTGCCGTCCGACGGCGACCTGAAGTCGTGGCAGATGCGGGCCGAAGCGTGGGACCACCCGCTCGTGCTGGTCGGCGGCAGCGACGCCGGTGCCCACCTCGACCGCATGTGCGGCGCGCCCTACACCACGTCGTTCCTCGCCGACACGCTGCGCGGACGCCAGCTGATCTCGCTCGAGCGGTGTGTGCAGTTGATGACGCAAGCCCCCGCGCAGCTCTTCGGCCTCCGCGATCGCGGCGAGCTACGCGAGGGCTTCCACGCCGACGTCGTGATGTTCGACCCCGCGACAGTCGCCACCGACGAGGTGAAGTTGGTCAACGATCTCCCCGGCGGCACCGCCCGTTTGTTCGCCGACGCGATCGGCGTCCAGCGCGTCATCGTGAACGGCGCCACGATCGTCAACGACGGCCGACAGACGGGCGCGCTCCCCGGCAAAGTGCTGCGTTCCGGTCGCGACACCTACACCGTCCCGATCCCCGCCGACACGAAGTAGCCCTTAGTACTGCACGGTCCACGTCCTGCCGCCGTCGGTGGTGCCGAGGATGTGCGCACCGGTGCTGAAGCCACCGTCGACGAGCCAGCCGCGATCGCGGCTCACGAAGCTCACGGATTGCGGGGTGGCCTGCTGTGGCGGTCCGTCCACGACACGATGGACAAGTCCTCGCTCGCGTCCGTCGTCGCCGACGACCATGATGCTCGTCGGGTTCTCGAGTGGGCCGGTGTAGCCCACGAAGGCCGCGGCGTGCTCGTCGATCACACTGAACGGGCCGGGAGTGCTTCCGGGTCCGCTCGTGTCGGCGGGCGCGTTCGCCAGGACGTTCTGCACCACGACGCGGCAGGCGCCGGTCGTCGGGCAGCGGTAGCCGGCGTAGCCGTCGCTCCCGGCCGCGCGGTTGTTGCTGTCGAACAGGATCCACGCGGCATTCGTCGGCGTGCACTGCACGTCGACCGCGATCCCATTGGCAAAGTTCGGATCACCTAGGTCGAGGCGGCGTGACCAATGCGTGCCGCCGTCGGCGGTCACGTACGCGGACGTCCGGCTCGCGATCCAACCGTGCCGCGAGTCGGCGAAGCACACCCGGTCGACCGGACAGGGCGCGGGCGCGTGCTGCCACGTTTGCCCACCGTCGACGCTCTGCAGCAGCGAACCGTCGGCCACCGCCCAGCCCAGGGCCGCGTTCACGAAGTGCACCATGCGGAACGGTGTCGGAGTAGGTATCACCATCCAATGACCACCGCCGTCGGTGCTGGCAAGGAGGGAATGCGTTCCGACGGCCCACACATGCATGGCGTCGACCGCATTGACGAACGCGAGGTCTTCCGTGAAACGATGGAGAAGACTCCAATGCTGTCCGTCGACGGTACGTACCACCGTGCGTGCGACGACCGCGAACCCACGTTGCGCCGAGACCATCTGGATCGCCGCCGTGCGATTCCCCAGGCCCAGCTCACGTTCCCGCGCCACGTCGGAGGGGCAGCCTCCGGCCGCGTGCACGATCGTCGTGGTGGTCGCCGACGACGCGGTTGTCGTGGTCGTGGCGGGCGGGAGTGTCTTCGACTTGCCGCTACACCCTCCCGCAGCGAGGACGGCAACACACGCGCAGATGGGCACCCAACGTTTCGCCATCCCGGAAGCTTGACGCACGTCGGCCCGGGAACGTTGCACTACGGGCTACCCGAAGTGTGGGATGACGTGTTTGCCCATGAGGTCGATCGTTTGCATCACGGCCTCGTGGCCGATCTTGTAGGGGTTGACGAGGCAGAGCAGCAGGTCGACACCCGCGGCCTCGTAGCGTTTGCACGCGTCGAGGCATTGCTCGGGCGTGCCAAGTACGCACGCGCCGGAGTCGACGAGGTACTCGAGCGAAAGGAGATCCAACGAACCGTCGTCGGAGTGGGCCTTCATGTCGGCCGCGTAGTCGTAGTTGCCGAGTGCCTGGTTGCGTTCCGCCATCCACTCCGCGACCTGCGCGATCTGGCGGGCCCCGACCTTCGGGTACCACTCGAACGATTCACGCGCCGCCGACCAGGCTTCGTCCTGGGTCGGCGTGCACAGCGCCATCGTGAACGTCGCGGCCTGGTTGTTCACGAACTTGCCTATGGGCTTCGCGCACTGCGCCACGGCGGCCCGGTAGATGTCGATCTTCTTCTTCACGTCCTCGGGCGATACGCCCACCGCGAACGAGCAGAGGCCGAGGCCGAGCTCGCCGACCTGGGCGTGGCCGTCGTCGCTCGTCGTCGCGCCCCAGATCGGAGGATGCGGCTGCTGCAGCGGCTTCGGCTGCACCCGGCGATCGGCCAGCGTCCAATACTTGCTGTCGATCGAGTAGCGCTCGTTGGTCCAGCAACCGACGACGTGCTCGATCGCCTCCCGCCACATCTCCCGCGTGTCCTTGGGATCGACGCCGAAACCCTCGAGCTCGATCCGCGTCGCCGAGCGACCCGTCCCCATGTCGACGCGGCCGTCGCTCAACAGGTCGAGCACCGCGACCCACTCCGCGGTACGCACCGGGTGGTTGTACGGCTTGGGCATGAGGCGAACGCCGTAGCCGAGCCGCATCTTGGTCGTGCGGCTCGCGATCGTGCCGTAGAGCACTTCGGGGTTGGAGCAGTGCGAGTACTCCTCGAGGAAGTGGTGCTCGACCGTCCAGAACGCGTGAAAGCCGGCCGCCTCTCCTGCGATCGCCTGTTCCAGCGTGTTCTTGTAGGCGACGTGCTCGCTGTCGGGTGCCCAGGGGCGGGCGACGGGGATCTCGTAGAAGAGCGCGAATCTCATGCGCCGGACGCTACGTGAATCAGCGCCGGTCCTGCAGGAACGGGTACTCGGCTCGCACCGACCACACCCGCCCGGGATCGACGTCGGCGGCGATGATCTTCTCGCCGTCGCCCGCCTGCGCCACGACCTCGCCGAAGGGATCGATGATCATCGAGTCGCCCGAGTACGCCAGCCGCCCACCTTCACCGACGCGGTTCACCCCGACCACATAGGCCTGGTTCTCGATCGCGCGCGCCCGCAGCAAAGAGATCCAGTGCTCCCGCCGCGATGCCGGCCAGTTCGCGGGCACGACGTAGCAGTCGGTCTCGGCGGCGAGTGCCCAGAACTCGTCGGCGAAACGCAGGTCGTAACAGACGAAGAACGAGCACCGCGTGCCCTCGATGTCGACCGTGAGGAAATGCGCGCCGGCCGAGTAGTGCTCGTGCTCGCGGCCGAAGGTGAACGGGTGGATCTTGGCGTAACGATGCATCGAGCCGTCGGGCGCGGCGACTACCAGTTGGTTGAACGGATGCTCGCCGTCCGTCACCCGTTCGGGCAGCGACGCGCATACCCACACGCCGTGCGCGCGCGCCTGGTCGACGAGGAACTGCACGCTCGGTCCGTCGACAACCTCCGCGACCCGCTCGGGCTTCATGGAAAATCCGGTCGAGTACATCTCGGAGAGCACGACGAGCCGCGCACCGTCGGCCGCCGCCTTGTCGACCATCGGCGCGAGCCGGGCGAAGTTCGCTTCACGATCCTCCCACACGATGTCGTGCTGAATGCCGGCGACGATCACTTGGCGAGACTCTTGAGTCGGGTGCACGCCTCGTCGAGCACCTCGGTGCGTTTGCAGCAGGCGAAGCGCACGAGCGGTGCGCCCGCGGCGACATCGTCGTAGAACACCACGCTCGGGACGGCCACCACCCCGCACCGATGCGGCAGCGACCGGCAGAACTCGAGGCCGTCGCTCTCACCGAGCGATCGGATGTCGACGGTCGCGAAGTAGGTGCCCTGCGGGCGGAGCACGTCGAAGCCCGCGCCGGTGAGGCCGGCACAGAGCCGGTCACGCTTGTCGACCATCTCGCGGCGGAATTCGGTGAAGTACACGTCGGGAAGTTGCAGGCCCACGGCAATTCCGTACTGGAACGGCCCACTGCTCACGTACGTGAGGAACTGCTTCGCGGTCTTGACCGCGCGCACGAGATCAGGCGTGGCGCAGATCCATCCGACCTTCCAACCGGTGAACGAGAACGTCTTGCCACCGGAGCCGATCGTGACCGTGCGGTCACGCATTCCCGGGAGGGTCGCGAGCGGGATGTGCTCTCCGTCGTAGACGAGGTGTTCGTAGACCTCGTCGGTGACGACGAGCAGGTCGTGTTCCCGCGCGATCTCCGCGACCAGCGTGAGCTCCTCGCGGCGGAACACCTTGCCCGTCGGGTTGTGCGGCGAGTTGAGCAGCAGCAGCTTCGTCCGCGGGCTGATCGCGGCGCGCAGCTCCGCGGGGTCGAAGGCGTAGTCGGGTGCGCGCAATGTGACGACCCGGCGCTCCGCTCCCGCCATCGCGATGCACGCCGCGTACGAGTCGTAATAGGGCTCGAAGGTGACGACCTCGTCGCCCGGACCGCTCAGCGCGATCAACGCGGCCGCGATCGCCTCGGTGGCGCCGGCGGTGACAAGGATCTCGGAGTCGGCGTCGTAGTCGAGGCCGTAGAACCGCTGCTGGTGCGCGCGGATCGCGTGGCGCAGTTCGGGAACCCCGATACCGGGCGGGTACTGGTTGAAGCCGGCCTCGATCGCGTCGATGGCGGACTGCTTCACGACATCGGGACCGTCAGTGTCGGGAAAGCCCTGCCCGAGGTTGATCGCGCCCGTCGACACCGCGAGCGCCGACATCTCCGCGAAGATCGTCGTCCCGAACGGCTGCAACCGCCCGACCAGGTACGGATTCACGCACCCGATCCTAGGAGTCGATCCCGGCGCGACTCACATGTCGCGCATGCGCTCCCAGCCCGCGGGCGGTGGGGCGAGGATCCAGTGCTGCTCGGGAACCACGCTCCCGATCCGCTCGCCTAGCGCGTGGTCGCGGTTGAGCGGCCCGAGCTGCGACTGGTAACACTCGATCGCGGCGCGCTTGCGCTCGATGTCGGCAACGTTCGGCACGACCATCGGGGTGGGCCAGAGATCGGACGCGAACAGCTTCGCGATCCGCCAGGCGAGCATTCCCGGTATGTGCTTGTAACCGCTGTCCTCGTACGCGAACCACGTGATGTCGTCGCGTCGCGGGGCGAGGAGGATCCCCGCCTCGTGCGTGACGACGTGGTCGGGGTTCGCGAGACCCATCGGCAGGAACACCGAAGTCGGACGCAGCTCGTCGATCGCAGCTTCCAGCGCAACCGCAACGTCCTTCGTCGACGAGCGTTCGTCGGATGCAAGATATTGGTGGTCGACGAAGTCGAGCCAGTGCGGACGCGCGCCGAGCGCGTTCATCGCGGCCCGGTCCTCTTCGCGACGGATCGCGATGATGTCGTCGCCGGGACGGAAGCCCCCGAGCGCGTCCCATTCCGTCGGCGTCTCGGGATACGCGGCCGGACGGCCGCCGAACACGGTCACGACCGTGGAACCCGGATGTGCGAGTAGGAGATACGCGGCCCCGAGCGCGGCATCGTCGAAGTGTGGCGAGCACACGACGACACGCTCGAGGCACCCTTCGGTCAGCAGGCCCCAGGTGACAACCGGCTGAGCAGGCATGCGCCAAGCTACGCCGCGGGGCAGCAGACGCAGTGACCGGGCTTTGACAGCAGGAGTACGTTGGCACCAGGTAGCGACTCCGACGAGGAGATGCTGATGGAAGAGGACAGTCCACCTCGCTATAGACGGATCGGTTCCGCCTGGCGACGCGCACGAACCTCCGACCGATACGGCTACGGCCACACAGACTGACGGCTCCGAGCCCGCCCGAAGGCGCAACCGATCCCGCACGCAGAGACGCCCCGGCGACATCGCCCGGGGCGTCTTCCATGTCACGGCGTCAGCGCACGCGCTTTTCAGGAGCGACCCCACGTGGAGACGAGCGCGAGGCTTGCACCGATCACGAGCAGTGTGACCGACACCGCCAAGCCGACCAGCAGCGTCGACGACCGTTGCGGGACCGTGGATCGGACAGCTCCCTGCGCCGGCGACGCAATCCCGCCCACCCGGAATCTCACCGGGGCGGCGTACGCGCCCGCAGTGACGGCACCTCGAAGCTGGTCTTCGCGGGCATACACGCCGGACCAGGAGAACACGATGTAGTCGCCCGCTCGACCGACGACGAACGATCCGTGAAAGACGGTCTTGCTCGTTCGACGGAGTGATACCAGCATTCCTCGATCGTTTCGATCGAGCGGCCAGCCATTTGCGTCGGCGCGGTCGGCCGACACGACGGAGATCTCGAAGTTCTCCCATGGGGCGTCCGGCAGGTCGAAATTTTCGCCGAAACGCACAACTACCTGGATCGGCGCGCCCGCAATCGGCTGGCGCGTCACGACTTCGACAGAGGTAACGGGGAGAACCTTGGCGCCTGCCGTCTCAGAGCTCAACGACAGCACTACGGCAACGAGCGTCACAGCCAGGCCGATCCTGCGAACACGACACCGACAGCAACGCATGCACATGAGACACCGCATCGGCTCTAGAGGTTCCGACCGACGTGATGGCGCGCCTCGGCGAGACCAACCGCACACGTCATCGACGACGGCGAAGTCGATCAAGGCAGGACTGATCGAGACGTCGGGAAAGCCGCAGCGCACACAGACAGCATTCCTCGTCAATGAGTGCGACACTGACCCGATGCCTGGGAGCGATCCGTCGTTGTTCTATACGGGTCTCGTCGCTGAGTTGTATGGAGCCCTCCGCTCTGTAATTCCCGATCCGGAGCCGTACGCCCGGTTCATCGGCCGGTGGGGCGAACCCGCACTCGAGCTTGGCTGCGGCGACGGTGCCCCGCTGCTCGACCTGCGGGCACGCGGCCTCGACGTGGAAGGACTCGACTCTTCGCCCGACATGCTGGCGCGGTGTCACCGCGCCGCGGCATCGCGCGGCGTCGACGTCGTGCTGCACGAACAAGAGATACAGGCGATGGCGCTCGGCCGTTTGTACCGGTCGATCTATTTCGCGGGAGCGACGTTCAATCTGCTGCCCGACGACCACGCCGCGGCGAACGCGCTCGCCTCGATCCGCCGGCACCTCGAAACCGACGGCGCCGCCTTGATCCCGTTGATGATTCCCGGGTCGACGCCGAGCAACGCGCTCGGTCAGCCTCGCGTGCACCTGGACGACGACGGGACCGAGATCCGGGTGACGCCGATCGCGGAAACGCGCGACGAATCCTCGCGCTGCCAGACGACCACACTGCGATACGAGCGGATCGGGACGACCGGGACCGCGGCCGAGGAACGGCCGTGGCTCCTGCACTGGTACACGCAGGCCGGCTTTCGCGACCTCGCGGCCGGTGCCGGCCTCGACGTCCGGACCATGGTCACACCCGACGGGACGCCCACCGCACCCGACGATCCATCCTTTGTCGCGGTCGTCACACCGGTCCCCTAGTGGTCCGTCTCCAAACTGCTGCGGTGGGCCGCGAACCGACTCGTGTGCGCGGAGTGTGTGCTCGAAACAGCACTGCTAGCGACGAGAAAGCGGCGGCGCGGCGGCGCGTACAATTCGTGTCTGGACCGTCCCCACGGTGTGCTGGGTGGCGATCCACCCGATCAAATCGGCGACGTACTGGCTACGTGCCGACGCAGAACCCGACGGAGTCCGCCTTCGTCGTGCCGTCCGCGCACCGTACGTCGGAGTTGTCGTGTGCGAAGACCCCCGACGGGCTGTCCCAACCCGGCACTACCCACGCGTGCACCATCCAGGTGGTGCGGCGCATGAACGTGCCCTTGACGTTGTCGCATTGCGTCTTCGTCACACTCGAGTCGGCGGCGAACGGAACCTTGATCGCGCCGCTACCGAATATCACGCACGTGTTCGAATGCCGGTGCCAGTGGTCGTTCGGGCCCGCGAACCCGTCAGGCGGATTCACGTCGGAGCCGAGATACATGAGCCCGATGATCTTCGAGGTCGGGTGCGTGCCGTCGTAGATGTACGACCCGGGGTGCGACGGATCGAACGGCCCGACCGCGTGGGCCAGGTCCATGTAGTGCGCGCCGGTCAGCGGCGAGAACCCTCCCGCGAGGATGAAGCCGGCCCGCGTCGCGTCGGCGGCGGTCGGGTACCGCAGGGACGCTTCGCGCGCGGCGACGAGCTGCGCGGCGACGACCGCCCTGGTCGCCGCGGAGAGGGCCTGGTCGGGGATCAACGCCTCTGCGGCCTCATCGGTATTGCACGAACCGGCGGCAACACCCGGAAGACACTTCAGCGTCTTCGCCGCGGAGGCGGGCGCGGCCGTGGTCGCCGTGGCCGGCACCACTTTGACGACGGTTTGGGTCTTCGTCCCGGACGAACCGACCGCATAACCGACCACGGCCGTGACCGCCGCCGACACCACGACCCCGGCGATGCCGAGCGCGATCGCGGTTCGCCGCCTCGGGCGACCCGGCGGAACTGCAGACTCGACATGGTCGTGGCGTTCCGTCGTCGGCACGTTCCCCCCGGAGGTGCGGGAGCAGGTCCGGTGGCACGGCTCCGCTCGTTGTGGGGGAGACGATAGCTGTGGGCTGTCCCGTCGGCCAGGACCTCGGGACGGGCTACGAACCCAGCGCCTCGACGCCCAGCGCGCCGAGGATCGTGTCGGGGGAAAGCGGAGTGTGATCGACGGTCGCGCCGACCAACGCGAGCGCGTCGGCGACCGCGTTGAAGATCGCCGGCGGGGAACCGATGGCACCACCCTCCCCCATGCCCTTGTGACCACCGGGAGTCGGTGCGGCCGTCTCGACGTGGCCGTACTCGATCGTCGGCACCTCCGCAGTGGTGGGGAGCAGGTAGTCCATGAAGGTGGTCGTCAGCGGGTTGCCGTCGTCGTCGTAGACGAAGTGCTCGTACAGCGTTCCCCCGATCCCTTGCACCACGCCCCCGGCGACCTGGCCCTCGACGATCATCGGGTTGATCATGACGCCGCAGTCCTCGCTGACCACGTAGCGCAGGATCGAAACGACTCCGGTCGCCCGGTCGATCTCGACCGTGCAGGCGTGGCACGCGTTCGACCACGAGAAGGGCGGCGCCTTGAAGGTGGCCGTCGCCTCGAGCCCGATCTCCATTCCCTCCGGCAGCCGCGCGGTCTCGAGGTGCGCGATGTGTGCGACCTCGCGCCACGCGACCGATCGTGTGGGCGTGCCCTTCACCGCGATCTGCGAGTCGACGATCTCGAGGTCTTCGGGAGCGGCTTCCATGAGATGCGCGGCGATCTCGATCGCTTTGGCCCGTACGACCGCACACGCGTTCCGGCACGAGTTCCCCGCGATCACCGCGGTCCCGCTGCCACCCGTGCCGCGCCCGTACGCGGTGACCGCAGTGTCGCCCTGAACGATCGTGACGTCGTCGAGCTCGATACCGAGCTCCTGCGCGACGACCTGCGCCATCGTCGTCTCGATGCCCTGGCCGTGCGCGCCGGTGCCGAGCGCGACGGTCACCTGCCCACTCGGGTCGACCCGCACGACCGCGGTCTCGGTGCCCATGGGGTCCATCATCCCGGTGCTGGGCTCCACATACAGCCCGAGCCCGATGCCGATGAGCCGGCCGTCGTGGGCGAACGCGCGCTGTTGCTCGGCGCGGAAGGCGTCGTAGCCGATGATCTCGGCCGCCTGCTCGAGCGTCTCGGCCGGACTCACCATCTCGATCGGAAGGCCGGTCGGCATGGTGTACGGGAGGTCGGTCATCGCGAGAACGTTGCGGCGCCGCCACTCGAGCGGATCCATGCCGATCGCACGCGCGGCCGCATCGACCATCTGTTCGCGCGCGACGGTCTCGAACATCCACGGCCCGCGGTACGCACCCCGCCCACTCGTGTTGGTCCACACCGACCGCGTGCGCAGGGCGGCGGCCGGGCATTTGTAGGGACCGGTGAACAGCAACGCGACCAGCTGCCCGGCGCCGCCGGTCGCCCCGACCGGGAACGAACCGGAGTCCTCGATGTGGTCGATGTAGGTACCTAACAGCCGGCCGTCGTCGTCGAGCGCGAACGTGCAGTGCGCGACGTCGGCCCGCGCGTGGTTCGCCGAGATCAGGTTCTCGCGCCGGTCCTCGATCCACTTCAGCGTGCGCCCGAGCCGGCGCGCCGCCAGCGCCACGACGAGCTCCTCGCGCGGCGTGAAGAACTTCTGCCCGAAACCACCGCCGACGTCGCGCGCCTCGACCCGCACGAGATGCGACGGAACGCCCGTGATGCGCGACACCGCGTGCTTCGCCTCGTGTGGGTTCTGCGTGCTCATCCAGGCGTGCAGCGCGCCGTCGGTCGGTTCGAACTCGACGACGATCCCACGCGTCTCCATCGGGACCGGATTGTGACGCTGCTGACGGAAGGTGCGTTTGACCGCGCCGGCGCCGTCGAGCAACGCCTGCAGCTCGGGCGCGACGGGGAAATCCATCTCCGCGCCGAGATTCGTGCCCAGCTCGGGATGCACGAGCGGCACGCCCTCGTCGAGCGCGTGCTCGACGTCGACCACCGCGTGCTCGACGTCGATGTCGACCTCGACGAGCTCGGCCGCGTCCTCCGCGAGGTAGCGACTCTCGGCGACGATCAGGACGATGGGCTCGCCGACGAACCGGACATCGCCGTCGGCCAGCGGCCGCAGCGGCGCGCCCGCCATCCCGAGCAGCATCGTCGGCTGCATATCGCCTGCGCCGGCGTTGAGATCGGCCGCGGTGAGCACCGCGAACACACCGTCGAGCGCGCGTGCCTCGGCAACCTCGACCCGCGTGATGCGCCCGCGTGCGACGTCGCTGCGGACGAACGTGCAGTGCAACATCCCCGGCAGCACGATGTCGTCGACGTAACGACCGTGCCCGGTGAGCAGCCTCGGGTCTTCGCGTCGCTTCACCGACTGGCCGACGAAGCGACCGGCCGTCGACGTCGTCATCGCGCGACCCCGGCGCCGGTTCCGGACGCCCGTTTCACTGCGGCGATGATGCCCTGATACCCGGTGCAGCGGCAGAGGTTGCCCGACAACGCCTCGCGGATCTCCGTCTCCGACGGCTTCGGGTTCTCGTTCAGCAACGCGGTCACCGACACCACGAACCCGGGCGTGCAGAACCCGCATTGCAACCCGTGCTCCTGCCGGAAGGCCTCCTGCACCGGGGTGAGCTCGCCCTCGGCGCCACCGAGGCCCTCGATCGTCGTCACCTCGGTGCCCACCGCCTGCACCGCGAACATGAGGCACGCCCGCACCGCCTCACCGTCGACGAACACCGTGCACGCGCCGCACACACCGTGCTCGCAACCGAGATGGGTGCCGGTCAGCGCGCACTGCTCGCGCAGGAAATCGGCAAGGGTCAGCCGCGGCTCGACGACACCCCGCCGATGTTCGCCGTTCACCATCATCTCAACCGGCAGCACGTTGATCCTCCTGGGCGCGGGTGACCGCGCGTTCGACGAGATGGCGGGCGATGCGCAGACGGGTCGACGAGCTCGCGTGCACGTCGGCCGGCGGATCGAGATCGGCGGTCGCCGCGTGCGCGACATCGGCCGGCGTTGCACCGGCGACGAGCGCGGCCTCGGCGGCGCGGGCGCGCACCGGAGTCGAGCCGACACCGAACAATGCGATGCCCGCTCGGCCCTCGGTGACTGCACACGCGACTCCCGCGAGCGCGAAGTCGCCGTGACGGCGCGCGACCTCTTCGATCGCGAAACCACTGGCCGCCGGCCACACCGGAAACCGGGCCGCGACGAGGAGCTCGTCGGGCTCGGCCGCGGTCGTCCACGTCCCGACGAAGAACTCCTGGGCAGGCACGCGGCGCCGGCCACCCGGTCCGGCGAGGTCGAGCTCGGCGCTGAGCGCGACCGCGACCGCCGGGTACTCCGACGCGGGGTCGGCGTGGGCGAGCGAACCGCCGACAGTTCCACGGTTGCGGATCTGGAAGTGACCGATGAGCGGCGTGGCCTCGGCCAGGAGAGGCACCGCGGCTGCGACCTCCGGCGCGCGCTCCATGACGCGCTGACGGGTTGCCGCGTGCACGACGAGGGTCCCGTTGTCGCGTGCGAACCCGGCCAGCTCAGCAACCCGGTTGAGGTCGACGAGGTGCTCGAACCGGGTCAGGCGCAGCGCCAACATCGGGACGAGGCTTTGCCCCCCGGCCAGAACTTTCGCCTCGTCGCCGTGCTCGGCCAGCAGGCCCACGACGTCGGCGACGGTCTCGGGCGCGTGGTACTCGAACGGCGCGGGTTTCATGCCCCGCCGACGCTAGCGGCGAGCTGACACCTGCGTCAGGTTTGCCGGGAGCGGGTCGCCCACCCGCCCGTCCCGGGCGACGGTCGCGGCGCGGCGGGGCCGGTCCACCAACACGACGATTGCGGCGAGGATCGGGAGCGACAGCGACACGACTGTGCCGACCTTGTCGACACCCGGCATGTCCATCGTCAGATGGCGCAGGTGATACACGAGGTGCGGCACCGAATACACGATCCACGCGCCGGCGGCGAGGCGGCTGACCGCGCGCGTTCCGATGAACAACGCGCCGATCGTCAGCACGCAGAGCGCCAGGTTCAGCGCGCCGAAATCACGGATCAGATGCTCGTTGTAGCGGCCGTCCATCGCGACCCAGCCACGCCCGAACGGAAAGTCGTCGTAGAACGCGCGCGGCGTGAACTCGGCTTGAGCACCGAGCATGAACGCGGTGACCGCGAGAAGCCACAACATCAATCGGGTCCGGCCCGGCAACACGGGATCGACGTGTAACTCGCGCGCCATCTTCGCGTAGCCCTCGCGCACCGTCGGCGACGACGGCTGCCAACCCGTGGCTTCGCGAAACGCCGCGTTCGACACCCGCTGCGACGCGCCGAGGTATCCGGCCTTCTTGGGGACGAACCAGCCGGGCGCGTGTAGCAGGCGGCGGCGCCCGACCGCAGCTGCCAGCGCGAGTGTCTGCTCGCGGCGTGTCGTCGGTTCGTCGGCCACGTCGTAGGTCCCCGACGCCGCGCCCAGCGCCGCTACCACCGCGGCCGCGGCATCGTCGGCGTCGATCATCGGGAAGTAGATCCGATCATCGCCGACGTCGAGCAGCACGCCCCGCCGCGCCGCGTGCACCATCGTCAGCGCCTGGTCGCTGTCGGGCGCATAGAACCGTCCGAAGCGAAGCACGACACCCCGACCGCCGGCCACGCGAAAACGTTCGACGTTGGCCTCGGCCGCGGACACGCCGCCGCGAAACGGTGAGACTGCCATCGGCGTCGTCGCCGCGTCGATCCATCCGGCGCCGTGCTCGCCGTACATGAACGCGAGCGACTCCTGCACGAACACCCGTGCGCCGGTCGCGATCGCGGCGTCGACGAGATGACCGGACGCGTCCCGCCGGAGGCGCTCGTTCTCGTCCCACGCCGAGTCGCGCCGCATCTGCGAGATCGGCGGGATCTTGGTCGTGACGTTGACGACCGCCTCCGAACCCGCGACCGCTTCCCGCACCGCGTCGGCGTCGAACAGGTCGACGCGCACCGGCCGGGCGCCGAGCGACTCGAGCAACGCGTCCTTCTGCGGCGTCCGGGAGACGGCCGTGACCTCGTGCCCGGCGGCAACGAGACGGGCGACCGACCTCCGCCCGACCACGCCGGTCCCCCCTGCGACGAACACCCGCATCACCATCTCCTCTCGACCACCTGTAATCCGGATATTACATATCCGGATTCGAGAAGTCGAGGCCGCGGGCAAGAATGGAGCCCGGACGGCGAGAGGAGCCCAGGGTGGACGCGATCGACGGAACGGTGCCGCGCGATGGGCTCGCGCGCACCCCGGAGCCGCCGTACTGGGCCGTCATCTTCTCGAGCCGGCGCGACCCGCAGCCGGGCGACCAGTACGACGAGACCGCGCAGCGCATGTTGGCCCTGGCCGCGCAGCAGCCCGGCTACCTCGGCGTCGAGGAGGCCGTTGAGGGCATCGGCATCACCGTCTCGTATTGGACCGACGAAGCGTCGATCGCGGCGTGGCGGCGCGATGCCGACCACGCATTCGCGCAGTACGAAGGGCGCACGCGCTGGTTGGACGCCTACGAGCTGCGCGTCGCCCGGGTCGAGCGCGCCCACAGCTTCGTGCGCGGCGGCCGATGACGCCACCCCCCGAACGCATCGTTCTCGTCAACGACACGCTCCTGCGCTGGCTCACGACCGACGATGCCGAGGCCTTGGCGCACGCGGTCGAGCAGAGCTTCGACCACTTGAAGCCGTGGATGCCCTGGGCCAACGCCCGGTCGACCGAGGTCGCGTTCCAACGCAGCCGGATGCTCGACCAACCACACCAGCGCGAGCGCGGCGAAGAGTGGCAGTACGGCTTGTTCGGTGCGCCCGGCGGCGAGTTCCTCGGCACGTTCGGCCTCATGTCCCGACGCGGCCCGGGCACGCTCGAGATCGGGTACTGGATGCACGTCGACACCGGCGGCCGCGGCCGCGCGACCGAGGCCGCACGGGCCCTCACCGAGACCGGGCTCCGGGTCGAAGGCATCGACCGCATGATCATCGTGTGCGACGAAGCGAACGTCCGCAGCGCCGCGATCCCCGCGCGCCTCGGGTACACACTCGACCGCGTCGACGCGCGGGCGCCCGAAGCGCCCGGTGAGACCGGCCGGATGCAGATCTGGATCAAGGACCGTGAGCGGAGCGGAGCTCGCCCCGCCGCCGACCACTAGCCGGTAAAGGGAACCGCCGCTTCTATCCGCGCCATGACGTCGCGGTCGAGAAGCTTGGCCACTTCCAACGCTTGCATGTTCTCGCGCACCTGCGACACCCGGCTCGCGCCGGTGATCACGGTCGACACGCGCGTGTTCTTCGTGCACCATGCGAGCGCGAGCTGCGCGAGCGTGCAACCGAGATCGTCGGCGACAACCTTGAGCGCACGCACCTTGTGGGAGGTCTTCTCATCGGTGAGCATCCCCTGCAGCCACTCGTAGCCGGGGAGCAGCGCGCGCGAACCCTCGGGCATCCCGTCGAGGTACTTGCCCGTGAGCGCACCGGACGCGAGCGGGCTCCAGGTCGTCAGCCCGAGCCCGATCTCCTCGTAGAGGCGCGGCGTACTCGAACTCCACCCGCATGCGGTGCAGCAGGTTGTACTGCGGCTGCTCCACGACCGGCTTGTGCAGATGGTGGCGCTCGGCGATCTCCCACGCGGCGCGGATCTCGTCGGGCGCCCACTCCGACGTTCCCCAGTAGAGCGCCTTGCCGCTCGAGACGATGTCGCTCATCGCCCACACCGTCTCCTCGATCGGAGTCCGGGGGTCGGCGCGGTGGCAGAACAACAGGTCGACGAAGTCGAGGCCCATGCGCTCGAGCGATCCGTCGATCGCCTGCATCAGGTACTTGCGATTCAACGTGTTCTTCATGTTGGGTTCGTCGTGAAGCCCCCAGAAGATCTTCGTGGAGATCAGGTAGCTGTGGCGCGCCCAGCCCAGCTTCGCGATGGCCTGGCCCATGATGCGTTCCGACTCGCCGCCGGCATAGCTCTCGGCGTTGTCGAAGAAGTTCACGCCGGCTTCGTGCGCGGCATCGAGGCATTCCATCGCGGTGTCGACACCGAGCTGATCGTGGAACGAGACCCACGACCCGAACGACAACACACTGACTTGGAGGCCGCTGCGGCCGAGGCGTCGATAGTCCATGCGCCGACCGTACCCTGGCCGGCGTGCTGCTCACCCGAGTCGTCGACACCTCCACCGCCGTCGGCGCTACCCGTTCCCGCAAGACGAAGGTCGACGCGCTGGCGACGCTGCTGCGCGAGTGCACACCCGGCGAGGTACCCGTCGTCGTCTGCCTGCTCACGGGTGAGCCCCGGCAGGGTCGCATCGGGGTCGGGTGGGCGACGCTGTCGAACGCGCGCGGGCCGGTCCGTACTGCCGCCGGTTCGAGCGCCACGGTTGCCGAGCTCGACGCGACCCTCGATCGGATCGCGGCGACATCCGGGCCCGGTTCCGGCGCAGCCCGCCAGACGATCCTCGGCCAGCTGTTCGAGCGCACAACCGCCGCCGAAGCCGACTTCGTCGTGCGTCTCCTCACCGGCGAGCTGCGCCAAGGCGCGCTCGCGGGGCTCATGGCCGACGCGATCGCGCGCGCGGCCGGGGTGACACTCGACGCGGTACGCCGGGCCGCGATGCTCGGCGGCGATCTCGCCGACACCGCGCGCCGGGCACTGACGGGCGGGGAGCCCGCGCTGGCCGATGTGCGGTTGCAGGTGCTCCGGCCCGTGCAGCCGATGCTGGCCGCGACCGCAAAGTCGGTGACCGACGCGCTCGACGCGACGGGCGCGGCATCGGTCGAGTGGAAGCTCGACGGTGCGCGCATCCAGGTACATCGCGACGGAACCGACGTACGGGTGTTCACCCGCAACCTCAACGACGTGACCGAGCGGTTACCCGAGGTCGTCGATGTCGCCCGTTCGTTCCCGGCCCGGCGCTTCGTGCTCGACGGGGAGGCGATCGGCATGGCCGACGACGCGCTCCCCCGCCGCTTCCAGGACACCATGAGCCGCTTCGGCCGCGACGGCGCCGCGACCCACGACCTCGCGCTCGCGCCGTTCTTCTTCGACGTGCTGCACCTCGACGACGACGACCTCCTCGAACGCCCGCTCGCGGAACGCAGCGCGATACTCACCACCCTCGCCGGGCCGTGGCGCGTTCCCGCGGTGGAGACCGACGACACGGCCGTCGCGGCGGAGTTCCTCGCCGACGCGCTCGGCACGCGGGCACGAGGGTGTCATGGTCAAAGCTCTCGACTCACGCTACGAAGCCGGACGCCGGGGTGCGTCGTGGCGCAAGGTGAAACCGGTGCGGACGCTCGATCTCGTCGTGCTCGCGGCCGAGTGGGGCCACGGGCGGCGACGCGGCTGGTTGTCGAACCTGCACCTCGGGGCGCGCGATCCGGATTCGGGCGAGTTCGTGATGGTCGGCAAGACGTTCAAAGGACTCACCGACGAGATGCTCACGTGGCAGACCGCGAAGCTCCAGGAAATCGTGGCCCGGCGCGATGACTACACCGTGTACGTGCGGCCGGAGCTCGTGATCGAGATCGCGCTCGACGGAGTGCAGGCGTCGACGCGTTATCCCGGCGGCGTCGCGCTGCGGTTCGCGCGCGTGCGCGCGTACCGGCCTGACAAGGCGCCGGAGGACGCCGACACCATCGAGGCGGTGCGGGCACTGCTCGCGCCCTGAACCGTCGGTCGCACCTACGCGAGCTGGCTCATGTACTGGTTCAGGTCGAAGTAGTCACGCCACTTCGCGATCTTGCCGTCGCGCACCTCGAACGTCCCCATGACCGGAAGCTCGATCGTGGCGTTCGGGAGGACGAACACGTCGACGCGTTCCGTCAGCACCGTGTCACCGTCGGCCGAGATGTTGAGTACGCGGAACTCGATGCGCTCGACCCCGGTCGTGAACATTGCGAACGTCGCTCTGATCGCGTCCTTGCCTACCGCGGGGTCGACGGGAATGTTGTGGTAGACGGCATCGTCAGTGAAGTAATCGACGATCGCCTCGACACCGGCGCCCTTCCCCCAGTCGTCGCAGAACCGCCGAATCAATTCGATCGCGTCGCTCATAGCGTCCGACGATAACGAACCGCCGCGGGCACGTCACTCTTCACGCACGGCACTGCGGTCCAGCCGCAGGGCGGGCACGGCACCCGGGACGCCGGTGTTCGGCCTTCCGAAATGAGTACACCACCGTCCGAGATGCAGCAGCCGAGCCTTGCCACACAGAGTGAGACCGGTGTTCACTTTGGTCGGGGGAAGGGGCTGAGAGGCGGCCCTCGGCGTCAGGCACTTGCGAGGCGCGCCGGGGACTGCCCGCCCCTCCCCTCAAGGGGACGATCGGGCCACCCGATCTTCGCCTCGAGGGGAGGGGAGCCGGGAAAAGTCCACCGACAGTTGGCGGACAAATCCGCACTCTGTGCGGAAAAGCCCGACAACTGTCGGTAGTGAGGAACCGTCGATCGTCGCGTTCGAACAGATAGGTAACGGTCTCGAAGCCACGATGCGGATGATCGGGCGCGCCGACGGCCTCTCCCGGGCGGTAGACGATCGGGCCCATCTCGTCGAGCATGAGGAACGGGTCGGTCGCGGCCTGGTCGGCGCCCGGCTGCGGGAAGGGCCGGTGCACCGGGAAGCCCGCGCCCTCGAACGCGGTGGGCGCATCGACGATCGACTGCACCGGGCGGGCGGCGCGGTTGGACTCGATGAGCATGGGCAGCACGGACGGGTCGACGGGTGTGACGGCGGGCATCGTGACCTCCACTTTCGGCCGGCACGGTCAGGACACGAACGAGAACCTTTGCGATCGCAACTATATTCCTCGGAGCCCGTCCAACACCGCCGGCTCGAACGCGTAGGCGAACATCACCTCGGGAACGATCCGGGCGTACGGCGGCGCGTCGCCCGCGTACCAGGTGTCCCACTCGGGATAGACCTCGCGGACGTACCCGAGGAAGTCGTCGTGTTCGGGCGCACGGACGTCGATCTCGAGGGCCCGGCCGTGCACGATCGTCGCGAAGGTCTCGCCGATCGTGTGGCACGCGCTCACCTGGGGACGGGCCCGGAGGTGGCGGAACCGCACCGATTCACGACCGGATCCGAAGTAGAAGTGCCCGCGGAAGAACAGGCCGTCGACGGGACTCACGCGCGGCTCGCACGCGGCGGTCACCGTCGCGAGGTCGAGGACCCGCACGCCGCGCAGCACGCGGGCGAGATCGGAGGCGGCGACGCGGCGCTCGGGCGTGTGGATCGATCGCATGTGCGATCCGATCCGGGCGTACGACGCGTCCAGCATCTGCTGCAACGACGCGATGTCGGCGGCCGTCTCGTGCACGCCGAAGAGGCTACCGAGAGCAACCCCCTGGTTCTCCCCGGCGAGACGAGTTCGCCGCAGGTATCCGCGGCCGACGCGAGCCGATGTGCTATTTGCGTCGACTCGCCCTAGCGTGGCCTTCGCATCGACGCGAGAGGCCTGCCCGTGCGACATCGCCGCACCCGCACGCACTGGTCGGGCGGAGTGATCGCAACCCTCTTTGCGTGCGCACTCTGTGCCGCCATTGCCGTGACCTACGTGGCTGTCACGCGCTCGTCGACCTTCCCGGTGACGCCGGCCGCCGCCGCAACTGCGACGCCACGCGTCGATCGCGCCTGTGCTCGCGGCGGCGGTGAACTTCGACCCGACGCCCGGGGCCGACGGCGTCGCGCTCGACGCGCCGATCCGGGTGAGCGCGGGTTCCGGCAACTTGTTCTCGGTGCGCGTCGCGACCGTCGCCGGGTGGCCGGTGACCGGGGAGCTGACATCGGCGAAGACGTGGCGCTCGGCCGCAGGCGCGCTCCAGCCGGCAACCGAGTACCGCATTACCGCAACCGTGTCCGGGCCGCCCGGCGTGCACGTGAAGTCCACGTCGACGTTCCGCACGCTGACGCCGAGCGCCAACGTCACCGCGACGATCTTCCCCAACGGGCTCACGGTCGGGGTCGCGCAGCCGATCGTCGTTCGTTTCGATCACTACATCGCCAACGCGATGTCGTGTGCGGCAGCGCTGTCCCACTTCACCGTGACCGAGTCGATTCCCGTGCCCGGCGGCTGGCACTGGTTCAGCGACAACGAGCTGCACTTCCGGCCCAAGTCGTTCTGGCCGACGGGCGAGAAGATCACCGTCGTCTCCGACCTCGACGGCTGGAGCGCGGGCGACGGCCTGTGGGGCAGTGGCCGCGTGACCGCCAACTTCTCGATCGGCCACACACACGTCTCGGTGGCGAACCTCGCGACCGACGTGATGACCGTCACCGACGACCTCAAGGTCATCGCGACGTATCCGTTCAGCGGCGGCCGCACGACCGACCCGACCATGAACGGGACGCATATCGTGCTCGACCGCGAGAGCGTCGTGCGCATGATCTCGTCGAGCAACGGCGTCCCGGTCGACTCTCCGGACGGTTACGACGAGCTCGTCTACTCCGACGTGCACATCACCGACAGCGGTGAATACGTGCACGCGGCGCCGTGGTCGGTCACCAGCCAGGGCCACACCAACGTCTCTCACGGCTGCATCAACCTGAGCCCGGCCGACGCTCTCGCGTTCTTCGACTTCAGCCGCGTCGGCGACGTCGTGATGGTCACCGGCGGGCCCCGCCCACCCGAGCTCGGCGACCACGGCGTCATGGACTGGGACACGGCCTGGAGCCAGTGGACACCGGCGCATGCGCATCCGGTCGCGACGCACCACGCGGCCCCCGTGCGCCGCTCGGTCAAGGCGTCCTGAACGCCGGGCGCGACCGGAACGCCGACGAGCCGGGCCCGGTTCGAGCTCGACCCCCGGGTCCCGATGCTCGTCGTGCGGATCGGGCACTACCCGATCCACGCGGGAACCCTCGGTGCGATCCGTTCGGTCGGCCGGATGGGCATTCCCGCGTACTCGATGACCGAGGACAGGTTCACCCCCGCGGCCGTCTCCCGGTACGCGGCGGGCCGCTTCGTCGCGCCGACGGTCGGGACCGAGCCGGAAGCCACGCTGCTCGAGCTGCTAGCCGGTCTCGGCCGGCGGATCGGGAGACCGACCGTCGTCGTACCGACCGACGACGAGGCCGCGGTGCTCGTCGCGGAACACGAGGCCGAGCTCGCGGAGTGGTTCGTCACGCCGCGCGTCGCGCCCGCTTTGTCGCGACGACTCGCAAGCAAGCGCGGCCTGTACGAGATCTGCTCCGAGCACTCGGTTCCCACCGCCGCGGCAGCGTTCCCGACAACGGTCGCCGACGTCGACACGTTCGCGGCGTCGGCCACTTTCCCGGTCATCGTCAAGAATCTCGCCGCGTTCGAGCGGCTCCGTGCACCCATGGTGGGCGGCACGCGGCTCGTGCAGACCGGCGACGAGCTGCGCACGCTCGCCGCGACCTGGACCTGCCCATTCTCGGTGATCCTGCAGGAGTACCTCCCGGAGGGAACCTCGGAGGACTGGATCTTCCACGGCTACTTCGACTCGTCGTCGCGCGCTGTCGTCGAGTTCACCGGCGTGAAGCAACGGTCGTGGCCGCCGCACGCGGGCCCGACGACCCGGGCAATCTCGGTCGCGAACGCCGACATCGCCCGCAACTCGACCGCGTTGTGCCGCCGCGCTCGGTTACCGCGGCATCGCCGACCTCGACTGGCGCTTCGACCGCCGCGACGGTCGCTACAAGTTGCTCGATTTCAATCCGCGTGCGGGCGCGCAGTTCCGGTTGTTCGAGACGGGAGCCGGCGTCGACGTGGTGCGCGCGATGCATCTCGACCTGACCGGTCGCGAGGTACCGCGGAGCGACCAGGTCGACGGACGCGTCTTCGTGCTCGACCACCTCGACCCGGTCGCGCGCCTCGCGTATCGCCACTCGCCGCCTCCCACCATGCCCGCGCCGCCGGTCCGGGCGGTCGAGCTCGCGTTCTCGGCGCGCGACGACCCGCTCCCGTTCTTCGCGATGGCGGCGAGGTTCGCGCCGGCGGCCGCGCGGCGGATCGGCAGTCTCGGCATGGCCGCAGTGCGCGGCCGGATGGCGCGGCGACACGACTGACCCGCATCGCCGACACTCAGGCGCGCGGCATGTGTTCGCGCACGCGCCCGCGCGACCCTCCACCCGCGGGTCACGAGCCGTTCGTGGTGGCGGCGCCGGCGATGACCCTCGGCGAGGAGACGCTCGAAGCGCTCGCCCACGTCGTCCCATCCCACGAACAGCCGCGCGATCGCCATCGGGTCGTCGCCCGGGCCGCTCATCGAGTCCTTCACCGCGCAAGCCTGCGCGAAGCCCGCCTCCGCGACGACCGCACGAACGCGACGCGACGAGTACCCGTGCGGGTACGCGAACGACGCGCACTCGTGGCCGAGATGTTCCTCGAGCAGGTTGCGACTGCGGGTGACGTCGGCGACGACGTCCGCGATGCGCAGCGTGTCGATCGGCCGGTGCACATGCGCGTGGGCGCCGATCTCGACACCGCTGTTGTCGAGGTCCACGAGCTGCGACCACGTGAGCATCGGCCGTCGGAACTCCGGGGCGAGCCACTCGCTCTCACCGCCGACGTACGCGGTCGGCACGAACATCGTGACCGGGCAACCTCGCTCGAGCAGGTCCGGCACGACATCGAGGAAGTTCGCGAAGCCGTCGTCGAAGGTGATCACGACGGGTCGGCACGGCAGCACGACGTCGTCGTGCCGGAGCCAACGCGGCATAGGTCGCGAGCGGCACGGGCGCGTAGCCGCCGGCCGCGAGGCGATCCAGCTGCTCGTGCATTCTCCCGGGCGCCGTCTCCCACGGCTCGTAACCGGGCGTCGGCCGCGCGCACACCGAGTGATACAGCAGGACGGGGACGTCGACGGCGGGGTTCACGGGTGCTGCCACACCCGGACGTGGCTGAACGACAGCGTCGCGGGGAACGGTGTCTTGGCGTTCGGTGCGGTCGCGTACGGTCCGCCGACGGCCAGATCCGCAACGAGGGTCATGTCTTCCTGCGGGACCGCGGGAAGACTGTCCATCACCCAGACCTTGCGCCCGTCGACGTACCAGGTGAGCGACTTCGGCTCCCAGTCGAGGCCGTACACGTGCCAGCCGCCGCCCGATGCGCGCACGGCGCTCGCGTTGCCGAACTGCTGCGGGCCGTTCGCAGTGAGCCAGTGCGTGAACTGCAGCACGACGTCGGGCTGGTAGCCGACGTTCTCGAACACGTCGACCTCGGGCAGTGCGGCCCGGCGGGCGGGCAGCAACCAGAACGCCGACCAGAGTCCGACCCCGGCCGGGATCCGTGCCCTCGCCTCCACATACCCGTAGCGGAACGCGAACAGCGTCCGATCGGGCGTCGCACCCGAGACCATGCCCGACGTGAACGGGAACGTCCGACCGCCCTCGACCGCAACCTCGCGCCGAGCGGTCAGCTGCAGCAGACCCGACGCCACACTCACGTTCTTCGGCGTGTAGAGCTCGAGCTCGTTCGTGCTCGCATTCGTGCACGTCGTGGCCGACCAGTAGTAACACGTTGCCCAACGCGTCACGTCGAGCGTGTCGCCGTCGAACTCGTCGCTGAACACCCGCTTCCACGGCGACCCCGCCGGGCGGGGCGGCAGCGAATCCACGACCGAGGCGCCGGGCGCGACAGAGGTCGACGTCGACGTCGACGTCGACGCGAGGGTCAGGCCGGACGACGGGGCGCTCTCGGACCGATCGGTGCACGCGCCGGCGCACACAATCACGACCAGTGCCATCACGCTCGCGCCGATGGCCGGGCTCGCTGCGATGCGCACGGTCCGATGGTGCGCGACAGGCGTGTCCCGCGCGTCACCGCCGCGTCAACGTGTGCGTTACGCGTGCACCCGGACGTAGTCGACGAGCATCGTGGCGGGGAGTTTGCCGGTGTCGGTTGGTCCGGCGGCACCGCCCGTGGCGAGGTTCACGATGAGGTACATCGGGACCTTCGGGATGTTTCGGCCCGTATACGAGTACGCCGGCTTGCCGTCGATCGACCAGGTGATCTTCGTCGGGCGCCAGTCGAGCGACACAGTGTGGAACTGCGTCGAGGTGTTCGGGCCGACGAAGTCCCGGCCGGAGTCGACGGAACCGGCGAGGTGTACGTGGAACGACCAGATCGTGGGGTCACCGTATGACTCGAGCAGGTCGATCTCGGGCGGCCAGGGGTACGACTGCGGCGCCCCGGGGCCCCCATCGGCCGCGAGCCAGATGCCGGGCCACAGCCCTTTGCCGGCGGGTTCGCGGAAGCGCACGTCGACGTGCCCGTAGAGGAACGTGAAGCCCGGCTTGGCCCGCAGACCGGTATCGGTCGAAGCGCCGCCCGTCTGCACCCAACCCGACGAGTACGGCAACGTTCCCTTCCACGTTCCCTCGTTGCACGTGTACGCAGGCCGCTGCGCCGTGAGCCGGAGGTAGCCGCCGGCGACCTTGGCCTGGGCTCGGGAGTAGTACTGCGTCTCGCCGGTGGTCGCCCCTTTGGAGCACGTCGTCGCGAACCAGCGGTTCGGGTACCACGCCGACCGCAGTGCGGTGCCGGAGAATTCGTCGTCGAAGAGCACTTTGGGCGGCTGCACCTTCGCCACGGCGGTGGCGCGGTGCGCCGGCGCGGGACGCGTCGCGGTGATCAGCTTGGGGGCTGTCGGACGCGGCGTACAGGTCGCGAGCAGCACGAGGGCGGCGGCGAGGGCGCCCACGCGGGCGAGTCGGGAGATCGAGGGCATCCGGGCCATACGTGAATTCGTCGGCGCATCCGGCGCCGAACTGAGGTGCCAGAGAGTAACGCAAGCCGCGCGCGTGGTTCGCAACGCGCAAGGAGGTGAACGGCGAGTCACCGCGCCGCGCCCCTCGGATCGGGCTCGGTTGCCCGGGGCGATCGTCTCGTGTGGTCGACGACGACGAGCGCGCCGACGATCGACGCGACGGCGATCAGCGCGCGAGCCGGTGTCCACACGCGCGCGTACACCATCGCCTCCGCCACGAGCGCGTCGATCGCGAAGCTCGTGCCCACCGCGATCACCGAGCGCGACGACGTGACCGTCGTCGCGGTCGGGGAAGCCGACGAGGCGCGACAACGCGATACCCGGCGCGACGGCGAGAAACGCCAACGCCACGACCGCGCCGACCATCGAACGTCGATCGAGCACGACGACGGCCACCACGACGATGCAGGACACGAGCAACGCGGCGCGCGACCGCATCACCGCGACCTCGCGCCGGTGAGGCGCGCGACGGTGAACGCCGTCGCGTCCGCGTCGTGATAGAGCACGACGAACCGTGGCGACGCGAGCAGGTCGCGTTCGATGCGGGCCAACGCGCCACGAGGCAGGAGTCCCAACTCGTCGGATTCCGCCTTCTGCGAGCGGGTGACGACGAGATAGCCCCGCGAGTAGTGGGTATCGGTCAGCCACGAGTAGAGGAACGGTTCCGGAGCAGCCAGGAGCGTCGCGACCGACGCCGCCGGCTCGGCCGAGAGATGCAGGTACGTGACGTGCTCGAAGTTCGCGAAACCGATCGGGTAGTCGCCGGTGCCGTCGACGACGAGCGAACCGGGCGGAGCACCGTCGAACACGGTCTCGGCCGCGCGCATCTCTCCCACCGAGAAGTGCGCCCACTGTTCCTTGCCGAAGTACCCGAACATGAAGCCCGTCACCATCACGGCGCTCACGGCGACGGCGAGCACAGAGGAGTATCGGTTCCGCTGTTCGGGCGTCGGGTAGCAGCACGCGGCGGCGAAGTAGGCGAGGAACGGGAGCGCGAAGAAGTAGACGCGGAAGACGGCCTCACCTCCGTACGCGCCCCCGGCCAGGATCGCGAGGGGTGCAAGCGCGAGCGCGGCGATCGTCGCGTCCCAGCGACCCCGCCGGATCCGGCGCCAGAATCCCGCAACCGCGGCGAGGACCACCACGACCACCTCGAGCCGGCCCAGCAGCGACACGAGGTGCTGGCTCGACGAGGCGTGGGCCGACTTCGAGAGGCTCTGGTCGACAGTCCCTCCCAGCGACGTCAACCCGGCGAGGAACGACGGCAGCGACGCGCGCATGTATCCCAACGCGCCCGTGACGAGCCACGCGGTCACCACGGCCGCGACCCAGAGCGCGAGCCGGCGATGCGCGAGGCCGCCGACGAAAGCGACGAGCACCAGCGCGACGACGAGGACGAAGGGCGTGAGGGGATGGCTCGACGCGATCGCGGCGGTGCACAGAAGTACGACCCCGAGCACGGCGCGGCGGATGCGCGCGCTGGGCGCCGTCCCTCGCCGGTGGCATGACAACCGCGGAGATCGGGCGCGACAGCCACGCGACGAAGCGCGGCATCGACGGCCGACGGCCGGCCCACTTCACGACGACGAGGACCACCACGAGATAGAGGAAGAACGCGAAGGCCTGCGGTGAGAAGTAGTCCTGCCCGATCCAGTTCCCCAGCGCGAACAGCCAGATGCCCGTCCACACCACGCGGCGGTCGGACTCGATGGCCTCGAAGATGGCATACAGCGCGAGTACGTCGAGCAGTTCGAAGAACAGCGGCGCCCACTGCGCGGGACCGAGCCACGAGCTCGCATGACTACCCACGAGCCACGTGGCCGCGGCCGCGAAGAAGCCGGGCCAGCTCTGGTAGGCGTTGAGGTTCGCCACGTGCGGGTCGACGGTGTGATGCCGGGCGAGAAAATCGACCAGGCCGAGGTGCTTCCAGGCCCAGGAGTAGCGCAGCGTCTCGTAGAGCGCGGCCGGCGTGCCGTGGACCACGAGCAGGAAGAGCACCACGTGCGCCGCGAGCACCGCATTGGGCTCCTCGCGGTGCAGGGCCCGTCCCATCGACACTGTCAGCACCGCGAGCGCGAGAAACATCGTGATCGGGAAGGCCGACAGCAGACCGAGCGAACCGATGGCACCGACGTCGATCCGCGCCAACGACACCATCCACAGCGCCGCCGACACTGCGAGCAACGCCGGCGAGACGCGCGCGCTCGCTCGCGATCCGCGCTCCGGGCCCACGATCGTCGTACTCACACGTGTTCCAGGACCTGGTGCACGTTGTGCGTCATCCACACGTCGTTCGCGAACGCCGCGCTCCCCTTGGCGCCCACGTGCTGCAACCACGCCAACAGGAGCGCCGCCCGCGTGGACAGCTCAGCTGCAGCCGGGGCGCAGGCCAGCAGGCGCGCCTCCCGGGCGGGCCACTCGCCGCGCTCGAGGAGCTCGCACACGACGGCGCCGATCTCGCGGTGCTGCTCGAGCGCGAGCGTCGAGCACGCGAGGTGGACCAGGTCGACCACTGGGATGCCGGGAGCTTCGCACATCCAGCCCACGATGCCGTTGACGGCACCGGTCTTCGGCAGCCAGAGCACGTTCCCCAACCACAGGTTGCCGTGCACGAACCCCGTGGTGAGCGTGCGCCCGGCGAGCTCGGACCCGAGCATCGCGCGCGGCGGTCGACGCTCTTCGCATCGGTCGCCGCGCGGCATCGCGCTCGGCGCGCGCACCTGCGTGGCACGCAGCGGCTCGTCGACGAGTCTGGCCATCCATCGATCGTCGACGAGCACGCATCCGCTCGTCGCCGAATACAGCGATTCCATGTGCGCGCCCAGATCCTCGAGTACCCGCGCGAGCCGGTCCGGATCATCGACGAGCCCGCGCGCGTCGATTCCCGCGATCCGGCTCTCGAGCGTCCACCCCGCACCCAGGTCGGCGTCGACGGGTTCCGGCACCGACGCGTCCCAGCCCAACGGTGAAACGGACCGGATCGCGCGCAGCGCGGCGTTGCGCTTCGCGAGCGCCGCGTGGCCCGCGTCGTTTGTCGCGACCTTCAGCATCGCCGGCCCGGCACCGGAGCGCGATTCCAGCGCGAGCGTGCAGACATCGCTCGCGGCGACCGTGTCGCCCGCCGCTTCCCACCCGCGTGCGCGGAGGCCGGACTCCCGCATGACCTCGCCCACACACCGCGAGGCGGCCCGCTCCGAGCGGCGCCGAAGTACCTCGCGCCCGCGGCTGGCCGTCGCCGGCAATGCGGCGGGTCGCACGTACGGCAGCCAGACGGTGCGGAAGTCGCCCGCGAGGAGGATCAAGGCGATCGTGCCGAGCGATAGCAACCACGCGAGACCGACACCTTCCAGACCGAGCACCGGGAGCAACACGAGCGCGAGCACGAGGATCGACGCGAACTGCGCGGCCGCGATCACGAAGATCACACCCATGCGCCGGCGAACACGGGCGACGCTCAGGTACGTCATGACCACGGCATTCGGGATCGCCGACAGTGTCAGCAACCGCAGTACACCCGCCGCGTGCGCGGAGTAGTCGCGACCGAAGACACGCAGGATGAGAGGTGCCGCGACCGCGATCGCGGCCGCGAGGGGTACCACGATGCGGAGCGCGTGCGTGAGGCTGGTCCGCGCGTAGTCGATCAGGTGCTCGGGGTCGCGCGAGCCCTCGGTGATCAACGACATCCCGACGTTCTCGCTCAGGAAGTGGACGGTGTACGCAATCGACCACGCCATATAGACGTACGCGCTCGCGCGGGCGCCCAGCCGCGCGAGGACGAGCAGCGGCAGAAGCCCGCTCGTCGCGCCGGTGAGGATCGACGCCGCGAAGTCGACCGAGACGTACTGGCCGACCGAGCGCGCCGTGATCGCCTCCCGCGGAAGCGCCACCCGCGCCGGGATGAGACGACGGAACAGCAGTCGGCTGACCGGAACCACCAAGACGACGAGTGGGATCGTCCACGCGACGAATACGCCCGCGCCCGGGACCCACACCGCGATCGCGACGAGCGCGAGCAGCTTGAGGATGCCGTACGCCGCGTTCTCGAACAACACCCACGGCGCCTCGCCGAGACCTGTCAGGACCGAGTCCTGCAGCACGAAGAGGGTCCAGACGATCGTCGCGGTCACGAACCAGGCCGCGCGCGCGTGCTGGGTGCCGAGGAGCGACAGCTTGGGGGTCCACACCCGAACGCCGGCGACGAACACTGTGGCCGCGACCGCGGCGAGCGAGACCGACGCGGCATACCCGAGGAGCACGAAACGTCGGGTCGCGGCGCCCGCCGTCGGCACGAACCGATTGAAGCCACTCGCGAGGTTCAACTGCGCGAGTCGCGACAGGAAGACCATCGCGGAGATCAGCGCGGCGTCGATGCCGACCTCCGCGGTGGAGTACGACCGGGCCGCGACGATCCAGAACACGACCCCGAGGCCCGAGGTCGCCAACGTCGCCCCGACGAGCGAGTACGCGTTGCGGACGAGGGGCATCCTCAACGCGTCGCGGACGCGGTCGGCGCCACCCTCCCAACCCCGCCGCGTCGCCGCGCGAGGCGCCTGCACGTGTCCCTCCGTCACTCGCCGATCGTGAAGACCGCACGTCACGATGTCGTGACGTGGTGGTGACGAGCGCGCCGTACGTTCGGCTTTCGACCGAGGGAGGCCGAGCACCGCAATGCCTCGAACCGACAGCAGAGTCCCGACGGATCACGGCACCTTCGACCGGCGCTCGCGACGGAGGGGGCTGGCCCGCGGGAAGGGCCGAGGGCGCCGGGAGTACGACGTCATCGAACATCCGCGACCGGGGACCCCGACCGTCAGCGTCGTCATCCCGACGCTCAACGAGGCGCGCAACCTCCTGCAGGTCCTGCCCAGGATCCCGCCGTGGGTCCTCGAGGTCCTGATCATCGACGGCTCGTCGGCCGACGACACCGTCGCAGTCGCACGCGAGCACGGAACGAACGTGCGCATCGTCCTCACCCCCGCCCGAGGCAAGGGCGCGGCCCTCCGCGTCGGGTTCCAGGAGGCGCGTGGCGACGTCATCGTCGCCCTCGACGCCGACGGATCGACCGATCCCGCCGAGATCGCCGGATTCGTCGGGCTGCTCTCGTCGGGCGCCGACGTGGTGCTCGGCACCCGCTTCGCCGTGGGCGGCGGCACGACCGACATGGAGCTGCATCGGCGGCTCGGAAACCTCGCGCTGACGCTGCTCGTACGCATCGCGTTCGGCACCGACTTCTCCGATCTCTGCTACGGCTACTTCGCGTTCTGGCGCGATGTGCTCCCGAGCCTCGACGGCCCGTTCACCGGCTTCGAGGTCGAGACGATGATCCACATCCGCGCCGTGCGCGCCGGGCTCCACGTCGCCGAGGCCCCGAGCTTCGAATCACCCCGGATCTGGGGATCGAGCAACCTGCGGACGTTCTCCGACGGCAAACGGGTCCTGAAGGCGATCTTCGCCGAGTGGCGCCGCAACCGGACCGAGCCGGCCGCGAAGGCCCCCCACCATGCGCCGACGCCCGCCGCGCCGCCGGTCCTGCATATCGTGCCGCCCGATCCTGCCGACGACGAGAAGAGCGCCGCGCGGTGACGGTGATCGAGCGTCACACGCTCTCCGTCGTCGTGTGCTGCTACAGCGAGGCGCGCTGGGACTTGCTGCAACAGACGATCGCTTCCGTGCAGAACCAGGTGCGTACCGTCGATCAGCTCGTGCTCGTCGTCGACCACAACGACGTGCTGCTCGATCGCTTGCAGAGCCGGACCGACGGCACAACGGTCGTCGCGAATCGCGGGCACCAGGGGCTCTCACACGCGTGCAACACCGGGGTGGAATACGCCACCGGCGATGTCGTGGCGTTCCTCGACGACGACGTCGAGGCGAGCCCCAGCTGGTCGCACCATCTCATGCGGCCGTACGTGGATCCCGACGTCATCGGCGTGGGCGGTCGAGTCGTGCCCAACTTCGAGCGCGCGCGGCCGCAGTGGCTGCCGCCCGAGCTCGACTGGGTCATCGGCTGCACATATGCGGGCCATCGCGCATCGCGCGGGCCGGTTCGCAATTTCATCGGTGCCAACATGTCGTTCCGCCGCTCGGTCTTCGACGCGATCGCCGGTTTTCGCGCCGATCTCGGGCGCACGGAGACGGGCGCGGCAGGCTGCGAGGAGACCGAGCTCTGCATCCGAGCGACACGCGAGCTCGGCGGAGCGATGTTCTACGAGCCCGACGCCACCGTGCACCACTTCGTCCCGGAGTCGCGCACGACGCGGACCTACCTCCGGTCGCGATGCTTCGCCGAAGGTCGGTCCAAGGCCACCATCGCCCAGATCGCGGGCTCGGCGCGCGGGCTCGCGAGCGAACATCGGTACCTCACCGGAGTCCTCCCCCGCGCGGTCGGTTCCGACATCGTCGACGCGGTGCTCGGTCGACGGCGCGGCGCATGGGGACGCATACGGACCATCGTGGAGGCGGTCGCGATCACGACCGCCGGATACGTCCTCGGCCGCCTGACGACACGCGTGGCGTGCGCCGACTTCCAGCCGATGCTCGTCACCGAGATCGACATCGATCATCCCGTCGACATCCTCTCGGGAAGCGATCACGACGGAAAGCCCTACCGCCGCGCCCTCGCGCTCGCCCGCCGAAGCGGACGGCCACTCGCAGTCGTCGAGTGCGCGGTGCCGGACGGTGGGCTGCCGCGTGCCCGGGTCGCGGAGCTGGTCCGGTTCGCGGGCGTCGAGCCCAACGGCGTCCCGGTACAGCGACGCGTCGGTGAACCGTTCGTCAGCGTCGTGGTCGCGACCCGCGACCGGCCCGAGTCGCTGAGCCGGTGCCTGCACTCGCTCGAGCGGATGAACTATGCCGCGTTCGAGGTGATCGTCGTCGACAACTGCCCGTCGTCCGCGGCGGCGGCCGAGGTCGTCGCGGGGCTGCATCCGGCACGAGGCACCGTGCGATACCTGCGCGAGGACATTCCCGGGCTCGCGTCCGCCCACAACCGTGGGCTGCAGGACGCACGCGGCGACATCGTCGCGTTCACCGACGACGACGTCGTCGTCGACCCGCGCTGGCTCGACGCGATCGTCGACGCGTTCGACGACGATCCGACCGTCGGTGGAGTGACCGGGATGATCATGCCCGCCGAGATCGAGACCGAGAGCCAGGCCTGGATCGAGGGCTGGGCGGGTTTCGGCAAGGGCTTCGCGCGTGTCCGCTACGACGAGGCGACACCCGCTACCGACGATCCGCTCTTCCCGTATACCGCGGGCGTGTTCGGCTCGGGCGCGAACATGGCCTTTCGTCGCCGCGGCACTGCGCGAGATCGGCGGGTTCGATCCCGCGCTCGGCGCAGGGACGCCCGCACGCGGCGGCGACGACCTCGCGAACGTTCTTCGACATGATCACCGCCGGCTACGCGCTCGTCTACGAGCCGGCCGCCATCGTCTTTCACTCGCACCGGCCCGACTACGCGTCGCTGCGCCGGCAGGCGTTCGGCTACGGGGTCGGGCTGGGTGCGTACGCGGCCCACGTGCTGACGACCCATCCGCGGCGGGTCTTGCACTCCGGCGCGCTCGTCGGCCCGGCGGCCCGTCGATACTTCGGTGCGCACTCACCCAAGAGCGCGCGCCGACCGACCGACTTCCCCGCGAGCTCGTCTGGCGAGAGAACGCCGGTGTCGTCGTCGGCCCGTGGCGCTATTGGCAGAGCCGCCGCGCGTCGGCCGTCGGCCGCTGATCGCCACGGCTGGTCAGGCCGGACCCCGGCCTTGCGATCGCTCGAGGATGCGGACGACGTCGTCGTCGTCGAGCTGGTGGAAGTCGTCGTAGAAGTCGCCGATCGCCCGGAAGGACTCCGGCGCGGCGATCACGACAACGTCGGCGGCGTCTCCACGCAGCTCCGCGATCCGGCTCGGCGGAGCGATCGGCGCCGCCAGGACCACGCGGGCGGCGCCGTGCGCGTACGCGACCCGGCACGCGGCCTGGGCCGTCGAGCCCGTCGCGATCCCGTCGTCGACGATCAATGCGGTGCTGCCCGCGAGCGAGTGGCGCCCTCGCGCACCCCGGAACCGTCGCGCCCGTTGTTCGAGCTCCTCGCGCTCACGAGCGACGACTGCTTCGAACTCGAGCGCACCGACGTGCGCGCGACGGACGACATCGTCGTTCACGACGCGCACACCCTCCTCACCGACGGCGCCCATGGCCAATTCCGGCTGCGACGGCAGCCCCACCTTGCGGACGAGGATGACGTCCAGCGGCGCCCCGAGAGCAGTGGCGACCTCGTCGGCGACCGGTACCCCGCCGCGTGGGATCCCGAGCACGACGAGCCGCCCGCGCGGCAGATCGGAGAGCCGGGCGGCGAGGCGACGGCCGGCATCGGATCGATCGTGGAAGCGCGCCGTGCCCTTGGGTTCGGCGGGGGTCACGCGCGCGGCTCCTCAGCCGGCGCCGATGCGCTCGTTGTACGACGAGATCGCGGTCGTTCGCCCCGCGCTCGGCCTGCTGCAACGCCGCGGCCGGAGTGAGCCCGCCGGTCAGCATCGAGATCAGACCGTTCTTGACCGCGTCGCGCAGCCCTTGGTAGTCGCCGAGCAGCGTTCCCGCGGACGCGGCGTCCTCGGGACCGGTCGTCAACTGGTCGTAGCTCACGCGGTAGATCGGCTCGGCCGCCCACCGCTGCGCGAGCACGGGCACCTTGGTGGCGTCGGCCCGGGTCGGGGCGAAACCGCCGGCGACGGCGAGCGACGCCTGCCGCTCAGGAGTCGAGAGGTACTTGACGAACTGCCACGCGGCCGCCCGTTTCGCGGGCGGCGCCGACTTCGAGATCCACAACGATCCATCGGCCGCGGGAGGCCGCCCCCGCTCCCGCTCACGGTCGGGAGCGCGCGCGGTGCCGATGCGCACCGTGCTGTACTGACCGCTCTCGAGGACCTGCTTGACGGTGCCGAGCACGCCGCTCGCCTCCATCGTCATCGCGGCATTGCCGTTGCCGACCGCGAGCATGTGGTCGATGTTGCCGGTCGCGCCGCCGGTATTCAACGCGAGCCCGCTGTGCACCATGTCGGCCCACCACGACCAGATCTCCCGGCCGAGCGGCGTGTCGATCGATGCAGCCGTCGCGCGCGCGTCGCGGCCGTTGCCGTTGTTCACGAGCGAACCACCGGACTTGGCGTACAGGAACTCGAAGATGTACGGCTCGACCCGCAGCGCGATGCCATGCTTCGCCGCGCCGCTCGCCACGATCTTCTGCGAGTACTCCTTCAGCTGCGCGAGCGTCGTCGGCGGTTTGTCCGGGTCGAGCCCTGCCTTCGTGAACGCAGTCCGGTTGTAGTAGAGGATCGGGTTCGACAGGCTCCACGGCATCCCGTACAGCACGTTGTCGTACGTCCAGTACGCCCGCGCCCGCGGCAGCAGGTCGGCGATCGGGTACTTGTCGGCGTCGACGCAGGCCTGCACCGGCACGACGCTCTTGCTGTCGATCAGGCGCTGGGTCGTCGTGTCCTCGGGATGGAACAGGTCGGGCAGGTCCTTCGTCGACAGCCCCGCGAGGTACTTCGTCAGGAGGTCCTGGTACGAGGGGAACTGCACCAGCGTGACGTGTACGTCCGGCTGCGACCGGTTGAACGCCTTCGTCGTCGCGACGAGCCAGTCGGCGTTGGCGCGCGACATCGCGTGCCAGAACGTGACCTCGACCGGCTTCTTCGCGTTCGCGAACGCGTCGAGACCGCAGTCGGCCGGATTCGCGATCGTGCCCGCGCCCGACGTCGTCCCTGTCGAACCGCCACCCGAACCCGACGAACCCGAGCACGCGGTGGCGGCCAGCGCGGCCGCCACACCCGCGACGAGACATTGCACGGAACCTGCGAGCCTTCATGATCCCACCCTGCTGTTGTATTCCTCGATCGCGGCGTTGGCCTGACTCGCCGCGCCGGTGACCGCCTGCTGCGGGGTCGCGCGCCCGTCGAGCATGCGCGAGAGCCCGTCGATGATCGCCCCCCGGAAGCCTTCGCCCTTCGCGCCGTAGGCGCCGATCACCGGTCCGGCGGTCGCCGCGTTCTCCGGGCCCTTCAGCAGTTGGTCGTACGCGACCTTGTACTCGGGCTGCTGCGCGTAGCGTGCCGCGAGCGGCGCGAGCGTGACGGCAGCACGGGAGACGGGGACGTAGCCCGTCGCCGTGGCCCACTCCGCTTGGACCTTCGGTTGCGCGAGGTACTTCGCGAACTCGTACGCGGCCGCCTGCTTCGCCGGCGCCGATCGGTTGAGGACGTAGTTCGCGGCGCCTCCGACGAGCACGCCACCTTGCGCGCTCGTCGGGACCGGGCATCGCGCCGACACCGAGCACCACATTCTTGTATTGACCGGCCGCGAACAGCTGGCCGATCGTGCCGAGCGCAGCGGAGCTATCGATCGTCATGGCCGCGTGCCCGTTCGCGACGGCAAGATAGTGGTCGATGTCGGAGGTGCCGGTGCTGAGCGCGAGCTTCGACTTCACCATGTCGTCGATCCACGAGAAGATCGACACGCCGGTCGCGTCGTCGAACGTGACCTTGCGGGCCCGAGCTTCGCGACCGTTGCCGTTGTCGACGATCGTGTGGCCGGATTTGGCCAACCAGTGCTCGATCAGCCAGGAGTCCGTCTTGAGCGCGAGACCGAACTGCGCGGCGCCGCTCTGCACGATCTTCTGCGCGTCCGCCTTGACGTCGGCGAGGGTCACCGGCGGCTTGTCCGGGTCGAGACCCGCCTTCCGGAAGATGGTCTTGTTGTAGTAGAGGATCGGGTTCGAGTCGTTGAACGGCATCGCGTAGAGCACGTTGCCGACGCTGTAGTACGCGACGACCCGGGCAATGAGGTCGCTCGTCGACGCGTTGTCGGCCTTCAGGCACGACGCGACCGGCAGTACCGCGTGTGAGTCGATCATCGCCTGGGTGCTGGTCTCCTCACCCTGGAACAGATCGGGCAACGAGCCCGTCGACAGACCCGCCTTGAGCCGGGTGAAGTTGTCGGGGTAGCTCGCGGCGGCCGACAACGTCACGTGCACCGTCGTGCTGCTGCGTGTTGAACGCTGCGGTCAGCTTCTTCAACTCGTCCTCGTTGGCGCGCGTCATCGTGTGCCAGTACGTGATCTCGACGGGCTGCTTCGCCTGCTGCAGCGCGTCGAGCGGGCACGCGGGCAGCGTGGCCGCGCCGCTCGTCGGCGTCGTCGCGCTGCCCGAGCCGCCGCTCGACCCGCCGCCGCACGCGCCGAGCACGAGCGCGAGCACGCCTGCGATCGCAAGGCTTCCGAACCCTCGTTGCGTCATCTCGTGCCTCCCTGTCAGCCCTTCACCGCACCGGCGGTGAGGCCTCGTATGAGCTGCTTCTGGAACACGAGCAGCAGGATGAACAGCGGCAGCGCGGCGAGCACCGTCCCCGCGAACGTCACGTTGATCTGGTCGAGGCTCACGCGGCTCAGCTGGCGCAGCCCGACCTGGACGGTGCGGCGCTTGTCGCTGACGACGAGGGGCCAGAGGTACTGGTTCCACGCGTCGAAGAAGGAGAACAGTGCGAGCGCGGCGATGGTAGGCCGCGCGAGCGGTACCGCCACGCGCCACATGAAGCGGAAGTGTCCGTAGCCGTCGAGCTCGGCGGCATCGCGGAGATCGCGCGGCAACGAGAGGAATGCCTGGCGGACGAGAAAGGCGCCGAAGCCGGTGGCGAGGAAGGGGATGACCAGCGCACCGTAGGTGTCGAGACCGACAAGGTGCCCGACGAGCGGCACGCGGCCGAGGCTGGTGATGGTCTGGAGGTTGGTGAAGAAGACGACCTCGAAGGGCACCATCATGGTGGTGAGGAAGATGACGAAGATCGTGCGCTTCAAGGGGAAGTCGAGGAACGCGAACGCGTACGCCGCGAACACCGACGTCACGAGTTGGCCGGCCACGATGAAGAACGTGACGACGAAGCTGTTGAAGAGGTACGAGCGGATATGGCCCTGGGTCCAGGCCTGCGAGTACCCGCTCCAGAGGAAGTGGGTCGGGAAGAGCGTCGGTGGGCGTGCCGCGATCTTGTCGGCGGGGAGCACCGAGTTGACGACGGTGATGAAGATCGGGAACAAGATGATCACCGACAGCACGCCGAGCAGTACGTAGCGGTTGAGCGTCCGCGCCCGCCGGGCGAGCTTCGGGGCGGCGCGCCAACCCGCGACCGCGAGCAGGACCGACAGCACGAGCAGCGCGCCGACGACCACGAGGAAGGTCCGGAACCCCGGCGCCATCGCGAGCATCCCCCCGGCTTCAGCGCTCATAGCTCACCCGCCGTTCCAGCAACCGCAGTTGCACGAGCGTGAGGACCAGCGTCACCGCGAACAGGACGATCGCGAGCACTGCGGCCTTGCCGTCGTTGTTCTCCTTGAAGACGGTCTTGTAGATCGCGTAGACGAGCACGTTCGTGTGGTTCTGCGGACCTCCTTCGGTGAGGAGGTCGATCTGGCCGAACGAATGGAACGCGAGGATCGAACCGACGATCGTCGCGAAGAAGAGCGTCGGCGACAGCATGGGCAACGTGACGTTGCGGAACCGCGACCATGCACCTGCGCCGTCGATCCGAGCGGCCTCGAGGAGGTCGTCGGGAACGGCCTGGAGCCCGGCCGACATGATGATGAACGAGAGGCCGAGGTTCTGCCAGATCGTCACACCCGCGACCGCGACGAGCGCCCACTTGGGGTCGTCGAGGGGCGAGAGGTTCCCCGTACGACCCAGCCAGTAGTTGAGCAGGCCGATCTGCGGGTTCAACAACGTCAGCGAGATCAGCGACGCGACCGCGACCGACGTCACAACGGTCGAGGAGAACACCGTCCGGAAGAAGCCGATACCGCGCAGCCGCTGGTGTGCGAGCACCGCGAGGAAGAGGCCGAGCACGATGCCGATGGGCACCGTCATGACGACGAACTCGAGCGTCACCTTGAAGCTGTTCGTGAACACGTTCGAGGTCAGGACGTCGCGGTACTGGCTGAGCCCGACCCACGTACGGGGCAGACCCGGGAACGGCGGTGTCCGGTACATCCCGAGCCAGAAGTTCTTGACGAACGGGTAGAAGATGAACGTGCCGAACACGACCAGCGACGGCAGTACGAGCGCGTAGCCGAGCAGCATGTCGCGCGTCCGCCGGCTGAACCGCCTGCGGCGCGGGCGTACGGCGGGGCGCGCGGGCGCGGCGTCGGGTCGCAGCGTGTCGGGGATCACGACGCGTCGACCCGATCACCCGTGCGCGCGTCGAACACGTGCAAGAACGCGGGCTCCGTCGTCAAGCGGACCGTCTCGCCGACTGCAGGCCGCGCCGCGTCCATGTCCTGGCGGGTGATCACGAACGTGCCGTCGTCGAGTCGGCACACGATGTTGCGTTCGTGGCCGAGCGACTCCACGACCGTGACCGTCGCGGGGACGATGCCGTCGGCCGCGAGGAGCAGGTGCTCGGGCCGGACCCCGATGACGACCTGTTCGAGGCCGACGGCCGCGACCGCGGCGCCGAGCGGGCCGGGGAGCGGGACGCGCGCTCCGGGCAGGCCGACCGCGAGGCCCTCACCTTCGTGCACGACGCGGGCCGGGATCGTGTTCATCGGCGGGGTGCCGATGAAGCCCGCGACGAAGAGGTTGGCCGGCCGTTCGTACACGGCCTGCGGCGGGCCCACCTGCTGCAGCGCGCCGTCGGCGATGATCGCGATGCGGTGGCCCATCGTCATGGCCTCGACCTGGTCGTGCGTGACGTAGACGACGGTCGTTTCCAGGCGCTGCTGGAGCTCGATCAGATCGGCCCGGGTCTGCACCCGGAGCTTGGCGTCGAGGTTCGACAGGGGTTCGTCCATGAGGAACGCCTGCGGCCGGCGCACGATCGCGCGGGCGAGGGCGACGCGCTGGCGCTGACCACCCGAAAGCTGCGCGGGCTTGCGGCCGAGCAGGTCGGTGAGCCCGAGCGTCTCCGCCGCGTCGGCGACGAGCCGCGCCCGCTCCTCGGTCGGCACCTTGCGACTCTTCAGCGGGAACTCGATGTTCCGCCGCACCGTCATGTGCGGGTAGAGCGCGTACGTCTGGAACACCATCGCGACATCGCGGTCGCGCGGCTCGACGTCGTTCACGACCTCGTCGCCGATCGACACGGTGCCCGACGTCGGTTCGTCGAGGCCGGCGATCATCCGCAGCGCCGTCGACTTCCCGCAGCCCGACGGGCCGAGGAGGACGAGGAACTCGCGATCCGCGATCTCGAGCGTCAGGTCGCGCACGGCGACGACGTCGCCGAACTCCTTCGTGACATGATCGAACGCGATCCGGGCCATCGGTCACAGTCTCCGGGTATCGACCGGTCGCGAGAACCGTCCGTGGCCCCAGCGCGGGGGGCCGAAGGTCCCACATCGCGGGTGGGCCGGAGCCGCTCGGGCGCGGTCGACGGGTCTCGGGCCTCAGTCTCGGCGGGACGCAGCCGGACCGGCAGTACCCTGGCAGCGCCCGTTCCCGCGACCCGGGAACGGGCGCCGGGGAGTGGCGCAGTGGTAGCGCACCAGCTTTGGGAGCTGGCGGTCGGGGGTTCAAATCCCCCCTCCCCGACCGACCGAGAGGTCGCGGCCTCGGCGTCAATCGACGAGACCCGACACGATCGAATCGAGTAACTCGTCGTCGATGACGCCGTCGGCGAAGAGCGCGCGGTAGTAGATCGGGCCGACGAGCTCGTCGACCGCGGCGCCGAGCGGCACCTGGAGCCGATCCGGCTCGAGGCTCATCCGAGCCGCGATCTCGGCCCGCCGGCCTTCCACGACCCGCTCGCGCAGCGAGGTCGCAAGCGCGGGGTCGTTCGCCGACTCCGCGATGATCGCGGCGAGCATTCGGCGCGCACTCGGCTCCGCGAGTGCGACGCCGAGCTCGTGGACATAGTCACAGAGATCGCGGTGCAGGTCGCCGGTGTGCGGGACGGGACGGGACCGGAACACCTCTTCGAGCGCGTCGGTGACGGCGTCAACCCGCGAGGTCCAGTACCGCTGCAGGGTGTCGGTCGAGACACCCGAGCGTGTGGAGATGGCACCGTAGGTCAGACTCGACATGCCCGCCTCGGCCAGCAGCGAGAGCGTGGTGCGAGCGAGACCGAGCCGGACCTGGGGGTCGAGGCGACGCGCGGTGTCGTCGACGATCCTTTCGTCCATTCCGCTGTCGACGCTCTCGGCGTCACGCGCCCGGGCGGGCAGGAACCCGTACGCCACCGCCGCGCCGAGCAAGGCCACGACGGCTGCGATAAGCAGGGCATGGTCCATCGCGCGGACGAACGCTTCGTTCGCGGCCGCCACCACCGCGCCTTGCACCGCGGCGGGAAGGTGGGTGGCTGCGAGCGCAGCACCGCCGACCGAATCCTTCACCGCCCGCGCGGCGGCGGGCGACACCTTCTGCAGCGCGCCGAAGTTCGCGTCGTGCACGATACGGGCCGAGTAGGACGCGGTCGCGATGCTTCCCATGATCGCCACCCCGAGCGCGCCGCCGATCTCGCGGGTCGTGTCGTTCATCGCGGATCCCACGCCGGCCTTCTCGGGTGGGAGCGAACCCATGATCGAATCGGTCGCCGGCGCCATCGCGAGGCCCATCCCGATCCCGATGATCACGAGCACCAGCGCCACCAGCCCGTAGCCGCTCGTCGGCGTGCTCCGGGAGAAGATCGCGAGCGCCACCGCGACCAGGAACAGGCCGAGAGTGACGGTTCGCTTCGTGCCCCCGAGCGACACCAACCGCGCGCTCAGCGGCGCCGCGACCATCAGCGCCGCCGCGACGGGCACCAGCCCGACGCCCGACTTCAGCGCGGTGTACCCGAGCACGAACTGCAGGTACTGGCTGATGAAGAACAGCGAGCCGAACATCGCGAAGAATACGAGTGTCACCGCGATCGACGCCGCGGTGAAACGTGGATTCTTGAAGAACGACACGTCGAGGATCGGGTGGTCGGTCTGGCGTTCCCACAGGACGAACGTCGTCAGCAGGACCAGCGCGACGACGAACGCGACGACGGTCTTCGGACCGGTCCAACCGTTCGTCGGGCCGTCGATGATCCCATACAACAAGGCAACGAGCCCCACGGTGGAGAGCGCGGTGCCGGCCAGGTCGAGGCGCGCCGCATGCTGGTCGCGCGACTCGGGTACCAACACGAACGCGGCCACGATCGCGGCCGCGACGATCGGCACGTTGACGAGAAAGATCGAACCCCACCAGAAGTGCTCGAGCAGGTACCCACTGACGACCGGGCCGATCGCGACTCCGAGCCCGGAGACGCCGGCCCATAGCGCGATGGCCCGAGCACGCTCACTTGGGTCGTTGAACACGTTGACGAGGATCGACAGGGTGGCGGGCATGATGAACGCGGCGCCGAAGCCCTGGAGACCGCGCAGCGGGATCAACACATTCGCGGTGGAAACTCGCGAGCATGCGAACGATCCCGCACCGAAGATCAGCAGGCCGACGATGAAGCACCGCTTGCGGCCCAGCCGGTCGCCGGTATTTCCCGCGATCAGGAGGAAGCTCGCGAACACGATCGTGTAGGCGTCGACGATCCATTGCAACTCGCTCGACGACGCACCGACGTCGCGGACGAGGGTCGGCAGCGCGACGTTCACGACGGTGCCGTCGATACCGACGATCAGCAACGCGAGACACAGCACCGCCAGGATCGCGTAGCGATTGCCGTACCCGCCGGTGGGTTCCGCGTCGGGTGGCGCGGCCGTCTCCATCGCGGTCATGGCTGCCTACGATCGTCGCACTGTCCCCGGCATGCAACCGGCGGCCGCACCGACGCCCTGGCAGACTCGGCACCATGCGGGTCGGCGTCGTGATGCTTCCCACCGATCCGTGGCCGGAGACGCGCGCACGTGCCCGCCACCTCGAGGCCCTCGGTTACGACCACCTCTGGACGTACGACCATCTCTCGTGGCGGCGCTACCGCGGCCGGACGTGGTTCTCGGCGATCCCCTGGCTGGCCGGCCTGGCCGGGGCGACGGAACGGATCGGTCTCGGCACCCTGGTGGCGTCGCCGAACCACCGCCATCCGGTGACCCTCGCCCAGGACTCGGTCACGCTCGACCACGTGTCGGGCGGCCGCTTCGTGCTCGGCGTCGGCGCGGGCGGACTCGGTTTCGATTCCACCGTCTTCGGCGCGGATCCGCTCACACCGCGCCAACTCGTCGCACGGCTCGACGAGTTCGTCGACCTGCTCGACCGCCTCTTCACCGACGAGACCGTCTCGTACGCCGGCGAGTACTACACCGTGCACGACGCGTGCATACGACCCGCGGCGCTGCAGACGCCTCACGTCCCGATCGCGATCGCCGCGGCGGGTCCGCGATCGCTCGCGTCGACGGCGCGGCGGGGCGACGCGTGGATCACGTTCGGGGCCACGTCGGGCGAAGACCGTTCCGCGACCAGAGCCGCCGAAGCGGCGCGCGAACAGAGTCGCCGGCTCGACGAGACGTGTGCTGCGATCGACCGCGATCCCGAGTCGATCCGCCGCATCTTCATGATCGGCAACTCCGACGAACGCCCCCTCGCGAGTACGGGCGCGTTCGACGACTTCGTCGGGAGGTACGCCGCCATGGGGTTCACCGATCTCGCGTTCCATCATCCGCGGCCCGACGATCCGGCCTGGGACGAACCGGAGTCGATCGTCGACGAGATCGCGACCGATGTCCTCCCCCGCTGGCGCGACTGAGCCGCAGTTGTTCGACGGTTCCGGTACGGCCAGCGCGTCCACTCTTAGAATCCGGCCATGCCGAACTCGACGGGGAACACCCGGCCGCCCCGCGCGATGAGCTCCGAGCGGCCGCGCCGGCGCGGCCTGTACCTGATCATCGCGGGCGTCGTCGCCGCAGTCGCGGTCGCCAGCGTCGCCTTCGCGGCCGGCTCGAACCCTTCGTCGATCTCAGGCCCGGTCGACACGTCGAAGCTCCCCGACAATGGTCCGGCGCCGGCGGTCACCGCCACAGGTTGGATCAATTCCCCGCCCCTCACGACCGAAACTCTCACGGGCAAGGTCGTGCTCTACGACTTCTGGACCTACTCGTGCATCAACTGCCTGCGCACCTTCCCGTACGTGCGTGCGTGGGCCGACCGGTACCGGGCCGACGGACTCGTCGTGATCGGCGTGCACTCGCCCGAGTTCGACTTCGAGCGGGTGCACAGCAACGTCGAAGGCGCGGTGAAGCGCCTCGACGTGACGTGGCCGGTCGCGCTCGACGACGACATGTCGACCTGGAACGCGTTCAAGAACCAATACTGGCCGGCCGACTATGTCGCCGACCGCACCGGGCACCTTCGGTACTCACACTTCGGTGAGGGTGACTACACGAACACCGAGGACGTGCTGCGCTCCCTTCTCGGCGTTGCGTCGAGCGCGCCGCGCGCCGACCAGGTCGAGGCCGAGACCGGTTCGGGCCAACCCGTGAATCCCGAGACCTATCTCGGTGCCGGCGACGCACAACGACCGAGCCAGATCGGCGCCGAGACCGGTGTGCACGAATACCCGGCCAACGCCACGCCCACCCCGCCCGCAGCCGTGCTCGAAGGCACGTGGGACGGCGCGGTGGAACAGGTCACCGCAGTCGAGGCCGGCTCCGCGATCGCGCTCGGCATGCACGCGCAGTCGGTCAACCTCGTCCTGGCGTCGGCCACCGGCAAACCCGTCGACGCGATCATCACGCTCGACGGCCGACCGATACCCGTGAACGATCGCGGCGCGAGTGTGCATCTCGATGCGACCGCGCGCACGGTCGTCACCGTCACCGCGCCCGACATGTACCGGCTGGTGCTCGCGCCCGGCGTCGAGACGCACCAACTCCAGGTGATCGCGACCGCGCCCGGTCTCGAGGCGTACTCGTTCACGTTTGGATGAGTAATACCGCGGCTCAGGTGTTCGCGCTGTTCGGAGCCGGGGTGGCGTCGTTCCTCGCACCCTGCATCGTGCCGCTCGTTCCCGCGTACCTCGGGATCATCGTCGGCGAGATGGGCGACGCCCGAGATCCCGCGCGCGGTGCCGGCCACCCTGCTGTTCATCGCGGGCTTCACGACTGTGTTCGCGGGCCTCGGCGCGACCGCCGGGCTCCTCGGCTCGTCGCTGTCCACGTTCCAGGACACCGTGCGTGTGGTCGGGGGCGCCGTCATCACGATCATGGGCCTCGCGCTGCTCGGCGTCTTGCGCGGCCCGCTCGCGCGCGAACGGCGCTTGATCCCCGCGCTGCCGAAGGTCACCGGCGTCGCGCGCCCGTACGTCGTCGGAATCGCGTTCGGGGCCGGGTGGAGCCCGTGTGTGGGGCCACTCCTCGCGGCGGCCCTCACGATCGCGGCGCGCACCGGAGAGGTCGGACGTGGCACCCTGCTTCTCGAGCGCGTACGCGGCCGGGATCGGCGTGCCGTTCCTCCTCGCCGCGCTCGGACTCGCGTCGTCACCCGCACTCGCCGAACGACTGCGCCGGGCCGGGCCGGCACTCGAACGGATCGCGGGCGTCTTGCTCGTCGGTCTGGGCGTGCTGCTCTTCACCGGCACCTACGTGCATCTCACGTCGTATCTCGCGCGATTCGTACCGGCCGTACACGGCCTCTGAACACCGCGCGACCGAGGCAACTGTGACATGTGCCATTCGGCGCGATTGCGGCTCTCCCGAAAGCCCGCGCCGGCGCGATGCTGATCACTCGAACGAACGCAGCCGAGCGACACGCGGGAACGCACGCGCGTCGGACCCAACGCCGGGAGCCCAGTCGAGATGCGCACGGAGCCGAAGACGAATGGGCACAGCCGGCAGACGGTCGGGATCGACGAGGTGACCGGAGTGTGGAACCGGGCGGGCTTCGTTGCCGCCGCGTCGCCCGTGTTCCGGTCGTGCCAGCGCCGCGACGCGCCCGTTCGCGCTCGCGTACTTCGACTTCTACTCGGGGGACGAGCGCGATCTCGCTTACCCGGGACCCGACGATCGACCGGGTGCTCATGGCGATGGGCGAACTCATGCGCAAGGCGTTCCGCGCCTCGGACGTCGTCGGCCGTATCGAATCGTTGCGCTTTGCCGTGCTCCTCCCCGACTGCACCGACGAGGCGCTGGCGGCGGTCGCCGGCGTGCGCGCGCTCACCGACGGCACGACTTCGCGCCTCGCCCTGGCGGCGGGCATGGTGCGGAACGTCCCGGGCGGCACCTTCGACGACCTGATGTTCGCGGCGGCGATGCGCACCGAGCAGGTCAAACGCCAGCAGCTCGGCGGCTGAAACTCCATCGCGGCCGCGGCGCGGCTCGACGAGCCGATCAGGGTGCGTCCAACTCGACGACGCAACCGTCCCAACCCTGCAGCGTCAGCGAGCCGAGCACACGCTCGCCGTCGCGGTCACGATCGGTAGCGACGACGACGCGCCCGCTGATCCCGTCGACGACCGCGGCGCAGTCGGCCAGACGCGCGACCACAGCGTGACCCGTCCCGCGCCGCCACGCCCAGACGCCCGCGGGCGCGGAGATGCGTTCGTAGGCGCCCAGTGACAGATCAGAGAGTTGCCCGCGCCGCGCGATCAGGTCGCGGACGAACACCATCAGCGATGCCGGGTCGCCGAGTTGATCGGCGACGTTGCGCGCGGTCGTGCCGATCGGAAGCCACGGCCGGGCCCCGGCTGCTGTGAAGCCGGCGCCGGGCCCGTCGTTCCACGGCATCGGGGTTCGGCACGCGTCGCGTCCCGCGTACGCGGGCCAGTACTTCACGCCGAGCGGATCGCGCAGGTCGGATGGTCCCACTGCAACATCGCGCAGGCCGATCTCGTCGCCTTGGTAGAGCACTGCGGTACCGCGCAGGCACAGGAGCATCATCAGTGCGACCCGGGCACGTTGCGGATCGTCGTGAGCCCAGCGGGTGGCGAGGCGGAACATGTCGTGGTTCGAACCCGTCCACGCCGGCCACGCTCCCGGCGGCAGCATCGCCTCGATCGACTCGACGACTTCTCGCATCGGCTCGACCTCGAGCGGTGCGTTGATGAACGGGAAGTTGAACGCGAGCTGCAACTCGTCGAGATCGGCGCCGTAGAACGCGGCGAGAGTCGCCGCGTCGCCGACCGGTGTCTCGCCGACGAGCAGCCGGGGCGGCTCGTACGACTCCGCGATCGCGCGCCACCGGCGCAACACGTCGTGCAGTTCGGGCCGGTTCCCGTTGTACACAGAGCGCTGGCCCATGATCTGGACATCGAGCGGGTCATCGGCGGTCGCGGGCGGATTGTCACGGAGCCGCGCGTCCTTCACGATGAGGTTGCAGACGTCGATGCGGAACCCGTCGACACCGCGGTCGAACCAGAAGCGCAGGATGCCGTCGAAGTGGTCGCGCACCTGGTCGTTCCACCAGTTGAGATCAGGTTGCTCGCGGAGGTGATTGTGCATGTAGTACTGGCCCGTCGTCGCGTCGAGCGTCCAACCCGGGCCGCCGAAACTGCTGGCCCAGTTGTTCGGTGGCGAACCGTCGGGCTTCGGATCGGCCCAGATGTACCAGTCGCGATGCACTGCGGATCGCGACGAACGCGAGTCGACGAACCACGGATGTTCCTCGCTCGTGTGGTTGGGGACGAAATCCAGCAGCACGCGCATGTCGCGCGCGTGGGCCGCGGCGACGAAGCCGTCGAACGACTCGAGTGTTCCGATGTCCGGCTGCACCGCGCAGTAGTCGGCGACGTCGTAGCCCCAGTCGGCGTTCGGCGACGGCGTGATCGGGCTCAACCAGATCGCGTCGACTCCGAGCCATTCCAGATGATCGAGGTGCTCGACGATGCCCTGCAGGTCACCGAAACCGTCGCCGTTCGAGTCGGCGAACGACAACGGATAGATCTGGTACAGCACCCCGGACTTCCACCACGGTGCGCCCTCGTCGGCGTCGGTACCCGGATCCGGCGGCATCCGGAGGATCGTATGCGTTCGCATGGATCGCCGGGCCGGCGTCGCTATGTTGGTGTCGTGCCCGACGCGATCGATCCGCTCCCGAGTTGGAGCGCGCTCGTCGGGGTGTATCAATCGGTGCTCCACGACGTCGTGGCCGCGCTCGACGATTTCGCGGGCATGGACTCGGGCGTGTTCTCGGCGCTCGCATACCTCGAGCGGGCCGAGCACCGGATGCCGATGGGCGAACTGCAGCGCCACATGCATCCCCGCTACAGCCAACCGGGTTTCAGTCGCCTGGTGCAACGCATGGAATCCGACGGACTCGTCGAGCGCCGTCCCGATCCGGCCGATCGCCGCGCGTCGATCGTGGTGTTGACGCGAGCCGGCCGCTCACAATTTCGCGGCGCCAACGAGATCTACGTCGATGCGCTGCGGATGTCGTTCGGCCGCCACCTTCGTGACGACGAACACCGGCGTCTTGCCGCACTGCTCGCGCGCGTCGCGGAACGGCGTGCGGGCTCGGATCAGAGCTCGTAGCGCTCGTGTACCTCGGCCCGGGCCGCGGCCGCGGCGTCGGGAGCGAACGGTGCAAGGTCGGCGAACAGCGCGTCGATCTGCACGAGGGTCGACGCATCGAAGGCCCCTTCGCGGACGAGATCGAGCTCGTTGGCGATCGTGATGACGGAGAACGCGTGCATGTCGTCGGCGCCGGCCACTTCGGTCCGGCCCGAGAAGCGATCGGCAAAGACCACCGGAGGGGAGGCGAGCGCCGGATACGTCGCTTCGCGATCACACGAGCAGTAGCGGTAGACGAGCGCCTCCACCGTCTCGCCCAGCACGGCCCGCGCGACCGCCCTCGACGTCCGCGGCACGAGCGCGACCGCGAAGCCGGCCGTCCCGTACAACGTGTGCCCGAGGCCGGCCAGACAGATGTCGTCGGGCTCTCCCCACGAGCGCAGGATCTGCTCGGTCCGCAGGAGGTGCGTGAGTAGGTCGCCGCCGGGATGGGCCACGGTTGCGGCACCGCAGGAGCCCAGCAGGTCGACGATCCCGGCGTGCGTCTCGCAGGCCATCGCTACGGAGTACCACGCGGCGACCAACGACTTCCAGACCGACCGAGACGTCCGGAGAAAGCGGTCAGCAGGTGGCCACTTCTCGGGCGCACGATGCACCTACCGAACCCACGACAAGGGAGCAGTGATGGATTGGAAGTTGGAACTGGTTGCGATCCCCGTGACCGATGTCGACCGGGCCAAGGCCTTCTACGTCGACAAGGTCGGGTTCAACGCCGACATCGACGCGACGGTCAGCGACGACGTTCGGTTCGTGCAACTGACTCCGCCCGGCTCGGCGTGTTCCATCGCCATCGGCAAAGGGATCACACAGGCCGCGCCGGGCTCGGTCGAAGGAATGCAGATCGTGGTGCCCGATATCAAGGCCGCGCACGACGAGCTCACGGAGCGCGGCGTCGACGTCAGTGAGGTCGAGACGTTCCCGTGGGGCGACTTCGTCTATTTTTCCGACCCGGACGGGAATCGCTGGGCGGTGCAGCAGATCCCGCCGCGCGACTGATCGGCCGTCCCGGCGCTGAAGTCACGGGGCGAAACGCTCGATGATCGGTGCGACCAGATCGACGGCCGCAGCGCGCACGACGTACGACGTGATACCCCACCGATCGCGGTGACCGGTGATCTCCTCGACGAGCTGTTCGACCGAACCGACGAGCGCGTAGGGAGCCGAGACGACATCGGAAGGAGTCATACCGGGCGCCAGGCGCGCGCAGCGCTCGGCCGCGTCGTCACGGTCGTCCGTGATCTCGACGTGTTGCACCAGCGCGTCGAGCACGGGCGCGCGTTCCGCTCCGCGGCCGCAGCACGCACCGAGCGCGACCCGGTCGTCGATCGCATCGCGCCGCCAGTCGACCTCGTGGCGGTGACCGTCGGCGAGCGTGCGGCCGAGCCCCGTGAGGCCGACGACATCGGCCGCGCGACCCGCGATCCGGAGCAACGCAGACCCGTTCCCGCCGACGAGCAGCGGGATGCGGGCCTGGACCGGTCGGGGCTGGGCGAGGACCGCCTCGTCGAGATCGAGGTGGCGACCGTGATACGTCACGGTGTCGCCGCGGATCAGTGCGCCGACGACCTCGACCGTCTCGGCCAGCCGGCCGACGCGTTCGGCGGCGGTCGGGTACGCACGACCCGACATCGTCCACTCCGCCGGAGTGTGGCCGGCGCCGAGGCCCAGCACGACCCGGCCGTCCGAGAGCTGATCGAGCGTTGCCGCATCGCTCGCGATTGCGAGCGGATCACGCACTCCGCAGTTGACGACGTAGGTGCCGAGCCGGAGGGTCGATGTCACCGCCGCGGCGGCCGCCAGCGCGACGAACGGGCTCGCGGCCACACCGACATGGTGGGCGACGTACAACGCGTCGAACCCGAGGTCTTCGGCCTTGACCGCGAGGTCGAGCCACGCGGCCGCGCCCGACTCGGGACTCGCCTGGACACCGAAGCGAATCGGGTCGCCGCTCATGGCGAAACGGTAGCTACCGTGCGGACGCCTTCGTCCGCGGCGAGCGAGGCGCGCTCGGGTTCCCGTCCCCGCCGCACGACGACCGAGGTCTCCGCGTGACCGATGCCCCGACATCCTGCCTCCGAAGGAACCAGCGAGTTCATGCGAGCAGCCGGCCTGCATCTCGGCGAGATCGGACCGACGGCGGTCACCGGATGGATCGACCTCGGGCCCGAGCACCATCAGCCGTGGGGTCTCGTGCACGGCGGGGTGTACACCACGGCGATCGAGAGCACGGCAAGCATCGGCGCCTCGACTGCGGCCGCCGAGATCGGGCTCGTCGCGGTCGGTGTGAACAACAACACCAACTTCGTGCGCTCGAAGGTCTCGGGACGAGTCGACGTGCACGCCACTGCGATCCAACAGGGCCGGACCGCGCAACTCTGGGAGGTGCGCGTCACCGACGCCGACGCCCGTCTCGTCGCGATCGGTCAGGTACGGCTCCAGAACGTCACTCCGCGGACGTGACCGCGCTCACCCGGCGCGGTGGCGGAGATGGTACGGATGTGTCGTCCCGGCGGCCGCGTCGTCGTCTCCGACCTGGTGGCACCCACGGCCGAGCTGCGCGACCGATTCGACGAGCTCCACCGGCTGATGGATCCGTCGCACGTGCGCGCGTTGCTGGACCACGAGCTCGCGGAGGTCGTCGGCGCGGTCGGCACCCTGAGTTACGGCGACACGACGTCGGTCGTAACGCGACGGGTTCGATCCCCGGAGCGAAGGCAACGGGGTGATCGTGGCGTTCGCCGCAGTCGTCGTGCACGCGACCCACCCGGCCTGAGTGCTCTGGGTTACAGCATCGAGACTCGGACCCGCCTCTGTCGAGGCGGCACTGCGCAGCTGATCGCCGGTGCTCACGGGCGACCACGCCTCGCCGCCTAGGCTGTGGACCCCGCGGGTGTAGCTCAATGGCAGAGCCCCAGCCTTCCAAGCTGGCCATGCCGGTTCGATCCCGGTCACCCGCTCTCCGAGAAAGTCCTGCTCAGCCCACGTGTACAGACCTTGACGAACGTCTGCACCGGTCGAGGCGAGCACCGTTTGTGCCCTCCCCGTGCCCGAACGAATGCATACTCAGAGGTCGTCGCAGGTGTCGGAACCATGCGCGACGCAGTTGACAACGCCGATCGAGTGATGGCGACCGCTCAGCGCGGTGTCAAGACGCAGAGTTCGTTTCCGCCTGGGTCAGCGAGAACCACCCAAGGAACATCTCCTTGGCCGATGTCGATGCGTTGACCGCCAGCCGCGATGAGTCGTTCGACCTCCACGTCGTGGTCCTCGGAGAGGGTGGGCGCAACGTCGAGATGGATTCGGTTCTTCCCGGTGTTGCGCTCGTCGTGTTCGCCGATGACGAAGTACGGGCCGAGGCCCGAAGCATCGCGGAGTACGGCGCCGGAGGGACCATGAGCGAGCACCTGCCATCCGCTCGCCGTCGACCAGAACGCACCGGACTTCTGCGGCTCGACCGTTTCGAGCATGATCGCTGCGAGCTTCCCGGAGTAGCGGTGCGTCGGCCGAGGCTCCACGACGCAGAACTCGTTCCCGTCGAGGTCCGCGAAAACGACCCAATCCACATCACCCTGACCGAGATCAACGTGTTCGGCGCCTCGGTCGGTCAGCGAGGCCACGAGGTCCGCGTGTTCGCTCGGCGAGTAGGTCGCCAGGTCGAGATGGATTCGGTTCTTGCAAGTCTTCGTTTCCGGAACGGGAACGAAGACGATCTCCGGCGTGCCGGGTGGAGAGAGTACGGCTTCGTCGTCTCGTTCGCCGGCGACCGGCGTGGCGAGTACGTCTGCCCACCATCGCGCCTGGGCAATGTGATCGTTCGAATCGACCACGAACGAGAAGAGCCGAGTCACGAGCAGATCGTGGCACAGCAGAACCACTCTCGCATCCGAGACGTCGCCCGATCTCGGCGCGGCTCAGGCGTGCGAAAGGGTGAACTCGCTCGGGTCTTTGTCGAGCCAGGCGGCGAGGGCTTCTCGGATGCGGTCGGCGGCTTGGGGCTTCGTGTGTCCGTATGTGTGGCAGCCGTCGAGGCCTTCGACGCGGACGAGCCACGATCCGTCGGCCGCATCGCGCTCGTAGACGGCGCGGAACGTACGCGAGTCGTCAGCCATTCGAGGCGTCCGCCAGCACACGCTGCGAGTCGGGATCGTTGCGCGTGGAGCACACGAAAGTGGACCATGCCGTCGTCGTCGACGGCGATGATTTCGGCGACCGCCCACGCCCGCTCGGTGCCGGCGATGACACGTGCCCCCGGTGTCACACGCGCAGGATCGGTGGCGTGATGGAGCGCCGACCAACCGAAACCGTCGTCGTCCTCGTTGTTGAAGTCGGCCCACAGGTCGAGGCGGGGTGGCTTCGTCACGGTCCCTCCTGGTGGAACGGATTCGGATACACCTGGTGCGGTGTTCCAAGGATACGACGGACGAGCTCGTCGAGATCCTCGTGCACGATGTCGTAGTGCGGCGCTTGCCCCGTGTCCCAAAGCTCGAGGCCCGACGAGTACAGACCGCCGGCGGTGAAGAGGACGAGCCAGGGATGGTTCGCGGAACCGCTCCGCTCGGTCGAACCACCGCGCGTCGAGCGTGTCGGCGAAGACCGAGATCCCGTAGAACCCGTAGAAGGTGTGGTTGTCGCGGGCGTCCGCGAACAGCACCTCGGGATCGAGCTCGTCGGCTCGGATGATCACGGTGGCGTCGGCGGGCGGCTGCTCGCCTCGGCGCATGCGTCGCCTCACGTCGTTCCCTCCTGGATGATCTGGTCGAGCGTGGTCGCGATCACGACGTCGCGTTCCCGGGTCGCGTGCTGGTAGCGGAGGGCGGCGCGCGGGGAGGCGTGGCCCATGCGGTGCATCAGCTCGCGGGTGCTCGCACCGGTCGCGGCTGTGAGGGTGTTGCACGTGTGGCGGAGGTCGTGAAGCCGCAGGCCGGCCACGCCGACCTTCTCCGTCGCCTTCTTCCAGAGGACCGACCAGTTCGACCGTCGGAGGCGTGCGCCCTTCGCTCCGACGAAGACGAGCGCGTCGTCGTCCTGCTCGACGTACTCGTCCAGATGGCGGCGAGCTCGGGCACGAGCGCGGCGGGAATCGTGAAGGTGCGGCGGCCGGCTTCGCTCTTGGGCGGGCCGAGCTGCAGGGTTCCGTCGTCGCGCTGGACGAGCGCACGGCGAACGGTGATCGTGCCGGCGGCAAGATCGACGCAATCGCGCGTCAGTCCTGCGAGCTCGCCGAAGCGAAGGCCGCCGAACGCAGCCGTGAGCACCAGCGCGCGGAAGTGCGGCGGGACCGCGTCGGCCAACGCCCAGACCTGAGCGAGCGTCGCGACCGGGCGCTCGGCGCTGCGCTCGATGCCCGCACCGACGATCGCGCACGGGTTTCGCGCGATGAGACCGTCGGCGACGGCAGTGTTCAGGATCGTCCGCAGGAGCCGGTAGCTCTTGGCCGGCGTCAGCGAACCGGACCCGCTCCTCCGCACCAGCTGCGAGTGCCACCGGCGAACGGTTCCGGCGCTGAGCGTGCCGACCTCGTGATCGCCGAGCGCCGGGACGATGTGGTGCTCGAGCAGCGACTCGTACAGATCGACGGTGCGCGGACGCAGGTTGGCGCGGGTCTCGACCCAGCTCCGCGCGTACCCGTCGAGCGACACGCGACCGGCGTCGGGATCGGTCCACGTGCCTCGGGCGAACTCGGTCTCGATCTTCGCGAGCCACTGACTCGCTTCGGCCTTGGTCGCGAAGCTGCGCGGCGCCGATGGCGGACGCCGTCGGACGAGGTGTAGCGCGGCTTGGTAGCGGCCGGACGACAACGTACGAATGGAACCGAACGTGCGGCGCCTGCTCATCGTTCGGCTCCCGTGCCGGTCGACGTGACGAGGCGCCTCAGCGGCGCGATCCGGAGCCGGCGGCGCGTGTCGTGCCGAGCCGAGCTCCGTTTCGATCATACGCGGCGGGTGTGTCAGCGAACGCGGCGGACGCGAGCAGCGGTGATCCAGTCCGCGACGTCGACGGGATCGAAGCGCACGAAGCGGCCGACCTTGACGTACGGAATCCGGCGCTCCGCGACCAGCCGGCGAACGTGTCGCTCCGTGACGCACAGACGTTCCGCCACCGCACCGATGTCCAACAACGTCGAGAGCTCGTCCACATCCCTGAATGGCGCGTCGAGTCCCGGAAACGCGACCAGAAACCTCGCGTCAAACCGAGCTCACACACGTTGCATCACGATGCACGCTCGCCCGCGAAACGGTCGCCAAGATCGGCACAGATATGCCGGTTGCGCTAAGCGCAACCGGCCGAGGTCTGCACGCCCTGGATCACCTTGCCTTCGGTCGTCGTGCGCGACCGGGCACGGCTACCGCTCGCGGAGCCCTTGTTCCTTCCGAACGCCGCGCAGACCGCGACGCCGAAGCCGGCCATCAGCACGAGAGAAGCCACGAAGACGACCAGGAAGACGAGGAGCCCACCCGTGATCGGATCCATCGCGGTTCCCTTCCGGAGACGTGGGTCAACCGAACTCGCGGAAGCGTAGGTGCCGATCCAGAGCGGCGCGTTCGTTCCCTCCCCGTGCCCTAACTATCGGGCACGGGCGGGCATGGGCGGTATTGGGCGGTCAACCGACATGTGCGTTGACCTGCACAAACGTCTGCACAAGACGGTCGGCGCGGCGGCAGCCGCCCGACCTTCCAAGCTGGCCATGCCGGTTCGATCCCGGTCACCCTGCTCTCGAGAATGTCCTGCTCAGCCCACGTGTGCAGACCTTGACGAAGGTCTGCACCGATCCCGCGAGCCTCCCGCCTTTCGGCGTAGTCGTGCTGTTCGCGGTCGGACTATTGGCGATCGATATGCGCGCCCTACGCATCGTCGCCAAGATGTTCGACAGGGAGCGCCTCGTCACCGGAACCAGCGCAGCTCGATCCTGAAGAAGCAGTCGCCACGCCTTTGGCCTGGCGAAGATCAGCGCCGAGTACCGACGGGTGAGCGTGGTCACACCCGTCCTTCAGGGCTTGGTTCCGATGATGACGTACGGCACTCCGCCTCCAAGGCTGAGGTCGGGCCGGTGCTCGGCAGCCACGTCGACGAAACCTGCTGCTGACAGTGCGTCGAGGATCGGCTCGAGCCCGCCAAGGTGCATGAACGGGAGCTCCGCCCTGGTATCCGCGGTGTAGTGCTCGGCAAAGAAAGGTGGAACGTCGGCGTCCCTCTCGGTGAACCAGAAGCCGTCCACTGCGACGAGCCGGCCGCCCGGCCGCAGCAGCTCTCTCCAGTCGGCCATCGCCCGGGCGGGCTGGCGGAGCGTCCAGAGAAGGTGGCGGCTGGTCACCGCATCAAAGCTGCCCGGGGGGGGGTGCATCAACACGTGACCCATTCGGTGCATCAGCTCGCGTGTACACGCACCCGTTCACGGCTGACGTCGCGACGATGTCTGCCTTACGGGCGCGGCGAGGACGGTAAGTCAGTCGCTCGGGCGGTCAGTCATCGAGGCGGAACCCGACCTTCATCGTCACCTGGAAGTGTCCGACGGCGCCATCGACCAGACGACCGCGAACATTGGTCACTTCGAACCAGTCGAGATTGCGCAAGGTGGTCGCGGCTCGTGCGATGCCGGCACGAATCGCTTCGTCCGTCCCGTCAGGAGACGATCCGACGATCTCGGTGACACGGTAAACGTGATCAGTCATGGCTTCTCCTTACGGGGCGTCAACGCTCGACGATAGCGTTCGTCGACGACACGGTGCTGCGAGTGCCAGGTTCGAGACATCGCCGTACAGCTGCGCGTTGCCGATCATTCGCGATCGCGAGCGTCCCGAAGCGGCACATCGCAGGCGCGGTCGTTGGAGCTTGGGCTCCTCCACGGCCTGCAGCAGAATCGTTATTGTCGAATGGGGCGCGGCCGGACTGGGCTTGTGGTGACGCGGATTCGAGTGGCAGCTGTTCAGGAGACGCCGGTCTTCCTAGATCTGGACGCAACAGTGGACAAGGTGTGCAACCTGATCGCAGCGGCGGCTGCCGACGGCGCGGAGCTCGTCGTCTTCCCGGAGGCGTTCGTACCTGGGAACCCGGACTTGGTGTGCGGACTCTTCCATGGGCCGACGGACCGAACTGCCTGGTGCGAGCGTCTGTTCGCCAACTCCGTGAGGGTGCTCGGACCGTCCGTCGCGGCAATGGGCGCAGCTGACCGAACGTCTCAGTCCACGTCGCGGTTGGAACAACCCGCTCGGCGCTCGTGACGGCCCGCCCGACGGCCCACGGAGGTCAATGCCGCGGCGGTGCCATCAGCAACGGAAGGTCCGCACGAGCGCGCACTCCCGGCGTGCGGGTCAGCGGACACAGCGCGAACCCGATGAGCAGCGCGGCAGCGTGGCCGTAGGCGGTGAAGGTGCCGTCGATCGCGATGCCGCCGGCAACGGCCGCGACAAGCACTGCCGCCCACAAGACGCGCCAACGGGGCGCAAGGCGGAAGGTGAAGACGGCCGCGATCGCGACGAACCCATAGCTGGCGCCGACATCAACGACATCTTCGAGCCGGTGGGAGGTGACGCCGGCGCGTAGCGCAAGCCAGATACCTGTGGCGGTCAGGACCGTCGCACCGACATGACCGCTCGCGAACACCACGAGCCAGCGCGGCGTTCCCAACCAGTGTTCGGCCGGCGCGAGCACGACGACGAACAGGATCACCCAGAACAACAGCTCGTAGCTGTTCAGCCAGAATGCGCTCCGAATCAGGACCCGGACGGGGTCGTGGGTCAGGTGATGCAGATTCGTGCTCTGCTCCTCGAGCAGTGCACGCGCCACGCTCGGGTTCGCGCCGAGGAGCATCCACGTCGTTACCGTCAGGATTCCGAGGTAGATGAATGTTGCCGGTGCTGCTCGTACCCAGGCGACGAGTGCCGGCTGATACGCGCGCGACAACGATCGGACCCGCGCGGTTCCCGGCCATCGTCGGCGCACGGCCACGCGCCCGATCAACACGGCCGCAACGATCGCCAGAAGGATCACGGCTTCACGTTTCGAGTGGTTCGATCGGCGGGCCGTGGCCGCCGCAGTGGGCCAGCATGCGACGCTCGCCTCCGGGCCATACGGTCAGCGCAAGGTCCATCGTGACCGCGGCCGGTCCGGGCTCCATCGACAACAACGCCAGTGGCGCATCGCCGCTCGCCTGCGTTCCCCGCGCTTGCATCGTGGCCGTAATGCGCCGCTGCACGTCGTCCGGCATGTACTGCCACATGACCGAGTGCATCAAAACCGTCGCTGTTCCCGGCTCGGCCACGACGTGGCGCTCGACCCAGACATCGGCCGACTCCCCGTCGATCGCGACCGGCAGGTCGTGCGCGATCTCCAACGCGCGACTCAAACGGTCGAGCCGGGTGAACTGGTCCGGCCACACGTACGACAGCAACGTCTGCGCGCCTTCGGTGCTCGTTGCGTCGATCGGATGGATGTCGCAGCCGCGCCGTTCCACGATGGGCGTCGCGCCGCTGAAGTCGGCCGGGGCCGTGTACGAGTCGGCGCCGAACGCGAGCGTCGCGTCGGACGGGCCCCACGTGCTCGCGCCGCCGTCACAGAAATACGAGTCGATTCGCAGATTGAGTCCCGCGTCTGCTCCCGATCTCGAACAGCCGGATCGGGTAACCGGTCGCACGGCCGACGGCGGCGAGTCCGACCGCGAGCGCCGCGCTGCGGCCGACCTCGTTCGTCTGCGGATCTCGGGTCAGCGCCTCGAGCACCACCTCGCTCGGATCCTCGAGCACTTCCTGCAACCGCGTGTAGGCCTCGTCGACGTCGCCCAGTGGGCGTTCGGGGGTAGGCCACGCCGCGGCCAGCGCGGGAAACTCGCCCGCCCGTACACCGCGGTGCACCCCGCCCATCAAGCGCAACGGCGACGCGGCATTGATCGTCATCGGTGCACGCGCGAGCAACGCCGCGATCGCCGGGGTGCCCTGCTCGCAGTCGTCCGCGAACCGCTCGAAGAGGGCTGCGTAGAACGGCGACGGCGAGCTCCCGAGCTTGGCTCCCGCTTCCTGCCAGCGCAGTAGCTCGGCCGCGCCGAACTCGGGTCGCTCCGGCTCGGCAGGCGTGACGGACATCGTTCCTCCGGATGGTTTCGGGAACACTGGTAGGTCCGGCGTCGATGATCATCGCGCGGGGGGCGGGAGAGGAGTCCGCTGGACGAACCGGGCCTTCCGTGGCTGCCCGCAGGTTTCGTACATCCCGCGTCGTCGACGAAGACATCGACGGCGCGCTCGCCGAGTTCGTGGCGAGGATCTGACCTGATCGGGATGGCTGGCGTTGCCCGAGGTCGCGGCCCGATAGCTTTGGGCCGATGGTGCTCCGTGTCTTAGTCGCCGAGGACAACCTGCTCGTGCGCGAAGGCATCGTGAAACTGCTGAAGGCGTGCCCCGACATGGAAGTCATCGGCTCCTGCAGCACCTACGACGACCTGCTCGCGGCAACCGCGTCCGACGAGCCCGACGTCGTGCTCACCGACATCCGGATGCCGCCGACGGGAACCGACGAGGGCATCCGCGCCGCGATGGCTCTGCGCACGTCGCACCCCAAAGTCGGCGTCGTCGTACTGAGTCAGTACGCGGAACCGGCGTACGCGATCGCGCTTCTCGAAGACGGTTCCGACGGGCGCGGCTACCTCCTGAAGGAGCGCGTCTCCGACGCCGCCCAGATCGTCCACGCGCTCGAGGAAGTGGCCCGCGGCGGGAGCGTCATCGACCCCATCGTCGTCGATGCGTTGGTGCAGTCGCGGCTAAGAAGTCGGCGTCACCGATCGACCGCCTCACGCCCCGAGAGCGCGAAGTGCTCGAGGAGATGGCCCAGGGCCGCAACAACGCGGGTATCGCGGCCGCGCTCTTCCTCTCCGAACGAGCGGTGGAGAAACACATCAATTCGCTCTTCTCCAAGCTGGGCCTGAGCGAAGAGCCCGACACCCACCGCCGGGTCAAGGCCGTGTTGTTGTTCCTGTCCGGGCAGGGTGGCTAGCACCACCACGACGTCGGGACTCCACCCTGGGTCGTACGACCGGGAGGTGCGATCATCGAGGACGACATGAGTGCCACCGACGGAACGACGAAGACCGTGTCGGTATTGATCGTCGACGATCAGCTGCCCTTTCGCGCCGTGGCGCGGACCGTGATCGGCATGACCGCCGGCTTCGAGGTCGCGGCCGAAGCCGAGTCGGGCGAAGATGCCGTCTCGATCGCCAACGAAGAACTTCCCGACCTCGTGCTGATGGACATCAACCTGCCCGGGATCAACGGCATCGAGGCGACGCGCCGCATCCGGTCCTCGCACCCCGAGATCGCGGTGATCCTCCTGTCGACCTACTCCGAAGCCGACCTCCCCGCCGACGCCCGCGACTGTGGCGCGATCGCGTACGTGCACAAAGAAGACTTCGGTCCGAGCCTCGTCCGCGACCTGTGGCAACAACACCGCGGCTGACACCCGACCCCGAGTTCGACGCGGTCGTCGTCGGCGCCGGACCGAACGGTCTCGTCGCGGCGGCGACCCTCGGCGCGGCCGGATGGCGCGTCCTCGTGTTGGAGGCAGGGGCGACCGCCGGCGGTGGGACGCGATCCGAACCACTCACGTTGCCCGGCTTCGTACACGACGTGTGTTCGGCCATCCATCCGTTGGCACTCGCGTCGCCCGGGTATGCGCGCGCTCCCGCTCGCCGAACAAGGTCTCGAATGGGTACACCCCTACGCCCCCCTCGCCCATCCGCTCGACGGCGGCCGCGCCGCAGTTCTCGAGCGCGGCGTCGACGAAACGGCCGCCGGCTTCGGTCGAGACGCCGGCGCGTACCGCCGACTCTTCGCGCCGCTCGTGCGTTCCGCCGACGCGTTGATCGAGTCGCTGATGTCGCCCCTCGACGTTCCGCCCCGTCATCCCCTGTTGCTCGCGCGCTACGGCGCGGTCGGGATCCGTCCGTCGACATGGGTCGAGCGCCGCTTCGACGGCGACGAGGCGGCGGCGCTGTTCAGCGGTCTCGCCGGTCACTCCATCCTCTCGCTACGCGCTCCGTCCACGGCCGGGTTCGGCATGTTCCTCGGCGTCCTCGCGCACCACGTGGGCTGGCCGATGGCCAAGGGTGGTTCGGGCGCGATCGCGGCCGCACTCACGCAGATCATCGTGGCGCAAGGCGGCGCGGTCGAGTGCGACCACACCGTCACCTCGCTGCGCGATCTCCCGCCCGCGCGCGCCACGCTGCTCGACCTCACTCCCCGGCAGGTGCTGGCCCTCGACGACGGGCGCCTCCCCGCGCGGTACCGCCGCACGCTCGGGCGGTTTCGTTACGGCGCCGGGGTGTTCAAGGTCGACTGGGCCCTCGACGGACCCATCCCGTGGACCAACCCCGACGTGCTGCGCGCAGGGACCGTCCACGTCGGTGGGACCGCGGCCGAGATCACCGCGGGCGAGGGCCAGGTGCAACACGGCCATCATCCGGATCACCCCTTCGTGCTGCTCGCGCAGCAGAGCCTGTTCGATGCGACGCGCGCGCCCGCAGGCAAGCACACCGCCTGGGGCTACTGCCACGTGCCCAACGGTTCGACCGTCGACATGACCGAGGCGATCGAGCGCCAGATCGAACGCTTCGCGCCGGGGTTCCGCGAACGTGTGCTCGCCGCGGCATTCGATCGGAACCGCGGCTATGGAGGCGTACGACGCCAACTACGTGGGCGGCGACATCAACGGCGGCGCCGCTGACCTGCGCCAGTTCTTCGGGCGACCGCGCTACTCGCTGCAGCCGTGGGCCACCCCCGTGCGCGGGCTCTACCTGTGCTCGTCGTCGACGCCACCCGGCGGCGGCGTGCACGGCATGTGCGGCTGGAACGCGGCCCGGCTCGTTCTGCGCCGCCACGGCTGACACGATCCGCCCGACCGTCTCCGCGCGGCCCGGCCCCGGCCTCGGCCTATGCGTGCGCCTGCTCGCGTGCGCGCTGCGCGATCCGGCCCCGGATGCGCGTGCCGGTTCCCGGCGTACTGTCGACGTCGAGCGCTCCGCCGATCGCACCGAGCCGGTCGGCCATGTTGACGAACCCGTGTCCTGTCCGCGTCGCGTTCGTGGCGTCGAACCCGGCGCCGTCGTCGGCCACTTCGAAGGTCAGCTCGTCGTCGGAGGCATCGACGGTCACCGTGATGCGAGAGCCTTCGCCGGCGTACTTCCCCGCGTTCTGCATCGCCTCCAGGCAGCAGAAGTACACGGCCGCCTCGACCTCCGGCTCGTAGCGACCGACGTCGGCCGCCACCTCGGTCGGGAGCACGGCACGATTCGCGGCGGCGCGCAGGGCTTCCGGGAGGCCGCGATCCATGAGCAGTGGCGGGTAGATGCCGTGCGCGAGCTCGCGCAGCTCGGTCAACGTCGCCTGCGCGTCGCCGCGCAACTCCTCGAGCAAGATGGCGACCGCAGCCGGATCAGCTTCGAGCATCTGGCGGGCGAGGCCGAGCTTCACCGCGAGCGCGACGAGATGCTGTTGCGCCCCGTCGTGCAGATCGCGCTCGATCTTGCGGCGCGACTGGTCGGCCGCGGCAACGATGCGGGCCCGCGACGCGCTCAGTTGGTCGTTCGCGACACGCAGGTCGTCGAGCGACGCCTGCAGCGCGCTGTCGAGCCGCGAGTTGTGCAGACCGAGACCGACCTGACGCGCGAGCTCGGTCAGGACGCGCTCCTCTTCCTCGGTGAAGGCAGCGTCGCCGTCAGCCCTCGTGCACACCAGCAGCCCGAGCAGCTCGCCGGAATGCGCCATCGGAGCGACCCGCACGACCCGGTTCTCGTGTTCGGCGAGCACTCCGGGTAGCCAGACCTGCATCCACGCATTCCCCGATACGTGCGACCGGGAGACGACAGGAAGCTCCTCGGCGGTGAGCCGAACGCGGGCGGGTCCACGATCCGGCACTGCCGCCGCGCGTTCGAGCAGACCGTCGGTCCCCGTCCACACCTCGGCCGCGACGAGTCGCATCGACCGGTGCAGCGACTCCGCGAGCTGCAACATCAGCTCGTCGAGCGCGATCGCACGCGACATGCGCGCGCCGAACGTCTGCAGCGCTTCGTCGGGGGCGCGCCGCTGGCCGTAGACACGCCGGTTCGCGAAGTCGGCGAGCCGGGCCCGCACCGGGAGGTAGGCGAGCGACGAGATGCCGGCCGCGACCATCGACAAGCCGAGCACGCGTCGCTGCGCGTGGTCGGGTGCGTTCCCGAAGCCGAGGACCACGAGCACGTAGACGACCCCGATCATGAGGACGATCCCGCCCGCTTCGATCGATCCCACCAGCATCCGGTCGACCTGGCCCGCGATCGACTCGAACGAACCCAGCGCCAGCGCGAGCGGCAACATCAACGACGTACACACTGCGATGTCGGCCACGTGACCCGGCCAACCGAGCAACGTGTCGAGCAACCAGGCCGCGCCGGCAATGCCGGCGAACACGACGAGGCCCCACGCGACCCACTGCAGCCGGGCCCGGTCGACCGCGGTCGCCGACCGGTACTGCATGCGGTACACGACGAGCCCGGCGACGACCGTCACCACGAGCCCGGCCGCCAGCAATGGGGCGGGCACGTCGTCGTGCAGGCCCACGACCGCGGCGATCGCCCCACCAGTGAGCGCGGCAACGACGACGCGCGCGCCCCGCGACCTCGATGCTTCGCGCCCGCGCCGCAGCACCACCGCGCCAGCGACGACGACCCAAACCGCGAAGACCGCGACGCCGATCACGACACGCCGGTCATTGCCGGCCGATCATGGAGCGCACGCCTTCTCAGCTCTGGACGGCGAGCGCGGCCGTCTCGACGGGCCCCGACGACTCGACCCGTCCGTCGCGCATCCGCACGATGCGGTCGGCGGCGGCCGCGACCTCTTCGTTGTGGGTGACCATGATGATGGTCTGGCCGTCGGAGTGCAGCCGCTTGAACAGCTCGAGCACCTCGTGACCGCCTTCGCTGTCGAGCGCGCCAGTGGGCTCGTCGGCGAGCAGCAACGTCGGCTCGTTCGCGAGCGCTCGGGCGATCGCCAGGCGTTGGCGCTGGCCGCCGGAAAGCAGACCGGGCGCCTCCTTGGCCTTGTCGCCCAGCCCGAGCAGGTCGAGCAGGTCTCGGGCCCGGGTCTCGGCCGGCTTGCGCTTGGTGCCGGCGATGACCGCCGGCAGCACGACGTTCTCCAACACGCTCATGCCTTCGAGCAGATTGAAGAACTGGAACACGACACCGACATGACGGCGGCGCATGCGCGCGAGCTCGTCCTCGCTCTTGTCGGTGATCACTTCCTCGGCGATCGTGATCTGGCCCTCGTCGGCAACCTCGAGCCCCGCGATCAGGTTCAGCAGCGTCGACTTCCCACAGCCCGACGGTCCCATGATCGCGACGAACTCTCCCGCCGCGACGTCGAGGTCGACCCCGCGCACCGCGCGGACGGGCGCCAATTCGGCTTCGAACGTCTTGCGCACACCTTGCGCGCGACAGACGAACCGTCCTTGGGTGGCGACTGGTTGCCCGGGTGTGGTCACAGTGTTGTCCCTCCGCTTCCCGCCGCCGCAGCGGTTTCCTGACTCGACAATCGGAAGGCGAGCACCGGCGTCTCCCTTCCTTTCACTTTCGCTTCCGCCATTCGTTCGAGCGGAGGCGGCGCCGTCAGCCCGGCCACCGTCGCTTCGGACAGTACCGTCGTCCCCGAAGGACGAGCCCAGTCCTGCAGGCGCTGCGCGAGATTCACCGTGTCACCGACCAGGGTGTACTCGAGCCGCTCTTCGGAACCGAGCAACGCCGCCGCGACCTCTCCGGTCGACAGACCGATGCCGAGCCCGAAGGGTTGGAGCGAACGCCGAGCCCACTGCTCGTCGAGCCGCCGTTGGTTCTCGTGCATCATCAGCGCGGCTTCGAGCGCGCGATCGGGATGGTCGGGCTGAGGGTACGGCGCGCCGAACACCGCCATGACCGCGTCACCGACGTACTGCATGACGGTGCCGCCGCGGTCGAGCACCGCATGGTTCATCGCGGCCCGGTGATCATTCAACTGCCCGGCCAACACGGTCGGGTCGGTGTGCTCGGCGATGGCGGAGTAACCCCTGACGTCCGACATCAGCACCGTCACCTCGAGGCGCTCCGTCTCGCCGATGTTGCGCCCGTCGCGCTGCAGCTTTTCGGCGATGCCACCCGGGAGGAGCCGGCTCAGCGACTCTCCCTGCTCCTCGCGGTCGACGATCGCCTTTTGGAGCAGCCGGAGCCGGCGCAGCGCGCTCTCGCGGCCCGCGCTCGCATCCTTGGCCAGCTGCAGAAACAGCGACTCGATCGCGTCGTTGACGGCTTCGGGCGGGATCCCGGCCGACGCGGCGATCGCCTTGACCGGCCGGCCCTCGGCGATCCACTGGAGCAACTGGTCCTCTTCGGCGCTCAACTCGCCCTCGGCGCGCACCGGCGAAACCATCGCGTCGACGATCGACGGGTCGAGCATGCTCCCGCCCGTCGCGACCTCGCGTACGGCCCGCACCAACTGGTCGCCGTCGCCCACGCGGTCCTTCAAGAGATACGCGTACCCGGCGGCGCCGTCGCTCAGCAGCGCGATCGCGTACTCGGGCTCGTCGAACTGTGAGAGCACCACGACCCCGATGCCGGGGTTGCGCAGCCGGACGAGACGCGCCGCTTCGATCCCCTCGTTCTGGAAGCTGGGAGGCATGCGGATGTCGGTGACCAGCACGTTCGGCTCGGCGGCCTCGGTACCTTTCAGGACCCCGTCGAAATCCTCGGCGACCCCGACGACCTCGAGGTCGGGCTGCAGGTTGAGCAACGCCCGCACGCCTTCGCGGACGAGCAAGGAGTCGTCGGCGAGGAACACCGTGATGATCGGATCGGCCACGGTCCCATTCGACCGCGAACCGTCCTGCGTCCACAAGGGAGGGCGCCACCACGAACGAGGTGTGCTGGCATCCCCGGCCGGATACCTGGCGGCACCGTGTCGCCGCGGCCCGGGAATCCTTACGTTGATGGCACATCCCGAGATGCCGAGATCCCAGATCCCGAGATGCCGAAGATCCGAACTGGTGGCCGCCGGTGCCGGCCGGGGCCACCGAAGCCGGGGAGGCCGGTCATGCGAGTCGAGTCGGTGGTCACGTCACTGTCGTGGATCCCGTCCGAGGCGGTCAGCGGCCTCAACAAAGCCATGTTCGAAAGTGGCGTCGCCCACTACGACGAGCCCCCGCCCGATCGCATCGACGACCTCGAGGAGCTCCGGGCCGCCGATCGCTTCCGCTTCGCCAACCGGCTCGCGGCCTGGGTCGAGATCGATGACGGCGTGATCGTCGACGCAGGGTACGCGTCAGGAAGCGGCGGGCTGATGGGCGCGACGACGGTGCGGGTCGCGGCCCGGGCCGCGACGTTCGCTGCGCCGGCCATGCCCGACCTGCGGGCCGAGCCCGAGTGGGTCGACGGCACGGTCCGGTTCGTGCAGACCGTCGGCGGCCGCACCGCGTTGCCTGCGCCGCGCCGCGTCAACCACCCGCCGTACGTACAGCTGCGCGCGCCGCTCGTGTGGAGCACGCTCGCGCTCACGTTCCGTCCCGACGGCTCGTCGTCATACGAGATGCTCGGCGCGAGCGTCTTCCCTCGGCACTGGCTGTACGACGGCGACGGGGTGCTCGCAGCCAAGGCCGGGCTCGCCGACTTCAAACAGTGGTACCGCAAGGCGTTCGGCAAGCACTCGCCCTGGGGTAACGAGAACTCGAAGACCTTCGTCACCGCGGTCGAGACCGCGCTCGAGCGCGACCTCGCGACGAAGATCATGCGCGGCGGCCAAAAACCGACGGTCGACACGCTCAAGGCGGGTGCGCTTCTCACCGAACAGGGAAAGCCCGGCGACGACGTGTTCCTGTTGCTCGACGGTGTGCTCGTGATGGAGATCGACGGCGAACCACTGGCGGAGCTCGGACCCGGCGCGATCGTGGGTGAGCGCGCCGTACTCGAAGGTGGGACCCGTACCGCGACGCTACGCGCGGTCACCAAGGCGCGGGTCGCGATCGCACAAGCCGACCAACTCGACCTCGACGCGCTGGCCGAGGTCTCGCTCGGTCACCGCCGCGAGGAACTGCACGACTCGTGAAGTTGCTGTTCGCCGGCGTGCGCGGGTCGACTCCCGTCAGCGGGCCCGAGTTCGCACGGACCGGCGGTCACACGTCGTGTGTCGCGATCATGCGCGACGACGAAGATCACCCCACGCTGGTGCTCGACGCGGGCACCGGACTGATCAATCTCGACACGCATTTCGCCAGTACGAATTCCGAGGGCGCGCCGTTCGCGGGGACGATCCTGCTCACACACCTCCACTGGGACCACGTCCAGGGACTCCCGTTCTTCCGCGCCGCCGACCGCAACGATGCCAAGGTCACGCTGGCGATGCCCGAACAGGGCGACGCGCGGGCCGTGCTCCGCCAAGCGATGGCGCCCCCGCACTTCCCGATCGGCCCGGAGGGCCTCCGGGGGACGTGGGAGTTCGTCGGCCTCGACACGGGCGTCCGCACGATCGAAGGTTTCGAGGTCACCGCGTGCGACATCCCCCACAAGGGCGGTCGCACGTTCGGCTATCGAGTGTCCGACGGGACCCGGTCGGTTGCGTACCTCCCCGATCACGGACCGCGCGGTCCGGATGCCTTGGCCGCCAGCCGGTCCACGGCGCTGGAACTGGTCGCAGGCGTCGACGTCGTGGTGCACGGCGCGCCGTTCGTCGAGTCCGAGCGGGCCCTCGCCGACTGCTACGGACATGCGACGCTCACGGACGCGATCGACCTGGCCGTCACGGGCGGGGCCGGCCGCCTCGTGCTGACCCACCATGGCCCGTTCCGAACCGACGACGCGGTCGACGAGATCGGCCGCGCGGCAGCCGGCCAGTTCCCGCGCGCCGTCGTCATCGCACGTGAGGGGACGCAGGTGGAGGTCTAGGCGTCGAGGTCTAGGCATCGAGGTCTCATCCGCGAGTCAGCGCGGTTCGGAGCGGTCGAGGTTCCAGTGCCGCGACGACACGCCGATCCAGCGATCCCGGAACCTTGTACCACTTCTCGTCCCTGAACCCGACCTTCTCTTCGACCTCTGCCATGAGCGAGGGAACGAGGCGAAGGTGGCGGCGGCCACGACGAGCGACCCCGCAGCGGTGGAGAGCGAGGCGATCGTCGACCAGTCCGCGGACATCGACAAACGCTCACCGGCGGCCCGAGCCCGAGCCGTCGCTCGCTCAGGAGTTCGAGTAGATGCGGCCGGGCGAGACGAACACGACCGTGCGACGGTCGGCCGCCATGACGCGGTCGTACTCGTCCCAGTCGTCGTGCGTACCGCCCGCCGCCCGGAACACATCGCGCAGCGCACCTCGAAGGGTGTTGGCATCGAGACCCGCGAGCGGGTCGTCGGGCCCGAACAGCTCGGTCGCGCCTTCGAGCCCGACCCACTGCCAACCGGATTTCGCGACGAGCGTCGCACGCGGCCGGCGCCTCAGGTTCTCGAGCTTGCGCGTCCCTCCGCGTGCGACCAGACCCACGACCCGATCCGCGGTCACCGGGTGGTCGAGCACGCCGGCATTCACCACCGATGCCTGGACGGTCGCGTCGTCGCGCACCGTGGTCACGACGCACAGTCCACTGTCGGCGGCGGCCATCGTGGCGAAGTCGCGGAGATCGGTCATGACCCGAAGCTAGGGCAACACCCGGTCCCTCATCGCGGAATCGTCACGACCCCGTGACGGATCAGGGCGCACATTGTGTCCCACGCCTATGCCCATACCTCGCCACGGCCCGGAACCGGCCCCGGCCCCGGCCGTCAAGAAGCCGCGCCGGGCCGCCGAGGGGTACCCGCGCGCCGGCCTCGAGTCCGACGGCGGCGGGCCCGTCGCGACGTGGCAGGGTCCGGACCCGACGCGCCACTGGGTCTTCGCGACGGGCTTCGTCGTGATCGTCGCCACCGTGATCACCGCCCTCGTCATCACGAACCTTCTCACGACGTCGCGCGACGACATGCACCGCGTCACGAACAACGGTCTTCCGGCCCAACGCGAGCTGACCAGTCTGCGCACGAGCGTCGTCGACTTCCAGATGTTCATCGAGACGCATCTCGACTCCCTCACTCCGGGCACCGTGCCGTCCACCGCCCTACTCGCCCAGGGCGTCCAGATCGTGCAGCGCCTGACCGACGAGGAGGCGGCGCTCGCGAAGACCCTGCGACGGATCGGACTCCCGACCGACGCATCGGACCTCGACGCAGCAATCGCGACGTTCAGCGCGGCGACGACGAAGCTGACGCCCATCGCCGCGGGGCAGGTCGTCACCGACACCGTCCGGGCCAAGATCGTGGCCGAGGAACGGGCCGCGCTCGCGAACCTCTGGACGAGCACGACGACGCTGGACCAGTACCTGTTGACGAGCGTCACAGGACGGGAAGCGACCAAGTCGCTGGACCACCTGCGCACCGCCCGTACCTCGTTCCTGGTCGGCGTGGCGGGAGACATCGCGCTGATGCTCGCGGTCGGCCTGTTCTTCGGGCTGCGCGCCGGGCGCCGAGAACGCGCGCGGCGGCGCGAAGCACGCCGGCGGATGTACGAGGTCCGGTTGCAGACGGCGCTCGACATGACCGCCAGCGAAGCGGCCGTCTACGACATCCTCGGCGAGTCGTTGCAGGATTCGACTCCATCACTGCAGGTGGAGTTGCTGATCGCCGACTCCCGCCGCGCCCACTTCCGCCGAGCGCTCAGCAACGCAGGCGACTTCGAGGGCTGCGGTGTGGTGTCGCCGGTCGATTGCCCGGCGACGTCGTCCGGCCAGCTCCAACTCTTCGTGAGCAGCGGCGCGCTCGACGCCTGCCCGCACCTGAAGCAGCGCGCCTCGGGCCCGTGCTCCGCCACATGCAACCCGGTCAGCATCGCGGGCTTGACGGTCGGCGTCTTTCACGCCGTCGGTGTCGACGGCTTCCTGCCGAGCGCCGCCGACGCGGCGTCGCTGCGGTTCACGTCGCGTCGAGGCACGGAGCGCATCGCGATGCTGCGCGCCTTCGCCGCGTCCGAAGCGCACGTCAGCGTCGACTCGCTGACGGGCATGCTCAACCGGCGCGCGCTCGAGAATCGCGTTCGAGATCTCCGGACCGATGGAGTTCCCTACGCGCTCGCGTACGGGAGCCTCGACCACTTCAAGGATCTGACCGATACCTACGGTGACGAGGCCGGTGACCGGGCGCTCCGCCTCTTCGCGCGGGTGCTCCGGGACTCGGTGCGCCCGAACGACATCTCCGCGCGCAGCGGCGAAGACGACTTCATCGTCGTGCTCCCGGAGTGCGGCCCCGACGGCGCCGTCGAGGTGCTGGAGCGCGTGCGGGAACACCTCGCGCTCGCGCTCACCGCCGGCCGGGTACCGGCGTTCACCGTCACGTTCGGCCTGGCCGGCACCTCGTACGCGACCGAGTTCGGCGATATCGTCGCCATCGCGGGTCAGGCCCTCCTCGAGGCCCAGGCTGCGGGCCGTAGCCGGGTCGTCCGCGCCGCGTACCCGGATCCCGGCCTCCAGCCGGCCGACCGATCCTGACCCCGGCGCGGTCACCCCGGCGCCCGACACCGGCCAATTCCTCTTGTGATAAACCGAGTCGCGAATTCCGTTGGACGAAATACTTCTCCTCGAAGATCGCGAAAGAGGTCGCGAAATGCCCAAGAAGTCAGAACCGAAGAACGACGTCCGGATCTCGGCGTCGGAAGAGGCAGAACGGGCAGTGACGGCCTACCTCGCAACCGTCGGCAAACCGAAGCCGCGCGGCCGCCAGGCCCGGCCCAAGCCCGATTTCGACACGGCGACCAAAGGCATCACCGACCCGTTAGCCAAGCTCGCGGCAATCAAGCAAGAGCGCGAGAGAGTGGCGAATATCGTGCCGGGAGACGACGCCGAAGACGGTTTCGTCAAATACGGAAAAGTCTGGGCGAAGATCCATGATTACAGCCGCGAGGATTTCGGGGCACTCGGCATTTCCCGGCGGGTTCTCGACGCGACGTTCGGAGCGGGTGTACGTCGGGCCAATGCGCCGGCGACCGGCGGTCGGTCGACGCGCGCACGCCGGGTGAGCACCGCAGATCTCTCCGACGCGATCGCCGCCAAGAAGCCGGGCACGCGGCTTACCGTCGCCGACTTGATGCGCGAAGTGGGCGGTTCGCCGGCAACCGTGCGCAAGGTGCTCGACGGGCTTGCGCACGCAGGCACCGTGACCGATCCCATCGACGATCCCGAGCACTCGGGCCGCGGGCGAGCGCCGAAGATCTGGGAACGGAACTGAATCGCCGCGAGCCGCTCAGGCCAGCGCGCCCGCGATGATGTCGCCGACCGCTTCGTGCTCGGTGAGAAATCCGTCGTGACCCGCGATCGAGTGGATGACCTCGACTCCCTTGTTGCGCGGTATCAGGTCGGCCAGCTCGTGTTGCAGTCGCAGCGGGTACAGCGCGTCGCTCGAGATCCCCGCGATCGTCACGTCGGCAGTGACTCGCGCCAGCGCGTCGGCAACTCCTCCGCGACCGCGCCCGACGTCGTAGTGGTTCATGGCCCGGGACAGTGTGATGTAGGTGTTGGCGTCGAAACGGTGAGCCAACTTCTCGCCGTGGTACTCGAGGTACGACTCGATCGTGTACAGCCCGCCCTCGAACGGGTGCTCGTCGTTCTGATGACCGCGGTTGAAACGTTGCGCGAGCTCGATCTCGGAGCGGTACGACACCTGGCCGATACCGCGCGCGATCGACATCCCGCGCCACGGTCCGTCGCTCGCGGCGTAGTAGTCGCCGCCCGCGAAGTGTGGGTCGGCTTCGATGGTACGGATCTGCAACGAGCAGAGCGCGATCTGCTGTGCAGTCGCGGCGGCGCCGCACGCGATGACCACCGCTCGTGGCACCCGATCGGGATACTTGACCGCCCACTCGACCGCGCGCATCCCACCCATGGATCCGCCGATCACCGAGTACCACTGCATGATCCCGAGGTGGTCGCCGAGCGCGGCCTCGAGATCGACCTGGTCTCGGATCGTCACCACCGGGAACCGCGACCCGTACGTGCGACCGGTCTGCGGGTCGACCGACGCGGGTCCGGTCGTCCCCTGGCACCCACCCAGGACGTTCGGGCACACGACGAAGAAGCGGTCGGTATCGATGGGCCGACCCGGGCCGATGAGGGGATTCCACCACCCCAACTGCGGATGCCCGGGTTCGGCCCGTCCCGAGGCATGGCTGTCGAGGCTGAGCGTGTGCAACACGAGCAGCGCGTTCGACGCGTCGGCGTTCAGGTGGCCCCATGTCTCGTACGCGACGGTCACCGACGCGAGCGCGCCGCCCGCGCGGAGCTCGAGTGGGCGCTGCTCGAAGAGCGTCGCGAACTGCCGGCGTCCCGGAGGATCGCCGGGACGCCACGCACCCGTGACAGGAGGTTCGCCGGTCACGGACTACGACGACTTGGCCGCACGCAGACCCGCTTCGAGATCGGCGAGGATGTCGTCGAGCGTCTCGATTCCCACCGAGAGCCGCACGAGCCCGGGCGTGACGCCCGTAGTGAGTTGCTCGCCCACGTCGAGCTGACTGTGGGTCGTGCTCGCGGGGTGGATCGCCAGGCTCCGGACGTCGCCGACGTTGGCGAGGTGGCTGAACAGCTCGAGACTGTCGATGAAGCTGCGGCCGGCATCCACGCCGCCCTTCAGCTCGAACGCGACGATCGCACCCTGCCCGTCGGGTAGGTATTTCCGCGCGCGCCCGTTCCACTTGCTCGACTTCAGGCCCGGGTACGCGACCCACTGCACCTCGTCGCGTCCCTCGAGCCACTCTGCGACCGCAAGCGCGTTCTTCGAGTGCCGCTCCATGCGCAAGCTCAAGGTCTGCAGGCCCTGCAGGAAGAGGAACGAATTGAACGGGGCAATCGCCGCGCCCAAATCGCGGAGATACTGCAGGCGGCACTTCAGGACGTACATCGCGGGCCGCAGCTCGGGCGGCAGCTCCGCGAACACGAGACCGTGGTAGCTCGGATCGGGCTCGGTGAAGCCGGGGAAGCGACCGCTCCCCGGGTAGTCGAACGCGCCGCCGTCGACGATGACCCCGCCGATCGAGGTGCCGTGTCCACCGATGAACTTCGTCGCGCTGTGCACGACGACGTCGGCGCCGTGCTTCAACGGTTGCAGCAACGCGGGACTCGCCAAGGTGTTGTCGATGACGAGCGGGATCTTGTTGTCGGTCGCGATCTTGGAGACACCTTCGAAATCGAAGATGTCGCCCTTCGGGTTGCCGATGCTCTCGCCGTAGAAGGCCTTGGTGTTCGGTCGGATCGCCTTCTCCCACGCGCCGAGGTCGTCCGGGTCCTCGATGAACGTGACCTGGATCCCCATCTTCGGGAACGTGTAGTGGAGCTGGTTGTACGTTCCGCCGTAGAGCGAGGAGCTCGCGACGATGTGGCCGCCGTTCTCGGCGAGGTTCAAGAGCGCGATCGTCTGCGCGGCCTGACCACTCGCTACGGCGAGCGCGCCGACTCCACCTTCGAGCGATGTCATCCGCTGCTCGAACGCGTCCTGGGTCGGGTTCATGATCCGCGTGTAGATCATCCCGAGTTCCTGCAGCCCGAAGAGGGCGGCCGCATGGTTGGTGTCTCGGAAGACGAACGACGACGTCTGGTATATCGGCGTCACCCGGGCACCGGTCGGATCCGGAACCTCGGCGCCGGCGTGCACGAGTCGGGTCTCGAGACCCCAAGATTCATTCGACATGCTGTCCAGTCCCCCTGGATCGGTATTGCTCCGCGCGGTCACGGTACGGCCCGAAACCCGACAAGTCCAGTAGGGATTAGGGACCGCAAGAACTACGGCGTTCGCGGTTTAGCGGTTCTCGGCCGCGGGTATCGCCGTACGCGAGTTCGTGGACACCGCCCCCCCGCACGGTGTCTCGGGCTCCCAGCAGCACCGGTTCGGGAACGTCGAGGGTCGCCGCCCGGCCTCGGCGTTCCCCCGGGGCCGCGCGCGCCGCGGGCGCTACCGTTTGGGGCATGGCGCGTCGCCGTGACCTCGCCGAGTACGAGGCGAAACGCGACTTCGCCACAACGCCGGAGCCGGCACCCGGCGTACCAACCGACCGCGACACGCCTCCAACCGACCGCGACACGCCTCCAACCGACCGCGACACGCCTCCAACCGACCGCGACACGCCTCCAACCGACCGCGACACGCCTCCAACCGACCGCGACACGCGCCGCTTCGTGGTCCAAGAGCACCACGCCCGCGCGCTGCACTGGGATCTCCGACTCGAGCGTGACGGCGTCCTCGCGTCGTGGGCCGTGCCCAAGGGCATCCCGCCCGACCCGAAACGCAACCACCTCGCCGTACACACCGAAGACCATCCGCTCGAGTACCTGACCTTCTCGGGCGAGATCCCCGCCGGCGAGTACGGCGGCGGCGCGATGGGCCTGTGGGATACCGGCACCTACGAAACGCACAAGTGGTCGGACCGAGAGGTGATGGTGACCTTTCACGGCACACGGGTGCAGGGCAGGTACGTGCTCTTCCGCACGCGTGGCAACCAGTGGATGATCCACCGCATGGACCCGCCCGCCGATCCCGATCGCCGCTCGCCTCCCAACGACCTCCGTCCGATGCTCGCCACCCTCGCGACCGTGGCACCGAAGGGCGACGGTTGGTCGTTCGAACTGAAGTGGGACGGCATCCGGGCGATTTGCTATGTCGACGGCGGCCGCATCCGCATGCTCAGCCGCAACGGCAACGATGTCACCCGGCGCTACCCCGAGCTTCGGCGTCTGGGCGAGACGCTCGGTGCCCGCGACGTCGTGCTCGACGGCGAAGTCGTCGCGTTCGACGACTCGGGGCGTCCGAGCTTCGAGCTCCTGCAACGAAGGATGCACGTCGAGAGCGACTCGACCATCCGCAAGCTCGCGGAGGAGATCCCGGTCAACTACGTCGTGTTCGACCTGCTCTGGCTCGACGGCCGTTCGACCATGGACCTCCCCTACTCGGAACGGCGTGCGCGGTTGCGCGACCTCGGACTCAACGGCGCGTCGTGGCAAACGCCGCCGAACGAGGAGGGCGACGGCGCCGCGACGATCGAGGTGAGTCACCGGTTCGGGCTCGAAGGCGTAGTCGCCAAGCGCGTCGGCGGCCGGTACGAGCCCGGTCGGCGATCGAAGGGCTGGCTCAAGGTCAAGAACCACCTCGAGCAGGAATTCGTCGTCGGCGGGTGGCAGCCCGGTGAGAAGGGACGCGCCGGGAGCATCGGTTCGCTGCTCGTCGGCTACTACGACGACCGCGGGTTGCACTACGCGGGGAAGGTCGGCAGCGGCCTCTCCGGACCGGTGATCGCCGAGCTCGAAGAGCTCTTCGCGCGTCACCCCCGCGACGACAGCCCGTTCGAAGTAGGCCGTGTTCCCAAGGGCGTGCGCTTCGTCGACCCGACGTTGGTCGTCGAAGTGCAATTCACCGAGTGGACGGGCGCGGGGAACATCCGTCATCCCACGTTCAAGGGCACCCGCGACGACAAGGACCCGCGCGCAGTCGTGCGGGAGCGGCCTCAGTCGCCCTCGTGAGGTTCGCCCAGCACGACTTCGGCCCAGACCGACTTGCCGTCGTCGCGTTTCGTGGTACCCCACGAGCGGGCAAGGGTGCTCACTATCCGCAGACCGCGACCGCCGGGATCGGGCCCCGCGCGCGGATCGGTCGGCACGACCTTGGTCGTGTCGGGATCGCCGTCGGAGACCTCGATGAGCAATGCGTCGTCGTCCCAGCTCACGAGCACCTGGATCGGATCGGCGCCGTGCAGGACCGCGTTGGTCACCAACTCGCTCAGCACGAGCAGAGCAACCTCCGCCCGGCTCGCCCCGTCGCGATCGGCGACGAACCGGCTCGCCTCCTGGCGCGCCTGGGCCGGGCTGGCAGCCGTCCGGGGAAGGATGAGGTGGAGGCTCGACATGAGAAACGGGCGAAACGCGGTCGCGGCTCAGTGCTACCCGTGCCCGGTACGTGACAATCAGCGCGCGGCCGAGAGGAGCAAAGGCCGCGACGCGCCGTCCGGTCGGATTTCGGCTCAGACCCCTCCGGCCACCGTGAACTCGTCCCAGAGCCCGCTCAGCTGCAGCACGCGTCGACACGCCGCCGACGGGTTCCGCAGGACGAGATCGGTACCACGATCCCGCGGACGATGCTGCGCCTTGACGAGCTCGCGCACGCCCGCGGAATCGATGAACACGACCCCTTCGAGGTCGACCGCCGCCGGCGTGCCGGCGGTGTGAGTCAACGCCTCGAGCTCTTGCGCGAAACGTGCCGCGACCGACAGGTCGATCTCGCCGCGCACGACGAGGACGGTCTCGACCTCACCTTCGGTACGCTCGAACGCCGGTTCCCAGTCGCTCATTCGCTCCGTCCTTCCTCCATGCGCAGCACGACCACGGCAACATCGTCGCGTAGGGTCGTCCGGTCCGTGTGCAGACACCGCCGCGAGGATCGCGTCGGCGATCGCGTCGACGTCGCCCGGCGCCATGCGAATGGTTTCGAGGAGCCGCTCCTCGCCAAAGAGCTCCTGCAGGTGATGGTGCGCTTCGGTGACACCGTCGGTGTACATCACAACGGTGTCACCCACGTCGAGATCGAGCGCATGCTGCTTGAACGTCATCGAGCGCATGGGCAGACCAAGGATCGGGCCGCTCGTGTCGATCAGCTCGGTGGTTCCGTCGGCCCGCCGGATGACGGGGGGCGGATGCCCCGCGGACGCAACCGTCAGCCGGGCCCCGCCCGGACGGCTCGGGCTCGGTTGGAGGAGCGCGCAACACACCGTGCAGAACTCGCCGTTGCCTTCACCGTGCGCGAGCGTGTCGTGCAGCGCGACCAGCAGGCGCCGCGGCGTGCGTTGGCGCATGGCCACCGCCCGCAACGTGTGCCGCGCGAGGCCGGCGATCGCCGCGGCCTCCGGACCCTTACCGCTCACGTCGCCGAGCACGATCGTCCAGGCGCTGCGGCCGACCTGGAACACGTCGTAGAAGTCGCCCCCGACCTCGTTGCCCTCTCCCGCGGCGCGATAACGGGCCGCGAGTCGCACCCCAGGAATGACGGGCAGCGATGGCGGCAGGAGGCTCGACTGCAACGCCGCGCGACGTGGTCGCGCTCGGCGAAGAGGCGGGCGTTGTCGAGCGCGAGGCCGGCTCGGCGCGCAAACTCTTCGGCCAGCACGAGATCGCCGGGGCCGAACCGTCGGCCGGAGCCTGCAGACACGAGCGTGAGCGCGCCGAGGGTACGGCCGCGTGCCGTCAACGGGACACACATGTACGACGTGAACCCGAGCGCGCGGACGACGCCGTAGTGCTCCTCGGAGCGGGTGGTAGCCCGGAGGAACTCGTCGCTCATCTCCTCGGAGATCTCGGATTGACCGCCTCGCACCACGCTCGCCGCAGGATGGGTTCCGAACGGATCCGGCGCGAATTGGGTCGCGAGCAGGGTCGCGAGCTCCGCTTGGGCCGGATCGGCGTGGGCGACGGCATGGCGGCGGATGCCCTCGTCGGAGGCAACGTCGATCAGGCAGAGATCCGCGAGGTACGGCACGCAGAGTTGCGCGAGCCGCTCGTAGCTCTTGGGATAGTCGAGCGACCACGACAACAATGCACTCGTCTCCGCGAGGAATCGTTGATCGGCTTCGGCCCGGCTCCGGGCCGCGATCTCGCGCTCGGCCGCGCGGAACACGCGCTGCGATGTCGAGGACGATGCCCGCCTGCGCCGCGATGTCGCCGAGCATCTGCGCGTCGCCCAGCGAGAATCGTTCGGGCTCGACGTCGGCGAGCAGGACGCCGCCGAGCAACTCGCCGGCGCGCGATTCGAACCGGCGAAATCACGCACGCCCGCAGGGGGCGGCTCGCGACGGTCACGATGCCGTCGAGCATCGCGGCGGTGTCCTCGTCGAGGTCGTCGAACACGGTCGGTTTGGTCTCTTGCAAGGTCTCGTGGATCGCCTGGGCCGCCACCGGCACCGTGTTTCCGATCTCCACGCCCGCCGTGCGTCCCGAAAGCGCGGTCACCGCGAGCTCGCCGGCGCCGGTGACCGACACGAACGCGCCGACGGCCGCCCCCGCGAGGCGGCGGGCGGCATCGGTAACGGTCTGCATCACCCGCTCGGCGTCGAGCTCGGAGACGAGCGTTCGCCCGACATCGCGGATGATCTGCGCGAGCGCGAGCATTTGGCGCAACTGTTCCTGTGACGCTCGTTCGGCGGTGACGTCGAACGCGACGGTGATGACGCCGGTGACCGCGCCCTGTTCGTCGAACACCGGCGAGTTCACCGCGTGCACTTCGACGACGCTGTCGTCGGCGCGCAAGACGGCGAAGTCGCCCTCCCAACTCCGGCCGTTCATGATCTCTGCGCCGATCTCCGACGTCAGCTCGGGCCGCAACGGTTCAATGGTGAAGCGCGCCGACTGTGCTCCGAGGAGCTCCTCGGGCGTGCGCCCGTAGAGATGACCGCAGTACGGGTTCGCGTACGACACGACACCGTCGAGGTCGACTACCAAGATCGCGGCATCGACCCGATCGAGGATCTGTGCGCCGAGATCGACGAGACGGCCTCGCGGCGCACGCTCCAACGCCGACATGCCTCCAGTAAACCACGCGTCCAGAGCCGTTGCTCTGGCGCGCGACCTGCGACGGGCGTCGGCAAGGACGCGCTATGCGAGCTCGGGTCGGGCTGTCGGCGGCGCCCATCGCCCGTCGGGCTGTCGTAGCGTCCGGAGCCCACCGCCCGAAGTGGCGGAAAGCTGATACTCGAGCCGCTGCCGTGCGGCCGGGTCGGTTCCGTAACCACTGAGCCGCGCCAACCGGTAGACGTCGAGCGAGACGACGTTGTCGCCGAGAGACGCGGACGGTGCGGGGGTACGGCGGCGCTGTCCGCAAGGCAGCGAACGTCGCCACCGCGGAGAGGACTGCAAGGGAAACGACCGCTACCAACACGAGCACTCACCTCCGGATTCGCATCGATGAGCCGTTGGCCGACGAATCGATCGAACGAACCGCTGATAGGGGATACCCGACACGAGGAGGCCTCAACCGCGAGACGCGGTTTCGACCCGAACGACGCCGGGGTAGTCCTGGGCTGGACCGGCAACGAAAGGTCATCATGGCGCGAGGGGCGCCACCAAAGCGAGATCGCCAGTTCGAGCACATCCTGCGAGCCGAGCGGGAGCGGATGGTCGAGAGGCACGAGCCGAAGCAATTGCAGCTCGCACGGGCAACGAGGCCGGGCCCGGTCCCGAGTCGCCGTGTGTCCGGTGTATGACAACATGTCCGGTGTATGACAACGCCGAGCCGAGCGGTAGTCTTTTCGACCGATCCGCAACCTCTGGAAGGCAGCCGTGCTGGCAAACGACGTGCCCCTGCCCCGCCGGGAACGCAGAGTGGACTGCCGCGAAATCATCTGCCGCGAAGTCCCGGCCACGGGGCCGAGATGTCGGAGCTAGGCGGCAGCGGGCCGGACGGCGCCGCGGCCGACAGTTGCGGAGTCGCCGCTGGGGCCGGTCTGGCGTCGATCGAGACGGGGACCGATCCGTCGGGGTTCGCCGTCGTCAAGCTCCGCGGCGAGATCGACATCTCCAACGCGGAGCAGATCGGTGCCGAGCTCGCACGCATCGTCGAGACGGGAACGCGGCGGCTCGTCGTCGACATGTCGGCACTCGAGTTCATGGACAGCTCCGGCATCGCGATGCTGCTGCACACCGCCGCGCAGGTCGATTCCATCTCCGTGCGGAATCCATCGACGGTGGTACGCCGGATCATCGAAGCCACTGGGCTCGAAGGCACATTGCCGATCGAAGGCTGACCCCGTTCGCGGTTGCGAACAGCTGCCGGTGGGTAGTCCGCCAACTGCGACCCCGGTGCGACCGGGTGGGACCTGGGGTCACGTACGCCGTGTCGAGGAGAATCACATGGGCATGATCCGCAAGACGTTGTCGGTCGGAACTCTCGGGTTGGTGTCGTTCCGGAGCAAGAAGGAGCAGTTGCGCCGGGCGGAACGATCGCGACGCAAGGCCGAGACGGGCCTCGAAGCCGAGCACGAGGCCCGCGTCACCGCCGAGGGCCGGATCGCCGCGGCCGAGAAGCGCGTCAAGCACGCGCGCGCCGCCGCCGCCCTTGCTGCCCAGCAGCTGGAGCGGACCAAGAAGAGCACGAAGAAGGCGCGCAAGCGCGACCGCAAAGCCGAGACGGCCGCAGCGTTCGGCGAGCTGCGGGCCAACGTCGAACCCGTCGTGCGGGGCGGTATGGAGAGCGCTCGCCGGGCGAGTGCCGACGCGACCAAGCGGGGACGCAAGGCCGGACGGCGTGCTCGCAAGGCCGCCGAGAAATCTCTGGGCTCGGCACGGGCTTCCGCGGCGGCCGCGGCGACCGCGGCGACCGCGGCGAAGGGCGCGGCGCGCGAGGCCGTCAAGGACGTCTCCGCTCGCGACTGAGAGTGCTTGCCGCGGCCCCGTCGCAGCTGTTACGCGATGGCGGACGCGGGGTTTGACCGGGGATGTAACGCGGTACGTTGCGGCCACATCGGCAACGGAGGGCAGACGAAGTGGACGAGCAGGCGGTCCAACCGGACCTGAACGTGAGCACCGAGCGGGACGGCAACCGGGCGATCATCGCAGTCGCAGGGGAGCTCGACGCCCATTCGGCACCGGCCCTCGACGACGAGATCTCGCGGCTGATCGCCGCTTCGGTCGACGAGGTCGTCCTCGACCTCGAGGCGACCTCCTTCCTCGACTCGTTCGGACTCCGGACATTGCTCGTGGCCCAGCGCGAGGTCGCCGAAAAGGGCGGCCGGCTCTCGCTGCGCAACCCGAGCATGCCGGTGCAGCGCCTGCTCGACATCGCCGGGCTGACCGAACAGTTCGTGGTGGAGTCGTAGATCGTGGCCACCCAGCAACTTCGCGAGGAAGCAGTTCGCCTGAGCGTCCCGGCTGCCCTCGAATACGTCCGCATCGTGCGGCTCACCGGCTCGGGTGTCGCCAGCCGGCTCGGATTCGACATCGAAGAGATCGAGAACCTCAGAGTCGCGCTCGACGAGCTCGCAAGCATGGTGATCGACGCCGCTTCAGGCGGCGAGTTGGAGATGACGTTCTCGACAACCGACACCGAGCTGCAAGTCTCCGGGCGCGCGCCGATCACGGCCGGGGTCGAGGTCGCCGTCGAATCGCTGACGGCGCAGATCCTCAAAGCCGTCATCGACGACTACGACCTTCGCGTCGAAGCCGGCCATGTGTGTTTCTCGTGCGTGACTCGACGGCCGCTGCTCTGAGATGGCCCTTTCGGCGCAGGAGCGCGCTGAGTCGCGGGCGAAGTTCGTTGAGTTCCGGCGAACGGGAGACCGCAAGCTCCGTAACGAACTGATCGAGGCACACAAGTCTCTGGCCTCCCACCTCGCGCGCAGGTACGCGAACCGAGGCGAGCCCTTCGACGACCTGCTGCAGGTCGCGTACCTGGGAATGCTGAAGGCGGTCGAGCGTTTCGACCCCGGACGCAACCTCGAGTTCTCCACATACGCGACCGTGACGGTCGAAGGTGAGCTCAAGCGCCACTTCCGCGACAAGACGTGGTCGGTGCGCGTGCCCCGCCGGCCGCAGGAACTGCACCTGCGCCTCGGCAACGTCATCAACGACCTCTCCCAGCAGCTGGCGCGGGCGCCCCGCATCCCCGAGGTCGCCGCCGAACTGGGCGTATCGGAAGAAGAAGTGCTGGAAGCGATGGAAGTCGGCGGTGCCTACCGCTCGTCGTCACTCGACACCCGGCCCGGCGAGGGATCGGAACCGACGCCGATCGAGCGTCGTCTCGGCGCCGAGGACACCGGCTTCGACATCGCCGAGCACCGTGTTCTCCTCGACAAGGTGCTGTCGGACCTGACCGAGCGCGAGCGCACGATCGTGGAGTTGCGCTTCTTCCAGGACAAGACCCAGACCGAGATCGCCGAGGAGGTCGGCATCAGCCAGATGCACGTCTCCCGGCTGCTCGCGCGCACGCTCATGCAGCTGCGCGAGCGGCTCGAAACGCTCGACGCCTGATTCGGCCGACCGGCTTGCGGGTCAGTGCGCGTGCTCGTGCGCCTCGTCGTCGAGGCAGGCGTGGCATTCGACCTCGAGCGTTACGTGATCGATCCCGAAATCGGCGGCGAGCATCGCCTTGAGCTCGCCGGCACGGACCTGTGCGTCGTGCAGGCTCAGCGGGCCGCCCAGCACGACGTGCGCCGACATCGCGGCCTGATCGCTCCCCGCCGTCCAGAGGTGGATGTGGTGCACCGCCTCGACTCCGGGCTGCTCCGACAGCGCGTCGCGCACTTCGGCGACATCCAGGTTGGCAGGGACCGCTTCGAGCAGCACGCGCCCGGCGTCGCGGAGGAGCTGCCATGCCGCGCCGACGACCAGCACCGAGATGAGGATCGAGGCGGCCGGATCGAGCCAGTCGGCGCCGAAGATCGCGACGCCCGCGCCCGCGACCATGACGCCGATCGACCCGAGCGCGTCGGCGAACAGGTGCCAGAACGCGCCGCGGAGATTCATGTTGCCGTGCGCGTGACGGAACAGCGCACCTGCGCTCGCGACGTTGACGACGAGGCCGATCGCACCGATCACGAATACGCCCGACGCGCTCAGCGAATGCGGCGACGAGAACCGGCGCGCCGCTTCGATGATGACCACCACCGCGCCCGCGAACAGGAGCAATCCGTTGCCTTGGGCGACCAGCACCTCGGTGCGCGCGAAGCCGAACGTGTGTCGCTCGGTGGGCGGTCGTTGGGTGATGCGCAGCGCGGCATAGGCGACCGACAGCACCACCACGTCGGTCGCCATGTGCGCGGCATCGGCGAGGAGTGCGAGCGACCCGAACGCGAATCCGCCTGCGACTTCGACCGCGAGAAAGCCGGCGTTCACGACGAGCGCGAAAACGAGGGCACGGCCCCGGGCATGTCCAAGAGAGTCGATAGGCGAATTCTACGTTCACCCGGGGTTACGGATGTCCGGGCCCCAACCGTTCGACCCGGGTCGCCTCCCGCCGGAACATCTCTTCGACGTCGTGCCGCAACTTCTCCTCCGTGGGCGGCCAGCCGTTGGGGCTGACCCGGCCGTCGATGCTCGAGAGCTCCACCGGTCGCCGCTCGTTCGACGCCTGGTAGACCGCGAAGCAGAGCTGCAGCGTGCGGGTCGCGACCGCGGGATCGAGATCGGGAGCTTCTCCCGCGAGCAGGGCGTCGACGAACGCGATCGCCGAACGCCGGAACGACCCGTCGTACGAAGCGTCGAGCTCCGCGAACGACGTCTGGCGACCGTCTTCCTCGTAGAGCACGACCGGCGGCACGCCGAGGTGCAGGTTTCCGCACAGCCGCGTGACCCAGATGAACCCGCACGTGCCCTGGATCTCGAAGAACTCGTCGGCGCCGTAGTAGTCGCTGCGGATGAACATGTCGGGCGCGTACGACACCTCCATCATGCCGAGCAGGTCTTCGCGGTCGTACTCGAACAGCGCGACCGTGGGCGCTTCGAAGAACAGCGGGCCCTGGCGCACGACCGACTGCACGCTGCGGATGTCGCTGTCGACGAGCCACAACGCCATGGCGTACTTGTGCATGACATCGTCGAAGAGATGCCCGCCCGGACTCTCGGCGTTGAAACGCCAGGTGTAGCCGTGCGGATCGAGGCTCGCCTGGAACCGTGACTCGGTCCGCCCCACGACGGTCTTGATGCGCACGACCGTAGGTGTGCCTATCGCGCCGTCGCGGATGAGGTCGCGGGCCTTGCGCAGCGGCGGGTAGTGGCAGCAGTTCTCGGTGACGCGAAAGACCCGATCCGACTCCGCGGCCGCCTTCATCATCCGCCGTGCGTCGCCTACGTCGTTCGCAATCGGCTTCTGGCACGAGACGTGCTTGCCCGCGCGCAGCGCCGCGATCGTGTGCTCCGCGTGCAGAGGGGTCGGGCTCAGGATCTCGACCGCGTCGACGTCGTCGTCGGCGAGCAGCTGGTCGAGCTCGGTGTACCCGCGTTCGACACCCCACTCCGCCATCCGGCGCTCGAGTACCTCGGGCCGCGGATCGCAGACCGCGATCACGTCACATTGCTCGTGCTCGAGATATCCGGGCACGTTCAACGTCGCGATGTTGCCGGTGCCGACGATGCCCATTCGTACGCGATCCGCGGAAGCTGTGATGGCCATCGCGCCACTCTGGCACACGCGACCGAAAATGCGCTCGCCGGAGCAGGCGCACGCATCTACGGTTGACCGATGCAGATCGCTCCGACCGACCGCACCACGGTTCGCCGCATGCCCAAACGCGCGAACTACGACCGGGGAGTCGTCGAGGCGATCATCGACGAAGCGCTCTCGTGCCACGTGGGCTTCGCCATCGACGGACGACCCTGGGTGATCCCGACAATTCACGCGCGCGTCGACGACCGCCTCTACCTTCACGGCGCGGTCGCGAACCACATGCTGAAGTCGCTCGCCGGCGGGATCGAGGCGTGCGTGACGATCACGCTCATCGACGGTCTGGTGCTCGCCCGTTCGCAGTTCCACCACTCGATGAACTACCGGTCGGTACTGATCTTCGGCCGGGCCCTGCCGGTCGACGACACCGACGAGAAGCGCGCCGCGCTACACGCTGCTCGTGGAGCACGTGGTGCCGGGTCGCACCGCCGACGTCCGACCGCCCAACCCGTCGGAGCTGCGCGCGACGTCGGTGCTTGCACTCACGATCGACGAAGCCTCGGCCAAGGTGCGTACGGGCGGACCGGTCGACGACGAAGACGACCTCGCCCTTCCGATCTGGGCCGGCCAGATCCCCCTGGCGCCGAGGTACGGCTCGCCGATTTCCGAGCCCGACCCGGGCGCGCCGGTGCCCTCGTACGTCGTGGGCTACCACCGTCCGTAAGGGCTCGGCCGACGGGTGCGGTACGTTCGGGCGCCTTCGCCCCGAACGTCGACGACCCGAACGACGATGACCCGAGGAGTTGCCCATGGCGGCACTGCGCACGCCCGACGACCGCTTCGCCGGGCTTCCCGGCTTCCCGTTCGCGCCGCACTACGCCGAGGTCGACGGCGGTGGCGTCGAAGGGGCCGCGGGCGCATCGACGCTGCGCGTGCACTACCTCGACGAAGGCGGGCGAGACGCACCCGTCGTGCTCCTCATGCACGGTGAACCGTCGTGGTGCTTCCTCTACCGCAAGATGATCCCGGTGCTCACCGCCGCCGGGTTGCGGTGCATCGCGCCCGACCTCGTCGGATTCGGTCGTTCCGACAAACCTTCCGAGCGTTCCGACTATTCGTACGCGCGGCACGTCGAGTGGATGCGCGCGACGCTGTTCGACACCCTCGACCTGCACGACGTCACCTTCGTGGGCCAGGACTGGGGCGGCCTGATCGGCCTGCGCCTGGTCGGCGAGCATCCCGATCGCTTCGCGCGCGTCGTCGCGGCCAACACGTTCCTTCCCACCGGTGACACTCCGCCCGGCGATGCGTTTCTCGGCTGGCAACGCTTCTCGCAGACGGTCGAGGACTTCGCGGTTGGCTTCATCGTCGGGAGCGGCTGCGCGACCATGCCGGATGCCGACGTGATCGCCGCCTACGACGCACCCTTCCCCGACGACACCTACAAGGCCGGCGCCCGCCAGTTCCCGATGCTGGTGCCGACCAGCCCGGACGACCCGGCCGCAGCCGCGAACCGCAAGGCCTGGGAGACACTTCGGGCGTGGAAGAAGCCGTTCCTGACCGCGTACTCCGACCAGGACCCGATCACCCGCGGCGGCGCCGGCGCGTTCCAGCGCGACGTGCCCGGGTGTGCCGGACAGCCGCACACGACCATCGAGCGCGGCGGTCATTTCCTGCAAGAGGACAAGGGCGAGGTCCTCGCGCAGGTCGTCGCCGATTGGTTGGCCGGCCCGACCGCGTGAGCTCGGACCACGTAGGCGAGCAGCCGCTCGACGGGTTCGCGCTCCTCGACGAGGTACAGGCGATCGCGCGCTCCGGCCTCCACTACAGCGACAATCCGTTCGATCGCGAGCGGTACACGAAGCTGCTCGCCGCCGCCCAACGCGAATACACCGCGCGTACTCCGCTCGACGACGCCGCGATCCGGGAGCGCTTCGCGGCCGAGGTCGGCTACGTGACCGCCAAGGTAGGTGCCGACGCGGCCGTGTTCGACGATCACGACCGCATCCTCCTCGTTCATCGCGCCGACGACTCGACGTGGGGCCTCGTCGCCGGTTGGGTCGATCCCAACGAATCTCCCGCCGACACCGTCGTTCGGGAACTCGCCGAGGAAGCGGGTGTGCAGGCGAGCGTCGACCGGTTCGTCGGCACGTTCTTCCGGGAGGCGCGCGCGGGTGACCATCCCCACGGCACGGTCTCCCTCGTCTTTCTGTGTTCGATCATCTCCGGCACTCTCCGGCCCCAGCTCCACGAAGTCACCGAAGTCGCGTGGCGTGCGATCGACGACCTCGCGCCCGCCGAGTGGCATCACAGCCACGAGTACCTAGCCCGCGCCGCGCTGGACGCGCACTGGCGCCGGCAAACCGGCGTCTGACCCGCGTCCACTGGCCTTCGGTCGCGACTCCGGCGGAGGACCGGGCCGCGGCGCGCCGACTATTTGTTGTCGCAGCCGCCGGCGGCGCGGGCTTCGTCGATGTCGATCGCGGAGAGCGCGGCGGCGAGATCGGCGAGGCGACGCGCGTCCAACCTGTCGACGAAGTGCTCGCGCACGCCTCGCACGTGCGTGGGCGCAGCGGAACGCAGGCGCTCCATGCCGAGATCGGTCAGCACCGCGTTCGACCCGCGCCGGTCGTTCGGGCACGGGCGCCGCTCGACCAGACCGACCTTCACGAGCCCGTCGAGCCGGCGGGTGATCCCGCTCGGCGAGAGCCGGAGCCGCTCCGCGAGATCGCTCATGCGGACCGCGAAGTCGGGAGCCTCGGACAGGTGGACGAGCACCTCGTAGTCGCCGAGGGTCAACCCGTGCTCGGCCTGCAACTCGTTGTCGAGAGTGGCGAGGAGCCCCGTCGTCGACCGGACGAGTCCGCGCCAGGCCTCCATCTCCGGTTCGGTGAGCCACCGGACCTCGGGGTCGCGGACCTCGGCCTCGCTCATGGGAGAAATCCTACCCACCCCGGGAATGTTCTTGCGGTAGCAAGCATTGTAGATACCGTTGCGTCAGCAACGATTGCGCCGAACCCACATCGCACAGGAGGCCACCATGGCCAGCACCACCCAAGCAGTCAGCACCGTCCCCACCGCCGGCACGTACGCGCTCGACCAGAGCCACTCGCACGTCTCGTTCAGCGCGCGGCACCTCATGGTCACCAAGGTCCGCGGCCGCTTCCCCGTCACCGAGGGCAAGCTCGTGATCGACGAGGACCCGGCCAAGTCGTCGGTCGAGGCGGTCATCGACATCACTGCCGTCGACAGCGGCGACCCCAAGCGCGACGAGCACCTCCGCTCGGCCGACTTCTTCGACGGCGAGCACTACCCCACGGTCACCTTCCGTTCCACCAAGGTGATCGACAAGGGCGACGGCGAGTTCACCCTCGAAGGTGACCTGACCGTCCGCGACCAGACCCGACCCGTCGTCCTCCAGGGCGAGTACCTCGGCACGCAGGCCTCGCCGTGGGGCGACACCCGCGTCGGCTTCAGCGCCGAGACCGAAGTGAGCCGAAAGGACTGGGGCCTCGAGTGGAACGTTGCACTCGAGACCGGCGGAGTTCTCGTCGGCGACAAGGTCAAGCTCACGATCGACGCGGAGTGGGTGCAGGCGTAAGGCGCAATCCCGACGGTGATGCACGCCCACGTACCGGCAACGGTGCGTGGGCGTGCTCGCGTACGGAGGCCTGCGTAGCCTCTGCGCCATGGCGGACACCATCCGGCTCAACTGGCGCAAGAGCGAGACGCACGGCCTCGAACCCGACCCGGAACCGCGCCCGATCCGTTACACGCTCTTCTCCACCGACGACCATCTCGTCGAGCCGCCCGGCATGTTCGACGGGCGGTTGCCGGCGCGCTTGCAGGACCTCGCACCCAAGGTCGTCGAGACCGAAGAAGGCCACGAGGTCTGGCACTTCGACGGGCAGGTCTTCTTCCAGGTCGGCCTGAACGCCGTGGCCGGCCGAAAGCGCGAAGACTGGAAGGTCGAGCCGACGCGCTTCGAAGAGATGCGCCGCGGCTGTTACGACATCGACGCCGCGCATCCACGACATGGACATCAACGGCGTGTGGGCGTCGGTCAACTTCCCGTCGCAGATCACCGGATTCTGCGGACGGGTCTTCTCGCGTTGCAGTGATCCCGAACTCGGACTCGCGGTCACACGCGCATGGAACGACTGGTTCTACGACGAGTGGTACTCGAAGTACCCCGACCGGATCGTCCCGATGGGCATCACGTTCCTCGCCGACCCGGAGGAGGCGGCGAGCGAGATCCGGCGCAACGCCGCCCGCGGCTTCACCGCGATCACGCTGCCGGAATCGCCGCACCGCATCGGCATGGAGCCGATCTTCTCGCGTTGGTGGGACCCGATCATCGCCGCGTGCGCGGAGACGGGAACGGTCGTGTGCCTGCATGTCGGCTCGACCGGCGTGGCCGACATGCCGCCCGGATCACCGATGGTGCCGCTCGGCGCGACCCTCTTCGGCCAGCTCTCGCTCGGCGCATGCGCGGAATGGCTCTGGTCGCGCTACCCGGCGCAGTACCCCGACCTCAAGATCATCATGAGCGAGGGTGGCATCGGTTGGGTCGCGATGTTGTACGACCGGCTCGAGAACATCGTCGACCGATCCGGCTACGGCGACTACTTCCCCGGCGATCTCCGGCCCGCGGAAGTGTTGCTGCGGAACTTCTGGTTCTCCACGATCGACGACCCTTCCACGCTCAGCACACGCCACACGATCGGCGTCGAGAACATCACCTTCGAGTCCGACTACCCGCACGGCGACGGCACCTGGCCCGACACACAGCAGGTGTTCGCCGACGTGTTCGGCCGGCTTCCCACCGACGAGATCGCGATGATCAGTCACGAGAACGCCGCCGCACTGTTCCGCCACCCGTTGCCGCCGCCCGGTAGCCCGCACGCGATTGGAATACGGCGAGTGCCGCGTTGAAGGCCAACTCGTATCGCGGCGAACGGGTGCAGCTCGAGATCGTGACGCTGCGGCCGGGCGATTCTCGCGTCGTCGCGCCGCCGGAGGGTCAAGAGGGTGCGCTCGTCCTGCTCGAAGGTTCGGTCACGCTCGAAGGGGAACCGGCCAAGCGCACGTCGGTGTTCGACCAGCGCGCCACCGCGGTGTACCTCCCACCCGGCGCCTCGATCGACGTCGACGCGTCGAGCGACGCGCGAGCTCGCGTTCACCGCGACGCGCGGCTACGACCTCGATGATGCGGACGAGTCGCCGACGATCGTCCGTCCCGACGGTGTCGTCGTGCAGGCGCGCGGCAAACCGGGTTGGGAACGCGACGTGCACGATGTCATCGACGACGCGGTTCCGGCCCGGCATCTTCTCGTCGGGGAGACCTTTAACGAGCCGGGTCAATGGTCGTCGTTCCCGCCTCACAAGCACGACGGCGGCGACGGCGAGCCCGCGTTGGAAGAGGTGTACTACTACCGGTTCGACCGCGAGGGCGGCTTCGGGTTCCAGGGGCTGTACGAAGCCGACGGGCAGGCCGAAGCCGTGTTCTTGAAGCACGGCAGCATCGTCGGCATCCCGCGCGGCTACCACCCGGTGTGCGCGGCACCTGGCTACCGCCTCTACTACCTCTGGGCGTTGGTCGGTGAACCCCGCCAACTCGCGATGCACGAAGACCCCGTGCACCGCTGGTTGAACAACAGTTAGCGCTATAGCCGTGCGCGCCGGTTCGGTCAGACCGCGAGCGCGGGCTGCACCTTGTTGACGACGAGCTCGAGCGACTCCCACGCGATCTCGGGTGCGATCCCGCCGCACAACGGATGCAAGGCGAGGGCGCCGTGCGCGCGCACCAGCTCGACGCACTCGTCGGGAGTCAGCACCGCGTAGACACCGTTGGCCCGCAGCTGTTCGACCGTCGTCGCAGTGTCGAGCGCCACCGACTCGAGGCCGGCATCGATCTGCCACTGCGCGTACGAGCGCGCGTCGTGCAGGAGATTCGCACCGATCAGCGACCACGTCCGCTCGGGGTCTTCCGCCACGAACACGTTCAAGGGACCGGAACCGGGGCTGATCATCAACCCGGGCGGGAGGCCGAGGCGTTCCCGTTCGCTCTCGTATTCGGTGACAAGTCGATCCGATTGCAGCTGAGGGAAGAACGGAAGGTCGAGCCGGGCGGCCCGGCGGGCGGCCGCGGGGGTGCCACCGCCGTACAACAACATCGGATGCGGGTCGGAATACGGCTTCGGTCGCACCATCACGGTCCGGCCTTCGTGTTCGAACGGTTCGCCGGTCCATGCCTGGCGCATCAGCGTGATGGCCGCTTCGACGTCGCGACCCCGGTCGGAGAACACCTTCCCCAACGACTCGTACTCGACCGGCCGGTAGCCGATACCCGCGATGTACGAGACGCGGCCGCGGCTGACGTGGTCGAGCACCGCGATGTCTTCGGCGAGCTTGATCGGGTCGTACAGCGGCACGAGCAACGCCGCGACACTGATCGCGATCTGCTTGGTGCGCGCCGCCATCGCCGACGCGACGATCAGCGGCGACGGCAGGTAGCCGTCGTCCGACATGTGGTGCTCCGACACCGCGATCGCGGTGAACCCGTGACCTTCGCTCCATGCGGCCATGTCGAGCGCAGCCTCGTAGAGGTCGGCGACGGGCGCGCCGAACGCCGGCGCGCGCAGGTCGAAGCGCAACACGAACGTGCCGAGCATGGAGGTCATCGGGCCCTCCCCGGGTTCGGCGCCCAACCGTCGAAGCGATCGGCGGGTCGGATGGATCGATACTCCGCGACGACTGGCGCGAGCTCGGTGGGCGTGGCGCCGTGCATGATGACGCCGTCGACGCCGAGGTCGAATTGCCGCAGTACCCGCGCCGCGCACCGTTTCGCGTCGCCGGTGGCGGCCGGTTCGAGCCACTCGTCGGGCAACAGTGTGGCGACGTGTTCGAGCGTCGCGGCGTCGGCCTTGGAGTCGAGCGCGCCCGGGAACGTCGACACGACCTCGTCGGCGCGGAACCGGGCCAACACTGCCGGATCCCAGCCGTTCGTCTCGACGAGGAGGTCGCCGTAGCCCTGCAAGTACGTGGCGAGCCGGCCCACCGTCTTCTTCAGGCGGAGCTCATCCGGCAGATGGTCCCCCACGGTGGCACAGCACGACCAGATGCGAACCGTTGCCGGATCACGGCCGGCTTCCTCGGCCGCGCGACGGATCGACGCGACACAACGCTCCACCGTCTCGTCGGTGAAATAGGTGTGCAGCACGACCGCGTCGAAGCACCGGCCCGCGAGCGCCAGCGAGTTCGGACCGAATGCGACGAAGCCGAGCGGTATGTCCTCGTCGAACGACGCGTCGAGGTGGAGCACTGGGAACTTTCCCGCCGGCCCGTCGTGGCCGAACACGGCTTCGCCCTGCCAGAGCCGGCGCATCAGACCGACGAAGTCCTCAATCTGGGCGCTGGTGATGCGCGGGATCCCGTACGCGTCGAACAGCGGCGCGATCCCACGCCCGAGGCCGAGAGTGAACCGCCCACCGGTGAGGCGGTGCATCGTCGTCGCGTGCGAGGCCGTGACGATCGGGTGCCGTGTGTTGTGATTCGTCGCCGCCGTCGCGATGCCGAGCGTCGACGACACCGCGCCGACCGCACCCGACAGTGTGAACGCCTCCTTGATGTTGAAGCGCTCGGAGATGAACGTCGATCCGAGACCGAGGGCCTCGCCCGTCCTCACCTCCTCGATCAACTCGACCGGCGACTGTGGCGCGCCCGCGAGCACGTAGAAGCCGAGCTCGTTCAGCTGGGGTGGGTTCGCGAGGTCCGTCATCGGGCGCAAGTATCACCCGCGGTCGCTCCCTCGCGTCGACTCCGCGTCGCTAGCGTTGTCCCGTGAGGACGCGACGCGAACTCGTGCACCCGATAGTGCAGGCCCCGATGGCCGGTGGTCCGTCGACGCCGCAGCTGGCGGCCGCGGTGTCGGCCACCGGGGCGCTCGGCTTCCTCGCCGCCGGGTACCTGACCCCCGATGCACTGCAGGAACAGATCGACGCGACGCGTGGGCTCACCGCAGGTCCGTTCGGCGTCAACATCTTCTCGCCTTCGGGCACACCGGCCGACCCCGGCCGGATACACGAGTTCGCGCGCCGCCTTTCGCCACTCGCCGAGTCCGCGGGCGTCGAGCTCGGAGAGCCCCGCTTCGACGACGACCACTACGCGGCCAAGCTCGACATCGTGCTCGCGTCGAGGCCGGCGGTGGTGTCGTTCACGTTCGGTTGTCCCGGCAGCTCGACCGTGCGTGCGCTGCACGACTCGGGATCGGAGGTGTGGGTCACCGTCACCGGTGCCGGTGAAGCAATCGCAGCCGCAGAGTCGGGCGCCGACGCCGTCGTCGCCCAGGGTTCGGAATCGGGCGGGCACCGCGGATCGTTCGTCGACGACGACACCGAGCCTCGGCCGCTGCTCGGCCTCCTCGCAGATCTCGACGCCGCGTTCGCCCCCCGCCGCGACGCACCCGTAGTGGTCGGCGCGGGCGGGATCATGTCGGGTACGGACGTCGCCGCGGACCTTGGCCGCGGGGGCGAGCGCGGCGCAGCTCGGCACCGCGTTCCTGTTGTGCCCCGAGGCCGGCACCAATTCGACCCCACCGCCAGGCGATCGGCCGCAAAGGAACGACCGCGCTCACGCGCGTGTTCACGGGCCGGCGCGCCCGCGGCATCGTGAACGCCTGGATGGAGCAGTTCGGCGACGACGCGCCCCACGCCTATCCCGAGATCCATCACCTCACGTCTCCACTCCGCGCGCGGACGGGCGCGCCGTCGCCGATCCGGATCTCGTCAACCTCTGGGCCGGTACTGGTTTTGCGCGCGCCCGGGCGCTACCCGCGGCCGAGCTCGTGAAGGTGCTCACCCGCGAGCTCGACCGGGCGGCCGGAACGCTCCGGTAGCTTGCACCCGGCGCACTGCAGCAGGGATCCGTTCATGTCATGGTCGTTTCGAGCACACGAGTCGTTCCGGGATTACGAGTCGTTCAACATCCACCGCTCGAGTCCGGCCAAGTCGGGACCTCCGACCGACCCGCCCCGACCGTCCACCACGAAGACCCCGGCGCCGCGGTGGACGCACACGTTGTGGATCGTCGGGCTCGTCGCCACACTCCTCTTGTTGTTCCTCCCCAGCTCGAAGCCGTCGGCCACCTCACTCGCGTTCAGCGATTGGAAGGCCCGTGTCGACGACGGCAAGGTGCAGACGGCGGTCATCGACACGTCGGGGAAGGTCACGGGGCTCCTCACCGACGGCAAGACGCATTACGAGTCGCGTATCCCCGTCGCGCTCAACGACAACACGCTCTCCTCCGATCTGATCGTCCACAAGGTGAAGGTCAGCGGTACATCGAGCTCGACGAGCATCTGGAGCGTCATCGGCGGACTCCTCCCCCTGCTCCTGCTCGTCGGCGCATACTTCTACATCAGCCGCCGCGCGACGAAGCAGTTCGCGGGTGGTCTGCGCGGCATCGGATCGTCGAAGGCGAAGGTCTACGACCAGGACCGTCCCCAGACTCGCTTCGCCGACGTCGCCGGCTACGACGGAGCCAAACGCGAGATCAATGAAGTCGTCGACTTCTTGAAGAACCCGGGTCGCTACGCGGCCGCGGGCGCGGTCGCACCGCGCGGCGTACTCATGGTCGGCCCGCCCGGAACCGGCAAGACGCTGCTCGCGCGCGCGGTCGTGGGCGAGGCCGACGTCCCGTTCTTCGCGCTGACCGGTTCGAGCTTCGTCGAGATGTTCGTCGGGGTCGGTGCCGCACGAGTGCGCGACCTCTTCGCGGACGTGCGCAAGGCGGCGCCCGCGATCATCTTCATCGACGAGGTCGATGCGATCGGGCAGCGCCGCGGCGGCGCGCTCGTATCGAACGACGAACGCGAGCAGACGCTCAACCAGATGCTCGCGGAGATGGACGGGTTCGACCCGTCGTCGGGGGTCGTGGTCCTCGCCGCGACCAACCGCCCGGAGACGCTCGATCCCGCGTTGTTGCGCCCGGGTCGCTTCGATCGTCAGGTCGAGATCCCGCTGCCGAACCTGCTCGAGCGCAAAGCGATCCTCGCGGTGCACGCGCGAGGCAAGAGCATGGGCCACGACGTCGACTTCGACGTCGTCGCCCGTTCGACCCCCGGCTTCTCGGGCGCCGACCTCGCGAACCTGATCAACGAAGCTGCGATCGTCGCCGTCCGCGACGATCGCAACACGATCTCGGCCGCCGACTTCTCCGAGGCCCGCGACCGGATCCTGCTCGGCCGCCGCGAGGCCACCAACGCGCTCATGCCCGGCGAGAAGCACGCGGTCGCGGTGCACGAGTCGGGGCACGCGCTCGTCGCCGCGCTCTCGCCGAACGCCGACCCCGTCGCCAAGGTGACGGTCCTGCCCGTCGGCCAGGCCCTCGGCGTCACCGAGCAGCTGCCATCGGACGAACGTCACCTCTACAGCGAGAGCTACCTCAAGGATTCGCTCGCGGTGAGGCTCGGCGGGCGTGCGGCAGAACTGCTCGTGCTGGGCGAGGCATCGTCGGGCGCGTCCAGCGACCTCGCGGGCGCCACCGACCTCGCCACCCGTATGGTGCGCGAATACGGCATGAGCGAGCGACTTGGTCCGGTCGGCTTCGCGAGCGGCTCGCCGATGTACCTCGGCAACGAACAGGTGCACAGCCGGGACTATGCCGAAGCGACACAGCGCGTCATCGACGAGGAAGTGTCGGATCTCCTGCGCGAAGCCGAGAAGCGGGCCCTCGCGCTCCTCTCCGAACACCGCGACGCCCTCGATCGACTGGTCGAAGACCTCGTCGCCCACGAGACCGTCGACGGTGAGGCCGTTGCGGCGGCGCTGCGGGGAAGCGCAGGTGCAGCCGGCCCCGCCGAAAGCGGCGGCCCATTGCGCTCGCCTCAGTTCCAGGCCCGCTCGAACCCTCCCGGCACCTGACTACGCGGATTCCGCCACGTGGTGGTCCGCCCCGCCGTCACCACCGTGCTCGCGCCGGCGCTCGTCCAGTGGCTGCGGTTGCGCGACTTCGGGTTGACGGGCGAGCCACTCCGCCATCCATTGCCGGGCGACGCGCTCGGTGACGAACTGGGGTCGGGGACCGTCGCCCTGACGCCATTCCCACACGGTCTGGTCCGCGTCCGACTGATGATTGGCCAACTCGAAGCCGAGGGCGGCGGCCCGGGCGAGCAGCGCGTCGTCGTCCGCTCGGGGGTCTGCGGAGCCCGCCGGACACTCACCGGACACACAACGCAGACGCTGATCCATGCCTGACGGGTACCCCGCGTCCGCTCCCCGAAAACCCCGAGCCACGCGGCGGCGGGATCTCGTGTCACGGATTGAGCATGGGTGGTTGCCGGGAAGAACTGCATCCAACAACGACAGCCGGGGAGAAGGAGCAATCATGGGATTCTGGACCCGACTCAAGGGCAAGGCGACGAGGCCGATCGCCGGCGCGGCGGGTGATCGCCGGTCGGAAGCGAAGAACGCGGTCGAGGCCGCGACCGGTGAGAAGCCACCCAAGCCGGTGGTCGACGTCGTGGAACACGCGGCGCGCCGAAAGCACGGCGACGTCCAGGATTGAACCGGGCGCGGTCAGCGGCGCCGGCGCTCGGCGAGGCCGCGCACGTACGCGGCCTGTCCGACATGTTCGAGGTTGTCGGTGACGACGCTGACGAGCCGCACCGCGAGCGTCACCGGCGGGTCCCACGCCTCGTCGACGATCCGGTCGAGATCATCGAGCGTCACGGTCTTGACGTAGGCCTCGGTCGCGGCGTGCACCGCGTCGTAGTAGCCGAGGAGGTCCTCGCCGCTCGCCTCCACCGCGGCCACCTGCGCCGTCGCGTGCCCGTAGCCCGTGTCGGACTGGTCGAACGGCACACCGAACCGCTCGTACCAGCCCCGGACCCAGACCTGTTCCGCATCGTGCAGTGCGGCGACGTGGTCGTCCTGGATCCGGGCGATGTGCCAGACCAGCCACGCGATCGAGTTGGCGTCATCGTCGACGCGCAGCCGGAGCGAATCGCGGTCGAGACCTTCGACCGCGCGGTGCACACCGCCCTGTATCCGCGAGAACCCGTCGACCAGGAGAGCGTTCAGACCGTCGTGGGAATTCGGTGTCGCCATTACACTCTTTTCAGGACGAGGAGCGAGCGGGGCTCCGCGGTCAGTTCGGCCCGGGCGGCCAGCTGCGCGCCTTCCGGTGTCGCGGCGCCGTCGATCACCGTCGACACCACGACCTCCCAGCGCCGGCCGAAGCGCCTCGTCGGCAACACGAACCTCGTGGGTTCGTGGTGGGCGTTGAAGATGACGAGGAACGAGTCGTCGTGGAGAGGCTGCCCGTCGGGGGTTACCGTCCGGAGCGTGTTGCCGTTGATGAACACGCCGAGGCGACCGCTGCCCCTCGCATCCCACTCCCGCCGGGCCATGCGGCGACCGTCGGGCCGGAACCAGAACACGTCGGCGAGACCGTTCTCGTCGGGCTCACCTGCGAAGAAGGTGGTGCGCCGGAACACCGGGTGCTCGTCGCGCAGCGCGATCATCCGCTTGGTGAAGTCGCGGCAAAGACTCCTGGTCGGGCTTGTGCTGCCAGTCGTACCAGGAGATCTCGTTGTCCTGGCAATAGGCGTTGTTGTTGCCGTGCTGAGTGCGCGCGAACTCGTCGCCGCCGAGCAGCATCGGGACGCCCTGCGACAGCATGAGCGTGGCGATGAAGTTGCGTTGCTGGCGCGCCCGCAGCGTGTTGATCTCGGGTGCGTCGGTCGGTCCTTCCACGCCGCAGTTCCAGCTGCGGTTGTCGTCGGTGCCGTCGCGGTTCTCCTCGAGGTTCGCCTCGTTGTGCTTCTCGTTGTACGCCACGAGATCCGCCAGGGTGAAGCCGTCGTGGGCGGTGACGAAGTTGATCGACGCGAACGGCCTCCGGCCGTCGCGCTGGTACAGGTCGGCCGAACCCGCGAACCGATCGGTGAAATCGCCGATCCGGGCCTGGCCGCGCCAGAAGTCGCGCACGACGTCGCGGTAGAGGCCGTTCCACTCCGTCCACAACACGGGGAAGTTCCCGACTTGGTAACCACCTTCGCCGATGTCCCAGGGCTCGGCGATCAACTTCACCTGCGACAAGATCGGGTCCTGGTAGATGATGTCGAAGAAGGCGGAGAGCCGGTTGACCTCGTGGAACTCCCGGGCGAGCGCGGCCGCGAGATCGAAGCGGAAACCGTCGACGTGGCACTCGGTCGCGAAGTAGCGCAGCGAGTCCATGATGAGTCGCAGCACGCTCGGGTGCACGGGGTTGAGGCTGTTGCCGGTGCCCGTGTAGTCGACGTAGTACCGGGGGTCTTCGGCCGAGAGCCGGTAGTACGACGGGTTGTCGATCCCGCGGAACGCGAGCATCGGGCCGAGGTGATTGCCCTCGGCCGTGTGGTTGTAGACCACGTCGAGGATCACCTCGAGACCTGCGCGGTGCAGGGCTTTGACCATGCCCTTGAACTCGCGCAGCTGCTCACCGTGCGCGCCAGTGGCCGCGTACAGCGAGTGCGGCGCGAAATAGCCGATCGAGCTGTAACCCCAGTAGTTCGTCAGGCCCTTCTCGACGAGATACGCCTCGTCGGCGATGTGATGCACCGGCTGCAACTCGACCGCGGTCACACCGAGGTCCCGCAGATACCCGATGGCCTCCTCCGACGCGAGCCCCGCGTACGTGCCGCGCAGGTCTTCGCGCACACGTTCGTCGAGCTTCGTGAAGCCCTTGACGTGCGTCTCGTAGATGACAGTCTCCGACCACGGGCGGTCCAGCCGCCGATCCCCTTCCCAATCGAAGGTTTCGTCGATCACGACGCATTTGGGCATCGCGTCGACGTCGTCCTCGTCGTCGGGTTCGAGGTCGGCTTCACCTTGACCGTCCCCACCGAGGACGTAGGGGAGCACGTTCGCGACCTTGTATCGCACCGGGCCGTCGATGGCCTTCGCGTAGGGGTCGAGCACCAGCTTGGCCGGGTTGAACCGCAGGCCCCGGCTCGGCTCGTACGGGCCGCGCACGCGGTATCCGTAGCGCTGGCCCGGTCCGACGCCGGGGAGGTAGCAGTGCCAGATGAAGGCGGTGCGTTCGTCGACCTCGAAGCGCGTCTCCCCGTCGTTGTCGTCGAAGAGACACAGCTCCATGCCTTCGGCATTTTCGGAGAAGAGCGCGAAGTTCGTGCCGCGCCCGTCGAATGTCGGTCCCAGTGGAAACGGTCGGCCCGGCCACACCTGTTGCACGTCGGATATCCCCATGGTCGAGTCCGAAGCCATCAATTCTGACAGCCCCTCGGGCTCAGCCGTGAATGGCGTGAGGCAGTCCGTCGCGGGCATGGTCCACGGCTTCGTGGATGCGCCACGGTATCGACGGGCGGCCGCCCGTGTCGGCGGCGGCGATCAGGAGACCCCCGAGCATCGACAGATTCTTGAGGAAATGAACGGTCTGAGCGGCCCGGGCCGCGGGTTCGGACTCCTCCCAGAACCGGTGGCCGGCCAGTGTGGTCGGCACGAGGCTCACTGCGAGCGCGAGGGCCGCGAGCCTCGGCAACTTCCCGGCGGCGAGCGCGAGACCGGCGACGACCTGCATCCCCCCGTTGAGCTGGACCAGGGCCGCGGTCTGCGCGGACTCGCCGAGGGTGCCACCCAGCGTGTCCTCGAGCGGTCCGACGACCTTCGCGGCCTTGGCCGTCTTGGCCTCGGGCCGGCGCAGCGAGTCGAGGCCACCGTAGATGAACATCGATCCGAGCATGGGGCGGGCGACGGCGCGCACCAGGTCCATGGCACTCCTCTTTCCACTGGCCTCTTCGACTGGCCCTTTTCGATCGGAGCACGGGAGGTACCCGGCTCCGATGCGGCGTAATCCCGCGTTCATCGCCGCGCAATCCCACAGCAATCGCGATGAACATCCGATGTAATTGGTGACGAAGCGCCCGAGTAGTTCCGGACCCGGCTGGGTATCTTCGGCAGTGTCGTTGCGAGCAAGTATTCGCGGAATCCGGGACTTTCGTATCCGGGAGCGATGTCGTACCGGGGAACGTCGTCTCCGGGAAATGTGGCGGTGCTCGGCTCTCGTCGGGCGAAGTTGGAATTCTCTACTGCGCGTCATCGAGGAGCTGGTGTTGCGGGTGCCCACCCACCGGGAACGGGTCGCGATCGAGGACGTGACCCCCGACGTCGAACGGGGTCGCTTCGCGGTCAAACGCGTCGTCGGTGACACGATCGTGGTGGAGGCCGACGCTTTCACCTACGGGCACGACGAGATCGCGGTTCGGCTCGACCACCGGCGCCGGGGCAAGCATCGCTGGCAGTCGACGTGGATGCAGGCGCTCGGCAACGACCACTGGCGGGGCGAGTTCACCGCGGAGCGCGCGGGCGAGGTCCGGTTCCGGGTCGTCGCCTGGCGAGATCCGGTGGCGACATGGAGCCGCGGCATCATTGCCAAGTACGACGCCGGCATCGACGTCGAGCTCGAACGGGAGGAAGGCGCGCTCCTCGCCGAGGCGTTCGCGAAACGGGCGAGCACCGACGATGCCAAGACCCTCCAGGACTTCGCCGAGCGACTGCGTTCGACGTTCGACGCCGGCGTGCGCAGCGAGCTCGACGAGCTCGTGGCGTGCACGCGCCGCGACGCTCGATCCCGACGACGGGCATGTCTACGACGGCACGTCCCCGATCGTCGTCGAACGCGCCCTGGCGGGTTGTGCGGCATGGTACGAACTGTTCCCCCGTTCCTCGTCGCCCGATCCGCAGCGATCCGGAACCCTCGCCGACGTGACCAACCGGCTCGACACCATCGCCGAGATGGGCTTCGACGTCGTCTACCTCCCGCCGATCCACCCCATTGGGTTCGCGCACCGCAAGGGTGCGAACAACACAACGAGCCCGGCACCCGGCGATCCCGGAAGCCCGTGGGCCATCGGCAGCGACGCGGGCGGCCATACTGCGGTGCATCCCGACCTCGGCACGATCGCCGACTTCGACCGCCTCGTCGCCGGGGCCGGAGCCCACGGGCTCGAGATCGCGCTCGACCTCGCCTTCCAGGCGTCACCCGACCATCCCTGGGTCCGGGAACACCCGGCGTGGTTCCGGCACCGCCCCGACGGCTCGATCGCGTACGCGGAGAACCCGCCCAAAAAATACGAGGACATCGTCCCGTTCGACTTCGACTCCGAGGATCGTGCCGCACTGTGGACGGCGCTGCTCGACGTGGTCCGGTTCTGGGTCGACCACGGCGTGCGGGTCTTCCGCGTCGACAACCCCCACACGAAGCCGTTCGCCTTCTGGGAATGGCTCATCGCGGAGGTACGCGACGAGGAGCCCGACGTCATCTTCCTCGCCGAAGCGTTCACGCGGCCCCGCGTGATGGAACAACTCGCGAAGATCGGTTTCACCCAGTCGTACACGTACTTCACCTGGCGCAACACGAAGCATGAGCTGACCGAGTACTTCACCGAGTTGTCCACGCCGCCGCTGTCGGACTACTTCCGTCCCAACGTGTGGCCCAACACGCCGGACATTCTCCACGACACACTCCAGCACGGGACGCGCGGCACCTTCATCGCTCGCCGCGGTGCTCGCAGCCGGTCTCGCCTCCGTCTACGGCGTGTACGGGCCGGCGTTCGAGCTTCAGGAACGCACGCCGCGCGAGCCGGGCTCGGAGGAGTACCTCGACTCCGAGAAGTACCAGATCCGGCACTGGGAAACCGATCGGCCCGACAGCCTCCGCCACTTCCTCGCCCGCCTCAACGCGATCCGCCGCGCCCATCCCGCGTTGCAACGCAACGACACGTTGCGCTTCCACCACATCGACAACGACCAGCTGCTCTGTTGGAGCAAGAGCACAGCAACCGACCACGTGCTGTTCTTCGTGAACCTCGACCCGCGCTCGGTGCAATCGGGGTGGACCGCACTCGACCTCTCGTGCCTCGGCGTCGGCTGGGACGAGCGCTACACCGTGCGCGACCTCGTGACGGGTGTGGCGTACGACTGGAGCGGTCCGCACAACTTCGTGCAACTCGATCCCGCGGCCGTGCCCGCGCACGTGCTCGCGGTCGAGCCCACCCGTGCCGGCACGACGAACGCGGACTCGCGGTGACTCGTCGCGCCGCTCCGTTGGAGTCGAGCAGCCCACAACTCATCTCCGACCCGACGTGGTACCGCGACGCGGTGGTGTATGAGCTGCATGTGCGTGCGTTCGCCGACAGTGACGGCGACGGGATCGGCGACTTTCGGGGGCTGACCCGCAAGCTCGACTATCTGCAGGACCTCGGTATCACCGCGATCTGGCTACTCCCCTTCTACCCGTCGCCCTTACGCGACGAGGGCTACGACATCTCCGACTACCGCGGCATCAACCCCGCGTACGGCAACCTGCGCCAGTTCAAGCGATTCCTCGACGAGGCGCACAAACGCGACCTGCGCGTCATCACCGAGGTCGTGCTCAACCACACCTCCGACCAACATCCGTGGTTCCAGCGCGCCCGCAGCGCGCCGCGTGGCAGCCGGTGGCGCAACTGGTACGTGTGGAGCGATGAGTCGACGCGCGTATCGCGACGCCCGCATCATCTTCCGCGACTTCGAACGGTCCAACTGGTCGTGGGACGATGTCGCCGCCCAGTACTACTGGCACCGCTTCTACTCGCATCAGCCCGACCTCAACTTCGACAACCCCGAGGTCCGGCGCGAGATGCTGCGGACGATCGAGTATTGGCTCGAGATGGGCGTCGACGGGCTGCGGCTCGACGCGGTCCCGTACTTGTTCGAACGCGAAGGAACGAGCTGCGAGAACCTCGAGGAGACACACGGCTTCTTGAAGGAGATCCGTAGCTCGATCGACGCACGTTTCGCGGATCGGATGCTCCTCGCGGAGGCGAACCAGTGGCCCGAGGACGCGGCCGAGTACTTCGGCGACGCAGACGAGTGCCACATGGCCTTCCATTTCCCGCTCATGCCCCGACTGTTCATGGGCCTGCGGATGGAAGACCGGTTCCCGATCGTCGACATCCTGCGCCAGACCCCGCAACCGCCCGAGGGTTGCCAGTGGGCGGTGTTCTTGCGCAACCACGACGAGCTGACGCTCGAGATGGTCACCGACGAAGAGCGCGACTACATGTACCTCGCTTACGCCCGCGACCCCGTGGCCCGCATCAACCTCGGCATCCGGCGCCGGTTGGCGCCACTGCTGCAGAACCACCGCCACAAGATCGAGTTGATGCACGCGCTCCTGTGCTCACTGCCCGGCACGCCGGTGCTCTACTACGGCGACGAGATCGGGATGGGCGACAACGTCTACCTCGGCGACCGCGATTCGGTGCGGACCCCGATGCAGTGGAGCGCCGATCGCAACGCGGGCTTCTCCGAAGCGAACCCGCAGCGCCTGTATCTCCCGACGATCATCGATCCGGAGTACAGCTACGAGAGCATCAATGTCGCGGCCCAGCTCGACAACCCCGACTCGCTGCTCTGGTGGGTCAGGCGCCTGATCGCGCTGCGACGCCGCAATCCGGTGTTCGCGCAGGGCACGATCGAGATCCTCTCGCCCGACAACCACCGCGTGCTCGCGTTCCTGCGCCGCGACGAAGACCGCCAGGTGCTCGTCGTCGCGAACCTGTCGCGCTACGCGCAGTACGTCGAGCTGGACCTGCACGAGTTCCGGGGGGCGCATCCCGTGGAACTGATGGGCCAGACCTCGTTCCCCGCGATCGGCGATCTGCCCTATCTCCTCACCCTCGGCCCCCACGCGTTCTACTGGCTCGCGCTCGAGCCCACCGAGGTGCAGGATGCGACCACGCCCACCGTGCCGCTCGTGTCGGTGGTGAAGTCGTGGACCGAGCTCTTCGGCTCCGACAAACGCTCACCACTCGACGCCGCGCTCCCCCGGTTGCTCGCCGGCAGCCGCTGGTTCGGCGCCAAGGGCCGCAAAATTACCTCGGCCAAGGTCGCCGACTGGATCGAGCTCCCGCTGTCGCACTACTGGACGCCGCAGGAAGAGATGCCGGCTCCCGAGCACGCGCGGCTCGCGTTCGTGCGGGTCGAGTACGCCGAGGGCGATCCCGAGACCTACGAGTTGCCGCTCGCGTTCGTGCCGGGCACGGCCGGGCTGCGCATGGCCGACGAGAACCACCCGGGCGCGCTCTTCACGATCGGCTCCGCAGAGGGGCCGCTCGGCGTCGTCGTCGACGCGCACCAGCTTCCCGGCTACGGACGCGCGCTCGTGCGCTTCATGCAACGGCGCCGGCGCCGTCCGCGGCGAACGGGGATCCGCGCTTGCGGGCATGACGTTCGGCACCGCGCTCGCCCGGGTCCAGGACCTCGACGAACTGCCCGTCTCCGTGCTCGGACGGGAGCAGTCGAACACCTCGCTGCAGTTCGACGACGGCCTGATCCTCAAGGCGGTCCGGCGACTCGAAGCGGGACTGAGCCCCGAGGTCGAGCTCGGGCGGGCGCTGACGCGCATGCAGTTCCAGTACGCACCACCGCTGCTCGGCAGCATCGAGTACCGGATGCCCGACGCGACCACCGCGACCGCGGCCGTGCTGCATGAGTATGTGAAGAACGAGGGCGACGCGTACTCGTGGTACCGCGATGCGCTGGCCCGGTTCTTCGACGACGTCCTGAGCCGACCCGACACCGCATCGGTCGGAAAGGTCTCCGCGCCCGCTCGTCATCCCCTCGAGTTGCTCGATGCCGAGCCGCCGGTGGAGTTCGAGCTCGCCGCCGGCGAGATCCTGCCGTCGGTCGAGTTGCTCGGTCGGCGCACAGCCGATCTCCACATCGTGCTCGCGTCGGTCACCGGCGACCCGGCCTTCACGCCCGAGCCGAACAACTTGCTCGTGCAACGCTCGACGTACCAGTCGATGCGCAACACCGCGGTCCGCACCTTGCGCACGTTGGAACGCGCGCAACACAAGTTGTCGCCCGGTTGCACGGAAGAGGCGCGCTTCGTCGTCGAGCACGGCGACGCGCTGCTGGAAAGACTCCGCGCGCTCTTGAGCGCGCAGGGCGGCTCCCGGATCCGAGTGCACGGCGACCTCCATCTCGGCCAGGTCCTCTCGACCGGGAACGACTTCTTGTTCATCGACTTCGAAGGCGAGCCCGCGCTACCCATCAGCCAGCGCCGAATCAAGCGATCGCCGCTGCGCGACGTCGCCGGGATGCTCCGCTCGTTCGACTACGCGGCCCGTACCGCCATCCCCGACGCGGTCGCACGCGGGCAGGTGCGCAGCGAGGAGCGCGCCCAGGAGCTTCTCGCGGCGCAGAGCGAAGAGTGGGTCACCTGGGTCACCGTCGCGTATCTGCGCGGCTACCTCGACGCGATCGGCGAGGTCGATCTCGTGCCCAAGGATGCCGACGCCCGTCGCGTACAACTCGACGCGCACCTCATCGAGAAGGCGCTGTACGAGATCCGCTACGAGCTCGACCACCGTCCCGACTGGGTCGGGATCCCGATCGCCGGACTCAAACGGCTCCTGCAGACGGATCCGGTCGAGGGGACGGCGTGAGCAGAGTCAGCGACCGCGCGCGGCGTCAGCTGCGCGCCCTCGCCCGCACCAAGGGAATCGAGGTCCGCTGGCGCGCCCATGACGGCTCGGTGCAGACCTGCTCCGACGACACCTTGCTCGCGGTGCTGCAGCTCCTGCGAGTCGACATTCACCGGCCCGAGGAGGCCCGGCGCGTGCGCGCCGAGCTCGTGTGCCGGCAACGCGACACCCTCGTCGAGCCGGTCGTCGTCGCGTGGGACGGCGCTCCGCCCTTGGTTCCTGTACGCCTCCCGCGCGGCGCCGCCGGCCGCGACTTCGCGATCGTCGTGAACACCGAGACGAACGACGAGGCCCGCTGGACACGCCGTGAGCTGCACACGCGTCGCGGCTCGGCCACCGACACCGACGGGTCCGAGGAACTCCTGGTCGAGCTGCCCCGCGGGTTCGAGCCCGGCCGCCATCGGCTGCGAATCGAGCACGCGGCGCGCCATGCCGAGGCAACACTGATCGCGGCGCCGACGCGCCTGCCGAGCGGCCCGGGCCGGCGCGACTGGGGTGTGTTCGCACCCCTCTACGCGCTGCACGAGCGCGAGCGCGCGGCCGCGGGCGACCTCGGCACCCTCGATCGATTCGCGCAGTGGACAGCGACCCGGGGCGCAACCGTGATCGGGACGCTGCCGATCCTCGCGATGTTCGCGGGACACGGCAAGGAACCCTGCGAACCGAGCCCGTACGCGCCGGTGAGCCGGCGGTACTGGAACGAGCTGTACCTGGATCTCGTCTCGCTGCCCGAGCTCGCGGGAGCACCGGGCCTTCCCGCGGCGCCGCCCGGCGAGACCGCGGGCTCGCCGTTCCTCGACCTTCCGCGCCTGGCCGCGGCTCGGCGCCCGCTCCTCGAGAACGCGGCCGCGTGCGCGCCCACGACAGTCCGGGCCGACGAGCCGAACTCGATCGGTGGCTCGACGGGCATACCGACGCGCGCGCGTACGCGGAGTTCCGGGCCGCGACGGAAGGAAGCGGCCGCGACGGTGTGGCGTTCCACGAGTACGCCCAGTTCGCGATGGCGGAGCAACTCACGCGCCTCGCGCATCGACTCGACGATCGGGACCAGACGCTGTACATCGATCTACCCGTCGGTACGCACGGCGCGGGGTACGACGTCGCGGCGCGGCCCGACCTGTTCGCCACCGATGCCTCGGTCGGCGCGCCCCCGACGACTTCCAGCCGGCCGGTCAGAACTGGGGGTTCCCGCCCCTCGATCCCGACGCTGCGCGAGCCGACGGCCACGGCTACTTCGCGGCGTGCCTGGACGCGCAGCTCCGCTACGCCAAACTCCTGCGCCTCGACCACGTGATGGGCTTGCACCGGCTCTGGGTGATCCCGGCCGGTGCTGCGGCGACCGCCGGGGCGTACGTGCACTATCCCGCCGAAGAACACTGGGCGACGATCTGTACCGTCGCCCTCCGCCACGGCGCGACGATCGTTGGCGAGAACCTCGGCACCGTACCGCCCGCGACGAACCAGGCGATGCGCCGCCACCGCGCCCTCGCCATCTGGGTCGCCCAGTTCGAGCTGCCCGACGCGGAGGCGGTCGAGGACCAGATCGCCGAGCCGCCGGGGGCGTCGGTGCTCGCGTGCATCGACACCCACGACCTCGCGACCTTCGCGACGTGGTGGCACGCGCTGGCGCGGATACCGAGGGGCGCATTGCTCAGGGCGCTACGAGCCGCGGGCGAGCTCGACGATGATGGGTGCGCCGACGGTGACGTCGAGCCCGACGCGGTGCTGACGGCAACACTCGCGTGGATGGGCCGGAGCCGAGCGCCCATCGTCCTCGCATCGCTCGAGGATCTCTGGTTGGAACCGAATCCCCAGAACATCCCCGGCCCCGAGCACCAAGACGAGGCGTTCCGCCGACGCGCCGCGCACGGGATCGACGAGCTCGACGGCCTCGCCGCGGTCACGCGCACGCTCGACCGACTCGAAGCGGCCCGGAGGAACGCCATGACGAGGAACACGGCTTGACGAGGGTTACGACATGACGAGGGTTACGACATGACGAGGGGTACGACATGACGTTGTTGACCGCCGACGACCTCTACCTCTTCAACGAGGGCCGCCACTACCGCCTCTACGAGCGGCTGGGCGCGCACCGGGCCGGCGCCGGCTCCTTCGAGTTCGCAGTGTGGGCGCCGAACGCTTCGGCGGTATCCGTGATCGGCGACCGCAACGGCTGGAACGCGGGCGCGCACGCGCTGGGCCCGATCGAATCGAGCGGCGTTTGGTCGGGCACGTTCGCTGACTGGCAACCCGGCGACCACTACAAGTTCCGGATCGACACCCGCGAGGGCTACTGGGTCGAGAAGGCCGATCCCTTCGCGTTCGCGACGGAGCGCGACGGTGGTACCGCGTCGGTGATCGCCGACCTCACGTACGAGTGGCAGGACGAGTCGTGGATGCGCGGCCGCGGCCCGCGCCAGCGTCACGACTCTGCAGTCTCGATCTACGAGGTGCACCTGGGCTCGTGGTGCCGGGGCGCCGACGGGTACACGCTCCCGTACCGCGACGCGGGCGAGAAGCTCGCGCAGTACGCGCGCGAGCACGGCTTCACCCATGTGGAGCTCCTGCCCATCATGGAGCACCCGTTCTTCGGCTCGTGGGGCTACCAGACGACCTCGTACTTCGCGCCCACCTCACGCTTCGGCGACCCCACCGACTTCATGTATCTCGTCGACACGCTGCACCGAAACGGTGTCGGCGTGATCCTCGACTGGGTGCCGTCGCACTTCCCGTCGGACGAGTTCGGGCTCGCCTACTTCGACGGCACGCATCTGTTCGAACACTCCGATCCCCGTCAGGGTTTCCACCCCGACTGGGGAACGTTGGTGTTCAACTACGACCGCCACGAGGTCCGTTCCTTCCTCGTCAGCAGCGCGTGCTTCTGGCTCGACCGGTACCACGCCGACGGGCTGCGGGTCGACGCGGTCGCCTCCATGCTGTACCTCGACTATTCCCGCGAGGAGGGTGAGTGGATCCCGAACGAGTTCGGCGGCCGCGAGAACCTGGGCGCAGTGTCGTTTCTCAAGGAGATGAACGAGGAGGTCTACGGGTCGTTTCCCGACGTGCAGACGTACGCGGAGGAGTCGACCGCGTGGCCGGGTGTGTCACGGCCCACGTACGCGAATGGTTTGGGCTTCGGCGCCAAGTGGGACATGGGTTGGATGCACGACACACTCGAGTACTTCGAGCAGGATCCGATCCATCGCAAGTACCACCACGACGAGTTGACGTTCCGCGCCGTGTACGCGTGGAGCGAGAACTACGTGCTGCCGCTGTCGCACGACGAGGTCGTGCACGGCAAGGGTTCACTCGCGGCGAAGATGCCCGGCGACAACTGGCAGAAGCTCGCGAACCTGCGCCTACTGTACGGATACCAGTGGGCGATACCGGGCAAGAAGCTCTTGTTCATGGGCGGCGAGCTCGCGCAATGGGGTGAGTGGGACCACGACGGCCAGGTCGACTGGCATCTCGGCGACGTGCCGGCCCATGCCGGCGTCCGGCGCTGGGTCGGCGACCTCAACCGGGCGCTGATCGCGAACCCGGCCTTCTACGAGCTCGACTCGGAGCCGGGGGGTTTTCGCTGGACCGTCTCGGACGACCGGGCGAACAGCACGCTGTCGTTCCTGCGTTATGCACGCGACGGCTCGCCGTTGCTGTTCGTCGCAAACCTCACGCCGGTGATCCGGCGCGACGCGCGCATCCCGGTACCGCAAGGCGGATTCTGGACCGAGATCCTCAACAGCGATGCCGAGCACTACGGCGGCTCCGGCGTAGGCAACCTCGGCGGGGTCGAGGCCCAGCCCGCGCCGGTGCACGACTACTGGTGGTCGCTCACATTGACCCTGCCACCGCTGGCCGCGTTGGTGTTGCGACCCGACGGAACCCGCGAGTGACCCGACTCGGCGTGCACGTGCGCGACGGCGGAGTCGAGTTCTGCGTCTGGGCGCCCGCGCACCACAACATCGAGGTCTTGGTTCGCGACCGGGAAGGCACCGCGCCGGGCGGTCTCCGCGTTCCCATGACACCCTCGGCCCGCGGCTATCACGTCGCATCGGTCGACGGGATCGGTGCCGGCGCGCGCTACCGCTACGTCCTCGACGCCGGTCGCGAGCTCGCGGACCCCGCGTCGCGCTGCGCAGCCCGACGGCGTGCACGGCGACTCGGAGGTCGTCGGCGCCGACTTCGCGTGGACGGATACCGCGTGGCACGGTCGCCCGCTTGCCGACTACGTGATCTACGAGCTGCACGTCGGCACGTTCACGCCCGAAGGGACGTTCGCCGCCGCGATCTCCCGGCTCGACGCGCTGGCCGAACTGGGCCTCACCGCGATCGAGTTGATGCCGGTCGCCGAGTTCCCGGGCGGACGCAATTGGGGTTACGACGGCGTGTTCCCCTATGCCGCGCAGTCGACGTACGGCGGGGCCACGGGGCTGCGCCGGCTGGTCGATGCCGCGCACGCCCGCGACCTCGCGGTCGTGCTCGACGTCGTCTACAACCACCTCGGGCCCGAAGGGAACGTCGTCGGAGAGTTCGGCCAGTACTTCACCGATCGCTACCGCACCCCGTGGGGCGCCGCGCTGAACTTCGACGGCCCCGGCAGTGACGAAGTCCGCCGCTACTTCGTCGACAACGCGCTGCAGTGGGTCGACGACTTCCACATCGACGCGTTGCGCCTCGACGCGGTGCACGCGATCGGCGGATCCGAGCGCGTACCCCTTCGTCGAGCAGCTGACCGATGCCGTGCACGAGTTCGCGACGGCACGTCGACGCCACGTGCCGGTCATCGCCGAGAGTGCGGCGAACGACGCCCGGCTCGTGACCACGAAGGAGCGCAACGGCATCGGCTGCGACGCGCAGTGGAACGACGACTTCCATCACGCGCTGCACAGTGTGCTGACGGGCGAGCGTGCCGGCTACTACGGCGATTTCGGTCTCGTCGCCGATCTCGCGCTCACGTACCGCGAGGCGTTCGCGTATGCGCACCGCTACTCACCGTTCCGGGACATGCACCATGGTCGTCGCGCCGTGGGACTGCCCGGCGAGCGCTTCGTCGTCTTCGACCAGAACCACGACCACATCGGGAACCGGGCGCGGGGCGATCGCATCACCGAGCTCGTGGGCCTCGAGGGTGCACGCGTCGCCGCGGCCGCAGTGCTCCTTTCCCCCTTCGTCCCGCTCGTGTTCATGGGCGAGGAGTACGGCGAGCCGAACCCGTTCCCGTACTTCGTGTCCCACGGCGACCCCGAGCTCGTCGAGGCCGTCCGCCGCGGCCGGGCAGAGGAGTTCGGCGCCCTCGCGACGGGCGCCGTCCCGGACCCGCAGTCGGATGCAACGTTCGTGTCGGCCAAGCTCGACTGGGACCGGCGCGACAAGGAGCCGCACGCGGCGCTCCTGCGGTGGTACCGCTCGCTGCTCGCGCTGCGTGCGGAACGAGCGTCGCTCACGACTCTCGATCCCTCGAGCGCGCACACCGAGGTGTTCGAGGACCAGCGCGCGCTCGTCGTCCGCCGCGACTCCCCCGCCGAATCCGTCGCGCTCGTGCTCGCGTTCGCCGAGGAGCCGCGCGAGATCGAGCTGGTGCTTCCCGGGGGACCTTGGAGCGTGCTCCTCGACACCCATGCCGACACGCGCTTTCCGATCGCGATGCTCGGCGTCGGCTACCCGGCCCTCGTCAGCCTGCCCGGGCGCTCCGCGCTGGTGTTGGGTACATGAGCTCCGCCACTCCGGTCTCGACGTACCGGCTCCAACTCAACCGCGACTTCCCGTTCGCGGCCGCGACCGACCTCGTGCCGTATCTCGACCGCCTCGGCATCGACTGGCTGTACCTCTCGCCGATCTTCGCCGCGCAATCCGGCAGCCAACACGGCTACGACGTGATCGACCCCACGACCGTGAATCCCGAGCTCGGCGGTCGGCCCGGGCTCGACACGCTCGCGCGCGCCGCGCACGCGGCCGGTCTGCGCGTCCTCATCGACATCGTGCCGAACCATCAGGCCGCGACGGCGGAGAACCCGCGGCTGGCAGACCGCGGTCGCGACACAGGAACCGGGATGGTTCGACGTCGAGTGGGTGGACGGCCGGCCCCGCTACCGTCGCTTCTTCGACGTCGACCAGCTCGTCGGCGTTCGGGTCGAGGACGACGAAGTGTTCCGCGAGACGCACGCGCTCGTAAGCGAGCTGCTCGCGCAGGGGGTCGTCGACGGCCTCCGTGTCGACCACGTCGACGGTCTCGCCGATCCGGGCGAGTACCTCGAGCGGCTCCGGCGGACCACCGACGGTGCGTACACCGTCGTAGAGAAGATCCTGGCCCGCGACGAGACGCTGCCGTCCTGGCCCGTCGCCGGCACGACCGGCTACGAGGCCGGCGACGCGCTGACCGCGCTCTGCATCGACCCCGACGGCCGGGCCCGGCTCGTCGAGGGTCTCGCGCGTGGAGAACGGGTCGCGCTCGTTCGCGGAGGTCGAGCACGCGAGCAAGGCGTTCGTGCTCGACGCGATCTTCCGCCCCGAGTGGGAACGGGTGCTCGGCCTGCTCGCCGACGACATGCTCGTGCCCGCGTTGCGAGAGGTCACGCTCGCGCTCGACGTGTACCGCACCTACGGCGACACGCCTGCGGACCGCGTGCGTTTCGACCGGGCCGCGGCCGGGTTGACCTCACACACCGCGAACGCTCTCGCCCGCCGTCTTCTGACCGCCGCGCCCTCGGCCCTCGCGACCCGCTGGCGCCAACTCTCCGGGCCCGTGATGGCCAAAGGGCACGAGGACACCGCGTGCTACCGGTATCCGGCCCTGCTCGCCCAGAACGAGGTGGGCGGCGACCCCGGTGCCGACGAACGCGACGCGACGACACGCTTCCATCGGCTCGCGGCCGGATACGGAGGGCTCATCGCGACGAGCACGCACGACTCGAAACGCAGCGAAGACGTCCGCGCCCGGTTGAGTGTGCTCTCGGAGCGCAGCCAGGCCTTCGAGACGGCGTTGCGGCGCTGGCACGTTCTGGTCGGGCCCGCTTCGGGCGTGACACCGGCCGAGCTGCGTCTCGTCGCGCAGACTCTCCTGGGTGCGTGGCCGATGCACGATTCCGAGTTGCCGGAGTTCGCGACGCGTGTCGGTGACTACCTCACCAAGGCGTTGCGCGAAGCCAAGCAAGCGTCGAACTGGATCTCACCCAACGACTCGCACGAACACGCGGTGATCGACTGCGCGCTCGCGACCATCGCGAACGACGGGAAGCTGTTCCACGACGCGTTCGGCCCGCTCGTCGACGAGGTCATGTTCTTCGGCGCGCTCAACTCGTTGGCGACGCTCACGTGGAAGCTCGGGATGCCGGGAACGCCCGACGTGTACCGCGGCAGCGAGCTGTGGGACCTCACGCTCGTCGATCCCGACAACCGGCGGCCCGTCGACTTCGACCGACGCCGGCGGCTGCTCGCAGAGATCGAACGATACGACGACGCGGCGCTGTTGACCGACTGGCGTTCCGGCGCAGTGAAGATGCGCGTGACCGCCGAGGGCTTGCGGGCACGGCGCGAACATCCGGAGCTCTTCCTGCGAGGCGAGTACGTGCCCCTCGATGCACCCGCGGGTGTGTTCGCGTTCGCTCGCCGCCTCGACGACGAGTGGGCGGTGGCCGTGGCGCCCCGGTTCGCAACCCGGATCACGACGTGCGGTGTATGGCCCACCGGCGCCGCGGTATGGGGCGACGCGGCGCTCAACCTTCCCGACGAGCGCCACACGGAGATTGCGCTGGCCGACGCGCTGGGATCGCTGCCGGTCGCGCTCGTCGTGGTGTCCTGACGTGCTCGGGCCGATGCGCGCGTTCAGCTGACGGCGAAACGGTCGAGCACACCGGCTCGTTCGAGTGCGGCGACCAGGACCGGTGTCGGCGAGTCGAGCACGACCGAGAGTCCGCGGCGCCGCGCGTTGCGAGTCAGCCACACGAGCATCCCCACCGTGGGGTCGTCGGCGAGCGAGACCGCGGAGCAGTCGACCTCGATGGGCTCGGCCGCGTGCTCGATGAGCCGGCTCGCAACGGTTGTGAACTCGGCCCGGCCTGCGAAGTCGAGGCCGTCGGGCACGACGAGTCGATCACTCATGAGGCCGACCGCGTCGTGTCCGGAGCGGTGGTTGTCGTGCAGCTGTCCATGCGGTTGTTCTCCGATGTCGTGGCAGCAGCCGAAAGAACCGGACCGCGCTGCTCGAGTCCGTGCTCGGCCCCATCACGGTAGCCCAGTGCCCGTATGCCAACGTCCGGCGAGGCGGGCCACCGCGATAGCATTGGCTCCCTCACGAGTCGGCCACTTTCCTCTAGACCACGGGGCAGCGACCGGTTTCCTGTTTCAGGAGCCGCATTGCACCCCACAGACCCGCTCGCGGGAGTATCCGGGCTCGCGCAGGTAGTCGTGCCGAACGAAAACCTCGACGCGACGCTGCAACGAGTCGCCGATCTCGCGTTGCACGAGGTCGAAGACTGCGACATGGCGGGAATCACCCTCTTGCGCGACGGGAAGCCCGTGACCGCCGTCTTCACCGATCCGGAAGCTCCGGAGATCGACACGGCCCAGTACGCCTCGGGGAGCGGTCCATGCCTCGATGCGTTCCACACGGGCCGGATACTGCAGATCGCCGACACCGCGACCGAGGAGCGCTGGCCGGAGTTCTGCGCCCGGGCCGGCGCCGGCGGGATCCGCAGCACGCTGTCCCTGCCGCTCGTCGTCGGCGACACTTCGCTCGGCGCGCTCAATCTCGATTCGCGCGAGCCGAACGGCTTCTCCGAGCACGCGACCGCGCTCGTGTTCGCGGCCCAGGCCGCCGTGCTGCTCGCGAACTCGCAGGCGTACTGGGCCGCGGATCGACTCTCCAGCCAGCTCGAGATCGCGCTGACCTCGCGCGCCGCGATCGAGCAGGCCAAAGGAATCCTCATGGCGAAGCACGGCGTCGGGGCCGAGGAGGCGTTCGAGTTGTTGCGGACCGAGTCGAACGCCACGAACCGCAAGCTGCGCGAGGTTGCCGCCGACCTGATCAGCGGGGTCAAGCCCACCGATTCCGCCGACGCCGGCATGTCATCCACCGCCGACTGAACCGTCGGGGTCGACGGGACCCACGGCCCGAGACGCGGCTCGCCGGACTCTCGGAGTCTTTCGGGTTAGCGCGCCCGGGTGACGGGTACCGTCCCGGGAGGCATAACGGGATCGCGCCGACCGCGGGATCACCGCTCCGTACGCGTCGCCATTCGGTGACACCGGTCAAGAAAGCGGCCGCCGTGTCGTCCCTACGGATATCCCTCGCGCGCGACATCTCCAGCCCCGCCGTCGCTCGCCGGCAGGCCCTGCGCTTCGCGGCCGACAACGACGTCTCCGACCCGGAGATCCTGGTGCTCGTCGTGAGCGAGCTCGTCACGAATGCGGTCGTCCACGGCGCGGAACCGATCGAGATGTGCGCGTCGTTCGACGGCGGCACGGTGCGCATCGAGGTGTCCGACAGCACTCCCGATATCGGCACCGTCGTGTCGCCGCCGCGGGCGTCCGATCAGACTGGTGGCCGGGGCCTCGAGATCATCGACACGGTGACACAACGCTGGGGCACGATCGCGCGCGACCGGGGGAAGGTCGTCTGGGCAGAGCTCGCGGCGAACGGCATCCCTTCGCGCGGCGCCGGCTGACGATCTCCCGCGTCTTCCAGCGGCGACGTCCTCGCGCACTCGTTCTGCGCAGATCCCGAACAGATCCGACCCGCGCGAACTCGGCGCGATCGCGATTGAGTTACGACAACGCGGGTACGGCTGTTGCGTGACGGAAGCGACCGCCGACGGTGCCGACTCCTGCGGCGGTCGCGTCCCGGACGACCGTGTGCCGTGCGTCGGGCTGGTGCTCGGCGGCGGTGGCACGGTCGGTGCCGCGTACCACGCGGGCGCGCTGGCGGCGCTCGACTACGACCTCGGCTGGGATCCACGTGCGGCCGATGTCATCGTCGGGACTTCGGCGGGTTCGATCGTCGGCGCACTGTTGCGACGCGGCGTCGCCGCGAGCGATCTCGCCGCGCTCAATGTGGGCGCGGAGTTGCTCGACCACCGCCCCCAGGTCGTCGCCTCGCTCCGGCAACGTCCGGCGTTCCCGCCGATGACGATCGGCGGCATGCTGCGGCCGCCCCATCTCCCGGCACTCTCGGCGCTCTACGGCCTGGCCCGGATGGCGGCGCGCCGGCGCCGCCTCCCCGTCGGCGCGTTGTCGGTGCTGCTCCCCGAAGGCCTGGAGATCCTGCAGTCGCACCTCACGTTCTTGGACGACGTCGTCGGCGAAGACTGGCCCGACGAGTCCCTGTTGATCGCGGCGGTGCGGCGGCGCGATCTTCATCGCACGATCTTCGGGTCGCGTCCCACACGACCATCGCTGTCGACCGCGGTCGCGGCGTCGTCCGCGGTGCCCGGCTACTTCGCGGACGTGCGCGTCAACGGTGACGCGTACGTCGACGGAGGAGTGATTTCCGCAACCAACGCCGACGTGCTTGCGCACGAACGCATCGATCTCGCGGTCGTGATCTCGCCGATGACGGGGGACGTGGGACGGCGCTCTGCCACGGATCTCGCGCGGCGCATCTGTCGCCGCGACCTCAGTCCGCGAGTTGCGGGCACTCGCCCGCAAGGACATCCCCGCCGTCGTGATCGAACCCGGTCCCGACGTGTTGCGGCACATCTCGGCCGACTTCATGAGCGACAGCTTCGCGACCGAGATCGTCCGGGACGCGTTTCTCGATACAGGGACGCAGATCGCCGGTAGTGAGCACTTGCGGCGCCTCTACACCCGGAGACGCGCCGCTCCGGCGGCACCGGCCGCGGCCGCCGGCTAGTGGTCCGTCTCCAAGATGCTGCGGCGGCGCGGCGGCGCGTACATCTCGTGTGCTACTACCGGTGGTTTCACGGGTGGTACCACCTGCGGTATCGCCGGCAGTATCACTCCGTTTTCAAGGGTCCGTGATGCGCGTCTCCTGGACCGTCCCCACGGTGTGCCGGGTGGCGATCCACCCGATCAAATCGGCGACGGACCACTAGGAGCCGTCTCCCGGGCACGGCGCCGTGGTGCACACTGGATCCGTGCTGGACCGCCCGAACCCGATCTCGCCGGGCGAAGGCGCGCTCGCAGTCCCGCCCCCGCAGACGGTGCCGACCCTGCGCCTCGACGATGTCCACAAACGGTTCGGGCGGGTCGAAGTGCTGCGAGGCATCGACCTTGACGTGTGGCCGGGCGAGATCGTCTCGCTCGTCGGCGAGAACGGCACCGGCAAGTCGACGGTCGTGCAGTGTGTCGCGGGCTCGGTGCAGCCCGACCGCGGGACGGTCTGTGTGGCGGGCAACCCGCTCGTCGCGGAACCGTCCGACGCGAGGGCGCAGGGGATCGCGGTCGTCTGGCAGGACCTCGCACTCTGCGACAACCTGAGTGTCGTCGCCAACCTCTTCCTCGGCGACGAGTTGCGCGACGGCGTGACGCTCGACGACCGCACGATGATCGCCGAAGCAGCCGCCCTCTTCGACGCGCTGCACCTCGCTTCCATCGACCTGCAGCGACCGGTCGGAACGCTCTCGGGCGGGCAACGCCAACTCGTCGCGATCGCGCGGGCCGTGCGCCGTTCGCCGGCGTTGTTGGTGCTCGACGAGCCCACGGCATCGCTCGGAGTCAACGAGACCCTCGTCGTCGAGCGACTCCTCGACGATCTGCGCACGGCCGGGACCGCGATCCTCTTGGTGTCGCACCGACTCGACCAGGTGTTCGGGCTCGCCGACCGCATCGCGGTGCTCCGCGAAGGATGCATCCGCGCGATCGCGACGCCGCTCGAAGTACATCCCGACGACGTCGTGGCGATGATGTCCGGGGTCGAGACCATCTCGGCCGCCCGCCGCCAGCTCCGCCGACTCCACAGCCTCGTGGAACAGCTCGCCGACGTGGAACCGGCCGCGAGCCTCCCGCTGATCGTCGCCGCGATGGCCGAGGCGCTCGGCGTTCGTCAGCTGTGTGTGCACCTGCTCGACACTTCGGGCGAGAACGCTCGCCTGCGCCGGTCGGCCACAGTCGGCATGTCGGCCGCGGCCATCGCAGTCCTCGATCTCCTCCCGGTCGGCGACGGTGGAGGCCCGCCCGGAGCCGCAGCCGCGTCGGGCAAGACCGTCGTCATCGAGGACACGCGCCGGAACCCGTTGTGGTCGCCGGTGCAATGGTCGGGCGCGGCCCAGCCCCGCAGCTCGTGGTCGGTGCCGATCGTCGGCACCGCCGGCGTCCTCGGCACCATTTCGGGATACGCCGACACTGTCGGTCGACCGCAGGCCGACCAGCTCGAGCTCGTCTCCCTGTACGCGAGCCACGCCGCCGCGGCGATCGAGAAGGAGCACCTGCTGGCCGACGCGACGCGCCGCAACCGGATGCTCGAGACGATGCGCGGCGTGCTCGACAAGCTCGCCGGACCCGAGCCCGCCGAAGGGGCGCTCGCGGTCGCACTCGTCGCGCTGTGTCGTGGGCTGGGCGCAGACGCGATCGGCCTGCACGACGACACCGGCGAGCGGTGCACGTTCACGACCACCGGCATCGGCGAGGTGAGCGCCGTGGAGTCGAGCGACCGCCGGCGCGCGGCTGCCGCGGCGGTGCTCATGTCGGCCGGTCGGCTCGATCGCGCCCGTCCGGTGGGAACCGACGTCCTCGCGGTACCGATCGCGACGCCGAGTGGTCGCGCCGTCGTCACGGCGTGGTGGGCCGACCCGGCCGGCCTTACGAACGACGCCCTCGATCTCCTCGACGACGCCGGTCGATCCCTACAACTCGCGCTGGAGCGCGAAGCACTGGAGCACGCCAACGCGGAAGCCGCGTCGTTGCGGCGATCGCAGATTCTGCAGCGCGACTTCCTCTCACGGCTCAACCACGAGCTGCGGACACCGCTCACCGCGATCCAGGGCTACGCGTCGACCCTGCGTCAGACCGACGTGAGCTGGGACACCTCCCATCAGGAGCGCTTCCTCGATTCGATCGCCGCCGAGTCGGCCCGCATGGGTCGCCTCGTCGGCGATCTGCTCGACTTCAGCGCGATCGACTCCGGGACGCTGCGGCTCGTTCCCGACTGGTGCAGTCTCGATCTCGTGCTCGACGCGGCCCGACAGTGCGTGACCGAAGCGCCCGTCGCACTCATCGAGCTCGGTGCCGTCCCCGAGATGCCCGCGGTCTGGGCCGATCACGACCGGCTCGAACAGGTCTTCGTGAACCTCTTCGACAACGCGGTGCGCCACGCACGCGGCGCGACGCGCATCACCGTGACCTCGGAGCTCGAACCCGACGGCAGTTCGGTCACGGTACGAGTGAGCGACGACGGCTGCGGGATCGACGAGCGGCTCCGAGGCGAGGTCTTCCTTCCCCGCGAGCGCGGGCGCGCCCGCGACGCCGGGGCCGGGCTCGGCCTCGCGATCGCCCGTGGCATCATCGATGCCCACCGGGGCACGATCGAGATCGAACCGAGCGGGGTCGGCACGATCGTCGCCGTCACGCTCCCCGTCGATCCCGCCGATCCCGCCGATCCCGCCGATCCCGAACGCGGTGACGAACCGTGACGAACAATCCCACGCGCGTGCTCGTCGTCGAAGACGATCGCAACATCGTCGACCTCGTCCAGGCGAACCTGCTCGTCCGGGGCTTCGACGTCGTCGTGTCGCGAACCGGCGAGGATGCGGTCGGGCTCGTCGACTCGCTCCGCCCGGATCTCGTGCTGCTCGACCTCATGCTCCCCCGCGTCGACGGCTTCGACGTCTGCCGCGAGATACGGGGCGACTCGTCGGTCGGCATCATCGTGGTCTCGGCCCGGCGCGGCGAGCAGGACAAGGTGCGCGCACTCAACCTCGGCGCCGACGACTACCTGACCAAGCCGTTCGGCATCGACGAGCTCCTCGCGCGCATCACCGCACTCCTGCGCCGGAGCCGGCCCGCTGCGACTTCCGACGCGTCGCGGGGCCCGCTCACGTTCGGCAGCATCACCATCGACCTCGAGGCACAGCTCGTGACCAAGCACGGAACTCCTGTGCACCTGACCCCGACGGAGTTCGCGCTCCTACGCGAGCTTGCGGTTGCGCCCGGGAAGTTGATGACGCACTCGGTGCTGCTGCGCGCGGTCTGGGGCTCCGGCTACGAGACGGCGACGGAATACACCCGCGTGTACGTGCGCCGGTTGCGCGCCAAGCTCGAGGGCCCGGACGAGCCCGCGCTCATCGCGACCGAGCCCCGTGCCGGTTACCGGATGGTGCTGCCCTACCGGGACACCACTGCCTGACCGGCACTCCGCCGACGGCGCGCGAACGATGTTCATGGTTCGTTCATGTATCGATCGGAACTTCTATACATCGTTCATGCGTGTTTCCGTACCGTGACGTCCATCTTGCAGACACGGGGCGTTCAGCCGCGTGCCGCCTTCCACCTGGGGGAGATACCTATGCACGTCTTGCGGAAGCGGACGGCCGTCGTCGCCGTCGCTTTGGGAGTTGCTCTGACTGGCGCCGCGTGCGGCAGCTCGTCGAAGCCCAGTTCGAGCAATACCACGGTTGGTAGTGGAAGCACCACGGCTCCCGACCTGTCGTCGTTCACCGTCGACTTCTCGGCCATGGCCCAACTCAAGAGCCTCGCGGCGAAGGGCAAGGGCCTCATCGGCGTCCTCCTCCCCGACACCACATCGTCGGCGCGGTACGAGACCTTCGACCGTCCGTACCTCCAGAAGGCGTTCGAGGCGGCCGGCCTGGCGGGCAGTGACTTCAAGATCGACAACGCGCAGGGCAGCGTCAGCACGATGCAGACCCAGGCCGAGGCCGACATCACCAACGGCGCGAGCGTCTTGTTGATCGACGCGCTCGACTCCGGGAGCGGCGCCGCGATCGAGGCGAACGCGAAGGCAAAGGGCGTCGCGGTCATCGACTACGACCGCCTGGTCAAGGGCGGCACATCGGGCCGCACCTACGTCAGCTTCGACAACGTCAAGGTCGGCCAGCTGATCGGCAAAGGCGAGATCGACTGCATCGCAGCCTGGAACGTGACGAAGCCGAACATCCTCATCATGGACGGCGACCCGACCGACAACAACGCCACCTTGTTCGCCCAGGGCTACAACGGCGTCCTGCAGCCGAAGTTCGACGACGGCTCGTACGTGAAGGTCGGCGAACCTGCCGGAACCTGGACCCCGTCGGTCGCGGCCACCACCTTCGAGCAGCAGTACACGGCGCACAAGAACATCAATGCGGTCGTCACCCCCAACGACGACAACGCCAACGCCGTAATCTCCGTGCTACACAAGAACAACATCCCGGCCAAGACGTTCCCGACGACCGGTCAGGACGCATCCCTGCCGGGTCTTCAGAACATCCTGAAGGGCTACCAGTGCGGCACGGTGTACAAGGCGGTGTACCTGGAGGCCCAGTCGGCCGTCGCGATCGCGCTGTATGTGCGGGCGGGCGAGAAGCCCCCGGCGTCGCTCGTGAACGGCACCACGCAGGACACGACGTCCAACACCGCCGTCGCCTCGTCGCTGCTGACCCCGGTGTGGGTCACCGCCGACAACATGGCGTCGACGGTCGTGAAGGACCAAGCCGTCAAGGTCTCCGACCTCTGCGTGTCGGCCACGGCCGCAGCCTGCACCGCCGCCGGCATCAAGTAGGACGATTCGGCACATGCTCGGGTGCCCGGCCTGAAGCCGGGCACCCGAGCCGTCGATCGGACAGAGTGCGCACCCCCGCTCGAGGGCAAACTCCTCGACGGAATCGCACTTTCGGACGGAGGATCGCATCGTGACCACCGATGTCGGCTCGGGACCGCTCGCCAAACCGAGCAGCGCACCGACCTCGGCGGGCGTGCCCCTGCTGAGCCTGCGCAATGTCAGCAAGAGCTTCGGCGCAGTCCACGCGCTCGACGACATCAACGTCGACATCCTCGCCGGTGAAGTCACCGCGTTGACCGGTGACAACGGCGCCGGAAAGTCGGTGTTGATCAAGTCGATCGCCGGGATCCACACCCCCGACTCCGGGTCGATCCTGTGGGAGGGTCAGCCCGTCCACATCCGCACCCCACGTGACTCCGCCGCGCTCGGTATCGAGACGGTGCACCAAGACCTCGCCCTGTGCGACAACCTCGACATCGCGCAGAACATGTTCCTCGGGCGCGAAAAGGTGAAGCACTTCATGCTCGCCGAGGACGCGATGGAAGAAGCCGCGAGCGAGACGCTGAAAAGCCTCGCCGTGACCACCGTGCGTTCCGTGCGTCAGCTCGTCGCGTCCCTCTCCGGCGGGCAACGACAAGCGGTCGCGATTGCAAAGTCGGTGCTCTGGAACTCCAAGCTCGTCATCATGGACGAGCCCACCGCCGCCCTCGGGGTAGCGCAGACCGCGATGGTGCTGAACCTGGTCCGGAGCCTCGCCGATCGCGGCGTTGCCGTCCTGATCGTCTCGCACAACATGGACAACGTGCTCCTGGTCGCCGATCGGATCGCGGTACTGCGACTCGGTCATCTGGTCGCGTTGCAACCGGCGGCCGAGATGGACGCGCAGATCATCGTCGACCTGATGACTACGGGTACGTCGACGCGAACCGTCGACGCCAAGGCAGGAACAACGCATGACAAAGGTTGACGAGCCGGAACCGCCCGGGCGGGTCGAGCGCGACGATGACGAGCTTCGGCGAGCCGCCGGGGCCGAAGACCAGGTCGAAGACGTCGACGTGCAGGCGGACACGTTCCGCGATTACCTCCACGTCATTTGGGTCCGGATCCGGTCCGGCGACAGCGGCGTACTGCCCGTCGTCGGCGGCCTCCTGCTGATCTCGATCCTGTTCCAGTCGCTCAACTCCAACTTTCTCTCGGCCGGCAACCTCGTCAACCTGCTCATCCAGGGCGCGGTCTACATGCTCCTCGCGATGGGCGAGGTCTTCGCGCTGCTGCTCGGCGAGATCGACCTGTCGATCGGGTTCGTCAGCGGGATCGGCGGTGTCGTCGCCGCCGAGCTCGTGAAGCAGTCGACCGGTTGGCCGTGGTGGGCCGCGGTGCTCCTCGCGCTCCTGTTCTGCGCCGCGATCGGCGCGGTGCAGGGCACGATCATCACGCGCATCGGTCTCCCCTCGTTCGTCGTGACCCTGGCCGGACTGCTCGGGTGGCAGGGCGTGATGCTGCTGATCCTGGGCCAGGGCGGATCACTGCCCATCAACGACCACGTCTTCAACGACTTCGCAAGCGGCAACCTCACACCGGCGGCGAGCTGGCTCGTGATGATCGCGATCGTGGCGATCGTCGGCTACCGAACGTGGAGCCAGGAATCGCGCCGCCGTAGCAGCGGCCTCACTGCGCCGCCCGCCAGCCTCACGGCGTTGAAGATCGCGGCAATGGCTGGAGCCGGAGTGATCATCGTGTTGATCTGCAACACGAACCGTGGCCGCCTCGTGCCCATCAAGGGTGTCCCGTGGGTCGTGCTCATCGTTCTCGGTGTGCTCGCGGCGTGGACGTTCCTCCTCGGTCGCACAAAGTTCGGACGTTACGTATACGCGATCGGGGGGAACCCCGAAGCCGCGCGTCGGGCCGGGATCAGCCTCGCTCGCATCCGCACGATCTGCTTCATGCTCGCATCGTTCACTGCGGGAATCGCCGGGATCATCTACGCGTCCCGCCTGCAGTCCGTGTCGACCGCGCTCGACGGCGGCACGCTCGTCCTCTACGCGGTCGCGGCCGCAGTGATCGGCGGGACGAGCCTGTTCGGCGGACGGGGCAAGGCGATGCATGCCGTGCTCGGTGGCATCGTCATCGCCGCGATCGACAACGGGATGGGTCTCCAGGGCTATAGCGCAGCCGCGAAGTTCGTCGTCACCGCGCTCGTGCTCCTCGCGGCCGTCACCATCGACGCCGTCGCCCGCCGCGACGCCGCGCACTGACCTGCGGCGAGGTACTCGTTCATCGGTCGGTGCCGCTTTTGCTACCAGCCTCGGGATCACTCGGGTCGCGGTCGACAGCCGCGGCGACGTCGGTGGCGGCTTCGCGCCAAGCGTCGGGATCGAAGCCTACGCCGATGCGTTGATCGGGCCGTCGCCGCTCGGCGTGGGCGAGATCACGCAGGGTTTGGTCGTCCGCCTCGGTCGGCGGACAGCGTCGGGAGCGCTCTCGGCCAGAGTCCCCGGGCGAGCACCGAGTTGAGCTCGGACGAATAGAGGGTGATCTTGGCCAGCACCAGCAGGTACGCAACAACGCCGATGACGGACGCGAACGCCCCGTACGTGTTCGTCGTGTTGCGCAACTGGTGCTGCATCAGACCGCTGCCCACGGTCGTGAGCGCGGTGAACGCGATCCCCGCCGCGACCGCGCCGGGCAGCAACGCGCGCCGCGAGGAGACACTCGGCGTCAGCGTCCGGAACGCGGCGAGGTACAAGCCCACATTGACGAACGTCATCGCGAGCAGCACCGCGATGCGGATCCACCACTGACGGCCATCGCCCGTCGCAAACGTATCGACGAACGCGTTCGCGACGAACGCGAATGCGATGATCGAGAGACTGCCGATACTGCGCAAGAGGCGAGGCAGGAATCCCGACAACGCGACGCGCGGCACGTTCCAGACCGCGGTCATCGCGCGCTCGGCCGTCTGCGTAACACCTTGCGCGCCGTAGACGAGGCCGACGATACCGACCACGAGTGCGAGGGGGCTCCCGTGCAGATTCGAGCCACCCGTTCCCGGATTGAACTCCGAGCCGATGACGGGGAATTGGTGCAAGGTGTCGACGACTCCGTGGCCGAGCGAACCGACGCCGATGAAGCCGAATACCGTCACGACGACGAGGAGCAACGGGTAGATCGCGGTGAAGCCGTACCACCCGAGCGCGACGACGTAGAGGTTCGCGTCGTCGTCGCCGAACTTGCGCACGACGCCGTAGGCGACGCCCGCGAACCGGTGGTCGCGTTGCCAATCGTCGAGCGTGCGCAGAAGCCGATCGAAGATCGTCATACCGACCACGCGGGCGCCATGGTGTCCGATCTACCCGCCCCGACTCGAATGTGAACCGCGACGGCCGGCGCGTCGCGGCCATCGGTCAAGCGTCGAAGCGGACGCGGCCCTCGACGACGCCCAGGGCGACTTCACCCAGGCTGGTGCCCTCGGCGACCGAGCGGTCGAGCATCAGGTCGACCGCATCCTCGGCCGAGCAACCGTGCCGGCGGGCGACGAACTCGACCGCACGGGTGAGCCCGGCGACGTAGTCGGGGTCCGAGCTCAGCCGCCCCGCGCCCGCCACCAACGCTGCGCGGAGCGACGCGGGTAGGCGAACAGCGACGCTGGAATGGGTTCTTCGCAGCGGTTCCATCAACGCCCCTGTAGGCCGGGACTGTTGTCGGGTCTGATCCGGGCGGCCACTGCTCAACCGCAACCCACAAAATACCGCTGTTCTTCCGGGTACAACACCGATTTTCCGCGTGTCGACCCGCATCGATTCCGCATCTGCGGGGGCGGCGGAGCCGGCGCATGGCTGGTCTCCGCAGACGAATTGCGATCGGCGCCGGCCGGAGGCAAACGGCTCGCCAGAACTCCGCCGGCCCTACGATGGGCTTCGCAGAGGGCGTCGTGGCGTATTCCGCGCCAAGACACGCCGTCCCCCGCGCCCGTAGCTCAGTTGGATAGAGCGACGGCCTTCTAAGCCGTGGGTCGGAGGTTCGAATCCTCCCGGGCGCGCCAACAGCAGCCTCGGCGCTTTGTCTGCCGAGCTGAGTGGCGGCGCCCACCGCCCGGCCACCGGATCATCGTTGCGAGTGCTTCCGCCGCCGCCGCCGCACGAAGTCGATGATCGAGACGATGAACGCAAGCGCGACCCCGAGGCGTTCGAGCTCGCGAGCACGGTCGTTCCGCTCGGACCTATCGGGGGCGACGTCTCCCGCTCCGGCTCCCGGGTCGGGAGGGCGCGCGCTGCCGTCGTCGTCATCCGACGATTCCGCACCCAGGTCACAGCACCATTTCCAAGTGATCGAAGCGACCACCAAGGGTGCGACCACCAAGAGCACCTGGAACGTCCGGTTCACGTCGACGATCGGAGCATTGAGGTGCTGGGCGAAGATGTCCTGCGACCCTGCACAGAAGAGCACGACGTAGAACGCGAGGACCCCGGTCCCGATCGCAGTTCGGGCCGGGCGATTGCGCGGACGGTCGAGCAGTTCGTGCTCGGCCCGATCGTGCGTCACGCGCGCCTCGAGGAACGGCCACGCGTACAGCAGCGCGAACGTGAGCCCGGGCAACACCACTCCCGGCCAGAAGAGCTCGGGAATCGTGTGACTGAACACGTGAACCCGCCAGGGTGGGAAGACCCGCAGCGCGCCTTCGAGCCAACCCATGTACCAGTCGGGTTGCGCCGCCGTGGTCACCGCGCCGGTGCGGTACGGACCGTACAACCACAGCGGGTTGATCTGCGCGAGGCCCCCGAGCGCGGCGACGACCGCGAAGACGGCCGCGAACAGTCCGGCCGACTTCGCGGCGTACGTCGGCCACAAGCGCAAACCGACGACATTGCGCTCCGTACGCCCGGGCCCGGGGAACTGCGTGTGCTTCTGGCGCCAGATGATCGCGAGGTGCACGCTCAGGAGCACGGCGATGAGGGCAGGCAGGATCAAGACGTGAATAATGAAGAGCCGGTCCGTCGTCGCCGGGCCCGGGAACGCACCACCGAAGAAGAGTGAGGCGAGCCACGTACCTGCGAACGGGATCGAGAGAAGGATCGAGTACGCGATCCGGAGCCCCGTCGCAGAGAGCAGGTCGTCGGGCAGCGAGTAGCCGGCAAACCCGTTGAAGATCACCAATATCAGCATCGTGACGCCGATGATCCAATTGATCTCGCGAGGGCGCCGGAACGCGCCGGTGAAGAAGATTCGGCACAGGTGGACGATCACCGCCGCGGCAAAGACGTCGGCCGTCCAGTGGTGGATCTGGCGGACGACGAGCCCGGCGCGCACGTCGAAGCTCAACGAGATCGTCGACTCGTACGCCTCCGACATATGGACGCCGCGCAGCGGCAGGTAACTCCCCTGGTACACGACGTCCCGGCTGCCGGGATGGAAGAAGAACGTGAGATACACGCCCGTCAACACCAAGATGACGAAGCAGTACATCGCGATCTCGCCGAGCAGGAACGACCAGTTGTCGGGAAACACGTGGTTCAAGACGCTGTCCGCGAACTTCGATACGCGCAGCCGATCGTCGACCCACCGCCCGGCCCGGCCCGCGGCCGCCTCGGCACCGGAGTCGGCCCGGCCCGCGTCGGCGGGCGTCGTGTCGGCGCTCACTGTCCGGCCCCGACCGGGCGGGCCGCCGGCGCCACCACCACGTCGCCGGCTTCGTACGAGAGCCAGGACGCGAACAGCGCGACGCCGGCGATGACGGCCGCCATTCCGCCAAAGGCCCACATGACCACGCCGGCAACCTGCTGGTTCGACAGCGCCGCCGCGGTTCCGCCCCGCGCGTACACCGGGTACCAGGGATTGGGAGCAAGCACCATCGCCACACCGAGCAGCATCCCGGGCACCGAGCCGAACAGCGCCGCGATCGCGGCCGCGCCGCGCCGGCTGCGACGCCCGGTCGCGACCGACCACCAGGCCGCCGCGGAGACGAAGACGAAGCTGGCGTGCTCGAGCGCGTGCAACACCGGGTCCCGGATCGCGGCCTGGTACGCGACCGGCAGATGCCAGGACCACATCACGATCGCTTCCACCGCCAACGCGATTGTGACCCAGGCGACGAAGCGCCGATCGTGTACGCGGCCCAAGCGTCGCATCCACGCAGCCGCGCGGCGACGCCCGCGCTCCGGGAACACCCAGAGCAGGGTCGGCAACGGCGCACCGAACGCGAGCAGCGGCCCCGCAACCGTCAGCAGCAAGACGTGTTGCACCATGTGCGCGGTCAGCGACGCGTCCGATGCGCGATCCAGCGGGCCGGCCAACGCGCCCGCGACGACGAAGAGCCCCGAGTAGAACGAGATCGCGACCGGGGTGGAAACCATTGGTCGGCCGGTGCGCATCCGCCAGCGGTCCCGTGCGATCGCATATCCGATACCGGTCGCGACGACGGACAACAACGCCGTCGGGCTCGCGACGATCACGGCCGCAACCACCGGTTCAGCCACGGGGAATGAAGAGTGCATAACTGCCCTCGAGCAGGATGAGCGCGAGATTGATAGCGCCGACCAGTAGGCCGAGATGGGCGAGGAAACGCAGCTGGCCGGCGTCCTCGTTCGACTCCGAATCGTCGGACCCCGGCCCACCCTCCCCTGCGATCTGCAGCAGGCGCGCGGCGAGGACCAGCGCGGCGATCGTGGCGAGTGCGCAGATCACGGTCGCGGCGTGGAGCGTCCATCGGTACTGCGAGTGCAGGAACGTCCAGTGTTCTGCGGAAATGATGAACAGGAAATGGACGATCCAGGCGGCGATCCCACCGAACGCGGCGTACCACACCTCGACGCTGCGCCGTAGCGTCGAGGCCCCCTCGATCTGCGCGACCGATGTGTGCTTCACCGCATGGCCTCTGATACGAACAACGAGAGGAAGACGAAGATCCAGACCGCGTCTACGAAGTGCCAGTAGAGCCCGAAGATCTCGACGGTCATGTGGCGCGTCTCCGTGAACTTGCCCTGCCAAGCCTTGATCTCGACGACGACGTTCATGCACAACCCGACGAACACGTGGAGCGCATGCAGTCCCACGATCAGGTAGAAGATCGATCCGTAGGCGTTGTCGCGCCAGCCGAACGTGAGGTCGTGAAAGTCCTTCGCGGTGTACGCGAGAAAAGCGGCACCCATCACCAGGCTCGCCAGGAGCCCGGCGCGCAAGCCGCGCTGCGAACCCCGGCGGATCGCGGCCTCGGCGTAGAAGATCGGGGCGCTACTCCCCCACAGCACGAAGCTGAACGGGATCGCCAACCGCAGTTCGGGGGGCTTGATGCCGCCGAGCGGCCACTGGGTCGCCGACGCACGCAGGAAGAAGTAGGCGCCGAGCAGGACCACGAAGATCATCGACTCGGTCGTGATCAACGTCATCATACCCCACCATGCCGACGAATGGACGGGCTTGTGTGTCGGTGTCGCGAGCGACGAGGCGATCGCGGGGACGGCGGGATCGGCGGCGGTCACGACTGGTCCATCTCGGTCCGCCACAACCACCTGACGATCGACGCCACCGCGATTGCGATGCCCAAGACGCCCACGACCGATCCGTCGATGAGCAATCCGAGGAAGAACACGGCGAGCCCGAACGCGACGACGAGCGGCACCACCGTCTCCTCGGGAATCTCGAGCACCTCCGACGGCCGCGTGTCACGGCCGCTGGTGATCGTCGACGTCTTCTCGAAGGCACCCTCGAGCGCGAGGGATCGCACCGACGGATCGTCCGCCTCGGAAACTGCGAGCGCGGGGAGCGCGGCCGGCGCCCCTCCCTGCCACAGCGGATGGCGGCTCGACACCGTGGGTATCTCGGCGAAGTTGTATTCCGGCGGCGGTGACTCGGTCGCCCATTCGAGGCTGTCGGCCTTCCACGGGTCGGCGGGGGCCGGCTTCCCCCGGCGCATGCTGACGAACCAATTGAGCAGCGTGATCCCGGTCCCGAGCCCGAACACGACCGAGCCGATGCTCACGATCATGTTCAGCGAGTCCCAGCCGAGGCCGTTGCTGTACGTCCATACCCGGCGCGGCATGCCGAGCACGCCGAGTATGTGCATCGGGAAGAAGGTCAGGTTGAAGCCGACGAACATCACCCAGAAGCTGAGCTTCCCCATTCGCTCGTTCAACATCTTCCCGGTCATCTTCGGCATCCAGTAATAGACCGCGCCGAAGATCGGGAAGACGACCGCGCCGTTCAGGACGTAGTGCAGGTGCGCGACGATGAAATAGCTGTCGGTCACCGCCCAGTCGAACGGCAGGATCGAGACCATCACGCCGGTGATGCCGCCGAGCAGGAAGATGAGCAGGAAGCCGACGGTGAACAGCATCGGCACCGTGAGCTCGACCGTCCCCTTCCACATGGTCACGATCCACGCGAAGAACTGCACACCACTCGGAATCGTGATGAGCAGACTCACCGCGGAGAAGAACGCCAGCGCCAACGACGGCAACCCGGTCGCGAACATATGGTGGACCCAGACCCCGAAACTGATGAAGCCGACGGAGACGAGCGACGTCACGACCCAGACGTATCCCGCGAGGGCACGGCGGGAAAACGTCGTGACCATCATCGACACCATGCCGGTCGCGGGGACGAAGAGGATGTACACCTCGGGATGGCCCCAGAACCAGAACAGGTGCTGATAGAGCAGCGCGCTGCCGCCGGAACCGGTCGTGTAGAACGCAGTGCCGAACAACCGGTCGAGCTCGAGGAGCGCTGCCGCGATCGTCACGGCCGGAACGGCGAAGATCACCATGAACGAGAACACCAGCATCGACCACACGAAGATCGGCATGCGGTTGAACGTCATTCCCGGCGCGCGGAACTTGAAGATCGTCACGATGAAGTTGACCGCGCCGACCGTCGTCGAGATGCCCACAAAGATGATCGCGAGACCCCAGAAGTCCATGTTGATGCCCGGTGAGTACGCCTTGCCGGTCAGCGGCACGTACGCGAACCAACCGCCGTCGGGTGGATGCCCGACGAGCACACTCGAATAGAGCAGCACACCGCTGAACAAGAAGATCCAGTAGCTGAAGGCGTTGAGCCGCGGGAACGCCATGTCGCGGCTGCCGATCTGCAGCGGGATGAGGTAGTTGCCGAACCCGGCGAGCACCGGCGTGTTGAACAAGAAGATCATCGTCGTGCCGTGCATCGTGAACAGCTGGTTGTACGTCTCCGGCGCGAGAATGTTGTTGTTCGGCGACGCGAGCTGATCGCGCATGAAGAGCGCGGCGAGGCCGGCGAGGAAGAAGAAGACGAACGACGTGTAGATGTAGCGAAGGCCGATTCGCTTGTGGTCGACGGTCGTGAAGAATCCGGGGATACCGGGAGCGTCGCGCCACCGGTGTTCGAGCCGCTCGAGCGTCTCCCGGTCGTCGGCGGGTCGTTCGACGACGGCCATTACCGGAGTCCGTCCAGGTACGCCACGATGTTGTTCACGTCACGCGAACTCAACGCTATTCGTGGCATCAGCGCTCCCGGTTTGAACGCTTGCGCGTCGACGATCCACTTCGCGAGGTTGGAAGGCGTGTTCTCGATCGTCCTCGCACCAAGAGTCGTGCGAGCACCCAAGTCGGTGAGGTCAGGTCCGACGGTGCCCTGAGCGGGCGTGCCCCGGATCGTGTGGCATCCCGCGCAGGACTCTCGCATGAACGCGACCTCTCCTTCACCCGCCGACTCCGAATCCGGCGCCGACGGTGTGAGCTGCTGACGGGTCAACCAGCGGTCGAAGTCGGTCGCGGTCTGCACGACCACGACGAATCCCATGCGCGCGTGCTCGACACCGCAGAACTCCGCGCACTCGCCGATGTAGGTACCGGGTGTTCGCGGCGTGAACCGCAGCACGTTGTGCTGGCCCGGGATCATGTCGACCTTGCCCGCCAGCTGCGGGACCCAGAAGCTGTGGACCACGTTGTCGGAGTCGAGGCCGATCTCGACCGGCCGCCCGGCCGGGAGGTGGATCTCGTTTGCGGTCGTGTACGCGGTTCCCGGGTAGCTGACCTGCCACCACCATCGCTTCCCGACCACCTCGACCCGCAACGCGCCGCTTTCGGGCCGGCGCAGTTGCGCGGTCGCTTGCACGGTGACCACCGCAAGCACTCCGAGAATCACGACGGGGACGACCACACCACCCCAGACGATCCAATGATTGTCACTGATCCGGCCCGCACGCGGCTCGCCACGGCGGCCCCGCACGATGGCCCAGACGACGAAGAACGCGACGATCGCGTAGACGGCCGCGCCGAGACCGAACATGAGCCACCAGATGCCCGCGATGCGCGACGCCTCCGAACCGTGCGCGTGCAGGATCGACGGCGACCCGCCACTGCACCCGGCCGCCAGGACGGACGTCGCGACCGTGATGACGAGCGCGCACGTACGGGGTCTCGCGTTCACGACGACCGGTTCCAAAAAGCCGGTCCGGGCGGGTCGCTGAAACCGCCGGTCGCGTAGACACGGCCGTCGCCGTCCACTGCGAGCGGTAACTGTGGCAGACGCGCCGCGGCCGGGCCGAACACCGGCTTCGCCCCGTCGAGCACGTCGAACGTCGACTGGTGACAAGGGCAAAGCAGCTGGTGCGAGGTCGCCTCGTAGAGGCCTACCGGACAGCCCGCGTGCGTGCACACCTTCGAGTACGCGACGAGCCCCTGCGGCGCCCACGACGCTCGACCGGGCAAGGGCCGGAGAAGCGCGGGCTCGACCCGCATCAGTACCACCTGTCCCGATTCGGAATCGACCGCGCCTTGCGGGAACACCGTCACCAGCCCGCCCGACGGCACATCGGTGACGTGCACCTCCTTTCCGTCCTCGGTCACGAGCCGGGTGCCCGGGCGCCAGGGGCTCGAGTTGAGCGCGGTGTCCTTCGGCCGCGGACCGAGGGAACGCAACGGGAACAAGAACGCCGCGCCCAATGCGGCGAGCGAGCCCAGCAGGAGGCGCCGGAGCGCGCGGCGGCGGGTCAGCACGTCGCCGCGAGAGAGGTCGGCATCGAAGGCCGCCCGGTCACTCGCCCCGCCACCCAACTCTTCGCGCGCCTCGACCTCGTCCGCGTTCGGGAGCAGGCGGTGCGACCACGTAATCAAGCCGACGGCGATACCGCCCGCGGCGACCGCGAGCAACGCACCCTCGAGCTGCGGCTGACCGCCCCGCCAATACAACACCCCGAGCCCGATGGCCGCGAGCACCGACAGCACGAGCGCGACCGCAACGCGGCGCTCGTCGCCTCGCTCCCCTCTCCGGGACGAATTGGAAGCGGTCATCCGCGCGATCCGATCCACCGGATGCCGAGCAAGAGCGCGCCCAGACCCAGCACGATTGCGACTGCACCTTCCGCGACCGGTCCCAAGTACCAGAGTGGTTGCCCACCCCGGTTCTGCGGGCTGTCGAGATAGCGCACGTACGCGACGACGTCGTCGAGTTGGTCCGCCGGGACGGCGGCCGTTCCGAATGCGGGCATCTGACCCGGGCCGGTCCGCATCGCCTCGGCGATCTGCGTCGGTGTCGCGGCGCGGAGGCTGGGCGCGGGCCGTTGATAGAGCGCGCCGCCGACTCCGGACCACGAATGACAAGCTGCGCACTGGAGGCGAAATACCTGGCCGCCCGCAGCGAGGTCGGTTCCGTTCAGATGCACCGCCGGGATGGGAGGACCGCCCGGCGCGATCGACGTCACGTACCCGACCAGAGCCTGGATCATCGCGGGCGGGTACGCGGGCGGTCGCCGGCGAACCTCGGCGGTGGGATCGGCGAGATACTGCCCGGGCGGCGCCTGACCTTGCGGAGATTCCGCGGGCCGCGTCGCCGCGACCAGCGGCATCCGGCCGCTCGAGACCCAGTAGTCGACCGACGCCGCGCCGACACCTTGCAACGAGGGACCGGCGGCTGTACCGCGCGCATCCGCGCCGTGGCAGGTCGCGCAGATCGCGCAGATACGCCTGCCGCAGCGTCGGCCGGCGTCACCGGCGTCGACGCTCCGGGAGTGGCTGCGCGCGCCGCGTGACCCGAGAGCACGAACGCGACCGCGCCGCACGCCACGATCGCCGCGAAGGGCAACGCTTGCACGACCCCACGGCCACGCGGCGGCCGCGCCGCCCACCGGAGTCGACGTGGAGGTCGGCGCGGTTCGGCTGCATCCGCGGCGCTCACTCCTGAATGACTTTCGCCCGCACGCAACCCGTATTACCCAAGCGCGTTTTCGGGAAACAGCGATGGTGATCGACGACCGCCGCGAGGCTCGGGGTCACACCGCGCTCACCTCTTCGTTGCCGGGCACCATCTCGGGGCCGATCCCGTCCGCCTCACGAATCACCGAGAAGGCGCCGCGTCCCTCGAGTACCACGAGTGCGACATCCGAGAACCGCCCGACACCGTGCTCGCGCAGCACGGTGCGGATGTCGTCGTGCGTCAGTCGAACCGACCGCAAGGTTTCCTCGTCGAACCGCCCGTGCCGCATGACGACGACCGGTCGGTGGTCCAGGATCCGGCGAGAGCCCGGGAAGCGCAATCGAACGATGCTCAGCAGGTTGTGCGTTGCGAGCAGGGCGACCGTCGCGACGAGCCCTTGCACATACGAGGGTGACGTCGACGTCACCGTGCGGCCCACGACGGCACCGAGCGCCACCGCGACCGTGAAGTCGTACACGGTCATCTGCGCCAACGTCCGCCGTTCGCCCAGTCGGAGCCCGACGACGACCGATACATACATGAGCAACGACGTCAACGCGACATAGCCCGCGGTTCGCCATGCGCCGAGGATCCACGAGTACCACACGATGCGCTTCTTTCCGTCACCTTCGCCGGATCACGTTGGGCGGCAGGTTTCGGTTCCGGGCCGGAGCGGGACGTAACCGACAGCCGATTCCTGCATCAAGACAAATCTTGTGTGTACGAACAAGACACCGCCGGAACCCCCGGCGAGATCGGCTCACGGCCCGATCGAGCCAGCGTCGCCACGGCGAATGTGAGTGCCACGGCTGCATCGAGCAGTGCTCCGCGTCGCCGACGCGGATCGACGAACGAGTAGCCGACCGCGGTCGAGGCATGGAGCACGTCGATGAGGCCGCCGACGCGGTGAACACGCCGCGTGGGATATCCAGCGGTGACGAGCGCTTGCACGACGTGACGAATACCCAGAGCTCGCAGGGTCATCGTGAAGGGTCGATCGTGAGGAGCGCCCGCCGGTCCAGCGAAGAGCTCGGGCCGGAAGACGAGGACCGCGCCGTATCCGAGGCGAGCGACATCGGCGCGGTGCATCACGGGCGACGTACCCGCCCCTGACCGCGTGCAACCATCGCTCAGGCATCACGGACCCTTGAAAACGGACTGATACTGCCGGCGATACCGCAGGTGGTACCACCCGTGATACCACCGGTAGTAACACACGAATTGGACGCGCCGCCGCGCGCCGCTTTCTCGTCGCTATCCACTAGCGCGTCCGCAGCCGGCTGCCACCTCCGGACGCACAACCTCCGGACGTGCAGATGTCGGCACGCTCGCCACGATGACCGCAACGGCCACCACGAGACTGCGCAGGAAGGTGTGCGCGACTCTGCCGGGCTCGAACCCGGCCACCGCCCGAGCCGAGCGACTGCGTCGCCACGGAAATCGACCTCGCGCGGGCGAGTCACTCTTGGGTGTCGAGCGCCTCCGGCGCGTCTGCGCGCGGCGTTTCGCTCCGAAGCCGATGCAACTCCTCGGTATCACGCAATCGGCGCCGTCGCCGACTTCGCCAGGCGAGCCCGAGCGCCTCGTCGACAGCCACAGTCAGCAATGCGGACGAGAGAATGATGACGGCCAGGCTCACGCGAAAATCGACCCAGAGCCACTGAACGGCGACGCTTTCCCCGTTTTGCGCGATGAACACGAGCGCGGCCGCTGCTGCGATCAGGGCTGCGATCAGGACACCGGCGATGCCGGTGCCGGCGTAGTGCTCACGGCCCGTAGCGGCTCGGACCTGTTCGTCACGCGACGCTGACGTGGCGCTCCTGTCGGGATCGAGCATCGCACCTCCCTGAGTTCGCGGGGTTCGAAAGCCTCTTCGTGGTGATACCCGGTCGGGGCTCACGTACACCCCCGATCGGACTCGAGCCATCGGTCAGCCGGAGTCGTCGGACGTCTCACCCGTCGTCACTTCGCGGGACGGCGCACGTCGGATCTGTCGCGCGACGGGTCCCGGCGCCGTCACGGCCGCGTGCTCCCGCTTCATGATTGTCGGTGAACCATGTTTCGACGGCGATCTCAGGACGCATACGCGCGCGCTCCACGATGGCCCGGTACACACGCTCGTCACCGTGCGTCAACGGCGGTTGCACGAGGCTCCGCGGCCACAGCCGCCGCTCGCGCACGACGTTGATCTCCGCGCAGAGGATCGTGATCTGGGCGCCGAGGGCGACCCAGACGAGCAGTGCGAGAACCAGTGCGAAGGTGCCGTACACGTCGCTCGCGCTCTGCAGTTCATGTGTCAGGTAGTAGCCGCCGACGGCTTGCAGCGTTGTCCAGAGAACCGCGGCGGTGACCGCGCCGGGGAGCACGCTTCGCCACTTCAGTTCTTGGGCCGTGAGAATCTGGTACGCCAACTCGAACAAGCCGATGTTGAGGACGAGCGAAATCGCCCAGCCGAGAGCGGACGTGAGCGAAGAGCCGCGACCCGAGCTGCCGTAGCCGCTGATGAACGTCGAGGCAGTCACGATCAGACCGAGCAGGGCGAGCACGCCGAGCGCGCGCACTCTGCGAAAGATGAAGTTGGGCCAGTTGGCCCGAGGTATGTCCCAGACGGTGTTCATCGCAGATTGCGCGGCCTGCGCGACGCCGAGACCGGCCCAGGTCGCGGTGACGCCACCAATGACGATGCTGACCGTGCTGCCCTGGATTCCGCCGTTGATGCTCGAACCCGACTTCAGCGAATTTCCGATCACGGGAAACTGTCCGAGCGCCGAGTCGACGATGCTCTGACGAAGTGCCTCATGCCCGGAAAGGACGAACCCGAGGACGCTGACGAGGACGAGAAGGAGTGGGAAGAGAGAGAAGAAGCCGTAGTAGGCGATCAGCGCAGCCAACCGTCCGCCGTTGTCGTCGCCGAACTTCTTGAAGACGGCGAAGGGGCAGCCGACGACCGCATGGGCTTGCTGAAACCGGTCGACCGCTCGGGCGGTCTGCTCGATTCGATTCACTGAGCTCGCGGAGATCGTCGTCGTTCGCGAAGCGCGCGAGGTCCCGACTCGGCGGGTCGGCGCACTCGGTCCACGGGTGACCTTTACCCCTTCGCCACGTTTCGGAATCGTCCCAAGGGCCGGACGCCAGAGTCGGGGAGCTCTCCCCGAGTCGGCGAATACGCGGCGGCCAATCGGTACAGATTGCGGGGCAGGGCTTCGCACCGGACGTGCGGATCGAAGCAGACGTGCCAGATCGTGGTCAGCCCACCCACCGCCGACGCGGGCGGGCAACGCGCGACGGCCACGGTGGACTTCGCATCGGGATGACGGAGTTCGGCGTCCGATGCGGCTTCGGTCACCGCCGGCGCGAGACTCGAAGGGAGACGAGGAGGAGTCATGAAGCGGATCCTGGTAGGCGTGGATCGCTCGGAAAATGCCGCGAGCGCGTTGCGGTGGGCGGCCCGAATCGCGGGCCCGTGGGATGCGTACGTCGTCGCGATGTGGGCGTGGTCACCGGACCAGGCCGAGCTGCCACCCGAGGAATGGGAGCGCGACCATCGCGCAGCCCGCGCGTTCGTCGACGCCCGGCTGCGCGACATTGCAGATGTCGATCCCGGGCGCGCGGTGAAGTCGTGGATGGTCCCGCGGTCGAGATGTTGTTGGAACGGGCACGGATCGAAGATGCGTCGCTGATGGTCGTCGGGATGCGGGGCGAGGGCGGGTTCTCGAGGCTGCGGCTCGGAAGTATTGCCGACAGTCTCGCCCATCACGCCGAGAAACCGATCGCGGTGATCCCCGAAGGCGCGCCGGCGGCGGTGCGGAGGATCGTGGTGGGCATCGACGGTTCCGACGGAGCGCGGGCAGCGGTGCAATGGTCTGCTCAGCTGGCATCCGATCTGGATGTCGAAGTGGTCGCGGTATGTGCGTACAACGCCATGGTCGGCTGGTTTCACCAACGCGACGCGCAACAGATCCGCGCCGAGGTCGCCGAGGAACTGCATACCGACTGGGTGGCGCCGCTGCGCGCAGCTCACGTTTCGGTCACCGAAGAGGTGGTGTCGGAACCGCATGTCGCGAACGCATTGTTGGCCGTGGCCAAGGCATCGCAAGCGGACCTGATCGTTGCGGGCACGCACGGGCTGCTGCCGGTGGTCGGCATGCGTCTTGGTGGCGTGGCGATGCGTCTCTTGCACGAAACCTCGGTGCCGCTGGTCCTCGTTCCGCCCCAGTAGCACTGCGCCGATCACTGCGCCGATCACCATGGCGACATCTTGGGCACAATAGGACGGTGAGTGCAGCCGGACGTACGCCCACGCGACGATTGCTCGTGCTGAGCATGCTCTCAGTTGTGCTCGGGTTGGCCGGCGGAGTAGTCGGTTGGGCGTTCTTGCGGGTCAGTGCGCTGCTGCTGAGCCTCAACCTCACCGGTCGCGCGAGTAGTCAGTTTCCGACACTCGCCGACGTGCATCCCGGCTGGACATTGGTCGCGATCGCCGCGTTGGGCGGTCTGGTGGTCGCCGCGCTCGCGCGGTGGGAACCGATGGTCCGCGGTCATGGCATTCCCGAGACGATGGACGCGGTGTTGCGTCACCAGAGCCGGATCTCGATCCAGGCCGCCGTCGCCAAACCGGTGGCGACATCGATCGCGATCGGCAGCGGCGCACCGTTCGGTGCGGAAGGGCCGATCATCGTCACCGGTGGCGCATTGGGTTCCCTGCTGGGCCAAGCGGTCCGGGTGTCGCCGGCCGAACGCAAGATCCTGCTCGCGGCGGGGTCGGCGGCGGGGATGGCCGCGATCTTCGGGACTCCCGTCGGCGCGGTGTTGCTCGCGATCGAGCTGCTCTTGTTCGAGTACTCGACCCGGGCATTTGTGCCGCTGGTGATCGCGTCCGTTGTCGCCGACGCGGTACACACCGAGCTGTTCGGTCTCGGTCCCTTCTTCTCGGTCCCGAACGTGCGCTATTCCGGGGTCGGCGAATTGCCACTGTTCGCACTGCTCGGACTGGCCGTGGGGCTGTTGGGCGTAGTCATCACCGTGGTGGTGTTCCGGGTCGAGGACCTGTTCGAGTACTCGAGGCTGCCACGGCTCGTGCGACCGGCGCTCGGCGCAATCGTGTTCGCGACGGTCGGCATCGTGGTCCCGCGCTCGCTCGGAACCGGCTACGACGTGATCGGCGACATCCTGCACAATCATCTTGCCGTCGCGACTCTCGGCGCAGTCCTGGCGGCAAAGCTCGTCGCGTGGTGGGTCGCGATCGGGTCCGGCAATTCCGGAAGTTCGCTCGCGCCCCTGCTGCTGATGGGCGCCGCGGCCGGCAGCCTCGTCGGCACGGGCTTCACGAAGCTTGCGCCGGGATCGCACCTCGACCCCGCCGCGTTTGCACTCGTCGGCATGGTCGCGACTTTCGGTGCCGCCGCGAATGCGCCGTTCACGTCAATCGTGCTCGGCTACGAACTCACCCGGAGCTACTCACTGATACTGCCGCTCATGCTCGCGTGCGTTGTCGCAGACCTCGTGGCGAAATCCCTGATGGACGAATCGTTGATGACCGGCAAACTCGCCCGCCGCGGCGTACGGATCTCCACCGATCTTCACGTCGACGCGATGCGCACGACCGCTGTGGCCGACGTCATGAGCACCGAGGTCGACACGATCACGCAGACCGCAACCATCGCGGACGCTATAGCCACATTCCACCAAAGCCGACACCGCGCCCTGCCCATCGTCGACCCTGACGGCCGCTGCGTTGCGATCCTCGTCGAACGGGACGTGTTACAACACCGTCCGCCCGAAAGCGACCTCGCCCTCTCGATCGCCAGCCACGACCTCGTCATCGCCCGACCTGACGACACCGTGCTCCACGCGCTCGAACAGATGATCCACGAAGACGTCGATCAACTCCCCGTGGTACGCGACGACCAGCTCGTCGGACTCTGCACCCGTCTGGACATGCTCAAAGTCAGCGACATCCAGGCCGAAGGAGAGAACGCACAACCCGGTTGGATCACCACCCGACGCCGACGCTTCCGCCGTCACCATCGAACCATCGGACCCACGCGAGACCCGCCCGCGTGATCGCACGCAGAGGGAATACGCACCCCCGTCGAGCCCTTGGAATCGGCATGACGCATGCCGCGGCCCCGGACGACCTTGTCGATGCGGCGCGCCGTGCGCGCGCGCCGCATCGAAGTAACCGGACGGCTCAGCCGCGACGCTGACGACCGCGGTTGCGGTCGCGGTCGCGTGCACCTTGGCCCCGACGGGGCGGGGCCCCCGATTCCGGCGACGCGCACCGTGACGAGCGGGACGCGAGTCGGCGCGGCGGGTCGTGTTCTCGGCGGGCGCGGTGATCGGTTCGCGCGTGCTGGCCGGAGCCCGGCCCATGCGCTCGAGCTCGCCCTGCAGTCCGACGTCCTTTTGCAAGCGGCGCACATCGCGCACCATCGCATCGGAGACGAGCGTGACCACCACTCCGGACGCGCCGGCCCGGCCGGTACGACCGGAACGGTGGAGGTACGCCTTGGCGTCCTCGGCGAGGTCGAAGTGCACGACACACGCGACACCGTCGACGTGGATGCCGCGAGCCGCGACGTCGGTGGCGACGAGTGCGTCGACCTGACCCTGCTTGAACGATTGCAGCGCACGATCGCGCTGGTTCTGTGAGCGGCCGCCGTGGATCGACGCGGCGCGCACACCCGAAGCGGACAGCTGCTTCACGAGCCGGTCGGCGCCGTGGCGTGTGCGGCAGAACACGATCGTCGAACCGTGCTTGTCGATGAGCGTGGCCGTGTGGCGGGGCCGGTCGGTGGCCTCGATGTGCCAGAACGCGTGGGTCGACGCGTCGAGGTCGGGCTCGACTTCGCCGACCTCGTGACGCACCGGGTCGTTCTGGTACTCGCGGGTGAGCGAACCGATGTCGCCGTCGAGGGTCGCCGAGAAGAGGATCGTCTGGCGGTTCTCGGAGACCAGGTCGAGGAGCTTGCGCACCTGCGGCAGGAATCCCATGTCGGCCATGCGGTCGGCTTCGTCGATGACGACGATCTCGACGCCGTCGAGCTCGACGGCGCGGCGCTCGACCAGGTCGATGAGTCGGCCCGGGCAGGCGACGAGGATGTCGACGCCGCGGCGCAGCTCGCGCACCTGGGTGTCGTAGCCGACACCGCCGTAGACCGAGATCACGCGCCGACCGCGGGTCTTGGCGAGCGGCAGGAGATCCTTTTGGATCTGGGCGGCAAGCTCACGCGTCGGGGCGAGGATGAGCCCGCCCGGACGCAAGCGGCGGGCGCGCGGGACGCGCTCGACCATCGGGATCCCGAAGGCGAGGGTCTTGCCCGAGCCGGTCGGGGCCCGGCCCGAGATGTCGCGCCCGGCGAGCGCGTCGACGATGGTGGCCGCCTGGATGGGGAACGGCTCGGTGATGTTGCGTTGCTTGAGCGCGTCGATGAGGTCGGCGGACACGCCGAGATCGGCAAAGCTGACTGACACAGTGCTCCTGTTTCGAACGGCACCGCGCACGAAAGTTTCGATATTCGCGAAGTCGCCAGGGAGCGATCTCACGCTCGCTGATGCCCGTGCTGCGATGCAGCGAACAGACCCGGCGGTGCGGTACAGAGAGGATGCTAGCGGACGGAATACCTGGTCCCCGAGTTCTTGCGCCGCCACGTCCCCCTTCGGGCCCAGAGTGGAACCCGTCACAGTTGCCCACGGATCGTGAACGAGGGGCTCCGCCGAGCCGATAGATCTCATGTCCCGACGCTCCTCCCCCCTGAGCGCCAGTGACCCGGCCGACAAAGGTCGAATTTGAACATCGGAGCGACGGCCCCCGCCACATGCGGGGGCCGTTCTCTCCTGCACGGCGGCGCCCGCCACCGCCTCCATTCGATTTCTCTACGCTGCGCCGATGCGAAATCAGCCCGTTGCCCTCGTCCACGGCGTCGGTTCGTCGTTCGAACACGGTTGGCGCGCCACCGGCTGGGTCGATCTCCTCGGTGACGCCGGCCGGCCCGTCGTGCCCATCGACATCCTGGGCCACGGCACCGCCGACGCGCCCCACGAACCGGCCGCCTACGCCCGCCTCGACTCCATGGTCGAAGCGGCACTCCCCGACGGTGAGATCGACGCGATCGGTTTCTCGCTCGGCGCGCAGCTACTCCTGCGCATCGCGGCGCGCACGCCCGAACGTTTCGGCCGCCTTGTCGTGATCGGCGTCGGGGCGAACATGTTCCGTTCCGACGACTCGGGTGCGCTCGCGACCGTGTTCGAACAGGGTGCGGGCGCCGATCCCGACGACCTCACGACCCGGCTCTTCGTACAACTCGCACGCAGCGCGGGCAACGACCCGCTCGCGATCGGCGGCGTGCCTGCGGCGACCCTCGGAGCCGTTCACTCCCACCGACGCGGCCCGGGTGACGTGCCCGACGCTCGTCGTCATCGGCGACCGCGACTTCGCCGGGCCGCCGGAGCCGTTGACCGAAGCCCTTCCCGACGCGCAGCTGGTGGTGCTGCGCGGGATCGACCACTTCCGGGCCACGGCCGAGTTCGACTGCATCGACGCCGCACTCGAGTTCGTCGAGGCGGTCCCTCCGCCCGCGTCGTAGGCGGAGTCAGATGCCGAGCAGCCGGCGCCGCACCGGAAGGGGCACGAAGAACCACTCGTGCGCGTCGACGTCGTACAGCCTCGTCTCCAATGCGGGACGACGCCGGACGGTACGCGGGTCGAGCAGCTTCGACGCGATCCCGAACGACCAGAACGCACCGGGGTACGTGGCGATCGCACCCCAGAGGAGATCGGTGTGCGTGAAGCGGCCGGCGAGTGTGGTGAAGCAGCTGCGCACGATGTCGGGGTGAAAGTGGATCGACTCCGTCTGCGCGACGAGCATCCCGTCGGCGCGGAGCGATCGTTCGCACAAACCGTAGAACTCGTCCTCGAAGAGGCGCGCGGCCGGGCCGATCGGGTCGGTGAGATCGACCATGATCACGTCGAGCTCGCCCTGCAACTCCGCGATCGACTCGAACGCGTCGCGCGGTCGGACCTCGACGCGCGGATCCGCCAACGTCACTCGGGCCAGTTCGTAGTGCTTGCGGGCGACCTGCACCACTTCCTCGTCGAGCTCGAGGAGGAACACCCGCTCGATGCCGGGATGCTTCAGCACCTCGGCGACGAGGTGGACGTCGCCACCGCCCACGACTGCGACGTCGCGCGGGTTCGGGTGTGAGAACAGCGCGGGATGGGCGAGCATCTCGTGGTACACGTACGTGTCGAGGTCGGTCATCTGCACGATGCCGTCGAGCGCGAGGACCCGACCCAGACGGGGCGACTCGAACAGCATCACGTCCTGGAACGCTGTCCGGCGCTGTTCGAGCACGGCGGTCATGTCGTAGGAGGCGTGCGAGGCGCTGCCGGGTTCGAACTCCTCGAACCTCCGGTCGGCGAGCTCGCGCGGAACCCCGCGTTGGAGGAACCGCACGTCGACGTGCTCGGCCTCGAATGCGTCGCGGAGCACGCCGATGATGGCCTCCATGTCGACGTGGGCACCGCACGTGAAGAAGTCGGCCGCCATGTAGCCGTGCTCGGGCCACGTGTGCAATGCCAGGTGACTCTCGGCAATCACCGCGACGCCCGAGACGCCGTGGGGCGAGAACTGATGCACGAAGACGTCGAGGAGAGTGACCCGACCCGCCGCCGCGGCCGAGCGCAGCGTGTGCTCGGCCCGCTCGACCGAGTCGAGGTGCGAGGCACCCCAGAACTCACAGATGGCGTGGCGGCCGACGCCGTTCGTGTCCAAGTTCTCACCTCCGCCGAGTCGCGATCGAGACGACGGTACAAGCGGAATTCGGGGCACGACCGACCGAAGATATGAACAGTCACGAAACCCGGGCCGACCCGTCCGGGAGCGACCTCGACCACGCCGCCCTCTACAATGGCGTCTCCCCCGATCGGGTGCTTCCCGGCCGGGGTGCGTCATGGTGGTTGTAGCTCAGTTGGTTAGAGCGTCGGCTTGTGGTGCCGAAGGTCGCGGGTTCGAACCCCGTCAGCCACCCTCCGACGCGAGGTCCCGCATCCGGGCTCGCGTCACGTCCCCGTTCAGGTGCGCCACCACGTGCTGGAGCGGGCCGTCGACCGAAGCCCACATCGTGCCGTCGGGCTCGATCGTGAGCCGGCGGGACTCCATGCGGCCGACACGGTCGCCGAGCGCGACGAAGAGCGCGGCGACGTCGTGCAACACGAGCGGCACCTCGCCGTTCGCGGACTCGGGTGCGCGGACCTGACGCCAGCGGTCGAGCTGGTCGCCGAAGCCGGGGATCGACTCGACCAGCACTTTCTCATCGCGGGTGTGGGCATGAATCCGCGCGGTCGCGTCGAGCGGGACGACGATCAGGTTGCCCGTGCCCCGAAGCAAACGGGCGGCCGCCTCGGGATCGGCCGCGACGTTGTGCTCGATCCGGCGCAGCTCACCGTGGTACTTGACCGGCGCGAGCGCACCGCCCATGAGCACCACCCGCAGCGGGAGTGCTCCAACGTCGGCGAGGCCGGCGACGTGCGTCCACGGGCCGATGCCGAGCAGCACATCGGCGTTGGCGACGCGGTCCGGGTCGGGCGGACCGGCGACGACGACGGCGTCCGGGAGGAGCCGGCGCACGTACTCGGCGCGCTTGTCGACGTCACCGTCGACCGTGCTGATGCCGACGAGATCGACGTCGTCGGTGCGGGCCGCGCACCAGAGCGCGATCGTGTCGTCGGGGCTGCCGCCCGCGTCGGTGTCGATCCAGAGCCGCACTCAGGACTCTCGCCGGAGCACTCAGGGTCCCCGGAGAATCGACTCGAGCGCCGGTTCCAGCACGGGGTGCCGGAACGGGAACGACACCGCCTCGAGCCGCGTCGGAGACACGCGTCGGCTCCCGAGCAGGAGCGAGTCGACGAGCTCTCGGCCGTAGCGGAGTTTCAGCGGCAGCATGGGCGTAGGCAACACGGTAGGGCGGTGCAGGACGTGTCCGAGCGTGCGGGCAAAGTCGGTGTTCGTCACCGGGTTGGGCGCGACCAGATTGACGGGGCCGCGCAGCCGGTCGTCGTCGATGGCCGCTCGCAGCGCCGCGACCTCGTCGTCGATGGCGATCCAGCTCATCCACTGCCGACCGGTGCCCTGCTTCCCGCCGAGCCCGAGCCGGAACGGGAGCAGCATCTGCTCGAGCGCACCGCCATCGGCCGACAAGACAATGCCGGTGCGGACGATGACGGTTCGGACACCGGCGTCGGCGGCCGGCTTGGTCTCGGCTTCCCACGTGGTGCACACGCCCGCGAGGAAGTCGGCGCCGGGCGCGCTGTCCTCGGTCAGGATCTCGTCGCCGCGGTTGCCGTAGTAGCCGATCGCCGAGGCCGACACGAGCACGCGCTGGCCGCCGCTCGCGGCTCGCGACCGCACCCGCGACGACCGACGTTCCCTTCGACCTGCTCTCCCGGATCCTGCGCTTCTGCTGCTCGTTCCACCGGTGCGTGGCGATACCTTCGCCGGCCAGGTGCACCACCGCGTCGACGCCCTCGAGCGCGGGCGCGTCGATGCGGCCCTCGTCGGGGTCCCAAGCGATCTCGTCGTCGCGGGTGACTCCGCCCCGGACGAACCGCAGGACCCGATGCCCGTCGGCCTGGAGAGATGCCGCGAGTGCCGTCCCGAGGAGACCGCTCGCACCGCTGATCGCTACGTCCACATCCGAAATGTACGGGCTCTTCGGTTACGATGTGCGCTTCCTGCGCCCCTAGCTCAACTGGTTAGAGCATCAGACTCTTAATCTGCAGGTTCCGGGTTCGAGTCCCGGGGGGCGTACCAGCTGACCAGGCCAGACGCCGGGTCAGGATTCGTGTCACCGCTGATCCGGCCGGTCTTGCAAACGGACTGCAAACGGCCGGCGACGTGACCGGAGCGCGTGCTCGGGTTGGTGATCTTCGTGAGAGTCGGGCGCGGTCGAGTGCGACTACGAGTGCGACGGATACTGCTCCGGACGTCCGATGCGTACGTCGACACCCGGCGAGTAATGGACGATTGGTGCATTCTCAGGCGACGGCAGACCCGTCATCGTGACGAGACCGTCGTCGACTTCGCTCACTTCAGCTCGATACAGCGGCCAGGGCGTATGCCAAGCCCGAGCGAATCGCTTCCGCTCGCCGGCCGAGCTGAACAGCACCCAACGCGCCGTCAAGAAATGATCGCGGTCTCCGAGTTCCGACCCGGCGAACGGCTCACCGACCCGGACGCGAAGACGACTCGTCGTCGGCTGCCGGTCGGGCCAACGGCGTCGGCACTCGTACGCAGTCTCCGACCCGCGCTCGTCGACGCGCATCCGCGACCAGAAATACGGGAGTCGGTAGGTCGCTCGTGCAGTGATCACCGCGCCTAATCGAGCCGCATCGAGCGAGAAGAACCAGATCCCCGATCGTCCCTCACGATCGCGAACGTACGTCCGAACATTGGTCTCGCAAAAGTGTGACACCCAGCCGACCTCGCGGCCTCTCGCGGACGCGACCCGCATGAAGAACGGCACCAGTCCAACCCACGCGGAACTCTCGAAGGTCTCCACCTGAAGCCAATCGGGAAGTAGACGTTGGACAGCTGGCGGATCGAATGACCAGTGCACGAACGTCAATCTTTCCCATCGTTGCAACATGATTGGACGGTCGATCGTGAACGGGCAGACACCTGACAACGACCCGTCGCCTGCTGTGCTCCGCGCTTCGTCCGGCGTCACTTCTCCAGCATGACCCCGATCGCGGATCATCGCCGAACCGGCGTCGGGGAAGAACATGTACCCAAAACGCAACGAGACGCTGTCGAAGGTGGCATCGTCGAACGGCAGATCGTCGGCGCTACACACCTTCGTCTCGACATTGGTAACCCCTGCGCGTCGGCTCGCCGCGTGGCGACGTCCAACATCTCGGGGACGAGGTCGGTCAACACGACGCGACCCTGCGGCGAGAGTCGGGCGATACTCAGACCCGGCTCACCCGTACGCGCGGCAATGTCCAGATGCTGCTGATCCTCGGCGATATCGAGCCGCTCGATCATCGCGGCGCCGACCGGGCCCAACTGATCCATGATGACCAGGTCCCACTTCTCCCAACCGCCCGACAGCCCCGCCCACGTCGCCCGCTGGGCGTCCCCGACCTCATCGGCGCTCGGCATCAACCCTCCCGCTATTGACACATCCGACAAACACGAAGACCCGGCCCGTGAATGCATCATGCCCTGATCCGGCACGAGCTAGGCGCCGATTCCTTTGAGGTAGTTCCGTGTCCGCGGTCGAGTGCTTGTGATGGCGTTTCCGGGAGCAACGTCGCGTTCATGAGCACAATCAGAGCTTGGGTCCTGCTTGAGAACTTTCCCTGCTGTTGCAGTTCGCACGTTCGGTCGTCCGATATGGTCACGCGGTCGATAGGCCGGTATCGACGAGGCGCTAGACCCGAAGTGCCGTATCGGGTTCCGCCCGGCCGCTGTTCAGCGTTCGCTATCCCGCGAGCCGGAAGGGTTGCCGTCATGGATCCCAGGCACTCACGAATGTCGCGTCGAACGTCGCGAGCGCTCGTCGCGCTTGCCGGCATGGCGTTGGTTGCGGGATGCGGCTCGAGCGCGAAGTCCAGCTCGGCCGCCGACGCGACGAGCACATCCGCCTCGGTCCAGACCGGTTCGGTCCCGACCAGTACGCAGTCGGGACCCGATACGACGCAGTCGGCGAGCTCCGGCAAGGGCTTCAGCGCTCCTTGTGGCCTGGTCACCGTCGCTGACGTGCAGGCCGTCCTGCCCGGTGCGCCGGCAGGCACGGTACAACTCGCGTCGAGCACCGCCGCAATGTGCACATACGCAAGCGATGTCGAGCACAAAGTCAACCTGTCGCTCGCAACCGGCCCGGCTATTGACGCCACCAAGGCTGCCGTTGCGAATCTGAGCGGGCAGACCAAGGTCGATGGTCTCGGCGACGTCGGATACTCCTCGGTCAAGCCGACGCGTCTTGACGTTCACTTCTTCAAGGGCAACACCGAGGTGCTGATCTCGGCCTACGGGACCAACGGGGGCGTCGACCCGCTCGTCGCCCTCGCAAAGCAGGTCGACGCGGCCCTCTGAACGGTCACGGCGTGGTCTGTGGGTTCAGGGGTTCATCGCCACGCCTCGTCGAGTGCTTGTGATGATGATCTCCATCCAAGGTTTCGTCGGGCCTGTCGTTATGCGAATCGGGGGGCGTACTCACTGGCCGGCTCCTCCACCTGAGCTGTCGGACGGCGGGAACTTCCTGGCGAAGGTGTTGCGCACGAGTTGGGCGTCGGCGCCGAGGAGATCGGCCGCCGCGCAGGCGGCGTCGACGAGGCGGGCCTCGTCGACGAGCACATCGCTGCGTGCCGCGAGCCCCCTCGAGGTCACCGACTCCCTCAGCAGGGAGAGGGCCTCGAGAACGTAGACGGCGACGGTCGGTTGGGACACGGCCAGCGCGGCGCACCTCGTCGAACGCCAGCCGTACGAGGTCGTCGTGGGTGGGCTGTTGCACCAGCACCAGCCGCCTCCCGTCCGCGCCCGAGTGCACGCGCGCCGGCGGGTCCCGTTGGAGCAACTCGGCGAGGACCGCGGCGGCGTGGAAGATCGCGTCCTGGGCCGTCGTGGGATCGTTGATACCCGGTGACAGCGCCTTGAGGGCGACGTCGGCGAGCTGGCGCAGCCCGTACGAGACGTCCTGTTGCATCGTGCGCGTGCGGCCGATCGCGACTGCCGCGGATCCGCTCGTCGAAGAGCTCCAGATCATCCGGCGGCGGCGACACCTGGCACAGCGGTGTTCCTTCGATGGCGTACCGACCGGGGAACGCCTCCAACTCGATGAGCCCATCCGGCGGCGCGCAGCCCACGAGTTCTTCGCGGTCGACCTGCTGCACCCACCCACTCCGAGCGAAGCGCACGGTGTGGCTCGACCCAACCGAAGTGGGCACGGCCGCGGCGACATGCTCCCCGGGCTCGGTCAGCGTCCACTCGGCGCGGATCGAGATGATGGCGTCGCTTCGCACCCGTTCGAGGATCTCGCTGACGTCCATTGAATGGGCGTTGTGATTGATGAACGCGACGATCGCCAGGATCGTCGCGATGCCGAGGATCACCGCGACCGCAACGGAGACGTTGGGGATGACGGGCGTGCCGGAGTTCTCCAGCGGTGAGCGCACCGATCGCAGCACGATGACGCAGTACGTGAACGTACCCACCACCAACGCCATCACCCGACGGTTGAACGGATCGCGAAAGAGCGTGTGTACGACCCGCGGCGAGTACTGGCTCGATGCGAGCTGGATGATGAGCAGCGAGATCGAGAACGCGATAGCCGCGAAGCTGATGGTCGCGCCGGCGACGGTGCTCAGCACCGCCCTCGCGCTGTCGACCGTCGAGGTCAATCCCAGCGGGAGGGACGAGTTGGGGTCGAGGTGACTGTCGACGGTGAGCCCGACCCAGCCGCCCAGGATCGCGCCGAGGACCGCGACCATCGGCACGAAGAAGAGGCTGGACCGCAAGCGCTCGGCGAAGGAGCTCAGACGCAGTCGCATGGCCGAGGCGTACCCGGCAATCCGCGGGTCCATACGCGGTGCGCCCGAATTCCTCGACGCCGAAGCCCTACGTCACCGCGGAAGAGCCGCTTCCCGACCGACGGCAAACCCCCGCCGTAGATTTGCCACCATGCGCGTCGGTGTCGCCCACCACTTGGGCTGGGCGGTGATGGTCACGTGGTCCAAAGATCATCGGATGGCCCTCGCGGCGACGATCGTCGCGGGCTGACCGCCGCGCGACGGATCAGCGGTTCCGCCATGGGCGGGGATCACGGGGCAGGAGCGACCAAGAGACGACGTCGGGTCGAGTCCCCTTGAACCGCTCGTATCCTCGCAACACTCCCTCACGACTGAACCCGCACCGCGCCGCGACCCGGTGCGAAGCGTCGTTCTCCGGATGCACGACGAGGAACAGCCGCTCCATCCCGGCGTCGAACGCCCAATCGCAGACCAGCGCGAGGGCGGTCGAGGCAACGCCTCGACCGCGGGCCGGGGCGGCGACCCAATAGAACACCTCCGCGCTCAGCTCCGCGTCGTCCACCGCCATCCCGATCTGTCCGAGGACGCGATCGCTCGCCGATCCGACGATGGCGAACCGCGGGGTTCCCCGGGCCCAGCCTGCGTTTGCTTGCTCGATCCACTGCTCCGCGTCGCCGAGCGTCAGTCCGTCGCGCATGAACGTGAACCTGACGATCGCAGCATCGCGACCCGCTTCCACCACTGAGGTCGCGTCATCGGCGCGGAACACGCGAAGGCCGATACCGCCGGCCCGGAGCGGCGGCCGCGGCGGAGTCCAGTCCATGTGACGCATGCTGTCCGATCCGGAGGCCGTGCGCTACGCCAGATCACGCGCGGCGACGGCGATCCCCGCGTCCCAGCCGGGCGCGCGGCCGTTCCCCGGCGGCCGAACCGTCGTGAGGTCGACGCCACTACGGGCCAGCACCCACGCGACGACCGAATTCGAGTTCCACATCTCACCGGCCCGGAGCTCGTCCCGACCCCAGACCGGGGTCGGGACCGCGGGCAAATCGTCGAGCACGCGTCGCGCCGTCGTGACCTCGTCGATCAACCGCACCGGGCTCCCGATCGCGGCATCGACGTCGGGAATGCGACCGTCCCGCCAGCACCGGATCTCGTAGCGAAACACACGGAGCCGTCCGAGCCAGCGCACCCCGACCGGTCCTTCCGCCACCACGCCGCGCACCGCGCCGAGCGCGTCGGTGATCGGCGTCATCTCGATCGTGAAGCGACCCTCGGGAACAGTCACGACGAGCGCGGAGTGGAACAGGTCGCGCCGCCGACGGCGCCCGGCGAATGCCACCAGCGCTTCGTACACCTTGCCGCTGATCCGCACGACGTGCGCGCCCGCGCCCAACGGGATCCAGTAGAGGTCGACAACTCCCGGAGACGAGTCGCTCACGCCCGTGCTCGGCCGGGGGTCGCTCGCAGCGGGGCGTGCGCGAACTCGTGCATGCCGGCGCGGAACGGGATCTCCGCGCGAAAGCCGATGCTTTCCGCCGCGAGGGCGGGCGAGGCGAACACGTGCCGCACGTCGCCCAGGCGGTACCCACCCACGACGACCGGACGGCGAGTCCCGCGCCGAACGCGTCGGCGATGGCGCCGGCCATCTCGAGCACCGTGTGCGGATCACCGCTCGCAATGTTCAACGGTCCGTCGTAGGGGACGTGGGCGGTGAGTGCACAGAGATTGGCGCGGCGCGACGTCGCGGACGTGCACGAAGTCGCGGGTCTGGCCTCCGTCCTCGAAGACCTCGGGCGCGTCCCCCGCTGCGAACGCGCTGCGAAACATGCTCGCAACTCCCGCGTACGGCGTGTCGCGCGGCATCCGGGGGCCGTAGACGTTGTGGTACCGCAGCGCGGTGACGCTCACACCCGGGTGTTCGCGGGCGAAGCACCGACCCAGATGCTCCTGATGGAGCTTCGTCGCCGCGTAGACGTTGCGCGGGTCGACGGGCGCACTCTCGGGCACCGGCAATGGTACGAGCGGCGCACCGCACCGAGGACACGACGGTTCGAAACGACCCGCACCGAGATCGTCGACGGAACGCGCTCCGGCGACGACGTCGCCGTGCTGCTCGCACGATAGCGACCTTCGCCGTACACGACCATGCTGCTCGCGACGCACGAGCCGGCCGGCGAAACCGACCGCGTGGAGCGCACGGCAGCAGGGTCGCGGTGCCCACGTCGTTGTGGCGCACGTACGTCGGTCACGTCGTCGAAGTCGACGCCGAGGCCGACCATCGCCGCCTGGTGCGACACCGCGTCGACGCCCGCGACGGCCGCGGCGACGGCGTCGGGATCGGTCGACGTCGCCCCAGTGGTACTCGGCGCCCGGGATCGCACCCACTCGGGTGGTCCGGAGTGCGCCGGCGGGCAGCAGCGCGTCGAGCACGACGGACCTCGTGGCCGTCGCCGACGAGCTGCGTCGACGACGTGCGAGCCGATGAAGCCGGCGCCGCCGGTGACGAGGACGCGCATCAGGCCCGCACCCGCGGGAGCCGCATCGTGAAGCTCGCGCCGCCCTCGTCGTTGTGCGACGGTCAGCTCGCCCGTCGTGCGCCTCGACGAAGCCCTTGGCGATCGCGAGGCCGAGGCCGCCACCCGCGCCGGTCCCGGCGTGCGGGCGCGGTCGCCCTGGAACGCGACGTCGAAGACGCGCGGCAGATCGTCCTCGGGAACGCCGCCACCGGTATCCCGGACCGCGACGTACGCGTACTCGGGCCGCTGCGTCGTCGACGCCTGCCTCCACGACGACCGAGCCGTCGCTCGGCGTGTGCCGGATCGCGTTCTCGAGCAGGTTGCGCAGCGCGCGCAGCACCTCGGGCGCCGACACCTCGAGCTCGGGCGGCGGACCGACGAGTCGGCCCTCGAGGTTGCACCCCTTCGCGGCGGCGACCGGCGCCGAGCCCGCGAGGACGTCGGAGACGAGATCGCCGAGCGACACCCGCTCGAAGTGCAGCCGGAGCACGCCGGCCTGCGTCCGGCTCAGCTCGAAGAGGTCGTCGACGAGCGCGGCGAGATGGTCGACCTCCTCGCGCATCGTCCGGCAGTACCGCTCGACCGTCGCCGGATCGTCGACGACGCCGTCTTCGAGCGCTTCGACGATCGCGCGCATTCCCGCGAGCGGCGTGCGCAGATCGTGCGACACCCACGCGACGAGCTCGCGCCGCGACGCCTCGAGCGTCGCTCGCGACGGCCGCGCCTCGTCCAGCCGCGCCTCCGTGGCCGCGAGCTCGGTCTGCGAGCTCGACGAGCTCGGCCGGGATACGCGCCGTTCGACCGGGTCCGGGCGCTCGGTGTCGTCGCGTCGCCGATGCGGCGGGCGGTCGCGACCAGTGCGCGCCCGGCCGCGCCCGATGCGCGCGCCCGAGCACGAACGCGCCCACGATCGCGACGGTCGCCGGCCGCGAGCAGCACGACGACGAGCGCGGTGAGATCGTGGTGCGAGATGAACATCGCCCGCGACGCCGCGTACGCGCCCGCGATGACGGCGACGACAGTGCTGCACGTCGAGCCGCGACGATCTGCGGCTGCCGATCGAGCGGCGCCGCGAGCGAACGCGATCGCGACGCGCGCCGCATCGACGACGACCGAGCGATCGTCGACTCCGCCGGCAATCGCGGCGAGCTGCGCTCGCGTCGTGCAGGTTCACGGGTCCCACCGGTAGCCGACGCCCCACACCGTCACGAGGTGCCGCGGCTCGGCTCGGATCGTCCTCGACCTTCTCGCGGATCCGGCGCACGTGGACCGTCACGGTCGCGGTGTCGCCGTAGGTGTAACCCCACACCTGCTTCGAGCAGCTCGTCGCGGCGCAGCGCTTGGCGGGGCCGGGCCGCAAGAAACGCCGAGCAGGTCGAACTCGCGCGCCGTGAGCAGTCAGGCGCCGACGCCACGCGGAACGCCTCGCGCGCCGCCACGTCGATCGAGAGTTCGCCGGCGACGATCTCGTCGCGCCCGGCCGATCGACGGAGGTGACGACTCCGGCGGCGCGGCGCAGCACCGCCTTGCACGCGCGCCGTCAGCTCGCGCGGCGAGAACGGCTTTCGCCATGTAGTCGTCCGCACCCAGCTCGAGACCCATCACCCGGTCGTCCTCGTCACCACGAGCCGTGAGCATGATCACGGGCACGGGCGCGGTCGCGCGGAGCCGACGGCACACCTCGAAACCGTCGAGCGCGGGCAACATCAGATCGAGCACGACCAGATCCGGCCAACGCTTTGCCGCCTCGACGAGGGCGCTCTCGCCGTCGCCGACTGCCGAGACGTCGAGACCTTCACGCTCCAGGTAGCGCACCACGACCTCGCGAACCGTCGGATCGTCCTCGACGACCAGAACGTGCGCGCTGGGGATCACCACTGCGACCATATCGTCACTGCTACGACGAGCGTGCAGGCCGCCTGCAGCATCAACCACGGTCGCGCCCGCACCGAAGGCCGCAGCCCGCGAGAGTGCCGCCGTTGCCAGCACCACCCACGGTACGAACGGCAACCAGATGCGTTCGACCTCGGCCTTCGACATCCCGCTCAGGTCTGCGAGCGCGACGACGGCCAGAGCCGCGCCCACGAGCAGCCACACCCGCCGGTCGCGCAGGTTCGAGAGCGCGACCGCGACGGCGGGCCCGGTCGCCACCGCGAAGAGGGCAATGTCAGCGAAGAAGAAGTACGAGTACGGCCGGTGGATCGCGACCCCCGTCCAGTACGCGTGCCGCGTTGCGGCAAAGCCGGAGAACCACGAGAACCCGAGCGCGGCGAAGGTGACGAACACCGGCACCGCACCCAACGCGGCCAGTCCGAGCAGCGACAGCCGACGGCGGGAGAAACACACGACGAGAGGGACGAGCGCGAGCAGCACGAGACCGTACGACAAGAATGCAGTCACTCCGAAGCCGAACCCTCCGAGCACCGCCAGAAGGCGAGCGCGGCTGAGCGGTCGGCCCGTCGCGAGCACGAGGGCCGTCACCGACCACGCGGCCACGCCGGCGAAGAAGGCATCGGCCGACTGCCACCAGATGACCGCCGGAACCAGCACCATGAACGGTGCCGCAGCGCGGGCCGTGTCTTCACCCGCGATCTCGCGCAACGCGACGAGCGCGGCCACTCCCGCGGCCACGCCACCGGCGACGACGAGTGCGGCGTTCCACCCGGCCGAGGTCAACCCCACCTTGTCCAGCAGCCACTCGATCACGACCATGCCGGGCGGATGACCCTTCGTGTTCTGCGGATAGTGCGCGATCGTCGGAACGAAGTTCGTGAGGAAACCGCGGAGCGACTGGATGCTCCGTGCGGTCTGGAGGTAGTCGTTGCGTGAGAACCGGACCGGGTCGGTGATCGCGTTGAGCCCGTCGATGCTGTCGATGAACGCGATGGCGACGGCCCAACCCGCGCTTGCGACCGCGGTCAGCGCGAGGAGAGGTCGCCACCTGAGTGTGCGCGCGGCCGATGGCGCGAAGCGCACGACAACGGCGGCGACGACGAGCGCCGGGATCAGACGCGCCGACGGATGGAACCGGAACGGGCTCCAAAATGGCGGGGCGGCGAGGTCGAGATGATGGTGCCGGGCGACCAGACGGCCCCACAGCACGGCCCCGGCGACCAGCCCCGACCACACCGCGATCGGACCGGCCGCGCGCGTCCTCGCGGGTGCGCGCACGTCGAGCATGGGCGGGACGCTAACCACGGCGATGCCGGATCGGGCCCACGAAGCGCTTCTCCCGGCGGAGAGTTTCTCGAATTGTAAGGGCGTTCGAGAGCAGTCGCCCCCGGCATCGTCGTTACGTTGCGAGGAATGCCTGACGTCGTCCTCCCCGCGCTGAACGAGGCCGAGGCCATCCCCGCGGTTCTCGCCGGGCTACCGAGCGGCTACGACGCGATCGTGGTCGACAACGGCTCGACCGACGCGACGGCCGAGGCGGCCCGCGCCGGAGGCGCGCGCGTGATCGTCGAACCGCAGCGCGGCTTCGGCGCGGCTTGCTTCGCGGGGCTGACGGCGGCGACGGCCGACATCGTCTGCTTCATGGACTGCGACGGCTCGTTCTCGGGTTCCGACCTCCCGCGCGTCGTCGATCCGGTCGCCGCCGGCGAATGCGACCTCGTGCTCGGCGCCCGCCGGTCCGAACGCGGGGCGTGGCCCGCGCACGCACGGCTCGCCAACCATGTCCTGGCGTGGGAGATCCGGCGCCGCACCAAGCTGCAACTCCGCGACCTCGGTCCCATGCGCGCCGCTCGCCGCGACGCGCTGCTCGGACTCGGGCTCGTCGACCGTCGTTTCGGCTGGCCCTTGGAGATGGTGCTGCGTTCGTGGCAGGCCGGGTGGCGCATCGAAGAGACCGAGGTCGGATACGCCCCGCGCGTCGGGCGCTCGAAGGTCACGGGAACGATCCGCGGGACTGCACGCGCGGCGAGCGACATGGCCCGGCTGCTCCGATGACCGCGCCCGTCACGCTCATCGTGATCGCGAAGTCGCCGCGGCCGGGCCTCGTGAAGACGCGGCTCTGCCCGCCGTGCACCCCCGACGACGCGGCGCGGCTCGCGGCCGCGGCCCTGGCCGATACCCTCGACACCGTCGCCGCCACGCCGGCCGCGGCGCGGGTACTCGCGCTCGACGGACCGCGCCCACGGGAGGTACCCGCCGGATTCGTCGTAGTGCCGCAATCCGGCCGCGGTCTCGACGAACGCCTCACCAACGCGTTCGCCGCGGTGACCGGACCGGCGCTGCTGGTCGGCATGGACACCCCGCAGGTCTCGGTCGGCGTGCTCACCGACGCGGCGGCCGCCCTCGGTGAACCAGGGACCGACGCGGTTCTCGGGCCCGCCGTCGACGGCGGTTGGTGGTCGATCGGGCTGGCGCACCCCGACGGGCGCGTGTTCACGGGCGTCCCGATGAGCACGCCGCATACGGGCCGCGACCAGCAAGCACGTCTCGACGACCTCGGCTACCGCACGTCGACACTGACGGCGCTGCGCGACTTCGACACGTTCGCCGACGCGTGCGCGGTCGCCACCTTGATACCGAACTCACGTTTCGCGAAGACCATGGCCACACTCGACCATCACGCGGCAGCACTCGAATGACGACCGCGACCACACCGGAAGCGGTCCACGCCGCCGTGCACGACGAACGGGTCGCGGCCCGGCTCGGGCTCGCGCTCGCGATCGCGTTCACGACGTGCTTCCTCACCGGCCTGTACTCACACCTCGCCCAACATCCGTCGTTCGGCTTCCAGCTCCCGTCGCGCCCCGTGGGCCTCTACCGTGTGACCCAGGGCCTCCACGTCGTCACCGGCATCGCGTCGATCCCGCTGTTGCTCGCCAAGCTGTGGAGTGTCTACCCCAAGCTCTTTGCGTGGCCACCCTTCGAAAGCCTGACCCAGCTCGTCGAACGCCTGGCGATCTTTCCGCTCGTCGCGGGATCGATCTTCATGTTGTTCACCGGTCTCGCCAACATCAACTTGTGGTACCCGTGGAAGTTCAACTTCCCCGATACGCACTTCCGGACCGCGTGGATCGTCATGGGCGCGCTGGCGATCCACATCGGCGCCAAGTTCACGACGAGCCGGCGCGCGCTGCGGAAGGAACCCAAGACGACGGCCGCGCCACCCGCGGTCCGGGTCGAGCGGCGCCGCTTCCTGCTCACCGCGTTCGGCGCGAGCTCGCTCGTCGCGCTGTTCACGGTCGGCCAGACCTTCCGGCCCCTGGCCCGCCTGGCGTTGCTCGCGCCGCGCCGGCCCGACGTCGGCCCGCAGGGCTTCCCCGTCAATGGCACCGCCAAGGAGACCGGCGCGGCGCGGCTCGTGCACTCCACCGACTACCACCTCGAGGTGGCGGGGAATGTCGGCCACCCACTCCGCTTCACCCTGGCCGAGTTGCGCGCGCTCCCCCAGCACTCGGCGACGCTGCCGATCACCTGCGTCGAAGGCTGGAGCACATCCCAGCGGTGGACCGGCGTGCGGGTTCGCGACCTTCTTGCGATGGCCGGTGCACCTCCCCACGCAACGTCGCCGCGTCGAGTCGTTCCAGCCCTACGGCAGCTACCGGATCTCCGATCTCGACAACTGGCAGTCCCACGATCCCGACACGCTGCTCGCACTGCAGGTGAACGGCGAAGATCTCGCCCCCGACCACGGCTACCCCTTGCGCCTCATCGCGCCGAACCGGCCGGGGGTGATGCAGACCAAATGGGTGAAGAAGCTCACGGCGCTGTAACGCCAGGTGGACGGGAGGGCGCGTCTCGGGCTGATCGCATCGGTCTCGGCATCGGGCTCCTCGTCGGGGTGCCGACCATGTTGGTCGGCGTGATCGGCATCTGGCGCCACACTGCCGCAACCCCGATCCCCAACTACCTGCGCTTCTTCATCGGCGCCGACATCGTGCACGACTTCGTGGTCGCCCCCGTCGTCGCCCTCGTCGCGTTCCTCGTGCTGCGACGAGTTCCGGCCGTCGCCCGCGCGCCCGTGCGCGCCGCGCTCTTCGGCTCGGCCATCGTGACCGCGGTCGCCTGGCCCGGCATCCGTCACTACGGCCGGATGCGCACGCCCGACAACGGATCGGTACAACCGCTGAACTACGCGACTTCCACCTTGACCGCTATCGGAGTCGTCGTATTCATCGCCGCGGTCTGGTTCGTGATCGCAATGGTTCGGTCCCGCAGGAATACACCCGCGCCGGCTCAGCCCGTTCCCAGCAACGACTCGTAGTCCCGTCCGTGGACCCGAGCGAACCCCGCGAGGAAGACGCCCGCAGTTCCCGGTACCGTCGTTCGATGGCGACCACCGCGCGCGTCATCGGTGATCGGTCCGGCGGCAACGGCGTCGCGGTGCACGCGAGCGGCCTGACGTTCCACTACGACACGCCCGAGGGCGTGCTCACCGTCCTCGACGGCATCTCCTTCGACGTCGCGGCGGGAACCACGGTCGCGATCACGGGCGCCTCGGGATCGGGCAAGACGACGCTGCTCTCCGTGCTCGGCGGCCTCGACCGCCCCCAGGGCGGCGCCGTCGACGTCGCCGGTTTCGACCTCGCAACACTCGACCGCAACGAGCTGGCCCGCTACCGCCGCGAGGTCGTCGGCTTCGTCTTCCAGGACTTCGGGCTCCTCGGCCAACTCACCGCGCTCGAGAACGTCGAGCTCGCGCTCACGTTCGAACGGGCGCCGCGGCGCCGGCGGCGGGCCCGGGCCCGGGAGCTCCTCACCGGCGTGGGTCTGGCCGACCGGCTCGGGCACCGACCGCGCGCCCTGAGCGGGGGTGAGAAGCAACGCGTCGCGATCCGCGCGTGCCCTCGCCAACCAACCGCGGCTCGTGCTCGCCGACGAGCCGACCGGAAACCTCGACGCGGTATCGACGATCACGGTCCTCGACATGCTCATGCGGGTGCCCGCGGAGCACGGAACCACCGTCGTCATCGTCACGCACGACGACGCGGTGGCCGCGCGGTGTGATCGCCGGCTCCATCTTGCGACCGGACGGATCGTGGCGTCGTGACGTGGCGCGACGCAATCGTGCTCGCGCGTCGCAGCGTGGGCCGACGGGGCGGGCGCGCAGTGCTGACCGTGCTCGCGGTCGCGCTCGGGGCCGCGCTGCTCTCGTCGCTCCTCATCGCGAGCGCGTCCGCGAAGCAACGGGTGCTCGACCAAGTGAGCGAAGGCGGCCCGCTGTCGGGCATCAAGGTCGATGCAGCCGCGCCTTCCCCGTCTGCGCTCGACAGCGACAGCCCGAAACCGGGACCGGCCCGCCGCATCGACGACGCCGCGCTGCACCGCATCGCGGCACTCCCGCTGGTCTCGTCAGTGCTCCCGATCATCGCCACGCCGATGGTGGTGCTGGCGCCCGAGACACTGCCGGCCGCCGCGCGACGCGTCGGCGACCGACGGCCGACCGCTCGTCGACTCCGCGGTCGGGATCGACCTGCAACACGTCAACCAACTTCCGGTGAGTGTCATCGCGGGACGGATGCCCGGCGACGGGTCGCAGACCGAGATCGCGGTCACGATCGACTTCCTCCGCCGCATCGGAGTGGCCAACGCCGACGCGAAGGCACTGCTCGGCACCGAAGTGACGCTCGGGGCTCCTCGCCTCTTCAACAGCGGTATCGGCGGCCGCCAGCGCGCGCGCTGGACACGCGCGCAAATCGTTGGCGTCGTGTCGCAGGAAGCGAGCGACGGATTGTTCGTCGTCTCCCTCGAGATGGCGCGCGCCGAGCGGGCGTGGACGACGGCGGGAAGCCCCATCGATCCGCTCGGGGCGAACCCATCCGAGTACTCGGCGCTGTTCGTCGTCGCGCACGGCCTCGACCACGTCGCCGACGTGCGCGCCGAGATCAACGGCGTCGGCTACTCCACCAGCGCACCCGAATCGCTCATCACCCAGGTGCAGCGGTACGTCCACGTAGTCGAGCTCGTACTCGCGGGCATCGGCTTCATCGGCCTCGCGATCGCGGCGCTCGGCATCTCGAACGCGATGCTCGCCGCCATCCGCGAGCGCCGGCGCGAGATCGGCGTGTTGAAAGCAGTCGGCGCGGCCGATCGTGACGTTCGGCGCGTGTTCCTCGTCGAGGCGGGGACACTCGGCTTCGTCGGCGGCCTGCTCGGCGCGACGATCGGCCTCCTGGTCGCCCGGCTGCTCGCGTCGGTCGTCAACCGCTACCTCGCAAGCCAAGACCTGCAGACCGTTCACCTGGGTGTGCCGGTACAGCTCCTCGTCGGGGTCGTCGCCGGCGCGACGCTGCTCGCGCTCGCCGCGGGCACGCTGCCGGCGATCCGTGCCGCGCGCATGCCCGCGCGCCAGGCGATCGGGGACGAGTGAGGCACGGCCGCAGCCCGGCTCACCTCGCCGGTCTCCTCGTGGTACTGGTCCTGGTCGCGGCGGGGTGCAGCTCCGGCTCGCACTCGGCCGCGCCTCCGACCACGCTCGCCGCCGGTCCGCCCGAGACGGTGCTCGCGATCGGTGGCAGCGCGACCGAGGGCGACGGTGTCGCCGACCGGCTGCGCAACGCGTGGCCGTACCTCGTGTTCCACGAGTCCTTCCCGATCTCGACGGTGTTCGTGAACGGCGCGCTCGACGGCGCCACCGTCGCCAACGCCCTTGTCGCGCAGGCACCACTCGCCCGGGATTTGAAGCCGTCGGTCGTCGAGATCTGGCTCGGTGCCGACGACCTGGTCGCGGCAACGCCCGTGACCGCGTTCACCCTGACGTTCACGCAGCTGATCAACGCCCTGCACGCCGACGGCGCGCAGCGGATCCTCGTCGCCGACCTTCCCGGGGCGTACGGGAGCCGGGCGGGCGCGTACAACGACGCGATCCACGCCGTCGCGGCGCGCACGCACGCGGAGCTCGTGTCGCTCGCCGACGCGTCGATCACACTCGCACCGACCGACGGGCTCGCACCGCAGCCCGACGCGGCCGGCCATCGTCTCGTTGCCACCGCATTCGAGGCTCAGATCAGACGCGCCGGTTGACGCGGTCTGCAGATCGCGAAATCGGCCGGGAGCGTCTCGGTCGGGCACGAGGTCACAGCCACGGAGTAACCCTCGGCGCCGGAGTAGGGCCCATCGTCCCTAGCTGTCGAGGCCGCGGAAGTATCGAATGGGCCGAGGCCACCAAGCCCCCGTGTGGTCGCCGACCCACTCCCGCGACCACCTCCCTACGATGATCCCTGATCGAAGCCCCGGACGAAAGACCCACGCGTGATGCAGACGACGCTGCGATCCCGACCCGTCGGCGCACCCGCGAGCATCGAGGGCGACACCATCGTCGACGCGTTCCGCGCCACGCTGCGCCGATTCCCCGGTCGGCCTGCCCTTCGCAGCCGGGTCGGGTCCGGCTGGCACACGACGAGCTACGCCGACTACGGGCGGGCGGTCGCCGAGGTCACCGCCGGGCTGGCCGAGCTCGGCATCGAGGCCGGCCGGCACGTCGGCATCTTCTCGAACAACCGGCCGCAATGGCACGTCGCCGATCTCGGCAGCCTCGCCAACGGCTGCGTCACCGTTCCCGTGTACCAGACCAGCTCCTCGCAACAAGTGGCGCACATCCTCGGCGATGGCGAGGCGAGCATGTGTTTCGTCGAGAACCACGACCTCGCGGCTCGCATCCTCGAAGTGCGAGGCCGGCTCCCGAAGCTGCAGCGCATCGTGACGTTCGAGAGTGACGAGGTCGACGAGAACCTCGACGACCCCTTCGTGCTCGGTTTCACCGAGCTCCGAAAGATCGGGGAGGCGCGGTCCGCAACGCGAGCCCGACCTGTTCGAGCGGCGCGCGGACGCGGTCGCCCCGGACGCGCTCGCGACGCTGGTGTACACGAGCGGCACGACGGGGCCGCCCAAGGGCACGATGATCAGCCACGCCAACATCATGTGGACCCTGGCGAACACGGTCTCGTTGCTGGACGTCCGCGAGGGCGAGCGGCTCCTGTCGTTCCTTCCTCTGAGCCACATCGCCGAACGCATGATCAGCGACTTCGCCGCCCTCGCCGTCGGCGGCGACACCTGGTTCGCGCGCAGCCTCTCGACGATCGCCGAGGACCTCCACGCGTGCCGGCCGACGATCCTCTTCGCGGTCCCCCGGGTGTGGGAGAAGTTACAAGAGGCGGTGAGCGCGCGGCTCGCCGAGACCCACGGTGTGAAGAAGTTGATGGCAGAGGGCTACGTCGGTCTCGGTGAACGCGTCGTCGGCGATCGCGAGGTCGCCGGCCACGTCCCGTTGTGGGAGAAGGTGCCGTACGAAGCGCTCGACCTCGCGGTGGGATCCAAGATCCGCCACGCACTCGGGATCGACCAGACTCACCTGTTGATCTCGGCCGCGGCTCCGATCCACCCCGACCTCCTCCGGTGGTTCCACGCGATCGGCCTACCGGTCCTCGAGCTCTACGGCCAGACCGAGACGTGCGGGCCGACGACGTGCAATCCGCCCGCCGACAACCGTATCGGCACCGTGGGTCCGCCGATACCGGGCGTCGAGGTTCGCATCGCCGACGACGGCGAGATCCTCGTGCGGGGCGGCAACGTCTCCCGGGGCTACTTCAACGATCCCGTGGCGACCGCGGCCTTGATCGACGCCGACGGCTGGATGCACTCGGGTGACGCCGGCCACCTCGACGGAGCCGGGTATCTGACGGTGACGGGACGCAAGAAGGATCTGATCATCACCGCGCACGGGCAGAACATCGCGCCGCAGGAGATCGAGACCGACCTGCGTCACCATGACCTCGTGGCCGAGGCCGTGGTCGTCGGCGAAGGCCGCCGCTATCTCACCGCCTTGGTGACCCTCGACAGCGACGCGCTCTCGGCGTGGGCGGCCGTGCACCACAAGGTCGGCGACGTCGAGACCCTCGCGGCCGATCCCGACCTGCACGCCGAGCTCGATGCGTTCGTGGCCCACGTGAACAGCACGCGGTCGCACGTCGAGGGCGTGCGCAAGTACCACATCGTCGCGCACGACTTCACTATCGCCGCGGGCGAGATGACGCCGACGTTGAAGGTCAAACGCAACGTCGTGAACGAGGCGTACCACGACGAAATCGACGCCATGTACGCAGAGGGTTGAGCAGAGACGTGAACACTCCGGACGTCCGAGAGGTAGACGTGGACGCGATCGCGCTCGATCGCCTCGCGGACGTGCTCGGCCCGGCGCGCACCGAGCGTTTCGCGCACGTCGCGGATCGCGCCCGCGCCCGACTCTTCGGCCGGCGCGTGGTCAACGTGAACTCGACCGCCACCGGCGGAGGTGTCGCCGAGCTGCTCCAGAACCTGCTCGCGTACGCGAAGGGCGCAGGGGTCGACGCCCGGTGGGTCGTCGTCGACGGCGACGCCGGATTCTTCGCTATCACCAAGCGCATCCACAATCGCCTCTACGGAACCGCCGGTGACGGCGGTCCGCTCGGGCCGGCCGAGCGGAGTCACTACGAGGAGATCGCCGCGCAGAACTTCGCACGCCTCCAGGCGGCCGCGCGTCCGGACGACATCGTGATCCTGCACGACCCGCAGACGGCGGGGCTCGCGCGCGCTTTCGCCACTGCCGGCGCCCGCGTCGTGTGGCGTTGCCACGTCGGCATCGACCGGCAGAACGCGTATTCGCAGGCGGCCTGGGAGTTCCTCCGGCCCTACATCGAAGACGTCGAAGCGTTCGTGTTCTCCCGGGCCGAATTCGCGCCCGCGTGGGTCCCGAGGGACCGCATGGCGGTCATCCCGCCCTCGATCGACCCGTTCTCCGCCAAGAACGAGATGATCGAGCCCCAAGACGTGACCCGTCTGTTGCAGCACGTCGGGCTGCTCGCCGGGCGACCCGAGGGTGAACCCGTGTCGTTCCAGCGCCGGAACGGAACCCAGGGCCGCGTCGTGCGCAGCACCGACATGCTCGGGACCGGGCCGCCACCGCATCCGTCCGACCCGATGGTGCTCCAGGTCTCCCGCTGGGACGCAATGAAGGACATGCTCGGCGTGATGACGGGATTCGCGGAGTCGATCGCTCCCCACAACCACGCGCACCTCGTCCTGGCCGGACCGGAAGCGAGCGGCGTGGCCGACGATCCCGAAGCCGGCGACGTGCTGCGCGAATGCCTCGAAGTCTGGGGACGCTTGCCCGCCGCGCGGCACGCACGCGTCCATCTCGCGAGCGTTCCGATGGCCGACGGCGACGAGGCGGCCACGACCGTCAACGCGCTGCAACGGCACGCGAGCGTCGTCGTACAAAAGAGCCTGGCCGAGGGATTCGGGCTGACCGTCGCCGAAGCGATGTGGAAGGCCCGGCCGGTGGTCGGCAGCACTGTCGGCGGCATCGTCGACCAGATCGTCAATGGTGAAACCGGATTCCTCGTCGGCGCCACCGATCCCGAAGCGTATGCCGGCGCGGTGTGCACGCTGCTGGGCGACGATCGGCTCGCGACGAAAATGGGGGCGGCCGGATACGAGCGGGTGCGCGACGAGTTCCTCGGCGACCGCCACCTCGAGCAGTGGGCCCGCTGCTTCGAACGCTTCGGCTAACCCACGGCTAACCCTGTCTTTCAGTAGGCGCAGGTGCCGCGGCGGTTGGGTCGCTGCGGTGGGCGCGAAGTGACTCGCGTGCACTCCTTCAGATCAAGGACGGCTTCACCAGCGCGGAGTGTGCGCTCGAAACAGCACCGCTAGCACGGGCGCTAGCTACTTCGACCTGAAATAGTCGGCCCGTTTGGGTGCTCGCGATTGGGTCGCGATGGGTGGATGATGGCCTCGACCCGTAGGACTAGTACGGATCGAGGCCATCGTGTTGAGAACGGTAAACGACCAGCCCACGTTGTGGGAGTCGATCCTGCCCGAGATGTGTCGGCGGTTGCCGGCGGAGCTCGAGGCGGTCGATCGGTTGCTCGATGATGAGCGGTTCTTCGAGCCGTATCGGCGGTTCTTTCATGCCACGTTGGGGCGGCCGTCGGTCCCGATCGAGACGTATTTGCGGTTGATGTTCTTGAAGTTCCGCTACAAGCTCGGCTTCGAACCGTTGTGCCGGGAGGTGGCCGACTCGATCAGCTGGCAGCGGTTCTGTCGCATCCCGCTCGGGACGGCGGTGCCGCATCCGACGACGTTGATGAAGATCACGACCCGTTGTGGCGAGGCCGCGGTGAATGGGTTGAACGAGACCCTGATGGCGAAGGCCGTTGAGGCTCGGGTGTTGAAGACGAACCGGGTCCGGGCGGATACGACGGTCGTCGAAGCGAACGTCGCGTATCCGGTCGATTCGTCGCTGTTGGCGAAGGGTGTTGCGCGTCTGGCGAAGCTCGCGGGACGGGCCCGAGCAGTCGGTTTGGCGACGCGCACACCGTTACGGAACCGGACTCGTTCGGTGTATCGCCGGGCGCGTGATGTCGTGAATACGTTGCGTCAACGCGACGACGGCCGGCGAGATCGGGTGCATCGACTCAATGCGGAACTCGTCGGGATGGCGCGAGCCAGCATTCGCGAAGCGCAGGCGGTGATCCGCAACGCGAAGCGGCGAGTCCGCGAGTTGGGTGATCAGGCCACGGGTCGCCAACGAGCGATCATCGAGGATCTCGCCGTCTTGTCCGAACGGCTCGACGCCGTCGCGGCCCAGACCCGTCAACGTGTCGTCGAGGGTGTCACACCGTCAGGCGCGACGCGTGTCGTGTCGTTACATGATCCCGACGCCAGACCTATCAGTAAAGGCCGGCTCGGTCGCCCGGTCGAGTTCGGTTACAAAGCCCAGATCGTCGATAACGAAGACGGCGTGATCGTCGATCACAACATCGAGTGCGGCAACCCGCCCGACGCGCCGATGCTCGCGCCCGCGATCGAACGGATCGCCCGACGTGCCCGACGGGTTCCCCAAGCGGTGACCGCCGATCGCGGTTACGGCGAACAAGCGGTCGAAGACGCGTTGCGGGCGATTGGTGTGCGTCACGTGGTGTTACCGCGTAAAGGGAAACCGAACACGCAACGCACGCGAGATCCAGAACCGGCGAGCGTTCCAGCAAGATGGTCCGATGGCGAACCGGTTGCGAAGGACGCATCAGCTCCGCGAAACGCGACTTCGGTCTCGCACGCACCCGGATCGATGGGCTCCACGGCGCCCGAACCTGGTGCGGACACGGCGTTTTCGCCCACAACCTCGTAAAGATCGTCTGGCTCCTCCAATGATCACCGCCGACCCGGCCCACCGGCCCAGCCGTCAATCCCACGGAATCGCACGCGCCACCCCACCGCACGAGCACGACACGGCCGCTCACCCCAACGGCGGATTCTTCAGGTCGAAGTAGCTAGCACGGGCGCTATCGCCCGCACGAGCGCGGGTGCTAGCGACGAGAAAGCGGCGGCGCGGCGGCGCGTGCAATTCGTGTGCTACTACCGGTGGTCTCACGGGTGGTATCACCGGCAGTATCACTCCGTTTTCAGGGGTCCGTGATGCGCGTCTCCTGGACCGTCCCCACGGTGTGCTGGGCACCGCTACTGCCTCCTTCACGCGGCCAGGCGGCCGCGACCGCGATGCAACGCTTCGAGATACGCGATGTCAGGATCGTCGAGATCGGTGACGAACACTTGATAGCGGCGACCCTCGTAATCAGTGAACGTCAACTGCGCGCCGGGATGCGGTTCCTCGCGCCGGACGATCACGCGAGTCCCGGCGGGCCAGCGGGACAAGTCGATCAGGTCGGTGATCTCGGCGTCGTCGCGTTCATCGACACCGTTCGCGGTGATCGCCGGCACCCACCAGCTGTTCGGCGACACGCGCGTACCTACACCGGCGCGGCGGACTCCGCGGTCGTGATGATCTCGCAGCGCGGCGACATGGCTGTCGAACGCCGTGCGCCCGGCGCGCGTCAGCCGCACTCGCACGCGCCGCCGTCGATCCTTGAGCGGACGCTCGATCGCGATGTAGCCGGCCTCCTCCAGTGTGGCGAACTGCTTCGAGAGCGCGGAGTCCGACAGGCCGAGCCGGTCGCGCACGAACGCGAAGTCGAGCCAGTCAACCGCCGCGAGGAGGGCGACGATCGACAGGCGCGTGCTCGGGTGGATGATCTCGTCGAAACGGGGCGCGGCGCTCACGACCTATGCCTGCACCGACGCGGAGACGCGACGGATCAGAGCCATGAGACGCGGTCCGCCCGCCAGGATCAACAGCGCGACGACAATGCTCGCGATCGTCACGGGGTGACGGGCTCCGTCGGCCGACACGGCGAGCGCGCCACCGACCGTGACTCCCGCGAGCAGGACGAGACCCGCGAACACGAGCAGCTGGGCGTGGCGCCCGACGACGTCGGCCCGAACGCTCAAGTGGCCGGTGCGGCGCCGACCCGCCGAGACCTGCTGTGCGACCGCCGAGTGGGTGGCACCGAACGCCAGCGTGGCCGTCACGGTGAGCCAGGCGCTCCCGAGATCGGTGACGATCCCGAGCGCGACCCATCCCAGCGCGAGTCCCCACCAGTACCAGGCGGGCATGTCGATCTCGGCGATCACCTGACGGCGACGCTGGTCGACCACCGCGAGCGCGTTCCGCGCCTCGGCTTCTTCGATCTCACGGCTCATGGGTTGCACCTTCGCTTTCCTCGTTGGAAAGTACCCTACACTTTCCCACTCGGAAAGTAAATGGGGCCGGGTCGCGGTCGGAGAGGCGGGCTGCGCCCACCGCAGTGGGTCGATCTGACCGATTTCACCGTCTCGCACCAACCTGGACTGGATACCGCGGCCGTATTCGTTCAAGCGGCGCGGTACCGAGGCCGTACTCCTTGTCGACTGGCTTCGGCACACGAGGAACACGGACTTGGCGCGGGGCGCGGATACGGCGGTCACCGTCGCGTACACGGACGGCGTCGCGATTGCGACGCCGCGTCGGCACGCCCGCGGACCGGATACGGCGGTCCCGCCCCGGCACGGCTATATCGGTGCCGGCGGAACTCCGCAGACCCGCATCGGCAGCTGGTGGGAGCTCCATCCCCGGCTACTGCGCGTCATCGCGGTCGCCGCGCTCGCCTGGGGCTGCGCCTGGCTCGGCTACCGGACCGCCTGCTCGTGGCACGGCACGAGCCCCGTCGCCTTCGCCGCGCTCGTGCTCGTCGAGAGCTTCAACCTGCTCTCGCTCGCCCTGCTCGCGTTCGCGGGGTGGGACTGGCACCAAGAACCGGCGTCGCCGGCGGCTCCAGGCTGGTCGGTGGACGTCTTCGTGTGTACGTACGACGAACAGGTCGAGGTCGTCGAGGCGACCCTCGCGGGTTGCGCAGCGCTGCGCTACCCGCACACCACATATCTTCTCGACGACGGCCGCCGTGACGAGATGCAGACGCTCGCGACGCGTTGGAACGCGCACTGGATCCACGCGACCCGACAACGCTCACGCCAAAGCCGGGAACATCAACCACGCGCTCGCACGCGCACCGATGGTGACCTGATCCTTTTCCTCGACGCCGACCACGTGCCCCTCCCCGACGCGCTCGACCTGACGGTCGGATACTTCAGTGATCCGCTCGTCGCGCTCGTGCAGAGCCCGCACGACTTCTACAACCAGGATTCGGTGCAGCACTACGAAGCCGGGCGCCACGAGCAGAGCCTCTTCTTCGAGGTCGTGTGCCCGGGTAAGGACCGCCACAATGCGTCGTTCTGGTGTGGCTCGGCGACCGTCGTTCGTCGCGTCGCCCTGGAAGAGGTCGGCGGGGTCGCGACCGAGACCATCGCCGAGGACTTCCACACGACGATCAAGATGCACCGCCGGGGCTGGCGCACCCGCTACCACAACCAGGTTCTGGTGCAGGGTTTGGCGCCCGTCGACCTCGACGGTTACCTCTTGCAACACGACCGCTGGGCGCGGGGCAACCTCGCGGTCTTCCGCCTCCCCGAGTCGCCACTGCGTCGCAACGGGCTCGACATCCGTCAACGCATCGCGTACTTCGCGAGCCTCTTCGCGTACGGCGCCGGCTTCGCGTACCTCCTCATGCTCGGAGTGTTGATCCTGGCCCTGGGCGGCGGGATCCTCCCGGCCCGCGCCGGCGAGGCGGAGCTGCTCACGCTCTGGCTCCCCGCAACACTGCTCGCAGTGGCATCGACCGTCGCGTTGTGCCGCGGTCACATGCGGCTCGCGGAGTCGTCGCGCTACACCATCGTCTCGGCCGAGATCTTCGCCCGCGCGCTCGGTGCGCGTTCTTCCCGTCGCGGACGAAGTTCAAGGTGACACCCAAAGAAGGCGTCGACACCGGAGGTTGGGCCGCGGTGCGCCGGCTGCGCCTCGTCTTGTTGCTTTCGGTGCTGTTGACCGCCGCGCTCGGGTGGCGGGTGCTTTCGCTCTTCCGGGTGGTGCACGCCCGCCCGCTCCCCGGTATCGCAACTCCTTTGGCGATCGCGCTCGCAGTCTGGGAGCTGTCGCGCATCGCGGTGACGGTCCGGCACGTGGCCCGGCGCCGGCAACGTCGGCGACACTTCCGGTTCTCGTGCGAGCTGCCCGCGGTCGTCGCGAGCGACGACGACCTGATCCAGACCGCGACCATCGCGGATCTGTCGCTCACGGGACTGAGCCTCGAAGTCGACGACCGCATCGAACCCGGCTCGTCGATCCGGCTCGCCACGACGGTCGCGACGGTCGCGGGCCCCTACCGGTCGATCAGCGCCGAAGCGACGGTGCGATCGTGCCGACCCGTGGGCGAGCGTGCCTGGCGGCTCGGCGCGGAGATCACGAAGATCGACGAGGACTCGAGACGGGAGCTCGTGACGTTCTGCCACGTCGTGTACGCGTGGAGTCAGCTGCGACCCGCCGGCCGCGTACCGGCACCCTTGTCGGCCGGCGCCATCGCCGCGCTCTCCGGGCCGCGGCTCGTCGCCGCCGACCCGGCACGCCGGCCCGGGTCCCGGACCGTCGCAGATGCTCCCACGACCCGGAGCCGCGAGGAGCTGCTCGCCGCGCTTCGCCGTGAGGTCGCGCGGCACGACCGTCGCCGCGCCGACACGGCGCTCGACGCGCTGCGTGACGAGATCGACACGGTCGAGCGGACTGCGCTCGAATCGTCGCGGCGTCCCGAGCCGTCGCGCCCGCGGCCCGCGCAATACGAACCCGAGGAGTCGAAGCTCTGACGGGTCCGCTCGTCGGTCGCGTCGGTCATGGCCAAATCGTAGGATCGCCCGCAATGCCCCTGGACGCGTCGCGAACCCGAGAGAAGCTGATCGACGAGGCGGCCCGAGCCTTCGCGACCCATGGGGTGTTCGGGGCATCGCTGATCGACATCACCCGCCGGGCCGGTCAGCGCAATCGGGGTGCGCTGCACTACCACTTCGGCTCGCGCAGCGGTGTGCTGTCCGCGGTCCTGGAACGTCACGTCGACTTCCTCGCCCGCCGCGAGGGTGAGCTGCTGGAGATCGCGCTGGCCCGGCCCAACTCCGACGTGGAGTCGGTGGTCGAGGCGATCGTGCGCCCGGCGACCGAGCTCGCCGAGAGCGGCTGGCGGGGTCGTTGCTTCCTCGTGATCCTCGCCGAGCTCGTCGAGGAGGATCCGGACGACCTCGACTCCGACGTCGCCGAAGTGCTGGCCCGCACCGGCGGCTACGCGGTGTACGACCTCTTGGCGGAACGGATGGCCGCGGTGAGTCCCGAGGTTCGGGCCGAGCGGTTCGCGCTCGCCACCGGGTTCATCCTGCGCGCCGTCGCCGACCGCAGCGCGTCCTCGGTCGCCGGGGACGCAGGGGCCGGCCGCAGCTCGAATACGACGAGTTCGTCGCCAATCTCGTCGCCATGGTCGCAGCCGGGATGTCGGCGCCGTCCAATCTTTGACATAAACAGCCCTCCTTAGTACCGTCCCGCCCACCGTTTCGTGCACAGTTCCCGGGGGCAGGACGATTGAGCGCATTGGTTCCCGACGAGCTGATCGCCGAGGCACACGGCCTCACCGGGCTCGACGACTTCGGGCCCGACGGGTTCCGAGAGGGCCTCGCCGTCTACTCGCGCGTCGGTCGACGACGAAGCTCAACTCAACGATCTCGGGCTCACCGCGATACGCGCCAACGTCGTCGGCTCGCTCGTGAACCGGTTGCGGGTCGTCAACTGGTCGAACGCCCATCCCGACGTCGCCGACGAGCGGATCGACGCGCCCCTCATCGTGATCGGGATGTTTCGCGCGGGCACGACCTTCCTCAGCTACCTCCTCGAGAACGACGCCGGGAACCGGGCGCTGCTCCGTTGGGAAGCGGGCGACAGCGTCCCGCCGCCGACCCCCGGGACCCTGCGTACCGATCCTCGGGTCGAGATCGCGCGCATGGGGAACGACATGCTCGAGCAGATCAACCCGCGCATCCGTGCGATCCACCACGAGGAGCCCGACGGCCCCACCGAGTGCATCTCGCTCATGAGCCAGGACTTCAAGAGCCTGTCGTGGGAGGCGATCTCGAATGTCCCGACATACGGCGCGTGGCTGCTCGAGACCGACCAGCGCAGTGCCTACGAGTACCACCGCCTTGCGCTGCAGGTGCTGCAGAGCGGCGGCGTCCGGGGTCGGTGGACGCTCAAGAGCCCGCACCACACGCTCAACCTGGACGCGCTCACCGCCATCTATCCCGACGCCCGCTTGGTGCTGCTCCACCGCGATCCCGTCGTTCTGTCCGCGTCGGTGTGCAGCTTGATCAGCACGCTGTCCGGCACGTTCACCGACGCTGATCACCGTGCCTACATCGCCGAACATTGGGTCACGCTGCTCGACCGCTCGGTGCAGCGCATCGACGCGTTCCGTGCCGCGCACCCCGACCGTCCGATCGTCGACGTGCAGTATGCCGACCTCATCCGCGATCCGGTAGGAGCCGTCGCCTCGATCTACGCCGCGCACGGCGGCCCCGACGGCGATCAGCTCGACGACCGATCGCGTGCGGCGATGCACGCGTACGTCGCCGCCCACCCGAAGGGCAGCCTCGGCGCGCACGGCTACCACCTCACCGAGTTCGGGCTCGACCGTTCGGAACTGGAGGAACGTTTCTCCTGGTACGTCGACCGCTACGACATCGCGACCGAGGCTACGCGCCGGGCCTGAGCAAGTCCTACGGCGGCGGCACCGATCGGGCGTAGGCGCACCCTCGTCTCACCCAACGCTCGAGCTGCCGCTTGGTGCGCACTCCCTCGTCGTCGACTCGCACCCAGCCCTTGAGCTCGCGGCCGCGCATCTCGAACGGGCGTACGTGAGCACGCGCGAGCAACGCGCTGATCTCAGCCGGGTCGACTCGCACCATGAGACCTCCTCGGCCGCTCACGTTCACGGCCATCCGACCGTCGACGAGAAAAGAGAGCCCGCCGAACATCCGCTTTTCGGTGACGCCGCGGGTCTCCCCGACGAGCTCTCGCACGCGGTCCGCGAGTTCTTCGTCGACTGCCATCAACCCCGAAATTCAGCCTACGAGGGAAGCGCCGACTGTCTGAGCTCGTCACGCAACGGTGACGCGCGGCCGATTGAGTTCACCCAGTCGTATTCATCGGTGTCGCCCCCAGACCCGCGGCTCACCCCATCTTCGCGGCGGACGGTCCCATGTCGAGCGAGACACTGCTCTCCGAGGTCCTGAAGGAGCTCGCCCAGACGCTCCTCACGGACACGCCGTCGCAGGCGATCCTCGACGGCCTGGTCGCGCGCATCGTCCACGTACTGCCGGTGACCTCGGCCGGCGTAACCCTGATCGTCCCCGGCGAAGACCCTGAGTACGTCGCCGCGTCGGATGCGGCCGCACTGCAGTACGAACGGCTGCAGACCGAGCTCCGCGAGGGTCCGTGCCTCGCCGCCTACGCGTCGGGTGAAGCCATTTCGGTTCCGGATCTCCGGACCGAGACCCGGTTCCCCACCTTCTGCTCGCGCGCCCTCGCCATCGGACTGGGCGCGGTGTTCACGTTGCCATTGCACAACGGCAACGAGCGCTTCGGTTCGCTCGACCTCTACCGGGAGACGGCCGGCGACCTGACCGGCGAGGACCTCGCCGCCGCGCGCACGTTGGCCGACGTCACCTCGGTCTACCTCGTCAACGCGAAGATGCGCCACGATATGCAAGAGCTCGGGCGCACGCAGAGCGACTTCGTGTCTCAGATCTCCCACGAGCTCCGCAGCCCGCTCACCGCCGTCCTCGGCTACGTCGAGCTCCTGATCGACGGCGCCGGGGGCGAACAAGGCGGGGAGAACCAGAGAATGCTGCACGTGATCGAGCGCAACAGTCGGCAGCTCCTCAACCTGATCGAGGACCTCCTCACGATGTCGCAGGTCGAGGCCAAGAGCGAAAGACTGCGGCTCGAACCCGTCGACCTGTGCGAGATCGTCGACTGTGTGCGGGAGACGACGGCGCTGAGCGTCGTGGCCGCGGGGTTGGCGCTGACCGTCGATATGGCTCGGCCGACCCGGGTGACGGGCGACCGCGACCAACTCGAGCGCGCGGTCCTCAACCTCGTCTCCAACGCGGTGAAGTTCACACCGTCCGGTGGCCGAATCGAGATCCACGGTCGCGCCGTTGGCAGCGACGTCACCCTCTCGGTCCGCGACACCGGGACCGGGATCCCCATCGCAGAGCAGCACCGGCTGTTCACGCGCTTCTTCCGGACCGATCGATCCAGAGAACGACAGGTACCCGGGACCGGCCTCGGGCTCTACATCGTCAACCACATCGTGTTGCTGCACGGCGGCGCGATGCAGGTCGACTCCTCGCCTCGGGGCAGCACCTTCACGATGGTGCTGCCGATCAACGGGCCCCAGTCGGTGCGCCACGTCACCGACGTCGGCGCCATCAGCGATCGGGCGGTCGGGCTAGCCCAGGTGGCGGGCGTCTGAACGACGCCGTTCGCCCCTTGCGTGCGTCCGGCGACGCCCTACCGTTCCTGGTCCGAGCGCGCCACCGTCTCCTCGATCGCGGCGCGCTGTTCGTACGACTGTCGCAGCAGCCAGAAGCGCAGGAACCGGGCGAGCGAGTATCGCAGGAACACGAAGCCGCCCGTCACGCTGATCGCGAGACCCGCGACCGCGAGCGGCAGATACGAATTGGAGTTGAGGACGTCGACGTTCGTTCCCGGAGTCGCGGTGACGTTGAGCGACGCCGCGTACGAGCCCAGCGCGAGCACGATCCCGCCGAGCATCAGAGCGACGCCGAGCGCTTGGAGCAGGTTCTCGGCCCGCGCCCGACCCGTCTTCAGCTTCATCTCCGCGATGTCGGCCCTGAACTGACCGGCCCGGTCGGTGGTTTCGGTGGTGGTCATGCTGCATCTTTCATTGGTTGGGCCTCGTTCCACCCCGGTGTCATTCACCCAGGTAAGCGTGCGACAGTTCGGCTTCCATCTCGGACGGCGTCCCGAATTTGGTGACCCGACCTCGGAGCATGATCCCGACCGAGTCGGCGATGCCGAGCACGGCCCTCGCGAACTGTTCGACGACCAGGATCGAAACCCCGCTCTTGGCAATGTTCGCGACGATCTCGTACAGCTGCTCGACCACCAGCGGCGCGAGGCCCATCGACAACTCGTCGAGCAACAACAGCGCGGGGTCGGTGGCAAGCGCGCGTGCCATCGCGAGCATCTGCTGCTCGCCTCCCGACAGCGTGCCCGCGAGCTGACGGCGACGCTCACCGAGCTGCGGGAATCGTACGTATGCGACCTCTTCCATGTGCTTGAGCGGCGTGCCGATGTGCGTGGCCATCCAGAGGTTCTCGCGCACCGAAAGGTTCGGGAAGATTCCCTTCCCTTCCGGGATCAGGCACACGCCCCGCCGGGCCAACTCGTCGGGCGCGGCGCCGTTCACCCGGCGGCCGGCGACGAGGAGATCACCTCCGGTGATCGGCAGCAGACCCGAGACCACACGCAGTGTCGTCGACTTGCCGCCGCCGTTCGGTCCGAGCAGCGCAACGAGCTTCCCGTACGGCACGACGAGATCGACGCCACGCAGCGCGGCGATCGTCCCGTAGGCGGCGTGCACGCCTCGTAGCTCGAGCGCGACGTCGGCCGCGCCCGGCACGGGATCGATCTCGAACGCGACGTCCGTCACGAGATCACCGTCACGAGATCACCGTCACGGGGTCGCGCTCCCGAGGTAGGCATCACGCACGCGGGGATCGTCGCGTACCTCCGCGGGTGAGCCGACGGCAATCACCTCGCCGAAGTCGAGCACGTGAATACGGTCGCAGACCTCCATCACGAGCGTCATGTCGTGCTCGACCAGGACGATCGACAGACCGTCTTCCCGGACGAGCCGCCGGAGCAGCACCTCGAACGCCCGGGTCTCGTCGTCGGACTGCCCCGAAGCAGGCTCGTCGAGCAGCAGTACGCGAGGTCGGATCATCAGCGCCCGTCCGAGCTCGACGACCCGCGCGGTCCCGGTCGGGATGGTCGACACGTCGGCATCGGCGCGGTCGCGCAGGCCGATCAGGTCGAGGACCCGCTCGGTCTCGCGGGCCACATTGATGTGCCGCGATCCGCGCCCGGCCCGGCCGATGCCGCTCCATGTGTTGCGGATCTCGCCTGCCACCCGCAGGTTGTCGCGCACTGTCAGGTCGGTGAACAGCTCGAGCCGCTGGAAGGTGCGCGCGATGCCCAGGCGCGCGCGTTTGTGGGTGTCGAGCCGGCTCACGTCGCGCCCGTCGAATCGAATGCGACCACCCGTCGGCGATTGCAGACCGGTGATGACGTTGAAGAGTGTGGTCTTTCCCGCACCGTTCGGACCGATGAGCCCGGTGATCTCGCCTTCACGCGCGCTGATGTCGACGTCGGAGAGCGCGCGGTTGCCACCGAACTCGACCGTCACCTGTTCGACGGCGAGCAGCGCGTCCGCCGTCATGCCCGCGACCCTTCCACACCGATGCCACAGTCGATCTCGCGCAGATCGGCCGCGGTGAACGGCCGGTCGATGCCGATCAACTCGAGCGGGATGCCGTCGCCGGCGTCGCCCACGTTCGGCCGCCGACCGAACGCCGACGGGTTGACGAGCGCACCGATCCGCGGCAGCGCCAACAGGATCACGGCCGTGAGGATCACGAACGTCCAGTTGTGGATCGTGTGCCGCAGCGCGAGGAACCAGATCAGCACTTCCGCCGCGATGCCCACGAACAGGACCGGCTTCGTCCGGCGGATCAGCGGGCCGAACTGCGCGAACGAGTCGCTGAGGAAGCCGCTCGGGTTCCGGCCGAGCCCGATGCCGATGAGCGCGGGAAGCAGCGCGGTGAAGTGCACGAGCCACGCGGTGAGCCCGTGGAACGCGGAGTAGTCGTCGCCGAGCTTGCCGAACACACTCTCGAGCGCGACGAACACCGCGCCGTAGAGCAGGCCCGCGGTCAGGCCGCCCGACACGTACCCCGCGCCCGCGACCACGAGCAGCATCAACATCGCCATCGACTCGAACAGGCTGAACCGATCGGCCGTGACCGCGCCGATCTCCTGCGCGAACAGGCACCCGCCTAGGCCCGCGATCGCGGCCGAGATCATGAACACCGACAGCTTCAGCCGCACCACGCTCAAACCGAGCGTCGCGCACGCGGCCGGGCTGTTCTTCATCGCGGTCAGCCGCCGGCCGTACGCACTCCTGCGCAAAGCGATCAGTCCGACACCGAGGATCGCGAACACGACGACGAGGAGAATCAGGAAGTTCGCCTGCGGATCGAAGTCGATCCCGAAGAGATGCGGGCGAGGCACCTGCAGGCTGCCGTTCGGGAACAACGGGCTCCACCGCTCTTTCTGCAACCACGGATTGGTCGCCGCGAGCGCAACGACGACCCCCGATGTCACTGCCGCGATCAGCGCACCCCGAAGGTGGTGAGACGTGAAGCCGCGATAGACGGCGCCGACGCCGAACGCGATCAACAGAATCAGCACGGCCGGAGAGATCCGGCGCGATTCGGTGTACTCCTTGAAGAGCATCTGCTCGACCGCGAGCGAGAACGCGGCCGTCGCGAGCGCGAGATACAACCCGCGCAGTCGCAACGCAGGCAAGGCGATCGCGGCGCCGACGAACGCGGTCGCCACCATCGCGATCACGAACGCCATGATCCCGGCCCGGCTCGTCTCGCTGTGCCCGACGTGATGGAAGAACACCGTGCCACCGATCCCCGCCAGCGCCATGGTCGCCAGGCTCACCTCCCCCGCGTACCCGACGAGCAACACGAGCGAGAGCAGGATGATCGACGCCGCGATTGCGTCGCTCAGCGTGATCAGCGGCGACGGCGCCATGATGCGCGAGAGCATGAACACGATCACGACGAGCGCGACCGCGCCGACGTATGCGTCGCGCATCGACGGGAGGTTGAAGTGCTCGCGCGTGCGGTATGCGACCGCGCCCCGGAGTCGGTCCTGCGGGAGCACGAGCAGCACGATGAACAACAGGATGCTCGGCACTGCGAGCCGGAGATTGCCACCCCAGTCAAAGCTCTTCGGCATGAGTCCGATCGGCCGCGGGAAGGCCATCCGGGTGGCGAAGCCGAGCACGACGGCCCCGACGAAGGTCAGCGGCAGGTTCCGGAGCCGGCCGAACATGGCGGCCGCGAACGCGTTGATCACGAGCAGGGTCAGGAGGGTCGCACTGAGCGACCCGCCCTGGAACGGCGTGATCAGAATGCCGGCCAGCGCGGAGAGCGACACGCCGATCATCCAGCTCACGAGCGACACGCGATCCGGCCGCACGCCGTTCAACTCGAGCAGGGGCCGATCGTCGACGACGGCCCGCATCGAGACACCGACCCGCGTGCGGTAGAGCAATACCCGCAGCCCGATCGCGAGCGCGACCGCGACGAACAGGATCGTGAGGTCGTGCCACAGCAGCACGACCCCGAACCAGGTGACCTTGTGGTCGGCGCCGAAGAACGGCTGAATGGAATGCGAGTCGGTCGGCTTCCACACCCAGTTCGCGAAGACGATTGCGGCGAGCAACACCGAGATCGGCACGACCAGCTTCACGATCTCCGACGTGTCCTGCAGCCCTCGGATCACGACGCGGTACAAGAGCGCGCCCAGCAGGGGCGCGAACACGAACAACACGAACACGAGCGCCAGCGGCGCGGGCCAGTGGCCCTTGGGGAGCAGCGGCCACGTATGGCGGTCGTTGACCCGCAGATCCCAGTACACGTACGCGCTCAGCATCCCGAGCGCGCCGTGCGCGAAGTTGAACACTCCCGAGGTCGAGTACGTGACGACGAGGCCGCTGGCGGCAATCGCGAACACGGCACCAGTGATCAGACCATTGATCAGCAGGTTCATGCAGGTCCTCGATGCACCGCCGCGCCTCGGCCGACGCCCCTTACTTCGGGGTAAAGGTACCGAACTCCGTCGAGATGCCCTGGGCGTTGATCTTGGCCGCCTTCGTCGCCGTCGTGACGACGTTCTTGACGTCGTAGTTCGGGTTGCAGTCGAAGAGCTCGCTGCCGGCGGGCACGACCTTCGTCCACTTCGCCCCGTCGAGCTTCATCAGCATCCCGCAGCTCGGCGCGGAGTTGTCGGCCGGGTTCGTCGGGACGTGCAAACCGCCGCCGGTCCAGTTCTTCTGGGCCGCGGCCGCGTCGAGCACACACTTGGCGGTGACCGTGGAGCCACACGACTTCACCGCGGTGGCCCACAGCAAGAAGGCGGAGGCCGACTGCTCGCCGAGCAGACCGATCGTGCCGTGCGACTTCTGGACGAGATCCATGTACTGCTTCACCGCGGGCACCTGGTCGGCGAGCTCGAACGGCACGTTGGTCTGGCGCACGTACACCTTGTCGGCCGCGCCTCCGTTCTCACCGTTCCACTTGGCGAAGGCCGCGGTGTACTGGTTCGGGTCGGTGACCCAGACCGGCGTGAAGCCGACCTGCTTCGAGGCGTTGAGGAAGTTCTCCATGTTGGGATCGGGCGACCCGACCCAGACAACTGCTTGCACGCCGCACGCCTTGAGGGCGCTGGCGAAGGGCTTCCAGTCGGACTCACCCGCGATGTTGTAGTGCTGGTCGCAGTTGAGGAACTTCCAGCCGGCCTTGGGGTAGCCCACGGCCGCTTTGTCGCGGGTCTCGGTCGTGGCGGGGAAGTCGGCGTAGGCGAACGCGGCCTTCTTCACGGCCTCGGGAAACAACTTGGCGACCTGGTACGCGGACGAGACCGCGACTTCGTTCCCGGGGTTGGGGATCGGCTGTTGCATGCCCGAGCCGCTCGCGAACGCGGTGCCGACTGCGAAACCGGGGATCGTGGAGAGCTTGCAGCCGATGCGCGTCGTCTCTTGGTTCGCGTCGAAGACGAAGCCCTGACCGACCAGCATGAAGAGCTTGTCGTTGCAGGCCTGGGTCATCACCTTCGTGATCTGGAGCACCTGCGCGTCGTAGTTCGTCCCCACGATCTTGCGACCGTTGATACCGCCCTGGTCGTTGCACCACTTGATCATGGGCGTCACCGCGTCGGACATCTCCTTGTCGAGCCCGGGCGCGGCCGAGTAGCCACGGTCATCGCCGTACCCGATCTTGATCTGGGTGTCGGTGACGCCGCTCGCGGTCGCGCCTTTGGCGTCGCCCTTGCCACACGGCGAGTCGAGCGTGCCGAACTTCACCACGGTCGGCGCCGCGGTCGTAACTGTCGTCCCACCGGCCGCGGTAGTGGTGCTCGGGGTCGCACTGCCGTGACTGCCACCGCACCCGGCGGCGGCGAGACCGACGACGACGAGCGCGGCGGCGCCCTTCACGAATCTTGCGCGACGCGCGCGCGACTTCGTCGAAAGCTTCCGCGACAACATGCAACCCCCCGGTCACGGCGAATTTGCCGCCAATCTAAACACATCTCTCTACATCCGCAAGAAGATGGTGGCCCTCTCCCGTACGAGGCTGTTAGACACGCACGCACCGACATCGGGCCCGAGAGGTGACGATATGCCGAACGCCGAGAACGTGATGCGCGCCTGGCGGCTGCACCAGTACGGCCGCCCAACCGAAGTACTGCAGATCGACGAGGTGCCGATCCCCGAGCCCGAGGCGGCCGAGCTCCGCGTGCGGGTGCAGGCCATCCCGTTCAACATCAACGACCTCGAACGCATCACGGGCGGCAACATGATGGTGCGGCCCGAGTTGCCGTACAGCCCGGGCATGGAGGTCATGGGCGTCGTCGACGCGTGCGGCGAGGGCGCCGAGACATGGCAGGGACGGCGCGTCGTGGCGATGCCCAAGGGCGCCAACGGCGGCTTCGCCGAGTACGCGATCTGCCCGATCGTGTCGGCGTTCGAGATGCCCGACTCGATTCCGTTGCCGGGCGCGGCCGCGCTCTACTTCCCGTTCCATCTCGCGTGGCTCGGCCTCTTCGACCGCGCCGAGCTGAAGGCGGGCGAGAGCGTGCTCATCCACGCGGCCGCGGGTGGCTCGGGATCGGCCGCGATCCAGCTCGCCAAGCACGCGGGCGCGCGCGTCCTTGCGACCGCGGGAACCGACGAGAAGGTGAAGCTATGCACGGACCTCGGCGCCGACGTCGCGATCAACTACAACACCGACGACTTCGCCGGCATCGTGCTCAATGAGACGGGCAACAAAGGCGTCGACGTCGTGTTCGACAACGTCGGTGAGGCCGTGTTCGAGAAGTCGCTGCAGTGCACCGTGTACAACGGTCGCTACCTGATGATGGGGTTCGCGTCCAACAAGCTCGTCGCGGACGAGCCTTGGATCGTCCCCCGCCGGATCGCGCTCGGGAATCTCAAGCTGTGCGGAGTACTGCTGGCGTACCAGGCGCCGGAGACGGCCGACATGGTGAAGACCGCAATGGGCTGGAACTTCGCCACTACGGAACTGGGCGCGAAGATCATGGACGAGATCGTCGATCTGGTACTCGCGGGTGCGGTGAGACCCGTCGTCGGCCGGACAATCACGTTCGACGAGATCCCAACCGCGATCGAGGCGATGGAGCACCGGGAGACGGTCGGCCGCACAATCGTCTTGCTCGATTCTTGACCTGACCGCTCGTTTCGTTCTCGTGCTTCCGCTGCGATCGTCCCCGGGTTCAGTGTCCCGGCGCCGGTCGGGCAGTCGGTCTCGAAACGATCACGACCTGATGTCCTTGCGGCGGAACCAGATGATCGCGAGGGCACCGAACACCACGAAGTACGCGACCTGCACCACCGCGCCGGTGATCATGTCGTGCGAGTACCGGTTGTCGGTGAACATGAGGCTCCACACGTCCATGTAGTGCGTGGGGAAGAAGTAGCGGACCCGGCCCAGCTGAGTGATGCCGTCGAGAATCTCCGACACGATGTACACACCGACGGTCGCGCCGATCGCGCTCGCGGCGTTGTCGGTGAGGATCGAGAAGAACGTGCCCAACGCGAGCAGCGCGGTGAAGCCGAAGGCCACGTACGCAGTCCCGATGCCCAGGCGCAGCAACAGCGCACCCTGACTCAGATGGAATCCGGTCGAGAGACTCCCGGTCGCGAACGGCCCGAAGCCGGGGACGGTGAGCGCCTTGCCTCCGAACACGACGATGCCGCCGACCAGCGCCGTGCCCGCGACGATGATCGTCGCGGCCCAGATGAGGATCCCGGCCACGATCGCCTTGGCCACGAGGAGGCGCCCGCGCGGGACGGGCCGCATCAGCAGATAGCGAAGGTTCCCCCAGGCCGAATCGCCGGCGACCGAGTCACCGGCGAACATCCCCGCGATCACGACGAGTAGGAACCCGCTCATCACGCTCAACACCGCGGCCGGAACGAGATAGCCGCTGAGCTGGGCCAGGCGGAAGAGACCGACACCGTTGTCGTCGAGGCTGCGGTTGCGACCATGGGCTTTGATCGCGAAGACGATCAAGGCCGGCAGCCCGACGAGCAGACCCGCGATGACGAGCGTTCGGATCCGGTACGCGGCCTTGAAGAACTCGGTCCGGATGAGCGCGATCACGACGAGGTCCCGGGCACCGGCGGTTCGGCACGGGCGCCGTCACCTGCGGCGAGGAGATCGAGGAACGCGTCCTCGAGGCGCTGGGTGGCCGTGATGGTCTCGAGGCGTACGCCGGTACCGATGAGCGCGGCCGCGAGATCCGATCGGCGACCACTGGTCAGCTCGAGCACCAGGCCGTCTCCCTGCATCTGCACGTTCTTGACCGCGGGGATCCGCGCGAGCAGGTCGCGGGTCCGTTCGCGGTCGTCGACCTCGATGTACACCGACCCGGCCGAGCCGACGAGGTCGCTGACGGTTCCGTCGGCGACGAGCCGGCCGCGGTTCATGACGAGCACATGGCTGCAGACCTGCTCGACCTCGCTCAGATGATGGCTCGACAGCAACACGGTCGCGCCCTGCGCACTCAACCGGCCGATCAACTCGCGTATCTCGCGTATCTCGCCGGGATCGAGACCGTTGGTCGGCTCGTCGAGCACCAGCAGCTCCGGCCACGCGAGCAGCAACCGGGCGAAGCCCAGCCGCTGCTTCATTCCCTGCGAATACGTCTTCACCTTGCGATCGATCGCAGAATCAAGGCCGGCGATCGCGAGCCGCGCCGTCGAGATCGGCGTCCTTCATGCGCGCGCCACGCGCCTCCCACCACAGGCGCAGGTTGCGCCGGCCCGTGAGGTGGGGAACGAAGGCGGCCTGCTCGACCATCGCGCCGACACGCACCAGCTGTTCGCAGCTCGGCGTGACGGGTTGCCCGAAGAGTGACGCGCCGCCGCGCGTCCCCGCTCGAGCCCCATGAGCACCCGCAGCGTCGTGGACTTGCCCGCGCCGTTGGGACCGAGCAGCCCGTAGACCTCGCCCCGCTCGACCGAGAAAGAGAGATCTTCGACCGCGCTGACCTCACCGAAGGTCTTCCAGAGGCCGGCGACCTCGACCACAGTGTCGGTCATGACCCGAGAGGCTACGCACCCGGGCACCGGATGAGCGCTCGCCTCACGCGCCGCGTACCAGGTAGTCGCACGCCCGTCGCATCTGCAACGTGAAGAACGCGTCGTAATCGTGGATGACGTTGTGCAGATGCCCGAACATCTCGAGGGTGATGCTCCCGAGCACTTGGGCCCACACACCCAACCCGCGCGACAGCACCGCGTCGGGCACACCGGGGGCGACGTCGCGGCGAAGTTGTGCGAGGTCTGAACGCGTCGTGCGCGACATCGGCGGCGTCTCACCCGTCTCGATCTCACCATTGGCGACCCCGTCGACCAGCAGACGGAGTAGCACCGCGGGAACACGACTCGCGGGCACGATCGTCGACTCCGGAGCCGCGTACCCGGGCACCGGGCTGCCGTAGATCAGCGAGTACTCGTGCGCGTGCTCGAGGGCCCACGCGCGCACGGCTTCGCACACGCTCAGCCAGCGCGCCGCGATCCCGCGGCCGCGTGTGTCGTGTTCGGCCGCTTCCGCACGCTCACCGACGGCGTCGTAGGCGTCGATGATCAAGACGGTGAGGAGATCGTCGCGGCTGGGGAAGTAGCGGTAGACGGCCGACGACACCATGCCCACCTCCCGCGCGACCGCGCGCAACGAGAGGGCAGCCGAGCCCTGTTCGGCCAGATGGCGGCGGGCGACGCGCTTGATCTCCTCCGTGAGCTCGATCCGGGCCCGGTCGCGAGCGGTCCGGGAAGCGGTTCCGGCTGGGGTCGTCTGCATATCGCCAGTCTGCCCCATATCGAGAGCGGTGCCACCAAACGAGAGCGGTGCTCTTGACAGGCGCGGCCGAAAGGTTCATGCTGGAACCGACGAGAGCAGTGCTCTCGGTCCTCGTTCCGGAGCTGTCCGGACCCCACGAGCGGAGGAGACCAAGAATGAACGACGCCGCATCGCCCACCACGACGCACTACCGCAGGCCCGGCTGGTTCACCCGCAACGTCTTCAACCGGGCGGTGCGCCGGCTCACCCTGCTCGGGATCAGCGTCTGGGGCTCGCGCGAGCTGCGCGTCCGCGGCCGCAGATCAGGGGAGTGGCGCCGCACCCCGGTGAACCTGCTGGAGCACGACGACCGCAACTTCCTCGTGTCGCCCCGAGGCAACACCCAGTGGGTCCGCAACCTGCGCGTCGCGGGAACGGGCGAGCTCCGGGTCGGGCGCCGGGTCGAAGCCTTTCACGGCACCGAGATCAGCGATGCCGACGCCAAGGTCGAGATCCTGCGCGCCTACCTCGAGCGGTGGAAGATGGAGGTCGGCGTCTTCTTCGACGGTGTGGGTCCCGATTCCGACGACGCCGAGATGCGAGCGATCGCCGACCGTCACCCCGTCTTCCTCGTGGAGACCGAAAGCGCGGCTGCCTGACCGTTTGGGGTAAATCGCCGGCTTCCTGCGGGGCGGCTTCGACGGGGCTCCCCGGTTGGGTTGAATCTCGTACGGACCCGCCGATGCTGATCCCGACACCGCGGCTCCGGCCGGCACCGAGACGGGGAAGCACGTTGGGTCGAATCCGAGGCCGGGACGATCGACACGGATTCACCGTCGTCGAGATCGTGGTCACGGTCACGCTTCTCGCGCTCGTCGCCGGCGTGCTCGCCGACATCCTGATCGTCGGCACCCACGCACCCGCCCACTCCCACGCGCCGGTCGCGCCGGCGGAATCCGAGCTCGCCATAGCCCGGTTCGCCTCCCGAGACGTGCTCCCCTCGCTGTCGGCGACACCCAACGGCAGCGCCTGCGGCATCACCGGAGCCGCGCTCGTGACGACCGAGAAGTCGGTGGCGACGGTCGCCCGCGCCGACCAGTCGGTCGCGTACTCGCTCGGTCCTGACGGGCTGACCCGTTCAACGTGCGCGATCGGCGCGGTGTCGGCCGCGACCACGACGGTCGTGTCGTCCGACGTGACCCTTTTCGTCGCGACCTGCCGATCGCCCGGAACGTGTGGCACCGTGCACATCCAGGCCGCGACCGCCACGACCGGCTCTGCCGATCACCCGTTCTCACTCGACATCACCCGCGGCGCGCAGAAGTAACTCTCCACGCCGTCCGCGCGTGTCAGGTGGACGCGCCCGCGTCGGCCAGGACGCGCCTTGCCGCGTCGGCGGCGCCGTTTGCCGCGCCGCGCGCGTCGAGGCCGAGTCGCACGAGTCGGGGGATACGCCACGGCTTGGTGACGAGATAACGGATCGACGCCCCGATGTTCGGTGTCCCGTCGGAGTTCGCGAGACTGATCACGTCGCCGGGCGTGACGCCGACCAGGTCGCTGATCGACCGCACCGCCGACCACGGCACGCCCCGCCCTTCGCACACTCCCGCAACCGCGGCGGTTTCCATGTCGACCGCGACGAACCCGTCGGCGACGAGCGCTTCCCGCTCGGCGGGCTGCATGTCGAAGTCGTCGTTCGTGAGGAGGCGCCCACTCGGCTCGATTCCTCCGAGGGGCGTCGGCCGGTACTCGGACCCCGACGCCTTGTCGACGACGACCTCGGGGAAGATGACGTCGCCCACCTTGCTCATACCCATGCCTCCCGCGATACCAATGACCATCACGTGGTCGACGGCCCGGACGTCGAGCAGTCGAACGGTTGCGGCGGCGGCGAGTCGCGTCCCGATGCCGGTCTTGGCCGCGGCGAGCGCGATCGGCCCGCAGGTCCCTGTCCAGCCGGAATCGGTGTGCTGCAAGGCAAACGCCTTGACCAGCGGCTGGAACTCGGACGGCATCGGGGCCAGCAAGCCAACGTGTGCCGGGTGATCGGGATTGGTCATCGCAGCATCATGGCGCGCGGTCCGGGGCTCGTGTGCCACCATCTCGTCATGCTTGCCAATACGAACTCCGGCCTCTACAAGACGCTGCTCGTCTTGCACATCCTCACCGCGATCGTCGGACTCGGTGCGGTGATGCTCAACGGGATCTACGCGGCCCAGGCCCAGAAACGACAGGGCCCCGGCGGACGTGCGGTCTCCGAAGCGAACTTCGCGGTCTCGACGATCGGCGAGTACTTCATCTACGCGATCCCGATCTTCGGCATCCTCCTCGTCCTCGCGAGCGACAAGGCCTGGAAGTTCTCGCAGACGTGGATCTGGCTCGCGCTCGTGCTCTACGTGATCGCGATCGGGCTGGCGCACGGCGTCCTGATCCCCGGGCACAAGCGGACCAACGCGCTGCTCGCGGAGATGGAGCAGGCGCAGCCCCCGGTCGGCGGCCCGCCGCCGCAGGCGGCCGAGCTCGAGGCGATCGGCAAGAAGATGGCCGCCGCGGGCACGACGCTCGACATCTTCGTCGTCGTGTTCCTGGTGTTGATGGTGTGGAAGCCGGGCGTCGGCTAATCCTGATCTTTCAGTAGCGATGGGTTGATCGCGGGTCGCGTCCGCGAAAACGCCCTCCCGTCAAGGGATACTGCGGTTGCGAAGCCAGCAGGTCCCGATCACCGACCTGATCGACTTGTCCCGCTGGCCCGCCGGGACTCGCGCGATCGTCCGCCGCGAGGAACCGCATCCTGGCACGCGCATCACGGACCCGTGAAAACGGAGTGATACTGCCGGCGATACCGCCGGTGATACCACCCGTGATACCACCGGTAGTAGCAGACGAATTGTACGCGCCGCCGCGCCGCCGCTTTCTCGTCGCTAGCACCCGCGCTTCGCGCGGCGATAGCGCCCGTGCTAGCGCCCGTGCTAGCAGTGTTGTTTCGAGCACACACTCCACGCGGGTGAAGCCGTCTGTGATCTGAAGGAGTGCACGCGAGTCACTTCGCGGCCCACCGCAGCGACCCAACCGCCGCGGCACCTGCGCCTACTGAAAGATCAGGGCTAACGAGCACCCCGAAGGAGACGTCCGGGGCGGGCGCCCTGGTCGTCGCCGTCGCAGAGGATGACCTGACCCGACTTCACTGTCGTGACGTAGCCGCGGGCCCGCTGCACGAACCGGCGGGCGTCGCCCGGGAGGTCGTGCACCATCACGGGCGTCTCGAGCTGGACGTGCTCGAAATCGATCACGTTGACGTCGGCGACCTTGCCCGGCTCCAGCACACCGCGGTCGCCGAGCCCGTAGAGCGACGCAGTGTCGGCGGTCATCTTCTTCACGATCCACTCGAGCGGCAAACGATCGTGCGCCCGATCACGGGCCCAATGGGCGAGCATGTACGTGGGCGTGCTCGCGTCGCAGGTCGTGCCGCAGTGGGCGCCGCCGTCGCCGAGTCCCCACGCGCTGCTCGGGTGCAAGAGCATCTCGCGCACCGCGTCGAGCGAGAAGTTCGTGTAGTTGAGCAGCGGCCGCAGCACGAGGCCGAGGCCGTCGCCGCCGAGCAGCGCGTCGTAGAACACCTCCATGGCGGGGCGGCTCTGGCGCCGGGCGAGGCCCGCCACGCTGTCCTCCGGCGACGGCTCGTAGTCGGGGGTCGCGCCCATCGGGAACGCACGCTCGGGATCGAGGAACTGGCGCATCGGCGCGATCGCGTCGTCGACCTCGGCGAGCAACTTCTCGCGGAGCGCGGGATCGTTCATCGCCGCAACCTTCTCTGCGAGTGACGCGGCACCGATCGGCGCCCACGACGGGCAGTACGCGAAGGGGTGGAAGGTCTGCAGCCCGAGCAGCAGGCTGACCGGTCGCCCCGCGACCTGCGGGCGGACCTGCGCGCCCTCGGCCGTCGCCTGCGCGCACAGGTCGAGCATCAACTTCCACGACTCGGGATCGTGGTCGTTCTGGGTGAGCGCGAACGTGACCGGTCGCTTGATCGCGGCCGACAGCTTGCGCATCCAGGCCATCTCGAGCTCCGGCGCGGCGAGGTCTTCGCCGAGCGCGCCGGCGGGCGCGAGCTCGAACACACCGGTCCCGAGGTCGCCGAGCGCCCGACCGATACCGAACAACTCGTCCTCGGCCGCGAACGTGCCCGGGACCGGCTCACCGTCGATCGCCATGTGCGCGATGGTGCGACTCGTCGAGAAGCCGAGCGCGCCGGCTTCGATGCCCTCGCGCACGATGCGCGCCATCGCCTCGATGTCGTCGGGTGTGGCGGGCTCGTTCTTCGCGCCCCGCTCCCCCATCACGTAGCCGCGCACCGTGCCGTGCGGAACCTGCGCGCCGACATCAAGCATCTTGGGGGCGCGATCGACCGCGTCGAGGTACTCCGGGTAGTGCTCCCATCCCCACTGGATTCCCTCGGACAGCGCTGCGCCGGGAATGTCCTCGACCCCTTCCATCAGCCCGATGAGCCACGCGTGCTTGTCGGGCTTCACCGGCGCGAAACCTACGCCGCAGTTGCCCATCACGATCGTGGTGACGCCGTGCCAACAGGTCGGTGTGAGCAGGGGGTCCCAGGTGACCTGACCGTCGAAGTGGGTGTGAACGTCGACGAAGCCGGGCGTGACGAGCGCGCCGTCGGCGTCGACCGTCTCGCGCGCCTTCCCCGTGACCTTGCCGACTTCGGTGATCACACCGTCGTCGATCGCGATGTCGGCAGACCGGGCCGGTGCGCCGGTCCCGTCGACGACCGAACCACCCTTGACCACGAGATCGTGCATGCGCACACCCTTACCTCAGAGAAGCGAAGAACTCCGTCACATCTTGCACCAACAGATCGGGCTCTTCGAGAGCGGCGAAATGCCCACCCCGGTCGAACCGGTTGTAGCGGATCAGATTGAACCTGGACTCCGCATAGGGCTTCGGGATCCGGAAGATCTCGGCCGGGAACACCGCGGCGGCCGTGGGGACCGTGATGTACTCGCCGGTAGGACCGAATCGTCCGGTGCGGGACGACTCGCAATAGAGGCGGATCGACGAATTGATCGTCTTCGTGACCCAGTACACCGTGAGGTTCGTCAGCAACTGGTCGCGGGAGACGGCGTCCTCGGGGCTGCCATTGTTGTCGGTCCAGACCAGGAACTTCTCGACGATCCAGCCCGCGAGGCCCGCGGGCGAGTCGGTCAGGCCGTAGCCCAATGTCTGCGGGTTCTTGCCCTGGATCTCCTGATAGGCCGCACCCGTGGTCATGAACTCGCCCGCGGCGGTGAGGTCGGCGACCTCCTCCTCGGTGAGCGCGATGCCGCTCGCGTCGTCGGGGAACGCGAGCAGCATGTTCGAGTGCAGGCCAACCATGTGCTCGGGATCGATCGCGGCGAGTCGGGCCGACACCATCGCACCCCAGTCGCCGCCCTGCGCGCCGTAGCGCTCGTAGCCGAGTCGCGCCATCAGCGTCTTCCACGCTTCGGCCACGCGCTGAACGTCCCACCCCGCGTCGGTGGTGACACCCGACCAGCCGTACCCGGGCAGCGACGGCACGACCACGTGGAAGTTCGCGCGCAGCGGCTCGATGACGTCGAGGAACTCGGCGACCGAACCGGGCCAGCCGTGCGTGATGATCAGCGGGAGTGCGTCAGGGTTGTCGGAACGGGCGTGGATGAAGTGGATCTGCTGGCTGCCGATGTCGGTGAGGAAATGTGGCCAGCGGTTGAAGCGATCCTCCTGGGCACGCCAGTCGAACTCCGTGCGCCAGTACTCGCACAGATCCTGGAGATACGCGAGGTCGGTCCCGTAGCCCCAGCCGCTACCGGGAATCTGGTCGGGCCAACGCGTCCGGGCAAGGCGGTCGCGGAGGTCTTCGAGAACGGCCTCGGGCACGTCGACACGGAAAGGTCGGATGTCGTCGCTCGCCATTGGGGCGACGCTACAACAGTTGTCGTTTGCGCTTCCTTTCCCCGGATCGGCGAACGACGGGTGGTCGCGGCTCGCACTCCTCTGCGTGTGTCGTTGTCGTAGATTCCGGCTCGTGACACTCGACCCCCTGGCCTCGTTCCGCCTCGACGACAAGGTCGTGATCGTGACCGGCGCGAGCGCGGGCCTCGGCGCCCGCTTCGCCCGCGTCGTCGACGCGGCCGGCGCTCAGGTGGTCCTCGCGGCCCGCCGGCTGGAGCGGCTGGAACAACTCGCCGCGGAGCTACGCGACGCGCACCCGGTCGGGGTCGACCTCTCGATCGACGGCGCACCCGAGTCGCTCGTCGCGGCGACACTCGCGCACTACGGACGCGTCGACGTCCTGGTCAACAACGCGGGTACGAGCCAACCGACGCCGGCCTTCGACGAGACCACCGACAAGTTCGCGGCGACGCTCCGGATCAACCTCGTCGCGCCCTTCGAGCTCGCGCGCGCGAATGCGCGCCGCGCCATGCTCGCCGCCCAGACGGGCGGGACGATCGTCAACGTCGCGTCGATCTGGGGACTGGTCGGGGTCGGTCAGATCCCCGAGGCGGGATACGCCGCGTCGAAGGGCGGGCTCGTCAACCTGACGCGTGAGCTGGCCGCGCAGTGGGCCCGCAAGGGCGTGCGCGTGAACTGTCTCGCGCCGGGCTGGTTCCGCAGCGAGATGACCGAGGGCCTCATGTTCGGCGACGAGAAGGCCGAACGCTGGTTGCGTCAGCGCACCCCGATGGGCCGAGGCGGTGAGGAGCACGAGCTCGACGGCGCACTGTTGTTCCTCGCGAGCGCCGCGAGCAGCTTCCTCACGGGCCAGATCGTCTGCGTCGACGGCGGCTGGACCACCATCTGACCCCACCGCCCCCACCTCGCCCCCAACCTTGCAAACACTTTGCAAGGATCGTGGCGGACGTGCGACGTGATCCTTGCAATCTGTTTGCGGGGGCGGGGGGGGGGGTTAGACGGCGGCCTTCTCGAGGATGTGGACGGCGCAGGCCGAGCCGAGACCGATGACGTGCGTCATGCCGACCTTGGCGCCGTCGATCTGGCGGTCGCCCGCCTCGCCGCGCAGATGCGTCGCGACTTCGTAGACGTTGGCGATGCCGGTCGCACCGATCGGGTGGCCCTTGGAGATGAGCCCTCCGCTGACGTTCACGGGGGTCTTCCCGTCGCGCCAGGGGCCGCGCTCGTCGATGAACTTGCCGGCCTCACCGGGCGCGCACAGTTGCAGGTTGTCGTAATGGATGAGCTCGGCGGTCGCGAAGCAGTCGTGCAGCTCCACGAGGTCGAGGTCCTCCGGTCCGACACCGGCCGTCTCGTACGCTTGCTTCGCCGCGTTGCGCGTGAGCGTGTTGACGTCGGGCTGTACCTGGGCGTGCTCGGTCCACGGGTCGGTGGTGAGTGCCGACGCGCTGATCTTCACCGCGCGCGCCTGCTGGTCCTTCGACAGCGTGCGCAGCTTCTCCTCGCTGACCAACACCACCGCGGCGGAACCGTCGGTGTTGGGGCAGCACATGAGCAGCGTGTTCGGGTAGCTCATCATGTCGGCCGACATGATCTCGTCGAGCGAGAACTGCTTTTGGTAGTGCGCCAGCGGGTTGAGCGTGGAATGCGCGTGGTTCTTCTCCGCGACCTTGGCGAACTGCTCGAAGTCGACGCCGCCGTGCTCGTACGCGTACTCCATACCGGCCTGCGCGAAGACCCCGGGCATGAGGCCGGTACCGAGGATGCCCTCGACCTGCATGACCGAGCCGTAGCGACCGCTCGGCTCGTACACCTTGCGTTCGCGATCACCCTTGCCCCCGACGCCGAGCAGGCCGCCCTTGCCCATCTGCTCGACACCGACGGCGAGGCCCATGTCGGCCTCGCCGGCCTTGATCGTGAGCAGCACCGTGCGCAGCGCGGTCGCGCCCGTGGCGCACGCGTTGGCGACGTTGTAGACCGGGATGCCGGTCTGGCCGATCTGCTTCTGCAGTTGCTGACCGACGCCGGCCATCGCGTTGAAAAGGCTGCCGCAGCCGAGTACCTGCATGTCGTGGATGGTGACGCCGCCGTCTGTCATCGCACCGAGCGCGGACTCACTCGCGAGGTCGATGAGGTCCTTGTCGCCGTGGCGCCCGAACTTGGTCATGTACGTGCCGAGGATCCAGACGTTGTCGCCGTTGTCGCTCATGGTCGTGTGCCTTTCCAAGTGGTCGGGAGGTCAAGAAGCCGGCTCGAAGGCGAACGCGATCGCCTCGGTGCCGTCGTCGTCGGTGCCGGCCGCGAACGTCGTCATCTTCACGTTCAGACCGAGCTTGACGTGTTCGGGATCGGGCGGGATGTTCGTGAGATTCGCTTTGACCGTGCCGCCGCCGTCGAGGTCGACGAGCGCGCTCACATACGGGACCGGGATACCGGGCACGCCGCGGTTCACGATCGTGAACGAGCGCAGCTTGCCCGTGGTCGCCAGCTTCCGGCGCTTGAACTCGGTGCCGCCGCCCTTGGCGTCGGCGTTGCGGCGATCGAAATATAGGGCGCCGCTGTCGAGGGCTTCCCACGCCACCAGATGCGGCGGACCGTCGTCGATGGCCAGGTAGTCGACGATCGGAATCTGCTTGCCCATGCGGACCTCCACCTCAACACCGAACTTCAGGAGCACTCTGCGAGGAGCGGAGAATACCCCTGGAGGCGTCCCGCCCTCCCGGGCGCGAGAATGGGCGCACGCGAGCGTGGCGGAATTGGCAGACGCGCCGGGTTTAGGTCCCGGTCTCGAAAGAGGTGGGAGTTCGAGTCTCCCCGTTCGCACAAGCGGCTGGCAAAGGGTTTTTCGGGACTGAGCGGACTCAGGCCTACTGCACGGACGGTCGAAAATTGGCGTTGCTAACGCGATGCTAACGGCGCTACGTTGCACTGGTCATGAAGGGCCATTTCAAGAAGCGCGGCGCGTCTTGGTACTTCTGGATCGAGCTCGAGCCCGGTCCTGACGGCGCGCGTAGACAGATGTCGCGAGGTGGCTTCAGAACGCGCAAGGAGGCCGAGCGCGCGTTCGCGGAGGTCCGGGACGAAGTTCGCCGCGGCATGTTCGTCGAGCCGTCGAAACTGACGCTGAGTCGCTTCTTGGACGAGGAGTGGTTTCCGGGGATCCGTGCGAGCGTGCGGCCGACAACGTGGGAGCACTACAACCGCTCATTCCGCAACTACGTCCGCCCGACGCTCGGCCGGACGCTTCTCCCGAACGTGACACCGGCGCGACTCAACGCCTTCTACGCGGACCTGCTCGAGTCGGGCCGCTGCAACGGCGACGCGTCGACACCCGGGCTGTCCCCGAAGACGGTGAAACACGTGCACACGATGCTGCACAAGGCGCTCGAGGACGCCGTTCGCTGGGGTCACCTCCCACGCAACCCGGTTTCGCTCGCGACACCACCCCAGCCGCGGACGCCGGAGATGAAAGTCTGGACTCCCGAGCAGCTACGCGAGTTCCTCGATCATGCTCGTTCAGATCGATTGTTTGCAGCGTGGCTCCTGATCGTGACGACTGGGATGCGGCGTGGGGAGGTTCTCGGCCTCTCGTGGGACCACGTCGATCTGTCGCGTGGCCGGGTATCCGTTGTCCGCAATCTGACCGTCGTGCGGTACGACCGCGTTGAGTTCTCGGAGCCGAAGACCGCGAAGGGCCGACGATCCATCGCGCTCGATCGCGCAACCGTCGAGGCGCTCAAGGCGCACCGCGTACGTCAGCAGGAGGAACAGCTCGCGGCGGGAGCGCTGTGGCAGAACGGCGGACTCGTGTTCAGCCGCGAAGACGGGAGCCCGATCCATCCGCAGCGCTTCACGAGCTGGTTTCGGCTCCTGGGCCGCGAACGCGGGTTTGCCCAGGATCCGGCTGCACGATCTGCGACACAGCTATGCGACCGCAGCGCTGAGCGCGGGCATACCCGCGAAGGTCGTGAGCGAGCGTTTGGGGCACGCGAGCATCGCGATCACCCTCGACACCTACTCGCACGTGAATCCCGCGATGCAAGAGGAAGCGGCCGATACCGTCGCCCGATTGATTCTCGGCGACACGTCGCCTGCGCGCCGTCGCAAGCCTGCGTAGTTCCTCGCATTCGATCCGCAGTACCTGCCGGTCATAGCTCGATCTCGATGCCGCGATCACGTTGTTGACCGCGCCCGAGGGAGTCGCGCGCGACGTCGAGTTGATCCGAATCGCGGGCGAAGGTCGCCGCTGCCTGGTGCCAGGCCGCGCCTGCGACGTGTTCTGTTGGACAGACGCCAAACGGACGGCGCGCGTCGCTGATGTCGTGTTCGATGCGGTAGGCCTCGACGTCTCGGACGATGTTGTTCCAGTGGCGCCGGCCTGTCGGGTCGGTTGGTCTGGGCCCGAGTTGTTGGAGGTAGGCGGGCGGTTCGTGGGCGATGGTCTCGACGAGTTTGTCGAGGCGATCGCGGATCGCGAAGTCGATGAGGAAGATTTCGTCGAGGCTGGTTCGGTTGTGAGTCTCGCGTGCGGCCTGGTCGTCGTGGGCTTGTTCGAGCGCGTGGTCGATCCGGTGGATTGCTGTGGTGGCTTGGTCGTGGGCGCGTTCGGCGGCGAGGCGTGAGATGTTGTGCTCGCGGCGGTGGCGGACGGGTCGTTTGCCGTCGAGGAATCGCTGCGCGGTCTCGGCGGCGTTGATCTGGTCGTGGCGTTCGCTCTGCAGCGCGCGGATGTCGGGCCTGCGATCGGGAAGCGCGAGACGGCCTTCGTCAATGCGAGCGCGGCCTCGGTACAGGAGAGCAAGGTCTTGACGAAGAGGGTCGGTGTCGATGTGGTGATCGATCGCGAGTCGTTCACGTCGGTCGGGTTGGAGCGCGGCCGCGAGTTGCGCGCTCGGGTCGGGCGTGTCGCGTTCGGGGTGGTGGGCTTCGGGATCGGCGGGTGATTGGGCGACGAGGTAGATGCGGTTGTCGGTACGGCCGCGTGAGAGCGCGGTGTAGCCGGCTTGGCGGTCGAGGGTGTCGCTGGCGAGGACGAGGCACCGGTCGACGGTGATGCCTTGGCTTTTGTGGATGGTGAGCGTGTACCCGTAGCGGACGTGGCCGGCGTCGAGGTAACGGGCCGGGAGTGCGTGCGTGGTGCCGTCGTCGGTGCGGATCGTGATCGAGCGCTTTTCGGGGTCGATGTTGGTGACGGTGCCGATGGTCCCGTTGCGGACCCCGATGCGCCGGTCGTTGCGTAAGCACAGGACCCGGTCACCGGCCTGGAAGGTGAGGTCGTCGATGTGGAGGGCAGGTCCGGTGATGGTGCCGTTGCGGGTGAGGTGTCGGCGGGCGCGTTGGTTGAGGTCGTCGACGTCGTAGCGGCGTTCGGCGAGCATGAGGACGTGGTCGCCGGCGAGGGTGGCGGCGTGCCAGTCCGCGGCCATGTGGTTGCGGACGTCGATCGCGGTGTCGGCGATGAGGACCCGGTCGTGGATGTTGTAGCCGTCGAACGCGTCGGCGATCCGCCCGGCGCGCAGGTCGGCGATGGCGGCGCGTTCCCAGGCATGTTGTTGGCGGCGGTTCTCGGTCAGGGCGACGGGTGGGAGCCGGTGGGCGAGACCGTTGAGGAGACCACCGGCGTCGATGGCGTCGAGCTGGTGGGGATCGCCGACCATGACCACCTTCGCGCCCGCGTCGTGCGCGGCATCTAACAGGGGCAGGAGGCCGCGGGTGGAGGCCATCGCGGCTTCGTCGATCACCACCACCGTCCGTCGGTCCAGGTGCAGGGTCCCGTTGGCGAGTTGCAGGGTGCGGAGCGCGATCGTGTCGGACGGGATGCCGGTTTGGGTTTGGAGTTGCGCGGCGGCGGTCGCGGCGAGCGCGGCGCCGATGACGTGGTAGCCGTCGTGGCGCCAGGCGTCGGCGGCGGCGTCGAGGGAGAATGTCTTGCCGGTCCCGGCCGCGGCGACGATGACATCGATCCCGTTGCCGGAGGTGGTGATCGCGGCGACCGCGGCGACTTGTTCGGGTGAGAGTTCGGGTCGCGCGTCGAGCGCGGTGCGGAGATGCGGTTCGGTGACGACACCGGCGCTGGTGTTGACGGCGTTGAGGGCGGTGTCGACGAGGCGGTGTTCGAGCGCGACGAGCTCGCCAGTCGAGTATTTCGGGTAAGGGACGCGGTCCTGGAGGGCGACCACGCGTCCGTCGGCGAGAGTGCGGTCGGCGAGTTCCTCAATTGTCGTGATGGACGCACCGGCCGGGAGTTGTTCGCACCAGCCGCGCAGCACCGCCCGCCGATCGAACGTCGTCGCCTGTTCGGTCAGCCCGTGCGGACCCAACAAGACGTCGGTCGCCACCTGTTCGTCGGCGGCGGTGATCGGGCGCAGCATGGTTTGTCCGGTCGCGGTGAGGGTTTCGGGGGCGTGACCGGCTTCACGGGCCTGGTCGTGCCACCGGTCGCGTAACGCGCCGATGTCGACGCCATAGTCCTTCGCCTGGCGGGTCTCGAGCGCCGCGACCCGCGCCGCCCGCGAGGAGTGGTTCCCGCGGGCGTCGAGTTCGTCTTGGATCTCGCGCCGTCGGGTCGAGAACACTGCGCACAACTCGGCCGGGATGCCGATGATCTCCGCCGCGCCCTTGTCGACCGGACCCCAGGCGACACCGAGCCGGGCGGTGAGCTCGTGACGCAGTTCCGCCTTGTAGAGGTAGCCCGCGGTGCGGGCCTGCCAGAAGACTGGACCGCCATGCAGCGTGCGCCACCGGCCGTCGTCGCAGCGGGTGAGGTTGGCGACGAGGACATGGGTGTGGAGTTGCGGATCCCCGGCCCGGCTCGTTCGGTGCACGAACCCCGCCGCGACGAAACCGTCACCTGCGATCTGTTCGACACCGTCGATCCCTCGCCGGGAGATGCAGGCTTCGCGTTCGAGCCAGCCGAGCGCGGCGTCGACGGACCGGTCGTGCGCGGCGCGCACTGCGCGGACCGTGTCGGGATCACCGAGACCGAACAACACGGACACGGACTTCGGTGCCGAGAACGTGAGATCGAAACCCGGGACCCGGTCCTTGCGGGCCTGGATCAACCGGGTCCCGTCCACCGGGTCACGGCCTTCGAGCACTGCCCGCAGCGCTGGCGCGTCGACCTCGCCCTCGAGGCCGAGCAGCGCGGAGGCGGAGCCCATCCACCGGCCCGGTGTTTCGCCGTGGCCGAGGTAGTAGTCCTCGACGCCGTGGGCGACGGAGTCGAGGTAGTAGCCCTCTTGGCCGGCGCCGAGCTTGCTGACACTCAGCACGGCCGCTCCCGACGGGTCGACGCGACCGGCGGGGCCGTGTCCTGCATCGACGATGCATCGGTGTGCCAAACATTTCGGGTCGTGATCCGACGTGCAACGCGACGCCAGGCGCAGGTATCACGGATCGGTGCAGAGGCGGCGAGCGCGCTTGTCGAGCGGCGCGGGAGTTGCATGCTGATCATGAGTGCTGATCGAACAAGTTGAGGGTGTGGTCGGCCGCGCGGGCTGGGCGTGCACGAGTCGCCGTACGGGCGGAGCGGACCGGTTCGTCGATCGTCGCGGGAAGCGCCGTGTCCGTGCCGTGCAACACCGGGATCCGGACTTCGTAACGACGGCGCGCGAACCGGGCTGACCGCTGGTCGCGCTCGATGTGCGCGGCGATGAGCCCGGCCCGACGCAGTGTCGAGAGCGCGGCGGCCGCCCGGTCTTTCCCGATCCCGAAACTGGCTGCGAGATCACGGGCGTTGCTGTAGGACATCCACCGACCCGAACCGTCGACAGATCCGCCGAGCGCGAGCACCTCGAGTACCGACCACGCCGCCACGCCGACCTCCCGACGCACCTCAGCCGAGCCAGCGTCCACCCGCAGCTCGACCCTGCCATCGCCGTCGATCACGACGACCATGCCGACATTCACGCCGCGGCCGGACCATCCGAAGGCGCCCCCAGGAGCGTGTCGATCGCATGCCGGGGCACGACAATCCGACGACCCAGCCGCACATGCGCGAGCTCGCCTCGCGCCACCAGCCCGTAGGCATGCGTGCGCGAAATGCCGAGTAACCGCGCCGCCTCCGGAACGCTCAACACCAACACCCGACCTGCCTCGTCCACCACAACCTCCGTCTCGCGAGTCCAACAAGACGGATAAGCGCGCCAGCAGCCCCAAACGCGTCAAAAAATCTGGCGCGGACCCAAAGAAATCGCGGAACGAGCCGGACACCCGACGTCCTCGAGTGGTGGCGAAAAATGGTGCCGTACAGACTGCGATCTCGTTGACGCGGACGCGCGGCAGCAGCTGCTCGGCGAAATGATCGTCGTTAGCGGTGCCCGTCGAGGCATTCCTGCAACGCGCCGTGAGATCGATACTGCAAGAACGTCCGGCGGCGCGTACAGAGTGAGCGTGCAGACCTTCGTTGAGGTGCGCCGTGGGCAGTAGTTCCATAGGTCGGTCATCGATGTGGCCGCAGCGTCCGTGGCTCGGCGGCACCATCCCAGTTTTCGTGCGTTCGCTGTTGATCGGGCTTGTCCGCTGAGGTTCGGCGCACCCGTCCGTCAGGCGAAGCGGTCGTAGTCGTCCGCCGCGATTCGTCTCCTTCGTCCCCGACGAGTTGCGGTGGCCGGGTGACGCCGGCGCGTCACTTGAGGAGCCGCGTGCCGCGTCGACGGGCCGCCGTGCTCGTCTTAGCGGTCGACTCGCCGCCGGGCGAGTACGAGGAAACCGCCGAGCACGACCGCGGTCAGGCCAACGATCGGCATCTCCATCTCGCCCCCGGTGCGAGGCAGCGGACCGGATCCGGGACCGATCGACCCGTTGGAGATCGTTGTCGAGCTCGAGTCGAGGGTCGTGGTGGTCGACCGATCCGCGACGGTCGTTCCCGAGACGAAACTGCTCGTCGTAACGGCCCCCGATGTCGTCGGGCTCGGGTCCGCAGTCGTGGTCGAGGTCGTGCCCGGGAGAGTCGAGGTGCTCGGCGGGACGGTCGTGGTCGTCAGCGGGACGGTCGTGGTCGTCGGTGCGACGGTTGTGGTCGTCGGTGCCACGGTCGTCGTCGTCGTCTGTGCCACGGTCGTCGTGGTCGTCGGTGCCACGGTCGTCGTGGTCGTCGGCGCGACCGTCGTCGTGGTCGTCGGCGCGACCGTCGTCGTGGTCGTCGGTGCCACGGTCGTCGTGGTCGTCGGCGCGACCGTCGTCGTCGTCGGTGCCACGGTCGTCGTGGCCGTGGCCACGCAGGAGGAGTTGGTGAATTGGTTCGTATCGAGAGTGACCGCTCCGTCGCGGGCCAAGGCCCGGCCATCGATGGATGCGGAAGTGTTCATCGTGATTGATGTCTGCGCGAGAACGTTGCCGATGAAGGCGGTTCCCGAACCGAGGGTCGCGGACGACCCAACCTGCCAGAAGACGTTGCAGGCTTGCACTCCGCCCGTCAGCACCACTGCTGTACCGGTGCCGGTCACCAACGTGCTACCCGCCTGGAAAACGAAGACGGAGCTGCTCGACCCGCTGAGGGTCAGCGGCACTGGTCCAGTCAGCGCCATTGAACTGGCTGCGTGATACACGCCCTCGGCGAGCGTCTGGCCACCAAGGTCGACGCCACTGATGTCGGCGGTCGGAGTTGCAGCTTGCGCCTGGTCGTACGCGGTTGCCATGTCGGCATGGGCAGTGGTGGCCGTCGCGTCACCCAGGTGTAGCGAACCACTCGTGACGCCGGGTGGGAATCCGGTGATTGCCGCGCCGGTCGAGTCGACGTCGAGACTCAGGCTGCTCGACCCCGTGTTGGTGACGCCGGTAGTTGCGACGACCGATGCCCCACTTGCTGAGCCCAAGTCGATGATCGGGGGCGCGGCGTTGGCCCGAGCTCCGAAGGCGAGAGCGATGACGAGAGAGGCCGCCGACGCCGCACATATCCTTCGAACAGCTCCCGACGGCCTCCATCGGGGACGCATGCAGCGACCGGCAGGGGCAGTATTAGTCCGCGTCGGGAGAACCTGCACACCGTCTACTCGTCAACTCCTGGCGCTCGTCCGAGTCGGTGTATGCGGAAGGCGCGCGTCCCGTGTCGGCAAGCCTCGGGTGTGTCGTCGTGCTCCCCGTGGGCAGCGTCGGGGGGGAACGGGCCGGGGGGAGGGGAACGGGCTCGGCGCACCGCGGCTTCCTTGCTTGCCACAAAATCGGATGTTCGTGCCGGAGTCGCCGGCTTTCCTGGAGATCGCCGCGGCACGAAGAACTTCGGCTGCCAACCCATCCCGGGGGTACCTCCTGAGTCAACCCGTGTCGTCCGACAAGATGCCGTTCGGTCGACTGGTCGGAGCCACGCGAATCAAAGCGTCCGAAGTGGCGCCGTCGGCGCCTGGCTCGCTGCGGGAAGACTGAGCCGACGGCAGCAGCGCCCGCATTGCACCCGGCCGGTGCGGCGAGTCAATACGTTGGCGCCATCGTCGGCGTTTGGGACTGCGGTCGTCAGACGACCGACGGATTCGGCGCGTGACGAACGCGGCGTTCTGCGCCTCGAACGCGCTTGAGGATCAGCCAGGTTCATCCGGGAGTGACCCGGGCGATGCATGCGAGCCACTCGGCACGCGGCCCGCCAATCGACGGAGAGCCGCGCATTGCGGGTCCTGTCGGGATCGAACGCTCGACGCGCCTCGTGAACCAACTGGTCACTGCGGACCTGCAGCCACGGCTGCGTGCTAACGGATTGCTAACGGGACGCCTCGAAACTGCACGCAACCGCGCGAGACGGCACGGACACCCGATCGCGAAACGCCAGGTGGGAGGGCACCCCGCGAACGTGCTGACACGTCACGAACGGTGCTTCCGCGATTTAGGTCCCGGTCTCGAAAGAGGTGGGAGTTCGAGTCTCCCCGTTCGCACTCCACTCCACCCCGGTGGCGGTCCTCTCGCACCGGCGTGACCGGGATTCCTCAGCCCGCGGCGAAGTGCGGGTTGAAGATGAAGCCGACGATCGCGCCCTGCGGCGATCGCACGGTTCCGGTGACGATCTCGTCGCCAACCTCGGCGGCGGGCACGTGCTCGGTTGCGCCGAGCGCGATCGCCTCGTCCATTGCCGCCTGCACGTCGTCCACGCCCCAGTACGTGAGCGCGCCGTCGGTGGGATCGGCGGCGGGGAGCAGACCCAGCTCGTAGCCGGCAACCGAGAAGCCGACGAAGAACGGTTCGTCGAAGTAGGGGGCGAACCCCAGGAGCCGGGTGAACCAGGCCTTCGACGCCTCGAGATCGGACGTCTGGTAGATGACGGTGCGGAGACCGAGCAGCGTTGCCATCCCCACATTCTGCCTATTCCCTCAGTGTATTCTCTCGGTGTATAGTCCGCCCGTGAGCATCTCCACGACCATGTTGGGCCTGCTGGAGCCGCAACCGAGTCACGGCTACGAGCTGAAGCGCTCGTACGACCGCCGCTTCGGTCACGAGCGCCCGCTCCCCTTCGGCCAGGTGTACGCCACGCTCGGGCGCCTCGAACGCGACGGCCGGGTGCGGGTCGACGGCACCGAAACCGGCGGAGGCCCCGAACGTAAGCGGTACGCGATCACCCCCGAAGGGGTGGCCGAGCTCGAGCGATGGCTCGCGCAGCCGGAGCCGCCCGAGCCGCACCTCCAGACGGTGCTCTTCACCAAGGTGGTCCTCGCGCTGTTGTCGGGCCGTTCCGCCGACCACTACCTCGACTCGCAGCGGGCCGCGCACCTCGCGCGCATGCGTGAGCTGACCGCGCGCCGGCGCGCGGGAGGACTCGCCGAAGCGCTCGTCACCGACTACGCGCTCTTCCACCTCGAGGCCGACCTGCGCTGGATCGACCTCACCGCGTCCCGTCTCGCCCAGCTCGCCGAGGAGGTCACCCATGACCGCAACTGATGCACCGATGCTCCGCGCGAAAGATGTCACTCGCACGTTTGGCACGACCGAAGCGTTGCGCGGCGTGGACCTCGACATTGCCGCGGGTGAAGTCCTGGCGATCATGGGGCCGAGCGGCTCCGGCAAGTCGACGCTGCTGCACTGTCTCGCGGGCATCCTGCGCCCCGACCAGGGCGAAGTGTGGTTCGACGGGTCGCGCATCGACACCCTCTCCGAACGGGCGCGTACCGAGCTCCGGCGCGAGCAGTTCGGCTTCGTCTTCCAGTTCGGTCAGCTCGTGCCCGAGCTCAGCGCGGTCGAGAACGTCGCGTTGCCGCTGCTCCTCGCCGGAGTGCGTCGGCGCGAGGCGTTGGACACTGCGCGCGCGTGGCTCGACCAGGTCCGGTTGTCGGAGCTCGCGACTCGTCGCCCCGGGGAGCTGTCGGGCGGTGAGGCGCAACGGGTCGCGCTGGCACGAGCGATGGTCGCCCACCCCGGCGTGGTGTTCGCCGACGAGCCCACCGGCTCCCTCGACTCGCTGTCGGGCGAGCTCGTGATGGACCTGCTCGTCGACACTGCCCGCAACGAGGGAACGACCGTCGTGCTGGTCACGCACGAGCCGCGCGTCGCCGCCTATGCCGATCGCGAGATCGTGGTGCGCGACGGCCGCGTCCGCGACACCGGTACCGCTGTGATCCGGCTCGCGGCGCGGCGTCAGTCTCGGGGGCGGCAAGGAGTCGGCAGTGCGGCTCGGGTTGACCGCGCTCGGCGTGGCGCTCGGGGTCAGCCTCCTGCTCTTCACCACCGTCGCGTTCCCGGCCCTGCACGCGCACGACGCGCGTGCCGGCTGGACCACCACGTCGGCCCACAACCGCCGGCCCGCCCAGGACGAAGCGACGACCGACCCGCTCCTGTGGCGCCTGTCGAAGGACCGCTTCGAAGGGCACGACGTCGTCCGCGTCGACGTTGCCGCCGGAGGCCCCCACGCTGCCGGTGCCCGACTGGCTCGCGCACCTCCCCGGTCCCGGCGAGATGGCGGCGTCGCCCCACCTCGCGCAGCTGTTGCGCACGACCGACCCCGCGCTGCTCGGCGACCGGTTCCCCGGGCGCGTGACGGAGACGATCGGGAAGTCGGCGCTCCAGTCGTCGGACGAGCTCGTGGTCGTCGTCGGGCACACACCGGCCGAGCTGGATGGCGAGGCCGGGGTCCAGAGCGTCCGCAGCATCGAATCCGCGCCCCTCGCCCACAACTTCTCCGACTTCCTCCGCGTCGTGCTCGTCGTCGGCGCGCTGGGCCTGCTCGTGCCCGTGTTGGTGTTCGTGTCGACCGCGACCCGGCTCGCGGCCGCGCGTCGCGAGCAACGCCTCGCCGCGATGAGACTCGCGGGCGCGACGCCGCGCCAGGCCGACACGCTCGCGGGCGTGGAGGCCGCGCTCGCCGCCGTCGTCGGGACCGCGGTCGGATACGCCGTCTACTTCGTCGTACGGCCGTACGCGGCGCGCGTCCCCTTCGACGGGCACGCGTTCTACGTGTCCGATCTCCGTCTCGCGATCGGGTGGGCACTGGTCATCGCGATCGGGGTGCCCGCGCTCGCGGTCACGGCCGCGCTGATCTCCCTCCGACGCGTACGCGTCTCCCCACTCGGCGTCAGTCGGCACGCGGCGCGCAAGCGGCCGACGGCGCGCCGACTCGCAGTGCTCGTGGCGTCGCTGCTGTTCTTTGTCATCAGTCTCGCGGTCTTCTCGCATGGCGATTCGAACACTGCGGTCGTCGCGATCGGGCTCGCGTTCGCGCTCATCGTGATCGGGATCGTTGCGTGCGGTCCCTGGCTCACGACGCTCGTGGCGCGCACTGGGCGTCGCGCGCCGTCACTGCTCGCGGCGCGCCGACTCGAGGACAACCCGTCCGCGGGATTCCGTTCGATCAGCGGCCTGATCCTGGCCGTGTTCGTGGCCAGCCTCGTCAGCGCGCTCGCGGCGAGTGCGACCGCGTCGGATCCGTTCACACGCGCCCCGATCACCTCGAACACCGTGGGCGTCGTCGCCTCGCTCGCGGTACCGGACGCCGACTCGCGGAGCGCCCCCACCGCGGCCACCCCACTCGGCGCCGATGCCGGGACCGCGACACGACTCCTCCACGACCTCGGCGCGATCGCGGGAGTGCAACGAGTCGTCGACCTGCGGGCTCTCCCCGACGACATCGCCGCGGCGATCCCGCCCCCCGTCTCCTACGAAGGCGACACGCACGTCGCAACGGTGTTCCCGCCCGGCGCCGTCCTGCGCTGCACCGACGCGGCCGTACTCGACCTTCCCGCGTGCACCGGAACGATCGGCGTCGACCCGAACATCCAGTTCGGCGGAGGTCGGCTCGATCGTCTGCTCCGCCCCGTCGACGTCGACCTGACCTCGCTCGCCGGTCGGCGGCTGGTCGGCGTGGCCGTGCTCACCGACGGCAACCGGGCGACGATCGAGCGGGTCCGTACCAAGCTCGCGCTCGCGTTCCCCGGTTCGCCCGCCGAGACCGGTTCCGATCTCAGCGCCGAGCAGAACTGGCAAGTGCACAACATCGCGCAGATGAGCAATGTGGCCCTCGCGCTCACCTTGCTCATCGCCGGCTGCAGTCTCGCGGTGTCGGTCGCGGGCGGCCTCGTCGAACGCAAACGGCCGTTCGCTTTGCTACGGCTCGCAGGAATGCCGCTCCGCCAACTGCACCGCGTCGTGCTCGCAGAGGCGGCCGCGCCACTCCTCGTCGTCGCGGCCGCGAGTGTGGTGCTCGGCTTCGCGGTCAACGAGATACTGATCCTTGCGATCGGGGGCAACCTCTCGTTCCATCTGCCGACGCTCGGCTACTGGGTCGCGCTCGCGGGTGGCCTCGCGCTCGCGTTGGTGATCGTCGAGCGCGACGCTCCCGCTCCTCGACCGGGTCACGTCGCTGGAGACGGCTCGCTTCGAGTAGTTACGACGCCTCGAGGAGTTACGACGGGGGCCCGGGATCGGGGACGTCGTGCTCGACGTGTTCGAGCTCCTCGCCGCGCGTCACACCCCACAGCGAACCCACCACCGCGACCGCGCCCACGCCCTGCAGCACGCCGATCGACTCGCCGAAGACGACCCACGCGGCGCCGGCAACGAGCGGCGCCTCCCCGAGGAGCATCGGTGACGACACCGACGCAGGGACGTGGCGATGGGCCCAGATGATCAACACGTGCGCCGAGGTGCCCGCGAGCATCGTGCAGGTCGCATAGAACAGGCCGTTGGCGCTGATGCGCAGCGACCCGTGCGCGATGAGTGCGATCGGCGTGGTGAGCAGGGCCGCCGCGGTGAGCGTGCCCAGCATGAACGCGAACGGGTCGACGACGATGCGCGTGCGCAGCACCCTTCCGTAGAGGAACCACGCGGAGTTGAACACGAGCCCGGCGACCGCGACGATGTCGCCACTCAGGCTCCAGGCGCCGCTGCCCGAGGCGGCCAGCGCCACGAGGATCGTCCCCGCGATGGCGACGGCGGCACGGATCAGGTGAGTGCGGGCGACGCGTTCTCCGAGGAACGCGACCGCGAACCCGATGATCAGTACCGGCTGTAGCGAGCCGATGAGCGTGACGTCGAGCAGCCGGGTCAGGCCGAGGGCGGCAAAGGTGGTACCCGCGCCGGCCACGAAGAACGCGCCCGCGCCTGCAAGGAGCCCGAGCCAGCGCAGCGGGGGCACGTCCGCGGGCCAGAACGGCGCCGAGTCGCTGCGCCGGGCCCGCCACCCCACGATCGCCCCCAAAGGTGGCAGCGCGAACCAGAGTCGCCACGTCGTGAACACCAGCGCGTCCGAGTGACCGGCGCGCACGAACATGGCCGTTCCCGACCAGAACACGACCGCGAGGAGGACTGCACCGACGGCGCGCCGCTCGACCGGGACTGCCCGGGCACGACTCGCGAGACCGGCCACGCCGCGCAACCTATCCGGCCGACCGGCGCGCGCGCGATCAAACGAGTCGATCGAACGACTCGGGTCAGCGTTTCTTCTTCTTGCGGAACATGCCCTTGCGCCGGGCGTCCTGTTTGGCTTGCTTCGCGCGCAGCTCGAAGCCGGCCGCGTTGACGATGTCCTCGGTCGCGTCGAGCAGAGCCGCGATGTCGGCATCCATCGCGACCTCCGGTTCCGGCGGCGCGGGTTCCATGCCCTTCGCCATCGATCCGTACTGCCAGCCCGCGTCGATCTTGCGCCGTTCGTACTTCGGGCAGTCGGCCGGACAGTTCCACGGCGCTTCCGGGGCGAGGTCGAGACCGCACTTGCGCACCGCTTCGCCCGACGCGTACGTCCGGCTCTCGTAGTGCTTGCAGTCGGTCCGCATGGCCACACACCCATCGTACCGGGGGTTGCGGTGTGGTGGCTGTGAGGGACAGGTCAAGTGATGAGGGCCGCTGTCACGACGAGCTCGGAGCGGCCGGCGTTTGTCGGTTGCTGCCCGGATGTCGAAAAAGTCTTTGAAAATAGGCTCTTTTCCCTTCTTTCGACCGTTCGCATCTGCTACGATGCGAACACATGTTCGCCCTGCTCGACTCGACTCGTATCTCGTTGAACTCGGTGGCCGCCGACTTCGACGCGGGCACGCTCTCGCTCGAGGCTGCGACACGTTTCGTCGATCAACTGGGTGCGATCCGTCGGGTGGTCGACGGGATGTTGGGCAAGGCGGCCCGGCGGGTCGCGGAGACGAGCGCCGAGAACGGCGCGGCCGCGGTCGGTCGTCTGCTCGGGGTCGGCACCGGCGAGGTGCGCTCCGCCGTTGCAACCGCGAAGAAGCTCGAGCACTTACCCGCGACCGACGCTGCGGTGCGGGCCGGGCGGTTGTCGGCGAAGGAAGCGACGTTGATCGCGGACGCGGCGACGATCAACCCGGACGCGGAAGACGACCTCCTGAAGGTCGCGTCGCAGGGGCTGGTGCCGTTGCGGGACGCGTGTGTCGCGGCGCGCGCCGCGGTCGAAGATCCGAAGCAGCGCCGTGCGCGTCAGCATCGCGATCGTGCGTTCCGGTCGTGGACCGATCCTGACGGGATGTGGGCGGGATCGTTCCGGTATCCGCCCGAAGTCGGCGCGCAGATGAAAGGCGTGATCGACCAGCAGGTGCAACGGATCTTCCGTGCCCACAAGGCGGGCACCGATCACGAGTCGCACGACGCCTACGCGGCCGACGCGGTTGCGGCGTTCATGCTCGACCGATCCGACGCCGCACCGAAATCGTCCAAGCGCGCGACCGCCGTGACCGTGCACGTCGTCGTCGGGCACGAAACACTCCGGAGCGGGGAACTCGTGCCCGGCGAGGTCTGCGAGATCCCCGGCGTCGGGCCCGTCGACGTCAACTGGGTGCGCGAACAGCTCGGCGCCGCGTTCGTCACCGCGATCATCAAGCACGGCAAAGACATCCGCACCGTCGCCCACCTCGGCCGGCGTATCCCCGCGGAGCTCATGACCGCTCTGCTGGCGTCAGGCCGCGTATGCGACGCCGAAGGCTGCAACCACCGCGGGTATCTCGAACGCGATCACGTGCACGACCACGCCAAGGGCGGCCCCACGTCGTACGACAACCTGTGCTGGCTGTGTTACCGCCACCACCGGCTCAAGACCGGCGGCTGGCTCCTCGGACCACCCGACCCCGCAACCCGCAAACGCAAACTCCGACCACCACCCGCACGCGCGGCATGAGATCAGTCGAGCCAGCCGACCGCCTGGTCGAGGAGGTACCGGCTCACTGCCAGGCACGCCTCGAGGGTGTCGCACGGGACCTCTTCGCCGCGGCGGATACCGATGAGCGAGACCTTCTGGTGGGCGACGATCCGCAGCGAGCGTTCGGGGGCGTCGGTCGCAGCGGGGAACGAGTCGGTGGCCGAGACGTCGAGCGGGAGGTCGCGGCCGCCGACGCCGGCGAGATCGGTCGCCAAGACGAGGAGGTCGGGTCCGTGCGCGAGCGGCGGCAGCGCCCAGGTGAAGCTCAAGGGGAAATGGAACGTGTCGGTGGGTTCGGCGTCGTCGCCGACCTCGATCACCGCGTCTTCGAAGCCGAGCAGGACGCGGGGGTCGATCTCGAGCGACAGATAGAGATCGACGGGACCTTCGCAGCCCTCTTCGGGATGCAGGTCGACTTCCCACGTCTGGCGCAACGAATAGCTCTCGACGAAGTGGCGCTCGTCGTGCACGTGGAAACCGTGCTCGACAGCGTGATCCTTCAGGTCGGCGACGAAGCCCGCGACATCGAGAACAGCCATCAGGCGGGGAGCGTACCGAACGCCAGTGCCAGTTCGGCGCGGATGCGTTGCAGCGCGTCGCGGCTGGCATCGAAGGCGGCCGAGAGCCCGAAGAAACCGTGGATCATCCCGTCGTACGACACGCGGACCACGGGCACGCCCGCGCCCTCGAGCCGTGCCGCGTAGGCGCGGCCTTCGTCACGCAGCGGATCGAACTCGGCGGTGACGACGACTGCGGGCGCAACCTCCGACAGGTCGGGTGCCTGCAGGGGCGAGATTCGCCAGTCGGCGGGATCACTTGCACCTCCGGCCGTGTAACAGGAGAAGAACCAGTGCATGTCTTCGGCAGTGAGCAGATAGCCCTCACCGTTCTCCCGATACGACGCCGTGTCGAAGTGGCAGTCGGTCACGGGGCACACGAGGATCTGACTGGTGAGCGCGGGGGCGCCCGCGTTGCGCGCGAGCAACGCGCACACCGCCGCGAGATTGCCGCCGGCGCTGTCGCCCATGACAGCCAGCCGAGACGGATCGCCGCCGAACGCGGCCGCGTTCCTCGCGGTCCACTCGAGTGCCTGCCAGCAGTCGTCGAGGGGCGCGGGGAACGGATGCTCGGGCGCGAGCCGGTAGTCGACCGACACGACGATCGCGTCCGTCGCGTTCGCGATCTGGCGGGTGACGGGATCGAACTGCTCGACGCTCCCGATCGTCCAGCCACCGCCGTGGAAGTAGACGATCACCGGAAGCTCGGGATCGGGTGACGGCCGGTAGATGCGCACCGGCACGCCTTCGGCATCGGCGTCGTCGATCGCGAACACCTCCTCGGCCGGGCCTGCGCCCATGACGACGAGGCCCCCGTAGCTCGTGCGTATCTCCTCCACGCGCTCGTTGCTCGGCGACGCGTACGGGAGGGCGTTGACGAGATCGAGCAAGGCTCGGGCCTGCGGGTGCAGCGGCATCACACGATCCCGTACGCACGGCGCAGGGCGGCAACCGATACGTCCCACGACTCCTTCGCAGGCGGCATGAACGTGTGCATCCCGAAGAAGCCGTGGATGAGGCCGTCGGCGCGCACGGCCTCGGTCGGCGTACCCGCCGCAACAAGCCGCCGCGCGCGTACTCCTCGCCCTGGTCGCGCAGTGGGTCGTACTCGGCCGTGATCACGACCGCGGGCGCGAGGCCGGAATGGTCGGACGCGCGCAACGGGGAGAACCGCGGGTCGTCGAAGTCTGCGGGCGTGTTGGAGTAGAGGTCGTAGAACCAGCGTATTCCTTCGCGTTCGAGGAAGTAGCCCACACCGTTGTCGGTCATCGACGCGCTGTCGAACTCGTGGTCGGTCACCGGGTACACGAGCAGCTGCAAGAGTGGTTGCGGGAGTCCGCGCTCGTCGCGCGTCGAGCGCGACGACCGCGGCGAGGTTGCCGCCCGCGCTGTCGCCGCCGATCGCGATCCGCCCGGCATCGGCGCCGACCTCGTCGGCGTGACCGAGCGCCCATTCGTACGCGGCGAGACAGTCGTCGGCCGCGGCCGGGAACGTCGCTTCGGGCGCGAGCCGGTAGTCGACCGACACGACGACCGCGCCCACGTGGTCGGCGAGCATGCGCCCGAGGTGGTCGTGCGTGTCGAGATTGCCCGTCACCCAACCGCCGCCGTGGAACCAGAGCAGCAACGGCAGGCCTGTCGCCGCGCTGGGCGGAACACCCGCACCGGAATCTCACCGTCCGGACCGGGGATCGTCCGGTCGGCGACCTCGTGCACCGGGTACTTCGGGAACGCGGGATTCGAGGTGGCCGCGGTCATCGCGGCCCGGCGCGCCTCGGGCGTCGCGTCGGGACCGAAGGTCAGGCCGGAATCGGCCAGGAGCTGAATCATCATCTCCGCGGTCGGGTGCAACGCCATGCGTACCTTCCTGTCCCTGCAATCAGGCGAGCGCGGCCGCGAGGTTCCGGAAAGCTCGCCCGCGGTGTGAGACCGCATGTTTCTCGGCCGGAGCCATCTCCGCAAACGAGCGGCCGTCGCCCTCGGTCGGGACGAAGACGGGGTCGTAGCCGAAACCCGCCTCACCGAGTGGCGCCGCGGCGATGAGGCCTTCGACCTCGCCTCGGGTGACCACCTCGGTGCCGTCGGGCCCGCGTGCGATCGCGACGGTGGCAAACCGGGCCGTCCGCGACGACGGGTCGGTGCCTTCGAGCTCGCGCAGGAGTTTGGTGACGTTGTCGGTGTAGCTCGCGTGCTCGCCCGCGTAGCGCGCCGAGTACACCCCGGGCGCGCCCTCGAGCGCGTCGACTTCGAGCCCGGTGTCGTCGGCGACGGCGAGCATTCCGAGCGCATCCGCGAGCGCGCTCGCCTTGATGCGGGCGTTCGCCTCGAGCGTCGTGCCCGTCTCCGCGACATCGGGTGCTTCGCGCAGCACCGGCAGCGCCGCGACCGACGACGCGATGCGTTCGGGGGTATCGACGACGAACGCGATGCCGTCGAGTGAGTACGCGACGAGCGGTGAGTCCGAGAGCGTGACGAAGATCTCGACGATCTCCCGGGCCTTGTCCGAGTTCTGGGTCGCGAGGACGAACGGCAGCGGGAGAGTCACCGAACGCGAGGAGCCGGCGGTTCTTCGACCATCTCGCGCTGCGCGGCGATGATGTCGTCGATGCCGTGCTCGGCGAGCGTCAGCAGTTGGTCGAGATCCCCACGCGTGAACGCGACGCCTTCCGCGGTTCCTTGCACCTCGACGAAGCGACCGTCACCGGTCATCACCACGTTCATGTCGACTTCGGCGCGCACGTCCTCGGTGTACTCGAGGTCGAGCATCGGGGTGCCGTCGATGATGCCGACCGAGATCGCCGCGCACGGTTGCAGGATCGGGTGCCGGGCGAGCGTTCCCTTGACGACCAGGCGGCTGCACGCGTCGTGCAACGCGATCCAACCGCCACAGATCGACGCGGTCCGGGTGCCACCGTCGGCCTGCAACACGTCGCAGTCGACCGTGATCTGCACGTCGGGCATGAGGCGCAGGTCGACCGCGGCGCGCAGCGAGCGACCGATCAGCCGCTGGATCTCCTGGGTACGCCCGCTCTGCTTGCCCTTGGCGGCTTCGCGACCGACTCGCTCCGGCGACGAGCCCGGCAGCATCGAGTACTCGGCCGTGACCCAGCCCTTGCCGCTTCCCTTCAACCACGGCGGGATGCGTTCTTCGACCGACGCGGTGCACAACACGCGCGTGCGCCCGAACTGCACGAGCACCGACCCGTCGGCCATCTCGGTGAAGTCGCGCTCGAACACGACGTGGCGGAGATCGTCGGGGCTGCGGCCGGAGTCACGTTTGGTCATCAAACCGCTCATGGGGAGATCCTCGACTCTGGAGACGCTAGATGTGCGTGATCAAGTGCGGCGCGGCGAGCGTGACCGCGCGCCCGAAGGCTTCGGAGCCTTCCTCGACGGAGGCTACCGGGTCGAGCGTCGGCCACAAATGAGTCAGCATGAGCTTGCCACGCGTCGGCCGCGCGCGCGACATTCACCGGCCTGTCGGGCCGAGAGATGGATCGGCGCGCGGATGTCGTCGTGCTGGTACGTCGCCTCGGACAACACCAGATCGGCGCCCGGGCGGAACTTCTCGACACTCCATCCGGGTCCGGTGTCGCCGGTGTACACGAGGCGCTTGCCCCCCTGTTCGAGATCGACACCCACCGTCGGGAGCGGATGATCCGTACGCGAGAACTGCAGCTCGGCGTCGCCGATCGTGGCGCGGTCGCCGTCGGCGACGAGCCGCCAGTCGAACGTGTCGGTCCACTGACCCACGATGCCTTCGAGGGTGTGCTCGACACCTTCGGGCGCGTACACCGGGAGGCCGCTGCGTTCGAGCCCGTACTTGTACATCACGTGCAGGCCGTAGATGTCGACGCAATGGTCGGCGTGTGCGTGCGTGATGACGACGGCGGTGAGATCAGCCGGGTTCGCGTGCTGTTGGAGGTTCGCGAACGAACCGTTGCCGCAGTCCATCCAGATGACAGCCGTTCCGGCCCGGACGAGGTAGCCGCTGCACGCACCGCCTGCGGGCGAGCCGTAGCTGCCCGAGCACCCGAGAACCGTCAGCTCCACGACCACGCCTCCACCTGTTCGACTTCGGGGCCGAGGAAGCGGGCACCGAGATGACGGAACGTCGCGGCGTCGCCGCTCGTCATGAACTTCACCCGACGCGGACGATCGGGTGCGGGCGCGTCACGATCGGGTTCGTCGAGCTCGGCGCGCACTTCGAAAGCCGTCTCCTCCGCGCTCGACACGAGCACCACGTCGGGGCCCATCACGTCGGCGATCGTGCGGGCGAGTAGGGGGTAGTGCGTACACCCGAGCACGAGGGTATCGACGCAACTCTGTTTGACCGGCGCGAGCAATCGTTCGGCCAGGACATGGACCTGGTCGGAGTCGACGTCGCCTTGCTCGACGAACTCCACGAAGCCGGGGCACGCCGCGCACTCGATCTCGAGCTCGGGGTCGATCAGCGCCGCCGCGCGTTGGTAGGCGCCCGATCCAATCGTGCCAACGGTGCCGATCACGCCGACGCGCCCGGTGCGCGTCGCCTTCGTCGCCGCCCGCAGCCCGGGCTCGATCACACCGACCACCGGGACGTCGAGCCGTTCGCGCAACCCGTCGAGGGCAGCGGCCGCCGCGCTGTTGCACGCCACGACGACCATGCGCACGTCGTGTTCGAGCAGGAGGTCGACGATCTCGTGCCGCGTACTTCGCGACCTCGTCGGGCGGTTTGGGACCGTACGGGAACCGGCCGGTGTCGCCGAAATACACGACGTCGGCGCCGGGCACCAGATCGAGGAGCGCGCGCACGACGGTGAGGCCGCCGAGTCCACTGTCGAAAACGCCGATCGGGCGGCCGTCGGGCTCCATCGGGCGTGACGCTAGTGGGCGGCCGCTCGGCGTAGGCGGTCCGCCACCGCGGCGCCGATGCCGTGCGTGTCGGTCGGAGCGACGGCGAGGATGACGGCGACGCCCCGCCGGTCGAGCTCCCGGAGGCGCTCGTACAGGACGTGGGCGTAGTCGGCCGGGTCGGCCGGCGCCTCGAGGATCCCGACGGCGACGCCCTCCGCCCGCAGCCGGACGGCGCGGGCCTCGAGGTCGCGGCCGGCGACGAGCTCGACGCGAGCGTCGGGTGCGTAGTGCGACGCGAGCGTTCCCGGTGCCGCGATCTCGCCTTCGGTCCGGCGCGCGATCGGGGCGCCCGCGACGCGTGCGAGCGCGTCCTCGCCGATGCCGCCGACCCGCAGCACCAGCGGCTCGGGTCCGCTGACGTCGACGATCGTCGACTCCACGCCGACCGCGCTCGGACCGCCGTCGAGGACGAGGTCGACGTCGGCACCGAGGTCGTCACGCACGTGCTGCGCCGTCGTCGGGCTGACCCGGCCGAACCGGTTCGCCGAAGGGGCCGCGACTCCTCCGCCGAACGCGTCGAGCAGCGCCAGTGCGATCGGATGATTCGGGACGCGGATGCCGACGGTGTCGCGGCCGCCCGTCGCCTCCGGCGCGACGAGGTCCGGGTTGCGCCGGACCACGATCGTGAGCGGACCCGGCCAGAAAGTGTCCGCGAACGCGTGCGCGATCGGCGGCACGTCGCGTCCGAGCGCGTCGAGTTGCCCGGCGTGCGCGACGTGCACGATGACCGGATGGTCGCCGGGCCGGCCCTTCATCCGGAAGAGGAGCCGCAACGCGTCGGGGTTCGCCGCGTCGGCGCCCAGCCCGTACACGGTCTCGGTCGGGAACGCGACGAGCCGGCCCGCGCGCAGCACGTCGACCGCGCGCGCAACCATCTCCGGATCGACGCTCACCAGTAGTTGATGCGCGTCGCCCGTTCGACGACCTCGTCGATCGGGTCGGTCCACGCACCCGACGACAGGTACTTCCAACCGCCGTCGGGCAGCACGGTCACGATCGTGCCCCGGTCCATCTGTTGCGCGACCTTGACCGCGCCCGCGATGGCGGCGCCCGACGAGATGCCGGCAAACACGCCGCACTCGTTCAACAGCCGGCGGGTTCCCTCGATCGAGTCGCGCGGGCGCACGATGAGCTTGCGGTCGAGGATCGCGGGGTCGAAGATCGGCGGGACGAAGCCGTCGTCGAGGTTGCGCAGGCCCTGCACCAGCTCGCCCGCGGGCGGCTCCACCGCGATGACCCTCACGTCGGGCTTGTGCTCCTTCAGGTAGCGACCCGCGCCCATGAGCGTGCCGCTCGTGCCGAGACCCGCGACGAACGCGTCGATCTCGGGGCAGTCCCGCAGGATCTCGGGACCCGTGGTCTCGTAGTGCGCGAGCGGGTTCGCGGGGTTGCCATATTGGAACAAGAAGACGTAACGATCGGGTGCATCGGCGTGGATCTTCTCCGCCATGCGGATGGCGCCGTTGCTTCCCTCCTCGCCCGGAGACAGCGTGATCTCGGCACCGAAGATCTCGAGCAGCTGGCGGCGTTCGGGCGACACGTTCTCGGGCATGATCACACGCAGCTCGTAGCCGCGGAGCTTGGCCACCAGCGCGAGCCCGATGCCGGTGTTCCCCGACGACGGTTCGAGGATCGTGGCGCCGGGTGCGATCGCACGGTCGCGTTCGGCGAGGTCGATCATCTTCAGCGCGATGCGGTCCTTCGACGAGCCGCCCGGGTTCTGGCCCTCGAGCTTCGCCCAGATCTTGACGTCGGGGTTCGGGGAGAGCCGGTGCACGCCGACGAGCGGCGTGTTCCCGATCAGCCCGAGGATGTCGGCGTGCTTCACGCGCCGCCGGCGACCGCAGGCAGGATCGAAAGGACGTCGCCGTCGCCGAGCTTGGTGTCGAGCCCGTCGAGGTAGCGGATGTCGTCGTCGTCCTTGTAGACGTTCACGAACTTGTGGAGGGCGCCGTCGTCGGCGAGCAGGTTGCCCCGCAGACCGGGGTACCGCTCGATCAGGCCGGCGAACACCTCGCCGACGGTTGCACCGTCGACCGCGACGGTCGCCTGACCATCGGCCTGGACCCGCAACACCGTGGGCAACTTGATCTCGACAGCCATACCGGGAGGTTACAACCCGACCGGAGCGGTCGGGATTCCCGGGAATGCGCTCGCCGCTGATCAGCGCCGGTCGAGCTCGACGGCGGTCTCGGAGATCTCGCCGTCACGGATGCGGTAGCAACGCAACATCGGTGCTTCGTCGCGCAGCGACACGATGACGTACAACCACGCGGGATCGACGGCCTGGCGCACATCGGTGGGCGATGGGTATCCGTCGGTGTGCGTATGCGAGTGCCACACGCCCACGATCTCGTCGCCGCGCGCTTCGGCCGAGCGCATCGCGGCGAGCATGTCGCGCGGATCGACGGTGTAGGTAACCGCGGACGCGTCGGCGTTCCGGCACGGCCGTACCTCACTGATCACACCGGTCGGGCGACCCTCGTCGCCGAGCGGACCGACCAGCAGACCACACGCCTCGTTCGGCAGACCGTCGTAGCAGTTGCCGATGATGGTCGCGTAGTGCGCCTCGGTGAGCCGCAGCGTGGGTTGTACGAACGCGCCGTGGTGCTGTGGCGGCGTCATCCCTCGAGCGCCTGCCACACCCGTTCGGCGGTGCACGGCATGTCGATGTGGCGGATGCCGAGGTGCGACAGCGCGTCGATGATCGCGTTGTGCACTGCGGGCGTGGAGCCGAGCGTCGCCGACTCGCCGATCCCCTTGGCGCCGAGCGGGTTCAACGGAGTGGGCGTCTCGGTGTTGTACGTCTCGTACGACGGCAACTCCGCGGCCGACGGCATCGCGTAGTCCATGAGATTCGAGGTGATGGGGTTGCCGTCGTCGTCGTACTGCACCTGCTCCCACAGGACCTGCGCGACACCTTGCGCGATCCCACCGTGTTGCTGCCCGCCGACGATCAACGGGTTGATGATCGTGCCGCAGTCGTCGACCGCGATGTGGCGCACGAGCTCGGTGCGACCGGTCTCGGAGTCGATCTCCACGACCGCGACGTGGGAGCCGAACGGGAACGACGAGCCGCCGGCCTGGAAGTCGAGCTCGTGCTGCAGGCGCTCGGCAACGCCCTCGGGCCGCTTCGCCGGATCCTTGGCCGCGGCGGCGAGATCGGCCCACGCGAGCTTGCTCGCCGGCACACCCGCGACCTCGAGCCCGTTGTCGCCGAGGACGATGTCGTCGGGGTTGGCTTCGAGGAGGTGCGCGGCGAGGCGCTTGGCCTGGGCCAGTACCTCCTGGCTGGCAACGAGCAGCGCGCTACCGCCGATCTGGCCCGAACGCGACCCGCCCGTGCCTCCACCGCGCGGCACTTCGTCGGTGTCGGAGTGGAGCACGCGGACGTTCTCGAAGGGGACTCCGAGCGTCGACGCGACGATCTGCGAGAACGCGGTCTCGTGGCCCTGGCCGTGCGCGCTCGTGCCGACGCGCGCGGTGACCGTGCCGTCGTCTTCGATCTCGACCGAGCCGAACTCCTGGGTGAGCACCATCGGCGCGCTGATCTCGAGGTACGACGACACGCCGATACCCATGAGCACGCGGTCGCCGCGATCGCGACGGGACTTCTGCTCGGCGCGCAACGCGTCGTAACCGGCGTGCTCGAGCACGGCGTCGAGAGCCTTCTCGTATTCACCCGTGTCGTACGTAGCGCCGAGACCCGTGTTCGGCATGTACGGGAACTGGCTCGGCTGGATGAAGTTCTTGCGCCGGATGGCGACGGGATCGATGCCGAGCTCGTCCGCGGCGATGTCGAGGATGCGCTCCATCATGTGGATCGCCTCGGGGCGACCCGCGCCCCGGTACGCCGCGACCGGCGTGGAGTTCGTCAGCACGGCCTGCCAGTTGAACTCGACCTTCGGCACGACGTACACGTTGGCGGCCATCATCTGCGTGAAGAACGGCAGGAACGCACCGATCGCCGCGTAGGCGCCGGCCTCCGCGTTCGTGAACACCTTGAGCCCGGTGATCGTGCCGTCGTGCTTCAACCCGAGCTCGACCTCGTGCACCATGCCCCGGCCGTGCCACATCCCGACCATGTTCTCGGAACGTGTCTCGGTCCACTTCACCGGCCGCCCGAGCGTGAGCGCGGCCTTCGCCACGAGCAGGTGCTCGACCGTCATGCCCTGCTTGGCACCGAAGCCGCCCCCGACCGCGGCGTTACGGGCGTGGATGACCGCGGGGTCGAGACCGAGCAGCATCGCGATCTCGTCGCGCACACCGTGCGGACCCTGCGACGACACCCAGATCGACAGACCGCCCGCGGGTTCGCCGGGAACCGCGACGATGCCGCCCGGCTCCATCGGCACGGGTGCGACACGCTGGTTGACGATTCGCTCGCGGACGACGACGTCGGCGTCGTCGAGCACTCCCTCGACCGGACCGGTGCCCATCGCGTTGGCGACGTTCGAACCCTGGGCCTCGTGAATGAGGGGCGCACCGTCGGCGAGCGCGGCGGCGACGGTGGCGAGCGGCGGGAGCTCGTCGTAGTCGACGATGACGGTCTCGGCCGCGTCCATCGCCTGCGCCTTCGTCTCCGCGACGACCATCGCGACGATGTCACCGACGAAACGCACCTTTTCCGCGGCGAGGGGCGGGCGATTCATCGTCGCCGGCAACATGACGAAACCGTGCACCGCCGGAAGGTCGAAGTCGCCCGCGGTGTAGACGGCGACGACGCCCGGCATCGCCTTGGCGTCGGTGGTGTCGATGCCACCGATCGTCGCGTGGGCGACGGTCGAGCGAACGAACGCGGCGTGCAGTAGACCCGCGACCGCGAGGTCGTCGTAGTACTGCGTCGTCCCTTCGAGGATGCCCGGGTCCTCCTTGCGAAGGACGGGGTTACCCAGAATCGAGCCCGACGTCGGCATTGCGTCCTCCTGCTGCTGAGAATCCGGCGCAGACTACCGGTGACAGAATGCGGCCGTGCGAGCCGTCCGCAATACCGGTGCCGGCATCCGCGTCGTCGACGTGCCCGCCCCGGACGGGCCCGGTGTGCGCGTGCGCGTCCGCAGCGCCGGGATCTGCGGTTCCGATCTCGAAATGGTCCGCACCGGGCTCGCGGCCGGCACCCTCGGCCACGAAGTCGCCGGCGTGCTCGACGACGGCACCGAAGTCGCCGTCCATCCGTTCGTGCCGTGCGGCGAATGCGCGCAATGCCACTCCGGTTCGCCGCAGCTGTGCCGGGACGCCACCGCGACGATGCTGGGCGTCTTCGTCGACGGCGGCATGGCCGACGAAGTGATCGTCCCCCGGTCGTGCATCGTCCGATTGCCCGCCGGGATCGGCGTCACCGACGCGTCAGTGGTCGAGCCGCTCGCCGTCTCGCTCCACGCGTGCAACCGGGCCGGGGTCGTGCCCGGGGTGCGGGTCGGGATCATCGGCGCGGGCACCATCGGCCTGCTGACCGGCGCGGCCGCGCGCCATCTCGGTGCCGACGTCGTGATCGCTGCGCGCCACGACGCCCAACGCGACGCCGCCGCCGCGCTCGGGCTCACGCTCGCGCGTCCCGCGACTGTGACATCGTGTTCGAGGCGGCAGGAACGTCGTCGGGCTTCGATGCCGCCGTGCGCGCGTGCCGGCGTGTGGGCACCCTCGGGTTGGTGTCGACCACATGGGAACCGATCCCGATCTCGTTCCTGAACGCGGAGATGCGCGAGGTCACGATCGTGCCCGCATTCGTCTACGGCGAAGCACACGGTCACCGCGAGTTCGACACCGCGGCGACGCTCGCGGCCGCGCATCCGGAGATCGCGCCCGCGGTCATCACCCACCATTTCGGACTCGACGACGCGCCCACGCGTTCCAGGTCGCGACCGACCGCGCCCACGGCGCGATCAAGGTCGTCCTGCACCCCTGAGCGTCGTAGTCCCCGGTCAGCCGAGGCCGGCGCGGGGGCCCGGCCGGGCCACGACGGCAGGCGGGGTGACCGGCGCCGGGTGGTGCGTGCCGATGCTGGCGCGGGCCGGGAGTACCTATCCGCGACAAAACCCCGCCAACACCGCCAACAGTCGCCGGACTTCGGGGGCGCGGTCGGCAGGGCGACCTCAGCTGGGTGGGTGTCCCGCCGATGAAAGCTCCGATGGACGGGATCGCAGCGGTTGAGGCGCGCATCCGGGAGATCCGGAGCCAGTTCGGGCTGCCGGTGGCCGGCGGTGTGCTCGGTGCGTCCGATCCCAACTCGGCCGCCGCGAAAACGGCCGCGGACACGACGTCCGGCACCGGTTCGTTCGCCAGCGCGCTCGCGCAGGCGCAGGGGACGACCGGCGCCACCGCGACCGATCCGAGCCTGCCGACCACCTCGGGCAAGCTCAACCGAGCCGGGGTCGACTCGGTCGGCTGGGCACGCGACTTCCTCACGACGCTCGGCATGCCGATCACGTCCGAGAACGTGAGGGCGGTCAGCGCGTGGGAACAGGCGGAGGGGACGAAGGCCTCCTTCAACCCCCTGGCGACCACGCAGAGCGGCTTCACGGGCGAGACCCGCTTCAACAGCGTGGGCGTGAAGAACTACGCCACGTACCAGGACGGCATCGACGCCAACGTGCACGCGCTGACGAACGGCCGTTACGCGAACATCCTCGCGGCGCTCCGAGCCGGCGACAACGCAACCGCGGTCGCGCAGGCGATAAAGGACAGCCCCTGGGGAACCGGCGGCGGCGTATTACGCGTGCTCGCCTCGCAGAAATAGTCGTCCGGAATTGGTCGGGCGACGGCGTCAGGCCGGGTAGCGGGCCGCGGTCGCGGCCAGGATCTGCTCGCAGTCGGCCACCGTCTCGCGCAGGATCCGTTCGACCGGCAGCACCTCGTCGATGCGACCGGCGACCTGGCCGCTGAACGCGAAAGACGCTTCCATGTTGCCGCCGAAGTAGAGGTCGTGCACAGCTTCGAGGCTCGGGATGACCGCCCGGTTCTCGTTGTCGGCGCTCTGGCTGAACCCGGTCCGCAACACGCGGAACGCGGGCGGCGTGCTCTTGTTCAACAACAGCGTGTCGCCTTCGTTCGACGTGCAGATCAGCTGTTTCCAGTTGTCGTGGACGGGCGACTCCGCGGCCGAGACCATGCGCGTCCCCATCTGCACGCCTTCCGCGCCCAGCACAAATGCAGCCGCCATCGAACGCCCGTCGCAGACCCCGCCCGCGGCGATGATCGGTACGTCGACACGCGGACGCGATCAGCGGGAGCAGCACCATCGTCGACGCGCCGGTCGGCGCTTTGAAACCGCCGCCTTCGTTGCCCTCGACGACGAGTCCGTCGACTCCCGCGTCGACTGCCTTGAGCGCACCCCGCAACGACGGCACGACGTGGAAGACGGTGAGGCCGGCGTCTTTGAGTGCTCGCGTGAACTTGGTGGGGTCACCGGCCGACGTAGTCACGAACGTCACGCCGTTCTCGGCGACGAAGTCGACGATCGACGGGTCGCGCACGAAGAGCTGCGCGATGTTCACACCGAACGGCTTGTCGGTGAGGGCGCGCATCTTCACGATCTCCGCCCGCACCTCCTCGAGCCGTCCGGACGAGGTCTCGATGATCCCGAGCCCACCGGCGTCGGAGACGGCCGACGCGAGTTGCGAACGGGCGATATAGCCCATCGGCGCCTGGACGATCGGATACTCGATTCCCAACAGCTCTGTGATTCGCGTGTGCACGCGTGCCACGCTATACAGATGAACACGACGGATGTCCCGGTGATCATCGAGGCCGCGCTGAACGGTGTCACGAGTCGCCGGCGCAACGCGAACGTGCCCGCGACCGCGGAGGAACAGGCGGAGGACGCGCTCGCATGCGTCGACGCCGGCGCCACCGTGATCCACACGCACGCGCCCGACATCGTCGTCCCGCCCGAAGCGGCCGCCGATCAATACGCGACCGCGTTCCGGCCCGTCGTCGAAAAGCATCCGGGTGTCATCTGTTATCCCACGACGGGGATCGGCGCGACGATCGAAGACCGGTACGGTCACGTCGAGTTGCTCGACGACATGGGACTCGTTCGGGCCGGCTTCGTCGACACCGGTTCGGTCAACCTCGGCGGTACCGGCGCCGATGGCCTCCCGCCGAACAGCAGCTTCGTGTATACGAACACGTTCGCCGACATCGCCTACAAGATGTACACGTGCCGCGCGCGCGGGCTCGGCCCGAGCGTCGCGATCTTCGAACCGGGCTTCCTCCGCGTCGTGCGCGCGTACCACGACGCGGGCGCGCTGCCGCCGGGAACGCTAGTCAAGTTCTATTTCTCCGCAGGTGGTTACCTCGGCGGCGGGCAACCGCTCTGGGGCGCCCCACCGATCGTCGAGGCCCTCGACCTCTATCTCGCAATGCTCGGCGACGCCGACATCGCGTGGGCGGTCGCAGTGCTCGGCGGATCGCTGCTCGACACGCCGATCGCGAGCGCCGCGCTCGAGCGGGGCGGGCACCTTCGGATCGGTCTCGAGGACTGGGACAACGGACCGACGAATCTCGAACAGACCGCCGCGGCGGCGCGGCTGTGTCGCGCGGTGGGACGCACCGTGGCCGGCGTCGGCGACGCGGCGCGCGTGCTCGGTCTTCCCGGCTGAGGAACGTCTGGGTGTTGGCTCAGGGTTTCATGAGTCGACGAGCATGGTCCGCAGCGGGAGCTCGCGCATGAGGGTAGGCGAGATCCCGCTCGGGCCGATGAAGGTCTTGACGTCGGCGCGGATGATCGCTTTGCCCTGGTCGGAGTCGTAGAAGCGATCCTCGAAGTCGGCGCGCGTACGGAAGCGCAGCTCGGCCACTCCGTCGATGCCCGCGCCGCCGGGTGTGTACGTCGTGCGCACGACGTTCTGGGTGTAGTCGGCCAAACCGACGTGGTGCTCGCGGGCGATCGGCGCGTGCACCTCCGCCCAGTGACGCGCGAACTGTTGGTGGGAGAGGGCTTCCGCGCGCTTGACGAACGACACGTACTTCACGCCGGGTGCGTACTCGCCGTCGGGCCAGGTGCGGTCCCACGCCATCACGTGATTCGGGTCGACCCGGAACACGCTGACCTCACGCGCGATCGCGTACAGCTCGTGGCGCGAGGGCAGGTCGTCGAGATCCTGGGCGCGGGCGAGGCCGAGCTCGATCAACGCGTCGCACGGCGGGCCCGCGAATGGCCCCTGGTCGGGATCGGCGAAGCTGATGGTGCACGCCTCCACACCGGGATCGCTCAATGCCACCGGGATCCACGAGTCGAGCAGCGACTCGACGTTCGCTTCCGGCGTACGCCACAACGCGATCAGCAGGTGCTCCACGGTTACGGAGACTACGCGGGCCCGACCCACATGTCGCCGTCGATGTTGTTCCCCGCGACATCGATGCCGCCGCGGTCGCTCACGACTGCGTGCTCGCGCGGCGCGCTGATCGCGTTGGCGCGCAGATCCACGGCGCCCGCACCCCAGAAGAACCAGCCGACCCGGCAGTCGTGGAACCACGAATCGACGATGACGGTCGCGTCCGCGCCGCCTTCCACCACGACGCCACTGTCGCAGTCTTCCGCGAGCTGCTTGTCGATCCGGTTGGCGGACCCTCCTTCGACCGTCACCGCGCGCATCGTGCGCAGCGCCCGGTTCCGGTACAGCGACGAACCCACCGCGTGCACGAGGTGGATCCCGAACCACCGAGTCTCGTAGCGGTTCCGTTCGACGCGGGTTCCCGAGGTCTCCACGCATTTCACGGCGGCGAGATCGTCGCGGCACTCGTTCTCCGCGATCACGTTCCCGGCGCCACCTTGAAGTTCGATCCCCGCACCCCAGCGCAAGCCGTGCTGGTAGTTGGCGCGCACTTCGGAGTCGCTCGCACCCAGGAGCCAGATCTTGCCGCCGGCCACGACGTTGCCGGCGACGAGGTGGCCACTGCCGCCGACGATCGCGATCGACTCCACGTGGCAGTCGCGCACCGTCAGCCGGTCGCCACCCTGGCCGGTCACGCATGTGGGCGGGATCATCATGTAACCCGGCGCCGCGCCGGTCACGGTTACGCCATCGAGCGTGGCGCCTTCACCGCCGAGCACGACTCCGACGTTCCCACCCGCGTCGATCACGACCCGGGCCGCCCCCTCGCCCCGCAGGGTGACCCCGGCGGGTACGACGAGCGGGAACGCCTCTTGCTCGTACCGGCCTGCCGGGATCTCGACGACATCGCCGGGCGAAGCCGTGGCGAGCAGCGCGGTGACGAACCCCTCCCCCGGCCCGTCGGATGCGATCCGGATCGGCCCCGCGGTGCTCGTGAGCTGCACGCAATAGCGCGTACCGAAACTGTGCCGGTCGACTGCGCGCGCGTCGACCACCACTCCCTCGCTCGATTCCCGGAACGGGAGCGCCACGCCGTCAGGTGTCGCGACGCTCGTGACGCCGGACAGCGTCGCGAAGCACGGCTCCGCCGCGGACGAGAGGTCGAATGCGTGCACGAGACCACCGGCGGATCCATCGTGGGGACCGCCGGTGCGCGTGTACCAGTGCGCGCCCGAGCCCGGGAGGTCGAAGGTGGTCGATCCGTGGATCGCATCGGCGTGGGCGCGGATCCATTCTCCCGACTCGCGCAACAGCTCGGCCTGGTTGTCGGGGACGCGACCGTCGGCGGCGGGACCGACATTGAGCAACAGGTTCCCACCCTTGGCCACGGTCTCGACGAGCATGGCGACGATCTCCCCCGGGCGCAGGAAGTCGGCGAGCGTCTCGTTGCGATTCACACAGAACGAATGACCCAGCCCGCGACAGACCTCCCAGAGCCGGTCGGGCGGCTTGGCGGGTACGTCGTACTCGAAGGTGACGAAATCCGGATCGGACGCGAAGAAGCGGTCGTTGAAGACCAGCTCGAAGCCGTGCTCGGCCGCGTAGGCGCGCGTCTCCTCCACGATCGCATCGGCACGCCAGTGACCACCCGGATGGCCCCAGTGCCCGTCGCCCCACAGCAGTGCCGGCTCGAACCGTTCGACGAGCTCGCGGATCTGCGGGCGCATGAAGTCGTCGACGTAGCGCTGCGGATCCGGGTAGGCGGGGTGACTCCAGTCGAGGAGCGAGTAATAACACCCGAATTCGTGACCGCGAGCCCGGACCGCCGCCGCAAGCTCGGCCACGATGTCGCGCTTGGGGCCGAGCCGCATCGAGTTGCGGGCCGTATGCGACGCGTCCCACCAGCAGAAGCCGTCGTGGTGCTTGGTGACGTGCACGAGATACCGCATGCCCGCGTCGTCGAGGAGCTGCGCGTAGTCGGCGGCGTCGAAGTGGTCGAAGGTGAGCTCGGGGATGAAGTCGTCGAACGGAGCTTCACCGAAGTGCTCCCGGTGCCAGGCGACGATCTCGGGCATCGGGCACGTCGGGTGCAAGACGATATCGGGCTTCGGCTCGAGGAAGCCCCAGTACCAGTCGGCGTATTCGTGGCGCGGGGCGAAGGCGGGAACGGTGGCGATGTTGGCGTGGACGAACATGCCGTACCGGCTCGTGGCGAACCAGCTGACCTCGGTCGGGGAACTCATGCGCGACAGTCTGCACTACCGTCGCAGGCCGATGTCCCGTCGCGGCGACCAGGTCGTCATCTCCAACCGAAAGGCCCGGCACGACTATTTCGTGCTGGATTCCTACGAGTGCGGAGTGATGCTGAAGGGCCCGGAGGTGAAGTCGATCCGCAACGGCCGGGCGAACCTGCAGGACGCGTTCGGCCGCGTCGAGGACGGTGAAGTCTGGATGTACGGCATGCACATCTCGCCGTACGAGTTCTCCCGGGGAGAGCTCGACCCCGTCCGCAAGCGCAAGCTGCTGCTCCACGCCCGGGAGATCGCGGAGATCTCGCGAGCGACCGAGGAGAAGGGCGTCACGCTCGTCCCCCTCCGGGTGTATTTCAAGGACGGCCGCTGCAAGGTCGAGATCGCCACCGCGCGAGGCAAGGCGCGCTACGACAAGCGCCAGGCGATCGCCACCCGCGACGCCAAGCGCGAGACCGAGCGCGACCTCAAAGAGATGGGCCGCAACCGCTGAGTCCGCGTGCCCGGACGCCCTCCGGTGGGCCGCCGTCGCCCGCGGCCGGCGGTTGGATCACCGCGGCAAACATGCGGCCGACACTTTCGGCCGCGAGTTGTTCTCGCTCGTGCGCGGCGCGCATCCCCCGCCGGTCGTAGCGGACGGCCGCGCCGGGATCGTGCACGGTTCGAAAACCGCGCGCCATCATCACGCGTGCCCACTGCTTGTCTTCGAGCGCCGGGTACATCTCGTCGAAGGGCTGACACTCCCACAACGACGCCCGTATCGCGCCGTTGTCCATCGACAGGCCGTGCGCCCACGTGTCGCGGGTGTAGCTCCCGGGGAGTTGCCACGTCGGCGGATCCGACATCGCCGCTGCTTTGCCCGGACCGACCGCCGGCCCCCAGGCCGCGGCTACGGTCGGGTCGTCGAAATGGCCGAGCAAGCGACCGAACCAGCCGTTGTGGAGCGGATGGCAATGGGGCGACAACATTACGAGAACCTCGCCCCGCGCGACGTGTGCGGCGCGGTTCAGGGCCCGCGCGCCGCTCCAATCCTCGGGCGAGAGCGTGAGGACCAACGCGTCGCTCACGTCGGCGATCGCGAGCGTGCGATCCGTCGACCCCGCGTCGACGACGAGCACCTCGAGTGGCGCGACCCGCTGTTCGAACACCCGCTCGAGGGTCCTCTTGAGCGAACGGTGATCGTTCATGGTTCGGATGATCACCGATGCGGTCGTCATGCCTTCCGCCTCACAAAGCGAACGGTACAACGACTGCACCACGTTGAAGTGCCACAACGTGATCAGCTCGTAGAGGCGCGCGCTTTCGATTGGCTTTCAGCGTTTCGTCTCAGTCACCGATTGCAGGCTCCGGCTGCCGCTCGGGGGTTTCGGCCACCGGCGTGAGAGTTCCCTCGACGTGGATACGCGGGAGCCATTCGAGCATTTTCGGGAACCACCAGTTGCGATCCCCGAGGAGTGCCATGGTCGCCGGCACCAGCACGAGGCGCACGACCGTCGCGTCGATGAACACGGCAAAGGCTAGGCCGAAGCCGATCAGCTTCAACACGCGCAGGTCGGAGAGCACGAAGCTCCCGAACACGCAGATCATGATCGCGGCGGCCGCGGTGATGAGGCGAGCGGTCTTGGCGAGTCCGTGCGACACCGCGGTGGCGTTGTCGTGATCACGTTCGTATTCCTCCTTGATGCGCGACAGCAAGAAGACCTCGTAGTCCATAGAGAGCCCGAACACGATCGCGAACAGCATCATCGGGACCCACGCCTCGATCGGACCTTCCTTGCCGATTCCGACGACGTTCTTGATCCAGCCGTTCTGGAAGATCGCGACGATGACTCCGTAGGCCGCGCCGATCGACAGCAGGTTCATGATCACTGCCTTCAACGGCACGAGGAGTGATCGGAACACGAGCATCAGCAAGACGAAACTCAACAACAGAATCGTCAAGAACATGTAAGGCAGGCGCGAACCCATCACGTCGGCGAGATCGACGCCGACCGCGGTCTGGCCTCCGACGTGGACGTCGAGCGTGCTGCCCTCGGTGTTCTCGGGGATGACGTGGTCGCGCAGCAGGTGTATGAGCTTGGTCGTGCCCGCGGCTTGGGGTGAGCCCCTCGGCACAACCTGCACGAGCGCGGCCTTGTCGCCCGGGCTCGCGATGACCGGCGAGACCTGAGCGACGCCCGGGGTCGTCGCGATCACGGTCGCGAGCTTCGACATGGTGTCGAAGTCGTTCGGCGAGTGCAGTTCACTCGCGACGAGGAGCGGGCCGTTGAATCCCGGGCCGAAGCCCTGACTGAGTAGGTCGTAGGCCCGGCGCGTCGTGAACTTGGCCGGGTCGTTCCCGGCGTCGGCGACGCCGAGCCGCAGGCCGAGTGCGGGCACCGTCAGCACGAGCAGGACCGCGAGACCGCCGATCGCCACCGGCCACGGCCGGCGCTGGATGATCCGGGCCCAGCCGGCCCACACCGTGTGCTCCGGATCCTTGGGCCGCTTCGCCGTCGGCAGCGCGAGCCGGTCGATGGTGTGGCCGACGAAGCCGAGGACGGCCGGCAGCAACGTGACCGCGGCCGCCATCACCAGCAGTACCGCGAGCGCGGCACCGATCGACAACCCGCGGATGAACGCGAGGCCGATCACGAACAGGCCGAGCAGGGAGATGACGACGGTGCCGCCCGCGAACAACACCGCGTGGCCACTCGTGTCGATCGCATGCACGACCGCGTCCTGCGGACTGCGACCTTGGTGCAGGGCCTCTCGGTACCGGGTGCTGATGAACAGCGCGTAGTCGATGCCGACTCCGATTCCGATCATCGCAGTCACTTGTGGCGCAAACGACGGCATATCGGTGAACCGTGCGAGCAACGTGACGATGGCGAGCCCGATGCCGATGCCGAAGAGCGCGGTCATGATCGGCAGACCCATCGCGAGCACCGATCCGAACGCGATCAGGAGGATGATCACCGCCGCGAGGATTCCGATTACCTCACTCTTGGGCTGAGTCTGGTCGGTGAACATCGAGCCGCCCAGCTCGACCTGCAGATCCGAGCTTTTCGCCGTGTTCACCACATCGCGCATGTGGCTCGCGACATCGACGGGAACGTCGTTCGCCTGCACGTCGAACTGGATCTCGGCGTAGGCGATCGTGCCGTTCTTCGACACGAAGCGCGTTCCGCCCGGCTCGTAGGGAGTGGTGACCGACGCGACGTGCTTCTCCGTGCGCAACGTCGGCGCGAGGGTGTTCTCGATCACCGACTTCACCGCCGGCGCCTGGATCCCGGCCGGGCCGGTCGCCCTGTACACGAGGTAGCCGCGGTCGCCGGTCTGATGGAAGTCGGCCTTCAGCACGTCGAAGGTGCGTTGCGACTCGGTTCCCGGCAGTGACAACGACTTCAACAGGTCGCCGCCCGCCGTCTTCGCGAGCACGTTGACACCGATGAGGGCGACGATCCACGCGATGACGACGATGCGCCGACGTCGATAACACCAAGCGGCGAGGCGGGGGAGCATGGCTGGCACGATAACGCGTGCAAACACTTTCTAAAATGGCCAGTTTCCGAGCCTGCTTGGCCACATTTTCGGCCTCGACAACGAGACCTCGCTCAGTACGCCCGATCAGTGGGCGTGATCGTGACCGGCGTGGTCGGCGTGCTCGGCCTCGTGGGCGGCGACCGCCTTGTGGACCTCGTCCATGTCGAGCGCACGCACCTGCTCGATGAGGTTGTCGAGCGCCTCCGCCGGGAGGGCACCGGGCTGCGAGAACACGAGCACGTTCTCGCGGAACACCATCAATGTCGGGATCGACATGATGTTGAACGTGGCGGCCAACTGCTGCTGAGCCTCGGTGTCGACCTTGGTGAAGACCATGTCGGCGTTCTTCTCCGACGCCTGCTCGAACACCGGGCCGAACATCCGGCAGGGGCCACACCAGGAGGCCCAGAAGTCGACGAGCACGATGTCGTTCTCGGTGATCGTCTGCTCGAAGTTGTCGGTGGTCAGTTGCATGGTCGCCATAGGTAACTGTCAACGACACGACCGCGGTCCCCATTCCCGGATCATTCACGGCGGCGCGGGTCGGCCTCGACGATGGTGCGAATCGGGCGATCGGAGCTCACGTAGTACCAGGCCCAGCGCATCATCACTCGGATCCGGTTCTCGAACCCGATCAGGTAGTAGAGGTGGACCACGAGCCAAACAACCCATCCGAGGAAGCCTCGGAACCGCAGGGGTCCGACCTGGCCTACCGCCGACCGGCGCCCGATCGTGGCGAGCGTGCCCTTGTCGTGGTAGCGGAACTTGCGGCGGGCGCCGCCGTCGACGATGTGGTGGGCGACGTAGCGTCCGGCTTGCATCGCCGGCGGCGAGACCATCGGGAGCACCGTGCCGTGCCGGTCGTGCGCGGCGGCGACATCGCCGATCGCGAACACACCGTCGGCCTCGGTCACGCGGCAGGTGGTCGTCGACCTCGAAGCGGTGCGGGTGTTCGTGCACGGGATCGTTCGGGCGTACGCCGGCGGTCCACACCATCGTCGCGGTCGGGATCTCGCTGCCGTCGTGCAGCACCACTCCCCCGTCGTCCGCGGAGTTGACGAGCGTGTTGGTGCGCACGTCGACGCCGCGCCGTTCGAGCTCCCGCAGCGCGTATTTCGACAACCGGGGCACGAACATCGTCAGGAGCCGGTCGCCGCCTTCGAGCAACAGGATCCGCATCGACGATGCCGGAAGCTCGGGATATTCGTGGGGAAGGACGAGCCGGGCGAGCTCGCCCAGCGCGCCCGTGTACTCCACTCCGGTCGGGCCGCCGCCGACGATGCAGAACGTGAGCAGCCGCGTGCGCTCGGCTTCGGTGGGCGCGGTCGTAGCCCGTTCGAGGCACTCCAGCACGTGGTTGCGCAGTCGCAGCGCCTCGCCGAGATCCTTGAGCCCGAGGGCGTGGTCGTGGATGCTCTCGTTGCCGTAATAGTTGGTCGTGCTGCCCGTCGCGACGACGAGGTAGTCGTAGGAGAGGTCGGACCCGCCGGCGAGGTGCACGACCTTGCGCTCGTAGTCGACCCCGGTGACGTCGCCCTCGCGGTAGCGGACGTTCGGCGCGCCCCGGAACACCTTGCGCAGCGGTGCCGTGATCTCCGAAGGGTTCAGGAGACAGCTCGCGACCTGGTACAACAGCGGCGTGAAGAGGTGGTAGTTGTGCCGATCGACGAGTAACACGTCGACCGGTTTGTCCCGCAGTGATTTGGCGCACTGCAGGCCGCCGAACCCACCTCCGACGATGACCACCCGGGGCAACGGACGCACGCGCGAAACGTACCCCTCGGGCGGCCCGGTACACTTGCTGTCCCGCTCGAGGCCACCAGTACGCACGCACCGGCCGACGGCGGATTGACAAGGGGGTGCGTGGCTTCGATCTCGAGGATCGAGGTGGGGGAAGCGAGCCGACGTCGCCGGATCGTCGTGAAAGAGTCGGCACAACCAATACACGCCAATAACCAAATGGCAATGGCTGCCTAGAAATAGGTTGCCCGCCCGGATGGGATTCGTCATTCGTCCCGCCGACGCGTCATCCAGGATGGCTCACCGGTAAGTAAGGCCTCGGGGCTTATCGGAACATCAAAACGAGGATGGCCCGCCGACAGCATGCCGTTGAGCTGTCGGTGGGTGACATTGACCAACGGCTGCGCTCGGAGAAGTCCCACCAACAGCTCGGGAGACGCGGGTTCGACTCCCGCCACCTCCAAGAGTGCTCAGGGTTGGTCCGTGAGCACTGTTGGAGGTGCGCCAGCACCCTCAGCGTCGCAGCGATCGAGAATCGCACGCGCCCGCTCGATTGCGTCGCTGACACGAATTCCCGAAGGCTGCGGTCGCGCTGGCTACACGCCGGGCGGCAGGACCAGCGCCCGGATGTCGCGGATCAGGCCGTCTTCGGCTTCGAAACGGATGACCGCCGCAACCCGACGGTGCACGAACGCGATCACGCCGGGCTGTTGTTCCACTGTCATGGGGATGAGCGCGCTGTCGGTGCCGGGGCCGAAGAGGCCGAGGAGTCGCTGCGCGATGACCGGCCGCCCGACCGATGTGAGCAACGGCCCGAAGCCGAAGATCGTGGCTTCGCCGACGACGTCCGGATCGAGCACCTGCATGAGCGCGGTGATGTCGCCGCCCGCGCAGGCCTCGATGAATCGCTCCGATACGGCGCGATGGTGCTCGTTCTCGATATCGGTCCGGCGAACGTCGTCGCGTTCCTCATTCGATCCGGCGCGTATAGCCCGGCGAGCCCGGCTCGCGAGCTGACGGCAGGCGGCAGTCGAGCGTCCGACCACCTCGCCGACCGCGGCATACGGGAAGCCGAAGATGTCGTGCAACACGAACGCGGTGCGCTCCGCGGGCGAGAGGCGATCGAGCACGACCGCGAGCGCGAGCTGGACCTGGTCGTCGAGCGTGATCCGATCGGCGGGATCGGCGGCCAGCTCCGGCGGGAGCGAGATCACGCCGTCGGGTAACGACGCGAGGGTCGTCGATTCGTGACGGAAGCGCGCGGAACGGATGCGATCGAGGCACAATCTTCGAACGACGACCGCGAGCCAGCCGGGCGCGTCCAGGAGCTCGTCGAGGCCGACGCGTGCGAGCCGGCCGAAAGCCTCTTGCACCACGTCTTCGGCTTCGGTGGCGTCTCCGAGCATGCGGCGGGCGAGTGCGAGCATCCGGACGCGGTTGTCCCGCCAGAGCGTGTCGAAGCGCGGGTCGACGGTCGCGGGGAACGGCGGGGCGGGTTCGCGATCCATGGCAGTCCGACTCCTGACCGACGGTAGTACTCCCCACATCGACGAGGCCACGGGCCCGAACGTGACATCGGGCCGCCGCGTCACGTTCTCGCGGCCTGCGTCGTCGCTACCGGCATGCACCGTAACGACATGAACCCACCGGCGATAAGCGTGCACGGCCTCACGAAGATCTGGGCGGACGGAGTTGAGGCAGTGAAAGGAATCGACTTCGAGGTGACCACCGGAGAGGTCTTTGGGCTGCTCGGGCCGAATGGCGCGGGCAAGTCGACGACGGTCGGCATGCTGACCACGACGGTGAGGCCGACGTCGGGTTCGGCGCGCCTGTACGGACGCGATATCGCGACCGAGGCGATCGCGGCCCGAGCCGAGAGCGCGGTCGTGTTCCAGGACCCGGTCGTCGACCGGGCCCTCACCGGCCGCCGTAACTTCGAGATCCACGCCCGGCTCTGGGGCGTCCGCGCCGACGACGCCGGCAGGCGCCTCGCCGAACTCGCCGACAGCTTCGAGCTGGCCGACCTGCTCGACCGGCCGGTCGCGACGTACAGCGGTGGGCAGCGCCGGCGACTCGAGATCGCCCGGGCGCTCATCTCCGAACCCCGGGTGTTGTTCCTCGACGAACCGACCGTCGGACTCGATCCGCGCATTCGGTACGAGCTGATCGACGTCATCGCCGGGCTACGCGCTCGCTTCGGCGCGACCGTGCTGCTCACCACGCACTATCTCGACGAGGCCGAGCGCCTGTGCGATCGCGTCGCGATCATGCACGCCGGACGCATCGTCGCGCTCGATCGGCCGGCGACGCTGCTCGCCGCCCTCGGCGACCAGCTGCTGGACGTCCGCGTCGGCACCGATCCAACTGTCGCGCTCGCGCGCCTACGCAGCCGCGGTGTCGCCGGCGACGACTCCTTCGCGGTCGGCGCGACGTTGACGATCCCGGTGCGCGGTCGGTCGGCGGACGCGGTGCTCGCCGCCATTCGCGAGACCGGCCTCGCCGCCACCGCGACGAGCACTCGACCGCCAACCCTTGACGACGTCTACCTCCGCCTTACCGGCGGCACCCTCGCCGCGTGAGACTGCGCGACCTTCCCCAAGGAGGAATTGATGTCCGCCCCGACCGCCATCCTTACCCCGCCCGTCGTCGGCCGCGAGCGCCCGAACGTCACAAGGACGCGGTCTGCGTTCGCGACGCTCACGCGCCGTCGGCTCGCACTCAGCGTCCGTACACCGCGGGAGCTACTCGTGCCTTTGCTGACGCCAGTGCTGTTCGCGCTCGTGATCGCACCCGCGCTGGCATCCATCGGCCCGACCATTCCCAGCCTCGACTACATGAGCTTCGCCGCAGTCGGCACTGTCGGTCTCCTGATCCCGCTGAACTGCATGTTCTCCGGCATCGGCGTCATTCTCGACCGTGAGAGCGGCGCCCGCCGCGACCTCCTGGCCGCGCCGCTGCGGCGTCCGCTGATCGTGCTGGCCAACCTCGCCGTGGCCTTGATGATCACCGCGCTGCAGGTGGTGGTGCTGGTGATCGCAGCCGCGCTGCGCGGAGCGCACCTGAGCGCGTCGGGCTCCGGCCTCGCGTGGTTCCTCAGCGCCGCCGTGCTCCTCGGCATCGCGATGTACGGCGTCGCGGAGATGCTCTCCAACCGCATACCCACCGTGGAGGAGTACACCGGCGCGCTGCCGGCCATCGCGATCGTGCCGTTCTTTTTCGCCGGTTCGCTCTTTCCGATCACGGCGCTTCCTAGCGCCTTGACCGCCTTCGCCCGCGTCCTCCCGTTGACGCACGCCCTCGCTCTGATGCGCTACGGACTGCTCGACAACAGCGCGAGCGGGCTGCACGACATCTGGGGCATGACCAACGCGACGGCGATGGCCACGCTCAGCCTCGCGGTCGTCGCCGCATACGCAGCCTTGTTCACCACGATCGCACTGCGCACGTTCCGAAAGTCGGTCGAAGGCTGACACTGTCGTACTCTCTTGGGCATGGGGCGGGAGTCGGTGATCCGGTTCTTGCGATTTGGCGGCCGACGGGTCGCCTACGCAGTCACTGGCACCGGACCACCACTCGTCGCGCCGGCATGGTGGCCGCGCTTTGGGTTGCTCGGCATCTCGCAAGGCGGCGCGGTCGCCGCGAGTTGCGCGGCTCGCCCTCGTGACCGCGTCACGGACGGCGGGTCGATGCGCGGCTCGACCGCACGCTGCTCGACGGTGAACTCGCCTTCGAGCAGCCGGCCGAGATCATCGACACCGACGTAGTCCGCCGGGTCGAAACCCCGGGACTTCATGTGCTCGCGATGTTCGTCGTCGAGATCGTGGTAGACGGCGAGCAGCAACCCGCCCGGGCGCACCGCGTCGAGCAACGTCCGCACCGCGGCCTTTCCTGCGGCCTTGGGCAGCGCCGAGCGAGCCAGATCGCGTCGGCGCCTTCGCCACAACCGGCGTCGAGCGCGCGGCCAGGGGTGAGGTCGGCGATCTCGGCGACCAGCCGCACGGTAGATCGTCATCCGACCGGGTGCGCGTCGACGTTCTGCTGTCCCGGGCCGGTCCGGGGTAGCTTGAAGAACCTGACACGCACGTCATAGTCCGAGCCGCACCGGGGGTCCCCGTGGAGCTACCCAAGATCATCAGCGTCGACGACCACGTCGTCGAGCCCGCGCACGTGTGGCAGACCTGGCTGCCGGAGAAGTACCGGGAGAAGGGCCCGCACGTCGAGCGCAAGCGCTGGGGGAAGTTCCGGTTGAAGAAGGGCGCCAAGTACGAGATGACCGAGGATCCCGAGGGCGAGTGGGGCGACGCCTGGATCTACGAGGACAAAGTCATCTACGTGCAGAAGAAGTTCGTCGCGATCCCGAAGTCGGCGACGAAGGGTGACGACGTGTCGACCTTCGACAAGACCGTCATGACGATGACCGCGGTCACGTACGACGACATGCGCGCGGGCTGCTGGGACGCTAAGGAGCGTAAGAAGGACTTCGAGGTCAACTGGGTCGACGGGTCGCTGCCCTTCCCGACGTTCCCGCGGTTCTGCGGCCAGACGTTCATGGAGGCCGACGATCGTGAGCTCGCGCTCGCGTGCGTGAAGGCGTACAACGACTGGATGGTCGACGAGTGGTGCGACCCCTCGATCGGGATCAACATCCCGCTGTGCATCATCCCACTCTGGGATCCGCAGCTCGCGGCGCAGGAGATCCAACGCAACGCAGCGCGCGGCGTGCGCGCGGTGTGCTTCTCGGAGCTGCCGACCCGGCTCGACCTGCCGAGCATCCACACCGGCCACTGGGACCCGATGTTCGATGTGTGCGACGACACCGGTACCACCGTGTGCATGCACGTCGGATCGTCGTCGACCGACCCGTTCTCGTCACGCGATGCGCCTCCCGGCGTGGGGAGCATGGTCAGCTTCAACAACTCGATGGCGTCGCTCGGCGACTACCTCTTCGGCGGGATCATGCACCGGTTCCCGAAGCTGAAGATCGCATACTCGCGAAGGCCAGATCGGCTGGCTGCCGTACGCGCTCGAGCGCGCCGACACGGTGTGGCAGGAGCACAACGCCTGGCAGAACTCCAAGCGCCTGTGCCCCGAGCCGCCTTCGACCTACTACTACGACCGCGTGTTCGGCTGCTTCACCTGGGACCGGCACGGCGTGAACTCGCTCCAAGAAGTCGGCGAGAACAACATCTGCTTCGAGACCGACTACCCGCACACCGACACGACGTGGCCCAGCTCGAAGGACTACTGCGAGAAGATGCTCGAGGGCATGACCGACGAACACAAGTACAAGATCCTGCGCGGCAACGCGATCCGCATGCTCGAGCTCGACCGCGTCTGACTCGTCCGGGTCTGAGTACTCGGAAGGGCCGCGTTCACGCGGTGCGCGTGTTCGCGGTCCAGCTCCGGTAGAGCTTGGCGTAGACGCCACCCGCCGCGACGAGCTCGTCGTGGCTGCCGGCTTCGACGATGCGCCCCGCGTCGAACACGAGCACGCGGTCGGCGTGCTCGGCGGTCGAGAGACGGTGGGCGATGCTGATCGTCGTGCGGCCCCGCGAGACACGGGCCGAGCGCGTCGGCGAGGGCGCGCTCGGTCTCGGCGTCGACCGCGCTCGTGGCTTCGTCGAGCACGAGAAGCCCGGGGTCGCCGAGCTCGGCGCGCGGCGAGGGCGACGAGTTGGCGCTCCCCCACCGACAACGACTCGCCCCGCTCGCCCACCATCGTCTCGAGCCCGTCGGGCAGGCGCATCAGCCACCAGTCGAGTCCGAGCCGGGCGAAGGCCTGTTCGATCTCGTCGTCGGTTGCGTCCGCGTGCGGCCATGCGGACGTTGTCGGCGATCGTCGCGTCGAACAGGAAGCCGTCCTGCGGCACCATGCGGATCGCGCGCCGGCGGGAGGCCGGATCGACGTCGCGGAGATCGGCGGCCACCGATCCGCACGTGTCCGGCCGTCGGATCGGCGAGCCGGCAGAGCAGCTTCGCGAACGTCGTCTTGCCCGAACCCGTCTCCCCGACGATCGCGACGTGGGCCCCGGCGGTGATCTCGACGCTCACGTCGTGCAGCACGGGCGCGTCACCCCGGTAGGCGAACTCGATGTGCGACACCTCGACACCGAGCGCGCCGTGCGCCAGATGCACGCCGTCGGCCGGTTCGGCGACGTCGATCGGCACATCGAGCACCGCGAGCACCTTGCGCCAACCCGAGATCGCGGTCTGGGTCTGGTCGAGGATCTCGCTCAGCTCGCCGATCGGGCTGAGCAACAAGTTGATCAAGAACATGAACGCGACGACCTTGCCGGTGTCGAGGCCCCACTCCCGGCCGTGGTACGCCGAGGCGACGACGATGGCGGCGAGGGCGATCGCGCCGAAGAAGTCGCCGAGCGGGAACATCGCGGCGAAGTACCTCGCGGCACGGAGCCGGGCGCGGTACGCGCCGTCGATGCGGTCGCGCAGCCGCACCCGCGCCCGTTCCTGGAGCCCGTAGGCGCGGATGACCGCGGCCCCGCTGACGGTCTCGGAGAACTCGGCGATCATGTCGCCGATGCGCGTCCGTTCCTCGTCGTACGCCGCGAGTTGGCGCCGCTGGAACGCCCGGAACAGCGGCGGCACCGGAAGGTACGCGACCAGGGTGAGCAAGGTCAGCTGCCACGAGTAGACGAACATCACCACGAGGGTGCCGACGATCAGCGTGCCGTTCACCAGCCACGAGATCATCCCCCACTGCACGAAGCGTGCGAGGGTCTCGATGTCGCTCGTGACGCGCGACACGAACACGCCGCGCCGCGTCGTGGTGTGCTCGGCCATGCTCAGCCGGTGGATGTGATCGAACACCCGGACCGCGCAGGTTGCACAGCGCCTGCTCCGCCGGCGCGCACCAGCCGGAAGTAGGCGGTCCGGCTGACGAAGAGGACGCCGATCGTGATCACGACCGCGACGAGGCAGGTGAGCAGCACGAACTCGGCGCTGGAACCCGTCTCGCATCGAGCACGCCCCGGTCGAGGATGACCTGGATCAGGATCGGGATCGCGAGCTTTCCCGAGCGCGGCGACGATCGCGAACACGATCGTCGCCTTCAGGCCGACGCGCAGCTCGGGGCTCGCGGTCAGGCCTCGCCGCAGCACCGACAACGCGCCCGCCGCGGTGCTGCCGGCGGGCGTGACGTCGTCGTCCTCGAAGGCGGCGAAGACCCGCTCGGTGAACTCGTCGCGCGCCTGGGCCGGCGCGGAGTCGGCGACCACGTCGTGCGCGGCGCCGTGCACCGTCTTGTCGCCGGTGCGCGTCATCACGCCACCTCTTGGTCGTAGGCGCGCACCATGGCCTCGTAGTCGCGGTTGGTCGCGAGGAGCTCGTTGTGCGTTCCGGTCGCGACGATGCGACCTTCCTGCATGAACAGCACGCGGTCGGCGAGCGCGATCGTCGAGACCCGGTGCGCGACGATCAGCGTGGTCATGTCGAGCTCGTCGCGCAGACCTCGCAGGATCCGCGCCTCCACCGTCGCGTCGACCGCCGACGTCGCGTCGTCGAGGAGCAGGAACCGCGGGCCGGCGGATGAGTGCGCGGGCGAGCGCGATGCGCTGGCGCTGACCACCCGACACCGTCACGCCCCGCTCACCGATCTCGGTGCCGTACCCCGCCGGCAGCGAGTCGACGAACCGCGCCACCTGCGCGATGCCCGCGGCCCACCGCATCGACGCGTCGTTCCCGTGCGGATCGCTCGGGTCCCGTCCGATCGCGATGTTGTTCGCGATCGTGTCGGTGAAGAGGAACGACTCCTGGAACACGAGCGCAACGCTCGACCGCAGATCGGCGCGGGTGGCCTCGGTGAGATCGATGCCGCCCACGCGCACCGCGCCGCGCTCGGGCCGGTCGAGGCCCGCGAGCAGCTCGCACAGAGTGGTCTTGCCGCAGCCGGTCGGGCCGACGAGGGCGACGACTTCACCGGCTGCGATGCGAACGTCGCAGTCCTGCAGGACCGGGCACCCCGGCGACGTAGCCGTACTCGAGCCCGTCGGCATCGACGTCGAGCCCGCCGCTCGGCAGCGCCACGCGGATCCGCGGGCACGGCCTCCGGCGCCGCCGCGAGCACACCGTCGATGCGATCGAGCGCGACGACCGAACGCGGCATCTCCTCGAGCAGGAAACCGACGACTCGCATCGGGAACGCGAGCAGCGTGAACAAGCGCCATCGCCTGCACGAGATCGCCCGGTGAGACCGCGCCGGTCGACACGCGCCAACCGCCGACGGCGAGCAGCGCGATGATGCCGAGGTTCGGGAGCGCGTCGAGGGTCGGCTCGAAGAGCGCACGCAGCGCACCGACACGGACACGCGCCACGCGGAGTTGGTCGGCGGCGTGCCCCAACCGCTCCACCTCGGCGTCCTGGCGGCCGAGCGTCTTCACGACCACGACACCTTCGAAGCTCTCGTGGGTGATCGCCGATACGTCGCCCACCCGCTCCTGCACCGTCTGCGCGGGCAACTCGACCCGCCGGGTGTAGAAGCGGTTCAGCGCGAACATCGCCGGGAACAACACGAGACCGACCAACGTGAGCAGCGGGTCGATCGCGAAGAGGGCGACGATCGAGAAGACGATCAGCAGCATGAGGCCGGTCGAGAACGGCAGTGGGTTGATCACCTCCGACGCGACCATCACGTCGTTGTCGGCATGCGCGAGCAACGTCCCGGTCGTGTGCTCCCGGTGGAACGACAACGGCACGTCGAGATAGCGGTCGGCGATCTGGTGGCGGAGCGTCGCCATGTTCGCCGCGGCAGTCATGCCCGCGAAGTACCTCCGCGCGATGACCCCGACGCTACGGACGAACGCCACGATGACGATCGCGGCCGCGCCCGCCCAGATGGTGCTGCTCGCGACGTCGCTACTGAACGGGGGGCGCCGAACGCGGGAACGATGATGTGATCGGTCACGCGCCCGAGGACGATGGTCCCCAGCACCGACGTGAGGGCGAACACGGACGAGCCCGTCACCGACGCCGTGAAGGGCCCCGGGTGCGCCACGATGAACCGGCGCAACGTGACGACGCCGCGGCGCCACATGCTGCGGTCGATTGTGTCGGACACTCGCGGCTACCTCGTACGGACGGCCAACAAGCTACCGACTGGCCGAGCGCGCCACCGTCCCCGCTCCGAGCGCGGCGCACGCCCATCGCGGCTCAGGGCCAGGTGCGACCGAACCAGCGCTGCACCCGACTCGTCCCGAACTCGGCCTTGTCGGCGACCAGCGCGGGCGACGGACCTTCGAGCGCGCCGCTCGGTGCCTGACCGCTGGCGAAGGTGACATCGACCTTCGCGACCTGCTCGTTGCCGAACTCGAGGTAACAGATGCCGCGGCCGTCGTAGAGCGAGGCTTGGCCATCACCGCGGATGAGGGCCGCGATTCCCTCCGCGGCGACGACCGCTTGGCCCTCGGCGAACACACCGGCCTTCGGGGTCCCCACGCTGGTGACGTCGCCGACCGCGTACACACCGGGGAACTGGGTTTCCAGCGTCTGCGGGTTCACCGGGATCCAGCCGTCGACGGTCATCCCCGACCGCGCGACGACCTCGGGCACCCGGTGGGTCGGCACACCGAGGAAGAGGTCGTAGGGCATCTCCTCGCCGGCGTCGCCGACCAGCGCAACCCGGCGAACCGGATCGAGCGCTCGCACGAGCGTCCCGGGATGCCAGTCGATACCCCGCTCCGCGAACGCGGCGAGCAGTGCCTGCGAGGCCGCAGGCGACGGTGGAATCGGGACGGGGAGCGGCATGACGAGCGCGATGTTCGACTGATCGCGCAGCCCGCGGTCGGTGAGGAAGTCGTGCAGCAAGAGCGCGGTCTCGCTCGGGGCGGGCGGGCACTTGAAGGGAGTGGACGTCACCGCGACGATCACGCGCCCCCCGGCGAAGTCGGCCAGCACATCCCTCACCGCGAACGCGGCGGCCTCGGTGTAGAAGTCGTGGCCGCCTTCTACGAGACCCGGCGTCGCCTCGGGGTGCAGGTCGGCGCCGAGCGCGACGACGAGCACGTCGGCGTCGAGTGTCCCCGCGTCGGTCTCGACCCGTTTTGCGTAGGGATCGATCGACCGGATCGTCGACTGCACGAACTGCACCCCGGGCTTGACGAAATCGCGGTAAGGGTGGCGGATCTGTTCTGGGAGCGCTCGGCCGAACATCACCTCCAGCTTGGAGAACCCGAAGACGAAGTCTTCCGTCTTGTCGATGAGGACGACCTCGATGCCGGCCCCGAATTCGTCCGACAGCCTGGTCGTCAGTTCCAGCCCGCCGAACCCGGCACCCAAGACGACGACGCGCATGGTCAACGGGGCTGCGCGACGACGACGCGCAACACCTCGTCGGAGTTCCGGCCCGTTGTCATGGTGTACATGAGTGTCAGTTCTACCAACCCGTCGGAGGCGATGACCAGCGGGCGGCGCGGACTTGATCGGCGGCGCGGATCCTCGGGTCAGCAGGTCGCGGCCATGACGACCATCGCGTTCCATTCGGCTTGCGTCGCGCTCAGGTGCCACTTCGACTCGATGCGGTCCCACGCCAACGCGTAGCGGCACCACGCGGTTGGATCCGGCGGTTTCCACGCATCGGGGCCGTCGTCGCCCTTCGATTCGTTCTCGGACGAGACGATGGCGACGAGATGGTCGGCGTCGGCGAGATCGTTCGCGTACGCGACCCTCTGATCGTGCGTCCACGCCCAGGCCCCCGACCGCCACGCGTTCGCGAGTGGGACGGTGTGGTCGATCTGCAGATCGTGCGCGACCGTCGTCGTCTTTCCCGACCAGGGGTCGGTCCAGAGTCCGGTCTTCACCGTGCAGTTGCGGGCGGTCGTGAAGGTGAGGGGCGCACGCGAAGTTCGGACGAGCAGGACCGCGCGGGTGTCCTGACAACCCTCGACGTCGATGAAGCCGCCGAAATCGACCGCGCGGTCGTACGTGTCCGCGTGCGACGGAGGCGCAATGGCGATCGGGACCAGACGCGACGCGGTGCTTCGTCGGCGGCGGCGCCGCGGTGACCGGAACCGTTTTCGTCGTGGGCGGCGCGACGACGACCGTCGTGGTCACCGCGGCGCTGACATTCGTCGTCGGCGGGGACGGCGGGGACGGCAAGGTCGGCGCGTTCGTCGACGTCGAACCGGCGGTCGTTCGAGCCTTCCCACCGCCGCCGATCGCCGCGGAAAGCGCAACCGCGGCGATCACTCCGAGCAGAACCGCAATCCCGATCTGCCCGGGTCGCGGCCAGCCGCGGATGTGTCGCCAGATCGCGCGCAACCGACCTCTTTCCGCTATGTCCCGGCCGCGACTCTATTCCCCGCGCAACCCCTGGTGGCCGGCGAGCAGCTCCATTCAGCGACCCCCGACGCGGCTGCGTGCGACGGCGACGCTCACAGTGGGAGCGGGTGTGCGAGGACCCCGGTGCCCACGCGCCGTCCGGCGAGCACGCGGACGAATTCGATCGCGTCGATGTCGACGCGTTCGCCACCGACGCCCTGACTGAACTTCCCGCCCGCGGGCCCCTCGAGCACGAGGTCGAACGGCTCGCCGTGGATCTCGGCCCATTCGCCGACGATGTCGGCGACGAGTCGCCCGTCGTGGTCGGCGGTCAGCTGCATCTCGCGACCGGTCGCGGCGCAGATGTCGATGCGGTGCGCCCACACGTCGCGGGTGAAGCCGACATCGAGCAGGTACTTGAGCGGAGCCCACCCGATCGGAGGGCCGAACGAGATCGGGAGATACCGCATCGGCAACGGCGTCCCCCACCGACCCTTGACCGCCTTCGGACCCACCGTCGTCAACTGCAGCACGATCTCGGCGTCCGAGAGGTGTGTGCGCTCGCGGATCTGCAACTCGTTCAACCCGTCGACCCAGTGGTGCGAGTCGATCTCCTTGTTGAGCGGCCGGCCCCGCCGGAGCTGATGGAGAAACTGCGGGAACGAGGCCTGCGCGTCGGCCGATCCGAGCACGTGCAAGGCCATCTTGCGGACGTCCCAGGCATCGCAGTCGGTCGGCTGTGTCCACTCGTCGTCGCCCAGCGAGCCGACGAGCGCGGCGAACCGCCGGAACTCCTCGTCTGCCAGCACACGTGCTTCCGGTCGCTTGATCCGCTCGGGGATCATCGGCGTCTCCCTGCTCTCGGTGACTTCGGTGACTTCGGTGACTTCGGTGACTTCGGTGACTTCGCGGTTGTCGGTTCGTCGAGGTACATGTCGGTCAAGCGGTCGAGGTGGCGGGTCCACCGGTCGCCGCCGGGCTCGTTGCTGAGCTGCGCGCCGATGAGGCCGGCGACCATCGCGACGAAACAGTCGACGTCGGCTTGCGACTCGAGCCCCGCCGAGTGCAGCAGTTCGACCGCGTGGCTCGAGCATCGTCTGCGCCAGGGCGTACGAGTCCGGCGACGGTTCGAAACCCGGGATCTGACGCTGGAACAAGAGCGCGTCTGCGGGCCGGATCCTCGATCGCGAAGTCGACGAGTGTGCGCATGAAGACCTTCACGGCCGCGCGCGGGTCGTCGCGGGAATTTGGTGGCATCGTGGCGCGCGAGGAGTTGGCGGTTGGCGTCGGCGAACATCGCGTCGTAGAGCGCGTTCTTCGAGTCGAAGTACTCGTACAGGGACGGTTGGCGGATGCCTACCGCGCGGGCCAGCGCGTGAAGTGACACGGCCCCGACACCGTCGGTACGCGCGAGCGTCCACGCGGCGGCGACGATCTCCGCCACCCGCTCTTCCCGACGCTGCGCGACCTTGCCTATCACTGATAGGCAGAATACCTATCAGTGATAGGAAGGGTCAAGGGTTACCGCCACCCGGCCCGGTTTCGATACACCGCCCGTTCAGATGGGGTCGTCGTCGGATCGCATCGCCCGCCTGACTCACGCGGTCGTGCGGTAGTCACCGAACGGCGCGTCCCGTTCCTGCAGCGCGCCGGTGAGACCCTTCTCGCGGGCCGCGCCGATGAACTGTCGCATGGCCTCGGTGTGGGTACCCAACGCGCACAGCTCGGTTCCCGCGCGGATGCCCGCCCGCAGCCCCATGGCGTCCATCTGCCGATGCACGATGCGCTTGTTGAGCTGCAACAGCTCGACCGGGATCAGCGAGATGCGGTCGCGCGACCTCGAGCACCCGCTCGTCGAGCTCGCCGGCCGGGTACGCGGCGTTCGCCCAACCGCGCTCGACCGCCTCGGTCCCGCGAGATCGAATCGCCAGTGAGCATCATCTCCATCGCCTTGCGCATGCCGAGGAACCACGGGTGGAAGTGCATGTCGGGGACGCCGAACCGCACGGCCGGGTAGCCCATCTGCGCGTCCTCGGCCATGTACACGAGGTCGCAGCCCGTCGCGAGCTCGCTGCCGCCGGCCAGACAGAAGCCGTGCACCTGCGCGATGACCGGCTTGGCGAGATCCCAGATGCTCATCCAGCCCTCGGTCACGTGCCGCGGCCACGCGCCTTCGCCACCGGGCGTGTAGTACGGCATCTCCTCACCCTCGTTGCCACCGCCGAGGTCGTACCCGGCGGAGAACGACGGGCCCGCGCCACGGATGATCGTCACCGAGACCTCGGGATCCTGGTCGTGCTCGCGCAGCGTCTCGAGAATCGCGCCGCGCAACGGATGGATGAGGCTGTTGCGCTTCTCCGGGCCGGTTCATCGTGATGCGCTCGCACGCGCGGCGCGGGCTCGTCTACGAGGATCACGTCGTCGACCATGAGGACTCCTTACATCAGGGGCACGTCGGGACGCGAACATTGCGCGCTCGGTGGCGTGGACCCTAATCGTCACGCTCCTCCGGTCGGATCTGGTCGCACGACTCGGTACCGAAGGTTCGTCGCGAACGGCACGTGGCTGAGATCGATGCGTTCGAGCTTGACGTTCCTCCCACCGGGAAAGTCGAAGAGACGCACGCCGTCGCCGAGGAGCAGTGGCGCGATGCACACGAAGATCTCGTCGACCGCTCCGGCCTCGAGACACTGCCGGGCGGTGCTCGCGCCGAGAACGTTGACGTACTTGTCGCCCGCGGCCGCCTTCGACTCGGCGATGGCGCGCTCGATGTCGCCGACGAACGTCACTCCCGCAACCGGCGTGTCGGGCGGGTGACGGGTCAGGACGAACTGAGGTCCGTCCCAACCACCGCCGAACGGCTTGCCTTCTCGCTCGGCGTCGCCCCGGTGGGGATCGTCGCCGACGAATGTGCGCTTGCCGACGAGCAACGCTCCGATCTCGTGGATCAGGCTCTCCACCGGCGGGTTCGGCCCGAGATACTCGGTCATCCACGACATGTCGCCGCCCGGACCGGCGATGAAGCCGTCCAACGACATCGTGGCCGAATACAACATCTTGGCCATGCGCAGTACCTCCGTTGTGCAACCGACGCAACCTCGCACGAACACTCACCGGTGACGAGTCCGGCCGACTGCGCCGCGTGTGACACGGTCGACGCGTGCACACCAACGCCCCGGCGAACCTACCTTTGACGGCGTGCCTACCGCTCTCGTCACAGGAACCTCGACCGGTATCGGCGAAGCGTGCGCGGCGCGCCTCGCGGCGACGGGCTGGACGGTCTTCGCAACCGTCCGCCGCACCGAAGATGCCGATCGGCTGAAGGCAAGCCACGCCGGGGATATCCGGCCGGTGCTGCTCGACGTCGGCGACCGCGACCGGATGCGAGCGGTTGTCGACCAGATCGCGAACGATCCGACCATCCGCGGGCTCGACGGACTGGTGAACAACGCCGGCGTCGGTACCGGCGGCGCGACCGAATATCTCGCCGAGGAGACGTGGCGTTGGGTGTTCGACGTCAATCTCTTCGCGCCCGTCGAATTGACGCGACTGGCGATGCCACTGTTGCGCGCCGCCCACGGCCGCGTGGTGTACATCGGCTCGATCGGGGGCCGGGTCTGTTCGCCGGGGCTCGGGCCCTACTCGGCGTCGAAGCACGCGCTCGAGGCTGTCGCCGAGGCGCAACGCCACGAGTTCGCCCGGGCCAAGAGTGGGGTTCGCGTCCGTTGATCGAGCCCGGCGAAGTAAAGACGGCGATCTGGGACAAGGCCGACACGACCGTCGACGAGGTCGAGCGTTCGCTCGTCGGGCCGGGCCGCGAGCAGTACGCCTGGCTGCTCGATCAATCGCGCGGGTTCACCGACGAGGGCCGGACGAAGGGAGTAGATCCCGATCGTGTCGCGCGAGCCGTCGAGCACGCGCTCACCGCGCCGCGCCCCAAGGCGCGCTACCTCGTCGGGCCCGACGCCAAGATCTCCGGGCACGTCGTCACCCGTTTGCCCGATCGGGCGCGCGACGTGCTCGTCGGTCTTACCGGGCGCCGTTGGGAACGACGCGGCCGCAAGGTCGGACACTGATGGCAGGCATCGGCGATCTCCTGGCGTCGATCGGCGCGGGCCTGTTCCAACAGGCGTTCGTCGTCGCCGATCTGGAACAGGCCCAGGCGTCGATGCAAGCGACACTCGGCTGCGGTGAATTCGTGAACCTGCCCGCGACCGACCTCGACTACGACCTCCGGGGCCGACGAGTCTCGTGCGCGCTCGACCTGGGTTTCGCACGCAGCGGCAACGTACAGATCGAGCTCATCCGGCCCGTGCGCGGCGAGGGACTCCACGTCGAGTTCCTCGCGGGCAACGGTCCCGGCGCGCATCACCTCGGGTTCCTCGTCGACGATCTCGACGCGGTGGTCACAACGGCCGACGCGGGCGGGTTCCCGAAGCTGATGGGCGGCCAGTTCGGAAGCCTGCGCTTCTGCTACCTCGACACGTGGGAGGCGCTCGGTCTCTACACCGAGCTGGTCGAGGACCCCGACGCGATGATGCCGGCGATCATGCCGTGGCGATGATCACGACGATTCCCGTTCCGCCCGAGACTCAGCCGGAAACCGAGAACCCGCCGTCGACCGCAAGGGTCTGGCCCGTCACGTAACGCGCCTGCGGGCTCGCGAGGAACAAGACCGCGGGCGCGACCTCGTCCGGCGCCGCGAACCGGCCCAGCGGCGTGCGCGCGAGCAGGGGTGCGGTGAGCTGCTCGAACGGCATCATCGGCGCGGTCATATTCGTCTCGACGATTCCGGGCGCGACCGCGTTCACGCGGATCCCGTGCTTCGCCCAGCTGACGGCGAGGGTCTTCGTCAGCTGCACGATGCCCGCCTTGGCCGCGCCGTACGCGGGAACCATCTCGATGCCGAAGAATGACGCCATCGAGGCCGTGCTGACAACGCTCGCGCCACCGTCGAAGTCGCTCGCGGCGAGCAGGCCGCGCGTCGCGTGCGCCAACCGGTACGCGCCGAAGAGATTGATGGCCACTGTCTCCTCGAAGACGTCGGGGTCGTACTCGTCCCGGCCACCGGGAAGGTTCTGCCCGGCGTTGTTGACCAACACGTCGAGCCGCTCGAGCCCGCGTGCGAGGCGCTCGATGTCGGTCGGTTCGGTCATGCGGCACTGCCGAAAGCTGAACGCGCCCAGGTCGACGTCGTAGTCGCCGGCTGCAGGTCTCGTGCCGGTGACGGTGACCTCCGCGCCCGTGTCCGCGAACGCGCGCGCGATCGCGATGACCGATCCCCGACGAGCCTCCGGTCACGAGTGTGCGCGCGCCGGCAAAGTCGAAGGTCACACCGGCCATGTCGTCTCCACCTGCTCCCACCGCTTCGTCTCCGCCGATCGATAGGCCGCGAGCGCGAGCGCGAGCTCACCGACCGCGTACTCGGCCGGGGCCGCGGGCGAGCTTCCGTGGAGCACGGCGGCGGCGAAATCGGCGAGCTCACCCGCGTACGAGTCGAGGTAGCCACCTCGTTCGCCGACCTTCGTCCCCTTCCAGTCGCGTCCGTCCCACAGCTTGACCCAGCCCGACCCCTCGACCGTCAGCTCGCCCTTCGTCCCCGTCACGGTGAACAGCGGCTGATTCGAGATGGCGCCGGCGGCGAGCATCGCGTCGAACGCGGCGACGACGCCCGCCTCGAATCGGATCAATGCCCGGCACAGCGACTCGCCCTCCATGTCGGGGTGCGGGTAACCGAGCGCGGCGACGACCTCCTCCGCCTCGCCGAGCCACATCCGCAGCGGTCGCAGCCAGTGCGAACCGGTGTCGATGACCACCCCGCCGCCGGCGGCGGCGCGGTCGAACCGCCAGGGCCGGTCGCCGCCGTAGAACTCGCCGAGCGCGGGAAAGAACGTGGCGGCGCGCGCGGTGACGACCTCGCCGATCGCGCCGTCGCCCACGAGGTCGCGCACGGTCAGTACTTCGGGCCAGTACTGCGCGTTCTCCGCCACCATGAAGACGGTGCCCGCGCCTCGCGCGGCTGCGAGGATGCGCCCGCACGCATCGAGCGTCGGCGCGAGCGGCTTCTCGAGCAACACGTGCAGCCCTGCCTCCAGGGCCTCGGTCGCGAGCCGTTCGTGGAGATCGTGCGGCACGGCAATCAGCGCGGCGTCGAATCCGCCCGCAGCAAGCGCAGCGGCGAGCGACGGCTGAACGACGGCCCCGGTGCGCGCCGCGAGACGCTGCGCCGATGCGTCGTCGGGATCGACTGCTGTCGTGATCGTGATGGGAATCTGCGCGCGTTCGATCGCGTCGAGATGCCAGTGCGCGATCGCGCCGCACCCGACGATCGCCGTGCGGACGGTTCCGCTCATGCCGGCTCCACCCTCACCGGGAAGCGTTCGAAGTAGTAGCCGAACCGGTCCCGGACGTCGTCGGGATCCAGGCCGAAGTCACCGCGCAGGTCGTACGCGAGCCGTCCGTGCTTGCCCCGCGGGTTCTCCGTCATGAACCGATCGAGCTGGGCCCGGGCTTCGCCCGTCATCGGGAGACCAGCGCACGCGTAGATGCGCTCGACGGTCGCGACGTCGTCGTCCATGAACTCGTGGAACAGCACGTCGAGGGTGCGATCGTCGGGTAGCAGGCCGCGGTCGTGCACGCACGCCCGCAAGAGACGGTCGACCCGGTCGATCCAGTACTGGGCGAGCGCGTCGAGATCGGTGGTTGCCCGGCGCATGCGATCGCCGTACGCGAGCATCGTGATCGCCGACTGGGTCACCGAGACCGGATCTCGATGCGTGATCGCGAACGTCGCGTCGGGAAACGTCGCGAGCAGCGCGGGGATCTGCTCGAGATGCTGTGGCGACTTCAGGACCCATCGGTTCGGTCCACGGTAGAAGGTGAGGACCTGGAGCACCTTCTTCAGGTACGCGTAGTGCGCGTGTTGGTCGAGCCCGAGATAGAAGTCGCGCCAACCGGGTACGCGCGCGAGCCATTCGAGGGTGTACGAGGAGAAGTCGAGGTCCTGCAGCTCGATCTCCTCCTCGATCGCGGTCGGGTACTGGTGATGCATCGCGCGCAACATGGGCACGATCTGCATCTGGGCGTCGTAATCGCGGACGCAGCGAGCGAAACGCGGATCGACGCCGTCGCGCCCGGGTCCGTCGCCCGGACGGCGACACGGCTCGATGCTCTCCCAGAACGGCAAGGACCGCAGGCGGGTGTCGCTCGCGACGAGGTTGACGAGGTGTGTCGTCCCCGAGCGCGGCAACCCGATCACGATGATCGGCGCGGGGAGCTCGATCGCGAGGATCTCCGGGCGCCGGCCGACGAGATCTTCCACGAGCAGGCGCGACGTGAGCAGCCGCATCGTGCGTTGGTGCACTGCGAGCCGCCCGAGCGGACCCAGGCCGGCGTCGCCCTCGACGGCGGCGATCATCGCTGCGAGTCGCGGCCGGAACCCGGGATCCCCGAAGTCGTCGCACCCGGCGCGTTCGCGTGCGAGCGCGAGCATCTCGTCGGCGTCGAAGCGGATGTCCAAGGTCGCGACATAGTCGAGCGCGGCCCGTTGACCGGGGTCGAGACGCGGCTCGCGCAGATCGTCGATGCGCACCGTGTCGATCACGACGGGTGCTCGCCCACACGCTCGACCCGATTCGCGGCACTCCGGACCTCGCCCTCGAGCCATCCGGTGAGCCAGAAGTTCGCTCGTTCGTGGTCGCCGAGCAGGCGGCGATGCGCATCCCCGTACGCGACGAGTGCGCCGCGGTGGTTGCCGTCGACCGCGAGTACGAGCTCGCACAGCCGCACCGCGGTGAGGGGGTCGCCGGCGACGAGCGCGGTCGGCGCGCTGGGCGAGCACGTCGGGACCGCCCGCGAGCGCGACGATCTCGCCCGCTCCCTGCTCCGGGAGCGCGCCGTAGAGGTCGAGCGTGGAATGTTGGTGAAACCAGCCCGCGTAGGTCTCCCAGATCGCGCGCACGCCCCAGTCGACGCGGCCGTACGCCTCGCCGAGATCGAGCGCGTCGGGCAGGCGAATCTCCCGCATCGCAGTCCACACGTCGTGCCCGTCGTTCATCGCGGCGACGGTCGCGTCGTGCACGTACTGCACCGCGTCGCGGACTCGCTCGCACTCGCCTCGCACGAGCGCAGCCCCGCGCACCGGGCCATGGTGCCCAAGCAACAGCACCTCCGGTTCGAGGTCGATCACCCGTTGTACCGACGCGACGAACGCGGGCGCGCTGCGCATGCGGTCACCGCGCACCGTCATGAGGTTGGGAAAGTGACCGAACAGTGCAGAGAACATGTTGCCGACGAGCGCGACGCGGTCGTCGGGGAGCCAGACGACCAGGGAATCGATCGTCTCGCCGCCCGGGACGCTGACCAGCTCGACGGGCCGGCCTCCACACGTGAAACCGTACGTGTCGGCGAAGGTGATGTCGGCGTGCGCGGGCTTCGGGTAGGGCGGGATGGTGACGTCGTCGCCGCGCGCGAACCCGGATTGGCCCATGACGTCGGCGAAGAACGGGAGGGAGCGGCGGATGCGCAACCCGTGGATGCGCTCGTCGTCGGCTTGGCAGATCGCGATGTTCTCCTGCGCGATCAGCTCGGTGCCGTCCTCGCGGAAGGTGTCGACGCCACCGATGTGATCGGTGTGACTCTGGGTGAGGACGATGTATCGCGTCCGCGCGCTCGTAACGGCGTCGTAATTGCGCCGGTGCGTGCGCGCTTCGAACCACATCCCTGTGTTGACCACGATGCGGGCGTCGGCGTCGGGCGCGGTGATCATGTACGACGACGACATCCCGGGCGAGCACCAGATGCCCGCGCCCATGTCGATCGCGGCCGACGCCGACGCCGGGCCCACCGCGAAGAAATCGGGCTGGCTGCGGACGTAGTCACTCGGCACGGCCCGATGCTGCTCGCGCGGACTGCCCCGGCGCCAGCCGGTGGCAACTCACGCCGGTTCGATGGCGGTGATATGGGAGAGGGCCGCGAACGAGCAGTAGTAGAAGTCACGCCCGAAGCCGGGCGCCGGGAACAGCACCGACTGCAACGCACTCCCCGAGTCGACGCGCACCCGCTCCTCACCGCTCTCGATGTCGACTACCACGATGACGTCGGCCATGCGCGACGCGTCATGATCGTTCGTCACGAGCTCGCCCGTATCCGGGAAGAGGAGCATGTGACACCCGTGGTTCTGGTCGCGCCGCCATCGGGGCGACGTCGTACCGTCGTCGGCGACGTCGAACGCGGCCAGCACGCCGTTGCCGGTGTCGTACCCGACGACGACCCGGCGGCGTTCGTCGACCACCGGGGGGTTCGCGACGATTCCGTTCGGGAGCCCGCAGATCTCGGTGAGCGTCACCGCCCCCGTGACCAGATCGACCCGCACGAGGTGCAGCGGCGCGGACGAGATCCCCTGGCCTCGCAGCGTCCCGGCGTAGCGATCGCTGCCCTCACCGTTGTCGAGGAACCAGGCCGCGCCCAGCGCGATCACGGGATCCCACCCGTATGTCTGACCCGGCATCGTGCGGTACCGGCCTGCGAACGACTCGTCGGGCTCGAGCCGCACGCCGTCCCATCGCACGCGGAACAACGTCGAGGTGCCGACGACGTAGATGGCGTCGCCGGCGGCCGACAGTCGCGCGACCGACGACTCGGCCACGCTGCACCGTGCCGCGATCTCGAGCGTGTCCGGGTCGAGGGCGAGGAGCTCCGCCGGCTGCGGGTCGTGGGCGGCGCGGTCGCGCCCGGGGAGGAGCCCGCCGAAGTCCTTGGTCACCAGATGGCCGTCGGGCATGACGACGAAGCTGTTGTAGGGCAGGGGCCGGGGCAGTTCTCGTGAGGCGATCACGGTGAGATCGGGCGCGAGCCGGTGCGCGTGGTTGCCGAACACGACGTGCAGCGAGCCGTTCGCGTGGGCCGCGATGCCGCCCGGCCACATCGGGCCACCGGCGAGGTCGGCGGAACGTGCGATCGGCTCGAGCGTCGACGGATCGACACGCTCGACCCATGCGATCGTCTCGGTTCCGAGTGTGTGACGCAGGACGAACACCTCACCCGGATCGCGCAGCACGACCATCGTCGACGCGACGGCTTCGCGCGACTGCACGGCGACGCGTCCCGCTTCGAGCGCGGGACCGCTCCCCGACCGCGGAAGTTGCCGGCGCAGTGGACCGCCGTCCTCGCCCGGCCAGCGCGATGCCCAGTAGCCCGCCGCGGCGTCTGTCACACCGGTGCCTCGACCTCGAGATGCGGCAGGTGGCGCGCGGGGGCGTGGTCGTGCAGGTCGGCGACGAGATCCGACTGCAGCGCGGCGACGGCGGGGTCGCCCCACCGGTTGCGTTGCTGGAGCGGATCGTTCGTGAGGTCGTACAGCTCGCCCTCGGTGCCGTCGTGCACGTAGCCGGGCTCGTACGCGCTGCAGACCCAACCGTCGCGGGTGATCGTGCGGAGGTGGACCGCCACGCCGAAGAGCTCGCTGTCCCATTCCGTGAGCACGCGCTCGAACCCGCGACCGTCGGCGTCGGCGTCGTCGGTGGGGAGTGCGCGTCCCTGCATCGTCGCGCGCGGGCTCGATGCCGGCGATCGCGCAGAAGGTCGGCGCGAGATCGACGAGTCCGACCGGTCGGGTCACGGTCGCAGCCGTGATCCCCGCCGATGGAGCCGGCCGCCACACGAGCGGGAGCCGCATCAACGCGTCGACGTGGTACGGACCCTTGAACAGCAGTCCGAAGTCGCCTTGGAGCTCGCCGTGATCGGTGGTGAAGATCACGTCGACGTCGTCGGTCCATCCCCGGCGCGCAATCGCGGCCAGGACCCGGCCGAGCGCTTCGTCGATGAGCTCGCACTCCACCGCGTTGCGCGCGTTGACCTCGCGCACCTGGTCGTCGGTCATCGTCGCCGGCACCCACTCCCTGGGTGCTTCATAGTTGGAGACGAGGGTGCCGTCGTACCACAGGCGCCAATGACGCGGCTTGTCGTCGAGGATCTCTTCCCGGCGCGCCCGGTCCGTGGGGTAACCAGCCGGCAGCGGAACGTCGCGCCAATCGACACGGTGCATCTCCGAGGCGGGCGGATCCCACGGATGGTGCGGATCGGGAAAGCTCATCCAGCAGAACCAGTCGTCGTCGGCGTCGAGCGCGTCGAGCCACGCGATCGTGCGATCGGCGACCCAGTCGGTGTGGTACCAATCACGCGGGATCGGGTTGTCCTTCACCTGAGGCGCGTCGGTCGCTCCGCCGCCCGCGGCATTGACGTTGAACGCGGCGTCGATCGCCGAGTAGTACATCCCCGTCGCCTCGGGATGGTTGCTCATCACCCATTGCGCGTAGTGCAACATCCCGACCGCACCGTGCGCCGCGAACTCGAGGTGATCGAAGCCCCGATGCGGCCCGATCGTGCCGTCGGCCCGCCGGCTCGGGAGCGTCTCCTCGCCCGAACGCGCGACGGAATTCTCGGTGAAGCGCCCGAACGGGTCCATGAACGGCTCGAAGTGCGCCTTTCCGATGAGGGCGGTGCGGTAGCCGTTGCGTTGGAGGTCGGTCGCGACCGAGGGCGCGTCGACGGGAAGCGGCACGCCGTTCATCCACACGCCGTGGGTACTCGGGTACTGACCGGTGATGATGGTCGAGCGCGACGGCATGCACACGACCGACTGCGGAACCGCGCGTTCGTAGCGGACGCCTTCGGCCGCGAGGGCGTCGACGACGGGAGTGCGTGCGAGCGTCCCGCCGTTGCAACCCAGGGTGTCGTAGCGCTGCTGGTCGGTCGTGACGAAGAGGATCTTGCGGCCCATGGGTCCGCTACTCCTTTGCCGCTTCGGGATGTTCGAGCTGACGCTGCAACTCGAGCAGCGCGTTCCCGGTCGCACCGCCGATCATGAGCGCCATCGGATCGGGTTCGGCATCGGTCGCGTACGCGACGAGGCTGGTGCCGTCGCCCAGGTCGAACACGTCGATGGTGCCGAGATGGTTGCGCACGATCCCGCCGGTGAGCCGGTACTGGAACCGGCGCTGGATCGCATCGTTGGTCACGATCTCCTCCGACATCGGGATGCCCGAGGCGGTCGTGATCGTGCGGACGGTGCCGTCGACGACGGCGTCGACGATGCCGGGAAACCAGCGTGCGATCGTGCGCGGATCGCCGACCACCGCCCAGACGTCGTCCGCGGATCGCGCGATGCGCACCTGCCGGCGCACGGTTCCCATCGGTGCTATTGCCGAGCCATCGTGGCGCGCGCCTCGGCGGCGGCGAGGTCGGTCCCGTCGCCGCGCCGTTCGGAGATCAGCTGGATGTCGACACGCGCCAGGCTTCCCTCGAAGGGGAACGTGCCGTCGTACAGCCGGCTGACCGGCGATCCGTGGTCGTACCCGATGCTCGGGCCGACGCTCGACATCATCCGCATGACCAACGGGATCTCGACCGCGCCGCAGTCGGCGCCGTCGACGACGAGCGTCGCCGTTCCCGCCTTCCCGGTACGCCGGAAGTGCACGCCGACGACCGAATGGCCGACGGGCACGGCGCGTTCCGACTCGACGACGTGATGATCGCCGAAGCAGTTGTAATCGAAGACCAGCCGGTCGTCTTGCACGAACACGCTGAGCCCGGAGTTCTCGGTGCCGGTCGCGTACAGCACACCGCCGGCGCCCGCGGGCCGGTCGATCTCGGCCTCCAGGTCCCAGCTGCGGCCTCCGATCGACGCGCCCACTTGCGCGGGCAACGGCGACATCGGTGGACGGTACGTGTAATGGCGGCTCTCGGGATGCGGAGACCGGTCGCGAAAGCGCGCACCGAACAACTCGACCGTGCGGTCGTCGAGCGGCAGCACGTTGTGGGCCTCGGCCTCCTGCCACCACAGTGCGACGAGTTGCGCGAGCCGCTCCGGCTCCCGATCGGCGAGATCGTCGCACTCGGACCGGTCGGCCTCGACGTGGTACAGCTCCCACCTGTCGTCGTCGAACGGGACGCCGGCCTGGTGCCGGGTGACCGCCTTCCACCCGTCGGCGTAGATCGCCCGGTGACCCATCATCTCGAAGTACTGCACCGACTTCGTCGACGGCGCCGCCGCGTCGGCGAACGAGTACCGCATCGACGTTCCGGTCACGGGCATCTGTCGGTAACCCCGGTACACCTCGGGTGGGGTGACGCCGACGATGTCGTAGATCATCGGCGCGATGTCGTTGACGTGATGGAACTGATCGCGGCAGGGCACCGCGCTCCGCGTCGGCGATCTCCTTGGGCCAGCGCACGACGAGCGGGACGTGAACGCCACCTTCGTGCGTGTTCTGCTTGTACCACTTGAACGGTGTGTTGCCGGCCTGCGCCCAACCCCACGGATAGTTCGTGTGACTGTTCGGACCGCCGATGTCGTCGAGCCGAAGGATCGCCTCGTCGGGTGTCTCGAGGATGAAGTTGAAGAACTTCATCTCGTGCATCACGCCGAACGGCCCGCCCTCCTGGCTGGCGCCGTTGTCGGACAGCAACACGATGATCGTGTTGTCGAGCTCGCCGAGCGCTTCGAGCGCATCGCAGAGACGACCGATCTGCACATCGGTGTGGTCGAGGAAACCCGCGAACGCCTCCTGCAGACGTGCCGCGAGCCGGCGTTGGTTCTCGGGCAGCGAGTCCCAGGCTTCCACGCCGGGATTGCGGGGCGCGAGCTTGGTTCCCGCGGGCAGGAGGCCCATCTCGATCTGCCGCGGCGAACCACCGGTCGCGGGTGACGTCCCAACCCTCGTCGAACCGGCCGCGGTACTTCTCGAGATACGCGGGCGGGGCCTGGTGCGGAGCGTGCGTGGCCCCGAACGCGAAGTACATGAAGAACGGCCGGTCGGGTCGGATCGACTTGGTGTCGTGCACGAAGCCGATCGCGCGGTCGACGAGATCCTCGCTGACGTGGTACCCGTCCTCGGGCCGCCCCGGCGGTTCGATCGCGTGGTTGTCGTAGACGAGCTCCGGGTGGAACTGGTCGGTCTCGCCGTCGAGAAAGCCGTAGTAGCGGTCGAAGCCGCGCTGGCAGGGCCACTGGTCGTAGGGCCCCGCGGCCGACGCGTCCTCCATCTGGCACAGGTGCCACTTGCCGAGCGCGAAGGTCGTGTAGCCCTCGTCGCGCAGCACTTCGGCCATCGTCGCCGCATGGTTCGACACGTGACCACGCATGTTCGGGAAGCCGGTGTTGAAGTTCGAGATCGACCGCATGCCCACCTCGTGGTGATTGCGGCCGGTAAGCAGCGCGGCGCGCGTCGGCGAGCACACGGGCGTCACGTGGAAGTTGGTGTACCGAAGCCCTTCGCCCGCGAGCCGATCGATGTTGGGCGTGTCGATCGACGAGCCGTAACACCCGAAGTGGCCGAAGCCGAGGTCGTCGACCAGGATCACGACGACGTTCGGTGCCTGCTCGCCGGGATGCGGCGGGACCGGCCACGACGGCGTCGACTCCGCGATCGTGCGCCCGATCACTCCCTCGAACGGTTCATGGGCGAATGGTTCATGCGTCTGCATCAGCTTCCCCAACGTAGATTCTGACAATTTATGTGTCAATACTTCCCCGCGAGCAGAGCCCGGAGCGCGATCTGCAACATCTCCCCGGTCTCACCCGACGAGTACCGCCGGTGATGGCGGTAGAGATCGATCGTCTCGATCTGGGTCAGTGCGTCGGCGGCCGCGACGACGGCGCGGCGTGATTTCGGTTCGAGCCGACCGAGCTCCGGCGCGAACTGCTGCTCCAACTGCGACCGGAACAGGCGGCGCCCGTTCTCGAGTCCGTCGCGGATGATCTCGCTGCTCGGCGCGCGCAGGCGAGAGGCGCGGGAGGTCGCCGCGATCGCCTCGTACACGCGCAGCCGCGTGCCGACGAACGTGTCGAGGCGATGCTCGAACGCTCCCTCGCCGAGGTCGGCGATGACGAAGAGCGGCTCGACCTTCTCGTGGTGCCGGGCGATCGCGGCGCGGACGAGGTCGTCGGAGTCCGCGACGTAGCGATACACGGAGCGCAGCGAGACGCCCGACCGGCGGGCGACCTCGTCCGGCGAAGGTGCGAGGTTGCCCTCCGCGAAGAGCTCGAGCGCAGCATCCAGTACCGCGACCCGGTTGCGATCGCGCCGAGCCGTTCGCCCGTCGAGGTCGACGTCGATGCCAGTGCCGGCGTCCGTGGTTTCCGTTCCCGGCTCGGCCATCAGTCCCGTCCGGTTCGGGCGTGCATGCTGCAGATCGAGCCGATCCGCGGATCCACGCGGCCTTCCACGAGGCTCCGGTAGGCCGCCTCGACGCGCTCCGGCCCTCGGGACTCCTCGATCACGAGCCAGTTGTCGACCCACGCCGAGTACCTGTGCCAGGCGTCTCCCACCCGCTCGTCGAGCACGGGCTGACCCCACTCCTTCGTGCGCTTCGCAATCTGCGTCGGGGCGAAAAAGAGCTCGGGGCTCGGGCCTTTGTCGGGCGCGGCCGCGGTTGCTTGGTGGTCCCAGTGCGTGCCCCCGACGATCATGCTGTGCCGCAGCCGATCCGCGAACTGCGTGTGCACGGCCGCGCGCAGGTCGAGGTTGCCGGCCACGTCGACGTACACCGCATCGGCGTCGGCCAACCCGCCGATGTCGCCGTAGGCGACGACCTCGTCGTAACAGCCGAGCCCGCGCACGAAGGGCGCGTTGGCCTCTGACGTGAGGCCCACGACGCGCACGCCGTCGCGAGCCGAGAGCATGAACGCGATGCCGATCGCAGTCTTGCTCGACGCGCTGGATATCAGCACCGTCGTCGCGCCGGAGTCCCCGTTGCCGAGAAGGTTGTCGGCGAGAACGTCGTCGATGAGGAACGACGTGAAGAACAACGGCCACAACACCATCTGCTGCGCTTCGCGATCGGGCCGGTAGATCGGGTCGGTATCGGTGAACACGTACCGGTTGTAGGCACTCGCCATGGGCCGGCGGTGCTCGGCGCTGTCGTGGAAACCCCGCTCGTCGAGGCGGGCCGCGGTCACGACCAGTTCGGTGGCGATCGGGAAATAGCCGTACACCCGGCGCCCGGGAGCGAGCTCGGCCACGGTCGACTCGACGACGTCCGCGAACCCCCACACCGGCACGCGACCCCAGGTTCCCGAACCGGGATCGGAGGCCGACGCGGGGAAGAAGTTCCAATACTGCATCGCGTCACCGAAGACCGCGTAGGTGATGTTGTTCGACGTCAGCGCGAACGAGTCGACCCGCAACCTGACGCCGGAATCGGGCAGGGCCGGCGGAGGGTCGTCGACCACCCGGGTCCGGTGGAGGTCGGTGCGATCGACTTCGAACTCCATGCGGTTCCCCTCGTCCGGACATCTGCGCTCGACACAATGATCGTGAATACAATTGACAGTTAATATGTCAGAAGATAGGTTTCGGCGCAATGGCAGTCCCGCTCGACGACATCCCCGTCGCGCACACTCCGACCGGCGGCTACGGCGAAGATTTCCCGGAGCCGATCCTCGGCGGCGCCCGCGCTTCCCTGGTTCCCGGCGCGCCGGATCTGCGCGGCCTGTGGCAGGTCGTCGAGGTGGAAGCGGGCGGCGAGATCGTCGGCGACCATCCCGCGCTCGGCCATGTGCAGCGCGTCGAGCAGTCCGGTGACCGTATCGTCATCACCGGCGGTGGCGTCGTCCACGACATGCGCTGCGACGGCACCGAAGAACACGGCGTGCACGACGTGGCCGAGTTCGACAAGGAGACGCCGATCACCGTTGTCGCCACCTACGAGGCCGGCGTCCACGTGTTGCGGCCCGTCGGTCTCCCGATCGAAGTGACCCGCCGCCGCGACGGCGCCGACATGCTCTGGGACTACCTCGGGTTCCGAGCCCGCATGCAGCGAGTCCGGCCCACCGAGACCGACCGGGCACGGACCGAGGGAATGGAGACACCGTGAATGATTCCGGCCGACGGGTCGCCGTCGTCACCGACGCCAGCTTCTACGCGGGACCGCACCTCGCCCGCAAGCTCGCGGCCAAGAACCACGACCTCGTGCTCGGCGACGCCCCGCCGGAGCTCGTCGAGGAGCTCGCCGCTCTGGGAGCGGCGGTCGAGGTCGTCTCCGGCGTACGCGACATCGCCAAGCCCGAGTCGTCGGAACGCCTCGTCGCGGCGGCGCTCGCACGGTTCGGACGCATCGACTCCGCGACCGCGGCCTCGGGCCGGGTCGTCACCGGACGCTTCTTGAAGTCGAGCATCGACGACCTGCACGCGGTCGTGCAAGGCTGCCTCGAGGCGCCGTACCACTTCCTCCGGGCGGTGGTCCCGGTCATGGTCGAACAGGGCGACGGCCAGGTCCTGTTGATGACGAGCGCGGCCGGCGCCCGGACCACTCCGGGCGCGCCGCTCTACTCGGCGGCCCGCGCCGGGGCGACGATGCTCGCCAAGAACGTCGCGGCCGAAGTGGCGCGGACGGGCGTGCAGGTGAACGTCGTCGGCACGAACTTCATGGACTTCCCCGAGTTCCTGCGCGCGAACGGCGTCACCGACGCCGAGTCGCGAGCCAAGGTCGAAGCGCAGGTGCCGATGCGGCGACTGGGCACCCTCGACGAGTTCGCCGCGTTCTGTATGCCGTTCGTCGACGGGACGAGCGGCTTCACCACCGGTCAGTTCGTCGCGTACGCAGGAGGATGGGTCTGATGGCAACCGTGGTCGGGGATCTACTGCTCGATTCGCTCCAGCGGCGGATGAACACGATGCATTCGCTCTACTACCAGGCCGTCGACACCATGGACCTCGAGCACGTCAACCACTTCGAGCGCGACGGCGTGCTACCGATCGCGTTCTCGCTGTTCCACTACACGAACATGCAGGACGCGTCGTTCATGCTGATCACCGGCGTACCGCCGATCTGGAACGCCGACTGGCAGTCGCGCGTGCGCATGAGCATCGACGACCACGGCAAGCACCGCACCGTCGAGGAGATGGTCCACCAGCGCGTCGGCGACTTCGACGCGTTCAAGCAGTACCAGCGCGAAGTGTTCGACCGCACCGAGGCATACCTCGCGACGATGGATCCGGCCGACCTGACCCGCGTGCCTGATCGCGCCGCCGTACCCACCACAGGTCGCGAGCACCTACAGCGCGCGGTGCGCCGGACCCGAGGGCATCACCGTGCTCGACGGGTTCGAATGCTGGATCTACCAGCACGGCCTTCGCCATATGGGTGAGATCGAGCTCGCACGCGGCTTCGTCGGCCTGGGCGGGATGACGTCATGACGCGCGACCGAGGAAGAGATCGAAGCGTTGGTAGCCGAGCTCGGGAGCCACGGCCGCGGCGGGTTGAACCCCGACGCGGAGCAGCTCCGGGAGCTCGCAACCGCCGATCGCAAAGGGCCGCTGCAGTTCGTGAACCTGCTCGCGTACCACGACCACGCGCGCTATCCCGCCGGCCACGAGCTGGCGGCAAGTGGTTTGAGCGGCGCCGACGCGTACGAGCGCTACGGGCTCGTCGCGCTCGAGCACGTCCGCCGCCGGGGCGGGCGCGTTGCGCTGTACAACGACGTCGCCCAGGTCGTCATCGGTCCCGACGCCGCGTGGGACCAGGTCGCGATCATGGAGTATCCCGACACCGACGCGTTCCTCGACATGATCGTCGACCCCGACTACCTCGCCGGACTCGTCCATCGGGATGCCGGGTTGCGCGACACCGATCGTCCTCGTGACGCGCCCGTTGCTCCCGCCGTCGCCGGCCTGACTTCTCGGGTTGCCCGGCTTCTCCGGCCGGGCGGTCTCACGGAAGAAGATCGCGAGCATCGGGAAGATCAACATCCAGAGCCCGTCGTTGTCACCCGGCGGTGGCGCCGGCTGGTCGCGGGACTTCGGACGACGACATCCTCCGATCTACCCGGTTTCGTGCTCCGGTGATGCTGGCACCCCCAGCTCTCGGCGGCTAGTGCGCTGGACGCCACCGCTCGCATGCGGGCCTAATGAGTCGGTGCGAGCGGTGGCGTTGATGGTGCGCGGTGGTTTGCGCCGCCGGTGGCGCGTCGGCGGCGGTCGTCACCGTCATCGTCGCGATCGCGAGCTGGCACGGTGCTCACCCTCCTCGCCGGCGCCCGCCGCATCGCGGGCGCGCCCGCCGTCGTTCACGGCATTCGTCGGCGGCAACGACGATGCCGACGTCCAGCAGCAGTTCGGCCCGCCCCTGACCGACCAGATTGCCGCGCTCCCGGGCGTCGCGTCGCTGCACGCGTTCACCTTCGTGTTCGCCGCCTCCGACCGCGATGCCGCCCAGCGGACGTCGAACACGCTCATCTTCGCGGGCACGCCGCTCGCGTCACGCCTCGTCGCCGGAAGAGCGGCCGATCCCACGAAACCCTACGAGTTCGTCGCCGACAAGTCGTTCGTCGCGCAGGCGCACGTGCATGTCGGCGACCACTTGCACTTCGTTACGTGGTCGCGCGCCCAGGCTGCCCGCGGGTTGGGCTATCAGGGCAAGCCGTCGGGAGTCCGCGTTCGTCGGCACCCTCGTCGGTGTCGTCGCCAGCTCCGGCCATCTCCAAGACGGCACCAGCAACCTCGTGTTCTCCGCCGCACTCTTGCACCGGGACGTCGGGGCGGCCGGGACCGTCATGACGGTCGACCTGCGGCCCGGCGTCACGCGAGCACAGCTGCGATCTGCGCTCGACGGGTTGCGCGGAGGCAGCGCGCTCAGCGTCAGCGACAGCAACGTCGTCGCCCCGGAGGTCCGCAACGCAGTCAACGCGCAGGCGCTCGGGATCTGGACGTTGGCGCTCGTCGCGGGGGTGACCACGCTGATCGCCATCGGGCAGCTTCTCTCGCGTCATTCGCGCCTCCCCGACGACGAGCGCAACTCCCTTGCCGCGCTCGGCTTCACCCGCGGCCAACTCGTGGCCGAGACCACCACTCTGTCGACCGTCCCCGCGATCGCCGGTATCGCGCTCGGCATCGGGATCGCCGTCGCCGCCTCGGGGATCTTTCCGTTGACCTTCGTCCGCGAGATCGAGCCGCATCCCGGAACCCGCGTCGACACCGTCGCGCTCGGTCTCGGCGGTGTCGCGCTCCTCGTCAGCCTGCTCGCCTGGGTGGCAGTGACGTCGGTCGTGTCCGGGCTCGTCGGGGCCCGTCGATTGCGAGCAACGGCGAACGACACGATCAGTCGCCGCGCGCCGACGGCGACCGCGGCGATCGGTGCCCGGTTCGCGCTCACGAGCCCGCGCCGCTCCTCGGCGGGAATGATCGCGACGATGGCGATCGTCGTCACCGGCATCGTCGGGTCGATCGCGTTCGCTTCGAGTCTCGACCGGCTCGTCACGCACCGCGCCCGCTTCGGGGGGAACTACGACTTCCAGATCGGCGACAATTCCGACCTGCACGCGAAGGAACTTCGCAAGCTGCAAGGCGATCCCGACATCGCTGCGATGACGATCCTGACCGGCGACAAGGCACGTTCGGGCGGCACCACCGTCGACATCGTCGGGATGGAGACGGTCGACGGAGATGTCACACCCCATGTCCTGTCGGGCCGGCTGCCCTCGGCGCTCGACGAGGCGGCGCTCGGGCGCATCACCGCACACCAGCTCCATCTCCACGTGGGCGACACGCTGAGCCTCGTGCGGGACGACGACGACGGTCACCTCGCCCGGGCGACCTACCGGGTGGTGGGCCTGGCCGTCGTGCCCACGATCGCCGGCAACGACGGCATCGGCACCGGCGCGCTCATGACAGCAGCCGGGTTCACGCAACTCGCGCCGACGCCGGAATCCACCATGGCTGCGATCGACCTGCGGCCCGGCGCGCCCGCGAACGCGCAGGCGCGGATAGCGCACCGACTCCAGCAAGACGACAACACCGGTGTCGAGGACCCTCCCAGCTCCATCGTCAACGTCGCCCGTATTCGCCGGATCCCGGCGTTCCTCGCAGGACTTCTCGCGGCGCTCCTCCTCTTGGTGATGTTCCACGCGATCGTCACGTCGATCCGGGAGCGACGACAGGACCTCGCGGTGTTGTCGGCGCTGGGCGCCGATCGCCGCTGGATCGGCCGGGCCGTGCACTGGCAGACCACGATCCATACGGTGCTGCCACTCCTGTTCGGCGTCCCGCTCGGGCTCGTCGCCGGATCCAAGAGCTTTCGCGCGTTCACCGACCGGATCGGCGCCGTGCCCGATCCGGCTCTGCCGCTCGCGCTCGTCGCGCTTCTGACCCTGCTACTGCTCGTCGCCGCCAATGTCGTCGCGTTGGTGCCGACTCGACGAGCGCGCCGCTTCTCTACCGCGACCCTGCTCCGCGCCGACTGACCGGTCGCCGCGCCCAACGCTTCCGGGGACGCGAACTCGAAGTGCACCGCCGCCGCGCCGGTCGAGCGAGTCAGGGCGCGGCCGAGAGCACGGCGCACAACGACTGGTACGAGATTTCCGGATCGGACCCGACGGCAACGACGGCCGCCCCTCGCTCGACGGCCGCGCGCACCAACCGCTCGTTTGCCTCCGCCAGCTCACGCACGACGGCGTCGTCCGCGAGATCGGCTTCGGGATGCTCCACCCCGGTCGCCGCGTACTCGGACCGCCGACGGAAGAACCGCCTCGCGATCTCGTCGTCCTGGTCGGTGAGCACAACCTCGACGAACGGTGAGCCCGTTTCCATCGCGATCCGTTGCAGCCGCTCGGGAAACTCGCGGCGCCCGAGGTACTGCGGGACCACCACGTCGTGCCCGGAGAGCAGGTGGTCGCGGACGAGGGCTGCGGCAAGGTCGCGCGCCACCACCCTGGACTCGTCGACCCTGTCCCACTGGCCGAGGTGCGTCCGGATCACGTCGATGTCGACGAGGAGCGCAAGCGCGTGTTCGTCGGCATAGCGGCGCGCCAGCGTCGACTTGCCGACGGCGGGAGCGCCGTTCAGCACCAGCAGCACGGTCGCCGAACGTAGCCGCGGGAGGGGACTTTCCGCCCTATTTCCGAATGCTGCGGGACTCGTACCCTCCGAGGAGAGCCCGGCGAGGGATCGCCAGGAGAAATCGGGCCGGACGGATCTGACCAGACGGATTGGAGGCGCCATGCGCAGTGTCGTGGTGTACGAGTCGGAATACGGGAACACGCACCTGATCGCGAATGCGATCGCCGAGGGACTGCGCCCGCGCGGGGAGGCGATCGTCGTCGCCGTCCCGGACGCCGATGCCGTCCTCGCCGAGCCCGCCGACCTGGTCGTGGTCGGGGGCCCGACCCATGCCCACGGCATGAGTCGTGCGAGCACGAGGAAGAGCGCGATCGAGGCGGCACAAAAGTCGGGTTCGACGCTCGTGCTCGACGACGCCGCAGCCGGACCGGGGCTGCGCGAATGGTTCGACGCGACCAAGTGGGTCGTGACCAACGCCGCCGCGTTCGACACCCGCGCCGACATGGCCGCGGCATTGTCGGGCCGGGCGTCGAAAGGCATCGCCCGCAACCTGCGCCGCCACGGCGCGACCCTCGTCGCCGACCCCGAGAGTTTCTTCGTGACGAAGGAGAACACCCTGGAGCCGGGCGAAGAGGATCGCGCCCGCGAGTGGGGCGAAGAGCTGCTCCGCCGGGTCGACACGGCCGCGAACGTCTGACGAACACCGCGAGCACTACCCGACGACGTGCGCGCCAAGAAAGCGTCGTAGCTCCTCGGCAACCTCGTGGTCCTCGGGTGCACCCCAGAAACCGCCGTGGGGCATCGCTTCGAACACGTGCAACTCGGCTTCGACACCCGCCGCGCGGAGCTTGCGGTGCATCCGCACGGTGTTCGAGAGGAAGAGGTCGCGCGTCCCCGTCTGCAGGAACGTCGGCGGGAAACCTGCAACGTCACCGAAGAGCGGCGAGAGGTACGGATCGGCGAGATCATGTCCGGCTGCGTAGAGCGCGTTGGCGTCGGCGAGGCTGCGCACGAGCACAGTGTCGATGCCGAGGTTCGTCCGGAACGAGTCGCCGGACTCGGTCAGGTCCACTTCGGGCGACAGCAGCACGAGCGCGGCCGGGAGCGGGAGTCCGACGGCTCGAGCCCGCAACATCAACGCCGCCGCGAGATTGCCGCCGGCCGACGCGCCGCCGACGACGATGCGATCGGGCGCGCGCACTTCGAGCAGGGCGCGGTAGACCGTGAGGCAATCGTCGAGCGCGGCCGGGTACGGATGGTCCGGCGGCATTCGATAGTCGACCGACCACGTGTGCATGCGCGCACGCGCGGCCGCGAGAGTCGCCATCGCGCGGCAGCACTCGCCGCCGCCCATCAGCAGTCCGCCACCGTGGATGTCGAGCTGCACGAGATCGGACCCTGCCGGCGCGTCGGTCGGAGTGATGTCGAACACGGGAACCGTGCCGACCAGCTTCGTCTCGACGGTGCCGCCGGCGGCGGCCACCTGGTCGGCGAACATCCCGAGCAGCATCGAGTCGGCGAATTCCACATAGGCGCGCCATCCGTCGCGGTCGTCGAGCGCGGGGTTGGGACCGCCCGCGGTCGCGCCGGCGAGCGATCCTGTCGCCAGCGCGCGCTGCGCTTCGGGACTCACCGAGCGTGGGACGGGAATGGTCCTCGTCACGGTCATCGCCGACTCGTCCGCTTCGACCCCGTCGATCATGGCGCGCTCCCACTCGATGCTCCGCCCAACGTGGCGCGCCCGAGTGCTACTCGTCAACTGCAGCTTGCACGCGCACCTCGTGCAGGTACGCGGACGTGCCGTTCTCGTCGCGGCAACGCTCACCGCGCTGGGCGCCGCAGGCGCGGCACGCAACCAGTTCGCGTATCCCGGTCGAGGCGAGTGTCGACAGGTCGCGCCGCATGCCGTCCGGGTCGGGCGGTTTGCTGAACACCAGCCGCAGATGGCGCCCGGTCGGTGCGGACTCGTCGGCCGGGGGCGGGTTCGCCGAGACCTCTTCGAGGAACGCGCATGCCTCCGCGAGATCGATGCTGCGCCGAAGCGGCGGCATCGCGGCGAGCAGGAGGGAACGGTACGACTGTTTCGCCAAGCGCGGATCGAGTACCGCGACGACACCACGGTCGGCGCGCGTGCGGATGAGACGGCCCGCACCCTGGGCGAGCACCAACGCGGCCGCGGGAAGATCGACGGCGACGAACGCGTCGAGTCCGTTCGCCTGGGCTCGGGCCCGCCGGGCCGCGTGCAACGGCTCGTCGGGAACGGGGAACGGGATCCGGTCGATCACGACCAACACGCACGCGGCCCCCGCGGCATCGATACCGGCCCAGAACGACCGGGTCCCGACGAGCACCGACGTCTCGTCCTCGACGAAGTCGGCGCTGAGCCGGCCCGAGTCGCGCTCACCCTGCATGAGGATCGTGTGTTCGGTCCGCTCGCGGAGCACCTGTCCGAACCGCTCGACGTTGGCATGCGATGTGCAGAGAACCAGCGCGCGGCCGCCCGCGGCATTCACGAGCTCGCAGAGTCGATCGGCGCAGCCGGCCATCCACGAGTCCCGGGCGCGCGACGGATCGGGGAGGTCCTTGGCGACGTACAGCACACCCTGGGTCTTCCAGTCGAACGACGACGCGTGCGGATGGCGACGAAGCCGCGCCCGGCCGCCGACGTGCGCCGGCCGTCGTCGTCGGGTTCCCCCCACGAGCCCGCAGGCGTCTCGGTCTGGAATCCCATGCGGCCCGCGACCGCCGGGAACGGCACCTCGCCACCCATGGTCGCCGACACCGCGATGACGGGATGCCACAGCAAGAGTGCGTGCGCGATCGTGTCGCCCGCAGCTACCGGTGCGATGCGCAGGCGCCGGGAGCGGCCGACGCGTTCTACCCACACGACGTCGTTCGCGTCGGGAGCCGCGAGCCGCCGCAAAACGTCGAGCCGCCCGACGGCGAGCCGCGAGGTCCGTTTGGCGTACTCGGTGCCGACGCTCGCGACCTTCGCGCTCGCGCTCGCGAGGCGCTCGGCGCAGCTCAACAGCGCCTGGTCGAGCTCCTCGTCGCGGCCGATGTCGATGGTGCCCTCGCGCGCCTCGATCGCGGCCGACAACTTCCGGCCCGCCTCGCTCAGGTGGTTGATCTTCTTCGCGTCGGCGCCGGCCCGGGCCAGCATCCCGCTCAGGCGGATGACGGCGTCCGCAGTGATGTCGCCGGCGAACGCGTTCGTCGCGTTCTCGGCGAAGGCGTGCGCTTCGTCGAGGATCACGATGTCGTGTTCGGGGAGCACGCGCCGTTCCGACGCGAGGTGCGCGCAGTAGAGCGCATGGTTCACGACGAGGATCGACGCACCCTGTGCCCGTTCGCGCGCCGCCTCCGCGAAGCAGGTTTCGCCGTCTTTGCACTCGGCCTTACCCGGGCATTCGGCGCCGGTGCACGTGACCGCCTTCCAGGTGGCGTCGTTCACCTCGAGCGCGAGCTCCGATCGATCGCCGGTGGACGATCGCTCGGCGAAACCGCGCAGTCGCTCGAGATGATCGGTGAAGTCGCGGCCGACCGGCACTTCGAACATCGCGTCGGGAGCAGCCGCCGCGTGCAGCTTCGCCCGGCACAGGTAATTCGACCGTCCCTTCAGCAGCGCGTAGGAGAAGTCGACGCCGCCGTGGGCCTGCAGCGCGGGCAGGTCCTTGCCCGTCAGCTGGCTCTGCAGCGCGATCGTCGACGTCGCCACGACGACCTTGAGCCCGGACGCCACCGCGGGAACCAGGTACGCGAGGCTCTTGCCCGAGCCGGTCGGCGCCTCGGCGAGGAGGTGATGGCCGCTCTCGATCGCGTCGGCGACCGCGGTCGTGAGCTCGTGCTGCCCGGCTCGCCGTTCGCCCGCCATCGCGGCGACGGCCGCGTCGAGCACCGTGTGCGGATCCGCCCGCCAGCTCACGTCGTGCCCGGTTCCCGATTCCACCGGCTCACGCTAGGCACAACGAGCGCCAACGGTGCGCACTCGGCTCGGCTGGTCGGCGCCGATCCCGATCGACGGTGGCAACGAGCGGATCGTCTGAGCGCTCAGAGCCACGTCTTGATCGCGTACCCCGCCGCGACGGCGAGCCCGATGAGCACGACGACCGCGCGCAGCCGCTTGGGCCGAATCACGCCGGCCAAGTGACCGCCGACCGTTCCCCCGAGCATGCTGGAGACCGCCATCACGAGCGCGACGACCCAGAACACCCGGCCCGAGAAGAGGAAGAAGACCGCCGCAGTCGCGTTGATCGCCAATGCGAGCACCTGTTTGAGCGCGTTGAGGCGGGCGAGCGATTCGTGCAACATGATCCCGAGCACGGCGAGCAACATGATGCCGAGACCCGCGCCGAAGTAGCCGCCGTACACGGAGACGACCACGACGGGAAGCGCCAGCCAGCGCGGATCCGGTCTCGCCACGGCCGGAGCGCCGGGTGCACCCGGCGCGGGTCCACCGATGCGCAGCGCCGTGCGAATGCGGTCCTGCAGTGCAAGGAGCGCGGTCGCGACGAGCAGCAGTACCGGGATGAGCACGCGAAACGTGTGGTCGCTCGTGAACAGCAGGAGGATCGATCCCGCCAGACCGCCCACGCCCGCGGCCGCGACCAGACCCCGGACGCGGTGTCGATTGGTGCGCGAGCGCGGGCCGCTGCGCGAGCGCGCCGCCGAGGTAGCCGGGGCTGAGGGCAACGGTGTTGGTCACGTTCGCCGACACCGGCGGGAGCCCGAGCGCGACGAGTACCGGAAAGGAGATGAGCGTGCCGCCGCCGGCCAGAGCGTTCACGGCGCCGGCGGCAAAACCGGCGCCTCCGGCCAACACGAGTTGGAGTGGGGTCATCGCACCGACCGTTCCGTCACCGCCGGAACAGTGGCACGCGGTTCGACGGTTCGCCGAGCCGGGAAATCCGGAGCGGCCGGACCAGGCGATTCCTACGATGCGACAGGTGGAGCCGATCCTGCATCTCTCACTGCCGGCGTGCGACCTCGCGGAAGCCATCGACTTCTACGTCGAGTCGCTCGGTTGCGGGCTCGGTCGGGTCCGGCCCGATTTCGCCGACGTGTGGTTCTTCGGCATGCAGGTGACGCTCCACGACGCGCCCGAACAGGTGCGCGCGCCCGACCCCGGCGCCGTCCACCACTTCGGCGTCACTCTCTCGGCACCCGACATGGACGCGCTGGTCGTGCGCGCCGAAGCCCGCGGCGCCGTGTTCGTCAGCCCGGTGTCCACCGACTTCCCGGGGACGCCGCAGGAGCAGACCAAGACCAAGCTCCTCGACCCGAGCGGTAATGCGATCGAGATCAAGACGTACGTCGACCCGGCTACCGCGCTGGCCCGGGATCCGACCGAATAGGGCATCTGCCCGATGCGGAGGCGGGGGTCTTAGCCCGATCCTGTACGAGGACGAAGAGGCAGGAGGGCGAAGATGTACGAGAACCCGGAGATCATGCGACAACTGGTCAACGACCGGCTCGACGAGAGCCGTGGCCACGCTGCGGAACGCCGTCGGGCGGGCGCCACCCGCCGGGATCGTCGTCGGAACCGCGTACATCAGCCGTTTCACGGCGTTCCCGAGCTCGGGACGATCGCCGGCTCGGAAGCCCGCAACCGCTTGATCGCGCTTCGATCGGTTCCTGGGCGGCACCCATGGAAATCGGCGCCGGGGCGTCTCACCCCCGCGCCAAACTGCAGGGCGTGCCCGAACGGGTCTCGAGCTCTCGGTTCGTAGGTCGACGCGCCGAGCTGACGCGCCTCGAGGAGGCGTGGAAGTCGGCGGTTGCCGACGAGCGCAGCGCGGTGGTGCTCGTCGGAGGCGAAGCCGGTGTCGGAAAGTCGCGCCTCGTCGGCGAGCTGACCGCCCGCGTCCCCGATCCGGCCCTGGTGCTCGTCGGCCAGTGTTTCGACCTTGCCGATCGGGCGCTGCCGTTCGGGCCGATCGTGCAGGTGCTGCGCATGCTGCACCGCACCCTCGACCAGGGCACGCTCGACGCGGTGATCGGTCCGGGACGGGAGGAGCTCGCCGCGCTCCTCCCCGAGCTGCACGCGCCCGTGCGGGAAGGCATCGTCGCGGGCGCCCTGTTCGAACAACTTCTCGGGGTGTTCGAACGGCTGGCCGACCACACGCCGACCCTGCTCGTGCTCGAAGACCTCCACTGGGCCGACCGTTCCACCCGCGAGCTCTTCGCCTACCTCGCCGGCAGCCTCCACAGCGCACCGCTGCTCCTCGTCGGCACGTACCGGTCCGACGACCTCCACCGCCGCCACCCATTCCGCACGCTGCTCGCCGAGCTCGACCGGTCGGGAACGGTCGAACGGATCGACCTCGACCGGTTCGACCGCGACGAAGTGCGAGAGCTGATCGCAGCCATCGTCGGCGGTGAGCCGTCGGCCGAGCTCGTCGACCGCACCTTCGTCCGCTCCGACGGCAACGTCTTCTTCGCCGAGGAGCTGCTCGCCGTAGACGGTGCGCATGGCGACGCGCTCCCGCCGACGCTGCGCGACATCGTTCTCGCCGCGCATCGACGCCCTCTCCGACGCCGCCCAGCAGTTGCTGCGGTGCGCCGCCGTCATCGGCCGGTCGGCCGACCACCGGCTGCTCGAGTCGACGGCGGGGCTTGCGCCCGTCGACCTGCTCGCGGGCGCGCGCGAAGCAGTCGCGCAACACATACTTCTTACCGACGGCGACGGGCTCGAGTACCGCTTCCGGCACGCGCTCGTGCGGGAGGCGGTGGTCGACGACCTGCTCCCCGGAGATCGGGTCGCGCTGCACACCCGCGTCGCCGGAGACGCTCGCCGCGCACCCCGACTGGTTCGACGGCGGCGAGGCGCAGCTGTACGCGCAGCTCGCCAGCCATTGGGACGCGGCTCGTGACGCGCCGCGGGCTCTCGGGTCCGCCCTCGATGCCGCACGCGCCGCCGAACACATCTACGCGTACGGAGACGCGCTCGACCACGCCGAACAGGTGCTCACCTTGTGGTCGCACGTCACCGACGCCGAAGCGCGCACCGGCCTGCGCCACGTCGACATGCTCCGCTACGCGGCGACGCAGGCGGAGATGTCGGGCAGCACCGACCGCGCCCTCGACTACATCCGAGCCGCGGCCGTGGAGATCGACCCGGTCGACGACCCGGTCGTCGCGGGCCTCGTGCACGAACGCTGGGGCCGCTACCTCTGGATGCTCTCGCGGCCGTGGCCCGAGATCATCGAGCACTGCGAGGAAGCCGTGCGTCTCGTCCCGGAGACGCCGAGCGCGGCCCGGGCGAAGGTGCTCGCGACGCTCGGCCAGCAACTGATGCTCGCCAGCCGCAACGACGAGGCGATCTCGGTGTGCGAGCAGGCGATCGCGATCGCGCAGATGGTCGGCGATGCGGTCATCGAGGGGCATGCGCTCAACTCGCTGGGCGCGGCGCTCGGCTGCATGGGCCGCGCCGACGAAGGTCTCGCCGCGCCTCCACCGCGCCCGCGACCTTGCGATCCGCACCCAGTCGTGGGCCGACGTCGCGCGCGCCGCGGTCAACGAAGGCGGCGCGCTGCAACGGCTCGCACGTGATGAGGAAGCCGTGGCGCTCTCGCTCGCGGGAGCCGAGAGCGCGCGCACCCACGGGCTCGAGCGCGCGTTCGGCATCTTCTTGCGCCTGAACGCGAGCGAGTCGCTGCGCAAGCTCGGCCGCTGGGACGAGTCCGAGGAGCAACTGCGCGAGGTGGAAGGTCTCGCTCCGATCGGCATCGACGTTTGGCGGATCGCCGAGGAGCGCTGCTTCCTCGCGATCGGTCGCGGCGACTTCGAGCGCGCCCGTTCGGAGGCCGCACAGATCGAGAATCTCCTCGGTTCCGCGTCGACCCTCACCGAGAAGTCCCGCCAGATCATCATCGAGAACGTCCATGTCGCGATCGCCGCGTGGAGCGGCGACGAGGTCGGTGGGCTCGAGCGTCGCCGTCGCCGCCACCGGAACCTCCGTCGACGACCTGGCGCTGGTCTCCGACATCATCGTCAACGGTCTGGCCGCGGGCGCCACCGCGGCGCAGCGGGCAACCGACACCGCAAGCCGCGGCGACGTACCTCGGCGGGGTGCGACGAGCTCGCCGGACGGCTCGAAGAAGGGATGGCGGACAGCTCGTGGTCCGGCGGGCCGCCGGCCGCCTTCACCGCGTTGCAAAAGTTGTTCGCAGCCGAGGTCGCCCGAGCCGCGGGCACGGACCGGGGCGACGACTGGCTTGTTGTCGCGCAGGCGTGGGAGTCGTACGGGATGCGACCGCGCGTGGCGTACGCACAGTGGCGCGCGGCGGAGGCGTTCGTACGCGCCGACGACCGCGAGTCCGCGCAGACGAGCGTGCGATCGGCGTACGCGCTCGCGCAGGCGATTGGTTGGGTCGGTGCGCGCGACACGCTCGCGAGCCTCGCCCGTCGGGCCCGGCTCGATCTCGGCACGACGAGCGCCACCACGCTCTCCCCCGCCGACCGGTTCGGACTCACCGCCCGCGAGCTCGACGTGGTCGCGCTCCTCGCCGAGGGCCGCACCAATCGTCAGATCGCCGACGTGCTCTTCATTTCGGCCAAGACCGCGAGCGTCCACGTCTCGAACATCCTCGCCAAGCTCGGCGTGAGCAACCGGGGCGAAGCCGCGGCCGCGGCCCGCCGTTTCGGGCTCGACGGCACCCCCGCGGGTTCGTAGTCGTCCCTCGTCCGGCTACGGCCGGCCGCAGAAAACTCCACCAACTGTTGGTGACATTTCCGGGGACTTTGCGGGGAGCGGCGTCGGGTACGTTCCGACGACCACGACGACGCGATCGCGGAGGCGAACCCATGACCATCCCCACGCGAAACCTCGGGGAACACGGACCGTCCGTCGGCGCACTCGGGCTCGGTTGCATGAGCTTCGCCCCCACGTACGGAAGCCTCGAAGGCGTCGACGCCACCGAGGTCGTCCTCCACGCGGTCGACCGCGGCGTCACGATGCTCGACACCGCCGACATCTACGGGCCCCACATCAGTGAGGACGCGATCGGCAAGGCGATCGCCGGACGACGCGAGGACGTCGTGCTCGCGACCAAGTTCGGCATCATCTCGCCCGCCCGCAACGGGAAGCCCGGTGTGGTCCGCGGCGACCCCGAATACGTACGCTCCTCGGTGGAGGGATCGCTCCGCCGGCTCGGCACCGACTACATCGACCTCTACTACCAACACCGGGCCGATCTGAACGTCCCGATCGAAGAGACCGTCGGCGCGATGGCAGAGTTGGTGGTAGAAGGCAAGGTCCGGTACCTCGGCCTGTCGGAAGCGTCGGTCGACACCATCCGCCGCGCCGCGGCGGTCCACCCGATCGCAGCGCTGCAGAGCGAGTGGTCGTTGTGGAGCCGCGACATCGAAGACGAAGTCGTGCCCGTGTGCCGCGAGTTGGGCATCGGCATCGTGCCGTTCAGCCCGCTCGGACGCGGGTTCCTCACCGGTCGCATCAACGCGGTCGGCGATCTCGGCGAGAAGGACCTCCGGCGCACGCAACCACGCTTCTCCGGCGACGCGTTCGACGCGAACCTCGCGTCGATCGAGGTCGTGCGTGAGATCGCCGCCGCGCACGGCGCCACACCCGGCCAGGTCGCTCTCGCCTGGGTGCTCGCGCAAGGCGACGACGTCGTACCGATTCCCGGCACCAAACGCATCCCTCATCTCGACGAGAACCTCGGCGCCGTCGACGTGCGCCTCTCGGCCGCCGATCGGTCGCGACTCGACACCGTCACCGCGGTGGGCCACCGTTCGCTCGACCCCGACTGGATCTACCGCACGACCCCGCCGCCGGCATCACGGTAGGTCGCGATCAGGTCGCTTCGCCGGCCCACACGTCGATCAACTGAGCGCGGCGCTCCCCGCCCACCAACCACCCCGGTCAGTGTGTCGAGGTGATGGTGAGCGTCCGGGTCGTCGCGGTCCCGCCGGCGCCGTGCGCGGTCAGGACGTAGGTATGCGGGCCCGGGCAGCCGTACGGGATCGTGATGGAGCTCGCGGCGCCGACGTTGCTCTGGTACACACCGGGACCGTCGACGGAGATGTCGACCGTCGTTGCGAGCATGGTCGTCCAGCTCAGGGTCGCCTGTTGTGCGTTCGCGGGCGCCGACGACGACGCCTCGGGATTCGGCACCGTGCACGACGGCCGCGGCGACGTCGCCTGGAAGCTCGTGATCTGCGGCGCAGTCGGCGCGGTCGAGGCGGTGGTGGTCGTCGCTTCGGTCGAGGACGTGGTGGTCTCGGGCACCGACGTAGTAGCGGACGACGTGGAAGAGGTGGACGAGGTCGAAGCGGTCGAGGCGCTCGTGCTCGTCGTCGTGTCCGAAGCCGGGTTCGAACTGTTGGAACGGGTCGCCAACACGATGATGACCGCGGCGACGATCGCGGCGAGCAGCGCGGCGGCGACGATCAGCAGCATCCTTCGGCGGCGGCCGTCGCCCGTCGGTCCCGTCGGTCCGAACGACCCGGGTGGTCGTCCGGGCCCCGACGGTCCCTGCGGGGCGACGGCGGGGATCAGACGAGTCGGTTCACCCCCGAGCGCCGGTGTCTCGACCGTCGGGTCGAAATCGTCGTCGGTCTCGGGACCGTCAAAGGGGGGATCGTCGTCCTGACCCATCGTGCGCCGACGTTACCGTCCGGTCTCCGCCGCCGCTCGTGATCAGACCGCGGACCGTGCCGATGTGATTCCAGGGACAACGACGTCGCGGTCAGGGCAGGACCATCGCACGACATTCAAGCGTGCCGCGCGGCGCCGACGTGGGGAGACCGCAACCCGTTGCGGGAAGGTCGCACACCGTCCCGGCCCGTTTCGACGCGGCCGATATGGTCGCCCGGTCGACTTCTTCAGGCCCGGGAACATCGGCTCCCCGACATCTCCTCTAGATCTGCGACAAGAGCGACCGAGGAGGTGCGCATGGCAGTCGGTCGCTTGGAGGCCGAAGGATTCGCGAAGCTCGTCGCCGCGGCACCAGCGAGGAGTACGACCCGATGAGCTCGTTGTGCCTCGCGTGCACCGACGTTCTCGGCGTGACCGGGGCCGGCCTCATGCTCGTGACCGGCGGCCGCTCACTCGGCTGCGTCGGCGTCTCCGATCCGGTCACCGCGACCGTCGAGCAAGTGGAGTTCACACTGGGCGAGGGACCTTGTGTCACTGCGTACCAGACCAGGACCGCCGTGTTCGATCCCGACCTCGCCGACGAGTCGTCCGATCGGTGGCCGGAATTCCGAAGGGGCGCGCTCGCCGCCGGAGTACGGGCGGCGTTCGGGTTCCCGTTGCTCGTCGACTGGATCTGCATCGGCGCGTTGAACCTGTATCACGACGTCTCCGGAGAGCTCACCGCCGACCAGATCGAAGACGCGGCCACGGCCGCGACGTTGGCAAGCCGGACGCTGCTCGCGTGGCAGTCGAACGCCGTACCAGGGAAGGTGGCGTGGCAATTGGAACTCGTACCGAGCCACAAGGTGGAAATCCACCAGGCAAGCGGCCGGATCTCGGTGCAAGCCGAGATGACGGTGAACGATGCGTTGGTGTTGTTGCGCGCGTACGCGTTCGCGCACGACCGCCCGATTGGAGACGTGGCCTCCGAGGTCGCGTCGAGGAAATCTCCGTTTCGACTGAATCCCGAATACTGCGAGACACAGACGAAGAAGAAGTGCACACTGAGTACGCCGGACCTCGAGAAGGGGGGCCACGGGTATGGCTAGGGAACAAGACCTGCTCGCCGCATTCACAGAGTTCGCCGACACTTTCGTCGCCGACTACGACGTCGTCGACTTCCTGCACCGACTCGCAGTCCGATGCGTCGAGCTCGTCGACGCCGCGGAAGCGGGAATCATGCTCGCCGACCGCGACGGAAAGCTGCACTACGTGGCATCGTCGAGCGAACGGATGCGGGTCATCGAGCTGTTCGAGCTACAGCACGACGAAGGTCCGTGCCTCGACGCGTACCGCGACAACGTCGCGGTACACGTCGATCTGAGCGACGCCGACAGCCGCTGGCCGCACTTCGCCCGCGCACGCGCGTGACGACGGCTTCGCGTCGGTGTCCGCCTTGCCGATGCGACTACGCAACGAGGTCATCGGCGCACTCAATGTCTTCTCCCGCAGTGCGACTGCACTCGACGATGCCGATCGGCAGGTCACCCAATCGCTCGCCGATATCGCCACGATCGGGATCCTGCAACAACGGGCGCTCAACGATGCACGGGTCGTCACATCGCAACTCGAGTCGGCGCTCGAGTCTCGTGTCGCCATCGAGCAGGCCAAGGGCATCGTCGCCGAGCGCCGGGCAGTGACGATCGACACCGCGTTCATGTTGCTGCGCAGGTACGCGCGGAGCAACAACCGCATGCTGCAACAGATCGCGCTCGAGATCATCGACGGGACGCTCGCCGCCGAAGCGCTCCCGGATCCGGCACCCGCGGCGCGGCACTGAGCTCTGCAGGGCCGGGTCAATCGGGAAGCATCGGCACCGTCATCCCTTGATCGCGGCCGAGCAAGACGGCCCGGCTCACTGCCGATGATCCGAAACGGTCCCGCACGCCGTCGAGCGCGGAGTCGAGCGCCCCGCCCCTCCCCCGGTCGAACGGCAGCGCGAGCTGTACGACGCCGTCGGCAGCGAGGTTCGCAACCGCGACGCCGACGAGCGTGCAGCCGTCGCGCTCGATCTTCGGCATGGCCGCGGCGAGAAGCTCGCGCGCCGTCGCCAGGATCGTCGCGGTGTGGGCGGTCGGGTGCGCAAGGGTGTGCGAGCGTGTCGCGCGCGTGAAGTCGTCGAAGCGCAATCGGAGCACCACGGTCCGCCCGATCCGACCCGCAGCCCGCATACGCCGGGTGACCCGGTCGACCAGCGCGACGAGTGACGCGTCGATCGCCTCGGGCGCCTTTCGTGTTCCCGATCGTCCGAGCGCGTGCTGCGACCCGATCGATCGGCGCCGGCGGCCGACCACGACAGGCCGCGGATCGCGGTTGTGAGCGAGTGCATGCAGATGGCGCCCGGATCCGCGCCCCAGTATCGCGACGAGCACGGATTCGTCGAGGCGGGCGACATCGGCCACCGTCGTCACTCCGCGCTGGCGGAGTCTCTCCGCGGTCTTCGCCCCGACGCCCCAGAGGCGTTGCACGGGGAGTGCATGCAGGAACTCGAGTTCAGACTCGGGTGGGACCACGAGCAGACCGTCGGGTTTCGCCACCGCGCTCGCCACCTTGGCGAGGAACTTCGTGCGCGCGACGCCGACGGTGATTGCGAGGCCCACGCGCTCGAGCACCTCGCGTCGCAACTTCGTCGCGATCTCGACGGGCGTGCCCGACACGCGCTCCAGGCCGCCCACGTCGAGGAACGCTTCGTCGATGGAGAGCCCCTCCACCAGCGGCGTCGTGTCCTCGAAGACCTCGAAGACGGCCTTGCTCGCGGCGACGTACGCCGAGAAGTGCGGCTCGACCACCACGGCCCACGGGCAGAGGCGACGAGCCTGGCGGCCGCCCATCGCGGTGCGAATCCCGAACGCCTTGGCCTCGTAACTCGCGGCCAGGACGACTCCCCCGCCCACGATCACCGGGCGGCGCCGCAGGCGCGGGTCGTCGCGCTGCTCCACCGATGCGTAGAAGGCGTCGAGATCGGCGTGGAGGATCGTCGCCTGGCTGCCGGCGGGAGCGGACACGAACGTATGTTCGCATCTTCCGCCTCGAAAAGCGAGGACGAGGCGCGTCTCCGCCGCGATCCGGACCACGACCGCGTCCTGATGCAGGCATCTGCTCCAATGCGGTGGAATACGCAGTTGCGCGCTCGGCGTTCGGTTGGTAGGTGAGTCCCGTGTCCGAACCCGCGAACTCAACCGGACTGGCCCTCGTCACCGGGGCGTCCGGCTTCATCGGGTCGTCGGTCGTGCGCGCGCTCCTGGCCGAGGGCTACGAGGTCCGGGCGCTCTGCGAGCCGCAGCGCGACGACGACAATCTCGCCGGACTGCCGATCGACTGTCTCGTGGGGGATGTGCGCGACGAAGCGGTACTCGACCGCGCGGTCGACGGCGTTGCGACGGTCTTCCACCTCGCGGCCGTCTACCGCTTCTGGGCGGCCGACCCCGACCTCTTCTACGACGTCAACGTCGGCGGCACGTCGAACGTGCTGCGCGCCGCGTGCGTCGAGCCGGCTGCGAACGCCTGGTCTACACGAGCACGGTCGGCACGATCGGTGTCGCCGAACACGGACGCCTCGCGACCGAGGACACACTCGTGCACTTCGAGCACCTCTTCGGGCACTACAAGCGATCGAAGTATCTCGCCGAGCACGAGGTGCTGCGCGCGGGCGCCACCGGGCAGCCGGTCGTGCTGGTGCACCCGACGTTCCCGGTCGGCGAGCGCGACACCGCCCCCACCCCTACGGGCCGCACGATCGTCGAGTTCCTCAACGGTCGCATCCCCGGGTACGTCGACACCGCACTCAACGTCGCCCACGTCGACGACGTCGCCCGCGGCCACGTTCTCGCCGCCCGCAAGGGCGAACTCGGTCGCAGTTACATCCTCGGTGGCGAGAACATGTCGCTGCAGCAGATGCTCGCGACACTTGCCGACGTGTGCGGGCTGCCGACGCCCCGCGTCCGTGTCTCTCCACACGTCGTTCTGCCCTTCGTCCGAGGCGCGGAATGGTTCCAGGGCCGCGTGATGCGGAGCGAGCCGACACTGCCGTCGGAGCCGGTGCGGATGGCGACCACCCGAATGGAATACGACACCAGCCGGGCGCGAAACGAGCTTGGCTACACGAGCATGCCCGCACGCGAAGCACTGCAACGCGCCGCGTGCTGGTTCGTCGAGAATGGTCATGTGAAGGCCACGCAGGTCGCGAAGATCCGCCGAGCCGGGCGGTTACCTGTCGACGACGCCGTCGAGAGCGACAACCACGATCCCAGTTCGCCGACGCCCAAGGAGAGCACCCCGACACAATGAATGCACCGACGCCGGAACCCTTCGATGTGCGGGGCCTGCTCGCTGCCCGCGGGCAGGAGGCGTTCGCGCTGCACGAGCGCTACATGAATCCGCAAATGCCGCGCATCCTGCGCACCATTGGGTTCGATGCCGACTACGTCCGCGCCGAAGGCGCGCTGCTCTTCGACCGCGACGGTCGGCGCTACCTCGACTTTCTCTCGGGATTCGGAGTCTTCGCGCTGGGTCGTAGCCACTCGGGGATCGAGCAGGCGCTGCGCGACGCGATGGAGCTCACTCTGCCGAGCCTCGTGCAGATGGAGTGCCCGCCGCTCTCCGGCCTGCTCGCGGAAGCCCTCGTGGCCCGGATGCCGAACGACGGGTACCGCTGTTTCTTCACCAACAGCGGCGCGGAGTCGGTCGAGACCATCATGAAGTACGCGCGCTGCGCGACCGGCCGCGGCCGCATCCTGTTCGCCGACCACGCCTTCCACGGGCTCACGATGGGAGCACTGTCGTTGAACGGCGCCCATGAGTTCCGCGACCGCTTCGGCACGTTGCTCCCCGGCTGCCGGAGCGTGCCGTTCGCCGACCTCGACGCGCTCGAACGGGAGCTGCGCGGCGGCGACGTCGCCGCGTACGTCGTCGAGCCCATTCAGGGCAAGGGTGTCTTCGTCGCGCCCGAGGGCTACCTGCGCGCCGCGTCGGATCTCTGTCACCGCTACGGAGCGCTGCTCGCGATCGACGAGGTGCAGACCGGGCTCGGAAGAACGGGGACGTTCTTCGCGTTCGAGCAATCGAACGTCGTTCCCGATCTCGTCAGTGTCGCCAAGGCGTTGTCGGGCGGCTTCGTGCCCGTCGGCGCGGTGATCGCGACCAGCGAGATCGTGGAGCGCGTCTTCGACAAGATGGACCGGGCCGTCGTGCACAGCTCGACCTTCGGACAGAACGTGCTGGCGATGACCGCGGGCCTGGCCACGCTGCACACCATCGACACGGAGTCGATCGTGGAACGGGCGTCGACCATCGGCGCGTCGTTGATCTCGGGTATCGAGCGGGTCGCCAAGCGCCACGAGCTCGTGCACGAGGTGCGCGGTCGCGGCCTCATGATCGGTATCGAGTTCAGCCGGCCCCGCTCGATGCGCCTGCGGGCGCAGTGGACGCTGCTCGAGTCGATGCGGACGGGACTGTTCACCCAGATGGTGATCGTGCCCCTGTTCCGCGACCACGGGATCCTCACCCAGGTCGCCGGCGACCACCAGAACGTGCTGAAGATCCTGCCTCCGCTGATTACGACGGAGGCGCAGGCGGACGAGTTCTGTGACGCGCTGGACGACGTCCTGAACGATCTCGAACGTTCGATGGGATTGCTCCTGGGCGTCGGCAGTTCGCTCGCGCTCCCCGCACTGCGAGCCCGCCGCTGACCGGTCCCGCCCAGACCCCGGCCGCGTCGTCGCGGACAAGACGAACACACCCGCTCACGGCTGATCCGCGTTCGGCGGCATCGCGCGTGCCGGGAACGCACGCAGTACGTTGCCGACCGTGGCGCCCGCGCTCCCCGACCTCTCGATGGCCGACTGGGTCGTGCTCGGTCTCGTCGCGGAGAACCCGACTCACGGCTGGCCGATCGTACGCGCGCTGCGCGCCGACGGACCCGTCGGGCGGGTGTGGACTGTCCCCCGCCCGATCGTCTATCGCTCGCTGACGACACTCACCACGGGCGGATACATCGAGGAGTGCGAGGAGCCGACCCGGTCGCGCGGCCCGCAGCGCACCATCGTGCGCGTGACCCGGCGGGGCCGCGTCGCGTTGCGTCGCTGGCTCGACACGCCCGTCGAGCACGTCCGCGACGTTCGCGCCGAAATTCCTCGTCAAGCTCGCGCTGCTGTCGCGATCCGGGCAGTCGTCACGAACACTGGTGCAGCACCAGATCGAGCACCTCGCCCCCCTCGTACGTGCGATCGCCGGATCCGCCGACACCGACGGAGACGGCTTCGATCTCGCCCTCGCCCGGTGGCGGCGCGAGCAGGCGCTCGCCGTAGACCGCTTCCTGCACTCGCTTCTCGCCGGCGCCACTCCATAGTCTCATCCTGACTATGGACACGCCGACGAGGCTGCGGAGCGGGTCGAGGCGCGAGCGGGTGCCCGCGGTCGCGGTCGCCGGCGCGGTACTGGCCGCCGCGCTCTTCGTCGTACCCCTCGCCGGGCTCCTCTGGCGCGCGCCGTGGTCGTCGGCGTGGTCGGTGCTCTCCGAGCACGAATCACTCGTCGCGCTGCGCCTCTCCCTCGAGACATCGGTCGCCGCGACCTCGATCGCCGTCGTGCTCGGTGTGCCGCTCGCCTGGGTGCAGGCGCGGGTCGCGTATCCCGGCCGCGGCGTCGTCCGCGCGCTGACCCTGCTGCCGATGGTGCTACCCCCGGTCGTGGGAGGTATTGCGCTCCTGCTCGCGCTGGGCAAAAAGGGCCTCGCCGGCCAGTACCTCGACCACGTCGGCGTGCACCTGCCCTTCCACGTCGGCGGCGCGATCCTGGCCGAGACATTCGTGGCGATGCCGTTCCTCGTGTTGACGGTGGAGGCCGCGTTCCGCAGCGTCGACCGCCGCTTCGAAGAAGCCGCGCGCACGCTCGGCGCGTGTCGCGGTTGCGCACCTTTCGCCGGGTGACGCTGCCGATGATCCGGCCGTCGTTGATCGTGGGCGCGGTGCTGTGCTGGGCGCGGGCCCTCGGCGAGTTCGGAGCCACGATCACCTTCGCGGGCAACACGCAGGGACACACGCAAACCCTGCCGCTCTTCGTGTACGTCAAACTCGAAGAGGGCACGATCGAACCCGCGATCGTATTGAGTCTCCTGCTGCTCGCGATCAGCCTCGCGGTGCTGATCAGCCTGCGCGACCGATGGCTCTCGGCCCTGTGAGCCGGGCGCAGACCGGAGACCACTACGTGCTCCTGCTCGACACGGGCGAGAGATGGCCGAAGGTCGCAGCCGTATGAGTATCGACGCGCGGGTCCGGGTGCACCTCGGAGCGTTCACACTCGCGGCCGACCTACAGGTCGGTGACGGCGAGCTCCTCGCGATCCTCGGCCCGAACGGCTCCGGAAAGACGACGCTGCTGCGCGTCCTCGCGGGCCTGCTGCCGGTCGACGACGGCCGGGTGAGCATCGACGGCGAAGTCGTCGATGAGCCCGCGACGGATCGGTTCGTCGGGCCCGAAGCCCGGTCCGTCGGCGTGGTGTTCCAGGACTACCTCCTCTTCGGACACCTCAACGCCCTCGACAACGTCGCCTTCGGGCTGCGGGAGCACGGCACCCGGCGGGCGGCCGCTCGAGAACGAGCCCTCGGGCTGCTGGCGGAGGTCGGGATGGAGTCGCAGGCCTCGGCGCGCCCCCATGAGCTGTCGGGCGGACAGGCGCAACGGGTCGCGCTCGCGCGGGCCCTCGCGACCGAGCCCGCACTGCTGCTCCTCGACGAGCCGCTCGCCGCTCTCGACGTGCAGACGCGCGCCGAAACGCGCCGACAACTGCAGCAGATCCTCGGCCGCTTCCGGGGTACGCGCATCCTCGTCACCCACGATCCGGTCGACGCGCTGGTGCTCGCCGACCGCATCCTCATCCTGGAAGCGGGCGCCGTCGTGCAGACCGGCACCCCCGCCGAGATCACGAGCCGCCCGCGTTCGGACTACGTCGCCGAGCTCGTGGGTGTGAATCTCTACCGAGGCCGCGCCCACGGCGACCACGTCAGGGTCGGCGCCGCGGTCGTCACCGTCGCGGCCGAATGCGCGGGGGATGTGATGCTGATCATTCCGCCCAACGCGGTGGTGCTGCACCGCGAGCGACCGAGCGGCAGCGCGCGCAACTCCTGGCCCGGGACCATCGCAGGAGTCGAGCACCTCGGCACGCGAACGCGCGTGCGCGTCCGCGTCGACGGCGCGTTGACGATCGTCGCGGAGGTCACGCCCGCTGCCGTAGACGCGCTGGCACTGACCGTCGGGGCCCGGGTGTGGGCCGCGGTGAAGGCGACCGAGATCGCGGTGTTCCCCAGGTGAGCCCGCGAGCCGGTCGCCTCAGGTGAGCTTGACCGTCTCGGTCGTGACCGGGTCCTCGGCGCCGAGGAGCACGTCGATCTCGGCCGCGCCGACGGGATGGCTGTACAGGAAGCCCTGGGCGAAGCCGTAGTCGAGCCCGACGAGATCGGCCGCTTCCTCCGCGGTCTCCACTCCTTCGGCGATGCTCGTGTAGCCCATGACCGACGAGATCGCGGCCATGCTCTTCACGACCGCGCGCATGCCGTCCTCGTTCAAGCGCGAGACGAAGCTGCGGTCGATCTTCACCACGTTCACCGGGAACCGCTGCAGGTACGCGAGCGACGAGTAGCCGGTGCCGAAGTCGTCGATCGCGATGCCGACGCCGAGCGGCGCGACATTGTCGACCAGGTTCTGCCCGGCGACCTCGTCGATCAGCACCGACTCGGTGAGCTCCAGCATGAGCCGGTCGGGCGCGAGCCCGGTGCTCGCGAGCGCGCCCGCGATCTCGGCGGCGAAGCCGGGCTCGCGCAGCTGGCGGGCCGAAACGTTCACGCTGACGTAGAGGCTGCGCGTCCCCTTGTTCCACTGTGCAGCCTGCGCGCAGGCCTGTTGCAGGACCCAACCGCCGATCAGGGTGATGAGCGCGCTCTCCTCCGCGATCGGGACGAACTCCGACGGTGAGAGCGTCCCGAGCTTGGGATGCTCCCACCGCACGAGGGCCTCGACCCCGACGATCTCGCGGGAGTCGAGCGCGATGATCGGCTGGAACAGCACGCGTAGCTCATCGTTCTCGATCGCAGACTCGAGTTGCGAACGCAACCGCAGACGCGAGTACGCCTCCCAACCCATCGACGTATCGAAGAGCGCGATGCGGTTCTTACCCTGTTCCTTCGCACGGTAGAGCGCGATGTCGGCGTCGCGCATCAGGTTCGTGTGGGCGTGACCCTGCTCCGCCATCGCGATCCCGATGCTCGCGGGGACGGTCACCGCCAACTCGTCGATCTGCACCGGGAGCTGGAGCACGTCGAGCAGGCGGTGCGCGATCGTCATGACCTCGGCGACGCCGTCGACGCCGTCGAGCAACACTGCGAACTCGTCACCACCGAGGCGCGCGATCGTGTCGCTCGGCCGCAGGCATTCGCTCAGCCGATCCGACACTGCGCACAACAGCGTGTCGCCGGCCGCGTGACCCAGCCCGTCGTTGACCGCCTTGAAGTCGTCGAGGTCCACGAACATCACCGCGATCGCAGAGCCGGTCCGGCGGCTGCGCAGCCGGGCCTGGTCGAGCCGGTCGAGGAACAACGAGCGGTTCGCGAGCTGGGTGAGGTCGTCGTGGAAGACGCGCTGCTCGAGCTCGCGTGTCAGTCCCCGCTTCACGGTGACGTCGCGCATCGTCACCACCAGGCCGGCAACGTCGACGTCGCGGAGCATGTTGACGATGCTCATCTCGAAGTCGCGTTCCTTCCCGGCGCGGTCGACGAAGACACCGAGGACCTCTTCGTGGGCGCCCAGCGGGAGCGCGATGACCACGCGCAGTTGCCGCGCGACCCGGTCGGACTCCGCCGCGCCGAGCGAGTCCGCGAGACGCGTACCGACGAGGGCGTCCGCGTCGACGGCCAGGAGCGCGCCCGCACGCGGGCTCGCGTAGGAGATCTTGCCCTCGCGATCGACGACGAAGATCGCGTCGCTGAGGCCCTGCACCAGCGCGCCGAGCCGCCGCAGTCCGTGACGCATGCCGGCGGCGCGGGCGCTGGTCGCGAGATGCCACAGGCGCATCGCGATCAGCACGAACACGACCATGGCGCAGATGCCCGGTATCAACGTCGCGACATCGCGGTGCCCGGTCGACCACGCGTCGGCGAGCGGCGTCACCGAACAGAGCGCGACCGACGCGAGGATGCACAACACCCGGATCCGGTTGGCGGGGTCGATCTCCACGACCGGCTCGTCGCGCGTCGGCGACCGGACGGCTCGCGGCGATGGCGATCATCGACAACGCAAACAGCGCCGCGAGCTCGAGCACGCCCCGGCCGGTGCCGTTCGAATGCACGAGGCCGGCACCTTCGAAGAGGTCGGCGGCCGCGAGCGGCAAGAGGCCGACGAACAACAGTCGATGCGAGGCCTCGGACCGGAAGAGGAGCCGGACGGCCGTCGCGGTGAGGACGATCGCGAAGACGGTCCGGGTGACACCGAGCGGCCCACCCGAGACCTCCGCCGAGCGTGAGAGCGCCGAAGGGTACGCGAGCATCGGCCAGCACGTCGCGAACAACGCGCAGCCGACGATGGCGGCGTCGAGGACCGACGCCCGGCCGGTGTCCGAGCTCCGCCGGCGCACGAGGACGGCGAGACTGGCGACCAGCACGACGTACGCGCCGATTCGGAAGCCGTCCGCGACCCGCAGGTACGTGACGTCGCCCGACGTCGCGAAGAGGGTGCGCGCCGCCTCGCTCGCGACGACGACGCCCGTGCCCAGCACGATCCCGATCCAGCTGCCCGATCGACCCCGCCGGACCACGGCCTGGACGATGACAGTCCAGACGAGCGCGAGCACCCCGAGGTAGACGACCCGCCGCAAGGAGGTGTCGAACGGGGCCAGCGACACTCCGAGCGGGGCGATCACGGCGCCCGCGCCGAGTAGGGCGATCCGCCTCCGGGCGCGACCTTTCTGCGCGGCACCGGGGACGAGGTCGTCCGGCGGCCGGCCCGGGATCCGGGTCGCCGCTGGTCGCATTGAGGGGAGCATCTCCCGGCTTCATCGTCGGGTTACCGGGGGCCCTTGAGTGACGCTCCGGACGCTCGATCCGGCCCGAGACCAAGGTCACAACCCGGTCGCGTTCGCCCGACTACGAGGAACGGACGGCCATGCCGACCACGGGTGTGGCGCCGGCCGCGAAGTCGGACCCGGAGGCACCCGCGACCGACCCGAAGAAACGGGCGTCACCGAAGCTGAAGACGCCACCGTCGCCGGCAACGAACCAGTAACCGTGACCCGTTGGCGTCGCGGCCATGCCCACTATCGGCTGGTTCAGGTGGATCGCTCCGGTCGAACCGAAGAAACGGGTGTCGCCGAAGCTGAAGATGCCGCCGTCGCGGGCGACCATCCAGTAACCGTGACCTCGCGCCGACGCCGTCATGCCCACGACGGGCTGGTTGAGATGGACCGCACCCATCGAGCCGAAGAAGCGCGCGTCGCCGTAGCTGAACAGGCCGCCGTCCGCGGCCACGAACCAGTAGCCGCGACCGCTCGGCGTCGCCGTCATCCCGACGATCGGCTGATTCAGCCGGATCGCTCCAGTCGAGCCGAAGAAGCGCGCGTCACCGAAGCTGAAGATGCCGCCGTCGGTGGCGACGAGCCAGTAGCCATGGCCGTTCGGCGTCGCCGCGATCCCGACGATCGGCTTGGTCAGCGACCGGCCTCGCATCGATCCGAACGAGCGGGCGTCGCCGAAGGCCCCGACGTCGCCGCGGGCCGTGGCGATCCAGTAGCCCTTGCCCGACGGTGTGCTCGCGATCCCGACGACGCGGTCGAACCCGGCGAGCGCCACCGACGAGGTCGTGGTCGTGGCGGCTGCTCCGAAGCCGACGACGTGACCCGTCGCGCTCGCGAACCAGTACCCCATCGCGCGTGTTTGCGGACCCTGCGACTCGGGATGTGCGGGAACGGTCGTCGGCGTCGTGCCGGTAGTGGTCGTCGTGCCGGTAGTCGGCGTCGTGCCGGTAGTCGGCGTCGTCGAACCGGGCACCGTCGTCGTGTCGCCGGGAACCGAGGTCGTCGTGTCGCCGGGAACCGAGGTCGTCGAAGCCGGGAGCGTCGTGGTGGTGGCGAGGGGATCGACTGCGGTCGTGGTGGTCGTGAACACCGATCCCGTCGTCGAGGTCGGCGTGGTCAGCGGGACGGTCGTGACGGTGGGATCGCTGTCGGGCGGCGTGTCGGATACAACGGTGAACGCCGACGCGAATCCTTTGGCCGACCAGTCGGACAGCACGAGGTGGCCGACGTTGCCCGCCGCGTCGGTCGGCCATGCGTCGCTCATCGTCCACGCCCCGGGCTCGGCGTGCGCGGGCACGGTCGCACTCATCGAATAGCTGCCGTCGAGGCCGTCGCCCGCGACCAACTGCGCGGCGCCGAACGGAACGGTGACGCGCTGGCGACGGGACGGCGACGAGAACACGACCGTCGTCGGCGAATCGGCGAGTCCCGCCGACGCGCCCGAGAGGTCGTCGACGATCCGGCCGCGCAGCACGATCGCCGCCGCGGAAGTCCGGACGTCGACATCGGTCGTCGACAAGGAGAACGAGCGGAACTGCGGCGCGGAGGTGTCTCCGATGCCGATTTGGGTGAAGGTCACGCCCGGCGCGGTGAACGACTGACGGTTTCCGACCTGGTCGACGAGTGTCACACTCTCGACCGACCACGAACCCTGTTCCGACCAGCGGGGCAACGTCACCCCCACGACGTACGTCGCGTCGAGCGAATTGCCCGCCGTTCGATGATCCACGCTCAGCGTCGCCCGGGCATGGTGCGCGCCACTCGGGCCCCGCAACACGGCTTGGCTCGCAGCCGTCGTCACTCCGTCGGAGACACCGCTCAGGTCGTCGAGCACGTGCACGTTCACGGTGATCGTCTGCGACTGCAACGAGGTGTCGACGCTCGCGGGGGTGACCCCGATCGCGACGAGTTGGGGTGCCCGCGTGTCGCCCGCGCCGGTCTGGACGACGGTCGCAGGGAAGCCCGCTGCCACGAGGTCGGCCGTCGACATCGACCTCGTGTTGCCGGAGAGATCGACGAGGACCGCGGAAGCGTTCCAGTTCCCCGGGGCCGCGTGCCACGGGATCTCGAGCGTCGTCCGGTACACGCCGTCGGCCGGCGTGCCCGAGATGCGCTGCGCCTGCGAGATGAACGCCGTCGCCTGTTGCTCGCCGCCGGGACCCGTGAGCACGACGCGGCTGAGTGCTGCGGTCCCGCCGATCGACGGGCTGCGCTCGTCGGTCACGCGGGCGGTGATCGTCACCACCGCCGGGCCCGCCGCGGTGTTCACCGTCGTCGGGCTGATCGCGAGTGAGGCGAGCACAGGTGCGTTGGTGTCGACCGCGGCGGCGCCGTGCGCCATCCGCCCGAGCGACACGAGGGCGAAGAGCACCACAACGGTGGTCGCCGCGGCCATCACGGAACGGCGCCGCCGGGCGAGGTCGCCGCGCCGGGACAGGGACCGAAGAGGCATCAGATGCACGATCGGCCGGGTTCGCCCCGGTCTGAGCGCCAGGCTTCGTTGCTCGTGGTCATCGTCGCCGCGTTCATGATGCGCAACGGTCGCAAGCGCGAGATGTGGGCGCTGTGTGCCGTGGGTGGATGCAGCTCCGACGCACCTCGGAGCCCCCTCTTCACGTAGCCCCGGTTCGCCCCACCGCCCCCCATCCCCCATCCCCAAACGCATTGCAAGGATCACGTCGGACGTCCGACGTGATCCTTGCAATGCGTTTGCAGCCTGTGCGTGGGGTTTGTCAGACGGCGTCGAGGAGAGCGGGGTCGACGTCGAGAGGTTCGAGTGGTTCGAGGTCGTCGGTGCCACGCGGCTTCGGGGCGGCGACACGCGGGATGAGGAACGACACCAGCGCACCGAGCAGCACTATCGAGGCCGCGAACACGAGCACGACGCGCGTCCCACTCGCGACGCTCGTGCGTAGCGCATGATGCAGGATCGACGTGTCGTGCGCGTTCGTCGAAGCGGGAGGTTGGTAGAACGCGCCCTGCGCGTGCACGCCGGCGAGCGCCTGGACCTTGACCGCGGCCGGGAGCGCGGCGGCCCGGATCTTGGTGACGGATTGGCTCAGGATCTGCACGCTCAACAGCGAACCGATCATCGCGACGCCGAGCGCGGCCCCGACCTGGCGCACCGTCGTGTTGGCGCCGCTCGCGACACCCGAGCTCTCGGCGGGGACTTCCGACATCACGACGTTCGTCAGCTGCGCGCCCGCAAACCCGATGCCGACGCCGTAGAACGCGAGCCCCGGAACGAGCCGTAACGCGGTGATGTCGAGCGAGACCGCGTGCCAGATGAGCAACATGCCGATCGCGTACGAGAACAGACCGAGCCGCACCACGATCGTCACGCCGACCACGCGGATCAGCCGCCCTCCCACCTGGGCGCCGATGATGATGAACACGCCGGTCGGGAACTGCCACCACCCGTTCTGTTCCGGAGTGAGCAGCCGGGCCCCCTGCAAGAAGACCGGGAGCACGAAGCTCAGGCCGAACTGACCCATGGCGAGCACGAGGCCGGTCAGCAGGCCGTAGCGATAGGTCTTGATCTTCAGGTGCGCGAACGGGAAGAGCGGATGCTCCGCCCGCCGTTCCTTCGCCCTTTCGACGAAGTAGAACCACACGAGGATCGCGATCGACACCGCGAGCACGATCGGCATGATCGAGACCGCCCGCGACGCGGGCCATACGCCGTGACCGACGATCGAGAATTCCTTCAGCGGCTGCCCCCAGCCGTACGTGCCGCCCTCGCTCAGCGCGAACACGAGCAGGAACATGCCCGCGGCGATGAGCGTGGCGCCGGACGCGTCGAGCGGGAGGCGGCGCTCCGCCCGCTTACCTTCTCTCATGAAGGCGAGCGCGCCGATGATCGCGATCGGGGCGATGATCACGTTGATGCGAAACGACCAGCGCCACGAGTAGTTCGACGTGAGGAAGCCACCGACGACGGGTCCGAACGCGGCCGCGACGCCGGCCGTCGCACCCCACCACGCGAAGGCGCTCGCACGCTCGCGACCTTGGAAGGTCGTCGAGAGGATCGCGAGCGTCGACGGCAACATCAACGACGCGCCGATCCCCTCGATGATGGCCTCGCCGACGATCAGCTCCGGCACCGACGTGGCGATCGAGGCGACGAGCGAACCGACACCGAAGAGCCCGGCGCCGATGATGAAGATGCGGCGATGCCCGTAGATGTCGCCGAGGCGACCGCCGATGACGAGCAGCGTCGCGAACGTCGAGCGCGTAACCGGTGATCACCCACAGGAGCGACGGCAAGGTGGTGTGGAAGTCGGACCGGATCGTCGGGATCGCAACGTTCAAGACGGTGTTGTCGAGCACCACGATGAACGCGGCGAGGAGCACGACGAGGAGCGCGACCCACCGACGAGGATCGAGATCCGGGGATCGGGCGACCGGGGCGGACGATTCGACGCCGGTCACTTCGCCCGACGTTGCTTGAGCCGGCGCAGCTGCGCGAAGTCGAGCGGGCGGCCGGGGAGGGCGGTCGGGTCGTCGGCGCGCAGGCCGTCGAGGATGATGCGGACGAAACGTTCCCGCAGCACCGGCTGCAGCTCACCCGCGATCGACGTCGCGTGCGCGACACCGGAGAAAAGCATCGAGACGTCGCCGGGCCCGATGTCGGCGCGGATCGCGCCCGCCTCCTGAGCCCGGGCGACGAGCGCCGACATGGCGCGCACCACCTGTTCGCGTGGTCCGGCGGCCGAGGCGAGCATGTTCTCGTTCGCCATCTGGTCGGCGAGGGCGCGGTGGCGGTCCTGGAACGCGGGCAGACCGAGCACGAAACGTTCGAACGCTCGTGCGGGGTCCGGGTCGAGGCTCGCCGCCTCGACCTCGACGAGCAACGACTCGTACATCGCGCCGACGACGGCCTCGGTGAGGGCCTGCTTGGTCGGGAAGTTGCGGCACACCGTGCCGACACCCACACCCGCGCGCCGTGCGACCTCCTCGACGGGCGCCCTCACTCCCGACTCGGCGAAGACGGCCTCGGCCGCGGCCAGCACCCGCGCACGGTTGCGGCGGGCGTCGGCGCGCCGCGGAACGTCTCCCGGTTCGGGGCGGGGCTTTTCAAGCGGAACCATGCTTCCGATTATAGTAAGGTTCCGGAACGGCCGTTCCACTTCCTGCCGTTCACCTCTCCAGTCCCGCCAGTTCTCCCCCGGAGTCTCCATGGAAGCCGCGACCCAGAGCCCGGCCGATCTTGCGTTCGACCGCCGCTGGTGGACGCTCGCCGTCCTCTGTCTCAGCCTGCTCATCGTCTTCGTCGGCAATTCGAGCCTGAACGTCGCGATCCCCACCCTCTCGCGCGATCTCCACGCGACGGAGTCGCAGCTCCAGTGGGTCGTGGCCGTCTACTCGCTGGTCTTCGCCGGGCTCCTGTTCTCCACCGGCGCGCTGGGCGACAAGTTCGGACGCAAGGGCGCCCTGCAACTGGGCCTCGGCCTGTTCCTCGTCGGAGCCACGCTCGCCTCGCAGGCCAACGGCATGGGCCAACTCATCGCCTGCCGGGCGATCATGGGCGTCGCGGGCGCGCTGATCATGCCGTCGACGCTCTCGATCATCATCAACGTCTTCCCCGCCCACGAGCGCCCGAAGGCGATCGCGATCTGGGCGAGCGTCACGGGCGCGGCCGGCGCTTTCGGACCCGTCGCGAGCGGTGTCTTGCTCGGACACTTCTGGTACGGGTCGATCTTCTTGATCAACGTGCCGGTCATCGCGCTCGCGCTCGATCGCAGGCAAGTTCCTCGTGCCGAAGTCGCGCGACCCCGAGGAGTCGCAGTTCGACCCGGTCGGCTCGATCCTGTCGATCATCGGCATCGTCGCCCTCGTCTACGGGCTGATCGAGGCCCCCAACAACGGCTGGCTGAGCATCGGCACGCTCGTGGCGTTCGTCGTCGCGGTCGCCGTGCTCTCGATCTTCGTCGCGTGGGAGTTGCACACGCCCGAGCCGATGCTCGACATGCACTACTTCAAGCGACCGGCGTTCAGCACCGGTACCGGCGGCATGGTCCTCGTGTTCGTCGCGATGTACGGCGTGATGTTCCTCATCACCCAGTACTTCCAGCTCGTACTCGGGTACAGCGCGCTGTCGGCGGCACTCCGCCTGATGCCGATCGCGGCGATCATGATGATCGTCGCGCCCCTCACGCCGCACCTGAGCGCGCGGTTCGGCGCGCACCGCACGGTGGCGTTCGGCATGCTCGCGATCGCGCTCGGCCTCGGCCTGCTCGTCGCGCTCAGCGACGCACACGCCGTACGCGTACGTCGTCGTCTGTCTCGTACCGCTGACGACCGGCATCGCGCTCTCGATGTCACCGATGACGGCCTCGATCATGTCGGCGGTTCCGCCCCGCCGGGCCGGCGCCGGATCCGCGATGAACGACGCGACCAGGGAGTTCGGCGCGGCTCTCGGCATCGCAGTCCTGGGCAGTGTCGCGGCGTCGCGTTACGCGGGATCGATCGCGCCGGCGCTCCGCGGCCTGAGCAGTGCCGACCAGGCAAGCGCCCGCACGTCGATCGCGGGTGCCCTGGGCGTCGCGGCCAAGCTCCCGGCCGCCGCCGGCCAAGCGCTCACCTCCAGTGCCGATCACACGTTCATCAGCGGCATCCACCTCGCGGTGCTGGTCGGGGCCACGCTGGCCCTCATCAGTGCCGGAATCGTCTGGCGCAACCTGCCCCACTCCCTGATCCCGTCGGGCGCGCTGCACGGCACGACCGAAGCGCTCGAGGAGGTCGCGGCGATGGGCCTCGGGGGTGTCCCGCCGATCTTCGCCGACGCCGAGGCCGACGAGGAGAAGGAGCTCGAGCACGATCGCCTCCTGCACCACCAAGTCGATCGGCAGAGCGACCCGGAGATCGATCGCGAACGATCGGCCTGACCGGGCACACACGCCTGGTCCGAGCGTCGTTCGCCAAGGTTCCGTAAGGTTTTCCCGGCCTCGTTCGCCGACCGGCGGGTCTGGCCTCTATGTTTCCGCCATGGCAGCTTCTCGGAAGCCGGCGCGCACCGCCGGCGCGCCCCCCAAGCCTCCCACCGACGCAGAGGCCGCGGCCGCTCGCCAGCGGGCCCGAGAGCGCGCCGGCGAGGACGAACACCCCCGCAAGAGCGGTCCCGCTCGCGGCGGCAAGGGCTGACCCGCCCGCTCGGGGCGGTTCAGGCTGCCGACGGGCCGGGCTTGACGACGTAGTCGTCGGCGTCTTCGTCCCAGTCCATCTCGATCAGGCCTCGCGCCCGGGCGGCCTTGCAGAACTGCAGGAATCCGCCGTAGCCGAACTTCTTCTCGCTGAAATCGGCATCGACCTTACGCAGCTGGGTCTTCAGCCCCGACAGGTGGGGCGGCCCCGACTTGGCCGTGAGCTGGTCGACGACGGTCCGTAAGCAGCCCGAACGCGGCCTGTTCGTCGCCGACCTCGGCCGGGAAGCTCACCTCGGGGTCACCCTGACCCGGTCCCGGAGTCAGCGCGACCAGACCTTGCTCCTCGAGGTGGCGCAGCAGCTCGGAGAAGCCACGGAACCCGTAGGTCGTCTCGCTGAACGTCGGGTCCTTGCGGAGGATCGCGCGCTTCAACATCGACCCGAGCACCGGACCGCTCGCGCTCCGGGACAGGCCCGACAGCGTCTGCGTGACGACCACCCCGAGGTCGGCCTCCTCTTCGCGCACCGCGGGACCCTCTTCTTGGACGGTCGGCTCCTTCTCGACCGCCGGCGCGGCGACGTGACCGCGGCGAACGCGCCGGCGCGCGCCGGGGCTCGACCAGGTCGACGCCTTCCAGCCGTTCGTAGAACAAGAACTCGTCGCAGGCGGGCGGCAGCAACGCCGACGTCGAGGCTTCGACGCCGATCCCGATCACCCGCCGGTTGAGCTCGCGCAACTTGTGTACGAGCGGGGTGAAGTCGCTGTCGCCGGTACCGAGCACGAACGTGGTGATGTAGTCGCGCTCGAAGCACAACTCGATCGCGTCGACCGCCATCTTGATGTCGGCTGCGTTCTTGCGGACCGAGCCCATCCGTTGCGGGATCTCGATCAACTCGACGTGATGGCGGGTGAGCATGCGCCGGTCCTCGTCGAAACGCGACCAGTCCGCGTACGCCCGGCGAACGACGACGCGTCCCCGCTCGGCGAGCGCATCGGCTACGGGCCGGAAGTTGAACTCCTTCAGGTGGAGTTGCTCCTGGGCGCCGATCGCGAGATTCTCGTAGTCGAGGAACAGGGCGATGCGTTCTTCGTCGTTGCTCAAGCGTCACTGACCATATCGGCATCACGCGCATTTTCGGTGCCCGGTGCGCGAGCCGGACGGCGGCGCGTCAGCCGGGGCCCGAGCAGTCTCGACAACAGGTAGATCCCGAAACTGATCGAAGTGACGAAGACGCTGGGTTTGATCGTCGTGCTCGCCAGGCTCGCGAGAATCCCGCCGTCGGCGGCGACGAGCGCGAAGACGATCGACAGACCGGTGACAGCAAGCGGGTTCGGCGACCAACGCTGCGCGGCCGCCGCGGGTGTGATCGCGAGGCTGAGGACCAACAGCGTGCCGACGACCTGGGCCGCGGCCGTGACCGTCAGGGCCAGCACGACCAGGAACACCAGCCCGAGCCACCCGACCGGGACGCCGCGCGGTGGCGACGTCGGCGTCGACCGACGCGAACAGCAACGGCCGGTATACCACGACCATCACCGCGATCACACCGACGCCGATGAGGATCAGCGCGAGCAGTTGGTCGTTGCTGACGCCGAAGATGTTGCCGAACAAGATGTTCGTCGCCGCGGTCGCGAACCCGTGGTAGTAGCCGAGCAGCAGCACGCCGACACCGAGGCCGAACGCGAGGATCACGCCGATCGTGGAGTCGTGTTCGCGCTCACGCGCTGCCGAGCGCGGCGATCACGCCGGCCACGATCAACGCGCCGATCAACGCGCCACCGATCGGGTTGTTGTCGACGAGCAGGCCCGCGGCCGCGCCCGTGAACGCGAGCTCGCTCGTCCCGTGTACTGCGAAAGCCATGCCGCGTGTCACCACGAACGGCCCGATGAGACCGCAGGTGATCGCGACCAGCGCAGCCGCGAGCAACGCGTGCTGCGCGAACGGTTGCGAGAGGTAGAGGACGGTTGCCGTCAATGTGATCCCGAACCGTGATCGTGATGGTGGTGACCCCCGGGCTCGGTGAATGCGGTCTCCTCGGAGCCGACGACGATGATCCGGCCCCGGACGGTCAGCACGTCGACATCGGTGCCGTACAGGTCGCTGAGTCCCTCGGTCGTCAATACCTCGGTCGGTGTCCCGACCGCCCATCGGCCGCCGACGATATAGAGCAGCCGGTCGACGTACGGGAGGATCGGGTTGATCTCGTGCGTGACGAACACGACGGCGGTACCGGCGGCACGGCGGCGCGCGTCGATGAGCTCGCTGACGGCCTGCTGGTGCGCGAGGTCGAGCGACAACAGCGGCTCGTCGCACAGCAGCACGCGCGGGCTCTCCGATGAGGGCCTGTGCGATCCGCAGCCGCTGCTGCTCGCCGCCCGACAGGAGCCCGATCGACGCGTCCGCGTAGCTCTCGGCGCCTACCGACCGCACGGCGGCGTCGACGCGAGCCCGCGTCGCCGCGGAGCCGAACGGGAGCCCGCGCCGGTGCCCGTCGAGCCCGAACCGGACGAGGTCCCGCCCACGGATGGGGAGGTCACGGTCGAACGCCCGCTGCTGGGGGACGTACCCGACGTCGTGGCTTCCGCGCCTCGGCGGCCGGCCCGCGACCTCGACCGTGCCGGCCGACAGCTGCGTCAATCCGAGCAGCACGCGCAGGAGCGTCGTCTTTCCGGCCCCGTTCGGCCCGAGCACCGCGAGGAACTCTCCCGGGTCGACGTCGAGGTCGAGGCCCTCGAACAGTGTTCGCGCGCCGAAACGAATCGACGCCCCGCGCAACCGAACCACGGGCACGCTCAACCTCCGAGTGCGCGCAGGAGCGCTTCGACTTGACGCAGCTGCCAGGCCTGATAGCTGGGTTCGTTCTCGGGCATCGTCTCGGTGACAGGGACAACCGGAACTCCGGCCGCCCCGGCCAGATCCTGCACGTGCTTGGTGACCGCACTCGTCGCCTGCGCGTTGTACAACAGCGCACGGACCTTGTGCCCCGACAACAGATCGTTCATCGCCTGGGCATCGCCGGGGCCCGGTTCGTTCCCGTCCTCGATTGCCTGCGCGAACCCCGGGGGCGTCATGTTCGTGAGCCCGGCCGCGTCGAGCAGGTACTGCGGGACGCGTTCGGTGTACGCGACGGGCGCCTTCGGATACTTCGTCTTGATCTCGGAGACGAGCTGCCGCAACCGGGCGAGCGAAGCGTCACCCACGAACCTCTGCAGCCGCTCCTCGAACACGCCGCGGTCGGCGGAGTCGGCATCGATGAGCGCGGCCGCGATTGCGCGCGCGACCTCAGGGATGCGGGGCAGGTCGTACCAGAGGTGCGGATTCGCACCGTCGGGCACGTGCAGCACGTGCTGCACCGACAGCACGACCCGCGCGTTGTTCGACGTCGCGGTCACCAACTTCGAGACGAAGTCGTCGTAGCCGAGTCCGTTGACGATGACGATGTGCGCGTCGGCCACCCGGGCCGCGTCACGCGCGTCCGACTCGTACTGGTGCGGGTCCGTGCTCGGATCGCTGATGATCGAACGGACCTCGACGTGAGCGCCGCCGAGCTGTCGCGCGATGTCGCCCCAAAAGTTCTCCGCCGCCACGACGCGGACGACGCCCGGGCGACTCCCGGGCGCGGACGAGCAGCCGGCGGCGCCGGCGGCCAGGAGCGCGCACAGGCCCGCGATCGTGGCCGGCCGGAAGCATCTCACCTCCTTATGAGAACGGTTCTCGTTCTCATTGTCAAGTCACGGGCTCGGACCGGGTCCGACCCCGGGCACCCGCGTCCTGCAAGCCATGATGAGCACGATGCCCGCCCGTCGCCGACCCCGTCCCCGACCGGGTCCGAGATCGTGCGCCGCCGCCCGAGCGGTCGCGACCGCTGCACCCCTCGGGTTCCTGCTCGCCGTCGAGGAGAACCCTCATATCGCAGGCGCGGGCCTCTTCGTCGTGCTCGTGCTCGCCACCGCGGTCACAGCCGTCGCCGCCCGCCGGCTGCCGTCGAGCCGGCCCCTCGCCCTCGCGGGCGGGACCGGCGCGGTGCTGATGGCCTGGCTGGTCGCCCAGCGCGACGATGTCGGCACCGCGATCATCCTCGCGGTCGTGTTCACCGTCGGCGCCGCGCTCGCGGTGACGGAACCGTCGCCACCGCTGTCGCCTGCGACCCGCAACACCGCGATCGCAACCGTCGTCGCGTTGTTCGTGCTCCGCCTCACCGTCTCGGAGAACGTGTTGCTCGCCGTCGTCGCGATGGTGGTGCTCGCCGCCGCGCTCGCGACCGCGTTCGAATGGTTTCCGCGGCGGGAGCCGTACCGTCCGCACGGCTTTGCCTTCGGCACGATCTTCGTCGTAGTCGCGCTCGTCTTCGCGGGATACCTGGGCGCCGAGACGCCCGACGCGACCTGGTTCGGTGGCGGCACCGTGCACGGGCGCACCGACACCGGCGAAGTCGCGCTCACCTTCGACGACGGCCCCAACCTCGGCGCGAGCGAGAAGGTCATGGCCATCCTCGACGCGCACGGGATCAAGGGCACGTTCTTCGAAGTCGGCAAAGCGGTCGACGCCGCGCCGCAGATCACCCGCGCGCTGTACGCCGACGGACAACTGATCGGGAATCACTCGTACGACCACGACCAGTGGCGCTGGCTCGATCCTCGCTACCCGGAGTTGCAGCGGGCGCAGGAGGCCTTCCGGCGAGCGATCGGCACCTGCCCGGTGCTCTATCGCCCCCCGCACGGCGACCGCACGCCATTCCTCGCCCGCGTCGTGAGGGATCACAACATGCGCATGGTGTTGTGGAGTGCATCCGCGGGCGATTGGGCCACGAACGATGCGCAACTCGTCGCCCGTCGCATCCTCGCCCGAGCGCGTCCCGGCGCGATCTTGTTGTTGCACGACGGCCTCGACGGAAAACCCGCGGTCGACCGGCAGGTGATCGTCCGCGCGCTGCCCCTCATCATCGACGGGTTACGGGCCAAGGGCCTGAAGCCCGTGCGCCTCGATCAGCTCCTCGGCACCGCCGCGTACCAATCCTGCTAGCGGGCGCGAAAGAGCCGCCGGCACATTGCGCCGGCGGCTCCCGCGAAATGACGAAACGTCAGATAACCCGGACGTTCTGGGCCTCTTGGCCCTTACGACCCTGTGCCACGTCGAACTCGACGCGCTGGCCCTCGTCGAGGGTCTTGTATCCGTCACCCTGAATTGCGGAGAAGTGAACGAACACGTCGTCACCTTGCTCGCGGGAGATGAAGCCGTAACCCTTTTCGGCATTGAAGAACTTGACCGTGCCTTGTGCCACGAAATACTCGTTTCTGATACGCGACCGACCGACCAATTCGACCGGTTCGCCATGGAGCAGTGTATGGGAACAGAGCGCCACCGCTACCCTGACCTTGATTCGCCGGGTGCGAGACCACTCTGGGGGGTGCACCGTTGCTGTTCTTGTCCTCAGGTGTCGTCTTCCTGATCGTCTTCGCCTTCTGGGTCTGGGCGCTCCTCGACATCGTCGCCACCGACTCGGAAGCCTGTCGCAACCTGCCCAAAGTGGCGTGGTTCGTCGTCGTGTTCCTGCTCGCCGACATCGGTGCGGTGGCCTGGATCCTGCTCGGCCGGCCGCCCAAGGGACGCTGGCTGCCGAGAACGACGGACTTCTCGACGCCGCGCCGTCCGGTCGGACTCGAAGACCGACCCGACTTCGCGGAGCGGCCCGAGATCACCGACCGCCGCTCGCGCGAGCTCGACCTCCGGCTCGAGGCGTGGGAGGCCGAACAACGGGCGCACCGGGGTGACACCGACCCCCACGACTCCGGGCCGGACGCCTAGTGGCGTAGCGCTCCACCGACGGCTCAGGCGGCGGGAACCCGGGCTCGGAGCAGTGCTTCGTTCGGGTGCTCGGGCAGCTCGAGCAGGGGCTGCGCGAGCTCGGCGTGCGTCGGCCCGAACTGATCGGTCAGCGACTTCAACGCGGGGACGTCGAATTCGTACAGCTTGGCGACGTTGTCGGTGAGGATCTTCTGCATGTCGGCCTCGCTCCAGTCGGAGAAGACCTGACGCAACGCCTCCCGCGAGAACGGGTAGGTGCCCTCGTCGTGCGGGTAGTCCGAGCCCCACATGAACTTGTCGATGCCAACCGTCTCCCGCGCTGGCGCGGGCGTCGGCCGGGCCGGGGAAGCTCACGCCGAGCCACACGTTCTGTTGGAAGTACTCGGTGGCCGTCTTCGGGAGGATGTGCTCGGGCTTGAAGCGCAGCTCGCCGATCGCGCCGGCCTTCTTCACCCGCTTCAGGACGTCGTCCATCTGTGCGAGGAACGGAGGGATCCACGAGCAACCCTGCTCGGTCATCACGAACTTCAGCTTCGGGAACCGCTCGAACACACCCGACAGCAACATGAAGATGAGCGGTCGGCGCGAGTATCCGCCGAGCTCGGTGATCTGGATCAGCGCAGAGCTCGGGTGCGGGAGGTAGCTGGGTCCGCCGACGCCGCCATGGCAGTTGAGCGGCACACCGAGATCTTCGGCAACGGCCCACAGCCGGTCGTAGTCGGGATGGTTCAGCGGCTTCAACCATGTGGCATCGGGTGGGACCGACGGGAGCAGCGCACCACCACGCAAGTTGTGCTCCTTGATCCACTCGAGGTCTTCGATGGCGTCGTCGATGTCATTGACGAAGAACTGCCCGATGCCGGCCCGGCGCTCCGGGAACTGCCCGCAGAAGTCTTCGAGCCAGCGGTTGTGGGCGCGCACACCTGCCAGACGGTGCTCGTATTCGTCGGGGGTTGGCGGCGCCGCGAAGAGCACGAAGCTCGGGAAGAACGGCGGCACGGTGTTCGGGAAGATGACCTCGCCGACGACGCCGTCGGCGTCCTGCTGGCCGTTGCGCATCTCGTTGTCCCAGTTGCGCAGACGGCGATCGTCACCCAGGTCCTTGAACGGGTTCTTGTACTTGTTGCGCCACGCGTCGAAATCGTCGAGGTACTTCTTCTCGAGGAACTCGCGGTACTGAGCGTGGCTGCCACCCGCGTGGGTGTCGGACGAGATGATCGTGTAGCGCGGATCGGTCGCAGTCGACACGAATCCTCCTAGGGCGAAGTTGACGAGAACCGAGTTGACGAGAGCTGCGTAACTAGAACGGGATTCTAGTATAGTCGTCCGCGATGATCAGCGCCACGTCCCGGGTCGGCCACGCGGAGGCGCCCACTCCGAAACTCACGCCGGCGCAGCAGGCGCGTCGCGACCGGATCGTCGATGCCGGCCTCACGCTGCTCGGCGAGCGCGACTACGAGAAGGTCCAGGTCAAAGACGTCGCGGTGGAAGCCAACGTCGCGCTCGGCACCTTGTACCACTACTTCTCGTCGAAGGAGCACCTGTTCGCCGAGGTCCTCGTGCGCTGGGCGGCCACGTTGCGCACGAGCATCTCCCGCAACCCGCTGCGGGGAGATACGGATGCGCAACGCCTGGCCCAGGTGATCAGCCGGTCGGTGCGCGCGTTCCAACGTCAGCCCTCGCTCGCCCGGCTCGTGGCGACGCTCGAGACGTCGGCGGATCCGTACGCCACCGAGATCCTCGACCGTCTGGCGACGACGACGAACGACATCTATGCCGAGGCGATCCACGACCTCGACGCTGCGACCGCGCAACGCGTCGTGACCGTCGTCGACGCGGTGCTCGCGTCGCGTCTGCGGTCGTGGATCGCGGGCCGTATCAGTATCGCGACGGTCTCCGACGACCTCGCCGACGCGATTTCACTCCTCCTCGATCCGCAATCGAGGTCGGTGCAACCGGGTCAGATCGCGCGCTCGTAGTAGAGCGGCGCGTCGGTCCCGGCTTCGAAGAACACGCGGCCGCGCCGAGTCGCGAGCGGCTCACCCGAGCGGGCGGAGAGGAGCACGTCGTCGCGCTCGACCGCCCAAAGCTCGCGATCGCTCGCGTGGATGAAGTTGCGGCCCTGGTCGGCGTACGCGAACACCATGCCGTCCTCGAACCGACACAAGCACCGCGCATGGTCTCTCAGCGGAGCTTCGGACTCGCCTGGAACAAGAGGTTGAACAACACGGAGATCGGTCTGCAAAGCCATATGGCCCCCTTACCCGCCGCCGACTGGGGAGAAGCGTACCGGCGACGCCACGTCCGGGATAGGGGGCAAATTACCGATTCCGCTGCGAATTCCACGAGCACGAAGAGCGCGCCGGCGGGGACGCTCTGTCCGCAGCCGCGGGCGACCGCGAGGCCCGAGCTCTGTCTCGTTCCCAAGGCGCTCGCTGATCAACCGCGGGCCGCCGAACGAACCTCACGGTCTGAGCACGAACGGATACGGTGCGCCCGTGGCCAAGGCCGACGACGCGATCGAGCTCGAGGTCGACGGGCACGCGGTCCGCATCTCGAGCCCCGGCAAAGTGCTCTTCGCCGAACGTGGGGAGACCAAGCTCGACCTCGTCCGGTACTACCTCGCCGTCGCCGAGCCGATCATGCGCACCATCGGCGGGCGGCCGGTGCTGATGCAGCGCTTCCCGCACGGCGCGGGGGGCAACTCGTTCTTCCAAAAACGTGTGCCGGACAACGCGCCCGACTGGCTCGAGACGACGATCGTGAGCACGCCGAACGGCACCACGTCACGGGCGCTCGTCGCCGCCGATCTCGCGCACATCGCGTGGGCGGTCAACCTCGGGTGTCTCGGCTTCCACGTGTGGCCGTCGCACGCCGACGACCCCGACCACGCCGACGAATTACGCATCGACCTCGACCCGCAGCCGGGAACCGGCTTCGACCAGGCGCGCGCGGCGGCCGCCGACGTGCGCGACCTCCTCGAGGAGATGAGTATCGTCGCCCATCCCAAGACCACTGGGAACCGTGGGATCCACGTGTACGTGCGGCTGCAGCCGCGCTGGACGTCGATCCAGGTTCGCGCCGCCGCTGTCGCGGTCGCGCGCGAGCTCGCCCGCCGGAATCCCGCGTTGATCACCGACGCGTGGTGGAAGGAGGAACGGGGCGAGCGGATCTTCATCGACTTCAACCAGAACGCGCCGCACAAGACGATCTTCGGCGCGTGGTGCGTGCGCGCACGCGCAGGCGCACAGGTCTCCACGCCGTTCGACTGGCGTGAGCTCGACACGATCGATCCGGACGCGCAAACGATCGCAACCGTTCCCGCGCGCGTGGCCGAGCTCGGCGACCCGTGGGAGACGATGCCCGGCGAGCCGCAATCGTTGGAAACTCTGCTCGCGATGTCGGACCGCGACCTCGCGAGCGGCCTCCAGGACGCGCCGTGGCCGCCGGTGTATCCGAAGATGCCGGGTGAACCACCCCGGGTCGCACCGAGCCGGGCCCGCAAACCGTCCAAGAACGACGACGCCGGCGCGTGAAGTTCACCGGTTGGCCCGATGCCGCGCTCGACTTCTTCGCCGGGCTCGAGGCCGACAACTCGAAGCCGTACTGGCTCGCGCACCGCGTCACGTACGACGCGTCCGTCAAAGCGCCATTCCTCGCGCTGTCGGAGATGATCGAAAAGGAGTTCGGGCCGCTGCACCTGTTCCGACCGAACCGCGACACGAGGTTCTCGAAGGACAAGACCCCCTACAAGACGGCCGCGGCCGCGGTGACCGAGAGCGCGGGCGGCGCTTCCTACTACGTCCAAGTGTCGGCCGAGGGCCTCTACGCAGGGAGTGGCTACTACCACCTCGCGAGCGATCAGCTCGAGCGGTTCCGCGCCGCTGTCGCCGGCGAGCGGACGGGTGCGACGCTCGCAGCGGCGGTCGACGCCTTGCGCGCGCAGCGGTACGACGTCGCGGCGCGCGAGTCGTTGAAGCGCGCGCCGCGCGGCTTCGACCCCGTCCACCCGCGCATCGACCTGTTGCGCATGAAGGGCGTCCACGTGGGCCGCACCTTCGGTTCACCCCGGTGGATGCACACGGCCGCCGCCGCGAACCGCATCGTCACGGCGTGGCGTGACGCCGCGCCCGTGAACCGCTGGCTCGACCGCAACGTCGGTCCCAGCACCCTCGCACCACCGGAACCCGACTGAGCCGAACCCTGCTGAGGTCGAGCGGGCCCGTAGGCTGACCGAGATGTGTGGCATCGTCGGATTCGCGGGAACCGATCGCGCGCTGCTCGAACAGATGTTGCGCTCGATCGTCCACCGCGGCCCGGACGGCCAGGGCACCGATGTGGGGCGCCACTTCTCGATCGGGATGCGCCGGCTCGCGATCATCGACGTCGCGACCGGTGACCAGCCCCTCTACAGCGACGACCGCAACCTCGCCCTGGTCTTCAACGGTGAGATCTACAACCACGCCGAGTTGCGCCGCGAGCTGGAGCAGAAGGGGCGTCGCTTCGTCACCGACCATTCCGACACCGAGGTCATCCTGCGCGGCTTCGAGGAGTGGGGCCGCAACGTCGTCGATCACCTCACCGGCATGTTCACCTTCGCGATCTCCGACCACGAGCGGGGAGAGCTGTTCCTCGCACGCGACCGCCTCGGCATCAAGCCGCTGTACTACGTCGAGGGCCCCGGCGGGTTCGCGTTCGCGTCGGAGCTGAAGGCGCTCTTCCAGGACGCGCGCGTCCCTCGCCGGCCCGACGCCGATGCGCTCCGGCGCTTCTTGTTGTTCCGCCTGCACGACGACGGCGAGCAGACCTTCTTCGACGGCGTCAAGCGGTTGCTGCCCGCGCACACGATGCTCGTTCGGCCCGACGGCATCGTGAAGATCGAGCGTTACTGGAACCCGCCGGTGAATCCCGAGTTCGCGTCGACCCGCAGCGACGACGACTACGCGCAGGAGTTCGCGGGTCGCTGGGACGACGTCGTCAAACGCCACCTCATCTCCGACGTGCCCGTGGGCGTGCCCCTGTCGGGCGGCCTCGACTCGAGCGGTGTCGCCACGACGATGGCGCACCTCATGTCGAGCGGCACCGACCTCCACACGTCGGGGCTGTTCACGTTCTCCGCGCTCTACCCGGGCGAGAGCATCGACGAGAGCGAGTTCATCGGCGAGATCGAACGCACCGTCGGCAGCACCCCGCACTACGCGTACCCGACTCTCGACGACTTCTGGAACGAGATCGACGAGTGGGTCTGGTACCAGGAGGAGCCGACGATCGCCTCGGCGCCGTACGCGTATTACTCCGTGTACCGACTCGCAAGTAAGTACGTGAAGGTGATGGTGAGCGGTAACGGTGGCGACGAGCTGCTCGCCGGCTACATCCCCTACTTCCGCACCTATTTGCAGTCCGCGATCGCGCAACGCCACTATCTCGCCGCGGGCCGCGAGATCGTCAAGGGCCGCGACCTCTACAAGAAATATGCGGGCGAGCTCGTCCGCTCGAAGCTGCCGAGCCGCGCGACCAATCCGGTCAACGCGCGCGAGCTGCTCCGTGCGGGATCCGCGACCGGTGCGCACTTCGAGTCGCACAAGAACCTCAACGAGCGACTCGCCAGCGACGTGCTGCAGTACTCGACTCCCGATCTGCTGCGCTACGAGGACAAGAACTCGATGGCGTTCTCGATCGAGGCGCGCGTGCCGTTCCTCGACCACGAGCTCGTCGAGTTCATCTTCTCGCTGCCCATCGACCAGAAGATCAAGGGTGGCTGGAATCGGGCCGTGTACCGCAACGCGATGAAGGGTCGCATCCCCGACAAGAACCGGCTCCGCCGTTCGAAGGTCGGTTTCACGAACCCGGATATCGCATGGATGAAGGCGAAGTCGGCGGAGATCCGGTCGATCTTCGCGTCACCGGAACTGGCAAGCCGCGACCTCTACGAACCGGCGCAGCTCGTCACGGCGTGGGACGAATATCTCGCGGGCCGGCCCGGCGACGGCCTCATCTTCTGGCGCGTGCTCGTCAGCGAACTCTGGATGCGCCGCTACATGGACCAGTCGGTCGCGGTATGAGGGTGACGGCATGAAGACCTTCCCCACGACCCGACGGGCCGGCGGCCACGACTACGACCGGATCGCAGTGCAGACCCACTTGATCCACATCAAAGAAGCGTTGGAACCGGTCTTCGACGAATATGTGAAGCCGGTCCTGCAACCGGGCGACTGGCTCGCGGTGTCGGAGAAGTTCGTCACGATCTCGCAAGGACGAGTGATCCACCATTCCGTGGTGAAGCCGGGCGGGCTCGCCAAGCTCCTCGTGAAGGGCGTCACCAAGCATCCCGACGACGTCGGCTACTCGGACCCCCGCAAGATGCAGGTCGCGATCATGCAGGCGGGCTGGTGGCGCATGCTGATCGCGATGGTCGTCGGCTCGTTCACCCGCTTGGTGCTCCGGCGCCGCGGCGACTTCTACCGGATCGCCGGGCACCGCATCTCCGAGATCGACGGATTCAGTCCGGCGACGGTCAAGCCGTTCGACGAGTTCGCGATGCTGGGTCCCGCCGATCCCGACGCGGCCGCGGTCGAGATCTCGGGGTATCTCGGTGGAGTCCCGGTCGCGATCGTCGACGCGAACAACATCAACGTCGAGGTGCTCGGCACCAGCGCCGCCTTCCCCCTCGACCGTGAGGTCGTGCGCGAGGTGCTGCTCGACAACCCGCTCGGTCAGAACGACGAGCTGACGCCGATCATCGTCGTGCGCCGCACCACGTAAGCCGCGCGTCGGACAAGCACAACTCGTTCCGGCAATTCGGCCGCGACGCGTTGTTGCCTCGGGCGTCGGCACGCGTGTGCGCAGTCGCGCGCGACGGCAACAACCGTGTCATCGCGCAACCGCCGACTGCTAAACGCGGCATAAGACTTGGGCAAAGAGCCCACGTCGCGCTGTAGCGATGCGGACGATTCGCCGAAACCTCCTCCACACACGTTCGGAGGGGGAGCCGATGGAACGCAGGAGAGCACTCGCCCTGGCGAGCACGGCGACGCTCCTCGTAGGGAGCACCATCGTCTCGGTTGCGTCGGTGAGCGGCGCGTCGTTCCTCGGATTCGGCGGCGGTTCGTCGCACTCCGCGACGGCGGGGACGGGCGGGTCGGCGCCGGCGCCGGGTGTCGTTCACCAGACCCGCAACATCTACGACCGCTACGTCCTCGACGTCGGCGGCGGATCAACCGACGCAGGGCCGACGGGAAGTCCGCACGCACCATCCGCTCTCGTCGCGGTTCCGAACTTCGGGGTCGGGGATGCGTCCGGACCGAGCGGACCTGACCAATCGACGACGACCACCAGGCCCGCGCCGAGCCCGCACACACCTCCTTCGACTCCGCGCTCGTCGAAGCCGAAGGTTGCCGCCCCGACGCCGACGACGGAACCTGACGAACCAACGCCGGTGACGACGACACCGGCCCCGACCAGCGCACCGACGACGACCGCGACGACCACCACGACCTGGCCCCAGGGCGTGCCGCACGACTGGCCGAAGAACAAGCCGATCCCGCCGATGCCCCCGAACTGCCGTCAGCCGCAGCTCGAGGACAACGGCGTGTGGAACTGCGATCACTGAGAGGGTTGCGATGACCGAGCCGAACTCCGACATCGAGGCGCGGCTGGCGCGGCTCGCCGCCCGCAAGGCCGCGGCTGCTCCGGCCGCGGCTGCTCCGGCCGCACCCGACCCCTCGTCGGCTCCTGCCGCGGAACCAACGCGGTCTGCACAAGGCGCCCGCACGCGCCGCCGGCACCCGGCCGCCGCGGCCCGCATCCTCAGTGTCGGACTCTCGTCGTCCGCGTTCCTCTCGATGGTTGCCGCGTTCGGGTCGCAGCCCGCGGCATCGGCCGCGTCGACGAGTGGCGCGAACGCCGGGTACCGCCACGTCTTCGCCCACGACCGCCGCAGCAAGACGGACCAAGGTCGTGATCACCGACGTGCACCACGTCGTGTACGTCGACCAGTGGGGGCACCCGATCCCGAAGGCACAGTTGCCGACCGGGGTGACGATCCCGCCCGTGTCGAAGCAACCCGCATCCGGCTCCCACCAACCCGCCCCGGGTACGGGCTCGACCGGACAATCGACGCCGTGGGCGCCTTCGTCCACCCCGAGCGCGCCCGTGTCGGGTGGCGGCTCCGGTGGTTCGGGTGCTCCGGGGAGTTCAGGGGGCTCCGGCGGTGGATCAGCCGGGCCCGTGCCGTCGAGTCCGGCGCCGGTGCACAGCACGCCGGCACCGACTCCCGCACCCGCACCTACTCCCACACCCGTCCCCGTCACACCGAAGCCGACGACACCCCCGGTCACGAGCCCGCCGGCGACCGTCGTCACCGTGCCCCCGCCCCCGCCCCCTCCCGCGTGCACCGGTTCCAAGTGCCCGTGATCGAGACGCGGGCCGTCTCCACCCGAGACGGCTACTGGTCGCAACGCCTCGGTCGCGCGATGGGAAGCGAGGCCCACGTCGTCGTCGGGGACGCGCCCGACGGCGTCGCCGACTGGGCGATGGCGGAGCTCGAACGGCTCGAGCAGTGCTGGAGTCGATTCCGCCCCGACAGCGAGCTCAGTCGCCTCAACGCCGCCGGCGGCGACTGGTGCGACGTCAGCGCGCCGATGATCGCGCGCGCTCCTGTGCGCGGCGGAGCTGCAGCGGGCGACTGCAGGCCGCTTCGACCCGACGATTCTCGACGCGCTCGAGGCGGCCGGATACGACCGCACCTTCGAGCTCGTCCCGCCGGAGGCGGCGGCCGCGCCCCGGGCCGCACCTGCGCCCGGATTCGCACATGTCGAGATCGACGACCTGCACTCACGCGTCCGGATGCCGATAGGGACCCGTGTCGACCTGGGTGGCGTGGGCAAGGGACTCGCGGCCGATCTCGTCGCTCGCGGGCTGGTCGACCGCGGCGCCCGCACCGCGCTGGTCGGGATGGGCGGCGACCTCCGGGCCCGAGGTGAGCCGCCGCCCGACGGCGCCTGGGACATCCCCGTGCTCGATCCGTTCGACGACACCCGAGTGGCGTTCCGCTTCCCGCTCGTCGAGGGCGCGATCGTGACCAGCACGACCCGTATCCGTTCGTGGACCCGCGGCGGCCGCGACCGTCACCACCTCCTCGACCCGGCGACCGGCGACTCGGCCCGGACCGGGATCGCCGCCGTCGTCGTCGCCGCCGACGACGCGTGGTGGGCGGAAGGGATCGCGAAGTCGGTCGTCGTCGCGGGCCCGACCAACGGCGCGCGACTCGCGGCCAGCACCGGCGTACAGGCGTGGATGTTCCTCGACGACCGGCGGATCCTCGAGGCCCGTTGATGGCACTCGCGACCGCTGGGATGCTCGGCGAGCTGAACGGCAAGCTGTCGTGGTACGCGGCCCGGGCCTCAGGCCTCGTCGCGTGGGCGGTAGTGACGCTCAGCATCCTCTGGGGGCTCGCGCTGTCGACGCGGCTCATCCGGCGCAAGGGAATCCCCGCGTGGCTGCTCGACCTGCACCGCTTCCTCGGCACGCTCTCGATCGTGTTCGTCGGCGTGCACCTCCTCGCGTTGTGGGCCGACAACTTCGTGTACTTCGGGCCGCGCGAGCTCTTCGTGCCGTTCGCGTCGGCGTGGCGGACGGGCGCGATCGCCTGGGGCATCGCGGCGACCTACCTCCTTGTCGCGATCCAACTCACGTCGTGGACGATGAAGCGCCTGCCCCGCAAGCTGTGGCACCGCGTCCATCTCCTGAGCATCCCGATGTTCGTCCTGTCGACGGTCCACGGCTTCACCGCCGGGGCGGACAACAAGAACCTCGCGGTGCAATGGCTGGCGCTCACGGGGTGCCTCTTCGTGTTCCTGCTGTTGACCTTCCGCGTCCTGGCGCCACGACGCGGCGCTCGCCCGCGCCGGCCTGCGCCCGCGGAGGCGACACCGGGCCGCCTGCCGTCGGAGGCCGGGTTACGGCGCCGCAGCGCGCAACCGACCGAACCGACCTCGCGCACTCCCACCCGCTCGCGGCTCTAGGCTTCGCACCGCATTGTCGTCGGGGATGGCGTCGGGGTACGGCGGGCGCACCGGGAGGGCGGGAACATGGCGTTGCGCGTCGTCGGGGCCGGGCTCGGCCGAACCGGCACCAACTCGTTGAAGGTCGCGCTCGAGCAGTTGCTCGGCGGACCCTGCTACCACATGTTGGAGGTGTTCCCTCGGCCCGACGTCATCCCCAAATGGCAGGAGGCGGCCGAGGGCGCGCCCTTCGACGGCGAGGCCCTGATGCCGGGCTTCATCGCGTGCGTCGACTGGCCCGCGGCCGCGTTCTGGCGCGAGCTCGCCAACGAGAACCCCGATGCGCTCGTGTTGCTCTCGACGCGTTCGAGCGCGCAGGCGTGGTGGAAGAGCGCGAACGAGACCATCTTCGCCGTCGCACGGAGAGGTGCGCCGCCCGATGAGCTCATGCTGCAAGCGCACATGGAGATGATCCTCAGCCTGCTCGAACGCCGGTTCACGACCGAGTGGTCCGACCCGACCGCCGCCCAGCGCGCGTACGACGAGCACAATGCAGCCGTCCGCGCCGCGATCCCCGCGGCGCGGCTCGTCGAGTGGCAGCCGGGCGACGGCTGGGAGCCACTGGCTCATGCGCTCGGCGTCGCCGTCCCCGACGAACCGTTCCCGCACGAGAACACGAAGGACGAGTTCCGCGCGAGGGCCGGGCTCGAGTAGGTCCGGCCGGTCGGCCCGGTCAGCCGACGGCTGCGACCGACACGATCGGGATCGCGGGCGGGTTGGCGCCGAGTGAGCCCAAGAAGGGCTTCGTCGAGAAGTCGAAGATGCCGCCGTCGGCCGCGACCATCAGGTAGCCGTTGCCGAACGAGACCATGCCGACGATGGGACGGTTGAGCTTCGCCGCGCCCATCGAACCGCGATACGGCGCGGCGAACGCGAAGACACCACCGTCGACGGCGACCAGCCAGTAGCCCGCGCCGTCGGGATCGGGCACGAGCGAACGGACCGGTGCGTTCAGCCGCATTGCACCGGTCGAGCCGTGGAACTGCGCGTCGCCGAAGGAGAACACGCCACCGTCGGTCGCGACCATGTAGTAGCCGCGCCCGGAAGGCGTGCGCACGGAGTCGATGATGCCGCCGTTCAGGTGGACCGTGCGGAGGTCGCCGTACATGTGCGCGTCGCCGAACGGGTACACGCGCCCGCGTGGTGAACAGCCAGTAGCCGTTGCCGGTCGCGGTACGACTGATGCTCGTGACCGAGTCGCCCGCGGCGAGCGCGGGCGCGTTGCCGAAGTTGCGCGCCGTGCCGAACGCGAACACCCGCCCTCTCGAGTCGACGATCCAGTAGCCGTGACCGGTCGCGGCCGCTTCCAGGTCGACGGCCCCGAAGGTCGACGCGCTCCCGAGCCCGGGCGCGGTACCGAAGGGATAGATCGTGCCGCCGACGCCGAGCATCCAGTAGCCGTGCACGGCTGGTGCGTACGTCCACGTCACGAGCGACGGCGACGGATCCTCGTTGCCCGCCGCGTCGCGCGCGAAACACGCGGAACGAATGGGTACCGGACTTGGCCGTGACGTGCTGGGGTGACGTACACAGGCGGTACGGCGTGTTGTTGTCGCTACAGAAGAAGGAGGAACCCGGCTCGTTCGCACTGAACGACACCGTGACCGTCGCCGTCGACACCACGCCCGAGGGAGCCGTGCGGATCGTCGTCTGCGGCGCCACCTCGTCGAGTGCGGGCCCGACCCGGAAGGTCGTACCCGTGTCGGGCATGACCTCACCGCCGGAATCGTGCAGGCCGGTCAGACGAATCGTGTAGGCGCCCTTGGCGAGCGGGACATGCGGTGTGACGGTGATCACGCGCGTGCCGGAGTCGAACGAGACGTTCGCGGCGATGGTCGACCCGGACGCGTTGTCGAGCTGCACGGTCGTCCCGCTCGCGTCGACCACGTTGCGCCCGAGCGTGATCGCAGGCACGACGTTCGGGGAGACGTTGGTCGCGAGCGACGCCGGTTGTGCGTCGATCACCCAGGCCGCGCCGAGCGAGGGAAGGATCCCGGAGTTCTGCAGGAGGATCGACATACCGAAGCCGGTGGCAACCGAGCGCGTCACTGGCGCCGTCGCCGTCGAGGTCACCGACCGCGAGCGCCTTGGCGTCGTAGCTCCCACCGAAGTCGTCGACCGATACCCCCTGCTGGGGCGCGAAGACTCCCGCGCTCGACTGGCTCAGCCAGCCGAGGGTCGCGGTCGGGTCGCCACCGTGGACGAAGTCGTGCAGCGTCACGATGTCGTTGGTACCCACTCCGTCGATGTGCGCGATTGCGATCGGTTGTGGGTTCGCCGAGGTAGCGGACACGTGCGCGGTCAGCGTGCCGCTCCCGTTGTTGATCAGGCGGCTCACCGATCCTGCGGGTTTCGTGCGCACGCTCGCGACGACGTCGGCAACCCCGTCGGAGTCGACGTCACCGACAGCCACATCGGCTGCGTTCGCGACGGTCGTCGTCGCGGCGGCCGCGAACAGGTGCGACGAGGTCTGCTTGTACACGTTGACGCAACACGTCACGACGTCGAGCAGGGCGTCGCCGTTGTGGGCGATGTCTCCCACCGCGACCGTTGCCGTCGCCGCGGTTGTCGTCACGCTGGTCGACATGTTGAAGAGGGGTCCCCAGTACACCCGTGCCCCGAACGATCCGGCGGCGACGATGTCGTTGTCGCCGTTGCCGTCGACGTCGGCAATCGCCACCGAAGTCGTCCCGGCTCGCGCCACGAACGACGGGAACGTCGATGGGGTCACGCCGGTGAAGATGTCGAAACCTCCACCGGCCCACGTGACGGGGAGCACGACGTCGGCCTTGCCGTCGCCGTTCAGATCGCCGGTGGCCATGCCTCCACCCGTCATCGGGTCCGTGGGCAGCGCCGCGAACAGGGAGAGTGAACGGTTCGGTGTCTGGGAGAAGACCGCGAGCGTGTCCGGGAACGCGGAGTTGTCGCCGAACGCGACGATCGTGTCCTGACGACCGTCGCCGTCTACGTCGGCGAGCCCGACCGACTGCGAGGGCGACCCGAAGTCGATGTCGAGCGACGGCGCGAAGCGCGGCGGTTGTGCGCTCGGGCTGACCTTGATCGTGTACGGAGCGGTGCTGCCGTTCCCGTTGCGGACCTGCAGGGAGTACGTGCCCGTCACGGTGATGTCGAAGAGGAGGTCGCCGCCGGCCAGCTCCTGCGACGCGGCGAACGAATGGTCGGGGTGGTACAGAGAAACTGCGGGCTCCAAGGCGTGCGCGAGCGACGGCGGCCCGATCGTGAGATGCACCGTGTACCAGCCGGCGGCGTTGAACGGCACCGCGTACCAGTCCTCCTCGGTCTCGGGTGCGATCTGCGCTGCGTGCGACACGTTGACGCCGAGGGCGGTGGCGGTCGAGGGCGTGTCGTTGGGCTCGTCGGCGCCGACTCGCGCCGAGGGATGCGGCGCGACCGACGGTCCGCCGAGCGCGGCGAGTGGATCGACCATCCCGTGACCGAACGCGGGATCGACTCCCGGGAGCCCGAGGTCGCGCGCGGTGTTGCGTATCTGCGCCGCCACCTGCGACTGCGTCCAGGTTGGGTGCTTCCCCCGCACGAGCGCCGCGACTCCCGCGACGATCGGGGACGAGAACGACGTCCCCGACTCGGCGGAGTAGGCCTCGGTCGCACCGAGTGCCGTCGACGTGATGTCGAGACCGGGCGCCACGACGTCGATGCGCGGGCCGTAGCTGGTGAACGACGTCAACGCGCCGGTGTGGTCGGTGGCGCCGACCGCGATGACCCCGGGATACGCCGCCGGGAAGCCGACCGTAGCCGCCGCGTCGTTGCCGGCGGCCGCGACGACCACGATGCCGGCGGCGATCGCGTGCGCCACCGCGTCGGCGAGTACGGGGTCGTCGAAGGTGCCACCGAGCGAGAGGTTGACCACCTTGGCGTGGTGGGCGCGGGCGTAGTCGATCCCCACCGCGATGTCGGCGTCGCTCCCGCTCCCGGTGGAGTCGAGCACCTTGATCGGCATGATCTTCGCACTCGGGGCGATGCCGACGACGCCGCGCCCGTTGTTCGTCTTCGCGGCGACGATGCCGCTCACGAGCGTTCCGTGACCGTTGTCGTCTTGGGGCGGCGCGGCCGGGTTCAACACGTTGCGTCCCGTGACCAGCTGACCGGCGAGGTCGGGATGATCGAGATCGGTGCCGGTGTCGACGACTGCGACCGTCACCCCTGCGCCCTTGCCGTAGTCCCACGCCCGGTCGAGTCGCAGCGGCGAGAGGTAGCTGCTCTGCTTGGCCGTCCACTGCGGATCGTTGGGCAGCGTGAGCGCGTGACTGATGTACGAGAACGACACCTGCGCGATCGCCGGATCGTGCAACAACCGGACGCGTGCGCGCCGAGCCGACCGGCCGGGCGTCGACAACTCCGTCCAGCGCGTGCCCGCGACCGAGCGGGTGATGGCGGCGCCGTTCCGGGCCAGCCGGGAATTGATGTCGGAGGGCAGCGACCGGAACCGCACCATCACGTGGTCGAGGTCGATGTCGGCGAGTTGCCGCGGCAGCTTCCGCGCGACGGGCGGAGTCGTCCCGGTCGCGGTGGTCGCGGTGGTCGCGGTGGTCGTGGTGGTCGGGGCGCCGGGCGCGGCGGTGACACCCACCGGCTGGGCCCCGAGACGGGCCGGCGCGCCGGCGAGCAGACCCGTTGCCATCGCGACGGCGCCCGCGACGATGCCGACCCGCCGGCCGAATCTCACCTTCGCACCCCGGCGCCTCGCAGCATTTCGCTCCTTGACGTGACCCAGCATTGAACCACGTCCGCTGACGCCGACATGAACGCCCACGGGCGCGGCTTTTACACCTTCTCGACGGGGCCTGATGCGTTCCGGACCCGGAATGTCAGGCCCGACGACCTAGGCCTCGGGGATGAGGACGTGAGGGTTGAGGATGCGGTTCGGGTCGAGGGCGCGCTTGATCGCGCGATACGTGTCGATCTCGGTCTCCGTGCGCACCAGGTGCAGGTAACGGCGCTTGGCGGTACCGATGCCGTGCTCGGCGCTGATCGAACCGTGCGCCGCCGCGACGAGCTCGAACACGGCCGCGGTGACGGGCTCGGCGGCGGCGGCGGGAAGGCCCGTCACGTTGACGTGGACGTTGCCGTCACCGGCATGCCCGAACATCCAGACCGACGCGCCGGGCACGAGCCGGGCCACGAGCGCAGGGACCTCGTGGATGAACGGTCCGAGACCGCGGGCCGGCAGTGACACGTCGAGCTTGAGCGGCGCACCGAGGAGATTGATCGCCTCGGTGTGCCCTTCCCGGTAACGCCACAACGTTCGCGCCGAGCCCGGATCGGTGGCGACCGCGACATCGGCCACCCCGGCGCAGTCGCCGACCGCTCGCCCGAGCGCGTCGGTCGGATCGGTGTTGGCCGCCGCTTCCACGAGCACGTACGCAGCGCGCGGCGACGCGAAAGGGCCGCGCGAGCCCGAGCCGTTCGCAGACGAGCTCGACACCCGCGTCGAAGAACAGCTCGATCGCGTTGACGCAGTCGAGCTCGCGCCGCAGTGTGCCGACTGCATCGAGCGCCTCGTCGACGGTGTCGAACGCGCACAACGCGGTGACGGAGTGCCGCGTCGGCGCGTGCAGGCGCATCCGCGCCGCGGTGATGACCGCGAGCGTTCCCTCGCTGCCGCAGAGGAGCCCGGCGAGGTCGAAGCCGGAGTTGTCCTTTTCGAGGCCGTCGAGGCGGCGGATCACGCGCCCGCCGGCGAGCACGGCTTCGATGCCGACGAGCTGGCGCCGGGTCGGTCCGTACCGGAGCACGTGTACCCCGCCCGCGTTCGTCGCGACCGTGCCGCCGACGGTCGCGACCTCGCGCGCGCCGAGGTCGACCCCGTACAGCCACCCCGCGTCGCGCGCACCACGCTGCAGCTGTGCGAGGGTCACACCTGCTTCCGCGGTGACCTGGCCCGTCCGCCGGTCGACGGGTCCGATCGTGTCGAGCCGGCGGAGGTCGACCACGACCTCGTCGTGGAGCGGGACCGACCCGCCGACGAGCCCGGTGTTCCCGCCCTGGGGGACCACTGCGACCCGGTGTGTGTCGCAGAGGCGCAGCACGACCGCGACCTCGTCGACCGTTCCCGGTCGCACGACCGCCGGAGTCGCGCCGCGGAACCGCCCCGTCCAGTCGATCACGTTCGCGGCGACAACATCCGGATCGGTGCGCACATTGGCCGCTCCGACCTCGTCGCGCAGCGCCGCGATCAGTCCCGGCGAGGCGCGCATCGGGAACGATGCTACGGCCGTGGCAAAATCAGGTGTGCCCGAGCCGCCCTCGTTCCGCGGACGGCTGCTCGTCGCAGCCCCGCCCCTCGTCGACCCCAACTTCGACCGAACCGTGGTGCTCGTGCTCGAACACGGCGACGACGGCGGGCTCGGCATCGTGTTGAACCGCCGCAGCGAGACGACGCTCGACGACGTCTTCCCCGAGTGGCGCGCGGTCGTCACGCCGCCCGAGTGCGTCTTCGTCGGCGGTCCGGTGTCGAGCGATGCAGTCATCGCGCTCGCTCGTCGGCGGCACCGCCGGCTCGACGGTTTCGTCCAGATCCTCGACGACCTCGGCACCGTCGACCTCGCCGACGACCCGTTCGACGTCGGGGTCGCGCTCGAATCCCTGCGCGTGTTCGCCGGCTACGCGGGCTGGGCCCCCGGTCAACTGGAAGCCGAGGTCGGCCAGGGCGCGTGGTTCGTCGTGAACCTCGATCCGTCCGATCCCTTCGTCGACACGCCCGAGGACCTCTGGCGAGACGTGTTGCGCCGCCAGCGGAGCCGGCTCGCACTGTTCTCCAACTATCCCGAAGACGCGAGCGTCAACTGATGCAACTCCCGGCCTCGCAAGTTCCTGCGGCGGCCGTGCAACCGATCGAGATCGGCGGACGCGACTACGTGCTCTGGAGAGGCGCCGACGGGCTGGTCCGCAGCGGCCCGCGCTACTGCCCGCACCTCGATCACGACCTGGCCGAGGGCTGGGTCGAGGGCGACGAGCTCGTCTGTCCCGGCCACGGCTGGGCGTTCGACGGCGACGGCAACACCTACAAACGCAACGAATTCGGTCGCGTCGATCCGAAAGGCGCGGTCGAGACCCTCGACGTGCACGAGGATGCGGAGATCGTCCAGGTTCAGGCGCGCTGATACGACCGTTCGGTACCGTCCCGGTTCCCATGACCGCCGCGTATCCGCCCGACAAGCATCTCTTGCGCGATCTGCGCTTCTCGTTCGAGCACGACGACGAGCGCGCTCGCAGCCGCGCGCGGATGCCTGTCGTCGCGGAGCTGTGCACCGATCTCGGCCAGGCCCGGGCCGGCGCGATCGCCACCCTCGTCGACGTGATCGGTGGGGGCCTCGCCGCGAGCGCGGCGGCGCCGGACTGGATCGCGACCGCCGACCTCACGCTGCACCTCGTCGGCGGGGCGAGCCCGGGCTCGGCGATCGAAGCCCACGCGAGCGTGCTGCGCGCCGGGCGCACGACGGTCGTCATCGAGGTCGCGCTCACCGACGACCACGATGCGAACCTCGGCATCGCGACCATGAGCTTCGCGGTTCTCCCTCGTCGCGATTCGAACCCCGACGTCACCGTGGCGCGCGAGAACTCGTCGACGATGGCGACGCGGGAGTCGCGGCTGACGCGGTCTCTGCTCGACGAGCTGGGCGTTGTGGTGCGCGACGCCGGGCGCGGTGAGATCGACGTGCCGGTCGGCGAGTGGTCGCTCAACTCGATGGGTGCGATGCAGGGCGGTGTCGTCGCGACCGTCGCCGAAGTCGCGGCCGAGACGGCCCTGCGCGCCGCGAGCGGCGAACCGCTCGTCGTCACCGACCTCTACGTCACGTACCTCGGATTCGGCCGGGCCGGGCCGGTGCGGACGGCGGTCGACGTGCTCTCCGCGCACGACGGCCACGGATCCGCGCGCGTCGAACTCGTCGACGCGGGCGCCGGGAACCGTCCGATGACCGTCGTGCACACGGTCGCCACCCGGGGGTTCGCGTGATCGGGGGCCTCGGAGCGAACGGCGGCCTCGGTTCCAACGGGATGGGCGGCACGGCATCCGGCCGGGAGGTCGGTCGCTACATGGGCGTCGCCATGCGTGAGGTCGAGGACCTGCACATCGTCGGCACGGCTCCGCTCTCACCGCACCTGCTCGGCCCGGGCGGCGGGATCCGCACCGGCGCGCTCCTGACGATGCTCGACAACGTCGGCGGGCTGAACGGCGGTCTGGCCGCACTCCCCGAGGGCTGGGTCGTGTCGACCAACCTCGCCGCGCGCGTCACCGCGCTCGCCCACGCGGGACCTCTTCGTATCGACTCGCACGTGTTGCGGCGCGGGCGCAACAACGTGGTCACCGGCATCCAGGTCCACGACGAGGGTGATCAGGACACGCTCGTCGCGAGCGGCGTGCTGACATCGGCGATCCTCGTCCCCGAGAGCGGTCCACCCGAGTGGAGCCGACCGCTCGTGCTCGACGACCGGCCCGGTACCACCGACGACCTACCGCGCATCCCCGAGTGGCTGGGGGTACGCGCGGCCGGCGTCGACGCGGTCGAGATCGACCTCGCGGTCGAGCTGCGGAACCCGTGGGGCATCCTCCACGGTGGCGTCGTCGCATCGCTCGTCGACCTTGCCGCCGAGCACGTGACCGGCGGCCGGACCACCGACGTCGTGTTGCATTTCCTCGCTCCGAACCGGGTCGGCCCGGTACGGGCGTCCGCACGCGTGCTCGGGCGCCGCACCGACGGAGAGGTCCTGCGGGTCGAGGTGCGCGACGAGGGCGCCGATCGGACGACCGCGGTCGCGGTCGTGACCTCCGCCCCTTCCCGCTGAAGTATGCCCGCCGACCCGCCGCGAAAACCACGGTACCGGCGGACAACGCGGGCAGAATGCGTCGATCCCCATGACCCCGACGAGCCCATGACCCCGAGCCCGTGAGACGAGCCTTCGCCGCCGCGGCCGTCCTTGCACCGGCCCTCATCACAGGCTGTGGAGGGACGAACTGGTCGAGCCCGTCCACCACGCCGACGACCCTCGCCTCCGCGTCGGCGACCCCCACGCCGTCGAAGGCGCCGACTACCACCGCCGCGCGGCCCAAGCCGGTTCACGCGCCGGCGAAGAAGCCGCCGGCGACTGCTCCCACGACCGCGAAGCAGACGTCACCGACGACGGCGGCGGTCACGCTGCCGGCGAACACGCCGACGAGCGCGCCCGAAGGCGGGTCCGTGACCATCTCCGGGATCGATCCCGCGATCGCCTCGGTCGGCGTCGCGAACCTCCAGTGGGTCGAGTACAACGACCCGTCGGGCGTGGCGCTGTCCCATCCGCGTTCGTGGACCGTCCACGCCACGCTCGTGGGTCCGGTGGTGATCTCGATCGACGGTAACGGCACCGATGCCGGAGGTTTCCGGCGCACGGTGAACCTGCTCGAGCAACCACTCGCCGACGGGCTGACGGCCTCCGACCATCTCAACTACACCCTCGCACAGATCTCTCAGTCCGGCGGCGTGGTCGAGAGCAACACGGCCATCACGCTCGACGGGGTCGCGGGCCACGCGACGACATGGCACACCTCCGCGGGCGCCGTACCGAAACGGCTCTTGTCGGTGTGGGCGGTGCGCGGACAGCTCGCGTTCCTCGTCACGTATTCCGCCGACGCGAACAACTTCGCCACTCCGCTCGTCGACGTGAAGCGACTCATCGCGTCGATACGACTCCCGCCCGCAGCGTGAGCCGGACCGCACCGGACGAGCGCGCGATCGCGCTCACGCCTTGGTGAACTCCACCGGCAGGTGCTGGATCGTCGTGACGAGCGAGTTGGGACCTCGCTCCGCGTCGACACCCGCGGGGACGTGGATGTCGGGCAGCCGGGTGAGCAACTCCTCCAAGAGGATCCGGATCTCGGTGCGGGCGAGGTTCGCGCCCAGGCAGAAGTGCGGACCCGTGCCGAACGCGAGGTGCAGGTTCGGCGACCGTTCGATGCGGAACTCGTCGGGAGCGTCGAACACGTCGGCGTCGCGGTTCGCACTCGGGTAGACGTTGAGCAACACGTCGCCCGTCCGCAGCGCGCGACCACGCAACTCGGTGTCGCTCGTGACGGTTCGCGAGAAGCTGATGACCGGCGAGACGTAGCGCAGGATCTCCTCGGTCGCACTGTTCACGAGCCCGAGATCGCGCGCCAGCTTGTCGCGCTCGGCCGGGAAGTTCGACATCGCGAGCATCCCGCCCGACAGTGCGTTGCGCGTCGTCTCGTTGCCGGCGACCAGCAGAAGGACGAGGAACGCGAGGAGGTCGTCGGCGCCGAGGCCGAGACCCGCGTCGGCGAGGCCGCCCGCCTGCACCTTGTCGTGCAGCCCGGCTTCGTCGAAGGAGAGCTCGCCCGCGGCGGCCGACGACAACAACACCGAGATGAGGTCGTCCTGCGGGTGCGCCCGCCGCTCCTCGAGCAGCCCGACGAGGTACGTGATGTACTCCGCCCACGCCTCGCCCGCCGCGGCCTGAAGGGGATCGTCGTTTTCGGCGCCCTCGCCCGCCATCATCGTGTCCGACCAGTGTGCGAGCCGGTGACGATCTTCGACACCGAGGCCGAGCATCTCCGCGATCACGATCAGCGGCAACTGCTTGGCGATGTCGTCGACGAAGTCGCACGAGCCGCGCCCGGCGACGTCGTCGACGAGGCCGTGTGCCAACTCGCGGATGTGATCGAACAGCTGGTTGATGCGACCCGGCGTGAACCCCCGACTGATCAGCCGGCGCTGGCGGGCGTGCTCGGGATCGTCCATCGAGACGATCGACAGCGCGTCGGCTCCGCCGCCCTTCGGCCGCACGCCCTGGGCGCTGCAGAAGAGCTCGGGCTGGCGCTCGACATAGGAGACGTCCTCGTACTTCGATACGACCCAGAGCCCGTTCACTTCGTCGCGGTGCACGGGATCGTGCTCGCGCATCCACCGGAAGACGTCGTGCGCCACCCCGCGGACATACAGGGTGGGATCGAGGGCGTCGATCTCGAACGGCGTAGCCGCTGCGGTCATGGTTCCTCCACGGGGACGAGCCGGTCGGGCTCGGGTTCCTCAGTGCGATTATCGGCACGCGGATCGCCGGCCTGACGGCTGTTGCGGTCGGGTGCCAGACGAGCGAAGACCTGCGCCAACTCCCGGGCGCGGGCTTCCAGCTCGACGCGGCGCCCGTCGGTCTGCGGGAGGTGCTCCACGAGCACTCCGATCACCGTGTTGCGGAGCGCACGCACTACGGCCGGATCGTGCAATCCGGACGCGTCGGGACACAGCGCGCGCAACCACCCGCCGAGCGCTTCGCCGAACGCGTCGGCGGTCTCGAGGAGAGGCTCGAACACATCGTCGTCGCCGCGCATCGCCTCGGCGATGAGGGCGCGCCAGAGGTCTTCGTCGGCGGTCATCCCGACGAAGACATGGTCGAGCAACGCCGCGAGGCGATCCTCGACGCTGCCGGCGAGCCCTTCGGGAAACGGCGACGCCGGGAGATCGACGGCACGCCGGTGCGCGATCGCAGCGTGCAGCAGGTCGCGCTTCGACGGGAAGTAGTGATACAGCGTGGCGACGTTCAGTCCGGACGCGGCCGCGACGGCACGCATGCTCGTGCCGTGGGCGCCGACCCGGGCCATGAGGCCGAGCGTCGACTCCAAGATGCGTTCGCGGGGGACGGTCACCGTCCCGGACCCTATCAAACGTTCGTTTGGGACGGGCCAGGGGTTGCTCCTTCCACTCATGTCGAGTAGAAGGGGTGGATGCCCGAGAGCACCGACACGGGCGCCGGGGGCGAGGGCGCGTTCCTCGCCGGTTACGACCCCACGCGGTACCCACCCGTCGCGGTGACGGTCGACGTCGTCCTGCTCACGATCCGGGCCGGCCGCCTCTCGGTCCTGCTCGTCCAGCGCCGCAACCATCCGTTCCGCGGGGCCTGGGCGCTCCCGGGCGGTTTCGTCGAGCCCGACGACGATCTCGACGGCGCCGCGCGCCGCGAGCTCGAAGAGGAGACGGGCGTGCTCGTAGCCGGTTTCGGCGAGTCGGTGGCGCTCGGCCACATCGAACAACTCCGCTCCTACGGCACGCCGGGACGCGATCCCCGCATGCGGGTGGTGTCGGTCGCGTACGTCGGGTTCACAACCCAGAACGAGCCCGCGGCCGCCGGTTCCGACGCGGCCGACGTGCGCCTGTGGGCGATCGACGATCTCGCGATCGCGGGGGTCGGCAGCGACGATGGAGTGCCGCTCGTGTTCGACCACGCGCAGATCATCAGCGACGCGATCGAACGGTCGCGCGCCAAGCTCGAGTACACGACGCTGGCCGCTGCGTTCCTCGACGAGCCGTTCACGCTCGGCGAGCTCCGCCGGGTATACGAAGCGGTGTGGGGTGAGGCGCTGCACGAAGGGAACTTCCGGCGCAAAGTGTTGTCGACGGCGGGCTTCGTCGAGCCCACCGGCAACACCGCGCCGACCGACGGTCGCCCGGCCGCGTTGTACCGGCGTGGTCGCGCGACACGTCTCCATCCGCCGATCCTCCGCCCGTAAGGAGCCCACCCGTGAGGACCGGCGTCTACCCGGGCTCGTTCGACCCCTTGACGGTCGCACACCTTGCGATCGCCGAAGCCGGGGTGCGCGCCGCGGTCCTCGACCGCATCGTCCTCACGCTCTCGAGAGTCGCCCTCGGCAAGGAGGACGGCGGTCACTCCTCGATCGACGCGCGCGTCGCCGCGATCACGTGCGCGGCCCGGACGCGACCCTGGCTTGCGGCCGAGGTCACCGACGCGCAGCTGATCGCCGACATCGCGAACGGCTACGACGTCGTGGTCATGGGCGCTGACAAGTGGGCGCAGGTACGCGATCCGTCGTGGTACGGAGACGACGACCGCGGCGCGCGACGCCGTGCTCGCATCGCTGCCGCGCGTGCTCGTCGCGCCCCGACCGGGCTTCGCCGTCGTCGGCGCCGAGGTACTCGACGTCCATCCCGACCATGCCGCGGTCTCGTCGACGCGCGCCCGCGCCGGCGAGCACTCCCTGATCCCGTTCGACGCGCGCCGCGATCTCCTCGTCGATGGGAACAACGTGATGGGGAGCCGGCCCGACGGCTGGTGGCGGGACCGACCCGGCGCGGCGCGGCGGCTGGTGACGGAACTGCAGGCGCTCGTAGCTCGAACCGGCGACCGGGTCACGGTCGTGTTCGACGGGCGCCCGGTACCCGGTCTCCCCGAACACCCGCACGCCGAACACCCGCAGGGGAGCGTCCGCGTCGCCTACGCCCGCCGGGCGGGACCCGACTCGGCCGACGACCGCATCGTGGAGGAGGTCGACGCCGCCGTCGACGCGTCGTTGCTCACGGTCGTGACGTCGGATCGTGAGCTCGCGCGCCGCGTGCGGGAGCGCGGAGCCCGCGTGGAAGGTGCAGGCTCGCTCACTCGCGAGCTGGGATCGGAACGCCCGTGACGTTGTCGTCGCGCTCGGCCCGGAACGCGTTCAGGGCCATCGACACGAGCGTGTACTGCCCGACCGCGAACACCAAGTCGAGCAACTGCTGCACGTCGTAACGCTGCGCCAGCGCGGCGTAGGTGGCGTCGGTCAGCGACTGGTCGGCGTGCAACTCGTCGGCCGCGCGCAGCAACACCGCGTCGAACTCCGACCAGCCCGCAGCCCCCGGTCCCTCGGTGACGCGCGTGATCTCCTCGTCGGTGAGCCCGACCGTGCGCGCGATCGCCACGTGTTGCGCCCATTCGTACGGTGCCCGGCAGCTCCACCCTGTGCGCAGGATCAGCAGCTCACGGTCGCGGGCCGGGAGCGTGCTCTTGGCGAGCACGTGGTTGCCGAACACGAGCCACCGTTTCATGAGCTTCGGGTGATGTGCGAAGGTCGCGAAGACGTTGAGCGCGCTCTCCCCGAGCATCGCGCGTGTCTCGTCGTCCCACTGATCGCGCGGAAGGGGCGCCAGGCGAGGTTCCATGAAGGTGGAGCGTAGGCTCACCGGATGCCTCGCGACATTCGGGCCGACACCGCGCTCACCCCCGATCCCGAGCGCGCCGGGCGTTTCCGAGCGAATCTGCCCGACGGCTGGAAGGTCGTGTACATCTTCGGCGGCGTCTCGATGTACGCCGCGCTGCGCGCGATGCAACAGCATCTCGACCGGACCGATCTGTCGCTCGTCACCGCGAACGCGATCTTCCTCGCGCCGGTCCCGCCCGGGCCGATCACCATCGATGTCGACGTGCTCCGCGACGGGCGGCGCGCGTCGCAGGTGGCAGCCGACCTGCGCGTCCCCGGCGTCGATCCGCCGGCCTTGCGCGTGCACGGCGTGTTCGGCACCGCCCACGACACCGAGCTCGCACATCAAGAAGTCCGGTTCCCGGAGGTCCCGCGCCCGGACGCCATTTCGCTCCCACCCGAACGGCCCAACCCGTTCGGCGAGATCAACTTCCACGAGCAGACCGAGTGGCGTCCGGCGAGCCCGCTCGACGATCCGGGCAAAGGCCACTTCTTGTCGTGGGTGCGCCTGCGCGAGAGCGAACCCCATCTCCTCAGCCTGGCCGTGCACGGCGACGTGCTCGGTCCCGCGGTCGGCCGCGCCCTCGGCCCGCCCGACGAGCGCGGCATGTTCATGGTGCTGTCACTCGAGATCGGCATCCGATTCGTGCGACCGCCGGTGACCACTTGGGTCCTGCAGGAGATCGAGGCCTGGCACATCGGCGACGGCTATGCGACCGGCCCGGCCCGGCTGTGGGACGAGGCCGGCAACCTCTGCGCGATCGCCACCCAGACCGCCAACCTGCGCCGGCACAAGCCCGGGTGAGCAAGGCCCGCAGGAGCGGGCGGGCAACCCCGGCGCGGCACGTGTGCGGCACGCCGAGGATTGCCTACCAACCCCGCTCCCCGAGGCCAGTGAACACCAATACCACTCTCCGTGGCAAGACCTTTTCTGTCACATCCGCAGTTCGGCCGACCGACCGCGCCACTTCGTACTCAGGACCGGGTCCAGTCCGGTCGTTGATTCGTCGGTGACCACGCACAGCCCGGTCGAACCGGCGCGCGCCGCTCCGAACGGGCCGGCCGACATGGGTCACCCCGACGCGTTCCGCTCGTTGCACGACTTTCTGTTCTCGGTCGTGAGCAGGTCGCGCGACGTCATCATCATCGCCGACGAGTCGGGCTCGGTCGTCTTTGCGACCGGTGCGATCGAAGCGGTCACCGGCTGGAGCGCCGCCGACCTGCTGGGCACCGACGGCCTGCACCTCATCCATCCCGAGGACCTCCAGAGCTTCGGCGATCACCTTGCCCGTCTCTTCGAGCAGCCCGACGAGCCGAGCACCACCCAGGCCCGCGTCCGCCGCCGGGACGGCGGTTGGGTGTGGACCGAGGTCGTCGCCATCAACCTGCTCGCCGACCCGAACGTCCGAGGGCTGGTCGGGCACTTCCGCGACATCACCGACCGCAAGAATGCCGAGTTGGCGTTGCGCGAGAGCGAGGAACGGTTCCGTTCGCTCGTCCAGAGCGGGTTCGACCTCCTCGCAATCGTCGAACCCGACGGTGCCCTGTCGTACGTTTCGCCGTCGCACGAACGCATCCTCGGGCATCCGCTGTCGTTGTGGCTCTCGGGCCGCGGCCACGAGATCATCCACCCCGCCGACACGGCCGAACTGCGCGCGACACTGGAGGACGTACGCGCGACTCCGGGCAAGTGGGCACGCGTTCGGTGCCGCATGCGTCACGTGAACGGGTCGTGGCGCTGGTTCGAGAACGTGTTCACGAACATGCTGGACATTCCCGAGGTGCGCGGCATCGTGTCGAACTCTCGCGACACGACCGACGCCGAGGCCGCGGTCGAAGCGCTCCGCCGTACGTCGGAACGGTTCCGCGCGCTCGTCCGGCATTCCTCCGATGTCATCATCGTGGTAGACGACAAGGCGCGCCCGTCGTACGTCAGCCCCGCGTTCGAACACGTTCTCGGCTACGGGCCCGACGATCTCCTCGACAGCGACCTGCTCACGCTCGTGCATCACGACGATCGTGCGCTGTGCGCCGCGCACTTCGAGACCGTCGTCGCCGATCCGACGCGCGAATACTCGCTGGAGCTCCGCTGTCGCCACGCCGACGGTCGCTGGCGGTGGTTCGAGCTGCGCACGACGAACCTCTTGTACGAACCGGGCGTGCAGGGTGTCGTGTCGCACGTCCGCGACATCACCGATCGCCGGAACGCGGAGCTCGCGCTCGAGCATCGCGCCCTGCACGACCCGCTCACCGGCCTCCCGAACCGTGCCCTCGTGATCGACCGGCTGAGCCAGACCTTTGCCAGTGCCCGCCGCCACAGGCTGAGCACTGCGGTGCTCTTCATCGACCTCGACCGCTTCAAATCGGTGAACGACTCGCTCGGCCACGCGGCCGGCGACGAGCTGCTGGTCGAGGTCGCCCGCCGGCTGGCGGTCGGGCGCCGCGCGGTCGACACGGTGGCGCGGCTCGGCGGCGACGAGTTCGTGATCGTGCTGCACGACATCCCGGGCGACGACGCCGCGGTCGACATCGCGCGCGCGATCGTCGACGACCTGCGCGAGCCGTTCGTCGTCCACGGACGCGAGCTCGTCGTGACCGGGAGCGTCGGCCTGACGATCGCGCCGGGCGATCGCGACGCCGACGCGGAGGCGTTGCTGCACGAGGCCGACGCCGCCATGTACGACGCCAAGTCGAAGGGCGGTGACCGCTTCTCGATGTTCGACCAGGAGGTGTGGTCCCGCACCATCCGCCGCATCGAGACCGAACACGCGCTCCGGCACGCAATCGACCACGACGAGCTCTTCCTCGAGTACCAGCCGGTGTACGACCTCACGACGAATCGCATCGCCGGCGTCGAGGCACTGATCCGCTGGCGGCACCCGGAGCGCGGGCTCGTACCTCCGTCGGAGTTCATCCCGGTCGCGGAGAGCACGGAGCTCATCGTCCCGATCGGCGAGTGGGTGCTCGACGCGGTCTGCGCGCAAGTCGGCGCGTGGCGGGCACTCGACCGCTCGGGCTCGTTCCGCTGCGCGTGGGTGAACGTGTCGGGCCGCCAGCTCGCGCGGCCGCAGTTCCCGGCGGTCGTCGAAGCAGCACTGAAGCGGCACGGCCTGGAGCCGACCGCCCTCGGCCTGGAGCTCACCGAGAGCACCCTGATCGACGAGGCGGAGACGCCAGGGACGGAGCTACGCGACATCGAGGCGCTCGGCGTGCGGGTCGCCATCGACGACTTCGGCACCGGCTACTCGTCGCTCGTGTATCTGCTCCGGTTCCGCGTCGACATCTTGAAGATCGACCGCACGTTCGTCTCCGGCCTGGGAACCAGCGGCGAGTCGACCGCGATCGTCGAAGCGGTGATCGGTCTTGCCCACACCCTCGGCATGGGCGTGAGTGCCGAAGGGGTCGAAACCACCCGCCAACTGGAGGAATTGCGCCGGCTCTCCTGTGACGCCGCCTGCGGCTTCCTCCTGAGCCGGCCGATGAGCGCAGACGCGATCACCGCGCTCCTGGGCTCGGGATCCTCCTCGCCCCCGGAATACGCCCGGTGAACGCGCTGACGAACGACTCCGCAACCCGCAACGTGGCGGGCGTCACGCGCGATGTGGAATGCGCAACATTCGACGAGGCACATCACACAGCCGTCATGTTTGCGGGGCAACTGCCCGATACATCTCTCGTGCGGAAGACGGACGGCCCCTGGCGCATCATCGGTGCATCGCTCCTGGTCTTCGCGTCCGGACCCCTGGCGCTCGTTGCGATTCCGTGGCTACAGCACGTACATCTCATCGCCGAGACGCCGCTCTGGCTGCTCATCGTGCTGCTGCTGGCGTGCAGCTTCGCCAACGCGCTGATCCTCGTCATCGAGGGACGGCTCCCCGGCTCGTGGGGACTGCAAATCCGCGCGGCCGTAGCCGCGATCAGCACGGCGTGGGTCATCTACGCCGCCGGCTGGGGTTCGTTGCTCGTGATCGCGTACGCGATCGCCATCGCCGACGCGATGCGTGTCCACGGTTCACACGCGTGGCGACCGGGGCTGGCGTGGAGCGTGTTGGCAGTATTCGGCGGCGAGCTCGCGGTCGAGGTCGGGATCGCTCCGTCGATCATGTCGCCGTCGACGTCGCACGCGGTGGCCGCGGTCTCGACGATCTGCCTCGCGTTCGTGGCGCGCACACTCGGTACTACCGCGAAATCCGCGGAGGACGCGACCGGACGTGTCGAGGAAGGCCGCTCGTACTTCCGCGATCTCGTGCAACACGCAGCCGACGTCATCGCGCTGGTCAGCGAGGATCTGCACATCGAATACGTGAGCCCGGGCATCGAGGCAATGGTCGGATGCCCCGCGAACTCGTGCATCGGACTACGAATCAGTGACGTGCTCGGGCACGACGCTTCCGACGACATCGCGCAGGCGCGCGAAACGCTGACACTCTCCGACTACGTCAGCTGCGAGTGGCGGCTCACGAACGAACTGCGCGGACAGCGCCAGGTGTACGCGCGGCTCACGCTGCGCCGCGACCAGTCACTCGTCTTGAACCTGCGCGACGTCACAGAGCAGCGCGCGCTGGAAGCCGCCTTGCAGCACCGCGCCACAGTCGACGAGCTCACCGGGCTTCCCAACCGCGCCGCCCTCACCCAGAAGCTCGGTCAGCGTGAGCGCGTCGACGTGACCGTCTTGTTCATCGACCTCGACGGCTTCAAGGAAGTGAACGACTCGCTCGGCCACGAAGAAGGCGATCGCGTGCTACGCGACGTCGGCACGCGCATCGCCTCGGTCGTGCGCACGGGCGTCACGGTTGGTCGACTCGGCGGCGACGAGTTTCTCGCGATCATGCAGGGTTCCGACGTCAAGGCCGCCGAGGTGGTCGCCCGGCGCATCATCGACGGGATCGTGGAGGTCGGCGCGCAGCTGACGAAGTTCCCGCTCAGCGCCAGCGTCGGCATCGCGACCGGCACGCCGACGGAGTCGGCGGAGAAGATCCTGCGCCGGGCCGACCAGGCGATGTACCAAGCCAAGGCCATCGGTCCGGGCCGCGTCTGCATTGCGCCCCACGAGCAGCAGCCGGACCCCCACATCTTGATGTCCTGGCTGATCTGAGCCGGCCTTTCGCTTCCCCGAGCCGCCCGCGTCCTCCGCCGGGCTTCCCGGACTGACCTCACGAGGCCTCTCCGACTAGCGTTGTGGATCTTGTTGCGGCTGTGGGCGATGTGGGTGATGTTTCGGCGGCGCCGCGCGCAGGCCGCGTTCGCCCAGAGAGCGGTCGTCCTGTTGAGTTGCCTGAGCGTCGCGACCGCGGGCCTCGTCGCCGCGTCCGGCGCCGCCGGCGCGTCGGTCACCTCCGACAAGTCCGACATCGCTCAGCTCGAACAGCAGATCGCCGACCAGGGCGCGCACGCGCAGGAGCTCGTCGGTCGCTTCAACGCGGTGCAGGCCCGCGTCGACGCGCTCGACGTGCAGATCACCAAGGACCGCGCGCGGCTCGCAAACGACCGGAAGATCGAAGCGGAGGCGACGAGCACGCTCCGGCGCGTTGCGATCCGTGCGTACGTTTCGGGAACGGGATCGGATTCGCCGCTGCTCGCGATGCTGGGCAACACGTCGAACGTCACGTCGTTGCTCGAGCAGACGCAGTACCTCGGAGCCGTCGGGACCAAGCTCGAGAACGCGCTCACGACGTTGCACCAGGACCAGGCCCGCACCCAGGACGACCAGGGCGCGCTGCAGTCGCAGGAAAAGGCAGCCAAGACGACACTGGCCCAGCTCGCGACCACGCGCCGCGCCGCCAACGACGCGATCTCGGCCGAAGAGGTCAAGCTCACGAGCGTGAAGGGCAACCTGCGCAAGCTCCTGGACGAGGCGAACCAGCGACACGAGGCCGAAATGGCCGCTGCCGAACGCGCGCTCGCCGCCGCGGCCCAGCCTCCTGTATCGGCGCCGCCCGTGGTGTCGACCACGACCACATCGCCGCCGCTCCGTTCGCCGACCTTCTCCGCCAACCCGCCGTCGCCGTCGTCGTCGCCATCGCCATCGCCATCGCAGCCACCGTCGGTGTCGTCGGCCGGTTACGCCAATCCCCTGCGGGCGATCGTCGCCCTCACACCCGAACGCATCGACCAGGGCGTCGACTACGCGGGCTTCGGCCCGATCTACGCCATGGGCAACGGCGTCGTGCTCAACACGGTCGGGGCGGGCTGGCCCGGCGGCACGTTCATCGCCTACCAGCTCTCCGACGGACCGGCCCGAGGCCTCGTCGTATTCGTCGCCGAGGATGTCCAGCCCAACGTCCAGATCGGCGACTCGGTGAACTCGAACACCGTGCTCGGGCACATGTATGCCGGGCCGGACGGCATCGAGACCGGCTGGGCCGACGGCTCCCGCCTCCCCGACACGATGGCCCACAGCGCAGGCCAGTACGGCGGCTCGAACTCGACCGCGTTCGGTGACAACTTCTCCAAATTCCTGCAGTCGGTCGGCGCGCCCGGGGGGATCTCGAGCGGTGCCCCCCGGGGCACGCTCCCGGCGTCGTGGCCCCGCTGGTAGCGCGGCCCCGGGAGCCGGGCGCCGGCTTCACGCCGGGCGCTCGACCTTGAGGCGCCGAGTCGGGGTCGGAAGGTTGTCGTAGAGGTCGGCGACCAGTTCCGTGCGCAGCGACGCGCACGCAGGGTCGTCCCAGCGGTTCTCCCACTGGTGCGGATCGCCCTCGACGTCGTAGAGCTCGCCTTCGGTGCCGTCGTAGCTGATGGGGCTGATCGGGCCCATGCCGCCCCCGAACATGCCGGTCTCGGCGAAGAACTCCTCGAGTCCGTTGGGTTCACCGACCGTCGAAGGCTCATAGGCGGTGCACAGCCAGCCGTCGCGGTAGATCGTTCTCATGTGCATGCCGTAGCCGGGGAACTGGGAGTCCCACTCGCACAGCACGCGTTCGCGACTTGTGCCGGGCGCGGTCGGCAGCGGTGAGCCCTGCATCCAGTCGGGCTGCGGAACGCCCGCGATCTCGCAGAACGTCGGGGCCAGGTCGAGTTGACCCACCGGCTCGGTAACCTCTCCGCCGGCCGCGACGCCGGCCGACGGAGCGGGACGCCACACCATCGGCAGCCGCATGAGCGCATCGGTGTGGAAAGGGCCCTTGAAGATCAGGCCGTAGTCACCCTGCAGCTCACCGTGATCGGTCGTGAAGATGATGTCGGTGTCGGCGTCCCAACCACGCGCTTCGACCCGCCGCAACACGCGGCCGCAGGCCTCGTCGATGAGCTCGTTCATGATGTGCGTCATCGCGTTGATCTCGCGGATGTTGTCGTCCGTGACGCGTTGCGGTCGGTACGTCGCCGGGCCGCCTTCGGCGTTGACGAACGAGCCGTCCCACAGACCCAGCCAGTGCGCGGGTTTCTGCGCGAGCACGCGTTCGATCTCGTCCTTGCTCCCGGGATGGCCGGGCGGAAGGTCGAGAACACGCCAGTCGCAACGGTGCTGCTCGCTCTGGGGCGGATCCCACGGGTGGTGCGGGTCGGGGAACGACATCCACACGAACCAGTCGGCGTCGTCGGGCAGTGAATCGAGGTACGCGATCGTGCGATCGGCGACCCAATCAGTGTGGTACCACTCGCGCGGGATCGGGTTGAGGCGCGTCTCGGGCGCGCCGGTCTCCCCACCCGGTTGGGCGGCGAGTAGGGGCGAGAAGCCCTTCGTCGCCTCCACGCCGTGCGCGTCGATCAGCCACTTCCCGTAATGCTGCAACGGCCGGTCGCCGAACGCGGGGACGTGCACGGCGAGCTCGGCGTGCTCGAAGCCGCGGTACGGGCCGGTGCTGCGGTCGTACGCCATGCGGTTCTCGGGCCACTCGAGGTGGAGGTCGAAGCCGGGCTCGAAGTGCGCCTTGCCGAGCAGCGCGGTGCGGTAGCCGGCGTTGTCGCGGAGATACGTCGCCACGCTCGGCGCGTCGGCAGGTAGCGGGACACCGTTCGCAACGACGCCGTGCGTGCGCACGTACTGGCCCGTGAGCATCGTCGATCGCGCGGGCATGCACACCGTGTTCTGGTTATATGCGCGCCGGTAGTTGACACCGTCGCGCGCGAGCGCGTCGATTGTCGGCGTGCGCGCGATGGTGCCGCCGTTGCAACCAAGGGAGTCGTAGCGCTGCTGGTCGGTGGTGATGAAGAGGATCTTGCGGCCCATCAGGCGCGCCTCCCCATGTCGTTCGGTCGAATCCCGCTCATTCGACGTTCCTTTCGACGGTGTTGCGAATCAGTTCGATGACGACCGCACGAGCGCGCTCGAAGCTGCACCCCTGCGCGGTGCGCAGCCGGTCCCAGGCATCCCAGCTCGACAACATGTCGACGGCGTCGAGGGCTTCAGCCGACAGTCCGGGAAACGTGGTGGCCGCGTGGCGGCGGAGCCCGCGCTCGGCGCGCGCAAGGCTCGCGGCGATCGTCGGAGAGTCGTGGACGGCGATCAACGCCGCCCGCCGGACGGGTGTCACCGCCTCGTACACGGCGGCCCTGTGGTCGACGAACTCCTCGATCGTGGTTGCCGGCCCGATGAGCGGCGCGTAGCGCTCCACCTGCCGCCGGGAGACCTCGGCGTGCAGGGCGTCGACGTCGGCGAAGTGGTTGTGCACTGACCGCGCCGACACGCCGGCACGCGCCGCGACCTCGGAAACGCTCGGCCGCAACGCGCCCGCCTCGTAGCAGGCGAGCAAGCCGTCGATGATCGCTTCCCGGTTGCGCTCGCCCCGGGTGACCCGGCCGTCGGTCGTCGTCATACCCCCATCTTCGTCATAGTTGCAGGGGTTCTGCAACTATGATCGACCGGAAGGTGTGACGGATGTCACATCGTGCGCCCCACCCCGAGCGGCGTACCGTTCGTGCGGTGACGACGAGCGAAACGCCCGATACCGGCTACCTGCCGGTGATGCTCAACCCATTCGAGCCCGGCTTCTTCGACGACCCGTATGCGCAGTACCGCCAGGTACGGGAGCAGGACCCGGTCCACCTCAGCCCGATCGGCGCGTTCGCGCTCTTCCGCTACGACGACGTGAACCGGGTGCTGCGCGACCCGAGCCTGAGCGTCGAAGAGCACAACATGATGCCGCTCACGGTCGACCCCGACCCCGACATCGCGGAGATGCTGGCCGAGCGAAGCTCACGCGGCTCGCACAACATGCTCAACCTCGACCCGCCCGACCACCATCGACTGCGGCGACTGGTGTCGAAGGTGTTCACGCCGCGGATGATCGAAGAGCTCCGGCCGCGCGTACAGCAACTGGTCGACGAGCACCTCGACGTCGCGCTCGCGAGCGGTGGCGACGTCGATCTGATCGCTGCGCTCGCGTTCCCTCTCCCCTTCATCGTGATCTCGGAGATGCTCGGTATCCCCGAAGGGCGCAATCGGTCGCAGCTGCGGGAATGGTCCGGCGCGATCGTGAAGACGTTCGACCCGATCCTGTCGCGCGAGGAGACGTTGGCCGCGTTCGACGCGATCGACAACGTCGAGGCGTACATCACCGAGGTGATCGCGTGGAAGCGCGAGAACCCGGGCGCCGACCTTCTCACCGCGTTGATCGCCGCCGAGGACGAAGGTGACCGCCTCAGCGAGCTCGAGCTCGTCGAGCAAGTGCTGCTGTTGTACATCGCCGGGCACGAGACCACCGTGAACCTCATCGGCAACGGCACGCTCGCGCTGCTGCGCAACCGCGACCAGCTCGACCTGCTCGCGCACGACGACTCCGTCGACGGGACGTTCGTCGACGAGCTCCTCCGCTACGACTCGCCGGTCCAGATGTCGCGCCGCATCACGCTCGCGCCCTACGAGATCGGTGGTAAGACCATCGACACCGGGTCGATCGTGATGACGTGCCTCGGTTCGGCCAACCGCGATCCCGCGAAATGGGGGCCGGCGGCCGACCAGCTCGATCTCCGCCGGCCCGACGCGCGCGACCAGATGTCGTTCGGAGGCGGGTTCCACTCGTGCCTGGGCGCGCATCTCGCCCGGCTCGAAGGCCAGGTCGCGATCACCACCCTCGTGCGCCGCTTCCCGCGCGTCGAGCTCGCGACCGACACGGTCGTGTGGAACGGCCGCATCGTGCTGCGCGGCCTCGCCGAGCTCCCCGTCACCCTCGCCTGACGGCCGCGGCCACCGACCACATGTTGGCGAACCCGCCGAACGAGCCGCGCCCGCCGGCTCGAATCGCGACCGTCTGCATCGACTGTGTCGATGCCGAGGAGATGGCCGCGTTCTACGGTCGGTTGCTCGGGTGGACGGTGACGCTCCGAGAACCGGGTTGGGTCCTGATGCGAGACCCGACCGGAGGAGTCGGGTTGTCGTTCCAATCCGAGCCGAACTATCGCGCACCAACGTGGCCGGAAGAGCCGAAAGGTCACGACAAGATGCTCCACCTCGACATCCGGGTCGACGATCTCGACTCGGCGACAGCCCATTCCATCGCGTCGGGCGCGCGCCTCGCCGCGTATCAGCCGCAAACGCGCGTACGGGTCATGCTCGACCCGGCGGGGCATCCGTTCTGCTTGTTCATCGACTGACGCCGGCACACGACAACGCGCTCGCCGCGCTAACCGAAGACGCGGCCCGCGTGCGTGAGCGCGCAGATGTCCATCGTGATCGCGATGGAGATGTGGATCGCGGCGCCCCACCAGATCGACTTGGTCTTGAGGCTGAGGCTGCCGAGCGCGATACCGCCGACGATCGCGGCGAGCGCCTCGGGCATGGGCTTGCCGTAGTGGAGCATGTTGTAGGGCAAGGCCATCGCGAAGATCGCAGCCCAGCCCAGCCGCGGCGCGATGCCGTGCAGCAGGAAGCCGCGGAAGAAGAACTCGAGCGCGCAGAACTGCAACCAGTAGAGCGCCCACCACATGTACATGTAGGGCCAGAGTGAATGTCCGGCGGCGGGATGGAAGAACGGGTAGCGCTCCTGGAACGACGGGATGAACGACGCCGCGACGATCACCGGTCCGGCGATCGCGTACCCCGCGGCGTACACGCGGACGTGCGAGAGCATTCCCTGCACGCGTACGCCGTAGTCGCGCAGGCGTTCGCGGAACACGACCTTGATGACGAACACGGCGGGAAGCGTGTACGCGGAGATGACGACGAACGCCCAGAACGCGAGCCGGTTGAAGCTCGTGTGGCTCGAGAAGAACATGGCGGAGTGCAGCCGGGTCGCGAGCCCGTGCAGTCCCACGGTGCGCAGGATGCGTTCCACCCACTGGGGTTGGCTTCCGTCGGAGAGAAAGTTCGAACACGTGAGCGCCACCGCCGCGGTCACGAAGACGATGACCATCTTGCGGTCGGTCGCCCGCGTGGTGGACGCATGCGCGTCGGCATCGGCCCGCACGTCGGTGACGTACTCACGCCCGAGCCTTCGGAACCAGGCGTCGCGCTCGACGACTGGTGCGTCCCCGTTCGAAGAGATGCGCGCGGGCGTGGTCGCGATCGTGCTCACGGGCGGCGGGGCCGGTTGGTCCATCCGCCCTCCTCGGTCGGGAACCAGCCGCCGGCCGCGTAGGTGCCACCGTCGACGTGCACGGTGGTACCGGTGACGAACTCCGACAACTCCGACGCGAGGAAGAGGGCGACTCCCGCGATGTCGCGCGGCTGACCGAAGCGCCCGAGCGGCACCCACGTGGGGATCAGGTGCTCGTCGTCGGGGCCGACCCACCGCGAGTACGGCACCTGCAACGTCTCGGTCACGTCGGGTGCGATCGCGTTCACCCGCACGCGGTCGCGCGCGTACTCGATCGCGAGCGAACGAGTGAAGCCGGTGATCGCAGCTTTGAACGCCGAGTACACGGCGCGGGTCGGGATCGCGCGGAACGCCTCGATCGTGGAGACGTTGACGATGGTGCCGCCATCGCCCTGCGCGAGCAGTTGCGGCAGGACGGCTCGCGAGCACGCGAGCACGTGCGCGAGGTTGACGCGGTAGAGGTCGTCCCACTCGTCGTCGGTCTGCTCGTGGAACGCGGCCCGACGGCCCCCGAAATGGCCGACGTTGTTGACGAGGATGTCGACGCGGCCGAAGTTGTCACGCGCCGCGGTGACGAGCGCTTCGGCCGTCCCCGGATCGCGCACGTCGCACACGACACCGGCGACCCGCTCTCCTACCACCCCTTGCGTCTCCCGGGCGCGGTCCGCGTCGATCTCGGCGAAGACGACCGACGCGCCCTCCGCCGCGAAGCGCTCGACGATGCCGCGCCCGATTCCGCCGCCGCCACCAGTGACGATCGCAACCTTGCCCTCGAGCACGGGCCGCAGCCTAAGAGGCTGCGGCCCGTTGATGCTCGGGGGGATCAGTTCGCTCGACGCGATCAGCTCAATGCGATAGCGAGGACCTCGCGCACGTCCCGGACAGGGTGCACGTTCAGCAACTCGCGGATCTGCTCGGGAACGTCGTCGAGATCGGGCTCGTTGTCGATCGGGATCACGACGTCGGTGAGTCCGGCCCGGTGTGCTGCGAGCAGCTTCTGCTTCAGCCCTCCGATCGGCAGCACCCGTCCCTGCAGCGTGACCTCGCCGGTCATCCCGACGTTCGGCTTCACCGGGCGCCCGGTGACCAGCGACGCGAGCGCCGTGGTCATCGTGATGCCCGCCGACGGGCCGTCCTTCGGGATCGCGCCCGACGGCACGTGCAGGTGGAACTTGCGGTGCTCGAACGCACCCGGCAACACGCCGAGCTCGTTCGCGTTCGCCCGGACGAACGAGAGCGCGATCTGCGCCGACTCCGACATGACGTCGCCAAGCTGACCGGTCACTTGCAGACCGGGCTCGCCGTCCATGGCGGTCACCTCGATCGTCAACACGTCGCCACCGGCTCCGGTCACGGCCAGACCCGTCGCAAGCCCGGGGATGGCCGCGCGCTCCGCGTCGTCGTGACGGAAGCGCGCGCGGCCCACGTACTCCTTCAAGTCGGCCTCGTCGACCACGACGTGCGTGGTCTCCGCACCGGCAATCTTGCGCACGGTCTTGCGCGCGATCTTGCCGATCTGGCGCTCGAGCCCGCGCACGCCGGCCTCACGCGTCCAGCCGTCGACGAGTGCGTGGAACGCGGCATCGGTGATGTCGAGCTCGTCGTCACGCAACCCGGCCTTGGAACGCTGACGCGGGAACAGGTAGTGCTTGGCGATGGCGACCTTCTCGTCCTCGGTGTAACCGTCGAGCGTGACGATCTCCATGCGGTCGAGCAGAGGTCCGGGAATGGTGTCGAGCTGGTTCGCGGTCGCGAGGAACAACACGTCGGAGAGATCGAGATCGAGTTCGAGGAAGTGATCGCGGAACGTGTGGTTCTGTGCGGGGTCGAGCACCTCCAGCAACGCGCTGGCGGGATCGCCCGACCAACCACCGGCCTGCAGCTTGTCGATCTCGTCGATCAGCACGACGGGGTTCATCGACTTCGCCTCGGTCAAAGCCCGGACGATGCGACCCGGCCGCGAACCCACGTACGTGCGCCGGTGGCCACGGATCTCGGCCTCGTCGCGCACGCCGCCGACGGCGACCCGCACGAACGGGCGACCGAGTGCCCGCGCGACCGACTCACCTAGCGACGTCTTGCCGACGCCGGGAGGACCGACCAGCGCGAGGATCGCACCCGAACCGCGTCCGCTCTCGGTACCGAGCCCGCGCTCGCGCCGCAGCACGCGCACGGCCAGGAACTCGAGGATGCGGTCCTTGACGTCGGCGAGGCCTTCGTGGTCGGCGTCGAGCACGTCACGTGCACCGCTGACGTCGTTGCTCTCGGCAACGTACTCGCCCCAGGGCAGGTCGACGACGGCGTCGAGCCAGTTGCGGACCCACGCCTGTTCGGGGTTCTGCTCGCCCATCCGCTCGAGCCGGTCGAGCTCCTTGTCGACCGCGAGCAACACCGCGTCGGGCAGGTCCTTGTCGGCGAGCTTGGCGCGGTACTCGGCGACGATGTCGTCGTCACCCTCGCCGAGCTCCTTGCGGATCTCGTTCAGCTGGCGGCGCAGCAACAGCTCGCGCTGCTGCTTGTCGAGGCCTTCGGTCACGTTGGTACGGATCTCGTGCTTCAGCTCGAGGTCGGCCAGCGTCTCGCGCATCCACGCGAGCACCAGCTCGAGCCGCGCTTCGACCTCGACGGTCTCGAGCAGCTCGACCCGCTGGTCCATGGTGAGCTCGGGCGAGTAGGCCGCGGTATCGGCGAGCTGGCCCGGATCCTCGACCCCGGCAAGCACGTCGGCGATCCGCCGGGCACCACGGTGCTCGAGGATCGTCTCGACGACGGCGCGGTACTCCTTGGCGAGCTCGCGGGCGCGGGGGGTGGGCGGAACCTCGTCGAGCTCCTCGACCTGGACGTGCAGAGCGCCGTGCGCGCCCAGCTCACCGGTGCCCACCCGACCGCGCCTCACGCCGCGGATGACGAGGGCCCGGGTTCCGTTGGGAAGGTCGCCCGCGCTCTCGATCGCGGCGACCGTGCCGACGCTCGCGAAACGTCCGTCGACGCGCGGCACGAGCACGATCCGGTCGCCGGAATCGGCGGCCGCCGCACCCGCTCGCTTCGCCTCGTCGGTCTCGAGCGCGATGGTGACCACCATCTGCGGGAGGACAACACCTTGCGTGAGGGGCAACAGGGGCAGGAGTTGAGTCTTGGTGTCTGACATAGTGCCGGGTGTAACGACTGGAATTGATTCCCGATTCCCACGGTCGGTTTTCTCACCCATTTCCCATGGCACCCGACATGAACGTCCTGTTCATCACCGCCGACCAGTGGCGGGGCGACTGCCTCGGCGCGGCCGGACACCCGGTGGTGCACACGCCCAACCTCGACCGATTGGCGGCGGGCGGGGTCTCGTTCCGGAGCCATTTCGCCCAGGCCGCGCCCTGCGGCCCGAGCCGGGCCTCGCTCTACACCGGCATGTACCTGATGAACCACCGCTCGGTCCTGAACGGCACCCCCCTCGACACCCGCCACGACAACGTCGCCCTCGTCGCTCGCCGCCTCGGCTACGAGCCCGCGTTGTTCGGCTACACCGACACCAGCGTCGATCCCCGCACGGTGCCGGCGGGTGATCCTCGGTTGTCACGGTACGAGGGCGTGCTGGCCGGCTTCGATCCCGTGTGCCATCTCCCCGAAAGTGAGCCGTGGGCCTGGCTCGACTGGATACGGTCGATCCGGCGTCGACGTTCCCGACGAATGGCGCGGGTTCGTGGACCAACCCGCGGCCGGCACCAAGTGGCGCACGCAGTACGACGCGGCGTATTCCCAGACCCGTTTCCTGACCGAGCGGTTCACGCAGTGGGCCGGCGGGCGTCCGGGCGGCTGGTTCGCGCACCTCTCTTTCCTCCGGCCGCACCCGCCGTTCCTCGCGCCCGCGCCCTACGACACGATGTTCGATCCCGCGTCGGTGCCCGCGCCCGTGCGCGCTGCGACCCGCGCCGAGGAGGGCGAGCAGCATCCGTTGCTCGGCGTGATGATCGACCATCCCTTTCTGAAGTCACCCGACGACGACCCCGACCAGCGCGAGCTCCAGGCGACCTACTACGGGATGATCGCGGAGGTCGACGACCACATCGGGATGCTGCTCGACTGGCTGTCGGAGACCGGACAGGCCGAGCGCACGCTCGTGATCTTCACCAGCGATCACGGCGAGAACCTCGGCGACCACTACATGCTCCACAAGCTCGGGTGGTTCGACCAGTCGTACAACGTGCCACTGATCGTGCGCGGTCCGGGTGTGTCCGCCGACGGCCGGGCGGTCGAGTCGTTCACCGAGCACGTCGACGTACTGCCGACGATCTGCACGCTCCTCGGCACCGACGTGCCGCTGCAGTGCGACGGCCGTTCGCTCGCGCCGTGGCTGCACGGCGAAACCCCCGCCGACTGGCGGACCGACGCTCACTTCGAGTTCGACTTCCGCGACCCCGACAGCGCGCTTATCGAAGAGGCGTTCGGGATCACGCTGGAGGAATGCGCGCTCGGCAGTGCTGCGCGACGAGCGCGGTAAGTACGTGCAGTTCTCCGGCTTCCCCGCCCTTCCGTCGATCTTCTTCGATCTCGACGACGACCCCGCGCAGATCCACAACGTCGCGACCGAGCCCGCGTACGCGGCACGGGTGTTGGAGTACGCGCAACGGATGCTCGCCTGGCGCATGCAGCACAACGAACGCACCCTTACCGGAATGAAGCTGACGATGCACGCCGGCCTCGTCGAGCGCAACGCGGCGCGACGTTGAGGTCGTTGCACTGATGGACGCGCGCACGTTCTTCGGGCTGGATCGTGTGCCGGGCGCGCCGACCCGCTGGCGCATGCAGGTCGTGCGCGAGCTCACGTCGGGTACGGGCGCGCTGTTCGGGGGGTGCGGGCTCGGCGCGTGCATCGAGGTGATGGAGGAGCTCACCGACCGGCCGTGCATCTGGGCCACCGCGCAGTACCTCTCCTTCGCGCGACCGCCCGCGGTGCTGGAGCTCGACGTGACCGAGGTCGTGCGCGGCCATCAGATCTCGCAGGCGCGCGTCATCGCGCGCGTCGGCGACACCGAGATCCTCACGGTGCTCGGCGCGCTCGGTCGGCGGTCGCTCGATCTCGAAGGACAGTGGGCCGTGATGCCCGACGTTCCCGGGCCGCTCGACTGCCCGCCGCGGCCGATGATGGACCGCCACGCGGGCACGATCAGCAGCCGCCTCGACGCCAAGCTCGCAAACGGGCGGGCGCCGTGGGAGCTACCCGGGCCAATCGGTTCCGGTCAGGCCGCGCTGTGGATCCGGCTGCCGGAGCTGCTCGAGATGTCGGCGGCGGCACTCGCGATCATCGGCGACTTCGTGCCGTTCGGCATCGGTCAGGCGCTGGGTGAGCGCGCCGGCGGTAACAGCCTCGACAACACACTGCGCGTCGCCCATCGTGTCGCGACCGAGTGGGTGCTCGCCGACGTGCGCGTGCACGCGGTCGCCGACGGCTTCGGCCACGGCCTCGTGCACCTCTGGGCCGAGGACGGCACCCTGCTCGGCACCGCGAGCCAGTCCATGATCGTGCGGGCGTGGCGCGACAATCCCAACGAACCCCTCACCGAGCTCGAAGGCGACGTGAATCCCCGGCCGTGACCGCGTGACAGGATGAGCCCATGGCCATCCAGCAGCGCTACGGCATCACCTTCCCGTTCGACGGCATTCCGCTCCTGGGACAACGCGACCTCGTGCGCGAGCTGGTCGACCTCGGCTACACCGACCTCTGGTCGGCGGAGTCGGGTGGCTACGACGCGTTCATCCCGCTCGCGGTCGCGGCCCAATGGGCGCCGGAGCTGCGGCTCGGCACGGCGATCGTCCCGGCGTACACGCGCGGCGCGCACACGCTCGCGTCGACGGTCGCTTCGATGTGCCAGGCCGCGCCCGGCCGCTTCGCACTCGGGATCGGGACGTCGTCGAACGTGATCGTCGAGCGGTGGAACGGCCTGCAGTTCGACAAGCCCTACCAGCGCGTCCGCGACACGATCCGGTTCCTGCGCGCCGCGCTCGCCGGCGAGAAGGTCGACGAGGAGTACGAGACCTTCAGCGTGAAGGGCTTCCGGCTCGGCATCAAGGTGCCGGAGCAGCCGCCCATCCTCGTCGCCGCGTTGCGGGAAGGCATGCTGCGCCTCGCCGGGCGCGAAGGCGACGGCGCGATCATCAACTGGCTGTCGGCCGACGACGTGAAGACGGTCGCGCCGCACGTCGGTCCCGACAAGGAGATCGCGGCGCGCATCTTCGTCTTCCCGGTCGACGACGCGGGGCTCGCGCGGTCGGTCGGCAAGCGCGCGATCGCGTCGTACCTCACCGTGCCGGTGTACGCCGCCTTCCACGAGTGGCTCGGACGCGGCGACGAGCTGAAGGATCTCTGGCGGCTCTGGAAGGAAGGCGACCGCAAGGCCGCGGCCGACTCGATCCCCGACTCCGTCGTCGACGACCTGCTCGTCTGGGGCTCGCCCGAGAAGTGCAAGGAGCACATCGCGCGTTACATGGCGAACGGGGTTACCACGCCGGCGCCTGCGCTCTTCTGCGGGCCCGACCAACTCCACGACGTCGTGCGCGCCCTCGCCCGCTAAAGCTCCGGGCGCGGTACGCCGCGCCGACGAGGTCAGGCTTGCGCGATGCGGACCATGTTGCCGGAGGGGTCGCGGAACGCGCAGTCGCGCGCACCCCAGGGCTGCGAGACCGGTTCCTGGAGGACCTCGGCGCCCGACGCCCGGACCTTCTCGAACGTGAGGTCGAGGTCGTCGGACCGGAAGATCGCCGCCTGCAGCGACCCCTGCGTCATGAGCGTCAGGAGGGCGTCGCCCTCGGCCTGCGAGCGACCGCCGTGCGGCTGGAACAAGACGATGTCGACGTCTTGCCCTTCGGCGCCGACGGTGACCCAACGGAAGCCGTCGGACGCGACGTCGTTGCGGACCTCGAGGCCGAGAGCGTCGCGGTAGAAACCGAGCGCCTCGTCGGGATCGTGGACGGGGATGAACGTGGCGGAAAGAGTGACTGTCATGCGACGACCGTAAAGCACCGCGCCGTCGATTGCTTCTTCGATCCTGCTCCGTTCCGGAGCCGGATCGTGAGTTGGGGCGGCCCGCCGGCTCAGAACGTGATCGGAACACGCCGCGGTCGCGTCGCGACCATGCTCACGCACGACGGCACGACCTCGATGTCGCGATGGTCGCGCGCACGGTACTGCGACGGCATCTCGCCGACGATCTCGGTGAAGCGCGAACTGAACGAACCGAGCGACGTGCAACCGACGGCTACGCACGCGTCGGTGACCGAAGTCCCTCGACGTAGAAGGGCCTTCGCGCGCTCGATGCGTCATGAGATACGCGTAGGGAGTCTCGCCGTACGCCGCGCGGAACTTGCGCGAGAAGTGCGCGGGCGACATGAGCGCGGCCGCCGCCATCGCCGGGACATCGAGGGGCTCGGCGTACTCGCGGTCGATGAAGTCGCGAGCCCGGCGCAGGTGCACGAGGTTGGCGATCTCCTCCTCGGTCATGCCGATGACGGTACCCAACCGATCGCCTCAGTCGATTTCCACCGGTGACTTCGGCGCGCCCCGTCGGTCTGCCTCCTCGACGAACGATGACGGGCTGAACAAGTTTCGCGAAATCCCGGAACCAGGTCAGCAGGTGGCCAGTTTGCTGCGGAGGATGGACCCATGAGCTTCACGAATGACCCCAGTACGCCGAGCGCCATCGTGGCCGAGAGACTTGTCCGCAGGTTCGGTGAGGAGACCGCCGTCGACGGTATCGACCTCGACATCCGTCGGGGCGAGATCTACGGGTTCCTCGGCCCGAACGGGGCCGGCAAGACGACCACGGTGCGCATGCTGTGCACACTCCTCGCCCCGACCGACGGCCGGGCGACGGTGGCCGGCTTCGACGTCGCGACCGAGCCCGAGAAGGTCCGGCTCCACATCGGGGTCGCCCTCCAAGACGTCGCCCTCGACCCGAAGCAGACGGGGAGCGAATTGCTGCGGCTGCAGGGTCGCCTGTACGGACTGACCAGGTCCGAGGTCGACGACCGCCTCGTCGAGCTCAGTCGCCTGATCGACATCGGCGACGCGCTCGGCCGCCCGATCGCGACCTTCTCGGGCGGGATGAAGCGCCGCCTCGACCTCGCGGCCGCGCTCGTCCACAACCCCAAGGTGTTGTTCCTCGACGAGCCGACCACCGGCCTCGATCCGGTCAGCCGGGCGCGCATGTGGGAGGAGGTGCGCCGCCTCAACCGAGACCTCGACATGACCATCTTCCTGACCACCCAGTACCTCGAAGAGGCGGACGAGCTCGCCAACCGCCTCGGTGTCATCAACGACGGTCGGCTGGTGGCCGAAGGCACGCCCGACGAGCTGAAGCGGAGCATCGGCAACGACGTCATCGTCGCGCACATCGGCGGTCGCACCACCGACGCGTGCGACGCGGTGCGCGGGTTGCCCGGCGTGCAAAACGTCGAGGCGCGCGGCGAAGAGTTGTTCGTCAGCGCCGACAACGGCGCTGCGACGATCGGCGCGGTCGCGGTGGCGCTCAACTCCGTCACCCCTGTCCGGAATCTCACCCTGCGGACACCGACGCTCGAGGATGTGTTCCTCGAGCTGACCGGTAACTACATCCAATCCGAGAGCGAAGTAGCGGAGGTAGGACGATGACCACGACTCTCGACATACCGGTTGCGCCCCGCGCAGATTCGGTGCAGGCGCGGCCCACGCCGATGGCGCGGGACATCGCATCGATCGCCGGGCGCGCGTTGCGCGCGGTGCCACGCGAGTTGGAGTCGGTGATCCCCCCGATCTTCATCGCGGTGTTCTTCTTCGTGATCAACATCGGGACACTCCAGCACGTCACCCAGAGCAACATCACCGGCTTCGACATCAAGCAGTTCATGCTCCCGACCGGCATCCTCATCGGGGTAACCGGCGTGTCGCGTGCGGGCGCGCTCGTCCTCGACATCCAAGACGGCTACTTCGATCGGCTGTTGCTCACACCGGTGAGTCGGTTCGCGATCCTGATCGGGCACATGGTCGCCGATGTCGCGATCGGTGCGCGCTCACGGTGCCGATCCTGATCCTCGGATTCGCGATCGGCGTGCGCTTCGACGCCGGACCGATCGGTGTGCTCGCTTTCGTCGCAATCGCGGCGGGGTGGAGCCTCGCCTTCGCGGGCTTCGGCTACGCGATCGTGCTCAAGACCGGCAACCCGTCGGCCGTGCAGTCGAGCTTCCTGCTGTTCTTCCCGTTCTTGTTCATGACGTCATCGTACGTACCCCGCAGCCAACTGTCCGGCTGGCTCGACCGGATCGCGGCGTGGAACCCGGTCACGTACGTGCTCGAAGGCCAACGGGCACTGGTGACGAACGGTTGGGAGTGGGGCAGCCTTGCCAAGACTCTGGTGGCGATCGCCGTCGTCGGTGCGATCAGCATGTCGATGTGCTTTGCCGCCCTACGGGGCCGCACGAAGCGCGGCTAGGGGTCGCGCACGTTTCGTCGAGGTCGCCCGGATGCCCCGAGGTCGGCGAGAACTTCGGGCGCAGCCTCGACCTCGTCGTCGTGCAACGCACCGTCACCCACCGGCGAAAAACCCCACCAACAGTTGTCGGAGATATCCGCCCATTGGGCGGAGAAGTCCGACAACGCGGGTAGCCGGGTCATCATGTCTCTCGGTCTTCCTACCGTTCGGCCGATGACAGCACCCTTGGCAAGCTTCGAGAAAGTGCTCGCGTCGCAACACGGACTCGTCACGCTCTCCCAACTTCGTGATGACGGGATCACCGACGATCAGCGTCAGAGTCTCGTCGACCGTCGGCTCCTCCGCCGCGTTCGACCGAGGGTCTACGCGGTCGTCGGTGGCCGGGACTCGTGGGAACGCGGGTTGCTGGCCGTCGTGCTCTCGATCGACGGTGCGGTCGCCTCGCACTCGTCCGCGGCACGACTGTGGCGATTCGACCCCCGTCCCGAAGATCGGTACGAGATCACTGTGGACCGCGCCCGACGGACCGAGGTCCGGGGTGTCGCGTTCCACTCGTCGTGCGCGGTCGGAGAGGACGATGTCTTGACCCGAGCCGACATTCCGTGCACCTCGTTCGAACGGACTCTCGCGGATTGCACGACGCTCTTGAACCGGTCCCAGCTCGGACGGGTTCTCGACGACGGGCTCCGACGCGGGATTGCATCGCTCCCACGCCTGGCGAACTGCGCCGAGCGCCTCGAGTCCGGTCCCGGGCGGCACATGTCGGTCGTCCGATCGCTCCTGGCCGCGCGAGGCATCGGATTCGATCCCGGAGGGAGTCGCTCGGAACTGCAGCTGCTCGACGTCTGGCGCCGTGCCGGGATACCGCTACCGGTGCAGCAATATCAGGTGAAGGTGGCTGCGAAGACGTACCGACCCGATTTCGCGTGGCCCGCCGCGAAGGTCTTCGCCGAGTTCTATGGCCTGGCCTTCCACATCGGCGCAAGCGCGGTCGTTGCCGACAGCGAACGCCTGACCGCGTTGGCGTCGGCAGGCTGGCTGCCTCTGGTCTTCACCTACGCGTCGACCGACCGCGAGATCGTGCAACGCGTGACCGAAGCGCTCGCCCGTCGACGTGTTGTCGGAGATATCCGCTGCTAGAGCGGAAAACTCCGACAACTGTTGGTGGGTTTTTCGGGGTCAGGCGGCGGTCTTCATGTGGACGTCCTCGTGGCGCACCTGGGCGAGGTGCAGTTTCACGAGGACGCGCACGAGCCACGAGCCGGGGTCGATCTCGCCCTTGTCGAGCGCGAACTTCGCCGACGTCGGGGCCGCGTGGTGATTGTTGTGCAGCCCCTCGCCCGCGGTGATGAACGCGAGCGCCTGGAAATTGGTGGCCGAGTTCTCGTACGGCCGCTTCCCGACCGTGTGCCCGATCGCGTTGATCGCGCCGGAGAGCATCACGTAGAGGACTGCGTGCAGGCCTGCGGCGACAAAACCGGTGAGCAGGCCGAAGCCGAGTGCCCACATCACGCTGACGAGGATGACGATCCCGCCGCCGAGGCCGAGCAACGAGTAGTCGAAGAACATGCGGTCGAGACGGTCGGCCGGGAGGTCGCGCGCGTACTTCTTCGTGTTCGCCTCGTCGGCGGCGACCTTCTTGTAGAGGCCGACGTTGCCGAGTTGGACGCGCCAGAAGCCGACCTGGATCGGGCTGTGCGGATCGTCGACCTCGTCGGTCGCGGCGTGGTGCTTGCGGTGCACTGCCACCCACTCGCGCGGACGCATGCCGGTGGTCATCCAGATGACCGTCCGGAACGGCACGGCGGCCCCGCCTTTGATCGTCAGGGCCCGGTGCGAGAGTGCCCGGTGGAGGTAGACGGTGGTCGTGAAGATCGCGACCTGCGTGATGATGAACGCGGCCACGATCGCGGCGATGAGATTGCTGAGCGGCACCGAATGAGGCTACTACCGACTGGTCGGTAGACACATGTCGGTAGCATGACGGGGTGGCATTGCCCGCCGGCACCGGTTCGACCAAGGGACTGATCCTCGAAGTCGCGCTCCGGCGCTTCGGCGACCACGGCTACGCCGGCACGAGTCTCAACGACATCGCCGACGAGGTAGGCATCCGGCGCCCGAGCCTGCTTCATCACTTCCCGTCGAAGGAAGCCCTGTACCGGGCCGTGCTCATCGACTCCTTCGCCGACTGGTCGCACCTCGTCGAGCAGGCGATCGTCGGCACCCGGGAAGGGTGGCCGCAGGTCGAGCGAATGCTGCGGGCCGCGTTCACCTTCTTCGAAGATCATCCCGAGTTCGTGCGCCTCGTGCGTTGGGAGGCACTCGAAGGCGGTCCTATCCTGCGCGACGAGTTGACCGTCTTGTTGCGCCCGCTGTTCGACCGCGGCGCCGACTTCCTCGAGCGAGAGATGGACGCCGGACGGCTGCGCCGCTACGACGCCCGCCAGTTGTTGTTGACCGGATACGGCGCGGTGTTGTCGTACCTCTCCGACGGTCAGCTGATGACCGGTTTGCTCGACGTCGACCCGCTCTCGGCCGGGGCACTCGCCGTGCGCCGCGAACACGTCATCGACGTGCTCCGCACCGCCGTCGCGCTCTGACCGTCAGAGCTTGCCGTCGCTCCAACGTGTGAGGAGCGACGCGTCGCCGAACGTCTCGACCCGATCGACGGGGATCCGGCCCCACATCATCAAGAGAAGATCACTCGCGATCCCCCGTGCGGCAACGTCGCCTTTCGCGTGCTCGTTGACGACGGTCACGCCGTCGGGCTCCAGCCGTACGAGCCACTCGCCGTCACCGTCGGTGCAGTGCAGGTGGATCGTCTCGCCCGTTCCCGTGGGTGCGCCTCCGGGACGGAACGGGAGGATGTCGAAGAGCTCCTGGATCCCGTCGACGGCGAGCTCGCGGTCGATCGGCTGGGCCGCGCCCGCCGCGTGCTGCACGTCCCAGCGGTGGACCGCCAACTCGTTGGCCTGGCGGCGCGACCAGAATCCGACGGTGCGGTCGTCGATCCACGACCAGCAGGGCTCGCTCGGCTCGGCGCCGGCGAGAACGTCGGCGAGAAGGGTGTAGCCGTCCGCGACGAAGTCGACGACCGCGGGCCCGTTCGGGAACTCGAGCTTCTTCCAGTGACCGACCGGATCAGCGGGCCGGTGCTCAACGATCAGAGCGGCCCACCGGTGTAGCCGGCCGACATGCGCACACACGTCGGCGACGGTCCATTCGCCGCACGACGGCACCGAGCGACCCACGCCGGCCGATCGCGCCCCGTCGACGAGCGCGGCCCCCTCCCGCCGGATCGCGGCAATGTATTCGTCGTGGTTCACGCCGTTCCGATCATCGGCGCGAATCTACCGGCACGGCTTCGATCAGCTCCGGGCCGTTGTTGACGGGCTTGTTGACGAGCGTCGACACCGGCCACGCCTCCAACTCGTCGCCCGCGTAGGGAACGAGGAGTTTGCCGAGCGCGTCGACGTCGTTGTTCTCGGCGTCGAGCCACGAGTCCCACTCCGACTCGGGGAGGATGACGGGCATGCGGTCGTGGATCGGCGTCATGAGCGCGTTCGGTTCCGTCGTGATGATCGTGCACGACCGGATGCGGGGCGCGTCGTCGCCCAGCTTCTTGTCGTGCCAGATCGACCAGAGCCCGGCGAACGCGATCGGCTCGCCGTCGCGGCGCTTGATGAACCACGGCTGGCGAACCTTGCGGCCCGCGATCGTCTGCCACTCGTAGAAGCCGTCGGCCGGGACGATGCAGCGATGCCGGGCGAACGGCCGCTTGTACGCGTTGCTCGTCAACAGCGTCTCGGCCCGGGCGTTGATCATCTTGTCGCCGACCGCGAGCGACTTCGCCCACGACGGCACCAGGCCCCACCGAACGAGATCGAGCACCCGGTGTCCGCGGCTCTCGGCCACCACCGGAATCTCCGCCCGCGGCGTGACGTTGTAATTCGGGAAACTGGGCTCGGCCGACTGCGGTTCGTCGACACGCACCTCTTCGACGTGGAAGCGCTCGGCGAGGATCGTCGGCGACGACACCGAGACGTAGCGGCCGCACATATCCCCCGACGGTATCGGTCGGTTCCCGGTCACAACCCGCGAACCGCCCGGCGGGGGCCGGCGTACTCGGATCGGTCTTGACAGATCGGCCGCACCCGCCCAGAATAAACCGAACGGTCGGTTTTTTTCGGACCCGACGAGGAGTCCCCATTGGTCGCCACCAGCGCAACCCCCGGCCCGACGAAGGGCCAGCGCACGCGCCAGCGCATCGTCGAGCTCGCCGCGCCCGTCTTCAACCGGCGCGGGTACGCCGGCGCCTCCCTGCGCGACCTCATCGGCGCCACCGGGCTGGAAAAGGGCGGGATCTACAACCACTTCGGCTCCAAGGAACAGCTCGCGCTCGAGGCTTACGACTACGCGATCGGCCGCACGTCCGAGCGCCTCGTCCGGTCCCAGGACGGCCTCACCGACCCGATCGAGCGCCTGACCAGCATGATCCAGTCGTTCGCGGTCAACGCGCGGCGGCCCCCGATCGAGGGCGGGTGCCCGATGATGAACACTGCGATCGAGGCCGACGACACGAACCCCGAGCTCCTCGAACGGGCGCGAGCGTCGATGACGCTGTGGCACCGGCTGATCGGCCGGATCGTGAAGGACGGGAAGGCCGACGGCGTGCTCGCGGCCGACCTCGATCCGTACGCGCTCGCGTCGACGATCACCGGTTCACTCGAAGGGGCGCTCATGCTCGCCCGTCTCTACGACGACCCGGCGCACATGGACAGCGTCGTCGACCACCTGCTCGCGCACGTCGCGACGCTCCGGGTCGACCGCACCGAAGCGAGGCGGTCATGACTCCGATCGCCCCCCGAGTGGCCGACGGCCCCCGAGCGGAAGGTGTGCGCTCGCGCACGATCTCGTGGACCGACCCGGCACGTGTCCGGTTCCACCTGCGCGGCCTCGACGGCTACGAGCGACTCGCGGCAGTGAAGCGGGGCGACGCGTCGCCACCGCCCGCGGTCGCACTGCTCGGGCTCTCGCTCGACGAGCTCGAGCGCGGGCGCACCGTGTTCTCCGTCGTCGCCGACGAGCTGCACGAGAACCCGATGGGGACCATGCACGGCGGCGTCGTCGCGACGTTGGTCGACACCGCGATGGGCTGCGCGGTGTCGTCGACGCTCCCCGCGGAGGCGGGATTCACCACACTCGAGCTCAGCACCAATTTCGTGCGCGCGATCACACAGTCGACCGGCCGCGTATACGCCGAAGGTCGCGTCTTACACGGCGGCGGGCGCGTCGTCACCACCGAAGCGCGCGTCTACGACGACGCCGACACGTTGTACGCGCACGCGAAATCGACGTGTCTCGTGCTGAGGAGACAACGATGACATGCCGTCCGACACCGGTTCAGCCGACGGTCATCGAGAGCATGCACATCGACGGCACGGAGCTCACCATCCGACCGATCTCGATCGGTGACGTGGAGCGTCTCGCGCGCCTGTTCACGCGGCTCTCGCCCGAGAGCGTGCACTTCCGTTTCTTCTCCCCCGTCGTGCGCCCGCCCCGGTCGGCGTTGCTCCGTCTCGCGGACGTCGACCACTGCCGCCGGGACGCCCTCGTCGCCCTCGACGGCGACGAGATCGTGGCTGTCGCCCGCTACGACGCCAGGGTCGACGCCGACCGCAAACCCAGTCACCAGGCCGAGATCGCGATGACCGTCGAGGACGCCTGGCAGCACCGCGGCCTGGGCAAGCGGCTGGCCGTCCGCCTCGCTTCCCTCGCAACCGAGCGCGGCTACGACACGTTCGTGGCGACCATGCTCCCCGACAACCGGGCCGCACTCGGGCTCGTGCGCACACTCGTACCCGAGGCCACGGTGCGCTGGGTCGGCGGAGAGTACGAAGCCGACGTGCCGCTGGTGCACGCGAGCTGAATCACGCGCTTACGCGGCGGGCGCGGCGGGATGATCAGCGCGATTTGCCGTTTCGGGCCGGGCTGCGGTCGGCGAGGCGATACACGAAGCGCAGGCCCGACCACGTGTCGTCGACGGCGCAGACCTTGTTGTCGACGAGACCGTGCGCGAGCCCGAGGTCGCGCACGACACCTTCGCGCAGGTCGGTCGCGACACACGCGGTGCGCTTCGGATACGCGATCCAGAGTCCGCCCGCGGGAGCGACCGTGCGCGCCAGACTGTCGAAGCGACGCTCCAACTCTGCGCGCCGCGTTCGCGAAGAACAACACAACGTCCTGCGCGCCCCGCGCCTGGGTCCGCAACCGGACTCCGTCGGGCAACGGATTCAGCTCGCGCTCGAATCCATCCGGAGCGCGCACCAACGCGAAACGTGCCCCCGGCCTGATCCCGAGCTTCTGGGGAAGGGCTTTCCCCGAGTACCCCGCCACGTGGCGCAGTCAATCGCGGTTGGAAGCGTGGGTCAATCAGGCCGGATCACCGATGCGCCAGCGCGCGCGAAGCGCGGCACCGTCGTCGCGATCGCTCCGACTCCCACGAGACACAACAATCCGCCGGACACCACGGACACCGTCGGCGTGAACGCGGCCGCGACCAGGCCGCCTTCGAAGTCGCCGAGACGCGGTCCACCCGCGACGACGAAGATGTTGATCGCCGAGATCCGACCCCGCAGGCCGTCGGGCACGGTGATCTGTTGAATCGTGTTGCGAAACACCGCGGAGATGACGTCGGCTCCGCCCGCGATCGCGAGGAAAACCAGCGCGAGCCAGAGGTTTGCCCCCACCAGCCCGAACGCGGCGATCGCCCCGCCCCAGATCGCGACCGAGACGATGATCGCCAACCCGGGCCGCCGCACCCGGCGGATCCAGCCGGAGCTCGCCGCGCCGAGAACGCGCCGAACGCGGCGGCGGCGAAGAGCCACCCGATTGCCTCGGTACCGCGGTGGAACTGTTTGTCCGACAGAACCGGGAACAACACCCGGGGCATGCCGAACACCATCGCGACGATGTCGATCGTGAACGTCGACTGCAGGACCCGCCGCCCCTTGAGGAAGCGCAGACCGTTCCTGACCGCCGCGAAGCCGACGTCCTCGTCGTCGACGTCGGCGGGCTCCGGGAACTGGGAGTGGATCAGGAAAGCGGCGGACAAGGAGGCCACGAAGCTGAAAACGTCGACGCCGAACGCCCACGTGAGCCCGAACCGGCTGACCACGATGCCCCCGAGAGCAGGGCCGACGACCCCCGCGGCCTGCCACATGATCTGGTTGAGCGCCGCGGCCTGCGGCAACAGCTCGGGCGAGACGAGGCGAGGTGTCATGGCCGAGCGCGTCGGCATCGAGATCGACAAGAACACGGCGCTCAGGGCGGCCGCGCCGTACACCAGGGCGAGCGGTGGGTCGCCCAGGTACGCGCCGAGGAGCAGCAAGGCCGACGCCGTCATCAGCCCGAACTGTGCGAACAGCAGGAGCGAGCGACGGTCGCGGCGATCGATCTGCGGTCCGAAGCCAACCGAGACGACCAGCATCGGCACGAGCTGGAACACACCGATCAGTCCGACCGCGAACGACGACTTGTTCGTCAACTGGTACACCTGGGCGAACAGCGCGACGAGCGTGAACTGGCTGCCGATCTGCGACAGCAACTCGCCGGCCCAGAGCAAACGGAAATCACGCGAGCGCGCAGCGGGGTGACGTCGATCGCGAGGCTGCGCACCCGACCGGCGGCAGCCCGGCGGCGTGCGGGGTCAGGGGCCGTCACAGGACGCGGAACATTACCGACGGGCCGTCGGTTGCAAATCCCGACTGCACTCCTGGTATTTCGAGACGCGGGCGACATAGTCTGCTCGCATCACCAGACATCGACACGAAAGAGACATCGCATGGCGCTGCGCTTGGGCGACGAAGCCCCGAACTTCACAGCCGAGACCACCGAAGGCACGATCAACCTCTACGACTACCTCGGCGACGGCTGGGGCATCTTGTTCTCGCACCCGAAGGATTACACGCCGGTCTGCACGACCGAGCTCGGTGAGGTCGCCCGGCTGAAACCGGAGTTCGACAAGCGCAACGTGAAGGTGCTCGGCCTGTCGGTCGACGAGCTCGGCAACCACGAGGGTTGGGCGAGCGACATCGAGGAGACGCAGGGCGCAGAAGTTGAACTTCCCCCTCATCTCCGACGCCGACCACAAGGTCTCCGACCTCTACGACATGATCCACCCGAACGCGAACGACACCTTGACCGTGCGTTCGGTGTTCATCATCGGCGCCGACAAGAAGGTGAAGCTCATCATCACCTACCCGGCGTCGACCGGTCGCAACTTCGACGAGATCCTCCGGGTCATCGACTCGCTGCAGCTCGAGCGCGAACTACGGCGTGGCCACGCCGGTGAACTGGAAGGACGGCGACGACGTCATCATCGGCGGTGCAATCTCCGACGAGGACGCCAAGTCGAAGTTCCCGAAGGGTTGGAAGGCGCCGAGGCCGTACCTGCGGATCACGCCTCAGCCCAACAAGTAGCGATCAGTCGCGGATGTACTCCCAGCTCGCGCCACCGAGCAACAAGCGGTGGCGGGGGCCGGGAGCGTCCAGCTTCGACAGGTCGTCGTACGCGACAGTCCTCGGGATAGATGCAGAGCGCGCCGCCGCCTTCGATGAAGTGGAAACGCGGGAGGTAGTCGATCGCGTCGGCAGCGTCGATCGCCGCCATCGCCTCCGCGACGGTCGCGACGTCGGCGAGGTGGAGCAACGTCACGTACTGGGGCGGTGCGAGCTCGATCTCGGCGGCCGCACGCGCCGCGAGCGCTTCGTGCGGGCGGTACCACTGGATCGCGTCCATTTCCGAACCGTCGGCGACCTCGTCGCCACCCGCGACCTGTCCGACGAAGAACCAGGTCGCGAATCGCTTCGGCGCGCCCTCGGGCGTCGTCCAGTTGGAGAGGTGGACGAGCGCGTCGGGATCGACGTCGACCCCCGCCTCTTCCTTCGCCTCGCGCACCGCGGCCTGCCGGGCCGCGCGCACGAGGTCGTCGGGTGTGTCGCCATAGTCGGCGGGATCGATACGACCGCCGGGGAACACCCACGCGCCGCCGTGGAACGAGAGCTTCGACGACCGCCGTGCGAGCAACACCTCGATGCCGTCATCGCCGTCACGGAGCAGTACGACGGTCGCGGCGGGCGCCGCGACCACGCCGGTCGGCGGATCGCCGCCGCGCGCTCGGCGTTCCTCAATCCAGTTGTTCAATGAGGAGCTCCCCGTGTTCGTGTCGGGCCCGCAGCACCTTCTTGTCGAACTTACCGACCGAGGTCTTGGGCACCTCGTCGATGAAGCTCCACCGCTCCGGGACTTGCCACTTCGCGACACGATCGCTCAGATACGCAGCCAGCGCCGACGCGTCGACCTCCGAACCGTGCTTGCGCACGACACACGCGAGCGGACGCTCCGACCAACGCGGATCGGGGACGCCGATGACGCTCGCCTCGAGCACGTCGGGGTGGCCGATCAGGAGGTTCTCGAGCTCCACCGAGCTGATCCATTCGCCGCCCGACTTGATCACGTCCTTCGCCCGGTCGGTGATCTGGATGTAGCCCTCGGGCGAGACGGTGCCGACATCGCCCGTGCGCAACCAACCGTCGTCGAACTTCTCCGGTGACGGGTCGCGGTAGTACGAGCCCGTGATCCACGGGCCGCGGATCTCGATCTCGCCGACGGCTTCGCCGTCCCACGGAAGCACGCGACCCATGTCGTCGACGATCCGCACCTCGACCCCGCCGACGATCCGGCCGGTGTCGCGCGCGCCAGTCCATCTCCTCGGCGGAACCGAGCTCGACCGCGCGGGTGCGTGCCCGACGGCGGCCAGCGGCGACGTCTCGGTCATGCCCCACCCTTGAACGATGCGCACGCCGTACTTGTTCTCGAAGTTCTCCATCAACGAACGCGGAACGGCAGACCCGCCGCAGACCACCATCCGGATGCTCGACAGGTCGATCTCGTGCTCCTCGCCGTAGCGCCAGATGTCGGCCCAGATAGTGGGCACCGCACCCGAGAACGTGACGCGCTCCTCCTTCACCATGCGGGTGATCGGTTCGGCTTGGAGATACCGGCCCGGCATGACGAGCGACGCGCCACACAAGAACGCCGCGTACGGCATCCCCCACGCGTTCGCGTGGAACATCGGCACGATCATGAGCATGCGATCGCGTTCGGAAAGGTCGAGCGAGTTCGGTGTGGTCGCCGCGAGCGAGTGCAGGAACTCCGAGCGGTGGGAGTACACGACGCCCTTCGGGTGGCCGGTGGTGCCCGACGTGTAACACATCGCCGCGGCCTGGAGCTCGTCGATCTCGGGCCACTCGAACTCGGCCGGCTCCTCCGCCAGGAGCTCCGCGTAGCGGTGGATCGAGCGATCGTTCCCGAGCGCCGACGCATCGCCGTCGCCGACCACCACGAACTGCTCGACCGTCGTGAGCTCCGACACGACCTTGGCGAGGACCGGGACCAGAGAATCGTCGACGAGCACGAGCTTGGCGCCACCGTGGTTGATCACGTACGCGAGCTGTTCCGGGAAGAGGCGGATGTTCAACGTGTGGACGACCGCACCCATCGACGGGATCGCGAGGTAGGCCTCCATGTGTTCCTGCGAGTTCCACATGAACGTGCCGACCCGATCGCCCGGAGTCACGCCGAGGCGCGTCAACGCGTTCGCGAGCCGCCCCGCGTTGGCGCCGATCGTCCCGTAGGTGGCGCGCCGGGGACCCGACTCGGTCCAGGTGACGCATTCGGCATTCGCGTAGACCGTCATCCCGTGGCGCAAGACCGTGGTGATGGTCAACGGGAACTCTTGCATCGTGCTCGAAATCACGTGGATTCCCCCGTTCCCGCACTGTTTCGTCGTCGAGTTCGTGGTCGAGCGTAACGCCGTGTCACCAACCGAGGATCGCGCCGATCGCGAGACCGATCACGAACAAACCGCCGGCGCGCCGCGTCACGAGGAACGACAGGGCCGCGAACCAAAGCGGCCACACCGGGTTCGGCATGGGCGAGACGTCGGGCTTGGGCTGCGAGTAGTACGCGAACGTGCGCCGCAACACGGGGAACGAGAGCACGACGAGGATCGACGCAACCGGCAGAACCCGCGCGATCACGAGCGCGAAGATCGACACGTAGAACGCGATGAACATTCCTTGGGTGAGCCTGCGGGCCGAGGCCTCGCCCATGATCACCGGCAGGGTGTGGGTACCGTCGGGCGCGTCCCACGGGATCTTGTCGATGTGCTTGCCCATGAGCACGGTCGTGCAGAGCAGCGCGTACGGGAGCGAAGCCAGTACGACCGCGCCGGGGATCGTCCCCGTCGCCGCGTAGTAGCTGCCACCCACCATCAACGGGCCCCAGACCACGAGGACGGTCGGCTCGCCGAGTCCGTGCTTCTTCAGTCGAAGCGGCGGAGCGGTGTACGCGGCGGAGAGGAGGAAGCCGCCGAGTGCGAAGCCCACGATGGGCCATCCCCGGGCCGCGGTGAGCACGATCATGATCGCGAGGCAGAGCGCGTTCACCACGAGCGCGCAGGTCGCGAGTCCTTTGCGGGTGATGACGCCGGACAGGACCGGGTGCGGTGAGTACAGGTTGCGGGGATAGTCCTCGCGGTCGGTGCCGACCTCGAGATCGAAAAGGTCGTTCATCAAGTTGTTGGCCATGTGGGCGAGGACGATTCCCACCGCAGACAGCGCAAACCATCCCCAACTGACGTCGGCATCACGGAATTTCGCGAGCAGGCCGGCGATCGCGCCCGCGACGAGGGTCATCGGAAGTACGCCGGCCCGGGTCAAATACAGCCATTTCGACACCGGGTCGAGCGGTCCGGGCGGAGGGTTCGTGGTGCTGAGCACATATCGCCAACTGTGAAAAAGGCCACCCTGGGCCGGACTCTTCACGGTTTGGGCTGCAGAAGTGTCTGCCATATGGCCGAAGCCTAGAAGGCACAACGCGCTCCGCCCAGGAGGACTTACCCGTGACCATGACGATGACGACAGCGACCGCAGAGGTCCAAGTGCTGCCGCTCTCGATGACCATGGCCGAGGTACGTCTGGCGACCGGCGGCCCGGGAACGAGCATCGGCAAGGTCTGCCAGCGGGACAGCCGCTGGTTCTGGCAGCACCGTGACGGCGAGTCGAGCTCCCCGATCGCCGGGAGCCGCACCGCCGCGGCGAACGCCCTCGCCGACTACCACAGGGCGTTCAAAGCCCCGGCCCGGCCCGCGGCGCCCGTGCGCCGGCTCCTGTTCGGCTAGCCGTTTCGACGCTCGGGCGCTCAGCCGCCGTAATTCATGCGGGTGTCTTCCATGCGGAGGATCTCGGCGTCCTCGTCCTTCAAGAACGCGGCGTTGACGATCTCGCCGAGGAAGAGCGTGTGGTTGCCGACCTCGACCGGTTGGCGCACCTCGCACTCGAGGTAGGCGACGGACTGCGCGAGCACGGGCGCACCCGTCACCGGCCCGTCGAAATACGGGAACCCGTTCAGCGTGTGTTGCGCGAGATCGACGTCGACGGGTTTGGTGAACTTGCGCACGATGGCGCGGTCCTCGCGGTCGATCAAGCAGAGCGAGAAGACGCCGCCCGCCGCGATCAGCTCGTGGGTGACGGCCCCGTGCTCGACGCCGATACCGATCCATTTCGGGTCGAACGAGACCTGCGTGGCCCAGTTCAGGGTCATCAAATTGCATTTGGTCCCGTCCGCTGAGCGTGAGCCAACAACGTAGAGCCCGGAAGGCATCTTCCACAGCACCCGGCGCCGCAGCCGGTCATACTCGCCGGGATCGACACCCTCGGGGAATGGCGGGACGGGTCCCTCTTTGACAGGCATCCGTCGAGCGTATTCGCCGCGCTTTGCTCTCGTCGGCGCACGCCGACCCAACCGTGTTTGGCGTCTGCTCGTCGCAACGCCAGATCGGCAGTTATGGAACCGTCGGAGCGCCACTGAGTCTGCGAGTTCGAGTCGAGCGCGAGTCCTGCGAGACCGCAGAAGATCGCACCCACGCCGAGAACCATGAGCACCTCCGTGTTGGAGCCGGTTCTTGGTAGCTCGATCCCTGTAACCCGCAACTCGCTGGTGTCGCTGGCTATGCCGGGGCAGTTGGCGATGAAACCCTCTTGGTCATAGAGGCCGGGTCGGGAGATGTCAGGCGTGAATACGGGGATGCGCACGCGGACTGAGAACCTTCCCTCGCGCACCTGTGCGGTAATGGGGCCAATCGAACGCACGCCAAGAGCGCCGGGATGAGCGTCGATTTCAACCGTGGAACAAGGAGCAGTTCCTGTCACTGTCACCGATCCGCCGTTCCGGACGACAGTGGGTGTCACCGCGATCGTCGGTGCGGAAGCGGTCGCCGCTGCCGCGACTGCGGGGGCGATGGTGGCGGGGAGAGCCGCGGCGATGACGAGAGATACGAATGCCCGACGACAGGTCATGCTCGCTGGACGCCTACGAGAACGCGAACGTTCCGACTCTCGGTCACGCGTACATATTGCCCGATCTGGCGCTGTTATGCGAGCGCACGGATCACGGGCTGAACGAGTACCTGCGACGAACGTCGGCTACCGAGGCGAGGGGGCTGCGGAACCGACGGAGCGTAGGCGAGCCGTCGAGGCCGAGCGCCAATCCGACACCTGCCACCGCTGACGGAGGCGCCGAAGCAACGGCCGCACCGAACAGCATCCGGTGGGCGTCCGGACTCAACTGGCCGAGACCCACTCGGCCGGCGAACTGGTCTCGAAGTGCTCCCGCCACGACATCGGTATCCGGTCGTGTGAAAGCAGCGACAACATGCAAGCCAGTTGCTCTCCCTTGTCGCAACACGACGCCGAGAGCGTCCCGCACCGCAGAGGCTTCTTGTCGAGCAAGGCCCGTGCCAGAAAACACATCGACTGCTTCATCGAGTACGAGGAGCACCGGGCGAACAGGAACAACCCTCGGACGAAGGTCGAGCCAGTGATCGACTTCCGCCTTGACGAGCTGCTCCTTGCGGTCGCTCACTTCTCGTACGAGCTGCTCGCATAGAGCAAGCAGCTTGTCGAGACCACAGACCTCGAACTCGAAGCGGAACCGCTCGAACTCGATGCGCTTCGGATCAACGACGACAACACGCCACGACCACCCGAAGGGAACCGAGGCCAGCAGCGCACGAAGCAGACTGCTCTTGCCCGAACCCGTTGCACCTCCGACGAGCAGGTGCGGAGCGCGGCGCAAGTCCCACACCGCTGGCCCGTCGCTGTAGATGCCCAACGGAATAGCGAGGTTGTCGTCCAAGCGAGCAAGCAGCGGCGGCGGCGTTGTTCGCCAATCGGTGCCGTCGATGACCATGCGCCAACGTCCGCCACCAGCAGGCATGCACTCGGACCAGTGCGCACCGCACACCGCTGCGAAGCGTTCCGCCCACCAATCGACTTCAGACCGACCCCACCGAGGTGGCGGACGGAACTCGATCGAGATGAGCGGCCACGCTCCTTCGATGGCGGGCCACGGGCACGGTTCGTTCGAGACGCTCGACCACGCACGCTGCCAACGAATCCAATCGGACAACCGCCGGACTGGATTGGTCACGTTCGCTGAGGCTGGACGCTGGCGCATGAGAAGGTGACGCCACTGCGATCACCAATCGACCACGGTCTCGCAACGAGCCCGACCAATCGCAGCGGGGTCAGCGTGGCCAACTCGGGCGGAGCGCCCGGAACACGGACGCTGAACACCTCCGGCATTCCGCCCTCAACGAGCGCAACAATCGGCAACACGAATAGGGGCCGACCTTCCTGGTCATGCTTTTGCTGGCCGCCCTGGTCGAGCAGCGGCGTGGCTCCGCCACCGGCAAGGGTTTGGAGCTTGCTGACATCTACGGGTATCTGGCGCACGGTTTCCTCCTGAGGTCATGGACATGCCCGCAGGACCGTCGGCGCCTTCTTCGATAGCGCAACCAACCGCCGGGAAGTGTGATGACTTTCCTTACATGATCAAGGCGGGGCCGCCTCCGGCGGCCCCGCACTCCTCGTTCCTCGTCGAAACACCGAGCGCAGGTCGAGCCGGAGCCGAACTGCACCGCCGCGCCGAACAATTGGTGCGACGGAACCGGCGCGGCGACGACCGGACATGACGAATGACGCTTCCGATGGAAGCGACGAGCAGTTGGGAGCGGGTTCGACTACGGCGGAGAGGGTGCGGTGGGCAGTTCGCTGAGACGAAGCCCGTCCGTGTAGCCACGCCCGACGACTTCCCAAGTGACGAGCAGGTCGGGTTGGTCGCAAGCGGTGCGCATGAATGCACTGCGCCGGGCTCGTGCTGCGCCGAAAGTCAGACGCCACCCTCGGGAGGTCGAGAGCAGTTGCCCCCGAAAGCCCCAGCCTCGTCTTGCTGCACGATGCTTTCGACACGCTCGGTGGGTCGGTCGAGACTTGTACGGTCGTTCGACCGTCACGACATCGGTCGTCCCGTCTGGAGCCACGACGAAGCGACGCAACTGCATCGTCCGGCGACCGCTGCGGCACAACTGGTGAGGCTGGTCGCATGAGCACGCACGCTCTCCGGCGTTCGCCATCTTCGCCGTGTGCGCCGACCCGCCCGGCAAGTCATCGCCCGCACTCTTCACGGAGTAGCCGACGACCTTCGTCATGTACGCACCGAGGCGACGTGCGTAGCCCTGCGTCACGACCTGCGCATCGCACTGCGGTCCCCACGTCCAACCGTTCGAGGTAGCGGGCTGAATGTTCCGTCCAGTCCGCAGATTGATACCGCCTCGCACCGCAACCTCGAGCGAACGTTTGGTGACTACGCCGAGAATCAGCGCATGCACATGAACCAGGCCACGGCTCTGATACTCGACAACCCGAACGACCTTCAGCTTGCGTCCGAGCAGGCGGCTGAGCTTTTGCATCGTCACCGCCCATAAGCGGCTGGCGTTTGCATTGAAGTCCGCCGCTCGCTCGTACTGGTAGGCGTCTGCATCGAGCGGCGAGCCGAGCAAAGGATCATCGTCGGCGTGTCGTGTTTGACACCCGCACGGGCGGACTCGCCTCGATGCATCACGACGTTGGCTATGGACTTGGCCGAACACGTCGGCACCCGGAGCCGTGAGCGTCACCCACGTTGCAGTGCGCACGTTGCCGTCCTCGTCCTGGAGTTCGGAACGAATGACAGCGAAGGCGTCGCCCTTGTACAACGCCGAGCATGATGCGCACTCGGCGGAGCGACGTGACCCGCAGCGGCGCAGCACTTCTCGGCTGCGCACCTCGCCGGTCGTCTGGTCGAGTTCGGTGCGCCGGAAGCGCATCGGGTACTCACACTGGGTCGCAGAAGCAAGGGCCTTGTCGCCCACGGCAGCCATCGGGAACGGCTCGCCGGGTCAGGCCGCCGCACGATGCGGGCGGCGCTCCAGTTCGTGCAACCGCTCAGCGAGCAGCCGAGCGGTCTCCGCCGACATGGGCGGGGCTGCGGCCACGATCTCGGCGGCGAGACGGGCAATGACTTCAGGGCTGGGATTGCTTGTGGCATGTGGGTTCATGCCTGCCGACCGTGCGGTTACCCGCCCAGAAAGCACAGAACTGCGCTCGCGTCGCCGCGAGACCCAGGACGCAGCCCCCTACATCACCGAAAATCGATCTTGAGCCGCCCCAAGTCGAGCTTGTTCCGGCCCCGGACTGCTGGTTTCAGCGTCACGGCGGCGATCGCATCACGGAGCAGGGTCCGACGCTGCTCGTCGTTCAGCGTCTCCCAAAGCTTGCGGACCCGAGCCGGGTGAGTTCCCCGAGCTATTGCACCCGGCGCAGGCTGCTCGGGAGTCAGCTCCCGTTCCCGGGCGGCGATCTGCTGTCGAAGCGCGGTGCTTGCAACGAGGTATTCCCGCTCCCCCACCTCTCGGGAGACGTAGCGGTGCTTCGTGAGCTCATCGAGCGCGGCCCGGTCCGCTTCGAGCGCAGTCAGTAGCTCCGTATCGTCACTCACATTCCCAACCGCTGTCCGAGCCGTTGCGACCGCCGGATTCGACAACCGCAGCAATGCAGCTTCGACAACCAGCGCCTCGACGGGCTCGGCTGTCATGACGAGACCGCACCCGGCCCTACCCGGCGCACGACGACACACGTAGGCACGTTTGCCGTTGTTAGAACCGGACATGAGCATCGCACCGCATCGTCCGCAGCGAAGCAGCCCGGTGAGCAGGCGCATGTTCGATGCATCACGACGTCGTGCGGGATCGTCGAAGACCGCCTGCAGTTGTCGGCGTGTCGTCTGTTCGATGATCGCCGGCCATGCAGCGTTGCCGAGCACTTCACCTCGGTGCGCACGAAGGCCCGCAATGCGAGGCGAGCAGAGAATGCCCCGCAACACGTTCGGCAACCACTCTCGTCCCGTGACAGTTGCGATGCCTCGTGCGCTCCAGTCCCTACAGATGGCGTGCAGCGAATCACCTCGCAGCACCCGGCGTGCCGCTTCCTTGATCAACTTCGCTTCGCTGCGATCAACCTTCATACCGCCCGGCTCGTAGCCGAACGGCCTCGTCCCGCCGCCCGCAGGAAGACCACGCTCGGCAAGCTCTCGCTTCTTCTCGCCAACCTTCTCGGAGATGTACTCGGCGTATTGCTTGTCGAAGACCGTCTTGATGCGGGCGTTTGTGCGGCCCGTCGTAGTCGAGATGTCCTGCGGTCCTGACTGCGCCGTCTCGATCGTGGAGATACCGAGTTGCTGGTGCAGTGAGAACAATGCTTCGAGTTGCTCCGGGCGGCGCACCAGGCGGTCCTGCGCCAGCACGAGGATCCGATCGATGCGGCGGGCCCTGAGATCGACGAGCATGCGGTCGAACGCAGGGCGTGGAACATTGGCGAGAGAGCTTGCCGAGCGATTGTTATCGGCATACACACCGCCGACCTCCCAACCGTGGGAAGCGGCGTATTCCCGACACGCCTTCTCCTGTCGCTTGACGCCCAGCTCCTTCGCCCGCTTGTCGTCGTCGGAACTGATGCGGGTGTAGATGCCTACGACAGGGGAGCGCTCAAGGCTGGCCGGACGAAGTGCGACAACATTCGAGGGCCGGGCCACCAATCGGGTTTCGGCATCGAATGCCAGAACTTGAGTCTGAACCAGTTGAGGATCATCCCGTTGCGGCGCTCGGCCTTGTCGGTCGAGCCCACGACGTACAGACCGCTGGGCATCCTCCAGAGCACCCGGCGGCGGAGGCGGTCGTACTCGTCGGGATCGGCACCGGGCGGGAACGGGGGGACAGGACCTTCCTTCGTCGGCATCGCCCGAGCGTAGGCCGTGCCGTCAGGATCCGGTGAGCCCGAACTCTTCGCGGTGTGCGGGCGAGTCCTCGACGATCTGCCAGAGCGTGAGGCGCCCGTCCTCGACCTCCGCGCGCCAGATCACCGCGATGCGACTCTCCTCCTCGTCGGGCAGGCCGAGGTGCGAACCCGTGGTGTACCCGAGGACGATCACGTCGTCGTCACGATCGACGACGACGCGCGGGAAGATCACATAGTCCGGGAACGAGGTCACGTAGCTGCGCCACGCGTTTACGTTGGCGGCGCGGCCGCCGAGCGGTTCCTCGTCGAGCACGCGAAGTTGGTGATCCATGGTCATCAGTGCGGCCACGCGGGCGACGTCACCGTGATTGATCGCGTCGATGAAGCTGATGACGGCGGCGGCGGGCGGAAGCGGAGTTCGCACGCGCACAGGTTGCCCGATGATGGCGCTCGCGTGCCGGTCAGGGTTTGTGAGCCCGCGCCGCGAGTTGCAGCGTCCGGCTCGCGGCGACGACGGAGGCCAGCAAAGCCCCCTTACCTTCGACGGAGTTGTAGAGCGTCCCGACCGACACGCCCGCGACCCGTGCGACATCGACCATCTGCGCGGCGGCGAACCCGACCTGCGCAAATACCTCGAATAGCTCGATTTGTGCTTGTGCATCGCATGTTTTCGGCTATAGTCGAACGTATGTACTGCGTATCTGGATGACTGAAGTAGCCTGGTTGTGTGAGCGTCGAGCGGCCCGTTTCGGGTGAGGATTACCCGGCGACGTTCGAGCAGTTGCAATCCTGGTTCGCGGACGAGTCCGCCTGCGTCGAGTATCTCGCCCGGTTGCGCTGGCCGGACGGGTTCGTGTGCCCGGCGTGCGGAGCTCGAGACTCGTGGCGCACTGCGACGGGCTTGTGGATGTGCACGTCGTGTCAGCGGCGGACGTCGGTGACGGCGGGAACGATCTTCCATCGTTCGAAGATGCCGTTGTCGACCTGGTTCGCAGCGGTGTGGTTCGTGACCTCGCAGAAGAACGGCGTCTCCGCGCTCGGTCTGCAGCGTGTGCTCGGTTTCGGCTCGTACGAAACGGCGTGGGCGTGGATGCACAAACTTCGACGTGCGATGGTCCGGCGGGATCGCGAGATGCTGTCGGGAAGCGTGGAAGTCGACGAAACCCACGTCGGGGGCCGCCAAGAAGGCGTCGACGGTCGCGGCAGCACAAAAGACCTGGTCATCATTGGCATCGAGTCGCAGACAGCGCCTCGCAAGCTCGGCCGGGTTCGGCTCGCGTTGATCCCCGAAGCGACCACCGCGAACCTCTGCAACTTCATCACCACGGTCGTGGAACCCGGTTCAACGATCCGAACCGACGGCCTCCCTGCCTATCGAGACATCGCCAATCGCGGCTACTCGCACATGGCCGTCAACCTCGTGCATGAAGACGACCCGGCGCATGTCCACATGCCCGGCGTGCATCGCGTCGCGTCACTGCTGAAACGTTGGATCGCCGGCACGCTGCACCAAGGCATCTCGACGAAGCACCTCGACTACTACCTCGACGAGTTCACCTTCCGGTTCAACCGTCGCAACTCACGCAGCCGCGGCCTGCTCTTCTACCGGCTCCTGCAACAAGCCGTCGCAACGGACCCGCATCCGTGGGACACCCTCGTCGGCGACTGGGACTGGACCCTCGACGACGAGTGGAGTCACTTCACTTAAGCGGATACGCAATACGTATGTTCGTGGCGTTGGCGCAGATCGAGAAGGAGCATCGGGAACTCGAAGCCGCAACCGCGGCGTGGCTCGCGCGCGTCGCCGAGTACGACCGTGCCGGCGACTACGCCCTCGACGGCTATGCGAGCACCGCGGTCGCGGTACGGACCGTGTGCCGCATGAACCCGGGCGTCGCGAAAGGTCATGTCGACCTCGCCCGCAAACTCGGATCGTTACCGGCCGTGGCGGAAGCGTTCGGGCGCGGTGACATCTCCCGCGCCCATGCCGCGGTGGTCGCGAACGTGTACACGCCGGAACGGGCCGACGAGATCACCAACCTCGAACCGGTCCTGGTCGGGATCGCCGAAGCACACACCCCGCACGAGCTCGCCGGGATCCTGCAACGCGTCACCGACGCGCTCGACGGCGACGGCGGCGCCGCCGCCGACGAGACCCGCCACCAGCGGCGGCGGGCACATCTGTCGAGAACGTTCGACGGGATGGGTGCCCTCGACGCCCTGTTCGACCCCGACGACACCGACTACCTCGAACGTGCCGTCAAAGCCGAGATGGAAGCCGACCGGACCGCCGGCGATGCCCGCACCACCTGCCAACGGCGCGCGGACGCGTTCATGAACCTCATCCGCCGCGGCGCGGTCCGCGCCGAGACCAGCACCGTCCGGGCGATGAACCGTCACTTCGTGATCGCGGTCGATGTCGAAGACTTCTCCACCCCCGAACGGGTCGAGGAACTCCGCCTCGAGGTCCGCCGCCACGGCCACCTCTGCGCCGCGACCCTGGAACGGATCAGCTGCGACACCCACATCAGCCGCGTGATCACCGCCGGCACATCCGAGATCCTCGACGTCGGGCGCAGCACCCGCACCGTCACCCCGGCGTTGTGGAATGCGCTCGTCGTCCGCGACCAGCACTGCCAAGCGCCCGGCTGCCGGCGTCCCCCCGCCGATTGTCAAGCCCACCACAAATGGCACTGGACCCGCGGCGGACCCACCGACCTCGACAACCTGGTTCTGCTCTGCTGGAAACACCACCGCCAACACCACACCGAAGACAACAAAACCCAAGCCCGCGGGGGATAGAGCCGAAGATTCGGCTCACGGCATAAAGCGCGGCGACGCGCTCCTGCTACTGCAAGGCTTACGGGATGCAGATCCTCGCAAATGTCGCCGAGCTCTGGGTCTTCTCGCGGGCGGTCGACGGCCCGCGCTACCTCGTGCTTGAGGCGTCGCAGGAGAAAGCGGACGCATTCTTCGGCGGCCATCGCTTCTGGCAGATTCCAGGCACGTCGATTCGCAACGACGAAGAACCAACGGTCGACATGCTTCGACGGGGGCTGGCCGAATACGGGCTCGAGGCATCCGCGCTTTGGGCCGTGGAACATGTATCGACGATCTTCAACCGCCGGTTCGACGCCATCCAAGTCATCCCGGCGTTTGCAGCCGAGGTCTCCGGCCTGCCGAAACCGAAACCGATCATGTCTGACGTTTCGTCGTTGGCTTCGGCGGTCCGGGTCGAATACGGCGAGTACGAGTGGGCAGATGCACAGCGCGTCGGACAGCTCCTGACCTTCCGCGCCCTGCTCGACGGCTTTGCACAGCTTCGGCGGTACATCACCGAGTGCCCCGAACCGAGGGGCGAATTCCGTCTCGCGTAGCCGCAGATCTGCGTCTCTGCGCACTGGCGCCCACCAGTCTCACTGGGCAAATCTGTGCGCGTGTCGTTCTCGAAGCCAAACACGGTGGTGCCGACGCCGGACGAGCGCCAGCTGCTGCTCCGGTTCCTGAATCGTCAGCGTGAAGAGGTCGTCGCCGTTGCAGACGGACTATCAGACGATCAGGCCCGTTGGACGCCCGAAGGCGCGCTGTTGTCGGTCGTCGGCGTGATCAACCATCTGACGCACGTCGAGCGGCGATGGGTTGAGGGCCGCTACCTCGGACGGCCGTTTCCCGAGCGCACCGACGAGTTCGCTGCCGACGGGATCGGTGTTGAGCAGGCCTGCTCTACCTACTGGGTGCAGGCGCAGCGAACGGACGAGATCGTGCGTGCGGCTCCGAGCCTGGAGGTCGCTTGCCTCGGTCGAGAGGGTGACCGGCCGCCGGCGCATACGCTGCTCGGGCTCGAAGCACCGTTCGATCTCCGCTGGGTGCTGCTTCACCTGATCGAGGAAACTGCGCACCACGCTGGACACGCCGATGCCACGCGAGAGCTGCTCGACGGCAAGATCATGCGGCCGTGACACGCATCATCCCTGCCGATCGGCGTGCGAGGATTTAGCTCGATGGGCGATCTCGACGCCCGCCCTGACGATCCCCGAGATCAACGATTGGCACGGGCTCAGTCGCAGTTCCGATTCGGCGATTCGGGTCAGCGCGAGGCGAGCAGCCGACGAATCATCGTGGCCGAGGTCGCCGATCCGCTGCAGCCGGAACCACACAGCTGCGGCTACCCGGCGCGGCCGAAGTCGTCTTCGAGGCGGACGATGTCGTCCTCACCGAAGTACTCGCCGTGCTGCACCTCGACGAAGACGAGATCGGCCTGGCCGGTGTTCTCGATGCGGTGTGACGCGCCGAGCGCGATGTCGACCGCCGTACCTGGTTCGACCGCGACCGGTGCGCCGTCGAGCATGACGACACCGGTTCCCCGCACGACGAACCAGTGCTCCGAGCGCCGGGCGTGCTTCTGCAAACTCAAACGCTTTCCCGGTTTGACGAGGATCTGCTTGACCTTGTGGTCGGGTGCATCCACCAGTACTTCGTAGCTGCCCCACGGACGTTCGTCGCGTTCGTTCATCCCTACAGTGTGTCATCCCCGGAGGCGCCTTCCGGACGGACCCAGAACTCATAGAACGAGCTACGCGTTCGCGCGGGCGCGATCTGCGAAGAATCGCTCAGACGCGTTCGAGCACGACGACCGGGATCTTGCGGCTCGTGGCCTTTTCGTATTCGGCGAAGCTCGGCATCAACGCGACCTGGGCGCGGTAGAGGCGCTCCCGCTCGGGCTCCTCCGCCACGCGGGCGCGCGCCTCGAACTTCTCTGTCGCCAGCTCGACGGTGACCTCGGGGTTGGCCACGAGGTTGTGAAACCAGTCGGGGCTCGTGGGGGCCCCGGCCTTCGACGCGATGATCACGACGTTGCCGGCGGCGTCCGTGGTGTAGACGATCGGCGTCGTGCGGGGCTTGCCCGACTTGGCGCCCGTGGTGGTGATCAGCACCAACGGGGCTCCGGCGAACATCCCGGTCACCTGGCCCGCATTGACCCGGAACTCGTCGATCAGGGCCTGGTTGAACGCGCTGAAATCGCCGTTGAAGTCTTCGAGGTTCGGCATATGCCCGCAGCTAACGTCCGCGTCGTGGCGAACATTCCTCGCGGGATCGATCTCACCGATCTCGATCTCTTCGCCGAAGGCTTCCCCCACGACGTGTTCACCCGGTTGCGCAACATCGCGCCGGTGCTCTGGCACGAGCCGACGGACCACACGCCCGACGCCGAGGGCTTCTGGTCGGTGCATGCGCACGCGGCCTGCATGAGCGTGGTGCACGACCCGGCCGCGTTCTCGTCGGAGACCGGCGGCACGCGTCCGTACGGCGGCACGACGCTCAACGACCTCCCCGTGGCCGGCCTCATGCTCAACATGATGGACGACCCGCGCCATCAACGGGTCAGGTTGCTCGTGAGCAAAGGGCTCACGCCCCGCATCCTCGACCGTCTCGACGCCGACCTCCGCATGCGCACTGCCGGGCTGGTCGCGCGCGCGATCGAGTCCGGCGGATGCGACTTCGTCAGTGACGTCGCCGGCGAGTTGCCGATGCAGGCGATCTGCATCCTGATGGGCATCCCCGAAGCCGACCGGCACCAGTTGTTCGGTTGGATCGAGCACGTGTTCGACTTCACCGACGGGCGCGAGGCGTTCGAAACGACAGATGAAGTGGCGCGGGCGGCCGCAGCGATGTTCGAGTACGGCACCGCGCTCATCGCCGACAAGCGGGCCCATCCGGCCGACGACATGCTCTCGGTCGTGTGCCATGCGCACCTCGACGGCGAGGACCCGTCCGAGCTCACCGACCAGGAACTCCAGTTCTTCTTCTCGCTGCTGTGGGCGGCGGGCGCCGACACGACCCGCAATGCCATCGCAGGCGCGATCGTCGCGCTCGACGCGTTTCCCGAGCAGTGGCGCACGCTGCGCGGTCACGGCGTCGACGGCACCGCGGTCGAAGAGGTCGTGCGGTGGACGCATCCCGCCGCGTACAACCGCCGCACCGCGACCCGAGACCTCGACCTCTTCGGCCAGACGATCCGCGCCGGAGACAAGGTCGTGTTCTGGGAAGCGTCGGCGAACCGCGATGAGGCGGTGTTCACGCATCCGTTCGACTTCGATGTCACCCGCGACCCGAATCCGCACCTCGGGTTCGGGCACGGCGTGCACCACTGCCTCGGAGCGAACCTGGCGCGCCTCGAGATCCGGGTCGTGCTCGACGAGCTGTGCGCACGCGTCGGCACGGTCGAGCTGGCCGGCCCGGTGGAGTGGACGCGGAGCAACAAGCACACCGGCATCCGTCACCTTCCGGTGCGGATGACGCCGACGCGCTAAGGCTTGTTCGCGATCAGCGGCGCTGTGGTCGGAGGTGCGCCGGCCTTGGGGGGCGCGGGAGTCGGGTCGAACTTCGAGAACGCGACCATGCGTTCGTAGATGTCGTACACGCGCTGGCCGTAGAGCGCGCCCGTGGCCCAGGTTCCCCAGAGGTCCCACCACGTCTGCACCCGACCGCGGAAGCCGAGCCTCAGCGTCCCCGGCAGCAGGATCTCGTCCTTGTACTTCGCGCCGGGGAAGCTGGGATCGACGTAGACCCGCAGCAGCTGAAGTTGCGCCCGCACGCCCGTCTTGGCATCGGGAAAGTCGAAGCCGTGCTTGCACGAGTCACACCAGCCGATGCCAGCGAAGTTGTTGTCGGTGGCCGCGCTGCCCGGGTTGGCGAACCCGGCGGTCTCGAGGATCGACTGCGCGAACGCGACGTCGCCACGCACGCCCGTGCGCGCGCCCTCGTCGAGGTAGATCTGCGCGAGCACCTCGATCGGGACCGTGATACGCGGCGTGTAGTGCTCCAATACGACGAAGTCGGCCATCTGCTTCGCGGTCAGTCGGCTCGGGCCGAGGATTGGGCTCGTGGCGCTCGTCGCCGCGGTCTCGAAGTCGTGGATGCCGGCGACTGAGACCGTGATGGTCGCACGGGAGTCGGCGATCGTCTTGCGCAACGTCGCGAGCCGGGTCTTCGCCGTACGCACCGCGTCCGCCGCGCGCGCCGACACCTCGCGGCTCGTCTCGATCTGGCGACGGACACTGAGCTGGAGCTCGAGGTACTGGTCGAGCAGCTGCTTCTGATTGGACCCGAATGTGCCGAGCACATGCAGCTGGCTCCCCGCCTCGACGACGGAGTTCGTGTTGAGGTAGCCCTCGATCGCCTGCATCAGCTGCGCGTCGCCGGCATGGATATAGGCCTCGACGGCCGACTGGTGCAACAGCGTGCGCGTCTCGTCGAGGTGCTTCTGCGTCTTCTGCGCGACCGTGGCGAGCCGCTTCGCCTCCTTCCGCGCGGCCGCGTCCTTCTTCTCCGACGTCGCGACGCCCCGCTTCGCCGCCGCGAGGGCATGCTCCGCGGAGAGGAGGTCCGCCTTCGCCTTCTGCATCACCTGCAGGAGCTGCAGTCCGGAGTCGGTCGGCAGGGTGAACGCCGGCATCTCGGGGGGAGGCGGCGGGATCGTCGTCGTGGTGGTCGGCCCCGGAACGCTGGTGGTCGTGCTATCGGACGGCGACGGAATGTGCGGCCCGCCGACCTTTGTGGGCGTCGTCGGCCCAGTCGTCGGAGCGGTCGTCGGAGCGGGTGTCGGAGTGGTCGTCGGTGCGGGTGTCGACAGACCCGAAGCAACGCCGGGCACGGCAACGGCCGCGACCATTCCCACGGCGACTGCCGCGACGAGGAGAACGCGTGCGCGTCGAGTTCCGAACATCCCTACTCACGTCGGCATCCGGGCCCGGAATCTTCAGGATTGGGCCGGATGCTCAGACTAGGAACCCCCTCGGCAGACGCCTCTTCGCTCCACCGTCCGGATTCCGCGGTCAGCTTCTCGGCACCTGGCTCCAGGGGAGGCTCTTGTCGGCGCGGGGCTCGCCGGGCAGCCCGAGCACTCGCTCGCCGAGGATGTTCTTCATGATGTTCGTCGTCCCCCCCTCGATCGAGTTGGCCTGGACCCGGAGGAACGCCTTTTGCGGATTCGACAGATCCATGGCACTCCGAGGGCGTTCGAAGGTGTAGCCGCTCGGATAGAGCAACGCGTCGGGTCCCATGAGGTCCATCACGAAGCTCATGATGCGCTGGTTCAGGCCGGCCATCGCGAGCTTGCCGACCGAGCCCTCGGGTCCGGGCGTGCCCTTCTTGCGACCCTGACTCGCGCGCATGTTGGTGAGCCGATTCACCTCGGCGTCGATCCACAGCCGCACGAGCGCGTCTCTCGAGACTTCATCTTGGCGTTGCTCGTTCTTCTTCCATTGGCTCATTGCCACCGCGATCACGCCCGAGCCGCGCGGGTTCACCTGACCGCCGATCGAAACCCGCTCGTTCATGAGCGTCGTGAGTGAGACTCCCCAACCCTCGCCGATGTCGCCGAGGCGCTCACCGTCGGCAATGCGGAGGTCGGTCATGTAGACCTCGTTGAACTCCGCTTCGCCCGTCGCCTGCACGAGCGGCCGCACCTCGACGCCCGTCGCGTGCATGTCGATGACGAACATCGTCATACCCTTGTGCTTGACCTGCTCGGGGTCGGTGCGCACGAGCACGATGCCGAAGCTGGCGAGGTGCGCGAGCGTCGTCCACACCTTCTGCCCGTTGACGATCCACTCGTCGCCGTCGCGAATCGCGCGGGTCGAAAGGCCGGCGACGTCGGAGCCCGCGCCCGGCTCGCTGAACATCTGGCACCAGATTTCCTCGCCTGTGAAGAGCGGGCGCAGGTAGCGCTGCTTCTGCTCGTCGGAGCCGTGGGTGACGATCGTCGGCGCGCACATGCCGTGGCCGATCGGGTTGCGCCCGTAGGGAATCGGCGCGCCGGCGGCGAACAGCTTGGCGTTGATGGTGTTCTGCAGCTTCGGCGACAGGCCGAGGCCGCCGAATCCTTCGGGGAAATGCACCCACGCCAGACCCAGGTCGTACTGCGCGCCGAGGAACTCGTCCGGGGGCGTCGACTTCGGGTCGAGCTTCGCGAGGAGCTCGTCGCACAGTTGGGTCACACGCTGCTCGTCCGTCGCCACCAGGACGCTCCTCTCAAAAACTTGACCGATCGGTCAAGCGTACCGGCCGACCGCTACGGTCGCCACGTGCGCAAGGCTCCCGTCGCGGCATCCGTCCTGGCCGTCGCCGCGATCGGTGCGGCTGTCGTCCGCGTCGTCCGCGCCGCGCGCCGCCGGTCGGTCGGCGCCCCGGTCGGTCGATTCGTCCGGAGCTCGTCGGTGACCCGCAATGCGCATCTCGCCGCCATCGGCGCGCGGGCCGGGACCCGCCAGGTCGTACACACCGCCCGCCGCGCCGCGGCGTCGCCCGAACGCCGGGCCGAGCTCGACTCCGAGCACCAACTGCGCACGGCCGCCGACGTCGCCGACGCCCTCGGCGAGCTCAAGGGCGCGCTCATGAAGCTCGGCCAGATGGCGAGCTACCTCGACGACGGCCTACCGGAGCCGATGCGCGACGCGCTCGCGTCGCTGCAGCAGGACGCGCCGCCGATGGCGCCGGAGCTGAGCGCACAGATCGTGCGCGAACAGCTGGGCGACGCGCCGGAGCGACTGTTCGCACAGTGGGATCCCACTCCGGTCGCGGCGGCCTCGATCGGCCAGGTGCACCGGGCCGTGACCCACTCGGGCCTCTCGGTCGCGGTCAAGGTGCAATACCCCGGGATCGGCGAGGCGATCCGCGCCGATCTCCTGAACACCGACCTGATCTTCCGCGCGTTGGGGCTGCTCTTCCCCGGCTTCGAGCCGGGCCCGCTCGTCGAGGAGCTACGCGCCCGACTCGTCGAAGAGCTCGACTACTGCATCGAAGCCGACAACCAGCGCCTCTTCTCCGACTGGTACTCCGGCCATCCGTTCATTCACGTGCCGCGTGTCGTCGACGAGCTCTCGAGCGCACGCGTGCTGACCACCGAGTTCGCCGAGGGTTCGCGTTTCTCCGAAGTCGAGACGTGGTCGCAGGACGAGCGCAATGCCGCAGCCGAGTCGATCTTCCGGTTCGTGTTCCGCAGCATCTACCGGCTCCACGCGTTCAACGGCGACCCGCACCCGGGCAACTACCTCTTCCGGGGGAACGGCCGGGTGAGCTTCCTCGACTTCGGGCTCGTCAAGCGCTACACACCGGCCGAGGTGCAGCTGTTCCAGTCACTCATCGTCACGATGGTCATCGACCGCGACATCCCCGAGTTCCGGCGCATTCTCGAAGCCAACGACGTGCTGAAGCCGGCCGCCATCTCCGACGAAGAGGTGCGCGAGTACTTCGGGCACTTCTACGAGTTCGTGCTCGAGGACCGCGAAGTCGCGTTCACCCCGGAGTACGCGTCGGAGACGGTGCGGCGCATGTTCGACGTGTCGAGCCCGTACGCGCACGTAGCGAAATCGTCGAACGTCCCGCCCGCGTTCGTCGTGACCCAACGCATCAACCTGGGCCTGCACGCGGTGCTCGGTCGCCTGCGGGCCCGACGCAACTGGCGGCGCATCGCATTCGAGTTGTGGCCGTTCGTCGACGGTGATCCGTCGACACCGATGGGCGAGGCCGAGGCGGCCTGGCTCGAGTCGCACTCGCGCTGAGGCGCGTCGCCGCGTCCGAGCGCCCGCGACCCCGAATATCCCCGTTAGCCTCGAAGGGTGCCGAACGCGGGGGCCCAGGTCGAGATCGAGCGTGACGGCGCGCTCGCCCGGATCGTGTTGAACCGGCCCGAGCGCCGCAACGCGCTCTCCCAGGCGCTGATGGTCGAGATGCTGGCGGCCCTCGACTCCGTCGCGGCCGACGAGACAACACGCGTCGTCGTGGTCGAAGGCCGCGGTCCCGTCTTCTCCGCGGGTCACGACCTCGCCGAGATGACCGCCAACCGTCACGAGTCGTTCTACGAACAGCTCTTCTCCACGTGCGTGCGGCTGATGACCCGGGTGCACGAGCTGCCGCAGCCCGTGATCGCCAAAGTCCACGGCGTCGCGACCGCGGCCGGGTGCCAGCTCGTCGCCGCGTGCGACCTCGCGGTCGCGGCCGACACCGCGCGTTTCGCGACCCCGGGCGTCAACATCGGCCTGTTCTGTTCGACCCCGATGGTTCCCGTCGCCCGGACGATCGGCCGCAAGCGCGCGCTCGAGATGCTGTTCACCGGGGAGATGATCGACGCCGCGACCGCGCTCGACTGGGGCCTCGTCAATCGGGTGGTGCCGCAAGCGCGCCTCGACGCCGAGGTCGTCGCGTTGGCCGAACGGATCGCGCAGGCGAGTCCGTACGTCGTCGCGCTCGGCAAGCGCGCGTTCTACGCGCAGGACCAGCTCCCGGAAGCCGCGGCCTACGACATCGCGGGCCCGGCGATGGTCGACAACGCGCAGGCCGACGACGCCCACGAAGGCATGCTCGCGTTCTTGGAGAAGCGGGCGCCACAGTGGCGGAACCGCTAGCCGACATCCCGCCCCGCGCCCGCACGAACGCGTTGGCGCCACTACATCATCCGGCCTACGCGCGCCTGTGGGCCGGTGCGTTCGTGTCGAACATCGGCACGTGGATGGAGACGGTCGCTCTGGGCCAGTACGTCCAGAACCTGACGCACCAAGCCGCGTGGACCGGCACGATCGCGGCCGCCGCCTTCGTTCCGATCGCGTTCTTCGGCCCTGTCGGCGGCGCGCTCGCCGACCGGGTGCCGCGCAAAGTGCTGCTCATGACGACGACGTTCGTGCAGACCGGGCTGGCCTCCCTGCTCGCCCTGCTGTTCGCGGTCGGGCACCCGACTGCACCGATCCTGGCGATCATCGTCCTCGGGAACGGCATCTGCGCCGGGCTCGCGTTCCCCGCGTTCCAGGCGATCCTGCCCGACCTCGTGCCGGTCGAGGATCTCCCCGGCGCGATCGCACTGTCGTCGGCCCAGTACAACCTCGGTCGCGTCGTCGGCCCCGCCCTCGCGGGCGTCGTGATCTACGTCGGCGGCTACGCGTGGGCCGAGGGAGTGAACGCCGCCAGCTTCTTCGCAGTGGTGGCGGTATTGCTCACATTGTCGTTGCCCGTACCGGGCGAGCACGCACGCGATCAGAAGCTGTTCCAGTCGATCGCAGAAGGCTTCCGGTTCGTGCGCCGGGAACCGGGACTGCGGATCAACGCGGCCGCCATGTGTCTCAACACGTTCCTCGCGGCGCCGTTCATCGCGCTGGTACCGGCGATGGCCGTCGACGTGTTGCACAACGGCAAGGGGGGCACGTCGATCCTGATCACCGCGCAGGGGATCGGCGCGGTAGGGATGGCTCTCGTGCTCGGCGCGCTCGTGCAGCGGTTCGGCCCCCGGCACCTGCTGGTCCGGCTACTGGTCACGCTCCCTATCGCCCTCGCGGCGTATGCCTTCGCACCCAACCTCGCCTTGTCGTCGGTGGCGTTGCTGGTCGTGGGCGCGCTGTACCTCGGCGCGCTCTCGACGTTTTCGACGGTCGCCCAGCTCCACGCGCCCGCGAACATCCGCGGACGGGTTCTCTCGGTCAACACGATGATCCTCGGCTCGCTGTATCCCGTCGGCGCGGTGCTCCAGGGCAAGATCGCCGACGGCATCGGGCTGCGCGCGACCACGTTCGGTGCGGCGGCGATCATGGCCACGGTTCTCGCCGCGACACGTGTGCTGCGCCCGGGCATCACGCGCCCGCTCGACTCCGAGCCGGGACCGCTGGTCGGGCAGTAGGGTCGTCGCCATGGCAGTGGTGGAACTCGAACGACGCGGGGCGATCGCACTCGTCACGCTGAACCGGCCCGACGCTCGCAACGCCGTCAGTCCCGAGGTGAGCCAGACGATGGCGACCGTCCTCGACGAGGTCGAAGCCGACGCGGCGCTCCGCGCGGTCGTGCTGACCGGTCGGGGCGAGGTGTTCTCGGCCGGCGCCGACCTCAAGGTCGTCGCCCAGGGCAAGGCGAACGACATCGCGCGCGGCAAGGGCGGCTTCGCCGGGATCGTCACCCGCGATTTCCCGAAGCCGTTGATCGCCGCGGTCAACGGGCCTGCGCTCGCGGGCGGTTTCGAGATCGTGCTCTCGTGCGATCTCGTCGTCGCGGCCGAGACCGCGCGTTTCGGGATCCCCGAGGTCAAGCGCGGGCTCATGGCCGCGGCCGGCGGCCTGATCCGGTTGCCCAAGCGGGTGCCGCTCGCGATCGCCCTGGAGCTCGCCATGACCGGCGACCCGATCGACGCGGCGAGGGCCTTGCAACTCGGTCTCGTGAACCGGGTCGTCAGCGCCGACGGCGTCGTCGACGAAGCCATCGCCCTCGCCGAACGCATCGGCGAGAACTCCCCCGCCGCAGTCCGGGCCTCCCGTCAGCTGGTCCGGGAGGCCGCCGAGCTGACCGAGGCCGAGGGCTGGAAGCGCACGATGGAGCTGATGATGCCGGTGTTCGAGAGCGGCGACGCCATCGAGGGCGCCACCGCGTTCGCCGAGAAGCGCCCACCCGTCTGGCGCAGCACCTGACCTCGCCCACCCCGAGAAGGTGGGCCGGTGGGAACCTTGGGAGTGAACACTCCTAGAATCGGGACGTGACGACCGGAGCGGGTGAGCGCTGGCGGGTGGAGGACCTGGCCGGACGCGCCGACCTGTCGGTCGACACCATCCGCTTCTACCAAAAGCGTCGCCTCCTGCCGCCGCCCGAACGCTCGGGCCGGCTCGCCTGGTACGGCCCCGACCACCTCGAGCGGCTCGGACGGATCCGAGAGCTCCGCAGCCGCGGGCTCACCCTCGCGCTGATCGGCCGTGTCCTCGACGGTGACCTCGACCCCACCGACGCGCCCCTGGCGGCCGCGGTCGCCCGCGCCGACGCCGAGGCTCCGGAGCAGTTCCTCACCCTCACCGAGCTGGCCGAGCGGTCGGCGGTGCCCGCCGCGCTCCTCGAAGCCGTCGTCCGCGAAAACCTCCTCGTGGCCCGCGTCCACGACGGTGAGGCTCGGTACACGACGGCCGACATCGCAGTGGTGCAGCAGGGCCTGCGGCTCCTCGAACAGGGCCTGCCCCTCCCCGACCTGCTCGCCCTCGCGCACGACCACCACGAGAAGACGCGTGAGATCGCGGAGACCGCGGTCGGGTTGTTCGACGAGTACGTGCGCGCGCCGCTGCGCGGGTCGGATCTCCCCGACGACGAGAAGGCCGAGCGCCTGGTCGAGGCGTTCCGCGTGCTGCTCCCGGCCGTCACCACCCTCGTCGCGCATCACTTCCGCCGGGTGCTACTCGAGGTCGCGCAGGAGCACCTCGAGTCGGTCGGCGCCGAGACCGAGCTCGCCGCGGTCAACGTCGCGGCCGCGAGCCGGCTCGAAGGGTGGCCGACGTGAGCCGCGCGCCCGCCACCGCCCGAGGAGTCGGAGCGCGCCGGATCGCGCCGACCTGCCCGACCTCGACGACAAGCCGCGAGTCGTCGAAGCGATGTTCGACCGCATCGCGCCCCGTTACGACGCGCTGAACCGGCTGCTCACATTGCGCATGGACGTCGGGTGGCGGCGCGAGGCGGTCGAGACACTCGGACTGGCGCACGGTGCAAGGGTCCTCGATCTCGCGTGCGGCACCGGCGACCTCTGCCGGACGCTCGCCGATGCGGGCCACCGGCCCGTCGGTATCGACTTCTCGGGCGGAATGTTGCGGTCGGCGCGCACCGACGCGCCGCTCGTCCGCGGCGATGCGCTGCAGCTTCCCTTCGCCGACGCGACCTTCGACGGGCTCACGTGCGGCTTCGCCCTCCGCAACTTCGCCGCGCTCGCGCCCGTGCTCGCCGAGTGCGCCCGGGTCGTGCGGCCCGGCGGGCGGGTTGCCCTGCTCGACGTCGCCGAACCGGCCAGCCCGATCGTGCGCGCCGTACACGGCGCCTGGTTCCGTCACGTCGTTCCCTTCGTCGGCGGCCTCCTCTCCGACCGGGCCGCGTACCGTTACCTGCCCGCGTCGACCTCCTACCTCCCGCCGCTCCCCGACCTCCTCGCGCTCGTCGTCGACGCGGGCATCGTCGACGTGAGTCGCCGCACGCTCGGATTCGGCGCCGCCCAACTGATCACGGGTTCTCGGGCATGACGGCGTCCGATCTCTCGCTGCGTCACGGGCTGTCGCTGCTCGGCACGGAGCGACCCGATCGACATGCCGTTCGATCTCCTCGACGCGTACGAGCCGGACGGGTTCGCCTGGCTCGATGGCGAGTGCGGCTTCGTCGGGTCGGGCGTCGCCGCCGTCGTCGCCCCCGCTGATGCCGTGCCGTTCCTCGCGGCCATCCGCCACGCGACGAACGGGACGGACGTCCCGGCGAGCGCCGGTCCCCGCGCCGTCGGGGCGCTGCCCTTCGCCGGAGGCGGCGACCTCGTCGTGCCCGCGTGCATCGTCGGCCGCGACGCGGCGGGGCGCATGTGGCGCACCGTCGTCGTCGACGGCGACCACGCCGGCCGTCGCGTCAGAGTCATCTGGTCCCGCTCCGACCGAGTTCCGCGTCACCGCCGTCACGACACGCGACGCGTGGACGCGCGATGGTCGAGGCGGCGCTGGCCGAGATCGAGCGCCGGAGTGTTGCGCAAGGTCGTGCTCGCCCGCGCGGTCGACATCGTCGCCGACCTCCCGTTCGACGTTCCCGGTGTCCTCGCGTTCCTGCGCCGGTCGCAACCCGGTTGTGTCGTGTACGCCGACCGCGGGTTCCTTGGAGCCAGCCCGGAGCTCCTCGTGCGCAAGTCGGGCGCGGCGGTCGACCGCCCGCCCGCTTGCGGGGACGGGTGTCGACACCTCCGCGCTCGTGCGCTCCGCCAAGGACGGGCACGAGCACCGGCTCGTCGTCGACGCGGTCGTCGACGCGCTCGGCCGCCTCTGCTCCGACGGTCCGCGCCGAAGGTCCGCGGCCGCTCGAGCTCGCCGACGTCAGCCACCTCGCCACAACCGTCACCGGTCGTGCCGAATCGGCGGCGACGTCGGTCACCGACCTGGTGGCGGCTTTGCACCCCACCCCGGCCGTCGCGGGTACGCCCCGCCCCCTCGCGCTCGCCGCGATCGACGCGCTCGAGCCGGTGGCGCGGGACCGTTACGCGGGCCCGTGCGGCTGGGTCGACGCCCGGGGCGACGGCGAGTTCGTCGTGGCGTTGCGAGGCGGCGCAGTCGACGGGACGCGGGCGCGGATCCACGCGGGTGCCGGCATCGTTTCGGGCTCCGATCCCGGCGCCGAGTGGGCCGAGACGCAGCAGAAGCTCATGCCGATGCTGCAAGCCTTGGTTCGACCGTAACCAGGACAGGCGTCGCGGCGTCCGACAGATCGCCCGCCAGGACGTCGCGCGGGCGGAACACGATCACGATCACGCAACAGGCGAACGCGACGAGCGGGAGCACATCCTGCAGGAAGAGGTGCCCGAGCGCGCCGACCTGACCGGCCGCGAGCGACGGGTACTGCTCACCGAGCAGCACGAGCGACGAGTAGATCGCCACCGTCCACGAGAGCAGGTTCGGCCGCCGCAACGCGAGCAGCGGCAGCGCGGTGAACGCATACCAGGGCATCACCCACGAGCTCGAGACGAGGAACGACGCGAGCCCGGCCGCGATCGCGAGCTCCGGCGTACCTCGCGACGTGTGCCGTACCGCGATGACGAGCAACAGCGCGCCGGCGATGACGGTCGCACCGTTCGACGAGAGGCTCCGCAACAGGTCGGCGCTCGCGACGAAGTTGCCGATCGCGTTCCAGATCGACTGGCGGCTGATGAGCTGCGAATGCTCGTGCGCGTTCTGGAGCCAGCCCGACTCGAGCAGATACGGCGCGGCGCCGAACGCGCCGACGATCGCCGCGAACCGCACGACTTCACCGCGGTTCCACCGGCGGTACGCCCACACGCACAAGCACGAACGCCCCGACGAGGGCGGTGAAGTTCACCGACGCCGCGAACGCGAACGCCGCGCCCGCGAGCACCGGCCGCCGTTCGATCGCGAGGAGCACGCCCGCGAGCACGCCCAGGGCCATCAACGCGTCGGGATGACCTCCGTTCACGACGCTGATCGCGAGCAGTGGATGCAGACCGACGAACGCCAGCACCGCCGGGTTGCGGGTCCGTTTCCAAAGGAGCCACAGCATCGCGCCGGCCGCGGCCGCCGCGATGAGTTGGTACGAGAAATGGACGAGGAAGCTCGACGTACCGATCACCGGCGCGAGCGCCGCCATGACCACCGTGAACCCGAGGCCGTAGATGTCGGGCGTTCGCTGCCAGATCTGGCCGACGTAGCGACGCATCGGGTCGCCCTCGAAGTGCATCGGATACGACGCGAACGGGTTGTCGTGGTGCACCGTCACGATGCGCCCGTACATGACGTACGAGTTCACGTCGCCCGACTGGTGCGACGGTGTGGCGACGGCGAGCGCCAACGTGATGCCGATCGCCGCGAGCAACGGCTTGAGCGGCAGGGTCCCGCGCGCCCATCCGAGCGCGACGAGCACGATCCAGGCTCCGAGCGCGAAGCCGACGAGCGTCGCACGCGACGTCGGCGTGATCGACGTGACGAAGAGAAGGATCGCCGACACACTGACTGTCGATATCGCGAGCGCGACGTACACGAGAACTCGCCCGATCTCCGACCGGGCCAACACCGACCAGGGTGAGCCCGGCTCTGGCATCTCGCGTTCCGACATCACTACCTATCTCGAGCGCCCGCGGCCGGTTGCAAGATGTTAGAGGCCAAGCCCGTACCCGCTGCCGCGACGCCTCACGCCGCCGACGCGCTTCAGGCGACCGCCGTGGCGACTGCCGACCACATCCGGCGGTGCCGCTCCCGGGCGGCGGCCCGGTCGACGTCGACCACGAGCACCCGCGCCGACGCGGTTCGCTCGGCGACCAGCTTCGGCAATTCCGAGAGCCCGACCCGCTCGGGCTTGCACCCCGTGGGCCCGGGCCACCCCGACGAGATCGACCGATTGCGGTGTGGCGAACAGCGCCTCGAACTCGGCCAGCTCGTGCTGGGGCAGATACGAGAAGATCCCGCCGCCCGTCGTTGTCGACGACGACGAAAGTCGCCGGGGCCGGCGCCGCACCGAGCAGTCCGTTGGTGTCGTGGAGGAAGCAGAGGTCGCCGCACAACCCGACGACAGGGCCGGTGCCCGCGTCGGATCCCGCCACGCCGACCACGGTCGACACGAAGCCGTCGATGCCGTTCGCGCCGCGGTTCGGCGAGGACACGGAGACCCGTGCGCGGCGTCATGCACCATTCGAGGGCGCGGACGGGAAGGCTCGACGCGACCACGAGCGTGCCCCCGTCGGGGACGGCAGCCGCGACGTCGCGGGCGATGCGGCCCTCGCACGCGATGTCGATGTCGACGACGGCGTCGATCGCGGCGCGCGCCCGGCGTTCGACGTCGAGCCAGTCCGCCAACCAGCGCTCGTCGATCGGCGCACCGGCTCTCGCACTGCCGGAGTCGTCGTCGGCCGCCAACCGCGCGGTCAGTGCGGCCAGAGCGCGCCCGGATCGGCGGCGACGCGATCGACGGCCGTGTGACGAGGATCGAGCCACACGTCGTCGGGATCGACCAGCACGGTCGGGATCGTGTCGAGCCACGCGTTCGTGACCTTGCTCGTCAGCGGCGCACCGATCCGCACCACGAGATCGGGACGGTCGGCGCGGTCGAAGCCCGCGACCCGCAACAGCGCTTCGTAGGTCGAGATCGTGTGCGGCCCGCCGCGCAGTTGTGAGAGCGGGTCGGCGACGACGGGCCAGCCCGTCGCCCGGGCGAAGCGATCTGCGACCGCGCCGTCGGTCGCCGCGCCCCACCCCGCGACGAGGAGCCCGCGCGGATGCGACCGCACGAGGTCGGCGAGGCGCGCCACGTCGGTGGGAGCGGGGCCGCGCTCGGCAACCGACGTACGGGTCCAGGGCTCGCCCCCGGCGCGCCGCGGCCGTGGCGAGCAGCGGCTCGCCGGTGGGCACCAGCGGCTCCCGGAACGGAAGGTTGAGATGCACGGGACCGGCGACCGGACCCGTGGCGTGAGCGACGGCGCGGCAGGCGAGCGCCCGCCACCGCGCGTTCGGGTCGCCGCCTTCGATGGTCGGTTCCGGCGGGCCGGGGTCGTGGAACCAGCGGACGGCGCCGCCGAACAGGTGAGTCTGGTCGATCGTCTGCCCCGCGCCGCGCGTCGCGCAGCTCGGCGGGTCGGTCCGCGGTGCAGACGAGCAGTGGCACCCGGGCGTGGTGGGCCTCGATGACCGCGGGATGCAGGTTCGCGGCCGCCGTGCCCGAGGTGCAGCGAGACGAGCGCCGGGCGCCCGGTCGCGAGCGCGGCGCCGAGGGCACGGAAGGCCGCCGAGCGCTCGTCGAGCACGACCTCGACCGTTATCCGGTGGTCGCGCGCCAGGGCCAGGGTGAGCGGCGTGTTGCGTGACCCCGGCGACACGACCGCGGTCGTCACGCCGTTGCGCGCCCATTCGTCGACCAAGGTCCGCGCGAACGAGGTCGTCACGTCGACCCCGCTCATCGCGGCAGACTTTCCCGATGGTCCCGGCTTCGCGGACGAACGCCAACGCCGATTCGAATGCCACCTCGAACGCGGCGCGGGTGGTGCTCGTCCCCGGATTCACCCAGACCGCCGCGTCGTGGCTGGGAGTCCGGAGCGTGCTCGACGAGTCGTGCGAAGTGAGCGCGATCGACGTACCGGAGCGGGAGACATTCGCCGCGACCGCAGCCTCGATCGGAGAGCAGGGCCGACGCGCTGTCTATGCGGGCTATTCGATGGGTGGGCGCCTCGCACTGAGGCTCGCGCTCGATCGTCCCGATCTCGTGCGGGCGCTCGTCCTCGTCAGCACGACTGCGGGTATCGCCGACGACGCGGCCCGGACCGAGCGCGTCGCGTCGGACGAGACGCTCGCGCGGTCGCTCGAGCGCGACGGCGTCGACGCGTTCCTCGAACGTTGGCTCGCGCAGCCACTCTTCGTCGGGGTGCCACCCGACGCGCCGGGCCTGCGCGAGCGGCGCGCGCTCACGGTGAGGTATCTCGCACACTGCCTGCGTGTGCTCGGCGCGGGCACGATGGAACCGATGTGGGATCGGTTGAGCGAGCTGCGCATGCCCGTCGCGCTGGTCACCGGACGCGCCGATGCCAAGTACGACAAGGCCGCGCTCGCGATGCTCGAACGGCTGCGCAGCGACGCGGTGCACATCCGTCTCGACGGCGGACACGCCCTCCCCCTCGAACAACCGGCGGTCCTCGGCGGATTCATCGCGTCGTTCGTCGCCCGCCACGACTAACCGAGCCACAGACCGACCGCGAGGAGCGCGGACAGCGCCAGCTGGAAACGGACGGTCCCGACGAGGGCGGCGATGAGCCCGGGCGGGTCGTGCCGCGTCAACATCGCGCACACGGGCGCGACCGCGAGCGGCAACGCGAGGATCGCGAGCAGTGCGCTCGCGACGAATGCGCCGCACACGACGACCGCGACGATCGCGCCGGCGATGCACGCCACGTACAGTCCTCGCGCCCGCGCCGCGCCGATGCGCACCGCGACCGTGCGCTTTCCGGTCGCGCGATCGGTGTCGACGTCGCGCACGTTGTTGGCGAGCAGGATCCCGCAGGCCGGGAGCCCGGCCGCGAGGGCGGCAACCCACGCGACACCGGGCAACGTCGCGTGCTGGACGTAGGCGCTGCCGACGGTCGCGACGAACCCGAAGAAGACGAGCACCATCACTTCGCCCAAGCCGATGTAGCCGTACGGCTTCGGACCGCCCGTGTAGGTGACGGCGGCGCCGATGGCCGCGACCCCGACGAGCAGCAGCCACGGGTTGACGACGATCGACACCACGCCGCCGACGACCGCCGCGAACCCGAACGCGAGGACCGCGGCGTTGCGGACCGAGCGGGGCGTCGCCAGGCCCGTGGCCGTGAGCCGCACCGGTCCGCGGCGTTGCGCGTCGGTACCGCGTACGCCGTCGGAGTAGTCGTTCGCGAAGTTCACCCCGACCTGCAGCGCGAGCGCCACCGCGCCCGCGGCCACGGCACGCGGCCAGTCGATGGGCCCGTCGAGCGAACCGGCTGCGGTGCCTACGAGCACGGGCGAGAGGGCGGCGCCCAACGTCTTCGGCCGCGCACCCTGATACCAGAGCTTCGCGCTCGTCACGGGCGCTTCGGGAAACGCTCGAACTCGGGTCGGCGCTTCTCGAGGTACGCGTTCTTGCCCTCTTGCGCTTCTTCGGTCATGTAATAGAGGAGCGTTGCGTCGCCGGCGAGTTGCTGGATGCCCGCCAGGCCGTCGTCGGCCGCGTTCATAGAAGCTTTCAACATACGCAGCGCGAGCGGCGAGTGATGCAACATCTTGCGCGCCCAGGCGACACTCTCCTCCTCCAAGTCGGCGAGTGGCACGACCGTGTTCACGAGGCCCATGTCGAGTGCGGCCTCGGCGTCGTACTGCTCGCAGAGGTACCAGATCTCGCGCGCTTTCTTCTGGCCGACGATGCGTGCCAGCAGCCCCGAGCCGAAACCGCCGTCGAACGAACCGACCCGCGGACCCGTCTGACCGAACCGCGCGTTGTCGGCCGCGATCGTGAGGTCGCACACGATGTGCAACACGTGTCCGCCGCCGATCGCGTAACCCGCGACCATCGCGACCACGGGCTTGGGCAGCCGGCGGATCTGAATCTGCAGGTCGAGCACGTTCAGCCGGCCGATGCCCTTGTCGTCGCGGTATCCGTCGTCGCCGCGCACGCGCTGGTCGCCACCGGAGCAGAACGCGTCGGGGCCTTCACCCGTGAAGAGGATGACGCCGACCTCGGGATCGTCACGCGCGATCTCGAACGCGTCCCGCAACTCGAACAGCGTGCGGGGCCGGAACGCGTTGCGCACCTCGGGCCGACAGATCGTGACCTTGGCGATGCCGTCGGAGGTCTCGTAACGGACGTCGGTGAAACCGTCGGGGGTGGCCGGCTTCCAGTCGGCGCCGGGCCGGATCACGGACTCCATCGAGGCTCCTTCACACACGGCCGGCACACGCGGACAGATTCTGGGAGTGATCACTCCTACGGTTAGGGTACCGAGCGTGCCGGGAGGGGACGAAACCGACGTCGTAGCGGTCGTCGCCGGGGGCCGGGCACTCGCCGAGGCGGCGCTGCGGTGCTGGGACACAGGACGCGCGATCCTGCCCGTCAACCCGGCGTTCACGGGGGCCGAGATCACGGCCCTGCTCGACCGGCTGCGTCCTACCGCCGTCGCCCGGGGCGCCGACGATCTCGATGCGGCTCCGGCCCGCCCCGACGGCGTGCGCGCACCCGGCGGGATCGTGGCCGTCGTCGTCACGAGCGGCACTTCGGGTGCACCCAAGGGAGTCGAGCTCACCCGAGCCGGGATGGAAGCGATGGGCCACGGGTATTCGGCGGGCCTCGATGCCGGACCTGCCGACCGCTGGCTGGCGTGCCTGCCCCTGCACCACGTCGCGAGCCTGGGCGCGCTGGCGCGCTCGTACGTCACCGGCGTCCCGTGCACGGTGCACGACTCCTTCGACCTCGAGCGCGTCGCCCGTTCGCCGCGCACCGAGGGCACGACCATGGTGTCGGTGGTCCCCACGGTGATGCGCCGCCTGCTCGACTCGGGCGCGCCCCTGCACGAGTACCGACGGGTGATCGTCGGCGGCGCGCCGTGCCCGCCCGCGCTGCGCGCCCGGGCGGAGTCGGCCGGCGTCGGGGTCGTCGACGCGTACGGGCTGTCGGAGACGTGGGGCGGCTTCACGCTCGACGGGCTCCCGATCGACGGAGCGCACGCGCGCATCGGAGCCGACGACGAGATCCTCGTACGCGGCGCGATGGTGATGCACGGGTACCGGCTCGATCCCGCGCTCACGGCCGCGGCGATCGACACCGACGGCTGGTTCCACACGGGCGACATCGGAACGATCGACGCCGACGGTCGGGTCCGTGTGGTCGACCGGCTGAAGGATCTCGTCATCACCGGCGGTGTGAACGTGAGCCCGACCGAGGTCGAGAGCGTCCTGCTGCACCACCCCGATGTCGCCGACGTGTGCGTGGTCGGTGTTCCCGACGACGAATGGGGCGAGCGCGTAGTGGCGTTCGTGGTGGCGCGTGCGGGCGCGCCGGCGCCGTCCGTCGACGAGTTGCGCGCGTTCGGACGCGAGCACCTGAGCGGCCCGAAGCTCCCGCGTGCCGCACGCGTGGGTCGACGCGATCCCGCGCACCGCGAGCGGCAAGCCGTTGCGGCGGGTCCTACGGGAGACGCCGTAACCCGTCGACGGATCCGACGAACCGGACGACGCGCCGCGGCGAACGGGTTGCCGGGAGCACGGTCAGGATCCGTCGTCACGGAGGGCCTCCTTCCAGGTGCGGAACCGAGTGTGCACGACACCGTCGGGACCGGTCCCTTCACCCGAGCCGTCCGGGAACAAGCGGTAGGTGAACCGGCGATCGAGATCCTGCGCGTCGACCCCGACGTAGCGGGCATCCGCGTGCACCGCCGGTCCGGCCCGCCACAGGAGGTAACGACCGATCCGGCGCTTGAACGCGACCAGATCGACGCCGAAATCGGCGCCGAGCGAGAGCACCGCTCGGGGTGCCTCCACCCAGCAGGTCGCGGGAATGAGGTAGTCGCGCTGCGGGAGCGCCGGCAGTTCGTCGGTGTGCCAGTCGCGATCGGTCGGCGGCCGTTCTTCGGCAGGAGTCGGCATGTCGTGCCATGCTCCCACGCGTGCCGACCGTCGCCGACCTCTCCACTCCCGCGCTCGTCGTCGACCGCATCGCCCTGAGCAGCAACCTCGACACGATGAGTGCGGCGCTTCCCGGTGAGCGCCTGCGTCCCCACGTCAAGGCGCACAAGTGCACCGCGCTCGCTCTCGAGCAGGCCCGCCGGGGCCACGCCCACTTCACCGCGGCAACCCCGCGCGAGATCGTGGGACTGGCGCGCGCCGGGCTGGGCGCCGACCTGCTGCTCGCGAACGAATGCCTCGATCCCGTGCGCCTGCGCGCGATGGCCGACGCCCCCGGGTCGGTGACCGTCGCCGTCGACAGCGACGCGACCGTCGACGCCGCGGCCGCGAACGGAATCGCCGCCGTCCTCGTCGATGTGAACGTGTACCTCCCCCGGTGCGGCTGCCCGCCCGAGGACGCGCCGCGCCTCGCGGATCGCGCCCGCGCCGCGGGGCTCGAGGTGCGGGGCGTGATGGGGTACGAGGGCCACGCGGTGCTCGTCGCCGATCGCGCCGAACGCCGGGCGATGACGGAGAAGGCCATGGACCGGCTCGCGCGCACGGCCGGAGCCGTCGGCGGCACGGTCGTCTCGGCGGGTGGCACCGGTACCTACGACATGAACACCGCCGCCACCGAGGTCCAGGCCGGCTCCTACGCATTGATGGACGGCGACTACGCCCAGCTCGCACTGCCGTTCACGCGGGCGCTCGCGATCGTCGCGACGGTGATCCACGTGAACGACCGCTGGGCCGTCGCCGACTGCGGGCTCAAGGCCATGGGGATGGACCACGGCAACCCGACGATCGACGACGCCGACGTCTTGTTCTGCTCCGACGAGCACGTCACCTTCACGTCGATAGCCAAACCATCGGCCGGCGATCGTGTGCTGGTGTGGCCCGCGCACCTCGATCCGACAGTCGCGTACCACGACCGCATGCAGATCGCCGACGGCCCCGGCCTCGGCGCGAACATCATCGACACGTGGGAGGTCGACCTGCGGGGCTGGGACGTTTCCCAGTAGCGCGACCCCAGCAGCGCGGCGCTTCGGAACGGAAGCCGACGGCGGCGGGGACGACGGCTTTGTCGCCCACCGCCGCCGCGGCGAACCCGAGAGCCCGATTGCCCCGAGCGTAGAGACGGACGCGGCGGTAGCGTCCGTGTCGCCCCGAACTCCGACGAGGGAGTCACGAAATCATGACGGATCCTTCACTTCTCGACGCCACCGCGCAGGCCGAGCTGGTGCGCAGCGGCGACGCGTCCGCCGCGGAGCTCGTCGACTCCGCGATCGAGCGCATCGAGAAGCTGAACGGCGACCTCAACGCCGTGATCCACCCGCTCTACGACCGGGCCCGCGCCGCGGTGGAGAGCGGTCTCCCCGCGGGCCCGTTCACGGGCGTTCCGATCGTCGTCAAGGATCTCGACGGCACGTTGGCCGGTGCGCCGTATCACGCGGGGAACAAGGCGTTGAAGGCGGCCGGCTACGTCGCCACCACGACCAGCTACCTGTTCGAAAAGCTCGAGCGGGCCGGCTTCGTCATCGTCGGCAAGACGAACACACCCGAGTTCGGGCTGATGCCGACCGCGGAACCCGAGGCGTACGGCCCGACGCACAACCCGTGGAACCTCGCGCACAGCAGCGGCGGATCGAGCGGCGGGTCGGCGGCCGCGGTCGCGAGCGGAATGGTCCCCGTCGGTCACGCGGGCGACGGCGGCGGGTCGATCCGCATCCCTGCGAGCATGTGCGGGCTGTTCGGGCTGAAGCCCACCCGCGGGCGCGTGTCGCTCGGGCCCGCCGAGCACGAGGCGTGGGCGGGGCTCGTGATGCGGCACGTGGTGACGCGCACAGTACGCGACAGCGCGTCGGTCCTCGACGTGGTGCACGGCTACGTGACCGGCGATTGGTACACCGCGCCGCCACCCGGTCGAGCGTACGCACGCGAGGTGAACACCGAACCCGGCGCGTTGCGTATCGGCATCCGCACGACCGCGCCGCTCGGTCTGGCCGAGGTCGACCCGGCGTGCATCGCCGCGGTCGAAGAGACCGCGCACCTCCTCGAGTCGATGGGGCACACGGTCGTCGAAGCCGGACCGTCGGCGCTCGACGAGATGGCACTGCTCGAGACGTTCACCACCGTGATGGTGTCGTCCTTGCGGGCCGACCTGGCCGAGGTCGAAGAGATCATCGGTCGCCCCGTCACCGCCGACGACATGGAAGCCGGGACGTGGGCCAGCTACCAGACCGGAGCGGCAGTCGACGCGGGCGCGTACGTCGGCGCGCTCAAGAAGATGCAGGCCTGGGCCCGGCGCACGATCGCGTGGTGGCTCGACGACGGCTTCGACCTCTTGCTGACGCCGAGCCTCGCCGAACCGCCACCCGTGCTCGGTGACCTGACCGACCCCGAGACCGGCGCCGGGCGCCTGCTGCCGTTCGTGCTCTTCACTGCGCCGTTCAACGTCACCGGTCAGCCCGCGATGTCGGTGCCGCTCGCGATGTCGCCCGCCGGGCTACCCGTCGGCGTCCAGCTGGTCGGCGCGCCGTACCGCGAGGACCTGCTGTTCCGGGTCGCCGGCGCGCTCGAGCGAGCGCAACCGTGGGCCGATCGCCTTCCGGCCGTGCACGCGTAACCAGATCGAAGGAGCCCACCGTGGCCGAGGCGTTCATCGATGCAACCGCGCAGGCCGAACTCGTGCGCAAAGAGAAGGCGTCCGCGCTCGAGCTCGTCGACGACGCGATCGCGCGTGTGGAGAAGCTGAACCCGGAGCTCAATGCGGTCATCCATCCCCGCTTCGAGCAGGCGCGCGCCGAAGCGGCCGGTGCGCTGCACGACGGACCGTTCCGCGGCGTGCCGCTCGTCGTCAAGGACCTACTCGCCGGCATCGAGGGCGATCCGCACCACGAGGGAATGAAGTTCCTGCGCGACGCGGGATATCACGCCGACCACACCGACGCGCTCGCGCAGCGCTACCTCGACGCCGGGTTCGTCTGCATCGGTCGCACGAACACGCCCGAGCTCGGCATCGTCCCCACCACCGAGCCCGAGGCGTACGGCCCGACACGCAATCCGTGGGACCTGAGCCGGACGACGGGCGGTTCGAGCGGCGGATCGGCCGCGGCGGTCGCGAGCGGGATGGTCGCGGTCGGTCACGCCAACGACGGGGGCGGCTCCATCCGCATCCCCGCGAGCTGTTGCGGTCTCGTCGGGCTCAAGCCGTCGCGAGGACGCACATCACTGATGCCCGACTACAGCGTCGTCGACGACCTGCTGATCGCCGAGCTCTGTGTCACCCGCACGGTACGCGACACCGCCGGGGTGCTCGACGTGCTGCAGGGAGGTGCGGTCGGCGACACGGTGCGCGCCCCGGCGCCCATCCGCCCGTACCGCGACGAGGTCGGGGTCGCACCCGGCAAGCTGCGCATCGGTCTGCTCGTGCACAACCCGTTGGAGACGGGCGAGATCCATCCCGACTGCGTCACCGCGACCCGAGAGGCCGCCCGGTTGTTGGAATCGCTGGGCCACACGGTCGAAGACACGTTCCCGGTCGCGCTCGGCGACGCGACTCTCGTCGACGCGTTCACCACTCTGTGGGCGGCCACTCTCGTCTACAACCTGCGCTACTGGGAGCGGAAGGTCGGGCGGGAGATCACGCCCGCCGACGTCGAGCCGCTCACCTGGACGCTCGCGGAGATGGGCCGCGTGATCACCGCGCCCGACTACGTCGAGGCCCAGCATGCCGCGCTCGAGCTCGGCCGCAACGTGGAGGAGTGGTTCGCATCGGGCTACGACCTCTTGCTCACGCCCACTCTCGGCGAGCCGCCGGTGGAGATCGGCACCTTCAGCACGCCCGACGAGCCCATCCTGGGATTCATCCGCGCCGCCACGTTCGTTCCGTACACCCCGCTCGCGAACATGACCGGCGAGCCCGCGATCTCGCTGCCGTTGTACTGGAACCAGGACGGCTTGCCCATCGGCGTGCAGCTGATGGGCGCGTACGGCCGCGAGGATCTGTTGCTCCGGGTCGCGGCCCAACTCGAGGAAGCGCGTCCGTGGGCCGACCGCCGTCCGCCCGTCCACGCCTGACGCCCATGACTGATATTCGTGTCGCCGGCGGGCAGGGGTTCTACGGCGACACACCGACCGCGGTCGACGCGCTGCTCGCCGAGGGCGTCGACTATCTCTGCCTGGAGGCGCTCGCGGAGCTGACGTTGGCGATCCTGCAGAAGGATCGTCAGCGCGACGAGTCGCGCGGATACACGCGCGATCTCCCCGCGTACCTGACGCGCGCCTTGCCCTTCGTCGCCGAAGGTCGCACGAAGGTGATCACCAACGCGGGGGAATCAACCCGACCGCGGCCGCCCGCGCTGCGATCGACACCGCTCGTCACCTCGGCGTGCACGGGATCACGATCGCGACCGTCGTCGGCGACGACCTGCTCGGTCGCCTTCCCGCGCTGCGCTCCGATCGCGGACAGGCGTTCTCGCACCTCGACACGGGCGAGCAGTTCGACGCGTTCCCCGGCGACCCGTTGCTCGCGTCGGCGTACCTCGGGGCGCGCCCGATCGTCGACGCGCTCGCACAGGGTGCCGACATCGTGATCACGGGGCGCGTCGCCGACGCGTCGCTCTTCCTCGCCCCACTCGTCTACGAGCACGGCTGGGCGTGGGACGATTGGGACCGGCTCGCGGCCGGCATCCTCGTCGGCCACCTCCTCGAATGTTCCGGGCAGAGCATCGGCGGCAATTATTCGGGCGACTGGTGGGCGCTCCCCCATCCCTGGGACCTGCCCTACCCGATCGCCACGGTGGCGGCCGACGGGACCGCGGTCGTCTCCAAGCCGGCCGGATCGGGCGGCCGGGTCTCCACCGACACGGTGCGCCACCAGCTGCTCTACGAAGTGCACGACCCGAGCCGCTACCTGTCGCCCGACGTCGTCGCCGACTTCACCTCGGCTCGGTTCGAGGACCTGCCCGGCGACCGCGTACGGATCACCGGCGTGCGGGGCACTCCGGCCACCGAGACCTACAAGATGCTGCTGGCGGCCCACGCGGGGTGGTCGGGTGAGGCGAGGGTCGCGTTCTCGTGGCCCGACGCGTACGAGAAGGCGAAGGCCACGGCCGCGATCCTGCGCAAGCGCGTCGAGCTTGCCGGCCTCACCGTCGAGGAGTGGCTCGTCGAGTATTGGGGTGTCGACGCGCTGGGCGGGCCGACGGTGCCGCCCACCACCCACGAGCCACCGGAGTGCGTGCTGCGCGTCGCCTGGCGCTGCGCCGACCCACGCACCGCGGGCCTGGTCGGGCGCGAGCTCGTCCCGCTCACGTTGTCGGCGCCGCCGGCGGGCATGACCGGCGCGGGTCGAGGTGCGGGCAGCGCGACCGAGCTCCTGTCGATCTGGCCCACGCTCGTCGACAAAGGGGTCGTCGACCCGGAAGTCCGTGTCGTGCTCGAGGAGGTGAAGTGAAGATGGCTCGAATCGTTTTGCGCGAGCTCTGCGGCTACCGCGCCGGCGACAAGGGCGACATTGCGAACGTCGCGCTCTTCGCCGACGACGACGAGACCTACGCGGTGATCGTGGCCGAGGTTTCCGCCGCACGCGTGAAGGAGCACTTCGGCGCGATGGTGCGCGGTCGCGTCGATCGGTACGAGGCGGCGAACGTGCGCGCGCTCAACTTCGTCATGCAGGGCGCGCTCGGCGGCGGTGGTCCGAGGACGCTGCGCGCCGACAACCTGGGAAAGACGCTGGGCGGCGCGCTGGTACGCATGGAGATCGACGTCCCCGAATCACTCGCCGGTCGTCGCCGCGCCGCCCCGACGTCTCGTGGGCCGACGCGATCCTCGAGGGAAACTCAGGCGCTTAACGAACCGTGAGGAAGCCGGCCAGGTTCTCCTGGTCGGAGCGCACTTCGCCGAGCAGCGACTCGCCCGCGCTCTCGGGCATCTCCAACGCGGCCAGGGCGTCGACGAGAGGCGCGTTCTGCTCGGACGTGATGTTGTCGACTTCGAGCGCGACGGCATCGGCCGCGATGAGCACGCGGGCCAGCGGGGCCGTCACCTCGGCCGGCGGCGTGTGATGGAACGAGATCGCCTCGACCATCTCGGCCGGGAACCGCATCACCGACAGCGCGGCGGCGCCGACCTCGGCGTGGGTCATGCCGAACTCGAGGCGCTCGGCGTCGATGCGCGACATCTCGGGGTTGCCCGCGAGCAGTTCCAACACCGCGTCGTAGCGGCGCGGGGCCCGGCGGAACACGAGCGCACTGCCGAGGTCGTGCAGCAGACCGGAGCTGAAGGCGTCGTTGGGCTGGATACCGACCCGCCGCGCGATCGCGGCAGCCGCGGCGGCCGTCGTCACCGAGTGCGGCCAGAAGTCGTCGGGCACCGAACGGCCCTTTTCGGAGAAGAGGTCGAAGGCCGCAGTCGTGGCGATGGCGCGTACGGTGGCCAGACCGAGCACGGTGACGGCGCGCCACGCGCTCGAGACCTTGCCCGACAGTCCGTAGAACGCGGTGTTCGCGAGCCGGATCACCTGCGTCGAGAGCGCGGGATCGGACTCGATGAGCCGTCCGAGGTCGGCCGCGGACGTGCGCGGATCCTCGAGCATCCACAGGAGCCGCATCGCCGCCCCCGGCTGCACGGGCAGCTGGGTGACTTCGGTGATCAGGTCGTTGGTTTCGGCTGTCGCCATGTTTTCGCCCCCGTTGAGGCCCGCCGCCGGGCACCTCGGCGTAGTCCCGGACCCTTCCTATATCGGTCGCGATCGCCATCCCCTGAGTGCGAACTCGCGACCACCTCCGCGTCCGGCCTCTTCACCTACGCTCCGCCCCCCTGTCACCTACGCTCCGGATTCGATGACTCAGCCCGGTCGCCTCCCCCCGTCCACCCGCCCCCGCCGCTACGAGCTGCTGATCACGCCCGATCTGGGCGCCTCCAGCTTCTCGGGCGAGGTGGTCATCGCCCTCGAGCTCGGCGAAGCCACCGACACGATCGTGCTCAATGCACGCGACCTCGACGTGAGCCTGGTCGAGCTCCGCCAGGGCGGGGCCCCGGTCGAGGCGGCGATGACCGTCGACGCCCTGCACGAGCAGCTCGTGATCACCACGACACGACCCTTGGCGGCCGGCGACGCACGTGCTCGAACTGCAATTCGACGGCGTGATCAGTCACGGCCTGCTCGGCTTCTATCGCAGCACCTACGTCGACGAAGCCGGCGACCAGCAGGTGCTCGCGGCCACGCAGTTCGAGGCGCCGCACGCCCGCGCCGCGTTCCCCTGCTTCGACGAACCCGAGTTCAAGGCGATCTTCGCCATCACCCTCGTGGTCGCGGGCGGTCTCCTCGCGCTCTCGAACGGTCCCGAGATCGACCGCGTGGAACTGCCCGACGGGAAGGTCCGGGTCCGATTCGGGGCAACCATCCCGATGTCGACGTATCTCGTCGCGTGGGTCGTCGGCCCGCTCGAAGTGACCGAACCCGTCGACGCGGGCGGTGTGGCGGTTCGCGTCGCGCACGTGCCCGGGCGCGGACATCTCACGAAGTTCGCGCTCGACATCGGCGCGTTCGCGATCACCTTCTTCGCCGACTATTACGGCATCGCGTACCCGGGCGAGAAGTGCGACCTCGTCGCGCTCCCCGATTTCTCCTTCGGCGCCATGGAGAACCTCGGCTGCGTCACCTTCCGGGAGACGCGGCTGCTGCTCGATCCCGCGGAGGTCACCCTCGACGAGATGTCGGGTGCGGCGCTCACGATCGTGCACGAGATCGCGCACATGTGGTTCGGCGACCTCGTGACCATGAAGTGGTGGAACGGCATCTGGCTCAACGAGGCCTTCGCCACCTTCATGGAGCACCTCGGGGTCGACGAGTACAAGCCGGAGTGGAAGACCTGGGACGAGTTCGCGCTCGGGCGCGCGGCCGCGCTCGATGTCGACGCGCTCGAGCACACGCGCACGGTCGAGTACGAGGTGATCACGCCCGAGGACGCCGACGGCATGTTCGACCTCCTCACCTACCAAAAGGGCGGCTCCGTCCTGCGCATGCTCGAACGGTGGCTCGGCGCCGACGCGTTCCGTGCCGGTGTGCGCCACTACCTCACGCGCTACCTACTCGCGAACACCGAGACCACCGATCTCTGGGACGCGTTGGAGGAGGCGACCGGTCAGCCGGTGCGCCGGATCATGGACACGTGGATCTTCCAACCGGGCTTCCCCTCGGTCACGATCGCGGCGGGGCGGATCGAACAGCGGCGCTTCACCTACGGCGACACCGCGCACGACGAGCGGTGGGTGCTCCCGGTGCTCGCCCGCATCCACGCGGGCGATTCGGCGGAGACTCGATCGTTGCTGTGCGACGCGGGACCGCTGGCGCTCGACGTCGACGCCGACGCGCTCGTCGTGCTGAATGCCGGCGGCGAAGGCTTCTACCGCGTCACCTACCCGGGCGCGTGGCGCGACCGGCTGCTCGACGCGGGCGTGCTGGAACCGCTCGAGCGGTTCGCGCTCGTCGACGACCTCTGGGCGGCGGTCCTGTCGGGTGACGCGACTGCGCCCGAGTTCCTCGAGTGTGCACGGCGGTTCACCGGTGAGTCCGACCCCGTCGTGTGGCGGGCGCTGATCGGACACCTGCGCTCGGCGACCCGTCTCGTCGAGGGCGACGCGCTCGAGTATCTCCGGGCCGAGATCGCGACGATCGTGCGGCCCACGATGCAACGACTCGGTTGGGACGCGCGCGCCGACGACGAGCGCACCCGGCAGCTGCGCGGCCTGGTGATCAACGTGCTCGGTTCAACGGTCTCCGATGCCGAGACCATCGCTCACGCCCGCGAGATCTACGAACGGGGCGGTGCCGACGCCGACGTCCAGGCCGCCGCGATCAGCGTTGTCGCCGGGCGCGGCTCCGTCGACGACTTCGCCGAGTACGTGCAACGGGGCGAGACGACGAACAACCCTCAGGAGCAGCTGCGTTACCTCTACTGCCTGGGCGAGTTCCCGACCGAGGAGTTGGTGCTGCGCGCCGTCGATCGCGCGCTCACCGACGCCGTCCGCCCGCAGAACGGTCCGTTCGTGCTGCAACGCGCGCTGCGCAACCGCGAGCATGGCGCCGCGGCGTGGGCCTTCGTGCGCGACAACTGGGATCGGGTGACGACGCGTTTCAGCCCGTCGCTGCTACCACGCGTCATCGAAGGGACCACCTGGCTGGTCGAGGACGCGGTCGCGGCCGACATCACGACGTTCGTCGAGGCGCACCCGTTGCCGTCCGGCGGGCGCACGATCGCCCAGCACATGGAGCGACTGAACGTGCACCGAGCCGTAGTTGCGCGCGAGCACGACCGCTTCTCGGCCGCGATCCTCGAATCGCAGTGATGCCGACAGCATCTCGCCGCGCTCCGAGCGCGCCCGACGCGCTCGCGATCGTGAGACACCGATGATGTCGATCGACGAGGCCGCTCGGATCGCCCTGGAGCTTCCCGAGACCGCCGAAGGCGACCGCCACGGACACCGGACGTGGTTCGTCGCCGGCAAGGCATTCGCGTGGGAACGCCCCTTCAGCAAGGCCGACATCCGGCGATTCGGAGATGCGACACCGCCACCCGGACCGATTCTCGCGGTGAGCGTCGAAGACCTCGGCGAGAAGGAAGCCGTGCTCGCGGCGCAGCCGAGAGCGTTCTTCACGATCCCGCACTTCGACGGGTATGCGGCCGTCCTCATCCAACTGCAGGTCGTCACCAAACGCGCGTTGCGGGAAGCGATCGTCGACGGCTGGCTGTCGGCCGCGCCGAGCAACCTCACCGACGGCTACCTCGCAAGCCACCGCCGCCGGCGCTCCTGACGCGCACGCCGAGCTCCCACAGATCTTGGCCAGTCTTGTGGGGATTCCCGGCGTCTCACCTCGGCGATACCGTGACCGCATGGCGCTCGACCGGTTCACTGCGCCCGTGCGGGCCTGGTTCGAGACGAGCTTCGCCGCGCCCACCGACGCGCAGACGAAGGGGTGGCCCGCCATCGCCAACGGCGACCACACGCTGCTCTTGGCGCCGACCGGATCGGGCAAGACCCTCGCGGCCTTCCTGTGGGCCATCGACCGCCTCGGGGCGGCACCCCCGCCGCCGAAGGAACAGCGCTGCCGGGTCCTCTACATCTCGCCGCTACGCGCGCTCGCGTTCGACGTCGAGAAGAACCTGCGGGCGCCGCTCGCCGGCATCACCCTCGCGGCCGAGCGGCTCGGCGAGTCGTTCATCCCGCCGACGGTCGCGATGCGCACGGGCGACACGCCGGGCAAGGAACGCCAACAACTTCTGCGCAACCCGGCCGACATCTTGATCACGACGCCCGAATCGCTGTACCTGATGCTCACCTCGCGGGCGCGCGAGACGTTGCGCGGCGTGCAGACCGTCATCATCGACGAGATCCACGCGCTCGCTCCCACCAAACGCGGCGCGCACTTGATGCTGTCGCTGGAGCGGCTCGAAGCCCTCACCGACGCGCCCCCGCAACGCATCGGGCTCTCGGCCACGCAGCGCCCGCTCGACGAGATCGCGCGTTTCCTCGGCGGCTTCTCCGAGCCGGCGCACCAACGCCCGGTGACGGTCGTCGACGCCGGGTCGCGCAAGTCGCTCGATGTCGAGGTCATCGTCCCGGTCGACGACATGAACGAGCCCGGCGCGCACTCGGCCGCATCGGGTGCGACTGCAGGTGTTCTCGGGCTCGACGATCCCGAGGCGAACCAGAGCATCTGGCCACATGTGCACCCGCGCATCCTCGAGCTGGTCCGCGCCCACCGCACCACGATCGTGTTCTGCAACGCGCGTCGCCTCGCCGAGCGCCTCGCCGCGAGCCTCAACGAACTGGCGGGCGAAGAGCTCGTGCGCGCGCACCACGGCTCTCTCGCACGCGAGCAACGCGTCCAGGTCGAGTCGGAGCTGAAGGAAGGCCGCCTCCGCGCGATCGTCGCCACATCGAGTCTCGAGCTCGGCATCGACATGGGCACCGTCGATCTCGTCGTCCTGGTCGAGTCGCCGGGTTCGGTCGCACGCGGGATACAACGCGTGGGACGCGCCGGACACCAGGTCGGCGAGCCGAGCACCGGCAAGATCTTCCCGAAGTACCGCGGCGACCTCCTCGAGGCCGCGATCGTGGTGCGCCGGATGCGAGAAGGACTCGTCGAGGAGATGCGCTATCCCCGCAACCCGCTCGACGTGCTCGCGCAGCAGATCGTCGCGAGCTGCGCGGTCGACGAATGGAGCGTCGACGAGCTGTACGCGCTGGTCCGGCGGTGCGCGAACTTCGCCGAGCTCTCGGAGGACGCGTTCCGGGAGACGCTCGACATGCTCGCGGGCCGCTACCCCTCCGACCGGTTCAGCGGACTGCGACCACGGGTGGTCTGGGACCGGGTCGAGGGCCGGGTGCGGGCGCGGGAAGGCGCGCAGCGGGTCGCGGTGCAGAGCGGCGGGACGATCCCCGACCGCGGTCTGTTCGGGGTCTTCCTCCCCGACGGCGGGCGTGTGGGCGAGCTCGACGAAGAGATGGTCTACGAGAGCCGGGTCGGCGAGTGCTTCGTGCTGGGCGCGTCGACCTGGCGGATCGAGGAGATCACCGTCGATCGCGTCGTCGTCACGCCCGCGCCCGGCCAACCGGCCAAGACCCCGTTCTGGAAGGGCGATCGACCGGGCCGACCGCTGGAGCTCGGGCGGGCGCTGGGTGCGCTCGTGCGCGAGCTGCGCGGACTGAACGCGTCGCAGGCGGAAAGCGCCCTGCTCGAGACCGGTCTCGACGGGCGTGCCGCGTCGAACCTGCGCATGTACCTCGACGAGCAGGCCGAAGCGACCGGCGTCGTGCCCGACGACCGCACCATCGTCATCGAGCGCTTCCCCGACGAGATCGGCGACTGGCGCGTCTGCATCCTCACACCGTTCGGTTCGCGCGTGCACGCGCCGTGGGCGCTCGTCGTCGAGGAACGCCTCGCGCGGGCCGACCTTCCGGTGCAGGTCCTCTGGAGCGACGACGGCATCATCTTGCGCCTGCCCGAATCCCTCGACGATGTCGCCACCGAGCTCCTGCTGCCCGATCCCGACGAGGTCGAGGAGCTGCTCGTCGCCGGGCTCCCGAACACGTCGCTCTTCGCTTCCAAGTTCCGTGAGAACGCGGCCCGCGCGCTGCTCATTCCCCGGCGCCGGCCCGGCGAACGCACGCCACTCTGGCAGCAGCGGCAGCGCGCCGCCGATCTGCTCGAGGTTGCGAGCGGATTTCCCACGTTCCCGATGCTGTTGGAAACGACACGCGAGTGCCTGCGCGACGTGTTCGACGTTCCGGCGTTGCGCGAGGTGCTCACCGAGATCCGCTCACGCAAAGTGCGCGTCGTCCCCGTCGAAACCCGCCGGGCGTCGCCCTTCGCGCAGTCGCTGCTGTTCGGCTGGATCGCGGTGTACATGTACGAAGGCGACGCGCCCCTCGCCGAGCGTCGTGCCACCGCGCTCGCGCTCGACCGCGACCTCCTGCGCGACCTCATGGGGACCGAGGAGCTGCGCGAGCTGCTCGATCCCGAGGTGCTCGCCGAGCTCGAGCTCGAGCTGCAGCGACTCGTCCCGAACCGACGGGCCCGCAACGCCGACGATCTGCACGATCTCCTCGTCGATCTCGGCCCGCTCACTGTCGAGGAGGTCGGCGCGCGCTCCGGCACCGATCCGGAGCCCTGGCTCGACGACCTGCGCGCCGAGCGGCGGGTGATCGAAATCGGCGGTCACCTCGCGGCCGCCGAGGACGCGGGTCGGCTGCGCGACGCGCTCGGGTTGGGCGGTGCCGCAGGGACTCCCGTCGGTGTTCACCGATCCCGTCGAGCACCCGCTCGACGACGTCGTCGGCCGCTACGCGCGCACGCACGTGCCCTTCACGATCGACGAGGTCACCACACGCTTCGGTATCTCGGCCGAACGCGCCCGAGTCGCGCTCACCCGGCTCGAGGCCGACGGCCGGGTGGTGTTCGGCGAGTTCCGGCCGGGTGGGCTCGAGCGGGAGTGGTGCGACACGAACGTGCTGCGCATACTTCGTCGGCGCTCGCTGGCCGCGCTGCGCCACGAGATCGAGCCGGTCGACGCCACCACCTACGCCCGATTCCTGTCGGCGTGGCAGGGAGCGGGGCGCGGCCGGCGCGGCACCGACGCGCTCGTGGAGGCACTCGAACAGCTGCAGGGAGTCGCGATCCCGGCTTCGGTGCTCGAACGCGACGTGCTGCCCGCCGCGTCGACGGGTACCGACCCGGGATGCTCGACGAGCTCTGCGCGGCAGGCGAGCTGGTGTGGATCGGTGCCGGCGCGCTCGGCGCCGACGACGGACGGGTCCGCCTGTTCTTCCGCGACCGGGTGCGGCTGCTGGCCGTACGTCCCTCACCGGAGGGCGCGCCCGACGGCGCGGTCCACGACACGCTCCGCGACCTCCTCCTGCGTGCCGGCGCGAGCTTCTGGCCCGACCTCGTCGTTGCGGCCGGCACCGCCGACGACAGCGTCGTGCTCACCGCGCTCTGGGATCTCGTGTGGGCCGGCGAGGTCACCAACGACACCTTCGGCCCGCTCAGGGTGCCGCGCCGCACAGTCCGCAAGCCGTCGGGCCGAGCCCGCCCGCATCCCGGCCGTCTGACCCGGCTCGGCCCGCCTGCGGGCGCGGGCCGGTGGTCACTGGTCGTTCCCCTCCTCGAGCCCGAACCCGCGCCTACCGAACGCGCCCACGCCTTCGCGTTGCAACTTCTCGACCGCCAAGGTGTCGTCACGCGCGAGGCCGTCCGGGCCGAAGGCGTGACCGGAGGTTTCGCGGGCGTCTACCCAGTGCTGCGCGCCCTCGAGGAGTCCGGGCGGGCGCGGCGGGGCTGGTTCGTCGACGGCCTCGGCGCGGCGCAGTTCGCGCTGCCCGGTGCGGTCGACCGCCTCCGCGCGCACCGCACCATCGACGACGAGAGCCGCTCGCGGGTCCTGGTGCTCGCGGCCACCGATCCGGCCCAGCCCTACGGCGCAGCGCTGTCGTGGCCGGAACGGCCTTCCGCGTCGGCGCGACCGTCACGATCGGCGGGCGCGTACGTCGTGCTCGTCGACGGGGTCTGCGCCGCATTCCTCGAACGGGGCGGCAAAGCCTTGATCACTTTCCGGCCCGACCCGAGCACATCCGAGGAACGCGAGATCGACCCGGGGCTCTGGGCCGAGGCGCTCGTCGAGGCCCACAAACAAGGACGATTGGCCCGCGTCCAGATCGAACGTATCGACGACGAGCCCGCGCGCACGTCGCCCCTCGCACCCGTGTTGCGTTCCGTCGGTTTCTCCGACGGATACAAGGGTCTCACACTCCGGTAGCCTCGCCGACTATTCAGTCCCGCCGCGGAGGTCGACATGGGTTTTCTCGACAAGGTCAAAGACGCAGCCGGAAAAGCGGCCGAGCAGGCCAAGGCAGCCACCGCGGTCGGCAAGGAAAAGATCGAAGACGTCCGGCTCGGCAAGAAGATCAATGATCTCTGCCAGGAGATCGGCGCCCTTGTCGTCGCCCAGCGGCGCAACGAGGCTCCCGAGGACGCGGCCGCGCAGATCGACGCCAAGATCGCCGAGATCGCCGAGATCGAAAAGCAGATGGAAGCGAACAACGTCGGCGGAACCGAACCCGCTTCCTGACGACACCCTCGGAATCCGCCCGTCAGGGCAGCACGACCTCCACGGCCGACTCGGCCGCGAGCATGTCGCAATCACGTCCCGCGGCCTTCGCCGCGTAGAGCGCGGCGTCGGCGAGCCGCAAGGTCTCGCGAGCCAACCGGTGCCCGTCGTGGCGGGCGATGCCGGCCGAGAACGTCGTGATCGGTTGGTGCGCGCTCCACGCTCGACGGAAGCGGGCGAGCATCGTCTGCGCGCCCTCGATGCCGGCCTCGGGGAGCACGACCGCGAACTCCTCGCCGCCGTAGCGCGCCACGCAGTCGACCTGGCGGGTGGTGTCGCGCAGATCGGCCGCCAGCCGGCGCAAGGTCTCGTCTCCCACCTGGTGCCCGTACTGGTCGTTCACCTGCTTGAAGTTGTCGAGATCGACGAGCACCAGCGCGTCGCCCGGCTGCATGGTGGTCAGCGCGCGCGCGAAGGTGCGGCGGTTGGCAAGCTGGGTGAGGGGATCGGTTTCGGCATCGTGGGCCAGTTCCGCCGACTCCCGGAGGCGCCGGAACATACGCCCCGCCTCCTCCGACAAGAGCTCGGCTGCGTGCCCCGCGGCCGGAGGTAGCCGGCGCCGAGGGGTCGTCCACATCGCGATGGCGAGGCCGATCGGCGTGGTGCCCGGTCCGGGGAGCGCCAAGGTGGCGACTGCGCGCACGCAGTTCGCCGCGGGCGCCAACGCCCGGACCCGCGCGGGTCGGAGAGGAACCGGGCGGCGCCACCGTCGAGATTCCCGGCACCGCCGGCGTCGAGCGCATCGATGAGCAGCGGAGTCGCCTCTGCGAGCGCGGGGTGGCCGAAGAATGCTCGGTTCAAGAGGCGGCGGGAGCCGGGCGGGTCCGCGAGCAGGACTGCGACGGCGTCGGCGCCGAGCAGCTCGGCCGAGAGCGAGGCGACGAGCTGCGCGCCCCGGCGCTCGTCGTCGACACGGGCCAGGATGCGGACCGCGTCGAGCAGGCGCCCGACCCGGGCTTCGGCCTTGGTGCGACGCGCCGTCGCCAGCGCGAGTGCCTCGCCGACGAGCACGAGCATCGGCAGCGCGAACATCAGCGTCGAGTTGAGCCGCACGTCGAACGTGAACCGGTCGGCGACGACAAGCGCGAGTGCAGCCGCGGGCGCGGCCGCGCTTGCCGTTCCCGGCCGCTGGGTGATCCCGATGAAGACGAAGGGGAGCGGGAGCATCGCGAGGTAGGCCTCGGGAACGCCGCGCGTCAGCACACCGCCGCACGCGAGCAGCGCGAATCCGAAGAGCGGGATGACGAGTTGCGCCCCGGGCGGATACTGCGACCATGGAACGAGCAGCGCCACGATGCCGAACAGCGCGGCGGCACCGGTGATCCAGCCGAGCGACGACGGCGCCCGCAAGCCGGGGATCAGGAGCTTGGCCGAGAGCGCGAGCAGACCACCCACCAAGAAGCCGACCGCGGTGACGCGGGGAGCGAGATCTTGGGAGTCGACATCTCGCAGGAAGAGGCGAAAGTCACGCGCAACGCCACTGGCTCCGCTCCGCAATCGCGGCCAAACCGACGGCAAGTTCGTCCCTCCCCAAGACCTCGCGGCGCCCTCCGCCTGTATCGGCATGATCGTGAGCGACCTTGAGAGATTTCTTCGAAAGGCCCCGGACCCGCGTCCGCCGTGCCCACCGGTCGGGATCACCTCTAGTATCCCGCCGCTCACCCACCTCGTTCCTGGAGGGTTCAATGGCAGGCCTGTTCGACATCGCGGGGAAGTCGGCCCTGGTCACTGGGGGTAGCCGGGGCATCGGGCTGATGATCGCCCGGGGTTTCGTGGACGCAGGTGCCTCGGTCTACATCTCGAGCCGCAAAGCCGAGGTCTGCGACGAGATTGCAGCCGAATCTGTCGAAGCTCGGCACCTGCGTCAGCCTGCCCGCCGACTTGTCGCGGGAGGACGAGTGCCAGCGGCTGGCCGCGGAGGTCTCCCGGTTGGAGCCCAAGCTCCACATCCTCGTGAACAACGCGGGCGCCACCTGGGGTGCGCCCCTCGCCGAGTACCCGGGTGATGCCTGGGACAAGGTGATGACCCTCAACACGAAATCGCCGTTCCTGCTGACCCGGGCACTGCTACCCGCGCTCGAAGCCGCGGGTACCGCCGACGATCCCGCGCGTGATCAACATCGGATCGATCGACGGGATCCAGGTCCCGGTCATGGAGACCTACGCCTACAGCACCTCCAAGGCGGCGGTCCACCAACTCACCCGCCATCTCGCCCGCGAGCTCGGTCCGCGCCACATCACCGTCAACGCGGTCGCACCCGGACCGTTCGAGTCGAAGATGATGGCCGCGACGCTGCGCGACTTCGGTGACTCGATCGCGCGTTCCTCACCGCTCGGTCGCATCGGCCGCCCCGACGACATGGCCGGCGTCGCGATCTTCCTCGCGAGCCGCGCCGGCGCGTACCTCACGGGTGCCATCATTCCCGTCGACGGCGGGATCGCCACGACGAAGTAACAGGTCGTCAGTGCTCGCCTGCGAGCATCCCGCGCTGCATGAGGACGAACAGCCACGCGAGCGCGGGCACGAGCAACACGGAGCCGCCGCCGAGCACGACGAGAATCGCGACGAGCGTCGCGTGGGCGCCCGCGGCGTCGGAGACGCGGATGCTGTGCTCGAGCATGTAGGGGTACTGGCCCGCCGCCCATCCGAACAGCACCGCGACCACCGCGAGCGCGGCGGAGATACGCGCCGCACGCGTACCGGCCGCGCTCGAGGAGGACGAGCGTCGCTGCGCCCGCGCCCGCCGACAGCACGATGATCGGCGCGGCCCGGTGCGTCAGGCCGTGGAACAAGTCGCGAGCGTCGTGCTGCAGTACGAACACTCCGGCGATCGCCACCGCACCCGCGACGATCGCGCTCCCCATCGCGCGGCGCCGGAAATAACCGACGAGATCGGCGCGACCGCGGCGTTGGGCGTCGGCGGTGAGGTACACCGCGGCGAGGAAAGCGCAGACCACCACGGCCATCAGCCCACCGAGCATCGACGTCGGGTTCAACCAACTCCGCAGCACGTCGCCGGTCTGTTCCCCCGCAGGCACGCGGCCGGACGCCACTCCGCCGACGACGGCGCCGAGCATGAACGGTGTGAGCAACGACGACGACGCGAACGTCGCACCGAACCAGCGGCGCAGTGGCAGCGTCTCCGAGGCCTTGCGGAAGGCGAACGCCGCGCCCCGGAGGATGATCCCGACCGCGGCCAGTGTGAGTGGTACGTAGAGCGTCGACATGATTGGCGCGAACGCCGGCGGGAACGCGGTCCACAGCATGACCAGCACGAAGATCAACCAGACGTGGTTCGCCTCCCACACCGGCGCGATCGACTCCTCGATCAGCGCGCGCGGCGCCCGTCCCCGCTCGTCGCCCCCGGCGACGAAGTCCCAGAAGCCGGCGCCGAAGTCGGCGCCCGCGAGCAGCGCGTACAGCGCGATCCCCACGAACATCACCGCGGCGCACACGTCGGCGAGACTCACGAGGAGTACGGCTCCCTCGGGCTCCGCTGCGCTGCGCCTGGCTCGCACCCCTCGTGCATCAGTTCGTCGACCAGCTCGGTGGGCAGGGGCGCTCGTGTGAGACGGCGTATGACGATCACCGCGAACACCGCCATGAACGCGTACACGACCAGCAACAGGTAATAGCCGAAGCGGATGTTCGGCGCGTCCGTCACTGCGTCGCGCACGCGCATCACCTGCCAGACGATCCACGGTTGCCGGCCGACCTCGGTCGTCACCCACCCGCATTCCAGCGCGACCACTGACGCGGGCCCGGCGAGCACGGCCGCGCGTAGGAACCAGCGCGAGCGCGGAACGTTCCTGCGCTTGCGCCAGGCGATCAGCATCCAGAGCCCCAGGCCGAGCATTGCCGTCCCGATCGCGACCATGAGTTGGAACGCGATACGCACGACGTTCACCGGCGCGCGATCCGATGCCGGTACGGAGTCGAGTCCCTTCACCACCGCGTGCGGGTTGTGGAACGCAAGGATCGACAGGCCGTCGGGGATCGGGATACCACCCTTCACCTCGTGGCCGACGTAGACGCCGCCGATGTGCAACGTCGCGCCCTTCGTCGTCGCGTACAGCCCTTCCATCGCCGCGAGCTTCGCGGGCTGGTGCTCGGCGACGTGGCGGGCGGCCCAGTCACCGACGACGATCTGGACTGGCGCCGCGAGCATCGCCACAGTCAACGGCAACAACAGCCCGACCCGTTCGTAGCGCGAACGGCGCCCGCGCAGCATCGCCCACGCGTACGGCGTCGCGACGAGACATCCGCCGACGATGAACGCGGCCAAGATCATATGGATCGCCTCCGGCCACAGCGCGGAGTTGAACAGCGCGGCCCAGGGGTCGACATGCGTCACGTTGCCGTGCGTGTCGAGCGTGAAGCCGGTCGGGTCGTTCATCCAGCCGTTGGCCGCGACGACGAAGAACGCCGACGCCACGCCCGCGATCCCGATCGGGATTCCGGCCCACAGGTGCACGCGAGGCGGCAACTTGTCCCAGCCGTACAGATAGATACCGATGAAGATTGCCTCGAGGAAGAAGGCGAAGCCTTCGATGGCGAAGGGCAGACCCATGACGTCGCCGAAGCGGCCCATCCACCGGGGCCACAGGATCCCGAACTCGAACGACAAGATCGTGCCCGACACCGCGCCGACCGCGAAGAGCACGCCCATCACCTTGGCCCAGCGCCGGGCGAGCGTCGCGTAGACGAGATCGCCGGTGCGCTGGGCCTTCCATTCGGCGAGCACGACGAGGAACGGGACCGACATCCCGACACACGCCAACACGATGTGCGCACCCAGCGAGAACGCCATCTGTTGGCGGGCGTAGAACAGATCGGCCTGGTCGACCGCCAGCGCGGCGAGCACGCGTTGACGTTACGCTCGGCAGATGGCCGACAACGACCTCGCCCGCGTCGACCCGCTGATCGACGACCTGCTGGCGACCCACGACCCCGAGTCCACCGACCAACACGTGTTCCGAGGCGCCCAGTACGACCGGGGACTCGCGTGGGTGCACTTTCCGGAAGGATTCGGCGGGTTGAACCTCCCGCCGATCGTGCAGCGCCACGTCGACCGCCGGTTGCGCCAGGCGGGCGCCGCGCCGGCCCAGAGCATCTTGTTCTTCGGGCTCTCGCTCGCGGGACCGACGGTCGCGACCCACGGCAGCGACGAGTTACGCCGGCGCGCCCTGCGCCCGATGTTCACCGGGGAGGAGATCTGGTGCCAGCTGTTCTCGGAGCCGGGCGCGGGCTCCGATCTCGCGGGCCTGTCGACGCGGGCCGTGCTCGACGGCGACGAGTGGGTCGTCAACGGCCAGAAGGTGTGGAACACGCTGGCCCACCTCGCCGACCGCGGCATGCTCGTCGCCCGCACCGATCCCGAGAAGCCGAAGCACAAGGGCCTCACGTACTTCATGGTCGACATGCACGCGCCCGGCGTCGAGGTCCGGCCACTCCGCCAGATCACCGGTGAGGCCGAGTTCAACGAGGTGTACCTCACCGACGCGCGCATCGCCGATGCGGATCGCATCGGCGACGTCGGCGACGGTTGGCGGGTCGCGATGACCACTCTCATGAACGAGCGCACCACGATCGGCTCCGCGTCGGTCGGCGGCGGTACCAAGAAGAACGTCTCGGGTATCGAAGAGGCAATCGACATCTGGATGCAGCGCCCGGCCGCCGACCGCGATCCCGTCAATCGCGACCGCATCGCACGCCTGTGGATCGAGAGCGAAGTGCTGCGGTACACGAACCAGCGCGCGGCCGCGAAGGCACGCGTCGGCAATCCCGGCCCGGAGGGATCGATCGCCAAGCTGGCGCTCGCGAACATGAACAAGTCGACGTACGAGCTGTGCATCGACCTGCTCGGCGCCGACGGCATCGTCGACTACGACTACACGTTCAAGCGGCCGAAAGAGGCCGGGCTCGAGGCGCCGCTCGGGTCGTCGCGCAAGATGTTCCTGAGGGCGCGCGCCAACTCGATCGAAGGCGGTACGTCGGAGATCATGCGCAACATCCTCGGCGAGCGGATCCTCGGGCTCCCGGGTGAGCCCCGCACGGATCGGGACCTGCCCTGGTCGCAGGTCCCGCGCAACTGAAGCACTCGCACAATCGAAGCAAGCGAAGGGGCGTCATGAGTCAGCTGGCAGTAGAGGGATTCCGCGCCGAGCGCGACGCGATCCTGACGATGGCCAAGGGCCTCACCGACGAAGAGTGGGCGAAGCCGTCGGCGTGCGCGGGCTGGTCGGTCCGCGACGTCATGGGCCACATGGCGTGCACACTGCACGGCGTCATCGACCCCGCGTTCCTGCCCGACACCACGAACGGCACCGAGCCGGGCATGGAGCCGACGGTGGCGGAGCGCCGCACGTGGCCGATCGAGGCGGTCGTCGAGGAATACGAGACGTACAGCGGCCAGGCCGCCGGCGTGTTCGCGAGCCTCCAGGCGGAGGGACTCGGCGACACGCTCATCCCAATGGCCGATCTCGGCACCCACCCGATGTCGATCCTCCCGAGCACGTTCTTGTTCGACGGTTATACGCACCTGCGCATCGACATCCTCGGGCCCGACGGCGGCGTCGACCGGCCCGAGCCGCCCCGCGACGAGCAACGGCTCCGGCCCACCGTCGAATGGATGCTCGCCGGGCTCCCGTGGATGTGCGCGGACGAGCTGCGCGATGTCGTCGACCGGCCGCTCGCGCTCACCCTCGACGGGCCCGGTGGCGGCGCGTGGACGATCGCGCCCGGCGGCCCCGACGGACGCGTCGCGGTCGTCGAGGAATCCACGAGTGACGCGGCCGCTACGGTGCGCAGCACCGACCACGACTTCGTCATCTGGGGCACGCGGCGCGCGCCCTGGCGCGACCACGTGACGATCAGCGGCGACGCCGACTACGCGGGGCGAGTCCTCGACGCGATCAACATCATCTGAATTCGCAGCGTCATCCCAGAACCAACCTTCAGCGGGCCTCCGCCACTTCGATCCGGGCGCGGCCCTCGTTTTTCGAGATGTACAACGCTCGGTCCGCTTCCGCGAATGTCGCCTGCGGCTCCATCGCGCGCACGTGGGTCGCGATGCCGACGCTGAACGCGGGTACGTCGCCGATCTCGAGCCACGTGTCGAGCAGCCTGCGTGCCACCGCGACCGCATCGCCGTCGCACGCGTGGATCCGGACGAGGAACTCGTCACCGCCGTAGCGGGCGACGCTGTCGATATCGCGCAGCCCCGCTCGGAGATGGGCGCCGAGTTGCTCCAGGAGGCGGTCGCCGCCGAGATGACCCCGGGTGTCGTTCACGTGCTTGAAGTGGTCGATGTCGATCAGCAGGAGTGCGTCGCCGGACTGGAGCCCTTCCACGAGCGCGTCGGCGTGCCGACGACTCCCGACACCGGTCAGCGGGTCGCGCAAAGTCTGCTCGCCCAACGCGTCGAGCAGCCGAAGCTGTTCGAGCCGGCCCCCGAACTCGGTCGAGAGCAACCGCACCAACTGGTCGGTGACCGGATCGCGTGTGACGCCCAACGCGACCGCGACCGCGATGACGCCCGACGGTCCGACGAGGGGGATGGCGAGGCCGTCGCGGTCTCCAACGGGTCGACCAGTCTCCAACGCGGCGTTCGCGAGGTGGAGATCGGGCGTCGAGAGGTCGTTGGCCGGGACGACGCCCGCTTCCAGCACGACGATTCGCACCCGCGCTGCGTGCAGTACTGCACGGGCCGAATCCGATGCGAGCTGCGCCCCTTCGGCAAGGTTCAGCACGTCGCGAAGCTCCGACGACGCGCCGACCAGGGCCGCGAGGTCTTCGGCGTGCCGGCGGCCCCGAGCCATCGCCCACGCGATGGTCTCGGCGATCAGCACCGACGTCGCGATCACGACGAGTAATCCCGCGAACGACACCGTCGCATGTTCCGTGGTCACGGTCAGCCACGCGCAGCCGAGCACGACGACCGGCGAGAAGAGCGCGGCCGTCCCGCGGGGCTGGATCAAGCCAATCCACGCGAAGATCAACACGAAGAACGCGGGGTACGCGACCGGCGCCTGACCGGTCGTGGCGTACGCCGCCCAACTCCCGGAGCCCAGCAGTAGCGCGAGCCCCGCGAACGCGAGCGCGAGCGGGAAACGCGGCGCGAGGCGATGCCACGGCACCCACAGCGTCACCACCGCGCACACGACGCTGAGCGCCGAGAGGATGCGCATCCGCGTGACGTCCACGCCCGCGGCGTCGAGGGAGCCGAGCGCGAACGAGTTGGCGAGCGCGAGCGACCCGGCGCCGGCGAACAACATCGCACCGGAGCGCGCGATGAGACGCGCCTCGCCCAGATTCTCCACACATTCGTGTCGGTACGCCGATGCCGCCGGTCAAGGTATCGAACGAAGGATCAGGGTCGGAACGGAGGGATGTGCCCGTTTTGCCCGGCGGTGACCGACCCGCGGGAGATGGCATCCGCCCGATCTGGTGTCAGCCTCCGGACACGTCCTGGACGCGCTGCTTCCCCGCCGCGATCCACGGCATCATCGAACGGAGCTCGGCGCCAACCTTCTCGATCGGGTGCGCGGCCGCGGCGGCGCGCATGCGGTCGAAGTTCGGGCGGCCGTTCTCGTTCTCGGCGATCCATTCACGGGCGAACTCGCCCGACTGGATCTCGCCGAGGATCTTCTGCATCTCCGCCTTCGTCTGCGGGGTGATGACGCGCGGGCCGCGTGACATCTCGCCGTACTCGGCGGTGTCGCTGATCGAGTAGTTCATCGCCGCGATCCCGCCTTCGTAGATCAGGTCGACGATGAGCTTCACCTCGTGCAACGTCTCGAAGTACGCGCTCTCCGGTTGGTAGCCGGCCTCGACGAGGGTGTCGAACCCGTTGCGGATCAGCTCGACGAGCCCCCCGCAGAGCACGACCTGCTCTCCGAAGAGGTCGGTCTCGGTCTCTTCTTGGAACGTGGTGTCGAGCACGCCGGCGCGCGTCCCGCCGATGCCCTTGGCGTACGCGAGCCCGGTGGCTTTGGCCTTGCCCGTCGCGTCGTTGTGCACCGCGATGAGGCAGGGCACGCCGCCGCCTTCGTCGTAGGTTCGGCGCACGAGGTGACCGGGACCCTTGGGCGCGATCATCCACACGTCGACACCGGCCGGTGGCGCGATCTGGTCGAAGTGGATGTTGAAACCGTGTGCGAACGCGAGCGAGTTCCCGTCGACGAGGTTGGGAGCAATGTCGGCCTCGTAGACCTTCTTCTGTTCGGTGTCGGGCAACAGCACCATGACGATGTCGGCCTCGCGCACCGCATCGGCCGTCGGCAGCACCCGCAACCCCGCGGCCTCCGCCTTCGCCTTCGACTTCGACCCGACTCGCAACCCGACCACGACGTCGACGCCGGAGTCCTTCAGGTTCAACGCGTGGGCGTGCCCCTGGGAGCCGTAACCGAGGATCGCGACCAGCTTGTCGGCGATCAGGCCGAGATCGGCGTCGTTCTCGTAGTACACGGATGCGGGCATCGGATGGATTCTCCTCGGGTCGGGCGCGTCAATAGTGTCGTCAAGAACGGGCGGAAACGGAAATCAGCCGCGCAGGGTCTTCACGGAACGCAGCCGGGTGGGTTCCCGGGCGAGCTTTGGCAGCGCGATCCGGCCGGTGCGCTGCAGTTCGACGATGCCGAACGGCTTGACCAGATCACTGAACGCGTCGAGCCTCTCGGTCTCTCCGACGACCATGATCGTCATGGCCTCGTAGCCGACGTCGACGATCCTGGCCTCGAAGATCGCGGTGAGCTCGGTCACCTGGCTGCGGGTCTCGGCCGCGGCTTTGACGATGACCAGCATCAGCTCACGCTCGACGCCCGCCGCGGGCGGGACTTCGGTGATCTTGATCACCGGGATGAGCTTGTTGAGCTGCTTCACCACCTGCTCGAGCGGCGCCGACTCCGCGTCGACGACGATCGTCATCCGCGAGAATCGTTCGTCGTCGGTGGGGCTGACCGCAAGCGACACGATGTTGAACGCGCGCCGCGAGAACAGACCCGCGACGCGCGACAGCACACCGGGCTTGTTCTCGACGGTGACGGTAAGGATGTGATGCGGTGCCGACGCGATCGTCATCGCCCACCCTCCCCGAACTCCGGGCCGAGGATGATGTCGTCGTTCGACGAGCCGGCCGCGACCATCGGGTAGACCTTCTCGCGCCAATCGGTGCGGAAGTCGATCACCACCGGACGGTCGTCGATCGCGTTCGCCTTCTCGATCGTGGCGACCACGTCGTCGGCGCTGTCGACGCGCATGCCGACACATCCCATCGCTTCCGCCCACTTCACGTAGTCGGGGAGATCGGGCGACAGGTACACCTCGCTGTAGCGCTCCTCGTAGAACAGCTCCTGCCACTGGCGGACCATGCCCAGATACGCGTTGTTCAGGATCGCGATCTTCACCGGGATGCGCTCCGACGCGGCGGTCACCAGCTCCTGCGCCGTCATCTGGAAGCAGCCGTCGCCGTCGATGGCCCAGACCATGCGGTCGGGCCGGCCGACCTTGGCTCCGACCGCCGCGGGAACCGCGTAGCCCATCGTGCCGAGCCCACCGGAGTTGATCCATGTGTTCGGCAGCTTGAACTTCCAGAGCTGGCTCGCCCACATCTGATGCTGGCCGACACCGCTCACGAGAATGCAGTCGTCGGGAGTGTTCTCCCGGAGGCTCTCGATGACGAACTGCGGCTTCAGCGGCCCGCCGTCTTCCTGGCGGTACTTGAGCGGGTAGGTCTCCTGCCAGCCGTGCAATGTCGCCATCCACTCGGAGAGGTCGGGTGGATCCTGCTTCGCGCGTTCCGACTTCACCGCCTTGATCATCTCGTCGATCACGGTACGCAGATCGCCCACGATCGGCACGTCTGCGTGGCGAACCTTGCCCAGCTCAGCGGGATCGATGTCGACGTGGATGACCTTGGCGTCGGGCGCGAACGCCGAGACCTTGCCGGTAACGCGGTCGTCGAAACGTGCACCGAGCGTGATGAGCAGGTCGGCCTTCTGCATCGCGGTGACCGCGGTGTAGTTGCCGTGCATGCCCGGCATGCCAAGACACAGCGGGTGTTCGTCGGGTAACCCGCCCCGACCCATCAGCGTGGTGACGGCGGGGATACCGGTCAGCTCGGCGAGCGCCCGCAGCTCGTTCGAGGCGTTGGCGAGCATGATGCCGCCGCCCGCGTAGATGACCGGCCGGGTCGCCTGGTTGATGAGCTTCGCCGCGTCCTTGATCTGGCGGGGGTGGCCCTTCACGTTGGGCTTGTAGCCCGGCATGTCGATCTTCTCGGGCCAGTACCACTCCATCGGCGCGTTGGCGACGTCCTTCGGGAGGTCGATGAGCACCGGACCGGGGCGGCCGGTGGCGGCGACGTGGAACGCCTCCCGCACGACCCGCGGGACGTCCTGGGCGTCACTGATCAGCCAGTTGTGCTTGGTGACCGGCATCGTGATGCCGACGGTGTCGGCCTCCTGGAACGCGTCGGTGCCGATGACGGAGTACGCGACCTGCCCGGTGATGACGATGACCGGGATCGAATCCATGTACGCGTCGCACAGCGGCGTGACGATGTTGGTCGCGGCCGGCCCGCTCGTGACCATGGCGACACCGGGGCGACCCGTCGCGTGCGCGTAGCCGCTCGCCATGTGGCCCGCGCCCTGCTCGTGCCGTACGAGGATGTGGCGGATCGACGAGTCGATGAGCGGGTCGTACACGGGCAGGATGGCGCCGCCGGGGAGGCCGAACATGACCTCCACGTGCTCCATCTCGAGGCTCTTGATGAGGGCCTGGGCTCCGGTCAGCTTCATGAGTTCCTCTTCGGACGTTTCCGGACATGAAAAACCCCCCGCAGAGCGAGGGGCGAGGTAGCGCTCGGCGCGCGTGGGCGAGCCGGAGCGCTACGTGATTACTACGAGAATGTAGGCGGCGGACATCGGGCCGAATAGTAACACCAGATCCGGGGCCTGGAGAAATAGTCAAGACCTGTGGATCGGGTTGTTCCGTTGATCACGCGGCGGCTTCCTGATCCTGTGTGTTCGCGCGTTCGACGATCGCCCCCTTCTCGAACTTGGCGCCGGCGCGCACGAGTGCGACGAGCTGCGGTGCGTTGACCGCCCGCCACCGCGACTCGGCCGCTTCGATGAGCTTGAAGGCCATGGCCAGGCCAGCGGCGCGCGAGCCCGGTCCCTTGGTGACCTTGGTCCGCAGCCGCACGGTGGCGAAGGTCGATTCGATCGGGTTGGTGGTCTTGAGATGGATCCAATGCTCGGCTGGGAAGTCGTAGAAGGCGAGCAGTGGCTCGGCGTCATCGACGATCTTGGCGACCGCCTTGGGCCACTTCACCGCGAACTCCGCCGCGAACGCGTCGATGGCGGTGAGGGCATGCTCGCGGTCTTCGGCGTCGCGGATCTCCGCCAGCATCTTGCGCGCCGTCGGCTGCACCGACTTCGGCAACGCAGCGAGGCAGTTGGCGACCTTGTGGACCCAACACCTCTGTTCGGTTGTCTCGGGCCACACGGTGCGCAACGCCGCCCAGAACCCGAGTGCCCCGTCACCCACCGCGACCATCGGAGCGCGCATCCCGCGTCGTTTGAGGTCGCGGAGCAGATCAGCCCAGCTGTCGGTCGATTCGCGGTGTCCGTCAGTGATGGCAACCAGCTCCTTGGTGCCGTCGGCCCGCACGCCCACGATGACCAGACAACACAGGCGGGCCTCTTCGAGACGGACGTTGAAATGCACACCGTCGGCCCACACGTACACGAAATCGCGTTCATCCAACCGGCGGTGCGCGAAGTCCCGCTGCTCGGCCTGCCACTGCTTGGTCAGGCGAGTGATCACCGACGCCGAGAGCCCGGCGGCGGAACCGAAGAACTCCTCGAGCGCCGGCGCGAAGTCGCCCGAGCTCATGCCATGCAGATACATCAACGGCAACACCTCGGTCACCTTCGGGGACTTGCGGCACCACGGCGGCACGATGACGCTCTTGAACCCGCGCCGCTCACCGGTCTGTCCGTCGACGCGCTTGTCGTTGACGCGCGGCGCCTCGACCTCGATCCCGCCGGCCGCCGTCGTGATCGTGCGCGGCTCGGCGTGACCGTTACGGGTCACGAGCCGGTGTCCGTTCTCGTCACGCTCCTCAGCGAACGCGGCGACGTAGTCGTCGACCTCGGCCTCGAGAGCAACAGCCAACATCCGGCGCGCGCCCTCGCGGACGATCTCATCAAGCCCGACGCGCATCTCCGCGCGGGCATCGTCATTTGCTACTACCCTCAACATCGGCGTTCCTTCCTCCCGGGGTTGCATCCCCGGTTGAGCTCGTATTGGTTTCAACGAGGAAGGTACGCCGCGCCCTCGAACGGATGGTCGATCCACAAGTTCTGGTTATAACTCCGGGGCCCGTGTGCAAGACGTGAGCGCAGCAGACATGACATGGGCTTACGGACAGGCGCGTGCGAGACATCCAAACGTTCCTCGCTCAGTGAGGCGCCTCGGGGCAACAGTCGAAAGCAGTTGGCTCACCCGCTTCGAGGCAGGCGCAGCGCTACAGCCGTTCAACGATCTCGATGACTCCTCGTGCACCATAAATGCGTCCGTAGTTGCGTCCGGTCGTCTCATGCAGCACGCCGATCTGCACGAGCCGATCCACGGCATTCTGTGCGGCCGGTTGCGTCACGTTGTAGAGCTGGGTCGCAAGCGACACCGTGATCATCGGCCAATCGATGAGTCCGTCCGCGAGCCTCAGAATCATCCCCGACCATCGCTGCTCGTGAATCTGCCCGCGGACTTCCGCCGACCAACGGAGAAGATCGTCGACACCTTTGACGAGAGAGTCGCATTGAGCTCGCAAACCCTCGCAGAAGAAGCAGATCCACGCGTTCCAGTCGCCGTTCTTGCTGATATCGAGTAGATGATCTTGGTATGCGGCGCGCCGACGTAGCAGCCAGGGGGAGAGGGTCAATGCTGGTTCGGGCAGTGATCGGTTGGCCAGCATCTGCAGAACGATCAGAAGGCGCCCGACTCGACCGTTTCCGTCGCCGAACGGATGCAGCGCCTCAAACTGGTAGTGCGCCAACGCGGTGACGACCGGGATAGGGAGGTCGTGAGGTTGATCGATCCATGCCTGCCAATTGTCTAGGGCCGAACGAAGCCGGTCGTCCGGTGGAGGCGGTACGTATCGTGCGTCTTCGATGCGGCAATCCTCTGGGCCGATCAATACCTGATGCTCACGGATCTTGCCGGGGTCCCTCGCGGGCATCCGTGAGTCTCTGGCGAGAATGCCCTGCAGCTCGCAGAGCATTCCGATCGTGACCGGTCGTTCAGCCACCCAGGCGAACGCCTGACGTGCCATCTGTTCGTACGCGCGAATCTCGGCAACTTGTGGAGACTTCGGAACGGAGAGAGGTAGTCGCGCTTCCAACAGGTCGCCCAAGGTGGCGTAGGTGCCTTCAAGGGCCGACGTATCGATGGCTTCGCGGGCCAGGGCAGGAGCGATGAGGAGTTGGGGGTTCGGGAGCTGCGCGCAGGCTTGCTTCAGTCGTCCCAGCGCTTCAGTGGCGTGCGCGACCGTTGTCCAGCTGTGGGCGTCGAGCTCAATCCGCTCGGGAAGCGGCTTCGGCAGGAAGGCGAAGTAGTCGTAATCGCCGTATCGAGCGTCCTGGCCGCTGATGGGCACCAGCTGTCCGACAGGACTGCCCCTCAAGGCGTCGAGATCCACAGATACCAAGTATATGGGGTCCGAGCTTATATTCCATCGATGTAATCCATAGTCGCGAAGCTGGCGAGAGCCTTATGTTTGGCCCGGTCAAATCCAAGTAATCTTCTACAGACTTATATTTGCTGCAGTCAGTACCGACCTGAGGCCGCCGAATCCGGGTCAATGCTGGTGCACCGGGCACCAGTAGGTGGTGCGGCCGCCGACCGTGTCCCGGCGGAGCGGGGCGCCGTCGCGGGGGCACGGCACATCGAGGCCACGGGGCATGTCGCCGGTGTGCGAGCCACCCCGCCGGGCGAGGGTGCGAAGCGTCGTGCGGATCGCCTTGTGCAGGATCTTCCGTTGTTCGGCGTCGATGTCGACGGGCGGACGGGTGGGCGCGATGCCGGCCCGCCACAGGGTTTCGTCCACGAGCAGGTTGCCGAGCCCGGCGATTCGGTGCTGGTCCATGAGCACGGCCTTGATCGGCGCGTTGCGCTGACCGAGCGCGTGGTCGAGCTCCTTGTACGAGAGTGCCATCGCGTCGGGCCCGAGCCGGCTCTCGTCGGGATCGAGCTCGACCGCACCGAGCCGGCGCGGGTCGCGCAGCATGAAGTCGCCACCGTCGGCGAAGTGCACGCCGAACCGGTGCCATTTCGGGGTGCGCCGGTTGCTCGCGTAGAGCAGCGGGTCGCCGGCTTCCTGGTCGTCGACGAGGACGCGCCCGCTCATACCGAGATGCAGCCCGAGGTGTACGTCGGGGTCACGCGTGTCCATGACGATCTGCTTGCCCCGCCGGCGCGCCGCGGTAAACGCGTTCCCGACCAACGCGTGGCGCAACGCGGGCGCGGTCGTCCCTCGCTTCATGAACCACGTGTCGGGGGCGTGGACCTTGACGATCTCGCGATCCAGCGCGCACGCCTCGAGCACCCGGCGCGCAGCTTCGACTTCGAGGATCTCCGGCACGGGGAAGTCGGTACGCCGTCAGATGTTGGTGATCGCTCCGGTCTCGGCCCCTTGGGCGAGCCGGGCGTACTTGGCCAGGAAGCCACTCGTGTAGCGCGGCTCGGGCAGCTTCCAATTCGCTTTGCGCTTCGCGATCTCGGCCTCGTCGACGAGAAGGTCGATCGTATGCGTGTCGGCGTCGATGACGATGCGGTCGCCCTCGGCGACGAAGGCGATCGGGCCGCCGTCGACCGCTTCGGGCGCGACGTGCCCGACGCAGAAGCCGTGCGTGCCGCCGGAGAACCGGCCGTCGGTGATGAGCGCACAGTCGCCGCCACGTCCTGCGCCCTTCATCGCCCCGGTCACCGCGAGCATCTCCCGCATCCCGGGACCACCCTTCGGTCCTTCGTAGCGGATCACGACGACGTCGCCGGGCTCGATCTTGCCCGCGAGGATCGCGGTCATGGCCAAGTCCTCGCCGTCGAACACGCGCGCGACCTTCGAACCGCATCTGGTCGAGGCCGGCGACCTTCACGACCGCACCCTTGGGCGCGAGTGATCCGCTCAACACCGCGATGCCGCCCTGGGTGTGCACGGGATTCGCGATTGCGTGCACGACATCGCCGTCGGGAGCGGGCGGCGCCAGCGCTTCGAGGTTCTCGGCGATCGTCTTGCCGGTGACGGTGAGGCAGTCGCCATTGAACAGCCCGGCGTCGAGCAGCTCCTTCATCACGACCTGCACACCCCCGATCCGGTCGAGATCGGTCATGTGGTACTTGCCGTGGGGCTTCATGTCGGCAAGGTGCGGAACCCGGGCACCGATGCGATTGAAGTCGTCGAGCTCCAGCTCCACGTGTGCCTCGTTCGCGATTGCGAGGAGGTGCAGCACGGCGTTGGTCGAACCGCCGAGCGCCATCGTGATCGCGATCGCATTCTCGAACGCGGCCTTGGTCATGATCTGGCGGGGCCGGAGGTCGAGCTCGAGCAGGTGCATCACGGCCCGGCCCGATTCATAGGCGAAGTCGTCGCGACGACGGTCGACGGCGGGCGGCGACGCCGAGCCCGGCAGCGCCATTCCCATTGCCTCGGCGATCGACGACATCGTGTTCGCGGTGAACATGCCCGCGCACGAACCCTCGGTCGGGCACGCGCGCCGTTCGATCTCACCCAGCTCGTTCTCCGTGAGCGTGCCCGCCGCGCACGCACCCACCGCCTCGAAGACGGAGACGATGTCGAGCGCCTGGTCCTTGTAGTGACCGGGCAGGATTGAACCGCCGTAAAGGAACGCGGACGGCAGGTTGAGCCGCGCCGCCGCCATCAGCATGCCGGGCAGGCTCTTGTCGCAACCTGCGAACGTGACGAGCGCGTCGAGGCGCTCGGAGTGCATCACGCACTCGACCGAGTCGGCGATGATCTCGCGCGACACCAGCGAACCGCGCATGCCTTCGTGACCCATCGAGATGCCGTCGGAGACGGCGATCGTGACGAACTCGATCGGGAAGCCGCCCGCGTCGCGGACGCCCTGCTTGGCCCGCTTGGCCAGCCGGTCGAGGGGCATGTTGCACGGCGTCACTTCGTTCCAGCTCGACGCGACCCCGACCTGCGCCTTGCCCCAGTCGCCGTCGTCCATGCCGATCGCACGGAGCATCGCCCGGGCCGGCGCCCGCTCCATGCCGTCGGTGACTTCGTGGCTCCTGGGCTTCATGTCATGAGGCTTGTCGGGCATGGGAGCAAGGGTAGCGTCGGCCCCTGTGACCGAGCCCCTGAGAATCGGACTCGTCGGCGCCGGTCCGTGGGCCCGCATGATGACGGGGCCGATCCTCGCCGCCGGTCCGCAGACGAGTGTCACCGGAGTGTGGTCGCGCACCGCCGCCCACGCGCAGGAACTGGGTGAGACCTTGCACGCTCCCGCGTTCGCCGACCTCGACGCGCTGTTCGACGCGTGCGACGCGGTCTCGATCGCCGTGACCCCCGAGGCGCAACCCGACCTCGCCATCCGCGCGGCCCGGGCCGGCAAGACCCTGCTGCTCGAGAAACCGCTCGGCGTCGACGTCGCCGCGGCCCGAACGATCGTCGACGTGGTCGGTGAGACCGGAGTGGGCGCGCTGGTGATGCTCACCTACCGTTTCGACCCCGCCCTCCCCGACTTCCTCGCCGGAGTCGAGCGCATCGGGCCGGTCGGCGGTCGAGCCTGCTTCATCTCGGGTGCGTTCCTCGATGGCCCGTTCGCCCACGGATGGCGGCTCGAACGGGGCGCGGTCCTCGACATCGGACCGCACGTGCTCGACATGATCGAAGCCGGTCTCGGTCCGATCGTCACCGTGGACGCCGTGGGTGATCCCCTCGGTTGGGTGTCGGTGAACTGCACCCACGAGTCGGGCGCGACGAGCGGGGTGTCGATGTGCTGCACCGCCGCGACCGCCACCGGCCGCACCGAGGTCGAGGTGTACTCGCCTACCGGCGTCGCCTTCTACGACGCCCGGACCGTCGACCATCGGGCCCGCGCCGACCAGATCCGGACCGACCTCGTCGCGGTAGCCAGGGGCGCCGAGCACCCGGCCAACGTCACCCGGGTGCTGCACCTCCAGGAGCTGATCGACGAGATCGAGGAGCAGCTGGCATGACACGGCTCCCTCGCCTTCGCCGAGCGGCTCGCTCGTCCGCACGTTCGACCCCGCCCGCATCGGTCGACGACCTCCTCGCACTACTCGCGGGGCGACGGCGTGTTCGACGAGCCGGAGATCGACGGCCTGTTCCACACGCTGCAGTGCGGCGCGCAGCTACGGGCGGCGCATCCGGATGACCCGGAGCTGGCGGTGGCCGGACTCGTGCACGACATCGCCGACATCGCGTTCCCGCACGACCACGGCGACCACGCGGCGCGGGGCGGGGCTCTCGTCGAGCCACTCCTCGGCGCGCGGGTCGCCCGGCTTGTCGGAGCCCACGTCGACGCCAAGCGCTACCTCGTCGCGACCGACCCGTCGTACCGCGAACGGTTGAGCCCCCGCAGCATCGAGACGCTGCACCTGCAGGGCGACGTGCTCGATCCCGTCGCGCGCTCCCGCATGGCCGGCGATCTCGACCTCGCCGCGATCCTCGCGCTCCGGCGCGCCGACGAAGCGGCCAAGGACCCGGCGGCCGAACCCGATCCACTCGAATCCTGGCGCCCGTTGCTGGAACGCGTCGCCCGATGAGCGCCGGCGAGGACGGCTTCGACGTCGTCGTGGTCGGCGGCGGGCACAACGGGCTCGTCGCGGCGGGGCTGCTCGCCCGGCGCGGGGCTCGGGTCACTGTGCTGGAGCGCCGGTCACAGGTCGGCGGCGCGGCCACGACCGAACAGCCCTGGGGACCCGATTTCAAGGTGACGTCGTTGTCGTACGTCGTCAGCCTGATGCCGCCGACAATCGTGTCGGAGCTGGAGCTCGCGAAGCACGGCTACAAGGTCTATCCGCAGCACGGCTACTTCGTGCCGTACCGCGACGGACGCGCGCTGCAGATGCCCGACGACGATCCCGCCCGCCGTCACGCCGAGATCGCGCGCTTCTCCAAGCCCGATGCCGACGCCTTCGAACATTGGGACTCGTGGCTCGGCGGCCTCGCCGACGTGTTGGGCCCGCTGCTCACGACCATCCCGCCGCGGGTCGGGTCGCGCCGTCCTCGCGACCTCGTCGAGCAGTTACAACTCGCGTGGAAGCTGCGCGGCCTCGGCGTCGCCGGCACCGCGGATGTGACCCGGCTGTTCACGATGAGCATCGCCGACCTGCTCGACGAGTACTTCGTGTCACCACAGATGCAGGGCGTGCTCGCGGTGAGCGGGGTTATCGGCACGTGGGCCGGTCCGCGCTCGGCGGGCACCGCCTACGTGATGGCACACCACAAGGTCGGCGACGTCGGCGACGGCCAGCTCGGTTCGTGGGGCTTTCCCGCGGGCGGGATGGGAGGGGTGAGCCGGGCCCTGCGCGACGCCGCGCTCGCCAACGGCGCGACCGTGCGCACCGACGCCGCGGTCGCCCGCATCGACGTGCGCGAGGGGCGGGTGCGCGGCGTCACGCTCGAGTCGGGCGAGGAGATCCGCGCCGACGTCGTGGTCGCGGCGACGCACCCGAAGATCACGTTCCTCGAACACCTCGACCGCAGAGACCTTCCCGACGACTTCGTCGCCCGGATGGAAGGTTGGCGGTCGCGCAGCGGCACGGTGAAGGTCAACGTCGCCGTCGACCGGTTGCCCGAGTTCGCGGCCAAGCCCGGGTTCGATCCCGAGGTGCACGGGGGCACGATCGTCCTCGCGGAATCACTCGACGACATCGAAGGCGCGTTCCAGGACGCCGTCGCGGGCCGGCCCGCCGAACTGCCGTTCGCCGACATCTGCATCCCGAGCGTGTTCGATCCGACGCTCGCGCCAGAGGGTCGGCACGTCGTCTCGATGTTCACGCAATGGGTGCCGCACACGTTCGCGAACGAGCCTGACCGCGCCGCGCTCGACGCCTACGCCGACCGCGTGATCGCACGCGTCGAGGCGGTCGCGCCGGGCTTCACCGACTCGATCCTGCACCGCCAGGTCATCGGGCCGTACGAGATGGAGCACGAGTACGGGCTCATCGGCGGAAACATCTTCCACGGCGAGCTGTCACCCGACCAGATGTTCCACATGCGGCCCGCGCCGGGTTACGCCGACTTCCGGACTCCGATCGCGGGCCTGTACCAGGCGAGCAGCGCGACCCACGGCGGTGGCGGCGTGACGGGCATCCCCGGGCTGCACGCGACGCGTCAGATCATGCGCGATAGACGGAGACCGCGAAGGCGCTCGCGCCGGTGAAGGGCTGCTTGTCGAAGCTCGACCACCGGTGCTCGAGCGTGAGCCCGGCCAGCTTCGCCATGAGGTCGAGTTCCGGCGGCCACGCGAACCGAAGCTTGGCGTGCACGAGCCGGATGCCCTGCTCCGTGATGCGGACCTGGGTGGTGTCGAGGCGTTGCTCGAGCGCGTCGAACACACTCGCGTCGAGCCGGACCCGGTCGAGCGATGCCTCCTTGACCGCGAGGTGCTCACCGGCTCCGACCCGCGACGTGTCGGGGACGAACGCGTGCACGACGAAGCGGCCACCCGGTTCGAGGTGCTCGGCCACGTTGGCGAAGCAACGCAGCTGCGCGTCCTGCGAGTAGAGCTGGAAGAACGTGTTGAACACGACGAACACGAGCGCGAAGGTTCCCTCGACGGCCACATCGGCCATGTCGCCGAGGACCGTGGGGATCGAGTCGCCGCCCGGCTTCGCCCGCATCTGTTCGACCATCGCCGGCGACGCGTCGATGCCGTGCACCTCGACCCCGTTCGCCGCGAGCGGCACCGCGATCCGGCCGGTGCCGATGCCGAGCTCGAGTGCCCGCCCGCCGCCCGCGAGCTCGGTCAACAGCGCGACTTCGGCGGCCGTGTCGACGGGCTTGTACCAGTCGTCGTAGACGTCGGCGACGCGCTCGCCATAGGTTTCGGGCCCGAAGTGTTCCATCCGCCAATCGTAGGGATCACCCATGCTCGTCGACGCCGCATTGACGACCACCGACCTGCACGCCGTTCCGGGCGCCGCGCGCGACATCGAGTCGGCCGGCTACGACGGGATCTTCTCGTTCGAGGGCGGCCACGACGGGTTCTTCCCGCTGCTGCTCGCGGCGGAGCACACCGAGCGCGTACAGCTCACGACCGCGGTGGTGATCGCGTTCGCCCGCAACCCGATGACACTCGCGCAGTCGGCGTACGACCTGCAGCTGATGTCGCGCGGTCGTTTCAACCTCGGGCTCGGTACCCAGATCAAGCCACACATCGAGAAGCGGTTCTCGATGGAGTGGTCGAAGCCCGCAGCGCGCATGCGGGAGATGGTGCTGGCGATCCGCGCGATCTGGGCGAGCTGGCACGAAGGCGCCAAGCTCGACTTCCACGGCGACTTCTACACGCACACGCTCATGACGCCCTTCTTCAATCCGGGCCCGAGCCCGTTCGGCGTCCCCCGCATCTTCCTGGGTGGTGTCGGACCGCTCATGACGGAGGTCGCGGGTGAGGTCGCCGACGGCTTCATGATCCATCCGTTCTCGACCGAGAAGTTCATGCGCGAGACGACGTTCCCCGCCCTCGACCGCGGCTTGGCGACGAGCGGACGCGCGCGTGCGCAGCTCGAGGTTGCGTTCCCGTCGATGGTGATCGTGGCCGAGACCGAGGAGGAGCTCGCGAAGGGGCGTGACGCGATGCGGCCGCGCCTCGCGTTCTACGGCTCGACCCCGGCGTACAAGGTCGTGCTCGACGCGCACGGGTGGGGCGACATGCAGCCGGAGCTCAACCGACTGTCGAAGACCGGGGACTGGGCGGCGATGGCCGCCATGATCACCGACGAGATGGTCGAGACCTTCGTCGTGTCCGGTACTCCCGAGCAGATCGCGCCGCGGTTGCAGGCGCGCTACGGCGACATCGTCCAGCGCGTCTCGTTCGACACCCCCGCGAGGCTCGGCGCCGAGCGCGTCGCCCGCGTGCTGAAGGGGTTTCGGTAGTACCGTTCCGCCATGATCTTGATCTGGGGGCTTCGGGCCCGCGCCAAGGCCCTGTCGAGCGGTGAGTTCTTCTGCGCCAAATGCGGCACCGACCGCTCGTACGTGCTCGAGCAGATCCGGCGCTGGTTCACGCTCTTCTTCATCCCGCTGTTCCCGGTCGGCAAGGCCGTCGGCGAGCAGGTGAAGTGCTCGACGTGCGGCACGCGTTACTCGCCCGAGGTGTTGCACACCCCGACGTCGGCTTCCTTCAGCGAGAACCTCCGCGGCGCGATGCGCATCTCCGCGGTGTCGATGCTCGCGGCCGGCGACCGCGCCAACGACAACGCCCGCCGCGCCGCGGTCGACGCCGCCCGCAGATCCGGTGCCGAGACCTATGACGACACGTGGCTCACCCACGACCTCGAAGCGCTCGACCCGTCGAACCTCGGCGACTATCTCGCCCCTCTTTCCTCGGGCCTGAACACGCAGGGCAAAGAGACATTCATCGATCAGGTCACCCGCATCGGTACCGCCGACGGCCCACTCAGCGCGTCGGAGACGCACGTACTCGAGTCGCTCGGCGCCGCGCTGGGCATCAGTGCCGCGCATCTGCGCGGGATCATGATCACCCCGAGCTCGCCGCAACTCCCGTCGTCGGGCGACGGGCCGCCCGACGAATACCGCCGCAACTGAGCCTTCGCGTCCGGCTCCGCCGAGCGGGCGTCGCTGATCTCACTGCCCTGCTCGAACGGTCCCGATCCGACGCGCTCACCTACGCCCCGACCGCTTCGGCTTCGCCTACGGCACGCTGCCTGTCCATCCCGAACGGGGCGAGGAGTCGTTCCTCGTCGTGCGGGACACCGGCGGCCAAGTTCGCTTCGACGTGCATGGCGTCTCCCGTCCTGCGCTTCCCTTCGGGCGCGCACTCTCACCGCTCGCCGATCGGCTGCAAGACCGCGGGTTCATCGCTACCTCTTGGCGATGCAGCGGGCCATCTCGTCACCCTGACCCGTCGGGTTTCATGGCGGTGGCCGGTTGCGGTGATGGCGGGGATCTGTCGGCGGTACGAACACTCGGCGTCCGGCGCCTTCGACGAGCGACCAACCGCAGTCGGTCTTCAGTCTGTGGCAGTGCGGGCAGAGCGGATCGAGCTCACGCAGTGTCGTGTGCCTGGTCACCGCCCACGGGTCGCGGTGGTCGATCTGCACGAACCGGCTCGAACACGCCTGGTTCGCACACTTCGGCGCCGACCACAACAACGCGATCCGTTGCGCGGCAGTCGGACCCCGCCCCAGATGCACGACGTTCGCGACGTCTACCCCTTTCGTGATCACCAACTTCAGGATCGCGTCGCCCAAGAGATCGCGCGCGACCCGCACAGGAACCGGCCCCACTCCGGCGATCTCACAGGTCTCTTCACCGTCGACGGCGCCGCGCGTCAAGGCCTCCAACGGCACGTGCAACAACGCGAGATACCTCGGTTTGGGGGTCCGACGCTTTGCGGTCGGGATGTCGTCACGGTCTGCGAGCGCGAGCAACGCGTCGAACGCGTACGCCTCGCGAGGCTCTCTGCGACCCGAAACCCGGCCCTGTTCGAACAGCGCGTCGAGTATCGGTTCCAACGCCGACTCGATTCGGGCCACCCGGTCTACCGTGCCCCGGACCGTGAGGATCCGCGCCCCTTCGGCATCGGTGCGGGACCGCAGATAGCGGTGCGCATGAATACGACGATGCGTCGCGTCCGGATCCGGATCGGCTTTCGTCTTCGCCCGCAAACACGCCTCGCGCAACTCGAGCAGATTCGTCGTTCTCGCCAGACCGACCAGCTCGTCGGCGCCGGCCGGATCCGCGGCCGCAGCCGGCACGATCACCTCGGCCTGCGCCGCCGACAACACGCCACCGCGCATCGCCCCGACAACGCCCGGCAAACCTGGCAACACCTTCGAGTTCTCCAACATGCGGCGCGCGGTGACGCGTCCCCGTCCCGCTCAACCGGCCCAGATGCTCCGCCGCCGAACGCGCGCCCGCGACCTTCCAGTCCCCCGACTGCTCGACCCGCGCGGCCAACAGCACCTTCGCGTTCGCCGCCAATCGTTCCGCCCGGTCGAATGATTCCCACACCCCCAACGCGTCGCGCAACGCAACCGCGTCGGGATCCAACGCATCGACCGCCGACGCGAGCAACCGTTCCGCGAGCCGAACCTCGACTGCAACACTCCCGAGTTGTTGGTCTTCCGTGACCGCCAATGCACACATCATGACGAACAGGTGTGACAACTACGTCAGTCGAGTTCGACGATCTCGGCCTTCACTTCGCCGTTTTCGAATTGCAACACGCCGAACGTGCGCTTCGGTTGCGCGCGTCGTTGCGTCGCCGAACCGGGATTGAACAACAGCTGCCCGTCGACACCGGGCTCGTTCCACGGGATGTGACTGTGGCCGAACACGACCACGCCCGCCGACGGGAACCGTCGAGACATCCGCGCTTCCCTTCCCCGCCGCGCCCCACTGTCGTGGACCATCGCCACGCGCGCACCGTCGAACTCCAGTTCGACGACATCGGGCAACATGCCGACCAATGTGCTGTCGTTGTTGCCGAGCACTACGTGCACGGGCGCGAGTGCGCGCAGCTCGTCGAGGAACTTCGCGCTCACGACATCGCCGGCGTGGAGGATCGCATCCGCAGTTCGCAGCGCGTCCCACACTGGCTCGGGCAGCCGCCCGGATCCGGAGTCGGCGATGTGCGTATCGGCCAGCACGACGATCTTGGTCACGTACCCAGGTCTAGCGGTCCGTCGTCGTCTCCGCGGTCGAGGAACGCTCGACCGCCCGCACGAAGTCGGGATGTACGTGCGTCAACGTCACCCACCGATGCGACGCGTCGAGGTTCACGCCGACGCGCACGGTCAGCAGACGGAGATGCGCCAGGAGCGAGACGAGAACCAAGCCGGCGGCGGCCGCCGCGAGCACTGCCGTTGCCGGCTCGTTGTGGAGAGCCAGCCCAAACCCGAAGCCGAGCAGCGCCAGGCCGGCGGCGCGGAAACGAATCCGGCGCAGCCGCCACTCGTGATCCACGGCTGCGTCCGAGTACGGCAGGCGCACGGTGAGCACACCGCTGCTCGAACCGGACCACGCACAGAACAGCAGGACGATCCATCCGACCGGACCGAGGAAGATCAACAACCACGCAAATCCGAGCCCACCCGTTGTCTGTTCGATCCGGAGCTGGCCGTCGCTCGGCACCCCGGTCTTCGCGCAGACCCGCGGGAGCCGACCTCGAACCGCGTCGTCGACGAACACTTCGACTCTCGCCATGACTCCAGCATGCGCCGCGGCCGGCGCTCGGGCCAGCGACTCATTGTGCGGCAAGTGCGCAGAACCGCGTCGCTGCTATCTGGTCGATGCCGACGTCGCCTCGATCGCGACACGGCCGCGGTAGGTCCGGAACCATGCGATCGCCAACCCGAGGCCGATCGGTCCGCACACGAAGATCAGGATGATCGGGGCGACGATCCAGAACGTCTTGTTCGTGTCGGCCCGTTGGAACGCCCACTCGGGAAACGAAGCGGCATTGATCGATACGACGGCGCTGCGGTTCCGGCATCGGGGAAAGCCCGCAACCGCGTAACTCGGGCCGCTACCCCGACAGGCGCGAGTCGAGAATGCGGTTGATCACCTGGGCGTTGCCCTGACCTTTGAGCTCGCGCATGATCTGGCCCATGAGGAAGCCGCGCTTCTTCTTCCGCGCACCGTCGTCGCCGGCGCGGTACTCGTCGGCGACGCCGGGGTTGGCGGCGAGTACGCGGTCGACAACCTCCGCGATCGCGCTCTCGTCGCTCACTTGCGAGAGACCGCGCACCTCGACGATCGTGCGCGGCCACTTCTCTTCGCGCAGCGACTCCGCCAGCACGTCCTTGGCCTGCGCCCGCGAGATCGTGCCCGCCCCGACGAGGCCGACGAGCTCGGCGAGCATCTCGGGCGACAGGACCGCCGGCGACAACCCCGACTCGTTCACATACGCCAGCACTTCCTGGCGCACCCAGTTCACGACATCCCTGGCCGTGCCGCCACCATCCGCCGGTAGCGCCGACACTGCGCGCTCCGCGTAGTCGGCAAGGCCGGGCACATCGACGAGCACCCGGGAGTCCTCGGCGCTGATGTCCCACTGCTCCACGTAGCGTGCCCGCTGCGCTGCCGGCAGCTCGGGCATGGTCGAGCGCACACGGTCGCGCATCTCCTGGGTCGGCTCGACGGGCACGAGGTCGGGCTCGGGGAAGTACCGGTAGTCGTGCGCCTCTTCTTTCGAACGACCGGAGATCGTCCGCCCTTGCTCTTCGTCCCAGTGCCGCGTCTCCTGCACGACCTTCTCGCCCGCCCGCGTCAACGCCCACTGCCGCTCGGCCTCGTAGTCGATCGCACGCAGGAGCGAGCGCAGCGAGTTGAGGTTCTTGATCTCCGCGCGCGTCCCGAACTCCGACGCGCCCGGCGCGCGCACCGACACGTTGGCGTCGATGCGCAGCGATCCCTCTTCCATCTTCACGTCGGACACACCGACCGCGAGCAGCGTCGCCCGTAACTCCTCGACGTAACGCTTCGCCTGCTCCGCGGAGCGGATGTCGGGCTCGGAAACGATCTCGAGCAGCGGGACACCGGCGCGGTTGTAATCGACGAGGGAGAACTCGGCATCGTGGATGCGGCCGCCGACACCGACGTGCTGCGACTTGCCCGTGTCTTCCTCGAGGTGCGCGCGCGTGATGCCGACCCGCTCGCCGTCGATGTCGAGCCAACCGTCGATGGTGATCGGCTCGTCGAACTGGGAGATCTGGTAGTCCTTGGGCATGTCGGGATAGAAGTAGTTCTTGCGCGAGAACACCGAACGCTCGGGAACCCGGAGGTGCAGGGCTTCCGCCACCCGGAGCGCGTACTCCACGGCAGTGCCGTTGAGTACCGGCAGCGAGCCGGGCAAGCCCAGACACACCGGGCATACGTTGGTGTTCGGCTCGTCGCCGAATTCGTTCGGGCAGCCGCAGAACATCTTGCTGACGGTCGCGAGCTCGCAGTGCACCTCGAGCCCGATGACGGTCTCGTAACTCGCGTGCTCGTTGGCCCGGGCACGGGCCGTCGTCGTCTCGGTCACGCCTGCCAGACTACGCAACATGACGACGGCTCCCAGCCCGAATGATTTCGCCGTGTACCACGCCCACGTGCGCAACGACGTGACGATCGCGTACGTCCGCGAGGGCGTCGGCGGCATCCCGCTGCTGCTGCTCCACGGCTACCCGGAGACCAAGCGCATCTGGTGGCGCAACATCGCCGCGCTGGCGGAAGCGGGATACGAGGTGATCGCCCCCGACTTCCGGGGCCACGGCGACTCGAGCCTCGCGCCCGACGACTTCTACGACATCGCTGCGTACTCCATCGACTGCTACACGCTCGTACACGACGTGCTCGGCCACGAACAGAGCGCGGTCGCGGGCGGCGACGTCGGCGGGGTCGTGCTCTTCGATCTCGGCCTCCGCTACCCGGGCTTCGCCACGCACCAGGTGCTGTTCAACACCGTTCCCCCGCCGCTGAACGACGTCTACGAAGCGGCCGGTCTCCCCGCCGACGACGTACGCGAGCGCCGGGCGCAAGCCGACTACTTCGTGCGCCAGGGAAACGATCCCGACGGGCTGCTTGCCGAGCTCGACACCCCGGAACGCCGGCAGCGTTATGTCGCGGGGATGTACGGCCACCGCCTCTGGGGCACGCCGAACGCGTTCACGTCCGATGAGGTCGACTTCCACACCGAGCCCTACCGGGACGCGGAAAGGCTGCGCGGCGAGCTGGGGCGTCTACGAGCAGACGACCGGCAACCGACCGATGGAAGACGTCCCCCGCCTCTTCGAGCGCACCCCCGTACCGACGCTCGTGTTGTACGGCCCCGACGACCACGTGGTGTTGCCGTCGTTCCCGTGGAAGGCGGCCGCCGCGTGCATCGATGCCACGGGCCCGCTGTTCGTGCCGAACGCCGGTCACTTCCTCCAATGGGAGTCGGCTGACACATTCAACAAGATCACCGCTGCGTTCTGCCGGTATTGAGAGCCCTCGATGCCGAGGGCCGAGTATGAGAGGATTCTGAGAACACGGGGGGTGCGATGTGGCCGCACGTTCGAGTCAAGAGGAATCGAAATCGCGGCCCCGGCAGTTGAGGCGCGTGATCAGGGCATGGGCGGCGGTCCTGATCGGGCTCGCCGCGGCCACAACCGCAGCGGCGCGACCGGCAGCCGCGGCGACGCCGACCGGCTCTGTCTCGCTGAGCCCATCCAGCAATCTGACGCTGGGTGAGGTCGTGCAAGTCACCGGCCATTTGTCGGAGCCGAACACCCAGTTCGGGCTCTTCGACTGTTACTACGTCCTGCAGAACGTGATCGACGGGTGTGACGTCGGGACCGAAAAAGACGGCACGACCGATGCGAACGGGTTCATCTCGACCACCTACGTGCCCCAAGCCGGGATTCACCCCGGTAGCGCCCCACCCGGGTTCGTGGTTGATTGCAGCCAGTTCTGCGTGGTCGCCTTGGTGGTGTTCGACTCCGACGACAATCCGGTGATCGCAGGCACGGCCGGGTATAGGTTCTCGACAACACCACCTTCGCTCCTGCCCGGTACCGCGTCGATCGCGGAGGGCAACACCGGGAGCAGCGCGCTCGACATTCCCGTCACGCTCAGCAAGCCGCCGCTCTTTCCGGTCAGCGCACGATGGCAAACAGTGTTCGTGCCCGGCGCCGTCGGCAATCAGGCCGATCCCGCGACCGACTACACGCCGGCGAGCGGCAGAATCAGCTTCGCACAGGGAGAGACTGCAAAGACCCTGCGGGTGACCGTCAATGCCGACACCGTTGTCGAGCCCGACGAATACATCGTCGTGCAATTCGGCGATCCGAGCGGAGCCACGCTGGGCGGCTACTGGGGTCTCGGCTTCGGCCTTATCACCAACGACGACCACGCCGTCGTGGTACCGGGCACTGCGGCGATGGCGGAAGGCAACACGGGCACGACGGCCCTCGACGTACCGGTCACGCTTTCCAACGCGTCGACCGTCGCGGTCACCGCGCACTGGCGGACGGTGTTCGTGGCGGGGGCGCCCGGAAACCAGGCCGATCCCGCGACCGACTACACCCCGGCCGGTGGAACCATCACGTTCGCCCCGGGCGAGATCGCGAAGTCGGTAACGGTCGTCGTCAACGGCGACCTGGCGCCGGAACCGGATGAGTACATCGTCGTGCAGTTCGGCAACCCCACCAATGCGGGCATGGGCGGCTTCTGGGGACTCGGGTTCGGCACCATCACCAACGACGATTCATCGTGATCGTCCGCCGCTCGGTCTAGCCGGCCGCCTGCTCGATAGCGCGCGCGACACGGAACATCGCAGGCTCGCCGAGCGCGGGCGCGAGCACCTGCACGCCGATCGGCAGACCGCCTTCGCCCCTGCCGAACGGCACCGACATCGCGGGATGCCCCGAGAGGTTCGACGGCATCGTGCAGACGTCGCAGAGGTACATCGCGAGCGGGTCGGCGGTCTTGGCGCCGAGCTCGAACGCGACGGTCGGTGACGTCGGCGAGAGCAGCACGTCGAACTGCTCGTACACGCGCTCGAAGTCGCGGATGATGAGCGTGCGCACCTTCTGCGCCTGCCCGTAGTACGCGTCGTAGTAGCCGGCCGAGAGCGCGTAGGTGCCGAGCATGATGCGGCGCTTCACCTCGCGGCCGAAGCCGGCCTCACGCGTTGCCGCGTTCATGTCCGCGATGTCGTCGGCGCGGCACCGCGCAGCCCGTAGCGCACGCCGTCGTAGCGCGCGAGGTTCGACGACGCTTCCGCGGGCGCGATCAGGTAGTACGCCGAGAGCCCGTAGGTGGCCGACGGCACCGAGACCGGTCGACCTTGGCGCCCGGCGGCTTCCAACGCCGCGGCAGCCTCGAGCACCGCGGCCCGCACCTCGGCTCGATGCCGTCGATCTCGGTCATCTCGTCGACGATGCCGATGCGCAGCCCCGCGACGCCCTCGTCGAGCCCGCGAGCGACGCCGGCGCCGGGTCGGTCGATCGACGTGGAGTCGCACTCGTCGTGGCCGCCGATCGCCTCGAGCAGCAGCGCGGCGTCGTCGACCGTCGCCGCGAACGGCCCGATCTGGTCGAGCGACGACGCGAACGCGATCAGCCCGTAACGCGACACCACGCCGTAGGTCGGCTTCACCCCGACCACGCCGCAGAGCGCCGCCGGCTGGCGGATCGAAGCCGCCGGTGTCGGAGCCGAGCGCCAGCGGCGCGAAGCCGGCCGCGACCGCGGCCGCCGATCCGCCGCTCGATCCGCCGGGCACCCGGGTGAGGTCGTGCGGGTTGCGGGTCGGGCCGAACGCCGAGTTCTCGGTCGAGCGAGCCCATCGCGAACTCGTCGAGGTTCGTCTTGCCGACGACGACCGCGCCCGCCGCGCGCACGCGCTCGACGACCGTCGCGTCGTACGGCGGGCGCCAGCCTTCGAGAATCCGCGACGAGCACGTAGTCGCGACTCCCCGCGTGCAGATGTTGTCCTTGAGCGCGAGCGGCACGCCGGCGAGCGGCCCGGGATCGTCGCCCCGCGCGACCGCGGCGTCGATCGCGTCGGCCGCGGCACGCGCTTCGTCGGCGAGCACGAGGTTGAACGCGTGGATGTCGGGCTCGCGCGCCGTCGATCGCGCGCGAGATGCTCCTCGACGACGTCGCGGGCGCGAACGGCGCCACTCGCACGTCGGCGGCGATGGCGCGGCGCTGCCCGAGTCGGCGCTCACGGCTCCTCCCCGAGGATGCGCGGCACACGGAACCGGCCGCTCCTCGGCGTCGGGCGCGGCCGCCAGCACCTCGTCGTGCGGCAGGCACGGCCGGCGCGACGTCGGCCCGGAACACGTTCACGAGCGGCAGCGGGTGCGCGGTCGGCGGAACGTCGCTCGGTGTCGAGCGCCGACACCTCGCGCGGCGTGATCGAGGATCGCGCCGAGCTCGCCGGTGAGCGCGCACGATCTCCTGCTCGGTCGAGCGCGAGGCGGGCGAGTTGCGCGACGTGCTCGACCTCGGCACGGGTGAGCCGTTCGGCCATCGGCGAGAGGCTACTTGTAGGGGTCGAGGCGGCTGAGCGGCAACGTCCACCAGTCGCCGGGCGCCGGACTCCAGTCGGGATCGGGATAGATGCAGTCGACCGGGCACGCGGGCAGGCACTTGTCGCAGCCGCTGCAGAGCTCGGGCACGATCACGACGTCGGCGCCGTGGTTGAAGATCGCGCCGAACTGCGACGGGCAGTGGCGCAGGCACGCATCGCAGTTGATGCACTCCGACATCTCGATGCGCAACGGTGGGTTCTTCCACTTCCCGTTGCGCTCGTGATCCGCGATTCGTTCGAACCTGGTCGTGCCGGCCACGGCGCCAGCGTAGACGGTACGGGTCGCCCTCGAGCAAGCTCGAGGCTCCGGACGACGCAGCCACGATCCCGCCCCGGCAAGCGCCGAGGCCGCGTCTCGGCCGGACCGAGGAGGCAACCGTGCCCGACAAGTACGCGTTTCTCTCCGACCCCTGGTTCGATGCGGCGAGAAGCTCATCCGCGAGCATCAGCCGGAGGTCCCGCCCGCCGCAACCTCGTGATGAACCTCGAGGTCACCGACGGCGACGACATCGTCAAGTTCTTCATGGGCGCCAAGGGCGGCGAAGTGCTGTTCGGCAAAGGCGTCACCGACGGTGCCGACCTCACGATGTCGACCGACATCGAGACCGCCCGCGCGGTCTTCGTGTCCGGCGACCCAGCAGGCCGGAATGCAGGCGTTCATGGCCGGCAAGGTCCGCGTCCAGGGCGACATGACGAAGCTGATGATGCAGGGTGGCGGCGGCGCCAACGCGACGCTCACCGCCGCGCTGCAGGAGATCACCGACTAATCCGAGAGCGGGGGGTGCGCTCGTCGGCGGCGGCTGACGAGCGCACGCGCATACTCGTAGAACTCAATGTCTGCGAGGTTGTCTGCTTGGATCCTCCGACGTAGCGCGGGGCTCGGTTCCCAGTTCTCGGTACTCACGTTCGTCGCGATTCCGGGTTGGATCGTCCAGCCGAAGCGGAACCGCATCTCGTCGAGAAACTCGCCGTAGTGCTCGGTGAGGCCCACGACGTCGACCTGCTCGAGATTCGCCTCCGCGAGCCGGAGGCGGTCGTCGTCGATCTCGATGATGTCCATCATCCCCGTCAGTGGATCGGTGCTCTTCATTGCGAAGTTCTTCGCTTGATGGTTGTGCAAGAACATGCCGAAGACGAACGGGTCTTCGTAGATCGCTTCGAACGAGTGTTCGCGAAATCGCGGCTGACCTTTCGCCTGGCGCACGTAGGACGCAATACGCGCTACGGGATCGCGAAGGATGGTCGCGGTGACGCACTCGATTCCGAGCATCTGATAGGCGATATAAGGAAAATGGCCGAGGTAGACACGGATCTCCTCGCGCCGCGCGGCAGGAAGTGCCAGCAGGTGAGGAAGGCTCGACGCACTGTCGATCTCCCCGGGCGTCGTGTCGATCCCGCCGGTCGGGTAGACATCGCGGCGCGAGCCGAACGTGTTGCGAGCGTGGTCGAGGAGCGTGGTGGTGCCCGTCTTCATGATCCTCACGATGAAGAATCGCGGCGCCGCGTCCGGCTTCTCGTCCGACTGGGCATCGACGCTCACCTGCGCCTACTTTTTCGGCAGGAGGCTCGCGGCTTCGGCCGCGAGCTGCTCCACCGTCCAGCGTTCGTTCTTCTCGATGACCTCCGCGGCCTTCCACGACTGCGACGCGCTGCACCTTGCCGCCCTGCACCATGAAGCACTCGCCCGTGATCGGGCAGCCCGCGGTCGCGAGGTACGCGACGAACGGCGAGACGTTGCCCGGGTGCCACACGTCGAATCCCTCGTCGGGCGCCTTGACCGCGTCGCCGAGCCCCGGCGTCGCCTCGGTGAGCCGCGTGCGGGCGCCGGGCGCGATCGCGTTCGACCGCACGCCGTAGCGCACCAACTCCTTGGCGCAGACCTGCGAGAGCGTCGCGATCCCGCTCTTGGCCGCGTCGTAGTTCGCCTGCCCCGGGTTCGAGAACAGTCCCGACGTCGAGGTCGTGTGGATGATCGACGCGTTCACCTCCTTGCCCGCCTTGGTCTGCTCCCGCCAGTAGACGGCGGCGTGGTGCGTCGGCGCGAAGTGGCCCTTCAGGTGCACGGTGATCGACCGAATCCCACTCGGCCTCGGTCATGTTGATGATGACCCGGTCGCGCAGGATGCCGGCGTTGTTCACCAGCACGTGGAGGTCACCGAACGCGTCGATCGCCTGTTGCACGAGCCGTTGCGCGCCGTCCCAGTCGGCGACGTTCTCGCCGTTGACGACCGCCTCGCCGCCCGCGGCCTTGATCTCGTCGACCACCTGCATCGCCGCGCTCGGGTCGCCGCCCTCGCCGTGCATGTCGCCGCCGAGGTCGTTGACCACGACCTTCGCGCCCTCGCTCGCGAAGAGCAGCGCATGCTCGCGCCCCAGACCGCGCCCGGCGCCCGTGATGATCGCGACCCGTCCGTCGAGTGCACCCATGTTCGGCTCCCCATTCGTCATGGTGTCGAGGAAGGAGCGAATGGTAGGCAGCCGGCGCCACCCGGGCTCAACCCGTGCGGGGGTTGAAGCTGAGGTCGACCGCAGAACCTCGGGGAAGCCTCGGCCGCCCGGCGGGTTCTGGCTCTCCACGACGCTCGAGTCCGAGTTGTAAGTCTTGAGCGTCCCGACCGTGAGGCCGTTGTCTCCAGATCGGCCTTCGCCTGGCTGAACGTCTCGAACGTCACGTCCGGCACCGTCACGAGATCGGGGCCCTTGCGAGACGACGACCCCCACCTCCGACCCGTACGGCGCCGTCCTTGCCGGCAACGGGGCCGGTGCTGATCACGCGCCCGCTCGGCACCTTCGACGAGAACTCGTCGGGCTCCCGCTTCACCGTGAAGTGCGCCTTGGTCAAGGCCGTCTGCGCCGCGTCGAACAGGAAATTCGTGACCGTGGGTACCGGCACCGGGGCGTGGCCGGAACTGAGCACGACCGTGATGGCCTGGTCGGGGGGAACCTTGGCGCCCTGACCCGGATCGATCTTGAGCACGTTGCCCTTGGCGATCAGGTCGCTCGGGGTGGTCGGCGGGCTCGCCGGGTAGATGAGTCCGGCCTGGTCGAGTTGCGTCTTCGCGATCGTCCACGGTGCGTTGACGATGCTCGGGACGATCACGTCGGCGCGGACCGCCCGACACGACGAGTCGCACCTGGTGACCGCTCGTGAACCCGCCGGCGGCGGGGATCTGCTCACGACGGTGCCGGCCGGGTCGGGCGCGGCTGCGCGTGCGTCGTCGTGACGGTGAATCCATGGGTCTTCGCCGAGGCGGTGGCCTGGGTGAGGCTCAGGCCACGCAGGCCCGGGACCGGGAACTGCTTGCCGCTGCTCACCTGCGCGAGCGCGGCCGCGGCCGAGCCCGACCACCACGATCAGGACGATGCCGACGATCCACGGCACGAGGCGCCGCTCGCCGGGAGTACGAGCCTTGGCGCCGTCGTCCGCCTCGGGGTCGGGCTTCGCCTTGGTCTTGGTGACCTCGATCGCCGCGGTCCTGCCCGAATCGATCGCGTCCTGGTCGAAGAAGCGGCGCGCCTCGTTCGGGCACGGCGCGGGTGGGGTGCGGGTCGGCTTTGTCGACCATGCCCGCGAGCAGCAGCGGGCCGGGCGGCGGGAGCGTGTCGGCGGCGTCGGAGATCGCCTGGCGCATCGTCGCCGCGTCGGGATAGCGGTCGTTCGGGTCGATTGCGCCGACCCGGTCGATCACCGATTCGAGCGGCCCGAGCTCCTCGCTCGCGACGATCGGTTCGATCGTGCGCGCGGTGAGCATCCCGAGCGTGGTGTCGGCGGCGAACGGCAGGCGTCCGGTCACGCTCTCGACGATCACGAGCGCGAGCGAATACAGGTCGGAGCGGGCGTCGAGCTGCAGGCCCTTGGCCTGCTCGGGCGACGCGTAGCGGGCGGTGCCGAAGACCGCGCCCGCGGGCTCGGTCCAGCTCGCCTCCGCGAGCGCACGCGCGAGGCCGAAGTCGGCGACCCGGACGATCCCGTGCTCGTCGAACAACAGGTTGGCGGGCTTGATGTCGCGGTGCAGGACGCCACGCGTGTGGGCGTACTCGAGCGCGGAGGAGACGTCGCGCCCGACGCGCGCCGCCTGCGCCACGGTGAGGAACGTTCTCCTGGTCGAGCATCGACCGCAGCGACCCGCCCTCGAGCAGCTCCAGCACCATGAACGGGACCTCGTCGTCGCCCCAGTCGTGCACCGTGACGATGTGCGGATGGTGCAGCGACGCCGCGAGCTGCGCCTCGGCGCGGAACCGGCGCAGGAACGCGGCATCTTCGGCGAGCGCGGCGTGCAGCACCTTGACCGCGACCTCGCGCTTCAGCCGGGTGTCCTCGGCGACGTAGACCCGACCGCTCGCGCCGGTGCCGACCGCGCCGTGGAGCAGGTACCGGCCCGCGAGGACACGGCCCGCGAGGTCGCTCACCGCACTGCCGGGCATGGCTTCAACGGTAGCTGGCAGGGTCGCGCGCGACACGCGTCACGGGCCCGTCCAGCCCGTTCCCCGATCCCGCGCCCGGCGACGGTAGCTTCCCGGTTGTGTCGCTCACCCGACCTCGGAATCCGGTTCGTGTCGCCATCGTCGCCGGGGTCCTGATTGTGGGCGTGAACGTGCTGATCTTGGGGCGGCCGCTCCCAGGTGAACGGGCCGGCCACCGATCCAGCGCACTCCCGAGATCGTCACCCTCCAACCGAACGAGAGCGACCAGCAGCTCCCGCAAGGTCCAGTGGGCGCTCAGCTGCGCGCGAACCTCACCGGTCAGCTCGCGATCGACGGGAAGGCCATCCCGCAGGACCAGGTCAGTACCGACTCCGAGCCTCGGCACGATCGAGTTCGACCCCGGCCCCGGCAAGGACATCCAGGAGTTCACCAAAGGGGGCCACACCGCGGTGCTCGAGTGGTGGCCGACCACGTTCGCGACCGCCGAGGCCGGCGAAGGCGAAGCACGAGCTGCGCAGCTATACCTGGTCGTTCAACGTCGGCTGACCGCCTGCCAGCAGCGCTTCGAAGGCCGGCCCCGTCGAGCACCGTGACCCCGAGCTCCTCGGCCTTCGCCAGCTTCGAGCCCGGGCTCTCTCCGGCCACGACGTAGCTCGTCTTCTTCGACACGCTCGACGTCACCTTGCCGCCCCGCAGCGTCGATCTCCTCCGCGGCCTCGTCGCGCGTGCGCGCCTCGAGCGAGCCGGTGAGCACGAACGTGAGCCCCGCGAACGACTCGTCGACGATCTCGCGCTGCTGGCCGCCCTCGCCCATGAAGTTCACGCCCGCCGCCCGCAGTCGTTGCACCAGGCGGCGGTTGCGATCGATCGAGAACCACGTGCCGATGCTCTCCGCGATCGTCGGGCCGACACCGTCGATGGCAGTCAGCCCTTCGACACCGGCCGCCATGATCGCGTCGAGGTCGTCGAACGCTCGCGACAAGGCCTGGGCCGCGGTCGGACCGACGTGGTTGATGCCGAGCCCGACGAGCACGCGCCACAGACGGTCGCGACTTCGAGCCCTCGATCGCCGTCGACGAGTAGCTGCGCGGAACGTTCGCCGATCCGGTCGAGCGTGACGAGCCGCTCGACGGTGAGCGCGTAGACGTCGGCCGCGTCCGCGAGGAAGCCCGGCTTCGACGAACTGGCGGACGCGCTCCTCGCCCATGCCCTCGATGTCCATCGCGCCGCGGCTCGCCCAGTGCACGAGTCGCTGCACACGTTGGGCCGGGCAGTCGACGTTCACGCAGTGGTGATTCGCCTCGCCCTCGACCCGCACCAGCGGCTGCCCGCATTCGGGGCACTTCTTCGGGAACTTCCACGGCTTGGTCTTGGGTGGACGCTTCGCGACCACCGGGCCGACGACCTCGGGGATCACGTCGCCGGCGCGCCGGACGATGACCGTGTCCCCCGGGCGCACGTCCTTGCGGGCGACGTCGTCCTCGTTGTGCAGCGTCGCCATACCGACGTTCGCGCCCCCGACGAACACCGGCTCGAGCACCGCGAACGGCGTGGCCCGACCGGTGCGGCCGATGCTCACCATGATGTCGCGCAGGATCGTGGTCTTCTCCTCGGGCGGGAACTTGTAGGCGATCGCCCACCGCGGCGCGCGCGACGTGAATCCCATCTCTGCACGCTGGCCGAGATCGTCGACCTTCACGACCACGCCGTCGATCTCGTAGCCCAGCGAATGACGGCTCGCCTCCATGCGTTCGCAGAACCCGAACACAGCTTCGACGTCGTCGATCGCCTCGATGCGCTCGTTCACCGGGAACCCGAGCGTACGGATCCACTCGAGCGTCTCCTGGTGCGTCCGTAGCCGCGGGCCGCCTTCCTGCACGCCGAGTTGGTACGCGTACAGCGTGAGATCGCGGGTCGCGGTGATGCCCGGATCCTTCTGGCGCAGGCTGCCCGCGGCCGCGTTCCGCGGGCTCGTGAACAGCCGCTCCCCCGCCGCGCCCTGACGCTTGTTCAAGCGCCTCGAACGCGGCGAGCGGCATGAAGACCTCGCCCCGAACCTCGAGGAGCGCGGGGATGTCCCTGGCCTTGCCCTTCAGCTTCTGCGGAACCGCGCCGATCGTGCGCAGGTTCTCGGTGACGTCCTCGCCGGTCTCCCCGTCGCCACGCGTCGCACCGACGGTGAACTGTCCGTCGACGTACTGCAGTGAGATCGCAAGACCGTCGAGCTTCGGTTCGGCCACGAACCGGATCGGCTCGGTGATCAGCCGCTGGATGCGCACGTCCCATGCTTCGAGCTCCTCGCGCGAGAACGCGTTGTCGAGCGAGAGCATGCGCACCGTTGTGCACACGGGTGCGAACGTCGACGCGGCCTGACCGCCGGGACGCTGGGTCGGCGAGTCGGGAGTGACGAGCGCGGGATACTTCGCCTCGATCGCCGCGTAGCTCCTGCACGAGCGCGTCGAACTCGGCGTCGGCGACCTCGGGCTCGTCCAGCCCGAAGTACCGCTCGTTGTGGTACTCGATGATCTCGCGCAGCTGTGCGACGCGCTCGCGGACTTCTTTGCCCGGCTTCGGTTCGGCCACGCCGAAAATCTATGCGCCGACCGCGAGCTTGGTTGCCGCCGCCTGGTCGTGCACACGGTCGCCGATCTCGCGAGCGAGCAGCATCGCCCGCTCGGCCTGGCTCTCGCCGTGACCCGCGAGGCCGCACGCGGGAGTGACGAGCGCCTGGCCGCGCAGCTGGACCGGATCGCAACCGCGCCGGGTCAGCTCGCACCACGCGTCGAGGAGCGAGTTCCACAACGGCTGCGGGTGCTCGCCGACCGGACGGTGGGTCGGGATGGCGCCCCACGCGATCCACCCGCCGCCGTCGAGGAAACGCGACAGCGCGGTGGCGTCGTCGAGGTCGAGCGCGCCGACGTCGAAGTGCGCGACCTGGGGCCCGGCGTCGAGCGCGAGCCGGAGATCGCCGCGGCCGCAGACGTGTACGCCCGACACCCCGGTGCACGCGGCCAGCGCGCTCGACAGGAGGTCGGTCGCGACTTCACGATCGATCGGGCCTTCGGAGTCGCGCCAGCACACGAGTGCGGGCTCGTCGAAGAAACACACGAGGCCGGCGTCGGGCAGCCGGGCCGACACCAGATCGGCGAGCGCCGCGGCCCATGCCCTCGCGACGCGCGCGCCGAGCGGGAACGCGTGCGCGGCATCCATGCCCGCTTCGACGAACGCGACACCGAGCGTCAGGGGACCGGCGACCTGCACCTTCACGTGCTTCGGTACGGCGGGGCTGCCGGGCGGCCACTTCGAGGAACGCCAACAAGCCGCCGTGCGTCGCGTCGTCGAACAGCGTCTTCAATCGGCCGACGACGTCGACGCCGGGCGTGAGCTCGATGCTGCCGTCGTCGTGTACGACGACACCGGGCACCGCGCCGGCCCACTCCGCGACGACCCCTTCGCGACGCGAACGCCGCGGCAGTTGCGGAACCGCGGGAAGCTCGGGCAAGCACCGCAACGTCAGCGCGGCGGCCGCGTATGCGTCACGATGAGGAAGGCTTCCGATAGCCGTTGCCGTACCCGCGCAGATCGACCCGCCGAGCAGTGGTTGATCCATGAAGGTTCGTAGGATAGGTCGACACCGGCACACTCGACGAAGCGGAGTGCACGTTGATCTCGCAGTGGTGCGCACGACGTTGTCTGGGCGCTCCTTCCGGTGACCACAGGCACCGCTTTCGCTGACGCGACCGTCAGTTGGTCGACGGCGCCGACGCGCGTTGCCGCCCTCGTGTTGTGGGTCGTTTGGGCCGCGGGTCTGGTCGCGCTGTTCGCGCCGCGGCCGTGGGGCCTCACGCTGTTGCGCATTGTCGCGCCGTGCGGATTCGTGTGCGTGCTGCTGTCGTTGTCGTCGACCACAACGGGTTCGGCCGCGCTCGCGTTTGTCGGTAGCGGTTTTGCCGCAGCCCTCGCACTCTCCGCGCCCGTCGCCGCGGCCACGGCCAACGCACTCGCGTACGGTGACGAAGAACGTTTCCTCCTACGAATCCCGATGCCGCTGCTCCTCGGCCCGGTCCCGCTCGCCGTCGTGCTCGACCGGCCTCGGAGCGACGACCGGGCCACTGCTCCTCGCCGCCGGGCACTACGTCCTCGGCGCGGTCGCGACCGCCGTGGGCATACCCGTCGCAATCCTCCTCGTGCGCGCGTTGCATCCGATGTCGTGCCGCTGGTTCGTCCTCGTCCCCGCGGGTGTCGCGGTCGCCGATCCGCTCACGTTGACCGAACCCGTGCTGGTGCGACGCGAGCTGATCGTGTCGATGCGCCGGACGGCGTCGACCGCGATGCCGAAGAGCGCGCTCGACCTCCGGTTGAACACGCTCGCCGGAGGGGTTCGCATCGAGTTGTCGGAGCCGGTCGAGTTCGGCCGCCGGCGGGGACGCGCCGACGCCGAGATCGTCGCCGCCCAGCTGATCGCAGTGTCCGTGCGTGCGCGCGGATCGCGCCATCGCCGGCGCCCGCACCCGGCGCATCAACGCCTGACAGGCTCGGTGCTCACTCGGCGACGATGCCACCGCCGCAGCACACGTCGCCGTCGTAGAACGCGACGATCTGCCCGGGAGCCACGCGGGGCTGGGGCGCCTCGAACTCGATCGAGTCGCCGTGCAGCCGAGCGAGAACCGGCGCCCCGTGCGCACGAAACTGCACCTGCATCCGTTCCGGCAACGGTCGCGAGCGCAACACGTCGCGGAGCACGAGGTGATCGCGCAGCAGCTCGTCGCGCCGGCCGACGGTCACCGTGCCGGTTGCCGGTGCGATGTCGGTGACGTAACGCCGTTCACCAACGGCGACCCCGAGCCCGCGCCGCTGCCCGATCGTGAAGGCGTCGATCCCGTCGTGCGCACCGACGACCGCGCCGCGTTCGTCGACGATGCTGCCCTCACGACGTGGAATGCGCGCGCCGAGGAACTCGTCGCGCCCGCCGCGCTTGATGAAGCAGACGTCCATGCTCTCGCGCTTGTCGGCGGTGCGCAGGCCGAGAGCGCGGCGCGCGCTCGCGCACCTCGGCCTTGGTCAGCTCCCCGACCGGGAACAACACACGCGTCGAGCTCGTCGGGTCCGAGCATGTAGAGGACGTACGACTGGTCCTTGGCCGCATCGACGCCGCGCGCGACCGCAGGGCCGTCGTCGGTGGCGACGACCCGGGCGTGATGACCGGTCGCGACGAAGTCGTAGTCGAGCTGACGCGCCCGTTCGAGCACACGCCCGAACTTCATCGTCCGATTGCACTCGACGCACGGATTCGGCGTCTCCCCGGCCGCGTACGCGCGCACGTAGGGATCGACGACGTCATGGTCGAACCCGTCGGAGAAGTTGAACACGTAGTGCGGGATGCCGATCTGGGCGGCGACGCGCCGCGCGTCCTCGACGTCGGAGACACTGCAGCAGCCGCTGTCGCTCTCACCGCCCCAGAGCTTGAGGGTCACTCCGGTGACATCGTGGCCCTGCTCGTGCAGCAACGCAGCCGCGACCGACGAGTCGACGCCGCCACTCATCATCACCATGACGCGCGCCATCACGCCGCCCGCAACTTGGCGACCGCTTCGCCGACGACGACCAACGCCGTGTCGATGTCGGCCTGCGTCGACGCGTACCCGAGCGAGAATCGGACCGAGGAGAGCGCACGGTCGCGGTGCATCCCCATCGCAAGGAGGACGTGGGAGGGATCGATCGCACCCGAGCTGCACGCGGAGCCGGACGCGGCCATGACGCCGTGCCGGTCGAGCGCGACCAGCAAGGTCTCGGCCTCGACGCCGTCGAAACTGCAGTGCAACAGCCCGGCGACCCGCGCCGCGGGCGAACCGTTCACCTGGAAGCCGGCGACCTGGGCCGCGAGCCCGCGCTCGAGCCGGTCGCGCAACGCGGCGATCCGCGCGGTTTCGCCGGCCGCGTTGCTCGTGCGTCACCCGCAACGCGGCGGCGAATGCGACGATCCCGGCGACGTTCTGGGTGCCGGCCCGGCGCCCCTGTTCGTGCCCGCCGCCCTCGATCAGCGGGACCAGCTCCGTGCCGTCGCGAACCACGAGGACGCCGACACCCTTCGGCCCGCCGAACTTGTGCCCCGAGAGTGCGACCAAGGGCACCTCCGCGGTCGCCGCGCCGAAGTCGAGCCACTGCGGGGCCTGGATCGCGTCGGAGTGCATCACGGCGCGCGGCGCGCGCTCGCGCACGAGTCGCCCAATCTCCTCGACCGGCTGGCGGACGCCGGTCTCGTTGTTGACGAGCATCACCGAGACCACGGCCGTGCGCTCGTCGAGCGCGCCGGCGAGGGCGTCGAGGTCGACGACGCCGTCGGCGGTCGCGCCGACCCGGCTCGACGCGGAAACCCTCGCGGCCCAGGCGGGCCGCGGCGCCCAGGACCGCCTTGTGCTCGATGCCGCTCGTCACGACACCGTCGAGACTCGCGGTACGGGCCCGGGCGGCCCGGGCGGCACCCTTGATCGCGAGGTTGTCGGCTTCGCTGCCCCCGCCGGTGAACACGATCTCGTCCGGGCGGCACCGACCGATCGCCGCCACGACCTCGCGCGCCTCTTCGAGCGCGGTTTTGCCGACCCGCGACGCGCGGTGCGCACCCGACGGGTTCCCGGCGTGCTCCGACAGGAACGGGACCATCGCCGCGACCGCCTCGGGCCGCATCGGCGTGGAGGCCGCGTGGTCGAGATAGGCGTCGGGCACAGGGTCGATGGTCACGAGACAAGGGTAGGGCGACGGCCGCGGGAACAGGTCCTGAAGCCCAGGTGTTCGGGACTGTCGGCGGGTGTAGTTGTCACACCCGAAGGAGATACTTGGATCATGAGCGAGCGGAGCACGACAACCAAGGAGATCGGCGAGAGCCAGCTTCGGTTGCTGCCCGGTGGGTCGATCACGCCCCGGCCCGACTGGCAGCTCGACGAGCGCACACGCTCGGTGGGACGCACGGGGGTCGCGCAGGCCCGCGAAGTGCTCCGCCAGGCGCGTCCGCCCGAGCCGAAGCAGCCCGAACCGGTCCGTAAGGCCAGCTGAAGCCCCCGATCAACCCGCGAAGCGGTCGAGCAGGAGCCGGGCCGCCGCGGTCGGCGAGGTGCGGCCCGCGATGACGTCGGCCTCGAGCGCGGCGAGATCGGACTGCACCCGCCGGTCCGCCCGGAGCCGCTCGACCAACGTCTCGCTCACCTCGGACCACATCCACTCCCGGGCCTGTTCGCCTCGGCGCCGGCTCAACGAACCCGTGGCCCGGGCTGCGGTGACGTACTCCTCGACCACCGCCCACATCGCGCCGATGCCCTCGCCGAGCAGCGCGGAGCAGGAGAGCACCCGCGCCGACCAGCCGTCGGTGCGGGGGCGCAACAAGTGCAGAGCGTGGCCGTAGTCGGACGCCGTGTGGCGGGCAAGGTCGGCCAGCGCGCCGTCGGCCTTGTTCACCACCACGAGGTCGGCGAGCTCGACGATCCCCCGCTTTACGCCCTGCAGCTCGTCGCCGGCCCCGGGCGCGAGCAGGAGGGTGAACACGTCGACCATCCCCGCGACCGCGACCTCCGACTGGCCCACGCCGACGGTCTCGACGAGCACCACGTCGAAGCCCGCCGCCTCGCACACCAGCATCGCCTCGCGCGTGCGCCGGGCCACGCCACCGAGCGTCCCGCCCGACGGCGACGGCCGGATGAACGCGCTCGGCGCCCGCGACAGCTGCTCCATGCGGGTCTTGTCGCCCAGGATCGAACCGCCGCCGCGCGTGCTCGACGGGTCGACCGCCAGCACCGCGACCTGGTGACCCGCCGTCGACGAGATGGAGCCCGAGCGCCTCGATGAACGTCGACTTCCCCGCGCCGGGCGCGCCGCTGATCCCGACGCGCGTCGATCGCACCCGGTCGCGGGCAGGAGCTCGTCGAGCAGCGCGGCGGCCTCGTCGCGGTGGTCCGGCCGAGTCGACTCGACCAGGCGTGATCGCGCGGGCCAGCGAACGACGATCACCGGCGCGCACCGCGTCGGCGAGCGTCGCTCACGAAACGGGATGCTCACGGAAGGCGGACGGTCACGCGGCCGAGTTGTGCCGGATCAAGGTCAGGATCTCCGAAGCGGCGGCCGGGATGTTGCTGCCCGGGCCGAAGACGGCCGCGACACCGGCGTCGTGCAGGAACTCGTAGTCGGACGCTGGGATCACCCCACCGCACCACGACGACGATCTCGTTCGCACCCTGCGAGCGCAACGCGTCGATCAGCTGCGGGACGAGGGTCTTGTGCCCTGCCGCCTGGCTCGAGATCCCGACGACGTGCACGTCGTTCTCGATCGCCTCGCGTGCCGCTTCCTCGGGCGTCTGGAAGAGCGGGCCGATGTCGACGTCGAACCCGAGATCGGCGAACGCGGTCGCGATGACCTTCGCGCCGCGGTCGTGGCCGTCCTGACCGAGCTTGGCGACGAGGATGCGCGGGCGGCGGCCCTCCTCGGTCGCGAACGCGTCGACTTCCTTGCGGATGCGCTGGAATTCCTCGTCGTCGGAGAGGGCGCCGCCGTACACACCTGAGATCGTACGGATGTTGGCGCGGTAGCGACCGAAGACCACTTCGAGCGCGTCGGAGATCTCACCGACGGTCGCCCGGGCGCGGGACGCTTCGATCGAGAGCGCGAGCAGGTTGCCGTCATTCTTGGCGCCTTCGGTGAGCGCGTCGAGCGCGGCCTGCACCTCGAGCGGATCGCGCGACGACTTGACCTGCTCGAGGCGCACCAACTGCTGGCGCAGCACCTCGACGTTGTCGATGCTGCGAGTGTCGATCGCCGACTCTTCGTCGAGCCGGTACTTGTTCACACCGACGATCGCTTCCTCGCCGCGGTCGACGCGCGCCTGGCGTCGGGCCGCGGCTTCTTCGATGCGCAGCTTCGGCATCCCCGACTCGACGGCCTTCGTCATCCCGCCGAGTCCCTCGACCTCCTGGATCAGTGCCCACGCCTCGTTCGCGAGCGACTGCGTGAGCGCCTCGACGTAGTACGAACCGCCGAGCGGGTCGACCACGTGGGTGACTCCGGTTTCCTCCGCGAGGATCAGCTGGGTGTTGCGGGCGATGCGGGCCGCGAAGTCGGAGGGCAGCGCGATCGCCTCGTCGAAACCGTTCGTGTGCAGGCTCTGCGTGCCGCCGAGCACCGCGGCCAACGCCTCGTACGCGGTGCGCACGATGTTGTTGTACGGGTCTTGTTCCATGAGCGACACGCCGGAGGTCTGGCAGTGCGTGCGCAGCATCTTGGAACCGGGCTTCTGGGCACCGAGGTCGGTCATGATGCGCGACCACAACAAGCGCGCGGCGCGCAGCTTGGCTACTTCCATGAAGAGGTTCATGCCGATCGCGAAGAAGAACGACAACCGGCCCGCGAACTCGTCGACCGACAGACCGCGCGACGCCGCGAAGCGCGCGTATTCGAGACCGTCGGCGAGCGTGAAACCAAGCTCCTGCACCGCGGTCGCGCCCGCCTCTTGCATGTGGTAGCCGGAGATCGAGATCGAGTTGAACCGCGGCATGAATTTCGCGGTGTGCTCGATGATGTCGCCGACGATCCGCATGCTCGGCGCGGGCGGATAGATGTAGGTGTTGCGGACCATGAACTCTTTGAGGATGTCGTTCTGGATCGTCCCCGTGAGCTTGTCCTGGCCGACACCTTGCTCTTCGGCGGCGACGACGTAGCCCGCGAGCACCGGCAGCACCGCGCCGTTCATCGTCATCGACACCGACATCTTGTCGAGCGGGATGCCGTCGAAGAGGATCTTCATGTCTTCGACCGAGTCGATCGCGACGCCGGCCTTGCCGACGTCGCCGACCACACGCGGGTGGTCGCTGTCGTAGCCGCGGTGCGTCGCGAGGTCGAACGCGACCGACAGACCCATCTGCCCCGCCGCGAGGTTCTGGCGGTAGAACGCGTTCGACTCCTCCGCGGTGGAGAAGCCCGCGTACTGGCGAATGGTCCACGGCCGGTTCGCGTACATCGTGGCGCGCGGTCCGCGCACGAACGGCTCGACACCGGGCAGCCCACTCGACCGCGGATTGGCGCCGGTCTCGAGCGCTTCGAGGTCGGCCGCGGTGTACAGCGGCTTCACCGAGATGCCCTCGGGCGTCTCCCAGGTCAGGGATTCGGGCGCGGCGCCCTTCAGTTCCTTCGACGCGAGATCACGCCACTGCGCCAGGTCAGGTTCCGTCATGCGGATCAGTGAACCACGCGAACAGCCGGGGGCGAGAAGCCCGCGGCGCGACGAGCAACGTGCCTAGAAGCGCGACTCGGTGTCGATCGTGACCGACTGACCCTTGGGATCGACGCCGACCCGGCACGTGGGGCACGCGGTCGGCGTGGTCCCGTCCTTGAAGGTGCCCGCCTTGAACAAGGCCTGGCACTGATCACACGTGACGTACGTGGCGCGCTCGAGTTTCATCACTCACAAACTTACTCATGGAGACAAGAACGGTCGCCATTGTCACCAACGAGAAGGCGTGCTATACAGTCTGAGACAACTTGACATGATTTCCCACACTTTCTGGAGGCTGTGATGACGGGTGCGATCCACGTAATGCCCTGGCCCGATCCGGTCCTCGACGCCATCGGCCACGACCCGCGCAGCTGGTACGTCGAGACGTTCTGGCTGCCGACGCTCGGTCCCACGGCCCTGCTCCTCCTCCGTCACCTCGCCGACCGGTTCGAGTCGAACCCGAAGGGCGTCGACCTGCCGGTGGCCGACACCGCGGCCGCGCTCGGGCTCGGTCCGCGCTCGGGTCATCAGTCGCCGCTCGTCCGCAGTCTGACCCGGCTGCAGCAGTTCGAGCTTGCGTGCTCCGACGGCGACGTCACCGTCGCGGTCCGCACGACGTTGCCGCCCGTCCACCGGCGCCATGTGCGCCGGTTGCCGACCGCGCTGCAGGCCCGGCACGCGGAGTGGATCGAGGAACAGGCGTCGAAGCCGGTCGACGTGGCCCGCCGGCGGGCCCGCCGGTTCGCGCTGACCCTGCTCGCGCAGGACGAGCCGATCGACCTCGTCGAGCGCGCGCTCCACGCCGGTGGTTTCCATCCGGCGCTCGCGCACGAAGCGGTGCGCTGGGCGCACTCACAGATCAACGAGGTCGCCGAAACCTCGCGGCCCGAGGCCGATCTGCCGGAAGCCGATCTGCCGGAAGCCGATCTGCCGGAAGCGTCGTAACTCCACGACGTCGGAAGAAGTCGTTGCCGGCGGACTCCGCCCCCCGCCGGTAACGCATCGCCGGGGCGGGGCGCGTCCTTCGGACGGCGCGCCCCGTCCTGCTGCGATCGCGCTCAGGGGGCGCACCGGCGCGAATACCCTCGACGCCTATGGCCGCCGAGCCCGAACCCGAGCGCACGCCCGAGCTCACTGCACAACTCGAACGGATCGCGGGCTGGCTGCGGGCGGCGCGATCGGTGACAGTGTTGACCGGCGCGGGCATCTCGACCGAATCCGGGATCCCCGACTTCCGCGGTCCGCAGGGTGTGTGGACGAAGAATCCGGCGGCCGAGAGAACAGCCACGCTGGAGTACTACATGTCGGACCCGGCGGTACGGCGCCAGGCCTGGCAGAACCGGGTCAACGGCGCGTTGTGGGCGGCCGAACCGAACGCCGCGCACCGAGCGCTCGTCGATCTCGAGCGCAAAGGCAAGCTGCACACGCTCGTCACCCAGAACATCGACGGCCTGCACCACGCGGCCGGGCAAACGCCCGAGATCGTCGTCGAGATCCACGGCAACGTCCGCGAGGCAAAGTGCATGGGGTGCAAGTGGCGCGCACCGATGCACGAAGCCCTCGAACGCGTGCGGGCGGGCGAAGAAGACCCGGATTGTCCGGAGTGCGGCGGCATCGTGAAGTCCGCGACGATCAGCTTCGGCGAGAATCTCGTGGAGGCCGATCTGCACCGCTCCCAGATCGCGGCCGGCACCGCCGACGTCTTCCTCGCGATCGGCACGTCGCTCGCCGTGTACCCGGCCGCGGCCCTGCCCGAGATCGCGCGCCGCAACGGCGCCCGGCTCGTCATCCTGAACGCCGAGGAGACGCCGTTCGACCCGGTCGCCGACGCAGTCGTCCGCGACCGGCTGGGCGACGCCCTGCCCGTGCTGGTCGGGCTCGTCTGACGTTGGGGAATATCCGACTCCTGCGGTAGGATTTACCTATCTGAGCCCGAGTCCTGGGCATCCCGGGGAGTTGTGATGGCAAGTTTTCGCGACCTGTTGAAGCAGACGAAGTCGGAGATCCGCGAGATCTCGCCGGCCGACGCCGAGCCGCTCGTGGGCAACACCACGTTCCTCGACGTGCGCGAGCTCGACGAGTTCGAGGCGGGGATGATCCCGGGCTCGGTCTTCATCCCCCGCGGTCACCTCGAGAGCCAGGTCGAGAACAAGATCCCGAACCACGACGCCCCGGTCGTCATCTACTGCGCCGGGGGCATCCGCTCCGCGTTCGCGGCCAAGACGCTGCAGGAGCTCGGCTACGCCGACGTCGTGTCGATGGCCGGCGGCTTCGGACGCTGGAAGAACGAAGGCCGCGACTGGGTCACGCCGAACACGCTCTCGCCCGAGCAGCGCGATCGTTACGGCCGCCACCTCCTCCTCCCCGAGGTCGGTGAAGAGGGCCAGCAGAAGCTGCTCGGCGCCAAGATCCTGCTCCTCGGCGCCGGCGGTCTCGGCTCCCCCGCCGCGCTCTACCTCGCGGCCGCGGGTGTGGGCACCATCGGCATCGTCGACATGGACGTGGTCGACGCGTCGAACCTGCAGCGCCAGATCCTGCACAACCTCGAACGCATCGGCGACCGCAAGGTCGACTCGGCCAAGAAGACGCTCACCGCACTGAACCCCGACGTGAACGTCGTCACGTACGACGTCCGGCTCGGCGCCGACAACATCCTCGACATCATCGACGGCTACGACGTCATCGTCGACGGCACCGACAACTTCCCGACCCGGTACCTCTTGAACGACGCGGCGCTGCTGAAGAACATCCCCGTCGTCCACGGGTCGATCTTCCGGTTCGAGGGCCAGGTCACCGTGTTCGACCCGTACAACGGGCCGTGCTACCGCTGCTTGCTGCCCGAGCCGCCTCCGCCGGAGCTGGCGCCGTCGTGCTCGGAGGCCGGCGTCCTCGGCGTGTTGCCCGGGATCGTCGGTTCCGTCCAGGCGCTCGAAGCGATCAAGCTCGTCCTCGACCTCGGCGAACCGCTCCGAGGTCGCCTCCTCGCGTACGACGCGCTCGAAGAGACGTTCCGCAACTTCAAGGTGCGGCGCGACCCCAGCTGTCCCGCCTGCGGCGAGAACGCGGACATCACGATCGCCGAGTACGACGATCTCTGCATGCCTCATGCGGTACTCGCCGACGGAACCGTCGCACATTGATCGCGCACCCGCTTGCTGCGGGGCGCGGTGACGCACGGACCGAGTCGGGTGCGCGGCCGGCTATTTCGCCACTACCTCGATCTTGCCGGTCATGCCGGCGTGGATCGTGCAGACGTAGGGGAACGTTCCGGCCTTCGTGAACGTGAACGAGTAGGTGGCGCCGGGCGACAACGAGTTGGTGCCGAACGTGGCGCCGAAGTCGACGGCGTCGGCCGACTTCTTCAGGTTGTGCAGGACCGGGTCGGTGTTGCGCCACGTCACCTTGGTGCCGACGTCGACGATGATGTCGTTCGGGGTCCATTGATTCGACTTGGCGTCGATCTCCACCGCGGTCTTGCCCTGCAAGTTCGTCGGCGTGGGCGGGGGCGCGGTCTGCGACGACCCCGACGACCCACACGCGGCGAGGAACGCGGCGGCGGCGACAAGAGCCAGGAGCACGCGCCTCACTTGGGGCTCCGGAACGTCGACGCGAGCTCGACCAGCGTCCGCACGCCGTAGCCGGTGCCACCTTTCGACGTCTCGGCGTCGTCGGCCGACGAGCGGGCGGGTACCCGCGATGTCGAGATGCACCCACGGCGCACCGTTGGTGAACTCCTTCAAGAAGAGCCCGGCCGTCAGCGTGCCCGCGCCGCCGCCCGAGGAGACGTTGCGGAGGTCGGCCACATCGGAATCGAGGTTGCGGCGGTACTCGTCGGGCAGCGGGAGGTGCCACATCCGCTCGCCCGCCCGTGCCGCGGCTTCCCGGACCTGCGCAGTCCACCCGTCGTCGCTGCCCATGATGCCGGCGAACTTGTCGCCCAGCGCCGTGACGACGGCGCCCGTGAGCGTGGCGAGATCGATGATCGCGTCGGCACCTTCCTCGCTCGCGAGCGCCAGCGCATCGGCGAGTATGAGCCGTCCTTCGGCATCGGTGTTCAACACCTCGACGGTCTTGCCGTTGCGCATCTTCAACACGTCGCCCGGACGCATGGCCGCACCGCTCGGCATGTTCTCGACGAGCGGTACGTACCCGATCACCTTCGTCTTCACGTCGAGGTCGCGCAACGTCGACATCGCCGCGATGACCGCGGCCGCGCCCGACATGTCGGTCTTCATCGACTCCATGCCGCCGGCCGTCTTGAGCGAGAGTCCACCGGAGTCGAACACCACTCCCTTGCCGACGAACGCGACCGTGCCCCGCGGGCGCGGCGGCGAGTACTCGAGCCGCAGGAAGCGAGGCGGACGGTCGGAGCCGACGCCGACCCCGATCACGCCACCCATGCGCTCGCGTACGAGGTCGGCGCCCGCGAACACCTTCACCTTGAGACCGGCCGCGCGCGCGACGGTCTTGGCCCGGGCGACGATGTCGGCAGGCGACTTCCCCGCCGCGGGCTCGTTGATCAGATCGCGCGCCCACGACGACCGCCTCCGCGATGCGAGCACCGCGGTGAGGCCGGCCTTCACCTTCGCGTTGCTGCGACCGATGACGAGCACGCGCTTGAGCTTGGATGCGTCGCCCTCCGACTTGTACCGCAGGAACTTGTAGCGGCCGAGGCAGACACCTTCCGCGAACGCCTGCGCGAGCAGCGCCCGATCGGCGTCGGGTCCGGCCGCGTCGAGGATCGTGGTCGCGACGGACGCGACCTTGGCCGCGCGCCTCGCGAGCACGGCACCCGCCGCGCCGCATCACCGCCGCGTCGATCGTGTCCGGGTCGCCCACGCCGAGCAGGAGCGCGGCGCGGGCGCCGAGCCGGCCGCCCGTCGGCACCGCGAGCACTTCGCCCCGCTTGCCGTCGAAGTCGGTCTCCTGCATGAACTCGGCGAGGGTGCCGCCGATCGCTTCGTCGACCAACTCCGCGCCCGGGCCGAGCCGGGCGCCGGCGAAGACCGGGACGACGAAGAGATCGGCTTTGGGCGCGCCCGAAGCGAGCGTGAACGTGGGGGTCATCGAGATCCTTACCGTTTGCGCGAGGGACGGAAGTCGCCTTCTTGCCACCGCGAGAGCGTGTAGACGAGATCGGCGAGACGATTCAGATAGGGAACGACGTGGCTCTCGGGTCCGAGCCAGCCCACCCGGGTGGCGGCGACCGTGACCCGTTCGGCCCGGCGGATGACGGTCCGCGCGAAGTCGAGCGTGGCCGCGACACGGTTCTGACCCGGCAGCACGAACTCTTTCGGCGCCTCGAACCGCCCGGTCACGTCGTCGATGATCGGCTCCATGCGAGAGACCATCTCGGCGGTGACGAGCGACACTTCCGGCGTCAGCTTGCCCCGGTTCTCGGGCGCGGTCGCCAGCTCGGCGCCGACCACGAACAGCTCCCGCTGCAGCTGGACCAGCAGCTCGTGGAGCTCGGAATCGGGGTCGATCTCGGCCCGGGCGAGCCCGAGCGCGCTGACGGCTTCGTCGACCGCGCCGTAGGCGTCGGGCCCGACCTCGTCCTTGCCGACCCGGCCGCCGTACAACAGTCCGGTCGTCCCGTCGTCGCCGGTGCGTGTGTAGACCTTCATCCGAGCTGGAGCCTAGGACCCCATCCCCGTGAACGGTGAGAGAGGCGCAGTTTCAGCCACGTAACCTTGTCGGATGACTGACCCCCGGGGAATCGCTGCGTCCATCGGCAGCGGGGCCGTGCATCCGTTCCTCGACGCGCTCCACGAGCGCGTCCTGATCCTCGACGGCGCCTTCGGCACGTGGATGCAGGGCCAGGACCTCGGCCCCGACGACTTCGGCGGCGAGGCGCTCGACGGCTGCAACGAGAACCTCATCGAGACCCGTCCCGACCTCGTCGCCCAGATGCACGACGAGTTCTTCCGGGCCGGCGTCGACGGCGTCGAGACCGCGACGTTCGGCGCGTTCCCACTCGTGCTCAACGAGTACGGGCTGGCCGACCAGACGTTCGAGATGAACCGGCACGCGGCCGCGCTCGCCCGTGAGGTGGCCTCCGGCCATGCCGCCGACGGCCGGCCCCGCTTCGTCATCGGCTCGATCGGCCCGGGCACACGCCTTCCGTCGCTCGGTCAGATCAAGTACACGAAGCTGCGCGACGACTACGAGCTCCAGGTCGACGGGCTCATCGCGGGCGGCGTCGACGTGCTGCTCGTCGAGACGGTGTACGACCTCCTGCAGGCCAAGGCCGCGATCAACGGTGCCCGCCGGGCGATGCGCCGCGCCGGGCTCGACAATCCGATCCCGATCATGGTGCAGGTCACCGTCGAGACGACCGGGCGCATGCTCGTCGGAACCGAGATCGGCGCCGCGCTCACCGCGCTCGAGGCGATGCGGCCCGACGTCATCGGCATGAACTGCGCGACCGGCCCGGCCGAGATGACCGAGCACCTCCGCTATCTCGCCCAGCACGCGCGTACGTTCCTTTCCGCGCTGCCCAACGCGGGCCTGCCGTCGGTCGTCGACGGTCACACGCACTACGACCTCACCCCCGAACTCCTCGCCGACGCGCACGAACGCTTCACGACGGAGTTCGGGCTCAACGTCGTCGGCGGCTGCTGCGGCACCACGCCCGCGCACCTCGGCGCGGTCGTGGAGAAGCTCGATCGGCGCGCGCCCGTACTGCGCACGCCCGAGTTCGAGCCCGGCTGCTCGTCGATCTACTCGCACGTACCGTTCGAGCAGGAGCTCGCCTACCTCGCCATCGGCGAACGCACGAACGCGAACGGCTCCCGCAAGTTCCGCGACGCGATGCTCGAAGCCGACTTCGACTCGTGCGTGCAGATGGCACGCGAGCAGGTCAAGGAAGGTGCACACGTGCTCGACGTGTGTGTCGACTACGTCGGCCGCGACGGCGCCCTCGACATGGACCAGATCGCGGGCCGCTTCGCGACCCAGGCGTCGCTGCCGCTCGTGTTCGACTCGACCGAACCCCTCGTGCTCGAGGCCGGCCTTCAGCACCACGGCGGCAAGGCGCTCCTCAACTCCGCCAACCTCGAAGAGGGCGAGGAAGAGGGCAAGCGGATGGACCGGGTGTTCCGTCTCGCGCGTGAATACGGCGCCGCGGTCATCTGCCTCACCATCGACGAAGAAGGCCAGGCCCGCACCGCCGACTGGAAGATGCGTGTGGCCAAACGCATCTACGACATCGCGATCGAGCGCTACGGCCTCGAACCGAGCGACCTCATCTTCGACGCATTGACGTTCCCGCTGTCGACCGGCGACGACGACCTCCGCCGCGACGCGATGGAGACGATGGACGCGATCCGGCGCATCAAGACCGAGCTGCCGGGCGCGCACACCGTGCTCGGGTTGTCGAACGTGTCGTTCGGGTTGAAGCCCGCGGCCCGCCACGTGCTGAACAGCGTGTTCCTGCACGAGTGCCGTGAGGCGGGGCTCGACGCCGCGATCGTGCACGCGGCGCGCATCATGCCGCTGCACCGCATCGACGACGCGCAGAAGGAAGCCGCGCTCGACCTCATCTACGACCGGCGCCGCGAGAACTACGACCCGCTCACCGAGTTCATGGCGCTGTTCGAGAACGTCGAGGCCGGCGCGATCGAGAAGGAAGACCGCTCGGGTTGGCCGGTCGAGGAGCGCTTGAAGCACCGCATCATCGACGGCGAGCGCGACGGCCTGGAAGCCGACCTCGTCGAGCAGTTACAGACGCTGACCCCGCTGCAGGTCGTCAACGACGTGCTGCTCGACGGCATGAAGGTCGTGGGCGAGCTGTTCGGCAGCGGGCAGATGCAGCTGCCGTTCGTGCTGCAGTCGGCGGAGACGATGAAGGCCGCGGTCGCGTACCTCGAGCCGCTCATGGAGAAGGCCGACTCCGGCGGCAAGGGTGTCGTCGTGCTGGCCACGGTGAAGGGCGACGTTCACGACATCGGCAAGAACCTCGTCGACATCATCCTGACCAACAACGGCTACATCGTCTACAACCTCGGCATCAAGATCGCGATCAACGAGATGATCGAGAAGGCGCTCGAGGTGAAGGCCGACGCGATCGGTATGAGCGGCCTGCTCGTGAAGTCGACGATCATCATGCGCGAGAACCTGCAGGAGCTGAACACCCGCGGGCTCTCCGACGCCGTGCCGGTCATCCTCGGCGGCGCCGCACTCACGCGGACGTACGTGGAGCGCGACCTGCGCGAGGTGTACGACGGCCGCGTGTTCTACGGCAAGGACGCGTTCGAGGGTCTGCGCACGATGGACGCGCTCGTGCAGGGCCGCAAGGACGGCACCCTCGACGAGAAGTTCGGGCGCGAGCCGGGCGGGCGCAACCTCCCGCCCCGCAAGTCGGAGCAACCGGTCGCCGACGTCGAGATCCCGGCCCGTTCCGACGTCGCCGTCGACGTGCCGATCTTCACGCCGCCGTTCGTCGGGTCGCGCGTCGCCAAGGGCATCTCGCTCGACGACATCGCCGGCTACGTGAACGAGACCGCGCTGTTCCGCAACCAGTGGCAGTTCCGGCCCGAGTCGGGCGAGAACGACCAGGACTTCAAGGCCCGCATCCGGCCCACACTCCGGGCTCAGCTCGGTATCGCCAAGCAGGAGCAGCTGCTCGTGCCCGCGGCCGCGTGGGGCTACTTCGCGGTCAACGGCGAGGGCGAGAACCTCGTCGTGTGGAAGGACGACACCCGCACGCAGGAATGGCTGCGCTTCCACTACCCGCGCCAGCGCAAAGCGCCGTTCCTGTCGATCGCCGACTTCTTCCGACCGGTCGAGTCGGGCGAGACCGACTACGCCGCGTTCCATGTCGTGACGATGGGGACGGCGGCGAGTGCGCGGGAGAAGGAACTGTTCGCGGCCGACAAGTACCAGGACTACCTGTTGCTGCACGGCCTCTCGGTAGAGATGACCGAGGCGCTGGCGGAGCTGTGGCACCGACGCATCCGCGAGGAGTGGGGCTTCGCGGGTGAGGACGGCCCGACGCTCACCGGTCTGTTCAAGCAGCAGTACCGGGGCTCGCGGTATTCGTGGGGCTATCCCGCGTGCCCCGACCTCGACGACCAGACCAAGGTCGCCGAGCTGTTGGAGATCGAACGCATCGGCGTCTCACTCACCGAGGAGTTCCACCTCGTCCCCGAACAGTCGACGAGCGCGATCATCGTCCCCCACCCCGAGGCGAAATACTTCGTGGTCTGACGGCATCGACGCTCAGCGCGCGCCGTGCATGGGTTCGTCCCGTCTTGAGAACCATGACCACTGCCGCGACGAAGAGCGTCGCAGCGAGCCAGCCACCGATGACATGAAGTCCTTCGAGCCCGCGCTGGAGCAGCAACGGCCGCTTCTGCCACGCGATGAAGTCAAAGCAGCGGTAATAGCGTGCCGCGTTCTGAGCGACGTGCGCGTTCGCGCAATGCGGATCCGGGCCGAAGAACTGACTGAGGGTTCGCGCGTGGAACAGCACCACTGCTTCCGGAAGCCCGACCGCGGCCACGGAGAACGCCGCCGGCCACAGCCAGGGGCCGGCCATAAAACGATGCAACACGTGAGTAGCTCGATCACTCGCGAAGACGCACGAGATCAGAAGCATTGCCGGGAGAAGCGGGAGCATCAGGCAGCGGTCCCCACGCGAGCCAGCCGAACGGTGAGTACCACATAGCCAAGGCGAGGGCGTCGACCACCAATCCGGCGGCGACCACGATGGGCGCGACAGTCGACCAATTCCAGGTACTGCGGCGCAACGTCCAGATCGCACCGGCGACTGTGATGCCGACGACGGCCAGAGCGCACGGCCAGAACCAGAGCAGGCCTCCGTTGGGTGCCACCCATTGACCGGCAAACGCCCGGGCTACGACTGCGGCATTCGGGGAGCGCTCATACGACTGCAAGTAGATCGTGTTGCGAACCGAGCCAAAGCGGAAGATGTTGAAGGCGGCGTCGGCTGCGGCACCACCGATCGTTCCGACGACGACCGCGAGAAGCAATGGCCTCGACGCCTCACGATCTTCCGGCCGCCTCGCCCGGTGGGCCAGGACGCATGTCACCGCAAGCGCTACGACGAACAGGACGTTCGTTTCTTTTGTCATGCCGGCGAACGCCACCAGCGCGCCAACGAGAACTGGTCGACGGCGCATGAGCACCGCAGCGATGGCGGCGACGACGACTGCGGCCGCGAGGCCCTCTCCGAACGCGGCTGTCCCGTACCACAAGAGTGGACTCGCGAGCAGCGCAACAACCATCGGTGCTGCCCACGCCTTGGCGCCGGTCCGCCGCAGGGTGATCCACACCAGCCCGAACAGCGCCCACAACGCCAGGTTGTTTCCGACAATGAGAACCCGCAGCGTCGCGTCGTGCGACAAGCCCAGCGACCGCATCGCGACGGCTGGTATGAACTGCAGCAATGGCCACGGCCCGACTCCACTGTGCGCAACGGTGTGGTCGGCAGCCCACGTGTTGCAATGCGTAAAGACACCGTGACGGACGCAATTGACAACGTTCTGCGCGCCGACCACAACCCTCGACGTGTCTCCGTCAAGCCGCGGGTGCATGAGGGCGACCCAAGAATCGACGAGGAGCACAGCCGCGACAAGGACTACCGAAGCGCGCCTGTCGTACGTTCCCGCGCTCGCCCGACTCACAGGCGCCGAGCCTACGTCTGCCCGGCAATGCGCATTACGGGCGGAGGACGGCTCTTGCAACGAGGTCGGTGCCGAACGCGGTGAGGATCGCGAGATACAGCAGGCCGGTCGCGGCCATGACCGCGGAGTAGTAGCGCTCTCGCAGCGCCGCCCACGTCATGCCGACGAGCCCGATCGTCAACACCGCGCACCCGATCCAGATCCAGCCCAGCACACCGTGGTACCCGTCGTCGATCGTGCCGTTGATCACCTGCACCATGCCCGTCGGCCAGAGGAACGCCGCGATCTCGAACGGCCACGCGGCCGCGGTCCACGCGACGAGTTCCTTCACCGGCCCGCGGGGCAGGCCCGGCTGCACGAGGTACCAGTGCCCGAGCAACATCGCATCGCTGACGCTCCCGAGAAAGACGGCGCCGACGAGCAACCGGGCGACGGCGAGCAGATACGGACCCCCCGCGAACTGCGCGGCCGCGAGCAGACCGATCACACCGAAGCCGGGCGCGATCAGGTCGAGGACGGGCGCGAACTCCGGACCTCGGCCGGACGCCTCCGCGTCGTCGCCCGTGCGCCCGACCATTGCCGCGACACGCGCCCGGCGCGCCGCGCGGACCTCTTCGCGGCCCTGCACACCGGCGGCGCGCCGTTGCACCGAGACGACGAGCGCTGCACCCGCACCCGCGACACACGCGATCGACGCGACTGCCGCGATGACGCGCGCCGCCGAGAGGTCGCCGGTGAGGAAGACGGTCACCGCGCCCGCCGCCATCGCGGCGAACACGATGCGAATCAACCAGCCGTACCCGAGGCTGACCAGCCGCCCGCGGGTAGTCACCCAGCCGAAGAGCAGGCCGCCGGTTGCCCACTGCAGGAGGAAGGTCGCGGCGTCGAGTTTCACGCCACGATCGCGATATCGCGCGGGGCAACGTTGAGCCGCAATGGGCCGTTCTCGGTCGCGACCACGATGTCCTCGAGCCGCATGCCGAACCGGTCGGGGAAATAGATCCCCGGCTCGACACTGAACGCGTGGCCCGGCTCCAACAGCTGAGTGTTCCCGGCGACCAGGTACGGGTCCTCGTGCGCTTCGGTGCCGATGCCGTGCCCGACGCGGTGTACGAAGTTTTCGCCGAAGCCCGCACCGGCGATGACCGAACGCGACGCGGCATCGATGCTGAGACATTCCGTCCCGACCACTGCTGCCCGCACGCCGGCATCCTGCGCTTCTACGAGCACCGCGTACACGTCGGCGACCTCAGCCGGCGGGCCGCCGACATGGAACATGCGGGTGATGTCGGAGCAGTAGCCGGCCATCGTGCCGCCGAAATCGCAGAGCACGATGTCGCCGTCGACGATCGTGCGCGACGCGCTCGGCTCATGGTGTGGGCTCGCGGAGTTGGCACCGGCGGCGACGATGGCGAAATTCGAACGCTCGTGCCCGGCACCGAGCATCCGTTCCACGAGCTCGCGGTGCACCTCGAGCTCGGTACGACCGCCGAATGTCACCGAGCGCATCGCGCGGGCGACGGTGTCGACCGCGTGCGCGGCCCGCTTCAGCGCCTCGATCTCGTCAGCGTCCTTGACCATCCGGATCGGCGAGGTCACTTCCGAAGCGCGGGAAAAAACGCACGAGGGCACTTCCCGTTGGAGCGCCAGCACGAAGCGGGCCCAGGTATGGTCGCCGATGGCGATCCGCTTCGCGGACCGCCGTACCATCCCCGCGACGATCGCGATCGGGTCGTCGGTCTCGTCCCACGGCACGACTCCGAATCGCTCCGGGTGCCATTCGACGCGCGGCGCCTCGAGCCGGGGTACGACGAGCTTGATGTCGCCGGTGCGCGGCAGCACCAGCATCGTCAGCCGTTCGAGCGGCATGGCCTCGTAGCCGGTGAGGTACGGCAGATCTGGACCCACGGAGAGCAACAGGGCGTCGATTCCGACGTCGGCCATCCGCGCGCGCACCCGCGCGATGCGCTCCGCGTACTTCACGCGTGGATCCCGGGCAGGCCGTCGATGCTCTCGGCGTTCTTCTTGCCCCAGTATTCGGCGATCCCGTCGTCACCCTTTGCTCCGGCCCAGTCGAGCAGACGCTCGCGGTCGTCGACGAGGTCCATCAACGGCACCGCGTAGCCGCACGACGTGGTCACCCGTTCCACCTCGACCTCGATGATCGAACGGCGACCCGGGAGCGTGGGGAACTCCGGCGCCAGCGCGTCGAACTCGGCCGTGCCGACGAGGTGGACGGTGCCCCGGCCGTAGATACGCGAGATACGGGGATTGCCGCCGAAGGCACAGGCCATCAGCGTGATCCGGCCGTTGTCGCGCAGATGGGCGATGGTCTCGACGCCACTGCCGGTCAGATCGAGATAGGCAACCCGCTCGGGATCGAGCACGCGCAACGTGTCGTGGCCCTTCGGCGACAGATTGACGTGGCCGCCGTCGCCACTCGGCGCAGTGGCGACGAAGAACATCGGTTGCTCACGCCACCATTGCGCGAGATCGGGGCGCAACGAAGTGAAGCGATCGGCCATGCCGTATTCTCTCAGAGCGGTGCGGCAACGAGCCGATCCGCACCCTCCCGGGCGTGGTAGCTCGATCGCACGAGCGGGCCCGACTCGACGTGCGCGAAGCCGAGCGCCTCTCCGTACTCCTTCAGCGCCGCGAACTCGTCGGGGTGCCACCACTTCGCGACCGGCACATGGGCGGCCGACGGGCGCAGGTACTGGCCGACGGTGAGGATGCCGACGCCCACCGAGCACAGGTCGGCCATGGCGGCGCGCACCTCGGCGTCGGTCTCGCCCATGCCGAGGATGAGCCCCGACTTCGTGACCAGACCGTCGGCGCGGGCCCGGCCGAGCACGGCGAGCGAACGGGCGTAGCCAGCCGACGGTCGAACCGCGCGCTGCAGTCGGGCGACCGTCTCGAGGTTGTGGTTGAGGACGTCGGGCCACGCGTCGAAGATGGTCTGCAGCGACGCGGGATCGCCCTTGCAGTCGGCGATCAAGAGCTCGACCGCGGTCTCCGGGCTCGTCGCGCGGATCGCGTGCACGGTCGCCGCGAATCCCGACGCCCCGCCATCGGGGAGATCGTCGCGCGCCACACACGTCACGACCGCGTGCGCGAGACCGAGCGCGGCAACCGCGTCGGCCACTCGTTGCGGCTCGCCCGCGTCGAGCGCGAGCGGTCTGCGCGTGTCGATCTGGCAGAACCCGCACGCACGGGTGCAGCGATCACCGTTGATCATGAACGTGGCGGTGCGATCCGACCAGCACTCGTAGATGTTCGGGCAGCCCGCCTCCTCGCACACGGTGTGCAGGTCGAGCTTGCGCGCGAGTTGTTTCAACTCGAGGAATCCGTCGTCGAACCGGGCCCGCACCCGCATCCAGTCCGGTCGTTTGCGCGTGAGCGCGACCTCGACGCCGGGGAGCTCACCCGCGTCGGCCCGGAGGTCGGGTCGCTGCCACGCAACGTCCTGACGTTCGACGCCGACCGCACCGAACACTTCGGCGAAGCGCGCGACCGCACTGTCGACGACTGCTTCCATCTCCACCGGTCGACCGAGAAGACGCGCCATCGAGGTGACGCCGCGATCGCGGATACCGCACGGCACGATGTGACCGAACATCGCAAGGTCGGGATCGACGTTCAGCGCGAACCCGTGGCGGGTCCGCCCTCTCGACACCCGCACGCCGATAGCCGCGATCTTCTCCATGGGTTCGGAGTCGGGACCGACCCACACGCCCGTGTACCCGGGCGATCGCCCGGCGGCGATGCCGAAATCGGCGCATACCGCGATCAGGACGTCTTCGAGCTTGCGCACGTACGCGACGACGTCGCGTTGGCCGGCCTTCCACTCCGCCAGCGAGATGATCGGGTACCCGACCAGCTGTCCCGGGCCGTGGTAGGTGACGTCACCGCCGCGATCGGCGCTGACCAGGTCGGCACCGACCGTCGCGGGATCGCGCAGTACGTGCTCGGTCTTCGCGCTCGATCCGAGCGTGTAGACGTGCGGGTGCTCCTGCAGCAGGAGGTAGTCGGTCTCGGTGTGTTCGTGGACCGCGCGCTGCAACGCCTCCGCCTCGGCATACGGGACGAGTCCGAGCCACCGCGTGTGGAGCACAGGCTGGGTCACGCCAACTCGGCTTCCCAGTCGTGCGTCTCGAGCACGTTGCGCAGCGCGTTCAGGAATGACGCCGCGTACGCGCCGTCGAATGCGCGGTGATCCCACGTGAGCGACAAGAACCCGACGTGGTGCACGGCGATCGCGTCGTCGCCGTCGGGACCCTCGACCACGACCGCCTCTTTGCGGATCGCGTCGGTGGCCATGATCGCGACCTGCGGCTGGTTGATGATCGCGAAGGTCTGCGTGGTCCCGAACGGACCCATGTTGGTGATCGTGAACGTACCGCCGACGATCTCGTCCGGACTCAACTGCTTCGACTTCGCGCGCGTCGCGAGGTCGCGGATCTCCCGGGCGATGAGGCGCAGGCGCTTGCCGTCGGCGCTGCGGATCACGGGTGCGATGAGTCCCTTGAACTGCAGATCGATCGCGATACCGAGATTCACGTCGCGGTGCACGATCAGCGTCTCGCCTTCCACACTCGCGTTCACGTGCGGGTAGTCGCGCACGACGTCGCAGAACGCACGTGTGATGAACGGGAGGTACGTGAGCGCGAAGCCTTCGTCGACCTGCCACTGGGCCTGGTGCGCGGAACGCACGCGCTCGACCCGTTCGAAGTCGACGCGCACCGAGGTGTAGACGTGCGCGCTCGTCGCCAGCGACCGCACCATGTGCTCGGCGGTGCGGCGCCGGATGTTGTCGAACGGCACGATCTCGTCGCCGGCGGCCCGGGCAACCGGCGCCGCCGCGGCGGTCGGCGCGGCGGCGGTCGGCGCCGGTGCGGCGGGCGCAGGCGCGCGACCGCGGGCACGGGCCGCATCGAGCACGTCGTTGCGGGTGATGCGCCCACCTTCACCGGTGCCCTTGATCACGGCGAGATCGAGTTGCTGCTCGTCGATGAGCCGCCGGACGAGCGGTGACGTCACCGCGCCCCCGCCGTTCGCGGCTGCGGGCGCGGGAGCCGGGACCGGTGGCGCGGGCGGCGGCGCGGGCGCGGGCGCGGGGTTGGCGGCCACCGGGGCCGGAGCGGCCGGAGTCGGGGCCGGAGCCGGAGTTGGAGCCGGAGCCGGAGCCGGAGCGGCAGTCGCCGCGGGAGCGGCGCCGGAACCGGCCTGGTCCGAGATCACCGCGAGCCGCGCACCGACGGGGACGGTCTCGCCCTCCTGCACGACGATCTCGGTGACGACGCCGGCCTGCGGCGCGGGCACCTCCGAGTCGACCTTGTCGGTCGACACTTCGAACAGCGGCTCGTCGGCGTCGATCTTCTCGCCCACCTGCTTGAACCACTTGGTGATGGTGCCTTCGGTGACCGTCTCACCGAGCTGCGGCATCGTGACGTCCATACGTCTCCTCGACCTCGTGTAACCCGAACGTGTGTGGAACTACCCGTGGAGCGACCGGCCGGTGAGCGCGAGCACCGACTCGCCGAACAACTCCGACAGCGTCGGGTGCGCGTGGATCAGCAACCCGATATCGGCCGGCGTGGCCTCCCAGTTCACCGAGAGATAGGCCTCGGCGATGAGCTCGGTTGCCCAGGGACCCGCGATGTGCACGCCGAGGATCGCACCGCCGCGCTCCGAAACGACCTTCACCATGCCGTCGGTCTCGCCCACGATGAGCGCGCGGCCGTTGCCCATCCACCGGTGGACCGACGTCTCGACGTCGTGGCCGCGTTCTTTCGCCTGCGCCTCGGTCAGACCGCAGAACGCGACCTCCGGATGGCAGTAGATGCCCCAGGGGACCTTGTCGTAGTCGAGCGGGAGCGGCGCCTCGCCGAGGATCGTCTTGATCGCGACCACCGCCTCGGAGAACGCCACGTGCGCGAGCTGTGGGGTCGCCACGACGTCGCCGACGGCGTAGATACCCTCGACGTTCGTGCGCATGTTGCCGTCGACCGTGACGTACCCGCGCTCGTCGACCTTGATGCCCGCGCCGTCGAGCCCGATGTTCTCGGAACGGGGTTTGCGGCCCACCGACACGACGACCTTGTCGACCGGGAGCTGCTCCTCGCCCTTCTTGGTCTCGAAGCGCACGCTCCCGTTCGCGTAGCCGAGCACCCGCACATCGGTGTTGGTCTTGATCCCGCGCTTTGGAACGCGCGCACGACCGTTTGGGCAACCTGTTGGTCGACACCGCTCAAGATCTGCGGGAGTGCCTCGAGGATCGTCACCTCGGAGCCGGCGTCGACGAAGAACGAAGCGAACTCGCATCCGATCGCGCCGCCGCCGATCACCGCGACCCGTGCCGGGACCTCGGAGAGCTGCAGCACCTCTTCCGACGACAGCACCTTGTCGTCGTCGAACGCGAAACCGTCGACCGCCAGCTCACGCGGCGACGAACCGGTCGCGATCACAACATTGCGGCCCCGGATCATGGAGCCGTCGGAGACGCTGATCGTCCGCCCGTCGGGTTCGAGCACGCCCGTGCCGGGCACGACCGTGACCTTGCGGCCCTTCAGCAGCGACTCGAGGCCCGAGGTGAGGCGGTCGACGACGGCCTGCTTGCGCGCCTGCGAGGTGCCGAGCTGCAGCGCCGGGTCCGAGGTGACGACCCCGAACTCGGCCGCGCTGCGGACGGTCCGCAGTACCTCCGCGGTCTGGAGGAGCTCCTTGGCCGGGATACAGCCGCGGTGCAGGCAGGTACCTCCTACCCTCTGCTCCTCGACGAGGGCGATGCTCAGTCCGGCGCTCGCGCCGTAGAGCGCGGCCGCGTAACCGCCGGGTCCGCCGCCGAGTACGACGAGGTCGAAGTCGTCAGGCATACGCGCTCCTCATCGGTTCACGAGAACGACCTGGAGCGCGAACGCGACCAGGATCACGAGGCCGGTCAGCGCCGCGAGCACGATGTAGATACGTGTGCTCATCGGGGGGTCCGAATCGGCCGTTTCTGCACACGGTCAGGCTAGTCCTCGCCTGCATCGGCTCCAGATGCCCGGCGATACCGCCCGAGGCGACGAGTAAAGTGTCCCGTTGGTGGTCGAGCGCGTACAACGACTGGCGGTCGCAGCCAAGAAACTTCCGGTTCCGGAAGGCACCTGGTCGATCGGCGCGGGCCTCCTGGTCGTCGGCTTCAGCGCGTATGCCTTCCAGATCATCGCGGCCAAGCGGTTGTCCGACAGCGACTTCACGTCGCTCAACGTGCTCTGGGCGATGGTGTTCGTCTTCTCCCCGGGGCTCTTCCAACCTCTCGAACAAGAGGTCGGGCGGGCCGTGTCGGCTCGCCGAGCGCGCGGCGAGGGCGGCGGACCTGTCGTCAAGCGGGCCGCGCTCCTCGGAGCCATCCTCACCGTTGCCGTCTCCGTCGCGTGCGGCATCGCCTTCCGGCCCATCATCGACCATCTGTTCAACGGCCGGGCCTGGCTCCTCGCGGGCCTCTTCGTCGCGCTGGTCTGCTACTTCGTCGCGTTCATCACCAGGGGAACGCTGGCCGGCAACGGGCGCTTCGGCGCGTACGGGCTCATGCACGGCTCCGAGGGAACGGTGCGCATCCTCGCCTGCGTCGCCCTGTTCGCGGCGGGAGTGCACTCGGTCGGGATCTACGGCTTCGCGCTCGCCGCGCCGCCGTTGTTCGCGGTCGCGATCTCGTTGCGGGGCCAGCACGAACTCATGGCGCCCGGGCCGGACGCGCCATACTCGGAGCTCTCCGGCGCACTCGCGTGGCTGCTCCTCGGATCGGTGCTCGCGCAGCTGCTCTCCTACGCGAGCGTGCTCGGCGTGCAGCTCCTCGCGAACGACAACCAGAAGAACCTGAGCTCACACTTCATCACCGGGCTGTTCGTCGCGCGCGTCCCGCTGTTGCTCTTCCAAGCGGTGCAGGCCGCGCTGTTGCCGAACCTGGCCGCGCTCGCGAGCCAAGGGAAACACGACGATTTCCGCATCGGCATGCACCGGTTGATCGGCATCGTCGTCGGCCTGTGCACGACAGGGACGATCGCGGCCACATTGGTCGGGCCGTGGGGCGGCAAGAAGCTCTTCGCGGCGAAGTGGGACCTCGGCCACCGCGACATGTTCCTGCTGACGCTCGCGGCCACCGCGTTCATCCTCGCCCTCACGCTGGCCCAGGGACTGATCGCGTTGAAGGCCTACCGAGAGAACGCGACCGCGTGGATCGTGGGAATCGTCGTCTTCGTGGCGACGGTCGCGCTCGGCCACGACCTCATCCTCCGCAACGAGTTGGGCTTTCTCGCCGGAGGCGCGGCCGCCGCCGCGGTCATGGCGTTGTTGCTGCTTCCGCGGATGCGCCGGGGCGGCGCGACCCTGGGAGACCTCGTGCAGGTCGTCGAGCACGAAACGCTCGAGATCTGATGAGCGCGCTTCGGGCCGAAGTCCCGCCCGCGGAGTTTCCCTCGCACCGGCTCCCGGCCCTGCTTCGACTGGCGCGGCCGAAGCAGTGGGTGAAGAACGTGCTCGTCGTCGCGGCGCCCGGCGCGGCGGGCGTGCTCGGGAACGGCACCGCAATCTTCCGCACCGGGATCGCGTTCGTCTGCTTCTGCCTCGCGGCGAGCGGCACCTACTTCCTCAACGACGCCCTCGACGCCGAAGCCGACCGCGGACATCCGACGAAGCGGAACCGCCCGGTCGCTACCGGAGCCGTCTCCGTGCGCACCGCCGTCACGGGGGGCATGTTGTTACTCGCGAGCGCAATCGCGCTGTCGTTCGTGGCGCGCTGGCAGCTCTCACTGGTCGTCGGCGGTTACCTGCTGCAGACCGTGCTCTACAGCCTCTGGCTGAAGCGCGAGGCGGTCGTCGATCTCGCGTGCGTCGCTTCCGGATTCGTCCTGCGGACGATCGCGGGCGGCGTAGCCGTGGGCGTCACGATCTCGCCGTGGTTCTTGATCGTCGCGGGTTCCGCGTCGCTGTTCATGGTCACCGGCAAGCGCCACGCCGAGATGCTCGAGTTGGGCGACCGCGCCGGCGCGCACCGGCTCACGCTCACCATGTACTCGCGTGAGTACCTGAGCTACGTGCGAGCCGTGTCGTCGAGCGTCACGATCCTCGCGTACTGCCTCTGGGCGTTCGAGAAGTCGGCGACCGTCGGCAACCAGGTGTGGTTCCAACTGGCGATCATCCCGTTCGTGCTCGGCATCTTGCGCTATGCCCTGCTGCTCGAACAGGGACGGGGCGGCGCGCCCGAGGACCTCGTGCTCTCCGACCGCGTCCTGCTCGTCATGGGCGCGTGTTGGGCGATTCTGTTCGCGATCGCAGTGCGCGGTTCCTGACGTGCCGCGCACCGAGCCCGCGCGGCCGGAACTGCTGACGGGGTGGGGCCGGACCGCACCGACGCTCGCCACCGTGCACTGGCCCGCCGACCTCGAGCACATCGTCACCCGGGTCACCTCCCCCGGTGCGCGCGGAGTCATCGCGCGCGGGCTCGGCCGGTCGTACGGCGACGCCGCGCAGAACGCCGGGGGCGACGTGGTGTCGTCGGGGAACCTCGATGCCGTCATCGCGATCGACGTGGAGAAGGGCCGGGTCACCGTCGAGAGCGGCGTCAGCCTCGACCGGCTGCTGCGGGCGTTAGTGCCCCTCGGCTGGTTCCCGATGGTCATCCCCGGCACGAGTTATGTCACAGTCGGCGGCGCGATCGCCTCCGACATCCACGGGAAGTTCCGCCACGGGTCGTTCGCCGACTACGTCGACCGTATGCGGGTCGTGACGCCCGCGGGCGGCGCGTGCACCCTCGAGCCCGACGCCGACTCCAACGCCTTCTGGGCAACCAGCGGCGGCATGGGGCTCACCGGGGTCATCACCGACGCGACGCTGCAGCTTCAGCCGGTCGAGACCTCGCGCATGGTGTGCGACACGGAACGCACGACCGACGTCGACGACTGCATGGCCCGCATGCTCGACGGCGACAACGAGTACCGCTACTCGGTCGCGTGGATCGACTGCCTCGCGAGGGGTGCGCACCTCGGGCGCGCGGTGCTCACGCGCGGCAACCACGCCACCCTCGACGATCTGCCGACCACCGATCGCGCCGGCGCCCGCACGTACGAGCCCCGCACGCTGCTCGCGTCACCGTCGTGGCTGCCGAACGGGTTGATCAACCTGCTGAGCGTCCGCGCCTTCAACGAGACCTGGTTCCACAAGTCACCGCGCACGCGACGGCGTCACGTCGAAGGCATCAAACCGTTCTTCTTCCCGCTCGACGGCGTCCGCGACTGGAACCGCGTCTACGGTTCCCGCGGCTTCGTGCAATACCAGTTCGTGGTCCCGTTCGGTGCGGAGCGAGTCGTGCGTACCGCTCTGGAACGGTTCAGCGCGGCCCGGGTCCCCACGTTCCTTGCCGTACTCAAGCGCTTCGAGCACGACAGCCGGTCGCTGATCGGGTTCCCGATGCCCGGCTGGACCCTTGCGCTCGACATCCCGACCGCGCCGGGCCTCGCCGAGCTCCTCGACGAACTCGACGAGTTGGTCGTCGAAGCGGGCGGCCGCGTCTACCTGACGAAGGACGCGCGCCTGCGGCCCGAGCTCCTGCGCGAGATGTATCCCGCCCTCGACGAGTGGCGGGCCGCCCGCGCGGTGCTCGACCCCGGAAATCTGATGCGCAGCGACATGGACCGCCGCCTCGGCCTCAGCGGCACCCGCCGAACCCGTTCTTGAAGGAGCATCAGGCATGAAGGACGCACTCGGCGAGGTGCAGTCGGTACTCGTACTCGGTGGCACGTCCGACATCGCGCTCGCGATCGTCCGTAAGGTCGTGGCCCGGCGCGGCGCGCGCGTCGTGCTCGCGGCTCGCAGGCCGGTTGCGTGCGAGCCTGTGGTCGCCGAGCTGGAACTCGCGGGGGCATCCGAGGTCCACTGCGTGCCGTTCGACGCGACCGACTTCGCGACCCACGAGGTCTTCGTCCGCTCGACTTTCGACCGCTTCGGCGACTTCGACCTCGTGATCGTCGCGTTCGGGATGCTCGGCGACCAGGCCCGCGCCGAGCGCGACCGCGCGGCCGCGCTCGACATCGTCCAGACCAACTACACCGGCGCCGTCTCGGTTACCGTCCCACTCGTCGACCGGCTCCGCACGCAAGGACACGGGACGCTCGTGCTCCTGTCGTCGGTGGCCGGCGAGCGGGTCCGGCGCGCCAACTTCGTGTACGGGTCGTCCAAGGCCGGCGTCGACGGGTTCTACCAGGGCCTTTCGGCGTCGCTCGTGTCGAGCGGCGTGGACGTGATGATCGTGCGTCCCGGCTTCGTGCATTCGAAGATGACCGCGGGAATGAAGGCCGCACCGCTGTCGGTGACGCCCGACGCGGTCGCCGAGGCGGTGATCCGAGGCATCGCCCACGGGCGCGACATCGTGTGGGTGCCATCCGCGATGCGCTATGTGATGATGGTTCTGCGGCATCTGCCGACCGCTGTCTTCCGGCGCCTGCCCGCGTGAGTCAACCTGACGAAACGCCCGTGCGCCGAAAGGTGTACGCAGCCTTCGACTTCGACGGAACGATGACGAGACGAGACACGCTCGTCCCCTTCCTCACGACTGTCGGCGGGCGCCGAACTGTCGCCGCGTGCACTCGGAGCCGAGTCGATCCGGCTCGCGCTCGCAGTCGCCGAACGGGGTGACCGCGACGAAGCCAAAGAGCGGGTGATGACCCGCGTGCTGGCGGGCGTTCCGTACGCCGAGGTCGAAGCCGCCGGCCAGAGATTCGGCGCCCGGCTCGCGCGCGACACCGTGACCCCCTACGCCCGCGACCGCATCGCGTGGCACCGGCGGGAAGGACATCAGATCGTGATCGTCTCTGCGTCGCTCGACGTGTACCTCGACGTGGTCGCGCGCACTCTCGGAGCCGCGCACCTGCTCTGCACGAGCCTCGACCGAGACCGGGACGGCAACTGCACCGGCCGGCTCCGCGGCGCGAATTGTCGCGGGGTCGAGAAGGTCGAGCGGCTGCGGGCGCTGCTCGGCACCGAAGCCGTCGAGTTGTGGGCCTACGGCAACAGCCGCGGCGACGACGAGATGTTGGCTCTGGCCCAACACCCGGTACACGTCCGCCGCGGCCGCATCCGGCGAGGTGACCAGCGGTAGCATCCCGGCGTGGAACTCGACGCGTTGCAACGACACTGGAACGAGTTCGGCCGCCGGGACCCATATTGGGCCATCCTCACCCGGCCCGATCGACGCGGAAACCGCTGGGACCTCGACGAGTTCATGAGTACGGGTCGCGACGACATCGACGCACTCCTCGCGTGGCTGGTCGCGCTCGGCATCGAGGTCCGGCCGGGACGCGCGCTCGACTTCGGTTGTGGAGTCGGTCGCCTCACCCAGGCACTGGCGCGGACCTTCGCGGAGTGCGACGGTGTCGACATCGCGCTCTCGATGATCGAGCGTGCTCGTGATCTGAACGAATTTGGAGATCGTTGCCGATACCACGTCAACGAGCGTGACGATCTCGCGCTTTTCGGTGATGGCGAGTTCGATCTCATCTACTCGGTCATCGTCCTCCAGCATGTTGCGCCCGAATACAGCGTGAAGTACGTCCGGGAGTTCACACGTCTGCTCGCACCCGGCGGGGTCGTCGTGTTTCAGCTGCCGAGCCACCCCGTTCGCGACCGACGAGCCGCGTCGTGAGCCTCCGGCCGTTGCGGATGCGGGTTGGCGGGCAGAGATCTCGGCCCCCGAATCCGAGATCCACGTGATGCCAGGGGCGGCCGTGCCGCTGACGGTGTCTGTACGCAACACGAGTCCGGTCGTCTGGCCCAACGACTGGTTCGTTACGCTCGGCAATCATTGGCGCGGGTCAGGCGGGGAGATGCTGCGTCTCGACGACGGCCGAGCCTCGCTTGGCGCTCCGCTGCACCCCGGCGAGGCCATAGAGCTGCGGCTCGTGGCGCGGGCGCCTGCAGATCCCGGCACGTATCTCCTCGAGCTTGATCTCGTCGTCGAAGGCGTTTCCTGGTTCTCGGACCGGGGTTCGCCGACCGTCACGCTTCCGGTGAGGGTCGCGAGTACCCACGCAGCCATGGACGACGAGTCGCTGCTCGAACCCGTTATGGAGATCCACGGCATACCGCGTGCCAACGTCGAGTCGGAGCTGCGGCGCGGCGGTCTCGACCTCAGAGCGGTTCGTGAGACCGACAAGGCCGACGGATGGCACGACTATTGGTACGTCGCCGTGAAACCCGACGCCGATGCGAGGGAATAGTCGACGAAGCGTGGGCGCTTCGGCGATTCCTTCACCGGCGTTGAAGCCGCCCACCCTCGGAAGCGGCCGGGGCTTCACGCGAACGGTTTGAGCTTGCCTGCGATCCCGATCGCCTGACCGAAGATCTTCCCGCGGGCGTCGCCGAGTAACGGTGCGTCGCCGAACCCCGCGACGTGACCGTCGGCCCGCAACATCACGTAGCCCTTGCCCGTCGTGGACGGCAACATCGCGACGTACGGCGACGACGACCTCGACGTCGCGCCCGACCCGACAAATGGGGCCCGCCCGAACGAGAAGACTCCGCCGTCACGTGCGATCATCCAGTAGCCATCGCCCTGGGGCCGGGCCGCCATGGAGACCACGGGCTGGTTGAGCCGGAGGTTGCCGGTCGAGCCGTGGAACACCGCGTCGCCGAAGCTGAAGATCCCGCCGTCGCTCGCGTACAGCCAGTAGCCGTTGCCGGAGTGGGTGGGGGTCATGCCGAGGACGGGAGCGTTGAGTCGCATGGCCCCGGTCGAACCGAAAAAGCGCGCGTCGCCGAAGCTGAAGATGCCGCCGTCGCCCGCGACCAGCCAGTAGCCACGGCCGGACGGCGTGGCGGCCATCCCGACGACCGGCGCCTTCAGCGGACGGCCGTGCATCGAACCGAAGAACGGGGCGGTCCCGAACGCGTACACGCTGCCGTCCGAGGAGAAGAGCCAGTAACCGGTCCCCGAAGGCACGCCCGCGATCCCTCGGATCAACGTCGTGAGCCGGAACGACGAAGGACTCGCGGATGGCGCGCCACCGAACGCCGACACCTGGCCGAGGGCCGTGGCGATCCAGTAGCCGGAACCGGAGATCCGACCCGAGACCCGGGCGCGGATCGCCGGGAGCATCGGCTCGACGACCTGGCCCGGGCAGTCGGTCGCGGACGTGTCGCGATGTCCGCAGATGTTGAAGAGGTTCTCGTTCGCGCCGTTCGACGCGTTGTACGTACCCCGGCCGAGCGGGTCGATACCCCATCGCGCGCACTTCCACGCGAGCAACGTCACGAGCGCGTCGACCATCGCCGGCGACGGGTTGACCGAATCGTACGTGCCCATCAACGCGATGCCGATTGTGTTCGAGTTGTGGTAGATCGCGTGTGCGCCACGGACGTTCGCGCCGCTGCGCTCGCCGATGTCCGCGGCGCCGGACTTGTAGTCGCCGGCCCATCTGCCCTCGTAGATACGCCCGTTGGGGTCGATCAGCCAGTTGTACGCGATGTCGATGTACTCGCCCGACGTCTCGTTGGCCAGGATGCCCCGGCACAACTGGGCATAGTCGGTGACGCTGCTCGGCGTTCCGGTGTGATGCACGACGATCTTCGAGATCGACGAGTCGAAGATCTGACCGGGATGGCGAAGCGCCTCGTTCGCGCCCCATTGCGCACGCGTGACGATCGGCGGGACCGGCCAGTCGTGCACCGGCGCGAACATGAGTCGCGCGTCGTTCACGCCGGTTGCAGGGGCATCGCCGCGGAGGTGAGCGAGATAGGGCGCGGCGATTGCCGTCGCGCCCGCTCCGGCTCCGAGCTGCAGTGCCGCGCGACGGGAAAAGCGCCGAGAGACTGCACCGTGGCTGTCGTCGTGCTGCACTGACCTCCCCTCGGTTTGCACCGAGGTCATCGGCAACTCAGCCCGGCTCCGACGGTACAGCGTACCGGCGGATGTGTGGTAGCAACCTCCAGTGCCTCCGACGGCGCGTCCGACCGTTGCAATCGACGTGACTCCGCTCCTCGGCGCGCGCTCGGGAATCGGCGCCGCGGTCGCGGAGATCGTCGTCGCGCTGCGCGCGCTGGAAGCAGGTCCCGACCTCGTTCCGTACACACTCAGCGCACGAGCGCGTCGTCGACGCGCGACTCGGTGCCGCCGGAAACGCGGTTCGTCCCGATCCCGGCGCGCATCCTCTTGCGCTCATGGGTACGCGCCGAGTCACCGCGCATCGACCGTTGGCTCGCGCCGGCCCGGGTGGTGCACGCCACGAACTACCTCGCGCCCCCGACCAGGCTGGCCGAGATCGTCAGTGTCTACGACTGCTCGTTCATCCGCTTTCCCGAGCTCTGCACGCCCGAGGTGCGGGCGTTCGATCCGGTCATCCGCCGGGCCGTTGCCCGTGGCGCCACCTTGCACACGGGCTCGGAGTTCGTCGCCGACGAGATCGAGGAGATCTACGGGACGGGGTTGCGCGCCGCGGGCCGCCTCGTCGTGATCCCACTCGGGATCCCCGCGCTCGGCGACGCGAGCGAGATGCCGGAGAGTGTCGTCGCCACGGTGGGAGACGCCCCGTTCGTCGTTGCGATCGGCACACTCGAGCCCCGTAAGAACTTCGCCCACCTCGTGGGCCGCGTTCGGCGAGCTCGCGGCCCGCCACGACGACCTGCGCCTCGTCATCGCGGGTCACGACGGCCCCGCCCGCCCCGAGATCGAGGCCGCGATCGCCCGGCTCCCCGCCCAGCGCGCGAACGGGTCGTGCTCCCGGGCACCGTTTCCGACGCCGGGCGCCGGGCCCTGTTGGAGCGGGCCACGCTGCTCGCCTACCCGTCCATCTACGAGGGCTTCGGTTTCCCGCTGCTCGAAGCGATGTCGGTCGGCGTGCCCGTCGTCGCCGCCCGCGCCGGCTCGATCCCCGAGGTCGCCGGAGATGCCGCACTGCTCGTCGAACCCACGAACGAACAGGCCCTCGCCGACGAGATGGACCGGGTGATCACCGACGACACGACCCGCGCCGAGCTGGTCGCCCGGGGCCGCGACCGCGTGCACGGGTTCTCGTGGAACCACACCGCCCGCGCCCTCGCGTCGTGCTACCGGCGGCTCGCGGAACCGGGTACCGCGTGAGAGTCGCGCTCCACGCCGGGCAGCTCCTGCAGCCGGTCCCGGGGGGCATCGGCCGCTACGAGATCGCGCTGCTCCGCCACCTCCCCGACCACGGAGTGGAACCAATCGCGTTCGGGGCGGGGACCCGTCCCCGCGGCATCGCGCGGCGGGTGCCGTGGGTCGACCTCGGCGCGCCGCACGGCAGCACGCGGTACGAGCTGTGGCATCGGCTCCGGCGTCCCCGGCTTCGGCTCGACACCGACGTCGTGCACGCGCCGAGCCTCGCCGTTCCGCCGGTGCGTGACCAACCCCTCGTCGTCACCGTCCACGACGTCTCGTTCCTGCGCGTCCCCGACACCACCACGACGCGCGGCGTGCGCTTCCACTCGCACGGTCTCGAGCTCGCACGCCGCGACGCGACCCTGGTGATCGTCGTGTCGCACTTCACCGGGCGCGAGTTGGAACGCGAAGGATTCGAGCCGGACCGAATCGCCGTGGTCCCGGCCGGGGTCGACCTGCCGGCGCCGCGCGATCCGGACGAGATCGATGCTGCGGTAGCACGCGCGGGCGTGGAACCGCCGTACATTCTCACCGTCGGCACCGTCGAGCCCCGCAAGGACATCCCAACGCTCGTGCACGCGGTGGAAAAGCTGCGGCGAACGCACACCGATCTCACCCTCGTCGTCGTCGGCCCACAGGGGTGGGGTGAGGTGCACGGACTGGAACTCCCGTTCGTCAAGGTGCTCGGGGCACAACCGTGGTCGGCGCTCGATGCGCTCTACCGGCACGCCGACGCGTTCTGTCTCGCGTCGGTCTACGAAGGCTTCGGGCTGCCCGCCGTAGAGGCGATGGCCCGCGGAGTTCCGACGGTCGCCACGACCGGGTCGGCGCTCGAGGAGATCGTCGCCGACGCCGGAGCGCTGTTCGCGCCCGGCGACGTCGAAGCTTGCGCGCGTGAGCTCGAACGCGTGCTCGACGACGGCGCGCTCAGATCGGAGCTCGCGGGCGCGGGGGTCGCCCGTGCGACCGAGTTGAACTGGGATCGCGCAGCTGCTGGTCACCGCGAGGCCTACTCCCGGGCCCTCGCGCACGCTCCTTCCTAGACTCCCCCCGGTGCGCGTCCTGCTCGACGTCTCCGCGGTTCCTGCCCGCCCGGTCGGTGCGGGCGTCTACACGATCGCGATCGCGCGGGGCATGTCGGCCCGACCCGATATCGACCTGCACCTCGTGACCCGGCGGGCCGACACGGCGCGTTGGTCCGAGATCGCGCCGGCCGCCACCGCGCACGCGCTTGCGCCCAACCGGCGCGTGGCCCGGCTGGCGTGGGAGCAGACCGTGGGACCGCGCGTCGCGCGCCGGATCCACCCCGACGTCTGGCACGCGCCGCACTACACGATGCCACTGCGTTCGGGGGTAGCAACGATCGTGGCCATGCACGACCTCACGTTCTTCGACCACCCGGAATGGCACGAGCGTTCCAAGGTCGTCTACTTCCGCAGGATGATCGCGGCGTCGGCCCGCCGAACCGACCTGATCGTCACCGGAAGCCACGACGCGGCCGAGGGACTGCGCACGCGCTTTCACCCACCCGGAGAGATCGTCGTCATCCATCACGGCGTCGATCACGCCCGGTTTCAACCCGCGACCGACGATCCACTCACACGCGCGACCGACGAGTCCCTGCTCGCGCGCCATGGGATCGCGGCGCCATACATCGCGTTCGCGAGCACCATCGAACCCCGCAAGGACGTCCCGACGCTGGTGCGCGCGTTCGCTCGGATCGCACATGCCCACCCCGACGTACAGCTCGTGCTCGCGGGCGGCGACGGGTGGGGCGTCGACGAGGCTCGCGCCGCGATCGCCGCGAGCGGAGTCGCGACCCGCATCCTGCGCCCGGGCTACGTCGACGACGCGACGCTCGGCGCCCTCTTCCGCCGGGCCGAGGTCATCGCGTATCCGTCGCTCGTCGAGGGCTTCGGCATGCCCGCGCTCGAAGCCCTCGCCAGCGGCACCCCCCTCGTCACGACATCGGGTTCCGCGCTCGAAGAGGTCGTTGGAGAAGCAGGTCTGCTCGTCCCGCCCAACGATCCCGCCGCGCTCGCGGAAGCCCTCGCAACGGTGCTCGACGAACCCGCGGTCGCGACGCGGCTGCGTGAGGCCGGACCGGCGTGGGCGGCCGGCTTCACGTGGGAACGCTCGATCGACGCGCACCTCGACGCGTACGGCCGGGCGCTCCGGTACCACGAGCGCAGCGCGGCGGTGACGCGATGAGAGCGCTCGTCACCGGCGCCACCGGATTCGTCGGGCCTCATCTCCTGGCGCACCTGCACGCGTGCGGCGACGACGTGCTGACTCCCGGCGATCAGAGCAGTTCGTTCGACATCACCGATCGGAGCCTCGTCCTCGAGGCGTTCGACGCCCACCGGCCCGAGGTCGTCTACCACCTAGCGGCCTGGTCGGAGGTCGGGACGTCGTGGCAGGACCCGACCAGATGCCTGCGCGTGAACGTCGAGGGCACGGCCAACGTGCTCGACGCGGCACGCGCGAGCGGAGTGCAACGCGTCCTCGTCGTCGGCAGCGCCGAGGAATACGGCAAGGTCGCGCCCGGGACCGACCGTCTCGGTGAAGACACGCCGTTGCGGCCGATGACGCCGTACGGAGTAAGCAAGGTCGCCGCGTCGTACCTCGCGTTGCAGGCATGGCTCGGCGGAGGTCTCGAGACGGTGCGCGTGCGGGCGTTCTCGCACACGGGCGCGGGCCAGTCGGACCGGTTCGTGGTGCCGGCCCTGGCCCGGCGCATCGTCGTCGCCGAGCACGAAGCGGTCGTGCACGACGCCGTGGGCGCGATCACGATCGGCAATCGTGACCCGGTGCGCGACCTTTCCGACGTGCGCGACGTCGTGCGCGCCTACCGACTCGTGGTCGAACACGGCCGCCCCGGCGAGGTGTACAACGTCTGCAGCGGAACCGGCGTCACGGTCGGCGAGATCGCGGACCGGCTCGCCGCGCGCGCCAACAGGCCGCTCGAGTTCGTGGTCGACGACGCGCTGGTACGACCGGTCGAGGTGCCGTACCTCGTGGGTGACCCGTCGAAGATCGTCGCGGCTACCGGCTGGGCTCCCGAGCACACACTCGACGAGACGCTCGACCGCGTGCTCGCCGACGCCCGCGCCCGGGCTCAGGGCTCCTGACGGTCGAGCCAACCTAGTCAGCGCGGCGATCGCACGCGGGTCGTGCCGTAACCGGTGCGGGCCGTTCGCGACGATGCGCAGGTCGATGTGGGCGCCGCCGTCGGCATCGCGGCCTTCGTCGAAGTCGCGTTCCACACCGAGTTCCGTCTCGGCCCCGTCGCGCCCGTCGCGGTGGCGGTGCTGGTCGCGTGCGAACGCTGCGAGCCGGCGGGCATCGTCGACCGGCACAACGTCGTCGGCGCTGCCGTGCACGAGCAACCACGGCCGGGGCGGGATGCGCTGCGCGGCCGCCAGCGGATCGAGGTTGGCGATCGCCCGTATCCACGCTTCCGGATCCGACGGGTAATCGGGGCTACGCAGTACCCCGGTACGGCGTGCGTACTCGAGAAACCACTCCGGCTCTCGCACCCAGGTGCGCAGCGAGGCCGGCGCTGCGAACGTGGCGATGCCGCGCACCCGGTCGTCGTCGGCCGCGGTGAGGATCGCGAGCGTCCCCCCGAGTCGGAACCCCGCGATCCAGACGCCGGTGATGTCGGTGCGCGCGTGCAGCACGTCGACCGCGGAACGCACGTCGGCGAGCCAGCCCTCGATCGAGAAGTCGCCTTCCGATGGCCCGGTGCCGCGAAAGGTGAAGGTGAGCCCGGCCCAGCCGGACTCGCGCGCGATCCGGTCGCACAATGTCTGATCGGTGTTGCCGAGCGCCGCGGCCCCGCCGGCACCCCGCGGAAATCCGGGCAGCACCAGCAATCCCGGCACCCTCGTGAGGCCCGCCGGTCGCGCGAAATGCGCCCCCAGGCGCAGTCCCTCCGAGACGAGCTCTTCCATCCGGTGGTTATCCTGGCGCGCGTGACCGCCTCCGCTACGAACCCGGGCGTATCTGCTGCGGCGACTCCTGCGCTGAAGGAGTGGGCGGCGATCGTCCACGCCCTGCTCGAAGGCGAGCAGATCATCGACGTCCGCAAGGGCGGACTGCGCGAGGACGACCGCCACTTCGACGTCGCGACAACCAGGTGTTGGCTGTCTCCCACCGCCGAGCACCAAAAGCGCGAGCTGCTCAAGCCCGCCTACGCCCACTGGGTCGACCTCGCCGACGCGTCGCCCGTCGGAGGGCCGGTGACGGTGCACGGTTGGGCCGATATCGTCGACGTCGCCACGATCAGCGAACCCGAGCACCTCGACGCGCTCGACTCCAAGATCGTCTGGGCCCGCGACTACGTGGAGTCCCGGTTCACCTGGAAGCGCCGGGATCCGCTGTGGGTGCTCGTGCTGAGGGTCCACCGTCTGGGCGCACCGATCACGATTCCGTGGCTCGAGCGCTACGGCGGCTGCACCTCGTGGGTCGGCTACGAGGGGTTGCCGGCCGATCCCGCGACCCTGCCGTCGGAGACGGTGCTGTCCGACGTCGCGTTCGAGGCCAAGCGCAAAGGGATCCGCGAGGCCCTCCCCGAAGACTGCTGGACCCCCACCGTCGAACCGGCGTGAGTCGTCGGCCCTGTGCGCCGGTTACTCAGGCCGTTTGGGGATGGGGTTGGATCGATTGGTGGGGGCGGTAGCCGCGGTTGCGGGCCTCGGCCAGTGTCTGCGGCGAGATCGCGATGAACTTCTCCGACGCGAGCACCGCATCGACCGCTCCGGTCACCGCGTCGTCGACGCCGTAGAGGTCGAGGTCGTACACGATCTGCGTGCGCTTGTCGCCGAGATAGCGGTAGTGCTCGAACGCCAGCGGTCGACTCATGGGCCGAATCTACCCACCCCGGAAAAGCGAACGGGAGGTGCCGAAGCACCCCCCGTTCATTCGACTGAATCGGACCCGTCGTGCCGTGATGCCGGTGGGACCATTGCCGGCAGCGACGACGGTGGTGCAGCGGTTTGGATTCCGCAAGGTGGTCCAGTCAGAACGACGGCCTAGCGGCCGTGCACCTCCGAAGTCCCAGATCTATCGTGCATCTGTTGGACCACCTCCTCTCTCCGGTACTGACTTTGTACCAGATCCGATCGAGCGGTGGAACCCTTTCCGGTCGGCGTTCACACAAGGAAATATATTCACTCGGCTGCGGACCTGCGCCCGTCAGGCGGGCTCGTCCGGCGGCCGGGTGGCGGGCGGCCCGACGGCCCCGATGGCCCTGAGGTAGGCCAACTGGGTCTCGACGACGGCGTGCACCTGCTCGGGCAGGTAGGCCTCGCCGGTCGACGCGGGCGCGCTCGAGGATGTACTCGACGGTCTCGGCCCCGCCGACGACCACGTCGCCCGGCGGGTGTGACGACGAGCCGTTGCCCGTCACACCCCGGCGTTGGAAATACTCGAGCTGGAAGTCGAGGATCCGGCGGACGTCGTCGGAGGTGAGCGTGGCGGCGACGACGTCGGGCACGTGCTCGACCACCCACTCGTAGGCCTCTTCGGGGTCGAACACCGGGGGCGGCGGCTCCGCCGCCAGGCGCCCGGCCTCCCGGATCACGAACCATGCCGCAATCGCGGACGCGATCCCGATTACCAACAACGCGGTCACGAGCGCCACGTTTCGACGCTACCGCCCGATCCATTGTGGTCGCCCAATCGGTATTGGCTCAGGGTGCAGGGCATACACGTCGAGCTCCATGGGGATGAGCTCGAAACGCGACGGCGAGCGGTCGGCCGAGCGCCGCAGGATCGGGCTCACGTAGTCGACCGTACCGACGAGCCGCGTCCGGGAGTCGGTCGGCGGCCGCGGCGTGCCCGGCTCCCGGGCGGGAGACGAGGTAGCCGTGGTCGAACCCGGCCCGGCGCAGCAGCGCGCGTGCGGCGTCGGGGTCGCGCGGCTCGTCCGGATCCACCGCGCCTCTCGGGAGGCCGACGACGACCCTCCGGAAGGTTTGCACCAGTGGGAGCGCGAAGGCACGGTAGGTATTCGGGAAGATCCAGGCGGTCGGCGGGTCGGCGGGCGCCGAGTACACGATCGCACCGGCGCTCCGCTCAACGTGTCGAGACGCTCGAGAGTCTGATACGAATCGCCGAGGAACGGGTACCGAGTGATGCGGTGCGTCTCGGGAGCTCGGGCGCGAACGCAAGTACGACGACGACGTGCAGACCGACTGCGGCCACGAGCAGGACTGCCGGAAGCACCTCACTGAACAGATAGCGGTCCCAGTACAGGTAGAACACCGCCCGTTTGGAGACGGGAATCGCGCGCTGCGAACAACAGCGAATACGTGCAGACGACGAGCACGAGTAGCCGGCCGTCGACGCCGTCGAGATATCTCCGGGGCCGCGTGACCAACGCGGTCCCCGAGGATCGCCAGCCCGACGAGTGTCGCTCCGATCGTGGCCGAGTACGCGACGCGCCAGAAGGCGACGGTCCGGTCGATGGCACGCGGAAACCAATCACCCCCTGAACGAGCAACCCGATCACGATCGACTCGAACCCGAGCGTGACGGCGTCCGGGCCGAAACGTGGGAGGCACGGGGCGATCCCGACACCACTCACACCCAGCGCGACCAGTACCGCGACTGCAAGGAGCGCGCCGCGTATGTCAGTGGACGAAGTAGACGTCGAACACGAACGGCACCAGGACCCATCTCGTCGGCCCCCGGATCACGTCGCGTCTCAAGGTAGGGCAGACGTAGCGCACGCTGGCGACGAATTCGGTGTGCGCGTCGCTCGCGTACGGCGCCGCGCCGGGCGCGCGCAGCGACACGAGATAGCCAGTCGGGGGCTTGTCGGGCTTGACCTTCTGCAGTTCTGCGCGCGCGGCCGCGGGATCGAACTGCAGATCGCGGCCGAAGGCATCGACCGGAAGACCGACCACGGCGCCACGGAAGCTCTGGACGATCGGAAGCGCGAACGCGCGGAATGTGTTTGGGAAGAACCAACCGGCCGGAATCGTCTTCGGCGCCGAATAGACGATATTTCCGGGCCCCTTGGTCCGGGTCAGCGCGTCGAGGCGAGCCAGGGTCGCATAGCTCGCGCCGAACAACGGGAACCGGGTGATCCGGTGGGTCTCCCGTACCTCCGGCACGAAATCGATCGCGGCGACGATGCACAATCCGACGATCGCCACACGCGCGACGGCGGCGCGCGACCGCACGACCTGTCGGCCCACGACCGACCCGTACGCGTCGACGATCACGTGCAATGCGATCGCGGCGAAGACGAGTGCCGCCGGGAGCACCTCACTGAACAAATACCGGTCGTAGTACAGGTAGTACGCGTGAGACAACGACCTGGGTACCCGCGCCGCGAACAGCACCGAGTACGTACAGATGACGAGAAGCAGCAGAAACGCACTGACGCCGTCGAGGTAGCGCCCGGGCCGGACGACCACTCCTAGGACCCCGACGATCGTGAGCAGGACGAGGACCGCCCCCCATCGCGCGAGAGCGTCCTTCAGTCCCGCGTGATGTATGACTAGCAGCAGTGCGCCCGTCACGACGACCGAGCCCGCATACGCCACTCGCCAAAAGGTGGTGGGCCGATCGATCACCTTCGTCCGGAGCCGGGTGGTCACCAGCGCGGTCGCGGCGAGGACGGCGGCGATCGCAACGGCGATGGCGAGCACGAGCTCGATCGAGACATCGAAGAGATGCAGCGTGTTCGCGAGCCGGTACACCCGATGCGGAAGAATCTGGTTGAGCTGGTTCTCCACGAAGTAGGCCGGCAGATAGCGGACGTTGTACGCGTACGCAACCGACAACGCGAGCAGTCCTACGACCGTGAACAACCGGTGCACGCGCACGGTGCGTTCGTCGTCGATCATCGCGGACGCGAGCATCGCGACGACGATGATCGGCGCAAGCAGCATCGCGTTCCCGCGTACGAGCAGCATCACACCGACCGAGAGCCCGCCGAGGACGGCGTGCGCATTCGACGTGTTGGACCGGGCCTGAACGACGAAGTACAGCGAGATGATCAACAACGCCGCGTAGAGCGACTCCGACACCGGGAAGAGCGAGAACCAGACCGTCACCGGGTGCGCGGCGATCAGCACGGCGATGCCGAGCGCAGCCAGCGGATGCAGTCGAATGGCGCGCGTGTAGGCAAAAACGGCAATGAGCAGCAGCACACCGAGCGCGGGGAGGCCGGCCACCGTGTGCTCGCGGCCGAGGACGAGATGGGTACCGCTCAAGAACAAGGTGAATCCGTGCGGGAAGCTGGCGTTCAGGAAATGGCGGTTGATGAGGATGTTCGCGTCGTTGACGTACTCCCCCATGTCGCCCGTTTCAAAGATGAAATACGAGGGTCCCTGACGGAGAAACAGGGCGACGACCACGACAACTGGAAACGCGACGGTAACCAGCCTGTCGACCGGCGCGCGCAGATGCCACGAGCCGAGCGGGTTCAGGACACTCAACGGTGTCCGAGCGGTGCCGCGCCGGTACGCAAAGAGCAACGAAACGCCGAGGATCACCAGCGTCGATGCGAGCAGCGTCGCGAGCGAGTAGTGGTTCGTGCGCAGAGCCAGGAATCCGAGGATCTCCTGAACGATCAGCCCGATCGCGATCGAGTCGAAGAGGAGACCGCCCGAAGGATGTCCGGCACGAGGAAGGCACAGTGCGATACCGAAGCCGCTCACGCCGAGAACAACGAGGAGCACGAGCGCGAACGCCGCGCCGCTCACCCGAGCCTCACATTCCCGAACGACTCACGGCTCCCAGCCAACGTTCTCCCCCGAAGCGTCACGATCGCGAATCGCCCGGCAGCATATTGGGCGACCTCGAACATCGCGGGACCATGTGCGAGCTCGATGCGACGCCGACCGTTTGCCCATACGCGCCTAACCCTGATCTTTCAGTAGGCGCAGGTGGCGCGGCGGTTGGGTCGCGGCGGTGGGCCGCGAAGTGACTCGCGTGCACTCCTTCAGATCACAGACGGCTTCACCAGCGCGGAGTGTGTGCTCGAAACAGCACTGCTAGCACGGGCGCTAGCACGGGCGCTATCGCCCGCGCGAGCGCGGGTGCTAGCGACGAGAAAGCGGCGGCGCGTGCAATTCGTGTGCTACTACCGGTGGTATCACGGGTGGTATCACCTGCGGTATCGCCGGCAGTATCACTCCGTTTTCACGGGTCCGTGATGCGCGTCTCCTGGACCGTCCCCACGGTGTGTGCTGGGCACCGCTACTGCCTCCTTCACGCGGCCAGGCGGCCGCGACCGTGATGCAACGCTTCGAGATACGCGATGTCGGGATCGTCGAGATCGGTGACGAACACTTGGTAGCGGCGACCCTCGTAGTCAGTGAACGTCAACTGCGCGCCAGGATGCGGTTCCTCGCGCCGGACGATCGCGCGAGTCCCGGCGGGCCAGCGGGAGAAGTCGATCAGGTCGGTGATCTTGGCGACTTTGGCGTCGTCGCGTTCATCGACACCGTTCGCGGTGATCGCCGGCACCCACCAGCTGTTCGGCACCGTGACCACGGCAGCGTCGCTTCGTCGGCGCCATCGCCGAAGAAAGACCTGCCGTCAAATCGAGCGCGTCAGCCAGATCACCCAAGACGCGAGCACCGGCGTGGCCGACCACGTACTTGCCGTCACCGGGCACCACCAGACGCGGACGCGTCGGATGACGCTGCATCTCGGAAGTGCCCTCCTGCCTCGGGACCTGCTGGCTTCGCAACCGCAGTATCTCTTGACGGGAGGGCGTTTTCGCGGACGCGACCCGCGATCAACCCATCGCTACTAAAAGATCAGGGCTAACCCGGCGGGACGAGGCTCACGACCATCTGCAGGCTCTGAGACCGGTAGGCGTTCGGTCGGTGGGTGAGTGTCGGCGCGAGGAGCGTCGAGTCGACGGCGCGCCGCGTCGATTTGATCACCGCATCGGGAAGGAGTGCCTTGACGTACCCGTACGACGACGACGCGACGAAGAACGGGCGGCCCGCCGCTCGCCAGGCGTTCGCAAGTCGGTGGAGATCGTCAACCTTCGCGCCGCCACGCGTGACTCCGACGTCGGCACCGCACCAGCCCCGCAGTGCCTGCGGGATCCAATCGTCAGCACCGTCGGTGCGGGCGGACTCGAGCACGACGACCACGGCGTGCGGACCGAGATCGTGGCACATATCGGTGATGACCCCGAGATAGCCCGTCTCCTCCGCCATCGCGCGCACAGGCAGGAGGGTGTGGATCGGATACGCCACCGCAGCGATCGCGACGACGACGGCAACGACGCGCGCACCGACGGCCCCCGGCGAGGAAGAGCGCACGCTCGCCATGACCGAAGCGAGTCCGAGGGCCAGCAGTATGAACAAGGGATAGGCGCCGAGGAGGAACCGCCGCGTCACCCACACGTGATCGGGCACTGCGCTCGCTTGGTAGAGGTACAGCAACGAGCCCGGAAGAATCAGGACCAGCGCGCCGACGATTCGGGTCATCCGACCAAGCAGCACTGCACGGACGACCAACGCGAGGGCGACCATCCCGAGCGCGAGCGTGATCGGGCCGAGGTACCACGCAGTCCAGGTGAGCGACCATTCCCAGTACATCTTGGTCGAGTCGACCACCACGTGCTCGGTCTGCTGCAACCCGACGATCGCGCCGTCGGCTGCGTGGAACTGCTGCAGCTTGGGCCGGAAAGCCCACGCCCCGAAGCCGACGAGGCCGACCAGCCCGCCAGCGGCGGTCGCGAGTCTCGTCCAGGGCAACCGCGCAATCGCCTGCAACACGAAACGCCACGCGCAGGCGACAACTGCACAAGCGAGCGCGGACGCCACCGTCAACCACGCGAGCTTGTGGACGTCCTTGGCGGTGAAGTTCCAGTACTGACCGCTGTGATGCATGAGGTCGACGAGACCGAGCACCAACCCGGGCACGATGCCGAGCAGGAACGCGACGATCGACGGCCGTGTCACGGACCGCCGATCGGCGGGATCAGCTCGCAACCAGGCCACGACACACACGACCGGAACGCCGATCAAGAAGACGATCGCGTCGATCCGCGTGGCCTCCAGCGCACCGAGGAACAGTGCGGCGGTCAACGCGAGCCGCCAACGCGGCAGGACGCGCGGCGACACCAGTAACCACAGCGCGGTGAACAACAACACCTGCGACGGGATCTCCGAGTAGTTGTCGCGCGAGAACGACACCTCGGGGATAGTGAACGCCAGCGCGAGCATCGCCGACAGCGCGAACAGAGGTCGGCGGAACAGACGCCACGCGAGCACGAAGAACGAGAGCAGCGCAAGACCGCCGAGCAACGCGGCGACGTGGAAGAGGCCGAAGTTGCTGCCGACCGCATACGACTCAGCGAGAAGCACCGGGAGCAGATGAGCGAACTGGAATTGCAGCGAACCGTCGGACATCTGAAAGATCGCGAGCGAGTCGAAACCGACGCTGGGTGCGTTCGCGAACGGACCGACTCGCGGTTTCACCTCAAGCGAGCCGTCCCGCGCGATCCAACGCCCGGTATTCGTATACGCGCCGCCGTCCCGGTCGACCAACACGTGTTGTGACGTGTTCGCCATGTTCCAGACGGTGATTGCCACGATCGCGACGACACCGACCGCGGCGTAGACATCGGCGATCCGGGCCGCCTTCGTCCCTGACGCCGCGCGGTGACGGCGCAATGGTGCAAAGGCGGGGCGGGCAAGCGCGATCAGACCCATCCAGACGACCCCTCCAAGCGCGAACGCCAGGCCGGGCCGGTACCAACGGTTCACGGCCAGGAGCAGTCCCGTCGAGCCGAGCGCGAGCACTCCCGAAGCCGCGACGAAGGCCACCAACCGCAGCCAGGCCGGCGGGTCGAGACCGGGGCGCGCGCTCCAGATCAACGGCTCCGAAGGTGGTTCGGACCGGGCGCCGGCGCCTGGGTCGAAGGCGTTGTCAGCACCCGTTTCGGCGGTCATGTGACGACCCGTTCACGACGACGCAAACCATCCTCCGAGCCAGGCCATGCCGTAGGCTCATTCTCGATGACCCAGCACGCACCATCGGCCGCTCCGGACGGTCCCAACACGCTCGACGTGTCGATCATCCTGCCGGTGTTCAACGAAGTCGAACACCTGGTCCAAGAAGTCGACCGCGTGCGGACGTCAATGGACACGTCAGAGTACAGCTACGAGATCATCATCGTCGACGACGGTTCCTCCGACGGTTCCGGCGAACTCGCACTCACGATTCCCGACGTGCGCGTCATCCGTTTCCTGCAGAACCGCGGTTCGGGCTCCGCGCGCAAAGCGGGCACGACCGCGGCGCGCGGGTCGCGTGACGGTCTGGACCGACGTCGACATGACGTACCCGAACGACACCATACCGCGGCTCGTGAAGGAGCTCGACGGCTACGACCAGGTCGTCGGCGCACGCACGACCGAAGAAGGCACGATGAAGAGCCTGCGCGTCCCGGCGAAGTGGTTCATTCGCCGGCTCGCAAGCTTCCTCACCAAGACGAAGATCCCCGACCTCAACTCCGGGTTCCGGGCGTTCCGCACCGACGTCGCCCGCCAATACCTGCGCCACCTTCCGCCCGGGTTCTCGTGTGTCACGACGATGACTATGACCTTTCTCTCGGGCGGCTACTCGGTCAAGTACATCCCGATCAAGTACGGCAAGCGTGCCGGTGAATCGAAGTTCCATCCCATCAAGGACACGCGGCGATACGGCACACAGGTCGTGCGGATGGTGCTGTCGTACAACCCGCTGCGCCTCTTCCTCCCGACCGGCCTCCTGCTGCTCGCGCTCGGCACGGGCAAGCTGATCTACGACCTCGACCGGTACGACCTCCGCGTCACCACGAACACTTTGCTGATTCTTTTCGCGGCGTTCCAGGTGTTCGCGATTGGTCTCCTCGCCGACCTGGTCGTGCGGCTGTCGCGCGACCGCGACGAGGTCCCGGTCGCGGTGGACAGCCAGAGCCAAACCGCGGAAGCCAGGCCGCCGGAAGCCAAACCTCCGGAAAACTGTGACCGCACCCGCCCTCGAGGGGCTGCGGGCGCGCATCCGGGACCGGCACGCCAAGGTCGTCGTCGTCGGGCAGGGTTACGTCGGACTGCCGCTGGCCATGCGCGCCGTCGAGGTCGGGTACCCGGTCGTCGGCTACGACATCACCCCCGCCCGCATCGACGGGCTGCGCGCCGGTCACTCCTACGTCGAGGACGTCACCGACGAGCAACTCGCGGCCGCGCTGGCAGCGGGGTACGTCCCCTCGTACGACGCTTCCGATCTGCGCGACTTCGACATCGCGATCATCACGGTGCAGACGCCGCTCACCGAGGGCGCGCCCGACCTGTCGTACATCGAAGCGGCCGGGAACAACCTCGCCCGTTTCCTCACGCCGGGCGCCTGCGTCGTCCTCGAGTCGACCACGTACCCGGGCACGACCGAGGAACTGCTCCGCCCGATCCTCGAAGCCGGCGGGCTGCGCACCGAGGTCGATCTATTCGTCGGCTACTCGCCCGAGCGCATCGACCCCGGCAACCGGTCGTACACCTTCACCAACACCGCCAAAGTCGTGTCGGGCATCGGTCCCAACTCGCTCGTCGCCATCGAGGAGTTCTACGGGAGCCTCGTCGACAAGGTCGTCCCGGTTGCGTCAACCGCCGAGGCCGAGCTCACCAAGCTGCTCGAGAACACCTTCCGGCACGTCAACATCGCGCTCGTCAACGAGCTCGCGATGTTCGCCCGTGATCTCGGCGTCGATATCTGGTCGGCGATCGACGCGGCCGCGACGAAGCCGTACGGGTTCATGCGGTTCACGCCCGGACCGGGTGTGGGTGGGCACTGCCTGCCGATCGATCCGTCGTACCTCGCGTGGCGTGTCGAACGTCAGCTCGGGCACAGGTTCCGGTTCGTGGAGCTCGCGAACGAGGTCAACCGCGGCATGCCGGAGTACGTCGTCGGCCGGGTGATCTCGTTGCTGAACCGGGAGAAGCGCTCGGTCAACGGGTCGCGGATCTTGATGCTCGGCCTCGCGTACAAGCCGGGCACCAGCGACTGGCGGGAGTCGCCCGCGATGAACATTGCGGAACAGTTGCTCGCGCTCGGCGCCGACCTGCGAGCCCACGACGCGCACGTCCCCGCCGACGCCCGGCTCGGCCCGCCCATCCCCCGTGTCGCCTGCACGACCGAGGAGATCGCGGCGGCCGATCTGGTGATCCTGTGCGTCGACCACGCCGAGCTCCCCTACGACGAAATCGCCGAATACGCCCAGCTCGTGCTCGACACCCGCGGTCGGCTGCGGGGCATAGGTTTCCACGGCGAGACGCTCTAGCGCGCGATGCCCACCGCCGACGAGACCGCACGGTACTTCGACGAGAACGCCGAGGCGCTGCGCTGTGGATCGTTCGTCGACAATTACGTTTGATCTCTCCACCCCCTGGGCGCGAGCTGCAGATCGACGCCCACCGTGCGGTACCGCGCGAGCAGCGCGTTCGGGGACTGCGCGAATCCGGGATCGAGCACGTCGTTACCGTGGACGAGCGAGGCAATCATCCGAGCCGCCGACATCGAAGCGATGTTTAGAGCACACCTCGTACAGGCTCTCTGACCGCAACCGTGCGCTCGAGGAGGGCCTCGTAGCGGTCGAGCACGGTGTTCCAGTCGTACTCGCGCTCGACGTACGCCTTGCCGGCCGCGCCCATGGCATCCGCCAACGCAGGATCCGCGACCAACAGCTCGAGCGCGCACTCGAACTCCGCGAAACCGTCGTAGGGGATCGCGGCACGGCTTCGCATCGCGTGACCGCGCAACACCTCACACTTGCCCTCGACGAGCGCGGGACGACCGAACGCGAATGCCTCGGTCAAGATCATCGAAAAACTCTCGAAGAACGAAGGCTGCGCGAGCGCGAACGCGCCGGAGATGGCGTCGTCGCGAGCCTGGTACTCGACAAAACCGGTTACCACGATGTCCTCACGTTCAGGAATCTGGATCAGATCGTCACCGACGATCACGAGCATGAGGTCCGACTCCGGATGACGATCCTTGTACGCAATGAAATACTCGACGAGCGCGAGCGCGCCCTTTCCCTCGTCGATGCGACCGACGTACAAGAGGTACTGCTTGTCGCCGAGCCCGTACGCAGCGCGAAAGCGCGAAGGGTCGGCTTCCGCGGCATCGACCTCGACTCCGATACCGCAGACCTCGCCGGGCGGATCGAACCGGAAGCGTCTGCGAATGAGATCAATCTCCTCAGGCGTCATCATGGCGAACGCGTCCGGTATGCGGAACTCGCCGTCGAAGAGGGAATGGCGCAGCGGAGGTTCGTCGTGGATGGTCGAATGCATGACCAGCGGCGTGGGGTGCCCACGCAAGGCTTCGAGTGCCGCCCAGGTCGACCAGTAGAGATACGTCACGCAGTTCACGCAGTCGAAGCGGTCCGCGTTTTGCTCCAACCACGTGATCAGGTCGGGCGACCAGGGCCCCTGCTCACGCATCCACTCCCGTTGAAAGAACAGCGGGCGCACGCCCCGTCCGGAGACCATCCGTAGGTTCAACCCGCCGAAGAGGGTGTTGTCGCGCGGGAGCCGCGACGCGGAAGCGATGGATGGTCACGCCGGAGCTCGCCGAACGACCGGGTTCGTAAGCATCGGCCCAATCGACGTAGGAACGGGCGCACGTCGTGGCCACCTCGACATGGTGACCGCGGGCCGACATGCGCTCCGCCAACTCCCGGCAATATTGCTCGGCCCCGCCGGCGATCGAATCCCCGTAGCGCTGCACGACGTAGAGAAGGCGCATCAGACGACCTCGATCAGGGTTTCGACGATTGCGGTTTCGGGTGCGACAAGTTCCAGTTCGGTCAACCGCCGCGCGCCTCTGGCGGTCAGCCCGGCACGCATCGCGTCGTTGGCGAGGATCTCTGTGACCGCTTCCGCGAACAGCGCGGGACCGTCGGCCGAGGGGAGCAGGATCGCCGCGTCTCCCACGGTCTCTGGGATAGCCGCGCACGCGTGGGCGACGACCGGCTTCTCGAACGTCATCGCCTCGAGCAGCGGGAGGCAGAAGCCTTCATGCTCGCTCGCCGACACCACCGCCGCCGCCGTACTGAACATCGCGGCCAGGTCGGGCTCGTCGACGGCCCCCACCACGTGGACCCGGGGAAGATTGAGCTCGAGGACCTGCTCTCGGATCGCGCGGGCGTAGCGCTCGAACCGTTGATACCCGACGAGCATGAGATACCCGTTCATCCCGAGGTACGTGGCGGCGACGTGCATCATCTCCACCAGGAAGTCAGGACGCTTGTGTGGTAATAGCTGCCCGACCGCGAGGAGGATCGGGGCGTCGAGGGCTTCGAGATGCCGCACCGTCGATGCCCGCGGCTCGACCTGCGAGAGCCGCCGCACATTCACGACCGGCGGAACGACCCGAATGTTCCGGTACCCCATCGCTTCCAGCTCACGCGCGTTGAACTGCGAAGCTGCGACTGCGGCCAGGACTCGAGGGCGAAGCCGCTCGACCTCCTGACGCCCCAACACGAGGAGATCAGCGAAGAAGGGATCGTACGGTTCGTAGTAACTGCCCGGCGTGATGTTGTGGTACACGAGCACCAGAGGCTCAGCCCTCGTCGTGAGGAAGTCGTGCACGGCCGGCTGCCCGATCGACGCGTGGAAGACGAGAACGTTGCGGGCGTGGCGCGGTCTGATACGAACCGAGCGCGAGCACGTCGCCATGGAGCTCAGGCGCGATGTGCTGGGCGTAGATCTCCGACGGCCCGGCGCGACGCAGGATGCGGCGAATACCCAGCGCAAAATTGGTGATTGCATCGCCCGGAGAGGCAGAGACGAGTATCTGATGGATCCCGGCGGTGACCGGTTGCCTCGACACGGCCGATCACCGCAACTTCATCGGCGCGTTCTCCGGTGCGCTCATCGGGTTTTCATCGGGTTTTCATCGAGGGCTTCATCGAGGGCTTCATCGAGTTGCAACGAGGGCGTAGTCCTGAGGTCCGAAGAGCAGCCGGTTGATCCGCTCGAAATTCGCGTTCAGCCGCTTGGTCGCATCGTCGTCGCCGACCATCGGCTCGAGTGCCTCGTCCGCCGGGACAGGCGACCGATCGAGCCGCTCGACCGCCGCGAAGCCCGCCTCCGAGAACAAGAAGCCGAGATACGTCGGGTGGACAGGCCGCACATGGTCAGGATCGACCCAGAATGCGTGCGCGTACGTGTACAGCGACGTCGGATTGACCGTCTCGACGATGACACGGCCGCCCGTTCGGACCTTTTCCCCGGCGAGACGGACCACGTCGATCACGTGCTGCGGAGACAGGTGCTCGATGACCTGGATCATCACGAGGCCACCCAGACTCGCGTCGTCGAGTCCGCGCAAGTACTCGACCGCGCCGCCGGTTTCCGCCGCCAGCCCACGCGACCTCGCCCATTCGACGAGCCTCTCGTCGACCTCGATACCGAACGCGTCGACGTCGAGCTCGCGCAGGAGATCGAGAAACTCGCCGCGCCCGAAGCCGATGTCGAGCACCGGGCCGCACCCGACGAGGAGGGCCGCGAGGTCGCGATAGCGCTCGGTGATGTTGTCGGCGCCGCCCCGAAAGTGGGCATTGAACGCATCGGACTCGTACCACGCGTCGATGCCGGTTCCGGGAACGCGTTGGGCGACCGCCGTCAGGCGAACGACCAACTGCTGCAGTTGCGTCTGCTGCTCGGCCAGCTGGGCCTGGAGATCGTCGAGTTGTTGGAGCACGTGGGTGTCGTACGAGTCGGCGAGCATGCTCGTCGCGCGTGCCATCAACGCGATGGTTCGCACCGTGCGTCGAGAATGGTCCTGGGCCTGCTCGAGCACGCCTTGAATCTGGCGACTGACCCCCTTGGCGACGGCCCGGTGCACCGTGGAGCCTGCGGGCAGCCGACTCGCGGTGGTGATGGCGTCGCGGCGAAACTCGAAATGGGCGAGGTCGTCGACCGCTTCGTCGAGCTCGGCCAGCAAGAAGGCGGGTGCCGCGTTCCGCTCCCCCATGAGTCGCTCGAAGTGCCGGTCGAGCTCCTTCTCGAACCCGGGTGGGTACTGACCGGCCGCGCGCCGTCCCTCCACGCGGGCCTTCAGCGTGACGCAGAAGTTGCTCGAGATCGGGCGCGTTCGCCTCATCCGGGGTGCGTTCGTCGGCCACGACGCCGAATGTACTTGACGGCCGGCTTCGGTCCGGATGCTCGCGCGCCACCTCGAAGGCCGCATCGGTGACGGGACTCAGGGACGGACTGCGAGATCCACCGCGAAGTGGAAACCGTCGAGGCTGGGCGTGGAGTCGCCGGCCTGGGCGTCGCCGAAGCCGAAGACCTCGCCGCTGTGGGCAACCACGAAGTATCCGTGCCCGGTGAGCGACGGGCGGATCTGCGTCCCCGACGCCGGGCGGCACAGACCGAGACCGGGGACGCTGCCGTAGAACGGGACGCCGAAGCTGAAGATTCCGCCGTCACCGGCCACGAGCCAGTAGCCCGCACCCGACGGCGCCGCCGCCATTGAGATGACCGGCGAGTTCAGGCGCAAGTTGCCGGTCGACCCGTGGAACCGCGCGTCACCGAAGCTGAACACGCCGCCGTCCGACGCGAGCAGCCAGTACCCGCGACCGCTGTGCGTCGCCGCGATCGAGATGATCGGTTTGTTCAGCCGCAAGTTGCCGGTGGAACCGAAGAAGCGCGCGTCGCCGAAGCTGAACACACCGCCGTCCGACGCGAGCAGCCAGTAACCCCGGCCCGACGGAGTCGGCGCGAGTGCAATGATCGGCTGGTTGAGGTGCTTGCCCGCCATCGACCCGAACGAGTGCGCGTCGCCGAACGGAAAGATATCGCCGCTGTTGTCGAGCGCGTAGTAGCCGTTGCCGGAATGGGTCGCGGCCAGCGCGACCGCCGTTCCCTTCACGTGTCCGAAGGGCCCGCCGAAGAACGGCGCGCCTTTCAGCGCGAACAGCGCGCCGTTGGCCGCGAGCACCCAGTAGCCCTTCGACGACGCGGTGAGCGGGTGCGCGACGGGTTCGCGCTCGCGCGGCAGCGGCCCGGCGGCAGCAGGTGCAGCGCAACGGGGCCCGCGTGATGCAGCGCGTCCCGACGGAACATCGGCCACGGCACAATGCCCTTGGGAGCCGGCATCGTGAAGGACTGCAGCCGGCTCGTCTTGTGCGGCGTGTCGAAGCCGTCGACGACGAGTCGCCAGCCGACTCCCGAGCCGAAATCTGCGACCGCGCCCGCGCTGTCGTGCGACTCGAACCGGTCGAGCTGTTGCATCACTTTGCCGCTCTGCCCGCTCAGCACGAAGAAACCGAAGCTGTTGCCGGCGGCCGACGTCGTTGCGACCGTCACCGTTGAAGTCGGCGATGATCGGCGACGCGACGCCACCCCCCGGGCTCGTGGGCGTCTGGCCGTACAGCTTCGTGGCCCAACGCAGCGAACCATTCCCGTTGTACGTGCGCACCCAGCCGTCGGCGCTTCCGACGACGACCTCGGGTATCCCGTTGCCGCCGAGATCACCGAGCGCGGGCGACGGCATCGTCGAGCCTGCGGTGCTCACCGGCCAACCGGGCACGACCGATCCGTCGTCGACGTGCCAGGCGAATACCTTCTTGCCGTCCGAGCGTTTGAAGAAGTCGCCACCTCCGACGACCACCTCGGGCCGACCGTCGCCGTCGACGTCGCCGACGGCGGGACTCGACCAGACCGTGTCGTTCACCTGTCGCTTCCAGATCTCGCGGCAGTGCGAGCACGCGGGCGTACTGGCTGCGGTGTACTCGATCGCACGGAACTCGCCGCCGGACCAGTTGATGGCGCCGCCGGCGGTCTGGTCGCCACCGATGAGGATGTCGAGGCGGCCGTCGCCGTTGACATCGTAGAGCGCGGGCGACGACCATACGGTGTCCTCGACGGTATCGCTCATGATCTGGTGGCAGTTCCGGTCGATCGCGTGGATGTGGAGGTCGAATCCGCCGAACACGATGTCGGGATGGCCGTCGCCGTTGATGTCGCCGATCGCGGGCGACGAGTACACGCCGTCGGCGTACCCGTCGGGACCGCCGCCGTGCCAGATGTTGAAGTAGTCGGCGGTGCGATAGATGCAGTGCAGTGAGCCCTTCGCGTTGTAGACGGCGACGCCACCCTGCTGGTTCGGCACGAAGGTCGATCCGAGCCCGACCACGATGTCCTGCGACCCGTTCTCGAACAGGTCGCCGACCGCAGGCGTGCTGTCGATGGCGGTACCCGTCTGCTGAGGCCAGCCCGGGAGGTCTCGGCCGTTCGCGGCGTCGATCACATGCAGCCGGCCGTCTTCGTGCCCGATGACGATGTCGCGCCGTCCGTCGCCGTTGACGTCGGCGATCGTCGGCGACGAGCTTCGGTCCCAACCCGCCGAGTTGACCGTCCACGACGGTGTGACCGACACCGTCGCAGCACCGGCGGGCGACTGGGACGCCAACCCCGCGACCGGCGTGACGAGCGCGACGGCGACGAGGAGACGGGTGAACCTCTCTTGCATCTGCACCTAGAGATATCGGCAAATCGCCACGACAGCTGAAACAACCGCCGCCGAACGGTCCCGCACCGTCGGGAGCGGCCATGCGGCTCGGGTCGCGTGCCGGAGGGAAGAGGCTCGACGGGCAATACTGTCCGGGATCGGAGGACGGTCTTGACCGACGACCACGTCGACATCCACAAGCTTGCCGCCGAAATCGAGGCGGAGGTGCGCGCCCGCCGGGCGGCGGGCGAATACCCGCCCGGCTTCGAGCGCGAGCTCGATCAACTCTTCGATCGCTTCGCTCCCCCCGAGGTGAGCAACGACTTCGAGGCCGCGCTCGAACGGGCCGAGGATCTCGTCATCGTCGATCCGGTCATCCCGGTCGCTTCGAACCGCGCGGCCCTCGGCGTAGTCAAGCGGGTGATGTCCAAGCTGATCGGCTGGTACCACGTCTGGGTCGCGCAACAGATCACCGGGCTCGCGACCGCTATCAACACTGCGCTGCGGCTGCTCGGTGGTCGGGTCGCGGAGCTCGAACATCTCACGGCCGACGTCGCGCGTGCTCGATGCGATCGGTGCCCGCATCACGGCCCGGCGCGACGACGCGGCCTGGGCGATGACCGTGACGGACGGGCTCCGCGGCTGCTCCGGCCGGATCGCCGTCGTCGAATGTGGCGACGGCGCACTCCTGGCCGCACTCGTAGGCGCGGGGCTCGACGCCTACGGAGTCGAGCCCCGCGCCGCGGAGGCCGACGCGGCGCTCGGACGCGGGCTCGAGGTCCGCATCGACGACGGTGCCGCGCACCTCCACTCCGTCTCCGGCGCGGCTCTCGGCGGACTCGTGTTCCGCGCGCGTTGGTCGAACGGACACCGCTCGGTGACCTCTTGCTGCTCATCGACGCGGCATCGGCGAAGCTCGTACCCGGTGGTCGACTGGTCGTCTGCAGCATGCGGCGCGAAGCCTGGGGAAACGACGCCACTGCCGCCGAGGCCGACCTCGTGGCCGGCCACCCGCTCCACCCCGACACGTGGATCACGGTCCTGCCGGAGCAGGGCTTCGTCGACGTGCAACTGCACCTCATCGGCGACGACGCGTACGTCGTGACTGCCGCCCGCAGCGGCGAATGACGCCGAACTCGTGACTGCGGTTCACCAGTTCGTGCCGACCCTCGCGCCGCGCGACGCGGTCGGCAGCCACTACCTCGCGATCCAAGCGACGCTTCGCGGCGCGGGCTATCGCTCCGACATCTACGCGTACGAAGCCAAGTCCGAGTACAAGCGCCTGGCCCGGCCGTTCACGTCGTTCGACGGCGACCGGAGCGGTGAGCCCACCTGGCTGCTCTATCACTCGTCGGTCGGCTCGCCCGTCGCCGATTTCGTCGCCGCGCGCGACGAGCCCTTGGTGGTCGACTACCACAACATCACTCCCGCGCCGTTCTTCGCGCGTTGGGAACCCGCGCTCTCAGGTGCCCTGATGAAGGGCCGCCGCCAGCTCACCACTCTCGAGCCCCGCGCCGCGTTGGGGATCGCCGACTCCGCGTTCAACGCACGAGAGCTGTCCGACCTCGGATACCGCCGCACGTCGGTCGTGCCGATCCTGGTGGATATCGCCGAGCTCGACTCGACGCCGGCCGACCCCTCGACGGTGGCGAGGTTGGCGGCCGCCCGGGGAGGAGGCGGTGCCGACTGGCTCTTCGTCGGCCGCCTCGCGCCCAACAAGGCGCAGCACGACATCGTCAAGGGTTTCGCCGCGTACCGGCGGCTGTACGACGCGGACGCGCGCCTGCACCTCGTCGGCGCCTCGTCGTCACATCAATACGAGCAGGCCCTGCGCGCGTTCATCGAGTCGATCGGGCTCGGCGAGGCGGTCGAGATCACGGGCGCCGTGAGCGCCGCCGGGTTGACGGCCTACTACGAGAACGCGGACGTGTACGTCGTGGCAAGCGAGCACGAGGGCTTCTGCGTACCTCTTCTCGAGGCCATGCATCACCGCCTGCCGATCGTCGCCTACGGCGCCGCCGCTGTCCCCGAGACCCTCGGGGACGCCGGTCTGCTCCTCGACACCAAGGACGCGTACACAATCGCAACCGCCGTGCAGCGCGTCCTCGGCGACGCCGCCCTGCGCGCGCAGCTCATCGCCGCCGGGCTCCGGCGATTGGAGGCGTTCGACATCTCGAAGTCGCGACGGAAGCTGCTCGATGCGCTCGTCCCCGTCATCGGGTCGGCGTCGTGATCATTCACCAGTTCGTGCCCAGCTTCGAACCCGGCGCGGTCGGGGCGCACACCCTGACGGCACGGGCGGTGCTGCGGGCGGCCGGGCACACGTCGGAAATCTTTGCTTCGGAGATCGATCCGACCTGGGGCGACGAAGGCGCTCTCCTGCTGCGTGACGCGAGGGGCCGGGCCGACGTTGTCGTCTACCAGATGGCCATCGGGTCGGTCGTCGCCGACGCCGTACTCGCCCGGGACGAACCGATCGTGGTGAACCACCACAACCTCACGCCGATGCGCTACATCGCGGGCTGGCAACCGGTCGCGGCACACGGGGTTGCGTGGGGACGCGGTCAGCTCCGCGAGCTGGCCGGGCGCGCCGCGCTCGGTGTGGCCGACTCGGCCTACAACGCCAGAGACCTCGTCGATGCGGGGTTCCGCCGCACCGTCGTGGTCCCGATCCTGCTCGACCTCGGCACCCTCGACGTGGAGCCCGCCGCCCTTCCCCGGCGGGACGGCACGGTGAACTGGTTGTTCGTGGGCCGGCTCGCGCCGAACAAGGCTCAACACGACATCGTCAAAGCGTTCGCCGCCTACCGCCGATTCCACAACGCGGACGCTCGACTGCACCTGGTCGGCGGCGGTCGCGAGGACGCCTACGCGCGGACTCTCGGCCGCTTCGTCCACGCGCTCGATCTCGACGACGTGGTCACCCTCGCGGGGAACGTCACGCCCGCCGAGCTCGCGGCCCACTACCGTGCCGCTGACGTGTTCGTCGTGTGCAGTGAACACGAAGGCTTTTGTGTTCCGCTCCTCGAAGCGATGCACCATCGAGTGCCCATCGTCGCGTTCGCGGCCACCGCCGTGCCCGAGACGCTGGGCGACGTGGGCCTCCTCTTCGACGTCAAGGATCCGTACACGATCGCGGCGGCGGTCGATCGCGTCGTCCGCGACTCGGAGTTGCGCCGGCAGATGGTCGACGAGGGCAGCCGCCGGGTGCTCGAGTTCGACGTCTCCTGCACCGGGCCCGCCTTCGTCGAAGCCGTCACCTCGGCGAGCACGGCTCGACTGGCCGCGTCGTGAAGGTCGAGTCGTGAAGGTCGAGTCGTGAAGGTCGAGTCGTGAAGGTCGAGTCGTGAAGGTCGAGTCGTGAAGGTCGAGTCGTGAAGGTCGCGGTGGTTGCCCCCCGTTACGGCACCGAGGTGCCGGGCGGCGCCGAGACGGCGGCGCGCCTCCTGGCGAGCCGGCTGGCGGCGCGTCCCGGTTTCCGCGTCGAAGCGCTCACGACGTGCGCCCTCGACTCCACCACCTGGGCGGATCACTACGCCGCGGGCCGAACCGACATCGACGGAGTGCGCGTCACCCGGTTTCCCGTACGAAGCGGGCGGGCCACCGACTTCGACGCTCGCACCGATCTCGTGATCCGTCGGGGCCGGCGGGTCAGCGAGGACGAGCAACGCGCCTGGGTCGGCGAACAAGGCCCCGTGGCGCCGGAGCTGATCGACGCGATCGCCGCTTCGGATGCCGACGTTGTCGCCTTTCATCCGTATCTCTACCACCCGACCGTCGCCGGCATCCCACACGTCGCCGCGCGCGCGGTGTTGCACTCGGCCGCACACGACGAACCGATGCTGCGGTTTCCGCTCTACCGCGAGGTCTTCCACGCGGCCGCCGGGCTCGCCTACTGGTCCGAAGCCGAGAGACACCTCGTCGAACCGCGATTCGCGGTGGCGTCCAAGCCGGCGGTGGTCGTCGGCCTGGGTGTCGACGCCGGCCCGGGAGAGGCGGCGGCCGCGCGAGTCGCACTCGGTCTCGACGAACGGCCGTACGTGCTCTGCCTCGGGCGCGTCGACGACGGCAAGGGCGCGCGCCTCTTGGCCGAGTGCTTCGTTCGGTACAAGGAGCGGCGGGCCGGAACGCTGCGACTCGTGTTCGCCGGGCCGGTCGCGAACGCGCCAACACCGCATCCCGACATCGTCGTCGCGGGCGCGGTCGACGAAGCGGTGAAGTGGGGACTCCTGCGCGGCGCGCTCGCGCTCGTGTCGCCGAGCGCGTTCGAGTCGTTCTCGATCGTGTTGATGGAGGCCTGGACGGCCGGCATCCCTGCGCTCGTCAACAGCCGGTGCCCGGTCACGCTCGACCATGTGCACCGTTCGGGCGGCGGTCTCGCCTTCGGCAGCTATGCCGAGCTCGAGGTCGAGCTCGACCGCCTCGTCGCGTCACCGGAGGTGCGAAACACCCTCGCCCGCGCCGGACGCGAGTACGTCGAGACGCACTACCGCTGGGACGACATCGTCGATCGGTACGCGACATTCCTCGAAGGCGCCGCCGCCCGGGCGGCAGACGTTCGCCCCTGACCCAGGTCGACCGCCGGCGACGTACGGGTCGCCGGCGAACCGACAATCGTCAGCGGCTCGCGTCGATCCGGCACACGTACGCGAGGAAGTAGCAGTCTGCGATCTCGGCGTACACGCCGTGCTTCGCCGCGACACCGGCCTCGTCGAACTCGCCGTTGGCCAACGACTCGTCCGCCAGGCTCAGCCCGTAGGCACCGGCGACCTGGAACCCGGCTTCGACCAGCACGGCGGTCAGGTGTTCGTGGGTGTACTCGAGTTTGTGGTCGGGATTTGAGAGGGTATCGGCGCCCAACTGGAGCGCGGTGACCCGCCGGTTCGGTGTGTCGAGGCAGAACCAGCCGTCGGGCGCGAGCACGCGGCGTACCTCGGCGAGCATCCTCACCGCGTCGGCTTCGGTGATGTGCTCGATCGTCTGGCCGCTGAACACGAGATCGAACGACGCATCGGCATAGGTCGAGAGGTCGACCATCGAGTGGTATCGGTACCGGACCGCGCCCATCGTCGACTCGATCGTCTCCGACGACGCCAGGTGACCGTAGAGATGGTGGCGTTCGTCGCCGGGAAGGTCGACGATCGTCAGCAGGTCGAATGGATATGGATATCCCATCGTCACGAGCGCGCCGGCGTCCCACTCCTGGTCGGTGCCGCCGAGATCAAGGATGCGTCGGGCGCGGGGCAGCATGCGCACGAAGTCGCAACGCGACTGATGGAGCGAGCGCAAGATGTTCCGGAAGGGCACGTCGAAGCGCAACTCCCTCGACGTGAGGATCTCGTCGAGGACTCCGTCGGGATCGAGGCTGCCGTCCTCCAACACCGTGACGTAGTTCGTGAGCCCGGCCGGCTCGGGATCGCGCCGCAACATGATCTGGAACGCAGCGCGCACGAAACGCTCCGGGAGCGCCTCCCGGACGTCCCGGTCGCCGCCGAACGGCAGCCGGTCGCGAGTCCGGATCCGAAGGAGGTGGATCGCGTCCTGGGTACGCCGGGGCAGGAATCGGCCGAGCCGGTTCACGTCCCCGACAGCGCGGCGTCGACGCGCGCGAGATCTTCAGGATCGGCGACCCGCAGATCGAACGCGAATCGCTTCTCCACATCGGCGACCTCCGCGGCCGTGCGATGCTCGCCGCGCGGAGCCGGCGCTCCGGCAACGCGGAACACGTACAAATTCCAGTACTTCGTCAGGCCGAGGCGCGCAAGATGAGGATGGACGCGACGCTCGACGGCCGCATCCCGTTCGAAGCCGGCCGCTTCGAACTGGCGCGTCCACCACGCGAACGACGCGATGGTCAAGTGCCCCTGAACCGGAGCGCCGTCGGCATCGCGGTACAGATCGTCGTACGGGACCGGACCGTCGTAGCCGTCACCCAGCGAGCGGTAGTGGTCGAGTCGCTCGGGCCGGACCTTCACGTCGAACCATCCGCCGGGACCGTTGGGGTTCGGGCCGATCGAGGGGATCGTCGCGATCACATACCGGGTGGTCATCCGGCGGATCTCGCGCAACGCGCGCGGCACGACCTCCGGCGGGAGGTGCTCCAGCGTCTCGAACAGGGAAACCGCCTCGAACGCTCCTCGCCCGAACGGTAGGCGGTGAAGAAGGTTGCCGTAACGGACGTGGCCGCGCGCACCGAGCGCGGCGTGATCGAGTGCGTACTGACTCACGTCGACGCCCGTCGCGTCGAGGCCCAGCTCACGTTCGGCCTCCACGCAGAAACCGAACGCGCACCCGACGTCGAGCGTCCGCTGCACCGGCAGGAACCGCCACACGAGATAGGCGCCTTCCTCGGCGTGGGTCGAGGTGCGGTTGTACTCGGGCGTCCCGATCTCGAGCGGGGCGCCGGGCCCGCCGCGCTCACCGAAGTAGCCGTCGCGATACACGTCGTCGTGCAGCGCTCGCTCCAACTCCCGCGCGCCGATCTCGACGAACCGACGGAACCGGGGACACCGCGCCGCGCCTTCGTGCAGCGCCCGCCGCGCCGCGCCGCGGAGCCTGATCGTGTTCACACGCCGGTGCCCTCCGCGCGCTCCATCGCGGCCTCGCCGAACCGCACGTCGATCGGGAACGAGACGATGCCGTGGGTCCGGGCCGGATTCATGACGGAGAAGTGTGCGCGTTGCTCCCACCAGTCGTAGACCGTCCCCTCGTCGACCGTTTGGATCGCGAGGGTGACGAGGTACCTGCCGTCGAGCAACGGCACGCTGTGGAACTCGAACGCCATCTCGCCGTCGCCTTCGGCAGGAGGCACGTCGACCCCGAGGATCGCGGTGTTCGTACCGAAGAGGTTGTTGCCGTTCTCGTCGTAGATCGCGATGCCGAAGAGGAGATCCTCGGTGCGCTCGGTCGCGTGGTATGCCACCCGGATCGTCATCGCCTCGTCGGGAAGTAGATCGGCACGGTCGAGCAACAGGCCGGGATGATCGATCTCGACGCCCGTGATGTGCACGCGGTACGTCGCCTTGGCCTCCGGTCCGGCGTCTTCGGGAGGGGCGACTTTGCCCGCTTCCTCGGCTTCGGTCTCGACCTCCTCCTCGGCCGCGGTCTCGTTCAGCTCGCCTCCGTGCAGCGACTCACGGAACGTCCGCACCGCTTCACCGGGCGGCGCGTCGATGACCATCTTGCCGTGGTCGAGCACGATGGCCCGGTCGCAGATGCGGCGTACGAGGTCGGCTGCATGAGTGACGAACAGGATCGTCCGGCCCTCTTTTTGGAACTGCTTGACCCGCTCGATGCACTTGCGCTGGAAGGCCTCGTCGCCGACCGACAAGACCTCGTCGACGAGGAGGATGTCGGGTTCCACGTTCACGGCGACCGCGAAACCGAGACGTACGTACATGCCCGACGAGTAGTGCCGGACCTGCATGTCGATGAAACGCTCGAGCTCGGCGAACGCGACGATGTCGTCGAAGATCGACTCGGTGTCCTTCTTGGAGAGCCCGAGTATCGACGCGTTCATGAACACGTTCTCGCGCCCGGTGAGCTCGTGGTTGAACCCCGCGCCGAGCTCCAACAGCGCCGCGACCCGGCCTCGCGTCACGATCTCGCCCCGCGTCGGCTGCAGGATGCCGGCCACGCACTTCAACAGCGTCGACTTGCCGCAACCGTTGTGGCCGAGGATCCCGACCGTCGAGCCCTCCTCGACGTCGAAGTCGACGTCCTCGAGCGCCATGAACGGCTCGTACGGGATGCGGCCGTAATGGACGACCCGTTCCTTCAACGACGTGTAGTGCTCGTGGTACAGCTTGAACTGCTTGGAGATGCTCCGGACCTCGATCGCGGCCGCCATCTAGAGCTGCTCCGCGAAGTTCGCCTCCGAGCGCCCGAACACCCACACCGCGAGCACGATGTGACCGACGCGAACGCGAGCGAATAGCCGAGGTAGGCGACAAAACCCCAGTAGGGCCAGTGCGGAAGCAGCTCGATCGGAGGACCGCCGCCCTTCGGGTGCGGGTTCGTCAAGCGTGCGTAGATGGCGCGTTGGAAGATCAGCACGATCGGGGTGACCGGGTTCGCCAGCCATACGTCCTTCGACCAACCGTGCCGCTGCCCGACGGTTTGGAACTGGTACACGATCGGCGTGACCCAGAACCACGCGAGCAACGCGAGCTCGAGGAAGTGCGACGTGTCGCGGAGATACACGTTGATCGCCGAGAGCAGGATCCCCAGCGCGCTCGTGAGCAACAGCAACACGAGGAGCGCCAGCGGGATCAGGGGGACGTACAGCCACGCGACGCGCCAGCGCACGATGGCGAGCACGACGAACAGCACGCTGCTCTGCAGGAAGAAGTGCACGAGCATGCTGCCGACCGCGGCCAGCGGGAGGATCTCGCGCGGGAACGAGACCTTCTTCACCAGGCCCGAGTTCGCCACGACCGAGCCCGTCGCCGCCCCGAGACCCGTGGAGAAGAGGTTCCAGACGAGCAGCCCGGACAGGAGCCAGATCGGGAAGGAGGGGATGCCGGAACCCAAGATGATCGTGAACGCGATGTAGAACACCACGAGGTAGAGCAGCGGGTTGAGCAGCGACCACGCGAAACCGAGGACGCTGTTCTTGTACTTGATCTTGAGCTCGTTGCGAACCATGCCGACGAGGAGCTCGCGGCGGGTGATGATCCGGCTCAGGCGCTCCCGCGCCGTCATGCGCGGGCGCACGATCGTCGCTTCGCCGGAGGCGCGCTGGCACTCGGGTCGGCGACGCGTCCATGCTGGTCACGCTAGTCCGTCGAGCAGCTGCAACCGGGCGCGGACGGGCCGGTGATCCGACGGTGTCGCGGCCAACACCTCACCCCCGAGACTGCGGACACCGCCGCGGACGAGGATGTGATCGATCTGGCTGTGCGGGTGCCCGGCCGGGAACGTGCGCCCGCGGACGGGGCGGTCCCAACCCCGCATCACCGCCGCGATCGGCGGGCCCCAGAAGTTGAAGTCGCCAACGAGGATCTGCGGCCCGCGTTCGACGATGCCGTGCCGCAGGGTCAAGAGATGCTGAATCGGTGCGAGCCGCCAGAACTTCGACGACGTGTGCAGACCGACCACCTCGACGGGTATGCCCGCGACGTCGACGGTCAACGCGACCGCGTTGCGGGGTCCGGGCGGATCGCGCCAGACCGTGCCCATCGGGATCAACCGCCGGCCGACGACGGGGAAGCGCGTGCAGATCCCGAGCTCCCATGTGCCGATGCGGGGCACGCTCCACGGGCGGCGCCGGCGCGGTGGGCGCAGTTCGAGCCGCATCATCTCGATCGTCTCGATGCGGTACCCGTCGTCACCCAGAGCGTCGAGCACGCTGACGCCGTCCGCGTCGCGCCAGGCCTCGGGGACGACCACGATGTCGGCATCGATGTCGCGCACGACCTGGGCGACATCGAAGCGACCACCGTTGGGGCCGCCGAACCGTCCGATCCCCCAGTGCGCGTTGAACGCGGCGACCGTGAAGTCGCGCGCGGTTTCAGATGCCGATGCGTTGGGCAAGCAACTCGCGGTGGTAAGTGGGGTCACCCAGGTAGATCTCGGAGCTCTTCGCACGCTTGAAGTACAGGTGCGCAGGATGCTCCCACGTGAAACCGATGCCACCGTGGATCTGGATGTTCTCCGCAGTCGCGTGGAAGTACGCCTCCGAGCAGTACGCCTTCGAGAGCGCGGCCACCACGGGCAGCTCGTCGTTGTCCTCGGCCGCGGCCCACGACGCGTAGTACGCCGCGGACTTGCCCGACTCGACCTCGAGCAGCATGTCGGCGCACTTGTGCTTGATCGCCTGGAACGAACCGATCGGGCGGCCGAACTGCACGCGCACCTTGGCGTACTCGACCGACATGTCGAGCACCTTCTGCGCGCCACCCATCATCTCGTTCGACAGCGCGACGGCCGCCTGGTCGAGCGTCTTCGAGAACGCGGGCCAACCCTCTCCCGGCTTGCCGAGCGGCGTGGCTGCGACGTTGTCGAACTCGAGCTTCGCCTGCTTGCGGGTCATGTCCATCGTCGACAGCGCGGTGCGGGTCAGGCCTTTGGCGTCGCCCGCAACGGTGAAGAACGAGATGCCGTCGGTGCCCGTGGTCCCCGCGGTGCGGGCCACCACGACGATCAGGTCGGCGAGGTGCCCGTCGATCACGAACATCTTCTCGCCGCTGAGCGTGTACTTGCCGCCCGACTCGGCGGCCTCGAGCGTGATACCGGCCGCGTCCCACTTTCCGCTCGGCTCGGTGAACGCGAGCGTCGCGATCGTGTCGCCACTCGCGATGCCCGGGAGCAGCGCCGAGCGGTCGCCGTCGGTGCCGGCGTTCAGGATCGCGTTCGCGGCGAGCACCGCGGACGAGAAGTAGGGCGCGCAGAGCAGCACCCGGCCCATCTCCTCGAGGACGATGCCGAGCTCGATGAAGGTGAATCCCTGGCCGCCGTACTCCTCGGGGATGGCGAGCCCCTGAAGACCGAGCTCTTGGCCCATCTGCTTCCAGACCGAGGGGTCGTACCCTTCGGGCGTCTCCATGAGCCGGCGTACCTCTGTCTCGGGCGACTTGGCCTCGAGGAATTGACGCACCGTGCGCCGCAGCTCTTCTTGCTCCTCGGAAAAAGCGAAGTTCATGAATGCTCCCCCCGGCTCGGAACGCCCGTTCCGTGCGGGTATCGAAGAAGTCGTGATGCCGCGAAAGTCCGGCGGGACGACGCTACTTGACCGCGCGGTCATGTTTCCAGGTGGCCGGGGAGGCCGGAGGCGGGCCGTAGGAACCCCCTCTCCCGGCCCACCGGTATCCTCCGACAATGGCTCGCACCCTCGTCCGGCCCCCGCACTACGAGACCACCGGCGTCCGCATCGACAAGCTGGTCGTGGGCCCCTACGAGAACAACGTCTTCGTCCTGCGCGACAAGGCAACCGGCGAGGCCGTGCTCCTCGACGCCGCCAACGAGCACGAGCTGCTGCTCGAGGTCTCGCGCGCCACGGGGGTGCGGCGGGTGCTCACCACGCACGGCCATTTCGACCACATCCAGGCCGTCACCCAGATGCGCGACGCCGGGATCGACGTCGGCATCGCCACCCAGGACGCCGAGATGCTCCCCGGCTACGACTTCACGATCCCCGACGACGACGTGATCGCGATCGGCGACCTGCGGCTCCGCACGATCCACACGCCCGGCCACACTCGGGGATCGACCTGCTTCTTGCTCGAGGGCCACCCGATCTTGTTCAGCGGCGACACGCTGTTCCCCGGCGGTGTCGGGAACACCACGCTCGCGGGCGGCGATTTCCCCACGATCATCGAGTCGGTCGACCGGCGGCTGTTCACGCTGCCCGTCGAGACCCTCGTCCTACCTGGTCACGGCCTCGACACCACGATCGGCAGCGAGCGCCCGCACCTCGACGAGTGGGCCGAACGGGGCTGGTAGGTCCGCGACCCGACGGGTGCGCTTGCGCTGTCGCACCCACTGGGTACGGTCGATCCGTGCCGGGCACCGATTCCGTGATCCGTCGAGCTCGGAATCCTTTCGGTGGCCGAAATCTTCGCGCCCCGAGGCATGAACCAGGCACCTGCGCTGTTCCGTACTCACACGCGCGGCCTCCTGCCGCGAGCCGAGAGGGGAGTCCAATGACCAAACATCCTTCCGATGCGACGATGGTTCGGGATACGACCATGCCCGTCGTCGAATGGCTTGCACCGGTCCGCGACCCGAGTGGGTCGCGGCCTGTTTCGGGACGGTCGACGCGTGACCGCACTCGCGACCGGCCCCGCGCTCGACGCGTCCACACGCGTCGACCTGCACGACCGCTACGGCCAGGTTCGAGACCTCACCGAGGCTCTCGCCGCGCCGCTCTCCGACGAGGACCAAGTCGTCCAGTCGATGGCCGATGTCAGCCCCACCAAATGGCATCGAGCGCACACCACGTGGTTCTTCGAGACGTTCCTGCTCTCACCACGATCCGCCGGTTACGAGCCGTTCGACCCGGCGTTCGCGTACCTGTTCAACTCGTACTACGAAGCAGTCGGACCACGGCACCCGCGCCCGCAGCGCGGTCTCCTCTCCCGGCCCTCGGTCGCCGAGGTCGCGCGCTACCGCCGTCACGTCGACGGTGCGATGCACGCGCTCATCGACGAATGCGACGCCGACGCGGCGGAGCTGATCCGGTTGGGACTGCACCACGAGCAACAGCACCAAGAGTTGTTGTTGATGGACATCAAGCACGTGCTGCACTGCAACCCGACTGATCCCGTCTACGCCGACCGACCGCATCTCCAGGCGATCGAGACACCGCTCGAGTTCGCGACCGTGCACGGCGGCAATGCCGAGATCGGTCACGACGGCTCCGGCTTCTCGTTCGACAACGAACGTCCCCGCCACGTCGTGCACCTCGAACCCATGCGCCTTGCCACGCGCCTCGTCAGCGCGCGTGAGTACCTGGAGTTCATCGCCGACAACGGCTACCACCGGCCCGAGCTGTGGCTCTCCGACGGCTGGTACGCCGTGCAGGAACACGGATGGGAGGCACCGCTCTACTGGCGCGACGACAGGGCCGACGGGTGGACGATCTTCACGCTCGGCGGCCGGCGCGAGCTCGACCCGAACGAATCGGTCGTGCACGTCAGCCACTATGAAGCCGATGCGTACGCGCGGTGGCGCGACGCGCGCCTGCCCACCGAATTCGAATGGGAGCACGCGATCGCGTGTTCGCCGCCGGGCACGTTGCAGGAGATCGACGACAACGCGTGGCAATGGACGTCGAGCGCGTACCTGCCCTATCCCCGCTTCCGTCCACCCGCGGGCGCGGTCGGTGAGTACAACGGCAAGTTCATGAGCGGCCAGATGACGCTGCGTGGTGGCGCGCACGAGACGTCGCCCGGCCACACGCGCGTGACCTACCGCAACTTCTTTCCGCCCGCGTGTCGCTGGATGTTCGGCGGCGTGCGCCTCGCCCAGGACGTGATTTCGTGAGCACTCTCGAAGCCGACGTCGAACGCGGCCTGACCGCGCAGCCCAAGGACATCCCGCCCAAGTGGTTCTACGACGACCGCGGCTCGGTGTTGTTCGACGAGATCACGCGGGTCGAGGAGTACTACCCGACCCGGCGGGAGCGGGCGATCCTCGAAGCGCGTGCGGGCGACATCGCGCGCGTGACGGGTGCCGACACGTTGGTCGAGCTCGGTTCCGGAACCTCGGAGAAGACCCGCATACTGCTCAGCGCGATGCGCGACGCAGGAACGCTGCGCCGATTCGTCCCCTTCGACGTGAGCAAGCGCACGCTGCACGACGCCGCCGCCGCCATCGAGAAGGAGTACGCGGGGATCGACGTGCAACCCGTCGTCGGCGACTTCACGCTCGACCTCGAGACGATCCCCCGCGTTGGGCATCGCCTCGTCGTGTTCCTCGGCGGCACGATCGGCAACTTGCTGCCCGACGCTCGCGCCGCCTTCCTGCACGACGTCGCCGCGACGCTCGGGCCCCACGACTTCTTCTTGTTGGGCACCGACCTCCTCAAGGACGAGGCCCGCCTCGTCGCTGCGTACGACGATGCGAGCGGGGTCACGGCCGAGTTCAACAAGAACGTCCTGCACGTGATGAACCGGGAACTCGGCGCGAACTTCGACGTCGACGCGTTCGAGCACGTCGCCTGCTTCGACTCCGAGCACGAATGGATCGAGATGCGGCTGCGGTCGACCCGCGCCCAGACCGTGCGGGTGCAGGCCCTCGATCTCGATGTGAACTTCGCCGAAGGCGAGGAGATGCGCACCGAGGTCAGCGCCAAGTTCACCCGGGAGCGTGTCCGCCGTGAGCTCTCGGCGGCCGGACTGCAGCTCACCGAATGGTGGACCGACCCCCAAGGCGACTTCGCACTCTCGCTGGCCGGGCTCGCCCCGTAACTCCGGAGCCGCAACTACGAACTGATGGTCGGGCGGCGGGGATCCGACACGATCGTCAGTAGGTCGGGAACCTGCAACACCTTCACGACCTCGCCAGTGACCTCGACGCCGAGGTGGCCGCCCATGATCGGGATGCGCTCGAGCCGCAGGGTGCCGATCCAGTCGGGGACCGCGGGCGCCAGGTGGAGCTTGTTGTTGCGGATGTCGGGCTCGAACCGCAGGAGCGTGCGCAGGAACAGGAGCGGCGACGCCGCCGCCCACGCCTGCGGTGAGCACGACGTCGGGTAGCTGACCGGGAAGCTGAGCCCGTCGCGTGATGTCCCCGCGAAGAGCTCGGGCAGGAGGTCGCCGAACCAGCGCGACGCATCGACCATGCCCCGCATGACGAGGTGCGACTCCTCTGCGAACCCGTAGCGCATGAGACCCGCGGCCGCGAGCGCGTTGTCGTGGGGCCAGACACTGCCGCAGTGGTACGAGATCGGGTTGTAGCCGGAGTTGTCCGACGACAACGTGCGTACGCCCCACCCGCTGAACATGCCGTCGGCCACGAGTGCCCGCGCGACATGCGGCGCCTTCTCCTCGTCGACGATCCCCGTCCACAGGCAGTGACCCATGTTCGACGCGATGCCGTCGATCTTCTTCTTGTCCCGATCCAGGCCGATCGCGAGGTAGCCACCGTCGTCGGTGTCGACCCAGAAGTCGGTGTTGAACCGGCGCTTCAGGTCGAGCGCGCGCGCCGTCAACGACGCCGCAAGTTCGTGGTCGCCGGCCTCGGTTGCGCAGTGGCTGCGAGCGATCAACGCCGCGTAGACATAGCCCTGCACCTCGCAGAGCGCGATCGGAGTGGACGCAAGCGAGCCGTCGGCGAACCGCATCGAGTCCCAGGAGTCCTTCCAACCCTGATTCTGCAAACCGCGGTCGGTGGTGCGCTGGTACTCGACGTACCCGTCGCCGTCGCGATCGCCGTAGTCGGTGATCCACTGCAGGGCCGCGTCGGCTGCGGGCAACAAGCGCGTCGACCTCTTCGCGACGCGAGCCCCAGCGCGACAACTCTCCGACGAGCATGACGAACAACGGCGTCGCGTCGACGGTGCCGTAGTACACGCGACCGCCGCCGAGCGCGAGCGAGGCCGTCTCGCCGAATCGCATCTCGTGCAGGATGCGACCGGGCTCCTCCTCAGTGCGGGGATCGACCTCCAGGCCCTGGAACCGGGCGAGCGTCTGCAGCGTTCCGAGGGCGAGGTCGGGATCGACGAGCATCGTCATCCACGACGTGATCAACGAATCGCGGCCGAACAGCGTCATGAACCACGGCGCGCCCGCGGCCACGACGGCGCGGTCGGGGAATTCGGGATCGAAGATGCGCAGGCCGGCCAGGTCCTGGGTCGAACGGTCGAGCAGCGCCCGGAACTGGTCGTCGTCGCTCGTGACGGCGGGCATACGTGCACGCCATTCCTCCAGCCGAGCGACGGGAGTAGAGCGTTCCACCGGCTGACCGCACTGGTACCTCGGCGTGACCTCGAGCTCGCCTATCACCGGTGTCACCTCGATGCACGCCGACCAGCTGCCGCGGGGCGGCACAACCGTCTCGTACACGACGTGGTTGCCGTGGATGCGGGGGGCTCCGCTGAAGTCGACGAGCGTTGCCCGCTCGAACGAGTGCCGCTTGTAGCGGAAGCTCAGCCGGGAGCCGACGGCGGTGATCTCGAGCTGACCTTGTTTGTGGACGCGCCCCTCTTTGACCTCGAAGAGATCGGCGAAGTCGGCGTCGACGAGCAGCTCGATCGAGCAGAAGGCGGCTTCCTCGCCGTAGTTCTCGATCTCGAGGTCTTCGCGCATGCCTCGCCCGACGTAGCGGCGCCGGAACAGCAGGAGGTGCGAGTCGGCGAGCCCCTTCGACGGGTGCCCGCGCAACACGAACACACCGCTGAAGGGATCGGGTGCGGTCGCGGCGAGCGGCTCGGGCGTCAGTCCGTTGAGCGTGCAGCGGAGCTCGGAGATGAAGCGCGTGTCGCGAAAGAAGAGCCCCTGCGGACGAGCCGGGTCGATCTCGCCGGAGCGGTTCGAGATACAAAATGCCGAGCCCTCGACGAGCGTCACGATGCCTTCGGCGCCGATGCTCGCGCTGGCGCTGGTCGTCCAGGGCTCCGGCATCGCAGAAAACTACTACCGGAACAACCGCTCCCGAATCGGCCCTGGCGCCGCCCAAGAATTCGCCGACACGGCAGTAGACTCCGGCCACGATGAGGATCGCGGTGATCGCCCCGGTGTGGTTCCCGGTACCTCCCACCGGCTACGGCGGCATCGAGCTCGTCGTCTCACTCCTCGCCGATGGTCTCGCCGACGTCGGACACGACGTCACGTTGTTTGCAAGCGGCGGTTCACATTCGACCGCGAAGGTCGTGTCGCCGATGCCCGAGCCGCCCGACCCGCGCGAGCTCGGCAACCCCTGGTACGACGCGTTCCACGCGCTGTCCGCGTACATGCAGGTCGACGATTTCGACATCGTGCACGACCACGCTGGGATCGTCGGGCCCGTGTGCGCGGCGATGCGGCGCGGAAAGCCTCCGGTCGTGCACACCCTGCACGGGCCCTGGACACCGCAGACCCGGCTCTTCTACGGCCTCGTCGCCGAGACGGTGCACCTCGTCACGGTGTGTGACGCGCAGCAGGTCGACAACCCCGACGTTCCCTACCTCGCGACCGTGCACAACGGCATCGACCTCGACGTCTACCCCTACCGCGAGGACAAGGACGACGTGCTCGTCTACATCGGCCGGTCGAACCCCGACAAGGGTCCGAAAGAGGCGATCACCATCGCCCGCCGGGCCGGCCTACCGCTCCGCATGATCCTGAAGCGGGGCGAACCTCCGGAACGCGAGTACTTCGAGCACGAGATCGAACCACTCCTCGCGAGCGACATCGAGCTCTACGAGAACGTCTCCCACCAAGACAAGGTCGACATGCTGGGAACAGCGTGCGCGATGATCTTCCCGATCCGTTGGCCCGAGCCTTTCGGGCTCGTGATGGTCGAAGCGATGGCGTGCGGCACGCCCGTCGTCACCACCAACTGGGGCGCGGCGCCGGAGGTCGTCGACGACGGCGTGACGGGCTTTCGCCGCGACGGCGACGACGACCTGGTCGAGGCGATCGGGCTGGCCCGCAAGCTCTCGCCCGCGGCGTGCCGGGCCCGGGTCGAGGAACGGTTCTCGGCACAGGCCATGGTCCGGGGCTACGAGAAGGTCTACGAACAGGCGATCAACTCCTCCGGCAACTCCACCGGCAACTCCACCGGCAGGGCCCGGTAATTTCTCGCAGATCAGATTTCCACTACCGCCGTAGTGTTATTACACTGGGGCGGTGACAACTGCCACCCCCGCCCGCGAGATCCCAGCGCTCGAGATCGACGACCTCCACGTCTCCGTCGACGACCGCGAGATCCTGAAGGGCGTCTCCCTCCAGGTCGAGCCCGGCTCGCTGCACGCCCTGATGGGCCCCAACGGCTCCGGCAAGTCGACGCTCGCGAACACTCTGCTCGCGAACCCGGCCTACGTCGTGACCGCCGGCCGCATCCTGCTCGCGGGCGAGGACATCACCTCGCTCCCCACCGATGAGCGGGCCCAGCGGGGCCTCTTCCTCGGCTTCCAGCACCCCGAGGAGATCCCCGGGGTCTCCGTGCTCAACTTCTTGCGCCAGGCCATTGCCAAGCGCAAGGGCATCGACGATTTCTCGGTGCTCGAGGTCCGGCTGAGCCTCATCGACTGGACCAAGCGCCTGGGCATGGACACGCGGTTCCAGGAGCGCTATCTCAACGAGGGCTTCTCCGGTGGCGAGAAGAAGCGCAACGAGGTCCTGCAGATGGCGATGATGGAACCCGACGTCGCGGTCCTCGACGAGACCGACTCCGGCCTCGACATCGACGCCCTCCGTCTGGTCGCGGCCGGCATCGCCGAAGTCCGAACCGCTCGCCCGCATCTCGGCATCCTCGCGATCACGCACTACCAGCGTCTGCTCGAGCACCTCGTCCCGGATGTCGTGCACGTGCTCGTCGACGGCCGGATCGTCGCCACCGGAGGTCCCGAGGTCTCGCTCGAAGTCGAAGCCCGCGGGTTCGAGGCGTTTCGCGCTCATGAAGTTCGCCCGCACGAGACTGGGGCGCGAGCGTGAGCGCGCTCGACGTCGCCGCGATCAAGGCCGACTTCCCCATCCTCGGCCGCGAGGTCAACGGCAAGCGCCTCGTCTATCTCGACTCGGCCGCCTCGGCCCAAAAGCCGGTGCAGGTGCTCGACGCGATGGACGACGCGTACCGCAACCACTACGCGAACATCCACCGCGGCGTCTACACGATCGCGGAAGAGGCCACCGCCGCGTTCGAGGACGGCGCGCCGCAAGGTCGCCCGCTTCGTGAACGCGCCGGCCACGCACGAGATCGTGTTCACCCGCAATGCAACCGAGTCGATCAACCTCGTCGCCTACTCCTGGGCGCGCGCGAACCTGAAGACCGGCGACGTGGTCGTCCTGTCGCACATGGAACACCACGCCAACGTCGTCCCGTGGCACATCCTCGCCGCGGAGCGAGGCATCGAACTGCGGTGGATCCCGATGACCCCCGACTTCCGTCTCGACCTGTCGGGTCTCGACGCGCTGCTCGACGGCGCCCGCCTGCTCGCGATCAGCGCGATGTCGAACGTGCTCGGCACGATCAACGACATCCGTCCCCTCGCCGACGCCGCCCATGCCCGAGGCGCGCTGATCCTCGTCGACGCATGCCAGTTCGTGCCGCACGTCGCGACCGACGTGCAGGCGTGGGACGCCGACTTCATCGCCTTCTCGTCGCACAAGATCCTCGGGCCGACCGGGATCGGCGTCCTGTGGGGCCGCACGGAGCTGCTCGAAGCAATGCCGCCGTTCCTGGGCGGCGGCGAGATGATCCGCGACGTTCGGGTCGACGGGTTCACCTCGAACGACCTGCCCTGGAAGTTCGAGGCGGGAACCCCGGCGATCGTCGAAGCCGTCGGCTTCGGCGCCGCGCTCGACTACATCTCGGCACTGGGGATGGACGCGGTGCGGGCCCACGAGCGCCTCGTCACCCGCTACGCGCTGGACTCGCTCGCGCGACCGCTTCGGCGACAGCCTCACGATCTACGGGCCGACCGACATCGACGTGCGGGGCGGTGCGGTGTCGTTCCTGTTCGACGGGGTCCACGCCCACGACGTGAGCCAGGTCCTCGACGAAGACGCGGTCTGCGTGCGGGCCGGTCACCACTGCGCCAAGCCCTTGATGCGCCAGCTCGGCGTCCCGGCCACGACACGAGCGTCGTTCTACGTCTACAACGACGAGGCCGACGTCGACGCGCTCGTCGAGGCGTTGGAAAAGGCCCAGAAGTTCTTCGCGGTTTAGGATCGCAGCAGATGGCCGGACTCGAAGACCTGTACCGAGAGATCATCCTCGACCACTACCGCTCGCCCCGTAACCGCGGCGAGCTGCCGGTTCCGCCGGCGCACAAGGTCGAAGGCTTCAACCCGTTGTGCGGCGACGAAGTCGTCCTCTATCTCGACGTCGATCCGGCGACCGACACGGTCCGCGACGTGAAGATCGCCGGCCAGGGCTGTTCGATCAGCCAGGCGTCCACGTCGATGATGAGCGCGGCCGTGAAGGGCAAGTCGGTCGAGGAGGTGCACCGGCTCATCCGGGCGTTCAAGGCGCTGATGTCGATCCACGAGTCGAAGCTCGAGGGCGACGGCGGCGACGGCAGCGATCTCGCCGCGGATCTCGCCGGGGTGAAGCTCGGCGACCTGGAGGCACTTCAGGGCGTCGTGAAGTTCCCAGTTCGCATCAAATGCGCCACCTTGGCCTGGAACACTCTGCAACAGGCGCTCGACGAAACATCCCAGTCACAGACGTGACGTAGCGTCCGGGGACGAGAACCGCCCGGAGTTATCGAGAGATCAGGTGCCTTCGGTCACAGGCGCCCGGATTTTCGTGCAATTGCGGGAACCGGACCCGCCCAATGGACGTTGCAGATATCGCAGGAGACGAGCGGCTACGCTGACCGTTCGAGAGCAGGAGGCCCACGTGGACCAAGCTGGGATCGTCACGATCATCGACGAGGCAGTCGGGCGCTTTGCGTCCCGCGATCTCGTCGGCTCGTCGGAGGTCGTCGACTTCTTGCTCGACCTCCGAACCGCGGTCGTCTCCGACGCCGCGCTCGCGGCGTTGATCGAGTCCGAGACCGAACCGGCCCACTGAGGCGCTTCGGCGCCCCAACGCTTGTCCACGCGCCACTAAACCGCCGATTTCGTCCAGTACCATCCATCGCCGGTGAGCACTGAGGGCACCGGGCGGACACAAATTCGGAGGAGCGTCGACCGGGCCACCCTGCTGGCCCGCCGCCGCGGGAGTTGGCGACGGCGAGCCATCGTGACCTCGGTGGCGGTGGTCGTCGTGGTCGCGGCCGGAGTTGGCGCATTCACGGTCGTTGCGCATTCGGACACGGCATCCGGTGCCCAGGCCGATCCACCGAGCTCGAGCGCTCCGGCGACGACCGCTCGGGCGACCACCACCAGCACGCGGCCCCGGACCACGACCAGCACGCTGCCGCATGTCGACCAGCCCAAAGACCAGGTCCTGCCGGCCCCGGGCAACGGAATCGGTTACGGCGCCCGGGGCCGCGACCGTCCTCGCGTACGAGGCCCGCCTGAAGGCGCTCCACTTCGATCCGGGCCCGGTCGACGGGTACTTCGACCAGGCCACCCAGTACGCGGTGTCGACGGTGCAGAAGTACTTCAACCTGCCCCGCACGGGAGTGATCAACACCGCCGTCGACTTCGCGCTCACGCACTTCACGTACTCACCGGCCGAGCCTGCGAGCGAACCCGACCGGGTGGAGATCGACCTCGACCGCCAGACGCTCACGGTCTACACGAACTGGCAACCCCAGCTCCTCACCACCACCTCGACGGGCAGCGGCGAACACTTCTGCGGGGGCGTCGACGGCTGCCAGTACGCGATCACGCCCACCGGCCACTTCCACTTCTACGAGCTCCACAAGGGTTGGCAGAACGGCAAGCTCGGCAATATGTGGAACCCGTTCTATTTCAACGGCAGCGACGCGGTACACGGCCTGGCGTCGGTTCCCGAACTACCCGGCGTCGCACGGGTGCGCCCGCATCCCGATGCACATCGCGAACTACTTCTACACGCTGGTGCACCAGGGCGAGTCGGTGTTCGTCGTCGGCACCGCGAAGAAACCCGGCAACGGGTACGTCGGCCCGGTCCCGACGACGGTGCCGAAACCCACCACCACCACGACGGCCGCCAAGACCACCACCACGGTCAAGAAGCCCACCACGCCGACCACCAAGAAGGCGACGGCCACGACGGTCAAGTCGGCGTCGAAGCCGCCGGCAACAACGACGACCACGAAACACCCCTGACCCGAGCGACCAGTGGGCGCCACCACGCGGCGGTCCGCGAGCCTGCCCCGGGTGGGTCGGTTCGATTCAGGCGAGCGGGTCGGCGAAAGGGTTGGTGGCGATGGTCGGGTCGCCGAACGGGTCGTCTGCCTCGGGCGGTCGGCCCACGGTGAGCTCGTCGATACCGAGCTCGGCCGCGATGCCTTCATAGCCGGTGCGCTCGAGCTCGTCGGCGAGCTCGGGCCCGCCACTCTTGACGATGCGGCCCGCAAGGAAGACGTGCACACGGTCGGGCTTCAGCTCCGCGAGCAAGCGCGCGTAGTGCGTGATCGCGAGCACGCCGACGTGAGCATCCTTGGCGAGCACGTAGACGCGGCGGGCGACGTCGCGCAGCGCGTCGACGTCGAGACCGGAGTCGATCTCGTCGAGCACCGCGAACTTTGGCTCGAGTACCGCGAGTTGCAGGGTCTCGGCCCGTTTCTTCTCGCCGCCGGAGAACTCGCTGTTCACACCCCTGCGCAACAGCTCGTCGGGGACGCCGAGAGTCGCGCGATTCCACGGCGATGCGGTCGTGCAGATCGGCACGGGACTCGCCCCGGGAGTCGAGCGCGGACGCCATCACCGATTCGAGCGGAACACCGGGCACCTCGACCGGATATTGCATGGCGAGGAAGAGCCCCCGCTGCGCACGCTGCCAGGTGGGCAGACCGAGCAGCTCGTCGCCGTCGATGGTGACCGAGCCGCCGGTGACGTCGTACTCGTTGCTGCCCATCAGCGCGTGCGAGAGCGTCGACTTCCCCGACCCGTTCGGGCCCATCAGCGCGTGCACCTCACCGGTGCGCACCTCGAGGTCGACGCCGCGCAGGATCTCGTGGCGGGCGACCGTCGCCCGCAGGTCGGAGATACGGAGCAGGTGCTGATCACTCACGGCAGGACCACCGAGAGGTCGTCGCCGTCGACCTGCACCGTGTAGACGGGTACGGGTTGGGTCGCGGGCAGCGTCTGCGGTTCGCCGGTCACGAGCGAGAAGGTCGAGCCGTGCTTGGGGCACTCGAGCTCGAGCTCGTCCTCCCATACGTCGCCCTCGGACAGCGAGAAGTCGGCGTGCGAGCAGCGGTCGCCGAGCGCGTAGAAGTCGTCACCGATGCGCACGAGCGCAATTCGGTGGTCGCCGATGTCGAACCGGCCCGCGGTTCCGGGCGCGATGTCGTTCACTCCGCACAGGCGCACGGTCGTGCCCACTATCGCCTCGCCCACGCGTGCTCGAGCTTGTCGACGACCGAACGCCGCAGGCCGCGCGTGAGTGCTCCGACCGGCAGGCGTTCGAATACGTCGTCGAAGAAACCGAGCACGATGAGCCGTTCGGCTTCTTCGGGCGGGATCCCGCGCGACTCCAGGTAGTAGAGCTGCTCGTCGTCGATCGGCCCGACCGTCGAGGCGTGCGAGCACTTCACGTCGCTCGCCTCGATCTCGAGGTTCGGGATCGACTCCGCGCTCGCACCCTCGGTGAGCACCAGGTTGCGGTTCGTCTGCGAGGCGTTGGCTTTCCGGGCCGGAGCGCGGAGGTGGACGAGGCCGGAGTACACCGAGCGGGCGGTGTCCTCGACCGCGCCCTTGAACAGGAGATCGCTCCGCGTGTTCGGCGCGTCGTGGTCCTGGAGCGTGCGGAAGTCGAGCATCTGCCTGCCGTCCCCGAAATAGACGGCGAGCTGGTCGCTCTCCGCCCCCTGGCCCATGAGGAGCGCCTCACTGCGGAGCCGGGCGTAGTCGCCGCCCAGTGCCACCGCCGACGTGCGCAGCGTCGCGTCGCGGCCGACGTGCCGCGCGCTGGAATCCGAGGTGCCAGGTGCGGGAGCCGTGCTCTTGCACCATCAGGTAGCGCAGGTGCGCGTTGTCGCCGACGAGGAGTTCGGTCACGGCGTCGACCAGGTGATCGGTCTCGGGCGAACCGAACCGGTCGAGCACGGTGGCTTCCGCGCCTTCGCCCAGGGACACCAGGGTGTGCGGGAACGAGGCTCGGCCGTCGCCGGCGCACCAGTGCAGCACGAGGATCGGGTCCTCGACGATCACTCCGGCGGGAACGTGCACGAACGCGCCGCCGGCGAGGAAGGCATCGTGCAAGACGGTGTACGCGTCTTCGGATGCGCGCGACGCGCTCCCGAGCAACGACTGCACCAGTTCGTCGTCGCAGGTGGCGATGCCGCAGACGCGCACGCCCTTCGCCTCGAGCCCCGGATCGACCTCGTGGTGCACGACACGACCGTCGTGCACGACGATCATCCCCGCGTGTTGCCCGGCTTCCGCGGCCCAGGGACCGCCGCCGGGCGCACGCTCGTCGCCGGCCTCACCCAGTTCCTCGATCCCGAAGGGCCGGAACTTGGCGAGGTTGAGTTGATCGATACGCGAGTAGCGCCAGATCTCTTCCGACGGAGTCGGCCAGGAGACGTCCGCGAGGCGCTCGACCGCGTCCACGCGCCGACGAGCCAACCATTCGGGCCCTCCGAGCGCGCGCGCAGCATCGGCTGTGAACGCGGCGGTCATGTCCTACCCGACCGCGCCTTCCATGTTCAGCTCGATGAGCCTCGACAACTCGACCGCGTACTCCATCGGCAATGTCTTCGTGATCGGCTCGATGAAACCGTTCACGATCATCGCGGTCGCCTGCTGCTCGCTCAGCCCACGGCTCTGGAGGTAGAAGAGCTGGTCGTCACCGACCTTCGAGACCGTGGCCTCGTGACCGATGCGTGCGTCCTTCTCCTCGATCTCCATGTAGGGGTACGTGTCGCTGCGCGATTCCTCGTCGAGGATCAACGCGTCGCAACGGACGTGACTCTTCACGTTGTGCGCACCCTCTTCGACCCGCACGAGACCGCGGTAGGTGGTGCGACCGCCGTCCTTGCTGATCGACTTGGAGTCGATGATCGACGTCGTTTCCGGGGCCGCGTGCGTCATCTTGGCGCCCGCGTCCTGGTGCTGACCCTTGCCCACGTACGCGACCGACAGCACCTCGCCGTGCGCCTTCGGGCCGGTCATCACGACGGCCGGGTACTTCATCGTGAGCTTCGAGCCGAGGTTGCCGTCGATCCATTCGACCGTCGCCTCGGTCTCGGCCCGCGCCCGCTTGGTGACGAGGTTGTAGACGTTCGGCGACCAGTTCTGGATCGTGGTGTAACGGATGCGCGCGCCGGGGCGGGCGATCAGCTCGACCACCGCGGAGTGCAGCGAGTCGTTCGTGTACACCGGCGCCGAGCAGCCCTCGACGTAGTGCACCGACGCGCCCTCGTCGGCGATGATCAGCGTGCGCTCGAACTGACCGGCACTCTCCACGTTGATGCGGAAGTACGCCTGCAGCGGCATATCGACGTGCACGCCCGGCGGTACGTAGATGAACGAACCTCCCGACCACACCGCCGAGTTGAGCGCCGCGAACTTGTTGTCGCCGGGCGGGATCACCGTGCCGAAGTACTTCTGCACGATCTCGGGGTAGTCGATGAGCGCCTGGTCCATGCTCGTGAAGAGGATGCCCTTGCGCTCCAGGTCCTCACGGTTCTTGTGGTACACGACCTCGGAGTCGTACTGGCTCGTGACCCCGGCGAGGAACTTGCGCTCGGCCTCGGGGATGCCCAGCTTCTCGTAGGTCGCCTTCATCTCCTCGGGGAGCATGTCCCAGTCGGAGACCGCGCCGTCCTGCTTGGGCTTCAAGTAGTAGTAGATCTCGTCGAAGTCGATGGTCGGCATGTTCTTCGAGAACCACTCGAGCATCGGCTTGCGCTCGAACCGCTTCAAGGCGTTGAGGCGGAACTTCGTCATCCATTCCGGCTCGGACTTGTGGTACGAGATGTCGCGGACGACCTGCTCGTTCAGCCCCTTCTTGGGGGTGACGGCGTAGCTCTCGGTGTCGTGCCAGCCGAGCTTGTACTTGCCCAGATCGATGCCCTGAACGGCCATCGGCGCACCTCTCGTCGGATCCCGGTCGGCGAGCCGTCGCGGATGCGCCGGCCCGACGATCAGGCAATTAACACTACCGCCATAGTAACAATCCCCGACCGCCCGTCCAAGCCCGGTCGGAGCGGGCGTCGGAGCGGGTTACCGGCGGCGGGCGGTCAGGGAGCCGTCGCCGTTCCGGTCGGCTTCGGAACCGTGGTCGAAGCGGCGGACGGGAGCGTCGTGGTTGGCGCGATTCCGCCGTTCTTGGCGATCGCCTGCCGGACGTACGACGCCGCCAACTTGTTGTGGCTCTGAAAGCCGCCGAGGTCGCTATTGGCCAAGGCCTGGTTAGCGAGATCGAACTCCTGTTGCGCCAGGGCCAGCAGCTGGGTGACCGACGCGTCGGCGGGAGCGGTGATCGTCGGTCCGGTGTTGGGCGCCGTAGTGGTGGTGGTCGTCGTCGTGCCGGTGCCGCCCGGCGTGGTGACCGGGGATGTCGGGGCGTTGCAAGGGTTGGTGCGGTTGTTCGACGCCTGGAGCCGCGTGGCGGTACCGCTGGCGAGCGCGTTCACCGCGTCGGTGATGTCGCACCCGAGTACCGCGTGCTGACCGACCGCCGCCGCGACGGCGAGATAGCGCGGGAAGGTCGTGGTTCCTTCGCCGAGGACCCACACCGGCCGCAGATACATGATCGCGTTGCCGATCGGGATCAGTTGGACGTTGCCCTGGATGACTCGCGAACCCGCGCTGCCGAGCAGTGTGAACTGGCTGCTGATGAACTGGTCGGATTGTATGAGCGTCGCGGCTTGACCTGGTGAAGGCGCCGAAGTGTTCGGTACTTGATAGAGCACGAGCTTGCCGTAGTTGTCACCGTCGGACTGCGCGAACACGAATGCCGAGAGGATTCCGCCCTTCAAGCGCGGTGTGAACGATCTCTCGAGGAGGAACTGCTGCGGCGGCGTCGGCTTGCCGGCCTCCTGGGGCAAAGCCATCGTGAGGTACAGCGGATCGATCGGGCTGCCCGACGCGGCGAGCGTCGTGTTACGCCCGCCGTTGTTGCCGTTCACGACCGCGGACGCCACTGGCGCGGCACTCGACGTATCCGGGCTCGGCACGACGTCCCAGATCGCTTGCTTGTTGAAGTACTGCACCGGATCCGTGATGTGGTACAGCGCGTACTGCTCGGTCTGGGCGCTGAAGATGTCTTCCGGGTAGCGCATGTGCGCGGCGCAGGTCAGGCGGCATCTTCGAGATGTCCTCGAAGAGCTCCGGGAAGGCCTTGCGGTAGGTCTTGATGATCGGGTCGGTGTTGTCGACCACATAGAAGTGCACGGTGCCGTCGTAGGCGTCGACGGTGACCTTCACCGAGTTGCGGACGTAGTTGAGATCGGTGTCGAGGCCACTGCCCCCGGGCTCGGTCGGGTGGAGCGACTGCGAGTAGGGGTAGTTGTTGGTGGTGGTGTATGCGTCGAGCACCCACTGGATGCGACCACCGACCACGACCGGATACGGGTCGGAGTCGTACTTGAGGAACGGCGCGATCGTCTGCACCCGCTGCTTGAGGTCACGGATGTAGATGACGCGAGAACCGTTGGTCACCTGGCCCGAGACGAGCAGGTTCCAGTCGCCGAAGCGCAGCGCGAGCGCGGCCTTGCGCAGGAAGCTCGAGACCTTGACGCCCGCCGCACCGTTGTAGGTCGTGGCCTTGGTGGCGCCGCCGCTGGTTGCCTCTTGCTCGGCGACCTTCGTGTCGACGATCGCGTATCCGCCGACGCCCTCACCGAAGTAGACGCCCGCCTTGGTCGGGTCGAGCGCCGACTTCAACTCGCCGGCCAACGGCGAGATCCCCGAGAGGACATAGCTCGGTTGATCGGTGCTCACGTTGTTCGCGGCCGCGGCGACCGCCCCGTAGCCGTGCGTGTACACGAGATGCTGGCTCGTCCAGGAGTTGTCGGGGAGGTGCGCGAGGTCGAGCTCGCGCACCGACGCGAGCACGGGTGCCGCGGTGTCGTCACCGATCTTGTAGCGATCGACGTCGACGTCGGTGAACGAATAGAACGGCGTGATCTCCTGCTGCACCTTGAACGCGTCCTGCGCGGGCAGCGGGTCGTACAGGCGGGCGTTGTCGAGCGTGGGCTTCGCCGCGGTGGTCGCTTTCGGGTCGAGCGCGGTGTCGTAATTGAATGTCTTGGTCGAGATGTTCGAGAGTCCGAACGCGGCTCGAGTAGCCGCGATGTTGCGAGCGATGTACGGCTGCTCCTTGGTGAGCTCGTTCGGCTGCACCTGGAACTTCTGGATGACCGCGGGGTAGATCGTTCCGACGACGATCGAGATGAATCCCCAGAGTCCGACCGCGATGATCGGGAAGATCCATCCGCGCCGCCAGATGTTGACGATGAACAGGCCGGCCGCGGCGATCGAGATGACCATGAGGAGCCGCAAGGCCGGCAAGTGGGCGTGGACATCGGTGTAGGTGGCGCCGTCGACGAAGCCGGTCTTCGACCTCGTGAGCGCGAACTGGGCCAGGTAGTACTGGTACGTCTTCGTCAGCGCCATGAGGCCGAGCAGCACCGAGAGGTGCACCTTGACCTGCGGGGTCACGCGCTGGAACGGGCTCTGGAGGCGGATACCGCCGTTCAGGTAGTGGAACACCGCGCTCACGATCAGCACCACGAGCAACGCGGCGAAGATCCAACCGGCCGCGAACTGCAAGAACGGCAGTCGGAACACGTAGAACGAGATGTCCTTGTGGAACTGGGGATCCTTGGCACCGAACGACGTGGAGTTCGAAAAAAGGATCCAGTTCTGCCACTGGGCCGAGACACCCGAGCCCATGATCAACGAGAAGAAGAAAGCGACGCCGACGCGCACCCGCCCCGCGTAGGGCGCGACGTAGCCGCGGTAGCGCTCGATGATCTCGTCTTCCGGGCCCGTGCCGCGGTAGCGCGGCGCGATGCGGTCGGCGACGATGAGGTTCACGAGGATGACGACGAAGAAGACCACGGAGAAGATCACCGCGGGCACGATCTTCGCCGAGAGCAACGAGCGCCACGTGTGCGCGAAGCCGACGTCTTTGAACCAGAGATAGTCGGTGTAGAAACCGGAGAGCCCGCGCAGGCTCAACAACAGGACGACGAGCACGACGGCGACAACGATCAACCACGCCCGCAGGCCAAACGGACGGCGGCGGCCCTCGACCGGCACTACACGCATCGGGGGGATAGTACGTCACGGCCCCCGCCGGGGGCGGGCGCGGCGCGCTACCTGCCTGCGAGCATCTCCGCGGGAACGAGTAGGCACCTGCAGCCGGGATGAGCCGGAGGGAGGGCCTGCCCCGTCGGGAATTGCTTGCCCTTGACCGTCTGCTCGAGCGCGTTGTCGTCGCAATCCGAACAACGGCCGGTGACGAACGGCACCCACCACAGCACCGCATCGTCGGGAACTGCGTCGTAGACGCCGCGGTTCCACGCCGTGGACAATGTCTCGGCCAGCGCCGCTTCGAGCGACTGGTTCTTCCACTCCCGGTAGCGCGCGCCGATGCGCTCGACGAGCCCGCCGGTGTCTCCTTCGACGCCCGAGTCGATCGCGAGCACGAGTCGCTCCCGCAGCGGGAGCGCTACCCCGTCGGCGACGTCGGCCAGCAACTCGGTGGGCGCGGCTTCGGAGGCGGCGCCGGCCGCAACGCGGCCCGCCCCGTACGCGCGGTCGACCGTCTCCTGCAGAACGTCGCTCCACGCGGTGCGCACGTCATCGGCCTCACCCAGAACCTGTTGCGAGGAAGGGCGCCCCTTGTGCCGGCGCACGGAGTCGAGGAGCGCGTTCTGATCGTCCTGGGCCCGGCGCTTCGCCCGCTTCAAGAGCATCGGCATCAGCGGGTCCAACGCCTTCGATCGCCGCGTCCGCCACTCGTCGTCGGAGTATCGCGGGCCGTTCGGAGCGGCCGCGACATGGGGTTTCGGCGCATCGGCCGCGACGACCGGCACGGACGCCTGCTCGCCCTCGACGGCTTCGATCGTCTGGGTATCCATCGTGTCCGGGGTGCCATCGGCACCCTCTGCGGCCTCGTCGTGACCCGCACGCAAGCGGGCGAACAACGAGTCGACGTCGGCCAGCGCGGTGGCGACCTCCGCGTCGGAGCTGTCGGTGGTGGTCGACTCGACGACCACGGCAACGTCGACGCTCTCGGCCGGTTCGGATACAGCTTCCCCGGGAAGACCCTCGTCGAGCTTCTCGATCTCGGCGGCGATCTCCGCGGCGATGTCGACCGGTTCGGCGACCGATGTCGACCGTTCGGCGGCGGCGCGAGCCTCGACCTGCGCGAGCGCTTCCGTCGCCTGCAGGAACGTGCCTTTGACGGTTCGGTACGCGTCGAGCAATCGGTCCCGCCCGGTGCGCAGCGCCTCGATCTGGCCGTTCAGCAGCGCGCGTCGACGGACGAGATCACCGAGGACGTGCTCTCGCGCGGCCTTGGCCTCGTCGACCATCTCGTGCCCCTGACGGCGCGCGTGATCGACGATCGTCTCCGCCTCCGACCGCGCCGCCTCGATCGCGGCCGTCGCCTTCGCCTCGCCGTGCGCGATCAGCTCCTCGCCCTTGGCCTCGGCCTCGGCAGTCCGCGTGGCGAGCAGGTCTGCCGCCTCGGCGCGAGTTCGCTCCGCCGCGCCCGCCGCGTCGTCGACGAGCCGCGCAGCCCGTTCCTCGGCCTTCTTGCGAATGTCGTCGCTGGCTTCGCGAGCCGTTCGCAACAGCCGGGCGGTCTCCTCGCCCAGCGAGTCGAGCAACTCCTGTTCGGTGAGCGCCCGCGGCACCCGGACCTGCTCTTCGAGCGCGTCGACCGCGGACTCGAGTTCCTGCTCCCGTCCGCGAGCGAGCGCGAGCTCCTCGGAGACGCGTCGCAAAAAGGAGCGCACCTCGGTCTCGCTGAACCCGCGGACGCCCTTCGCGAAAGAATGATTGACGATCTCGTCCGTAGAGAGGCGAGGAGTGCTGGATATCACTCGCTGCCGGCGGTCGGACTCGTTCATCGGAACCCCCATACCCCCATGAACACGAGGGATGCCGTGTCTCCGCCTCGCGCCATGTTAATCGGCTATCACCGAAAAATCGCCCCGGTTGCGCGATTCACCTCACGAGACACAGGGACCGACGGGCGAACGGAATCCCGCGTTCCGGAATTCATCGCACGTACGCGACGAATCGTCGAGGAACAAAGATGTCATGACCGGGCTCGTGCACCGCAACCCCCTGCGCGAATCCCTTGGTCTTCGGCGACTGCGCATACACGGGAACTCCCCCGGTCACGTTCTTGCCCGAGTACCGGCCGTCCGCGCCGACGGTTCCGATCTTTTCCATCGCCTGGGCGGCGGCGGAGTCCGGGGCGACGACGAGCGGGAAATCGTTCGAATCGACACGGGGGAGCTTCGGCTTCGTGGGCTTGGCCGGGCTCGGTTTCGTGGTCGGAACGGTTGTCGCGACGGGCGCGCCGCCGTTCGCGCGCAAGGCCGCCAGCGCTTGCGCGAAGGTCGACACCGGCCTCACGGTGATCTTCTTGCCCGCGCGTTTCGCGGCTTTCGCGAGGTCGGCCTTGCAGCCCGCGAGATAGGGCGCCGGATCGGTCGGCGCGCACTGCGGCACGATGAACAACGTGACACCCGCGGCGCGCGCGGCGACGGCCTTCTGCTCGATGCCGCCGATCTCGCCGACGTTGCCGTTGGGATCGATCGTCCCGGTGACCGCGACGCGCATGCGCCGCCGGTGAGGTTGCCGGGCGTCAGGTCGTCGAGAATGGCGAGCGTCATCGCGAGTCCGGCCGACGGTCCGCCGATGTTCGTCGTGTCGACACTCACCTTCACCGGGAACGTGAAACGCGGCGAAAGCTCGACCCCGATGCCCTTGCGCCCCTTGAGCTGGGGTTCGGCGAACACGCCGACGTGAACCCGAAGCGACAGCCGCTTGCCGGCCCGCTCCACGACGAGGGCCAGCTCGTCGCCGACTTTGTGCTTGGAGATCGCCACGGTGACGTCGTTCGTCCCGGTCACGGTCTTGCCGTCGACGGAGACGACGACATCGCCCCAGTGCAGCACCGAGATCGTGGGCATCCCGGGCGTGAGGTCGCTGACGGTGAGTCCCGGCGCGACCGTCACCGTATAGCCGGCCGCCCGGAGCGTGACCACAGTGGCGGCCGCCTTCGCGCCGGCCATCTGTTGCAAGCCCTGGTCGTTCAACTGAGACGGCGTGAGGCTGCCGGGGTTGACCACACCGTCTTTCACGAGGTCGATGTCGGAATCGAGCCGGGCCTGGAGGTAGCGCCAAAGGTTCACGTGATTCGCTTCGCGCACGAACAGAAACCGAATGTCGCCGCGCCCGTCGGGATAGCTCTTCGCACCGTCGACCTTCACCCGGCTCGGCAGCGACAACGCCTCTCCCGGCGCGATCGTCGTGTACGGCACGCGGATCGCGAATCCGGCCAGGGTCGCAATGACCAGGAGCACGGCAAAGCCGGCGCCGAGCCGCGTCGGCCACGAGTGGCGACGCCGACGACGGACAGCACCGTCTCGACTCGGATCGGTTTCGACAGCGCCCGCGGGCGCCGCCCCCTGGTCGTCCAAAGCTTCAGCTCTACGCGCCGCGCGCCGACCTGAACGGGAGGAAACGCGCGAATCCGAGGAGCTGCGACGTGTCCATCGCTCAACAGATTGCCACGCCGACCCCGGCGTCGAGGACGCGGCGATCGTCAGCTCCGGTCGTCCCGGCGCCGGCGGGCAGGCGCGGCTACGCGCTCCTGCGCATTGCCGGACTCATGAGTCTGACGGCCATGGGCGCCGCATTCATGGTCGGTGCGGTGGCCATCGCGATCATGACGGTCGCCTCGAACCTCGGCGGTTGAGCCGCGAGGCGGCCCTGCAGGGCCGGTGTCGCCCCGTCCACGACACCGACCCCGAAGCATTTCGAGATGACGATTCGATCGGCTGCGGGCCGGCCGCGCGGATCGGTCGTCGGGAGTTGAATCGGCATCCCGCCCGCGCAGCTATAGGCAATGGTCGAAATAGCGCGAAGACCGATCGTGGGTTGGTGTCGGTAACGTCGCGGGCAGTGGATGTGCCGGAGGATCCGACTGCCCGGGCCGCCGCGACGGCTGTCGTCTCGGACCCGGGCGTTCTCGGCGGGCGTGCCACCGACGATCCCGATCCTCGGGTTCGCGCCGTCGCGCTCGCGGCGCTCGTGCGGACCGCGCCGCGTCGCGTCAGCGCACCGGTCTGGCGCCGGGCGGTCGGCGACGACGATCCGCGGGTCCGCCGCCGGGCGGCGGAGGTCGCGCCCCGCCTCGGACGCGCGGCCGCGTCGACTCTCCTCGTCGAGCTCCTGCACGACTCCGATGCCTGGGTCGCCGAGGCCGGCGCGTACGCGATCGGCGAGCACCCGGCGCCGACCGCGTCCGCGATCTCGGCGTTGGCGCGCGCGGCGCCGACCCATCCCGATCCGCTCGTGCGGGAGGCCGCTGTGGCGGCGCTCGGCGCGCAGGGGATCCTGCGACGTTGCCCGTCGTGCTCACAGCCTGCGCCGACAAGCCCGCCATCCGCCGGCGCGCGGTTCTCGCACTTGCCGCGTTCGAGGGCGATGAGGTCGAGGCTCAACTGCACACCGCGCTCACCGACGCCGACTGGCAGGTCCGCCAAGCGGCCGAGGACCTGCTGAACGTCCGTTCCTGAAGGTTTTACGTGCCTCCCTGGCTTCGCTGCGCCCGCACGCGGCGTTACTCCATGAAGAGCTCGCGGAGACTGTCGAAGCTCTCCAGGCATCGGCCCGCACCGAGCACCACACATTCCAGTGGCGCGTCGACGAGGTGCACGGGAAGATCCGTCTCCTCACTGATGCGCCGGTCGAGCCCGCGCAACATGCCGCCGCCACCGACGAGATGGACGCCGTTGAGGATGAGGTCCTGCGAAAGCTCGGGAGGCGTGCGCGCCAGGCATGCGATCACCGCGTCGCAGATCGCGCGCAACTGTTCCTCGATCGCACCGCGCACCTCTTCGGGCACGAGCATGATCGTCTTGGGCAGACCCGACATCAGGTCGCGACCTCGCACCTCGGCCTTGAACTCGTCGTCGATCGCGTAGGCGGAGCCGATCGCGAGCTTGATCTCCTCGGCCGTGCGCTCCCCGATCGCAATGCCGTACTCCCGGCGCACGTAGCCCTGGATCGCGGCGTCCATGTCGAACGAGCCGACGCGCAACGCCTCCAGTGCGACGATGCCACCGAGTGAGATCACCGCGATCTCGGTCGTGCCACCTCCGATATCGATGACCATGTTGCCCATGGGCTCGTGGATCGGCAGCCCGGCGCCGATGGCCGCGGCCATGGGTTGTTCGAGCAGGTGCGTCTGCGCCGATCCGGCGCGGCGCGCCGCCTCGAGCACCGCGCGCTTCTCGACGTGCGTGATCGCGGACGGGACGCAGATCAGCACACGCGCGCGCGACATACGATTCACACCCGCGCGCTGGAACAGCAGCCGGATCATGCGCTGGGTGATGTCGAAGTCGGTGATCGCGCCGCCTCGCAGCGGGCGAACGGCGACGATGTAGCCGGGCGTACGCCCGATCATCTGCCAGGCCTCGTGCCCCATCGCGAGCACGTCCTGCGTGCGACTGTTCAGCGCGATGACGGTGGGTTCGTTGAGAATGATCCCGTTGCCACGCGCGTAGACGAGCGTGTTGGCGGTGCCGAGGTCGATCGCGAGGTCGCGCGGCAGCGGAGCTCGCCTCTCACTCCGCCCGGCGCTGTCGGCGCGACGGTGCTTCCGGCGCGAGCGCGCGCAGGTTGCGCTCGAACTCGTCGATGCTGTGCTCCATCGAGTTCGGGCGCCGGTTGCGCAACAGCACGATCGAGATCCCGAAGATGCTGCCGACGACTGCAATCAAGAGAAAGGCCACTCAGCGCTCCGTAGCTGAAACCGACGAACGGATCTCGTGTTGTTCGACGGCCCAGTCGGAGCCGCCGGACCAGTGTTCCCGCTTCCAGATCGGCACCGTCTCCTTCAGGGTGTCGATCGCGAACTCGGCCGCGTCGAAGGCGACGCCGCGGTGCGGCGCCGAGATCACGACGACGACCGACGTCTCCGAGAGCGCCAGCTCGCCGACGCGGTGTAGCAAGGCAATACGTGCGATGTCGGGCCAGCGGGTGCGGATCTCGTCGGCGATGTCGTGCAGGGCGCGTTCCGCCGGGCCCGAGTAGGCCTCGTAGGTCATGCCGACGACGTCGGGGCGGCCTTCGGCATGATCCCGGACGACGCCCACGAAGGTCACGACCGCACCGGTCTCGGGAACGGTCGCCCATTCCGCCGCCTCGGCGGTCGGGAGGGCTTCAGTGGTGAGCGCGACCCAGTTCGCGCTCGTCGGGCATGGGCCGGGGCACGGCAAAGAGTCTACGGAACGGTCTCCCGAGTGTGCCCGGCCGCTGCTTGTCCCACCGAGCACCGCGGTCGAGACGGGAGATGCCGCGGTCTCATCGCGGCAGGTCGTAGGTACACTCGCTCGGCGATGGGGCCAGGCAACCGGCACGAGGACGAGCCCCGTGACGAGCACGAGCGGCGCGACGAGCTCGACGACGAGCCGGCCGTCGCCCGCGGTCCGATCCCCGATCCGCTCGACCGGGTGTGGCTCCACCCCACCGAGCTCCCCGCGTTCGGTGCCGCCTTCGTGCCCGGAGCCACGGGGGCGAGCGATTCCGGTCGGCGGCACCGGTCGCGGGTCTGGCTCTCGTCGCTCCTGGCGGGCGCGGCGGGGGCGCTGTTGACCGTGGGGGTCCTCGTAGTGGTGGGAGCGTTCGACCAGTCGTCCGGCGACATCGGGTCCACCGCCACCACCGGAGGCGCGACCACCCGGGCCGCCACCGTCGTCGACACGCTGGCCGGGCTGAGCCCGTCGGTGGTCGCAGTCGTAGCCCAAGACTCCCAGGGGACGCGCAGAGGATCGGGCGTGTGCGTTCGCCACGGCCACCAATTGCTCACGAGCACACGGGTCGTCGGCGCCGCGGAGATGGTGCAGGTCGTCACATCCGACGGACATTTGCACAAAGCCCGGGTCGCGGGTCGCGACCAGGTGACGAATCTCGTCCTGCTTGACGTCGAAGACGGAGCCGACCTGCCGGCCGCCCAACTCGCGGACGAGAAACCGGCGACGGGCTCGTCGGTCTGGCTCCTCGGCGCGCAGTCGCCGGGCGCGTCGTCGCCGTGGATGAGCGGTGGCGTCGCGTCGTCGAACGACGCAATGGCGGCGAGCGATATCGGCCCCACGACCGACGGGCTCCTCGAGACCGACGCCGCGAGCAGCAGCAGCGCCGTCGGCGGCGCGCTCGTCGACGGCGCGGGATCGGTCGCCGGCATCGTGCTCGGTCACGTGAACGGCAGCTCCACCACGTTCGCGGTCTCGATCGCCGTCGCGGTCTCCGTGGCGAGCCAGCTCGACGCGACCGGCGTCGCCCAACACGGTTGGCTCGGCATGAGCGGCGTCGACACCAACTTCGGCCCGATCGTCTCGGCAATGGCGTCGGACACTCCCGCGGCCCGGTCCGGAATCCACGTCCGCGATCTCGTGCAGGCGATCGACGGCCGAGCCGTGGAATCGATCGGTGAGGTCACCGCCATCGTGCAGAGCCTGGAACCGGGCGCCACAGTGGTCATCGATCTGCGCAGGGACAACCGCGCCGTGGAGATCTCGGCCCGGCTCGGCGCGACGCCGGGCTGACGCGCGAGCATGGTCTCCCGGTTCGACATGAGGAGCCCGTTTCGATGACGGAAGCAGACGCGAACCCCCAGACCGCCGCCGACGCCGACAACGCCGCGGCCGCCAACGCCGATCAGCTCGACGATCTCGACCGCGAGCTCCTCAACGCGGTCCAGTGGGACTTCCCGCTCGAGATCCGTCCGTTCGCGGTGTTGGGCGAGCGCCTCGGCCTCCCCGAGCCCGAGGTCCGGGCCCGGGTCGCGAAGGTCAAAGAGACGGGCGTGTTGCGCCAGCTGTCGGCGATCTTCGACACCCGTGCCCTCGGCTACTCCTCCGCGCTCGTCGCCGCGAAGGTCGACCCCGACCACATCGACGAAGCCGCGGCCGTGATCAGCGAACATCCGGGCGTGAGCCACAACTACAAACGCAACCACGATTACAACCTCTGGTACACGGTGGCGGTGCCGCCCGGAGACTCCATCGCCGAGCACATCGACGTGTTGCATCGCGAGTCGGGTTCGCGCATCACCCGCACGCTGCCGACGATCAAGCTCTACAAGATCGGCGTCAAGCTCGACATGACCGGGCAGACCGCGGCCAATGCCAAGGTCGAGGTGCTCGAGCACGAGCGACCCGAGCGCAAGGCCGAGATGCCCGCGCCCGATCTCTCCGAGCTCGAACACGCGACGATCCGCGTAGTGCAGCACGATCTCGCGAACGTCGAGCGACCGTTCGGCGTGTACGCGGAGCAGATCGGCATGGGCGCGACCGAGGGCGACGTACTCGACGTGTTGCGTTCACTCAAAGAGCGCAAGCTCATGCGCCGGTTCGTGGCGGTGATGAACCACCGCAGCGCGGGCTTCAAGGCGAACGCGATGGGAGTCTGGGCGGTCCCCGAGGACCGCCTCGACGAGATCGGCCCGCAGATGGCCGGCTTTGCGGCCGTGTCGCACTGCTACCGGCGCCCCACGTACGACGACTGGCCCTACAGCGTTTTTACGATGGTCCACGGCCGAACCGCTCGCGACTGCGAGGCGACGATCGACGCTATCCGCAGCGAGACCGGAGTCGACGAGTACTGCCTCCTCTGGTCGATCAAGGAATACAAGAAGATCCGTCTCGAGTACTTCACTCCGGAATGGGACGGCTGGTACGCGAAGCACGCCACACCTGCGTAGGGCGCGACGACCGCTCTCGGCCCGCCGCCCCCTTTACCGAGACCTTCACCGACGAGCGCGTCGGTGCGTCAGCCACCAGGTTCCCAGCGCGGCGCCCGCGGTCACTGCACCGGCGCCCGCGAGCACCGGCACCAACGGGAAGTCGGACGAGCCCGTCGCGAGCAACAGCGCCTCGTCGTTCGAATGCTGCGGTTTCCAACCCGCGCGCTTCAGCCGGTCGTTCGCGACCACGAACGGATACGTGAGATACGGCACGAGGGTGGGCGGCGCATCACCGAGGCCCGTCGTCCAACTCATGGCCAGCATGCGCGTTGCGAGCGCGGCGGGCAACGTGGGCAACGCGGGCAACCGACCGCCGGGCAACAAGGCCGCGGCCTCCTCGTACGAGAGCCAACCGTCGGCGGCGACGTTGTACGCGCCGTCGAGGTCGACCGCGGTGCTCAACTCGAGCGCAGCCGCGGCGTCATCGATGTGCACAACCTGCACGGGCGGGCTCGCACCCCGCACCCGCACCGGCGCCCGGCCGGTCGCGACGGCGGTGAACAACGAATGTGCGCCCGCACCGACGATCGGGGCGATCCGTAGGCGGGTGGTGACCCGGCCCGGCGCGGCGGCGGCCCACTGCGCGAGAAGTCGTTCGCATTCACCGTCGACGATCGCCGGCAGGAAGCCAGGGCTCGGGCGGAGCGGTGCATCCTCGGTGATCGGGACCGGGTTGTTCGCCCACGCGCCGTAGATCGAGGTCCCGGACGGGCGCACGACCTTGCGGACGCCCGCGGCGGTCGCGGCGTCGAGAATCCGCCGGGTGCCGTCGACGTTGACCCGCGTGAACAATGCAACGTCGGGCATCGGACCGAGGACGGACGCGAGGTGCACGATCACCGAGACGTCACGGAGGTACGGCGTGACGTCGGTGCCGAGCACGTCAACCCGGTGGAATTCCAGTTTGCGGGCCAGTCGCGCCGGGTCACGGACGTCGAGACCGACGATCCGATCTACCTGCGGACTGGCGTCGAGCAACGGCAGGAGTCGTTGCCCGAGGAACCCCGAGACGCCGGTAACCGCGACGACGAGTTCATCGGCCATGGTCCATAGACTGGCGTAGTGAGCGACGTTCCCCAAATGGGCGGGGATTTCCCGAACCCGTTCGGCCTCGATCTGAACAAGATCATGCGCATGTTGCAGTCGCCCGGGCCGGTCAACATGGAAGTCGCACGCGAGACGGCCGAGTCGATGGCGAACGTCGACATCGAGACTGGTCAGGTACTCGCCCAGCCCCCCATCGATCCCGACGCAACGCGCGCCTTCGACGACGTCGTCCGCGCAGTGCAGTTGATGGTCTCGGAAACCACGGGCATCAACGGAGCACTGACGGTGCCCGCCCGCAATGTCGACCGGGCGACGTGGTCGGGTGTCACCCTCACGGGGCTCGAGCCGGTCCTGCGCGCGCTGGCGGCAGCATTGGCGCGCACCGACGGGGACACTTCCGCCGATGCCACTCCCGCCGCGGCGGCCGCGTTCTCCCCCGACATGCTCTTCGCCATGATGATGCCGCTGCTGCTCGGCGGTTGGGCCGGTTCGATGATCGGACTGCTCTCGCACCGCGCGCTCGGCCAGTACGACCTCCCGCTCCCCCTCGACGGCCCTCCTGCGCTCCTGTTCATTTCCAACAACGTCGACGCTTTTGCCGAGGAGTGGTCCCTGCCGGTCGACGAGCTCAGATACGCGCTCGCCCTGCGCGAAGTCGTCCACGGCGCGCAGCGCTCGGTTCCCTGGGTCCGCGAGCGGCTCGTGCGTTGCGCCTCGGCATACGTGGGTGCCTACGAGGTGCAAGCCGAGGCGATGGAGAGTCAGCTCGGCGAGTTCGACCCTTCCGATCCTTCGTCGATGGAGGCGCTCGCGGGCCTCACCGATCCCGACGCGCTGCTCGGCGCGATGCGCACTGAGCGGCAGGGACCGTTGCTCGCAGAGCTCCAACGCTTCGTGTCGGTCCTCGAGGGCTACACGGACGTCGTCGTCGAGTCGATCGGCCAACGCATGGTCAGCGCGCACGGTCGCCTCGACGAGGCGCTACGGCGGCACCGGCTCGAACGGGGCGACGCGACCGGTTTCGTCGACCGTCTGCTCGGGCTCGAGCTCGACCGCGGGCACTACGACACGGGTGTCGCGTTCTGCACGGGTGTGCTCGAACGCAGCGAGGGGTCCTTCGAGCAACTGAACCGTCTGTGGACGGACGAGTCGATGTTGCCGACCGAGTCCGAGCTGACCGCACCAGGTCTGTGGCTCGCGCGGATCGATCTGCCGCCGACGTGAACGAAAGCGCACCGCGGTGAGGATCGGCGTGCTCGGCGCGGGTGTCATGGGCGGTGGGATCGCGCAGGTTTGCGCGATCGCGGGTGACGAGGTCGTCTGTTACGACATCGCACCGGCGGCGCTCGCCGACGCGCGCATGCACGTGACGACGGGCCGCTTCGGACTCGACGGTGCGGTCGCGCGCGAGAAGCTGACCCGCGCCGACGCCGACGCCGCCTTGGCCCGGATCACGTTCTCGACGGAGTTCGATGCCGCCGCGACCACGGATCTCGTGATCGAAGCAGTGCCCGAACGGCTCGACGTGAAGGTCCGCGTCTTTCGCGACCTCGATCGCATCGCACCGTCCGCGACGATCCTGGCTTCGAACACGTCGGGGCTCCCGATTACCGCGCTCGCAGCGGCGACCGACCGGCCCGACCGTGTGATCGGGTGGCACTGGGCGTCGCCCGCACCGGTGATGAAGCTCGCCGAGATCGTCGTGACGCGCGAGACGAGCGCCGAGACGACGGCGACCGTCACCGCGGCCGCGACGCGCTGCGGCAAGCACCCGATCGTGGTCAAGGACAACCCAATGGAGTGGGGCTTCGTCGCGAACCGCGTGTACTTCGCGATGGTGCGCGAAGCGCAGCGGGTCGTCGACGAGGGGATCGCGACCGCCGCCGACGTCGATCAACTGATGATGGACTGCTTCCGCTGGCCGAGCGGACCGTTCGGAATGGTCAGCGGCGCCGGCTCCGGCTGGAGCTAGCGCGCTCCCCGGGTCGAGGGAGACTAGAAGAACGAGAGCAGCGCGGGTGCGGGGGTGGTGAGGAACATCGCGTCGGCCAGCAGCAACGCGTCGTCGCGTCGGACCTCGACGCGTCCGGCCGTCGCCAGCTCGCTCCAGCGGTTGCCGCCCAAGACACACATGCCGAGCACCGCGGAATCGCACACGAGATCGGGGGCGTCCGCGGTCGTGGAGCAACTCGCGCCGTCGACGGTCGAGTCGACCGCGACGACAGACTTCGTACCGTCGGGCGCGTTGACCTCGATCACGACCCGACCCGGCACCGCGTAGGTACGAGCACTCAACACCGCCAGAGAGTCGAGCGGTGCGATCCACAGGTGGTCGTTCACGAAATCGACGCGAACCCTGCGGCTGTCGGTGATGACGTGCCGCAGTGGATCGTCCGTCGGGATGTTCGTCGCGGTCACCTTGGCGATGAGATCGACTCCGAACACGTACCGCCACAACGACACCCACGTCTCGGGCGACTCGGCCTGCATGTCGATGACCGACAGGCACCGCTCGGGCATACCACCCGACCAGTCGTCGGTGACCCCGTACGCGACGTAGCCGTCGTCCCGACCGTCGGCTCGGGAATGGATCGCGACGAAGTTCGCCTTCGTCGGTCGCAGCATGGAGTCCCAGAACACCTGCGTCCACCAGTAGTCGGGTCGCGTGACCATCCCCGCGCGCGCAATCGACGCCCGCGGTCGTAGGTCTTCGGCAGCACGCGCTGCGCCTCGTCCCGATCGACCAGACGCATGCAGCCGTCGTCGTCAGCCGCGCGCGCGAACGTGACGTGGATACGCTCGGCCGTGACCGCGAGCCGCCACGCGGCGATCCCGTAACCGAACCGACCGTAGATCGAGCTCTCGGAAGCGGTGAGGATCGCGGCGGGCTCGTTCCGCGCCCGTGCGTCGGCGTGCATCGCGGTCATGAGGCCCGAGAGCACGCCCCGACGCCGATGTGTCGGCAGGACCGACACCCAGGAGACCGCCGCCGTCGGTAGCCGCGCGCCACCGGGCATGGTGAGCTCGAAGGAATAGGTGCGCGCCACCCCGACGATCCGTCCGTTTTCGAACGCGACTCTCGTGCGGTCGAGCTCGGCCTCGGCCCAGGTTCGAGATGAATCGGGACGGGGCGGCGGACCTCCGAACCCGCGTTGGTCGGCGACGATCAGGTCGTCCACCTCTTCGGGCACGATGGCGCGGACCTCGATGGACATCCGCCCGTTCTAGCTCGCCGGTGGGAGCGACGCCGGCGAATTCCGGGGTGCGGTGCGGCGGAAGGCGCCGACGTAGGAGAGGCCTCCGAACAACAACACGACCGCGACGACGAAGATGCCACCGCGCCCGCCACCGGGGAAGAGGACGGCGCCTACGCCTCCCGCCACCCAAACCAGCTGGAACCGCGTCTCGAACCGCGCGAACGCGCGGCCCGCGCACCGACTCCGCACCGTCTCGCTGCAGCAGGCTGTCGAACGCGACACGGCCGCACGCGGTCGCGGCGGCGACGGTCGCCGCCGCGAACACGAGCGCCACGCGCCCGTAGTCCCGGGCGGCGATGACCAACGGGAGGGCCGGCAGCAACAGACGCGCCGGCGAGCATCCATTCCTCGCGGAACTTTCGACGCAGGAATGGAGCGAGCACGGTGCCGAGCCCGTTCCCGGCCACGCTCGCGGCGAGCACGAGCCCGAATACCCAAGCGGGCTCGTGCGCGCGCTTCAACGCGAACACGGCGAAGAAGGTGAAGAAACCGACGATCGCCCGGAGGAGCCCCATCGCCGTCCCCGCGGTGACGATGCTGCGCGCTTGCAGCGCCGCGCGCTCGTCGGTCGTCTCGCCCGAACCGACGCGCTCGGCGCGGGGAATGCCGAACGCACAGACCGTGCCGAAGACGAACACGATCGCGCCGGCACGCAACACCCAGGGCGCGCCCGCCGTCTTCAGGATGATCGCGGCGAGCGGTCCGGCAATGGTCGCTCCGAGCACCGAGATGATCGCGAGGCGCGAGTTCGCGAGCACGAATTCCTCGTGGGAGTCGACGACCGCAGGCACGAGTGAGCTCTTGGCGACCGACTGTCCCTTCGACAACACGAGGGCCCCGAACGCGAGCGGGTAGAGCAGCGGGCTGTCGATCCGGTTCGCCATCAACAGGCACAACGCGGCCCGTCCGATCATCGAGAGCGCGACCATCAGTCGCCGACCGCCGCGGGTGCGGTCGAGGAACGGTCCGAGCACTGGTGCCACGACCGCGAACGGCGCCATCGTGATCACCAGGTAGAGGAGCACCTTGGGCCGGGCCGCCCCGACGCCGACGTCGAAGAACAGAGTCCCCGCGAGCGAGACGGTCACGAAGACGTCACCCGCGAGCCCGACCGCGTGGGCGAGCGCGAGCCGGGCGAACGGCGTGAACGTCGTCGACTCGAGGTGCGCGTGGGTATCCGTGATGCGCCATCGTAGGGGGCGGCGGCTCCCGCATCCCGGGCCCGGATCAGGCCGAAGTTCGCGACGACGAACCGCCGAAGGAAAGGCGGGCGAAGCCGTGAGCGGGTGCGACACGGAACCCCTACGATTGGTCCATGAGCCCGCAGGAGAACCGCACGGCGTCGGACGGCGCCCGGTACCTGAACCGGGAACTGTCGATGCTCGAATTCCAGGCCCGCGTGCTCGCGCTCGCCGAGGACCCATCGGTTCCGTTGCTCGAGCGGGCGAAATTCCTCGCCATCTTCAGCGGCAACGTCGACGAGTTCTTCCAAGTCCGGGTCGCGGGTCTGAAGGAACAGCTCGCGGTCGGGGTCCTCACCACGGCGCCCGACGGCCTCGATCAGGTGGAACAGCTCCGCGCGATCCGAGCCCGGGTCGAGGAGCTGGTCACCCGGCAGGCGGCCGCGTTCACCAAGGAGATCGCGCCCGCGCTCGAAGAGGTCGGTCTCGCGTTCACGGCCTGGACCGACCTCGATGCCGAGTCGCAGGCGCAGCTCACCCGGGTGTTCGACGACCGGATCTTTCCGGTGCTCACACCACTCGCCGTCGATCCCGCGCACCCGTTCCCGTACATCTCGAACCTGTCGCTCAACCTGGCTGTCGTGGTCCGTGATCGGTCGAGCGGCGAGGAACGCTTCGCTCGGGTGAAGGTGCCGCCCCTGCTCCCCCGTTTCGTCAGCGTCCCCGAAACCGCGCGCTACGTCCCCCTCGAGCAGGTGATCGCGGCGCACCTCGACGCGCTCTTCCCGGGAATGGAAGTACTCGCGCAATACCCGTTCCGGGTGACGCGCGACGCCGACATCGAGCTCAGCGACGAAGCCGAAGACCTCCTCGAAGCAATGGAGATCTCGCTGCGGCAGCGGACGAAGTTCGGACTCGCGGTTCGGCTCGAAGTCGACATGGACATCACGCCCGAGGTCCTCGCCTTGCTGTGCCGCGAGCTCGAACTGGGCCCGAACGACGTGTACCAGGTCGACGCGCCGCTCGACCTGAATGGCCTCTGGGACCTCTACAGCGTCCGCCGCCCCGAGTTGAAGTATTCGTCGTTCACACCGCAAAACCCGCCGCCGCTCGCGGGCGGCAAGGAGAGCGACGTCTTCTGGGCGATGCGCAACAGCGACATCTTGTTGCACCACCCGTACGACTCGTTCGCGAACTCGGTCGAGGCCTTCGTCGAACAGGCCGCCAGCGACCCCTCCGTACTCGCGATCAAACAAGCGCTCTATCGCACCGGCGGCGACGAAGCCGGCATCGTCGCGTCGCTCGTCAAGGCGGCCGAAGCGGGCAAGCAGGTCGTGGCGATGGTCGAGCTCAAAGCGCGTTTCGACGAGCAGGCGAACATCGAACGGGCCCGCATGCTGGAGCAGGCCGGCGCCCATGTCGTGTACGGACTCGTCGGCCTGAAGACCCACGCCAAGGTCTTGTTGGTCGTGCGCCAGGAGGCGGACGGAATCCGCCGCTACTGCCACTTCGGTACCGGCAACTACAACCCGAAGACGGCCACCACCTACGAGGACATCGGCATCCTCTCGAGCGATCCCGACCTCGGTGCCGACCTGTCGGAGTTGTTCAACCACCTGACGGGCTACAGCCGTCCGGGTGAGTACCGGCGGCTGCTCGTGGCGCCGATGCACCTCCGCGCCGAGTTGCTGGACCTCATCCGCAGTCAGGCCCGGCCCGGCGGCGAGATCACGATGAAGATCAACGCGCTCGTCGATCCCGAGATGATCGACGAGCTCTACGGCGCGTCGGCGGCCGGGGCGCGCGTCGATCTCGTCGTCCGCAGCATCTGCTGTCTGCGCGCGGGCGTTCCCGACCTGTCCGAGAACATCAGGGTCCGCTCGATCGTCGGCCGGTACCTCGAGCATTCGCGCATCCTTCGCTTCGGTCCCGCCGGCGACGCCGAGACCAACTACGTGGTCGGGTCCGCCGACCTGATGCCGCGCAACCTCGACCGGCGGGTCGAGACGATGCTGCGCATCACCGATCCCCGGATGCGCGCCCGCCTCGACGAGATCCTCTCGATCAACTTCGCGGACGACGTGCTGGCCTGGACGCTCGAGCGCGACGGCACCTGGCACAAGGTGGAGGCCGTCGCCGGGATCGAGTCGCAGGTGCGATTCCAAGAGCTCGCGGTCGCGAGGGCAAAAGTCCACTCGCAGGACGCGTGAGCGAGTGAGCTGCGACGAGCCGACGGTTGCCGTGATCGTGCGCTGTGCGATCACGCGGTCGTACGAGCGACTCGTCGCGCACGAGGCCGAGCTCCGCACGGGCGACGACCCCGAATCTGTGCACCAGGCGCGGGTCGCGACCCGCCGGCTCCGTTCCGACCTGCGCACATTCGACGACTTCGTCGCGGGCGACTGGGCCGCGGATCTGCGTGCCGACCTCCGCTGGCTGGGCTCGGAGCTCGGTCTCGTCCGCGACCTGGAGGTGCAGCGCGACCGCTTGCGCGAGCACACGCGGCTCCTACCTGTCGCCGAGGGCGACAACGCGCGCCGGGTGATCCGGCGGCTGGATGCCGACCGGTCCGCCGCCAAGGCCGATCTGCTGGCGATGCTGAACGAACCGCGTTACGCACAGTTGCGCGCCAAGGTGGCGGCCGCCGCAGCCAGCCCCGCCTTGATCACGGCCGCGGCCGAACCCGCGGCCCTGGTGCTGCGGAAGGTCGTGCGCAAGCGCTGGAAGAAGATCCGCCGGGCGGTCGAAGATCTCGGGAAGCATCCACCCGACGAGGCGTTGCACGCGATCAGGGTCCGGGCGAAAGAAGCGCGCTACGCCGCGGAGGCGTGCGCGCCGGCGTTCGGCTCGCCCGCGCGACACTTCTCGGGCGCCATGGCCGACGTACAGGACATCCTCGGAGAGCACCACGACGCCGTCGCCGCCGTCGAATGGCTGACCAAGACGGCACACGAGTGCTCGCCGGCCGAGGCGTACGCGATCGGGATGCTCGCGCAGGTCGAACGCGAAGCCGCGGCCGACGCGCGCGCGCCGCGTTCCCGGCCGCGTGGCGGCGCGCGGACTCCAAGCGCGTGCGCGGCTGGCTGTGAGCGAAGCCACCGACGCCGTGCTCGCGGCCGGAGGCGTCGTGAGCCGCTCGACACCCGACGGTGCCATGCAGTTCCTTGTCGTGCACCGACCCCGCTACGACGACTGGAGCATCCCCAAGGGCAAGCTCGAGCCGGGTGAGTCCCTCGAGGACGCGGCGCACCGCGAGATCCAAGAGGAGACCGGGCTCCTCGTCGAGCTGGGGGCGACGCTCCCGAACAGCGAGTACCTCGACCGGCACGGCCGCCCGAAGATCGTGCATTACTGGAGGATGACACCGGTCGGTCGCACTGCCTGGGAGCCGAACGACGAGGTTGACGAGCTGCGTTGGATTTCGGCCCCGGAGGCCGCGACACTGCTGTCGTACGAGCACGACCGCCGCCTGATCGAGACGGTCGCCGACGACGCCGGCGGAGGCATCGCATGACCATCTATCTCGTTCGCCACGCCAAGGCGGGAGAACGAAATGCATGGGAAGACGACGACGAACTGCGTCCGCTGTCGGGCCGAGGACACCGGCAGGCGCGCGGTCTGCTCGAAGTACTCCGCGACGCGCGGTTCGACCGCGTGTTCTCGAGCCCGTACGTCCGTTGCATGGAGACGGTCGTTCCCATCGCGGCGCAGCGGGGCGTCGCGATCGAACCGGTCGATGCGCTCGCCGAAGGCGCAACCCTCGGCGAGGCGGCGGCACTCGTGCGTAAGCACGCAACGAACGGGGCGGTGTTCTGCACGCATGGCGACGTGATCCCGATGTTGCTGGCGCACTACGCGAACCTCGGGGTCGAGATCGGTACAACCCCGCAGTGGTCGAAAGGCTCGACCTGGGTGCTCGACACCGACGCGACCGGCGAGGTTTCGGCCGCGCACTACATCCCGCCGCCCCCCGGCTGACGCGGCGGTCGACGATCCGTCGGCCCTCGTCGAGCTGTGGTTACGAAGCCGCGGCCGCGGCCGCCCGCTCGTAGCGATACCCGACCCCGCGCACCGTGACGATGCGCCGCGGATTCGCGGGGTCGGCTTCGATCTTGGAGCGCAGGCGCTTCACGTGCACGTCGAGCGTCTTGGTGTCGCCGAAGTAGTTCGGGCCCCAGATCCGGTCGATGAGCACATCGCGGGTCAGCACGCGACCGGCGTTCGTCAACAGCAGCTCGAGCAGCTCGAACTCCTTGAGCGGGAAGGCGAGCGGCACACCGCGCACGAAGACCTCGTGGCGGCCGGTGTCGAGGCGGACGTCGCCGATCTCGATCACGTCCGCGGGATCGACTTCCATCTCGGTCGCCGGCATCCGGCGCAGCGCCGCGCGCACCCGCGCGATCAACTCCCGGAGCCGGAACGGCTTCGCCACGTAGTCGTCGGCACCGACCTCCAGCCCGACGACCGCGTCGATCTCCGCGTTGCGCGCCGTCACCATGATGATGGGGACGCGCGGATCGCGCACGCAGCTCGCGGCACACGTCGATGCCGGAGATCTTGGGCAACATGACATCGAGGAGTACGAGCGCGGGGCGGGTCGCGTCGAAACGCTCGATCGCTTCCGGTCCGTCGGCCGCGGTCTCGACCAGGAACCCCTCTCGCTGCAGCGCGACCGCGAGAGCATCCCGGTAGGACTGCTCGTCGTCGACCACGAGAATCAGGGGCGGATCGGCCATCGTTCCTCCGTAGGCTTCATGTTCGTGTCAGGCGTGATCGTCGTGTCCGTGGACGTCGTCTCGTGAGACGTCGCATCGGCCGGGGCGCGCGGCGCGCCGGCTGCGAGCGGGATGTAGAGCGTGAACGTCGAGCCTTCACCCTCGCGGGACTGGACGGTGACCTCGCCGCCGTGGGCCTGGGTGACGTGACGCACGATCGCCAGCCCCAGGCCGGTGCCGCCCGTGTCGCGGCTGCGGGCCCGGTCGACCCGGTAGAAGCGTTCCCAGATCCGTTCGAGATCGCGAGTCGGGATACCGATTCCGTGGTCGCGTACGACGAACGCGATCCGGTCGCCGACCACACACGCTCCGATCTCGACGGGCTGGGCCGGTCCCGAGTACTTGATCGCGTTGTCGACGAGGTTGACGAGCGCGCTGCGCATCTGGCGGGGATCGCAGAAGATCTCGATGTCGGGCGGTTCGGGCCGGACGAGGAGTGGTACCGATCCCGCTTCGGCCGCGGCCTGGACGACGTCGACGCATTCCGCGATGAGCAGCCGCACGGGCAGCGGCGCCCGGGTCGGCGCCTCCTGTGCTTCGATGGTGCTGAGGTCGAGAAGGTCATCGACGATGCGTGCGAGCCGGTCGGCTTCGCGTACGACCCGTTCCGACAGGCGTTGCACGACCGCCGCGTCGTCGGTGGCGGCCATCGTCTCCGCGAGCAGACCGAGGGCGCCGATCGGCGTCTTCAACTCGTGGCTGACGTTCGCGACGAAGTCGCGGCGAACACTCTCGACCCGGCGCGACTCGGAGACGTCGCGGGTGAACGCGACCGCGCCGACGATCTCACCGTCGCGACGAAGCGGGAACGCGCGCAATTGCAGCACCTGACGGGGAGGCCCGTAGAGCTGCAGCTCGCGCTCCGAGCTGTGACCGGTCAGGGCTTCGTGCACGAGCTCGGCGATGGCTTCCTCGGCGAGCACTTCACCCGTGCGTGCGCCCGCGAACCGGCGCGCCACCGAGTTGCGCACCACCTCACGGCCGATGCGGTCGACGACGACGATCGCATCGCTCGACTCATCGAGCGCGGCGAGGAGCCAGTGTTGCACCGCCTCCGACTGCAGCACCCTCTCCTCCGCCTCGCGCCGTCCCTCGGCAATCGCGTCGGTCAACGAGAGATCCTCGGGCACGTCGATGGCGCGGCGGACTCGCGCCAGTTCCCGGCGGGCCGACGTGAGCTCCCGGGCGATGAAGACGGCAGTTCCCCACCCGGCCAGACCGAGAACGACGAAGATCGCCGTCACGACCGGCGCCCGGGAGGTCGGATCAACCGAACCGCCCCGTGATGTAGCCCTCGGTCCGCGGATCGGACGGGTTGGTGAAGATGCGATCGGTTGCGTCGTACTCGACGAGCTTGCCGACGCGGTGATCGTTGTCGTCGACCTCGGCCGTCATGAACGCCGTCATGTCGGACACACGTGCCGCCTGCTGCATGTTGTGGGTGACGATGACGATCGTGTAGTCGCGCTTCAAGTCTCCCATGAGGTCTTCGATGCGTGAGGTCGCGATCGGATCGAGCGCCGAGCACGGCTCGTCCATCAGGATCACCTCGGGCTGCACAGCGAGACACCGCGCGATGCAGAGCCGCTGCTGCTGACCGCCGGAGAGGGCGAACGCGGACTCCTTGAGCTTGCCCTTGACCTCGTCCCACAGTGCCGCGTTCACGAGGGCCGCTTCGACGGTCTCGTCGAGACCCTTGCGACGGCCGTTGATCCGCGGCCCGAACGCGACATTGTCGTAGATCGACTTCGGGAACGGGTTCGGGCGCTGGAAGACCATGCCGATCCGCCGCCGGACCTCGACCGGGTCGACGTCGGCGCCGTAGAGGTCGTGTCCGTGATACGCGATCCGGCCGGAAACGTGCGCGCCCACCACCAAGTCGTTCATGCGGTTGAACGAACGCAACAGCGTGCTCTTGCCGCAACCCGACGGGCCGATCAACGCCGTGATGTTGTGCCGGTGCACGTCGAACGACACGCCCGATACCGCCACGCTGTTGCCGTAGCTCACGCTCACGTCGCGGACCTCGAACACGACCTCCGAGCTCGACGGCTCGGGGCGCGAGTCGTCGCGTCCGGCCCCCGGGTCGCCCGACGCCGGATTTCCGTTCGCGCGGTCGCCCGGAGCACGAACGTCGGGCGGGCGGATACTCATTGTCGGCGTCGCCATTGCTTCACCCTGTTCGGCAGAGGACACGTTGACCTTCCGGGAGCGATCGGCGTCGACCCAGCATCGCGTCTGGGCCACCACCTCGCCAAGCATGCCGTTCCACCGTCCGCCCGGCCGTCCACACGTTGCCATCGTAGGGATGCCGGCTGACCGGCCCGTATGGTACGGATGACCGGTTGGTGAACCGGAAGTGAACAGCGGACGAGCAGCACGGGGAGCCCACGACCGGGGCGCGCTCCGAGGGCAGACTCGGAGCGTTCAGACCGAATCCGGAGGACATCGTGGTCGAAACCCGACGCACATTCGACGAACAGCTCCAGGAGGTCCGGGCCGACGTCGTCAAGCTCGCGGTCAAGACCTGCGAGCAGATCGGCGCCGCCACCCAGGCCCTCCTCGACGCCGATCTCACGGTGGTCGACGACATCTACGACACGCACGTGGAGATCAAGGAGCGGGTCCTCCAGATCGAGCACCGCGTGTACCAGCTGTTCGCGCTCCAACAGCCGATGGCCTCCGACCTGCGGGCGATGCTGACGGTACTGAGGATCCTGCACGAGATCGAGCTCACCGGCGGCCTGATGCGCAACGTCGCCCGGGCGACCCGCCGCCTCTACCCACGCGAGCTGCCACCTCGGATCCGCGGAATCATCGAGCGCATGGGCGCGCAGGCGAGCGTGCAGACGCATCTCGCCGTCGACGCCTTTGCCGACAGCGACGAGGCGATCGCGGCCGCGCTGCCCGACATGGACGACGTCATGGACGACCTGCAAAAGGAGCTGTTCCGCGCCATCTTCGACGGCTTCTCCGGCGAGTCGACCGAAGAAGCGGCCCTGCAGATGGCGGTGCAACTCGCGTTCGTCGGCCGCGACTACGAGCGGGCCGCCGACCACGCGGTGATGATCGGGCGCTGGGTCGAGTTCATGGTCACGGGCAACCTCCCGGGCGACGTCGAGCCCACCTGACCGAAGCGGCTGACCGACCCGCCGATCGCGTCGAGCCTGGATGCACCCGACTGTTCGGGCGTGGTTCACGCCCCGTTTACGTCGAAGCGGCTGCGCATCCATCCGGCGTTCTTAGTCTCCATGCCGACGCAAACCTCCGAAAGGGACAACCATTGATTGCAATGATGCGATCCATTCACGTCCGGCGCGTGGCCGTCGCACTCGTCGCCCCGATGATGCTGCTCGCCGCGTGCGGCAGCAGCTCCAAGCCCGGCTCGAGCGACACGACGACCGGCTCGGGAGGCTCCGGAACCTCACTCAGCGGCCAATTGAACGGCTCGGGATCGACATTCCAGCAGACCTTCGACCAGGTCGCGATCCAGGCGTTCCAGACCGCCAACTCCGGCGTCACGGTCAACTACGCCGGCGGTGGTTCGGGCAAGGGCAAGACCGACCTGCAGACCAAGACCGTCGACTTCGCGGGGACCGACAGCCTCGTGAAGGACGCGGATCTTCCCAAGTACCAGGGCGGCGACATCCTGTACTTCCCGACCGTCGCCGCGCCGATCACGGTGTCGTACAAGCTGAGCGGCGTCGACAAGCTGCAGCTGAGCTCCTCGACGATCGCCAAGATCTTCGCGGGAACGATCAAGAAATGGGATGACGCCGCGGTCAAGGCCGACAACCCCGACGCGACACTGCCGTCGACGAACATCGTGATCGTGCACCGCGCCGAGGCGTCCGGTACCACGAGCAACTTCACGAAATACCTCGCAGCTGCGGGTGGCAGCGATTGGAGCCTCGGTAGCGGCGACACCGTCAACTGGCCTTCGGGCTCACAGGCGGGTCAGGGCAACGGTGGAGTCGCGCAGGCGATCTCGAGCACCGACGGTGCGATCGGCTACGTCGACTTCTCCGACGCGCTGGCCGCGAAGCTGACGTTCGCGTCGATCAAGAACGCGAGCGGCGACTACGTGGAGCCGACGCTCGCGGGAGCGTCTGCCGCAGTCGGTGCGGCGTCAATCGCCGACGACCTCACGTACAACCCCATCAACGCGACCGGGGCGGACGCGTACCCGATCACGTCACCGACGTGGATCATCGTCTACAAGAACCAGGCCGACAAGGCGAAGGGAACTGCACTGAGGGCGTTCCTCACGTTCATCCTCAACGACGGTCAGGGTCTCGCCGAGGGCGCGAACTTCGCCAAGCTGCCGGATTCGTTGCAGCAGAAGGCGGTCGCGCAACTGTCGAATCTCGTGATCCCCGCGTAACTTCGTACTGATGACCGCGCTCGCTCCTCCCCCCGAAATCGGCGCGAGCGCGGTTCCCCCGAGCCCGGCCGGCGGAAAGAAGGTCGATGGCGCCTTTCGCGCGATCGCCTTCGCCGCCGGCCTGCTCGTGCTCGCGATCCTCGCTCTGATCGCGTACACGACCACGCACAAGGCGTGGCCCGCGTTCGCGCACCAGGGCCTCAGCTTCTTCTCGAGCAACCACTGGGACCCGAACGTCAACCAGTTCGGCGCCGCCGACTTCGAGTTCGGCACGGTCCTCACCGCGTTCATCGCCATCGCGATCGCGGTGCCCGCGAGCCTCGGTATCGCTCTCTTCATCACCGAGCTCGCGCCCAAGCGGGTCCGCACCGGCGTCACCTACGTCGTCGACCTGCTCGCGTCGATCCCGTCGGTCGTGTACGGCTTCTGGGCACTGGCCGTGCTCGCGCAACCGCTGAAGACCAATGTGTACGACCACATCGCGAACACGGTCGGCAGGGTCCCGCTCTTCCGGAACTTCCTCGGTGGGCCCGCGAGCGGCCAGTCGTTCATGACCGCGGGGATCGTGCTCGCGGTCATGATCATCCCGATCATCACGTCGATCAGCCGCGAGGTCCTGATGACCGTGGCCCAAGACGACAAGAACGCCGCGCTCGCGATGGGTGCGACCCGATGGGAGATGCTGCGGGTCGCGGTGTTCCCGCGCGTGCGCAGCGGCCTGATCGGCGCGGCCATGCTCGGTCTCGGGCGCGCGATGGGCGAGACGATCGCGGTCGCGCTCGTCATCGGCAGCAGCCACAGGATCACCTCGCATCTCTTCTTCACCGGCGACTCGATGGCGGCGGTGATCGCCCACAACTGGGGCGAGGCGACCGGACTCCCCAAGGCGGCGCTGATCGGCCTCGGCGTCGTGCTGTTCGCCATCACGATCGTCATCAACGTGATCGCGCGATCGATCGCCAACCGAACATCGGCCATGACCGGAGTCGGGCGATGACGACCACTTCGCCGCCCCGGTCCGCCGATGATGACTCCGCCGAGTGGATCCTGCGCCGCGTGGTGACGGGCCGGCGGCGAGTCACCGACATCCTCGCCACGTCGTGGATGCTCGGTTCGCTCCTGCTCGCGCTCGTCCCCGTCGTGGTCATCGCGGTCTACGTGGCGAGCAAGGGCGCGGCCATCCTGAGCGTCGCCTTCCTGACGAAGAACCTGCAGGTCGTCACGCAGTTCCCGGGGGGCGGGATCGCGCCCGCGATCATCGGGACGCTCGTGATCACGGGCGCCGCCGCAGTCATGGCGATCCCCCTCGGCGTCCTGGCCGCCGTGTACCTGAACGAGTACGGCCGCCAGAACCGCATGGCCCAGGTGATCCGGTTCCTGGCCGACGTCATGACGGGCGTGCCGTCGATCGTGATGGGCCTGTTCGTCGCCACGATCTGGGTGAGCGTGGGACTGCACTACGGCTACTCCGGTTTCGCGGGCTCCCTCGCGCTCGCCGCGCTCATGCTGCCGATCGTGATCCGTTCGTGCGAGGAGATGCTCAAGCTGGTGCCGAACGACCTTCGCCATGCGAGCGACGCGCTGGGCGCCCGGCGCTGGCGGACCGTCTTTTCGGTCGTTCTCCCGGCGGCATTGCCCGGCATCGTGAGCGGAGCGATGCTCGCGGTGGCCCGGGCAGCGGGCGAGACCGCCCCGCTGCTGCTCACGATCGGCGCCGCGAACCAGATTGCCGCGAACCCCTTCCACGGACCGAACAACACCCTGTCGCAGGTGATCTGGTTCAACGCGCAGTCGCCGTTCCCCGCACAGATCGACCGGGCGTGGGGCGCGGCTCTGACCCTGATCGTGCTCGTGTTCGTGCTGACGGTCACCGCTCGAGTGGTGTCGTCGCGCTTCGCGACCAACCGCCGATAGCAAGGATCACAGCGGACGTCCGACACGATCGTTGCAAACAGTTTGCAAGGATCACAACGGATGTCCGACACGATCCTTGCAATGTGTTTGCAAGGATCGGGCAGGGCGAGGTCGGGCTCCCCGGGCCCGAACTACTCGGGCTCGTCGCCGAGGTCCCACTCCAAGATGAAGTGCTCCCGCTCTGCGTCGTGTGCGACGCGCTCGCGGTTACGCCGGAACTGCGGGTCGTAGACGGGCAGCAGCTGCAGCCGGGCCATGGCCCGGACGCGGAACTCGTCGATGGCACGTTGGTCGCCGAACACGCGGTGGATCTCCCAGTGCGGCGCGACCGGGCCCGTGTAGACCACCCGAACGTGACCCTGGGGCGGGATCTCCTCGAGCTCTTCGGGATCGATCGACATTGCGCACTCCTCGTCAGGCGACTGATCAGGGTAGCGCGACGGTCATCGCGCCGACGCGGCGGGAATCAGCAACCCGCGTCGGACGAACGGGCTGATTTCCCATCCGAGGGCGCTCGAAGCTCCGGGAAGTGTTCGACGTTTCCTGAATTCATCCCAAATTCCGAAAGAAATCGGGAGCCTCCAGGGCCTCCCGTGCGTCTCAGTGTTTGTTGCCGGACAGATCGGGGCACTAGGGCTCCGACGAAGGGAGGTGATCGTGGACGAGACCCCCGAGGAATGCGCCTGGATGTTGCAAGCCCGCTGCCGGGGCGCGAGCCCGTCGGAGTTCTTCCCGTCGGACGGGCTCGGCGTGGAGTCGGCGCAGCACGTCTGCGTGCACTGTCCCGTCAAGGCCGAGTGCCTCGAGTACGCGGTCGCGAACCGAATCGAGCACGGGGTCTGGGGCGGCGCATCGGAACGTGAGCGCCGGCGCATCCTGCGGCGCCGGCGTGAGCTGATTGGAACGCCGCCTAGCTGAGCGCGTGCAGCAGCAGCTCGACATCGTCGGGCGCGGAGACCTGGAACGGCACCGCGCCGACACCGACGATCAGCGTGTCGACACCGAGGTCTTCCCACACCCGCACCTGGGCACGCACCTGGTCGACAGTGCCGACGAGACGCCCGGCGCGGAACGTCGGGAGATCCACACCGTCGAGCACACCCGGAGGCGAGAGTTCGCGCAGCCGCGCGAAGCGCCGCTCGAGATCACGTTCGTCCTCGCCGCAGAGCGCGTAGAGCCCGAGCGTCCGCCACATCGTGGCCGGATCGCGGTCGGCGTCGGCACACGCCTGCTCGAACACGGCGAGCCGCGCCGCATACGCGTCCGGGGTCCATACCCAACACGTGTTCCAGCCGTCGGCGTGCTTCGCCGCGATCCGCAGCAGCCGGTCGCCTTTCCCACCGACGAAGACGCGTGGCCGCGGTTCTTGCACAGCGCCGGGCAGGCAGGTTGCAGCGCGAGCCCGGTGGTGTTGTCCGTCGTAGGTGCACGGACCACCGTCGAGCAGGCCCTTCACGACCTCGACTGCGTCGACGAGGCGGTCCAGGCGCAGGCCCGGACGCGGCATGTCCATGCCGAGGGCCGCGTACTCGGGCTCGTACCACCCGGCGCCCAGACCGACGTCGAGGCGGCCGCTGCTGACGCGATCGATCGACGCCAACGATTTCGCCAGTATCGACGCCGGCCGCAGCGCCTCGAGCAGGACGAGCGTGCCCAGCCGCACTCGGGGCACCCGGCGCGCGAGAGCCGCGAGCGTGACGATCGGGTCGAAACATCCCTCGGTCGCCGACGATCCGCCGTACTTCGCGAGGTCGAGGAAGAGATGATCGGACAGCCAGACGGAGTCGGCGCCGTTGCGCTCGGCGAGCAGCGCGTAGTCGACGATCGTCTCGAATCGCAGGGGTCTTTCACCGGCGACCGAGTAGTCGTACTGCGGGAGCGCGACTCCGAGACGCATGGCCGGGGACACTAGCCAGGCATGCGGCGACCCGATCGCGCGTCACGTCGTGGGCGAGGTGGGGATCTGGCGGGCCTACGCTCTCGATCGTGTTGGAATGCGTGATCAACGTGTCCGAGGGACGCGACATGTCTCGGCTCCGGGCCATCGCTCGGGCGGCGGGCCCGTCGCTTCTCGACGTGCACGCCGACGCCGACCACCACCGTTCCGTGTTCACGCTGGCCGGGCCGGGCGGGCGCGACGCCTCGACCGGCGCGCGCTCGTTGGCGGCCGCGGTCGCGGAGCAGTGCTCGATCGTCGACCACGTCGGTGAGCATCCGCGGTTCGGCGCGCTCGACGTCGTGCCGTTCGTTGCGCTCGGCGGCACCAGGGTCGAACGGGCGCAGGCGGCCGAGGAGGCCCGCACGTTCGGTGCGTGGTGGGCACGGGAGTTCGGTGTGCCCGTGTTCTTGTACGACGACGCCGACCCCGAGCACCGCGACCTGCCGAGCGCGCGGCTCGACGAGCTTTCGCAGCAGGCCCCCGGACTTCGGCCCCGACGCTCCCCACCCACGCCTCGGTGCAACGGCCGTGGGCGCGCGTGCCCCCCTGGTGGCGATCAACTGCGTGCTCGTGACTCGCGACGTCGCCGTCGCCCGTCGTGTAGCGCGGCGACATGCGCGAGCGCGGGGGCGGCCTCCGGGGCGTGCGCGCCCTCGGCTTCTTCTTGCCCGAGGCCCAGCGCGCGCAGGTGTCGATGAATCTCGTCGACCTTGATCAGACCGGCGTCCAGGACGCGTGCCTGCACGTGCGCGAGCTCGCGCAGCGCGCCGGAACCGACGTCGCCGCGGTCGAGCTCGTCGGATTGATCCGCGGACGCGACCTCGACCGCTGCACCGACGACTTCCTGCAGTGGAGCCGCCTCGACGTCGAGTCGACGATCGAAGTGCGGGTTGGCAAGGGCCCGCGCTGGTGGCCCGGCGACCCGCCCCCGAGCTAAGTCGAATGCCTTCGACCCCTATCCGACCGGCCAGGACACGGACAGTGGTCGGGACTTACACTCGTCCCGGGATGAGCGCTGACCGCGGCGAGCACGGCACCGGTCGGCAACCGCGACACGGCGCCGTTGCTGACATTCCGGCCCGATATCGAGGGTCTGCGGGCCCTGGCGGTCGGCCTCGTGGTGTTGCTCCACGCCGGTGTCACGGTCGTCAGCGGCGGCTTCGTCGGCGTCGACGTGTTCTTCGTGATCTCGGGCTTCCTGATCACCTCGCTCATGATCGACGAATTGCGTCGGAGCCGGCGGGTATCGATCCTCGGCTTCTACGCGCGCCGGGCCCGACGGATCCTCCCGGCCGGGTGCGTGGTGATCGCGGTGACGGTCCTCGTCGCGAGATGGCAACTCGGGCCGATCGTAGGCCGCACCACTGCGATCGACGGGCAATGGGCCGCCGGGTTCGCCGCGAACTTTCGCTTAATCCACCAGGGCACCGACTATTTCGCGACCAACTTACCGCCGTCGCCGCTGCAGCATTTCTGGTCGCTCGCCGTCGAGGAGCAGTTCTACCTCGTGTGGCCGACGGTGTTGCTCGGGCTCGTGATCCTCGGGCGCCGTCTCGCCCGTCCGCTGCTCGTCCTGCAACTCGGACTCGGGGCCATCGTCGCCGCTTCGCTGTATTGGTCGATTCACCTGACGACGATCAACGCGACGACTGCGTACTTCTCACCGTTCACGCGCGCGTGGGAGCTCGGTACAGGCGCGCTCGTCGGGTTGTTCTCGTTCACGATCGCACGGACGCCCTCCCACGTGCGGGCGGCGGCCACTTGGATCGGGCTCGCGTTCGTCGCGATCACTGCGTTCGCATTCAGCGCGAGGACCGCCTTTCCCGGGTACGCAGCCTTGCTCCCGGTCGTGGGGACCGCGGCTCATCATCGCAGGGGGAATCGGACAGCCCGCACGGTCAGCCGGACGGCTCCTCAGCGTGCGGCCGATGCGGGAGCTCGGCAGGATCTCGTACTCCGTGTATCTCTGGCATTGGCCGGTGTTGATCATCGCCGAAGAACACGCGAGCGCGCCGCTCAGCAACGTCGCCCGCGTCGTGTGCGTGCTGACGACGCTCGCGCTGTCCGTTGTCAGCTTCTTCCTAGTCGAACGTCCGATTCGTTCGAGCGCACTTCTGAAACCTCGCGACCCGCACAACACTTGGGACCGGAATCGAAGGGCGCTCGCGTTCGGCGCGGCCGCGATCGTGTTGGCCCTCGCGGTCTCGGCCTACACGAACAATCGTGCCGAGGCAGTGATCAACCGGGCCTCGAACGTCGCCATCGGGACGGAGACAAGCCTCGTCGTCGATCCGACACTCAGCGCATCCGACCAGGTCGCGGCATTGCAACAACAGGTCCGAACGCTCGTCCAGGGCGGATTGACCCTGACATCCGTCCCGAATGACCTGAACACACCCGTGGCGAAGGTCGTCATGGACCCGAGATACTCACCATGCCTACAAGAGCGCGGCGACACAACGGTGCGACCGTGCATCTTCGGCGCGACGACAAGCTCGCGGATTCTGATGGTGTACGGCGACTCTCACGCCATGACCTGGATGCCCGCGCTCGACGCGTATGGAAGCGCGGCCGGGTACAGGGTTGTCGTTCTCATGAAGCGCGCCTGCCCGATTCCGTCCATCACGATCTTCGCGGCAACGGGTCCGTATCGACAGTGCACAACTTGGCACACGCAAGCGATCGAGTACATGCGCCGTCTGCGACCGCAGGTCATCGTCGTCGCCTTCAACACTGAGAATACGACGTTCAACAGATACGTACCTTCCGTATGGCTCGCGGGACTGCGCGCGACGATTCTCGATCTACGCAAGACCGGGGCGCGCGTCGTCGAGATCGGCAACAACGCGCGCACGCCGCAGGATCCGATGCTGTGTTTGTCACGGCCGGGCGCGGATCCGTCGACGTGCGCGGGCGACTACTCCTGGCGCAAAGGACCCGACGCCGAAAAGCCGGTCGTCACCGCCGCCGGTGGTATATACGTCGACGTCGAACCGTGGTTCTGCATCGACGGGAAATGTCCGCTCATCATCGACAAACGGATCGTGTACCGCGACCACGACCACCTGGCTCCGCAGTACGTCGCCGACGTCGAGCCGCTCCTCGCGGCGACGCTCAGGTCGAAAGGTCTCCGCTGACGCGAAGGCTCTCGGGCGGGTCAGGCGCTGGCGAGGCCGCGGCGGGCGAGCGCCCGCTGACGGCGGATGCGCCGGCGCTCACGCTCGGACATACCGCCCCAGATCCCGAACTTCTCACCGTGGCGCAAGGCGTACTCGAGACACTCGGTCTTCACCTCGCAGCCACCGCAGACGGCCTTCGCCTCCTTGGTGGATGCACCCCGCTCGGGGAAGAACAGGTCGGGGTCGACTCCGAGGCAGTTTGCTCGTTCCTGCCAACGCCGATCTCCGGCGTCGACATCGAGCTGAATCAACATCTCTCTCATCGGCTGCCCCCTCGCTCGTCTTCGGACCGGCTCCCGGTGGGCTCCCGGGGCCGGGCAGGCCGTAAATGCCGCCGATGGAATTACAACGGCGTCATTCTGTCAACCCGGCACTCGGGGCGCAAGGGGGAGTTTTCCGGCGGCGCCCGCCCCTCCTGACTCGCGGGGCGCGCGGCGCGAGACGCGGAGCGGTTCGACGCCGTCGGCGGTCGGCCGGCTCGGGCGCGGTGGCTAAATCGACAAGAGCCGGCGGTCGTGATCGCGACCGTCCCGGAATGCCCCGAACAACTCGTACACGGCGTCGTCGAACTCGGGAATTGCCAACGCGGCACCGAATCCCCAGTTTGGCTCGGCCCGACCCCAGAGCTGGGGAACCCGCCCGGACACTGGAATGTCGAGTCGCGACCCGACCTCGGCGGTCCCCATCACCGCGGTTCCCTCGTCACCGGTGCAGACGACGGCCAGACGCACGATTCCCATGTCGCCGCGGTCCCGAGCGGTCTGGAACAGCTCGAGGAAGTGGCTGGTCGCAGCAACTGCGCCCGGCTCGGGCGTGACCGCCAGGATCAGCCAGTCGAGGAGCTCCAGCCGGGTCCCGAGTGCTTGACCCGGACCGGACGGTCCGCCCGGAACGTCGACGACGACCGTATCGAACGCCTCCCGGAGCTCGGCCAGGGCCGGTTCGGCGGCGAGGCGAACCCGGGCGAGCGGGCCGCCTCCGCACGCCAGCACTGCCATCGCCGGCGTCTCCGCACGGGCGAGCGCCGCCGCCGACGGGGCGTCGGGGCGGGCGAAGTCCTCGATGACCGGACCCCGCACTCCGAGTCGACTGGTGACGTCCAGGGCAAGCGGGTCGGCGTCCACGACACAGACCCGGTCCGACACTGCGTTGTGCCGGGCCAGGCTCGCGGCGATGTTGGTCGCCACTCCCCGCTTGCACTCTGGATTCTTCGCCGTGGTGACACCAACGGTAAGAGCCGTCACGGAGGAGATAACGGCTCTCCCGGCCGCTCTCTCCAGCAACTCCACCGAGCTGTGATCGATGTCACCGCCCTTACTCGGGGGTCTCCGCCCCTTCGTCCTTTTCGAGCTTCAGGGAGGCCGAGTTCATGCAGTAGCGCAGGCCGGTCGGTCGCGGACCGTCCGGGAACACGTGGCCCAGGTGCGCGCCGCAGTTCCGGCAGCGGGCCTCGGTCCGCACCATGCCGTGGCTCGAGTCGACGACTTCCTCGACCGATTCCGACTCCATGGGCTGGTAGAAGCTCGGCCATCCGGTCCCCGACTCGAACTTCGTGTCGGAGGAGAACAGCGGAGCCCCACAACAGACGCACACGTACGTGCCGTCGTCGTGACAGTCCCAGTACTCGCCGGTGAAGGCCCGCTCCGTACCTGCCTTCCGGGCGACCTCGAACTGGGTCGGGGTCAGGCGCTCACGCCACTCGGAGTCGGTCTGGGGGAGGTTGGTGGGAGGGGTTGAGGGCATTCGATCTCCTTGGCGATCTCCTCGGGATTCTTCGTTGTCGAGGACGACAACGCTCGCGCGTCGACCGGAGTTCCCGGTGGGAGGCACAAATCCGCACCCAACACCAGGGCCCGCCCGACGTGCTCGTTCGTGGAGACGATCGCCACCAATCGCGGCCGTTCGACCCAGTTCCCCACCGTCGCGAGCACACACCAACCGTCGAGGGGCGCGAGGGCGAGATCGAGGATGACCGCGTCGAAGCGTTCGCGACGGAGCAGCGTCGAGCGCGGCATCGCCATCGGCCGCGACCACGGGTTCGGCGTCTTCCAGATCGGGTCCGGATTGGACCACCAGCACGCGCGGGACCACCGCGCACCTCCATCCGTGAGCGCAACTCGCCGGGCGTCCGTGCCCGACGTCACCCTCATCGGCGCCCGACCTCGCCGCTGAAATCGTTTCGGCGGTTGGTTCCGCCCGGGCCGGACTACCCGGCGCGGCGTTGCGTGCGCTTTTGGTCGAGAAAGTCGACCAGCACGTAGTCGCCGAGCGTCTCCGGCGTCGTGTAGAAGGCGCGGCCGCCGTTCATCTTCATCATGCGCTCGACGAATTCCCGAAGGTAGAAGTTGTCTTCGAGCATGAACGTGTTGATGCGGATCCCGTCCTTCGTGCACCGCCGCACCTCGCGTAACGTCATCTCGATCGTCAACGGGTCGGGCGGATAATCGAAGAACGCGGTGCCGTCCTCGGAGATGTGGGCGGTCGGCTCGCCGTCGGTGATCATGATGATCTGCTTGCGACCGGTCTGGCGCGCCAGGAGCTGTCGGGCGAGCAGCAACGCGTGCTGCATGTTCGTGCCCCATTCGAAGTCCCAGGTGGCCTCGGGGAGTCGAGCGGGCTTCACCTCTCGGGCGACGCGACCGAAGCTCACCATGCCGAGGTAGTCGCGAGGGAACTGCGAGCTGATGAGCGCGTGCAGCGCCATCGCGACCTTCTTGGCCGCGAGGAACCGGCCCCGCATCTCCATCGAGAGCGAGACGTCGAGCATGAGCACCGTCGCGCTCCGCGAGAGCTGCTCGGTGCGCTCGATCTCGAAGTCCTCGGGCAACATCCGCACGGGCGTGCCCGTCCCCTGGCGGGTGATCGCGTTCTTCAGGGTGCGCCCGACGTCGAGATGGAACGGATCGCCGTACTCGTACGGCTTGTGCTCGTCGGAGCGCTCGTGGCCGGACCCGGCCCGCTCGATCTCGTGGCGCCCGGAGCGGTCCGCCAGCATGCGCTTGAAGAGGTCGCCGAGGGCGCGCTGACCGATGCGGCGGATGCCCTTGGGCGTGAGCTCCATCCGGCCCTCACGTTGCTCGATGAGGCCGGCCTCCTCGAGCTCCTTCGCGAGGTTCGCGAGCTGCTGCAGTGATCGGGCCGCGTCGTCGCCGAGAAGGTCGCGCACCTTGTCGAGATCGACCTCGGCGAGCGGACCCGGACTCGTCGCGTTGCGGAGCAGGTTCTCCAGCGCGTCGATGTCACCGAGCTGGTCGAGCAGACCGCTCATCCCGTCGAGCGGCAGCGGCTCGTCGCCGCGAAAGCGCATGCTCTGGCCCCAGCCCGCCTGCGGGAACGCGTTGCGGAGGTTCTGGCCCAGCTGTTCGACCTGCCAGCGCAGGTCCATGTCGTCGAGCAGGGCATTCGCCATCTCCTGGAGCTGGGCGCGCTGCTCCGGCGACATCGAATTCAACAGCTGTTGCATCTGCGCCATCTGGCGCGCCATCTGTTCGAGCAGCTCGTCGAGCGTCTGGGGATTCTCGGGGAAGAAGTCGCCGAAGCGCTCCATGAAGCCCTCGAAGTCGGGTTCCTCGCCGGCCTCGCGCTGCTCGAGCATGTGGTTCAGCTCGGCCATCATGTCCTTCATGCGCGCCAGCTGTTCGGGCGACATCTGGGACATGCCTTCGTTGAGCTGTTTGAACATCGAGTCGAGCAGCTGCTTCTTCAGCTCCTCCATCAATTCTTCGAAATGTTGGCGCGCGGCGTCGTCCATCCAGTCGTATTCCTGGAGATCGCTGACGCGCCCAGCGAGGTCGGGCGGCAGTTGCTCGAGCTGCGCGCGGCGCTGCTGCGCGAGCTCTTCGAGAAGCTCCTCGCGTCGCTTGTCGCCCGACTGCTGCGCTTCGTCTACGCGACGTTCGATACCCGACCGTTCCTCGTCGACGATCTCGTCGAGCCGGTTCGCGATGTCCTCGTACACGCCACCGAGGTCGTAGCGGTCGAGTTGCTCGCGGCGCTGCTCGCGCAGCTTCTCGAGCATCTCCCGCATGCCCTGGACGTCGCGACCCTGGCGATCCTGGAATCCCTGCTGCATCATGCGCCGCAGGGCCGCGTTCAGATCACCGTGGTAGAGGAGGTCATCGGTCATCTCCTCGAGCAGGGCGTCGGCGTCGAGATCGAACCCGACCTGGGTGCCATCCCAGCGGGAGTATTGGGCACGCGACGACATGCCGTTACCGTACCCCCGTGACATTTGCGCCGGGCTTCTGGTGGGGAACGGGCGCTTCGTCGACCCAGGCCGAGGGGGCCGCGCCGCGTCCGACTGGTTCGCGCTGGAGCGGGCCGGGCGGATGCCGCCGAGCGGCGACGGCAACGGGTTCGGCGAACGCTTCGCCGAGGACTTCGAGCTGTACGCCCAATACGGTCTCACGCACCACCGAATCTCGATCGAATGGGCACGCATCGAGCCGGAGGAGGGGCGTCGCGACAACGCCGCCGTCGAGCACTACCTGGAGATACTCACCGCAGCACGGGCCGCGGGGGTGTCGCCTTGGGTCTGCCTGCACCATTTCACGTTGCCGGGCTGGTTCACCGAGATGGGGGGTGGCTTCGTCGACGATCGCGCCCGCTCGTACTACTGGGCGCGCCATGTCGCGTTCTGCGCGGAGACGTTCGGCGATCTCGTGTTCGGTTGGAAGCCGATCAACGAGCCGGGGGCATACGCCGGCATCTACCCGCACGGTCAGAAGCGGTTCGACATGCTCGGTGCAACCCTTCTGGCCCAGCGCGATGCATGGAGAGAGCTCCGGGGCGGTGGCAGACCGGTCGCGACGATCCACAACCTGTCACCGGTGTTCACCGTGGCCGACACGATCCCCGCCGATTCGATGCGGGACCGACTCGACGCGATGATGTGGGACGTCTGGATCCGCGCGGATCGCGACGGCGTGCTCGAGCTCCCGGGCCGGCCGGCGCGCGAGGTCGCCGACCTACGGGAAGCATGCGACATCGTCGGCTTCTCGTACTACTCCGCGACCGGCGTCGACGCGAAAGGCTCGATCGTTCCCTATCCCACGAACGCGCGCGTCGGCCCCATGGGGAGCGCGCCGTGGAGCGAAGGGCTCGCGATCGTCTTGCACACGCTCCACGAGGGGCTGCCCGGGCGTCCGCTGCTGATCTGTGAGCACGGCGTCGGGACCGACGACGACGACTGGCGCTCCGACGTATTACGCGAGTCGCTGTCGCTCGTCGAGCGCGCCATCGACGACGGCGCCGACGTCCGCGGGTTCTTCCACTGGACCGGCGTCGACAACTACGAATGGAACCATGGGTTCGACGTGCAGTTCGGTTGCTTCTCCCGCGATCGCGAACCGCGCGGCAGCGCCGAGTTGCTGCGCTCGTATGCGCGTCGGTGAAGAGTCGCGCTCGCGCCCGCGCGCGTTCTCGAGCATCTACGGATTCCGCTCCGGCGCGCCGCCGTTGGCGTCGTCGGCGGCGGTTGCCTCCCTTCCCTGACGGCAAGTCGCCGCCGACGAGCTACCCGGACATGAGAACCGATCCGGCGCATCCCGACAAGGCGCGCGCGGAGCCGTCACTCCCGGGCGGCGAAGTGTTCATCTCGTGTTCGGCGACCGGTGAGATCCGGCACCGTACGCTGCAGTCGTGCAGACCGCACCTACGAGCTCGGGCCGGGACGATTCGCAGCGGCACATCGTTTGCGACGGTTGCTTCAACTTCCGCGATCTCGGCGGTTACGCGACCCGCGCCGGACGTTTCCTCAGGCTCCGCCGCCTCTACCGCGCCGACGGGCCCCACGCCCTCACCGACGCCGACGCGGTGAAGCTGCGCGGACTCGGGCTCACGACGGTGATCGACCTACGGACCGTGCAAGAGGCGGAGGACCGCGGTCGGTACACCACCGTGCTCGGAGACGTCGTCGAGCACCACCTGCCGATGATCGACGTCCTGCCCGACCCGGACGAGCTGCCCGAGTGGATCGACCCCGCGGTTGTCGCCGACCAGTACCGCAGCATGCTGGATCAGGGCTCGAGCGCGGTCGCGGCCGCACTCATGATCCTGTCCGATCCCGACGCATACCCCGCGATGTTCCACTGCAGCGTGGGCAAGGACCGCACCGGCATTCTCGCGGCCCTGGTGCTCGGGATCGTCGGCGTCGACGATCTCACGATCGTCGCCGACTACGCCTCGAGCGCGATCGCCATGCAGCGCCTGATCGAGTACTACCAGCGCGCGTATCCCGACGCCCACGATCAACTCGCTCGCGTCGCACCGGCGATGGTGGCCGCGCACCCGAGGCTATGGCCGCGTTCGTCGAAGGGATCCGTCGCGACTACGACTCGTTCGACGGTCTCGCGGAGGCGATCGGCGCGCCGGATGCGCCCGCGGGGATCCGGACCGCGATTCTCGGCTGACGATCAGACGCGGGCGACGACACCTCGGCGGCGGCGGGTGCGGTCCGTTGCGCGTTCGCCCGCATGCGCAGGATCACGACCGCGAGGATCACCACCGCGACGATCGACGCGGTCAGCAACCAACCGTTGCTCACGCCGAGCAGCCCGAGCGCGGAGATACCGAGTACCGCGACGAGCACCGGTCGGATGTAACGGTCCGCACCCCTCGACGAGAAGTGCGCGCCCACCATCACCGCCGGTATCGCGCCGAGCAGCACGCTGCCGATCACCGAGACGTCGAGGTGCCCGAAGAACAGGTGCCCGAGCGCGGCCGCGCCTACGAGGGGAACCGCCTGCACGAGGTCGGTGCCGACCATCTCCTTCGACGAGAGCTTCGGATACAAGATCATGAGGGCGACGATGATCAGCGACCCCGATCCGACGGAGGTCATGCCGACGATCAGCCCTCCCAACGCACCGATCACCAGGGTCGGCAGCGGCCGCACGAGCGCGGGATCCATCATGTCGATCACGGGCGCGTGGTGGCGCCGTGCCTGGAGCACGAGCTTGGCGAGGATCGCGCCCGCCGCCACGATCAGCACCCAGCCGAGGATCGCCTTGACCGTGTGCTGATTGCGGGTACCGATGACCTCGTCGAGCAGGTACGCACCGGCGAACGCGCTCGGGATCGAGCCGATCATCAGCCACTGCACCAGGCGCCAGTTGACGGTCCGCCGCCGCACGTGGACGCTGCCCCCGAAGGGTTTGAGCACCAGCGAGGTCACGACATCGGCCGAAACCGCGGTCCCGGGGTTGACGCCGAACATCAGCACGAGCACCGGCGTCATCAACGCCCCGCCGCCCATGCCGGTCAGCCCGATGACGAAGCCGATGATCAGTCCGGCGATCGTCTTGTAGAGATCGAGGTGCATCCGTGAGTTCCTCGCCGGGACCGGATGGTCCGGTCCGTGGATCACCCAGATAAGCCGTCGATCCGGCCTTTGTCAACTTTGTCGGTCGACAAAGGTGGGCCGGGCGTCAGCCGCGGGACCGATACGACGCCCGGGTGCCCACCGCGTCCTTGTTGAGCCGCTTCGTGAGGTGCAGGCCCTCGAGCACGAACTCGATACCGCTCGCGATCCCGGCCGGCGATTCGCCGACGCCCAGGTCGGCGAGCACCGCGGGCATGCCGTCGAGCTTCGACAAGAGGTTGCGGTACTCGGCTGCAGGCATGTCCTCGCCCGTGTCGACGACGGAACCGTCCTCGAACGACGACACGATCGGGCCGAGGCGTTCCGGCCGAACCCGAGCGCGGAACACCTCGAGCGTTGCGGCCTTGACGATCCGGTCGAGCACCTGGCCCTCGCGCCCGTCGTCGAGCGTCTCGATCTCGATCTTGCCCGAAGTCGAGGCGACCAACGCCGGGAGGTCGGAGACGCGCGGCACGACTTCGCGCTCACCGCTCGACAGCGCACGGCGGGCCGCGTTCGCGACCAGCGTCTCGTAGTTCGAGATCGAGAGGCGGGCCGACACGCCCGAGCGCTGGTTCACGTGCGGCGAGCGGCGGGCGAGTTGGGAGACCTCGGCAACGATCTCGGTCATGAAGTCGGGGACCGACACCTGCAAGCCCGTACCGGCGAGCGGCCGGGCCTCCTGGTCGATGATCGCCATCTCCAGCTCGGTCTCGAGCGGGTAGTGCGTGCGGATCTGTGAACCGAAGCGGTCCTTGAGCGGCGTGATGATGCGGCCGCGGTTGGTGTAGTCCTCGGGGTTCGCGGACGCGACGAGCAACACGTCGAGCGGGAGGCGGATCTTGTAGCCGCGAATCTGCACGTCGCGCTCTTCGAGTACGTTCAACAAACCGACCTGGATGCGCTCGGCCAGATCGGGTAGCTCGTTGATCGCGAAGATCCCGCGGTTCGTGCGCGGCACGAGCCCGTAGTGGATCGTGAGCTCGTCGGAGAGGTAGCGGCCCTCGGCGACCTTGATCGGGTCGACTTCGCCGATGAGGTCGGCGATCGACGTATCCGGAGTGGCGAGCTTCTCGCCGTACCGACGGTCGCGGTGGACCCATTCGATCGGCGTGTCGTCGCCCCGCTCCGCGATCAGATGGCGCGCGTGTGACGACGCGGGCGCGTACGGGTCGTCGTTGATCTCGCTGCCACCGACGATCGGCATCCACTCGTCGAGCAGGTTGACGAGCTCGCGGATCATTCGGGTCTTGGCCTGACCGCGCTCGCCGAGGAAGATCATGTCGTGCCCGGCGAGCAACGCGTTTGCGAGCTGCGGCAGGACTGTGTCTTCGTAGCCCACGACCCCTTCGACGAGCGGGCGGTGATCGCCGAGGGAGCGTACCGCGTTCGCGCGAATCTCTTCCTTGACGGGACGCGACTCCCAACCACTTGCGCGCAGGTCTCCGAGGGTTGCGGGACGGCTCATGAGGCGAGCATACGCTGAGGCCCCGTGAGCCGTCAGTCGCGTACAGCCCCGCGAGCGGGCCCGGGATTCAGCGCCGAGATCAGTCTGTCGGGGACCTGGCGCGCGCATGCCTCCGAGCCGGACCTCGCGAAGAAGTTCGCAGAGAGCGACCACGACGACCGGGGTTGGGAAGATGTCTCCGTCCCCCACCATTGGCGTTCGGAGCGCGCGTTCGCGCAGAGCGACGGGCCGCTCCTGTACCGCCGCCGGTTCGGTGCCGGACATTCCGAAACGTCCGACAGCGTGCGCGGCGACCGGCGCCGCTGGTTCCTCGAGCTGGACGGGGTCTTCTACTACGGCGACGTCTGGCTCGACGGCGAGTATCTCGGTGCGACCGAGGGCTATTTCGCCCGGCACGCGTTCGAGGTCACCGACGCGCTCCGAGCGCGCGACGACCACCTGCTCGCGATCGAGGTCACGTCGCCGCCGCAGCGCGATCGGGGCGCCAAGCGCACGATCACCGGTGGTTACTGGCAGTCGCCGGTATTCGACCGATCACTCAACCCCGGCGGCATCTGGGCACCGGTGCGGATCGCATCGTCGGGACCAGTTCGGATAGTACGCGCGCGAGTGTTGTGCGTCGAGGCGTCGGTCGAACGTGGTCGCGTCGCGTGCAACGTGACGCTCGACGCCGCAGCCGAAACGCGTGCCGCGCACCTCCACGCGGTCGTGCGGGGCCCGTCGGGCGTCGTGCTCCTCGACGCGTGGCGGACGTCGGCCCTCGCCGCGGGCACGAACGAGCTCTCCTGGATGCTCACAGTCGACGCCCCGCCCCGATGGTGGCCACGGACGCTCGGAACACAGTCGTCGTGCACGCTCGAGCTCGATGTCGAGGTCGACGGTGACGCGAGTGACGGACTGACCCGGCAGTTCGCGTTCCGTGATGTGCGGCGCCGGGGCGACGCCTTCCTCGTCAACGGCGAGCGAATCTTCCTGAAGGGCGCGAGCTACGTGCCCGCCCGCGCGCTACCGGGCGTTGCCGACGAGAGCCTGTTCCGCGCCGACGTGCAACGTGCGGTCGACGCGCATCTCGACTTCCTCCGCGTACACACCCACGTCGCTCCGGCCTCGTTCTACGAGGCGGCCGACGACGCCGGCCTGCTGTTGTGGCAAGACTTCCCGATGGAGGGCGGCTACGCGCGCGGCGTGCGCCGCCAGGCCGCGCGTCAGGCGCGCGCAATGGTCGAGCTCCTCGGCGCGCACCCGTCGATCGTCGTGTGGTGCGCGCACGACGCGCCGCTCGGTGACGATGCACCCGCGCACGCTCGCGAACGCCGCCGTCCCCACCTGGGGCAAGGAGGTCCTCGACCGCTCGACCGCTCGGGCCATCGGACGGGCCGACGGCACCCGGCCCGTCGTTCGCAGCTCCGGCGCGGGAGACGATTCGCATCTCTGGTTCGGCTGGCGCCACGGCGCGCTCACCGGTGTCGGGCCCGCGATCCGGGCAGTGCCCCGCCTCGGTCGTTTCGTCTCCGCGTTCGGCGCGCAGTCGGTGCCATCGACGTCGGAGTGGATGCAACCGGGGTCGTGGCCCGACCTCGACTGGGACGGCCTCACCGAACACCACGGGATGGAACGGGGCGCGTTCGACGCCCACGTACCTCCCGCCGACGCGAAGTCGTTCGACGAATGGGCCGACGCCACGCAGGCGTACCAGGCTGCGCTCCTCCAGCTCCAGATCGAGGATCTGCGCCGCTGCAAGGGGTCGCCGTGCGCTGGATTCGCGGTGTTCTGTCTCGCCGACCCCTCCCCCGCAGTGGGCTTCGGGATCGTCGACCACGAGCGAGTCGAGAAGCGCGCGTACGCGGCGGTACGCGACGCGTGCCGGCCGGTGCTCGCGATGATCGATCCTCGCACCGGCAATATCCACGTCGTGAACGACACCCGGGCGACGATGCCCGACGCGTCGGTGGTCGTGGCCGTCGACGGTCGGACCCGGCAGTGGCGCGGCGACATCGAGGCCGACGCGGTCGTCTTCATTGGCTCGGTCGCGTTCGACGACGCCGTCGACGTCGAGGTCGTGCTGACGCATCCCGACACCGGGCGGGTCGCGAACCGGTATCCCCTCCTGATCCTCGAAGCCGGCCGCGCGGGCTGACGCGCGGCCGAGTTCCCACGCCTCGACGGCGCCCATGTGAATCTCTGCACGATTCGTCGCCGTTTCCCGGCCGCAGCGTAGAGTCCGATTCACAAGCTCACGAGTCCGAGTGGAGACAATGGCGACCACTGCAACCCCGCCGACCAAACCGGCCAAAGCGCCGCCGGTCGGAGCAGCCCGGCCGATTCGCAAGCTCCTGCCGAAGGGTCCGCCGTTATTGCGGTTCTACCGGAGCGCGGTCGGCAAGAAGTGGGTGATGGCCGTGACGGGCGTCATCCTCATGGGCTTCATCGTCACGCACCTCATCGGCAACCTGAAGTTCTATCTGTCGAAGGAGGAGATCAACCTCTACGGCGAGGCACTGCGCAACATGCCGGGCCACCTGCTCCCGCGCACGTTCTTGTTGTGGACGATCCGCGCGGTCCTCTTCCTCGCCTTCGTGCTGCACCTCCATTCCGCGTACACGCTCACCGTCATCAACAAGAAGGCGCGCCCGCACGGGTACCAGTCGAAACGTGACTACGTCGCCGCCGACTTCGCGTCCCGCACGATGCGGTGGACCGGCATCATCGTGTTGCTCTACGTGATCTTCCACCTCATGGATCTCACGTGGGGCAACGCGAACGCGCACTTCGTCCGCGGCGATCCGTACAACAACCTCGTGTACAGCCTGCAACGGCCGGTCGTCGCGATCGCGTACGTAGTCGCCAACGTCGCACTGGCGTTCCACCTGTACCACGGGGCCTGGTCGATGTTCCAGAGCATGGGCGTGAACAACCCGCGCATCAACAAGATGCGCCGCACGTTCGCGACCGCGTTCGCCGGGCTCATCCTCGTGGGCAACCTGAGCTTCCCGATCCTCGTCCAGGCGCACGTGATGAAACTGAAGTGTCCGGGTGCCCAACCCACGACCCAACCGTGCAAGGCCTGATCATGGCGCTCGACTCCCGTATCCCCGAAGGCCCGCTCGCCGAGAAGTGGGACAACCACAAGTTCGACATCAAGCTGGTCAACCCGGCGAACAAGCGTCGCTTCGATGTCATCGTCGTCGGTTCCGGTCTCGCCGGCGCCGAGCGCGGCGGCGAGCCTGGCCGAGCTCGGGTACAACGTGAAGGTCGTCACCTTCCACGACTCGCCGAGGCGCGCCCACTCGATCGCGGCGCAGGGTGGCATCAACGCCGCCAAGAACTACAAGAACGACGGCGACAGCGTCTATCGCCTGTTCTACGACACGATCAAGGGTGGCGACTACCGCTCCCGCGAGGCCAACGTGTACCGGCTCGCGCAAGTGTCTGTCGACATCATCGACCAGTGCGTCGCGCAGGGCGTGCCGTTCGCCCGCGAGTACGGCGGGCTGCTCGACAACCGTTCGTTCGGCGGCGCCCAGGTGTCGCGCACGTTCTACGCTCGGGGCCAGACCGGTCAGCAGCTGCTCCTCGGCGCGTATCAGGCGCTCATGCGCGCCGTGCACTCGTACGGCGTGCAGCTGTACCCGCGCACGGAGATGCTCGACGTCGTCGTCAAGGACGGCAAGACCGCCGGCATCGTGTGCCGCGACCTCAACACGGGCGAGATCTTCTCGATGGCCGGCCACGCGGTCGTACTGGCCACGGGTGGTTACGGCAACGCGTTCTACCTGTCGACCAACGCGAAGAACTCCAACGTCACCGCCGCGTGGCGCGCGGCCAAGAAGGGTGCGTACTTCGCCAACCCCTGCTACACGCAGATCCACCCGACGTGCATCCCCGCCAGCGACGAGTTCCAGAGCAAGCTCACGCTGATGTCGGAGTCGTTGCGCAACGACGGCCGGGTCTGGGTCCCGAAGCAGATGGACGACACCAGGTCGGCCGACCAGATTCCCGAAGCCGACCGCGACTACTTCCTCGAACGGCGCTACCCCGCGTTCGGCAACCTCGTGCCGCGCAACGTCGCGTCACGCGCGATCAAGCACGAGGTCGACGCGGGCCGCGGGGTCGGGCCGCTGAAGAACGGCGCGTACCTCGACTTCACCGAATCCACCGAGCGGGTCGGTCACACGGTGATCGAGGAGCGGTACGGCAACCTCTTCGAGATGTACGACCGCATCACCGGCGAGGACCCGTACAAGCTGCCGATGCGGATCTTTCCCGCCGTCCATTACACGATGGGTGGCCTGTGGGTCGACTACAACCTGATGAGCAACCTGCCCGGTCTGTTCGTGCTCGGCGAAGCGAACTTCTCCGATCACGGCGCGAACCGGCTCGGTGCATCGGCGCTCATGCAGGGCCTCGCCGACGGCTACTTCGTGTTGCCGTACACGATCGGCGACTACCTGGCCCCGCTCCTCGGTACCAAGACGTTGGCTCTCGACGACCCGGCGTTCACCGAGTCGGAGAACTCGGTCGCGGAAGTGACCCGGAAGCTGCTGTCGATCAAGGGCAACAAGACGGTCGACGAGATCCATCGCGAGCTCGGTCATGTGCTCTGGGACAACTGCGGCATGGCGCGTAGCGAACAGAGCCTGTCGAAGGCACTGGCGGAGATCCCGGCGATCCGCGACGAGTTCTGGAAGAACGTCTGCGTGCTCGGTGAGAACGAGAGCCGGAACCAGGCGCTCGAAAAGGCCGGCCGGGTCGCCGACTTCCTGGAGTTCGGCGAGCTGCTCGTGCTCGACGCACTGAAGCGCAACGAGAGCTGCGGCGGCCACTTCCGGGAGGAGTACCAGACCGGGGAGGGCGAGGCGCTCCGCGACGACGAGAACTTCGCGTACGTCGCCGCGTGGGAGTGGAAAGGCGTCGACGACCAGCCCGAGGTGCACAAGGAAGACCTGAACTTCCAGTTCGTCCACCCTTCGACGCGTTCGTACAAGTAGAGGACCACAGATGAGCAGTGCTGCGATGCGCATCACCCTGACCGTGTGGCGCCAGCCGTCGCCCGACGTCGCCGGCAAGTTCGAGACGTACGACGTTCCCGGCGTGAGTCCGGATATGTCGTTCCTCGAGATGCTCGACATCGTGAACGAGCGGCTGATGCACGACGGCAAGGAGCCGATCGCGTTCGACCACGACTGCCGCGAGGGCATCTGCGGATCGTGCGGCTTCATGATCAACGGGCAGGCACACGGACCCGAACGGGCGACGGCGACGTGCCAGCTGCACATGCGCAAGTTCTCCGACGGCGACCACCTCACGATCGAGCCCTGGCGGGCGGCGGGATTCCCGCTGGTGAAGGACCTCATCGTCGACCGCGCCGCGTTCGACCGGATCATCGAGGCGGGCGGCTACGTCGGCGTCGGCACCGGCGGTGCGCCCGACGGCAATCTGATCCCGATCCCGAAGCCGGTCGCCGACGCGGCCATGGACGCCGCCGCGTGCATCGGCTGCGGCGCGTGTGTGGCCGCGTGCCCCAACGGCGCCGCCCAGCTCTTCACGTCGGCCAAGGTGCAGCACCTCAACCTGCTGCCGCAGGGTCAGGCCGAGCGCTGGGACCGCACCGTCGACATGGTCGAGACGATGGAGACGTACTTCGGTTCGTGCACGAATCATCGGGAGTGCGAGGCCGCGTGCCCGAAGTCGATCTCGATCGACTTCATCGCGCTGATGAACAAGGACTTCATGAAGGCGCAGCTGAAGCAGCGGCGCCTCGTCGGCCAGACCTTCCCCTGACGACGTGATGGCCGACTCCTCCTCAGCGACGACGCCGTCATCATTGGCGAGCAGCGCGGGCGGGTCACCCTCTTCGTGAAGCTCCAGGGCGACTCGGCCACTCGTCGGGTTCGCGATGCGGGGAGTCTTCATCGTCCTTGCGAGAGGGTCCCTGACGCGTCGATCACACCGACCGGCATGAGCACGATCGATCAGTCGTTCGACAGCCCGTCGAGGGCGTTCTTCAGGTCGGCGACGAGGTCGGCCGCGGACTCGATACCGACCGACAGCCGGACCAGCCGGGGATCGACCTCGAGCGGCGAACCGGCCGCGGACGCGTGGGTCATGCGGGCCGGGTGCTCGATCAGCGACTCGACCGCGCCGAGGCTCTCCGCGAGCGTGAACAGCCGGGTCCGGGTGACCACTTCGAGCGCGGCATCCTCGTCGTTGGCGAGAAACGACACCATGCCACCGAAGTCGCGCATCTGCCGGCGCGCCACGGCGGACTCGTCGGGGTACAGCACCCGGGCGACCAGATCGTGCTCCCGGAGCATCTGCACGATCGCCTGCGCGTTCGAGCAATGCTGGCGCATCCGCAGCGCGAGCGTCTTCACACCGCGCAGCACGAGATAGCAGTCGAAGGGCGAGGGCACCGCCCCCATCGCGTTCTGCAGGAACCGCAGTTCGTCGGCGAACTCGGCGTCGTCGACGGCGACGAACCCGCCGACGACATCGGAGTGACCACCGAGATACTTGGTGGCGGAGTGCAGCGAGGCATCGGCGCCGAGCGCGAGCGGTTGCTGCAGGTATGGCGTCGCGAACGTGTTGTCGACGACGACACGCGCCGTGCGTTCGTGCGCGAACGCGGTCGTCGCCGCGATGTCGACGATCGAGAGGAGCGGATTGGTCGGGGTCTCGACCCAGACCATGCGGGTCTCGTCCCTCCACGCTGCCGCGAGCGCGTCGGGATCGCGGAGATCGCACGCCGTCCACGCGATCCCGTGACGTTCGTGCACGCGCGCGACGAGCCGGAACGTGCCGCCGTACGCGTCGTTCGGGATGATCACGTGGTCACCGGGGTCGAGTGTCCGCAGCACTGCGTCCTCGGCCGCGAGCCCGCTCGCGAACGCGAGCCCGTAGCGGGCTCCCTCGAGCGACGAGATGCACGTCTCCAGCGCGGTGCGGGTGGGGTTCCCGCTGCGCGAGTACTCGTAGCCCCGGTGCTTGCCCACGGCGTCCTGGGCGAACGTCGTCGACAAGCTGATCGGGGGGACGATCGCGCCCGTGTGCGGATCCGGGTCCTGACCGGTGTGGATCGCCCGGGTCTCGAAGCCGTCGCCCGCGCTCATACGCGCCTCTTCATTGCGCGGCCCTTCATGCGGGCGTGCGGGACGCGAGGAACCCGAGGACGTCGGACCGGGTCAGCACGCCGATCGGGTGCCCGCCGTCGAGAACGAGCACCGAGGGTCCGGCGTCGAGGCATTCGACGACGCGGCCGACGTGCTCGCCGATCCCGATCATCGGCATCGGCGGATCCATGATCTCGGCGATCGGGTGATCGAGCACGTTGTGGTCGCGGAACGCGAGGTCCATGATCTCGAGCTCGCGCAACGTTCCCGTGACTTCCTTCGCCGCGAGCGGCAGCTCCGTCGTCACCGACACGACGAGCTGCGACACCCCGGTCTCGTGCATGAGTTGGATCGCGTCGCGCACCGGCTGTTCGGGCGTGATGAGGACGAGCGGCGACATCGTGGTGCCTTTGGCGAAAAGCACGTCGCCCGCGACCGGCCCGTCCGCACGCAGGAACCCCATGTGGAACATCCACTCGTCGCTGTAGATCTTGGAGAGGTACCCGCGTCCGGAGTCGGGGATCAGCACCACGACGATGTCGTCGGGTCGGGCGTCGCGACCGACGGCGAGCGCAGCGTGGACGGCCGTCCCGCCCGAACCGCCGATGAGCAGGCCTTCTTCGCGCGTCACGCGCCGGGCGGTGAGGAACGCGTCGGCGTCACTGACTTCGATGACCCGATCGACGAGCGACGGGTCGAAGGTCGTGGGCCAAAAGTCTTCGCCGACGCCCTCGGTCAGGTACGGCCGCCCGGTACCGCCCGAGTACACCGAGCCCGACGGATCGGCGCCGACGATCTGGACTCCAGGGTTCTGCGCCTTCAAGAAACGTGCGACGCCGGTGATCGTGCCGCCGGTACCGACGCCGGCGACGAAGTGTGTCACGCGGCCCCGCGTCTGCTCCCACACTTCGGGCCCGGTCGTGCGCTCGTGGGCAAGCGGATTCGCTGCGTTCGAGTACTGGTCGGGACGGAACGCACCCGGCGTCTCCCGCACGAGCCGCTCGGCGGTCGAGTAATACGAGCGGGGGTCTTCGGGCGGGACGGCGGTCGGGCACACCACCACCTCGGCGCCGTACGCCCGCAGCAGCGCCACCTTCTCGTCGCTCATCTTGTCGCTCATGACGAAGATGCAGTGATAACCCCGCTGCGCGGCGACGATCGCGAGCCCGGCGCCCGTGTTCCCCGACGTCGGTTCGACGATCGTGCCACCTGGTTTCAACAGACCGTCTCGCTCGGCGGCGTCGACCATCGCGATCGCGACGCGGTCCTTGACGCTGCCACCCGGGTTCGACGTCTCGACCTTGGCAACGAGCGTGCACTGGATGCCCTCGGCTTCGCATACGCGGGGCAGGTGGACGAGCGGGGTGTGCCCGACCAGGTCGAGGATCGAATCGGCGGCGTCGATCGGCGGCAGCGCGTCGGCCATGCGTTGACGCTAGCCCCGTATTTGCGCGCCCCGGTCGAAGCGCATAAAAGGATCACGCCGACAAGAGATCGCGCCGACTGGGGATCGCAAAGGTGCAACGCCACGAATACTCGATCGAACTGGATGCGCCACCGGCAGACGTCTGGGAGGTGTTCTGGTACCGGGCCCCCGACCGCCCTCAGCCCAAGGACGTCACAACGCGCATCGAGATCCTGCATCCCGGCGACGAAGTCGGTGAAGGCCTCGTCCGGCACTGCTACTTCCCCGTCCCGACGTGGCTCCTGTCGCGCGGCGTCGGCCAGTCGTGGGAGTGGCTCACCCAGGTGAAGCCGTACGAGTCGTGGCGGTACGACGCCGTCGGCAAACCGCTCTGGTCGCGCGCGACCGGCTGGACGAAGCTCACCGATCTCGGCAACGGACGCACCCGTGTCACGTTCACCGAGGAGTACGAGGCCTTCAACCCGATCATGAAGGTGCTCCTCGAAAAACGCGTGCACCAGAAGCTGTCGCGCGACAACGACACCATCCTCGCCGCGCTCGACGGCGGGTTGAAATGGCACCGCAAGCGCAAAGCCCGCGCGGCCAAGGCTGCGCAAGCCTCGACCGAGCCTTGACGGGCCGGCTCTTCGTCTACGGCACGCTCGCGCCCGGCAACGTCGCCTGGTCGGTGCTGGAGCCGTGGGTGATCGGCGATCCGGGCCCCGACGCGGTGGCGGGCCGGCTGTACGACACCGGCCGGGGCTATCCCGCCGCGACGTTCGCGCCCGGCGCAGACCTCGTCCACGGAAGCGTGGTCGTCCTCGGCCGCCCCCACGCCGCGCTTGTCGCCCTCGACCGGTACGAAGGTGACGAATACGCCCGGATCACCGTGCGCACGCGAGCCGGAGTCGAGGTCGCCGCCTACGCCTGGACCGCTCCTTTGACCGGCTGCCGACACGTCGCGGCCGGTCGCTGGACGGATGCCGAGACGGATGCCGAAACTCGGCGCATCGGCGACCGATGAGCACTCGTGACCATCGACTCCGTCGCGGCGGTCCAGACGCGCATCGCGCAGATCCAACAACTCGTCGCCTCGGGCGTCCCCGGAGCGGGCGCGAGTAGCGCACCCGCGGCGGCGTCCGCATCCGCCACGCAGTCGCCCGAGTTCGCGTCGCTGCTCGCCGACGCGATGGCGACTGGCACCGCGGCCACGGACCCGCTGTCCAACTCGTCGTCGACGAGCAGCAGCGGCTCTTCCATGATCACGCAGCTCCTTTCGCAACTCGCGGGGGGCACCGCCAACACCGGCATGGGTCTCGGCACGAACGGTGTCGCCGGCTCGGGGCTCGTTTCCGCGCTGGCCGGGCTCACGGGCGCCGCGGCCCCGGCCGCCGTCCCCACCGGCGCGGCGACGACGAACCCGACGACCCAGCTCTTCGTCTCGACCGCGCTCGCCGAGCAGGGCAAGCCGTACGTGTACGGCGCGACCGCCCGGATCGGCGACCCGAACCCGCCCGCCTTCGACTGCTCCGAGCTGACCAAGTGGGCCGCGGCCCGTTCCGGGGTCACCATCCCCGACGGGGCCACCGCCCAGTACCTCGACATCCGGGACCACGGCGACACCATGACCGTGCAGCAAGCCCTGCACACGCCGGGCGCGCTCCTCTTCCACTTCGGTCACGAGCCCAAGAACCTGGGTGACATCCCCGCCGACGGCCACGTCGCGATCAGTCTCGGAGACGGGGTGCACACGATCGAGGCCCGCGGACACGCCTACGGCACGAACGTGTTCGACAACGCCTCCGGCCGGTCGTTCAACTTCGCCGGCATGATCCCCGGGATGACCTGATTCCGGACCCGGCCGCCTAGCCTGCTCCGGTGCCCGACCACTCCTTTGCCCGCGCTTGGCAGACGGTGGCCGCGCTCGCACCCGAGCGCATCGCGCTCGTCTGCAACGACCGCCACCTGACCTTCGCCGAGTTCGACGATCGCGCCGAGCGGGTCGCGCACGTGCTGCGCGACGCCGGGCTCGGGCCCGACGACAAGGTCGCGATCATGTGCGTCAACGGACCGGAGTACATGGAGGCCTTCTTCGGCGCCCAGAAGCTCGGATGCGTGCCGGTCAACGTCAACTACCGCTACGTCGGCACCGAGCTCGCGTTCCTGCTCGACAACTCCGACTCCGTCGCGCTGGTGTTCCACGACGACTTCGCCGCGACGGTCGCCGATGCGCTGGGCGCGCTGGCACCCGACCGGCTGCCGCGCGTGCTGCTGCAGGTCGCGCACACCGGCGGTACCGCGGCCGTGGCCGGCGCGCTCGACTATGACGAGACGGTGGCCGCGGTCGGCGCCGACGGCCCCGCGACCACGCGCGAGCCCTCGGGCGACGACCTCGTGTTCCTCTACACGGGCGGCACGACGGGCTATCCGAAAGCCGTGATGTGGCGCAGCGACGACCTCTATGTCTCGCTGTGGCAGATGGCGCGGCCCGGCACCGAGCCACCCGACGTGGAGACCTCGATCAAGGCCGGCAAGCAGGCGGCCACGTTGCTTCCCGCCTGCCCGCTGATGCACGGCACCGGGCTGTTCATCGCGCTGTCGACGTTGTCCGGCGGCGGGACAGTCGTGCTCCTCGACACCCCCCGCCTCGACGCCGACGCGGTGTGGACCGCGATCGAACGCGAGCGCGTGCAGGTGTGCACGATCGTGGGCGACGCGTTCGCGCGCCCGCTGCTCGCCGCGCTCGAGGCGCAACCGGCGCGGTGGGACCTGTCGTCGTTGCGGGCGATCACGTCGTCAGGGGTCACGTGGAGCCCCGAGACCAAGCGGGGCCTGCTCGCGCTCCTCCCCTCGGTCACCCTCATCGACTCGCTCGGCGCGTCGGAGGGCATCATGACCCGCACCGAGACGCGCGCATCCGACGACATCGCGCCGGCGCGGTTCAAAGCCGGCGAGCGGCTCGTGGTCGTCACCGACGAGGGCGAGGTAGTGCATCCCGGCGACGAGCGAGTGGGCATGCTCGGCGTCGGCGGCCCGATCCCGCTCGGCTACTACAAGGACGCGGAGAAGACCGCGTCGACGTTCCGCACGGTCGAGGGGCGCCGCTACTCGATCCCCGGCGACTACGCGACCGTCGACGCCGACGGCACCATCCGGCTGCTCGGCCGCGGTTCGGCGTGCATCAACACCGGCGGCGAGAAGGTCTACCCGGAGGAGGTCGAGCTCGCGCTGCGCGCAGATCCCGGCGTGTTCGACTGCGTGGTCGTCGGGCTCCCCGACACGCGCTGGGGCGAGATGGTGGTCGCGCTCGTGCAACCCGTCGACGGCGCGGAGCTCGACGAGGGCGGTCTCGCCGCACACTGTCGCGCGACCCTCGCGGGCTACAAGGTCCCGAAGCGCTTCGTGAGCGTCACCTCGCTGCAGCGTTCACCCGCGGGGAAAGCCGATTACAAGTTGTTGCGCAACGTCGCCGAGGAGGCACTTTCATGAGCATGTGGCAGGGGCAACGCATCCAAGAGGTCGACGTCACCGACGCCAGCGCCGGGCGCGAGCAGAGCGTGCTGCTCGACGTGCGCGAGGCCGACGAGTGGGAGGCCGGGCACGCGCCGGGAGCACGATGGGTCCCTTTGGGCGATCTCGAGTCGGCCCGTTTCCAGATCCCGATCAACCGCAAGATCGTCTGCGTCTGCCGGTCGGGAGCGCGCTCGGCCCGGGCCACCGCCCAGCTCGTGCAGTGGGGCTTCGACGCCGCGAACATGGCCGGAGGTATGAAGGCATGGGCGGCGCAGGGCCTACCCGTAGTGCGCGACGACGACTCCGGCGGTCAGGTCATCTGAACCGTCCGGTGCCACGCGTCATCCGGCGTCTGAACGATGATCCTGCAGATATCACGATCGGGACCGAGCTCGTACGCGAGTACGTCGCTGCCACCGCGGCCGAGACCGGGCACGACCTCGCTCTGATCCTCCCGCTGATCCCGGAGCTCCACAACTTCTCGGGCCACTACCTGCGCGGCGGCGCGTTCCTCGTCGCAGAGCCGGAAGCAGTCGTGGAGGGAGGCGTGGAGGGATGCGTCGGGGTCACCCCCGGCCCGGCCGGAACGTGCGAGATGAACCGGCTGTGGATCCGGCCCGCCCACCGGCGCGCCGGCATCGGACGGGCTCTGTGCGACGCCTCGATGGCGGCGGCCCGCGATCTCGGGTTCCGGCGGATGATCCTCGACGTGGTCCCCGAAAGGACCGGCGCGATCGCGCTCTACCGGAGCCTCGGGTTCGTCGACGCCCGGCCTGTGCACGGGTACCCGTTTCCGATGGTCCCGCTCGCGCGCGACCTGTGACCTGTGACCTGTGAAGGACCCGACCTACCCGCCAGTAGCCTGACCGGGTGACGTTCGACCGCACCGAAGCCGTCCGCCATCTGGGTGAGGATCAGTTCGACGTCCTCGTCGTGGGAGGCGGCATCACGGGCGCGGGCGTGGCCCTCGATGCCGCGTCGCGCGGCCTGCGCACCGCACTCGTCGACAAGGGCGACTTCGCGTCGGGAACGTCGTCGAAGTCGTCGAAACTCGTGCACGGCGGCATCCGCTACCTCCAGCAAAAGGAGGTCGGTCTCGTCTACGAGGCGCTCGCCGAACGCCAGATCCTGCGCAAGACCGCGCCGCACCTCGTGCGCGTGCTGCCGTTCCTCTTGCCCGTGTTCACGAAGGACGGCCTGCTCCCTCGCCGCATCGCCCGCCTGCTCGGCGCCACGATGTGGGCGTACGACCTCACGGGCGGGCTGCGGATCGGCAAGTTGCACAAGCGGGTCAGCAAGGAAGAGGCGTTGCGCTACATGCCGACGCTGCCCGCCGACAACATCGCGGCGTCGTACATCTACTACGACGCCCAGGCCGACGACGCCCGACTCACGCTGACGGTGGCCAAGACCGCGGCCTCGTTCGGCGCCGCGGTCGTGAACTACGCGACGCTCGTCGGGCTGACCAAAGACGCAAGCGGCCGTGTCGACGGCGCGCGCGTGCGCGTCGACGGCGACGACATCCACGTTCGCGCCGGCGCCGTCGTCAACGCGACGGGCGTGTGGTCCGACGAGGTGCGCGCGCTCGACGACGTCGCGCACCAGGCGACCATCCGGCCTGCCAAGGGCATCCACATCACGGTGCCGTGGTCGCTCGTCCGCAACGAGATCGCGGTCGTCATCCCGGTACCCAAGGATCGCCGCTCGGTGTTCGTGGTCCCGTGGGGCGGCGAGGGCGGCCCCCACGAGTTCACCTACATCGGTACCACCGACACCGACTACGACGGACCGGTCGACGACCCTCAGATCACCGCCGCCGACGTCGAGTACCTCCTCCGCCGCGATCAACGGCGTGTCGACCACGACGATCACCGAGGCCGACATCCTCGGCACGTGGGCCGGGCTGCGGCCGTTGGTCGCGGCGGCCAAGAGCGAACGCACCGCCGACCTGTCGAGGCGGCACTCGGTGCACACGTCTCCGGGCGGCGTCGTCACGGTCACCGGCGGCAAGCTCACGACGTACCGCCGCATGTCCGCCGACGCGGTCGACGAGATCGTCAAGATCGTCGGCCGGGGCGCGACCCGTAGTCACACGAAGAAGATCGCGCTCCAGGGCTCGGCGGGCTGGGACGCGTCGGACATCCCGAGGCATCTGGCCGAACGGTACGGCTCCGACGGGCGCGCGGTCGCCGAACTGGAGCGTTCCGACCCCGAGCTCGCGAAACCGCTGATCGACAAGCTGCCGTACTCCCGGGCGGAGGTCGTGTACGCGGCGCGCACGGAGATGGCGCGAACCGTCGACGACGTGTTGTCGCGCCGCACGCGCGCCCGGCTCCTCGCTCGCGACGCCTCCGCGGCCGTCGCCGACGACGTCGCCGCGCTGATGGCCGGCGAGCTCGGGTGGTCCTCCGGCGAACGCCGGGAGCAGGTGGTGCGCTACCGGGCGCTGGTCGACGAGGAGCGCCGCGCGGGCGACCTCCCCGAAACCGCGCTCGACGCCCTCTCGCACCCGCCCGCGTAACTACATAGTCTCCCCGCGATGCCGACGAACCGGGGCGCCCCGACTCCTCCCATCGCGTTCGGCCCCGGCAAGGTCCACGACCATCTGGCGACGGCGCGTGTGGAGGTCGATGCGCCGACGCGCGAGCGGCTGCGCGCGACCGGCGCCGAGGTTTCCGACACCGATGCCGACATCGCGGTCGCGAGCCGCGACTGGTGGCCGCTCGCGATGGTCTGGGCGCTCGACGCGCAGGTCGCGGCGCGCGCGTCGGCCGTGGTGAAGCCGCACGACGTTTCCGAGATCCAGGCCGTGCTGCGGTTGTGCAACGCAGCACGCATACCCGTCACCGCGGCGGCGGGCCGCAGCGGCGTGTGCGGCGCGAGCGTTCCCGTGTTCGGGGGCGTACTCCTCGACCTGACCGGTCTCACCGGCATTGTCGGTGTCGACACCACGTCGCTGCTCGTCGACGTCCGGGCGGGAACATTCGGAGACGTCTTCGAGGACGAGTTGCGCGACCGGCACGGCGTGACGTGCGGCCACTGGCCGCAGTCGATGGCACTGTCGACCGTCGGCGGGTGGGTCGCCTGCCGGGGCGCCGGCCAACTCTCGACCCGCTACGGGAAGATCGAGGACATCGTCGAGGGCCTCGACGTCGTGCTCGCCGACGGCACGTTGATCGAAACGGGCGGGGCGCCGAGGGCGGCGGTCGGCCCCGACCTCTCCCAGGTGTTCCTCGGCTCGGAGGGGACGCTCGGAATCGTCGTCGGCGCCCGGCTGCGGGCCCACCGTCTCCCGACCTCCGAAGTTCGGGGCGCCTACTCGTTCACCACATTCGCCGACGGCCTCGACACGATGCGGCGCATCATCCAGCGCGGCGCCACGCCGGCCGTGCTGCGCCTCTACGACGCGACGGAGGCTGATCGCAGCTACCACACCGGAGCCGTGCACTTGTTGTTGATGCTCGACGAGGGCGACGCCCACGTGACGGATGCGACCCGCAGCATCGTCGACGAGGAATGCGTCGCGAGTGACGCCGCGCTCGCCGATGTCGCGTTCGTCGAGCAGTGGCTCGGGCACCGCAACGACGTCTCTGCGCTCGAGGCGCTCATATCCCGCGGCCTCGTCGTCGATACGATGGAGATCGCGGGACCGTGGCACGCGCTCCCCGAGATCTACGAACGCACGGTGGCCGCGATCCGTTCGGTCGAGCACACCGCGGCCGCGTCGGCTCACCAGAGTCATTCGTATCCCGACGGCGGCTGCCTCTACTTCACGTTCGCGGGCCGCCCGCCCGCGAACGAACGCGAGCACTACTACCACGCGGTGTGGGACGCGGGGCAACGCGCGGTGCTCGACGCGGGTGGCGCACTCTCGCACCACCACGGCATCGGCCTGAACCGGGCCCGCTTCGTCGAGCGCGCGCTCGGCGCCGGACTCGGCGTCCTCCAGGGCATCAAGGACGCGCTCGACCCGAACGGCATCCTCAACCCGGGCAAGCTGGGCTTGCGCAACCCGTTCGGCGAGCTCCCCTGGCCGTGAGTACCGCGCAGGCGCAGGCCGGAGGCCCGGACAGAGTCGCGGCCCGCACGGTCGATCGAGGGCCGGAGGTCGCAGCCGCATGAACACGGACCGCGTCCTGGTCGTGGACGTCGGCACCAGCAGCGTGCGCGTCGGCGTGTTCGACGCGACGGGCGCAGCCCTCTGCACTCTCGAACGGGAGCTGCTGCCCGACACGCCGGCCGACGGCATCGTCGAGTTCGACGCGAGCGCGATCGCAACGACGTGTCTCGAGCTGTCGGCCGACGCGCTCCACCGAGCCGGACCCGTCGACTCGGTCGGCATCTCGAACCAACGCGGCTCCGCCGTCGTGTGGGACCGCGCCACCGGTGTGCCCGTCGGCCCCGGCATCGGGTGGCAAGACCTCCGCACGGTCGGCGCCTGCCTGACGCTGCGCTCCGAGGGCGTGCGGTCCAGCCCGAACCAGTCGGCCACGAAACTGCAGTGGATTCTCGACCAGCTCCCTGACCGGGGCCGCGCCCACGATCTCTGTTTCGGTACGGTCGACTCTTGGGTCGCGTGGACGCTTTCGAACGGCAGCGTGCACGTCACCGATGCCACGAACGCCGCGATCACGGGTTTGCAGGTGACGCACGCGCCGTCGACCTGGGACGTGCGGGTGCTCGACGTGCTCGGCATCCCCCTCGAGATGCTGCCGGCGATCGTCGACTCGACCGGCATCGTCGGCGCCGCCGAAGCACTCCCCGACGCCCCGCCGATCGCGGCGTTGCTCGGCGATCAGCAGGCGTCGCTCGTCGGTCAGGGCTGTGTGCGTCGGGGCGACGCCAAGATCACCTTCGGTACCGGCGGCATGCTCGACGTCGTCCTCGGCGAGACGGCACCGGGCTTCGACCAGCGAGGAACCGCCGGCACGTTCCCGATCGTCGCCTGGCGCAAAGCGGGCCGCGTCACGTGGGGTGTCGAGGCGGTCATGCTCGCGGCAGGAACCAACGTGCAGTGGCTACGCGACGACCTCGGCCTGATCGCGAACGCGGAGGAATCCGACTCGGTCGCGGCCACGTGCGCCGACACCGGCGGAGTGGTCTACGTGCCCGCGCTCCTCGGCCTCGGCACCCCGCACTGGGACTACGGCGCGCGCGGCGCATTGTTCGGTCTGACCCGTGGCACCGGCCGGGCCGAGATCGCCCGCGCCGTCCTCGAGGGGGTCGCGCAGACGCGGCGCGGATCTCGTCGAGGCGGCGGAGACCGATAGCGGTATCGCGATCCCGGCCCTGCGCGTCGACGGCGGTATGACCGACAACGTCACGTTCGTACAGGCACTCGCCGACGCGACCCAACGGCCGGTCGAGATCTCACCGATGCGCGAGGCAACCTCGCGCGGTGCCGCGCTGATGGCCGGACTCGCAGTCGGGCATCACAACTCCGTTGACGACCTCGCGCACATGTGGCAGCCGCGCGTCCGGGTGGAGCCGGGTCGGCCCCTCGATCGCGATCGCTGGCGCGACGCAGTCACGCGCGCTCGCGGTTGGGTCCCCGAGTTGTCAGGAATCGATTTCTGATTTGGCGTCGCGTTCGTCGGCGAGCTTCCGGGACGCGAGCAGGCCCGCCGCAGCCGCGCTGCCGCCGACGAGCGCCACGAGCCGCGATCGGCGCAGCAGCCCGGGCGTCACGAGACTGACGACACCGTCGACGGCATCGGCCGCCGCGCCCATGCCGACCCATTCCGCGTCCATCGTGCGTTCCTTGAGCGTCGTGATCGCACCGACGCCGAGCACGAGATCGCGGATGCCGACGAGCCGCAACAGCGCGCGCGCGTCGCGGGTTGGCGGCCGGTCGAACCGAACAGGAGCCAACCGACGATGCCGGGGAACACGAGCAGCACGAGACCGTTGACCAGCGCGTCCGCGTGCAATGACGAGCGCGACCTGCCGGTGATCGAAGTCCATCCGGTCATCCTGGCACGGCGGTGATCTCGTCCCCGACCCGGAGCGTGCCCCCTTCGAGGATCTCGGCCCGTAAGCCGCCACGATTCTCGAGCGCGGCCCGCACTCCGCTCCGGGTGAGCTTCTCGAGGTGCACGCACGGCGGCGCCGACCTGATCCCGAGCAATGTCACCTCGCCGACACGAAAGGTCCGGCCGACGAGGTGCAACAGCGGGACGCCCTCGGTGACGAGGTTGCGCCGCGTCTCGTGCTCGCCAAGCGCGACCCCAGAGGTCGTGTTGACGTCGGCGATGACCTCCCGCTCGACGAGTGTCACCTGCCGGCCCGCATCGTCGCGCGCGGAATAGGTACCGTCCTTCGTCGCGTACCGGTCGCCGTCGAGCCCGACGCCTTCGATGGCGCGCACCTCGGTGTGCCCCTTCAAGGGCTGTGCGGCTTCCGGTGTGGTGTAGATCCCCACGAGCCTGCCGACGAACACGAGCCGACCCTAACGCACGATCAGAGCGGTTCGGACCGGATTTCGTACGACCACCTCGGCCCGGCATCGGAGCGGACGAGGCGTCGCTCGACGTGGTGACCGTCATCGAGGGGAACGAGCGCGGTTGCGAGTGTCTCGCCCGCGCCGTGATCGGAATCCGGATCGATCGCGGGACCAGGTGTGTCTTCGTCGTAGAACCAGCCGGCGCCGTCGATCTCGAACCGCGCCCGACCGACGAGCACATCACCGTGCACGATTCCGGCGGGCGGGCCGTCGGCGCCGACCTCCCACTCGAGATCGAGGCCGACGGCGATCCGTTCACCGATCTCGCCGCCCGTGCGCAACCCGTCGGCGGGATGGTCGAGGCGGACACCGAACGACTCGAGACCGAACGTCCAGTGCTCGCGCGGCGTCTCGCACATGAGCTCGGCCCACAGACCGTCGGCGCGGATCTCGAGCCCCTGGCGCGGCAGCAGCACCTCGTGGTCGCGCACCACGAGCACGCCGTCGACACCCGGCACACCGACCAGGTACGCCCAGAACCAAGCGACCGGCCGGGCGGCGTCTTCCCGGAGCTCCAACCGCACGAACCCGGCGATCGGATCGGGATCGCCGCTCGCGAAATCGAGGAGCCGGCGACTCACGCCGGGAGTTCGGGAAGTTCGGGAAGTGGCGGGTAATACGTCTCGGGCACCTCCACCGGCGCATCGGGCTGAGCGATCGCGCCGTCGATGAGCTCGAGGAATGGATACAGGTCGAGGCTGTCGCGCGGCACCGTCCAGTCGACCTCGACTCCGGCCAGGTCGGCGAACGGTCGCAGGAACGTGAAGTACACGTACGCGCCCGCGTCGATCTTGGCCCGGCGTTCCATGCCCGCGATCTTGCGGTACAGCTGCCTCTGTGCCGACTTCGCGGCGTCCGCGAGCACGACCCGTGCCGGTTCGTCGATCGGCACCAGCGCGCCCGAGGACACGTCGAAGAACGCGAACGCCTCGACGCGCGGCCAATAGTCCTCGGGACGTGTCACCGACGTGCCGAAGTCGGTCACCCGCATCTCGGTGTCGCGCAGGACGAAGGCTCCGAGCACCTCGCGGTTCGGGGTCGCGGCCGACACCTCCGCACTCCACGGGAAGTGCGAGACGCCGAGCCGGTTGTACGCGCGCAGCAGCAGTGACCGTCCGTCCGACAAGGCGTACGGGCCGGTGTCCTGGTAGCCCGAACGGGTGTCGAACCAGAGGAGGAACAGATACGACGTGAGCAGCGCGTTCAGCCGGCTGATCGACGCGCGCACGTCGTCGGTAGCCACCGGCGTGCACGCGGCCGCGATCTCGTCGACGAGCGCGCGATAGGGCGTGGCGACCCCGTTCGCGTCGGCGGCCTGATGCGTACCGTCGTCGAAGCGGTACGCACCGGTGGCGCGCGTCCAGAAGTCGAAGATCTTGCCGAGCCGGCGCTCGTCGTCGGCCGGATCGACGAGGCCCGCAGCCATCAGCACCTTGCGGCCGACGAGCGGGAAGTTCGGCACGGCCCACATGTGCACCGGATCGATCTGCGTCGTGAGCCGGTGGCCGGCGCGCCCGAGCTCTTCGGGCGACGCGACCCGGGTGATCTCGTCGATGATCTCCGGGTAGCGGCGGTAGCACTCGACGCACGCGATCACGATGTACGCGCTCACCGGGATCAGCGCCGACTCGAGCGCGGTGCGCTCGGTGGTGAGCGCGTACGAGATCTCGCTGTGGTACCGGAGCAGTCGATCGATCTCGGCCCGGTCGAGCGCTGTCACCGGTGGCCCGTCATGGGAGATTCCGCACCACTCCGGGTTCGGCGGAGCAGTCGACCTCGACCGCGTCGCCGTCGCCGGGTTCGGTCGTGAGCACGGTCGCCATCACGCACGGCACCTGGTACTCGCGGCTGACGATGCCGATGTGCGACTGCGGGGTTCCCGACAGGCACACGACCGCAGCGAGCTCGTCGAAGATCGGCGCGAGGAACGTGGCGCCCGCATCGGCGACACAGGCCACGATGCCGGCCGCGGACGTGTCCATGAGCTCCAGCACGTCGTCCGGTGCCGTCAACCGCCGCCACGCACCCCGTACCGGTTCCGCCGCGAAGACCCGGGTACCAGTACCGATGTCGGTCACGGGCGCTGAATGTAGCCGCACCCCGGGAACGAAAACCGCGGCGTTACCATCCTCGGCGTGACCACGCCCGACGACTCGCCGGACGGAGACCCACCCGGGAGCGACCCGCCCGACAGCGACCCGTCCGAGGGGATTCCCGGCGCCGGAGATGCACGATTCCGCGTGCTCCACGAGGTGCGGCTGCGTGGTCTCGTCGAGATCACCGAGACGGAGGTCGTGACGGTGCTGCTCCGGGACGGTTTCGTAGCCCGCAGCACCCGCGGTGTCCGCATCACCGCCGAGGGGCGCGCAGCGCACGCGTCCTGGGCCCGACTGCCTACGGGTGCGGAAGCCGAGCTCGCGGCTCGGCGCGCCTACGAACGCTTCCTGCCGTTGAACCGCGAAGTCCTGCGCATCTGCAGCGACTGGCAGGTGCGCCCGGGCGGGGTCCCCAACGACCACCGCGACGCGCACTACGACTGGTCGGTACTCGACCGCGTGCGCGCGCTCGACGAACGGATCGCACCCGTCCTCAACCGCCTCGGACGCACGGTCGAGCGCTTCGCGTCCTACCGGCCGCGGCTGCGAGACGCGCTCGCACGCGTCGACAGCGGAGAGCTCGACTGGCTCACGTCACCGCGCCTCGATTCGTACCACACCGTGTGGATGCAGATGCACGAAGACCTGCTCCTCGCGATCGGCGGCGACCGCGCGAGCGAGAACGAGTCCGTCGAGACGGTCGAGTAATGGCGCGCTATCGGGGACGACGCGCGGCCGCGCGCGGCCGCGCCGCCGCACTGCTCGCGCTCGTCGTCGTTGCCGCGGCGTGCGGCTACACCAAGCCCGAGCCGGGCGTGCACCTCACCAACCCCGGCGACTGCGTGCCCGTCGACGTCGCGGCCTCCCCTGTCGAGCGCGTCCCTCCTCACCGATGCCGCGGCGCACTTCAACGGGTCGCCGCGCGCCCGGTTGAGTGGCGGCGGCTGCGCATTCGTCCGCATCGAGACGGTCGACGCGCCCACGGCGCTCCGGGAGCTCTCGGAGAGCTGGCCCGACGCCACGAGGCGCGGACCCGCGCCGGCCGCGTGGGTACCCGGATCGACGATGTGGGGTCAGCTCCTCGACGTCCGCACCCGCACCGGCGGCTCGAAGCCGATCGCGCCCGACGGTGTTTCGTTCGCAGGTTCGCCGCTCGTCGTCGCGATGCCCGCTCCGATGGCGACGGCACTCGGCTACCCGCGGCGGCCGGTCAGCTGGAGCGAACTGGCCCAGTTGGCCCGCGATCCTCGGGGCTGGGGCGCGTTCGGCCATCCCGAGTGGGGCCCGTTCCGCTTGGGCAAGGGAAACCCGAACTGGTCGACGACCGGTCTCGACCAGACCATCGCGGTCGACGTCGCCGGCCCGCCGGCCCGGACCGACGCACAGGATCTCGAGCGCTCGGTGATCTATTACGCCGACACGACGCAGGTCTACTTCGACAACTGGCGGCGACTCGCGGCGACCTCCACCAAGGCCGCGCTCACGTACCTGTCGGCCGCGATCACCGACGAACGGTCGGTGGTCGCCTACAACCGCGGCTACCTCCAGCGCGACTCGTCGCTCGCGACGCGTGGCCCGATCAAGACCACGTTGCCGCTCGTCGCGATCTACCCGACCGACGCCACCATCGCGAGCGACAACCCGGTGATCGTGCTCGACGCGCCGTGGTCGTCGGCGGCCAAGCGCGCCGGCGCCCGTTCGTTCACCAAGTACCTGCTCGAGCCGACGACCCAGACCACGGTCGCGGCCGCGGGCTTCCGGCCCGCGCACGGCGCCGTCCGCGCCGACGTGTTGGCCGCGGCCGACGGCGTCGACGCTGCAGCCCACCCGGCGTCGGTCGCACCTGCGTCCCCCATGGCCATCCAGCAGGCGCTGGACCACTGGGAGGCCGACCGCCGGCCCGCGCACCTCCTGGTGCTCTTCGACGTGTCCGAGTCGATGCGCGACGAAGCGCTCGACGACGGCACCACCAAGATGACGCTGGCCAAGAGCGTCCTGCCGACCGCGCTCGGCCAACTCGCGCCGGCTGACGAGGTCGGGCTGCGCCTCTTCACGACCAAGCTCGCGAACCCGGCCCACCCGAACTGGCTCGACGTGGTGCCGAGCGGACCGTACGCGACCCGCCGGCCCGAACTGGCCAGAGCCATCGCCGCGCTCCGACCCGAACAGGGCTCGCCGCTGTACGCGTCGACGCGCGCTGCCTACGACGCGGTGGCCCGCACGATCAGGTCCGGCCGCATCAACGGAGTCGTACTCCTCACCGACGGCTACAACGAGGACGACCACGACACCAATCTCGACGCCCTCGTCGCTCATCTCACCCGCAACCGGAACATCCGCGTGTTCACCATCGCGTACGGAAGCGGATCCGACTTCACGACCCTGCGCCGCATCGCGCAGGCGACCGACGCATGGGTCTACGACGCGCGCAACTCCATCGATCTCGGCGAGGCGCTGCCGCGAGCGCTGGGCAACTTCTAGTTCGCGCCGCGGGCTCTACCCCGCGGGCTGACGGAACACGTCGGGTTCGATGAAGATCAATGTCGCACGCGGCTCGACCGCGCGGATGTCGACCTCGAGCGCGTCGATGTCCCGCGCGAGCTCGGCCATGGTGAGGGCCGGGTCGAACTCGACCTTGGTCGCGACGACGATCTCGTCGGGGCCGAGGTGCTCGGTGCGCAGATGGATGCAGCGCTTGACGGCCGGGAACGCTTCGATCGCACGCCGAATCCGGTCGACGACCTCGGGCCGGGCCGCCTCCCCGACCAACAGGCTCCCCATCTCGATGACGAGCACGACCGCGACGACGATCAGCAGGATTCCGATCCCGAGACTGCCCACGCCGTCCCACCGCCCGTTGCCGGTGACCTCGGCGAGGATCACGCCGATCAGCGCGAAGCCGAGGCCCACGAGTGCAGCCGAGTCCTCGAGCAGCACCACTGGCAGGTCGGGGTTCTTGGTGTGGCGGATGAAGCCCCACCACGACTCTCCCGCGAGTCGTTGTTGGTTCGCCTCCCGCATGCCGGTCCGGAACGACAGCCCCTCGAGGACCATCGACACGAGCAGCACGCCGATCGCCCAGCCCGCGCTATCGATCGCGTGCGGGTGCGTCAGCTTCTCGAACCCTTCGAAGACCGAGAACACACCGCCGAGACTGAAGAGCACGAACGCGACGATGAACGCGTAGAAGTAGCGGACCGCGCCGTACCCGAACGGATGGGCCGCGTCGGGCGGCCGGTTCGAACGCGCCCGGCCCAGCAGCAGCAGGCCCTGGTTCCCGGTATCGGCGACCGAGTGAATCGACTCCGAGAGCATCGAGCTCGAATTCGTGACGAGGAACGCGACGAACTTGATGACGGCGATGCCGAGGTTCGCGAGGAACGCGGCGACGATCGCGCGCCGTGACTCCGGCTGTTCGGATTCGGGCTCGGCCGCCACTACTCGATGATCCCGCCGCGGGTCATGGCCTCGACATCGAGGGCGCGATCGAGTTGGGCATCGGTCATGAGCTTGCGGGCCTTCACGATCTCGCGCACCGACTTTCCGGTGCGGTTCGACTCCTTGATGATCGCGGCCGTGGTCTCGTAGCCGAGCTGTGGGTTGAGCGCGGTCGCCACGGCCGGCGACGCCTCGGCGTACCGCGCCAGCGTCGCGGTGTTCGCCTCGATCCCTCGGATGCACTTGTCGGCGAAGACGACACTGACGTTGGCGAGGAGATCGATCGACTCCAGCAGGTTGCGCGCGATCACGGGCACGAAGACGTTCAGCTCGAAGTTTCCCTGCGACCCGCCGAACGCGATCGCGGCGTCGTTGCCGATCACCTGCGCGCCGACCTGGGTGACCACCTCGGGGATCACGGGATTGACCTTGCCCGGCATGATCGACGAGCCCGGCTGCAGATCCGGCAGGCGGATCTCGGCGAGCCCGGTGCGGGGCCCGCTACCCATCCACCGCAGGTCGTTCGCGATCTTGATCATCGACACCGCGAAGGCCCGCAGCTGTCCGCTGGTCTCGACGAGCGCGTCGCGCGCGCCCTGCGCGGCGAAGTGGTCCTTCGCCTCGGTGAGCGGAAGGCCGGTGCGGGCGGCCAGCCGCGTGACCACCCTGCGAGCGAAGCTCTTCGGGCGCGTTGATCCCGGTGCCGACCGCCGTCCCACCGAGGGGCAGCGAGCAGAGACGCGGCAGCGTGTCGCGCAGGCGCGCGACACCCTCTTCGACCTGCGCGGCGTAACCTCCGAACTCCTGCCCGAGCGTCACCGGCGTGGCGTCCATCAGGTGGGTGCGGCCGCTCTTCACCTCGTGCGCGAACTCGCGCTGCTTCTTGCGCAGCGCCTTCGCGAGCCTGGTCATCGCGGGCAGGAGCTGCTCGGTGATCGCGAGGGCGGCGGCGAGGTGCACCGCCGAGGGGAACACGTCGTTCGACGACTGCGACATGTTCACGTCGTCGTTCTGGTGCACCGGAACGCCCAGCCGTTCGGTCGCGATACGGGCGATCACCTCGTTCGCGTTCATGTTCGACGACGTGCCCGACCCGGTCTGGAAGACGTCGATCGGGAACTGGTCGTCGTGCGAGCCGCCGACCACCTCCTCTGCAGCCTCGGCGATCGCGTCTTTCAGCCCACGGTCCAGCTGGTTGGCGCGGGCCGCCTCCGCCTTGATGAGGGCCAGCGCGTGGACGAGGGCGGCCGCGATCGGGCGGCCGGAGATCGGGAAGTTCTCGACGGCCCGCTGCGTCTGCGCTCCCCACAGGGCGGCCGCGGGCACGCGAACCTCGCCCATCGAGTCGTGCTCGGTGCGGTACTCGGACTCGGTCATGAGATCCTCCTCGGTGCACGGTACTTTCTGCCCCATGCCCGAGTTCGCGTACCAAGACGTGCTTCCGATCGGTGCCGACGAGACCCGGTACCAGCTGCTGAGCGCCGATCACGTGTCCACTTTCACGGCCGGCGGCCGCACGTTCGTGCAGGTCGAGCCGGAGGCGTTGACCATGCTGACGGGCCGCGCGATGTTCGACATCGCGCACCTGTTGCGGCCGGGGCACCTTGCGCAGTTGCGAGCCATCCTCGACGATCCCGAGGCGTCGCCCAACGACCGGTTCGTAGCCATGGAGCTGCTGAAGAACGCGTGCATCGCCGCGGGCGGGATCCTGCCCTCCTGCCAGGACACGGGCACCGCGATCGTCAAGGGCAAGAAGGGCGAGCTCGTCGTGACCGGCGGCGGCGACCGCGAGGCGATCGCGCGCGGCATCTTCCGTACCTACAACGACGACAACCTGCGCTACTCGCAGCTCGCCCCGCTTACGGCGTACGAGGAGAAGAACACGGGCACCAACCTGCCCGCGGAGATCGAGATCGAGTCGGTCGACGGCGACGCGTACAAGTTGCTGTTCATGGCCAAGGGCGGCGGCTCCGCGAACAAGAGCCTGCTGTTCCAAGAGACGAAGGCGTTGCTCAACCCGTCGTCGTTGATGACCTGGCTCGACGAGAAGCTGCGCACGCTCGGTACCGCCGCGTGCCCTCCGTACCACCTCGCGCTCGTCATCGGCGGCACGTCGGCCGAGTTCGCGCTGAAGACGGCCAAGCTGGCGTCGGCGCGCTACCTCGACACGCTCCCCGCCACCGGCAACGAGCTGGGGCGCGGATTTCGCGACCGTGAGCTCGAACAGCAGGTGCTCGCGCTCACGCAGGCCTTCGGGATCGGCGCGCAGTTCGGCGGCAAGTACTTCTGTCACGACGTGCGAGTGATCCGCTTGCCCCGGCACGGAGCGTCGTGCCCCGTCGCGCTCGCGGTCTCGTGCTCGGCCGACCGTCAGGCGCTGGGCAAGATCACCGCGGAGGGGGTCTTCCTCGAGCAGCTCGAGACCGACCCGGCGCAATACCTGCCCGAGGTCACGCACGACGACCTCGAAGCCGCACCCGTCGTGCACATCGACCTCACCCGGCCGATGGCCGAGATCCGCGAGACGCTCTCGCACTACCCCGTGAAGACGCGCGTGATGCTGAACGGTCCGATGGTGGTCGCGCGCGACATCGCGCACGCCAAGATCAAGGAGCGGCTCGACGCGGGTGAGGGCATGCCCCAGTACCTGCGCGACTTCTGCGTGTACTACGCGGGTCCGGCCAAGACTCCCCACGGCTATGCGTCGGGCTCGTTCGGTCCCACGACTGCGGGCCGCATGGACCCGTACGTCGACCAGTTCCAGAGCGAGGGCGGATCACTCGTGATGCTCGCCAAGGGCAATCGCTCGAAGGCCGTCACCGACGCGTGCCACGCGCACGGGGGCTTCTACCTCGGCTCCATCGGCGGGCCCGCCGCCGTCCTCGCCCAGGACTGCATCACCAAGGTCGAGGTGCTCGAGTACCCGGAGCTCGGCATGGAAGCGGTATGGAAGATCGAGGTCCACGACTTCCCCGCGTTCGTCATCGTCGACGACAAGGGCAACGACTTCTTCAGCGAAGTGTCGAAACCCCTTCGCGGGCCAGCAACTCGCGCTTGAGCGCGATCGCGTTGCGGCCGCCGCCGTAACCACCGATCCGGTTGCCGGCCGCGACGACACGGTGGCACGGGATGACGAACGGGATCGGGTTGTTGCGCATCGCACTGCCCGCGGCCCGCGCCGCGCGCGGGCGCCCGGCCAGCGCCGCGAGCTCGCCGTACGACACGACCTCGCCCCAGGGCACCTCCCGCACGAGCGTGTCGAGCACCTCACGCCGGAACCCTTCGATTCGGCCGAGGTCGACTTCGAGGTCGAAGTCGTGACGGCGGCCCGCGAACCAGTCGTCGAGCTGGCGGGCGACCGCGCGGTCGGCGTTCGTGATCTCGACCTCGAGCTGGTCGTCGCCGGGCAGGGTGATCTCCTGCACGCCCGCGTCGCCGACGACGACGGTGAGCTCACCGTACGGGCTGGGCTGGCGCCAGGCCTGTACCACGGACTGGACCATCGGCTCAGATGAGGCCGAGCTCGCCGACGGTGTCGCGCTCTGCGCCCAACTCGCCGACGCTCGCGTCGATGCGACCGCGGGAGAAGTCGTCGATGTCGAGACCCGGGACGATCTTCCACACGCCGTTCTCCGTGGTGCACGGGAAGCCGGAGATGAGACCTTCGGGCACTCCGTAAGAGCCGTCGGAACACACGGCCATGCTCGCCCAGTCGTTGGTGGCGGTGCCCAAGGCCCACTCGCGCATGTGGTCGAGCGCCGCGTTCGCGGCCGACGCCGCCGACGACGCGCCGCGCGCCTCGATGACCGCCGCGCCGCGCTGCTGCACGGTGGGGATGAAGTCGTTTTCGATCCACGCCTGGTCGACGAGGTCGCTCGCCCTTGTGCCGTCGACCTGGGCGTGGAAGAGGTCGGGGTACTGGGTGGCGGAGTGATTGCCCCAGATGGTCATGTTCGTGACCGCGGCGACCTGCGTTCCCGTCTTCGCCGCCATCTGGGCCTTGGCCCGGTTGTGGTCGAGGCGCGTCATCGCGGTGAAACGGTCGGTCGGGATCGACTTCGCGTTGTTCATAGCGATGAGACAGTTCGTGTTCGCCGGGTTGCCGACCACGAGCACGCGCAGGTCGTCGGCGGCGCTCTGAGCCAGGGCTTTGCCCTGCACGGTGAAGATCGCACCGTTGGCCTCGAGCAGCTCTTTGCGCTCCATGCCCTTCGTGCGCGGGCGGGAACCCACCAGCAGCGTGTAGTTCACGCCGGTGAACGCCTTGGACGCGTCGTCGCTCGTCTCGATGCCGTGCAGCAGCGGGAACGCGCAGTCCATGAGCTCCATGACGAGGCCGTTCAACGCACCGAGCGCGGGCGTGATCTCGAGCATCGACAGCACGACGGGCTGGTCGGGGCCGAGGAGGTCGCCGCGCGCGATGCGAAAGACGAGGCTGTAACCGATCTGACCGGCCGCGCCGGTCACTGCAACTCGTACGGGGTTCTTCACGCCGCCGAAGCTAGTCGGCCTCTACCCTTCGGCCGCTACCGCGTCTAGCCTTCGGCTGCTATCGGGTCGTCGACGAGCGCCATCAGGATCGAGCGGGCTTCGGTCAGCTCCGCGATACGGGTGGCCGCGCCCTCGCTGACGCCGCCGCTGTCAGGGTGAGCGTCCCGCAACAGTCGCCGGAAGCGCCGGCTGATGTCGTCGCGTTCGGGGTCCATGCCCGCCCGCAGCCCGAGCACCTCCATCGCCCACCGCTGGTCGGGGGCAACGCCTCGCCACAGCAGCTCTTCGGGGGGCGCATCGTGATTCCACTCGCCGGCCGCGGCGAGCGGGGGCCGGATGCCGTTGAACAATGCATCGGTCACGACCCGGATCTCGACGTCGGGGGCGAACCCGCGCCACCGGCCGTCGACGACCTGGCGGATGGCATCGAGCGCGATGCCGCGGCCGCTCACGTGGAGCGCGGCCGCACCCATGACCGCACCGAGGATCTGGGGCGTCGGCGCGCCGTGGATGTCGAGCTCGACGACGATCGTGCCCTCTTCGCCGAGCACACGGTGGCGCGACCGGTCGAGACCGTGGGTGTCGTACTGCAGCCGGTGCCGGAGCGCGATCCGCGGGATCGCGAGGCCACGGCGGGCGTCGTGGAGCAGTCGCGGCAACAGCTCGCGGCCCTCGTCCTCGATCGCGGGCAGGTTGGTGGCGACGACCGCGGCGAGCAGCGCGGCCCCGTGTGCCGGACCGGACATCGGCAGGTACGCGCCGTCGAGCGCGACCCGACGCGTCGGCATGTGCCTTCGCGTGTGACGCACATTCAGCTCGGCCAGCAGCACGGGCAGCCCTCCACCCTGATCTTCGGTCCCGAAGCTGCGCCCGGACGAATTCAGCGCACGACGAGCTTCAGCTCATTTCGCGGCGGCGACGATGAGCAGCACGATGACGTACACCGCGAGCAACGCGGCCGCTACCGCCCACAACCCCTGGCGGCCCAGAACCTTCCCGCCTTGCGCCGCGGGCCTCGACAGGCCACACGAAGGGCATCGGGCGGCATCCTCGGACACGGGGGCGCCACAGACGGCGCAGTGCGGGGCGGCTTGAGGCGCGGCGGTCATCGGAGCGTCGCTCCGGCTCGACGTTCCGCCGTTTCGATGGTCTGGCGCAGCAACATGGCGCGGGTCGTCGGGCCGACGCCGCCCAACCGGGGGGTGATCCACCCGGCGACCTCGGCACACGCCTCGTCTACGTCGGGAACGACCCGGCGTCCCTCCATCGTCGCGCCCGGCCCCACGACCGCGGCCCCGGGCCGGACCATGTCGGGCGTCAGGATCGACGGGCGGCCTGCGGCGGCGACGATGATGTCGGCTTCCTTGGTGTACTGCGGCAGAAAATGCGTGCCGGTGTGGCACACGGTGACGGTCGCGTTCGCGTGCTCCTCCTTCAACGAGAGCAGGTTCGCGAGCGGGCGCCCGATCGTCAGGCCCCGGCCGATGATCACGACATGCTGACCCTCGATCGGAACGCCGTACATGACGAGCAAGGCCTGGATCCCGAGCGGCGTGCACGGGCGGGGCGCCCCGGCGGCACCCATCACGAGCTTGCCCAGGTTGACCGGATGCAGCCCGTCCGCGTCCTTGTCGGGATCGATCGCGAGCAGGGCCGCCTCGGCATCGAGGTGCTCGGGCAGCGGAACTTGGAGGATGTACGCGTCGACGCCGGGATCGTTGTTGTAGCGGGCGATGACCGCGAGCAGATCGGCTTGGGTCACGTCCGCGGGCAGCTCGGTGTGGATCGACCGCACACCGATCTCGGCGGAGTCGTCGCGCTTCAGCCGTACGTACGCGTGGCTGGGCGGATCGTCGCCCACGAGGATCGTGCCGAGACCGGGGGTGATCCCCTGCTCGCCGAGCCGCTTGATGCGCGTGCGCAGGTCGTCCTTGACGTTTTCGAGCAGTGCGTTCCCGTCGAGCAGCGTGGCAGCCATCAGTGGAGGAAGTGCCGTTCGCCGGTGAGCACCATCGCAAGTCCGAGTTCGTCGGCACGTTCGATCACAGTCTCGTCGCGCACCGCGCCTCCCGGTTGGACAACCACGGCAACTCCCGCGTCGGCGGCAGCCTCGACCCCGTCGGGGAAAGGGTAGAACGCGTCGCTCGCAGCCGCACCGCCACGCGCTCGGCCCGCGGCCTTCTTCGCCGCGATCTCCCCGGCCTCGACCCGGTTCTGCTGTCCGGCACCAATGCCGACGGCCTGGCCGTCCTTGACGAGCACGATGGCGTTCGACTTCACGTGCCCGCAGATGCGCCAGGCGAGCTCGAGGTCGCGCCACTGCTCGGGGGTCGGCGCGACCTTGGCGACGACCCGCCAGTCGTTGCGGGTCGCGGCGAAGTGGTGGGCGTCTTGGACGAGGAAGCCGCCCGAGATCTGGCGGAAGTCGAGGGGGTCTTGGCCGGGACGCGGGGCCTCGAGAACCCTCGTGTTCTTGCGCTTTTTCTGCAGGGCCTCGATCGTCCCCGGCGCGTACCCCGGCGCGATCACGACGTCGGCCTGCGGACCCTCGACCATACGCGCGACCGTGGCCTCGTCGACCGGCCGGTTCAACGCGACGATCCCGCCGAACGCGGACCGCGAGTCACAGTCGAGCGCGCGCTGATATGCCGACGCGAGGTCGGCGTCGAGCGCGACGCCGCACGGGTTGGCGTGCTTGATGATGGCGCAGACGGGCCCGTCGCCGAGATCGTGGACAAGCTTCCAAGCCGCGTCCGTGTCGTAGTAGTTCAGGTACGACAACGCAAGGCCTGCGTGCTGCTGCGTGTGGTCCCACCAACTCGTGACGCCCGCCCGCCGGTAGCGAGCACCGTGCTGGTGCGGGTTCTCGCCGTACCGCAACGTCTCGTCCGTGCGTTCCAACGCGACGACCAGGTGCTCGGGCAGCAACTCGTCTTCCTGCAGCCACTGCACGATCGAAGCGTCGTACGCAGCCGTACGCGCGCGAACGCGGCGAGCGCGAACGCGTGGCGGGTCGCCTCGCTCACCGCACCGTCGTTGGCGCGCAGTTCCGTCAGCAGCTCGCCGTACTGATCCGGGTCCGTGACGATCGTGACCCACGCATGGTTCTTGGCCGCGGCACGCGTCATCGCGGGGCCGCCGATGTCGATGGTCTCGATGCCCGGGCTCTGTTCGAACGGGTAAAGATTCGACACGACGAGCTCGAAGGGCCGGATGCCCTGCAGGTCGAGATCCTGCCGGTGGCTCTCGTTGCCGAGGTCCGCGAGCAGGCCGCCGTGGATCTTCGGGTGCAGCGTCTTCACCCGTCCGTCGAGCATCTCGGGCGAGCCGGTGACATCTTCCACGCGGGTGACGGCGACGCCCGCTTCGGTCAGCGCGGTCGCCGAACCGCCCGAGGAGACGAGCTCGACGCCGAGCTCGCGCAGTCCCTTGGCCAGATCGACGAGGCCGGTCTTGTCGTAGACGGAGAGAAGCGCGCGCCGGATCTTGGTGGTGCTCATTGCTGTGTCGTTCTCATTGCTGGGCCTTCACGAGCCTTTCGATGACATCGGGATACAGACGGCGTTCTACTTCTTTGATCCGCTCGTGCAGGGTCGCCTCGGTGTCGTCCTGGAGGACGGGCACCGCTTCTTGGGCGAGGATCGGACCGGAATCGACGTCCTCGGTGACGAGGTGCACCGTCGGGCCGGTCACCTTCACCCCGAACTCGAGCGCTTCGCGTACCGCGTGCCAACCCTTGAACGAGGGCAGCAATGCCGGGTGGGTGTTGACGGCCCTGCCCCCGTACGCGTCGACGAACGGCTTCGAGAGGATGGTCCCGAATCCGGCGATGGCGACGAGGTCGACATCGTGGCGTTTGAGCACGTCAACGACGTCGTGGGTATACGCCACCCGGTCGAAGTTCGGCGAGAAGTCGGTGCGGGCCACGAGCTCGGCCGCGACGCCGCTCTGGCGGGCGATCTCAAGCGCGCCGCAGGGTCGGTCGACAACTACCGCCACGATCGGCAACTGGCGTCGAAGCAGCGCATTGAGGATGGTGCCGCTCCCCGATGCCAGGACCCCGACCCGCATGGAAGGCACCCTATCCCGAGCGGTCCGGGGCAGCTTTTCCCGGGAAATCCCCAGATAAGCCCCACAAAGGTGTTTCACTTCTCTGAACACGAGGGAGAGGTTTCATGGCAGACAGGCAATCGCCCACGCCCGGAGAGATCACGATCATGGCCGCCGGCGCGGTCATGCTCATCTTCTCGTTCTTGAACTTCGCGGGGGGAACGAGCTCCTGGGGATCCGGCGCCTTCCCGATCGCGACGCTGCTGCCGCTCTACGGAGTGGTGATGGCGGCGGAAATCGCGCTGACCAAATTCGCTTCGCTGAAGTTGCCGACGTCGGTACTCGGCTTCACGTGGGAGCAGATCCATCTCGCCCTGGGCGCCATGGCCACTCTGATGGCGATCGGCTGGTTGCTCACCGACACGGGCAGCAAACAGATCGGGCAGTGGTTCGAGATCCTCGGCGGCATCGCGCTCGTGGTCGGAGCCGTGTTGCTCCAACGGGAACGCAACACCGGCGCGATCGGCTGAGGGAGAGATTCACATGGACAAGATCAAGCTCTCGACCGCGAACATCATCATTCTCGTGGCAGGCGTGGTGATGCTCGTCGCCTCGTTCCTCGCGTTCCTCAAGATCTCGGCGCCCTCGTTCAACGTCGGCGGTCAACACTTCGGCGGTTCCATCACTCGGAACGCGTGGAGCAGCGGCAACTTCCTGATCGCGACCATTCCGGCTCTGATCGGCGTCGTCATGGCCGCGCACGTTGCCGTCGCGGCATTTGCCCCGCAGGTCAAGCTGCCGGAAAAGGTACTGGGGCTGACCTGGAATCAGGTCCACATCGTCTTGGGCTTCCAGGCCACGATCATGATGGTGGCGTTCCTGATTCGAAACACCGGCGGCGTCGACAAGGGCATCGGGCTCTTCTTGATGCTCGTCGCGGCGATCGCGCTGCTGGTCGGCGCCGTCCTGCGCATGCAGGAGAAACCGAACCCGGCGATCTGACCGCACGCCGTGCGCCTCGATGAGCACGCGCGTGCTCGAGGCGAGCCCTCGCTCGCCACGGTGGTTTCGTCGACCGGCGGGGCGGTGGTCACCCTCGGGGTGCTGCTGATCACGATCGACATGCGCGCCGGAGCCTCGGGGCATCTCGCCGAGGCGGGACTCTTCGCCGCGCTGATCGTGGCGGGGTATCTCGTCGTCAGCCTGCTCGGGAGCGAGACGCATCCCGCCGGGATCACCGCGATCGCGCTCGGGATCCCTGGCGCGCTCGGCTGGTGGTTGCTGCCGGGCGCGCACAGTTTCGGCGACGTGCGACCGTTCCTGGTGCTGACGATCCTCGCCTGGGCCGTCGCCTTCGTCGCGCCGCGCACCAGGGGCCGCGCGATCTTCGTCGGCGCGGCAGCCCTCGTGTTGTGGCTCTGGATCCTGGGGGAGGTTGCAGGGACAGACGCCTACTCGGCGCAGCCGGTCCCGTCACCACCCCCGCACACGCTGTTCAGCCTGCAGCGACTTACCCAGCCGCGAGCGACCGCACAGCTGGGCGATCTCGACCCCAACGACCCGCTGTTTCACCTCGCCCAGGAGTGCGACTTCGGGGACGCCGCCTCGTGCGACTCGCTCTACCGCCAGGCGCCCGCCGGAAGCGACTTCGCCGCCTTCGCGGCGAGCTGCGGTAACTCGCAGCCGGACGAGAGCGAGGCCGGCAAGTGCTCGTCTTCCGCGCTGCCGGCGACGGGTTTCTCGCCGTTCCCGAACGTCAGCCCGATCACTCCGATCGCGGGCGCTACGCAGAACAAGTCGCTCGAGATCGGGTTCGTGTCGACGGTCTTCGGCGTCGTGTATCTCGGTGCGTTGTTCCTGCTCGATCGGGCCCGCTGGCACGGAGTTGCCACGGCATTCGTGATCCCCGGGATCGTCGCGCTGACGACGGGGACACAGAGCCTCGGCAACACTTGGCACCACGCCTGGGCGGGCGGTGCGTTGACATTCGTAGCCGGGCTCTTTATCGGCGTGATCGGCGATCGAACCCGCCGACGGTTCACCACGTGGACCGGAGGCATCGTCGCGGCGTTGGGTGGGCTCACCGTCGCGCTCGACTCTGCGCACATCACGCAGGCGGTGAGCAACGGCAAGGTGAAGCTCGGGGGTCCGGGACTGATCGTCATGTCGTTCGGCGTCGGGCTGATCGCGACCGGCTTCATCCTTGCGCAGGTCATGCGCCACCCCGCCGCTTCACCGTCGAGCGATGCGGGGGCGGCCCCGCCATCGCTCGACGCCGCGCCACCCTGGCCGCCCGCGCCGACCTGATCCCCCGGCCCCGGCCCCGCCCCCGCCCCTCGGAACCCCTGTCGCGGATTCTTCGGAAGAATCCGCGACAGGGGTTTCGCTATGGTGACCCGGTTGGTGACCTGCGGCGTTTGCGCCGGGTCGCTACGTCTTCCCCCGTCGAGTGAGCCGCTCCGGGGAGTCTTCGTGCCCGCCATTCGCTATCCCACTCGCTACCGGGCGCGGCCGCGCGGGCCCGAGGAGATCCGGGCATACCTCGCCGAGATCGACGTGCTGCTGCAACACGCCGAAGCTCTCGACGGGGAGCAACGAGCGCTTGCCGTGAAGCTCGCCGACGTGCGCACCGCCCTGGCGGAGATGCGCGTCCGCATGTGGCCACGAGTCGACCCCAAAGACATCGTTCACGGCATCCGCATCACCCGCCGCGGCGGGCCACCGCCGATCCCGCCCGTAGCCCCGAACGCGCGCCCGCTCGTGGGGAAGGACCTGCGCTCGACGGTGCTCGCGATCCTCCTGCGCAACCAACGCCAGATGACCCTGGTCGAGTTGCACCGTGAGCTCCACCTCGGCGGCTACGCGATCGCGTCACGACACCCAGTGAAACGGCTCGCGGACGCGCTCGGGTACGAGACGATCATCGGCCGTGCCCGCCGCGTCGAACGCGGGGTCTACGTGCTGGGCGAGCTGAGTCCCGGCACCCGCCGACGACTCGTCAAGATCCCCTTACAGCCCGCGCACGACCTCGGCCATGAGCTCGCCCGCGGCGGTGGGATTCGTCGCGACCCGGACGCCGGCGGCTTGGAGCGCTTCCATCTTCGCCTGGGCGGTGCCCTTCGAGCCGGAGACGATCGCACCCGCGTGCCCCATCTTCTTGCCGGGCGGCGCCGTCACACCTGCGATGTAGCTGACGACCGGCTTCGACATCTCGGACGAGATGAACTCGGCCGCCTCTTCTTCCGCGGAGCCACCGATCTCGCCGAACATGATGACGGCCAACGTGTCGGGATCGGCTTCGAACAACGACAGGCAGTCGATGAAGCTCGTCCCGGGAACCGGGTCGCCGCCGATGCCGACGCACGTCGTGACGCCGATGCCCTTTTGGGCCAGCTCGTTCAGGGCCTGGTAGGTGAGCGTGCCCGAACGGGACACGATCCCGACGGGTCCACCGGGCTTGGCCACTTCGGCCGGGATGAACCCGATGTTGCATTCGCCGACCGTCAACAGACCGGGACAGTTCGGGCCGAGTATCCGCGACGACGGGAAGTCGCGCGCCACCCGGTTGTAGAAGCAGGCCTCGTCGTGCACCGGAATGCCCTCGGTCACCGCAACGATCAACTCGAGCCCGGCTTCGGCGGCCTCGAGCACCGCGCCCGCAGCCCCGGCCGCGGGGACGATCACCATCGTCGCGGTGGCGCCGGTCTCGCGCACCGCGTCCGCGACCGACGCGAACACCGGGATGCCCTCGACATCGGTGCCGGCCTTCTTCGGGCTGACGCCACCGACCACGTTCGTCCCGTACGAGCGGTTGCGGAGCGCGTAGAAGCGACCCTGACCGCCGGTGATGCCCTGCACGATCACCTTCGTGTCGGCGTTCACCAAGATGCTCACTTCGCGGCCTCCGCCATCGTCACGGCCGTACGCGCGGCCTCCACCATCGTCGGTTTGCTCACGAGCCGATCCGACTCGTAACCCGCCAGAATCTCGCGGCCCTGTTCCGCGTTCGTGCCGTCGAGGCGGATCACGATCGGCGACGCGATCGACACCTGCTCGAGCGCCTGCACGATCCCGTTCGCGACGTCCTCGCCCTTCGTGATCCCGCCGAAGATGTTGATGAAGATCGAACTCACTGACGGATCGTTGTTGATCACCTCGAGTGCGTCGGCCATCACCTGCGCGCTGGCGCCGCCACCGATGTCGAGGAAGTTGGCCGGACGGCCGCCGACCTCGTGCACGATGTCGCAGGTCGCCATCGCGAGCCCGGCCCCGTTGGCGATGACACCGACCGTTCCTTCGAGGCCCACGTACTGCAAGCCCTTCTCGGCGGCCTCGAACTCACGCGCGTCGGTCTTTTCGAGCCCGACGAGATCCGCCCATTCGGGGTGACGAAACTTCGCGTTCTCGTCGAGCGACACCTTGGCGTCGAGCGCGTGCACCTTGCCCCCGGGCGTGAGGATGAGCGGGTTGATCTCGACGAGATCGGCGTCGCCGTCGGTGTAAGCGCGGTACAGCTTCAACAAGATGTCGACCGCGCCGTCGGTCGCGGCCGGGTTCAGCGCGGCCTGTTGCACCCACGTACGACACGTCGCCTCGTCGAGCCCGTCGACCGGATCGATCGTGATGCGCGCGATCGCGTCCGGGTTCTCCTCGGCAACCGTTTCGATCTCGACACCGCCCTGCGCGCTCAACATTCCCAGGTACTTCTTCGCGCTCCGGTCGAGTGTGAACGACGCGTAGTACTCCTCGGCGATGTCGGAGGCGTGCTCGACCCACACCCGCTGCACTACATGGCCCTTGATGTCCATCCCGAGGATGTTCCCGGCGTGTGTGCGCACCTCGTCGGCGTTCTCGGCCAGCTTGATACCGCCCGCCTTGCCGCGTCCGCCGACCTGCACCTGGGCCTTGACCACGACCGGGTACCCGGCCCCGTCCGCAGCCGCGACCGCCTCGTCGACGGTAGTCGCCACGTCGCCCGCGGAAACGGGGATGCCGTAGCGTGCGAACAGCTGCTTGCCTTGATACTCGAAGAGATCCACGAACTACTCCTGCGTGCGTTCGACCGAAGAGGAAGTGTGCGAGTCGAGCGTTGTCTCGAGCCAATCGACGATGTCGCCGAGGGGCGCGCCCGGAGTGAATACCGCAGCGACGCCCGCCGCCGCCAACGCGGGGCGATCCTCGTCGGGGATGATCCCGCCCGCGAAGACCAGCACGTCGTCGAGCTCTCGGGCCCGCAGCTCGTCGATGACCTTCGGGATGAGCGTCATGTGCGCACCCGACAGGACCGACAGTCCCACGGCGTCGGCGTCTTCTTCGAGTGCCGCCTCCGCCACGAGCTCGGCCGTCTGGAACAGACCGGTGTACACGACCTCGAACCCCGCGTCGCGCAGGGCCCGTGCGATCACTTTGGCCCCCCGATCGTGTCCGTCCAGCCCGGGCTTGGCGATGACGACGCGGTAGCGTCGCAGCATCGGCTCACCATAGCCAAGGATCGGTTGTGCCCTCCTCTGCGCCCGCGCCGCGGACATCAAGCTGCTCATCAGCGCCACAGTCGGAGTACTGCTGGCGGGCTTCTTGGTCGCCGGCGGCGTGTTCGTCGCGACGCGCAGCAAGGGCAACGTCGTGTGCGGTCAGCTCAACATCGGCAGCGCGACCAACGTGCGCCAGATACTTCAAAAGGGCGGACCGTACTTCCAGACCGGTGGCGCGGGCTGCGGCTTTTGGCTCGCGCTCGCCGACGGGAACATCGTCGCCTACGAGGTCGACCAGCCCCGGGGCTGTGCGTTGCAACTGAAACGCGACCATTGGGAGTGCGGCTCGGAGACGGTCGCCGTCGACGGTCTCGCGCAATACGACGTCAGCATCCAGACGGTCGGCCAGACCGACTCGGTCATCATCGATCTGCTGCCGCCGGGCGTGTCGTCGAGCACGACCACGGTCACGGCCGCGCCCACGAACGCGAACGCGCCGTAGCCGCCCCCGGCACTCTCGCGCACGACCCGCGTTCGACATAGCCCGCGGCGATGACCGGTCGCGGCGCGGGCTCGACACCCGCGATCGAGTCGAGCAACGACGTCATGACGTCGGCGCCGTCGGCGTACGTGTCGTGGCACACGACACTGAGCGCGGGACGAAACGCGCGTGCCCAGTCGGAGTCGCCGTAGACCACGACGGAGACATCGTTCGGGATACGCAGACCGGCCGCGTCGAGCGCCATCAGCGTCCACGGCGCGAGCAGGTGGTTCCCGCACACGACCGCGGTCGGAGCCGACGCTCCACCGAGCAGCTGCGCCAGCTCCCCGGCCGCGGCGTCGAAGCCGGCGGTTGGATCGATGGTGACCACCGACAACGTGGCGTCAGCTGCCGCCGAGTCGATCGCCGACGCGAGCGCGCCGAGCCGACTCCGCCCGTAGCTTCGTCCCGACGTCCGCCGGGCGGGCCCCGGCGTACCGACGAACGCGAGCCGGCGATGACCCAGGTCGAGCAGCCGCGCTCCCATCGCTCCCGTCGCGGCCGCCTCGCCGTGCTCCCAGCGGAGGTCGGCGTCACGGTCGGCCGCGGAGCCCGACGGCACCACTGCGACTCCGTGTTCGCGGTAGAGCGCGAGCGGGCCCGGCGCGACCGGGCCGCCGAGGAGGAGACCGTCGACGCCCTGGTCGAAGAAGCGCTCGAGCGCGGCGGCCGACGCCGACTCGGACCGCTCACCGTCGGCGATCAGCACCGTGTACCCGCGCGTCCGGGCCACGTGCTCCGCGCCGCGCAGGAACGGCAGGAACACCGGGTTGGCGAGATCGGGAACGAGCACGCCGATCGACCGCGACTCCGATCGTCGGAGCCCGCGCGCCCGCTGGTTCGGCCGGTAGCCCAGAGCCGCGGCCGCGGCCTGGACCCGCGTGCGTACTTCGGCGCTGCCCCGCCCCGAGTTCAGCGCCTTCGACACGGTCGACGGCATCACGCCCGCGGCCCGGGCCACGTCGACGATCGTCACGCGCGCCATGGAGAACAATCTATTGGAAATCGTTGTCTACGCCCGCTACCGTCGCGCTATGGAAAACGATGTCCACCGTCGAGCCGGGCGTGCCCTCCCGATCGCGGCACTCGTCGTGAGCATGCTCGCCGGCGCCTGTTCGAGCAGCTCGAGCGCGGCCACCCGGACCGCCGCACCCTCCACGACCGTGCCCGCCCCCGCCCCGTCGACGACGATCCCGGCGTCCGCGCCGGCGGTCGACGCCGAGTGGCAGACCGCCTCGCCCGCGAGCGTCGGCCTCGACGCGGCGAAGCTCGCCCAGATCTCGGCGACCGCGCAGCAGGGCAACTCGCACTGCCTCGACGTCGTGCGCGACGGCAAGATCGCCTATGAAGCGGGCTACGGCGGCCGCACCACCGACACCGTCCAGGACATCTTCTCCGCGACGAAGTCGATCGCGAGCGTGCTCGTCGGCATCGCGCAGGACGACGGTTCGCTGAGGATCACCGATCCCGCGTCGAACTACATCCCGCAGTGGAAGGGCACGCCCGCCGGAGCCGTCACCATCAAGGATCTGTTGAGCATGGACTCGGGCCGCGAGTGGAGCCCGGCGATCGACTACGTCCAGCTTCTCGGCGCCGCCGACCAGACCGCGTTCGCGGTCGGCCTCGAACAGACGAGTGCACCGGGCACGGTCTGGGCATACAACAACTCCGCGGTGCAGACGCTCGACGCAGTGTTGGAGCAGGCGACGAGCACCGACGTCGCGACGTTCGCGGAGCAGCGGCTGTTCGGTCCGCTCGGCATGACCAACTCCAAGATCGGGCACGACAAGGCCGGCAACGCGCTGACCTACGAAGGCACGACCTCGACGTGCCGCGACATGGCGCGCTTCGGCCAGCTGCTGTTGAACAACGGCCGGTGGGGGCCCAAGCAGATCGTGTCGTCGGCGTACCTGCACGTCGCGACCGCGGTGTCATCGACCCATCTGAACGACGGGTACGGATACCTCTTCTGGGTCAACCACGACGGCGTGATCGCAGACCCGCTCGTCGCGACCAACCTGAAGGACGCGGCCAATCCCACCAAGGCGCGCGGCCGCATCGCCGCCGGCGCACCCGACTCGATGTACTGGGCCCTCGGGCTCGGCAACCAGATCGTGCAGGTCGACCCCGGGTCCGGGACGGTCGTGGTGCGCCTCGGGACCGCGCAGGCCCGCCCGAAGCCGCCGACCTTCGGGCCCGGGGAAGCGAGCAAGGTCGTGACCACTGCGATCCTCCCCGGCCGGAGCAAGGGATGACCCCGGACCGGACCGCGGCAATCGAGAGCCGGACCAGTGTCGACGCGTGGCGCGAGCTCGTCGCCGCCGTCTCCGACGCGGGTGAAGTGATCGCGGGCATCGACGGCCTCATCCCCGCGATCGACGTCGTCGAAGGCTTTCGTTACGTGCTGCACGTGCTCGGCGACCAGGTCGACCGGTCGACCCGCGCGGATCGGCCCGCCCTCGCTTCACACCCGTGGTCACGCCGCTGCGCAAGCTGTTCTTCGACAACCCGGACACCGACTACGACGCCGTGGCCGTCACCAGCCGGCAGCGCTACCGCATCCGGGGCCGGCGGGGCACCGAGGCGTACCTCGCGTTCTGCGTCTACTCGGGTGATCCGTTCTCGACCGGAACGACCCGCAAGGTGAATCTGTCCGACGCGGAGATGGTGTTCGACGACGACGGCTCGTTCGAGATCATCTGCTCCCGCGACCGCCCGGCCCTCGACCGAGCGGACACCACGACCGGAGGCAACTGGCTCGCGCTCGACCCGGACGCGCACGCGCTGTTCGCCCGGCGTTACCACTTCGACCGGGGGGTCGAGGAGCCGGCGCGCTACGACATCTCCGTGCTCGACGACACCGGTCCCGCACCCGTCCTCGACGCGGCGCGATTCCAACGCATGGCGCGCGAGGCGGCCGGCTTCGTCATCTTCGCGACGACGCTCGCGCACCGGCGCGCGCTCGCCGGCGCGCGCCGGCCGAACGAGTTCGTCGCGACCAGGGGCGAGGGCCCGTACGGGACGCCCGACGCGAGCTACGTCGTCGGCTGGTATTCGTTGCGCGACGACGAGATGCTCGTCGTCGACGTCGTGCCGCCCACGTGTCGCTACTGGGGCGTGCACCTCGCGAACCGCTGGGGCCAGTCGATCGAGTGCAGGGCGGCTCCGACGGTGAACACCCGCACCGCGCGGCACGCCCCGGGTGAGCCGTGTCGGATCGTCGTCGCCCACGCCGATCCGGGTGAGCCGAACTGGCTCGACACCGCGGGTCACCGCGAGGGTTGGGTCCTGTTCCGATGGCTGCTCGCCGACGACATTGTGGTGCCGGCGGCGCGGGTCGTTCCCCATTTCCACCAGCCGCCCACCCGAGGTCGACAATCGTGAGCACGCACAACTCCGCCCGGACCCGAGTCGTACTCGCCGTCGCGCTCGCGATCGCACTGCTCGTCGGCACCGCCTGCTCGTCGAACGCATCGACCTCGTCCACGACGTCGAGCACCCCGACGACCGCGCCCACTGTCACCACGCAACCGACCACCCCGCTCACTCCCGCGCTGACCCCCGCGGCAGCCGCGTACATCTGGGGCTATCCCCTCGTCGTCACCGAACGCACGATGCAGACGCTCGCACTCCGCGTCGGCGTCAACCAGCTGGTGTTCCAACCCACGATCTCCGACGTGACGTCACGGTCGGTCGTGGCACCCAACACCGACACGCTGTACGGCGTGGCGATCCTCGACCTCCGCGGTGAGCCCTTCGTGCTCAAGCTGCCCGCGATCCACGACCGCTATTACTCGTTCCAGTTCATCTCCGCCTACACCGACTCCTTCGCCTACATCGGGACGCGCGGGACCGGCGGGCGCGCAGGCACCTGGCTCGTCACACCGCCCGGCTGGCACGGCACCGTCCCTGCGGGCGCGACGCGCATCGCCGCGCCGACCTCGCAGGTCGTGTTGCTCGGACGGTTCCTCGTCAAGAACCCGGGCGACGTCGATCGCATCCACGCCCTGGGCAAAGAGATGCACCTGCAGCCGCTGTCGACCGTCACCGGTATGCCACGGGCACCCGCGCCGCCTCCGATCGGCACACCGTCCGGAACGCCGCAGGGGGTCGCCGTCGCCGGCGCCCGCTTCTTCGACGAGCTCGGCGACGCGCTCGCGATCAACCCGCCGGTCGACGCGCAGGAGCTGGCGACGATGCGCGGCTTCGCCGCGCTCGGCGTCGGGCCCGGGAAACACCCGTCGACAACGGCGCAACGCCGTGTCCTCCGCCAAGGCGTCATCGACGGCGAGGCGACACTCGCGCGGTCGGTGCCAACCGGGAACACGGTCGTCGACGGCTGGAGCGTCGACGTGCGCACCGGTGTGTACGGGCACGACGCGCTCCTACGCGCCGTCACCGCCCGCGGCGGCTGGGGCGCCAACGTCCCCGCCGAAGCCGTGTACACGCACGCGAACGGCGACGTGACCGGCGCGCCGTTGAGTGGCGCGCACGACTACGTGATCCACTTCGCCCAAGGCGGCCTCCCGCCCGTGAACGCGTTCTGGTCGATGACGCTGTACGGCCCTGATCACTTCTTCGTCGCGAATCCGATCAACCGCTACGCGATCGGCGACCGCACGACCGGACTCCACTACGGCGCCGTCGGTTCCCTCGACATCTACCTGCAGCACGGTTCACCGGCGGGCCACGCGTCGAACTGGTTGCCGACCCCGACCGGGAACTACTACCTCTCGCTGCGGCTGTACCTGCCGAAGCCGAGCGTCCTCGACGGCACGTACCACTACCCGAAGATCGAGCGGGTCAGGTAGATCGGTCTACGCGGACACTCGGGCGAGCGGCGCCCACGACAACAGCAACGTCTTCTCGCCGACGTCGACGAAGCGCACCCGCGCCTCCGCCTTGTCGCCGGAACCAGTGATGTCGACGATCACACCGTCGCCGAACTTGTCGTGGTGGACGTCGTCACCGATGCGCAGGCCCAGCTGCTCGGCGCCGCGCGCGCCCGACGGCGCTTCGTTGTCGCGCCGCATCGCGGCCGCGACGACCGCCTCCCGGTGGGCGCCGAGCCCGCTGCCACGACCCTCACGCGCACCGGCGCCACCGCCGGCGCGCCGGCCCCGGCCCGGTTTGTCGTCGCCGGCGAGCGCGATCAGCTCGGCCGGGATCTCGTCGAGGAACCGGCTCGGCGGGCGGTAGTCGGTGGAACCGAACATCATGCGACTCCACGCGTGGCACAGGTACAGCCGCTCCTCGGCCCGGGTCAGGCCGACGTAACAGAGCCGGCGCTCCTCCTCGAGCTCGTCGGGATCGCCGAGGCTGCGCACGTGCGGGAACACGCCGTCTTCGAGACCGATCAGGAACACGACCGGGTACTCGAGACCCTTGGCCGAGTGCAGCGTCATCAACGTGACCGAGCTGGCCTCGGGATCGTTCTCGTCGAGGTCGGTGACGAGCGAGATCGCCTCGAGGAACGACTGCACCCGCGCCAACCCGACCGGCCCGTCGGTGACCGAACCGGTCTCGCCGACCCCGACCCCGCCGATCGCGGCGAGCCCGCCGACCTCGCCCCGGTCGATCTGCTCGTCGAACATGCGGGCCGAGCCCACGAGTTCCTGCAGGTTCTCGATCCGGCCGTGCGACTCGACCGACCGCTCCGCCTCGAGCTCGGCGAGATAGCCGCTCTTCGTCAGTACCGCCTCGAGAGTGGCGCCGACACCACCCGCCGCCGCCTCCTTGACCTCGGCGACGAGCTCGAGGAGATCGCGCAAGCCGCCGAGCGCCTTGCCGCTCACGCCCGCGGTCGCGGCTTCGCTCGCGGCGGCCTGGAACGTGATGCCCTTGCCCTGCGCGAACGAGTCGAGCTTCGCGATCGACGTGTCGCCCACCCCGCGCCGCGGCGTGTTGACGACGCGTTTCCACGAGACCTCGTCGTCGGGATTCACCAGCGCGCGCAGGTACGCGAGCGCATCCTTGATCTCGCGCCGGTCGTAGAACTTCACGCCACCGAACACGCGGTACGGCACGCCCGAACGCACGAGTGACTCCTCGAGGACGCGGCTCTGCGCATTCGTGCGGTAGAAGACCGCGACGTCGCCGTAGCGATACTCGGCCGCGTCGACCAGGCGGTGGATCTCGCGCACGACGAACGCAGCCTCGTCGTGCTCGTCGTCGCCCTGGTAGCGGACGATCTGCTCGCCCGGACCCTTGTCGGTCCACAGGTGCTTCTTGCGCGTCGACGCGTTGTTCGCGATCACCGCGTTCGCAGCTTCGAGGATGCGTTGCGTCGACCGGTAGTTCTGGTCGAGCACGACGATCGTGGCGTCGGGGAACGCATCCTCGAACTTCAAGAGGTTGCGGAAGTCGGCGCCCCGGAAGCGATAGACGCTCTGGGCGTCGTCGCCGACGACCATGATGCTGCGGTGCTCCAACGCGAGCAGGCGCACGATCTCCCACTGCGCCGCGTTGGTGTCCTGGAACTCGTCGACCAGGATGTGGCGGAATCGCTGCTGGTAACGGAACAGCACTTCGGGGTGCTCGCGCAGGAGCCGGACCGTCAGCACGAGCAGGTCGTCGAAATCGACGGCCGAGGCCTCGGCGAGGCGACGCTGGTACTCCGTGTAGATCTCGGCGACCCGGCGCTCCGCCGGACCGACTGCGGTCTGCGCGTACTCTGCCGGCAGGATCAACTCGTTCTTGAGCGCGCTGATCTGGCCGTGCAACTGCCGGGCCGGGAACCGCTTGGGGTCGAGGTTGAGGTCGCGGCGAACCCAGTCGGTGAGGCGCGTGGCGTCGGCCTGGTCGTAGATCGTGAAGCTCGACCGGTAGCCCAACAGGCTCGCTTCCCGGCGCAGGATGCGCGAGCACGCCGCGTGGAACGTCGAGACCCACATGCGGTGACCGACCGGGCCGAGCAGCTGCGCGACCCGGTCGCGCATCTCGCCCGCGGCCTTGTTGGTGAACGTGATCGCGAGCACCTCGAACGGTGACGCACCCAGTTCGGCCACGAGGTACGCGAGGCGATGGGTCAGCACCCGCGTCTTGCCCGAGCCCGCGCCCGCGATCACGAGCACAGGACCGGCCGGCAGCGTCACGGCCTCGTACTGCGCGGGATTCAACCCCGACAGATCCAGGCTGCGGCGTGTCGGCCGTGCGGCCGGGATTTCGGGCTCCGGGGCCGGGGTCTCCGGGGCGGCGGGAGTGGTGTCGACCATGTCCCGTGCATGGTACCGGGGACGAATTACACGCGTGTCGGCTGACCTACGGGATTTCCAACATCAGCGTGATCGGGCCGTCGTTCACCAGCGCCACCTGCATGTCGGCACGGAAGCGCCCGGTCGCGACCGGCACGCCGAGCCCGGCGAGGTCACGCTCGAACGCGTCGATCAACGGCTGCGCGACCTCGGGTCGCGCCGCGGCGACGAAGCTCGGGCGCCGCCGCGCGCGGTATCGCCGTAGAGCGTGAACTGGCTCACGACGAGCGCGGCTCCCCCGCGTCGAGCAGCGAGACATTCATCGCCCCGTCGTCGTCTTCGAAGACGCGCAGGTTCGCGACCTTCGCCGCGAGCATGGTCGCGCGCGCAGGCTCGTCGTCGTGCGTGACGCCGACGAACACGCACAGTCCGGCGCCGATCTCACCAACGACGTCACCGCCCACCGTGACGCGCGCTTCGGTGACGCGTTGCACCAGCGCGCGCACGGGGTTCGGTTACGAGGCGGCTTTTTCGAGATCGGCCGAGTAGGTGCCGGTGGTGGCGCGTCCGTTCATGTCGGCGCGGTGCTTGAACGCAGCCTGCCCGGCCGCGAGGTTCGCGTCGTCGCCCTTCCACGCCTTGAGCGCAGCGGCCTGCAGCGCGCGACCGTACGAGAACGACAACTGCCACGGGTTCGGGCCCTTGGTGTTCATCGCGTTCAGGTTCGCGGTCGCTTCCTCGTCGCCCTGGCCGCCCGACAAGAAGACGATCCCGGGTACCGCCGACGGGACGGTGTTGCGGAAGCAGGAAAGCGTGGCGTCGGCGACGATCTCGGGAGAGACCGGGTAGCTCGCGTGTCCCTTGCCCGGCAGCACCATGTTCGGCTTCAACAACATGCCCTCGAGCTCGACGCGCTGCGCGTAGAGCGCGTCGAACACGTGGTGCAGCGTGTCGGAGGTCACCTGGTAGCAACGCTCGAGCGAGTGGTCGCCGTCCATGAGCACTTCGGGCTCGACGATCGGGACGATGCCTTCGTCCTGACACAGCGCCGCGTAACGAGCGAGCGCGTGCGCGTTGACGTCGAGGCAGAGCTTCGACGGGATGTGAGCGCCGATCGTGATGACTGCGCGCCACTTCGCGAACCGGGCGCCGAGCTCGCGGTATTCCACGAGGCGGGCACGGAGTCCGTCCAGTCCGTCGGTGACGAGCTCGTCGGGCGACTTCGCCAACTTCACCGCGCCCTTGTCGACCTTGATGCCGGGGATGACACCTGCGCTCTCGAGGATCTTGGCGAGCGGGCGACCGTCGGAGGCGTTCTGGCGGATCGTCTCGTCGAAGAGGATGACGCCGCTGATGTGGTCGGCCGCGCCTGCGGTCGTGAACAGCAACTCGCGATACGCGCGGCGCCGGTCCTCGGTCGACTCGCAGCCGATCGAGTCGAAACGCTTCTTGATCGTGCCGCTGCTCTCGTCGGCGGCGAGGATGCCCTTGCCCGGTGCAACAATTGCCCGAGCCGTTGCGTTGAGTGCCGCGTCCACCATCGAAGATCCCCTCGCGTCGTGCTGTCGTCCCAAATGCCGGAGCTATTTTCCATCGGGATCAGCGGTAAAGCGAACCCGGCCCGGGATTAGGGCCCTTCGCCCGTGGGGCTCACTCCCACTCGATATCTCCGGGTCGTTCTCGTTCGCCCGGGGGGCTCACTCCCACTCGATATCTCCGGGTCGTTCTCGTTCGCCCGGGGGGCTCACTCCCACTCGATGCTTCCGGGTCGTTCTCGTTCGCCCGGGGGGCTCACTCCCACTCGATGCTTCCGGGTCGTTCTCGTTCGCCCGTGGGGCTCACTCCCACTCGATGGTCCCGGGGGGCTTGGACGTGATGTCGTAGGCCACACGGTTCACACCGGGAACTTCGTTGATGATCCGTGACGAGATCCGCTCGAGCACCTCGTAGGGCAGGCGGGCCCAGTCGGCGGTCATCGCGTCGTCGGAGGTCACGGCCCGCAGCACGATCGGATAGGCGTAGGTGCGGTCGTCGCCCATCACCCCGACGGTCTTCACCGCGGGCAGCACCGCGAAGCTCTGCCAGATCTCGCGGTAGAGCCCGGCCCGGCGGATCTCCTCGACCACCACCGCGTCGGCCTGTTGCAGGATCTCGACCCGCTCCCGTGTGATCGTGCCGATGATCCGCACCGCGAGGCCCGGTCCGGGGAAGGGCTGACGCCAGACGATCTCCTCGGGCAGCCCGAGCTCCTCGCCGACCGCGCGAACCTCGTCCTTGAACAGCGCGCGCAGCGGCTCGATGAGCTCGAATTCCATGTCGTCGGGGAGGCCGCCGACATTGTGGTGGCTCTTGATGTTGGCGTTGTCGCCGCCACCCGACTCCACGATGTCGGGATACAGGGTCCCTTGCACCAAGAAACGCGCGTCGCCGAGGTCCTGGGCTGCTTCTTCGAACACACGGATGAACAGCTCGCCGATCGACTTGCGCTTGCGTTCCGGGTCGATGACGTCGTCGAGCGCGTCGAGGAACCGGTCCTGCGCCTTCACATGGACGAGCTCGACCTCGAACTGTTCGCGGAAGGTCTGCTCGACCTGTTCGGCCTCGCCGAGCCGGAGGAGTCCGGTGTCGACGAACACGCACACGAGCTGGTCGCCGATCGCCTTGTGTACGAGCGCGGCCGCGACCGCGGAGTCGACCCCGCCCGACAGGCCGCATATGACGCGCTCGGTGCCGACCTGGGCCCTGATCTCCGCCACCGCGTTCTCGATGATCGAGACGTTCGTCCACGTGGGCCGACATCCCGCCGCGTCGAACAGGAACGACTTGAGGATCTCCATGCCGTGCTCGGTGTGCGCGACCTCGGGATGGAACTGCACCGCGAAGATGCCGCGGTCGCGGTCTTCGAGTCCGGCGACCGGCACCGCTGCGGTACCGCGCGGTGACGGTGAACCCGGGCGGCGCCTCGGTGATGGAGTCGCCGTGGCTCATCCACACGACTTCGTCGACTGGCAGATCACCGAACAGCAACGACGAACCCTCGACGTGCAGCTCGGTACGCCCGTACTCGCCCTGGCCCGTCTGGGCGACCTTGCCGCCGAGATCGCGGGCTACGAGCTGCGCGCCGTAACAGATGCCGAACAGCGGTACACCGGCGTCGTACACGGCGGGATCGATGTCGGGAGCGCCGGGGACGTGCACCGACGCCGGTCCGCCCGAGAGGATGATCGCCTTGGGCTTTCGCGCCAGCATCTCCACGATGGGCATCGAACGCGGCACGATCTCGCTGTAGACGTGCAGCTCGCGTACGCGCCGGGCGATCAGCTGCGCGTACTGCGCCCCGAAGTCGACGACGAGGACGAGGTCGGAGGAGTCGCTCACGCCCCTCAGGCCATTCCGATGCCCTGCGCGCGCTGGAGCGACTTGCCTTCGGTCTTCAGCGCGGGCGCGACCATCACTTCGGCCTTCTGGAACTCCTTGACCGTCTCGTAGCCGGTGGTGGCCATCGACGTACGCAGCGCTCCGAAGAGGTTGAGCGTGCCGTCGTTCTCGTGGGCGGGCCCGGTGAGGATCTCTTCGAGCGTCGCCTTCTGCCCCGCGAAGACGCGCGCACCGCGCGGCAATGTCGGGTGAAAGGTCGCCATACCCCAGTGGTACCCCCGACCGGGCGCCTCGTAGGCAGTGGCGAGCGGCGAACCGATCATCACCGCGTCGGCGCCGCACGCGATGGCCTTGGCGATGTCGCCGCCCGTGGACATGCCGCCGTCGGCGATGACGTGCACGTAGACACCCGTCTCGTCGAGGTGACGAATGCGCGCGCCCGCAGCGTCGGCGATGGCGGTGGCCTGCGGCACACCAATGCCGAGCACCCCTCGGCTCGTGCAGGCGTGGCCCGGGCCGACACCGACCAATACGCCGACCGCGCCCGTGCGCATGAGGTGCAACGCGGTGGAGTACGACGCGCAACCACCGACGATGACTGGAAGCTCGAACTCGCGGATGAATTTCTTCAAGTTGAGCGGCTGCCGCGCGGGATCCTGCGACACGTGCTCGGCGGACACGACCGTGCCCTGGATGACGAGCACGTCGAGCTCGGCGTCGAGTACGTGCTTCGCGTACTGCTCGACGCGCTGCGGTGTGAGTGACGCGGCCGCGATGACGCCTCCGGCCTTCACCTCGCGGATGCGCTGCGAGATGAGCTCGTCCTTGATCGGCTCGTCGTACAGCTCCTGCATCCGGCGCGTCGCCTTCTCGGGCGGCAGCGCGGCGATCTCCTCGAACACCGATTCGGGATCGTCGTAGCGCGTCCAGATGCCTTCCAGGTTGAGGCACGCGAGACCACCGAGACGACCGATCTCGATCGCGGTCGCAGGCGAGACGACACCGTCCATCGCCGCCGCCATCATCGGCAACTCGAACTTGTACGTGTCGACTTCCCACGTGATGTCGACGTCCTCGGGATCGCGTGTGCGGCGACTCGGCACTATCGCGATGTCGTCGAACCCGTATGCCCGGCGACCCGACTTTCCGATCCCGATCTCTACTTCCACGGTGCCTCCGCCGTCGTCGCAACCCGGAATTTCACAGGATATCCAGCTCTCGCCGAGAACCAGTGACGCGCCGGTCGAGTTCCTGACTGCGCACCGGGCGATCAGCCCGGTCACCGACCGTCGACGAGATGGGCGAGAAAGCTCGTCAGGATCCTGGCGGTGGCGCCCCACACGGTCTCGTCGTCGAGGTCGTAGAAGTGCACGTCGAATGCCGCCGGCTGCACCGACGGGGTCGGCGACTCGGCGTTGCGGGTGTCCCAGCGCTCCTCGCGGTACACCTCGGGATCGAGGAGCTCGGAGAGCGGCACCTCGAGTATCCGCACGACCTCGCTCGGGCTCGGCGTGAGCGCGGGCCGCTCGGCCAGGAGCCCGACGAACGGCGTGATCGTGAACCGGGTGGCGACGGTGCCGATACCGTCGAGCCGGGCAACGATCTCGACCGCCTCGGGATCGAGCCCGATCTCCTCGCTCGCCTCGCGCAGCGCGGTGACCCGGAGGTCGGGGTCGACGCCGGCTTCGAACGTCCCGCCCGGGAACGCGATCTCGCCGCGGTGCGACGACATCGTCTCCGGCCGTTTGATGAGGACGACCCGCGTGTCGCCGTCGTGCTCGTACAGCGGCACGAGGACGGCCGCGGCCCGGCTGCCCTCGACCGACGGCCCGAGCTCGACCGCGGCAGGCATGTCGGCGAGCCGGGCCCGGACCTCGGCCAGCGAGAGACGGCGCTGCTCGGCCGCGAGGGCCGCCCAGGGCGGCGGACCGCCAGGCCGGAACGACACCGGGCGGGGAATCCGCTGTTGCCCCCGCGTCGTTCCCCGTCGCGTCGCACCACCACAGTGACGATCGTACCGACGCCGTGCGAAACTCCGGCTCCTATGGACACTGCCGCACCTCTCGCCACGGAATGGAACCTTGCCACCGCGTTCGAGTCGGTCGCCGACGCGCTTTCGGACCGCGTCGCGCTCGTACAGGGTGACCGGCGCGTCTCGTGGCGATCGTTCGACGACCGCGCCGCACGCATCGCGCAGGCGTTCACCGCCGCCGGCCTCGAGCCCGGGTCGAAGGTCGCGTCCTACCTCTACAACTGCAACGAGTACACCGAGGCGTTGTACGGCACGTTCAAGATGCGCGGGGTCCCCGCCAACGTGAACTACCGGTACCTCGAGGACGAGCTCGTCTACCTCCTCGACAACTCCGATGCGGAGGCGCTGCTCTTCCACGGGTCGCTCGGCGAGCACGTCGCGAAGATCCGCGACCGCGCACCCAAGGTGAAGCTCTGGGTGCAGGTCGACGACGGCTCGCCCCATCAGGAGTTCGCGGCGCGTTACGAGGATCTCATCTCGGCGAACGAGCCGATGGAACGCATCGCGCGCCGTCACGACGACCTCTACTTCCTCTACACCGGCGGCACGACGGGCATGCCGAAAGGCGTCATGTGGCGCACCGGCGACCTCTACGGGGTACTCGGCGACGGCGTGTATCCGCTCGTCGGGCTGCCCCGGCCCGAGACGATGGCCGAGGTCGGGCCGGTCGCCAAGGCGATCGTCGACGCGGGTGCGAACCGCGTGCACCTCCCCGCCTCGCCGCTCATGCACGGCACGGGCGCATTCACCACGTTCCAGGCGCTGTTCGTCGGGGCCGCGATCGTGACGCTCGTCGGGCGGCACTTCGACCCCGACGAACTGTGGGAGACGGTGCAACGCGAACGGGTCACCCAGATGGCGATTGTCGGCGACGCGTTCGCCAAGCCGATGCTGCGATCGCTCGAGGAGGCCGAGGCCCGCGGCACCCCTTACGACATCTCCTCGCTGCAACTGATCATCAGCTCGGGCGTCATGTGGTCGGCCGAGGTGAAGCACGCGCTCATGCAGCGCGGCAACTTCCTCTGCCTCGACTCACTCGGATCGAGCGAGGGCGTCGGTTTCGCGGGTTCGATCAGCACCCCTGGCGCCGAGCCGAAGACCGCCCGCTTTTCGATCGGCGCGAGCACCAAGGTCTTCACACTGCAAGGCAAGGAGGTCGTGCCGGGCTCCGGAGAGACCGGCCGGCTCGCGGTCGGCGGCTACATCCCCGTCGGCTACTACAAGGACGAGAGCAAGTCGGAGGCGACCTTCCTCGTCATCGACGGGCAACGTTGGTCGGTTCCCGGCGACTTCGCGACCGTCGAGCTCGACGGCACGGTCACCCTGCTCGGTCGCGGCTCCGTCGTCATCAACTCGGGCGGCGAGAAGATCTTCCCCGAGGAGGTGGAGGAGGCCGTGAAGGTGCACCCCGCGGTCGCCGACTGCCTGGTCGTCGGCGTGCCCGACGAGCGCTTCGGCGAAGCCGTCGTCGCCGTCGTGTCGCTACGGCCGGGCGAGGAGGCGACGGCCGACGAGCTGACCGCGGCACTCGAGCCGCTCGCGCGCTTCAAGCGACCCCGCCGGTTCGTGGTCACCGACGAGGTCGTGCGGGGACCGAACGGGAAGGCCGACTACAAGTGGGCAAAGAAGCAGGCCGCGGAGTAGATCCGCGGCCTGCCAGAGAACAGTTACAAGAAACTTCCCGGGGAAGTGGAGCTACTTCTTCTTGGAGCCCGTCTGCTTCGCGAGCACGTCACGCGAGCTGAGGATGAGCAGGTCCTCGCCGTCGACGGTGATCTCGGTGCCGCCGTACTTCGAGTAGACGACGGTGTCGCCGACCTTCAGGTCGATCGGGATCAGCTCGCCACTCTGCTCGGCGCGACGGCCGGGACCGACCGCGAGAACCTCGCCCTGTTGGGGCTTTTCCTTCGCGGTATCGGGGATGACGAGGCCGCTGTGGGTCGTCTCCTCGGCCTCTGCGGGCCGGACGACGATTCGGTCCTCCAACGGCTGCAGGTTCATCAGTGCGCCTCCATCTTGAGCTATTGCCGGCAATCGGGACACTCACGTCGAGCATCCAACGAGGGTGATTCAGGCGGGCATGAGTTAGCACTCGCCGGGTTCGAGTGCTAACCGTACCAAGGTCGCCGCGATCAGACAAGCCGAAGGTTCGGCACCACCGGCGCTTCCAAGGGCGTCGGGCCGTCGGCGGCCAGGCGGTAGGCGGCAACCGCCCCCACCATCGCCGCGTTGTCGGTGCACAGCTCGATGCCGGGCAGCACCACCTTCACGCCGCCGTCGGCGCCGAGGTCGGTGAGACGGGCCCGGAGGGCTGAGTTCGCGGCGACGCCACCGCCCGCCACCACGGTCGTGATCCCGGTCTCGAGCGCGGCGGCGCGCAGCTTCTCGACGAGCACGTCGACGATGGCAGCCTGGAAGGAGGCCGCGATGTCGGCGACCCCGGCTTCCGGGTGCTTGCGGACGTACTGCACCACCGCCGTCTTGAGGCCCGAGAACGAGAAGTCGAGGCCCTCCCTGCGCATCGGGCGCGGAAAGCGGATCGCCTGCGGGTCGCCGGCGAGCGCGAGACGGTCGATCGTGGGACCGCCCGGGTAGCCGAGCCCGAGGAATCGGGCAACCTTGTCGAACGCCTCGCCGGCGGCGTCGTCGACGGTCTCGCCGAGCACGCGGTAACGCCCGTGGCCGTCCATCGCCACGAGAAGGGTGTGCCCGCCCGAGACGATGAGTGTGACGAGCGGCGGCTCGAGCGTGGGGTCCTCGAGCATCGCCGCGTACAGGTGCGCCTCGTGGTGATGTATGCCGACGTACGGAAGCCCCTTCGCGATGCTGATCGCCTTCGCCGCGCTCACGCCGACGAGGAGGGCGCCTGCGAGTCCGGGACCGCGCACGGCCGCGACCGCGTCGAGATCGTCGAGCGCCGCGCCCGACTCGACGAGTGCCTCCTCCACGACGTCGCAGATCAGTTCGACGTGCGCCCGGCTCGCGATCTCGGGGACGACGCCGCCGTAGCGCGCGGTGGAGATCGGCTTGACTCGCGACGACGGACGACCGGACCGTACGTCCGCCCTCGACGACCGCCGCCGCGGTCTCGTCGCACGACGTCTCGATCGCGAGGATGCGAACGCCGGTCACGACCACCCTCGCAAACGCTCGACGACGGTCGAGCCCCGCAGGCCGCGCTCGATACCGCGCAGGAGGCGGCCGTACGGTGGCTCGCTCACTTCGTAGGCCCACATGATGAGCGCGTCCTCACCGGTGTCGGCGTAATAGCCCTTGCGCACACCGACCGCAGTGAACCCGAACTTCTTGTACATCTCCTGCGCGCCCCGGTTCGACAACCGGACCTCGAGGGTCATCGCGGTCGCCTCGCGGCGATGGCCTCGTACGCGAGCGTGAGCAGGAGACGGGTGCCGATGCCGTGGCGGTGCCACGCGGGATCGACGGCGATCGTGGTCACGTGACCGTCGCCGACCGCCATCATGAGCCCGGCATAGCCGACGACCTCGCGGCCGACCTTGGCGACGACGTACGAGCGGCTCCCGCGCAGGGCGAGCTCGCTCACGAACAAGGTGTGCGACCACGGGCGCGGGTACACCTGCGACTCGATGCGAACGACGCCACGGAGATGACGCCGGCGCATCGGAACGATGTGCACGTCGACGGCGACGGCTTCCGGTTCGGCCGCCATCAGAGTCCCTTGCGGTCCCAGGTCAACTCGGCGTCGCTCTGGCGGAGGTACATCGGCAGCACCTCCGCCGCTACACAGAAGTCTTCGCGCGCGTAGCGGGCGACGGCGAGATCGGCCAACGCGCTCAGACTCGGCGAAGCATGCGCGGATCCCGCGAGCACGACCCGGCCAAGGAGCGGCGCGAACGCGTCGGCGAACCGCAATGACCCGTCACCGCACACGAGCGCGTCGTCGCCGCGCGCCTCGAGGTCGGCCACGAGATCTTCGGGCGTACCCAACTCGTACCCGGACACGCGCTGCACACCACCCGGAACGGTTTGGTACATCGACCAGTAGAGCTCGTGGCGACGCGCGTCGATCGTCGCCACGACGGTGCGGTGCGCGTAACGCAACGGGTAGGCGAGCAGGTCGAGACTCGGGACCGGGATCACGGGGATCCGCAACGACTGCGCGAGCACCTTGGCGGTCGTGACCCCGACCCGCAGCCCGGTGAACATTCCGGGGCCGATGCCGACCGCGATCGCCGAGACCTGGTCGAGGTCGACGCCGGTGCGTTCGCAGCACCACGTGATGGCCGGGGCGAGGGTCTCGGCGTGACGAGGCGGGCCCGTGCCCGCGGTGCCACCCAGCTCGACTCTTCCCAGCATGCCGTGCTCGTTGGCCACGACCACGCCGACGCGGCGGGTCGCGGTGTCGATCCCGAGGAGAAGCATCAGTGCGTTCCGACCGCGGCCAGCGCGGCCGCGAGCGACTCGTGCCGATCCGCCCAGGCACGACCGCGCGCCACGATCTCGACGATCCGCCGGTCGTCGGGAGCGTCTCCCGGTGCGTCCGCGACGTCGTCGAGCATGGCGAGGCGCACGTCGATCCGGTCGAACGGGAGCACGGGCGAGATCGCCTCTCCCCACTCGACGATCGTCACCCCGGACTCGAGCAACTCCTCGAACCCGAAGTCGTGCAACTCCTGGATCCGCTCGAGCCGGTACACGTCGACGTGAGCCACCGGGACCCGCCCGTCGTACTCCTGGACGATCGTGAACGTCGGGCTCGTGACCCGCTGCGTCACCCCGAGGCCGCGCGCGAGCCCCTTCGTGAAGGTGGTCTTGCCCGAACCGAGCTCGCCGTTCAGCACCACGAGATCACCGACGCCCAGCAGTGGCGCCAGTGCGGCGCCGACCGCTTCGGTCTCGGCCGCGCCGTTCGTCGTCACGGTCGTGGTCACGGGCTCGGACTCTTCGGCTCCGGAGCGGCGAGCGCGCGCTTCACGTGCACGAAGTCGGCACGCGACTCGGCGAGGGCGCGCCCGCCCGATCGCAGCACAGCCGACGGATGCAACGTCGGGATCAACACCGCGCTGTGCCTGGCGCGGGTAAAGGCGAACTCCCGACCGCGGAACTTGGTGATCCCCTCCTTGGTCTGGAGGAGCAGCTTCGTCGCGAAGTTGCCGAGCGTGACGATGACACGCGGCTTGACGAGATCGAGCTGGCGATCGAGCCAGGGCGCGCACGCCTCGATCTCGTCGGGCTGGGGATCGCGGTTGCCGGGCGGCCGACACTTGACGACGTTCGCGATGTACACCTCGGCGCGGGTCAGGTCGATGCCCTCGATCAGTCGCGTCAGCAACTGACCGGCCCGCCCGACGAACGGCTCGCCCCGCAGGTCTTCCTGCTCGCCCGGCCCCTCGCCCACGAACATCAAATCGGCCGATGCCGATCCGGTGCCGAACACGACCTGCGTGCGACCGGTCGCGAGCTTGCACAGCGTGCAGCTCGAGGCCGCGTCCGCGATCTCGAGCAACGTCGTGCCCGCGGTCGCGGACGGGTGCTGCGAAAGGTGGTCGGGGGTCACTGCACTCCCTGCGCTCGGCTCGCGCATGTTAACGACCGACTACCGACGCCCGTATGGCCGCGGCGACCGTCTCGGTCGCGGCCAACCGGAGCCGGTCGAGACTCGGTTCGGCATCACGGCGCGCCGCGCCGGCGCCGGCGTCGGCAAGGGTGCCCGTGGCTACCGCGAACGCGATGTCGCCGTCGTAGCGGGTGTGCGCGGGACGGAGCGCGAGCGCGAAGCCGTCGTGCGCGCTCTGCGCAAGGAGGTAGCAGGCGGTCTTGTCGAGCACTGCGTCGGTCGCCACGACGACGAGAGTCGTGTTCTCGCGCTGCTCCTCCTCGAACGGCTGCTGCGTCGGGAACGCGGGCACGTCGGCCGGTGCAGTCGATCCCGCCAAGACCGTTCCGTCGGCGGCGACGACGTCGCCCAGCGCGTTCACGACCGCCAGTGCGCCGACGCGAGCACCGTCGACAGCTACCGACGCAACGCCGACGCCGCCGGCAACCGCGCCCTCCCGGCCACGCCATTTGCCGACGGTCGCACCCGCACCCGCGCCGACGCGGCCCCCCTCGACCGCGCCGTTGGCGCGGTCGTCGGCGGCTCCCCCGTCGTCTGCGCCCGCCGCGGCGATGGCCGCGCGGTACCCGGCGTCGGCGCCCGGCGGGCGCGGTTGCCGCCTCGAGCAGGTCGAAGATGCATGCCGCGGGGACGATGGGCACGGGACCGGCCGCGGTCGGGAAACCCTGGCCCCGTTCGGCGAGGTAGCGCATCACACCGTCGGCCGCGGAAAGGCCGAACGCCGAACCGCCGGCGAGCACGACCGCGTCGACGTGCGCGACGATCCGCGACGGTTCGAGCAGGTCGGTCTCGCGGGTCGCGGGCGCGCCGCCGCGCACCTCGGCCGATCCGACGGAACCGGATGGGAACATCACCACCGTGACCCCTGTCCCGGCCGCAGTCGCGTGACCCACGCGCACTCCCGAGATTCCGAAGCCGGTCGACATCATGACTCCCGTCGTGGTCAGGAACGGCCGGTGCGGTCGCCTCGGGTGCCCTGCACCTCACGGGCGAACTCGACGATGAGCGTGTCGACCTCGTCGGTGCGTTCGAGCATCAGCATGTGCCCACCGCCCTTCACCAACTCGAGGCGCGCACCCGGGATGAGGCGCGCCATCTGGCGGGCCTCGAACGGCGGTGTCAGCACATCGGCGGTGCCGCCGATCACGAGCGTGGGGATGCGCACCTTCGGAAGATCGTGGGTGAGATCGAGGCCGACGAGCACTCGGGGCGCGTCGAGACGCGTCTCGGGCGAGCATTCGCTCATCATCGTGCGGACGAGCTCGACATGGCTCGGCCGCGGATCCCGCCCGAATCCGACCCGGGCCGCCACGAAGCCGAGGTTGCGCGAGTCCCACAGCCACTGCGAGTCGGGCGCGCGCTTCAGGACCTTCTCGAACCCGGCCTTGGTGCGGGTCGAGCGTGAACCCAGCGGCGTGTACGCGAGCGTCGACAGCAAGACGATGCCCGCAACCCGCTCAGCCGCGATCTCCGGGAATTGGATCACGAACGACTGCACCGCGACCCCGCCCATCGAGTGACCGACGAGCACCGCGTCGTGCAGATCGAGACCCTCGAGGACAGTCCGCACATCACGCCCGAGGTTGTGAAGCGTGTGGCCCTCTTCACCCAGCACCGACTGGCCGTGACCGCGGTGGTCGAACGCGATCGTGCGGAAGCCTTCCTCGGGAAGCTCCTCGAGCTGATGGAACCACGTGCGAACCGACAGGGTCACGCCGTGCGAAAGCACAATGGGCGGGTCGAGCTCGTTGCCCTGCTCGACCACGTAGATGCTCCCGCGGTCGTGCGAGTCGAGGCGGTGGTCGACGTAGGTGAGCGCGTCGAGCGCCCGCGGCGCATCACCATCGGGCGCGCGCCGCAACCGCTGCGCGACGAGCCGCGTGGTGCCGTACGCGACACCCGCGACCCCACCGACCACCCCGGCCGCGATTCCAATTCGCTTGGCGATACTCATCTGCTGCTCACGTGTATCTCCGGGGAACACGGGGACCGACGCCGCACACGATCGTGTACGCGATCGTGTCCATGCGTTCGGCCCATTCGGTGGCGGTGATCCGATTCGAGCCTTGCGTACCGAGCAGGACGACTTCGTCGCCGACGTCGACGGATTCGTCGCCGACGTCGACCATCAGCTGATCCATCGTCACCGTGCCCGCAATCGGATGCCGGCGGGCGCCGATCAGCACCTCGCCGCCCCGCAGCGACAGCTCGCGCGGCACACCATCGGCGTACCCGATCGGCACGGTCACGACGCGCGTCGGGGCGCCCGTCTCGTAGCGCAACCCATACGACAACCGGGCGCCGGCCGGCAGCGTCTGGACATGAGATACCCGGGCCTTCACCGACAGCGCCGGAACGAGTTCGATCGCTCCTGCCAATGCCGGTGCGGGCGCGATCCCGTAGATGCCGATGCCGGCGCGCACCATGTCGTAACGGGCGCCCGGTACGGCGAGCGCGCCCGCCGTGTTGCACGCGTGCACTACGCCCGTGGGGAGACCGCGCGCCCGTATCGCCCCGAGCACTTCATCGAAGATACGCAGTTGCTCCGCGGTGTAGTCGTTACCGGGTTCGTCCGCGACCGCGAAGTGCGTGCAGACGCCGGCCAAGCGCAATTCGCGCGCGATCGACGACCTGGGCCGCGAGATCGGCCGCGTCGGCGGGGTCGCACCCGACGCGATGCATGCCGGTGTCGACCTTCAGGTGTACGTCGAGGGGTTCCTCGACGCGCCGGCTCGCGGCAGCCTTGGCGAGGGCGTCGATACCGTTGGTCGTGTAGACGACGGGCGTCAGCCGGTGAGCGACGACGGTCTCGGCCGCCGCGGGCACGGGTTCCGACAACACGAGCACGGGCGCGTCGATGCCCGCTTCCCGCAACTGCACGCCCTCCTCGACGAGGGCGACCGCGAGGCAGGATGCGCCCGCTTCCAGCGCGGCGCGGCTCACCTCGACCGCCCCGTGTCCGTAACCGTCTGCCTTGACGACCGCGCACACCGTCGCCGGCGCGACGAGCGCGCGCAGGGCCCGGACATTGGCGCGCACCGCGTCGAGATCGACCTCGGCCCACACTGGCCGGAACGCGTTCACAGTCATGTCGTTCGGGCGATGAACCGGACGATGTCGGCCCGGGCCACGATGCCGACGACCTTGCCCGCCTCATCGACGACCGGAATGCTGTTGACGCCGAGCTCGTGCATCGTCGTCGCTACGTCCTCGAGGCTCGCGTCGGGGGTCACCGTCGGCGGATCGGTCTGCATGACGTCGCCCACCGTGGCTCCTGCGATCTTCTTCAGCTCGTGTTCGAGATGCTTCATCTCGCCGGGAAAGGCCATACCCAGACCGAGGAAGTTGATGAACGTCGGCACATGGACGCGCGCTTCGGACGCGATCAGGTCGTCGTCGCGAAGGATGCCGAGCAGCGTGCCCGTGGGGTCGACGACGGGCAGTGAGCCGAACCTTTTCTCCGCCAGGACGTCGGCCGCGTGCTCGACCTTGTCTTCCGGACCGATGGTCGTGACGGCACTCGCCATGACGTCTCGAACGAGGGTCGATGCGGGCATTCATCTCTCCTTGACGTAGGGAGCGGCCTCCCCGGGATCGCGTCCGGATCGCAGCGTGTGCAGCGTAGGGGGCAGGGCCGTGATGAGATCACCTGCGACCAACGCGTCGCCGGTCCCGGCCACCCAGGCCGCCCGCCCGTGTACGTACGCGCCCGTCGCGGCGGCGGTGAAGGGGTCGGCCCCGGTCGCGAGCAGGCCCGCGATGATCCCGGTGAGCACGTCTCCAGTCCCGGCAGTGGCGAGCGCGGAGCTATCGGTGCGGTTGACCACAGCCCGCCCGCCGGGCTCGGCGATCACGGTGCCGGGGCCTTTCAGCAGCACGATCGCACCGAGCCGGGCCGCGAGGCCGCGCGCCGCGAGGACCCGATCGGCGCCGACGTCGTGACCGGCGATGCGCGCGAACTCGCCCGCGTGCGGAGTGAGAATCGCGAGCGGAAGGCCCGCGTCGACGCGCGCCTGCAGCGCGGCCGGGTGTTCGGCGAGCGCGTTCAGGCCGTCGGCGTCGACGACGATCGGTACCGGGCAGCCGGCGACGACGCGCCGGACCGCCTGCCGGGTCTCCGGGTTGCGCCCGAGGCCGGTGCCGATAGCGACGGCATGGAACCGGTGCGCGTCCGCGAGCACCTCGTCGGCCGCCGCCGCCGCGAGGGCGTCGTCGGCGGTCGCGGCCAGCGCGCGGATCACGAGCTCGGTCCCACCGGCACGCGCCGCCGCGTCGGATCCCGGGACCCCGCACACCACCATGCCCGCGCCACTGCGCGCCGCGGCGTGCGCGCTCATGAGCGGCGCGCCGGTCATACCGGACGAACCGCCGACGACAAACGCGCCTGCCGACCACTTGTGACCGCTCGCCGAGCGCCGAGGCAGGAAGAGATCGCTCGGCTCCAGCACCGAGAGCATCGGGTCCACGCCCGTGGTCACCGGATCGATGCCGATCTCGGCGACACGCACACGACCCGCGTAGCCCCGGCCGGGCTGGAACAGCAAGCCCGGTTTCAGCGCGGCGAAAGTCACCGTCTCGTCCGCGTGTACTGCTGCGCCGCGCACCTCGCCAGTGGTCCCGTCGACGCCGGAAGGTATGTCGACCGCGAGCGTCGCGAGACCCGACGCCGCGAACAGCTCGGCCACCATCGCCGCGTCGCCGTCGAGCGCGCCGCGGAATCCGGTGCCGAACATGGCGTCTACGACGAGCTCGGCCCGGTCGAGCGACCGCAGGAACGCGACGTCGTCGATTCCGTCGGCGAGTACGAACTCGTCGACTCCCACACCGCGGGTTCGTAGGCGACGCGCCCGCGACCGCTCCGTCGGCGCCGTTGTTGCCCCGGCCGCACACGACGACCACCCTCCGGCCGTACGCCTGCCCGAGCATGCGCAACGCGGCGGCCGCCACCGCCGCGCCGGCCCGCGCCACCAGCACCCTCTCGGGAGTCCCGGCCGAGATGGTGCGGCGATCGGCCTCGCCCATCTCCGCGGGTGTGACGACGGGGAGCACGCCGGGTTCAGGCTCTCCAGCAGTCGGCGAGGCGCACCACCGGCTCGGTGAGGAGGTCGACGAAGTCGATCGTGCCGAGCACATCGTCGCGCATCACCGGTTCGGTCTCCGTCACCTGGTCGGCGATGGCCTGGTAGCGGTCGCGGTAGCCCTCGAGCACGCGCCGGGCCACGTCGCCCGCGAGGCGGCCGTGGAAGCGGACGTGCAGCAGGGTCATCCCGGTCGTGTGCGTGTCCTTTGACCTCGGGCACGAGGATCGTCGTGCGGCCGTCGCTGCGGCCTCGCACGACCGTGACCTCGCGTTCGGCCGCGGCGTGCCGCTTGCTGCCCCGCAGGACCGGGTTCTGCTCGGTGCGCGACGGGATATCGCGCGCGATGCCGCCGCGATCGACGACATGGATCGTCTCGCCGTCGATGTTGTAACGCGTCCAACCGAGCACGCTCTCCACCGAAGCGTCGAGTGCGACGAGCGTACGCAGCGCGCGATACGTGAGGCTGTCGCGCGGGCTCCTGCTGCGAGCGCGTCCTGCACGAGCGGCACGAGCAGCAGCGTCTCGTCGGAACGGGAGATGCCGACCGTCACCGTCTTGGCCTGGTGCTTGATCGCGTCGATCGGCCGGGTGAGCTCGTCGATGGCCTTCGTGAGCGCGGCGTTGAGGTCTTCGACGACCGTGCTCGGGGTGCCGACCTTGCCGAACTCGAGCTGATACGTGTCGAGGTGTTGGAGCCCGGTGGCGTAGCGAAGTGCGGACGCGACCCGGACCGCGGTGGCGGCCTCGAGGCAACCGTCGTAGTTTCGGGTGCGCAACTCGTCGAAGAAACGCGCGGCGTGGGGTTCGAGCGCGGCGGCGAGCGCGGCGAGCGGGTCCTCGCCTTCGCGCGACGGCTCTGAACGCGGTCTCGATACAACCCCGCGCCTCGCGCAGCGGCCGGGCGGAGGCGTCGATCGCGAGCGCGGCTTCGTACCCGAAGAGGTGCCCGGCCATGGTGCACAGCACGAACGCGAGATCGGGATGGACGACCGGGACGTGGATCGTGTCGAGCGCGGCCGTGTAGCGGTTGTCGCCGTCGTCGACGATCGCGATCGGAGCGGCCTTGTGCGCGCGGTAGATCGCGATCTCCTTTGCCACGTCGTCGGCGTTCGAGCCCCGCAGACCGGCCGCACACACGAGGATCATCGGCTCGGCCGAGAGATCGATGTGCTTCTTGTCCTCAGTGACGTCACACGCGATCGACTTGTAGCAAAGTTCGGAGAGCTTGATACGGATCTCGCGCGCGGCGACGCCGTTCGGACCGTTGCCCACGACCGCCCACGACCTGCGGCTCAGGGCATTTCGTTGCGCGGTCTCCCCGATGGACGCCCGGCGTCCGACCAACTCCACCATGGCTTCGGGGAGCTCGCGCAGCGCAACGAGTCGTTCGTGTCGGTACTTGCGGCGTTCGGCGTTGTCGTCGCTCAGCTCTCCGGCGACCGCGAACGCCAGCAGGAAGCACGCGGCAACCTGCGAGTAGAAGGCCTTGGTCGACGCGACACTCATCTCTACGTCACGCCCGTCCGAGGTGAACAGCACGCCGTCCGACTTGTCGACGAGATCGCTCTGACGCCGGTTCACGATCGCGATCACGAGCGCGCCGCGCGGCGCGCGAGATCGACCGTGCGATTCGTGTCGGTGGTGGTCCCCGACTGCGACGCGGCGACGACGAGCGTGTCGCTCATGTCGGGCGCGAGCCCGAAGCCCGACAACTCCGTTGCGAGCATCGACTCGACGGTGATCGCGCTACCCGTGATCGCGCCCCGCAGCGCCAGGACCAGGCTCTGGCCGGCGATGGCCGCGGTCCCCTGCCCGATGACGAGCACCCGAGTGATCGCGCCTGCCCGCAACGCCTGCAGCACTCGATCCGGGAGCGTCTCCGCGGGGAGCCGCACGTCGAGCACACCGTCGCGTTCGACGATCTTGGCCCGCAGCGTCTTGCGGAACGACGCCGGTGCCTCCGTGATCTCCTTGAGTAGGAAGTGCGGGGCGTCACCGCGGTCGACGTCGCGCGTCGTGATCTGCGGTACGTGGAGATCGCTCTCGTCGACCGGGATGTCACGCCCGTCGTAGGAGAGGCGCCGCACCCCCGCCAGCGTCCCTGCGCGCCGGCGGTCGAGCACCACGACCTGCCCTTGGCTCGCCGGGTTCCCCGGGTCGATCATGGTCTCGCCGTCGAGGCGGATGTACGACGCGGCATTCGGCGACGAGGCCGTACGGCTCGCTCGCGACGACGAAGGAATCGGGGGCGAGCCCCACGTACAAGGCCTGACCACTTCCCCGTTGCGCGAGCAACAAGCAGTCGGGATCGGAGGTCGACTGGAGCGCGATCGCGACCGATCCCTCGAAGGACGCGACCGTCGAACGGAACGCCTCGACGAGATCGACCCCCGTGCCCGTGCGCCTCGCGACGAGGGCGGGGATCACCTTCGCGTCGGTGGTGATCTCGGCCGGGAAGTGCAGGCCGTCGAGCGCTTTCAGATCGGCGTAGTTGTCGACGTCGCCGTTGAGCGCGGCGATGGTGTACGACCGCGACTTGTCGACCTGGCCGTCGGCGTCGAGCTCCTCCTGGTTCAGGGGGTGCGCGTTCGCCTCCGAGATGATGCCGATGCTCGCCCACCGCGTGTGCGCGAGCACCGACGCCTGGGCGGTGTCGGCGCGGAGCGCGAGATGCAACAGGTCGTCGTCCCGGATCTGGGCGCGGAGGCGGGCGGTGTTGTCGCCGAGCTCACCGATCTCCGCCGCGGTCTTGTACACGAACGCAAGACCGCCGTTGGGCGTGCGGACCGAGCCCGCGGTGAACAGCGGATCGCTGCTCCGCCGGGCCACGAGCCGCGCGACCGCCGGGTCGTCGAGGTCGAGCCCGTGGCCCGTCACCACGACGTGCAGGCCGGCCGAGTCGCGGCCCCGCACCTCGAGCCGGTCGATCGCCGACAGCGTGATCTGGATGGCGTGGAACGCGTCGAGGGCGGCCGGACCCGACGGGGCGCCGCCGATGAGCTCCTCGACCGCGACCGCGAGCCCGATCCGGTCGTGGCGGATCGACCAGAGCGCGTCTTTGCACGTGACGAGGGCGGCGTTCAACGCCTCGATGTCGGCGCCGTCGAGGGCACTGGCGTCGAGGCGGGCCTCGATCTCGACGAGGCGCGCGGCGGCGCGGTCGCCCTGGTGCACGAGCCCCGCCCGCGCGACCGGGTCACCGACGAGCGCACCGACGCCGTCACCCTCACGCAGCTGCCGGTCGACCGCTCGGAGCGCGCCGGCGGCCGCTTCCAGCGCCGCCACGGTCGGTTCGCCGGCGAGCTCGGCGCCCATCCGAGCCAGTTCGGCCTCGGTTTCGACCAGTTTTGCCCGCAACCCGATCAGGTCCGGAGCGACCCGGCTCCCCGGCCTTCCGAGCACGCCCACGATGCCGCACATACCCGGAATGGTAGAGCGGGACATGGAACCGCACGGCGGGCACGGCGATTCGCGGCGCGGGCGTGGTGCTAGGGCGTGCCGCCGGGCCCGAATTGCGAGACCACGACTTTGCGGATCCGCTCCGCGGCCCGGTCGGCCACCGACTGCTCGTCGGCCTCGATCATCACCCGCACGAGGGGCTCGGTCCCCGACGCCCGCACCAGACACGCGCCCGGCGTCGCCCAACCCGGTCTCGACCTCCCGTACCGCATCGGCGAGCTCGGCCGACTCGCCGATGTCGACGCGGCGGGCCACCGGCACGTTCACCAGCACCTGGGGGACGCGCTCCATCTGGGCCCCGAGCGCGGACACGGATCGACCGGTTCGGCGAACGAGGTCGGCGACGAGCAGACCGGTGAGCAGCCCGTCACCCGTGGTGGCGTACTGCGAGAACACGATGTGCCCCGACTGTTCGCCCCCGAGGACGAACCCGTTGGTCTGCATGGCGGTGACGACGTGGCGATCGCCGACGGGGGTCTCGACGATGTCGATGCCGCCCGCGCGCAGCGCCCGCCGGAGCCCGAGATTCGACATCACGGTCACGGCGATGGCGTTGTTGCGCAGCATGCCCCGCGCGTGCATGTCGAGCGCGGCCATCGTCATGATCTGGTCGCCGTCGACGAGGACACCATGCTCGTCGACCGCGAGCACCCGATCGCCGTCGCCGTCGAGCGCGAGCCCGAGCGCGGCACCACGATCAACCACCGCGCGTTGCAGCGACTCCGGGTACGTCGAGCCGCAACCGTCGTTGATGTTGTGACCGTCCGGCTCGGCGTGCAGCACGTGGACACGCGCGCCGGCGGCTCGCAAGACTCGCGGGCCGAGCTCGAATCCGGCACCGTTCGCGCAGTCGAGCACGACGCCGAGTCCGCCGAGATCGCGACCCTCGATCGTCGAGAGCAGGTGGGTGACGTACGCATCCGCACTCGCGTCATGGGCCGCGAACGTCGAGTCGTCTGCGCTGTGGGTATACGTGCGCCGATCCCAGGTCGACGCGACTTCGAGCTCCAGCTCGGCCTCGATCTCGGCTTCGACGCCGTCGGCGAGCTTGCGGCCGTCGGCGCCGATCACCTTCACACCGTTGTCACTCCAGCGGTTGTGGCTCGCGGAGACGATCGCGGCAGGAACGCCCCGCTCGGCTGCGACGAAGGCGATCGCGGGCGTGGGCAGCACGCCGAGCAGCACCGGCGTCACGACCTCCGACCGCAATCCGGTCGCGAGCGCGTGCTCGATGCGAGGGCCTGACGCTCGCGTACTCGCGCCCGACGACCACCTGCTGCGACCTGACCACCCGGGCAACGGCGCGACCGAGCGCGACGACGAACGGCGTCGTGAGCTCGCGGTCGGCGTCGCCGCGGACGCCGTCGGTTCCGAAGCGCAACACGGGGCGTGCGCCGGAGCGCTTACCGCTTGGAGTACTGCGGGGCCTTGCGGGCCTTCTTGAGCCCGTACTTGCGCCGTTCCTTCTCGCGAGCATCGCGGCGCAGGAGCCCGGCCTTCTTCAAGGTGCCGCGCGATTCGGGATCGAGCGCCACAAGGGCGCGGGAGATCCCGAGTCGGATGGCGCCCGCCTGCCCGCTGACACCGCCGCCGCCGAGGGTGGCGTCGACGTCGTAGACCTCTTCGGTCTGCGTGAGCCGCAGCGGCTCCTTGGCGATGACCTGGTGCGTCAGGATCGGGAAGTAGGCGGCGAACTCGCGGCCGTTCACGGTGATCTTCCCGGTGCCCGGGCGCAGCCGGACGCGCGCAATCGCTTCCTTGCGGCGGCCGGTGGTCTGGATGAGGGGCTTGCTCACGCGTGTTCCTTCGTGGTCGAGGAGGAGGGAAGAGCGCTCAACCGACGCGGGCCCTGCTGCGCTCGGGCAGCGGTCGCGTGGTGGGCAGTTGAGCCTGATGCGGGTGCGTCGGGCCGCCGTAGACCTTCAGCTTGCGCAGCATCTGGCGGCCGAGGGGGCCCTTGGGCAACATGCGACGCACCGCGAGCTTGACGACCTTCTCCGGGTCGCGGGCGATCAGGTGCTCGAGGCTCTCGCTGCTGATGCCGCCCGGGTAGCCGCTGTGGCGGTGGTACGTCTTCTGCAGGAGCTTGCGCTGACCAATGGCCAGCTTCGACGCGTTCACGATCACGACATGGTCGCCCACGTCCATGTGCGGGACCCACATCGGCTTGTGCTTGCCGCGCAGCAAGATGGCGATCTCGGTGGCGAGGCGGCCGAGAATCGCGCCCTCGGCATCGATCACGTGCCATTCGCGTGTGATCTCGGAGGCTTTCGGGCTGTATGTGCGCACGGGCGAGACCTGGTCTTTACTCGGATCGGAGAGCAGTGAGGCGCGCGAGGAAGGCAGCGCCGAACAGGCAACAGTAGCCGTCCTGGCCCTCGCCGGACAACTGGGCCTACCCTCCACGACCATGGCGCCGACCGCTCCGACCAGCCCGCACGAGGTCCCCGACGCCCACCGCGACGAGGTGGAAGCCGCGCTCGAGGTGCTCCTCGACGCGCACCTCGCTCCGATCGTCGACATGGTCTTCACCTCCCGCGACGGCGCCTACGAAGCGATCGCGCCTGACGGCCGGGTGGCCTTCCGGCGGACAGCCGACGGATACGAGCGGGTCGGCGGCTCGGGGCGGGATCCGCTCGCCGACCAGTCCACCGACCGGTTCACGCCGCTCGACGAGGAACTCGCCCATCCCTTCCCCGACCGGTCGGAGAACGCCTATCCCCACGCCTTCGACCAGATCGCCCAGCTCTTCGACGCCCCCGCCGCCCCCGACCTGTGCGTCCTGCACTCGGCGGCCCACAACTGGGAGGACCAGGGCGGGCACCTCGGCGAGCACGGTTCCCTCGGCCTGGTCCAGGCCCGGGCCCCGTTCGTGCTCGCCGGCCGGGGCGTCCGCCGGCTCGGCCTGGTACCGCGGTCGGCCCGGCTCGTCGACGTCGCTCCCACGATCTGCGCGCTTGTCGGCTGTGCGCCGCTCGCGGACGGCCCCGACTCGATCGAGGGCGGCCGATACCTCTCGGCCCAGGACGGCCGGGCGCTCACCGACCTCCTCGATCCGCAGGAGCGACCGCGGTATGTCGTCGGGTTCCTGTTCGACGGCACGAACGCGAACGTGCTCTACGACATGGCGGCGCGCGGCGAGGCCCCGAACGTCGCCCGCCTCATCGAGATGGGCGTGGCGCTCGGGCACGGCGCGATGGCGTCGCTCCCCACCGTCACGCTCGCGAACCACACGACGATCATCACCGGCGCGCACCCGGGCCACCACGGGATCCTCCACAACGCGTGGTACGACCGCGCAGCAGGCCGGCAGGTGATCACCAACTCGTCGGCGACCTGGCCGACGAGCATGGACCACCTCTTCCCCGGCGTGGAGACGATCCACGCCGCGGTGCACCGGACCTGGCCCGACGCCTTCACCGCGTCGGTCAACGAACCGTGCGACACCGGCGCCGACTACTCGACGTTCGACTTCTTCCGGCGGGGCGACGTGCCGCCGATCCCGCGCGATCCGTTCGGCCTCCCGCACACCACGGAGCGGTTCGTGCGCCCGTCGAAGGACTACTCGTGGTCGTCGATCGTCGACCACATGGGAGTCGACCAGGCCGTCGGCATCATCGGCGGCAGCTACCGCGACACCTCCTATCCGACCCCGCGCTTTCTGTGGTGCAACTTCACCCTCACCGACGCGGCCATGCACGAAGGCGGGCCGTATTCGGAGATCGCGGCCGCCTCGGTCCGCGACAGCGACGGGCGCATCGGAGCCATTCTCGGCGCCCTCGAGACGGCGGGCGTGTTCGACGACTGCGCCTTTGCCCTCGTGGCCGACCACGGCATGGAGCAGAACGACCCGGGATGCCGGGGCGACTGGGACGTGGCGCTCCGGGCTGCCGGCGTCCGGGCCCGGGACGAAGCGTACGGATTCCTCTATTTCGGGGTGCCCCAGACTTAGCATCTGCCGATAGATCTCAGGTAACGACCAGCAGTGCCTCTGGAGGCAGCAGATGCGCAAGTTAACGATCGGCGTTCTCGCCGCGACGATGATCTTCGCCGCGTGCGGTGGAAGCAGTAAGAACAATTCGACAGGTTCGGGCGGCACGACCGGGAGCACCGCCAAGTCGGGCGGTAACACCGGCACGACGGCCAAGGGTGGGAGCGGCGATTCCAGCGATCTCTCGAAGCTCGCGGGCGAGTTCTCGAAGGCGAAGATCAAGATCACGTACACGTCGACCGGCGGTGCCGGTGACGCCATCACCATTGCCCAGGACGGCAACGGGAAGTCGAGCTTCACGACGGGCAGCAGCACCTTCTACACCGACGGGAAGAGCTCGATCGCGTGCGACGGCACGGGCACGTCCGCGCACTGCACCGACGTCGGGAGCCTCGGCGGCGCGGCGGGCGCGAGCATCGGGGCCACGCTCACGGCGTCCTTCTCGGCACTCGCCAGTCTGATGTCGACCCTCGGCGGCGGGCACAAGTCGTCCGAGACGATTGCGGGACGTGACGCCTCGTGCGTGGAGTACAGGGCGTCGGACTTCATCGGCCGGATCGCGTCGATCCCGTTCTTCAAGGACTCCGGCGAGAAGGCGTCCGACTACAACGCCAACGACACCGCGACGATCTGCATCGACAAGCAGACCGGCTTCCTCCTCAAGCTCACAGGAACCAAGAAGGGCGCGCCCCAAGACCAGCTCGTCGCCACGGCAGTGAGCGAACCCACCGACAGCGACTTCACGCCACCGGTCACGCCCGAGACGCTTCCGTCGCTCCCGAGCGGCATCACGATTCCGACGACTCCGGGCGGCTGAACGGCAACGACGACGGACGAACGGCACGCGGCGGGGCTTGCGAGCCCCGCCGCGGTCGCGACCCGGTTCGGCGGCGCTTAGCATCGGCGGCTTGCAACCGATCCCCCGCATCTACGCAATGGCGCGCACGCTTGCGCACCCGACGCGCGTGATCGCCGCGTTCGCGACGATGGCGTTGCTCGCCGCGTGCAGCAGCGGCGGCACCGATTCCGCGGCGTCGACGACGACGACGGCCCCGACCGGATCGTCGGTGGCGACGACCACGACGACGATCCCGATCACCGACGTCTTCTCGGGCCTGTCGGGCAAGACGGCCACCGCCGACGTCAAGATCACGTACGCCTCGGCCCAAGGTCTGTCGGTGACCCTCGCGCAAGACGGCAAGGGCAACACGTCCTTCTTGTCGCAGGGCAACCTGTTGCTGTCGGACGGCTCGCGGGTGATCCGCTGCGACGGCACGACTTCCGCCGCGGTGTGCAGCGACCTCGGGGCGACGGCGAGCAACGACGCCCTCACCCAGATCATCTCGGCCTACGCCGGCCTGTCGACGTTGAAGTCGCCGAACGTCGGTACCGCGTCGACACAGACGATCGCGAGCAGATCCGCCTCCTGCGTCACCTTCAAGGCAACCGACTACGCACAGGCGGTCGGTGGTTCGCTTCCCACTCCGGACAAGCTCACCCCTGCCGCGACCGTGACCGTCTGTGTCGACGACGACTCCGGCTTCGCCCTGAAGATCGCCTTGAGCGACCGCAACCAGACGGTCGACGAACTGCTCGCGCAAACGGTCGGCCCGTCGAGCCCGAGCGACTTCGTCCCGCCGTCGACCCCGGTGACGATCGCGGGTCTCGCGACAACGACCACCACGGCCCCCGGGTAGCCGGAACAGCACCGACAGCCTGGACGAAGAACCGCGCCCGGAACCGAGAGCCGTTCCGCTGTTCGCAGCACGGTGGGGCTCTCCCGGGTTCAGTAGCCGACCTCCCAGAGGCACAGACCGCGGGGCGGTGCGAGCTGGCCCGCGGCGCCGCGATCCGCGGCCCGCAGGATCCCCATCATCTCGCCGGGCCGGCGCTTGCCGAGCCCCGCTTCCACGAGGGTGCCGACGATCGACCGCACGAGCTGCCAGCAGAACGCGTTGCCCCGGATCTCGTACCGCAACACGCCGTCGCCTTCGTCGACCCACGCCGACTCGAGCACGCGGCGCGTCGTGGACGAACCCTCGGGCCCTTTGCGGCAGAACGAGGCGAAGTCGTGCTCGCCGACGAACGGGTCGGCCGCAAGTCGTAACGCCGGGAGGTCGAGCGGCTCGGGCAACCACCAGGTGAAGCGGTCACGAAAGGGATCGGGCACCGGCCGGTTCAGGATCGTGTAGCGATACGTGCGCCAGGTCGCGGCGTGGCGGGCGTCGAACTGCGGGTCGACCAACTCCGCCGACCGGATCACGATCTCGGGCCCGAGCATCGACGTGACCGCGGCCTGCAAACGCCACGGATCGAGCCCGGGCTCCGACGGGAAGCTCGCCACCTGACCCCACGCATGCACGCCGGCGTCGGTGCGGCCCGCGCACGCGAGGCGAACCTCGTGGCCGAGCACCTTGGCGATCGCACCTGCGAGCACACCGCCGACCGTGCGCACGCCCGGTTGACCGGACTGCGCCGCGAAGCCGCTGAAATCGGTGCCGTCATAAGCCAACACCAGCTTCACCTGGGGCGGCGCGGGAGTTGAACCGGGTTCTCCCGCATCACGACGTTCGGCATCGAAGAGCGTCACCGCGACAGTCTGCCGAACCGGCCGCTCGGGCGACGAGTTCGCGAGTTCCCCTACCTGCGGGCGTGGGTGGGAGACGGTCCGGTGGTCGGCACCGTCCCGGTGCAATAAAGTCAGACTTCTCATGTGGGTCGGCGCCAACACGACGCGGCGGATCAAGAAGGCGGTGCGGGATCCCCGCGCCGCTGTCAGGTATGCCCGCGGCTCCCTCGATCCGCGGCCCGAGCCGGGCTCCAAGCTCGCCCACGATGCCGGTCAATACTGGAATGCAAGCCGCGACACGGCGCGGATCAAGGATCTGTCCCACTGGCGTGATGAGGGCCGCTGGGTCGCCGAGCGTTGGGAAGCCCTCGGCGAACGGCACTACTCGTTGTTCCAGCGCCTCGCCCCGGCGCGCGACGACCGCACGCCTGTACGGATGCTCGAGTGGGGACCGGGCGGCGGCTCGAACGTTGTCGCGTTCGCACGCCACCTGCCGATCGAGACCTTCTACGGGGTGGACATCTCCGCCGCAAACCTCGAGGAGTGCGGACGGCAGTCTGCCCGTTCGGGCGTCGGCGGATTCGAGCCGATCGAGATCCACCCGGAATCGCCGGAGGCAGTGACCGCCCGAATCCCGGCGCCACTCGACATCTTCTTGTCGACGGCTGTGTACCAGCACTTCCCGAGCAAGGCGTACGGCGAACGCGTAACCCGGATCGCGAGCGACCTCTTGCGTCCGGCTGGCGTAGCCCTGATCCAGACCCGCTACGACGACGGAAGTCCGAAGTACCGCACTAAACGCCGGGACTACAAGTCGAACGCCATAACCTTCACGTCGTACGACGTGGCCGAGTTCTGGACTCTGCTCGCCGCGACGGGACTAGTGCCGCTGGCTGTCCATCTCGTACCCGATTCGAACTACGCCTTCTACCTGGCGGTGAAGTAGCAGCCCGACGCGTCGGAGCGCGAGCAAACGACCAAGCTCTCGCCACGGACTACCCGTTACATCGCGCCAAGTGAAGCGACCCGTCGTTCTCGGATCCCGCGTCAGTCCCTCGGATCGGCGCTTGAGCCGGGATGGGAACCGGGGGCCGCGCCGACGGCGACCGTGTTCACCTGCGACCCGACGTTGACCGCGCGCGTGAGGGCGCAGGGCGATCGATTCCGCTCGGCGCCGAACCTCACGGGGAACGGCTCGAGCTTCGCGTCCGGTTCGTCAGCATCGGTGTCGCAGGCTCACTCGATCTCGGGCTGCAGATCGGCGATCTCGTACTGCTTAACTCCGCGCTGCGAGACGACGGGCTGAGCCAGCGCTGCCGCGATCCTGCGCGTGACGCGACACCGTCGGCGGTGCTGACGGAACGGCTGCGCGCAGGATCGGCGCGCCGGCGAGACGTTCGTCGAAGGCTCGATGTGGACGACGCCGACGCCCATCCGCGCAACCGCCGGAGATCGCGTCGTTCCGGGCCGACGCCGGGCGCACGGTCGAGATGGAGGCGGCGGCCTTGTTAGCGGTCGGCGTCGAGGCGCGGAGCGCAGTCGCGCTGAGCGACGAGGTCACCCCCGACGGGATGCGCTCCGACTACATCGACGCGCTGCCGCGGCTGCTGCGCGTCCGCGAAGTTAGTGCTCGAGATGCTCCAGACCCCCGCGTAGTCAACTTGGCGAGTCGGGGCGGCGCAGAGCGCGGGCGGTGGCTCGCGCCGGTTCGAGGGTTGGTCAGACGAATTCGAGGCGCACCATCGGTGCGTTGTCGCCCGAGCGTGGCCCGAGCTTCAAGATGCGCAGGTAGCCGCCGTTACGGTCGGCGTAACGGGGACCGATCTCGTCGAACAGGCGCTTGGCCGCGTCCTTGTCGTGGATGCGGGCGACGACAAGGCGCTCCTTGTGGACGCCGCCGTGCTTGGCCTTGGTGACGAGCTTCTCCACGTACGGCCGCAGCATCTTCGCTTTGGCCTCGGTCGTGGTGATCGCGCCCGCCTCGGAGATGATGAGGTGCGACGCGAGGTTCGCGAGCATCAGCTTCTGGTGCGCAGGGCTACCGCCGAAGCGCTTGCCCTTCTTCGGAGCCGGCATGACGGATGATTACTCCTTGACCCGGAGCGACAAGCCGCGCTCGTCGAGCTTCTGGATGACCTCTTCGAGCGACTTGGCGCCGAAGTTGGTGATGGCGAGCAGGTCGTCCTCGGACTTCTGCACGAGCTGGCCGATCGAGTCGACGCGCGCCCGCTTCAGGCAGTTGCGCGGACGTTCGGAAAGGTCGAGCTCCTCGATGGGCAGGTCGAGGTCGGGGGACGTGGAGGTCGGCGACGCGATCTCACCCAGCTCGAGGCCGCGAGGCTCTTCCGACAACTCGGCAACGAGGTCGACGAGCTTGCGCAACGTGTCGCCCGCAGAAGCCAGCGCGTCGCGCGGCGTGATCGAGCCGTCGGTCTCGACGTCGAGGGTGAGCCGGTCGAAGTTCGTCGACTGCTCGACGCGGGTGGGTTCGATCACGAACGACACCCGTCGCACCGGTGAGAAGATCGCGTCGACCGGGATGACACCGATCGTGGTGGTGCGCTTGTTGCGCTCCGCCGACAGGTATCCGCGGCCCTGCTCGACCGTGAGGTCGAGGGCCAGGCGGCCCGACGCGTTCACCGTCGCGATGTAGAGCTCCGGGTTGAGGATCTCGACCTCGGACGTGGTCTGGATGTCGCCGGCGCGCACTTCGGCCGGACCGCGCTTGTCGAGGCGCAGCGTGACAGCTTCGTCCGAAGTGCAGCGCAGCACGAGATCCTTGAGGTTCAAGATGACGTCGGTGACGTCTTCCTTCACACCCTTGATGACGTCGAACTCGTGCAGGGCGTCGTCGAAACGCACCTGGGTGACGGCCGCGCCCGGTATCGACGACAGCAACGTACGCCGGAGGCTGTTGCCGAGCGTGTGCCCGAACCCCGGTTCGAGCGGGGAGATCATGAAGCTCTGGGTGTTGCCCTCGGCTTCGACGGCTTCGATCTCGGGACGTTGGATGATGAGCATGGAGAGGCCTCGCTTGCTTACTTCGAGTACAGCTCGACGATGAGCTGTTCGCGAACGGGGATATCGATCTGCTCGCGGAGCGGCAGATCGCGCACGGTCGCCTTGAAATCTCCGGCGCTGACCTCGAGCCATTGCGGCGCGCTGCGGTCGAGCGTGTCGATGTTGTGACGAATCACGATCATCTTCTGGGACTTCGGTGCCAGTGAGACGACGTCGTCCTTGCGCACGACGTACGACGGGATGGTCACGCGTTTGCCGTTGACCAACACGTGGCCGTGGCGGACGAACTGGCGGGCCTGGCTGCGGCTCGACGCGAACGCGGTGCGGAACACGACGTTGTCGAGGCGTAGCTCGAGCAGGCGCAGCAGGTTCTCGCCCGTGATACCGGGCTGCTTGTTCGCCTTGGCGTAGATGAGCTGGAACTGCTTTTCGAGCAGCCCGTAGATACGCCGGCACTTCTGCTTCTCGCGGAGCTGGAGCAAGTACTCGCTGTCGCGCACCCGACCGCGGCCGTGCTGGCCGGGCGGGTAGGGGCGACGCTCGATCGGGCAACGCATCGAGTCGCACTTGGTGCCTTTGAGGAACAACTTCATGCGCTCGCGCCGGCAGAGCCGACACACTGCACCCGTGTAACGCGCCATCAGACCCTCCGCCGCTTGGACTGGCGGCAACCGTTGTGCGGGATCGGGGTGACGTCCTTGATGCCGACGACCTCGATACCTGCGTTCTGAATCGATCGGATCGCGGTCTCGCGGCCGGAGCCGGGACCCTTCACGCTGACGTCGACCTTACGGACGCCGTGCTCCATCGCCCGGCGCGCGGCGGCCTCGGCCGCGAGTTGCGCCGCGAACGGCGTGCTCTTGCGCGAGCCCTTGAAGCCCACGTTGCCCGAGCTCGCCCACGACAACGTGTTCCCTTGGAGATCGGTGAACGTGATGATCGTGTTGTTGAACGACGACTTGATGTGCGCCATCCCGTAGGTGACGTTCTTGCGTTCCTTCTTCTTCGGCCGACGTCCGCCGGCAACGGGTTTCGCCACTGCTGTTCAGGCTCCGATTTCGCGTGCGAGTGTGAGCGTCACTTACGAGCTTTCTTCTTGCCGGCGACCGTCTTCTTCGGGCCCTTGCGGGTACGGGCGTTCGTCCGGGTGCGCTGTCCGTGGACCGGCAGCCCCTTGCGGTGGCGCAGCCCCTCGTAACAGCCGATCTCCATCTTGCGCTTGATGTCCTGGCTCACCTGGCGGCGCAGGTCACCTTCGACCTTCAGGTTCTGGTCGATGTACGACCGCAGGCGCGCCACTTCTTCTTCGGTGAGGTCGCGCACTCGGGTGTCGCGTGAGATCCCCGTCGCGTCGGTCACCTGCTGCGCGGTGTTCCGGCCGATCCCGAAGATGTAGGTGAGTGAGATCTCGAGTCGCTTCTCGCGGGGAATGTCGACTCCGGCGATACGGGCCATGCCGTCCTTCCTAACCCTGCCGCTGCTTGTGCCGCGGATCGTCGCAGATGACCCGGACCGAGCCGTGCCGGCGGATCACCTTGCACTTGTCGCACATCTTCTTGACCGAAGGGCGAACCTTCATTGCAGTCACCTCTCGCGCGGGTCGCGCGTCTACTTGTAGCGGTACGTGATGCGACCGCGGCTCAGGTCGTAAGGCGTGAGCTCGACCTGCACCTTGTCGCCCGGCGCGATGCGGATGTAGTGCATCCGCATCTTCCCGGAAATATGCGCGAGAACCTTGTGCCCGTTCTCCAGCTCGACACGGAACATGGCGTTCGGCAGCGGTTCGACGACCGTACCTTCGACCAGGATCGTGTCATCCTTGGGCTTGGCCAGAGAGCATCACCTTCAGGGCTGGAAGCGCGCCAGCGGTCTTCGGAATTTCGCGGAATTGCTTCGTGAATCGCCGGGTCCCCTGGGCGCGCGGAACGGGCAAGGAGCCGACCGAAAAGATTACCTGATCAGGGTGGTGACTGCCAAGCCAGCCGCAGCCGCCGCGGTACGGATGGCGAGCTCACCGCGGCCGCGCCCAAGGTGAGTCCGCGCTCGCGTTCACCAGGCTCGCGCCTATATTGCTTGATTCTGACAGCCGCTCCTGCCCTCCGGTGCACACGATCCGAGCGTGTTCACCGCAGCGTAAGAACAGTAGGCCCGTCATCGGTGATCGCGACCGTGTGCTCGAAATGTGCGGCGCGCGATCCGTCGGCGGTCACCACCGTCCAGCCGTCGCCCAGGGTTCTCGTCGTCGGCCGCCCCGCCGTCACCATTGGCTCGATGGCGAGCACGATCCCGGCCCGTAGCTTCATGCCCCGGCCCGGCGGTCCGTAGTTCGGGACGTCGGGCTCTTCGTGCATTGCCGTGCCGATGCCGTGGCCGACGTACTCGCGCACAACCCCGAAACCCGCGTCGCGGGCTTCCTGCTCGGCCGCGGCGCCGACGTCGCCGAGCCGGTTACCCGCAACCGTCGCGGCGATCGCGGACGTGAGCGCGTTCCGCGTCACGTCGATGAGGCGTTGCGAGGCGGCGTCGATCTCGCCTACGGGAACCGTGATCGCGGCATCGGCGTGCCAGCCCTCGATGATGGCGCCGCAGTCGATCGACACGATGTCGCCCTCCTCGAGCCGGCGACTCCCCGGGATCCCGTGCACGATGACCTCGTTCGGCGAGATGCACGCGACCGCCGGGAACCCGTGGTACCCGAGGAAATTCGACCGGGCGTGACGCCGGTCGAGAACGTCGTGCGCGGCCCGGTCGAGATCGGCGGTAGTCGCGCCGGGAACGGCCACACGGGTGCACGCTTCGTGCATCTCGGCGACGACGGAGCCGGCGCGCCGCATCAGCGAGATTTGAGCAGTGGTCTTCCGCAGGACCATCGTCGAGTCCGCCGGCTACGGGAGCTGCTCGGCGCAGACCTTGAGCAGACGGTCGAACACCTCGTCGCCCTCACCCACCCCGTCGACGACGGTCAGCAGACCGAGCGCGCGGTAGTACTCGACGATCGGCACCGTCTCGCGTTCATACAGCTCGAGCCGCCGCTCGACTGCGTCGTCGGTGTCGTCGTCACGCTGGCGAACGGTGCCGGCGCACGTATCACAGACCCACCCGTGCTCGGGCGGAAGGTTCACGTGGTACACGCGCTGGCAACTCTCGCAGACGCGGCGGCCGGCGATGCGGTCGAACACGATCTCGCGAGGGACGTCGAGATCGATCACCAGGTGCAACGGGGATCCCGCGATGACCCGATCGAGCTCGCGGGCCTGGTGCACCGTGCGAGGAAAGCCGTCGAGCACGAACCCGTCTCCGAGCGGACCGCCCGGGACCATGCACTCCTCGATGACGCCTACGACGATCTCGTCGGGCACGAGCTCTCCCGCGTCCATGTACCGCTTGGCCTCGAGGCCGAACGCGGTTCCCTGCGCGGCCTGCGTACGGAACATGTCGCCGGTCGAGACATGGATCACGCCGTAGTGCTCCGCCAGACGGGTCGACTGGGTGCCCTTCCCGGCGCCCTGTCTCCCGAGCAATACGAGTCGGGGATCTGATCGAGTCATGCGGCTAGGAGAGGAAACCCTCGTAGTTCCGCATCATCAGTTGGCTGTCGATCTGCTTCATCGTCTCGAGCATGACGCCGACCGCAATGAGGATGGTGACTCCACCGAACGGATCTTGGATGTTCCACGCCTTCAACACGATGAACGGCAGAATGGCGATGACGGTCAGGTAGAGCGCGCCCGGCAACGTGATCCGGTTCAAGACCTTTGCGAGGTAGCGCTCGGTGGGAGGGCCGGGCCTGATGCCCGGGATGAAACCACCCTGCTTGCGGATGATGTCGGCCTGTTGCTGCGGGTTGAACGCGATCGCCGTGTAGAAGTACGAGAAGAACATGATCAGCACGCCGAAGCAGATGATGTAGAACCAGCTCGTGGTGGCCTGGCCGACGAGATGGTCGTTGATCCACTTGCCCGCGCCCTTGGGCAGGATCGTGGCGGCGAGGGCCGGGAACGACAGCAGTGACGTCGCGAAGATGACCGGGATCACACCGGACTGGTTGACCTTGAGCGGGATGTAGGTGCTCTGGCCGCCGTACATTCGGCGGCCGACGACACGCTTGGCGAACTGCACTGGTATTCGCCGCTGTCCCGACTCGATGAGCACGATCGCGTAGACGAGCCCGGTCGCGAGCGCCAGGATCGCGATGAACTCGATCGTCGACTGCTTGAGGACGAGGCTGCCCTGGTACGGCAGTCGCGACACCACCGACGTGAAGATCAGGATCGACATGCCGTTGCCGATCCCGCGTTGGGTGATCAGCTCGCTCAGCCACATGACGAGCGCGGCATCCGGTCGTCCAGGTGAGGATGATCATCAGCGCGCGGAACACCGTGAAGTTCGGGATGAGGACGGTGCCGACCGGCAAGGAGATGCCGGAACTCCCGAGCAGACCTCCGTTGCCGCTCTTCAACACGAACACGAACGCCGTCGACTGCATCAGGGCGAGGGCGACGGTGAGGTAACGCGTCCACTGCGTGATCTTCTTCTGCCCGGTCTGGCCCTCGTTCTGCCATTCCTCGAGCTTCGGGATCACCACGCCGAGCAGCTGCATGATGATCGACGCCGTGATGTACGGCATGATCCCGAGGAAGAACACCGAGACGGCCGTGAGCGCGCCGCCCGAGAACAGGTTGAAGAGCCCGAGGACCCCGCCCGCGCCCTTCGACTGCGACTGCAGTTCCTGGACCGCCTTGAAGTCGACGTACGGCACCGGGATATGCGAGCCGAGCCTGAACAAGAAGATGACGAAGCACGTGAAGAAGATCTTGTTCCGCAGGTCGGCGACCCGGAACATGTTCTTGAGGCGCGAAAGCCCTGACATCACCGAGACCTCATCGGGTCGACGACCCCGTCACAATCCGGACGAGGCAGTGTAGCTAGCGGTTGGTGAGGGCGTTCCCGCGAGCAGGCGGACGACCCGTCGGCCACGGCAGGGCCAGGACTTCGGTCGTTCCTCCGGCGGCCTCGATGGCCTCGACCGCGGCCGCCGAGAACGCATGCGCGCGCACGGTGAGCGATTTGGTCAGTTCGCCCCGTGCGAGCACCTTCACGAGGCCGCGCTTGGCCACGAGACCACTCGACCGCAACGTGTCGGGGGTGACTTCGGCGCCGGCGTCGAAGCTCTCGAGCGTCGACAGGTTCACGACGTGGTATTCGATCCGGAACGGGTTGTTGAAGCCCTTGGCCTTCGGCGTGCGGCGGTGCAGCGGGGTCTGACCCCCTTCGAACCGGGCCGGCACGTTGTTGCGAGCACCCTGGCCCTTGCTGCCACGGCCCGCGGTCTTCCCGCCCTTGCCGCCGATGCCGCGTCCGAGACGCTGCTTTGCCCGGCGCGAACCCGGCGCCGGTTTCAAGTCGTGGATCTTCACGGAAGTTCCTCCACCGTAATGAGGTGCGGCACACGCGCGATCATCCCGCGCACCTCGGGCCGGTCGGGCAATGTGTTCGTCGAACCGATCTTGCCGAGGCCGAGCGCGGCGCAAGGTGCCGCGCTGTTTGGGCTTGATACCGATCTGCGAACGTACGAGGGTCACTCTTATGCTCATTTGACCTCCGTCACCTCGAGCTTGCCGCGCTGGCGCTCGCGGTAGGCGTTGAGCATCCCGGTCGTCGAGACCTCTTCGGCCGACTTTCCCCGCAGGCGGGCGATGTCGTCGGGACGGCGCAACGACATCAGGCCCTGCATCGTGGCCCGGGCGACGTTGATCGCGTTCGAGGAACCGAGCGATTTGGCGAGCACGTCGTGGATGCCGGCGGCTTCCAGGATGGCGCGTGCCGCGCCGCCCGCGATCACACCGGTACCGGGCGCCGCGGGCTTCATCAGCACGCGCGCCGCGTCGTGTTCGCCGAGGATCACGTGCGTGATCGTCGAGCCTGCGAGCGGCACCGCGAAGAAGCTCTTGCGTGCTTCCTCCATGCCCTTTTGGATCGCGGCCGGAACCTCTTTGGCCTTGCCGTAACCGAGGCCGACGTTGCCGTTGCCGTCGCCGACCACCACGAGCGCGGTGAACGAGAAACGCCGGCCACCCTTCACGACCTTGGCGACGCGGTTGATCGAGATCACTCGCTCGTCGTACTGATCAGGCATGTCGAACCAATCCTCTAGAGAGTCAAGCCGGCTTCGCGGGCGCCTTCGGCGACCGCCGCGACCCGGCCGTGGTACTTGAAGCCACCGCGATCGAACACGACAGTGGTGATGCCGGCCGCTTTTGCCCGCTCGCCCACCAGCGTGCCGATCTTCTTCGCGGCGTCGATCGTCGCCGTCGAACCGCCGCGCAGGTCCTTCTCCATCGTCGAAGCGCTCACGAGTGTTGTGCCCGCAAGGTCGTCGATGGCCTGCACGTAAATGTGCCGGCTGGAACGGAAAACGGCAAGGCGCGGCCGTTCCGCGGTACCGGTGACCTTTTTGCGAACCCGGCGATGACGCCGGTCGCGGTGATCGGATTTCGTGAGGCGCATAGCGGAACCCTCTACTACTTCGCCGACTTGCCGGCTTTGCGACGGATGTGCTCGCCGGCGTAACGGATGCCCTTGCCCTTGTACGGCTCGGGCTTGCGGATCTTGCGGATGTCGGCTGCGACCTGGCCGACGAGCTGCTTGTCGTGGCCGCGCACGACGATGCGGGTCGGCTGGGGAACCTCGAAGGTCACGCCTTCGGGAGCGTCGAACTTGACGGTATGCGAGTAGCCCACCGAGAGCTCGATCGCGTTCGGGCCCTGCGCCGCGGCGCGGTACCCGACGCCGACGATCTCGAGCTCCTTGGAGAACCCGTCGGAGACCCCGATCACCATGTTGGCGATCAGCGATCGCTGTAGACCGTGCAGGGAACGGTTGGAGCGGGAGTCGTCGGCGCGGCTGACGTTCAGCGCGTCGCCGTCGCGCTCGATCGCGATGTCGCCGACGAGGCGGTGCTCGAGCTGGCCCTTCGGCCCCTTGACCCGCACCGCGGTCCCGTCGATCGTCACCTCGACGCCACTCGGGACGGTGATCGCCTGCTTACCGATACGCGACATGACTGCTCCGTTACCAGACCTGGCAGAGGATCTCGCCGCCGACACGGCGTTCGCGCGCCTCGCGGTCGGTCAGGAGCCCCTGGTTGGTGGACACGATCGCGATCCCCATGCCGCCGAGAACCCGCGGGACACCGTCAGCCTTCGAGTACACCCGTAGGCCGGGACGCGACACGCGCTTGAGCCCGGAGATCGTGCGGCGGCGATCGCTCGAGTACTTCATCTTGATCGTCAGCCGCTTGCCGGGACGGCTCGGGTCGGCCACGACTTCGAAGCCGGTGATGTAACCCTCACGCTCGAGGATGACCGCGACGGCTTCTTTCAGCTTCGACGAAGGCATGGCGACGTCGTCGTGGAACGCGACGTTCGCGTTCCGGATACGAGTCAGCATGTCGGCGATCGGGTCGGTCATCGTCACAGCGCGAACCTCCCCTTCTTCCCGAAACCCGTCATCACGAGGCCCATCACCACGAGCTCTTCGTCATGCCCGGGATCTCCCCGGCGTGAGCCATTTGCCGCAAACAGAGCCGGCACAGGCCGAAGTCCTTGTAGACCGAGCGCGCCCGGCCACACCTCCGGCAGCGCGTGTAACCGCGCACCTTGAACTTCGGTGTGCGTTGCTGCTTGTTGACAAGTGCCTTTTTGGCCATCGATTCACCCCTGCCCGTCGCGGCGGAACGGGAAGCCGAGGACTCGCAGGAGCGCAAGCCCTTGCTCGTCGGTTTCCGCTGTGGTCACGATCGTTACGTTCATGCCGCGAACGCTGTCGATCTTGTCGTAGTCGATCTCCGGGAAGACCAGTTGCTCGTTCAACCCGAACGTGTAGTTGCCGTGCCCGTCGAACTGCTTCGGCGGCATCCCGCGAAAGTCGCGGATGCGCGGGATCGCCAAGCTGACCAGGCGGTCGTAGAACTCCCACATCCGGTCTCCGCGCAGCGTCACCTTGGCGCCGATCTCGTTGCCCTCACGAAGCTTGAAGCTGGCGATGGACTTCTTGGCCTTGGTGACGAGGGGCTTTTGGCCGGTGATGATCGTCAGGTCGGTGACGGCGCCGTCGAGCAGCGAACGCTGCTGTGTCGCGCGCCCGACCCCCATGTTGACGACGATCTTCACCGGAGCCGGGACCTGCATCACGTTGGTGAGGCCGAGATCCTTTTGCAGCTGCGGCTTCAGGTCCGTCTCGAATCGCTGCTTCAGACGCGGCGAGGTGCCGGCGGCGGTGCCCGCGGTCGCTGTCATCAGATGTCGCCTCCGCACTTTCGACACACGCGGTGCTTGGCGCCGTCGTCGGCAAAGCGGTACCCGATGCGGGTCGCGCCGCACTCCTTGCACCACAGGGCCACGTTCGACACGTGTATCGGCATCTCCTTGTCGATGATGCCGCCCTGCATGACCTGGCCGCGGGGCTTGGTGTGTCGCTTGACCATGTTCACGCCGTCGACGATGACCTTGTCCGTCTCGTTGATGACGCGGGTGATGGTGCCGCGGCGGCCGATGTCTTTGCCGGCGAGTACCACGACGTCGTCGCCCTTTTTCATCTTCATGCTCACAACACCTCCGGCGTGAGCGACACGATCCGCATGAAGCGGCGGTCGCGAAGCTCTCGTCCGACCGGACCGAAGATGCGGGTGCCCCGCGGCTGCATCTGGTCGTTGATCAACACCGCCGCGTTCTCGTCGAACCGGATGTAGCTGCCGTCGGGACGACGCTTCTCCTTCTTCGTACGGACCACGACGCACTTCACGACGTCACCCTTTTTCACCGAAGCGCCGGGGACGGCGTCTTTCACAGTGGCGACGAATATGTCGCCGATGCTCGCGTAGCGCCGGCGCGTTCCGCCGAGCACCTTGATACAGAGCACCTCGCGGGCACCCGAGTTGTCGGCGACCTTGAGCCGCGACTCCTGTTGGATCACCGTGCACGCTCCAGGACTTCCACGATCCGCCAGCGCTTCTGCTTCGACATACGGCGGGTCTCGGCGATCCGCACGCGGTCGCCTTCACGCACGTCGTTGGCCTCGTCGTGCGCGTAGAGACTCTTCGTGCGCTGCATCGTCTTTTGGTACCGGCGATGCCGGACCCGATCGACGACTGCGACCACGACGGTCTTGTCCATCTTCACGGACACCGCGATGCCTTCGCGCACCTTGCGGGAATTCGACCGCTTCTCGCCGGTCTCGGGGGTGCCGGTTTGCGGGATAGTGCTCTCGTCGGCCATCAGGCCTCCTGCCGATCTGCCTCGTGCGCCAGGATCTCGCGCTCACGCATCAGCGTGTGGACGCGGGCGATCTCGCGCTTGTAGTTCATGATCTCCGTGGTGCCGTCGAGCTGGCCGGTCGCGAGGTCGAGCCGGCGCTTCCAGAGCTCCTGCTTCGCCTCCGACAGACGATCGACGAGGGATTCGTCGGTCAGCTCCCGCAACTCACTCGCTTTCGTCATCGCTACACCTCTTCTTCACGCACGATGAAACGGGCTCGCATCGGAAGCTTGTGGATCGCGAGCCGCATCGCCTCGCGGGCGACAGGTTCGGGGACACCCGAGAGCTCGAACAGCACTCGGCCGGGCTTGATCACCGCAACCCATTTCTCCGGGTTGCCCTTACCCGAACCCATGCGGGTCTCGGCGGGCTTTTGGGTGATGGGCTTGTCGGGGAAGACGTTGATCCAGACCTTGCCGCCACGCTTGATGTGGCGGGTCATCGCGATACGAGCGGCTTCGATCTGTCGGTTCGTCAACCAGCCCGGCTCCAAGGCCTGGATACCGAACTCGCCGAATGCGAGACGCGTCCCACCCTTGGCCATGCCGGTCATGCGACCTCGTTGCACCTTGCGGTGGCGAACCTTGCGGGGCATCAACATTCGAACGACCTACTCCTCGCCGCCGCGGAAGTGCGGGGTCTCGTGGTGCTCACGCGTGCGGCGCTCGATATCTTCTTCCTCGGCGAGCAGTCGCTCGAGCTCGGGATCGGCTTCGCCGAGCAGCGGCTTCGCCGGCGCGTCGTCGCCGCCCTCGGCCGTTTCCGCTGCACCTTCGGGTGTGGCGGCGGCGTCGCTACCTTCCTCGCTCGGGCGACGGCGCCCGCCACCCGCGCTCACGACCCGGCGCGCGCCGGGCTGACCCGCGGTCTCGCCGACGGCCATGGCCGCTTCCCGTGCGATCTTGTCCTCGACCGCGCTCTTGTACGGAAGGATGTCGCCCTTGTAGATCCATACCTTCACGCCGATGCGGCCGAACGTGGTCTTCGCTTCCGCGAGGCCGTAGTCGACGTCGGCGCGCAAGGTGTGCAACGGCACCCGACCCTCGCGATACCACTCCTTGCGGCTCATCTCGGCGCCGCCGAGGCGGCCGCTGCACTGGACCCGCACGCCGAGGGCGCCCGCCTTCATCGCAGTCTGCACCGCACGCTTCATCGCCCGCCGGAACGAGACCCGACCGGTGAGCTGGTCGGCGACACCCTGCGCGAGCAGCATGGCGTCGATCTCGGGCTGCTTGATCTCTTGGATGTTGAACTGGATCTTCGGGTTGCCACTGATCTTGCGCAGACCCTCGCGCAGGCGTTCCGCCTCGGCTCCGCGCCGACCGATGACGATCCCGGGACGCGCGGTGTAGACGTCGATCCGCAGGCGGTCGCCGGTGCGCTCGATCTCGACGCGGCTGACCGCGGCACGCTCGAGCTGCTTGCGCAGGTAGTCGCGGATCTTCCAGTCCTCGATGAGGAACTCGCGGTATTCCTTCTTGGGTGCGATCCAGCGGGACTTCCACTCGGTCGTGACACCGAGCCGGAACCCGTACGGGTTGACTTTTTGACCCATGACTAGTCCTTCTCGGCTTCCGACTCGTCGGCTTCCGGCTCTTCGGTTGCGGGCTCGACCGCTTCGGGTTCGGCGACGTCGACCGCAGCCACCTCGGCTTCCGGCTCGCCGGCTTCCGGCTCTTCGACCTCGGTGACTTCGGGCTGGGCGGCGCGGGAGCGACGCACACGCTCGGCCCGGCGGCGCTGGGAGACCGCAGCACCCCGACCGGTCGCTTCCTCGCGGCGGCGCCTCGTCTCGAGCTCGTCGACGGCGAACCGCTCGAGCACGATCGTGACATGCGAGGTGCGCTTGCGGATCCGGAAGTAACGGCCGCGGGCACGCGGCTGACCGTGCTTGCGCGTCGGGCCTTCGTCGGCCCATGCAAGCGAGACGAACAGCTCGTCCGCCGACAGCGCGTTGTTGTGCTCGCCGTTCGCGATCGCGGAGCGGAGCAACTTCTGGACGTCGGCGGCCGCGTCCTTCTCGCAGAGCTGCAGGATCCGGTCGGCGTCGTCGACCGGGAGGCCGCGCACCAACTCGAGCACCTGGCGCACCTTGTACGGCGAGGTGTGGAGGTAGCGCACCGTGGCGCGCACGGTGGCGTTCGTCGTCTCGTTGGTCTTCGTGCTCGCCATCAGCGCCGGCTCGATCGCTCTTGGCCCGCGTGGTAGCGGAACACCCGGGTCGGCGCGAACTCGCCGAGCTTGTGCCCGACCATCGCCTCGGTCACGTAGACCGGCACGTGCTTGCGGCCGTCGTGCACTGCGAGTGTGTGACCGACCATGTCGGGGGTCACCGTGCTCCGGCGCGACCACGTCTTGATGACCTTGCGGTCGCCGGCCGCGTTCATCGCGTCCACCTTCTCCGCGAGGTGGTCGTCGATGAACGGACCCTTCTTCAGACTGCGCGGCATTACATGGCTCCTTCGCTACGCGCCATATGGACGCGTACCCGAGTCTTCGCTTCGCTCATGCGCACGCTCGACATGTGCATTACCTCCGTGCGCCGCGCGTACGACGGCGGCGGATGATGAGCTTGTCGCTCGACTTGCCCTTCTTGCGGGTGCGGCCCTCGGGCTTGCCCCACGGCGACACGGGGTGCCGTCCGCCGGAGCTCTTGCCCTCGCCGCCGCCGAGCGGGTGATCGACGGGGTTCATCGCGACACCACGGGTGTGCGGACGCTTGCCCTTCCAACGGTTACGGCCGGCCTTGCCGATCGAGATCAGGCCCGACTCGCTGTTGCCGACCGACCCCACCGTCGCGCGGCAATCGATCGGCACACGGCGCATCTCGGTCGAGGGCAGTCGCAGCGTGGCGAACATGCCCTCTTTGGCGATGAGCTGGATTGCAGTGCCCGCGCCCCGGCCCATCTTGGCACCGCCTCCGGGCTTCAACTCGACGTTGTGCACCGTGGTGCCGACGGGGATGTAGCGCAGCGGCAGTGCGTTGCCGACCCGGATCTCGCTGCCCTGGCCGCTCTGCACCATCGCACCGACCTCGAGACCCTGCGGAGCGATGATGTAGCGCTTCTCGCCGTCGAGATAGTGTAGGAGCGCGAGGCGCGCGTTGCGGTTCGGGTCGTACTCGATGCCCGCGACCTTGGCCGGGACGCCGTCCTTGTTCCGGCGGAAGTCGACGATGCGGTACCGCTGCTTGTGACCGCCACCGCGGTGGCGGGCGGTCATGCGGCCGTACGAGTTGCGACCACCCGTCTTCGGCTTCGGCTTCGTCAGCGACTTCTCGGGCTTGGTCTTGGTGACCTCCGCGAAGTCGGACGAGCTCTGGAATCGGCGCCCAGGGCTCGTCGGCTTGCGTTTGCGAATGGGCATCGTCAGCTCCCGAAGATGTCGATGCGCTCCTCGCCGGCGGCGAGGGTGACGATGGCACGCTTCTGGCGCGCCGGTGCGTTGTACGCGCCAGTGCTGCGATTGCGCGTGCGCTTCGCCTTGCGGTTGATGGTGTGGACCTTCTCGACCCGGCGGGCGAACAACTGCTCGACCGCGGTACGGATCTCGATCTTGTTGGCGTTCTGCGCCACGATGAACGTGTAGACGTTGAGGTCGTAGCCCGCGTACGACTTCTCCGACACCACCGGCTTGATGATGATGTCGCGAGGGTCCTTACTCATTGGCTGCACCCGCTCTCGAGCTCGACGACATGGCTCCCTCGGCTCGCCCGGGGGGCTCGCTCGTCCGCACGGTTGACAGCCGGGCGATGGTGGTCTCGAGCGCAGGCTGCGAGAACACGAGCCAGTCGTTCAGCAGCACGTCGTACGTGTTCAGTTCCTCGGGCAACACGATCTGCACGCGGTCGCCGAGGTTGCGCAGCGACTTCCACGCGTTCTCGTCGGTGCGGAACAGCACGACCAGGACGCGCGCCTCGCGCTCGCCCTTCGTGCGCAGGCCGATCGCCTCGAGGAGCTTCACCGCGTCCTTCGTCTTCGGTGCGTCGATCGCCCAGTCGTCGACAACGACGACCTTCGCCTCGGAAGCCCGGTCGGAGAGCGCGGAACGCAGCGCGAGCTGCACCATCTTCTTGGGAGTCCGCTGCGAGTAGTCGCGCGGCTTGGGGCCGTGCGCCACACCACCGCCACGCCACTGCGGCGCGCGGATCGAACCCTGGCGAGCACGACCGGTGCCCTTTTGGCGCCACGGCTTGGCGCCACCACCCCGGACCTCCGAACGCGTCTTGGTGCTGTGCGTACCGGCCCGCTTGGCGGCCAGCTGCGCGGTGACGACCTGGTGCATCACGGCCACGTTCGGCTCGATGCCGAAGATGTGGTCGGGCAGCTCGACCGTGCCGGCGTCGGCGCCCGTCGCCGTCTTCATCGTGAGCTCGCTCACGCCTTCACCCCCGACTTCACCGCGTTGCGCACGAAGACGATCCCGCCCGACGGCCCGGGGACCGCGCCCCGGATGAGCAGGAGGTTGCGTTCCGCGTCGCCTTCGACGACCTGCAGGTTCAGTGTGGTGGTGCGCACGTTGCCGAACTGCCCCGCCATCTTCATGCCCTTGAACACGCGCGCCGGTGTGGCGCAGGCGCCGATCGAACCGGGAGCACGGTGCTTCTTGTGGTTTCCGTGCGACGCGCCCTGACCGGAGAAGTTGTGGCGCTTCATCACGCCGGCGAAACCGTGACCCTTGCTGATGCCGGTCACGTCGACGCGCTCGCCGGCCGCGAAGACGTCGGCTTTCAGGATCTGGCCCAGCTCGAAGCCGGACAGGTCGACGACCCGCAACTCCGCGAGGTACTTGGTCGGATCCGCGTTCGCGGCCTTCAGGTGGCCGAGCTCCGGCTTGGACAGCCGCCGGGCCGTGGTTTCGCCGAAGGCGAGTTGGACCGCGGCATACCCATCGCGCTCGGGAGTCTTGATCTGGACCACGCGACAGGGTCCGGCCTCGATGACGGTGACCGGGACGATCCGGTTCCCCTCGTCGAAGACCTGGGTCATGCCGAGTTTTCGGCCCAGGATCCCTTTGTTCGCCATTGTCGACTCCGGTGACAGGTTGCTCGGGCTGGCATCGCACGGACCGAACTTCCCAGAACGACTGGAACGTCCGCGCCCACGCGAACGCTCCGCTCGGAGTTCCCGGGCGGAGCGCGATCTCGGTTGTGCCGCGCGGTTCCGCCGGAAACGGGGCCTACGCGGGCCTCGGTTGAAGTCGCGTCGCACCCGAGGCCGGGGGCACAACGCGGCGGGTCGCCATGTGCGGCCCGTAGAGCCCGATGATGCTAGCGCGCCGTCGACTGCCGCGCCATCCGGCGTACTGAACCTGATTCCCCGCGCCGGCTCCGCGAAAATAGCGGTTCCGGAAAACGCGAGCGGCGCGTCACCCGTCAAGGAGCGAGAGCGTGACCCTTCCGACCGAAGAGGAACCGCTCGGGGCACCCGCGGAGCGGGGGAGCACTGCCCTTCACGCTTCCTCGGACGATTCGCCCGGCGACGCCGAACGCCCCGCCGACCACGCGGACGGCGCCGGACACGGGGTCGACAACTCGCCTCGAGACGGCGGCGGCGGCACTTGGATCGGGCCCGAATCGTGGCTCCGCCGGCCTGGCACGATTCCGTTCGGCCTACTCGTGATCTTGACGCTGGCGTGGGCGTGGAAGTTCTCCACTTTGGTCATGCTCCGCCAGAACCGTTTCGGGAGCTTCGACTTCGACTCGGGCATCTTCGGCCAGGCGGCCTGGTTGGCCGCGCATGGCGCGCAGTTCGACACCGTACGCGGCCTCCCGCTGTACGGCCATCACGCGACATTCGGCTTCTACTTCTTCGCCCCTTTCTATTGGCTCGGCTTCGACGGCCCGACCGTCATGAACGTCGCCCAGGTGCTGGCGCTCGCCGCGGTCCCGCTCGTCGTCTACTGGCTCGCCCGGCGCGTCGGGCTCCAGCCCTGGATCGCGTGCGTCGCGGGGGCCGTATGCCTCTCACATTTCTCGATGACGTGGCTTGCCCAGGAGCTCTTCCACCCCGAGGTCTTCGCCATCGCACCCCTTCTCGCGGCCTACGGTTTCGCGCTGCGCAATCAGAACCGGGCCTACTGGGCGATGCTCGTGTTCGCGATCCTCTGGAAAGAGGACGTCGCGCTCACCATCATCGGGCTGGGCGCGCTCCTCCTCATCCGGACGAGCGATACCGAGCGCGGTCCGCAGCGACGACGCGGCGTCTTCACGATCGTGTTCGCAGTGATCTGGTTCGCGATCGCCACCCAGATCCTGTTGCCGCATTTCAGCCCTACCGGAAAGGCGTTCTACGCCGAGGGCTTCTACGGCGACCTCGGGAACAACTTCACGGGCGTGGCGTCATCGTTCGTGCTCCATCCCGGTCTCGTCGCCACGCACCTCCACAAGGCGCACACCGTCGGTTACCTGCGTGATCTCTGGGCGCCATTTGCGTTCGTGAACCTGCTCGAGCCGTTCACGCTGCTCTTGGCGATTCCGCAACTGCTCGCCAACCTCCTGAGCGTCAACAGCTTCACGTGGAGCCTGCACTACCACTACGTCGCGCTCCCGCTCACTGCCACGATGCTCGGCTTCGTACTCGGACTCCGGCGACTGAAAGGCCGGTACCGATCGTTCGCGGCCGGGCTGGCGCTCGCCGCGTGCATCGCGACCGCGCTGTCGTGGGGCGTCGGGCCGTACAGCGCCAACTACCGCACCGGCTACTGGCCACTCGCGACCAACGCGCAACAGCAGACCGACCAAGCCCAGATCCGCCACGCGCTCTCGCTGATCCCGGCCCACGCTTCGGTCAGCGCCTCCTACCACCTCGTGCCCCACCTGACCGACCGCACGCTGATCTTCTCGTTCCCGAACCCGTGGACGCCGCGCAACTGGGGCATCAACGACAAGGACCAACGTGATCCGAGCTCGGTGGAGTGGTTGGTCGCGATCAGGGCCGATCTCGGCGGCAAGGACCAGGCCGTGCTCGAATCGCTGCTCACCGGCCCGACGGCATGGACGACCGTGTACGCCACCGATGTCGTCGTCCTGGCTCGCCGCGATCCCGGTTCGGGTTGAGCCGCCCGACGGACGGATCAGGCCTGCTGCATCTTCAATTCGATATCGACACCGGCGGGAAGATCCAGGCGCTGGAGAGCTTCGACCGTCTTGCCGGTCGGTTCGACGATGTCGATGAGGCGCTTGTGAATACGCATCTCGAAGTGCTCGCGGCTGTCCTTGTCGACGTGCGGCGACCGGATGACCGTGTACTTGCGGATCTCCGTCGGCAACGGCACCGGACCCCGCACCTTCGCCTGCGTACGGATCACCGTCTCGACGATCTTCTTCGTCGACTGGTCGATGACCTCGTGGTCGTACGCCTTCAGGCGGATGCGAATCTTCTGGCCCGTATTGGCTGCCATTGGTTGTCCCTACTTCTCGATCTTGACGACGCGGCCGGAACCCACGGTCCGGCCACCCTCACGGATCGCGAACCGCAAACCCTCATCCATCGCGATCGGCTTCCCCAACTCCACAGTCATCTCGGTGTTATCACCCGGCATCACCATCTCCGTACCCTCCGGCAACGCAACCGTGCCCGTCACATCCGTAGTCCGGAAATAGAACTGCGGGTGATAATTGGTGAAGAACGGCGTATGCCGGCCGCCCTCCTCCTTCGTCAAGATGTACACCTGCGCCGTGAAATTCGTGTGCGGCGTGATACTCCCCGGCTTCGCGAGCACCTGCCCGCGCTCCACATCTTCCTTCTTCGTCCCCCGCAACAGCGCACCGATGTTGTCGCCGGCCCGACCCTCATCGAGCAACTTGCGGAACATCTCCACACCCGTACACGTCGTCTTCGTCGTCGCCCGCAGACCGATGATCTCGATCTCCTCACCGACCTTCACGATCCCCCGCTCCACCCGGCCCGTCACCACCGTGCCACGACCCGTGATCGTGAACACATCCTCGATCGGCATCAAGAACGGCCGATCCACATCCCGCGTCGGCTCCGGCAAGAAACTGTCGACCGACGCCATCAACTCCAAGATCTTCGGCGTCCACTCCGCATCACCCTCCAACGCCTTCAACGCGCCGACCCGCACCACCGGCGTGTCATCACCCGGGAACTCGTACTCGTTGAGAAGCTCACGGACCTCGAGCTCGACCAGCTCCAAGATCTCCTCGTCGTCGACCATGTCGGCTCTTGTTCAACGCCACCACGATCGACGGCACACCCACCTGCCGGGCCAACAACACATGCTCACGCGTCTGCGGCATCGGACCATCCGTCGCCGCCACAACCAGGATCGCACCATCCATCTGCGCCGCACCCGTAATCATGTTCTTGATGTAATCCGCATGACCCGGACAATCCACATGCGCGTAATGCCGGTTCTCGGTCTCGTACTCCACATGCGCGATCGAGATCGTGATCCCCCGCGCCTTCTCCTCCGGCGCCTTATCGATCTGATCAAACGCCGTAAACGAATTCTTCGGGTTCTGATCATGCAGAACCTTCGTGATCGCCGCCGTCAACGTCGTCTTCCCATGATCGATATGACCAATCGTCCCAATGTTCAAGTGCGGCTTCGTGCGCTCGAACTTCTCTTTCGCCATCGGACGGCCTTTACCTTTCGATCCGAAGATGATGTTGCAGGGGGTGATTACGGGCTGGGGGCGAGTCACTCGCCGCGTACGCGGGCGATGATCTCTTGGGCGATCGAGTCCGGTACCGCCTGGTACGAGTCGAACTGCATCGTGTAGGTCGCGCGCCCTTGGGTGCGAGACCGCAGGTCGCCAACATACCCGAACATCTGCGCCAACGGGACCTTGGCGGTGATGACCTGCGCGCTGCCGCGCTGCTCGACGCCCTCGACCTGACCTCGCCTCGAGTTGAGGTCGCCGATGACGTCGCCCATGTACTCATCGGCGGTCACGACCTCGACGGCCATGACCGGCTCGAGCAGTTGAGGCTTGGCCTTCTTGGCCGCGTCCTTCAGCGCCATGGAGCCGGCGATCTTGAACGCCATCTCCGAACTGTCGACCTCGTGGTACGACCCGAAGGTGAGCCGGGCCCGTACGTCGACGAGCGGGTAGCCCGCGACGACACCGCCTTGCATCGCCTCTTGGATACCGGCGTCGACGGCGGGGATGTACTCGCGGGGGATTACGACCGCCCTTGATCTCGTCCACGAACTCGTAGCCGCCGCCGGGACCCGTGGGTTCGAGCGCCGAGCACGACGTCGGCGAACTGGCCGCGGCCGCCGGTCTGGCGGATGTAGCGGATACGGATCTGCTCGACGGGCTGGGTGATGGTCTCGCGGTACGCGACCTGCGGCTTGCCGACGTGGCCTCGACGTTGAACTCGCGCATCATCCGGTCGACGAGCACTTCGAGGTGAAGCTCGCCCATGCCGCGGATGATGGTCTGGCCGGTCTCCTCGTCGGTGTGCACCCGGAAGGTCGGGTCCTCGTCGGAGAGCGAGCTGAGCGCCTTGCCCAGCTTGTCCTGGTCGGCTTTCGTCTTCGGCTCGATCGCGACGGGATGACCGGCTCGGGGAAGACCATCTGCTCCAGGATGATCGGGTTCGCGCGTTCGCACAGCGTGTCGCCGGTCGTGGTCTGCTTGAAGCCGAGGCCCGCGACGATGTCGCCCGCGAACGCGACCTCGATGTCCTCACGCTGGTTCGCGTGCATGCGCAGGATGCGCCCGATGCGCTCCTTGCGGTCCTTGGTGGAGTTATAGATCTCCGAACCCTTGTCGAGCTTGCCCGAGTAGATCCGGAAGTAGGTGAGCTTGCCGAAGGGGTCGGCGACGATCTTGAACGCAAGCGCCGAGAACGGCTCGTTCTCGCTCGCCTTGCGCTCGACCGGCTCGCCCTTCATGTCGACACCCTCGGTGGGCTTGATGTCGAGCGGGCGAAGGCAGGAAGTCGACGACCGCGTCGAGCATGGGCTGCACGCCCTTGTTCTTGAACGCCGAGCCGCACAGCACCGGCACGAAGTCGAACGCGAGCGTTCCCGTGCGGATCGCGGCCTTGATCTCGTTCTCGCTGAGCTCCTCGCCCTCGAGGTACTTCTCGATCAGGTGGTCGTCGACGGTTGCAACCGTCTCGAGCAACTCGTGGCGCGCGGCTGGTCGCTGCCTCGGCGTACTCGGCCGGGATGTCGACGGTCTCGAACTTCGCGCCTTCGGTGTCGTCGTCGAGCGGCCAGACCACGGCCTTCATCGCGACGAGGTCGATGACACCGCGAAAGTCGCCTCTCCGAACCGATCGGGAGCTGGACGATCGCCGGAACCGCGTCGAGGCGGTCACGCGATCATCGCAACGCAGCGATAGAAGTCGGCGCCGATGCGGTCCATCTTGTTGACGAAGCAGAACCGGGGCACGTTGTACTTGTTGGCCTGACGCCATACGGTCTCGGTCTGCGGCTCGACACCGGCGACCGCGTCGAACACGGCGACCGCGCCGTCGAGGACGCGGAGACGAGCGCTCGACCTCGACCGTGAAGTCGACGTGGCCGGGCGTGTCGATGATGTTGACTTGGCAGTCGTGCCACTACGCGGTCGTGGCGGCCGACGTGATCGTGATGCCACGCTCTTGTTCTTGGACCATGTGGTCCATGACCGCGGCGCCTTCGTGCACCTCACCGATCTTGTACGTCTTGCCGGTGTAGTAGAGGATCCGCTCGGTCGTCGTGGTCTTGCCCGCGTCGATGTGAGCCATGATCCCGATGTTGCGGGTCTTTTCGAGGGGGAACTTCGCGTGCCATCTCTGTGTCCTCTTCGGGAGCGCATCTCGTTCGGGCGGCTGGGCGTAGTCGGCGGTCTTCGGGACGGCAGCAGTCGACCGGGCGAACCGATTGCTCGGGGCCCGGTCGGGAGTCGCGGGGGGAGACCCCGCTCGGCGTCACGTCGCGATCAGCGTCGTTCGGCCGGCTCCCGTGTCGTCACTGCTCGAATCATCATGTCCTGATCGTCCCTTTTCACCACGCTACCAGCGGTAATGCGCGAAAGCCTTGTTTGATTCCGCCATTTTCTGCAGATCTTCCCGGCGCTTGATTGAAGCACCGATGCCGTTGCTCGCGTCGAGCAGTTCGCCTGCGAGGCGCTCGGCCATGGTCTTCTCCCGCCGCTGGCGGCAGTAGCCGACGATCCAGCGGATCGCGAAGGTGGTGGCCCGGCGGGGCCGCACCTCGACCGGCACCTGGTAGGTGGCGCCGCCGACCCGCCGGCTCTTGACCTCGAGCGGGGGCCGGATGTTCTCGACCGCCCGCTTCAGGACGGCGACCGGGTCGCCCTGGGTCTTGCGGGCGATCTCCTCGAGCGCGGCGTACACGATGTGCTCCGCGGTCGAGCGCTTGCCCGCGTACGAGCACCTTGTTGACGAGCTGGGTGACGACGACCGACCGGTATATCGGGTCGGGCATCAGCTCCGCGACGGGGCGCGGGGCCCTTACGGGGCATAGCTAGCCTCCTTCTTTGCGCCGTATCGGCTGCGGGCCTGCTTACGGTTCGCGACTCCGGACGCGTCGAGCGCACCGCGGATGATCTTGTAACGCACGCCCGGAAGGTCCTTCACACGACCGCCGCGCACGAGCACGATCGAGTGCTCCTGCAGGTTGTGGCCGATGCCCGGGATGTACGCGGTGACCTCGATGCCCGAGGTGAGCCGCACTCGGGCGACCTTGCGCAGCGCGGAGTTCGGCTTCTTCGGCGTCGTGGTGAACACGCGGGGTGCACACGCCGCGGCGTTGCGGGGAGCCTTTGAGCGCCGGGGTCTTGGTCTTTTCGGCCTTCGACTCCCGGCCCTTACGGACGAGCTGGGCGATCGTGGGCACTGCGTCTTCTCTGAGATTTTCCGGCTCTGGAATCCAGAGCTGAGCAGGGCGTTCGCAGCGCGCCAGGCGCTCGGAACCGACGGATGAGAGTAGCAGGGCCGTGTCCGGCCCCCAGCGTGGGGCCGGACCGGAATCAACGCCGCCAGACACGTCCGACCTCGTCGCCGGCGGCGACGTCACCTTGGTCAGCGGCCCCGGGAACATCGGGGGCCGCGCTCGGCGACGACCGCGAAGGCCGGCTCGCGGTCGCGTCCGCGTGACGGTTCGACCTCGGCCTCTTCCTTGCGGTTCGTGCTCGCCTCCCGCAGCCACGTCGCGAGGTCCATCTCCTCTTCGGCCTCGGACGTGTAGAAGGGCAGCGGCTCGTACTCGGGGGCCTCGGTCTTGATGTCGCGGTACATCGGCATGCCCGTTCCCGCGGGGATCAGCTTGCCGATGATCACGTTCTCCTTGAGGCCCTCGAGGCCGTCGGAACGACCTCGATCGCGGCCTCGGTGAGCACCCGGGTCGTCTCCTGGAACGACGCCGCCGAGAGCCACGAGTCGGTCGCGAGCGACGCCTTTGGTGATTCCCATGAGCTCGGGACGACCCTCGGCCGGGCGCTTGCCCTCCTCGACGAGCCGGCGGTTCTCCTCGCGTAGCGGCGGGCGTCGACCTTCTCGCCGGGCAGGAACGCGCTGTCGCCCGGCTCCCGAACGGTCACACGGCGCAGCATCTGCCGGACGATCACCTCGATGTGCTTGTCGTGGATCGACACACCCTGGTCGCGGTAGACCCGCTGCACCTCGTCGACCAGGTACTGCTGGTCTCGTGCACGCCCTTGATCTCGAGGAGCTTCT